>CAWIYA010000004.1:0-229193 GCA_963840265.1 uncultured Chloroflexia bacterium | reverse complement strand
GGAAAGGAGTACGAATAAAGTCACTTTAGTAAGTGATTGCGCGGAACGAATACCTTGCATGGATTTTAACCATTCTCCTCATCCTGCTCCCAATTGATCGGGTTTTCAGCAATGTAGACGGAAATCCGTTCGAAATCCATCGGGTCGCGGAGGATGTGTTCATAATAGTTTCGCTGCCAGATATTGCCGGTACTTAATTCCTTCCTGGCGCGGCGGGTAACGGCGGCCTTATAGGTCCGAACGATGGTGGACAACGATCCTACAGTCGGTCTCCCAAATTGCGCTTTTATGATTGTTGGTGCGGGGGTGGTTTTGGTAGGGGCACGATATATTGTATAAGGCAAGGACAAAGGTAACAACTAGTGCAAAGACTTAGGTAACACTTTCACAGGATAATTCATGGCATAAGACCGCAAGCGAGGAGGTTAATATGCCGTGGATGGAAAGAAGAGTGAAAATGTTACGCGAAGAATTCATTATCAGAAGTGAGCACGAGGACCGGAATTTCAGCGCCCTGTGCGAAGAGTATGGGATCAGCCGCAAAACTGGATATAAGTGGCTGAAACGATACCAAGAAGAGCAAAGTTTGGAGGATCGTAGTAGAAGGCCAAAGAAGAGTGGATCAAAAACGGATGAGCAGATAGAGCGATTGATCCTGGATTTGCGGCGGGAATATCCTGGTTGGGGGGCACGCAAGATACAGGCATATTTAAGCGGCAAAGGTCACAGCATGCCTAGTGTCCGGACAGTAAATAACATATTGGGAAGAAATGGGATGATATCCAAGGAAGCTTCCCTTGCCCACCGACCTTTCAAACGATTTGAACGAGAACGGAACAATGAGCTGTGGCAGGCGGATTTCAAGGGTGACGTCCTGATGGCGGATGGGGAGCGGTGTTACCCATTGACGATATTGGATGATCATTCAAGATATGCCTTGCTCATCGAGCCCAAACGGGATCAAAGGGATGTATTGGGGAGTTTTCTGCGAGTTTTCCGAATGTTTGGGCTGCCAGAAGCTGTTTTAACCGACAATGGACCAAGTTTTGCGGGGTTCAAGAACGGATACACCCTGTTCGAAAGGGCATTAATGGATCAAGATATCTTGCCGATTCATGGCCGGGTCCATCATCCCCAAACTCAGGGCAAAATAGAAAGATTCCATCGATCCATGGACATTGAGGTTCTTAAGGTTCATCGGATCCAGAATTTTGCAGATGCGGTGATGGAACTGGAGCGCTGGGGAAGACTCTATAACCATGAGCGTCCCCACCAAGCGCTAGGAGATCGTTGCCCTGCCCAAGTGTACACTTCCAGTTCTCGGGAGTATCAGGAGAATGTTTCCCCGTATGAATATAGTTCACAATATCGCTTATTCAAAATCAACAACTGGGGCTTTCTGAGGTTTGCCAATTACCAAATCTATATCAGTGAAACATTCAGGGATACTCGGGTGCAATTGATTCCAAACAGTGAAGATGACATTGCGCTGGTGTGTTACCGCAATTTCATCGTTGCCAAGATCGATGTAACCAAGGGCGAATTGTTGTCTCGGAAAGCTTATCGCTTGAAGCCTAGTGTATGATACATTAGTGTTACCCATGTGGTTGCACAACCTGTTACCTATGTTGCTGTAAACAATATATCGTGCCCCTACGAGAAGATGCATCGTCCTGGTTGTCATAAAAAATGAAAATAATGCCATGGACGTGATTTGGCATGATAACGAACGAACCCAATTCTACGTTGGGAAAATGGATCGGAATTTCTTCCCAGCAATTCCGGGTAATTCTGCCCAACGCATTCACCTGCATCTTTCCGCCAACGATCTCCCCAAACAGGTGATCCCTATGCAAAGAGACTGCAGTGATAAAATAACCGCCGTCCTGGGAATAATCAAAACCCTTCAAGCGGATAGATTTCCGGTGATAAATATTGTGATCAGGATCCATGGTAAATTCCTGTGTCATGGATTAAGTGTAGTACATACGTTCTAATATGTCAACAGGCTCTGGAATGCTGCCTTTGGAGTAGAATCGGAGGAGAACGAAAAAGTCAAACGGGACGCGGGCACGGCGGCAAAGCAAGGAGACCCAGATGAAATCCAAAATTTCCGTGACGGCAGCAGCAATCCTGCTTATCCTTGTCCTGGCGGCGTGCAATTTATTTTCTCCCGCAGCCCCCAGCGCAACCCCCGCCCTGGAAAACCAGCCCAGCCTGATCCCGACCCAACCCAGCACACTCCAGCCGACCCAGGAGACGATCCCCCCAACCGTGGAGGTGCTCCCGACCGAGACGGCAACGCCCACACAGGAACTGCCCACCCCCAGGCCGACCCGCATCCCTCAACCGGCTGCAGCAGCCAGCCTGCCTCCCGGCAGCCCGGTCCAGCTGGATGAGATAGCCATGATCAACTTAACCGAAGGCTGGGGAACCAGCGGCGGGATCCTGCTCAAAACGAAGGACGGTGGAAAGACCTGGCGCGAGGTGACACCCAGCGGGGCAGCCGGGGACATGATATATGGGGCGTTTCTGGATTCGCAGACGGCGTGGGTCGCCTTCTCCAGCGCAGGGCAGCTCGAATTCCCGCTGGCGGTATATCACACCAGCGACGGCGGGCAGACCTGGACGATCAACGCGGACCCGACTATCTACCCGAATGTGGTGGGGGATGTAAGCTGGGCGGAGTATGCCGTCCTGGATGCGCAAAACCTGTGGATGATGGTGAGGGGGGTGTACGTGGGAGCCGGCACGCACTACAACCATGAGCTGTACCGCAGCACAGACGGCGGCGCAAACTGGACCTCCCTGGATGGAGAGTACAGCGACGATTACACCGGGATGGTCTTTGCGGACACCCAATTTGGGCTGCGCACCCTGGAGACGACCGGCGCTTACGGACCGGGCGCGCCAGCCTTCGATGTCACGACCGACGGGGGCGCCACCTGGACGAACCGCGAACTGCCGCCCCCGCCGGATGCGCCCGACCTGTTCACCCAGTACGAGAACTGCGAAACCTTCCAGCCCGTGCTGCTGTCGAACCAGTCGATACGGATGCTGGTGGGATGTTTCGATTATTACAGCCCCCCGCACCAGTACACCAGCTATTTATACAGCAGCCAGGACGGCGGGATGAACTGGACAACGGTGCACCTGCCTGCCCAGTTAATGGTTTCCCTGGAAAGACCGGTAAGGTTGTTCTTCTTCGATGCCCTGCACGCCCTGCTGCTGGGGAGGGACATGTACAAGAGCGAGGACGGCGGGTACACCTGGACGCACCTGTCGACGGTAAGCTGGGATGCAGAGCTTTCATTTGCGGACCCGCTGCACGGCTGGGCGACCGGCGGAGCAGCGGGGGAAAAGGCGCTGGTTTATACCGTGGACGGCTGCAAGAAGTGGGTGCTGATCAAGCCGACGACGGTGAAATGAGAAAATAAAAGCGGGAAGGAGGCGTTAATTAATCTCCTACCCGCGATTATTATGGAAAACGCCACACTTGAAGTTCAGCGTCGGCGAACGGGTTCCTGTCCGATCAGATTACCTGGCGCACCCAGTTTGGGAGTTTTACGGGCATATGGGCGGATGGATTTAATAATCCTGGATTCGGTTTGCTGAGCAAAGTATAGATCCCAGCGCAATTGAAGGTTCATCCAAAAATCGGGCGAGTTCCCAAAAAACTTCGCCAAACGCAAAGCGCTGCTAGGGGTAATCCCGCGCCGCCCATTAATCAGGTCGTTAATTCGCTGGTAGGGCACGCGGATGCCGTCTGCCAGTGCTCGCTGGGTAATGCCCATCGGAATAATGAACTCCTCCAATAGCATTTCACCGGGGTGGGTGGGGGAACGATTGGTTGGAACTCGAATCATTTTATTCTCCTAATGATAGTCCACGATCTCAACCAGGTCAGGACCTTTGTCTGTCCAGAAAAAACAAATGCGATATTGATCATTTACACGGATGCTGTGCTGACCTTTTCGAGCGCCAGCCAGCGTTTCAAGCCGATTACCCGGCGGGATTTTTAATTCCTGCAAGGCTACGACTGAATCAAGCAGGTCCAGCCTGCGGGAAGCGATCTTCCATAAAATACTCGGGCATGTCCTCCGAGCGGCAGTGCTATTGATTCCATTAAAGATATCCGCAGTACCGCTGCTTTTGAATGAAAATATCACAGATATATAATAACACGGAATATATATTATTGCAATTGTTTGATAAAAGAGTGCAGGTCCTGGTGCATATATTTCTATACACAGGTATAAAAACACACCCCCGTCCAAATGGACGGGGGTGTGTTTGTCTCAGCTTATTCCATCAGCTCGAAGGCCTCGGGAACACGGGTTTCGATGGCTTCCTTCAGCCTGCCAAAATCGGCAGCAAGCTCACGCCTGACGCCCGACGCCATCAGGGGTTCAGCCAGCGCCATGATGCCGCCCATGTGGAGCTCAAACCGGGATATCAGCCGGGTGCCATCGGCTGCCGGTTCAAAAATGAATGTCTGCTTGAAGGGTGAATTCCCCGACACGCTTTTTATGGACATCTTCCTGTTCAGTTCATAGTCGCTGAACTCGATATCCGACTCCACGCTGCGACCCATGAACTTCCGCACAGAGGTAAAGCGGGTGCCGACCCCCACGGGGCCATCGGTGATGCGGCGCACTTCCAGGAGCCCGGTCTGCCAATTGGGACCATTCTGGATGTCGCTGACATAGTCGAATACTTCGCCGACAGGCTTGTGAATGAGGATGTTCATTTCGTTTTTTATCATGCGGATCTCCTTATATAAACCAATCATCCGATCCCATTACCCGGGCTGAGAGCGCCCCCAGACCCATCCTGGTATATGGATTATGGATAAATAAGATGTTAATAGGTATGTAAAGTATAGCAGGGGGAATGAAAAAAAGGAAGGAGATTTAGCTCGATGCTAATGTATATTTAACAATGCCAAGGTGGGGAAGTAAACAACCGGCAAGAAAGGGGAATTGTTCCCGTATCAGAAACCCCCGGACACTGCCCGCCAGGGTGCCCCATTATTTGGTGGGCGGAGAGACCTTTCGAATCAGCCATGCAGCCAGGGTGAGGAGGAGATAGAAAACGACGAAGAAAACCAGGAGGTTAACAACCCAGTCCCCCACCTGCCGGGGTAGGGTGCGGGAGGCGATGATCCTGGCATAGGCCGGAATAAAGTTGAAAGCAACAAATTCCAGGGCAAGGGCCAGGACTGAAGCGATGATGAGACGCCTGATCGAAAGAAACATGGTCTCCTCCTTTACAGAAGGCTGTTCTCCGGACGAGAAGACCAGGGCAACGCCTTCGCCACTACTTCGCGACAATCTCCGACTGACCGAGCGTTACCGGCGTCCCGGCGCGCAGGGTATTGTGGATTTCAGCCATCCTGTCCGCCTGGCGAATCAGCTCACGCAGTGTCTCTTCACCGGCAGCGGAGGTCACCTTTACGCGGTAGCTTATGTCGCGGGCAGGTTCGCCATCCGCGCCAAAGTCACCGTCCACTTCCACATCCACGCCCTCCACCTTAATCCCCAGCTTGGCGGCTTCGCGATAAAGGTCGTTGCAGTAGCAGGTGGCAAGAGCCAGGAACAGGAACTCGCCGCCGTTGACGCCCGAGCCAAACCCGGTCGATTTGGGCGGGACAGCCAGGGATTGCACTTTCCCATTTGTCTCCAAGATCACCTGGTGATCATTGGCGCGGTTTTGAATGCGGGCACTGATCTTCATGGAAACCTCCTATTGATCGACAATCCCTACGCGGAGAGGTCCAGCCCGCCGATGAATTCACGCAGCACCGAGTCGGCGGGGATAACCGAATCGTCATCAACGGGGGTGATGGAGCGCAACAATTCGTACACGCGGGAGGCGCGCGACCAGGCATCCGTCCGAAGCGGGTCATCGCGGTACTCACGCGACCAGCCCTTGAAATACTTGAGCAGCTTTGGGCGGTAGATCGCCAGCTCATGGGGCATGCCGCTGTTGACAATGTAATCCGAGGTCGAAATAAACGGCAGGATGTTGCGCAGCTCGCCCGAGCGCACGTAATGCCAGTGGGTGAGGGTTTGACCGTAATCCGAGGCTCTGGAGGTGGCATCCCTGAGCATCCTGCGCATCAGGCGGATATCCGTCCACCGGACGTATTCCCCATCGTCACACTTGAGCTGCATGAGCGGCTCGATATATACCTTGAAAGAGGTACCTTTCAACCCCTCGGTAAGCGGCGGGTACAGGCCGTAGAGGCTGTCGATCAGGATGACATCCTGCTTCGAAATGTGGGTGGGGGTGGTCTTTTTACTGCGTTTCCCGGTCTTGAAATCGTAAAACGGCATCTGGATCTCATGACCGTCGAGCAGGGCTTTCAGGTGACGATTGATCAACTCGATATCCAGGGCCTGGGGGGTTTCAAAATCGTAGTCGCCAAATTCGTCCTTGGGGTGCAGCTCCAGGTCAAAATAGTAATTGTCGAGGTTCAACTCCACGAAGGTGACCCCCTTTTCCGCCAGCCGGTGAGCGATCTTTTTGGTGGTAGTGGTCTTCCCGGAAGAAGACGGCCCGGCAAAAATCGCCAGGCGGATCTCGTCCCGTTTTTCAAGGATGGAGCTTTCCACGGTATTGATATCCCGGGCGTAGGCCGTTTCGGACTCCATCACAAGATCCTGGATCTGACCTTTTTTAATCCTTTTGTTCAGCCCAGCGACGGTATTCACACCATGGTCCACCGCCCAGTTGAGGACCGACCACATCTTTGCCCAGGGGATGTTCTCCCGGTTCTGTTCGGTCGTGGACCTGACGTGGAGGCGGGCACGGTTCCTTTCGTCCCGGTATAAAATGTAAGCCTTGGACACCCTGGCGTGGCCGTTTTCGATGAGGACCTTCTCGACCAAATCCTGGACATCTTCTACAGAGGGAATCTTTTTGGATCCAAAGTTTTCCTCGACCAGCGCAACGACCTGGTCACTGAGAGCCTGGGCGGTATTCCTGTCCCGGCCCCCCACCGCCACGGCAGCGCGATAGATGGCATTGGTGATCCTTCCCTGGCTGAATGGGACGACCCGTCCGTCCCGTTTTCTCACCTGTGTTACTGCAGCCATATGAACCGTCCTTTCAAACGCGGGAAACCCTGCATAAATAACAGCTCCCGGAGATCATAGAAAGATAAATGAACTAATTTGACAAATTATAGTGCAGTTTTCGCGTTCATTTTCCCCCGACCGAAAGAATGGGAAGGCACCCCAGGGTAATTCCATCCAAAACCCGCAGTCCCTGGAAAATTCGGAAAATGCAATCCTCCCTAACCAGGCACCCGGCTGCCAGCCTGGACGATCAATTCAACAACCTCATTCACCGAGAAGCTTCGCTCCAGCCTGCGGCGCACCTTTTTCAGCCGGGAAAAGCGGTAAGGTGAATGGCGTTCCAGTTCAGCCAGGAATGGGCGGCTGTACAGGTGACCCACCCGACCGGCCGAATCGATCAGCAGCGGGGTGATGCACTTGCGCATGATCTCCGCGAGGGGCTCAAGCCCCGGTACCTCAAATTGGGACAAAACGTCGAGCAAGCCGTTTCCGAACGCGATCAGGCGAGCGGTAACGGCATCCAGCGGCCAGCGGCGGGCTGTTTGGGAAAAGACGGTGAGGATGCCATCCCGGCGGTCCGTTTCCACGTCTTCCAGGTCGTCCATGAACTGGGTGAAAGCACCGTAATAGAACGTAAAGAGACGCTGGAACGGGGTGAGGCTGCCGGCAACCAAATAACCATCCGCAAGCACTGCAGTGCCCCCTTTTTCGAAAACCAGGCCGGGCACATCCAGTTCGTAGGGTGAGGCGGCCGGAAGCTGGAGGCGCAGGCTCTTCAGCTGGGCGCGGTAGATCGCCATTAAACTGGCGTAAACTTCGGGATGGTGCTGCCGGTCGAACTGCCCTTCGATCAACCCGACCAGGTCGAATATTTTGCCCTCCACGGGACTGGCCGGCTGGACACGCGTGCCTTCCAGGCGCTTCTCGAACCGCCGGCTAAATTCCCGCTTGACGGCGGGCGGGATGCCCGGATCATCGAGGATATTATCGCTGTACGGATACAGCAGGCTGAAGGCAAGGATGGAGGGGGTCATCTGCAGCGGAATTCCAAACAGGAACTGGAGGAAGCTCATCGTCCAGGCATTGCGGCCGGCCTGGTAAATATCTTCGGCGGAAATTTGCGGGTCGAAGCGGCGCGCCTGGCGGACAAACTCCTCGATCGATTCGGTGAAGCCGTAAGAGGTGAGGGAGTCCACGTGACGGTCTTCCAGGTTGAAGGTGTTCTTGAGGATGTCTCCCGCCAAAGGGTAAAGCCGTTCCTGCAGTGCCTGCCCGTCAGGACGGTCAAGGGAAGCCCGCTTCAATTCCTCCCCCAGCCGGTCCAGGCAAATACCCAGTTTCGATTCGCGGACTATTTGCTCATCCAGCGTGTAGACCGGTCCCAGATCAGGCAGGGTTGGTTCGCAGCCGTACCACAGCTCTCTCATTCGCGCGACCAATCCGCTGACCATTTCGTCAAACGGCTGACTTGAGATGGGAGGTTCCTCGATTTCCACTCCAGGCATCAGGTGGTCTCCGAATTTAATCGCTTACTCGTCATTGCGGCTTAAGATTTAGCTGCCAGGACACCCCAAATCGATCCTGCACCCATCCGAATCTTGGGCTGAACCCATAATCATCCAAGGGCATAAAAACCTTCCCATTTGTTGAAAGAACTTCAAATGCATGGTCAAGACCGGCAGGATCATCAAAATCGACAAATAGTGACATTGCGGGCGTAAAGGTAAAATCGTGCACAGGCTGGCTATCAATAATCATCAAATCATGATCTGCAAATTTCACCTTTGCCATTTTAATTTTCCCCGCCATTTCTCCATCAGAATCCACATACTTATGGATCTCCTGGATCTTAAATTCATCGAATTCGGATCGATACAGCTCCATTGCCTCGCCAGCAGTACCAAAGAACATCAAATGAGTTGAAACGGAATTGGACATCCAGCCTCCTGTACCCAAACCAGGGTGAAACCTGGAATGAAAAGTGAGAATATCTTCATGACAAACGGTAATCCTTTTGTCCAACTGAATGAAGCGGAGCTGAACTCCGATCCACATTTGAAATAATGCCAACAATCATTGAAGATGAGGTCCCGGGAGAATTGGAAAAATTACCGCTTGGGAATTTTCCCGATGGAGCCCAAAACAGCCATTGGCAGGCTGGCAGCCAGCATGACAGCCAATATGCGGGTAAGCGGCCAGGCATAATCGTAGAAGAAGACCGGAGCCATGCCAATGGGGGAGGATGCCAGGGCAAGATGACCGAACCACGTCCCTCCCAGGGCAAGGAAAATCGCGGCAGCCGGGATGATCATCTTGCACGCCATGGAGCGCACTCCCTGGGCGACGGCAAACCCGGCGGAGATGAGAAAACACCCGGCAATGAATAACACTCCCCCCGGAAGCGTGTTGAGGAAAAGAATATCATATAACAGCAGTGCGATCGCCAGGATGGTTCCACCCATCAAGGCGGAGAGCGCCTGGCGCACCGGTTTTTTTGGAGTCGGGAGTTGTTCAGCCAGCAGGCGGGTGAGAAATATTCCGAACCCAAAGACGAACCCCATGAACAGCCCGCGTTCGATGGCGATGCTGATGCGGGTCAGATCCATGAAATTAGGCAACCGGTAAGTCAAATAAACATGCGCGCCAAAACCCAGGAACACGCCCAGGGCTGCCAGCCCAAAAACACCCAACAGGGTGGCAAGGTTGGAAACCAGCCAGCGTGCGAACCTTTCAATTGCCAGCGAAATACGCAGCCTTCCGGGAAGGACGGAGGGCAGGCTCCCGGCAGCCTCGAGCACCAGGAGCAGGGCCGCGTCACGCCGGTCATCACCTGCATTCCCGAGCAGGGCAGACACAGCCGGCGTGGAATGCAAACGTCCGATCAGCCACGCGGCGCGGTCGCCAAGGGGGTTTTCCTCGCAGGCGAGGCGCGCCAGGGTGAGAACCTGGTCGGTGCCCGGGAGCGAATTTTGCCACCCCGGCGGGGGAACGGTCATCCGCTCCAGGAAATCGAAAAGGTTCGCTTTAAGGTCCGGGCTCGCCTTGCTCCCGGCAATATCCAGCAACGAGCCAGTGAGCGCGGCCGGCAGGGGTGTTTTTGATCCCAGGACCGCCTGGTCAGCCAGCAGGTACCTGAGAACGCGGGCGGTGAGCACCAGGTTATCCCTGCGGATCAGCAAGGCTGAGATTCGTAACCGCTCGGTGGAGGATTCCACCCTTTTCCACCAGAAATCCGTGTTGTACCCGTAGACAAGGGAGCAGTAGAGCATGAACGGGTCCGGGTTCCCGGAGATGTTTAGGCCGCGAGGTCCTTTTTGTCCCACTTCCACCAGGGCGAACCTGGTCAGGGTGAGCGGGATGATCCCGGGGGAATCCTCCCATTTTGCCAGGGCACCACTGAGGATCTCATTCGCTCCCAGGCTGAGGGGGCTGCCATCCATCCCCCGGGTGTCATCTACCCGAACAGGGGAAACGTTGAACGCTTCATAAAGCATCTGCATCGCTGCGGAGGCCGATGCTGGGCGCGCTTCCGGCTCCGCGGCGGTAATTATCCGCAGTGCCCTGACCAGCGCCGCAGGCAGGTCTGCGTTATATTGGCGCGGGTCGGGGATCTCATCGCTGGAATGCAACTGCTGGATTCCCAGCGACATTTCCCCATCCCACGGGAGGTGGCCGGTAAATAAATGGTAGAGCATCACCCCGTAACTATACAGGTCAGACTGGATGGTGATCCCGGAATGGGTGCTTTGTTCAGGAGGCGAATAAGGGAGGGTGCCGTGCCCGGTGTGCATGGAAACCGTGCTCCCGGAGAGGACGCGTGCCAGGCCAAAATCGAAAACGTAAATGTTGCGATTAAGGTCAATCAGCACATTGCCGGGTTTCAGGTCCCGGTGAATGATATCGTGGTCATGCAGATAATCGAGGGCAGAGGCAATGCGGGCGGCGATATTTAAGGCAGCATCCACCGGCAACCGCCCCCCCGCCAACTGGTCCTGCAAAGACCCCCCCGGGATATAAAGGGAAACCAGATAACGGAGAGTGCCGAGACTGCCAAAATCATATGTGGGCAGCACATTGGGATGCTTTAGCTGGAGGAAAAGCTGCCCCTGCTTCTCGAAGACATTGTCGGGGACTGCCTGCACCTGGCTGGAGGAGGAATCGATGAATTTAATGGCAACGATACGCCCATGTTCCTTCTCAAATGCCGACCAGACCACTCCCTGCCCGCCGGTGCCAACCTGCTCCAGCAGTTCATACTGGAGGAAATGCATACCTGGACGAAGGTCTTTCAGTTTCGGGGTGATGGATTGCAGCATTGAAATTTGATCCGCTCGAGGAATGATCGTCAGATGTTTTTGGGGGGAGTTCTTGAGGGTGGAGGATGGCTGCAGGCGCTTAAGGTATTTTTTCGAAGGTCCTGGTAATAACACCCGAATCACCGCTCACGCCCCAGGCCTGGACGTACATGGTATAGGTTCCGTCTGGCAGGCTGTCGTATGGCGATCCGCCCAGCCAGCCGTTCACCGTAAGGCAGGTGCCTGTGCCGGTGAATGCACAATAACGAACTGCCGATTGAACCTGTGGAGAGCCTGCATCGGGCAGAGGGGATATCGGCGACCCGCCATAAGTGAACCAGAAATTGACGTGGTCGATCCCATCGCCATTGGTCGTGCCCACGGCTGTATCCCATGCCTGGGCTTCGAACGAGGTACCCGCATTATTGTTGATCAGCGCGCCATCAGAAGCCGGATCGACGATCTGCACAACCACCGCCCCCGTAACGAGGGTATGGGTCAGGGAGGGGGTGAAAGTCAGCGATGGGGTAAGGGTAAGAGACGGAGTAACACTGGGGGTGTTTGTATTTGCCGGGGGCGGCGGAGGGGGCGGGGTGGATGAGCGCGTGGGAGTACGGGTGCGCGTCGATGTGCGGGTGGGGGTGAGCGTGGAGGTCAGGGTTAATGAGGGAGATGGAGTCAACGTGGCAGTGGGCGAGGGCGTAATGGTAAAAGTGAGACTCGGTGTGAGAGTGAAAGTCTGGGTGGCAGTGGCGGTGCGGGCATCGGCGGTTAGGACCATTTGGGCGGCAAGCTCCGTGGGGACCGGGGTGATGTCAGCCGGGTCACAGTAGGCGCGGGTCATGCTGCACGCAACCGACAGGTCGTCGGGCGACAAAGGCTGGGGAGCAGAGGGAGGCCCGATGGGGTCCACGCCGTTTGGTCCACCCAATGGCACCGAAACGCTTTCACCGGCGCCGAAGATCTGCTTCTGACCATCCGATTCAATCGAGCCTGAACCGCTGTAAAGGGTCACGTCCATGCTGCCGTTCTTGACTGCCTTAAGGCTGGCATTGCCCATCAGGGTGAGCTCCGCGCCGTTAACGACAAAGTGGATGCCGGTGCCTTCGGGCATGGTCACCATCAGGCCGTCGAAGGGGATCTGGTCGCAGGCAACCTGTCCGACTCCGCTGTAAAAATAATAGGTTTCGAGGCTGCCGGAATTCTCAAGCGTGGTATTCCCGAACACAACCAGCGTGACTGTCTCACCGGGCAGTGAACGCGGCAGGTTGCTGATCACCTTGAAGATGGCAATGCCCCATTCATTGAGAGCGGGATTGAGCACCGAAGCGGAAATGCTCTCGATCTGGCTGACGCCGATGATATCGCCGGGGGCGGCGAACTGCTGTGCAGCCCCAGGCACCAGGTGCGCGCTGACGGTATTGTTACCGTAACAAGCCTGGTCTGACCCCACCCGGTTGCAATGGTCACTGGAGGCGGAGAGAGCGCGGTCGATCAGCACCTGGCAGGCGGCGCGGTCAGCGGCCACCACCGCCCGGGTCTGGTCGGCAGACGGGGAAAGGGGGATGAGTCCCCAGCGGTAGAACACCGCCAGCCACAGGGCTGCACATACAAAAACAGCAAACCCGACAATGCTTGCCAGGATGAACCTGGACGAGCGGCGTTTTTTCGCGCGATTTTGCTTTAAACCAGGCTCGGGGGAGGGTCCCGCTTCATTGGCGAAAACCCCTGCGGAACGGCGAGCGATCTCCAGTTCAGACAGCGCTTTCGCGGCGATCTCGTGACCAGGCGCCAGCTTCAGGATCGTCCTCAGGCAATTCATCCGCTCATCGTCATTATAGGACGCCTGGTAGAACAGCTCCCATACTGCCACGTTCCGGGGATCCTTAACAGCCAGCAGGCGCAGGATCCGGCGGGCCTCTTTCAGGTCACCGGTCTTGAGCGCGTTGGAGGCTGCAGCAAGAGAATCTTTTTCCCGATTTCCGGAGGCGTCCATTCAGACTCATCCTGGAGAATTGGCTCAGGAACCCTTGAGGCGGTAGATGAAATAGAGGTCTATTTGACCCAGGCGCACGCGGGCAGCGTTGGGAAGGATGGCAGGCTGGTTTGCGATCAGGCGCACGTCGTTCACCCAGGTGCCATTGGTGCTGCCAAGGTCGGTGATCTGGTACCCGGTACCCACCAACTGGATCCTCACGTGCTGTTTGGAAACCCCCATGATATAACCGTCCAGCGGGGTCAGGTCCAGCAGGTCGTCGGATCCCCCATCCGTTCTCCTGCCGATAATGAAGTGGCTGTCGAGGCGCACTGCAAAGGGGGTCATATAATTGGCGCGGTAGATGGCCATCCCCATATCAGGGATCTCCCTGACGTACTTTTCCGCATCGGCTTCAATTTCATCCGTGGAATGGGGGGACACGGTGGGCATCTGGGAGGTATTGGTGGAAGTGCCTCCCGCCGAGACTTCGAACGGGATGCCGCAGTAAATGCAGGCCTTGGCCTCGGAATCATTACCCATCTTGCAGGCAGGACAAAATTTCACTTCGTCAAGCGTCATGGAAACTCCTCGATCATTCGGTCGGGATGTTGTCAGTCTTTTAATATTACCCTGAATTTCTTCTAAAAACAACCGGCTTTCAGGGTAATTTGGTTTGTTTCGCCGCAAGTCCGTACTCCAGGTGAGGAGGAAGAAACTGCTGATAGTCAAGGATTAATCGCTAAAATAATATCTGCTCTTCCAAGGAAATAAAAAAATAAAACCGTCATCATTTTTCGCATTTGCGTTTCAATGATAACGGTTTATTCATAAATTAGTTCAAGATCGCGAACTACAGTAATTGATAAGGATCTGATCCGAAGAAAATGCCTATAGGTGTATCGGGAGGCGCCTCAGCAGGTGTCTCGGTTGGGGGAAGCGGAGTTTCAGTAGGTAAGTCCGTTGGAGTCTCGGTTGGTGGGATCGGTGTATCGGTTGGCACCTCGGTGGGGGTTTCTGTTAGCGTGGGGGTTTCGGTGGACACTTCGGTGGGTACTAGGGTGTGAGTGTTTGTTGGAGTTGGAGTCCTGGTAGCTGATACAACCAATGGCAGCTCTGAAGTATCAGTAGCCATGGTATTTGCGGGTGTGAATGTACCTGTAAGAGTACCCGTTGGTGTATCGGTTGAAGTCGGTGTGGGGGTATCGGCTGGATCACTGATCGTTCCAGTAATTTTCAATTGCTTTGTCACTTGATAACCATTTTCAAATCGAATGCTAATGGAAAACTCAAAATTCGTTCCATCCATCCCGGAATTATGGGCAGAAATTGGTAGGGACCATTCAAGGGTAAACCCGCCCGAAGACCCGGGTTCAACCACTACATCACAAGTGCCAGCGGGCTGCAAGTAAAAATTGGAGGAGGACAGAAATCCTTTCCACGCAAAAAGTCCCGGGAATCGTTCCAATATTGTTTATTGTAACGTTTACCATACCCGCGTCGCCTGGAGATACCTCTCCCAAATTGATCTCCCTGCTGCTGTCTTCATCGACACTAAGATTAAAGTCCAGCGATGCAGCGGAAACCGAAACCCTCGTCCTCGAAGAGACGCCCAGTGATGCCTGGGATTCGATCAAGCGCCAGGTTACCAGGGCAATCAGTAAAACGAAACAGAGGGATGAGGATTCTTTTCATCACGTTTGACACCTTTCCTTCAGCGGCAGGGACAGGTAAAACATTCCCTGCCCTCCCCAGGGAAATCTTAAGGGATTTGCTCAAGGTGCCAGATCACATCAAAGGTTAAGGTTGCACCCTGGGCGTCGTTATCCTGGTCGGTGAGAGGCCAGCGGAAATAGACCACCAATGGGATGGAATCTCCAGGCGCAAGATCCGCTACATCCACGCGTGTGCCATCGGAATCGTTTATCACCATCGTCTCCGCCGTAGTGAGTCCAGGGCTCAACATTGGCCTGGAATTTTAGATAAACCAACTCACCCAGCAGGCCATCGGCAGGGCTGATATTTTCGATCTCGTACCAGAGATGGCCGGGAATGGTGCCGTCGTTCTTCACGATCGCCTGCCCGCCAAGCTGCCAGTCACCAGGCCGGATGTTGTCCAGCGCATAGGTCTGCCTGGTGCCGCGCGATTCGTTCACGCTCAATTTCAAGGTGGCAGCGGTCAGCTGGTTGCCTGTGCTCGATACGGTATCTGAAAACCAGGCACCCGTATCGATCAGACCATATGCCAGGATGGATAACAGGACAAGTACTCCAGCCATTCCGATCATCAAAATCTTTTTCATTTTTGTTCTCCTTAAAAATGCAGAGAATGAACTGTGGTTAAGAACCTCCGAGGAAAAACCTTTTCCCGATCAGGTCTTGCTAAAAAGGGAGCGGAAGTAATAAAAACGGGTATCCCAAAAAGGAAAGTACAAACGGACGATCCCGACAATTCTCAGATTGTTCCGTGAAAAGTTGTCAGCAACTTCGTTGGCATCTCCCTTGGTTTCAGGCAATCCTCCCTGGTACGCGGCCGCAAGCCGGTGAGTGACCAGGCTGCCATCCACGCTCATGGTGATAATTGTGCCTGCGGGAATGGTTTCCGTCGGGCGGGGTGATCACGATCAGATCCCCAAACCCCAAGGCCGGGTACATCGAGTTTCCATCGATCGCCAGGACCTTGTACCAACGGTTATTTAAGGTCCCATAGGCCAATGGAACGAGAAGGAGAAAGAGGAAGATCAGAACAACCGACGCGGCGTAACTCAGAAAAATTTTCATACACTCTTCAGGGTGAGGAGCAATCCTCCAAAAATTCGGGGACTGAAGCGTCCCGAACATTTAATAAAACAAACACGAAAATCGACCGAATGAACATTCACAACTATGTCCCGTATGGCTCAGGCTCCCCTTTTGCAGAATTTACCCACGCCTGAACAGGTTCCTGATAAAATCGATCCCATAACCAAGCTTGGGGATCATGAACAGGACTTTGCCTTCCACTTTTGTGATCTTTTCCAAATCTGCTGCGTTATTTGCATCACCCTTGGTGGTGATCAACCCATTGTCGATGCTGACTACCCTGTGGATGGTGGGGCCAACGGCGGAGGTGAACAGGATCACATCACCGGGTTTGACAACCAATTCCTTCTGCTCGAATACCACTGCCAGATCGCCGGGCTGGTAGGTTGGCCTCATGGAACCTGAGAAACAGGTAAACAAACCGGAAGGGCAGCAGCCCGACCTGGCTCAGAAGGATGAACAGTAAAAGCCCTACCAGGCTGTAAAACAGGAAGTTGCCAATTTTTTTTGTCATTTAGATATAGTTAGATAGATGGGGGCTGGATTTTCCAGCCCCCAGAAGTCACTTATCAATATGAATTTTACGGGAATATGTGAATTTGTTCAGCTGTTACTTTTAGAGTATATTCAAAGCCCAAACCTTGAAGGTCGTTTCCAGCAGGTTGGGTCAAACTGGAATTTCATATATAACCACTGACTACCACCAGCGGGAAGCCACGGGCTCACAGCACCCCAGAGACTGCATCAAATGGCCATCCAAATGGTTTGACAAGATATGCCAATTCGGTAAAGGAGCATTTGCCCATCACCAGCCAGTGCGGGGATTGTTACATCGCACTAGCAATGACTGCAGCCGATTTGATCGCCAGGGTCTGTTGAATCGTATACGGATACAACATTGATTTTATCAGCCAGGGTTCGTAAAGCTGGATCATAGACCCATTCAAACGTTACCTGGTTGGCAGGAATCGTACCGAAGTTTCTCATGCAAAGGTCACCATCAACAGTGTCACCGGGAGCCATATTTGCCATGCTCCACACAGTTGTTGAAGTACCATAAGCTGGGGCAACGCAATCTGCCCCACTCGCAACCCCCAGCTCAGGTACCAGAACTAATATTACCGGTATTGATATTTGAGAATTGAAGTACGCGAATGCGCCAGTGCCGAGCATGGCAACGCTCAGGACCAGAACGACAATGATCGTAATCCTCTTTTTCATTTTATTTTCCTCCAAAATGATTGAAAGTTCAGAATAGAATGGTTTTGTCTAACCTCATCCTTTTACCGAGCGGTAATCTGTTACGGGTTTGGATGGGTCTTTTGGAAATTGCCTGGTTATGTCGTTTAAAGTAGCTTTTTTTGTGGAGGTTCGATCGTGCAGCCGGTTCAAGGGTCGCCTTGGTCGGTAATTGACTTTCATTCCCCCGAGGTGTATAATTAATAATTCACCAAGGGTTCCCATCCGGGCCTTTTGTGACCGGCTTCAAAAAGTGTCCGCTTTTTGAAGCCTTTTTTATTGAACCTGCACTGCCGAACCAATTCCTAATCATTCCACGTCCGCAGCATTATTGCTGCGAGGCTACCAAATCACCTCCTTCCAGAATGGAATGGACAGGGTCTCATTCTTTGTCCATTCATCAATTACATCTCTTCTAAATCGCCAGCTTTTCCCTAAGCGAAAGGAGGGTACCTTTCCTTCGTTAGCCAGCCTATATACTTTTGCTTCACTCAGCCGCAAATAGATGCGACGTCATGCACGTTCATGATCGCAATGGTTTCCCCCCCGCTTTGGGTTAATTGCTCATCCATAAATTCTTTCCTTGTACGCACGCGTTAATAAGTGTAAAAAAACGACGTAAACAACACTAAAAATGTGTATATTTATATAGAATTACTATACAAGATTAGCACCCTTAATGAAATAGGCTGTGGCATCAATCATCTAGACAGATGTACTCAGTTTCCCCCGGTCTTCGAGGGCAATCCTTCAGAACGTGTGCACCCCTCTAGATGACACCAAAAAACAAGAAGCTTATGGGGAGTCCCATACAAAAATCCATTTTCAACATCCTCGAATTGGATGAGATTCCTGCGGGGAATGAAGATCCAGGTTGACGAACCCACTGTCATATCGGTGAGTCCTGTTGCAATTCTGGCTGGATAACTATACAATGTTTAAGAAACGTGTTGGAATTCATCAGCCATTATTGATAGTCGAGGGGTCTCATGGCAGATATTGTGAATCCTTACATCGCCGGAGCACCAGTCACTGAACAACGAATGTTCTTTGGCCGGAATGATGTATTCGAATGGATTCAAAACAGCCTGACCGGACAGTACGCCGACCACATCCTGGTCATTCACGGACAACGCAGGGTGGGGAAAACCTCCGTTCTGAAACAACTCGGCAACCGATTATCCAGCAAGTACATCCCGGTCTTCTTTGACTTGCAGGGTCGAACCCACACAACCTTGGACCGCTTCCTGTGGTGGCTGGCGCGTGAGACCGTGCACGTGCTAAAGCTGGAAAGAGATATCGAAATCCCGATGCCCGAAAAAGAGGATTTCGCAAAAGACCTCGAATATTTTGAAAACCAATTCCTAGCAGACTTACGCAAGGTATTGCCCAGCCAAACCCTGCTGCTCACCTTCGACGAGTTTGATAACCTGGATGAAAGCAAGATCGAGGAGGAACTGGCGCGACCTTTGATAGACTACCTGCGTCGATTGATGGGGCGGCAAGGGTTGAATTTCATCTTCTCAATCGGTTCCTCGGGTCGCAAACTGGAGAACATGCAGGCGGCTTATACCAACTTCTTCAAGACCGCCCTCTACAAGAAGATCAGTTTTCTCTCGGAAGAAGAGACCCGTAACCTGATTACCCGACCCGTGGAAGGTGTGCTTGAATACGAGCGCGCTGCAGTAGATCGGGTTTACAGCATCGCCTCCGGCCATCCCTATTTCACGCAACTCACCTGCCACGAACTCTTTGCCCGCTGCCAGCGTACCGAACAGCGCAAGATCACCAAATCTGATGTGGACGCGATCCTTGAGGATGTGGTTGAGCGCGGCACCGTCAATCTCAAATTTGTTTGGGACGAGGCCTCGGACATCGAAAAATGGGGTCTGACCGCGTTGGCTCAACTGGACAAAACCGACAACCGCTCGGTAGCTGACTATTTGCGAAAACAGCATATCCGCTTCAGTGAAACAGATCTGAATTCAGGCTTGCTCCACCTGCGGGAGAAGGACGTGCTCACTTCCGACAACCGCTTTGTACTGCACTTGCTGAAACTTTGGTTACAGAAAAACCGTCCAATCGAACAGGCACGGGAGGAATTGACCGAAGTCAATCCCATTGCGAATCGTTATATCGAGATCGGCCTGGAATTCAAGGATGCAGGTGTTTTTGATAAAGCCATCTACCAGTTTCCAGGAGGCACTGGCAGTTGCAAAAGATAACCTCCAGGCGCAGGTCAACATCGCGCTGACCTATATGGATCAGAAATTGTACGACAAGGCTGTAGTGGAATTTGAAAAAGCACTGGCAATGGACGATGAAGATGTGTCTGCGCGGGCGGGATTATGTGAAGCCCTCCTGGCATTGGGTGACACGGCCATGTCAAAAAGCCGCATGAAGGAAGCTGTGCAAGCTTACCGGCGAGTGCTGGCGATCAATACCGAACACACCGAAGCACGCGGACGAATGGGAGAACTAAGCAGCCAACGCGCTGAGAAGGCGTTGTCGGAGGGAAAAAATGAAGAAGCTTTGTCCGCCTTTGGAGAGGCCCTCCATTTCACTCCCGAAAATCAAGCCCTGATCGCACGCGTAAAAAAAGTCAGGGAACAGAATTTACGTAAAATCCTGGGCAACCTGCTTGCAAGGTCTGGAAAAGAAGAGAGCGCAAAGAACTGGGATGGCGCAATTAAAATACTGGAAGAGGCATTGTCCTTAGAACCCGATGATGCGTCTATACAGAATAAAATCGACAATGCAAAAACTGCCCAAGAGCAGGCACGGCAAGCTGCCCTGCTGGCCAGCGCAGAGGCGGCTGTCAAGTCTGCACGCTGGGATGAGGCGATCGAATCTTTAACTTCAATCCTGGCAGTCAAACCAAATGAGGAGATTGAGGCAAAATTAAGGAAAATCCGGGCTCAACAACAAGATGCAAAGTTAAGTGCATTAAAAACACAGGCACAAGGGCTGGCACGCGCCGAACGGTTCGACGAGGCATTGGCAGCCTGGACTGAATATCTCTCACACAAGCCTGAAGACCAAAAAGAAGTTGAAGAAATCGTCATGCAGACCCGCAAGATTGCCAAGCTTGCCGGGGATTATGCTGAAGCGCAGGAGGAAGTCCGCAAGAAGCATTTCGGGCGGGCAATCGAATTGCTGCAGGGAATCATTGCCCAGGATCCGGCGTACAAGGCAACCACCCGTTTGCTGGTGGAAGCCGTGCAAGCCAATAAAGCCATCCCGTTTTGGCGCAAGTCGTGGATGTTCGGCATCCTTGGGGTGGCAGCCCTGGCAGTGCTGGGTGTTTTCTTTGGACCTACGCTGTGGGGTACCATTTCAACTGCCCGGCAACAGACTCCCCCAGCAGAAGAAACACTTAGGTCAATCCCAACCCTCCCAGCAGACCTGATTTTCCTTGAGCCCATCCTGGCACATATGGCCGATACTTCCCCAGACTTTGAGGATAAATTTTCGAATACCAGTGCTTCATGGGAGCAAATTGCTGAAGGTATCGCAGCCAGTGACCTAATCGCAGACGGTGCCCTTAATATGGCGCTTCTAGCTGGCACCCCTACCGAGAAACTCGTTTTATCCTCCCCCTCCATGAAAGCAGGAAATTTTGGGGTGGAATACGATTTCTTTATCGAAGAAAGTGCGGGGGGCACGACCCTCGGCATGGGTTTCCCATCCATAGGTGTAGACCCTGAGACAATAAATTTTGATGTCGACATTGATTTGGAATTCCAAAAATGGTTCATTGGGCTCACTGATAACTCGATTGCCACTAGTGGGAAAATCGGCGAATCTTTGCAAGGAAAATGGAGTCATCTGCAATTAATTTATGCGGGCTCCCGGGCGGTGGTCTTCCTGAACGGCGAACTCCTCGATCATGCTGAGGGAATAGGGAAATCCGGAGATGTGATCTGGATCTATGCCAACACCGCAGAGCAGGCAAAGATCAGGTTCGATAATGTGAAGTTCTGGAATATCGATTCTCTCGTCGATTCGACCCCTACTGATCAACTGATAATTACAGCTCCCGCGACTGCTACCGCTCTCCCGACTGTAACGGCTCCCCCTACTCTTAAAGCTGCCACACCAATGCCAGCCTGGGTGACGGATTTCGCCGAACCCATCCTGGCTTCGATCGCTGGACGTGATCCCAATATAGATGCCGCCTTCAATAGTGATGATATTAAGGATTTTATCAAGCCCAACTGCGCCCCTGGGAAAAGCATTATATACGATGGAGAAATGCTTCCGGGAGGGTGCCATTTTAGCTGGACGATGTGGTACACCGATTTTGTGATCGAACTGGATTACCGCTTTTTGCCTACACATGCAGCAGATGATAAATGGACAATTTACTTTCGGGGGATACAGGGATTCGACTTTTATTCCAGGGGCGAAGTAAAAATCACCAATCAATCACCAGGGATCCCCATCGCCTATACAGATAGTGAGATGGTCATCAATCATGTGCTTATCATTGTTAAGGGAGAAGCTGTTGCACTGTATATTAACGATCAGCCCGTGTATTATAGCGCTTTGCCCCCCGGTTACAAAAATGGTGAAGCGTCATGGACGTCGCAATCAGTTGCCTACGATAATTTTAAAATCTGGAACCTGAACCAGCCGTAACCAGGCGAGGGAACATCCATGAATCCTTTCACCTTCGGGAACCCAATCAAAGAGCCAACCCGCTTCCATGGTCGCCAGGCAGAGATCCGCCAGATCGTCAACCGCCTGCTATCCTCGGCACACGAATCCACCTCGATTGTCGGTGAACGACGCATCGGCAAGACCTCGCTGCTTTACCACCTGGCCAATCCAGGGGTAAGCGCACAACTTGGACTCACACCCGACAAATTCTGCCTTGTCTACCTGGATTTCCAGGGATTGACCGACATCACCCCCACACGCTTCTGGCAAAGGGTTTTAAAAAAAATATCCTCATCGGTCTGCAATGAAAGCCTGAAACCGTTCATCGAAAAGTTAAGTGAACAGGATAGATTCGACCTGTTCGACCTTGAAGACCTGTTCCAAGCTTCCCAGGAAAAAGGCTTGACGATCGTGCTGATGATGGACGAGTTCGAATACATCACGCAGAATCCCAACTTTAAGAGTGATTTCTTTGGCGGCCTCCGCGCACTTGCCATTCATCATGGTGTGACCCTGCTCCCGGCCACCCGGCGTGAATTGGTAGACTTGTGCCATTCGGAGGAAATCAAAGGATCGCCATTCTTTAATATCTTCGCCAACGTGGTCCTGCGTCCTTTTACGCCCCCGGAAGTGAACGCACTACTGGAAAATTACTCCCTGTTGGAAAAGACGCCCATGACCCCCGGAGAACGCGATCTCATCTGGAGCCTGGGAGGAGGTTATCCTTTCTTCGTGCAAATGGCTGGTTATTATGTTATTGAGGGCAAAAGTCAGGGGCTATCCGGTGATTCCCTTACCCATTTTGTAAATACTAACTATGACCAGCAAGCTGATTCTCATTATTCTTACCTTTGGTCCCACTGTTCTGAAAGTGAGAAGATCACGCTCCTAACCATCCTGACCCTGAGCCTGCAAAAACAGTCGAAAAAAACGATCCCTAACCTCGAAAACCTAACACGCCTGCGGGCTCGCACTCCCCAAGATCTGATCGCGCTTAGTAAAAGGGGGATGGTCGAGGAACGGGATAGTGTATATGGGCTATTTTCCAATTCTCTTGTACGCTGGCTGCAGAGTGAGCTTGTCGCTCCACCTGGAGAAGAAGAAAATCAACAAAATGCTGAGGAGTGGCTTTCGGCAGGTGGCAGGGACGATCTGAAAGAGACAAAAGGAATCTTCCCTAAATTCAAGAAAAAATATTGGCCGATCCTGGCCACCGTGACCAAGGAACTTTCTTTTGAATTCGCCGCTGCAGGGGCAATGGAATTAATAAAAATCCTACTTTAAGTTATGAATGGATCCCAAAAAGCCTTCTAACACAAAGGATGAGACACACTTGAGCCAAGGAAATCAAGCGATCCGAGAGCTAAACATAATATTTTATGCATTGTCCATAAAGCTGGGAACTTCTCAATCTCTTTTATCTTTGCTGATAAAATCAATCTGGAAATTGATTAGGTACGTATCCCATCAATACACCTTCATAACTTGGGGGGTAATATTTTGATGCTCTTAATATCTCAAAACCAAGGAAACAAGCAAAAATAAACCGGACGATAATAATAAGAGATTTTGCGATTCCCGCCGCCGAGACCTACCGCAGGGGATCGAGCCGATAAACAGCCATCGCAAAGAGGTGAACGATGTCCAACATGTACAGCGCTTCGATAAACACAATTCGAATCCCCTATTCATTTCAATGCGAGAATTGCGGCAAACAGCATGCTCGAACGTGTATCAGGCCCGGCGCAACCGAGGTGGGTCTGTCTCCCGAAAGCGCACACAAGAAGGCACTGGATAGTGTCATTAAAAAAATTGTGAAACTTCGGAACGCGGCAGATGGCGGCGATTTTTCATGGATCCCCGCTGAGGCCTGCCCTGATTGCGGCAATACTCAATCCTGGCAAAAAAAGGCTGAGAGATCCCAAACAAGATCCCTTACCTTTTGGTTTATCCTTTTTCTTGTTTTGGACCTGGCATGCATCTACTTGTTGTCGCCGGGAAGTGGGACCGTATATGGCTGGATATTGACCGGTCTCTTCGTGGTATGCACCGGTTTATTGCTGAGAACTTTAATCCGCAGGAAACGGCGCATTGGACGATCTGCGCAGGCAAACCAATCTCTTCGCCCGCAGGTGGAATGGCCGCACCTGGTTTGACGGGATTCGACCGGTCTCGTAAAAGTTTCGCGTTATAAATCATGGAACAATAAGGGAGAGAACATGGACGGATGTGCGAAGTGCAATGTGCAAAGGGACGGGCAGGACGTCCGGATCTATTACGGCAATAAGAGTTTGGAGTCGAGTCGATCGTTCACGACTGGCAAGGGCACAAAGAACGAGATGACCTCGGTCACAACCACCACGAATTACACCGTTGGCGGCTGGGACGACGTGGGCGTCTGCGACCACTGCACGAAGAAACACAGCCTCATCGGCGGGTGGTTCAATGCGTTCTGGAGCGTGCCCCTGGCGTTGTTCTCCGTCGGCGGCATCATTGCAACGATCTTCTCAAAAAACCTCCAGGAATCCTTTAAAGGTTCCTCGCTCGCCACGATCATCGGCTCGATCGCGTTTATCCTCCTGGTCACATTTTATATAACCAACACCGCGGTGGCTTCCCTTCGGCTCATCTTCAAACCTCTCAACGACACCTCCCGGTCCACGATCGCCCGCAAGGTCATGCTGAAACGCCACGCCGGCAAATTCGACACATTCTGGACACAGGCCGAACTGGAGAAACTCAAACTCGGCTAGCCAGGGGGTTCCTCCCGCCCTCACCAATCCACACAGGAGAAATCGTCATGGTTCAGAAAATGCACCAACCGCGCAGCAAGTCTTTGATCCTGGGAAGTGTTTCGGTTCTTGTGCTCCTGCTCAGCCTGCTGGGATGCTCGGGTTCTTCAGAGCCGCCCGTAACATACGAAGATTTCAATGTCTTGAAGAACGCCTGCCCTGCGCTGCTATCGAACGGTCAATACGCCTCCATCAGCGGAGCGCTCAACCTCCCCGAAACAACGCTTTGTATCACCGACCAGGATGGGGAGTATTGCAGGATCCTGCTGGGAAGTGAAGAAGTTGGTTTGAAAATTTGGATGAAGACCGGCGGTAAAAATGGAATGAGAGACCTGCCGGACCCTTACCGCTCATATGACCTGGTCGTGCGTGCCAACGACGGCGAAGAGTTGTCTGCCGACGAGTGGGTGACCACCACGCTTGAGCCGTTCAACGATAAGGAAGACGGTAAAGAGGTGTGCGGGTTTCGGGTGAAGACCGTCCTTCGCTCAAAGATCGTGGCGGCCGAGAACCAGCCCGGAGAAGGCACCGTTAACCTGGATATTCCCGCGAATGTGCTTTGGGTCGACACCGGCATCTACGTCACCCAGGGCCAGCGGCTTAAGATCTTCCCGGGTTATGAATCGTACAATCTCCAGGACGAAGATCCGAACTGGGAAGCCATGTCCTATTCCATGAATGGCCTCACTCACAATCACGTGCTGTGTGAACCCAACTGCGTCATCAACGGGGAAAACTACGGGATGCTGGTGGCGAAGATCGGCGACGGCCAGCCCTTCCTGGTGACCATTGCCACTTCCCATCTGATCGTCCCTGCCAGCGGTGAGCTTTACCTGACCGTCAATGACTGCGCGGATTGTTACGAAAATAATTCCGGGGTATTCGACGTGGTCATCGATCTGCATAATGTGCAGTGAAACCGATCGATTCAAGATCGGCTGTCAGATAAAAAGGAGTTTACTCTGCAGGTCCATTGGAAATATGGAGATAAATCAGTGGCATAAGCGGTCAAGGGCATGGCGTTGAGCTCGTATTAGTACAGCGCAAAGCACACGCGACAATTCGTTTTATCGAAGAATATTGGTGGAAAAATGATCTGGGTTCGGTAGTGACAGTTCATTAATCGCCACATTAAAAAGGCTTTCCGATTTCACTTACTACAGAGGAACGGCTTGTCATCTTGCTCTATCTCAATGATAAAAAAGGAAAACATGATGGGGAATTCTTCCTGGTATTCAAACCCAATGAAACGCCTGATATTTCTGTAAACTATCAGGAATGCAAGGCCATCAACATCCACTTATATGTGAGGTATACTCTGCGTGTTCATGAACCTTTAAAATTGATTTGACCGATAAGGGCAAACCCGGTGAAAACCGGGGACGCAAAGCAATGGGTCTAAAGTCACTCCTGTGACCATGACTGCCAGGCCGCCGAAGACGAAAAATTACTTCTGTTTTTGACAGGCTTGGTGAATTCCAGGCCTGTTTGTTTTCAAATGCCATTTCGTTCGATAAAGGCAAACCCGGTGAAAACCGGGGACGCAAAGCCATGGGTCTAAAACCGGGATACCGGTCACGATCGCCAGGCCGCCGAAAACGAGTAGTTCACTTGCGGATCAAGCAGACTTCCCGTTTTCACCATTAGTACGGGAGGTTCTGCCATGAATACCAGATTTTCGCGTAAAGCAATTGTTTTAATAGCACTGATCCCCATTTTCCTATTTCCATGCATGCCAGCACGTGCAGAAGACAATCAGTCACTTCCAGCATTCTCCAATTTTGTCACCTCGGTGACAAATGGACAAGCCGGGGTGGTTAGTGGTGTGTACGTTCCGGGTGTATTGGCCGATAAAGTTGTTCAGCAGGCTGCGAATAATCCAGCCTTTGTTTCGCCGGCTGCTGAGGTCATAACCCAATTTAATATGGCAATTCGATATGGGGTGATCGGTCTGCTGGCTCACAATAATCTTGCAGGGGTAAATTACTCCAATTTGCAGGTCGATCAGGAAGTACGGATTATTTATGGAGATGGAGCCATCTCGTATTACACGATCAACAGCATAGATAGTTTCCAGGCACTTGATTCACACAGCGTTACCAGCAGTTTTGCAGACCTGGATACAAATGCAATTTATTCAGCGGCACAATTATTCGCCATGTATTATCAAGGTGGGGATCACGTAACTTTCCAAACTTGTATCTACCAGTATGGGAATGCCAGCTGGGGTCGTTTGTTCATATCCGCTACTCCAGGAAAACCAGTTCAAACCGTAGTAACCAGTACAAATGTCTCCCATCTTCTGACGCAGAGCAAATAGGAATGGTGGGGCGGTTAGGAAACCTGATTCCTGACCGAGACATTACAAACGCACCCCCTGCATAACATAAAGGAGGTGCTTTTTACCCATTTAGGAGGGCTTGAATATATTCAATAACAACGTGAGGGTCAACTCAGTAGATGCAACATATTGATGATGTGAATCTAGGTAATGTGGGCGGAATTATATTTAATCACTTTCGTAGCAGTGGGACCCGAGACAATGTTGTGAAAATGGGAAGATGTCTGCTCGAAATAGCAGTTTGCATAAATCGATTGGGGGAGAAAAAATCGGAAATGTTGACCCGCCTTCCTCTTCGTGATAAACTCAATTCCTGGTTATTTATGCAAAACCTTGTTTATTCTTAGTGTTGTTAGATACTTTTGGGACAACCATTCCGTTGCGAATTGGAATTTTGGGGATTCTTACGCATTTGAGCCGCATCACAGAATTTACTTCTATAAGAAGAACGTCGACAACAACCCGTTCTTTCACTATACCGTAATTCCAACCTTTCACACCTTTTATGAAAGTTCCAAACGAAGTATCTGCCGTTATGGTCGATTGCGACCTGGCGATAAAAGCGGGTGATTTGAAACGTGATATTACCTGGCAGAATTCCAAGAATCCGGAGTCCTATGGGATTGGTAATAAAGTTCAAGCTTACCCCATGAAGGTAGAGCAGTCTGGAAGTGGAACTCTCCAAATGGTGCAAACGTGAAACGTTGGATTACCTATGCCACCCTGGGGGTACTAATAACCCTTGGGCTGGCCGCGATTTATGGGTTACTGAGAATGGGACAGAACGGCCGCGGCTTGCTAGCAAAACTGGTGAAAATAACAATACCAATGGTATATTCGTGAATTAGCTGAATAAGGAATTTCCTTCATCAGATGAAAACTCTAGTGGACAATTTTGAAAAACTATGAGGGGTTACTCCCTCATATGAAGAGAGACCAAAAAAACGAGAAGTTTGTGGAGATTTCCATGGATAAAGGCATCCCCCACACATAGGAATTGTATCAAAACCCTTGGTTCATCAAGGACCAGGGATTTTTAAAATAATTGTGCTACTTGACTTCAACTAGTATGGCTCGGACAAAAACTCGGTAGACGTAGGATTTACTGAGAGCATCATAACCACGGCAGGTGACAAGAGTCACCCAGGGAAGCTCCTCATGCTTCATCATCAAACTGACACTTCCAGACCCTGCTAGTTGCATACTACGCACCATGTATACATATTGTGCCCCCGAAGCATGGATGATAACCTTATCGTCCCATAATAGAGAGTTCAACCTGGCGAAAGGACCAGGATTACCGTTAGCGTCTGTAACGTGCCCGGTGAGGACCGAGTTGCCGTTCCATGTGGGGTAGGCAGATCCATTCAGCCAGCCAGCATCATTTCCAAGCCAGGAGACATCCCACTTGCCATTGATCTCCGGAACACCAACTATGGGCATTTTCAATCCCAAGCGTGGGATCTCCAGCCATAGGTCGCCTAAGTCAGCGTAGGAAACAGTTAGTGTCGGGAGGATTGTCACCGAACCAGGAGCAAATCCAGTTTCTGGGATGATGAAAGATGAAGAGGTATACCCCGGGGTTGGGGTCGGCGGGTTTTCGGGGCGGACCCAAGTTGAACTAGCGGAAGCGATTTGCAGTTCACCCGGGTCACTTGTGTCGCCATTCCCGTTCAAATCCGCATCAAGAGTGGAATTGTTCTGCACCGAATTCCTACCGGGATCTAATGAAACACTAAAATTAATCACGAGTTCGTTGTTTGCAGTAGCAGCATTTGTTGCTCCTAAATCAGGACCAATCGTTCCAGTCCACACCACCCGTCCACGCGGGTAAGTAATGCTTGGGGTTTCGACATCGCAACTCGTTGTTGTTGTCAAAATTGAAGAACCTGTGCAACTCAGACTTCCAACCAGATAAGTAGTGCCCGTCGGGATCGGATCACTGACCGCGGCATTCTGCGCGACAATATTCGAAGCGTTTATCCAAACCATGGTCCAGGTAAGCACTGGCAGCCCGGATGAATTCACCGATTTTATACCGAACGGCGGGTCAAATATGTTGCCTGCGAGTAAAACCGCTGTTGGTTTTGTATTGTTATTAGGGTTGTTATCATTATTGGCGCAAAGATCAGTAGTCGAACAATTTATCGTTTGATCTGGATCGGTGCCATCCGAAGACTCGTCCATCACACCAGGACCGGTTGGGGGATTTCCCGATGCTGTTGCACTGTTATAGAATGGTCCACGCGAGGAAGGCACGATCCGAACAATTACCCTGATCATTCCCTCTCCTCCAACTGCGAGTACATTTCCCCCGGTTAAAAGATTGCTGCTGCCAATACCATCGTAATCGGTTGGCTCTGCCGGAGAGGACCAGTTCAACGAAAATGTTAAACTGCTGATCGACATGATCGTGAAGGTAGTTGGGGCTGGAAAGGTGAGGGCCAAGTTGTCTGTCACCTGTAATTCACTAAGGGCAACGTTGCCATAATTCTTTATCAGAAGCTCGAGGGTCACATCCCATATACCAGGGCTAACCAATAGCGGATCACCGACCAACTGCTTGGAAATCCCTATGCGAGGATTTTGCGGGATATTTATTGCCAGACTGTCCGAACTGGTAACATCATCATTGTTCGGGTCTTTACCAGTGGCACTCGCAGTATTCGCGACTGATCCTGCATCGATATCCGCTTGCATAATGATGTAAACGTTGTTACTTGCTGTGCAGTTATCTGTCTCACCGGGATTCAAGATGGTAATTGTGCAGATCAGTGCAGGCAGCAGCGGGTCGCTCACGTTTATGTTCGTTAATACCACGTTCCCTGTGTTCTGCACTGAAAAGTTGAAGAGGACTGTATCCCCCACATTGGCAATTCCATTAGGGGGTATTACATTCATATTTAGATCACCAGACTTCGTCAGCTCCATAGTAGTCACCTGCGTGATCGGGATGTCCAGGTGATCTGTCGAAATGACTGATTCATTCGAGCCGGCTGTTACTGTATTACTCAGATTACCACCCGCATTGATCTCAGCCTGTGTCGCTGTGTGGGAGCAGGTAAATATCCAGGCCTCAGATATTTCCAGCAGATCATTTGCGTTTATGTCCCCCAACTCGTATATCGGAGTAGCGTCACAGTTGGAATCGTTTAGTAAGATGCCAGACAGGGTCATGTTGCCGGTATTGGTTGCCAGGAAATTATATGGCACCACCTGACCCGCATGATCGATTAATGCTGTCGTTGAAGATTTCGCGACCTTGATTGTTGGGTTCTGTAAAATCGGGATATTTAGGTGAAAGGTGACTTCATTGCTCGGGTCATATCTCACAGTGGCGGTATTTGTCAGATTCCCCCCATTGTCAATGTCAGTCTGGGTGACTGTATAAGTAGCCGTGCACTCCATCGAATCACCCACCGTTAGTGTGGTTAGAGGTGGGCAATCAGGTACCGTTTTGTTATCGCTCAAGGCAACACCGGTGAGGGTTACATTCGAAGTGTTTGTAAGTAAATAGGAGTAATTTACGACCTGCCCAGCAGAGGTGACCACTAGTGTTGTCGAGGTCTTTAATAGCGTTAACATTGGTGTGATTGTCAAATCTACAACCCATAGATTATATGAATGGCAATCCCGAACTGAAGAATACCCAGCCGTTGGACCCCACTGAAGCTCTTTTACATAGTAGACATCCGTCGTAGGAGCCGTCCATGAGATGAGGCTCTCACGATAAAAATAATATCCGTTATACCAGGTGGTATATCCTACATCATCATTCCATGATAAAAGTGTGACCCCATCAGAGCCATAAAGGTATAACAGAGTGTCATTGGCTTCGGTGTCGCTTTGGTTGATATCGTTAGTTAGGCGCGTTCTTATTTCGTAAATGTGTCCTGCAATGGCACTAAACTTTACCCAATCATATTCGGTAGCAGGAGTGTTGATATGGGATTGTGGAATCCCATCAGTAGAGATGATGTTCGCAAGTAAATAATTATTATCGGGTTCGAAACTATCGTTGGTACATGATTGTTGAAACTTTATCTCTTTACCTGGCTCATTTAATCCAATCCGCGATTCGTTGATGGGTTTTATCCAGGACATTGTGGAATAAAACAAACTATTAGTGGCATTACCTGGATTGACATTAATCGCAGTAGTGCCTATAGACAAAAAAACCAGGAAGACCATTAACAGATAAATTCCCCATCCCTTGCGATAATAACTCCCGCCCCGCCTAAGAAACCGACATGCAATTATTAACATACGGGTTGTGCAAGAGGAAGCTTATTATGAAGAAACTCCATCGTCCATAGGATTGATCTCAACCAGATTGCCTATGGAAAATACCCCGGACAAATTATGTGCTTCTTGCAATGCAAGCATAGAATAATGCACAATTAATCCTTGCGAAAACAATTCAGCTGTAAAAAGTCTAATCAGAACTGCCTGTGATCTTCTCGACAAGTCTATGATTAATATTATAGCAATAAAACAAATTGATTACCACTTATCTACGAGTCAAGGTTTAAGGTTATCAGCAAAAGAGGTCCGAATGTACATCTTCCACCGGACTTCGTATTATGTTCCTGATTCCTCCTGGTTATTTGCTCAAGTCTGGAACCCCGGTCTCACTGGCAAGCAATCCCAACTGGTTGGCGCGCACGATGGCAGCCGTGCGCGTGCTCACCCCCAGGCGCTGGTACGCTCCCGACAACAGGTTGCGGAAGGTGGAAGAAGATACAGCCAGTTTCTGAGCCAGCACGGATGTGGAAAGGTCCGGGTACGCCGCGCTGAGCGATAAGGCTTCCAACTGCCGGCTGGTCAGAATCATGGCTGACCTTCCCGGTTTCACCTTTTCCCACGCCCCGGGGCTGAAAAAGATGCCTCCCTCGGCAACGCTTTTGATCACATGGGATAATTGGCGGATGGAATTTTCATCATCCTTAAAGATATATCCGCTGACTCCCGCATCGACCAGCGCTTCGATCAGCGCGCCTGCCGTCAGCATGGAGATGACCAGGATCTTCGTGTCGGGGTACTTCCGGTGGGTAATACGAACAAAGGACATGATGGGGAATGGGTTTGGGTTTTCGGAGGAAGTGCGCACATTGGCATCCAGGATGAGCACATGCGGTTTTTTTGTCGAAAGGATCCTGTCGATATCCTCCCCAACCAGCGCGGTTCCCACTATTTCGCATTCGGGAACCGAGAGCCGGAAGTTATATCCGTCTATGATGCTTTGATGATCCTCGAGAATCGCCACCTTGATCTTTGCAGACATATTTCCACCTGTTGTTTGTATAATACCACGAACCAGACCATATCCCGGGCGAGGCACACCCATATTTTGAATACTCATATTGTCACGCGTTTCCAATCTTCCCGGTACTGGGAGTCCCTATAGCATTGATTGATGAATTATGAGCAGCCATATATTGTCCGCCACACGAACTGATCCTGGGTATACAGGTCAGCAGCCAACCTTCCCCGATCTGATTTTCATTTCCCGGTATATTTATTCATCTGGGATTTCCATCCCGGCAGTCTCCACTTTCCATGGGATGGAAGCCTTGATGGTGGTCCCCTTTCCAGGCGAGGAGCTCACCTTCAGCTTTCCACTAAGACCCTCCACCCGCTCCTGGATTCCGACCAGCCCAATGCCGCCGCCTTTTCGCTTCCTGCGGATTCCCACCCCGTTATCCACCACGGAAAGACGGATCGTCCCGCGCAGGTACCTTAAGGTTACGATCACAGCGGTGGCTTGCGAGTGTTTGAGGATATTCGAAAAGGCTTCCTGGACGAATCGGAATAGGGTGACGGCAATGTCATCGGGCAGGTTTTCCAGTTCCACGCCTTCGTAGTTCACCTTGAGCTTTGTTTTTCGAGTGAACTCTTTGCAGAATTCCTTCAGGCTGATATTCAGTCCCCCCGCATCGAGCAGGGGCGGACGCAGGCTGTGGGAAATGGCGCGCACGCTTGCCATGGCTTCATCCACTTCCTTGATCCCCTCTGCCACCCTTTTTTGCAACACCCCGTGGTCAGGGGGCAGTTCCTTTAATAATTCCGCCAGGCTGTATTTTAGCGTCACCAGCACCTGGCCGGTATCGTCGTGCAGTTCGCGTGAGATCCGCCGGCGTTCCTCCTCCTGGGTGGTGATGAGCTTTTGGGCCAGCAGGCGCATGCCCGCGGATGCCTTGGATAATTCACTGGTGCGCTCATCCACCCGTTTCTCCAGGTCATCGCGGGAGATCTTTAATTCTTCCTGCATCCGTTTCATGGTGGTAATATCACGGGAGATCCCGAGGACGGATCTTTTCCCATTCGCATGGTTACCCAATGGGATTAACCAGGTGCTGATATAAGCGTCTTTTCCCTTACCAAAATTGATCCAATTTTCAGCATATTTCGGAGTTCCGGATGTCAAGCGCCAAGGATATCCCTTCCCTTTGACGTTTGGCGATCTCTTCGGGGAATAAGTCTGACTGCCGCTTGCCGATCAACTTATCGATTCTTAATTTGAATTGTCCCGCGGCATAGCTGTTCACATATTCGATCCGATCATCTTCTGATATGACATAGATCATGTCATGGGAGGCTTCTGCCAGCAACCGATATTTTTCCTCGCTTGCCTGCAGCGCCTTTCTCCGTTTTCTTTTGAGCTGTAATATCCCTGGCAAACAGGACAACCCGCTCAACGCTGGCCCTCGGGATCGGAGATCGGAAACAAGTTGCTTTCCAGGATGATCCCGTCCCGTTCGTCCTCGATCAAGGTTGATTTTCCAGTTTCAAAAACCTGGTCCGCCACCGCTTTCCTGGTTCTTGATAATTCTGGGGGAAGCAGATCCCAGACGCAAAAACCAACAAAATCCTTCAATTCGGTCTTCATCCGCCTGGCTGCGGTTTCATTTGCCATCTGGATGATCCCATCACGGTCCAACATGAGGATGGATTGGTCGGTGGCTTCCAGCATCGCCTGCTGGATCTGCTGGCGTACCTGCAGCTCGCGGGTTTTTACCGCCACCTGCACTTCCAGGCTTTCGTTAATATCCTGCAATTCCTGCTCGAGGCGCTTCCGGTCGGTGACATCCCGCACCACATTCACCCATCCAACCCGTCCTGCCAGGGGGTCATCCAGCGGTACCAGGTTGTGTTCGGTCGGGATAATGCTCCCATCCTTGCGTTTCATTTGGAACTCGAAATTGGTCAGGATGCCATTCCCTGCAGGGATGAATAGGAGCGCCTGCGGAATTCTTCGAAGCTGAAGGGATCGGTGTGCAGCAGGGCGATGGTGTGGCCGAGCATTTCTTCGCGGCTGAAGCCAAAGATGGTTGTTGCCGCGGGGTTGCAATCCCTGACGATCGTCATTTGAGGATCAAGGATGAATATCGCGCCGCTCATGCTGGCAAAAACCATTTTCTGCAAATGATGGGAATCGAGCAGCGCTTTTTCAGTTTCCTTGCGGCTCGGTAATATCCCGGCAAACGACGATCGTGCCGTTCACCGCCGGGTTGGAATGCATTTCATTGCCCCTGACTTCCAGGGTGCGGTATGACCCGTTTTTATGACGGACACGAAGTTCCAGGCTCGGCCCGATTTCTTCTGCCGGCACTCCCGGGGTCATTGCAGTCAACCGCAATTGGATATCTTCCGGGTGAAGAAAGTCTGTTAAACTTTCGTCCCATCAGATCTTTCGTGGTGTATCCAAGGATCCGTTCCGGGCCGGGGTTCACATATTGGATGATACCGTCTTTATCCACGATGGAAATGATATCCATTGAATCTTCGATCATGGCGCGAAACCGTTCTTCATTTGATTGCAGCGTTGCGTAGGCCTCATCCAGCTTCCCGGCAAGGGAGGTGGCTTTTATCAAGCCTTCCTCCATACTATAGATCAATGAAGTCGTTGAGATGACCAGGATGACCCCCACCAGGAGGAATATTACTCCCCCGCCCAGCCAATACAGCGGGCTTCCAGGGAGCAATTCGTCTATCGGGTTAATGACCCCGCATGACAGATAAAATACCGAGCATCGTCATGGTAACGATGCTTGCCAGGAAGGCAGCCAGACCAAAACGCATCCCCACCAGCATGGTAGCCATGATCACAAATGCGAGAAAGAGCAGACCGGCGTGAAACCCCAGACCATGCAGGATGGCAAAGATCACCCCCAGGGCGTAAAGAATGGTCACCCAGCTTCCGGTGCGAACCAGGTATGGGATCCGGCGCACAAATAAGATCACCAGCAGCCAGATGAAGAGCAGGGTATAGATGATCGTGATACCCGCGAGACCTTGATGTAGAGTGGGGATCAAATAAATGGCAAACAATGCCATCCCTAGAATTATTGTACTGACCAGCAGGATGTTAAGCAGGCGCTCGCGTAAATGTCCCAGGCTGGCTATCTGGTATCGTTTGCCGAAAATAATCCTGGAAAATGACCCTTTCAAAGTTTCCTCCCGGTATTGGGTCTCATAAACGTTCCAAGGAAAAGCGCACGATGCGATACCTGGTTTGCAGACTTGTAATGGATAGCGAGGAAAATCTGATATGTGAGCGTCGACTGTAATCATAAAAATATCCCCCTGCTTACCAACAACTCGGGTTGGCAAACATGACCGTTTCATATTAATTGCCAAATCCCGCGGCAAAAGTTTTCCCGTCCAACATGCATTTCATAAATCAAAGCGAGCCTCCCCAATAAATAGGAAAAATAAGTGCGATGATGGTCTTCTCCAGCTTTGTCAAAGGTCGAAAATATACCTGATTAAATATTAGCACCAATCGATTGGAATCTCAATGAATTTTCCATTGTAAGAGCATTACGCTTTTAAGTGGATAATTACCTCTATTTTTTTCAAATAAGCTCTGATTTTATGATTTGGGTATGTCCCAAGTAGATGTAAAATCATAACTATGTACATCCCCCTCACCGTTCATTCCGCTTATTCATTGCAGGAAGGACTGGCTCTGCCGGCCGAGCTGGTACAAGCGGCTGCCGCCGACGGCATACCTGCCCTGGGGCTCACCGATCACCGCCTGTTGATCCGGAACGGTGGAATTCGTGAGCGCCTGCAAAAAGGCGGGAGTGCAGCCTGTGCTGGGGCTTGAGATCGACCTTGAAAATGGTCCGGTCACCCTGCTGGCGATGGACCTTGCAGGCTGGGGAAACTTATGCGCCTTGAGCAGTGCCCTGGCCCTGCGTACGGAGGCGGAAGCACCCTGCCCGGCTGATCTGCTGGCTTCACATTCCAGGTCTCTCATCGCCCTGAGCGGTCCGCTTGGGCGCCAGCTCGATCTTCTGAAAGAGGTCTTTCCCAAGCGGCTTTACCTGGCCCTGCAGGATCCGGCCTCGGCCCTGCCGCTAGCCGACCTCAGCCGCCGGCTCTCGATCCCCATGGTGGTGACCCACCCGGTATATTACATTTCCCCCGGTCAGGCTGCCCTGCAGCGCACCATCTCCGCGATTCGATTAAATTGTCCGCTTAACCGGTTACCGGCTGAGGCGGCTGCACCGGCAAATGCACACTTTATCAGCAGCCGGGAGATTGAAAACCGCTTCCGCGGGTTCAGGGCAGCCCTGGCAGCTTCGCAGGAGATCGCGGATCGCTGCCGCTTTCGACCTGCCGCTTGGCGTCCCTCACATGCCCACCGTACCGCTGCCTGAAGGACTGTCAGCCTCGCAATTCCTGCGCCAGAGAGCCGAGGCAGGAGCGATTAAGGTGTATGGGGGGATAAGCCCCGAAGTGAGCGCCCGTCTCGATCACGAGCTGGATGTCATTGCCCGAATGGGCTTTGAACCGGTGTTCCTGATCGTCGAAGAGCTGTTGGATTTCGCACGGGAAAAAGGCGTGCCTTTCTCCTCGCGCGGGTCGGCTGCCTCTTCGCTGGTGGCGCACTGCCTGGGGATCACCAGCCCCGATCCGCTGCGGTTGAACCTGTATTTCGAACAATTCCTCAACCCGGCGCGCACCACCCCGCCAGACATCGATACCGATCTATGCTCGCGGCGCAGGGATACGGTCATCCAGCACGTGTTCGACGTCTACGGTGCTGAACGGGTCGCCATGGTCGGGACGATCAACCATTTCCGCCCTCGCTCTGCGCTGGGCGAGGCAGCCAAGGCACACGGCATGCCAGCGGCAGCGGTGAGGGAATTGGCTGAGCAGCTACCGTATGGCTTCTTTGCTCGCACGCAGGACTCCGAGGAGGAAGAGGGCAGCCTCCCCCCTCTCCATTTGCCGACCTGCGCACTCAATATACTTCTCCACTCCACAGACAGATCTTTAAAGATGCTGAAGACCTGCTTAAACTGCCTCGCCATCTCTCGGTCCATCCGGGCGGACTGGTTGTGGCACCTGGACACCTGACCGACCTGGTGCCGTTGATGCGTTCGGGAGGCAAGGGCGTCACGATCACCCAATTCGACCTCGGCGCAGTGGAGGCATTCGGCCTGGTCAAGATCGACCTGCTGGGTATCCGCGGCCTGACGGTCCTGGGTGATGTGGCAGAGTTCATCGCCCTGGGTGAACCCGAACGCTATTCCGGCCTGCTCGACGTGCTCGATTCAACTCCCGGGGACGATACCGCCACTGCTGACAGGCTTGAGACTGGCGGGACGATCGGCTGCTTTCAGATCGAGAGCCCTGGGATGCGCGCCACCCTGCGGGAGATCCGGGCTCGCAGCGAGGATGACCTGATGGCTGCCCTGGCACTGTACCGTCCCGGGCCGTTGTCGGGCGGGTTGAAGGACGCCTTCGTGCGACGTTTCAAAGGCCTGGAGCAGGTCATCCAGATCCACCCGGCATTGGCTCCCATCCTGGGAGAAACGTACGGCGTCATCCTTTACCAGGAGCAGGTCCTGCGCATCGCCCACGACCTGGCCGGATTTAGCATGGCGGAAGCCGACCTGCTGCGCCGGGCAATGAGCCACTTTGACCCTGGGAAACAGATGCAGCAGCTGGAGAAAAAATTCATCGCCGAGGCTGAAAGGCTCAATGGGGTGACTGCCGAGACCGGGGAAAGAGTTTGGGAGATGATGGCAGCGTTCGCCGGCTACGGCTTCCCCAAGGCGCACGCGGCTTCCTACGCAAGGGTGTCCTGGCGCTCCGCCTGGTGCAAGACGCACTTCCCGGCCGAGTTCATGGCGGCAGTGCTCGCAAACGGAGGCGGGTACTACAGCCAGGGAGTTTACTTGAGTGAGGCACGCCGCCTGGGATTGGCTGTGCGCCCCCCGCATGTCAGCTACTCTGGGAGAAACTTTTCCGTTGCCACCCCCCAAGGGGGTCAGAAAACCCTTTATATGGGGCTGGACCAGGTACGCGATCTCACCGCGCGGACCATCGCGCGCATCCTGCTCAACAGGCCCTACCAATCCCTGGAGGATTTCCTGGCCCGGGTGGACCCGCGCCGGCAGGAGGCTGAAAACCTGGCACGCGTGGGAGCCTTCGATGGCATGGGTACCATCCCCTTTTTATTGCAGCGCCTGGGGCAGGGCTGGCAGGCTGGGCAGCCCGGATTGTTTGATTTTGGGTCTGGTACGCAGGAAGACTGGAAGGTTGCCCAAAAAGTGGCAGCCCAAAAGGATGTGCTGGGGATCAGCCTGGAGGCTCACCCCCTTGAGCTCGCTGCCCTGCAGATCGCCCGGGCCGGGGCGATCACGACCATCGAGGCTGCCAGCCGGACCGGTCAGCGGGTGACGGTGGCCGGTACGCGGCTTAGCGGACACCGCAGCCGCACAGCCAAAGGCGAAGCGATGATGTTCCTGTCACTGGAAGACCTGGCTGGGATGCTGGACGTGGTCCTGTTCCCCGACGTCTACCGGCAAGCACGTAATCTCATTCACTCGACTGAGCCGCTGATCATCACCGGAATGATCGAAATGGACGCATCACGTGGGGAACCGCTCCTGCGTGCCGAGAAGGTAAGTAGATTAAAATAACACCCCAGATTATTTTATGCTTTTTGTGATACGATTTGTCCCATTATGTCCAACCACCTGGCAAATTCCACCTCCCCCTACCTTTTGCAGCACGCCGATAACCCGGTGGACTGGTACCCGTGGGGACCGGAAGCCCTGCAAAAGGCGCGCCGCGAAGATAAACCCATCTTCCTGAGCATCGGCTACGCAGCCTGTCACTGGTGTCACGTGATGGCACATGAATCGTTTGAAAACGCCGATACCGCTGCGTTCATGAACGACCATTTCGTTAATATCAAGGTGGACCGCGAGCAGCGACCCGACCTGGACAGCATCTATATGTCTGCCGTGGTGGCGCTGACGGGTCAGGGTGGCTGGCCGATGTCTGTTTTCCTGACCCCAACCCTGCAGCCGTTTTACGGGGGTACCTACTTTCCTCCTGAACCCCGCCATGGCTTGCCTGCCTTCAGGGAACTCCTGGCTGCCATATCACAAGCCTGGGAAGGTCAGCGCGATGAGGTCATTCGGTCTGGCGGGCAGATCGCCGCCCAGTTGATCGCGCAATCTACCGGTTCTGTGACCCATGGCAATTTCACCCTGGCAACCCTGGATGCAGCGGCGAAGGTTTTGATTGGCTCATACGACTGGAATTTTGGCGGCTGGGGATCGGCTCCCAGGTTCCCGCAGCCCCTGGTGATCGACTTCCTGCTGCGCCGCCACCTTGCGGGTGATCCCGACGCTCTAAAACCGGTCATTCACGTCCTGTCGGCAATGGCGCGTGGAGGGATGTACGATGTCGTTGGCGGCGGGTTTGCCCGATATTCCACCGATGACAACTGGCGTGTGCCTCATTTTGAAAAAATGCTTTACGACAATGCGCAGCTTGCCCGGGTCTACCTGCACGCCTGGCAAGTCACTGGCAACCCGCATTTCAGGCAGGTGGTGGACGATACCCTTGGGTTTGTTTCAAGGGAACTGCTTTCCCCACAGGGCGGATTTTATTCGAGCCTGGATGCCGATTCGGAGGGACAGGAGGGAAAATTCTACTTGTGGTCGCTGGAAGAAATTCGCTCCACCCTGGGTGGATCGGCAGATTTTTTTGAGACTGCCTACGGCGTTACCCAAATGGGGAATTGGGAAGGTCGGAATATCCTGCAGCGCGGCGTGGATGATGCCTCCCTGGCAGGCAGGTTCGGGTTGGGCGCAGATCAGGTTGCAGCGAGGCTGGCAGAGTGTCACGCCAAACTCCTTGCCAGGCGGAACGCCCGTATCCATCCTGACACGGACGATAAGGTATTGACCGCGTGGAACGGACTGATGCTTTCCACTTTTGCAGAAGCCGGACGTGCATTGAATAACGAACGCTATCTCGAGATCGCCGCCCGCAGCGCAGATTTTCTCCTCACAGCCTTGCGTCCCCAGGGAAAATTGTGCCGCTCCTGGCACCTTGGTTTTACAGGTGATGAGGTCTTCCTGGAGGATTACGCTTCCCTCATCCTGGGTTTGCTCGATCTCTACCAGGCTGATTTCAACAATCGCTGGTTCATGGAAGCCTCCGGTCTCGCCGTGGAAATGATCCGGCGATTTTCCGACCCGGCGGGGGGTTTCTTCGATACGCCTTCCGATGCAGATATTGTCCTTACCCGCCCGAAGGACCTGCAGGATAATGCCACTCCATCCGGTAATGCCCTGGCAGCAGAGGCCCTACTCAAACTGGCTGCATTTTCAGGGCAAACAGACTGGGTGAAGCAGGCTGAACCAGAACTCTTTCCCTGGTTGCCGGTCAGGCGGAACGATATCCAGCGGCCTTTGGGCATTGGTTGAGTGCTGCAGAACTTTCACTGGGAAATAATAAGCAAGTGGCGATAATCGGCGACCTTGGCGATACCCTTTCCAGGTCGTTCCTCGGTGAGGTCCGCAGGACCTGGCGCCCCAACCTGGTGGTCGCTGCTTCCACCTACCCTCCCCCCAAGGGAATTCCCGCACTTTTGCTTGATCGGCCCATGCTGGGCGGCTTGTCCACCGCGTACGTCTGTGAAGATTTTGTCTGTCGCCTGCCCGTCAACAACCTGGAAGAGTTCCGGACATTGCTGACCCTTGCCAGGTGAGGCAAGCTCTCCTCCATCTGAACCATTCTTATATTTCATGCCGTTTCGGTTGGAGGGGTTTGGTGCCGCGCAAATCCGGAATTGGAATCGATATGGGGTAAAATATCATTATCCTGAATTCGCACCTTGGGGGCCGACAGGTGCACATTGCGGAGTTTTATGGAAGATAACATCGACGCTGGAACGAAGAAATTGCGGGGGATTTTGGCTGCCATATCAGTGTGTCTCGTGCTGATGGGCCTCATTTTGCTCTATGCTGCACCAGCACTAAGTGACGTTGTCATGCCTTCCTCCCTTTGGCTGAGTGGTGGTGGTGTAGTTCTGTTTATCGTCAGCAACTTCGTTCGAGCCGGACGCGCAGGCCGCAGTTGGTGGGAACGTCTCCCAACTGCTGGCGCAGTTGGCTGGATTATTGCTGCCGCCCTGCTGTCTGCCATCGCCACGATCAGTATGATCGCCTTCGGAAAGGAAAACCGGGTAAATTACATCCCGGTGATTACGTTCTGGCTGGCAGCCGGGATGTGTTATTTGGGATCGTTTGTACACACCCGGATGCTGAATTTCCCATTGCGCGGGTGGATCAGCACTCATCGAAATGAACTCCTGGCGATCGGGGCGGTAACCCTGGTGGGGCTTGTAATGAGGTTCTACAAGCTAGGGCAGATCCCCTTCGTGATTAATGGAGATGAAGGTCGGATGGGCATTATCGCCCAGGCAACCGACTCGGGTTCACTGTCCAACCCATTCGCTCTTTGGGAAAATTTCGGTTCCTTTTATTTGCAGTTCATCAACTTTTCCATAAAATTATTCGGGAACACTGCCTTTGCCCTTCGTCTTTTCCCTGCCATCGGAGGCGTGCTGGCCATTCCGGCAGTCTATTTATTTGCCCGCTTGATCGCCGGGAAACGGATCGCACTGATTTCTGCCTCCCTCCTGGCTATTTCACATACCCAAATGCACTTTAGCCGTACTGCTGCCGTTGGTTATATCCAGGCAACCTGGCTTGTGCCCCTGGAACTCTATCTCCTTTTCAGCGGGTTGAAAAAGCATAGTTCCTGGCGGGCTGCTCTTGGCGGGATCATCCTGGCGATCCATTTTAGTATTTATATTACGTCACAGATCGTCGTCGCGCTGCTGGTTGTTTATTTGCTCATATTGCTCATCTTTTTCAGAAAATGGCTTTTGGGTTCCATCCGCCAGGTGGCTGCTTTCTGGGGCGGTTTCCTGCTCATGATCGTCCCCGAAGCTACCTACATTGCCCTGAACTCGAAGATTTTCCTGGAACGCTTGGCAATGGATGGCACCTTCCAATCCGGCTGGCTGGCTCAAACAATGGCAATCACAGGGCAGGGTTCGGTCCAGGTCCTGGCATTGCGTGTGCTGCATGCATTCCTTTCCATCATTTATTATCCGGCCATCGATTTTTATGGTTCCCCCATCCCGATGCTGAGCATCGTCACCGCGGCCCTTTTCCTGCTTGGACTGGTGATCCTGCTGGTCCGCAGGCAGACCCAGGAGACCCTGCTGCTCAACGGGTACTTCTGGTCGTTTTTGCTGGCGGTCGGGATTTTTTCCGTCCCGCCTTCGGCGGATTCCTACCGGATGCTGATGGCATTACCGGCGGTACTGATCATGGCTGCCATGGGCTTCGACCGGGTTCTCGAAATTGTGGGATTGGGCTGGGCAAAAGCACGCACTGCGAATATGCTGGTCACGTCTGTATTGATCGCCAACCTGCTGGTGTTCAACGTTTGGACCTATTACGTTGACTTCCATGGACGCTGCCTGTACGGCGATAACCTTACTGGTCGGTTTGCTTCCTACCTTGGAGATTTTGCACATTCGGTAGAAAAGGGGTCCAACATATATTTATTAAGCAACGATGTGTATTTGTTTGGTACCCATGGTTCCGCTGAATTCCTCGCACAGGGCAGGAACATCGTCAATTTTCCCGACCCGGTCGACCAGATCGAATTGGCACGCGGGGACTCGGTCGTCGCCAGCCCGGATCGGGTAACAGAATTGCAGCACTGGGCTCAAAGCCAGTCACAAGGTACCTTGCACCCCGTCTTTGACTGCAGCACAGAGATCATGCTCGTTTATCGTTTCCCATAGGAAATCGATGGATGCAAATGAATACCGGTTGATGTACCAGGCTGAACAGAGTCATTGGTGGTATCTGGGTATGGCAGATATCATGCGCGCCATGATATGTAAAAAAGTTAAACCTTCCAAATTGTTAAAAATCCTGGATGCCGGCTGCGGGACGGGTGGATCAATGAAGAGTGTCCTGCCGGAATTCGGGGTTGTCACCGGCTTTGACATTTCGACCCTGGCACTAGAGTATTGCAGGAAACGCAGTCTTCCGCAACTCACCCAGGCATCTGTCTCTGCCATCCCCTTTCCCTCTGAAAGTTTCGATCTTGTGACAAGTTTCGATGTGCTCTATGAACGGGCAGTGACCAGTGAAGACCAGGCCTTGCAGGAGTTTGCACGCGTGCTGACCCCGGGCGGCTGCGTGCTGATCCGTCTGCCAGCCTACGACTGGTTGCGAGGGCGCCATGACCAGGTGGTACATACGCGCCGAAGATATTCACTGGGCCAGGTAAAAAAGGTTCTGTCCGGTGCTGGCTTCCGTGTGATTGCTGCTTCCTATGCCAACATGCTGCTTTTCCTCCCGGCATTGGTAAAACGACTGGGAGAACGCCTGGTTCCTGCAGGTCGTCCGCATTCCGATCTGGAAATCCCTGCAGGAAAATGGAATGCTATCCTTCACAGCATCCTTTCGCTGGAAGCGCGCTGCGTTCCATCCCCCGGACTGCCCTTCGGACTGAGTGTGATCGCCTTGGGACAAAAAAAACCGTGAACCAGGGCGGGCGTAAGCCGGTCTCCAGCATCAGTGCCGTCCTGCCGGCTTACAACGACGGCGGGACGATCGCCAGCATGATCCTGACCACCCGGTCAGCTCTGCGCCGGGTCACGGATGATTTTGAGATCATTGTGGTGAATGACGGCAGCCAGGACCATACAGCCCTTGTGCTTGAGGAAATGGCTCCCTTTTGTCCTGAACTGCATATCCTCCTGCATGAGCACAACCGCGGGTATGGAGGCGCCCTGCGCAGTGGGTTCTCGGCTGCAACGAAAGAGTGGGTGTTCTACACGGATGGGGATGCTCAATACAACCCTCTCGACCTGTCCTGCCTGGTAGCTGCTCTCACCGAGGGGGTTGATGTGGTCAACGGCTACAAAACCTCGCGCGGTGACCCGCTATACCGCCGGGTCATTGGACGGTTATACCACCACTTTACCCGGCTGGTTTTTGGTTTTCATCTTCGCGATGTGGATTGTGACTTCCGCTTGATCAGACGCTTGATCTTCGAACGCGTCCCGCTCGAAAGTGAGACCGGTGTGATTTGCGTGGAAATGGTCAAGAAGTTCCAGGATGCCGGCTATATTTTTGCCGAGGCACCTGTGAATCATTACCCGCGCCCCTACGGGAGTTCACAATTCTTTGTCCCCTGGCGGCTGTGGCGGGTGGCGGGGCAATTGATCCTGCTGTGGTGGAAGCTGGTAGTCAGGAAGTCCCATATGAGGGCAGCTCATGCCAAAGGTTAATTTGATGGAGACCTTCAGGAATAAGCAGGTTCTCATCACCGGAGGGATCGGGTTCATCGGCAGCAACCTCGCCAGGCGGCTGCTCCAGCTTGGTGCGCGCCTGACCATCGTGGATGCCCTCACCCCGGAATTTGGCGGGAATCCGTACAACATAAATGGGATCGAGGATAAATGCCAGGTGATTATCGGGGATATGGGGGATGAGGCTGTGATGGAGGCGATCCTTCCAGCACAGGATTACCTGTTTAACCTGGCAGCCCAGGTCAGCCACGCCGGCAGCATGGGCGACCCGATGATCGACCTTGAAGTCAACGCCATCTGCCAGATCAAACTGCTGGAAATGTGCCGGAAATTAAATCCTGCAGTGCGCATCATATATGCTGGCACACGCCAGATGTATGGGCGGCCGCAATACCTCCCCGTGGACGAAAAGCATTTACTGGAACCCCTGGACTTCAACGGTATCAGCAAAATGGCCGGAGAATGGTATCACTTGGTTTGCCACCGGGTTTACGGGATGCGCACCACCAGCGTGCGCATGACCAACGTTTATGGGCCGCGCATGCGGGTCCGGGATGCACATAAGTCCTTCATTGGTTTCTGGTTTCGACAGCTCCTGGAAGATCGGCAACTGGTTATTTATGGGGATGGCAGTCAACTGCGCGATCTCAACTATGTTGATGATGTGGTCGAGGCGTTGCTCGCTTGCGCAATAAACCCGCAATCTGAAGGGGAGGTTTACAACCTTGGCGCACAGCCGGTCAGCCTGCTTGCATTGGCACAAATTCTCACGGAAATTCACGGGAAGGGGGATTATCGCATGGAACCGTTCCCCGCGGAGGTTGAAGCCATTGACATCGGCGATTATTACGGAGATTACACCAAGATCCATGATCACCTTGATTGGGAACCTGCCACTCCGTTGAAGACTGGACTGCTAACCACGCTGAATTATTATCGCGAGAATCGCCCGCACTATTGGCCATGAACATTCCATTCCTCGACCTGAAATCGCAATACAAAAACCTGCAGGTTGAATTGGACGCCGCCATCCGCGGCGTCCTGGAACGCGGCAGTTATATCCTGTCTGAAGAAGTGGCAGCCTTCGAAAACGAGTTTTCAAACTTCTGCGGTGTTGCCCACTCGGTCGGGGTTGCTTCCGGGACGGATGCTCTCCAACTGGCCTTGCTGGCATGCGATATTCATCCCGGGGATGAGGTCATCACCAGCGCGCACACCTCCATCGCGACCATTGTTGCCATCGAATTGGCAGGAGCGCGCCCGGTGCTGGTGGATATTGATCCCACGCGTTATACACTGGACCCCGGTTTGGTCGCTGAGTCAGTTACTCCTCGCACCCGCTGCCTGCTGCCGGTCCATTTATATGGTTGCCCTGCAGAGTTGTCTCCATTGCTTGATACAGCGAAACTCCACAACCTTTTTATGGTCGAAGACTGCGCCCAGGCGCACGGCGCTCTTTACCGGGATAAACCTGTGGGATCCATTGGACGGATCGGCGCTTTCAGTTTTTATCCCACCAAAAACCTGGGTGCCTGGGGTGACGGGGGCGCGCTGGTCACGAACGATACTGCTTTGGCTGATCGGGTTCGGCGGCTGCGCCAATATGGATGGGACTCTCAGCGAGTAAGCACAGAAAAAGGCATGAACAGCCGGTTGGATGAGATCCAGGCAGCCATCCTGCGGGTTAAGTTAAGGCATCTTGGTGCCTGGAACGCCCGCAGGGTCGAATGGGCGGGGTTATACCGGGCCGCCCTCTCCGGTAGTGAAGTGGGGCTGCCCCCTGCCCCGGCAGATTGCGCACCTGTCCACCACCTGTTCGTCATCCGCACAGAAAAACGGGATGCTTTGCGTTCCTTCCTGGCTTCGCGGGGAATCCAAACGCGCATCCATTACCCGGTCCCGGTGCATCTCCAGCCGGCTTACGCGAACCTGGGTTATTACCCAGGGAGTTTTCCGGAAACGGAACGACTCAGCCGAGAAGCGCTCAGCTTGCCGCTTTACCCTGAAATGACCGATGAAATGGTTGGGATGGTCTGCCAGGCGGTACTGGACTTTTCTTAAGATGGTTTCGACCAGGATTCCAATTGATTTGATGATGGACATTCGCGTCCACCCCTTCCAGGCGTCCGATCCCTTTCAAACGGTCACATCATTTTCTTGCATCTCCAGCGAGCTTGGGGTATATTGATGAAGAACATCAATGGTTCATCTGCTGAACAGAACGTCATCATCGATAAGGCTGTTTCCATGCCTCTCACCCTTTCCCAGGCTCTAAAAACAATCCCCGTCCTATCAAAAGCAAGAGTAGTGGCAGGATCCCAGGGACTCGAGCGGACCATCCGTTGGACCCACATCATCGACCACCCCGATGTTGTCCCCTGGGTACAGGAGGGTCATCTTCTCCTGACCACTGCATTTTCCCTCATGCTCCACCCGGAAGAACAAACCGCCCTCATCCGCTCGCTGAACGAAAAGCACCTGGCAGGCATGATGGTCAATGTTGGGCGCTACATGCTCGAAATCCCCCCCGAAATGATCGCCGCCGCCGAAGAGGTTGGCTTTCCACTCATCTCCCTCCCCTGGACGGTGGATTTTTCGGAAGTCACGCATGCCATCCATGAGTTCATCCTGCAGGAGCAATACGCCCTGGCGGAACAAGCCAACCTGATCCATAAGGTCCTAACGCAGATTGTGCTGGACGGCGGCGACCTGGCGGAACTGTCCCGCAAGCTGTCACAGATCCTGCACTGCTCGGTGACCATCGAAGATTCCTCCCTGCACGTCCTGGCATACACCACCATCGAACCCACCGACGAAGTCCGGAAACGCAGCATTCAAATGGGCAGGTCCCCCGATGACGTGGTGGAATACCTCCGGACCCGCGGTGTCCTTGAACACCTGCGCAAGAATCCCAAACCTTACCGCCTGCCTGCCAACCCCGAGGTCGGCTTCGGAATGGAACGGATCGTCTCCCCGATCCTGGTTGGTTCCCAACTCTTCGGCTACATCTGGATCATCGCCAGCGACCAGCCGCTCACTGAACTGGACACCCTGGTGATCGAACGCAGCGCAGTCGTGGCAGCGCTGATCCTTAGCCGGCAGGAAACCATTTATGAAACCGAGCAGCGCCTCAAGGCGCAATTATTCGAGGGTGCGCTCAATCCCGATTCCGCCTTTCCCCCCAGCGGGTTGGTCCAGGGAGCCTGGCAGACCGGGCTGCTTAACGGCTACACCCTGCTGGTGATTGACGCCGGTAACCTGGACCGCGCTGCCCAGCGCCGGCTCACTCCCCTGGTGGAGGACCACCTTCACAATGAAGGCTTGTGGGCGACAGCCGTCGAGCGCGGGCAGCGCCTTGCGGTGGTGGTGGGCACCATGGATGTCGAAAAACTGCGCGCCCTCGCAGAAAGCTTCCTGCCGGTCGCATCGGGCAAGGGTTACCAGGTCACCATCGGGATCAGTTCGTCCTCCAGGCAGATCGACTCGCTGCGCCTGCATTACCAGCAGGCCGAAGATGCCCTGGTTGCCGCCTCTGCACTTGGGGACGGTATCCGCAAGGTATGGGTGTACGATGAACTGGGTTTCCTCGGCGATCTGATTTCACGTACGCCAGAAACCCGCATCAGCAACCGCTACACCACCATCCTCCTAAAGATCGAACAATACGATCGCGACAAGAAGACCCAATATCTGCGCACGCTCGAAACCTACCTTGATAATCTCGCCAGCGCCAACCAGGCCGCCAAAGCGCTCTTCATCCACCGCAACACGCTTTACCAGAGACTTTCCCGGATCTCAGACTTGTGGGGTATTGACCTGCACGATCCGCTGGTAGTGCTCAATATGAACCTGGCGATCAAGGACTGGCATTTCAACCAACCTCATTAAATTAGTTTTTCGTTGTAATGTGCATTTGCCCATTCCAAGGGAGGAATATCAGGGCACTTGACAGTTTCCCTGCCTTTTAACTTAGAGCTATACTGATTTGCGAAACCTTTTTCTTTCGGGAGGAAGAATATGTCCATTGAATTAGATACACTAGAGGTACAGGGCCAGACGACTGGGCTCAATTCGCTGGAGACGCTCTACCGCTCCCGCACACCCGCGTCGAGAAAGTTGTTCGAGGCGGCAAGCAAAGTCCTGCCTGGTGGCGTCGCCGCCAACGGCAAATATCTCCCACCCTACCCGATCTATATGCTCGGCGGTCAGGGTGCGGAACTGGTCGATATTGACGGCAACAAATACATCGACCTGTTAATGGGGGGTGGAGTCCACATACTTGGACATTCCCCTGAACGCGTGCTGCGTGCCGTCCACCAGCAGATCGATATTGGGGTGCATTACTACATCCCGGCTGAAGCAGAAGTGAAGCTGGCCGAAAAGGTCTGTCATTTAATGCCTTCTGCTGAGATGGTGCGCTTCCTGAACAGCGGCTCCGAATCGACCATGATGGCGATCCGGGCCGCGCGCGCCTACCGCCGCCGGTCAAAGATCGTCAAATTCGAAGGCAATTTCCATGGGCAGCACGATACGGTACTGGTAAGCACACTTGCAGTGGAAGGGGAACCGAATGCCCCCCTGCCTCACACCGATAGTGCCGGCATCCCGCAGAACATCAAAGACAACATGCTCATCCTGCCGTACAACAATGCTGACTATGCCGTTGAGCAGATCAGGAAGCATGCTGACGAACTAGGCGCGGTGATCGTCGAACCCATCTCTGCCTTTGGCCTCGGCGTGGTCCCGGCCGAACTTGAGTTCCTGAAAGCCCTGCGCCAGGTTACCGCTGAAAATGGCATCCCCCTGATCTTCGACGAGGTGGTCACCAACTTCCGCCTCGCCCTGGGCGGTGCTGCCGAATATTTTGGCGTCATGCCCGACATCGTCTGCCTTGGCAAGATCCTGGGCGGCGGCTTCGCCATTGGCGGGTTCGGCGGGAAGCGCGAGATCATGGACAAAGTCGTCACTCCCAAGGTGGGTCTGTGGGACCTCTCGGAACAGATCTTTCAATCCGGGTGTTTCTCGGGCAACCCGGTCTCGATGGTTGCCGGTCTGGCTGTCCTCGAGGAACTCGAAAAAGGGAAAGCCCTCCCACAGATCAACGCCCTGACGGAAACGCTGTGCCGTGAAATGACCAGGCTCGGTGAGCGACTGGGTGTTCCATTGCTGGCCAACCACGTTACCTCGATCTACCAATTCCATTTCCACCCGTCCACCATCCGCAACAAACGTGACGCCATGAAGGGTAACAAACAGGCTGCATCGCTGTTCCATTTGGGGCTGCGAGCCAATGGCGTGATGGCAAGTGCCCACCCGTTGTTCATGTCCACCGCCCACAACCAGGAACACATCGACAGGATCCTGGATGTTTCCGAAACAGTGCTCAAACAAATGGTCAAGGAAAACCTATTCTGATCCGAAGAATTTCTACAAAATGACATGAACGATTTCCCCACTTCCCACATCCTGATCCTGGCCGGACCGCCGCGCGAACGGGGCAGGATGCACGGCGAGACTATGCGCCACAAAATCCAGGAGCTCATGGCTCGCTGGATAGATGCTCTCGCTCGTGAAAGCAGTATCCTGCCCGGACAATATTTGCGTGAATTGGTCAGCGAAACCAATTTCATGCCGGTCATCCAAAAATGGACCCCCGACTTACTCGAGGAGGTCAGGGGAATCGCTGAGGGTTCTGCCGTGGATTTCCCGACCATTTTCGCCTTTCAACTCCAGGATGAGGAATGGTGGTTCAGGCAGAATAAACATCAGGAGCCGCGTGGTGAGCCCAGAGGCTGCTCTTCCATCGGCTGGCAAAGGGAACCTGGTTCCTCCTCCCTTGTTGCACAAAACATGGACATGCCCAATTATTTGGATGGCTGCCAGGTGATCCTGCATATCAAGGAGGAGCACACGGATGTTAAATCCGTGGTCTTCAGCGTCGCCGGGCTGATTGCTTTGAATGGGATCAACAACCATTCGATCGGCATCGTTTGCAACAATTTAAGCCAACTAAATCATTCCAGGGATGGGCTTCCCGTTGCCTTCGTCCTTCGTGGTGTCCTGGCTAGGAGATCATATACCGAGGCAAAATCGTTTTTAAAGACCGTCCAGCATGCCTCCGGGCAAAACTATATCCTCGGCAGCCGCACCCGGGTGATCGACCTGGAGTGTTCAGCCAACCAGGTTTCAGAATACTCCCAGCCGGCACACCTCTGCTGTGTTTGCCACACCAACCATCCATTTTCGAACACTGATGTTCGGCACCTGCCTGAAGGAATAATATCCATTGGGGATGACCCAGATGAGGGTATCATTATGAAAGATATAGACTCCCGCATCCGCTTTGACGTGGTTTACAAGCAGCTTGAGGCGGTGGAGTCTTCCCGGGAAGCAAACTTTATTTCCACCAAGAGAATACTGAGTTCCCATGATTTAGTCACGCATCCGGTCTGCCGCCACTCCTCCCCTGGGAATGAATGGATGACCCTGGGGACATCGATCATGTCCCTGGATGAACATCCCCGCATGCATGTCTGTCCCGGTCCCCCCTGTACTTCGAGATTTACACAATTTTCTATAAATTGACCACATCCCGAAAAGAATCGGTTCTGCACTTGTAAAGGAGACCCACATGAAGACGATTTCATTTTTCCTGGTAATGATACTGCTGCTCACCGGGCTCGCTGCCTGCAAACCCGCTGAACCGGTCTACGAGGACGTGCCCGTACCGGAAGGAGATACCTTCACCCTGCGCATCGCTGAAGACCCTGAGTCGCTCGACAATGTCCGCACCACTTCGGGGGCAGCCGAAGCCGTCATGGCAACCACCTTCCTGGAAAGGTTGATCTACATCGACCAGGAAAACGTCATCCATGGCTGGCTCGCTGAGTCCTGGACAGTCAGCGATGACCAGCGCGAAGTCACGTTCGTCCTCCGCCAGGGCATCAAGTTCACCGATGGCACCGATTTCAACGCCGACGCCGTCAAGTTCCACTTCGACCGCATCCTCGACCCGAAGAACGCCTCACCCGTTAAGGCATACTACGGATCGCTCAAGCAGGTGGATGTCCTCGATCCCTACACCGTCAAGCTGGTGTTCAAGGAACCCTTCGCAGGCTTGTGGAACGTGCTCAATTACGCCTACTCCGGGTTCAATTCTCCCACCGCGGTGCAAAAATGGGCAGACAAGTACGGTCGCCATCCCATCGGCACCGGTCCCTTCATGCTCAGGGAATGGCTGCCCGGTTCCAGTCTCACCTTCGTTCGCAATCCCAATTTTGTGCAGGTGCGCGAGGATGCCATCAACAAGGGTCCTGCCCTGCTGGCGCAGATGAAGTTCCAGGTGATCGCCGAGGACGGCACCGCCATGGCTGCCCTGACCACCGGTGAGCTGGATGCCTCCATCCTGAATGCAGATACTCTGCCCCAGGTGCAGGGTAATCCCCTCTTCAATATCTATACGAATAAGAATTCCACCTCCCTGCATTTCATCGAATTCAACTGCGAGAAGCCGCCCTTCAACGATCCGCAGTTCCGCACCGCCATCGGGTACGCCGTGGACCGCGATTCGATCGTCCAATCCAGCCGCGGTGGCTACTCGACAGCCATTTACAGCCCGCTGGCTCCCGGCCTCATGGGCTATGATGCCGCCATCGGTGAGCAGTACGGCACTCCCTACGATCCCGAAAAAGCCAAACAGATGCTCACCGACCTGGGCTGGGTGGATACGAACGGCGACGGCATCCGCGAGAAGGACGGGCAGAAAGCCAGCTTCGGCATGTGGAGTTACTCCGGTTACACCTATGTTATCCGCACCCTCGAGATCCTGCAGCAGGACTTCCTCGCCGTGGGTATCGAGATCACCATCAAGCAAAGCGATTGGGGCGCTTTCTACCCCAGCTTGAAAAAAGACTCCCTCGATATGGACCTGATGCGCTGGACCTGGGGTGACATGGATGTTATGACCGTCCTGTTCCGTTCCCCCGGGGACCGCGGTCACATCCCCGCCGATCCCGAGCTCGACACGGTCCTGGATGCCATCGAGACCACCATGAATTATGACCAACGCATCGAACTGGCCCACCAGGCGCAGACCATGCTCCTGCAGCGCATGATTATCATCCCCATCCAGGCTGACTGGACCATGTATGCTCTAAAAGCCAGCGTGCAGGACTTCCACGGCGACCATTACGGCTACATCATCCCTGGAGACATCTGGTTCCAGAAATAAGCCCTTCCTTCTCCTTGGAGTAAAACCGGTTGTTTGCTTATCTCCTGCGCCGAATCTTCTATCTCTTACCCGTTTGCGTGGGGATCCTGCTGGTCACTTTCCTGATCAAGGCAGCGATCCCCACCGATGTGGTCAGCATGCTTTACAGCGGCCAGTTGACCGAGGCTGATTCCGCTGAAGCGGCTGCCATCATCCGCGCCGAGTTTCATCTGGATAAGCCTCCCCTGGTCCAGTTCTACTATTACGTTTCAGATGTTCTGCATGGCAACCTGGGCATCTCGGTCCGCACCCGCGAGCCGGTTGCCGATGAGATCGGTTACCGCTACCTTAACACCATGAAGCTGGCCCTTGCCAGCCTGATCATCGGGGTGATCATCGGGGTTGTCACGGGGATCATATCGGCTTACTACAAGGATACCATTTTCGATGTGACAGCCATGACCATCAGCCTGTTCGGCCTGTCCATGCCCTCGTTTTTCTTTGGCATCCTGCTGATCCTGTTATTCTCCGTCTCGCTGCGCTGGCTTGCCGGTGATCGGGGACAACAGTTGGAAGGGTCTCCTTCTGCCATCATTTAACCTGGGCCTGATCCTCTCCGCCAGCCTGGCGCGCATCACCCGCTCTTCCATGCTCGAGGTGCTGGACCAGGATTACATCCGCACGGCGCGCGCCAAGGGCCTGACCGAAAACATGGTGGTCTTCAAACACGCCCTCAAGAACGCCCTCCTGCCGGTCATCACCATCATCGGCCTGCAGATCGGCGGCTTGTTGGGCGGCGCTTTCATTATCGAGAATATCTTCGGCTGGCACGGGATCGGGGAGTTGGGTGTCAAGGCCATCCAGTGGCGTGACTTCACCATCACCCAGGGCATCATCCTGATCAGCGCCACCACCTACGTGCTGCTCAACCTGCTGGTCGACGTCCTCTACCAGGTGATCGACCCGCGCGTAAAACTGGCAAAATGACCCTGAAATGACCACCGAACCCATTGCTCTGCCCACCCCCACTCTGAAGATTTCCACCCCCTCAGCCAACCAGACGTTGCGGCTTGCCCGCCGCCTGCTGCGCAAGCGCTCTGCCCAGATCGGGGGAGTCATCTTCCTGCTGCTGATTTTCCTGGCGATCTTCGGACCAGTGATAACTCCCTACGATCCCTTCGCCATCAAGATCAGCGACCGCCTGACCTCCCCCACCCTCCAGCACATTTTCGGCACCGATGAACAGGGCCGCGACCTCTTCAGCCGCATCATTTTTGGCGCCCGTTATGCGCTGCTCATCATGGTCATCACCACCACCATCGGCACCGTCGGCGGTCTTGGGCTGGGGATCCCCTCCGCGTATTTCGGCGGACAGGTCGACATGCTGGTCATGCGCCTGATGGACGTGATGCTGGGCTTTCCATACATCCTGCTCATTTTGGCCATCGTTGCCATCCTGGGTCCCAGCCTTGAGAATGCCATGGTCGCCATCGGCGTTGCCTCCATACCCACCTTTGCGCGCCTGGCGCGCAGCGCCATCCTGGTGGTCAAGGAGCAGGATTATGTGACAGCCGAGCGTGCCCTGGGTGCAGGGCATATCCGCATCATGTTCCGCACCATCCTGCCCAACATCCTCTCCCCCATCATCGTGTATATCTCGCTGACCATGCCCACCGCGGTCCTGGCGGCAGCCTCGCTGAGCTTCCTCGGCCTGGGAGCCCAGCCGCCCCTGCCGGAGTGGGGCACCATGATGGTCAATGCCCGTGATTTCATCGTGACCGCCCCATGGGTGGTGCTTTCCCCCGGTCTGACCATTTTTGTGGTGGTGCTGGGGATCAACCTGCTCGGGAATGCCTTGCGGGATGTGCTCGACCCGCGCGACGCTGCCAGCCGGATGAGCTGAACAAAAATCCTTCATTATCCTGGAGATATTTTATGAGTGAACCATTCGATATCCTGATCAAGAATACCCGCATCGTTGACGGGACCGGTCGGGCTTCTTATATCGGCAGTGTGGGTATCCGCGGCGACCGCATCTCCGCCGTGGGTGAGGTCGGTGGACCTGCTTTGCGTGAGATCGATGGCCGCGGTATGGTCACCTGCCCGGGCTTCGTGGACCCCCATTCGCACGCCGACGTCACCCTCATGAAATATCCGTTGGCGCAGAACCTGCTGATGCAGGGTGTCACCACGGTCATCGCCGGAAACTGCGGCATGAGCCTGGCGCCCATCAATACAGACAGCGATTCGGATATCACCACGGCGATGAAGAACGCCCTGGGTGGGAACCTGGATATTTCATGGCGCACCTTCGACGAGTGGCTTTCAGTGGTGGAGCAGGCTGGCATTGCCATCAACTACGCCCCCCTGGTGGGACACAGCATGCTGCGCACCGCCGCGATGGGCATGCAAACCCACCAGGAAGCCAGTGAGTCCCAGGTCAGCCAGATGGAAAAAATGGCAGACGAAGCCATGCGCAGCGGCGCGTTCGGTTTGTCGGTGGGACTGGACGGTTCCTGGCCGGGAGCCTATGCCTCCCGTGATGAGATCGTCCGCCTGGCAAAGGTGGCCCAGTCTTATGGTGGGTTCTACGCCCCGCACACCCGCTTCCACCAGAACCAGTGGCCCGCCAGCCGCCCTGACGAGCACGGCTATGGGATCTACCACGGTGCCACCGGCGAGATCTTCGCCGGGCGTTACCACGGGCTGCTCGAGACGGTGGAGATCAGCCGTCAGTCCAACAACATCCCGGTCAACATTGCTCATTTCACGCCCGCTTATATTGTGCCCCTGCCTCAGCCCGATTACCTGGCAGAGGCCATCGCCCGTGCCACGCTCGAAGAAGTGATCGATCGCGCCTGGGATGAAGGCTTGAAGATCATGTTCAATGTGGTGGCCTGGCAGCATCACATCGGCGGCATGGCTCCCATTATCGACTCCTTCTATTCCTTCCAGTTGTCGCTGCCCAAATGGCTGCGCGACCTGGGCAAGGAACAATTTTCCGCCTCGCTAAAGGATGCTGATTTCCGTAAAAAAGTGAAGGAACTCGTTTACTGCGGCACCTTCAAGTTCAACATGGTCAATCCGGTGGCAGAGCCCTACTGGATGGATAACAGCCGCATCCTGGAATGCACCAACTCCGAGTACGTCGGGCGCACCGTCGGGGAGATTGCCCGCGAGCGCACCCCCAACTCGATCGTCACAACCGCCTACGATACCTCACTGGAGGTCCTGTTCGACATCCTGGCGGAAGACAGCCATGCCCAGTGGGTCCATTTCATCGACATGCGTCACGACCGGGTGCTCGCCACCTTCCTCAAGCATCATGCCGCTTCCCCCTGCACCGACGGTTTTGCCTTGTCCGGCGATGTAAAATATTCCGACGGCCTGTTCCAATACGGGGTCTGTCCCAATTATTTCTCCATGTTCCCGCATTACATCCAGGAATTCGTACGCGAGAAGGAAACCTTCAGCCTCGAGGAAGCTGTCCGCAAGGTCACCTCCGTCCCCGCCCGCGAAGTGCTCGGTCTCACCGACCGGGGTGTGGTCGAAGCTGGCGCGTATGCCGATCTGGTGGTCTTCGATTATGAGAACCTGCGCGGCAACGACGATTATCGCAATCCCACCCGCCAGCCCGAGGGCATTGCCCATGTGCTGGTGAACGGCAAAGTGGCTTTCGAGAACAAGCAGCACACCGGTCTCAAGCCCGGCAAGGTCCTCCGCCGTTCCTGAGCGGTCTCTTCATAATATAGATTTCCCCACGGGAGATGGGAATGGAACCCTTCAATATGCACATTGTCGAGCTCAGTGGGTCGCCGCGCCAGCGCGGCCGCATCCACGGCGAGCAGTTGCGTTCACAGATCACCTCCCTTTTTGATAGCGGCCGGGAAAGCCTCAAGCAGGCGGGACTCACCGCCCGCCTGGAAGACATCGGCGCCGCCTTCCTCCAGTCCACCGGTCACCAGGCTGCCTCCAAAAAATGGACCCCCGACCTGGCGGAAGAGATCGAGGGTATCGCCGAAGCGTCTGGTGTTGACCCCGCCCTGATCTGGATGTTCCAGATGCAGGATGAAGCTTACTGGTTCAACTCGGGTCAGCTCGAGCATTTCCCGCGCTCATCGGACCCAAACCGCTGCTCAACCGTGGGGTTCCCGGCGGTCGATGGCCGTCCCACTTTCCTGGCCCAGAACCTCGATACGCCTACCATCTATAACGGCTTGCAGACCCTTCTGCACATTACCTATCCCGAATCCGACCGGGAGGCTTACGTGGTCACCGAACCTGGCTTGGTGGGCATCTGCGGTCTTAACAGCAGCCCGCTGGGCGTTTGCCAGAATACCCTGGCAATGAAGTTAAATTACGATCGAAACGGCCTCCCTGCCATGTTGGTGGCGCGCGGTCTCATCGACCAGCCCAATCTGGACCTGGCGCGCACATTTCTCAAATCCATCCCTCACGCCTCGGGCATCAATTACATGCTTGCCGACGACCGCCTCGTGGAAGACTACGAGTGCTCCCCCCACCAGGTGCTGCGCTTCCTTCCCGATAATGGCGGGAGCAACCTGGCGCACACCAACCATCCCCTGGTCAACACCGACCTGCTCGACCCCCGCCTGCTGACCGAGGGCTTCAGGCAGCTCTACCAGTCAAGCACCAGGCACTCGTTCACCCGCCTGGGCTGCCTCGCCGGGCACCTCTCTCCGCAAAGTGGACCGGTGGATCTGGACCGCATCAAGCAGGTGCTCAGCTCGCACGATTCAGCCGAGTTCCCGGTCTGCCGCCACCGCCAGCCCGACGCGGATCCGATGCGCGGCATGACCAATGACTGCCTTGTCATGGTCATGTCGCAGCCTGCCGAATTGCACGTTACCTCGGGTCCGCCCTGTTCATCCGAATTTAAAACCTTTCGGTTCTAAAGGCAGTCGGGCTCCATTTTATAACATCCCTGCCCCAGGAATCACATTAACGGTTGCGGCGAGCTTTTCAGGAATAAATATTTTTGGGAAACCCAGGGGGCTGGGCGCCATATCCTGGGGGGATATGTCCCAGCCCGTATTTTGGCGGGTTCATTTCGGTTGGAATGCCTTCCTGCATGAAGGTCGACAGTGTTGCTGAAATCTCATTCACGCATTGGAGAGTTGCACATGGAAACAGCTATCGATTGGAAACCTGCGACCGGAGAAACGGTGGAGCACCTCATCCGCCTGATCAAGGCAGAGACGGTCAACCCGCCCGGGAACGAATTGCCAGCCATCCTGGTGATCAAGGAGATCCTCGAGAAGGAGGGGTTCACGGACGGGGATTTCCAGGTACTTGAATCCGCACCGGGGCGTGTGAACCTGGTCGCCCGCATCCGCGGCGATGGGTCCGCCCGGCCCTTGATGCTCTCCGGTCACGTGGACGTGGTGCCGGTCGAACGCGAGCAGTGGAGTCACGACCCTTTTGGCGGCGAGGTCATCGACGGGGAAGTCTGGGGTCGCGGTGCCCTCGACATGAAGGGTTTCCTTGCCTGTTACCTGCAGATCTTCCTGCAGGTGCGCCGCAATAAGCTGCCGCTCAAACGCGACCTGATCCTTGCCGCGGTGGCTGATGAAGAGAACGGGTTTACGCACGGCTCGCGCTTCCTTGCGGAACAGCACAAGGACTTGATCGACGCCGAATACGCCTTTACTGAGGGCGGGGCGTTTCCCATTTACATGGGGAAAAACAAGGCTTACATGATCCAGGTTGCTGAGAAAGGCATGTGCTGGCTGCGCATGATCGCCAGCGGCAAACCCGGACACGGATCGCTGCCTCACGATGACAATGCCGTGCAGCACCTTGCCCGGGCGGTGGACAACCTGCACCGCAACGGTCACCTGCCGGTGCATATCACTCCCACCTTCAGGAACATGCTGAAGGCAGCCTCAACCCAGGTACGCTGGCCGTTGGGTGTGCTTGCCGGTTTGTTGGCAAACCCTGCCCTGGTCAACCTGGTGATGGGGCGTGTTAAAGGTCCGGCACGCACGATGCTGACTGCCATGACCACCAATACCTGCACCCCCACCGTGCTGCGCGCCGGATCCAAGACCAACGTGATTCCATCCACGGCTGAGGTGCATCTCGACTGCCGCAAACTGCCAGGTCAGTCTCCGGAAGACGTCCAGCGCGAGGTCATGCAGGCTTGCGGCGGTGGCGTCACGCTTGAAACCATGCTGGCAACCGATGGGGCCGAGGTTTCCACCTCGACACCCTTGTACGCCACCCTGGAGCGCTGCACCCGCAGGATGGATCCCCGCGGGATCATCATCCCATTCCTGATGCCGGGTGCCACCGATGCATCCCAGTACCAGAAAGCCGGAATACAGACCTACGGCTTCACGCCCGGGTTGGTGCCTCCCGACTTCCCCACCATGACGCTGGGACACGGGCACAACGAACGCCTGCCGGTTTCCTTTATTGAAAGCGGTCTGCCCGTGCTGTGGGACGTGATCAACGAGGTTTGTGTGAAATGAAAAGTGTCATTTTAGTGAATTCAATTTTTGGCATTTGGAGGAAACATGTCTGATCAAAACCCTGATAATTCCCAGGTCTGGCGCGTCAGCGTGCGCACCCGCACCCTGAAACGGGAACCTGTCCCCGAATCCTGGCAGCGCCTCGGCGGGCGCGGCCTGATCGCCCGCATCCTGTTGGATGAAGTCCCTCCCGAGTGTGAACCGCTCGGTCCGAATAACAAACTTCTCTTCTGCCCCGGGTTGCTTACCGGTCACATGCTCTCCTCCATCGACCGGCTCTCGGTGGGCGGTAAATCTCCGCTGACCGGGGGCGTCAAGGAGTCCAATTCAGGCGGCTCCACCGCCCTTCAAATGGCATTAATGGGCATCAAGGTGCTCATCATCGAAGACTGGCCAGCCGAACCTGGTATATCGGTGATGCACCTCGGTTTGGACGGGGTGCGCTTCGAGCCTGCATCTGACCTGGCGGGCCTGGGTGTCTTCTCGGCAGCCGAATCCCTGCTGGCACGTTATGGGAGAAAGGTTGCCATTGCCCTCATCGGCCCGGCTGGGGAACAAAAATTGCTTTCGGCCGGGATCCTCAACCTGGACAAGGACGGGGTGCCCTCGCGCATAAACGCCCGCGGCGGCCTGGGCGCGGTGATGGGCTCGAAGGGCTTGAAGGCAATTGTCTTCGATCCCGCCGGGGGCTCAAAACCTCCCCTCGTGGATCCCGAAGCCTTCCGCGCAACCCAGAAAGTGTACAACAAGTTCCTCATGGACCACCCGCAGACTCACACCTACAGCGACTACGGTACCCCCGCCATGGTCCACATGGCCGACGGCTTCGGCGGTCTGCCCACCCGCAATTTCTCTTCGGGCACCTTCGAGTATGCCGATGACATCAGCGGGGAACACCTGCGCGAGCTCATCCTGGCGCGCGGCGGGGAAGGCAACACCACCCATGCCTGCATGGCAGGCTGCATCATCCGCTGCTCGAACGTCTTCGCCGGGGAAGACGGCAAGACCATCGTCTCACCCATCGAATACGAGACCATCGGGTTGATGGGGTCCAACCTGGGCATCCGCGAGTACGACTGGATCGGACGCCTGAACTGGCAGGCCAACGACCTTGGAGTCTGCTCCATTGAATTGGGAGCCGCCCTGGGCGTTGCAGCCGAAGCCGGTTACATGCAGTTTGGAGACGGCAAGCGCGCAGTGGAGCTTTGCGATGAGATCCGCAGGAACACCCCCCTGGGACGCATCATCGGTTCCGGCGCGGGGCTCACTGGCAGGGTTCTCGGCATCGAGCGCGTCCCGGTGGCAAAAAACCAGGCCATGTCGGCTTATGAACCGCGCGCCATTAAGGGCACCGGTGTGACCTTTGCCACCACTCCGCAGGGTGCCGACCATACCTGCGGTGCCACCATCCGCGATAAGATCAACCATCTCGACCCCGCCGGTCAGGTGGAGCTCTCCCGCAAAAAGCAGATTGCCATGGCAGGCTATGACTGCCTCGGCGCCTGCATGTTCTCCTCCTTTGGCTTTGCTGTCGCCCCGCCCGAGACTTTGCGCGATTTCATCAATTCCCGCTACGGCTGGGATGTAGGCACCGACATCCTGCAGGTGCTGGGCAAACAGACCATCAAGCTCGAGCTGGAATTCAATAAGGGCGCTGGCTTCACCAAGGCCGATGATCGCCTGCCCGAGTGGATGACGCGCGAACCGCTCCCACCCCACAACGTGGTCTTCGATGTGCCCAACGAGGAGATGGACAAGATCTTCGATTGGTGACGAGGTAAACCTGGTTTAAGCATAAATGACGCCCTCCCGGGCGTCATTTGTTTTGGTGCAGGATTGGAACATGATCTTGTCAATAGTCTTGGAAATGCGTTTTTGATCTGCCATCTCTGCAGCGGGGAATTCAACCCCGGTCGGACCGGTGCTATTCCTCTGCTGCAAAAACAATATTAGCCAACTGGAGTCCGATCCTGTATGGATCCCTCATCCACTGGTTGCTGAGCATGATCACTGTGACTTTTTCATCGGGAGCATAAAGGTTGATGCTCGAAAAACCTTCTATCCTCCCGGGGTGATAGAGGATCCTGCCACCTGCGCTTTCCCCGATCAACCACCCATAGCCGTACCCGAACCCGCTGCCATCGGGTACGGTCGCATAAGCAGTGAACATCTTTGCTTTTAAGTCCTCCGGGATCAGCCTGGCGGTGAATAACGCCTGGTCCCAGGTGTGGAGGTCCTCCACCGTTGAGGTCAGCCCGCCCGCCGCATACAGCCCGACATGTCCTCGAAATTGGCTGGTTGGATGCTTCCATCGTCCTTGTAACCGACTGCGAGATTCTCATGATCATCGAGATAACCTGTGTTGTCCATTTTTAATGGAGCAAAGAGTGTCTCCTTGAGGAAGTCTGCGTAGCTCATTCCGGATACCTGCTCAATGATCATCCCCAGCAATACAAATCCCGAGTTGCTGTATTTCCATTTTTCACCAGGCTGGAAATCGAGCGGCTTATCGATGAAGAGTGCCAGCAGGTCAGTGGGGGTCATCGGTTTTCCCCGGTGGGATTCCCAATCATATGACGAGTAGTAATCCGGGATGCCCGAGGTGTGGGTCAGGAGATGGTGCAGCGTGATTCCCTGCCAGGCAGGCGGACAATTTGAGATAAACGCACATGCGTGATCCTGCACGTCGATTTTGCCCCGCTCTTGAAGTATCAGGATCGCCAGGGCGGTGAATTGCTTCGTGAGCGAGGCGATATGGAACTGGGTTTGAGCGGTGTTTGGCAGGCTTAGCTTTCGATCTGCCAGTCCGTAGCCTTTGCTTAAAAGAACCCTGTTATCAAGCGCTACCAAAACTGACCCGCTAAAAGCCAGCTCTGTTCCGGAAATCGCCGGGTCGCTACTGAGTTTCGATAGAAACGCATCCAGCCTGCCAGAAATTTCCTCGCCTGATACTAATAGTGGAGAAGTTGAAGTCGCCGCGCCATTCGGTGACTCGGAAATGGAGACAGGCACGCAGCCGCCGGTCAGCGCCGCGATCAGCGTGACCAGGGACAGGTACCGCATAATAAATTTACATCGCAAGTCCATAAAGAATCCCCAGGCTCAACATCTCTCCCAACCCTGTCAACAGACTATACGGCTATGCCTTCATGGGTACTTTGTACATCATCCACCGCGAACCAGCGCTCATTACCACGCGAAAAACCATGCCATCAATCCAAAACTTAACCCTTTCACCACGCCTGTGCCGCCAGGCAGGCCTGGATAAAAGAGCAGGAATATTGCCGCCAGGATCAACCCATAAGCAAGGTCGATCAACACTCCCGACGCAAAATTAATTTAAAGTTCGGACAATTGGCTGATATTCGTTCATTTCCTTTCTTTGCATGATTTGAAGAGTTGGTGTCTTCTGCAACGGCGCACTCCATCATAATGACTCCTGGACTCGGTAAACGTCTGATTATTTGGACTCTGGATATTCTTGTTTCATTTTTTTAGCTAATCAACCAGCATTTACGGTATGCTGATGTACCCACCTTTTGTCCATTTCGTCTTTACAAATTGTGCTCCAGCAACAACGACCTTCTATGCTAAATGAACCATTTTTTACCACTTATGCTTTGGCGGTCCATATTTTTCCACAATGCTCTGATAGATTCCCTGCTCGAGCGGTGAAATGCTGACGATCTGGCAGCCTTCAAGGTACTCATTCGAGATGATCGGGTCGGGATGACTCCACTTTACCCTGGCGACAAATACGATGTAAGGCTTGTCTGCTACCTCTGAGGTATATTCCAGGCGCAGCGTGTAATCGGTTTTTACCTTCAGGGGTTTCGGGCTCTCAAGTTTGAAACCTCCCAGGCTGATTTCGGAAAGGTATCCAAGCAGTTCATGGGTTTTATCGTCGGTGACACGCATGTAATATCCATGTTTACGCCGTTCGTCAATTCTTTTATCTTTTCGCATTCCCTGCCCTTTCACTTGGGAAAAAGGGATTGAAAAGGTCTCGGCTTTTTTTCCCGGATGGAAAATACTTGTTTTCTATTGGTTATTATCGCGCTAATTAAGGAAATTCATCCTCACAATTAAATCATTGGGATATCCAACCATGCCATGTCATGAACATCGATAAGATTTCATTCAGCGATCGTCGGGGTTAAATTTACCACTTCCTTTTTTCCATATCGATCCCTTGCATTTGACAAATTAGAACACATGTGCTAATATATTGTGGCAATGAGAAACGGGTTTATGGCCCTTTTCCCTGCAATACAAAATGCATTGATTACCGAAAAACTAGGATTCGTTCCTCAATTATTCATGCAAATGTACAGGATTTGAATTTCGCATCCGCACAATGCAGTAGAAATAAATGATCATTCCCTGGTGGGAAAACCAGCAAGGGGAGCTGCCATGGTGTCCCCGCCGCCCGAGGCCTTCCATAATAAGTGAGCAAATGATGATGGAAATCAACGGTTTTTTTAGGATCACCCCAAATTATCAACCGGCATTCTGCAAAATTTCCTGCCAACTCATAAAATTACACCCCCAAAACCAGTCATTCGTTTCTAATCGTTTTGGCGCGTCAGAGTGCTCAATTAGTGTCGAATTCCGACACGCGCTGCACCTCGTCCTCGTCTGGTTACCCCCATTTTTTGGGTGCATAATCCCGGTTTTTTGGAGCGATCGCCCTATTTTTTCCGGGGAATCCAGGAGCAGCTTCCACTCGCGTTCACGCGGCAAACCTCACCGCTTTACAACTTGCGTGGCTCCCAAAAACTTCCTCTCGATTAGGTCGCAGATCCCGGTGGCATCCCCCAGGTCGAACCAGGGCACCCCGCATTCCACTGGAAAATCCGCGGCAACAGCAAAGCGCTGCTCCTGGCTGCCGATCAACTCCCTGCCCGCTTCCACCCTCATCACCTCCACGGACGGATAACCCGCTTGCTTGTATCCTTCCACCAGCACCAGGTCGGCCTCCCTCACCTCCTCCACGATCTCCGCCAGCATCAATTCCGCCTTCAGGGTGCGGTAGGAGGCGATCTTATCCGGCGCCGCGATGATCACGTGCACGCTCCCCGCCCGGGCATGCCGCCAGCTGTCCTTCCCCCGCTTGTCCACCTCGAACCCCGAATGGGAATGGTGTTTAACGGTGGCCACCCGGTACCCCCGCTGGCTCAGTTCCGGGATCAGCGCTTCCATCAGGGTCGTTTTTCCGGACCCGGATTTACCGATGAGTGTTACCACGGGAATGGGCATTCAACCTTCCTTATATCCAATGTTGATTTTAGTTGTGCGCCTGTCAGGCTGGTGCACTAAAAAACCAGGATCATTCCCGCTAGCGAGACCAGTCCCGCAGGGATCAACCACCAGTCCAGCCGCCCGATGCGCAGCGGTGCCGACCGGCTGAGTTCGGGGCGAAAGGCTCTCGCCTCAGCCGCCAGGACGATGTCCTCCGACCGCCGCAGGGCGTTGCTCAGGATCGTCAGCAGCAGCAGTTGCAGACCCCGCCACCATTTGGCGCGCATCCCGCCCCGCATCCGCAGGCTGTGCCAGGCGTTCGTGCTCGACTGGCGCAGGTTCGGTAGTTGGTTGGCTGCCACCCCCAGCGAGAACCCCAGGCCCTGCAGCCCCAGGCGCTCGAACAGCCCGGCAACCTCGGTGATATCCATCGCAGACGACAGCCCGTCGGCAGCCAGCAGGATGACAATGGCGCTCAGGGTCATCTTCACGCCCAGCACGATTCCCTCGCTGGAATAGGGGATCCCCCACACCTCCTGGTTCGCTTTGCCGCCGCCGAACAGGATGCTGACAATTAGCAGAACCCCCAGCAGGACCAGCCAGCGCAGGCGCAGGATACGTTTCAGGGCTGTCGGATAAATCAGGCTGAGCACCAGCGTGCATATCCCCGCCAGCCAGAAACCGCCCTGCATCTGGGTCAACAGGACGACCCCCAGGGCCCAGGCGAAGATCGCCATGTGCCCCAGGCTGCCAACCAGCGGCTTTCCGGTTCTTTTCCGGACCTGGGTGCTGCCAGCCCCGCTTACGCTCATGGGATCGCGTCGATCTCCACCAGCAGGCGCGGGTTCATCTTTCCACCCTGGTCGGGGACGACCATGCGGAAGGTGCCTTCATCGGCAGTCAGCGGTCCGCCCGCCTGGGCATATGCCACCAGCGTATTGTCCGCAAGGAATTGGGAACTATCGTAGTTGGCAGCGAACCCGTCCGAGGCAACCGCCTTAACCGCTGAAATCTTGGTCGGGTCTATCCCGGCATCCTGCAAAAGGGCCTTGAGAGGAACACCGACATAAGTGATTCCTTTATCTGCTGCCTGCACGGATCCCAGGGCTTTCAGGTCGTCCACCGAATAGGTTTTTGAGATCGTGCTGTCGGTCACCTTCAGGCTTGCGCCAGATGAAGATGTCGCCTTGGGTGCGCAGGCTGCCAGTGCCAGCGCTGCAAAGAGGATGAGGAAGAAAATACGTTTCATGTGGTTCTCCTTAATTAAAATCGGATGGATTAGGACTGGACTGTCGTCGGGGAATTTCCCCGCAACCGGACGCTCACCAAATGACCCAGGTTCCACGCCAGCCAGCCAGCCGCGGCTCCTACAACCAGGTACAGCAGCACCAGCGCGAACACGATCCAGGTGGCTGCCTGGCTGCCAAGCCCGAACAGGCGGCTGCCCTGGTCGACCATATCCAGCCAGATCGGCAGGAGGGTGCGTCCGAAGATCAACAGCCCCGTGACGAAGGGTTGGATCAGGGTCCACAGGGCGCCTCCGGCAATTGCCAGGATGAATGACAGCCGGGTGGGTTGTGGAAAGAGGTCCAGGATCAGCTCTGCCACCAGCGCTTCCGCCAGGATGCCGATCATCGGCCCGATGATGATATTGCCGATGCTGAAAAGTTTCAGTACCATGGCGATCACCCCGATGAAGAAAGTGGAGCCGCGTTTCGGGACGAACAAGCGCCCGATTAATGCCACCAGTAATCCGATCACGGTCAATGTCAAACCGGTCAGCGGGATCCTGATGGCGTGCAGGACTGATCCGAGGCTGATCTCCACCACCCCCCACAGGGCTCCGAAGACAGCCATGGTTACAAGTTGACGGGTTGTAAATTTCATTTACGTTTCCTTTCTATTGGTCAGGCTTGCGGGCTACCAGTTGGGCGATCATTTTGGATGAAAACGTGCTTCCGCCTCGTCTCCTCCGCGTTTCCGCCGAGTGAAGAATATCCCAATCTTGAAAAGCCGAGTGGAGTTCGCCGGGTTCCAGGGCGTGCGCCGGGTTTCCGCTTCTTCGATTGTCTTGGACGAAGGTCTCGAAGAACAACCAGCCTCCCGGTTTTAGTGCTATGCGATAGTGCTTGAGCAGTGGTCGTGAGAGGTAATAAAAATTCAGGATGATGTCAAAACTGCAGGGTGGCAGCCAGGGATCTTCCATATCCATGACTGCCAGGGAAAGGGGTAGTGCCTGCTTCCGTGCCCGGAGCTGTGCCAGCCGCAATCCCACTTCCGAAACGTCCAGGGCGATCACTTGCAAGCCTCGCCTCGCCAGGAAGAGTCCCGCCGGAGCCGCCCCGGCAGCTGCCTCGAGCGCCAGGCCTCCCGCCGGGAGTTCGTCAGCGAATGCCTTCACCAGCGCGTAAGGTCGCCGCCTGAGGTGATAGGTCCGGTCTTTGAGGTAACGCGCATCCCATACCTGTGCATCAGGGTGCGGCATGGCTAAGCTCCCCAAAGGCACCAGGCGGGATGCTCTTCTCCGCAGCTAGGTTGTTATGCCCGTCCAGCGAGATGCGCCCAGCGTCCATCAGGATCACCCTCTGGGCATAGCGGTACACCAGTTTGTAGTCATGGGTGATCAGGATGATCGCCGTTCCCTGCTGGTTTAGCCGCACCAGGAAATCCATCATCTGCTGCAAGTGGCGCCAGTCCTGCCCCAGGGTTGGCTCGTCCAGGATGACCAGCCTCGGGCGGAGCGCCAGGCAGGAAGCCAGTGCCGTGCGCTGCTGCTGCCCGATGGATAAGGAAAACGGGCGGCGTTCGCGCAGGGCAGCCAGGTCGGCATTCTCCAGCGTTTGCTCGTGCTGGCCGGGATCGAAGCAGCGGTAATTGCGCGGTCCAAAGGCAATTTCCTCGTCGACCGAATCGGTGAACAACTGGTCGGCCGGGTTTTGGAAAAGTAGCGCTATATCCTGGCCCGGTTGCGGCCGGGTACCATGGTTGAAAAGCAGCCGTCCCTTCATGGGGCGGATCAACCCGGCAGCCGCCAGCGCCAGCGTCGATTTCCCGGCGCCGTTGTTTCCAACCAGGGCGGCGAATTCACCCGGGTAGAATCTTAGGTTTACATCGAAGATTGCAGCCTGCCCGTTATACCCGGCAAATAGATCCTGGAATTCCAGCAGTGGGCGCACATCCGATGATGGTATTCCGTTGGGAGTAAGCAGGTCGGGCCACGACATTAAGGCGTCTTCAGTTGGCCTGCGCAAGCCGTAGCGGCGCAGCGTGTCGAAATCGCCCAGGACGGTCTCGAATGACCCTTGAGCCGCAACCCGCCCTTCGTCCAGAACGATCACTCTATCTGCCAGCCGACGCACCTCGGCCAGGCGGTGTTCGATCAGGACAATGGTCATACCGTATTCTTTTCGCAGGTGTGCCAGGGCATTGATGACGCTGGTGGTCCCCGGACCATCCAGCGAGGCGGTCGGTTCGTCCAGGACAAGCAGCCTGGGCCGCATCGCCAATGCCGAGGCGATCGCCAGGCGCTGCATCTGCCCGCCTGAAAGGGAGGCTGGGTTTAAGTCTGCAAGGTCGCTTAATCCCACTGCTTCCAGCGCCCACCCCACCCGCGCCTTGACTTCTTCCGCGGGTAGACCCAGGTTGAATGGGCCAAAAGCAACTTCGTCGGTGACGTGCAGGTGGAACAAGTGTCCGCGCGGGTTTTGGAAAATCACTCCCACTTGTTGAGCCAGTTCCGCCGTTAGACAGGCTGTTGCGTCGAGCCCGGCAACTTCCACACTCCCGCTGATCTCGGCGGGGATCACCTGGGGGATGAGTCCGGTCAAAACGCGGGCCAGGGTACTCTTTCCGCATCCGGATGGCCCGGTTACCACCAGGCACTCGCCCTGCGCCACGTCGAACGACACATCCTGAAGCACCTTCTGACCCGTGTACGCCACATTCAGGTTCCGCACGTAAATCATTAGGCTGCCTCAGCTGGCTTGCTGTATGGAATGAAGAATGTCTCCCCCCACGGCCAAAGAACCTGGGCATCATCCAACAATGACGGACGTACGACAACGCAAGCCAGCCTGTACCGCCGCGCGGTGATCAACCCGATCCCGTTGGTCAGCCCGGATCCCCGCGTAAACTCAAGTGGCCCGAGTTCATCCAGGATCAGCAGCTTGCAGGATTCACAACCCGCCAGGATGTTGTTACCCCAGGTTAGTACCTCGTCGTCCAGGCGCCAATATTCGGTGATTTGACCTTTGTCAGATTCCCCCCGCCGGGCAGCCAGGTGCCGCATTAACCCCGAATCCAGGTCTAGCAGATCGATGCCAATTTTTCGGTTCCCCTTAAAAACCGCCGGAGAGACCAGGCCGCCCGGGCAAATACCGCGAGCTTTGGCAAACGCTGCCAACGCCAGGCACCAGCGCGTCTTTCCCAACCCGCTTTCTCCGGTGACCAGGATCAGCCGCCCGGATTCAGTTTCTGATTCAAAACTCGCCAGGAGAGAATCTGGCGAGTCAATATACAACGGCACAGAGGATTCTCCTTTCCAATTCCATCCCATTTAGGGATTTCGGGAGGTCGCTGCGTTTCCATTGCGACCCTGGTCCTCACTGGGAGAGGACTGCCTGCCAGACCCTGGCGCTAGCTTTAGGTCTTGCAGGTCGGAGGGGATTTCGATACGTAATCTATTTATTACCGGCTACATCATACATGTTTTTGTGAATTTATGCACCACCCAATCAGGTGGTTTTTGGAGCTTGAGGCGGGGTGGTTGCCAAATTAATTTATCAGACCGTTTTCCTTGATTGAGCTTTTATTACTCAGGTTTTTTCGGCGTTTCTTCCTTAACTTTCCTGTTATCGTCAAGGATGTCCAATTCCGATTTCAGCTCACCGGAAAGGGAAGAAAAATAACCTCTCAAGTTGCGCATGAATTTTCCCGCCTCGCGTGCCACCCTGGCGATCCGTTCTGGTCCAAGCACGATTCCCGCCAGCACGAAGATGACGATCAGCTCGTTCATCCCGATCCCGAAAATATTATTATCCATTTCGGTCTCTCCTGACGATGGCAGCCAATGCCACACTGATGATATAAAGTCCAACCAACGGTGCCATAACCATGCCCATGTTAACCGGGTCTACAGTGGGCGTGACAGCTGCAGCCACGATGGCAATCCCGACGAATGCGTACCGCCATCCGCCTGCCAACTGTTTTGCGCTCACGATCTTCATCTTCGCCAGGAACATCATCACCAGCGGCAGCTCAAAACAGATCCCGATCCAAAACATCAGCGTGGTGACGAATTCAAAATAGTTGAGGGGTCTCACCTGCGTGGTGATCCCCAGAAAATGGATCAGGAACGGGACAGCGGAAGGAATCATCACGAACCAGGTGAACGCCACTCCCGCAATAAAAAGCAAGGATGCCAGCGGAACGATCGCCAGCAGCCAGCCCCTCTCATTCGCCTTAAGACCCGGGAGCAAAAAGCGCAGCAATTGGTAAACGATGACCGGCATGGATAAAATGATGCCGCTCAGCATCGCCACCCGCATGAATATGGCAATGTTTTCGGTCACTTCGATTGAGACCAGAGCCTTCGAACCCCCGATCGGTCTGGCGAGGAAATCAATCATTTGCCCGGCATAAATGAAACTGATGGCGGTCATCAGGATGACGGCAAAAAAAGCCTTGAAGAGCCTCTGACGCAATTCATTTAAATGCTGCAGCAGAGGCATCGAGGTCTCGAACTGGGTGCTCGCAGTGCGATGGGCGCGCCCAAAAGCTCCCAGGGTTTCGCGCCAACTTCGTTTGCGCTTCTTAGAAACTTTTACTTCTACACTCACAGGTTTCTACTCTTGGTTTTACCTATTAATCTTTCTTATCCGAGGCTTCTGCTTCCAGCTTTGCTTCTTCTTCATTCTTGCCGGAGAGACCCGAGCGGAAATCGCGCACACCTTTGCCGAGTTCACCGGCGATCTTGCCAATGCGGCCGACTCCAAAGAGCAGGATGATGATGACCAGGATGATGATCAGTTCTGTAGTTCCAAAGTGAAACATGGTTTTCTCCTTTAATTTTCTTAAGATATTCGATTGTTTGAGCCGATATATCAGTCAGGGTCAATTCTCTACCGGTAAGATGCCCTGAGCAGGACCCCAAGAATTTGCCTGCTCCACCGTTCCCGCAGACGATTTCCTGTTCAGACTATATATATTTGAAATGCCCGGTATTATTTTTTACCATTAATAATTGTTCCTTGTCCGGGAGTAAAGCGCTCCAGGTGGCACGGTCATTGGAAATTATTCCCTTATTCCTTGTTCGCACGAGGTTGATGGTTTGGAGTCAATCATTCCGGGCATTGGCATCGACCCAAAGGGGTGTGTCTTGCGATAATCGCAAAATGTGCAGAAGTGAATTTCGGGTTGGACAGCGATCATTACTCCGCATCCTTCGCATTTGACCAGCCCGCCTTCCCGCAAACTCACCCATTCCTTTTCAAAGATCATGGCAAATGTTGGGTTATGGTTTACAGAAATAGACGCCGGGGCGCATACGTGGGTGCAGATGTCGCAGCCTATGCAATTCCTCGCAGAGAGTGACAACTTGAATGTCGTCTCGTTTTCATTCCTAGTAAACATTAAGGCTGCCGTCGGGCAGGCCCGCGCACAGGCTCCGCAGGCTGTACAATTTTCGCTGACGGATAGGGTGGCAAAATCCATACCACCCAGCCCAAAGCTCTCCATGGTTTCAGGTGTTGGTAAATGGGCTACCGCGCCCAGTATTCGCTGGCGGTCACGCCCCGGACGATGTCCGGATCGAGGCTTCCCGTCTTCTATGGAACGGGCGATGGCAATTTGTCCCTGTCGGGCAGCCATGAGGAACAAGTCACGCCGGGATAGCGGAGGGTTTGTTGCCTTCCAGAGCGGACGTTCCGCTGGGGTGTCTGTCTTGGACGCGGTTTCGATAATTTCCGCCCTCCCCCAGCCTCCCAGGAGTTGTTTTGCCTGGCTGACCTGTGCTTCCACCTGTTCGCCAAGGGTTTCCCATACGCATCCTAAACAGGCATCTGTTCGTACCAGGATATGTTCCAAATTAAATGGAGCGAGGGCGAGGTATGTGCCTGGACCTAATCCTGCGAGGCAGCCCCGCACGCGAATGCCCGTGCTGTTTTCCGAGAATCCAAGCTCAGGGCGGGGATTTCTTTCGCACAGCAGCTCCAGGGCTGCGCCTTCCAGGTGGGTTACCGCATTGAGGAGCGGAGCAACCGCGTCATCTGCTGTGAACGCTCCTACCGGGCAGACCGGGAGGCAGGCCAGGCAGCCCTGGCAGGCTTTTGTATCCAGAACGGGAGGCTTGCCCTTCGTGATCGCGTTGGCAGGGCAAATTTCAGCGCATGCTTCACAATCAGAAAAACGATACTTGCTGTGCAGGCAGCGTCCAGGGTCAAGGGTAACGTCTGAACGGTCAAGGGCAGCGAACTTGTCAGCTATGTTGAATAAATTCACTTAAACGGGCCTTTAACCATAAAGTGTAACGCTCCCATACCTGACTTGACTTCGGGGATATCTACCAGAATTTCGCTGGAATTTCTCTATTCTCAAGTGTATGTCAAAGGACGACAGTGCGTAGGGTTGGAATTCCACATATTATGTGATATATGTCACTTTTGTTTTATCCCCTCCCCCGATGGGAAAAACGCCCAAAATCCCCCAATGAGGTGTTCGCATAATTGTTTTATTACTTTTCCGGCATTGGATGGATCCCCGCCACATCAACCTTCGCACGTCCCAACAGCGCTTCGATCTCATTTTTTGAATCCCATTCAAACCGCAGGGAAATGCCGCAATCACTGGACAACTCGCGCGGTGTTGGGATCAGCCTGATCACCTGTTTCTCCCTCCCTAAAATTGCATCCGCCTGCATTGCTGAGGAATTGGTATGAAACAAGATTACTCCATATTTAGCCACGGGCAACGACCACCTTCTCTAGTGCAGCGTTTACCGCTCGTATATCATCCGGAGAGGTGAATATGCCGGGTGCCAAACGAATCGTGCCTTCCGGGAACGTCCCGATCGTTTTATGTGCGGATGGCGCACAGTGGAGCCCCACCCTGCACAGGATTCCGAAATCGTCATCCAACCGTAATCCGACCTCCGAGACGCTCTGCCCTGCCAGTTTGCATGAAACAACCGCAGTCCTTTCGCTTGGATCCTTGGGCCCGTATACCGTTATCCCGGGGGTATTCTGCAGCCCGGAGAGTAATTGGTCGTTCAACTCAGCTTCCCGCTCCCGGATGGATGCAATTCCGATGGATTGAACCCAGCGCACACCGGCTCCCAACCCGGCAATACCAATACTGTTTGCGGTTCCGCTTTCATACTTATCCGGAAGCATGTCGGGCTGCTCTTCGTACTCTGAGCGGCTGCCCGTTCCCCCGCGCACCAGCGGTCTCAATTCATCAACTTCAACACGTTCACCGAGCACCAGTCCCCCGGTCCCGGTCGGTCCGTACAATCCTTTATGACCGGTGAAAGCCAGTAAATCAATTCCCATGGCAGGCTGGTCTATGGGAACCACTCCGGCAGTCTGGGCGCAGTCAACCAGGAACAGTGCTCCAGCCTTGTGTGCGATTTGAGCGATCTCCGTCACCGGCAAAAGGGTCCCCATAACGTTGCTGGCATGGTTAACCACCACCAGACGAGTCCCCGGGGTGACTGCTTCCCGCCAAGCCTCCAGGTCCAGGCAGCCATCCGTCTTGCACTGGACAACAGTCAGCTTTAATCCATCCTTTTCGAGAGCTCGCAGGGGGCGCATCACTGAATTGTGCTCGATACTGCTTGTAACCACGTGATCTCCGGGTTTCAATATTCCACTAATGGCCAAGTTCAGCGCATAAGTGATGTTTGGTGTAAATATCACGTGCAGTGGATCGGGGGTATGGAATAGATTGGCTACCGCCTCCCTGGCTTGAAATACAATCCGGGCTGCCGAAATGGACAGTCGATGTCCGGAGCGTCCCGGGTTGCCGCCGGAATGTTCCATGAAGTCGCACATTGCATGTTGAACTTCCTTCGGTTTCGGCCAGGAAGTTGCCGCATAATCCAGGTAGATCATTCGAGGCTCCATTGTCTTTCGGCGGGGGAAATTTGATTAATCGTGTGGAAAGATGCAGCGATGCAATCTCCAATCACCGGAACGTTCGATTGTGAAACAATTACATAGGACATTTGCGTATTGTCAGGTTGCGGAACGACCCACAAATAGATCCAGTTTACTCCATCGTAATAGACCCCTACAGCCCCTTCCTTTCTTTCCACCCAATTCGTTTCATAATATATGGTGGGGCGTGATTTTGGCATTTGTTCGCGATAAAAAGCGGCCACATCCGCTTGAGATCCTGGGCATCGATAATAGCCCCAGACTGATCCCTCCAATTCCTTAATTCGCAATTCGATATTAGGCCATTCGAACTTAATGGGATTATCCATGATTTCTATCCCATCACATTTTGGCAATGTCTTCAACAAGGTTTCACCCGCGGATAATGGAGCCGGGACCATGGTGGACGGAATTCCTGTTGATCCGGGTGAATCTGCCGGATTGGATGCAGTTGGTTGAGTCACTTGAGGGGCATTTGAGCAAGCAACCAGGGAAACGCACAAATAAAAGGAAAAATACCGATATCTACCTGGCATCATGCACTCGCCTCGCCTGACAAGAGTCCACGAATGCTTATACTCCTATCTTCCTTCATAATCCTTTCACTCTCTTTTCGATCAATCATCCCGGATCACTCTACCTGCAAGGTACCTGGTTCAAATTTATATTATTTTCAATTGAGGATGGATCTGACAAACTCCATGAAATGAACGGTCACAAGATTATAAAAAATAAGTCCACCATAGAAACCCATCAAATACACCCAGTAGGTTTTCCTGCCCTCTGCAGCCAGGACATGCATCCGGTAAGGACAGCCACCCGCGAGAGCTCCTGTAATCCCCACACCCAATGCTGACATAATCGTAATTATGATTGCTGCCCGGGAGGCCAGGAGCGATGTCTGGAAGATCATGGGAAAACCGGGAACACTGCCTCCCAATAAGCTGAACAATAAATACCCACCCAGCGCACCGATAAATGCCCCACCAACGCCTTTTAATAGGGTGGTGTCATGCGTAAGAATCCAGTCCCGGTAGCCTGAAACAAAACACAACCGTGATCTCTGACCAAGGTAACCAATGATAAAACCCAGAACGAGTGTGGCGAGGGAGGCGATCATGCCGTTTTCCCCCTTTCCACAGCGCGGGCAGCACTCCAGCGTAGAACCCATGTGCCAATCAACACCCCGATCACAATGCACACCCACGCGACTATCCCGAGCAAATTACCGTAGGCGCTTTGCAGCACAGCCCGGATCGGACAAGCCCCAAGGATAAGTCCAAAATTGATCATTAAAAAACCGTTGACAAAGTACGCCAACGGTTGTCTTACGGAACGAATTTGAAGCTCGCCGTGTTGGCGGGCTGCCACCAGAGCCCCAAGGACGATGCCCACAACGGTGAGCAATGGCCAATTCGTCGATGCCAGGCTGTATCCCCAACTAAAATTAAAAATATGATCGGCAAGCCAGTTAAATAGATCCTTGGGATGGCACACCATGCAGACCCCGTATGCCACGGGGGGGATCACCTTGAAATAAGCCTGCACGAGTGCAGATCCAAATCCAAGCACAAGACCTGCCTGAAATGGTGAGACCTTAACCTGGCGATGTGACAAGGCCAACCTCCAAAAATACCCGGGTAGGCCTTTGAATCACCTACCCTTCTACGATTTTGTAACTCATTTGCTTGAAGATGCTGAGGTTTTTGTTAATGTTTCTTCCAGCTCCAAAATAAAGCCTTTTATCATGAGCAGGTGCCCATGATAGAAATCCGTTTTGACAAACTCCAGTGCTTTCTGGACAAAATCAGGAACCCATTGTTTCAGGTGTTCTCTGAAAAACTTATTTTGAATTTCAATTAGCGAATTTGCCACTTCCTGTTTATTCGCTTCCCAGGCCTCGGTTTCACGCATGGATAACGCGTGCATAAATTCCAACTCGAGACCCATATAATCCATCCGGTCGACAATTTCAGTGGACGGCGCTAAACCATTTTCACGATAGATCCCGGCAAGCTCTTGAAGCAGGTTCACATCCTGCCATTTCCTACTCCAAACCATTTCGTAAGGTGGTGGAGGACCATATTGAGGCGAAAGGCCCCGATATAATCTGGTGCGATCAACTCCCAATTTCTCTGAAAGCTGGGCAGGTTTGTCGCTATACGTCTCTTTCAGGAAGTTAAACATCAAGATGGCGCCGCTGGAAACATCTGCATTCACAGATTCGTCTTTGGGTAGCAACTCCAGCATTGAGAGGATCTCTTTGCGACGCATCTGTTTTACGAATTTCTCGTCTGGAAGCACATTGAAATGGATCGTGAGAAATGAACAGAATGCTGCCCTTGCCCGCGCAATATCTGCATGTTCTTTCACACCCAGTTTCGATTCATTCATTTATTTTTCTCCTTGGAATATGTAGTAATCTGTCCAATATATCACTTAAGAGGGTGTGATTCCATGAGCGTAAATTTCCGTGTAGTAATCAAGTGTAGACCAATATCGACTTATTTATTATTGGGACATTGTCCTTTTGGAAAATGTCCCAATAATGTTGTTTTTGAAAATCCGTCAAATATTGTCCTGTGGGTTCATCGGCATGCCCCCACTTTCTCGCAGCTTCCAGATTCTGCCAATGAACCACAGGTCTACCAGGGTACACTCACCAAGTACCATGCTTGGGAGATGCACAACCAGTATTGCCTGATCACAGGAGGAAGACGCAGAAGGTTATTTAGCCTTCTGTTGAGGCAAAAATCGAGTTCCCAGCAGGAACAATAACCCGGCCAACCCAACGACACCGAGCACACCGCCGATTTCCACAACAGTGGGGGTATATACTGCTGTTCCCATCAGGAAGGAATCCGCCTGCCCGGCAACCAGCGTTACCGATTTAGCTAAGAATACTCCCAGGATCACCAGGACCGCAGCAGTGATCACAGCGGCGCGGTTTTTGCCGACCCACATCAACAATACAAATGGCAGGATGATCCCCAGGACAACTGCCAGCCAGAACATGGGGTTGGACAGGATCAGATTGGTTCCAGCCAGGTCGTCGAGGTCGCCAGCGTAAAGTTTTGCTCCCAACTCAAATATGTTGAAAAGCAGGAGTACTGGCAATAACACCAGGGCGCCACGGCGAAGTGCATCGAGGGCGGGTTGGGCAATTAAAGTTACTGCAAAAGCAACAAGCAGTCCTTCCAGCAGGAAAATCGCCGGCATCATGCCACCTGCCCATAGTGGAGAACCAGCACTCATGCTCAAGATCCAGCCCTCGAAGATGATGACTATTCCTGCCACGATTCCGGTTATGACCGCAAGCCATTTGCCTTTTGGAATAACCAGCAGGTAAATGATGGTCAAGATCACGCCCAGTGCCAGGCTCAAAAAGTCCCATACGAAGGGAGATAGGATTTGGGCTTTAAAGACCATGTTTAGTACGCGCAGTGGCTTGCCAATATCCATCAGGATCATGATGCCACCCGCGACGTAACTTGCCAGTGCACCGATCAGCAGGTTGCGCCTTGAGGCTTTCAAGCCCGGGATGACTCCCAGGTCTGTGAGCACTGCCATGATCAATAATCCGCTTGCCAGGCCAACCAGGGTGAAGAAAGCTGCGATGTATAAACCCCAGGGGATGATCTGGCTTATCCCAAGCACGGACATGCCTTTGCTAAGTTGGATGATCCAGGCGATCGCACCGATCACCACCAGGACCACAATCCCAACCAACCAGGCCATGCCACCAGACGTTCGTTGTGATTTAACTTCAGTTGTCATGTTCATACTCCTTTAGCCGATATAATACACATTCGGCTTGGTCCCGGCTTCCTCGTTGAGAGGTTTGGCGTTGTGCTTAATGATCAGCTTGGAAACTTCACTGGCTGGATCATCCAGGTCGCCAAAGAATCTCGCCTGCCCAGGGCATGTCAGAACACATGCGGGAAGTTCACCTGCAGCTACGCGGGTTGCACAGAAGCTGCATTTCTCGACCGTCCCCACTTCATGGTTGGCGTACATCACCTTCTCATACACATTAAACCCACCCTTATCGGGGAAGTAACCTTGTGGTTCGGAACCAATGAACTGGCGCACGTTGTATGGACAGGCGACCATGCAATAGCGGCATCCGATGCATGTATTAGCATCGATGGTCACAATTCCATTGTCCTGTTTTACTGATGCGCCTGTTGGGCACACGTCAACGCAGGGAGCGTTCTCACAATGGTTGCATAGAACCGGCAGTGGTGTTTGCCTGGCGTCGGGGTATTTCCCCACTTCGGTGATGCTCACGTGGGAATAGAAAACGCCGGGCGGCGTACCATACTGCTGTTTACAAGCGATGCTGCAGGCATTGCAGCCGATGCATCTACCTAGATCGATTACCATTCCGTATTTCATGATCTCACCTCCTATGCCTTGTAGATCTTCACGGCGGGACCCTCTTCAACTTGAGCGGTCAGGGGATCCAATGCGAGGTTGTTTTCGTCCAGGTTGCACAGAGCGTTAAAGTACGCGCCTTCACCTGTGATGGGGTTCGCCATTGAAACAGCTGCTCCATGCCCGGCCGGGAATCCGAGCACATCCGGGTGGATCAACTCGGTCACCTTAACCTTGCCTTGCGTTTTGCCCCAGCGTGACTTAACCACGACCGTATCGCCAGTCTGGAGGCCTTTCTTGGCTGCCGTAGCGCTGTTGATCCAGATGGCATATTCATAAGGATCCCAGGCTTGCATCGTTTCATGCAGCCAGACATTCCCATAGGGATCGCCGCAGTTGAACACGCCCATGGGTGTTTTCCAGTTGATCGCCCACATGTCGTATTCCGCTGGTGCGTTGAACTCATTGCAGGGATGCCAGTATGGGATCGGGGAGTAAGCCGCCCAATATTCATCCTGATTGTCCCAACCTGGAATTCCAGGTAACCCGGCTTTGTCGAGATTTTCCTTCAACCTCTTGGCGGCTCGAGGCAGCATCACGAAGTACATCAAATGGCGAGTCTTGTTATCCGGCCAGTAGGTATAGTTGATATTGGCAGCGCCGCGGGTTGCATACTTCAAAAGTGGCCCGCTCTTATCATTCACGTCTGCAAGCTTCTTGTCAGCGCCAAAATTCTGCTTGAGGACCGCTTCGGAATACTCTCGCAGGGTGAACTTCTTACTGGTGTCAAGCTTGAATTTCCCAAGAGAGCCATTGGCTTTGGAAATCAAGCCCGTGTCGCCGGTTAGAACGCCCGCAGCCTCAGCCAGGTCGATCAGCACCTGCTCCACGTTTTTAGCCTTGGTGACCGGCGTGATCGCGGAGGCATCGCGCCAGAGGAAGAATACGGCACCACGGGTCCCATCGGTGTTGACCTTGTGACCGGGGGGCGAACCGCTTCCAGCATGAACCATGTCCTTTTCGAGGAAACCCACATCTGCCAGGACTATGTCCGCCAGCATTGCATTTTCGTCGTAGGTCAAAGAGAATGCCGCGTGGAAGGGTACTTTTGCCCAAGCTTTCTCGAACAAGGTGCGATCGAAGCTGGACCGAACAGGACCACCGCCGCACGTGATCAGGGTGTCAATCGAAAAGTCGGAGTAATACTTCTGCGGATCGAGGATGTTCTTGGCGAGTCCCCAGATGAGGGTATGCGAAACGGGATAGAACTGGCGCAAGTCCGCTTTGGTCAACGGCCAGGTCCAGGTGTAACCGTATTCATCTGCACCACCTTCAGTTCCAGGTTTGCGAATGCCATCCTTATCCGGTTCGAGCCATGCTTTATTGGGTTGGGAATTGCCGGTTTGTCCGCCGAATACTTCCAAGTTGCCCAGCAGTTCGCAGATGATCTTCCCGGTAAAATCACCCCAGGGGCCCTCGATGGCGTGCGCGTAAGCACCTTTTTCAAACTGAATGCTTACCGGGCTGAAGGGGATTTTCTTGCCATCAATCGTGACAAATTCGCCAATATGCGCATGTTTGATCAGGTCAGCGGCAATTTCGCGTACTTTTGCTGCCGGGATGGTCGAGATCGGTTCCTGCCATTCGGCTGTATAGGGCTCCATGGTATCCTTGATCAACTGGAAGGCTGGTTTGGCAAGAACCCCATTCACATCGTACAACCCTTCAAGGGCAAGGTTTGTCGTATCCGGATCATCAAACGGGACGGCCTTATTCAGCTTGGTGTTTCTCATCAGCGGTTTGTTAGTATCAGGATCGCGGACGTAATCGCCGTCGGGACCAATCAAGTAAGGTGCGTTGGTGCGGGTCTTGACGAACCATTCATCAAACTTCTTTATTTCGTAAAGGATCGTATGCAAGACGCCCAACAGGAATGCCAGCTCGGTACCGGGGCGGATTGGCACCCACTCCATCTTGGAGGCTTCCGGACCGCAGCGGGGGTCGACATTTACGATCTTAATTTTACGATCGACCAGGGCACTCATGGTTTCTTTTGTCCCAACTGAAGAAAAGGCACCATTAGGTCCTAACGTGCGGGCAATGTTAAGGATATATTCCACATTGTCAATGTCAGGCACATTGTCCGGGCCCTTTCCATTGGACATATAACTGCCAAGATGGTAAGCACAGGCTGAACCGCGTGAAGGTGAGTCAGTAACGTTACCGAGGGCAGCTTCGAAGTTGCCAAGCAGTGCGCTTCTCACACCAAAACCACTGACAAACGCAATCTTGCGGGGATCATCAGCGTTCTTCTTGAGTTTATCACCTACGGTTTTTATGGCCTCATCCCACGTGATCTCCACAAACCCGGGATCTTCGTTCAAAGCTTTTTTGGGATTTGTCCGCTTGAGAGGCGCTTTGATCCGCCACGGGTTGTACAGGTGCATGATAACGGAGTTGCCGCGGGGGCACAGCGTGCCCTGGTTCTGGATTGCGCGTGGGTCGCCTTCAACCTTTACTACGACTCCATCCACTACATGGACGCGTTCCTGGCAGTCGCCCTGCATGCACATTTTGCAGACGCCCGGGTACCATGCATCTGTACCCGTTATTCCGGCGGATTTAGCTCTTGCAACCAGGGCGGTACCGTGGTTCTTGGACAGCAAATTGCTCGCCGCCACCACCGCAGCTACCGAAGCCGATAATTTCAAGAACGTTCGCCGGGTTATTATTGACTTCTTTTCGTTAAGTTCCATTTCTATCATCTCCTTCTCGACATGACAGTCTTATGTTGTAACAACATTTCTTGCCCTTTTTTAGGGTTATGTTTGAGATTTTTCCGATTGAACCTCCTTGTTGAATTTTTCACAAACGAAAGTGAAAAAAATATGTACACATCAAATTGAAAATAATACCGCAAGGGTCCCAGAGTTAAATTATTGGCAAGATCTGGGAAATAAAATTCCTGAATATATATTAGCGGGTTGGCGGAAAGAATAACCCACCCTTCCGGGTGGGTTAAGTGTAGTGTTGAGATAAGGTTGCAGGAAGTTTAAGGGACTTCAATCCTCACGCTCCTGGCTGCTTGCGTTCGATTTACCACTCCCAATTTCCCATATATATTCTTCAAGTGATACTTTACCGTGTTTAAGCTGATGTTTAATTCCTGGGCGATCTGCTTGTTCGGATATCCGGCTTCGAGCATATTTAGAATACGCAGTTCATGATCAGTCAGAGGCTCCAAACCTTCTTTTCTTCCACTCAAAGAACGGCTGGTGGAGGCTTTCAGGGTTCCCTTGGCTACTTCTTCCAGCAGGAAATATAGATAATCGCTCGAGCATTCTTCGGAATTTGGTTTGCGACTTCCGCCCGATGCCAACATCTGCTTGATCATGGAGATGACCACTCCGCCTTCATCAAGGAAGGTTCGCACGAAATGGTCTGGTTCTGCCTTGGATAAGGCTTTTTGAAGGATGGCCATGGCTGGCAGCGGCTCTCCGCTCATAAAAAAGCATTTGGCCATGAGAATATCGCAGGATAATGCATCCTTCACGCGACCCTGGCGAAGGGCAAGTTCCCATATGGGTCTTATTACTTCGTTCATTAAATAATAATTTTCCTTCGCGGCCAACACCCGTGCAAGTGTTGTCATTTCATATTGTGAGAAAAGATTGGTTGCTTCCTGGACATTATTGATACATGAAGCAAGCCAGTTGTTTACTAAGAAGAAGTCGCCCCGCTGTAGAGCTAATTCAGCCTCAAAGGCCTTGATAAACGCAATGGCCATTGGAGGATTCCCATATTTTTCGGTCATCTTCCTGGTCTTTTGAATGGTCTCCTGTAAGCCTGCCTGGTTTCCCTGCAAACTCTGAACGTGTGCCAAGGTAACACACCCTGGCAAAAGCTGATTAAGATATCCGCCCTGCTCCGCCAGGCGGACTCCTTCTGTAAGATAATGATGGGCTTCGTCTAGCCTATTCCACTCATAATAAAGGTCACCAAGACCAATATTTGCATTGGAAAAGACAGCCCCCTGCTGTAAACCGACCTCGTGAACGTATCCAACAGTTTCAAGAAACAGCTCTTCCGCTTCTCTCAAATTTCCGGTCATTGACAATGTTTTTGCAAGGTAGCTGGTGCTCATCACCTGTGACAGCGGAAAGTCGTCTCTTTTTCCCCAGGTAATGGTTTTTTCAAACATTTCCCGCGCCTCTTCGATCTCTCCTAATTCCAGGCAGCTGACTCCATAATTAAAGGTGGCAAAGGTCATCCGGATGGATGCTTCATTTGAGAGACAAGTGCGTGCCTCGATGAGCGCCTTTTTTGCCAAGGCGGGGTCGAGTTTGCTGTGCAACACCACAACTCCGCGCACAGAGGCTAATTCCCCCCTAACCCTGGTCGATATTTCATCTGAAAATCCTTGCGTAATAAAATCCTTGACTGAAATCCCATTTAATTTTTTGCCAGCCTCATTAATGAACCCTGCATTGATCAAGGTCATAAAATAGGGTAACCAAAGATCGGGATGACGTTGGAATTCTGCCTCGGGGATTTGGTTGTACCAATTCAATACCTGTTTCCACCCGCCATGGGAGAGGACAGGTAATCCAATTTCCTTGACGAGTTCTGCAGCTCGTGCATGGTCGTTTCCCTCCAGTGCATAATCGACCGCATCTTCCTTCATCCCTTGTGCGGCATGCCAGGCACTGGCGCGCTGGTAAAGCCCAGCTACACTTTCCGGTGATCTGCGTAGAAGGCGGGCAAACAGCATTTCTCCAAATAAATGATGATACCGAAACCACTTTCGTTTTTCATCCAGGGGAATAGTAAACAAACGTCTCTTATCAATCGACTCCAGGAGGTCGTGGCTGTTTCCGATCTCCAGGACATAATTGCACAAAGAGCTATCCATCCTTTTTAACACAGACGTGCGCAGGAGAAAGTTTTCCAACTCGGGAGGGATTTGCAGCAAGACTTCATCCACCAGGTAATCGCCAATAAACCGGTTGTCCCCCTTTAACGAGTATATGAACCCGACCGGGTCTGATTGACCGCGCAGGGATAACGCCGCCAACTGCATTCCAACCAACCAACCTTCGGTTCGATCGTGTAAGATCGCGATATCCACCGTCTGCAACCCTGCACCCATGACCAAATTCATATACATCGTGCTCTCATCGAGGGTCAAGCTGAGTTCTCTTTGGGTTAGTTCAAGAAGTTCGTCACTTGCCCTCAGCCTTGACACCGAAAATGGGAGCTCTGTACGGCTGCAAATGATGAAATGCAATTCCTTTGGTGAATTATCGATAATCTGGCTTAAGTCTGAATGAATTGCCGGATTATTGATCATTTGGTAATCATCAATAACCAGGATACATTCCTGAGATATTGATAATAATTCTGTCAGGAATAATTCAACAAAGATATCCTGTGATGGGGGCATTGGCGATTGGAGCATCTGTAAAAGCGTTCCCCCAATCTGCAAGTCTTTTTGACGCAGAGCCTCCAACAGGTAACTAAAAAATCGGAAATATTCATTATCCCCTTCATCTTCTGAAACCCAGGCAACCGGCAATTCCTGGTGTGCCAGCCAGGAGGAAATGAGGGTTGTTTTTCCATAACCAGCAGGCGCAGACACCACCACAAGTTTTCCCTGGATACCCCCATTCAAAAGATCAAACAAGTGTTCGCGGTGGATGATTGCTTTTCGCGGTTGTGGAACGAAAAACTTTGTGGACAGAAAAGTATTTGACATTTAATTCTTCGAACCTTCTAAAACCTCATATTATTACAAAAAATGGCTCGAAATAAGTGGTTTCCTGGCATTTTAAGGACATTATTATTTTGAAATAAATGTTTACTTGTCCTTCAACCCAGCATTTCGGAACCATGCCAGTTTCATTTTTTGTAACCCTCTGCCAAAGCACGAGTTACATTCAAATATCGATTAATTGACCTTTCAGTCGTAATCCCCCAAAATATTTTCCTTAATTTGGACAAGACGGCTTAGTATAACCTATTTTCATATGATTAGTAATAAAAGGGAATTCAACCGGTTTCCAATTTTATTTTGTGTTCCTCCTTTCATTATAAAACGCCCTTGCGAGCGTTTCGATTCAAATTGCAAGCTAAAATTTCATCTTTGCGGGATTCCTGCTTTCGAATGTGCCTCAAAGATTAATAATGTCACTTTATGGTGATTATTCAGTGTCCAACTCAATATAAAACACGGAAGGACTGGTCCCCTGTTCTTCCAGCCTGGGTTTGGCTCGACCACTGCCTACCAGTTTGGAGACCTCTGACGTGGGGTCGTCAAGGTCGCCGAAAATCCTTGCCTCAGACGGACAGGTCATCACACAAGCCGGGAGCTTGCCTTCCGCCAACCTGGGTGCGCAAAATGTGCACTTTTCTATCGCACCCTTGGGGTGCTGCCCGGTGCTGACGTTTTCGAATTCCGTCAAACCCTTACCGGTGTAATACTCCCGCGGTGAACTGGAGTTATAGCTACGCGCCTCATATGGGCAGGCCATGATGCAATAGCGGCACCCTACACACCGATTATCATCCACCAGCACCAGGCCGCCCTCGCCTCGATAGGTGGCTCCCGTGGGACAGGCTTCAAGGCAGGGCGCTTCCTGGCAGTGCATACACAGCATGGGCAGAAAGAGAAGTCGCGCCTGTGGGTAACCACCGGTCTCGTAATGCACTACCTTGCTCCAGAAGACTCCAGACGGGATGCCGTTCGCCTGTTTGCATGCCACGGTGCAGGAATTGCATCCAACGCACCGGGTCAGATCGATCACCATTCCGTATCTCATCACCCGTTTCCTCCGACCCGGGAAACCTTCACCCGGGGATTTTTATCTATCCCCCCATGGAGCGGGTCAAAGGTCCCCTCGGCAGTATTGAGAAGCGAGTTGAAATGCGGTCCCTTGGTCGCCACCTGGTTCCTGTGCAATGTTTTGAATCCATGGATTCCCGGTATCCCCACTGCATCGGGATGAAGCAAACTCGTAAGCTTCAACTTTCCCTGGGCACTGCCTCCCCAGTATGCATCCACGACCACTTCATCGCCTTCGTGCAGCCCCTTGCTCTCCGCGGTCACTCGGTTCAACAGGATCACGAATTGATAGGGGTCGGTTTCATCCGCCACCTCGTTGAGCAAAGGGTTGCCGGTCTGGTCTGAGCCATGTGTCCGGAATTGGGGCGTGGACCAATTCATGGCGATCAGATCGAAATCTGTAGAAGCGCTTTCATCGGGTCGCCCGACCCACCGAGGTATGGGTTGATAGAAGCGCCAAACATTTGCCATATCCTGTCCTGGAATGCTTGCACCATGTTCGGCAAGATTATGCCGCAGTGTATCGCCAGTTCGCAAAAGATGCTCGAAATAGAATGGGTATCGCGTTGTGCCTTCAGGGAAATAGAAGGAGTTATACGATTTAGCCTTACCCCGCATCCTAAAGTGGATGCCTGCTTCCCGGAAATATTCGATTCCATTCTCCACCCTGAACCTGGATTTCAGGACCCTATCGAGGATCTCTCCAGTATTGTATCGTTTGTTCAATTCCAGCTTGTGCGGGTTTTGCAGTTCCCACATTTTGTTCAGATGGTCGTTCAGTCCACCTTCACCGAAAAGGAAGCCCATTCGTTCGGCAAGTTCCAGGTAGATGTCGTCTGCCTGGCGGGTGTTATTTTCCAGGGGCACCACCGGTAAGCGTGCCAGGACCCCGGAGATCTGCAGCAAATTCGCATCCTGTGCCTGGACAAAGTGACCTGTGCCGAGTGCCTGTATTCCGTATCGCTCGAATGGAGCCGGCTCGGGGAGAAGAATATCAGAGAATTCTGCCGCTTCATCGAAAATGTAGGCGATGGTTACAGTAAAGGGGATCTTGCACAGGGCAGCAATGGCCTCGGTGGGATTGGAACTATTGGTGATCGGATTACCCCCATAGATCATCAGCGCTTCCAACTCGTAAGGCACACCATACTTTTCCGGATCCAACACCGTCTTCCATGCCATATAGGGCATGGAATGTCGATTGGGATAATACTGGACGAGGTCAATATTCTGGGGGGAAACTCGAAGGGCTCCGGGATCGCCTCTTTCTTGGGGAGTACAACACCATCGGGACCCGGTCTTAGGACGGGTCCTGTTTCAGATCCCTGGTCACCTCCCGGCACGTCGAGAGATCCAACCAGCATGTTTAGCATCTTGTTCACCAGGTGCTGGTAGGCCCCGCCCACCCTGCCCAGGCTGCCGCGCTCGCCTTTCACTAGGGCTGGGCGGAACGGGAACTCGACGCCGTCCAAGATTATGGTTTCACCGATACGCGCTGCTTCTATGAACTCCCGGGCAACGCGGCGGATGGTAGCTGCTGGCACTGTTGTGATCTTTTCAGCCCATTCCGGATCATATTGGCGCATTGATTCTTTTATTAGCGTAAATGCTGTCGCAACAGTCTGACCATTTACCTGGAATCTTCCTTCCAGGGCATAATCCCTGGCCGAGGGATCGTCAAAGGTCCTGGCCTCACCGTCCACGGGGTCCCAGATCAGCGGTTTACCAGTTGCAGAGTCTTTCGCATAATAGCCGTCCTCTGCAATCAAGTAAACTGCATTGGTTCGCCGCTTCAAGAAAGGTTCATCAAAAATGCCAATCTCGTTGAGTGCCACATTGAGCAGGGAGAGGGAAAACGCCAGGTCGGTACCAGGACGGATGGGGATCCATTCGTCAGCTATGGTTGCCTCGGGACCGCAGCGCGGATCCACCACGACCAATTTCATCCCCCGTTGGCGGGCTCCCGCCATGGCACGCGTGGCGTGGGCACTGCCGATATTGGGACCAAGTGAGCCCCCTATAGTGATCAGGTATTGACAATATTCCACATCCTGCTTGTCCAGCATTGTCCCTTGGACGAGCGAACAACCATAGTGCACCGGGCAGAGAACCCCGTGGGAGCGCAGCAGGTTGGGTGTGCCATATGCCGGCAGGAATGCTTCATGTTGCACGATCCACCAGTCTCCGCCAAACCCCCACATGTGGGCGAACTTGCGGGGATCTTCGGCGCGAATCTTCCCCAGCCGATCGGCGACGGTGCTCATCGCTTCTTCCCAACTAATCTCCACCCAGCCGGGGTCCTGGTCCAACCCTTTTCGTGGATTTGTCCGTTTCATCGGGGCAGTGACACGATACGGGTTGTATAGGTTGAAAATCGCCGCCTGCCCGCGGGCGCAAAGCTTTCCCTGGCTGATTGGGTTGGATGGGTCTCCTTCGACTGCGACGATCACACCATTCCGAATACTAATAATAGCTGTACACCAGGCTTTATTTCCGCACATGCGGCAGGCGGTGACCCTGGTTTCCATTGGTTGCGTGGACTTACTCCCGCCATGATTGCCCATGACGATGCTGGGTCGATTCAGGAAGCGGTCGATGAGACCTGCCAGGCCAGCAGCCCGGACTTGTTCATTTGGCATACTCGTCTACCTCTCCTTCAATACACCAGTCAAAATTACCTTTGCATACACCTGCTCAACATCATTTGTACCCGGTGGCGGCGATTCCCACATTAGCAGGATCGGACCCTTTACAGATATCGACCGCTAAGAGTGATCGGGACGCTTGTCTTGAAAAACAGGATCCGGTCAGCGAATTCTCCTAGTAGAGCCGGTATCCATGCCAGGAACTGTGCTTCTCCATTTGCGCCGATCAACACCAGGGCTGTCACGATTGCCACCCCCCTCACCACTAATAACCACTGGAATCGTCCCAGGGCTAATTTACGACTCAACCGGCTTTCCTCGTTTCCCTGGGAGATGTTCGTGGAGCGCAACCAACTTACAAGGAGGGCTAAAACCAGGAGCATGGCAACTCCGGTCCATGCATATCCTGCTATTACAGGACGTCCTGAGAACTGCCTGGCAACAAAAAAGCCAAAAAGGGAGCCTGCAGATAATGCACCCAGCGGAAATGAGACGACCGCCAGCCACTGGTCCCAGGACGGGCGCGCCTTTAGACGGTAGGTTTCGCCGGAGGCGATCGTCCCCGCCAGACCGATAATAGCGGCAGCAAACCCGACAAAGGTTCGTACCTGGTTGCCCCAATTTAAAATCGGCATCACAGAATAGCATCCCAGGGTAAGAAGAAACAATCCAAAAAGAATTACCTCACGGCTCAACCAGGATGTTGAAAGGCGCAGCAGTGCCAGGGGTGCCCGCCAAGGCCGACCGAGATGGAAAATGGAGGTAGCCAGAGCCAGGATCCCGGTCGCAAGGACAACCATGGCTGCCCAGTCAATCCCGGGTTCCATCCTGAGGCCTACCACTAGTAGCAGGCCGATCAATCCGCCCACGGCCAGGGGTGTCAGCGCGGTAAATGCAGTCAGAGTCCCATATCCCTCGTTTCTGTTCATCTCTTGGATCTCCTCCTCACCAGGCACGTCCTCCCTCTGCCGTAAACCTATGCATATTGTCGCGCCGGAGCGAAAATGACTATGAATTTGACTGGATCGCTACCAACCACTTTCAGACCATGTGCGGCTTCCTTGTCCATGTAGAGGCAGCTCCCCGGACCCAGATCAAATTCCTTTCCCTCGACCGTCGCCTGCATCCGCCCTGAAATGACGTAATATGCATGTTCGGTTGCGTGTGAAACAATCTCAGCTCCGCCACCCGGTTCCACTGTAGTGAGCATCAGTTCAAACGCTTTGTTATCCTGCATCTTGGGGGAAATGAAAGTCCAACACAAAGCCTTGGTGTGTTTTGGTGGCTCGACACATGGGGCATCTGCAAGGTTAATTTGGATCCCTCGCTTCAAGGTTTCGGTCATTTTATTATTTCCTTTCGTTGTGATTGGTTTTTCTCCGGGTAAATTCTCTCGGGTGGTATGGGCTGTGAAGAACTCTGGATCAGTTCCAGAATGGTGCCAAAAATTGGCTCGGTGTCAAGGTAGGCATACCGCCCATCCCCCTTCACCCCCAGCCCGTCAGCCCGCTGCAGGATGCCAATGCCCAATTCTTGGTACGGTTGCAGCGCTTGCTCCAAGTCCGGTACGTAAATCCCCATATGCTCAATACCTTCACGGCCTGAAACCTGAAAATCACGGTGAATGGTCTCCCCCGATATGTATTCAATCAGTTCCATTTGTAAAGACCCTGATTTTGCAGTGGCTAACCGGACCGTATATTGGGCTGGATGGCCGTGATAGATACATCTGAGCGGTGGTGCGCCGGTCGTATAAATATTCCAAGGACCTATGCCAGCGTCGCGCCAATAGTGCTCCAGCGCTGAATCAAGGTCTTTGACCACAATCCCAATCTGGCTGATGGTGTATTGGCCCGGCATGGAAGTCATGGGTTGTTTTGCTCCTATATCAGTATCCTGAAAGCATTATATCAAGCCTGCCGTCAATCCACATTTCTACAATCCTCAAGCGCGGTTAGGGAAATTCAATCCCCTCAAAAGAATTTATTAGGTTATTGATGCGCCAGGATAATAATAAACTTGTGGACCTTTGTGCCGAATAATTACATCTTTATCCAATGGTTAATCATATAAAAATGAACCACAGTTCCATATTTATTGTTATGTTAGCACAGGGTAAAAGGCTTGTCAATACCTTTACCGGTTCCTTGCGGGCAGAACCATCTCCACCTGGGGTCGGTATTCGGCCATAGATCTCGATAAAATCGCAAATATTTCAAAATTTCACCTCATTCATGAACCCAATGGCTATTGACAAGCGAGCGATGAGTGTGCTATGATACCCATTGTGCTAATAAAATGAAATGACATTCCGTTTTATTGATTATTTGTAATGAATTTATTATAGCTTGAATGGAATATCGTGCCATATCCAAAAAAATTCACCCTCAGCTTTTGATCACCCAATAATAAAGGGTCTCCTGACAGCCAGGGTAGTCACATGCAACAATTTGTCTGAGTCACTTGACCGAGGAGGAAAACAATGCCCCATGAAGTTCGCATGCCTGTTCTCTCACAGTCGATGATCCAGGGACGTGTGGTGGAATGGTTATTGAAGGAAGGCGATAAGATCAACAAGGGGGCTTTGCTCGTGGTTGTAGAAAGCGACAAAGCCACCCATGAGCTGGAAGCACCCCAGGCTGGAATTCTGAGCAAAATACTGGTGGAAACTGGTGTGGAAGTGGACGTTAACACACCCATCGCCATCATTACCGAAATAGATGAAGAGAATGCTTCTTTACTAAGTGAGAAACCTTCCCAGGCATTGCCTGTCGGGACCTCTGGTTCCGCCGCATCCCCCGCGGCTGGCGGACGAAAACCCGTCTCTCCAGCAGCAAGGCGCCTGGCTCAGGAATTAAAAATCGATTTGACCCTTGTACCGGGAACAGGTGAAGATGGTCTCATCACCGAGAAGGACTTGCGCCTCTTCGCCAGTCAGCACACTGCCCCTGCGGCGTCAGAACTCAGACGACGCCGAGGTGATTCCCCTGATCGGACAAAGGGCACGGATCGCGGAGCGCATGGCCTTAAGCCGGCATACCGCTGCTGATGTTACCACGGTCATGGATGTAGACATGGAGAAGGTCGCAACCGTTCGCTCGACCACCAAATTCTCTTATACAGCATATGCTGCCTGGGCTGCTGCTCAAGCACTGAAAGAATTCCCTTTGCTAAACGCCTGGATGGCTGAAGACCGGATTGTCGTGAAACGTCCGATCCATATGGGAGTGGCGGTTGCCATAGAAGATGCACTGGTGGTACCCGTGCTTAGGAATGCTGACCGCAAGAATGTGGGCGAGATCGACCAGGAAATCAACACCCTGGGCGCTAAGGCTCGAGCGGGGCAACTGACGCCGGACGATATGAAAGGAAGCACCTTCACCGTTACAAACTCGGGCGTATTCGGCTCATTGTTGTTTACACCGATAATTAATTTACCCGAGGTAGCTGTTCTTGGCATGGGCAAGGTGGCAGATACACCGGTTGTGCGCCAGGGGCTGGTCGTCGCTGCCAAGGTGATGTACCTGTGCCTGTCTTACGATCATCGGGCAGTGGACGGAGCCACCGCAGTGCAGTTCCTCCAGGCAGTGAAACGTCACTTGGAAAATCCGGAGTAAGTCCACCTTGAACGCTATCCCCAGGGTGCCGCTCAAAGAAAGGGTATCAGGAATGGAATACGCTGACCAACTGGAATCGCGTGACTTGCTCGAGATGTATCGTCTGTTGGTTCTGACCCGTGAGTTCGAAGATCGGCTCTGTGGGTTGTGGGGTCGCGGAGGCGTGGTCGAGCTGCCCCATGGCAGCCAGGGCCAGGAAGCCATCGCCATCGGTGCATGCTATGGCTTGCGTTTGCAAGATCAGGTATTGCCGTCTTTGCGCACCCGGGGGGCATTCATCGTCAAAGGCGTTCCCACCAGGGTACAGATGGCTGGCATTTTTGGCAAGGTTGACGGCCCAGCCCGCGGTAAGTCCACGACTCATCATATGACTGACCCCGAACATGGCGTGCTCCTGGGTTCTGGTTTGATCGGATCTGATATTCCCGTGGCGGTCGGGGCTGCGCTCGCGTTCAAGTTGCAGAAGAAAGAAAATCTTGTCGTGAACTTCTTCGGCGACGGGGCAGCCCAAAGGGGAGATTTCCACGAAGGACTGAACTTTGCCGGCGTGTTCAAGCTGCCGATAATCTTTGTTCTCGAAAACAACGGCTATGCCGAATATACTCCCTTGAAAAAACATTTCGCCGGCAGTAACTTCGCTTGTCGTGCCGAGGGCTATGGCTTCCCCGGCGTGCGGCTCGATGGTAACGACGTTCTTGCGGTTTACGAAGCCGTTCAGCGTGCGGCAGCCCGCGCACGGTCGGGTGAAGGACCGACCCTGCTCGAATGCGTGACATACCGCTATCGCAGCCATTGCGAGGGAAGGACTCCCGAATATATGCGAGAACCTGCCGAGATCGCTGGCTGGCAGGAAAAAGACCCGATCCATCGCTTTGAGACTCTCCTGTTGGAACGGGGAGTGCTGGATGATGCGAACAAGGAAAGAATTGCCGCTGCAGCAAAGACAGAGATCGAATCTGCCATCCAATTTGCCGAAAATAGTCCCTTCCCACCTCCCGGGGAAGTAAGTGAAGGGGCGTATGCACTTGAAGACCCGGCTTTGGTCGGGGGGAGGCGGATATGAGAGAGATCATGTACCGGGATGCCATCCGTGAGGCACTGGCAGAGGAGATGCGCAGGGATCCACGCGTATTTCTAATGGGGGAGGATGTTGCAGAACACGGCGGAAACTTCCTGGTCACCACAGGTCTATACGACGAGTTTGGAGAAGATCAAGTCTTCGACACTCCACTAAGTGAATCTGCCCTGGTGGGGGCTGGTGTAGGGGCAGCCATGATGGGTATGCATCCAGTGGTGGAGGTCATGTTCGCGGATTTTGTAACCATTGCCATGGATGCTATTGTTAATCATGCAGCCAAGGTCAATTATATGTCCGGCGGCCTGGTTACCGCACCCATGGTCGTCCGCCTGGCTGCCTATGGAGCAGGACGGCGTTCGGGGGCTCATCACAGCCAGAGTATCGAGTCGCTCCTGACCAACGTACCCGGGTTGACTATCGTTGCTCCCTCGACAGCTTATGATGTCAAGGGGTTGCTTAAGTCGGCAATTCGTGCTGCGAACCCCGTCATTTTCATCGAACACAAAATGCTTTACGCCAAGAAGGGCGAAGTACCTGAAGGTGAGTACCTGCTCCCGCTCGGAGTCGCCGATATCAAGCGCGAGGGTACCGACCTTACCCTGGTCTCCTTCAGCCGCATGGTTGATGTCGCGTTGGCAGCAGCCAAAGCACTTGAAAAGGATGGGGTGAGTGCAGAGGTGGTTGATTTGCGCTCCCTGCAGCCACTCGACGAGGAGACGATCCTCGCCTCCGTGCGGAAGACCGGTCACCTGGTAATCTTGCATGAAGCACCGGTGCGCGGTGGCTTTGGAGGTGAGGTGGCAGCGGTTGTTGCAGAGAAAGCCTTGGGCTACCTGGACGCGCCAATCAGGCGCGTGGGTGCACCCTGGGTGCCTGTGCCCTTCAGCCCTACGCTTGAAGATGCATACGTACCGGTTGAGGCAGATGTTATTACCGCTGCCAGGGCGGTCCTGGCGCACTGACCCGGAAGGTTAGCGTGCGTAATTGATTAAGTTCGCGTTGGGGGAAATCTCGATCCACTCGAATTTTTAGAATTCCATTCCCTATTGAACCATAAAGCAGAGCACCGGAACCGGTGCTCTGCTTATTTTTATAGGTGTATATCCCCCAGTATGAAATTTCACCTGCCCAGGTAAGCGGTCTTGATCACCTCACTGGTTTTGAACTTATCGATATCTCCCTCCAGGACGATGCGGCCAACCTGGAGAGCATATCCCTTGCTGGCTACCCCCAGCGCAAGGGAAACATTCTGCTCCACAAGCAGGACGCTGATCCCACGGGCGTTAATATACTTGATCACCGGGATCAGCTCGGCAACCATTAGGGGTGCAAGGCCGAGTGAGGGTTCATCCATCAGCAGAAGCTTTGGGTCTGCCATCAATCCCCTGCCGATCGCCACCATTTGCTGTTCGCCGCCGCTGAGGGTTCCAGCTTTTTGATTGCGTCTTTCAAATAAACGCGGGAAGTGCTGGAACACATTGTCCAGGTCCCGTTTCACCGCCTGCATATCCTTGCGCAGGCTCGCCCCCAGGTTTAGGTTGCTAAGCACTGTTAGGTAGGGGAACAACCTGCGTCCCTGGGGAATGTGCACCAGCCCCAGCCCCACGATTTTGGGTGCCTGCAGGTTGTTGATTTTCGTACCTTTGAACCAGATCTCGCCAGTCGTGGCTGGGATCAAGCCTGACATGGTCCTCAGCAGGGTGGTCTTTCCAGCTCCGTTGGCTCCCACCAGGGTAACCACCGAGCCTTCCTCCATTTCCATGGAGACGTTTTCAAGCGCAACAGCTTTTCCGTAATGAACCGTGAGGTTGCTGATTTTAAGCAGCATTTTGCTCTCCCAGGTATGCTGTAATGACGTCCGGATTGTTCCGCACTTCTTCAACTGTCCCCTCACCGATCTTTTGCCCGAAGTTGATTGCTACCACCCGATCGCACAGGTCCAGGATCTGCATATTGTGTTCGATGACGAGGATGGTCATCCCCTGGTCTCTTACCTTCGCCATGATGTCCATTGTGAAGGTGATCTCGTCCGTGTTCATTCCTCCCAATGGCTCATCCAACAAGAGCAGCTGGGGTTGAACGGCCAACGCCCTTGCAATGCCCAGCATTTTCTGGTAGCCGTGCGGCAGGTTCCTGGCACGCTCATCCTTCACCTTGCCCAACCCAACCAGTTCCAGGATCTTTAAGGACTGTTCCAGGGCGAAGGCTTCATTGCGCCGGTACGTTGGCGTATTTAGAAAAGCATCCCAGAAGCTAGAGCGTGGATGCAGGTAGTAGGAAGCCACAACATTTTCGAGGGTGGTGAATTCGGTGAAGAGAGGTGTTAATTGGAAGGTGCGCCCAATACCGGCACTTGCCAAGATGTGAGGGCTCTTCCCGGTCACATCTTTGCCATCGAATTCGACCCTGCCAGTCGAAGGGCGGATGACCCCGGTGATCAGGTTAAAAACCGTGGTCTTGCCTGCGCCATTTGGCCCGATCAAGCCAACGATCTCGCCTTTACCAACGCCCATGCTAAACTGGTTGACAGCAATCAGTCCGCCAAAGTTCTTTGTCAGGCTGTGAATGTCAAGGAGCACTGTTTCCATCTCCTTCCTCAGGGGTCGCTACCTTGGCTTTCGATGACCGGTCAAGCCATCGCCTGATCTGACCGGGCAATCCTGCCAATCCCTGGGGCATCAGGAATAAAACGATCAGGAGTATCCCGGCGTAAATGAACGGCACATATTCCTTCAAGTCGCGCAGTTGCTCCGGGATGATGAGCAGTACGGCTGTGCCCACGATCGGACCGGCAAATAATCCAGGTCCCCCCACCGTCATGTAAACAAACACGTTGATACTCGTGTTAAAGCTGAAGGTCTCCTGGGTCAGGATCCCAAAATAATGTGCATATGCCACACCGGCGATGCCTGCTATGCAGCTGCTCACGGCCAGGCAGAGTATCCTCTGCCACGACTTCATTGATGCCAATGCTCGAGGCGACCGTATAGGATTGAGCCACTGCCTTCCACGTGAGACCGATGCGGCTGTGCTCCACCCGGTACATGATGAGAAGACAGATAACCATCAGCGCGAGGCAGAAGTAATAATAAGGAGTCCTTTCATAAGCGAACAGGCGCGGAATGGAAATAATGCCAGAATAACCACCGGTGTATTTGCTGAAAACCTGGTTGAAAGCGAGTACGCCAATTCCAAAGAATAAACTCACCATGGTGAAATAGATTCCCCTCACCCGGGTGAAGGGCACCGCCACCAGGAAGGCTATACCCAAGGTGATCAATACGCCGATCGGCATGGTGATCCACGGCGACCAACCGAGAAACTTTGCCAGTATTGCTGAAGTGTAGGCTCCGATCGCCATGAAAGCTGCGTGACCAATGCTTCCTTGACCCGATAGGCCAAGCAAACGCAGGCTGCTGGCTACAATGATCCAGATGAATACACCGATCAGGGTGTGCATGAAGTACACCGACAAACCCAACCGGGGCAGAGCAAAAAGGAAGCCTGCAATGAGAATGCAGATTCCCCCTGTGACTATGCCTTTGCGCTTTTTTACCAGCAAGTCTGTGCGCATGGTTTCCTCCACCAGCTAAAACAACTCGTATCCGAATAGCCCTTTGGGTCGGATGAGCAGGATCATGATGACGATCAGGATGGTAATCAACTCGCCAATGGAAGCATCGGTGAGTACGGGCAAAAAGGCATTCAATAACCCCATGATGAGTCCGCCGGCCAGGATCCCTCCCAGACTGCCAATGCCGCTTAGGATAACCACCTGGATGGCCTTCAAAAGAATATTGTCACCCATGAAGGGATTCATGCTGAAGATCGTCGCCATTAAAGATCCGGACAAAGCAGCCGTGGCACAGGCTATCACTGTCGCGGTGGCGGCAGTACGGTGGGTATCGATGCCCTGCAGAGCCGCACCCTCCGGGTCCTGGGCAACTGCCAGCATCTGCTGACCTATCTTCGTTTTCTGGATCAGGAAGGTCATCGTTGCCAGCAGGACCGCGCCGATGCCGAAGGTGAGGATCCGCTCGGTATCAACTGAAATAAAACCTGCCCTAAGGATCCCCGGAACAAATGCAGGTAACGCCCGGGTAACCCCGCCCAGCGTCACTTCCACGGCAGATTGCAGGATCAAGGTTACAGCGATCGCGATTACGATCATTTTTGTTGGCTGGGACTGAAACGGCCGGAAACAGAACTTCTCAAGAAGCAATCCGGAGGCTCCGACCACGATGACTGAAATAAGGAGGGAAACCCACGGGTTCAAACCCAATCCAACAGAAAGTCCGTAGGTAACATAAGCCCCGATCATATAGACCGCTCCATGGGCAAAGTTGAAAATGCCCATGATGCTGAGTTGGAGGCCAAAACCCAGGGCTACCAGGATATAAATCGAAGATAATACCAGGCCGTTCACCGTGCACGTGATTAATGTAGCTCATGAACAAATGCCTCCCACTTCAGCGGATGGCGGGTACAATATTGAGGCGGGTCAGGCTCCACCCAAGATGTTGCCTGGCCCGCTTGGAACCGCCTTGCCAGCCAGATATGCTACCAGGCTGGCAAGGCACTTTAACTAGATCCCTTGGAGGGATTGGATCACGGAAGGTACGTCGGCTCCCATGTTCCCCAGGATAGTACATTGTTCTCAAGTCTCAGGATCGGCAGCTGGGTGTAGACGCTGTGATTGATCCCGTAGGTCTGTAAGCCGCCCATCTTGCCAGGTCCGAAGACGGTGTCGATGGCCGTCATTTTCTCCCATCCTGCAGCCACAACCGTCGGATCGAGACTCTGGGCATTCTGAATGGCCTGCACCATGGTGTAAATGGCATCGAATCCCTGCGCCATCATCATGTCAAAGCGGCCAATCTGCGGGTCCGCTACTGCCATCGCGATCACTTCTTGGGTGATCGCCGGCAGGTCGGGAACGGTGACGAGTTCAGATATGCCGTGACCGAAGAAGTTGGTGGATGCCTCCGGGCCGGCAATTTTCATAATGTCCTGCGGCGGGGTCATCGAGCAAACGAAGATCGGTCCGGTGAAGCCCAGGGTGCGGGCTGCTTTAAGAGTCTGGCCCATATAGTCGGGAGAGCCATTGCCAAGCATGATCGCGTCTGCTCCGCGTGAAACCGCCTTCTGGGCAATGGGGGTGAAGTCGACTGTGGGCGGTGCAAAGCCAATAATGTCACCAACGATGGTGAGACCAAGCGCCTCGGCTGAAGCCCTTACCTGTGGATCGTTGTCCGCGATCTGACCGTCATCGATCAAAACGTAGGCGATGGTCTTGACCTCAGGATGAAGTTGCTTCAAATAGGTCATGGCGCTGATCTGGCCGGCAAAGCTGTCGGGGTTGGCAATAAAGGTGTACTTCCGGTCCGGGTTCTGTTCAGCCTTCGTGCCATTGTTGTAGATGCTGGCATATAACACACCAGCTGGTTCAGCAACGGCGCCAATGGCGCTGGTCAGGGGCGGGGGACCACTGCCGGTAACGAACATGACATGCTCGTCTTCGATCAGCTTGGTGGCGGCGGCAGCAGCACCGTCAGCCGTGCCCTTGTTGTCTTCAAGCTTGATGTCGACCATGTAGACTTCGCCGTTGATGGTAATGCCACCATGGTTGTTGATATATTGTTGAGCCAGGTAAGCGCCGCTGGCAGCGAGCTTGAGATTGTCGGATGAAGCGCCAGTCAGGGTCTCGATCTCGCCGATCACCAATGACTTGGGCTCGGCAGTCGCCGCGGGGCCTTGCGGGACTGCAGTCGGGACGTCGACGGTGGTCGCAACAGGTTCTTGTGGTGCGGTGGTGGGAGCGGCAGTCGGTGAAGCACAGCCGCCCACGCTCAAGGTAACCATCACGAACAAAAGCGTCAGGCTAAACAGCCTCTTTCCAAATGTACTCACGATGTTCCTCCTCAGTATTATCTAATCGATGGTTGGAAGGATCACTGTAAAATCCTTCACCAACTTCTTGAACAATCGTTCAGATTATGAAATGCCTGCATCATGATGATAAGGTTCTCGCCACCTTGTCATCTGTCCGCCTCTTTTCCCTTAGACCTCCTTTCCATATTCATACAAAACCAGTGCCGCCTTGCAAGCTTTTAGCCATGATTAAGGCGGCAACATTTTTTACCGTTACCAATATTTTGGGACTCCGCAGGAGATAAGTTCTTCACAAGGATACTTGGTGATTACTTCGTGTCCATCCTCGGTGACCAGCACCTCTTCTTCTATGCGAGCCCCGTGTTTGCGATCCGGGGTCTGGGCGTATGTTTCCAGGGCGATGATCATTCCCTTTTGCAGGGTGAATGGGGTCTCCAGGGAGCAAAGTCGGCTGATGAATGGCCGCTCGTGGATTGACAACCCAATCCCATGTCCCACTGCCATCCCGATCGCTTCTGCTTCCGTGCTAAGACCCCAGGTGGTGCACTCCGGCCAGCTCAAGGCAATCTCGCGTGAGGTCACTCCTGGTTTCACCATATCAATCGCCTGGTACAACCAGGTGTAAGCCTGGTGATAAGCCGCCTTCTGATCGGCTGTGGGCCTGCCGCAAATAAATGAGCGATAGTAGCAAGTCCGGTAGCCGTTGAACGAATGGATGACGTCAAAGAAGACGAAATCGCCTGGTCGGATAATTCTGTCTGAAAAGACGTGCGGGTGCGGACTGCTTCGGGGACCTGAGACCACATTGACGCACTCCACATCATCCGAGCCCAGGCTGTACAGGGTCTGGCAGACCAGGCCTACCAGTTCATTCTCCTTGACCCCCGGCCTGATCGAGCGGGTCAATGTGTCGTATGCGGCATCGGCCATCGATGCGGCGGTCTTCATTAATTGGACTTCGTCTGGAGACTTGATCAGGCGGGCATCCAGTAGGCTGTCCTGGGCGTCGACAATGGTTTCAATGCCTGCCCGCCGTAAGGCATCCAGCAGGACAATGTCGGTTATGTCGATGGCGAGGGGTTCTTTCTCTACACCGAAATCGGTCATGATCTTTTTTACCGAAGTGGCAAGGATGTCCGCCACCCGGTCCCCATTGGGTATGCCCCCCCGCGACCAGGTCACCGCTGGGCGCACCCGGTCACCCATCCAGGGGCTGTAAAGCCGGCGTGCGGCTCCGGCTGAGCCTGATTCGAAGAGGATCGGATCACCGCCGCGCGGCAGGAGCGCGTAACGGTGCATCTTGTCTCGTGCCCACTCGCCGATATGGACACCGGTGAGATAGCGAATGTTATTGAAATCAAAGCAGAGGTAAGCGCCAATCTTCCGCGTAACCAATTGTTCTTTGGCTCTGCCCAGTCGGTAGGCGCGCAGCCTGTCATAGTCAACCCTGGTTTCCCAATCGACACCCATCGTACCCCAAGACATATGATGCTCCTTCCTGTTCTGATATTGACTTGCAGACGCTCAGCGATGCAAGGTGGCAATTATTGGTCGTGGCTGCGATGCTTCACTAAGGAGAGCATCATTTGGATCCATTGGTATGAATGTTTTGCTTAATGGACGGTGGTCATTCCCGTTGTTTGCAGGAGGGCATCACTGATCGTGAGCTCCGGGCAGCCCAGTTCCCGCGATATATGGGTTGTGGCTTCGAGCAGCTTCTTCAACAGATCCCCGATCCGATCGTCTGGAACCCGGTGAGTTGGCGCTACGATGCTCGCTGCGGCAACCAGGGTTCCCTGGTGGTCAAAGATCGGGGCTGCCAGTGCTGTTACGTCGGGGAAAGCTTCACCTTTCTCAATGCCGTATCCATGCTCGCGGACGCTGTTTAAGCGCCGCCGGTATTCATCCGGATCGGTAATAGACCAAACGGTAAAGGCTTCCAATTTGTCTGAGGGCAGGATCTCGTCGAGGACAGAACTGGGCTGGTAGGCCAACAAGACTAATCCGGCTGACCCAAAATAGCATGGGCGGCGTGTCCCGATGGTGGTTGTCACACGCACCGGCCTCTCCGGTTCAACCACCAGTGTGCATACGTGATGGTTCCCATCCAGACTCGCCACTGCTATCGTCTCATCGATTTGTGGAACCAATTCCCTGAAGATCGGTTCCGCTTTATTTAGGTAATTTATCTGGCTGCGAGCAATGGCTCCCATGACCATCATTTTATAACCCAGCCTGTACTTGCTTGTGGTTGCATCTTGTACAACAAAATCAGACTGTGCCAGGGTGGCAAGCAACCGGTGAGCAGTTGCTTTCGGAAGTCCTGTTCGCTCGCAGATCTCGATCAAACTCAACTCTGGGACGTCCAGGGTAAAACAGGACAATACTATCAATGCTCGCTTAACCCCTTTCACTTCTGTGGTGACCTCGATTTTTTCTTCCACTTTTCATTCCTCCTGAGCAAAGCGCTATGAAATGCGCCAAAGCATTATGGAACAATATACCGAACAATTTTCAATAAAACATGATGTTATGCTTGAAATAATGAACTACCGTTCCGAATTAATAATATAATAGCACGTGTCATGGCTCATGTCAATACCGTGATTTCAATAACAAATGAGATGATAAAATGAAAATTCCCACCTCTAAGGGATTTTCCCGTGAAAATTGGGGGATCCTGGGCTGTCCAAGGGGTGGTAAAGGCATTGACGGGCGTATAATGAATGTGTTACACTTATTTTTTCAACGAAATTACGGGATGTTAGTCTATTTCTTTAATAATAATTCCGGATAATAAGTAATTATATATGGAACACAATTCCATAATTTTCAATAATTTAATGGTTTCCAGCAGTTTCATTCGTGGGAGGAGGTGCAAACATGTCTTGGGGAACAATGGCAGTCGACTGGGAAACCAGGGTCGACTACGATAGACTTCGCAAGTACCGGCTCGCCCGCGCCAGGGAACAGCTGGATAAAAACGGGATTGGAGCTTTTCTTTGTTTCGAGTTCTATAACATTCGCTATCTGACCGGTGTTCATATTGGTGAGTGGGCGCGGGACAAGATGAATCGCTATGCTTTCCTGGCGCGCGGACAGGACCCGATCCTTTTCGAGATGGGGACTGCTGCGCTCGCACACAAGCTCCATTCCCCCTGGATTGCCGACCGGGTCCGCTATGCACTGCCAACCTGGACTCGTGCCGATGGTCCCAAGGGCGCGGAGATCGCAGGTAATCTGGCTCGCACCATCAAGGGCATGCTCTGCGAAGTTGGGTCTGGATAAGGAACCGCTCGGCGTCGATGTCGCGGATGTTGTCTTCCTGGATGCGTTGCACCGCGAAGGGCTGGAGGTGGTGGATGCGCGCTCCCCCATGCTGGATGCGAGACTGATCAAGAACCAGGACGAGATCCAACTGCTCAAGGTTGCTGCAGCCATGGCTGATGCGGCATACGATACCATCGTACGCTCCATCAGGCCGGGCATCCGCGAGAACGAACTGGTGGCGGTAGCAAATGAAACCCTCTACCGCCTGGGATCTGAGGATGTTGAGTGCGTCAATGTCGTCTCCGGCCCGCGCAGCAACCCTCACCCGCATGTTTTCTCGGATCGTATCATCCGCCCGGGGGACCTGGTCTATTTCGATCTGATGCACGCCTTTAACGGTTACCGCACCTGCTACTACCGCACCTTCATATGCGGTCGCCCAACTCCCGAGCAGAAAGCCGCCTACCACCAAACGTATGACTGGCTTTACGACGCTGTCAGCGTTGTGCGACCGGGGATCACATCAGCCGACATCGCTTCCCGCTACCCCACATATGAAGCCTGGGGGTTAAGCAGCGAGCTGGAGGCCAGGGGACTGGCAACGGGGCATGGCATCGGCCTATCGATCCACGAAAAGCCCGGGATCAACCGAATCGAATCGCTGGCGAGCCCGTTCCCAATTCAGGAAGGGATGGTCTTTGCCCTGGAGACCTACGCCCAGACGCCGGATGGCAGTCAGGGCTGTCGCATCGAAGAAGAAGTGCTGGTCACCGCCACCGGCTATGAGATTCTCACCAGGTATCCGTGTGAGGAACTCATTTCCTGTGGCGTGCCACGCTACTGGTAAAGGAGACAACCATGAAAGCAATGGTATTGCGTGAGTATGATAAACCGATTGTTCTGGAAGAAAGAACTTTGCGTGACCCTGCTGGTTCGGAAGTCTTGCTGCGCGTGCGTGCAGCCGGGGTGTGCGGGACCGACCTAAAACTATTCAGGGGCAAGAATCCCCGGTTGAAGCTGCCTCTTGTCCTGGGTCACGAGTTTGCCGGTGAGGTTATGGCGGTCGGACCCGAGGTTCGCCTGCGCAAGGTGGGAGAGCGGGCAGTGGTCTATATGTACATGACCTGCGGTCAGTGTGAGCCTTGTCTAACTGGTAACGAGAACCTGTGTAGCAACCGCCTTGGTTTCTTCGGTTTTGATCGGGATGGTGGCTTCGAAGAATATGTCCTGGTACCCGAGGCCAACCTGGTCCCCTTTTCCGATGCGGTTTCATTCGAAGAAGCGTCCATTCTTGGCGACGCTGTGGCAACGAGTTGGCACGCGGTACGCACCCAGGCCAATCTCAAGCCCGCGCAGACCCTCATGGTGGTGGGACTTGGAGGTCTCGGCCTGCATGCTGTCCAATGCGGGCAAGCCTGTGGTGCCGAGGTCATTGCCGTTGATTCCCTCCAGTCCAAGCTGGAAATGGCCAAAGAAAATGGTGCCCATCATACTGTGGATGCCAGGTCGGGTGATTATATCCAGCAGGTTCGGGACATTACCGGCGGCAAAGGGGTGGATGCGGTCGTGGTCTTCCGGCCCCATGCCGAGGATATCGAGCCAGCCATCAAATGCGCAAAGACAGGTGGGGTGGTGGTAATGGTCGCCTATATCGACATCGGCAAGACCATGAACCTGGACCAGCGATTCATACAGGGCATGGAGGTTCGCTTAGTGGGAGCCCGCGGCAATACCCGCAAGGAGTTGGCAGAAGTGATCCAGTTGGTCTCCAGGCGTCAACTGCACCCGCTCATCGCCGGAACCTATCCACTGGAGCAGGTTAATACAGCACTCACCCAACTGGCAACTGGACAGGTGACTGGACGGATCGTACTCGTTCCATGATTGCTGGTATAAGTACGATTGTTCTTGTCATCTACCTCAACATTGCGCGGTAATATTAAGCTACTCTTCATTTCAAATTGGCGGAATATCCAAAATTGCCAAAGAGGGATGTTATGACTTTTGGATGCACTTCAAAAATCTTACGTGTGAACTTGACCAGCGGCTCGATTGAAACAGAAGAGCTTACAGAAGATTTTTACCGGCTCTACCCTGGGGGCAAAGCGCTGGCCGGGTACATCCTTTTAAACGAAATTCCTCCTCACACTGATCCGTTTGCCCCGGAGAATGTACTCGTATTTGCCAACGGCCTTTTGACTGGTGCTCCACTCTCAACAGCCACTCGCTATGTCGTCTCCGCACGGTCCCCTCTTACCAACGGATATGGCGAATCAGAAGCAGGTGGCTTCTGGGGGCCGGAACTAAAAATGGCTGGGTATGAAGCCGTGATCGTCACCGGGCGCGCCCGGGAACCGGTCTACTTGTGGATTCAAGATGGAGTCGCAGAGATTCGCCCTGCAGCCCACCTTTGGGGGCGCATGACTGCCGACGCTCAGGAAGCCATCCGCGCCGAGCTGGGCGATGAAAAAATCCGTGTTTTACAAATCGGGATCGCGGGTGAAAACCTGGTTCGCTACGCGGGCATCACCAATGATCTGCGGCATTTTAACGGGCGCAACGGCATGGGCGCGGTGATGGGTTCAAAAAACTTGCGCGCCATTGCGGTGCGCGGCCACCAGCGCTACCAATCGCTTGCAGATGACCCGGAGGCATTGCTGGGACTTGGGCGAAAACTTTCAAAAAGCGCACGTGAAAACCCCCTCAGTTGGGACTTGCAGGTACGTGGCACGCCCGGCCTGGTAGAACCGCTCAACGCGGGCGGGATGCTGCCGACCCGCAACTTTCGCCAGGGTGTTTTTGAAGGCGTGGACGAGATCAAATGGGAAGCCTATGAAAAGCAGTTGCTCACCGCCCGCCGGAGTTGCTACGCCTGCGCGATCCGCTGTAAAAGAGAAGTGAGCATCGACGGTCAGCCTTCCCTTTATGGCGGCCCGGAGTATGAAGCTGTCGGCGTGTTTGGCTCTGACTGCGGGATCAGCGATTTGCGTGCAATCGCCAAAGCCAATGAAACCTGCAATGCGTTCATGCTCGATTGCATTTCCACCGGGGCGACAATTTCCTTTGCCATGGAATGTTTCGAGCATGGATTGCTCAACCTGGATGATACCAGCGGCCTCGACCTGCGATTTGGTAACGCAGATGCCATGCTCGCCATGATCGAATTAATTGCCCGACGTGAGGGCATTGGTGATTTGCTGGCTGAGGGCAGCCTGCGCGCTGCCGCCAAGATCGGTGGGGAAGCCATCTATTTTGCCATGCAGGTTAAGGGGCAGGAATTGGCCATGCATGACCCGCGCGGCAAGTACAACGTGGGGATGGGTTATGCCATTTCCGAGATCGGAGCTGACCATCTTGTGGTCGCACACGATGGAGCCTTTTCCAACCCGGAATCGATCCAATTCCAAAATGCACAATCGTTGGGGATTACCGTGGCTCAACCCGCCAGGGTCATAAACGCTGAAAAAATGAAGCAATTCTTCATCCTGGAAAAATGGGGCAGCCTGGAAAAAACAATTGGGTACTGTTTCTTCGGACCCGCGCCGCGCTCCTTCATCCATCCCGATGATGTCCTCGCCTCCATGAATGCCGCATCGGGTTGGAACCTGACCATGGAAGAGGCGTTGCATATTGGCGAACGCGCCACGAACATGGCTCGCATCTTTAATTTGCGTGAAGGCTTTTCACGCCAGGATGATACCCTGCCCGAACGCATCTTCCAGGGCCTGGAAAATGGACCCCTGGCAGGCATAGGCCTGCCGCGCGAGGATTTCGAAAAGTCGCTGTCGATCTTATACGGGCTTAAAGGCTGGGACACTGAAACAGGAGTGCCCGGGCGGGAGCGGCTCGAATCGCTTTCGCTGGGTTGGGCTGCCGAAATGCTACCGGCATAAACAAGTTGAAATGAATCTTTACGCAGGTGGGTACCTCGACTCATATCTCCCGCATCGCCGCAGCAAAATAAGAATTGAACTGGGAAAGCCAACCAGGCTCACGGAAATACTGGCAAGGTTTGGCATTCCAGCTGCCGAGGTGGTCCTGGTAGTGATCAATGGTCAGCTTGTGGAGCTTGAAGGTGCGGTCGTCACCGACCTGGATGACGTCAAATTGTATCCTGCGGTAAGCGGGGGATAATAAAAAAGCTCTCGGGAGTAATTTGAATAGGACGAGCTGCACTCCAATAATCCGGTTGGTGTAAATCTGCAATTCAAAATGGCCTTTGTTATTTTCGTCACCGATAACTTAGGTCCAGGTCAAAGCATGACCTTGAAATTTTAGTTAAGGAAAAACAAATGACCGGGTAATTACCAAACGGGGTTAATCCTTGACACTATCCAGGATATAAACATTCCACTATTTAGAATCACACGCTGGTAAATAAAGCGCTTTTTCATCTTGATTAATTATCTAAAATAGCCAGGCTTTGTAAATCATAGATCACGAATCCTTCATTTTCATAAACAACTTGAAAAGGTTGTACGTGAGGTTTTTCAACAACCAGGTAGCGGATGTCGTATTTATGCGCAATGCGCAGGTAATCTTCGGGTGAAAGAGAATAATAGGCATCTCTCGTTATATTAATGGTATCAACGTAATTTCCATTGAACCGATTGATTGCACCAGGAGCAAGCGCTTCAAATCTTTCCCGCCAATAGGGAAAATAATCCGGGTGCGGGAACTCGAAAATTTCTACCAGGGTCGCCAGGGTACCCCGTTCAGAGAAAGTGCGCCAGTCGGGAATGGTGTGGGAAAGTATTTCAGGCGGGGTGATGAACATTGCATCTTTTGGCGTGTTCATTCTTGCCCAATCCTGCGTTTGTGTCCAGGGTGTTTTTGGCTCAAAAATGGTATATCCAGGGGACCAGATCCCGGACGCACTTGCACCCAATATTGTGGCAGCACCCCCCAGTCCGACCAGGAGGGTGCCAGCCCACTGCCTCCACCGGTATTTACCCAACCAGCGGGAAAGCGTTAAGATAAAGAGGGGCAGCAGGGGGGAAGGATAGGCGACAAAACTGACTGTCACCAGCCCACCCGGGATGCCGCTCAGCCTGCGGGTCTGCAGGAGTGTGGCAAGATAGCCCGCAAAATAGATGTAGCCAAAATAAAGCAGGAATACCCCCATTCGCAGGATTTGTAACTGCAGGATGAAGATGATCGGAAGCGAGTATGTGGTTATAAGTTGAACGATCATTACGACCCCGATCGCCAAAATAAAGTTGGTCATTGCGCGGTCGTGTGCTGAAAGATTTAATCGTCTTCCGAGAATGAAAAAAGCAAGGGTGGCGATGCCGTTCATGGTACCCAGTATCACCTGAGGGGTCGCCAGGAAGGCATAATAAACACCAGCCAGCAAGGCGGAAGAAATGAGTTTTAGGACATCCGGGCGGATCTGCAGGTCGATGGGGGTGCTGCCCGAGCGCCACAATAAAACCGGTAATGCACCTGCGGTAACGAGCGCAACTCCTTTAATTAGGTTTTTCCACCCAAATTCACCAAGACGAAGCAGGCAGTCGAAAAAGATCATCACCACGGCAAAACCGGAGTAGATGACATGAAAATTGAACATGACGCCTAAGAGCAAAAACGCCGGTATATAATGGCGGCGAAGGTATAGAATAAACGCGCCCAGGATAAATGGCAGGACGAAAGTTCGGTTTAGCAGGCTGAATTCGACGATCGGAAATCCGGGCATTCCCAGGTGGGGAAATATTAGCAGGAAGAGGCTGATCAGGTTGGCAAGATGATTATGGAACAATGTTTCGGTAAATTCCCAAAACATCCAGACCAGACCGTAGGTCACCAATATGTGAACGCCAAACATGACTGGCTCCAGGATGCCTGCGCGATAGACGGGGATAAACATCAGCCAAAAAAAGGAATAGTGTTCACTGCGCAAGTTGAGGAAGGCATCCCCTGGATAAAGGGTTGGGTCGGCGAATTTCTTCAGGAAAGGGATATGGACAACCTGGTCGAAGGTTCCATAATGATATCCAGTGATCCAGATGGTTAAAAGCGTTGCCCCCAGGAAGAGAACATGGCGCATATAGGGCTTACGCGCGAGGCGATCTGCTAGAGAATTTAAATTAGAAATCATGTACATACACGATTTTCAATAGGTATCGAACGGCCCGGGACCAGCCACTCAAATGATATTAATTATTTGAATTTTGGAAGGATCATCCAGACCTGCGAATGGATTATTTCTGCAAATGATCAAAATAATTGGTCCGAAACTTCTATCCTCAAATATAGTGAAAAAAATATGAGATCTGGCAAAATAATTACGGTCAATCTCTCCCCAATAATTCGGGGGTTGTCATTGAGTTGATTTTTCTTGCCGGTAATGTAACGCCAATTCCTGCAATGATTAAAGTGATAAATGCGATCAAACTAATAGTGGATATATCCCACGCAGGGGTAAGGGCAATTCCGAAGGCAGATACATCCTGGATACGCCCAACCACAAGGGTGATCGCAAATAAACCACCTACCATGGCTCCGAGCAGCAGGATCAAGCTGGCCTGGGTAAGCAGATAGATCACGACCGAATTCCTGCCAAAACCCAGGGTGCGCGCGATGCCGAATTCGCGGCGGTGAAGCCATGCCAATCGCCAAAGCAGGTTGGTCAGGGTGATGCAGGTTGCAACCCCCGCAAAACCTCCGAGCAAACTTAAATAGGTAAAGAAATTCATGATCTCTTTCCCGAAGGTATTGCCGGCCTCCCCCCTTCGTCCAATTGAAATTCCTTTTACCAGGTTGGATCCTTCGTGAAGTGCACCGCCATCGGGGATGTAATAGATCGAAACATCAGATCCGTAGTCCAACAATTTTTGGGCGTCCGTCAATGAGATCCAGGCCTGGCTGTCTTCATAGGAACCCGTTTCGAAAATTCCGATGATTGAAAATTCCCTTCCTCGCAGGATGAGGGTTTCTCCAACGTCGACCTTTAGCCGGTTTGCCAGCCCGACTCCAACCATGGCAAGTCGTGGCGGATCACTTGAAACAAGAGGTCGACCCCTGAGTATTTTAAAAGGACTTACTTTTAAAAGGTCTTCCGGCTGCACGCCCCGCATCATGATGCCGTTTGATAACGAAGTCCCCACCACCTGGTGAATTTCCGGGATGGGTTGGTACCCATGATTTTTCAGAAGCTGACCTATCTCACTATTTAGACGGCTGCCGTGAATTTCGCCGCTGCCGAAGCCCACCTGTACCACCAGCCAGTTGGTGTTTAGTGAGAAATACGTCATGGATAACGTTTTCTGGTACGTGACCAATGAAAGATAAGTAGCGAAAGTGATGCTGAACAGCAATGCCATCACCAGGGCAAGCATCCAGCGCCGTTTTAGATCTCTTAATGCAATCCAAATGATGGCACGCATATTCACCTGGTTTGAATAAAGCTCGCAACGCTTCTATTGCGCAGGTGGCGCGTGGGAATCCAAATGCCTGCCCACCCAAAAAATAAGGAAAGCAAGAATCCGATCAATAATGCGTTCCCTGATATCGAAACTGGTAAGGGGATCGAATGGAGGGTTAATGGATTGACATGGTTAAACCAATTTAACAGGAGCGTAGTCACCCCCCAGCTTAAGAGATACCCAGCACAGACCTGCAGCAGCGTTCTTAACGTTAGCAGGGCCCGGATGGTCCCGGACTGTACTCCCACCGCTCGCAAGATGGTTATATCCCTGCTGCGTTCTGAGAGGACGAGGAAAATATTGCAGTATGTTCCCAGCATGACCGCTGCCAATGCAAGGATCACCAGCATGCCGGTCATACCTTTTACATCCGACACTGCTTTTGTGAATTCCTGGTAAAGGTTATCTGCAAAATAGACGTCAAAGCGATCCGACAACCGGGGATCATTTTGCAGCCTGGACCGGACTGCGTCAAAATCCACTCCGGGCTGTAATTGAATCCATGCAAATTGATAGTTGCCTTTCAGGTTGAACAAGCTGGAGGCCGTTTCCAGTGTCATCCAAATCGCACTAAATTTGGTACCAGGTGCTCTCACCAGCCCGGATATGATGAAATCCTCACCATAGATATGGAGGGTAGCGCCAATTTTCCAACCGGTCATGGCAGCGGTCCCTTCTCCGATGGCAACCTGGTTGGGTGATATCGGCCATTCTCCACTCATCAGTTGCAAGGAATGCACATTTTGCATGTCTTCCAGCCTGGCTGCCCTGAGCTGGATCAGATTCCCGTTTATGTTAACGATCTTATAAATCAGGGGAGAAACACTTTTTACAAATTCGGGAATTAATTCTTCGGCAGGGATAAAATCCCGATCTGTTACGTTGCTTTCGGAGGGGTCAAACACATTTCGCGAAATCATGATAAGAGCCGATTTATCGGTCTGCTGGTTGCCGAAATTATAGGCGGCTTCTGCCAGCGCCACCATGGCAAAATAACTGCAAATGAAAACCAATAAATTTACGATGGTGATCATGGTGCGCCATCCATCGCTGATCATATCCTTGATCACGAAGCGAAAAATATCACCCGCTTTTGCCATTTTTGTCTGGTTGAATCTTCCCATCTCGAAGCTGAAAGACACGGTCTGCATTTTCTGCAAGGCGCAGGTTATGGGTGGCTACCACAAATGTGACACCCAGTTGTTTGTTCAGGTCGTGCATCAGGGAGGTGATCTCCTGGGCAGTCTGTGAATCCAGGTCACCGGTGGGTTCGTCAGCCAGGACCAGTTCAGGCTCGGCAATGATCGAACGGGCAATGGCAACCCGCTGTTGTTCACCTCCTGAAAGTTCCGCAGGGAGGTGGTTCAAACGATTTTCCAATCCCATTCGGGTCAGGATCTGGGCAGCTTTTTGATTGGCGTGTTTGAAGGCAATCCCTTTTGCCATTAATGGCAGTGAGACGTTTTCAACGGCATTCAACGCGCTGAGCAGGTTGTAAAACTGGAAAACAAATCCGATGTGGTCCCTGCGAAAGAGGGTGAGGCTTTCTTCGCTGGCTTGCTCAAGTGCAAATCCATTTATGCTTATGGTTCCTGAGGTGGGATGATCGATCCCACCGATCAAGTTGAGCAGCGTGGATTTACCCCCTCCGCTCGGACCAAGGATGACCACGAATTCCCCTTTATTGATCTCGAGGTCAATTTCACTCACCGCTTTAACTGATTCGGTGCCTCGCTGGTAAGTTTTACACAGTTGATGAATTGAGATCATTTTTCCTGTTCTTCATAATGTTAGTGTATGTCCATCATTTGAGCTTGCGCGATTATAAATCGAAAGGCATCCTTCCGGGCGTCTATATTGAGCTGCATGCACTTTGATGAGGCTAAGCATATCGTACCCCTATTCGATCCTGAGGAACGAATAAGAACAAATAAATCATGATGTCCCTTTATATATAAGATCCAGGCTGGCGAACTCGTTCCGCGGAACGAGCCCAAAACAAATATGACTTGCCCGGTTCAGAAAAGGCGAATGCAAATTCGCGTGTTAATTTCTCAATTTTCGAGGAACGAATGCTGGTATGAAGTTGTAAAGGTGCGGAAAGACTGGAAGTAAACGACTGGAAAAGGTTCTTTCCCCATTGATATTAGAACTATTGTTCTGTTTTGTCAAGGGGGTTGGGAAAATTTGATTGATTAATCCTCGGGAAAACCAGCGAACTCCAGGTTTGAGTTCCAATTTGGGTTCTTGTACTTTTCATGGGGTAATTAATGAGGAATCCGCCTTTTCAGGCGGATTCCTCGTATTTGGTTGCAGGGGTGGGAAAAGTCCCATTTGAGAGGATTCGCATCAATCCCATTATGGGAACTTCGTGACTTCCGGGTTACGCTTGCGCCTTGCGGTTTGTGAGTTCCGATCGTAAACCAATGCTGAATCTTAAGGCAATATTTATTTCGGTCGAATCCTTCTTATTTTTAAGGTTTCCGTTTCATTTTGTGGCAGGTCACTGCAATTACCCGTCAAGGATAATATGTCAGCGGTAATGTTCTTTCATTTCAGTAAATTCCGGCAGGTCTAGTATCGCATCCAATAGTTGGCGTGCTTGTTTTTCGCTTTTGGTCCAGGGATCCATCAAAATCAGGTCAAGTAGTAATGTATAACTCCCCTTGTCATACGCTTCAAGTTCCACGTTCACCGATGCAACCCTGTCGTGCAGGATATGGGCGATGACAGATCTGGGTAGGGGTATGCAGGGAAGGGCTTGAACACCGACGGCACTTACCAAAGCCGGCACCTCAACTGAAAAGTCTTTTGGAACACCAGCAACAACCTCCGCATCATTTTGAATATTGACAATTAAAACCCTTGGGATATCGAAGGCGATTGATTCAATGACTTGTACCATCGGCTCATTCGTGAGTGCAGCCTGGATGGGAGGATAATGCTCGGTCACCCTGGTCGACATATCGTATGCGATACGCTCCATCTCTTCCATTCGTTCACGGTTATCAGAAAAATAGGCCTCCTTAAACCACTGTTCAGGAAAATCCCGCCATAATTGATCGGTCTCCTCATCACTGTGATACCAATATCCCCATGCACCGCCGCCTGGATGACCGGTATCACCGATCGGAAAAACGCCGAACCGGCGGTAAAGATCCACTTGTTTGGGTCCAGTCAGATGTTTCACCCTGCATTTATTCTCAAACTCGTCCGGCTTATTTTTAATAAACTCGTCCAAAACAGGCAGCATGTTTTTTCCATCGTAAGAAAAATGCGTAAGCCAGATCAGGTGGTTGACGCCGGAAACCTCATAGCGGACACGATCAAAATCCAGTCCCAATATATCCGCAATCGCATAGATCCCTCGATACCCGTGGCAAAGTCCAATAATCCTCGAATCGGGGTATTTTCTTTTCATCCTGGTAATACTCGCCAGGACCGGGTTGGCTACCAGCAAATACCAGGCATTGGGACAGACTTTTTGCATATCGAGATAGATGGATTCAATCAAGCCGAACTGGTAGAAATTGATCCAAAAAGCTTCGTCGTGCATGATATGCAGGCTTCCACCATATCTGTATCCCAGGCGTTCTGCAATTTGCCATCCTTCCACCCACATTTTGTAATTGACGTGAAGTGCAGTATTAATGACAAAATCGGCACCAGTCAACGAAGCCATACGATCTGTCGTTTTTTCAATTTTGAGATCTCTCCCAAGTTCTTTTGCATAACGAGTGCATAACTGATAAACAGCATCCAAGCGCTTTTCGTTAATATCCATGAAGGAAACCGTGCAACCAGAAAAATGGTCATTATTGCATAAGTCACGTACCAAATCGAGAGAAAACACGGCGCTGCCCGCACCGATTACACTGATTTTTACACTCATTTAAGTTTCCTCCATTCTTCGTCGATTCGCTTCAATAGTCACTACGCTGCCGTTGATAGGGTTTTTGCTCAGGCTGATAATAATCTCGGGAATGATGGTCCTCCAATTTTTAAAATGAACTATTTGTTATTAAATTCCATGCTCCTTATTTGGATGAAATTAATACCTGGATATTAGCATCATAAAAATTAAATGTCAACGAAAATGCTGGCAAACTTATTTCGACGAGGAATTTCGGTTATTAAGCCATTGCCAATTTAATGAAACCATTATATAGTGAAATCTCGTGCAAACAGCATTGTGACTGCGCGAGGAAAGTATCTTAATCAGTGCACATTTTCCAACAGGTATGGAATAGATCTTGATATTTAACCAAGAGCCACTGGTTCCGAACTGTGAGGAGCAGCTTTATGACAGCAAATCTAAAAACCACTAATGCAAAGCGCCCCATTCCCTGGCGGGCAGCCTTTACCATGATGATAAATCCCAACGCCGCTTTAAAAAAGGCGGTCGCCGGTATTCCATGGCCTTTTTCCCTGGCAATATCTGCGCTGGCATTCATGCTGTTCTTCATGCAGACCGGCATGGACCTGATGCGGATCGGCCTGAAAGGGATCGGGTTCGTGGTGCTGCTTTCGGTGGAGGGCTTGCTGTTTGGCTCACTGGGCATAGCGATCCTCGCGTTGATCGCATGGGGCATTACCAGGCTTTTCAAGGGTAACAAGCCGCTTGGATGGGTACTCTCAGCTTTTGGATTGGGATACTGCTCCACGTTGATCTTTTCAGTCCTGGGAATGTTTTTTTCCCTGGTCCTGAATTGGAATACCTCCGTGGCGTTCGGTGTTTCCGGAGTGCTGTGGGCTACCGGGCCGATGATCGCCTCGATCAAGGAAATGAGCCGGGACAACACCGCGCTCAGTGTTATCGTAGCCACGATCTGCAGCAGCTTGCTTCTGCTGGGTTGGGCGCTGCTCGGCAACGCCTGACATCCAATGTCCGCTTTTGAAAGGATTATTGACTGATGAACGAAAATAATAATAGCCACAGCGGTTTAAAAAGGTTCATTGGCATTGTGTGCTTTGCCATTTTTGGGATGGTCGGGTCGTTCCAGCAGGGGCAGGAATTCAATGTGCTGAATTTGCTTTTTGGAATGCTGGTAGGTCTCGTGTTTGGCTGGTTCAGCATGCTGTTCCTGACCATTCTTCTCAGGTGGATTAACCCCGGTTTGAAAAAGACACAAAAGAAAGGCTTCGCGCGCAGAGCGGTATCGGCGGGGATGGTGTTCATGGTCCCCTTTGCGATGATGACTTTCATGGCTGCGACCATACTTCACTGGAAGTCTGCAGGCTTGTTCGTTTCAGCGGCCATCTCCACAGTCGCCGTAGCCACGGGCGCAGAGATCTCCAAGCTATATGAGAAACCCAGGCTGTGGAACAACATCCTGCCTTCGGTAGTGGCCGCAGCCTGTTCCATGGCATGGCTGTTCGTGATCGTTCAAATACAGTCCATACCTGCCACCATCATCAGTCTCTACAACCTGGCTACCACGTTCTTGAACCTGGCCCCGTGATCCGAGTTTTATTCGCTTAAGAAAGGAACGGTACCCTGTGGAAAAATACGATCAAATTCCTCGCAGCACACGCGCAGTTCGGCCCAGTTTGTTGCGATTCGTTGCTTTCTTATTATTAGCCTCAATGTTCATACAGGCAAACGCTCTTGCCCCGGTCAGTATTGAGCCGATCGCGCCTACACCGCCTTCAGAGGAAATTCTGGGTCAATTTGGTCAATGGGAGACCGAATACTGGGATGACAGCGGCAAGCTGGCTTTCAAATATGTGGGAGATCCCAATCCCGTGCCCAAGCAGGCAGAAGGGTTTATTTTACAAGCCGATTTCTCGATCAGCAAGCCCACCCTGCTGACTGCGATCGCCACCGCTCATTTTAATCCAAACGTTAATGCAACCCATAAGGAGAATACTTCACCGGGCAGCCTCTCCCTGGTGGATGATATAGGGAACTATTATGGCCCTTTCGCGGCTGAAACAACAAGCGCAATAAACAACAACCAGGCCAGCGCAATCGTATTGTGGGTTGCATCAGTTGACAATGTAGAGCTGCCTCCCGGGCATTACCTGGTGATCGAATCTGAGACTGCCTCTGTCCTATTCAACGCACAAACACAAGGCGTCCCAGCAACTCTTGTAAAGGGTGTGGACGCTGAAGCCTATGCCAGGTTTATGGATGCATTGGTTGCGGCGAATGAACCAGAACCAGCCGGACAGCCTGGTTCCACGCCACCGCCTGGTAATTCCGGTAGTCAACCTGAAAAGGTCACCTACACCAACCCCCAGTCGGTGGTCAACAACCCCCCCAACCCTGCCCTTAAGAATTATCCACCCAATAATCCTGCCTTGTATTGTGAGTTTGTCATTGATAAGCCAATGATGGTGACAAAAATAATGGATTACCATATCAACGATGGCAAGGGCGCTGCCCCCGGGCGGATCGGATTGCAGGAACACGGCGGGACAATGTATGGTTCGTGGCCAGCCTACGGCAAGGCATACGACGGCATCCCCAACGCCATCTGGGTGGTAACCCCAAATTTCGAGATCCCGGCCGGATCCTACAAGGTCATGGACAACCAATTCAGCACCCTCAGCGAGGATGCCAATAACCGGGCGATGTGCGAGGTGAAAGTATCACCAGTGGTAAGCAGTGCGATCGACAATGTCACTGGCAAGTACTTCATTGGCTTCAGTGGAGATGATGGAGAGACCATTGATTACACCCTGGTATTGGCTGTAATAGACCATAAGACCACCCTGGAAATCGGCATGATCATTGAAGGTCAACCTTTCAAATTTAATGCGACGGTCACCGACCGCAACAAGGGCGTGGTAACAGCCAGGTACAGCCAGGGTTTTTCTGACTTCAGTCTTGTCGTGCGGCTGACCTTTAAGAAAACGGCAGACAAATACGTGCTGACGGGCAGAGTTATCGGCCAGGGCACTGAAAGCGCTGGGGTAAACTTCTCGGGTTCGCGCACCAGTACAGATTTGCCTGGTTTTATTCCACAGCCGCATGCCGGCATCGGCAAGGTAGGTAGCATCCCCGGCCCGGCAAGTGCAGGGCAGGCAGTGGCCGGGATTGCCTTCCCCACGCTCGCAACGCTTATTGCTGCCGGGGCATTCAGCGGCGGTAGCCGTGGAGGGGGCAGTTCTAGCGGCTCTGGACTGGGTACGTACGGCGGTGAGGATGGGGAGGGAGGCAGCAGCGAGACAGTCGAGGGAGGTGGAAGTGAGGCTGTCGAGGGGGATGGCAGTGAAACGGTCGAGGGCGGTGGAGAGGCTGTCGAGGGCAGCAGTGGCGAAGCGGTCGGTGATCCCGGCAGCGCGGATCCCGGCAGCCCCGGGACCAGCGACCCTGACACTGGCAGCCCTGACACGGGCAGCCCGGTGCAGAGTCAGCCGGCAGCAACAACTGCGCCTTTTCCGCAGAATGGCCCCCAGGATGGGCAGACCATGACCGTGCATGACTCCGGCGACGGTTTGGACAAGACCTATGTTTATAACGGGAACACTGGAGAGTGGATAAATCCCCTTACGGGCGGAATGTATTTAGCCGCCAATTATGCTGCCTCCGCCCAGGCACAGGCTGAAACCGATGCCGAGATCAAAAAGAGAGCCGAAGCCGATGCCAACGCCCTGGCGGATGGACCTACAAAGTGGATTCCGGGTTCCGCTGATGCGACGATCGTCAGCCCCAGGTCCTCAGCCGCAACAACGGCGACTCCCGCGGCTGCCGGTGCAGTTTCCGCGGGTTCCACGACCGAAGCACCCCCGGCTGCCTCCGGTACGACCGCGGTCCCCGACGCAGCCGATACGGCTTCGGCAGCACCAACCTTAACGACCATTCCTGCTGATAGTGGCAAAAAATCGGCTCCCAAAATCTCCGAAGATCTACAAGGTCCTTCTCAAATGATACGCCAGGGAATAATTGAAATAAAGACCGATATGGAGGCGATCAATAAACGGTTGATCGATAAAAATATTTATGTGATGAACAAATTCCAGTCAGACCCGACGATGATCGTTCATGGAGTTACCATGGCGGGTAACTTTATCTGGGATTACACTGTTGGGAATTTTACGGGCTCTACGGGGTATACCTGTGGGGATTATGTTGACAATACAATCGACGATGTCAAAATTGCTGTTCAAAAACAATTCCCTGGTGCAAAAGTAGAGCAAACTGTTTTCTACGAGCGGTCCACTGATAAACCTGTAGATGCAATTGATAGTCTCGATAGGGTGATCAAAGATAACCACACTGTGATCAAGGTGACACTTCCTAATGGTGAAGAGATGGGGGTCGATTTCCATGGGCACAATGCTTCCAACTTGCCGACAAATCCACCAATTGTGCGTCCCATGGTCGAAATCAGGAAAGAGTGGAGAGGTAGATTAGGTGACCTCGAGTTCAGGGAAAAGACCGTTCAATAGGGAGTCCAGCCATGTCGATTCGATCACAAGCAGAATTGGAAGTTCAGTACCAACAGCGCACGGCGCAGGTGCAGGCGGGCACACTCAGTCCTCAGCAAGCTTTTGGAATTATTGAAGAATGGGTCATACACCTGGGTAAGCGTAAAGCCATGTTCCATCCGGGACTCAGACAGTGGATGTGGTATGACCATCTTCATGATGAATGGGCTACAGCGGGCTGTGGGATCAATGAAGCGATCCTGCTGTCGATCGGAAATGTGGGTGGTTTAAAAAAGCTGCCACAACCGGGTGATGTGACCGGGTGGTGTGTGTACCGGCAGGGGCAGGAATTGTTTGGCCCCATGCGTATCGGAGAATTGCACAGCAGGTTAAAGTCCCAGCCGGACCTGAAAGACATCCTCGTCTGGAGCACGCAGGCAACAACCTGGTTGTCCGTGGCTCATGGAACGGGAGGAGTAATTTCCTTTCACGACGAAGCCGGGAACCTGGTTGTGATCACGGAAAATGGCGGGACAGCGTCCGCCTCCGTCCAGCCCGCCTCGCCTGTGCCCGGTGCGCCCGCGGAGAATTCAGCGCCTCCCGCGCCCGTTGGCAGGAAGCCCAGCCGCAATCTCATTATCGCCATCGTGGTCATCCTGGTCCTGCTATGTTGCTGCCTCCCGACGGTGTTAGGCATAGTCTATTTTGTGGCAAAGGATGCAGGAATCCTGCCGGCTTGGTTGGGCGGCACCACCGGGCTGCCGCTGATCCTGCTGCAGATCTAAGTTGACGAAAAAGGTCCTCCCGGGAGGACCTTTTTTTTATAAATTATTCCCAATTTTAAAATCCTGAAATAAATATCCTCCTGTTAAATTTCAGGATATGTTACATCTCAAAACGCGGGAAAACCGTTTTACCGATAACCAGGATTGAACTTGTAAATTTGATCCTTCCGGTTATAAAACCAGTAACTGAGTAACCGTGAAATTTCCATTTCAAACATTAATTGAATTTTCCACCATTGTCAAATAATTGGCTAATACAATCACCTTATTGGTTGACAAATTCAAAATAATCGATTTAATAGATTTATTCGTTGATGATGGGTCGCTCATAAAATTAAAGTGGTCTTATGGGTAACGGGCCTTTTCAGCCCCATACCACACGATCCGGCTTGATTGCGAGGCGGGCCTAGCAGCAAAGGTTTATGAAATATCTATCTTGACATCACATAAAACAAAATAAGAAAAGATAAAACCTGCTGTAAACAATAATTGATTTTCTTAAACCCAATAAAGGAGAGATATCTGATGAATGAAAAGATTCCGGCGAGAGAGAATATCTTCTATACAATAGGACTTACCGGTCAGAACATTATTTGGGGGTTTATGGGCTTATACATTATGTTCTTCTTTACGGATTTGCTCAATATCCCCACAGCCACAGCAACCGCCATATTGGTGGCAGCAAGCCTTTGGGATGCCCTCAACGACTTATTTATGGGCATGCTGATCGATCGGACAAGAAGCAAATGGGGAAAATTCAGGCCTTATCTTCTCTTTGCGCCGCTGCCCGTTGCTGTGATAACAATTCTCTGCTTTACCAACTTCAACTTGACCCCCGCTTCGGAAGCCGTCATCGCGGGTATCTTCTACATTATTTGGGGAACCATATTTGACTTTGTCGATATTCCTTTGTGGGCCTTATCTTCGGTCATATCCAAAAATGACGGTCAAAGAACCTCTTTCGTGACACTGGGTAAAATCGGCAGCATTATCGGGACTGCCCTGGTTACCGTTTTCAGCATCCAGGTCATCATCGCTTTCGGTGGAGAGCGCCTTGCAAGTGCGTACTTATACGCCACCATCATCTTTGCTCTCCTGGGAGGACTTACCATCGTCCTAACCGGAATTTTTTCAAAGGAACGGATTGTTGAAGTCAAGGAAAAGGTTCCTTTTCGTCAAAACGCTAAATCGATCTATAAGAATAAACCACTTTTACTGTTGCTGCTCACACTATTGATTTTCGGAATGGTAGCCCATCTCCGCCAGAATGTGGAAATGTATTACGTCGTGTATGTTCTGGGGAATGCAGATTACATGACCCCCATCGGAGCGACCTTGATCGTGGGTATGGTCATTGGCATGTCGATCACACCGAAACTCGTCCGTGTCTTTGAAAAGAAAAAAGTCTTTTTCATAACATGCATATTTGGCTCCATTTTCTGTGCATTGCCGTTTTTTATCGGCAGAGGCAGCGTGACCCTTACCTTGATCTTGTTTGGCGTTAGCTTCATTTTTAGCGGTATAGGAATGGTAACCACTACTTCCCTGCTTATGGACGGCATTGACTATTCAGAATGGAAACTGGGGTTTCGCGGAGAAGGCGTCATTTTTGCCGCCCAAACATTTTTGGGAAAACTTAGTTCCACGATTGCCAAACTCCTTATTGGCCTGGGCCTGGTTCTGGTAAATTACATTGAGAATGCGGTGCCCACCCCCGAATTGCAGACCGGTTTAAATGGATTGATGTTCCTCCTGCCAGCAGGTTTCTTTATCTTATCCATCATTCCGATGCTCTTCTATAACGTATCTGCCAAAAAGCAAAAAGAAATTCGAGATGAGCTCGACCAAAGGCAATCCCTCATTCTGAATTCAGGAAACGCAACTGAAATCTAAAACGATATTTTGCATAATAATTCTGACGATCTTGCCACTCCGGAATAGTGCGTGAGCCTTCTCCACGGATAGGAATCGCAGGATCGTCAGCTATCTTTAAGCATTGAACCAGCGCGCCTGCTGCCTGGTATCTGAGATGGCTTTCAGACGGAATAATTCTTGAAAAGCTGCCCTATCCCACCATCCATGCCAATTTTAATCGTGCCAGAAACCCCTCTTGTTTTGTGCTAGGGCACGGTCTGCCAAACACCTTTGCTCTTTTGTAATAGTCGTTCGATGGGAAGGATCGACCCCTTCTCTACCTGTGCAGTTGCCCGGTCCCCCTGGATATCCAGTGTCTCGACTTCATAGCCGCCAGCTTTCATTACCAGGACGATCTGAAGGTAGTCTAAAGCGATTGGGTCCTCGAACCTACCAGTCGACACGACGTCACTGAGAGTATTAATGAGGATTTCCGCGGTGGAATAATCACCAGCGACTATCGCCTTCTGTGCATTCGCTATGATAAGTTCGACGGTGACGTTTGGAACTGCGTTTGCCTCACGGATCAAAACCGGTTCGTATTCTGGCAGGGCTACTGCTTCAGAGGCCTTCCGATAGATAAAGAAAGGCGGCGGGGCATATGTATCCTGATACTGCCGCCGGAGGTCTTGCAGTTCTATGGTCAACCGCAGATCGTCCAATTGCTCTCCAGGATCTTGCTTTTCAAGCCAGGCTCGGAAATCGTGATCAAACTGCTGCAGCGAGATTCCAAATGCCAATTGGATGGCCGTTGGAAGTGGTGTGGGAATGCCATCCAGAGGATCTTCATCGGTCGCGAGAAAGTCCCACAGTTTTACCGTACCATACGAATCGGCTATGTAGGTCAGCATGGCGGCGGAATACAAATACGAGACTTCGTGCTGTTTTACGGTTTGTCCTACGGGGACATAATAACCGAGATCATAAAGCGCGCCACCCCTCTCGGCCAATGGCTCGGGTTTGTAGTGGCCACCGGCAACGTAGACTGCCAGTCCCTCTGCATTAATTTCCACTCCATCTCCCGGCTTATCTAGGCCGATACCGGCAGCGTGGGTGAATTCGTGACGCGCGAGCGTCTCCAACCCTGCCGCGCCAACGGTTGGACCATAATAACGATCTGAGTAAGAGATCACTAGTTCTCCCGTGCCACCAAACCCGCCGTTGCCCCACATCCGATCGATGAAGTAAATTTGCAGCTTCGGATCAATTCTCTTTCCGGTAATGGCATGGAAGTCCGTGGCTGCCTTCTGGAAGTGATCGGCAATGTACCGAATATCTCTCGCGGCGGCGGTTCCTTGCAGGTAATGCAGCACACAGCAATCGATTTCCAACGACATCCAGGAGGCATTTTCCTCATTTGCAGGGCGCTGATCGGCTGGCAGCACGTTTAGTGAGTAAGTCTCGTTAATGCTACCGCCGGGCGTGGAAAACCTGAGTTTATGGTTGCCACTTAGCCCGGCAGTATCGAGAGCGAGGGGTAATACCACCTTAAAACCATACATCAATTCCGCGGTTATCAAAGTTGCAGGTCCGTCGTCGAGTGTCATGGTCACAGTATCCGAAGTTTCGCTGAAGTCGCCGTTGAGTTGGATTTCGAACGTAAGAACATCCCCGGCATAATGCTCAGGCCCCGGATAAGCCCGGACAGCTTCGGCTGGGATGAGCTGCCGATCGGGATCGTATATAACCGAGGAGGGTCTCCCTGACGGTGTCCCGGTAGCTCCTGGTGCCGGGGTTGAAACGTTTGCCTGCTCCAATGGAACAATGTTGTCTGGTCTATCCAGTGTGCCGTCATAACTAAATGTTGAAAATGTGTACACCGCTTCGGATGTTATTCCAGGTATCTTACCGGTCAATGTAAGCGTATCCAGGTTTGGATCGGCGATCGCTTCCAGTGTCCCCACGATCTCGCCCGAGTTGTTGTAAAGATTTTTCGCATCCCACAGCTGATCGATCGGCACAATGACTGGTTCTCCCGGTTTGGGGGTCTGGATTCCATCACCCGTGGCATTTTCCAATGAAGATGTCATCAGGGAGAAATCGTAGTCGGGTGGTGTATCTGGCAGGCCGGCTCTTGAAGGATCAAGAAAAATGCTAACGTCAAGCATATATTCAACGAAGTTCTTTATTTGTCGTTGTGGCGCGGTTGGAGGGATATCACGCATGTGTAGAACGACTTTGAGAAGTCTCGGACCTCTCATCGACTGTAGCTTGGAAATCGACAACATCCAGAAAGCTGATCGCCATATCATTGGGCAGGTCGGGATAGCTAAAGCCAGCCTTGAACATTGAGGAAGTTGCCTCGGCGGGAGCCGCTTCCGTGGTGATGATCTCCGGCTGTGTAGAGGTCGGTTGCGGTGTTTTTGATGGCGACGGGACTGATAATGTGGATGGGATCGCAGGCTGAGGTGCACAGGAACTTAATGTGATTGAAAGCGCCAGGATAACCAAAAATGGGCTTCGCCATAAAACAGCCATTTCTTTAAATTGCCTCCCGATCGAGCTCATGCCTGCCTCCGGAAACAGAGCGCCATATCCCCTGACAGATATACGGATATTTGAGAAATACCCTTTTCGTCAGCTTCTCCGAAAGTCTCGGCATCAACTTCTATTACTTGAAGTACAACCTGGTTTGTATTCATTTTTTCCTTTGCGATTGCAGGCGATTCCGAACTATTACTTAAGGATGGGTTCCGTATCATTGGATTGCATTTGAGCTGTCTGAAACTGAAAAACGAAGTTCGTGAGTGAAGAACCACTTATTCCGAGTGGTTGAGCCGTGAGCACTGCGAGCCTGTTACAGCAAGCATATGGGAACAACCTGCACCCCCGTGGCACCGATTGGCGCACCCAGCCAAAGCGGTCAGCGCCATGTGTATTTTAAGCGGAATGGTTCTGCATAACCATCCAATTCCTTGGTTATGTAGAAATATTCCTGAATAGTGGACTGTGTATCGATTATACATCCGTATGTATCCCCCTAGATGCCCTCAACCTGTCTGCCGATCGGACAATTATTCGGTCAAAAGGGTGGAAATCTCCTTTTCTTGATATGGCCGCCAAGCAAATCCAGGAAAAAAGGTTTCCAAGAACGGATGTTTTTTTCCCACTTCCCTTTTCCGAATTTATACTCATCAAGAATTGTTACTTTATCTTTGTAGTAACTCCCCTCTTTTCCTATTTATAATACACATGAATCAAAAGACGCCCTCATGGCAATGGGGCGTCTTTTTTTAGTTGCGGGGGCTGGAACTCGAACCAGCGACCTCCAGGTTATGAGCCTGACGAGCTGCCACTGCTCTACCCCGCGCAGGGTCAAACGAGCCGCTATTGTATCACCCCCACTTAAGCAAGTCAAGGATTGAGGAAAATTTCCCGGCTGTACAGGTACATCAACCCCCCTATCCGGTCATCATCCTGGCGGACGACCATGAGCGCCCATGTCCCCCGTGAAATGGCATAGGGCAGATCAACCTGAAAGTGGACAAAGCTATCGTCTTCGGCAGGCACCACACTCACAGCCTGGCTGGCAATCACCTTGGCATCCCTGCCGATCAATTCGATCACCACCGGCAGATTATTGAAAGGGCGCAGCTCCCCGCCAATGGTTATCGACCCTCCCGATACGCGTCGCCCGGCAGCCGGAAGATCAATAATGCAGCGCTCCTTGACATTTCCCGGCGCATTGACGATCGACAGCCCTTCCGGAAGCAAAATGAGATGGACTGAATTTACCGCGGTTAACCGTCCATACTGGTCCTGGGTGGTCATAGTCAGACGCCCAAGTTCACCTGCCCCCGCCACATCAAAGGGCAGCGTCCCGTAAAAATATGCCCACTTGAAGGCGGTGTTCAACTGCATGAGCTTCGCGGCCAGCAGGCGCCCGTCTTCCCCAATTAACGATATCCGTCCCAGGGCGTTGTATCCGGGGATGGCGTACCCGTAAACGACCATCGGCGAGACCACTTTCGAAAGAGGACCTGGATTAAAGAACTGGATCGCTCCCGAGTCGGGAGCCGGCAATGGGAGACTGGTGGCGGTTGGCGTCGGCGGCAGGCTGGGGGTCGGGAAACCCGTCGGGTAATCCGTGACGAAAATCTCAATGGTGGGGGTATTCTCGGGCGTGGAGAAATTTTCAACGGTTGGGGGAATTGTCGCCGTTTCGGTGGGCAGCGCCATGGGACTGGTCGTGGCAGTCGGGACCTGGGTCCCGGTCGGCAGCACCTGGGTTGGGATGTCTGTCGCTTGTCCGCAGGCGGACAGCAAAACCACCACGGCGCAGGTCATGAGGTCACGGCGAAGCATGCTGAAATTATAACCTTAATCAAGGGACGCTCCGATCGGAGCGTCCCTGCGGTTCTAGAGCTGATAGATCTCGCTGTATTTTTTGGTGAGGTATCGCACGTAGGGAGCCGGGTCGATCTTCGAACCGGTCACCTTCTGCACCAGTTCCTGTGGCTCGAACTTGCTTCCATGGCGGTGCACCTTCTCGCGCAGCCAGCCAAGCAGCGTTTCAAATTTACCTTCCCGGATTTGCTCCATCAGGTCCGGGTGGTCCTGGTTGACCTTTTCCCACAATTGGACGGATACCAGGTTGCCGAGGGCATAAGTGGAGAAATAACCGATAGAGCCGCCCGACCAATGAATATCCTGCAGGATGCCTTTTGCATCGTTGGGCGGGGTCACGCCAAGATATTCTTTCATCTTGGCATTCCACAGGTCGGGCAGGTCCTTTACCGCCACTTTGCCTTCCAGCATGGCGATTTCCATTTCGAGTCGCAGCATGATGTGCATGTTGTAGGTGGCTTCGTCGGCTTCGACCCTGATCATTGAAGGCTGGACCTTGTTGATGCCCTTATAGAATTTTTCCAGGGGCACTCCCGCCAGTTGCGGGAAGACTTCCTTCAAGCGCGGGTAGAAGTGCTCCCAGAATGGGAGCGAACGCCCGACCAGGTTTTCCCACATGCGGCTCTGGCTTTCGTGTACAGCCAGGGAGGCACCGCCTTCCAGCCCGGTCCGTTCCAGTTCTGGGGCAACGCCCTGCCCGTACAGGGCGTGACCGCACTCATGCATGGTGCCAAAGAGCATTGGGTTGAGGAAGTCAGGAGTCACCCGTGTGGTGATGCGCACGTCCTTGATGCTGAATGTGGTGGTAAAGGGATGCGGAGCCTTGTCCTGCCTGCCGCAGTTCCAGTCGTACCCGAACTTGGTGATCACTTCCACGCCAAAGTCCAATTGCTTTTTCTCGTCAAACGGCTGGTGCAGGAAGGAATCGTCAACCTGCGGTTTGCCGCTGATGGCCTTGATGAGTTCAACCTGCTTGGGGCGCAGACCGTCGAATATGGCTTTCACATCCGCGGTCTTCATATTCGGTTCATAGTCGTCCAGAAGGGCATCGTATGGATGCTCGAAATTTGGGAAGAAGGAAGCGTATTCCTGCCGCAAAGCAATGATCTTTTCGAGGTGCGGAAGGAATATGGAAAATTCTGATTTGGAGCGGGCTTCCACCCAGGCCTGTTGTCCCAGGGTGATGGCTTGTGCAAATTCCACCACGTATTTGCTGGGTACCCGCACGCTTTTTTCATATGCCCGGGTTGACACTTTGACCAGGCGTGCGTCGTCCGCATCCGGGTCCAGGCTGGCGGCGTAGGGCTTGAGATCTTCCAGCAGTTTCCCCAGTTCCGGTGTGGTGGAACGTTCGTGAGCCAGGCGTCCCAATAATGCCATTTGGTTCCCGCGTGCCTCCGCTCCGCCAGGCGGCATGTAGGTCTGCTGGTCCCACGCCAGGAGAGCCATTACATAGGTCAGGTCCATGATCTCTGCCAGGTTTTCTCTCAGCTGCTTGATCTTTTCTTCCATGAAATTCTCCTTGTTTTAACGGCATTATTGTTTGAAATGAGTTTGTGCAACTTTTTAATTATACTCCGGGCGTATTTTATGAATTGCGCCCTGGGTAGAGAAAATGTAACGGGTCCGACCACCTATCGATTATTATTTCCTTTTTTGCCCTCGCTCCACCCACAATATGGTGCCCGACTCTAAAATTCCTCCCTTTTTTATATATGACCTTTAGAGTTCCAGATACCAGCACAACATCACCTCGCTTGCCACCGCTGGGACCGCCGCGTAACCAAACCGGCGGATCTCCCCCAGTCTGCAGCCCATGCGTTGGTAGAAACGGCAGGCTGGGACATTGATATTCTGTGTCTCCACCTTCAATTGCCGGCAGCCGCGCTTTTTAGACCATTCAGCTGCGTACCGGAACAGCGGAATCCCTGCTCCCCTGTATGGGGGTGGAACGCGCAGGTCCCACAGCACTGCCAGGTCACCTCGTCCTTCCAGCATATCCACCCCGCGTGGTTCAAAGGCCACCGCTGCCCCACCGGCAAATCGATCCCGATCCATGGCCAGGAAAAAGCCCCAGTTGCTCACGTCGAAATGCCTGGGCCAGTCCGTGGGGACATCTCCAAACGAATCGTAGTCCTTGAGGTAGGGCTTTTCAATTGGTTCTTCATGTAGAAGGATTCCGCCCAGCCCTTCATCTACGAGGTCCACTTGCAGGACGGACTTCACTTCCAGCTTGATGGGAATGGTTGCGTATTCTCCAAGTCGTTCGGGACCAATTTCCAGGATACGAATGGGCATGGAAACCTCCGAAAATAAATTTCCGGCATTCTTGGAATGCCGGAAATAATTTTACTTCCATCTGGTCGGGAGCGGCTATTCGTAACGCAGCGCTTCCACCGGCTCCAGGCTGGCAGCCCGGTTGGCTGGATAGATTCCAAAGAACAATCCCACCGCCGCGGAGAATAACGTTGCCAGCAGGATCGCATCCAGGCTGATGGCTGGGTTGAAAGGGTTCCCCGAGGCTGCCGCGATCCGCCCAACGATGAACCCCAGGAACCACCCCAGCAAAATCCCGATCACACCGCCGATCAGGCTGAGCATGGAGCTTTCGATCAGGAATTGGACCAGGATATCCCGTTTGCGTGCCCCCAGTGCCTTGCGCAGTCCGATCTCCCGCGTCCGCTCCGTCACCGACACGAGCATGATGTTCATGATCCCGATCCCCCCTACCAGCAGGGATATTCCGGCGATCCCGCCGAGGAAGATGGTAAACACCCCGGTCACGGTTGTCGCGATCGAAAGGAAGTCCGCCTGGGAGAATACCGTGAAATCATCCACCCCTACAGGCGTGCGGTGGCGCTGGCGCAGGATCTGTTTGATCTCATCCGTTGCCAGCGGGACCGATTTGGCATTGGTCGCCTGCACATAGAGTTGGTCCACCTTGTTCAACACCGAGCGGTGGATCAGGCGCGTCTGCGCCGTGGTGAACGGGACGATCACCTGGTTGTCCTGGCTGCCAAATGTCCCACCGCCCTTGGATTGCAGGAGACCGACGATCCGGAATGGCTGCCCGTTGATTCGGATCGTCTCGCCCACCACCCCATTCCGGCGGTTGAATAATTTATCCGCCACACCCGGTCCGATCACCACTGCGGATGCATTCCCCTGCAGGTTGTCCTGGCTGAGGAAATCGCCCTCGATCAGGGAGTAATTTTGCATGACGAAATATTGCGGTGTGGTTCCGGTCACGTTGACGCTCATGGTCTGCCCGCTGGCAGTCACATCAACTCTGCCCTGTACCACAGGGGCTACCGCCAGCACATTCGGTGCGGCGAATGGGTCCGCGATCGCCTGGGCATCACTTAAGGTCAAGGGTTTCGGGTTGCGCACGTCCACAATGTCATTCCCAGAAAATACAAATAACAGGTTGGTGCCGATCCCGCTGATCGCGCCAGTGATCGTGTCCTGCGCCCCCTGCCCCACTGCCAGCATGGCGATCACTGCGCCAACGCCGATGACAATACCCAGGATGGTCAGCCCTGAACGGAGTTTATTTCCATTCATGGTCTCCAGTGCTTCGAGGATGGACTGTCCAAAGTTCATTGTTTCTCCTCCACCAGCCCATCACGCAGGTGAATCGTGCGTTGTGCTTGCGCGGCGATCCCCTGGTCGTGTGTCACGATGATCAACGTGGTGCCCTTGTCACGGTTGAGATGGAGTAACAGTTCCAGGATCTCCCTGCCAACCTTGGAATCCAGGTTCCCGGTCGGTTCGTCCGCCATGATGATGGCAGGGTTATTAACCAGCGCCCGCGCGATCGCCACCCGCTGCTGCTGACCGCCGGAAAGTTCCGTTGGTCGGTGGGTCATGCGGTCGCCCAGCCCCACGGAGTCAAGCGCGGCGCGCGCCCGCTCTTTCCGGTTGGACATTTTCCCGGCATAGCGCAGCGGTAGTTCCACATTCGCAAGCGCAGTGGTACGCGACAGCAGGTTGAATGATTGAAAAATGAACCCAACCTTGCGGTTGCGAATATCTGCCAATTGGTCATCGTTGAGGGTTTCCACCGCCTCGCCGTCCAGGATATATTTCCCGGAACTGGGCAGGTCCAGGCATCCCAGGATGTTCATCAACGTGGATTTGCCGGAGCCGGAAGGGCCCATGATTGCCACAACTTCCCCGCGCTTGATGGTTAACGACACCCCCGCCAGGGCGCGCACCTCCACCTGGCCCATTTGATAAATCTTCATCAAGTTGTCTGCGCAAATGACGCAGTCCTGTTCCATCTTATCCTCCACCGAAGATGCCTCTGCCCCCACCACCGCCGCCACCGGGTGTGAAGTTCGTGGGGGGATTCAAAACCAGCACATCACCAGCAGACAGTTCACCTGTAGTGACCACGCTCATCGTGTCGTCCGAAGCGCCCAGTGTAACCTGCACCTCTGAAAGTTTTCCGGTGCGCAGCAAGTACACCACCCGTTGACCATTGACCAGGTGAACAGCCCGGTTCGGGACCAGGAGCACGTTGGTTAGAGATTGGATGGTGATCGTTACCGATGCTGTCATACCTGGCTTGACGTCAGCATCCGGATCGGTAAGCTCGACCGTAACACTAAAATTAACCACGCTTTGTACCGAGGTTCCAACCCGGCTGACATCAACCACCTTGCCGTGATAATTTTTTCCAAGAACGGCATCAAACGTCACCAGGGCTGGCTGGTCAATTGCCACGCTATTGATGTCCACTTCCGAGACTTGCACGTCCACCAGCAGGCGCGACAGGTCGTCCACGCGGAAACCGGTATCCCCAGGGGAAACCTGGTCGCCGATCATCGGAGTTGCTTCCGTAACGGTGCCGGCAAATGGAGCCGCCAACCTGGCAAAATTGATCGTTGCCTGGGCCGCATCCACGCGTGCCTGTGCTGCCGCCACATCGTTCGGGTCCGGCCCATTTTTTAACCGGTCCCACTCGCTTTGGGCATCCCCCAATTGCGCCTGTGCCAACGCTAATTTTGCGCGCGCCACTTCAACATCGCTTCCGCTGGGGACCAGCAGGAAGTAGTCCAGGTTGTTCTGGGCGTTGGTGAGGGCTTTTTGCGCATTGAATAAATTTGTATACGCCTGGGCTTTGCGCGTATCGGTATCCGCCACGTTCTGCAAGGCATCGTATGCCGCCTTGGCGTTATCGTATGTCCTCTGCGCCAGGATCAATTGTGCCCGGGCATTTTCGATATCCGCTGAGGTCCCCCCATGGTTGGTTGCCAGCATGCTGGTCAGCGTGGCGTTGGCACTGGTGACGCTTTTTTGAGCATTGACCAAATTGAGCTGCGCCTGGGCACGCTGGGTGCTGGACTGCATGACGCTGTCCAGGTTTCGCTGAGCCGTCACCAGGTCTGCCTGGGCCAGGACGATATTTTGAGAGAGACTGGTGCTGGACAGCGATGCCAGGACATCTCCTGCTTTAACCCGGTCGCCCACGCCGACATCCACGCCGTCGACCGTCCCGCTTGTTTGCCAGGTGATGATGGCTGTCTGGTTGGCGCGCACATTACCGGTCGCGCCGATCGTGGCGTTCAAGGTGCCGTTTTCTATGGTGGTCGTCTGGTATGACCCGGCAGCATTTGCCTGCGCCCGCGCCCGGAGGAAGAAAACCGCGGCTGCTCCCACTATTAAGACAACTGCAATGGTCAACCAGATCTTTGCACTACGGCTCATCCCCTTCTTCTTTCCACCTTCCCCAAATGTTTCATGATTATTGCCTGCCATTCCATTCCTCCGAAACTTGCTGTCCTGTCCAGTGTGACCAGGATCAGGATAGGATTGAATTCGTTGCATTCTCACCGGTACATGTGAAATCCCGTACTTAAGTTACCTGTTCGATTTTACCTTGCAAACGTCAAAGCTGGTAGCATGGTGTCAATGCATAAAAAAGGCATTTTTACATCACATTACATTGTGATTATCGTCACCGCCATTCGTGACATATAAGCCTGTATCCCCGGCTCAAGATTGAGTATGATACATATCTAAATAGGTTGAGTTTGTCTGTTTCAGCAGGAGAGTTCCAAATGCAAACGATCCCAAGTGAATTTCTGGAAATTGACCGTAAGGCCCGTGTCTACATGCCCTATCAGGACTTGTCGCTCCGGCCGCCCACGGAACGCGTTTGCGATTTTGGTGATGTGGTTATCCCGCTTGATTCCGATCGTGCCATGCTCGAAGCTTCACGCTGCATACATTGCCCGGATCCCGCTCCCTGCATGCTGGCGTGCCCGTGCCATAACGACATTCCCTCCGCAATTTGGCTGATCGAACAGGGGCGATATGTGGAAGCTGCTCAACTTTACCGCCAGACCTCCACTTTGCCCGAGCTGTGCTCACGCGTTTGCCCGCATGAACAACTGTGCCAGGGCTCCTGTGTGCTAAATAAGACCCATGAACCTGTACTGTGCGGTTCCCTGGAAACCTTTGTCACCTGTTACGAGCGCAAGACTGCCGGTGTGGCCATCCCGGTTGGCAAACCGACCGGAAAGAAGGTTGCCATCGTCGGGGCAGGTCCCGCAGGGCTTGGTTGCACCGAAAAACTGCTCGAACAGGGTCACTCCGTAACCATATTTGACTCCAAGCCGGCTCCCGGTGGGCTGCTGGTCTATGGCATCCCGAATTTTAAACTGGCCAAGGAAGTCTTTTTTTGCCGCTGGGGCGATTTCGAAAAAGCCGGCGCAAAATTCGTCGGCAACACCTTCATCGGCAAAGACAAGACCATTGACGATTTGTTTAACGATGGTTATGAAGCCGTTTTCGTTGGTGTCGGCACTGGCATCGATGCCCGCATGGAAACACCCGGTGAGGATCTGCCTGGTGTTTACGAGGGGACCGATTTCCTGATGCGCGCCAACACCGAGTTGAACCTTCTCCCCGAGAGTAAGCGCGAGCGCCCCGTGTTGGGCAAGCGCGTGGTGGTCATCGGTGGAGGTGATACAGCCTCTGACTGCCTGCGTTCCGCGCTGCGCATGGGGGCGGAAGAGGTTACCTGCCTTTACCGCCGAACCGAGAAGGAAATGCCGGGTGGGCGCAAGGACCGCAAGATGGCGAAGGAAGAAGGCGCAAAGTATCGTTTCCTCACCCAGCCGGTCAAGTTCATCGCCGGAGAGGACGGCCGCCTGACCGCCGTTGAGTGCATCGAAATGAGACTTGGCGAACCCGATGCCAAGGGACGCCGCAAACCAGTCCCCGTGGAAGGCTCCAATTTCTCCATCGCAGTGGATACCGCCATTAAAGCCCTCGGCTACTGGCCTGACCCTGTCATCGGGAAGACCACTCCCGGGCTCGAGGTCCACGACTATGGTCTCATCACGGTCACCGATAAAGAGACTGGTGCCACCACCCGCCCGGGCGTTTTCGCCGCAGGCGACGGCGTGACCGGTGCTGACCTGGTGGTGACCGCCATGGTCGGTGGGCGCAAGGCTGCCAGCGCCATTGGGGAATACCTGCAATCGAAATAGGAAAATGCTCGAATACGATCGCTCACCCCGGACAATTGTCCGGGGTGATTTTTATTATGGTTTCGGGGTGAAAAGTTACAGAATAAAATTAAGGGACCAGGTTATAAAGCTTGTAGGCGGCGTCCCCATAGACCTCAACCAATTGGGGGCAGCCTTCCGGGAAGCCTGCCGGCAACACCACCTGGGTCACCCCCTCTTTTGAGAATTCTGACAGCCTGTCGCAGGCTGTTCGCTGGTAAAAATAACTTTCCAGGCTGTAGCGGCGGTCCCATTCCACCACCTCGGAACTCTTGTATGGGATGGAAAGAAAATCCACATACACCGGCACGCCTGTTTCCAGCCTGAAATCATACAGATCGGCAGGGGTCAGCACTTGCTGCCCTTGCTGGCGGTGCAGCTTCACGTAAGCTTCCACCGGTCTGTAACTTAAACCGGCCCAATTACGGTTTACCAGGTAAATCCGCATCAATCCCCCTGCCAATGCCAGTCCAATTAAAACCAACCCGGCGTTCATTAATAGTTTCTCTCGCGCTGCCGGGATCCTCGAGCTGACAATGGTGATAACCCTGGCGGTGATCAGCCCCACCGATATGGGCACCAGCCAGGTGGAGATGCGCCAGGGAAAAATGAGCGCCAGTGCATCATTCCTGGTTATCACTTGCACGATGGTCAGCCCGATGCTCACACACAGCGGAACGAGCAGCAGTCGGAATAATGGCTTGCGGGTCGTCAGGACCAGGCCTGCTGTCACGAACGCGAGCTTGACCAATACCGTCGCATTGAACCAGTCCGCGAAGACCGCGTGGGGTGGGATGCGGATGTTGACCAGGATGTCGCGCGCCGTCGCGTCCAACACGGAGTCCCCGCCCCAGAACCGGGAATAGGTATAAATCAATATCGGCGCGACCGCGACCAATGCCAGGGTTCCCAGCTTGACGACCGGCCCGGTTTTTTTCTGGACCCGGTATGTGTCGATCAAGTATGCAAGGGTCAGCGCGGCAGCACTCAACAAATAAGTGGGGTGAAACGTCGCAGCCAGGGCGGCACTCAGCACTGCCAGCCCCTTTTTACCGGTTAGATACAAATAAATGGATAACAGCAGGAACACGCCAAACGAGCTTGGCTGGAAGACCGGTCCAAGCAGGCGTTGTCCTGCCACCCCCCCTTCGAACAGGTAAGTCCAATCCCCCCCAAACAACCGCTGCAGCAGGTACCTGAAAACTGTGGAGTGCAGCACGATGATCGCTGTAATGAATAGTCCGGTTGTCAGCCTGCTGGATCGAACGTGAAAAATTTCCTCGATGATTCCAAACAGGCTGAAAAAGTATACGCCCATCAGCAGGGCGTAATAAACAAAGAACAGGTTTTCGGTATGGAATAGGCGCAAGGTTGCCGCAACCAGGAAGCTGAATACCGGGGTCGGGTCGGCTGTATTCGCCAGCCAGTCTTCTCCCAGGAATCCATACCCTGCCTGGGCGTACCCGTGAAGGAAATACTGGTTCTGGTTCGAGGTATATAACGGGGATTGATTATAGGTAAGAGCAAAAATGGACGTAAGGATCGCGAACCATGCCGCCCAATGCATGGTCTTCTTGAGATTCCTCCCTTTCGGGCGCATCCCACCCCCCACTTGGTTGACTGGTTTTTCCAGGGACATTTTTTCCGCCACAATTCCGGATACATTAGTGAAACCGCGCTGGGCAAAGGAAAGTCGAAAATCGTTTTCTTTGCGCAGCGCGGGGATTGTTCAAGCTGGCAATCCTGGTTGCATAATACCGCCTGGGTTGATTAAAAATTTAGGCTGTGACCGCTTCCATCATTGTGTATATATACTGGTGGAATTCATTTCTTGGAGCTGACCTGCTCAGGGCATCGGGTTATTATAATTCCAGTCTGAACCCAGCGCCACGATGATATCCTCCGGGGCATCCGGCTTGAAATCCACCCTGATTTGACTGGCGCTGTTAAATTTCATCAATGCCATTAAATACTGCATGGCATATGGTTTCCCGGCGTGCACAATAATGATCGTCCGGTCGGGGAATGGGGAATAGTATTGGTCGGGATAGTCGCTGGTATTCCCGAAACCGGTGACGTTCATCCCCTGGGTTTTCAGGTAGTCCGACGTTTTCGCTGCCATACCGGTCACCCCCGTGCCGTTGATAACCACCACCTTCGCGGCTTCCGCCTTCATGTTCTCATCCACGCTGCCCTTTGCCATGGGTTGCATCGTCCCACCGCCGAATATTTTATCCACCAGTTCCCGGATCTTATCCGGGTAAGGGCGCAGGATATCCGCCGGGGTGCCATTCATGCTGGTTTTACCCGGCTGCATCATGGTGTAATCGATCACCCCTTTTTGGATGCTGTCCAGTGGGATGTCTTTTGCCAGCAAAGCCAGCCTGACGGCATCATCCAGGGTCAGGTTGGTGTTGATGCCTGCCGAAAGCTGGGCGTACAGGGTGCTGCTTTGCGCGATCAGGGTGGGGAAATTCTTCGGGTCGATAACCTTGTCCCGTATGGCTAAAATGACCTGCTGTTGTCGTCCGCTGCGGTCAACGTCGTCACCGGAAGTATACCGGTTGCGCGCATAGCCAAGGGTAGATTTTCCATCCAGACATTGCGGACCTGGTTGCAGCGTAACGGCATGTTCATAGGTTCGCCCAACGATAATTTCTTCCGGGATGGTCAGGCACACCCCGCCGATGGTATCGACCATTTTCTCAAATGTCGTGAACTCCACCTGTGCATAATACTGGATGCTGATTCCCAGGAAATTTTCCACCGTTTTCCTTGCCAGCTCCGGGCCGCCGCCAGGGAGTTTATAGGCCTCCCCGAAAAAATATGCGTTATTCATTTTGCTGTAGCCAAACCCGGGAATGTTGACCCACATATCGCGCGGCACCGACAGCATGCCCGCCGTCTTGGTCACCGGGTCGATGGTCAGCAGGATCATGGTATCTGAACGGGATGGCCCGGTGCGGTCAGCCGACCAATCGCCAAAATCCAGCCCCATCACCAGGATGGTCACCCGGCTTGCCCCGTCCCATGGCGGAGGAAGAGGCACCTGTGGAGCGCTGATGGTCGGAATACCGGGTCCGGCGGTTGCGCCGGCCACCGGTGTCCCATCCGGGTTCGTTGCTACCGGGGGGGTTGTTTGCTGCGAACATGCCGACGGTGCCATTCCTGGTAAAGCTGTCAATCTCCAGCACGCTACAAAACCTCTAAGAAATATGAACAAGACCACCGCCATCACCAGTCCCACCCCCATCCAGATGAACTGACCGGTCGTCGGGCGTTTGATTGCCCGGATATTATTCAAGACTTCAATTTTATTTTCAGGCATTTCACTTCCTGGGTGGCGGCACGGGCAAATCTTTCTCTGCCACCTTGACCCATTTATCTCCTTCTTCGATGAGCATCACCGGGATTTCTTCCACGATCGGGTACTTGCGCCCGCAGTCCTGGCAGATCAGCCAGCAATCTTCATATAATTTAAGCATTCCATCTTTTTCACGCACGCAGTTGGGGCAGCGCAGGATATCGAGCAATTCTTTGTTGATCATGAGATTCTCCTCCTCCGGGCACAACAATCGGCTATTTTACCACCCTTAGGGCTGGCAAATACCGGCTTGGTCGGCTATCGCTTGTGGATTCTCAGTCCCCGGTCCAAATTGACAGACCATTCCATGCGGTACGTAATGGGTCTGGGTCGAGTCGGGTGCATAAAGTTGTTTCCCGTCGCGATAAATGGTGCGCATCACGGTGATATCCGCGCCATCCTTACTCCACCAGTCCGCCTGGCTGATCTCACCCGGCTGAAGGGCAGGGTTTTCCTCGAAGACCGGTTCCGGGGCAGGGGTAACATTCCGCAATCCGAGGTTCTGCACATCCACCGTACGTCCGTCATCCCCCGAATAGAATTTCCAGGTCAGCGAGTTGGCGGCACCATTATAATAAGTCTCCATCAACAGCCAGCTTGGCCGGTCGTTGGTGAACTTCAGGTCCACCAGCGGCACATACACCGTGGCGTCCAGTCCTGCCAACCGCGGGGTCTGTCCCATGGGCAGTCTGCTCATAATAATAGTACCCGGTAGGCATGTTCATGCCTTTCCACGATGGGATATCCGCCGTAGTAGGCTGTCCGGAAAAGGGTGGTGCTCACCTGGCACACTCCCCCCCCGACACCCGTGATGGATAATCCATTGTAGATGATCAGGCCTTCTGCATAACCATTCTCGAGGCTCACGTCGCCCAATGCGGCTGCCATCGAAAAGGTGGAATAGGGTGGGATCAGCAGACCGTGGAAGCGTGCTGCAGCTGTTTCGATATTTTGTAGCCGCGCTTGTGGGGAACCGCGGAAATAGCTGGTTTCTTCCCAAACCAATCCCGTGATCCCCAGCGATTCCGCAGTGGCGTTATCGCCCACTTCCGGTGGAGCGGTATCTACTGCAAGCGGAATGGTATGTTCCCCTGCCAATAATCCCGTTTGGACAGCTTCTATCGTAGCGGCAATGTTCAGTTTTCGGCCAATTTTTGCAGGTGTCTCCAGCAGTAACTGGCGCGTATTGGTGCCTGGGTTATCGTCAAAGGTAAAGCGGGCGTTCACCGGTTCCTGGTTCAGCAGTGGGGCGATCTCTTCCAGCACCTGGTCCAGCCCGTGTGCATCCACAGCCACCTGGTATGTCCAGCCCGCATCAGACTTGACCGGCACCAGTCCCAACATCCCCCCCAGGGTGGCAGGATCGATGGACCATGGACCCGGATCGCCGGGCTGGGCGTTGTTGATGCTAAGCGTCAGCGGGCTGCTTACGATCTGTCGAAGGGTTGCTGCCTGGGTCGAAGCTTCCAGTACCATTGGGGACTGCTCTTCCACAATCAGTTGCACTTCCCCGTCACGGAATGATGAGAGTTGTGTCCTAAGCGCAGCCAGCGTGTCATCCACATTGAGCAATCGTCCCACCTGGCCCTGGGTATAAATCACATCAATCCCGTTCAGATGCAGGTCTGTCTCGATCACCGGCTGGTCGATCTGGGTGGCGATATTCTGAAGGTATTCGTATGCCACCTGTTCATTAAAAGAGATGATCGGTTTAAGAGTAATCCCACCTTGCCATGCGTTTAGCTGGCCAGCCAGGTCGTTAATAAAGCCGTTTTTCCGTCCAACCTCGTATGCCCGCTGGATGCTCGTCCCGGGATCGAAAACCATTCCAAGTTCAGCCGGGGTCGCCACCCACACCTGGTCGCCATGGCGAAAAACCACCCTCCCGCTGGTTGGATAAGTTAAATGTTGTTGCAGCGCGGAGCTGGCCTCCACCGGTGTCAAACTCGTCAGGTCCACCCCTGCCATGCTGATACCGGGAAATATCCGGCCGGCAAAAACAAACTGGTAACTTCCGCTGAGCAACCCAAGCATCAGGATAAATAGAAGCGGACCGCCCAGGAGGACAGTCAGGATTTGATAGGGTACGGGGGAACGCCGGGGGCGGGGTATGGTTACGAAAGTCATTGGAATGGATTATACACCGGGTGAAAGAGACCTGAAATTCAAGACGGTTTTTGGCGTGCTTTGTTCCCTTTCAGGAATGGGATGAACATGGGTGTAACTGCCGCGTAATCACGGTATTCCTGCCCGAAAATGCTCCGCAATTTCCGTTCTTCGAAAACGGCACCGATAATCACGTAAACCGTCAAGGCAATGTTCACGGCCAGGATGTTGGTTGTCATGAGAGGCAATAACCAGATGAAGGCAAGCCCGGCAGCGTAAAGCGGGTGTCTGACGTATCGATACAGCCCCGAGGTGGTTAGCCTGGACGGCTTATCAGTCTCCCCGAGCTGGCGCAACCCGATGAAATCCCAAACATCCGTCTCGCGGAAGGCAATTAATAGCATTGCCACCGCCAGGAATTCCCCAAGGATCATGAATACCGACCATGGCAGCGGGACCAGGTATAACGTGCGGTCAGGCACCAGGAACAGGAGCGCCAGCACCGGCAGGAAGCTTACTCCGGAAAAAATGTTGTATGCCAGCCGGTAAAAACGCTGCAATCGCTCGCCCAGGACCTTGCGCATCTGCTTCTTGACTGGTTGCGAAGCCAGCAGCGAATGGACCAGTCCCCAGAGAAGTACTGCTAAAAAGAGCCAGGTCATTTTTACACTCGAAGGGAGCGGGCAGTATCGCTAAATCCACAACTATTGGTATGCCGGGATTTCCACCGTCTGATCACCCGTTTTCACCTGGTAGTATGGCACCCAGGCTACTCCAAACAGGGTAACGTAAATATCGGTTTTCTTCGGCAGCACCGGGATCTCTGTTATTTGGTTCACTACATCCCCCCATTTTGATCCGGCTTCCTCCAGGACTTGCTGACGGGTCTGCGCAAGCTGTGCCAATTGCTTGGTGTATTCCGCGATCGCATCCACCGACTCGGTAACATCGTCTTTGGATTGTGCGGTCATGCGGTGTTTGCTCATCGCCGCGGAAATGCTGCGGCTGCGCTTTCCGCCCAGCAGGCTGAAAACGGTCTCCGCCCCGGAAACCAGTTCTTCGCGTTTGCGCTGTTCCAGTTCAGATTTATCCTGCTCCAATTCGCGCTGTTCCCTGTTCAGTTTCTCATTCAGGGATGCAATTTGCCGGTCAAGTGTTGCCGTGGCTTTTTGCATGGCAGCTTCCCTTGCTGTTCGGGCAGCTTCTGCGCAGGTTTTCATGAAATCTGCCTGTGAGACATCCGGGGTGGCAAACAGACCAAGCGCCGCATTGGAACGCACGACGATCTTGCTGGAGCGGTACACCCAGTCACTGAAATCACGTTGCAGCGCTGCCAGGATCTTCCCATCTGAAAGCGGCGCATCCAGGCTGGCGAAGCGCGCCTGCGTGTCGGGAGCCGGGTCCATGGCAGCCGCATCCGGTACGCTGGCCCTAAAATCATCCCAGCGCACCACCCCCCGTTTTTCCACTGCGCCAACCAGGGCTGATTTGACCTCCTCGGCATCCAGGTTATATTTCCGGTCCAGGAAACGCACCTGGGCTGAGGCGATCAATGCCGGGCTGTAGATCAAGCCTGCCGGCACCGTGCCTGCTGGGAGGCTCGCTCCCATGGCTGCGGCGGCCTTGGCAAAGGACACATTTTGCGGGAGGAACACTTCTGCAATTCCGCTCGGTATCGAAGGTCGTGTGGTGGAGGTTTGACGACCAGCAGAGGAGGAAATCCCCCCGCCCAAAGTTTGGGTGCGGACGGTGCTCGCGGCTGCTCCCCCCGGTATGGTGGTAACTGCGGGGATGGGTTCAAAGCCGATTGGGGGAGTCCCTGGTTGAAGAGTTGCTTGCTGCGTACTGGTTGCGGTGGAAGACTGTTGGGTGGCACCCACCAGGGCATTCAGCGCCGGGATCTGGGAACGGGTCAGGGGTCCTGCCAGGAAATTCATCGTCCAGCGTGTCTGGAATACCAGGGGGGTCTTTTCATGAACATTTTGCATGATGAATACCCGCTTGCCCAGCCCGGAGATGAGCCTGTCCATGGTGCCGCGGTCTATCGCGCCTTGTGCAGCAGATTCCAGCCCGTCCAGCAGCCGTTGTTTATCCTGGTCGGTCTGAAGTTTTCCGATAAACCAGGTACCAGCATTGGACAGGCCTTTATAGTCCACATCCACCGGGTTTTGCGTGGCGAGCAGTAGTCCCAGGCCGAACGCGCGCGCTTGTTTGAGCATGCGCAGCAGCGGTTGTTTGGAGGACGGGTTGGCTACCGGGGGCAGGTATCCGTAAATTTCATCCATATACAACAGCGCACGCAGGCTGGTTGACCCGCTTTGGGTCCGCATCCAGGTTTCCACTGCTGAAAAGAGCAGGGTCACAAAGAACATGCGCTCGGCATCCGGCAGGTGTGCCAGGTAAAAAACGCTGTGCCGCGGCTTCCCATCCGCCGAGAAAAGAAGGGCACCCACGTCCAGGGGTTGCCCCACCCGCCAGAGTTCGAACGTCGGAGCTGCCAGGATGTTGTTGATCTGCAGGGCCAGGTCCATGCGGTCATTTGCAGGGAAGAAGGTATCCACTGGGAATGCCCCCAGTTTGTCAAAGGGCGGAGTTTGAATTTGCAGGATGACTTCGTTCAGGTCCAGGGATTTATTCTGACTCCATGCCGATTGGAAAATATTTGAAAGCAGGATGTGCTCCCGTGAACGGATCGGGTCGATTTCGCCGAAACCCACCAACCCGAGGATGGCGGTCACCGTGCTTGAGATCCGCTCGGTCAATATCTCGCGGTTGGTCGCCCAGTCCAGTCCGGGGGCAGCCAGGGACGATAATACGCTCACCGGGATGCCCGCGTCCGACCCGGGAGTGTAGATGGCAAAGCTCGCCGCATTCGAGAGCGCTACCATCCGCTCGTGGCTGATACCCCACTCCGCCAGCCCGTTGCGCCAGGCCAGGGCGGCATCCGCAGAGGCCTGTTCCACCGTTTTTCCCGCGCGCCTGGCCATCTCGGGGTCCAGCCAGGGTTGAAAATCCTGGGGAGCCAGGTTCGGGAAATGCAGCAGCAGGTTGGTCAGGTCGCCTTTTGGATCGATCAGGATGGCGGGTATTCCCTGCAGGGCAGCCTCTTCCAACAAGCCAATGCACAGGCCTGTTTTGCCTGAACCGGTCATGCCCGTCACCACTCCGTGCGTGGTCAGGTCGGCGGGATCATATTGCAGCGGTTGCTCGGTTACTTTCCCCTTTGCAGAATCGTACAGGCGGCCTAGGTAGAATTGTTCGCTCATTGGGAACCTCCGGGATATGTTGCTTACTTTACTCTAACTGGTGAAAAATGGCAACCATGGTTTATTCATAAACAGATATCTTCTCATGTGGGCGGGATCATTTCAGTGTTGAGCCTGGTTATATGCTCTTTGAAACTCCCCATAAAATTGCGCGGAAATATTCAGGTCATGAATAATGACCACGTTCTCGTCATTGCGCTCTTCGGCGCTCGAGCTGAAGTTGTATGAGCCGGTGACCACGATGGAATGGTCGATGATGATCACCTTATGGTGCATCTGCCCGGCGTTGCCGTCCCGTCTCACATCCACCCCGGCCTGCGCAAACCTGTCGAAATCCGTTCCCAGGTTGGAATTGATCTGGTCCTCATCCATCACCCCTGCCACGGATATTCCCTCTTGGGCTTTTTGCAGGATCGCATCTGCAAGTTCGTTGGAGGTGAATGAATACGCCATAAAATAAATGCTTTCCTGTGCGCTTTGAAGGAGGCTCAGGAGTTTTGTCTCGACCCCGTCATCCGGGGAGAAATAGATTTCAACGAGCGTGCCATTGACCGTTATGCTTGGATGGGGGGTTATGGCGCGGGTATCCGGCCCGAACAGGTCTTCTATGAACATTTCATTGAATTCGGTGGTGTAATCTTCCGCAGCCTGGCTGGACCGGATCTGCACCAGGTTATTATTATCCTTGTACGCCCCGCTGGTGGTGAAATTCATCGACCCGCTCCATACCTCGTCATGGTCAATCACCACGAATTTGTTGTGCATCAAACCCTCGCGTTGGTCCCCGGTGACCTTGATACCCGCATCCTGGAGCTCCTGGACTTCCCGTGAATCCATATTATCGCTTTCCATCACCAGCCTCACCTCCACCCCGCGTTGGTGGGCATGGATCAGGGCATCCCGGATGCTCCACAGGGTGAGGCTGTAGGCAGCCACGTCCACCGACACCCGGGCGCTGTCGATCGCTGCTGCCAGGCGGGCGTCTGGTCCGCCTTCGAAATTTGCCGCCAGGGGCGCTGCCGGGTCGCTGAAATCGACTTCCAGCCACGTTGATTCCAGAGATGGGGTGGTAAATTCTGGTGCAGTCGTCCAGGTGGGAAGGGGTGGCTGTCCCCCTGAGGAGCAACCCGTGATCAGGAAAAGAAGAATGAGTCCTGCAAAATTCCGATGGCCGCGACGGGTTGTTTTCATTGTATTGGATTGCTCCGATTGACTACTCATGGTGCCGGCGGCGGAGTCGTTTCACCGGGCGTGGTCGTCGTCTCCGGGGTGATGGAAGGCCAATTTGACGGGGCTAGAGCATAGATCGCCCTGAATTCCCTGTCAAAAGCTGCCGCGATTTCCGGGTTAAAAAAGATGATCACGTTGGAAGCGTTGGGAGAGCTGGTTTTCCCCAGCACAATTTCATTCGTCTCGCTGCTGAAATTTTGTGACCCAAAGATGACGATTCTCTGGTCAATGATCATGACGCTTTCGTGCATCGCTCCGGGTTTATTTCCGTCCGCTCTCACATCGCTTCCCTCCACCGGGACTCCGACATGCGTCATGGAATCATCCACCACGCCCGATACTTTTACATGAAGGCCGGCTTCTGCAACCGCCGCCTCGAGGATCGGTCCAAAAAATTCCGGAGCCAGGTAAGAGATGCTTTCGGTGGCACCCGTGATCAGTTGCGTGACGCGCGGGGTAATATCATCCTCAGGTAAAAAGTAGTATTCCATGTTGCTGGTATTTAGGGTCAGCGTGGGAATGGGAGTGGCTGTCCCCCCGTCGGGGTCCAGGAGCGTGGGGTCGAACATCGGGTTGAATTCGTCCAGGTAATATTGGGCTGCAGTCCTGGACCGCATGTGCAGCAGCGTATTGTTATCCATGTACGCCCCCCCTGTAGTGAAATTCATCGAGCCTGTCCAGACTTCGTTCCTGTCGATCACGACAAAATTATCCAGCATCAGCGCATCAGGGGAATCGCCTGTAATGGGGATCCCCGCCTCCAGGATCTGCCTGATCTCCTGGCTGCCCATATTGTCCCCTTCCATTACCAGCCGTATCACCACCCCCCGCTTTTGAGCCCGCAGCAGTGCGTCGCGGATGCTTTCCAGGCTGAGACTGTTGGCAGCCATATCCACCGCAAGTCGTGCGTTGTCAATGGCTGCCGCCAGGGACTCGTCCGGCCCTCCTTCGAAATTTTCGGATCCCGGTGCTCCTGGGCGGGTGAAGAATATTTCCAGCCAGCCAGGCATGGAATTGGGTTCAGCCTGTGTGGGCGGTTTCGGGGGTACCATCGGGGTCGGAGGAACACACGCGCATAATACCGCTGATAAGATCACCAGCGGAATTACAGGTTGGCTACGCGCAGTTTTTTGGGTCTTCATTCGGGTCCCGTTGGTACTTTCTCAACTCTCATTATACTTCCTTGCACATGTACTAGCACACAAGTTCCATTTTATCCCGTGGCTTTCGCCCTCAACAATTCTTAGGTTCAGCCGGATCCCTCGCCGCCGGATAACTAATCCCCTGGGGTATAATCCTCGCTCGTGAGCGATACTTCCGTTCAATCCAACCGGCAAGTCGCCCGGGCTGCCGGTACCGTAATGCTGGCTTTTATGATCAGCCAGCTCACCGGCCTGGTAGCCAAGATCCTGATCGCGGGTTCATTCAGCGCCGGGTTGGAATTGGATGCATTTACCGCCGCCAACCGTCCCTCTGAAACGCTGGTCACGATCATGGCGGGCGGCATCCTGGTCTCTTCGTTCATCCCCATTTTTGTCAAATTTTTAGTAAAGGAAGACCGGCGCTCGGCCTGGAAGCTGGCCTCAGCCACCGCCAACCTGGTCCTGGTGCTGATGAGCATCCTGGCTGGGCTCGCAGCCCTCTTTGCCTCACCCATCGTCCAGTACATTCTCGGCGCAGGGTTTTCCCCCGATAAACAAGCCCTCACCATCAGCCTGCTCCGCATCCAGGCCATTTCCATTGTCTTTTTCGGTCTTAGCGGGCTTGCCGTCGGAATCCTTAATTCCAACCAGAAATTCCTGGTCCCCGCCCTGGCTCCGGCCATGTACCAGTTGGGACAGATCTTCGGCGTGCTCGTCCTGGCTCCCTCCATGGGCATTTACGGGCTGGCCTGGGGGGTGGTGATTGGTTCAGCGATCAACCTGCTGATCCAGGTGCCTCCCCTATTAAGACTGAAAGGGAAGTACATCCCCACCTTCGGGCTGCATGATCCATCCGTCGGGGAGGTCTTCCGCCTGATGGCACCCCGCATGTTCGGTGCTGCAGTGGTCCAGTTAATGTTGTGGGTCAATACCCTTCTCGCTTCCCACATGATCGGTGGCTCCGTTTTCAGCCTCACGTACGGGTTTTCATTGATGATGATGCCGCAGGCTGCCATTGCCCAGTCGATCGCCACCGCGGTCATGCCGACTTTTTCCGCCCAGTTCGCCCAGGGGAAACTGGATGATCTTCGCCAGACTCTCGCCTCCGCCCTGCGCGGGGTCATCCTTCTTTCAGTACCTGCCACTGCCGGCCTCATTATATTAAGCGTCCCGCTGGTCACCTTTCTTGTATCAGCGCGGCGAATTCACTGCTGATACCACCACCCTGGTGGCATGGGCGCTCACCTGGTACTCTGCAGGACTGGTCTTCCATTCGGTCCTGGAAGTCCTGGTGCGCGCCTATTACTCCATGCACGACACGAAAACCCCGGTGATTGTCGGGGCTGCCGCCATGACTTTGAGCATCGGTCTGAGCCTGTTGTTCGCCTCCCTCTTTCAGAGCATGGGCCTCCTGCCGCACGGCGGGCTGGCTCTTGCCGTCTCCGTTTCCACTGCCCTCGAAGTCTCCACATTATTCTTTATCTTGCGGATTCGGCTGAATGGCATTCATGGGTCGCAGATCGCAAGGGGCTTCGGCGTGGCTGCCCTCGCCACCCTGTTCATGGCTGCTGCCCTCATGGGCTGGCTGCGGCTGATGACATCCCATTCCCCGGCGTTGATCACCCTGGGTGGGGTGGTCATCGGGGGTGCGGTCTACGTTTTATTCCTGGTTGTTTTTCGCACTCCCGAAGTGGGCAGCGTGTTTCGTATCCTGAAACGCAGGTTTTCCCGGTAAATCCAAAACAAACCTTGCCCCCCGGAGGACATCCCGGGGGGCTTTATCATTACATAACATCCGCTGGAATTCTTTTCCTACAACGAATTTCTCAATGCCCCACCAGGCCATGCAATTTGGCTGTCCCCTGCCCTTCCCTTACTTCCACAAAAACCACAAGCCGAATGACACCACCAATCCCAGTAGCACTCCTCCCAATGCTTCCAGGGGTGTATGCCCGATCGCCTCGCGCAGGTGTTCCTGGTTGATTGCGTGCCCCTTTAACAACTCTTCCACCAGGATGTTGATCTTCTCGGCTTGCTTCCCGGCCTGCCGCCGCACGCCTGTGGCGTCGTAGACGACCACCATTGCTATGGCAACCGCCACTGCAAAGACCGGGGAATCGAAGCCGATGTGCAGCCCAACCGCTGCAGCGGTAGAGGTTACCAGGGCAGAGTGGGAACTTGGCATTCCGCCGGCAGCGAAAAATAAAGCCCAGTTCCAGCGGTGTTCCTTGAACAGGTCAAAAGGGACTTTTAATATCTGGGCAAGGACCCACCCGGCCATTCCGGTCCATAAAACATGGTTTTGAAGCAGGGGACCCAGGTTCATTGGTCTGCCTCGAAATTCTCCAGCGATTCACCCGTAAGCTCCTGGACTTTCAACTCGGCTTTCTCCAGCAGGTCGGCGCATCGCTTGGTTAACGCCTGCCCCCGTTCGAACAAGCTCATCGACTCATCCAGCGGGCGATCTCCTGACTCGAGCGCCACCACGATCTTTTCAAGTTCGGCAAACGCCTGCTCGTAGGTCAATGCTTCCAATGGTTTGGGTTCACTTTTTGCCATGTTCACCTATCCTCGCCCGTAACCTGGGCACCGAATTCCCCGTCTTGCACACGGACGCGCAGCGCATCTCCTTCCCCCACCTGGGAAGTGCTGGCTACCACCTGCTTGTTTTTTGTCACAACCGCGTAGCCTCGTTTCAGCACTGCCAACGGGCTAAGCGCCGTCAGCCGGTTCCCCAATCCCATCAGCCGGGTATTGGCCAGGTCCAACCGGTGAGCCTGGGCCAGGTTTCCCCGCCGGCTCATTTCATCCACGCGCTGGCGCTCGGTTTGGACTCGTCGGATTGGGCTTGCATATTGCAATCCGTTTTGGAGAGCCTCCAGCAGGGAGTGCTGGCGTTCGAAATGAGACTCCATGTTCCTGATCAGGGTTTGCGACCTGTCAACCAGGTCTTGCCTCAACTCCAGCATGGTAATGGAGGTCGCCAATTCGGCTGCTGCAGTGGGCGTTGGAGCTCGCAGGTCTGCCGCAAAATCAGCCAGGGTGAAGTCCGTCTCGTGTCCCACCCCGGTGATCACCGGGGCTTCTGACTCGATGATTGCCCGCACCACCCGTTCATCGTTGAATGCCCACAGGTCCTCGATGGAGCCGCCCCCGCGTGCCAGCAGGATCACATCCGGTTTAACAACCCGGTTCAGGCTCCGCAGCGCAGCCACCAGTTTCAACGGTGCCTCTTCCCCCTGGACCGGGGTGGCTGCCAGCACCACCTCCGCCAGCGGCATCCTGCGCCGCAGGGTATTCAGCATGTCCCGCAGGGCGGCACCGGTGGATGAAGTCACGATTCCGATGAGACGAGGGGAGGCAGGGATGGCTCGCTTGCGGGCTGGGTCGAAAAGACCTTCCGCCTCCAGCAGCGCCTTGAGCCGCAGGAATTCCTGGAAGAGTGCGCCCTCCCCCACCGGTCGCAGGATGTCAGCGTAAAGCTGGTACTGTCCCGCCACCTCGTAGATGCCCAGGCTGCCGTGAGCTTCGAGCGCCATCCCGTCCTGCAGGCTTACCCGCAAGCGGGCAGCTTCTGTTTTCCACATTACGCATTTCAGCGCGGCCGAGGAATCTTTCAGCGTGAAATAGATATGCCCCGAGGCAGGCCGCGACAGGTTCGAAATTTCCCCTTCCACCCAGATCCCCTGCAGGTCCGGGTCGCCTTCCAATAATTGGCGCAGGTGACGGGTCAGGTTGCTGACCGTCCAGCGGGGGGATGCGTCGAACAGTGCCATCTGTTCCATGCCTTGAGAATACTATTTATCGCATGGCCTGTCAACCATTTGCGAAGTTGCCATTCATTTCCGTGGATTAAAGCAATTCAATATTTGTCGACATTGTTATCTTGATTCTGTCAACATAAGATGGAAAAAATGGATATGACGAGCTTCGCTCGCCAATTCTTTCTATTTCAACATTTTCCCCCTTACCGGGGGAAAGGGGACAGGTGGATGGGGTGAAACAACCATCACACCGGATTCTTGCGAATCTGATGTCAGTTGTAACCGCAGGTTCAAAATTCTGCTACAATCTACCATATGAAACGCCTTTGGGCTCCCTGGCGCACCAAATTCGTCCAATCCAAACTCTCCGGCTGCGTATTCTGCGAAGTTCAAAAGCAATCTGACGATCTTGAGAACCTGGTCCTCTTCCGGGGAAAAAACTGTTTTTCCATCCTGAATCGTTATCCCTATACCACCGGTCATCTCATGGTTGTGGCAAACAAACACCTGAACTCGCTCGAAGACCTGGATGCACAAACGCGCACCGAGATGATGGAACTGTCCACCCACGCCATCAGCGTCATCCGCGGCGTCTATAAACCGGACGGGTTCAACGTCGGCGCCAACATCGGTGAAGCCGCCGGCGCCGGCATTACCGGGCACGTCCACATCCACGTCGTGCCGCGCTGGACCGGCGACTCCAATTTCATGCTCACCCTCGCTGAAACCAAGGTCATGCCCGAAGCCCTCGCCGAGACCTACTCCCGCCTCCGTGCCGCCTGGGTGTCCCATTAAATCTTGACCATTTTAATTATCAGGCTGTGGGGTTTCTTCTAGTGGTCTGCAACCCCAGAGCTCATCAATATTTCTGCTCTTTGATTGGGAGAAATTGAAAAATAACAGGTTTGCGAGCGAAGCTCGCAAACCTGTTATTTTTCTAAATATTCCCCCTTCCCTTAAGGGAAGGGGGAGAGGGGGATGGGGATAATTTATATATCTGATTCTCCATCCCCTTGTCACCTTGGTGCTTTCCTGCCGCATGCCCCCGCATTCAGGGGAAAGGAGGTTGTGGTTTTTTATATCTTTCCACCAAAATGACAATAATTTTCCCCTGTCTCCGGTAATCACCTCGTAGGTGATAAAATACCCTCGTATCCACCCCCTTCGCCAAAGGAGCAAACGTGGAGCAAAATAATTTTGATTTTGTCATCATCGGTTCCGGATTTGGGGGATCAGTCTCCGCCTTGCGCCTGGCGGAAAAAGGCTACTCCGTCCTCGTCCTCGAAAAAGGCAGGCGCTTCCGCGACCAGGATTTCCCCAAGACCAACTGGGAATTCTGGAAATATCTATGGCTCCCGGCTCTCCGCCTCCAGGGCATCCTGCAGATAAGTTTTCTTAAGGGAGCCATGGTCCTGCATGGAACAGGAGTCGGCGGGGGGAGCCTGGGATACGCCAACGTGCTCGAGATTCCCACACCCGAGACCTTTGCCACGCCGGCCTGGAACACTCCGCTCCCATGGGGAAAAGTGCTTCAGCCTCATTATGATACCGCTCGCAAAATGCTCGGCGCGGCCCGCAACCCCAAACTTTGGAAAGCCGATGAAATCCTGCGCACCATGGCAGAAGAGATCGGTATGGGCGGCACCTTCCGCGCCACCGACGTGGGTGCTTACTTTGGGGATGAGGGGGTCACCGTTCCCGATCCCTATTTCGCGGGCGCGGGTCCCGATCGGGCTGGGTGCAAACACTGCGGCGGCTGCATGGTTGGCTGTCGTTACAATGCCAAGAACACCCTCCCAAAGAATTACCTTCATCTTGCCGAAAAGAACGGGGCGCAGGTTAAAGCCGGATCGGAAGTAGTGGATATTCGCCCCTTGTCCTCCCTCGATGATCCTTCCTCTGAGGCGGGTTACGAGATCACCTGGCGGTCCTCCACCCGCTTCTTTAAAGGACCCAGCCGCCGGGTGCATGCCAGGCGAGTCATCCTCGCAGGCGGCGTGATGGGCACCCTCAACCTCCTCCTGCGCCTGCGGGATAAGACCCGCTCTCTCACAGGCCTTTCCCCCCGCCTGGGGGACATGGTGCGCACCAACTCCGAGGCCCTGCTCGGGGCGGTTGCCCGCAAATCGGAGATCAATTTCTCCGAGGGGGTTGCCATTTCGTCCATTTATAACCATGACCCGATCACTCGCATCGAACCGGTCCGCTACCCCGACGGTTCGTCCCTGATGCGCTTCCTGGCTGCCCCCCTGATCGACACCGATGTCAGCATCCCCATGCGGATTCTGCGCTTCCTTGGCTGGGCTGTTTCCCACCCGCTCGACTTTGCCAGGGCCATGTTCCTGCCTGGCTGGGCGCATAACGTCACCATCCTGCTGGTGATGCAGCATGCCGATAACCGCATGCGCTTCCGCATGGGGCGCAGCTTTTTCACCCTCTACCGCCGCGGCATGGTCGCTGAGCGTGAGCCCGGTTTCGAGATAAGCGCCCAGGTGAAAGGCTCTCACGAATTGACCCGCGAATTTGCCAGGCGGACGAACGGGATTGCCCTCGGCTCGATTGGCGAAAACCTGCTGAACCTGCCCACCACCGCCCACATCCTGGGCGGGGTGCCCATCGGCTCTGACTCCCTCCAGGGTGTCGTGAATGGAGACTTTGAAGTCCACAATTACCCGGGCATGTACATCATTGACGGCTCCATTATGCCCGCCAACCCCGGTGTCAACCCCAGCCTCACCATCACCGCCCTGGCCGAATACGCCATGTCGAAGATCCCTGCCAAAAACGATTAGCGATCTTCATTTCCCTAAAGAAGGACCAAGAAAAAGGTGCAATGGCGTTCTTTGCCAATTGCACCTTTTTCTTACTTCTTCTTCCTCCCCTCCACATACACCTTCACCGCCTCGCGCATGAACTCTGCCAGCTTCGGATGCATTTTGTCATAGTTGGCTTTAAAGCGCGGATCCTCATTGTACATTTCAGAAAGTTTCTGCAGTTGCGCATCGTTCGCGATCCAAAAATGATCCATGTTTTTGTGCCACCGGGCAATGATCGCCTGCACTTCTGCGCTGCGCGCTCCCTTCGGCATGGCTGCTATCAAATCCACGTAAATGGCTTTACTTTCCAAAAGGATGCCTTCCTTCTCTGCTGCGGAATATTGCTTCCATCTTCGGTTGGATGCCCTCACGGTTTCTGGATCGTACAACTGTTCTGCTTCCTTGGCGTACTTTTCCTGTTCTTCTTCGCTAAAGCCTTCGAATAATCCTTTTGCGCTCATGGTTTCATTTCCTTTCAAATGATCGATGGTTTTGTCGACGGTCTGCAGAAGTCGCTTCAGCCGTTTCACTCTTCCCTGCAGCGCCTCCCGGTGGGACTGCAAGGCGCTGATCACGTCGAAATCGGGCCTTCCCACCACGGCTTTGATCTCGTCGAGACTCAGTTCCAGCTCCCGGTAGAACAGCACCTGCTGAAGTTTTAGCAGCGCTTCATCCTCGTAATGGCGGTAGCCGTTCCCGCCCACCGAAGATGGCTTGAGCAGCCCGATCTCGTCGTAGTAATGCAGGGTGCGGACGCTGACGCCCGCAAGTTTTGCCAGTTGTTTTACGGTGTACACCTTTTCCTCGTGGGTGAATATAAACCATGACGTAACGTTAATGTCAAGGGGGAAAGCCCCACGGACCGGGGCATGGGTGCCGTTATTTATAGCTTAGACAGCCGTTCTCGGCATTCACCTTCCTCTTATTCCCGCTCGATGCGCCGTCCTCGGCGCACAGTTGCACCATAATAACCATTATGATGGGCTGATGTTGGTAAATCAGCCGTATAATGAATATGCACAAATGTCATTACCGTAGCCATATTGCACGCAATATCCCCGTTTGTTCTCCCACCAAAATTGTTGCCTCTTGCTATCCGACCGCTTATCCAATTTTCAACAGGAACCTCCATGTCCCGTCTCATCCCTGCCCTTGAACGCATCCAGCGCGCCCGCCTCCTGATCCAGCAGGCTCGCGACTTCCCCCTCCCCACCGATGGCGGCAAATACAACTTCTCCTACATTGCCCGGGTGAAAGCCCTCCTCCAGGACGCCCGCGACCTGGTCAAGTTCATCCCCAAAACCCCCAGCGCCACCCCCGAAATGAAGCTCCAGGTCAGCCAGATCTTCGAGGAAGCCGATCGGGCAAACCAGGAGATTCTGCATTAGGTTTCTTGCACACAGTGCGCAGGGTACCCCTGCGCACTGTGTGCCCTCGCGCCTCCTCGAACCAGGGTGGAAATGGCTCCGAAAATCCGGTCTTGGATTTACCTTTTAGCCAGACGGCGCAAATTAATTCCCAACCAGATGTACCATACCGGTGCAAGGATCAAGCCGCCTCCTGCTGCGGTCAAAAGGAGCGGCTGGATCTTAAAATACGTTCCAACCGGGACGATGATGTATAAGACGGACACCAGCAGTCCCGTGTAACCGAATAACTTGGACATGTCCGCGTTGCGCAGGATTGTCAGGCTTACGCACAGCGCCCAGATCCCGATCGCGCCGTATCCCCAAAAACCGAACAAGTCCGGGCTGCTTTTCCACGTCACCGCCAGCGCTGCCTGCGTGGACGGATCTCCTTTTACGAAGGCTGCGGCAATCCCCGGTAGTCGTGCCAGGGTGAGGAAATAGCCGATTGCGGTCACCGCGAACCCCACGGTTGCCAGGTTGCCCGTCCATTTCACCCAGCCCTCGTTCTCATCAGTCGTAAGCAATTTAACCAATGCCGGTATGACCGCCAGCCCCAGGACTCCAACCAGGGCTTCCGCCCAAAAGAGCGAATTGATCATTCCGGGATTTCCCGCGTAGGCTGGCAGAAAAACTTTCCCAGGCACGGTGGCGCGCTGGTCCGCGGGGATAATCAGGTAGGCAATGGCAGACCAAATTTTAATGATACCGATCAGGATTGACATTAATCCCGCAACGATATACAGGTTGTTCTTTTTCATAATGCCTCCTATATTCGGATAAAGATTACCAGAATCGATATGATATAAATTATATTTCACTTCACCTGTGATTACAAGGATAAGCTCCTGGTTTCGATTCATGCAGACATGGAGTGCTGGTAATAATCGTGGCGTCGACCAGTATTCGCTTTTATAACAATAATTCGAACCCAGGTTCTGGTGGCAAGGGAATCCGAACTGCATGGAATTTTCCACTTGAATCATCGTCCCCTCAGGGTGGTAAAGGGGCGCACGATGGGATACAATTATTAGCGTGCCACAAAGCGAACAAGGGAGACCCGCATGAACCTCGTTGAATGGATCGATGCAAACCAGGAAACCTTTACCGAACTCAGCGATGCAGTTTGGGGATTTGCCGAACTCGGTTTCCGCGAGCACCAGTCATCCCGCCTCCTGGTGGACGCCTTCGAAAAAGCTGGCTTCAAACTTGAGAAGGGCGTGGCTGCCATCCCGACTGCCTTCGTCGCCGAATATTCCAAAGGTGCCGGGCCAGTAATCGGGATTCTTGGCGAGTATGATGCCCTGCCCGGGCTGAGCCAGGAATGTCTCCCCTATAAGAAACCGCTCTCCTCCGGTGCTCCGGGTCACGGCTGTGGGCACAACTTGTTGGGGGTCGCTGGGGTTGCCTCCTGTTTCGCACTAAAACAGGCGCTCGATTCTGGCGAGCTCAAGGGCACCATCCGCTATTATGGCTGCCCCGCCGAGGAAAACGGCGCTGCCAAGGCTTTCATGGCCAAGGCTGGGCTCTTCAATGACGTGGATATCTGCCTCACCTGGCACCCCGATATGTTCAACGCCACCCTGTGGTCCAATTTTCTCGCTGTCTATCGCGTGGCTTTTAAATTCCACGGCAAGCCCGCTCACGCCGCCGCCGATCCCTATAATGGTCGCAGCGCCCTCGACGCGGTCGAGTTGATGAATGTCGGCGTAAACTACCTGCGTGAGCATATCATCCCCGGTGCCCGGGTCCATTATGTGATCACAAACGGCGGCGGGTCTGCTCCCAACGTGGTCCCTGCCGAAGCCGCCTCGCTTTATTACGTCCGTGCCCCCCGCATCGACCAGTTGAACCCCATCTACGAACGCGTCAAGGATATCGCCCGCGGCGCCGCGTTGATGACCGGTACCGAACTCGAGATCGACCTGCAGTCCGGTATGTCGAACATGCTGCTCAACGAGACGGTCAACAATGTGCTTCAAAAGAACCTGGACCTTGTAGGTGCTCCCAAATTTACCCCCGAGGATTTCGCCTTTGCGGCTGAGATCTCCAAAACCATCCCCCCCGATAGTCTCGAAGAAAATTCCGTTTGGTATGGTGTGGATGCAGAAGCCCTGGCTGACCTGAAGGGGAAATTCCTCCACCAGGGCGTACTCCCCGCCTACCAGTCAGAGCTCATCCAACCCGGCTCCACCGATGTTGGCGATGTCTCCTGGGCGGTTCCCACCGGGCAGGTTGCCACCGCCTGCATGGCGCTCGGCACGCCCGGTCATTCCTGGCAGATCGTTGCCCAGGGTAGGATGGGTATTGGTCACAAGGGGTTGTTAACTGCGGGCAAGACCATGGCGCTCAGTGCGCAGGAATTCATGCAGGATCGCGGACTGGTCCGCCAGGCGCAGGAAGAATTCAAAAAACGCCGCCTCGCTTCCCAATATGTCTCCCCCATTCCGGAAGGTTTGAAACCGCCCCTGGACGGTTGATCGCCTTCCCCGTGTTTTCTTCCTTTCATGAGCATCTTCATGACGGTGTGAAAGGTTCATCATTCTATGTTCTCAATAAGGAGTTGCAGCCATGGGTGATAGTGGAAAAAAAGATAAAGGCAAAAAAGAGCAGAAGAAAAAACCTGAGCATAACCTTAAGGAAAAACGAAAACTCAAGAACGAAAAGAAGCAGAAGGGCAAGTTCATGCCCTCCTGATCCAACTCAGGTAGATAAGCATCCCCTGTTAAGTTCATTCCCCGGCAGGTCGCCCGGATGGTTTGTGTTTCGCAACCATCCTCCCTCCCGGGGTTATCACTTTCGAAGCGTGCCTGGGAACTCCGCTGACCCAAAAAAACCGCACGCTGGTCGTTTGGCATTGCCAATGTCTGGAGATTTCCAATGGATCCTTATTCCAAAACCTATGAGATTCGCTGGTCTGACATTGACGCCAACGGTCACGTCAATTATGCCGCCTACATCGATGCCGCCGGCGACTTGCGCTACCATTTTTTCACTGCTCATGGATTTCCTCCCGAGAGATTTGAGCTGCTCGGGGTTGGGCCGATCTATACAGCCATTCATGCCAGCTTCCTCCGCGAAGTCCGCATGGGCGAAACGGTCACCATCACCTATGCCCTTGCCGGACTTTCACCCCAGGGAGCGCGTTGGAAGGTTCATCACGATGTGCTCAAATCCAGCGGAAAGAAAGCGGTCACCATCGATCTCGAGGGTGCCATCCTCGACCTGTCCACCCGCAGGCCTGCCCTGCCCACACCCGAATTACTCCAGGTTTTTGATTTGATCCCCCGCTCAAAAGACTACTCAGACCTGTCGGATACCCGCTGGAATAGAGGAGATGTGCATTGAAAAAAACCTTCCCGGTCATTCTGGCATATGCGATCGTCTTTTTGTTTTTGATTCAGGCTGCGGGTACGCTGGTCGAATCCATTTATATTATGGATTTGATGAATACGAACCTGGATGCAAAGGTATTGGGCGTGTTGTTTTTCTTTTCTCCTGCCCTCCTGCTCCCATTTTCTAAAAAATATCCCGGTCTTCTTCTTTGGCTGTCGTTTGTCCTGTTGCTCTTTTCTCGCGGGATTCTTCCCTGGCTCGACACATCGAACAGGGTGCTGGCTTCTGGGTTCGCCACCGGTGCGGCTCTCACTTTGTTCTTCCTCCTGGTGAGTGCCAAACCTCGGGGTGAAACCCGGGCATCGTCGGGCTTGTGGGGTTCCGCCGGGCTCGCGCTGGCTGTCGGCCTGTCGGTAATGCTGCGCACGTTGGACTATGGCATTGATTATTCCCTCTCCATCCCGGGTGCCTGGACCGGCCTGGTCTTTGGTCTTTCCCTCGGTTGGCTGTTGACCACCCTCGAACCCGCGGTGCAGCCGCCACCCGAAAAGAAAACGGGTGGCACAACACCCGCCATCGTGGGATTTTTCCTCATCATCACCCTGGTCTGGTTTGCATTTTCCGCACCCTCCGTGATCTCCCGCTGGACGGAAGGCAGCTATCCATTGATCGTGATCAGTATCAGCCTGCTCGCGGTCGGCTGGGTTGTGCTTTCGTTCCTGGTCCCCCGGTTCCCGGAAATGATCAGCCCGCGCATCCTTGTGCTCTGGAACCTCGCCTTCACCATCTGCCTCACCGGCACCATCCTGGCACACTCCGTCGTTTTCCCGCCCACACCTGATTCCGCTTCCGTGGTGGTTGGTTCTCCGGCCTGGTGGCAGGGGATTCCCCTGGTGCTGATGCTTCTGCTTTTCCCGGTGGTATTCCTTGATCTTCGTCTTTTCCTCGATCAGGTTCACCGCCTGCACCCGGAACCTCGCAACTTGCTTCCTGGGTTGCTGTTGGGAGCCCTGGCGCTTATCTTGCTGGTTTTCACGAATATCTTCACGAACGTCTGGGGCTATGTTGAACCCGTCAGCCTGGTTTTTCGCGGCAAATTCTGGCTTGCTTATTTTTTGCCGGCCGGGATCGTCACCCTGCTGATCTGGCGCTTGAAAACGCCCCCTTCAACATCCGAAAAAGAACCCATTGCCGGTCTGCATTGGGCGGGGACGGTTCTGCTGGCGCTGGTTTTTTTGGGCACATTGGTTCGCCTCATCCCGGCAAAACACCCGCTGGTCGATGCGGCAGGTAAAACATCGCTTAAAGGTCATGACCTACAATATCCAGGAGGCCAATGACGGTTCAGCTCAAAAATCCTATGACCGCCAGTTGGCACTCATACGCAGCGTTTCTCCAGACATTCTCTCCCTGCAGGAGACAGACTCGACCCGTATTTCCCTCAACAATAATGATTATGTCCGTTACTACGCAGACCACCTCGGTTACTATTCCTATTATGGACCGACCACCGTTACAGGCACATTCGGCACGGCTATTTTGTCAAAATACCCCCTTCTGAATACCCGCACCATATTTTCGTTCAGTGACACGGATGAGATCGGCACAGCTGTGGCTGAGGTTGAAATGGGAGGTCTCCGTTTCACCATTTTCGATGTCCACCCCGATGGTTCGGATATCGCCAAGCAGGTCTTCGCTGAAACACTCCTGGATCAGTCCCGCAACAATTCCCATGTCATCGCCCTGGGCGATTACAATTTACGGGATTATGATGCCGCCTATCAATTGATCAGCGCGGTTTACACCAATGCCTGGACGAGCGTCTATCCAACCAATGTCAGCTCCACTGGAGTCGACATGTCTGGAGATAATCGTATCGATCACATATTCCTCTCCCGGAACCTGGGCGTGCGCGACCCGGTTTACGTTCTGCCTCCCGCTTCAGCCACAGATCACCCGGTTCTCTGGGCTGAGATTTTTTGGAGAAACCCGTGATGCCCGGCAGAGGCTTTGCCGCTTCTTAACATCACCGAAGGTGGAAAATTATTCCCCTGGGTAACGTTTTGGAAAAGGAGGTGTTGGGTTGAAGATCACAGATAATGTATTTCTCGTCCCCGGGGTGGTTGCCAATCCCTACGTCCTGGTTGACCCCGACGGGTTGACGGTGATCGACGCGGGGCTGCCGCGCAGTGAGCGAAAGATCCTTGCATATGTCGCCAGCCTCGGGAAATCCGCCCGGGATGTGAAGCGCATCCTGCTCACCCACTCAGACCTTGATCATATCGGCAGCCTCTCCTCCCTGCATAAATTGACTGGTGCCCGAACCTATGCCAGCCAGGTCGAAGCTGACGCCATCGCAGCAGGCAGACCGTCCCGCCAGATCAAGCCGACCGGCTTTTCCGCTCGCCGTCTCATGTTTGCGCTTCTGCGCCCCTTCATGAAAGCCCCGCGTTTCCAGGTGGATGAGATCCTAAAAGCAGGCCAGGTACTCCCAGTCCTGGGCGGTCTGCTAGTGGTCGACACATCCGGCCATACACCGGGTCACCTCTCCTTTTTTGCTCCCGCTTCGGGTGTGCTTTTCTGCGGTGATTCGATGGTTGCAGACGATAAAGGATTGCATGGCTCGCGTCCCGGTTTAACCTGGGATGATGCCAAAGCCAGGCTGGCCGAGCGAAACCAGTCTGCCCTGGGTGCCCGGATCGTGTGTCCTGGTCACGGGCCTGTTGTGATGGATGCTGCGGGTAAATTTCCTGTTTAGTTGTTGAAGCTGGTCGATCTCTGCCCTATTTGGGAATCTTCCCCTGCTCTTCAAGCGCAACCTTTTTGGATAAAAAGAACCTGGGAAATGAGCCGACGATTCTCAATAATAACCTCCCATATCCAATCCGGTCCGCGAACATATCCACCACCCCATAACTGAGCGCTGGGTTTCGCAGGACAAATCGGTACCAGGGGTTTAGGTTTCGGTAGAACAAATTCGTTAATGCATTCCCCAGCCTGTGATTTCGTCCAATCGATTGATCCACCCGCTTAGTATACAGTTCTGGTTTCCCGTCCAGGATCGCTTCAGCCGCAAGGCGTCCGCTCTTGATCGCAAACCGGATACCCTCTCCGGTAACCGGATCCACGAGACCAGCCGCATCACCAACCAATAAACATCTTGAAGTCCCCAGCGTTTCACGCTTGCCGTAGATCGGGATGGGGTGCCCGTGCTGTACCGGCTCCCTGATGGAGATCCCGAACTTTTTCATATTCACTTCCAACGCAGCTTGCAATTCCCCTGGTTTCGGATGCAATCCACCGACCCCGATGGACAAATGATCCGCCTTTGGAAAGATCCAAATGTATCCAACCGCCATCCCGCCAAAGATCAGGATTGGATTGCTTTCATGGCGCTTTAGAATTTCGTCGGGTACCGAGGCTTCCATCTCGATCGCCCCCGCCATCGTTTTCTTCCGCCGCAATCCAAGCGCACGCGCGATTATCGAGTTCGCCCCGTCCGCTGCCACCAGGTACTCCGCCTCGATTCGCTCTCCCTCCCCCGTCGCAATCGCAACCGCATTGTCCGTCTCCTCCACGCTCCGAACTTGCGTCCCCGGTCGGATTTCAGCTTTAACCTGGCTAAGCATATAGGTGTCAAATTCGCTCCTCATTACCATGCACAGGGAAGGGTCTTGCACAGGGACGGTAATGATCTTTTCCCCAAATGCATAGGAAATGGTTTTTACCCTGCTGCGGATTACCTGCTCAAAAGAAAAAGGGAACTGTTCCAAAACACGGGATGACACTGCACCCCCGCAGGGTTTATAGCGTGGCAGGGATTCCTTCTCGAGCACCAGCACCTTTCTTCCTGCTTCGCCCAGAAAAAAAGCGGCAGAGGCTCCCGCAGGGCCGCCGCCGGCAATGATCACATCAAATTTTTGGGTCATGATATATCATCTCGTTTTTGATGGCTAAAATCATTAGCGATATAATCATAACACTTTTAATGGAGCGCTGCTTCAAAAGGGAGCAGCGGAAATTTAGGATTGTTCAGGAGGTGGTTTATGGGAAACGTAAAAGACGATCACATCCAATCTATGACTCGCATTGTGTCTGCCAGCGTAATTGTCGTCCTTCTTCTCGCTTTCCTGGTCCTGTACATTGAACCAGATCACACCGACAGGTATTTTTCATGGACCATCCTGCCGCGTACCTCAGCCATTCTGATCGGAGCGGGCTACACTGCTGGTGCATTTTTCTTTGCCCGGCTGCTTGGTCAGAAGAAATGGCATCGCGTACAGGCAGGCTTTTTACCCATCACAGCGTTCACGATCTGCATGCTTGCCGCAACGTTTTTGCATTGGGGTAAGTTTCATCAGGGCTCTCTCGCCTTTTACATGTGGACCATCATTTATGCAATTACGCCCGTCCTGGTCCCGTTCATCTGGTGGCGGAACCATGGAACAGCATCAAGTGACCTGGAAGATAATGATTTGCGATTCTCTTTAGCGGTTCGCCGTGGGTTGGAAGTTTTCTCCCTCATTGGAATTCTTTCATTTTTAGTCATGTTCATCCAGCCTTCCATCCTGATCTCCCTTGCCCCTTGGAAATTGACCGAATTAACTGCCCGTGTCTTCTCTGGGTGGAGCATCCTGACCCTGGCGACCTTGCTGACGATTGCCCGGGATGGGCGCTGGAGTGCAGCCCGCATATTGTTGGAGAGCGCATTGGTCGGTCTCGGATTGACATTGCTCGGGTTGCCGCGCATGTGGAAAGATTTCGATCCGGGCAACCCAATGACATTTATTTTTACAGCCGGGGTCATCCTGACCTTGATTGCATTTATTGTTATCCATATCTGGGCGGATAAATCCAGTCGCCGGAAACCGGAATTTAAAACCGAATAGGTTTTCCCAATTATGGATGTTATGGACATGGGATGTGGATCTGGAAGCTGACCAATTATCAAACGAAGGTATTCATGCGTTGGTTTTGCACGTGCAGGATATTGATAGGAGCATAATCATGAAATGGAAAATGGTTTCGTGGAACGTTAACGGTATTCGAGCGGCCGAAAAGAAAGGCTTTTTGGATTGGCTGGCTGCCAGTAATGCTGACCTGGTGGCTTTGCAGGAAACCAAGGCCCACCCCGGGCAGCTCTCCCCTGCGCTGCAGAACCCGCCCGGCTATCAATCCGCCTGGAACTCCGCAGAGAGGTTGGGATACAGCGGTACCGTCACGTATTCCAAGCGCCCTCCGATTAAAGTCATCACCGGGATGAATGAATCCCGATTTGATACCGAAGGTCGGGTCTTGATCCATGAATTTGATGAATTTGCATTTTTCAATATTTATTTCCCAAATGGCGGCCGCGGACCCGAATATGTGGCGCATAAATTGGCTTTTTACCGGAGGTTCCTGGACGTGTCGCAGGCATACATCCAGGCTGGAAAACCGGTGGTTGTCACCGGAGACTTTAATACCGCGTTTGCCGAGATAGATCTTGCGCGCCCCAAAGAGAACGTGAACCACAGCGGTTTCATGCCTGAGGAACGGGTTGGATTGGGCGAGTTCTTCGAAGCCGGGCTGATCGATACCTTCCGATTTCTGCATCCCGATACAGTGAAATATTCCTGGTGGGATCAAGTGTCCCGGGCTCGCGAACGCAATGTGGGCTGGCGCTTGGACTATTTTATGGTTTCCCCCGCTCTAAAGGATAATATCGTCGAAGCAGATATTCACGACGAGGTGATGGGGTCAGATCACTGCCCCATCACCCTCGTGCTTTCGATTTGACCCGGGATTAAATTATTGGGATATTTCGGTGGGAACCAAATTGCCTTTTTAAATGATTGTTAAATCCTTATTTGGAGAGTCCTGTTTAAATAAAGCAGCCTGGAGACGAATGTCTTCCAGGCTGCTGCAAAAAATAAGAACTTCAGGCGGACCCGACGGGATTCGAACCCGCGATCTCGGCCTTGACAGGGCCGCATGTTTGGCCGCTACACCACGGGTCCAGAAGCGGGCTGAATATACCATACGGGTTTAATGGCGTCAAGGCGCACCGGCTCCATAAAGGGATGGATCTACCGGGGTCTTGCCTGACGGGTCGTAAACGTAGACTACATCGCCAACATTTGCCCAATCAAACAGCCAGTGCGAATCTCCGACTGATAAATTTACACAACCGTGGCTCATTTTATATCCAAACATATTATGCCAGTAGGCTCCATGTAACGCACGTTCTTCATCAAAATACATCGTCCATGGAACATCTTCCAGGTAATAATAATCCGAGCGATCGGCCTCGGTGGCTCCGCTCATCGTCTCGGTGGGTTTCTTCACATAGATTTTGAATATCCCCGGTCTCGTCCAAAAGGCATCCACCCCAGTGGAGGTAAGCGTGGCGAAGACCAGTCTATTGTTTTCATAAACGGAAATAGTTTGTTCATATAAATTGACTTCGATCCAGCGGCTGGCACTTACTCCTTCGGGTGGTGTGGTATGCGGATCCACTCTTGCCACCTGGTGGGAATCCACCCACTCATTCGGCCCCACCAGGTTCCATGTAATGCCGCTGGCATCTTGCGTATCGTAGATCTGCACGATATTGTATCGAAATCAATTTGGTTCCCGTATAGGGTTCGTTCAATCCGGGAGCCGTCCGCAGCCTGGTTTCCCCCATCACCCAGCCAAACGGTCGTTGGGGTTGGGAACTGAACGCCAGCCCCTGGAATGTCGGAACACCTACGCGCCCGCCGTCCATTCCGATCAGGTATCCTGAGCGAAGCAAATAATACGATGTCCCATTCTGATCTGTTTCGCTGCCGACATATGAAACGTATATCTCGGACCCCGCATCGATGTGGCTGGATGGCTGGTTGCTGGCAGCTTCATCCAGGGATGAATAAAGCGCCGCTCCATCATTATTGACTTTAAAATATCGGTACGGGATATCGTTCAAATCCGCTGAGGGTGTGTAGGCTGGTAGCGGCAGGGCGGGATACGGAATGCCGGTTTCAGCAATTTTCGCCAGGGTTTCGGAGGGGCCCAATGCCAGGCAGCCATCCGGGGCAGGCTTATAAACCCCCGGCGGACAGACTACCGAGCCCGAGTCTGGTTCAACAGTTGGAATAGAGGCGCTCTGAGCTGCGGCAGTCGACCGGTTCAAAGGCAGGCTTTCCAACAAGAATAATATGGCAAAAACGGGGATTAGGATACGGCGCATGAGGGATACCATGGTGGACGGGAAGGGATTATAGCATGATTTCAATGCTGACTTTTTTTGGTTATTCTCCCCTTCAAGTTGGCTGCGAAGGATAACTTGACACATTATGCGCCCTGTGCTAAATTTACTTTAAGAATAAAGGAGGCAATTTTGGTAAAAAATCGCATCCAACTTATGGTTGACCGCTTGCGCGAACTCCAGGCGTCTTCGCCCGATACGGAGGCCTCAGCAGTTGTCAGTGTGGATGGTTTAAGTATTGCCTCCGCCTTGCCCCATGGTGTGGAAGAGGACAGGGTTTCTGCCATGTCTGCTGCCATGCTCTCCTTGGGGGAGCGGATATCATCCGAACTGGGGCGCGGTACGCTTGAACAGGTGTACATAAAGGGTGAGAAAGGATACGTTCTTCTGATGTCAGTTGGCCAGGAAGCCGTTCTCACGGCACTCGCCCGCGGACAGGCAAAACTTGGCCTGATACTCCTCGACATGAGGCGTGCTTCAGAAGATTTGGCAAAGTTAATTTAAGACGGCTAATTGAATGCAGCAGATCCCAAAGAGCGGTTATTTTTATACCAACAAGTTCGCCCGTATCGCGCTGCAAGCATATGAAGATATCATGGGGAAAAATGGGCTTAATGCCATTTTAAACCTGGCTGGCTTGAGCAACTTGATCGAGAACTATCCTCCCGATAACCAGGAACGGCAATTCGACTTTGCTGATTACACCGCCATCCATGTCGGGTTGGAAGAGCTGTATGGCCCGCGCGGGGGGCGCGGCCTGGCGTTGCGCGCCGGGCGCGCTACCTATAGCGATGTTCTAAAAGGTTATGGGGCTTTGGCTGGAGTAAGTGACCAGGCGTTCAAAGCGCTGCCCCTTCAGACCAAGATCCGCATCGGTTTGCCCGCCGCAGCCAGGATTTTCTCGCAAGCCTCTGACCAGTTGACCAGTGTGAATGAAACGGAGGACGCGTATATTTGGTCTGTTCATCGCTGCCCCGCCTGCTGGTCTCGCACAGGTGCGGATATGCCGGTTTGTTATATAACCACGGGTCTGCTGCATGCCATGCTTTCCTGGGTCTCCGGCGGATTGGAATTTCGTGTCAATGAATCCAAATGTTGTGCAATGGGGGATATCGTTTGTGAGTTTGTTATTCAAAAAGAACCTCTTTCATAAGACAATCCCATGTCTGAGGCAAAGCCAAAGCTCCTGATTGTTGAAGACGACCTCGACCTGGCCGATATGTTGACCGCTTATTTTCGCGTGGAAGGGTATGAGGTTGTTACCGTGAACCTCGGCGAGGACGGCATTCGTGCCTCCCAGTCTTCGCACCCCGACTTGATAATCCTGGATGTCCGCCTTTCTGATATTGACGGGGTTGAGGTTGCCAGTCGCCTGCGTGGTAACCGGCGAAGCTCGGATGTTCCGATTATTTTCATGACCGATCGGCAGGAACTCATCGATAGTTTGCAGGAGCTTGAACTGGGCGTGGACGGATACATCACCAAGCCCTTCGATGTCCAGGATCTTAGGCTTCGCGTCCGCAATGTTTTGCGCCGGGTTGGCCAGGAAACATCCACCAATCCGGTCACCGGGTTGCCTGAGGGTAAGTTGGTGGACGACCACCTGTACCAAATCCTTCAAAAATCAGAGTGGACAGCCCTCATTATTATTTTGGAAAACCTGGATACCTTCCGCGATGCTTTTGGATTTGTGGCTTCGGACGATGTGTTGCGGGCAGTGAGCGTGATGCTGCAAAACGCGATTCGCGATAGCGGCAGTCCCGATGATTTTCTTGGCCATATTGACACGGCAGAGTTTGTGTTGATCACCGCACCTGACACTGCCGCGAAATTGAAGGATAGGATTATCGGTCGCCTCGATCGTTCCCTGGAATATTTTTATCCGATCAAAGACCGTGAAAAATCGACACGGGACAGGAAGCGCCTGGTTTTCAAAATAAGCGTGATCCAATCCAGCGACGGTTCTTATACCTCTCTTGGTGTTCTCAAAGAATCCATCTGGCGCAGAAAATAGAAGGAAATTAATTGCGAATTGTCATGATTATCCCTACCTACAACGAGGTGGAGAACTTGCCCAGATTAGTCTCCGCCTTGTTTGCACTCCCAATAAACTTATCCATCCTGGTTGTTGACGATAATAGTCCCGACGGTACCGGTCTCATCGCTGACAAATTGGCTGCCGGGAACCCGGATCGGGTGCGCGTGATCCATCGCTCAGGGAAACTGGGGCTCTCGTCTGCATATCTTCAGGCTTTTAACACCCTTTTGGAAAGCCCGGTTGATGCCATCGGGCAGATGGACGCTGACTTTTCCCACGACCCGGCTGTTCTGGTCGAAATGGCAAAGGCCATCGAAAATTGTGACTTGGTGGTGGGATCGCGCTATGTAACTGGTGGTGGCAGTGATCGCAATTGGCCAATTTGGCGAAAAGCCCTTTCAGCCTGGGGAAATTTTTATTCACGCACGATCCTGCAATTTCCGCTTCGCGATGTTACCGGAGGGTTCCGTCTTTGGCGGCGCGAGACGCTCAGGGGAATGCCCCTTGAGCGGGTTAAATCCAACGGTTATGTTTTCATGGTTGAAATGGCGTACCTGGCGTGGTGCCTTGACTATAAAATCCGCGAGGTGCCCATCTACTTTGCGGATCGACGTTGGGGTAAATCCAAAATGTCGTTCAAAATCCAGGCAGAGGCGGCCTTGCGCATCTGGCAGGTTTTGTGGGCTTGCCGAGATCTCCGGCGCAAAAGAAGCAGTGCCCGCATCCAATAAATTTTAATTCGGAAAACTGGATTATAAATATTTTCCTTTGGGATCGACACCCTGTGCTCGCCTGGGTTATCTTCTCCAGGCGATTGTGGTTTAGAATGAGATATTCCGGGTCTTGCTCGTTTCAACCAATTTTCCCCATTCAGCCAAACTCAATGTCTCTGCCCGCCGTTGTGGGTCAATACCTGCAGCACTCAGGGTATCTCCTGATTCAACTGGAGTGATCCGCAACCCGCCTGACATCGCATTCCGAAGAGTTTTGCGTTTTTGAGAGAATCCGGCCTTAATTAATTTAAAAAATGCATCCAGGTTGCCGGTTGGAATGATCGGCTGTGGGTAAAGGACAATACTCAATACTGCCGAATCCACTTTGGGGGAAGGGTAAAATGCCTCCCCGGGAATGGAGGTAATCTTGACCGGCTTGCCGTACACCTGCACGCTTAATGAAAGCAGGCTCATTTTTCCCTGGGTGGCGCAAATACGTTCAGCTACTTCCTCTTGCACGGTCAGCACCATCCGGCTCGGAGCTTTTTCCGCTTCCAACAAGTGACGGATGACCGCTGATGTAATGTAATAAGGGATGTTTGCCACGACAATATAGCCTGCCGCATCCATTAATTCCGCAGGATTGAGTCTCAATATATCCCCCTGTACCAATCGGACATTTTTATAAGGCGCCAGGATCCCTTCCAGGGCTGGGAAAAGTTTTCGATCCAATTCAACGGCAGTTACAGAATGAACAGAGATGGCCAGGTAACGCGTCAGGCTTCCCAGGCCTGGACCGATCTCGAGGATCGTGTCGGTTTGCCTGAGGTCCGCAGCCGTGACGATCTTTTGCAAGGCTTGATTATCCTGTAAAAAGTTTTGTCCCAGTCCTTTGCTCGGTCGCAGGTTATATTGACGCAGCAATGCCGGGATATTTAGAGGCGGGAGCGAGAGTCCATTCATGGCAGCACGGTAACGAGTTTTTCTGGAATGGGTGTCAAAAAGTATACGGTAGTCCAGCCCGACATGGGTTGGTAGTCCTCATCGGTCCACCCCAAATCAATCCAATACGGGTTGTAGGAAGGTGCGCCACCTCCGTTATCTCCCACGGTGGCGTATCCGTAGCCAGGGATGTAGAGCTTGTCAAATCCAAAGGCCAGGTACCAGGAGTAGACCATGGCTACCGTGCCGCGTTGTACCGGTAACCCGCTTGCAGTGCCGTATCGGCAGCGCCCCTGGGGATCGGCTGACTGGCATGGTGAGTAGGATGTGCTGTACATCTTTACTGCCCGATAGTATTCGAAAGTAACCCCATCAACGGTCGCGGAGCGGATCACGATCTTCGTCCCAAAACCCATTATTCGGTCTTTCGGCGGGCGGACCATGCTTTCACTTTCAGTTATTTGTGAAACCTGCACTCCATCCTCCATGCGGGTGCGCACGCGGGCAATTGACAGGCCGGGTTCGCCACCCTGTACTAGTCCCTGCTGGTCGAGTTCAAGCGTATCGGTAAGTTCGGTGCGCGTATTGAATGGAATCGTTTTCTCGGACAGGGTCACTTCCTCAATTACCCGCACAACCCTGATTTGGCCATCCTGGGGTACTGAAGCAGCTTCTTCGGGCTGGCTGAAATCCAACCCGGCGAGGGCAACACCGGCCTCGGCAAGCGCCTGCCCCACCGTGGCTGAAGCTGACCGGCTTTTGATCTGTATTCCGTCCAGGGATATGACAATCTCGCGTCCAGGCTGAAAATTGACCTCAAGTCCACTGGTGGGAGGGGTTTCATACGGAGGATCAAGCTTGTCGCCAGCGTAAAGGGTATACCCGGATTCCGACATTGCCTGTCCTACCGTGAAAGCGGAGGTTTGTATTGTTTTCCGTCCCTCCGGGGAGATAATGGTTACAGCGACAGCACGGCGGACGATGAGTGTATAGGATTGTGCCTCCGGGAGTTCACCATCGGGTGGAGTATTTGTTCCAAGGTAAATTACCCGGTCTGCAGGTCCGAGCGTGATCCTGACCCCTTCGAGGATGGTTTTCGGAATTCGTTGATCGGTGTTTATGGAATAAACCTGCCCGTCGGCCAGGATCGTAACCGGGGTGGTTTGTGTCTGGCACGCGGCAAGGATGATCACGAATGCCAGGAGCGACCAGGCCTTTTTCATCATATGGGCAATTCTAACAGAATTACACCCTTCAAAGTCCTGTCTGAAAATCCAGCCTGGGGACCGCCCTGTGGGGTGAATATGGATTATTTGCTGCCAGGAAAGCCATAATAGCGGCTAAAAATTGGTTTCCTATGAGGGAGGTTTCCGAAGATCCCACAATTGTCGTGTTAACTGGACATGACCGGTATGCAGGGAGGTATGTTCAAGAGCGTGCATCAGGCACCACCCCACGTTAAAAGTCTTGCTATTACGCGGGGAATGGCGAACGGCTTCCAGGTCAGCCAGGGAGAGCCGTGCCATTGCCTCCCTGTTGAACTTATCCGCAGACGCGACGATGGTTTGCAGCTGTTTTTCGTCAAAACCCTTCGAAAGGAATTCGGCTTCCCGGTTGCGTTGAACGATTTCATTTATCGCCAATCCAATCCAATATTGCTCCGCTCCCGTCAAATGGATCACTAAAACTGCCAGGGAATTGATTCCCGGGCCTGGAACCCAGTCCAAGGCCTCAACGGGCAGCCCTTCCACACCCTTCAATATCTCAGAGTGCATCTCGCTTAATCGGTTATAGAGATCATCAAAAAAAGCTGTCAATGTTGCCTCCGCCAAAATTATAGTCTATTCGGGTAAAATCAAGTCATGCCCGAAATCATTTCGAGCCGTTCCAATCCTGTTGTCAAGTTGATCCGTTCGCTGCACCAGAAAAAAGCACGCAGTGAGACTGGCCTTTTCCTCGTTGAAGGGATCTTCCATGTCGGGGAAATCATCGAGGCAGGCTGGCAGCTTGATACACTGGTATATGCTCCAGGTTTGTTGACCAGTGAATTCGCTCTTCATATCGTGGAAGATCAAACCAGGCTTGGCAGGAACTGCATTGCCCTCACCAGCGATCTTTTCACCGATATCGCAAACAAGGACAACCCGCAGGGAATTCTCGCCATTGCCCATCAGCGTCTGATAAACCTGGATGCGCTTGCATCGAAAAATTTTCGTTGGGGTGCGGCAGCCATCGCTCCCCAGGATCCCGGTAATGTGGGGACTATCCTGCGCACGCTGGATGCAGTTGGAGCAGATGGTTTGTTCCTGCTTGATGGGGGTGTGGAACTATATCATCCCTCAGTGGTGCGTGCCAGCATGGGGTCCTTGTTCTGGAAGCAGGTCGTGGAAACTTCCTTTGCTGACTTTGTTGGTTGGGGAAAAAAGAACGGATATCGCCTTGTGGGATCTTCTTCGCATGCAGGAACGGATTACCAAAGACTTCGGCGTGGAGTTGAGCCAACCATATTACTGCTGGGAAATGAACAGAAAGGTCTTTCGCCTGAACAGCTTTCGATGTGTGATGAGATTGTGACCTTGCCGATGCTCGGACGTGTCAGTTCATTAAACCTTGCAGTGGCAGCCGGGGTATTACTCTATCAAATGATGGGAAATAAATAGGGACGCAGGGTGTGCGTCCCAATGGTTTGTTGAACAAGCTTTCAAGACCCGGTTTGACCTCGGGGGTGTGAATAGGTGGTTATTTAGAATTCGTCCTCGTCTTCTTCCCAGGTATCATCATCCTCGTCATCGGTTTCTTCCTCTTCCCATTCTTCCAATTCCTCTTCCTCCCAATTCTCGTCTTTCGCGGCAGCTTCTTCGTTGGGAGTATATGTTGCGCAGCCGGTATCGGGGTCCAATTCGACTGCCGCGGCGCTGCAATAGCCGTCGTCCAGGAATACACAATCAGTGTAATGGCAGCGGATGCGGGGCATTAATTCCTCCTAAAGTGCAGGTTGTTTAACCAGCCGGATGATGGCCAGGATGAATATCAAGGATATGATGACTGCCGAAGCTACACAAAATGGGCAGATGGCATGGATTATGTATAGTTCCAGCCAGGTGAGGTAAGCAGAAAACGCCACACCGAAAATACTGACTCCAAAAATGATCAGCGCTCCGTTTTCTTTTAAGAAACTGAGGCGTTTTTCCAACAACAGGATACCGGCGATGAAAAGAAACCCGGCAATTCCAAAGACCGAAACCGGGATTCCACCAATTTCAGAATAGGGGCTGAAATTGACATCATGGCAGCCACCCGAACCGATGCACATGGCATTATTGTTTGTCAACTTGTAAATGAGCAGGTATATTGAATCAAGGATTCCCAGGCAGGCAAGTACAAAGCTGGACCAATGGAATGCGGAGTCCGATTTCTCACCAAGTGGGGGATTTATTGAATGGGCCATATCTCTACTTCCGAGTTTGCAAGCAGCGATTTTACCCCAGAGGGCACAATCAGTAAAGCATTGGCGCGCACCAATGAAAAGATATTCCCTGAACCCTGGTGACCTGTCAGGCGGGCCACCAAACGACCATTTTCCTGTGTAACGATTGCTCTCAGGTAGGACTCTCTTCCATCGGATTCAAGGGTCTCGGCAAGGGTGGCAGTTTGGTGCTGGTGAGGGTACACTTCCTGGCCGCTGAGTTTCTTCAGGGCAGGTCTTACGAATACTTCGAAACCGATAAAAGCTGAGACGGGATTCCCAGGCAGTCCAAAGAATGGAATTCCTTTGTACTTCCCAAATGCCAGCGGTCTACCGGGGCGCATATTGACTTTCCAGAACTCAAGCTCTCCTTCTTCTTCAATTACAGATTTAACAAAATCAAAAGCGCCGACGCTGACCCCTGCTGAAGAAATAATTAAATCCGCCTTTCCCTTCGCTGCATTGTCCAGCTTGGAACGGATATCTTCCTGGGTATCCCTTGCAACACCCAGCCTGATCACTTCTACACCTTCAGGTTCCGCCATGGCAGCCAGGGTGAATGAATTTGATTCATGAATTTTTCCTGGTGAAAGGGGGGCCTCCACTGGGATTAATTCGTCACCACTTGAAAGCAGGGCAATTCTGGGTAGCCGGTAAACAGGCACATTTGAAACACCGAGCATGGCTAATAACCCGATGTCCTGGGCGCGCAGTCGTGTTCCAATACTTAGAACTTTGTCACCAACCTGCAAGTCCTCGCCGCGACGGCGGATGTTGCTTCCGCCTTGGATTGTCTTATTGATTGTCACCATCTCGGGGACGGGCGCAGCGGGAGTCTTTAGGCCGAAATCCGTGTCTTCGACCATGATCACCGCGTCTGCACCAGGTGGCAGTGGAGCGCCCGTCATCACTCGCGCAGCCTGTCCGGGCCGTATCCTGCTCTCCGGGTAATCCCCGGCGCGGATATCCGCAACCACCTTCAACGTGCGAGGGGAGGCGAGGTCTGCCTTATGCAAGGCAAAACCGTCTACCGCAGAATTATCAAAAACTGGCAGGTTTATCCCGGCGGTTATTTCTTCTGCCAGGACTCGTGTGGCAGCATGATCGATCGGAATCGTCTGGGTATCGACCGATGTAAATGTTGCCAGGATGCGTTCGCGTGCTTCGGATACACTTAACATAATAATGTCGCCACTCCTACTGAAAGCGGCGACATTATACCACGCAGGGTTGAAAAGGTTACTAACCGTTCTTTTGTTGGAACTCTTTCATGAACTTGCTCAATTCCTGGGCTGATTCAACCGGTAAGGCGTTATAAAGGGAGGCCCGCATCCCGCCCACGGAACGATGACCTTTCAATCCGATCATATCGCGTTTCTTGGCTTCCCCGGCAAAAGATTCCTCCAACTGTTCGGTCGGAAGCCGGAAGGTGACATTCATAACAGAACGATCGGATTTTGCGTGTCCCTTATAGAATCCGCCGGATTCGTCGATTGTTTTGTAGATCAGTCCGGCCTTGGTTTGGTTTCGCTTGGACACGCCCTCCAATCCCCCGATCCCTTTGGCCCATTTTAATACCAGACCAAGAATATAAATGGACCAGCACGGCGGCGTGTTAAGCAGGGAATTCTCCGCAGCCAGGGCTTTGTAATCGAGCAGGTTTGGCAGGTTTGCCGGTACTTTTTCAAGCAGCTCGTCGCGAATAATGCATACCACAACTCCTGCCGGACCAGCATTCTTCTGCGCACCGGCATAAAGCATGGCATATTTGGACATATCGATGGGATGGCTCACAAAATCAGAGCTGGCATCGCAAATCAGGGGCACACCAGCCGGCGGGACAGGTTCCGTGAAGTACTCCACACCGTGGATGGTCTCGTTGGAAGTGAAATGAAGGAAGGCTGCCTGAGGGTCCAATTTTAAGTCTGACTGGGATGGAAGATGGTTGAAATTATCGGCTTCCAAATTGGCCGCGGGTTTGGCGTTCCCCAGTTTCTGGGATTCTTTAAAAGCTTTTTTACTCCAAGTCCCCGTAACGATGTAATCAGCAGAGGCGCCCGCTGGGCGAAAATTCATTGGGATCATGGCAAATTGAAGGCTGGCACCCCCCTGGAGAAATAAGATCTTGTAGTTGGCTGGGATTCCAAGCAGGAAGCGCAGGTCTGCCTGTGCCTCGGTCACAATGGCTTCAAATTCCTTTGAACGATGGCTGATTTCCATTACTGACATACCCGTTCCCTTGTAATCGAGCATCTCCGCCTGGGCCTGCTGAAGGACTTCCAGCGGCAGGACAGCCGGGCCGGGGTTAAAATTATGGACACGTTTGGTCATTTTCATCTCCTGTGAATTGGGTGAGGAAATTATTATTCTGGCACGATCAAATTATAGTCCACGCCCGGTCTTTCGCATAATATCAATCAGCACCATATGGGTATGAAGGAAATCAGTTGACAATCAAGAAGGCCGTGTTACAATAATTTAGTGAACCGTGGAATTCCAACAACAGGGCGTCACAGCCAACTGGCTCGTGTGTCTCTGTTTTTAATTTAATACTTTCAAAGGAGAATCTTCATGAAAATCCTGGTCTGCGATAAAACCGAATCCGATGCCATTGAGAAAATGCGCCTGGCTGGGCTCACGGTGGATACCAACTTTGAGGTCACCGCCGAAGACCTCCCCGGGATCCTGCCAGGTTATGATGGTTGCGTGGTGCGTTCCCGAACCAAGATCCGCCAGCCATTGATCGATGTTTGCCCCAACTTGAAGATCATCGTCCGTGGGGGTGTTGGTCTCGATACCATCGATGCTGATTATGCTCGCACCAAGGGGATCACCGTCCTCAACACTCCAAAAGCCTCTTCTGCTTCTGTCGCTGAATTGACGATCGGGTACATGTTCGCCCTCGCTCGCAATTTATATCAAGGCTGCATCCTCGGTAAAGGCAGAAAAATGGGATAAAAAAGCCTTTGAAGGCGACGAGATCGGGGGGAAGACACTTGGCCTGGTTGGTATCGGGAACATCGGCAAAGAGGTCGCCACGCGCGCAAACGCACTCGGTATGACTGTCATTGCCTATGACCCTTTTGTAACAGAAGCGGAAGGGGTGAGACTGGTCACGCTGGACGAATTGCTGTCCGCATCAGATTACATCAGCTTGCACCTGCCAAAAACGAAGGAATCTGCTGGCATGATCAATAAGTCCCAATTCGCGAAGATGAAGACGGGGGTAAGGATCATTAACTGCGCTCGCGGCGGAATTATTAACGAGCAGGATCTATACGAAGCGTTGATAAACGGAAAGGTCGCCGGTGCAGCGCTGGATGTTTATGCTGAGGAACCTCCCACCGACTGGAAATTGGCAAAATTGGATAACGTCATTTGCTCGCCTCATATCGGTGCAGCCACAAAGGAGGCTCAAGGTCGGGTCGGAGCTGAAGTGGCTGAAAAGCTGATCGAATTCGCCGGAAAATAGACTCTGTATCCAATCCATTTCATTTAAAGTGGATGATTTCTTCCCTGATGGGAACGCCTGGCTCTGTTGGAATAAATCATGAAAACCTACGACGATATCGGGATCCAAATCCCCAAAACCTATTTGCCAAGGAAAGGCATCGACCTGGAAAAATGGTCGGTGATCGCCTGCGACCAATTCACCTCCGAGCCCGAATACTGGCAGGAAGTGGAAAAGATCGTCGGCAGCGCACCTTCCACCTATAACCTGATTCTGCCGGAAGTATTTTTGGGGAAACCCGGAGAAGAGGCACGCATTAAGTCCATCCAGGACAAAATGGGTCAATACCTGAAAAAGAATGTCCTGGTCCCCCACGAAGGTCTTATCTATGTCGAACGTACCGTGGGTGGCAGGACCCGCCGTGGGATCATGGTGTGTCTCGACCTGGAATGTTACGATTTCACAAAAGCATCCACCAGCCTGATCCGGGCAACGGAAGGCACGATTGTTGAACGGCTTCCACCCCGCATGAAGATCCGTACCGGCGCGGAACTTGAGTTACCGCATATCCTGGTCTTGATCGATGACCCCCGTCAGACGGTCATCGAACCACTCAAAAAAGCAAAGAGTGCGTTAAATATCTTATACGATGTCGATCTGATGCTCGGTTCCGGTCACCTGACTGGATATGCTGTGGATCAAATGCTGGAGGAACAGGTGGTCGCCTCCTTGCGCAACCTGGCGGACCCGGATGTTTTCGCTGCTAAATATGGAATCAGCCAGGATAAGCCTGTTCTCCTTTTTGCCATGGGCGATGGCAACCATTCACTCGCAACTGCCAAGGCTGTTTGGGAAAGGATGAAGCCCGAAGTTGGGCTGGAACATCCAGCTCGTTACGCACTGATCGAATTGGAGAACGTTCACGATGAAGGCTTGGATTTCGAGCCGATCCACCGGGTATTGTTTGGTCTCAAAAAGGACATTTTCGCCAGCTTGAAGACGTTTTTTAGCGCAAACCAGGTGTATTCGCCTGTTGCCAGCGCCAGTGAAATGGTCAAGGCAGTTGATCAGGTGAAAGGTTCTCGGCATGTGATCGGCATTATCGGCGGCGGTAGGGAATTTGGCCTCCTCGAAATTTCCCACCCCTCATCACATTTACCCGTTGGGACGATACAGGAATTCCTTGATGTGTTCATGAACGAATCCGGTGCTGACAGGATCGACTATCTCCACGGTGAAGAGGTCGTCTGCAGGCTGGGGTTGCAGCCTGGAAACGCCGGGTTTTACGTTCCTGCCATGGAAAAATCCGACTTGTTTAAAACCGTCATCCTGGATGGTGCCTTGCCGCGCAAAACCTTTTCGATGGGTGAGGCCAGGGAAAAGCGGTTTTACATGGAAGCAAGAAAAATTGTTTAGAGTGGAATGATGGATAAATTGAGAGCCGGTATTATGGACCGGCTCTCAATTTATCAGCAGCGACGATAAAATCGTCTGGTTTGGGAGCATGAACTGTCATCTCCTCGCGCGTGACCGGATGAGTGATTGTCAATGACTCTGCGTGCAACGCCGGACGGGAAATCAAGTCCGTCTTTTTGTCACCATAGAGCGTATCTCCCAGCAACGGAAACCCAATTGTGTAGGCATGCACCCGGATCTGGTGGGTCCTGCCGGTCGCTGGAATGGCTTCCAATAGGCTGAAGCCATTAAAATGCTCCAATACTCGGAAGGTTGTTTCAGAAGGTTTCCCTCTGCGGTCATCCACAACGGTCCGGTGGCTGTGACCCACATCCACCCGCAGTGGGTGGCGGGCGGTATGCTCATCCCAATCTGGATTTCCCACCACAAGGGCTTGATAGATCTTTTTCACCTCGTGTTGTTCGAATTGCATGCTCAGCGCCCGGTGCGCATCTTTTGATCGGGCAAAAACCATCACACCGCTGGTGATCTTGTCCAGCCGGTGAACGACCCATATTTTCCCAAGCTGCGACTCGATCAACTTGACGAGGTAGGGGGCATCCTTTTCCCATCCATCTGGCAGGACTGGCATGCCGGAGGGTTTATTTACGAGGAGCAAGTCTGCGTCCTGGTAAAGGCAAATACTATTAATATCCATTGGCAAAGTGTTCACACAGATGATTTTACCAGCATGGATCCCTCGCTCAAACCTGGTTCCCTGGAAATCATGACGGTGTGAGGCCGAACAGAAAGAGAATATCTATTTATAGGTAAATAACAATATTGGTACCTTAAATATTGATGACGATATTTTAAACTCATAGGTGTAAAATATTCTTATCAGATTTTAATATTCGATAATTTATATTAAACGAAAACAATCATAATGAAGGTGCTGATAAAAATCTCCAAAATAGATGCAATTATTAAAATTATAACCAAAATCCTGATCTTGTCCTTCGGAGGCGAAGGTGAAACAAAAAAGTCTGTCTTCTTTCCAGATCATACTGATTATCATTTTATTATGCGCTTTGGTTTTCCAAGGTATCCCCTGCTCGCGCCGCCCCCGGAGGCACGGTCCTCATTCTAAGTACGAGTGTGTATTGGGGGAGTCACATCTGTGGAATACCTTCAGGCGGTTGCATCTGGGATTTACAGTGGAACTTGCAGATGCCTCCCAGTGGGCAGCCAAATCCCAGTCCGATTTCGCCACCTATCGTGCCCTGATCCTGGGAGACGCAACGGTGTTCTGCATCGGCCTCCATCCAGGCTGCGATCGACAACCGCACCACCTGGAGCCCTGCAATAAATGGAAATATTATGTTGATCGGGGGAGATCCTGAATTTCATGCGGTATTATGGGAACTGCAGGAGCTACTGCCGAAATTAGAAACTCGATTGGATTTGCCGGCGATATTCCTGGGAAAACCGGGCTATATGCTGCATTCGGATGCCAGTATGCAGCTGCTCCAGCAACCGGGACCGCTGTTCCCTTTTTGGATCAGATCGGAAGTTTTTCGGTACGTGGATCAAATGTGGACGGTGTCCACATTGTTGCCAGCCACCCTGCCCTTGCAGGATTAACCGATGCCCTTCTGTCTAATTGGGGGCAGTCAACTCATGCCGGCTTCACCAGTTTTCCCGAGGGATTTATTCCACTGGCAATCCAAATTGGCATCACCGGTAACGGGTCGCTCTCGTTTGCAGATGGGACCAGTGGGGTCCCATACATGCTCGCCCGCGGGGAAGGGCTGCAGGCGGTTGGGTTGAATATTTCCATGAGTGGTCCGGCAACAGGGAATGTTGGAGCAAATATTACCTATACCATTACCTATGCCAACACGGGGAATGCTGCTGCGAATTCAGTGGTGATCACAGACCCGCTCCCGGCAAATACGACATTTGTATCGGCATCCGGTGGTGGTTCACATGTCGGAGCAAACGTTGTTTGGAATTTGGGCACCCTGAATGCGGGTGTAACCGGTCAGACGGTAACCTTAACGGTTGCCTTGAACGCGCCCGGAACAATTACCAATGAAAACTACACGATCGCCGCCTCCCAGGTGGCTCCAGTGGCTGGTACCCCGGTCGAAACCCTTGCTTCCGGCACTCTTCCTACTCCAGCACCCCCAGCTCCGTGCATCTTCACCGGTCGCGCTCCCTGTCACGGGTTTTACTCCGAACCAGTTGACAGTGTTATCACCCCAAAATGTTTTGTATTCGGAATTGGGCGATCTGTGGCTGGAAATCCCGCGTCTGGGCGTGCAAACCCCCATCGTGGGCGTCCCTCAAACCAATGGGATTTGGGACGTTTCATGGCTGGGCGACCAGGCTGGCTGGCTGAATGGTTCTGCCTACCCAACCTGGAACGGTAACTCGGTCATCACCGGGCATGTGACGAATTTTTCCGGGCTTCCCGGTCCATTTGCCAGGTTGAACACCTTATGGTGGGGCGATAAGGTCATCATCCACGCCTCGGGCGGACAATACGTTTACGAGGTCCGCAGCGTCCAGCAGACCGGACCCGGCAGCATCAGTGCGATGATGAAGCATGAAGAGATTCCCTGGGTGACCTTGGTCACGTGTCGCGGGTTTGATGCCGCCAGCAATTCCTACCTTTACCGGGTACTTGCCCGCGCCGTACTGGTCGAAACCAGGTAGAGTGGATAACAAAAATCCCCGGCCTTAGCCGGGGATTTTTTTACACGCTGTTTACATAAGTAGATTAGACGCAATATTTACTCCGAACGCATCGTTACCCGTTGATCTGGGTTCGCGAGAATCCGTTGCCCTTTCCCTGTAACATGTCTGAATGTAATTACGATCCCCAGCCTGATCATTTCAATCCACGAAGCCAGCGTCCGGCGTTCGGGATAAGCACCTCTAAGGAGATACCCGTCCCGCTCGATGGCATTCAGGAACCATTCGAACCGGGCGCAATACCAAACTCCTGCCAGTTTGCAGCGGAATACTTCCAGGCTGTCGATATAGTACTTTCCTGCCTGGATACATACCCGTGCTCTTTCAACTCGCTCTCTCACCCATGATCGGAATGAGGTCTCGCCAATATTGTCCAGGTGTATCCCTCGTTCATCAATATCCTCTGCAGGAATATTAACAAATCCGGCAGGGATATCTTCCAGCGTGTCACGCAGCATGTGCACCAGGTGAGCGCCAACAACAGCCAGCGGGCGATCCACGGTCTTGGGATATGGATGGCCGTTTCCGATGAAATACTGGATGCCGTCCATTACGGCGGTTGCAAGCCAGGCCGAATAGGTGCTCAATTCACGACGGGTCACCACGCTTCCTTTGCGTGATGCATCAAATTCGATCACTGCCATAAAATTCTGAATGAAAGAACGCAGTCCGCTGTCGGATCCCCGGTCATGGGTGATCAGATCCGCGAGCATTTCCTCCTCCGGGCATAGGTCCCTGGGATGCTCACCATGGTAAAAGGCTTCAACCAGCGTTTTTTGCCGGGTGATAAACGCGATCCGGTCAGGCTTGGATTGAAATGTGACATCGATCATGTCATCTGCCCAGCGGAAATATGCATAAGCGCGCAGGCAGTCGTCCACCATATCCCGGTCAGCCAGGAGCCAGGCGGTGAGATAGGATTGCTTGCTTGCTCTCCATGTTATTGACCGTGCCAGGGTAGCAGTGCTGTTCATGGTAGCTTCTCCTCCCCACCCATCCAAATCCGTGGGTGGTAAAACGGTTTAAAGTTGCGTATCATCCAGGATGCGTTGCGCAGTGAGACGGGCTGAGACGAGCACGGTTGGTACTCCCGTCCCGGGGTGCGTGCTGGCTCCAACGAAGTAAAAATTCCGGTACCGTTTATGCCGGTTGTGCGGTCGCAGGTAAGCCATTTGGGTAAGTTTGTGGCTCAGGCCGTGGGCAGATCCGTGGGTAAGGTTGTAACGGCGCTGCCAGTCTGGGGGACTAAAACTCGTTTCCACCTTGATGTGCGACTCAATATCGGTTATGCCCAGGGTTGAGAGACGGTCAAGAATAAACGCCCGCGCTTTCTCCTGGATTTCCTGCCAGTCCTGCGGATCTTTTTCGTTAATATGACCGACCGGGACGGCGACATATAGCGTTTCATGTCCAGGGGGAGCCGCTGAGGGGTCCAAGCGCACAGGTGCATGGATGTAAAAATTGGGCTGCTCCGGCATCATGTTGCCCTTGAAAATTTCCTCGAATCCTTTGCGGTAATCTCCTGAAAAGAACAGGTTGTGCGGGCGCAGTTGTGGGAATTGTTTATCCAGGCCCCAATAGAACACCAACGCCGAGCACCCATACTCCTTGCGGTCGACCCGGCTGGCTTCACCGTCATCAGGCAGCAGTTCACGGTATACATACCCCAGGTCTGCGTTTGCCACCAGGATGTCAGCCTTTAATATTTGTCCATCAGCCAGCACCACCCCCGTCGCCTTATCCCCTTCTACCATTATTTTCTTTACAGGAGAATTGTAAAGGAACCGCACTCCCAGGTTCTCTGCGATCGCTGTCAGCGTTTCTGCGACCCGGTACATTCCACCTGCAGGATAATACAATCCGTCGCACAGTTCTGTATACTGCAGAAGCGAATAGGTTGCCGGGGACTCATAAGGGCTGAGCCCCATGTACATGTCTTGAAAAGTGAAGGCCATCTGCAGTTTGGGAGATCTGAAAAACCTGCCAACATAGTCACTGTGTCGCGTAAATGACCTTAATCCTAAAAATACCGGGATCATGCGCAGGTTGATGAAATCGCCCAGGCGCCTGAAATCCCTGGTGATGACGTTTGGGAGGGATAATTGGAAATGGTGTCGGCCTTCGGCAAGGTAACGAAGCATGTGCTCAAAACTACCCGGTTCGATGGCTTCCAGTTGCTCCTTCATTTTATTCATGTCGGGGGACAGCAGCAACCGGCTGTTATCCTGAAAGCAGAGGGCATACGTCGGGTCGATTCGACGCAGGTCAAGGTGGTCTTCCATGCGTTCACCCAGGGCAGCGAATGTCTCTGCATATAGCTCGGGCATCATGAACAAAGTCGCACCGGTGTCAAAACGGTGGCCCTGCACAGTCATCTGTCCGCATCGTCCCCCCGACTTTTCGCATTTCTCCACCACGGTCACCCGGTGACCGGCGCGCGCCAGCCGGGCTGCTGTGGCGATCCCGCCCATCCCGGCTCCTACTATGAGTACGGTTGCTTTCTTTGAAATTTCTTTCATGGCTTCGCCATTATACTCGGGGATTTTTGAAAGTCCTTATCTGCACTTGAAAATGGAGATCATAGCAAGTATACGGATATATTGGCAGGTAAGTTTCATGTTCCGAATTTACATTTTGGATTTTTGTGAGAAAATAATATATTGGCAGTCAAAATCGGAATGGGATTGTCCTCAACTGCGTTTAATGACCCGGTAAATATTCCGATGCCGCGTCTGTCAAATGAAACTTCAAGGAGACCCAGCATGTCTGAAGAAAAATTCGAAAACGTCACCATCATTAAAAAGGCCAATATTTATTTCGAGGGCAAGGTCACCAGTCGTAACGTCCTCTTCGCTGACGGGGCCCGCAAGACGCTTGGCTTTATGCTGCCCGGCGACTATGAGTTCAGCACCGGCACCCGCGAGATCATGGAGATATTAAATGGTGGGATGGATGTACTCCTACCCGGAACCATGGACTGGCAGACTTTTAAAGCAGGGGAGTCCTTTGAAGTGCCTGCCCACTCGTCTTTCAAACTAAAACTCATCCAGCCCGTGGATTATTGTTGTTCTTATGGTTGAAATTTAACCCCCTACGGTCAATTAACATGGAAGCGGGGCCTGCAAAATCGCAAGCCCCGCCATGGTTCATTACCCGGACATCAGGGAGGATTCCCCTGGTTGGACTATAACTTGGTTAACCAGTTCAGCCGCACCCAGCCTGATGGTTTTTCCAGGCGTGCCCAGTTTCCCTGGATCTCCAGCACGATCACCCGCTGGTCTTTCGTGAGGCTGTCGATCAGCCTGGCAGTGGTTTCGTTCGGGAGGTTCCGTACCCATAGGTGTGACCCGAGGAAAATGTACGAGTTCCCGGCAGGAACTGGGGGAGTGGGGGGTTCGATGGGATCTGTTGGCACCTCTCCCAGTCGTTCCATGAAGGATCGCTGGAAAACGCTCACGTCCATCACCTTGCGTTTCAACCCGAGAATATCCTGGTAGGCGCCTGGCAACAAACACCTGTCACCGGTGAACTGGTGACCGACGATGTTTTCTTTTAGGATCCCGGTGTCCTTAAAGATCGGATCGTAATCCGGCAGCCACTTCTCTCGCAGCGTCTTCCAGGTCATCGACGTGGCTACCCCGGGTTGTTTTCCGTACGCTGCAAACCAGATCTTGTACTTCCCCAGCCAGGTTTTCATGGTGGGAGCATACGACGTGATATACCCTCTCCCGGTATAAATTCCGGTTATCGGCCATTCCCTCGCCAGGGCTTCAACGAATGCCTTGCAGTGACTATCCAGTGCCCAGGGCTTGAACAACGGCACCTGGTTCCAGGGCAGCCGTCCCAGGCGGGCTGCCATCCATTTATTCCAGTCCGCCCACCATTGCTCCAGGTCCGCCCATAACGAAAGCACCGGCAGCCCGCTTTTTTTCAATGTTTGTGCGGCGAAACCGGCCTGCGCATTTCCCCCTGCGATGGGATCATCCCACCAGTAGGCATGCAGGCGCAGGTACTTTGAATATTTCGCCACATTCTCGCCGTTCTTCTGAAAACTTGAGTCCACCCCCATCCCTGACCCTGCCTTAAGGATCACGTCTGTCACTCCGCCGTCAATGAGCTCTTGTGGTTTGAGCATCACATCCCAGTGGCTGTGGTCGGTGACCAGCAAACGATTCGCTATAATTGTTGCAGGCATGTTTCCTCCGTGGTAAATTACGTGGATTTCCTGGTTCCCATAGATTCCTGCCGCGGGAAGGGTCGGTTTCCAAAAAAATTATAGCATACCCATCTTGGGTGCCCTATATATGAAAATGGGTGACTGAATGCCTCATAAATTCGCTATTCCCCCTGGAAATCCCCTGCTGGAATCGCAAGAATCGGGTTGTTGACCGCCCAAATATCGTTAAAATAGTCCCATGAATACCATTATCCAGGAAGCCACGGACTACCAGCGCATTGAACAGGCCATCCGTTACCTGCAGGACAATGCCCGCCGCCAGCCTGGTTTGGCGGAAGTTGCTGCTCACATTGGCTTGAGCGAATATCACTTCCAGCGGCTTTTTACGCGCTGGGCAGGCATCAGTCCCAAGCGCTTTCTTCAATTTCTTACAAAGGAGAACGCAAAAGCGCTGCTTGCGCGCACCTCGGTCCTTTCTGCTGCCTTCCAGACCGGGCTCTCTGGTCCAGGGCGCCTGCATGACCTGCTGGTAGAATGTGAAGCCGTCACCCCTGGTGAATACCGGACTAAGGGTTCCGGCGTGGAGATCGCTTATGGCTTTCACTCCTCTCCCTTTGGCGAATGTTTGCTCGCCATCACCAAACGCGGCATCTGTTTTTTGGCTTTTGTGGATGGAGATCGCCAGGCTGTTTTGGAGCAATTAAAGCTGGACTGGGCTAACGCCAGTTTCCGGGAAGACCCATCCCTCACCGGGTCGCTGGTGGAATTGATTTTCGCGCCCCACGGAGTCGATTCGTTGACCGGTCGGAAGGCCGCTGGGATTTCCCTGCATGTGCGCGGCACGAATTTCCAGATCAAGGTGTGGGAAGCCCTCCTGCGCCTTCCGATTGGCTCCGCTATCAGTTACGAAGCGCTTGCCGGACAGGTCAGTTCGATCAACTCGGCTCGCGCGGTCGGGTCGGCAGTGGCTCGCAATCCGGTCGCCTACCTCATCCCCTGCCACCGCGTGTTGCAGAAAACTGGTGACTTTGGCAGTTATCGCTATGGGTCGGTACGCAAGCAGGCCATCCTGGGCTGGGAATGGTCGCAGGTGGAACGGTAAGACAGAAGGGGAAGAAGCAGTTCATTTGTTCAAGGTTTAACGAGTTCTTAACCAAGTTTTGGTAAAATTAGAGAAACTCTCTCTGGTTTTACCGGTTTTACTATTCCCAGGAGCCACTCATGGAACGCAAACTGAAACATGTCGCTGTGCCATCGTCCGAAATAACCCCCCATAAAGTATTTTTATCCCGTCGTGATTTTTTGAAAACCGCCGGGATTGTGAGTGCGTCGGCTTTCCTGGCAGCCTGCGGTGTAAAGCTTTCCCCGGCTGGAACTCCTGGGCCCGGATCTGCCACTCCCACGCTTACGCAAAATCCGCCTGTTCCAGATAATGCCCAGGGACAGGCTACCGACGAGCTGGGCAACCCGCTGAACACGTTGGACCAGATTACGAATTACAATAACTATTTTGAATTCTCCACGAACAAGCAGGCGGTGAACCCGTTGTCAAAGGATTTCAAGACCACTCCCTGGGCGGTGGAGGTTGGCGGGCTGGTGCAAAACCCAAAGACCTACAGTCTTGATGACCTGCTCAAGTTTGAGCAAAAGGAACGCATCTACCGTTTGCGTTGCGTGGAAGCCTGGAGCATGGTCATCCCGTGGACCGGGTTTGAATTATCGGCCCTGCTGAACGAAGCGCAGCCCATGACCAGTGCCAAATATGTCCATTTTGTGACCTTGATGGATCCGAACGAGATGCCCGGGGAAGGGGACCCGCTGTATCCCTGGCCGTACAGTGAAGGTCTGCGCCTGGATGAAGCCATGCAGCGTCTGACCATCCTCGCCACCGGTCTTTACGGGCAGCCGCTGCCCAACCCGGATGGTGCTCCCCTCCGGCTGGTTGTCCCCTGGAAGTATGGCTTCAAGAGCATCAAGGCCATTGTTAAGATCGAATTGACCGAAGAGCGCCCTGAGACGATGTGGAACACGATTTCGCCGCGGGAATACGGCTTCTATTCCAACGTCAACCCCACCGTGGATCACCCGCGTTGGAGCCAGGCCAGTGAAAGGCGCATCGGTGAACTGAGCCGCCGCCCGACGCTGATGTTCAACGGCTATGCCGATGAGGTGGCCGGTCTTTACGCGGGGATGGATTTGCGTGCCAACTATTAGCAGGCCTAAACACAATATTACAGCTTTTCAGATCCTTATTCACATTCTTGGCTGGCTCCCGCTGGCATGGGTTCTATTTGACTATTTCACCGGCAGGTTGTCGGTCAACCCCATCCAGGATATTGAGCAGCGCCTGGGTCGTATCGCCGCCTACTTCCTGGTTGGCTCGCTGGCATGCACGCCAGTGTATACGCTTACCGGCTGGCGGGAGCCGTTTAAACGCAGGCGTGCATTGGGGCTTTATTGTTTCATGTATGCCAGCCTGCATGTGCTGACCTTCATCGGCCTGGATTATGGGTTCAACCTGTCATTGATCGGGGGCATCGTTTTACAGAAGCCTTACGCCTTTGTGGGGCTGGCTACATTTACCCTGCTGCTCCCATTGGCGGTCACTTCCTTCCGCTGGTGGATGAAAAAACTGGGGCGCAATTGGACCAACCTGCATCGTTTGGTTTACCTGGCGGCAGGTCTCGACATCCTTCATTATGCCTGGGCGAAAAAAGGCAACCTGTTCACCTTGAGCGGTGACATCCTGCGCCCCCTTTTTTTAGGTCTGCTGGTTATATTCCTGCTGGTCCTGCGTCTGCCGCCGGTTCGCCGCAGGGTCAGTGAATTTCGCTATAAGGTCACCCATTGGCGCTGACCCTCGCTCGATAATTTTATCGTCCTCATTCGAAAAAACCCGTCACCGCCGCAATAAACTCTTGAACTGGTTTGACTCCGCCCCCCATTTGCTATAAGATTGAGCATGGGAGGCGGTATTTTTTAACGCTTCCTTCCCGAGGAGGAGCATGGCAAAGACGAGCGCCGCAATTGTATCAACATCCCGCTGAATTATTACAAAATCTGATCCGTTTCGACACCACCAACCCTCCCGGAAACGAGCGCCAATGCATTGAGTACATGAATCGTCTTCTAAAGGACGCCGGGGTTAAAACGACCATGGTTGCCAAAGACCGGGCGCGTCCCAACCTGGTCGCCCGCATAAAAGGCGAAGGCAAGGCTCCCCCGCTCCTGCTGTACGGTCATGTGGACGTGGTTACCGTCGAAAACCAAAAATGGCAGCAGCCTCCCTTTGCTGGCCAATATCGTGGACGGGTTCCTGTGGGGACGCGGCGCCCTGGATATGAAAAGCGGGGTTGCCATGCTGCTGGCTGCCTTCTTGAAAGCGAAGATCGAGAATGCTCCTTTACCCGGTGACGTGATCTTCTGCGCCGTCTCCGACGAGGAGGCTGGGGGGGATTTCGGCAGCCGCTTCCTCGTCAACGAGCACGCTGACCTGTTCAAGGATGTCAAATACGCCTTTGGTGAGTTTGGCGGATTCAACATTTCGATGGGTGGCAGGCGCTTATATCCGATCATGGTCGCTGAAAAACAATGCTGCTGGATGAAGCTCACCTTCCATGGGCGTGGTGGGCACGGATCGATGCCGGTCCGCAACCAGGCCATGGCCAAGCTCGGCCGGACCCTTCACCTGCTCGACCGGAAACGGCTGCCCTACCACCTGACCCCCGCAGTCCAGATGATGCTTTCCAGCATAGCCGGGGCTTTGGGGGGTGTCACCGGGCTTGCCATCCGCGCCATGAACAGCCCCCTTTTTGCAGACGCGGTCATTGGTGCCATCGGCGAACGCGGCAGCATCTTTGCACCGTCTGCTCCATAACACCATCAGCCCAACCATCCTGAAAGCCAGCGACAAGGTGAATGTCATTCCCTCCGAGGTCTCCATTGGGCTGGATGGTCGGCTGTTGCCCGGGTTCACCCCCAAAGACATGGAGATTGAAATGCATGCCTTGCTGGGGTCGGATTATGACCTGGAAGTGCTCGAGTACGACCCCGGTCCGCCCGCTCCGGATATGGGCTTGTTCAAGACTCTAAGCAATGTGTTAAAGGAATCCGATCCCAGGGGAATTCCCGTGCCTTATGTGCTGAGTGCTGTCACCGATGCGCGCTTTTTTACCAGGCTCGGCATCCAGACCTACGGTTTCACCCCGCTCCAGTTGCCCGATGATTTTAGTTTTATCGGCACGATCCACGCTGCCGATGAGCGCGTTCCGGTCACCGCCCTGGAATTTGGAACCCGGGCAATTTATTCCGCGCTCCAGAAATTTATATAATGGAAAGGTAAACCATTTTCAATGGTTATTACCAGATCAATGGAGTGCAATATCGCTAATTTATGATCGGCAGTATATTTTCATGAAAACAAATGTTCCCTTAATCTCCATTCTTCGCAAACCCTTCAGATCTTTCCTTTTATTGATCCTGTTTGGGTTGATCTCATTCGGCTTCATCACGAAAGCCGTTGGATATATTTTAATCCAGCGCGAAACCGGGGTCCTGGGCAGCTACTACCGCTCCATTGGCACCCTCGAAAATGTTAATGATTCCACCCATTGGTGGTGCAATCCGAGCAAATCAGCATGCATAAATGTTAAAGATCCCAACGCAGGGGATGTTTCAGCCGGGATCGCACTGATCCAGGCCAGTCCCTTGATCGCCTACGGCGACCAGCGGGAGATCGTTTCAGGCGTCATGCCGCAAACGTATAATGAAAACCGGATCGATTCAAACGCTACTATGATAATGGAAGCACTTCCTCCGGAATATTGGCCCAATACCCACACGTATGATCTATGGTTTACCGGTGATCTGATCGCTAAAGAGGAAGTAAAGACCTGGGCGAAACTGCCGGAAGATCAGAAAACGATCGGCTATTATCTCAAATTTAATATCGATACCCTTTTAGCTGCCCACCCCGAGTATTATGTCAAGCAGGGCGGTACGGTCGCTCTCCTTTTCATGTTCGAAGGCCATGAATCCGCCATCCCCTCCATCCAGGCCATGCAAGTCGGCCAGAGATATTTTATCCGCGGCTGGGATGACATCGATTTCGGCTGGATTTTTCTTGGGAAAACACACACTTCGCAACTCTTGAGATCAAGCCGCTGGATGATGGACAGCTCTGGTATATCCCGCTGGCGCAAGGAACGAATCTCGATTTCAGCGATCCCCTCCTGGCTCCCTTCAAGAACGAGATCGATGTCCTCAACGAAAACCTGCACACGCTGACCATCATCACCACCGCGGATCAAAGCGCCATGCCGAAGATGCAGGAGTCTTCCCGCTTTTATTACCTGGTCGAAGGACGCTGGCTGAACCACCAGGACGATCTCGCCGGAAACAAGGTGATCGTGCTGCCGAAGCCATTCGCCAGGCCGCGCGGATTGAAACTGGGGGATGAGATCACTTTCACCTTCCGGCCGCTGACGGACACCTATTTTGGGTTAATCCGGGATGGGGTGGATTCACTCAACTGGCGCAGCTACCCCACCTACCAGGATACCTTCAAGATCGTCGGTTTATATAACGATACGAATAATTGGGCTTTTTCTGCCTACATTCCCGCCTCCAGTTTGCGGCTCGGCTTTGCATCCGTCACTCAAAACCAATTTAGATACGAGGAATACAATTTTGTGCTCGACTCCTCGCGCCAAGAGGCTGAGTTCATTCAAGAGTTTAAAGATCCCCTCCAGGCGCTGGGCATCCGCCTGAATTTTCTCCCAAATAATGGTCCGGCCTATTGGGCTGCGGTGGATCCCATCCAGCGCTCCTCTTCCGCGGATCTGCTGGTCTTTGGCCTGCTGATGGTCGTCGCCCTTATCCTGGCGGTTTTTCTGTACGTAATGGCGCGCAAACGCGACTATGCCATCTTAAGAGCCCTGGGTGTCCCCAAAAAACAGGCTAACAGGCAGTTGATCCTGCCCGTGCTATTATTGGGCGAGCTCGGGATCCTCCTGGGCGGGTTTCCGGCCTGGAATTATGCATTAACCCAGGCCAAAGCCTCCCTGTCCAGCCTGCCGATGCCTGCCGGGGTCTCTCCTTCCGCAGACCTCAGTCCCTTATTCCTCGCCGGCTTGTGCGCAGCCATTTTCCTGCTCCTGGCAATGTTTTCCGGGCTGGGGGTGATTTTCCTGGCCCATAAACCCGTCTTTGAGCTTCTACAAGGCGAGACTTCCCAAAACAAGGGTAAGCCAAAAGCGAAAAGGAACCAGCGCTTCCAGCCAGCCCGTTCCTTCCTTATCTTCCAGCCTGGCTGGCACGCTGGTTCTCCCTGGAAGCGCACGTCAGGGACCTGCCGCGAACCAGGTCGATCTCGCTGCGGGCAGAAAATACACGCCTTCATCTTTGAGCTGGTATGTGTTCCATCACGTGCTGCGTTCCAGGCTCAGGTCCTTCCTGACCCTGGCCGTTGCGCTGGGCTTTCTGCTCGCCTCGGCCTGGGTCCGGCAAACCATGGAGCGCAGCCGCCTGGAAGTGGAGCGGCTCTACGATACCACCGTGGTGGAAGCCGACATCGTGCCGGCCGATCCTTCATCATCAGGCGGGGATATGCCAGGTGGAGGCACCGGCTTTGTCTACCTGAAGACCATCGACAGCGTCTTGAACAGCGGCTTCGTGAAAAGCAGTGTGCTCGAGGCCGATACTGCCTGGGTCAAAATTAAAAATTTGGTTTCCCAGGACGTATTTCCCGGGAACTTCCCGGTCTATGCTTATGACAGCCCCGAGGCGTTTAATTCCGGCCTGGCAGATCCGGGTTCGCTTATTTTTGCCTCGGGATGGGACATGCAGCTCTTCGCCGCGCCCCGGACGATCGCAGAGATCCAAAGGGATGGCCTGCCTGCGCTTTTCCCGGCCAGCCTGCTGGAGCAGCTGCAGTTGAAGGTGGGCGATACGGTTCGGATCACCGTCCAATCCAGCAGTCCCTATCCCTGTGTCATCGTCGGGCAGTACTCGGGAGGCAGGTCTACCGCCAGTTATTCCAACAGTATTCCCTGGAAAAATGGTGCAATAGATCCCATCTTGATCCCCCTCTCCGCCCTGGAATCCATGGAAGGCAGCCAGACCAGGTTCACGGTGGCGCATTTCAGCCTCGATCCCGGGAAAAATCGGGAGCTCCCGCAGCTGCATGCGGACATGGAAAAGGTCATGCAGGGTTTGGGTGGCAAATTGAATTTTATTATCTGGGATGAGGAGCTGCGGATCGTGGTCGCCCAGCTGGATAAGAACCTGTCCCTGCTCAAGGTGCTCTACCCGGTGGTCATTGGCGTGTCGGTCCTGATCGGCGCCGGGCTGTGTTTCCTGCTCCTGCTGCAAGCCACCCGCGAGGCTGCCATCCTGCGCGTGCTGGGAACCACCCGCAGGGCCGTCCGGCTTGCGTTGATCATCGAGCCCTTGGTCCTTTCCGTCCTCGGGGTGCTGCTCGGTCTGGGCATCTCCCGTTTATTGTGGATGACCTCGAATTTGTTGACGGCTGTTCCATTATTGATCAGCGCCGGCCTGTACCTGGTCGGGGTCCTGGCTGGTTCGGTGACCGGCGCCATATCGGTGACAAATAAAAAACCCATTGAGCTCTTACAAGTCAAGGAATAAGGAGAAAATCATGCCCGGGCTCAGGTTGGAAAACGTGTCTTATCAATACAAGAACGGTGACCGTAAAGTGGTCAACGCAGTGACCTGCCTGTTCGAAGGCGGCAAGTTGAACGCGGTGGTGGGACCTTCCGGCAGCGGCAAGACCACCCTGCTCTCGCTCATGGCCGGGCTTGACCAGCCCACCCAGGGACAGATCTATATCGATGCTGAGCCCCTGGCCGGCCTGGACCTGGATCGATACCGGCGCGAGCGGGTATCGATGATCTTCCAGGCTTTCCAGCTTTTTCCCCTTTTGACCGCCCTGGAAAATGTCTGCTTCCCCATGCAGCTCAACGGCGTTCCCAGGGAAGGAGATCCAGGAAAAGGGGAAAAGCCTTCTTTCGTCCGTGGGGATCACGGAGGATAAATTCAAACGCTATCCCGCCAATCTCTCGGGTGGGGAGCAGCAGCGCGTCGCCATTGCCCGCACCCTTGCGACCGGCGCCCAGGTCCTGCTGGCCGATGAACCCACCGGGAATCTGGATAAGGCCAATGGCGATAAATTGATCGAGATCCTCGGACAATTGGCGCATGAACAGGGTTATTGTGTCATTATCGTCACGCATGATCCCAGCATTGCCGAGCGTTCCGACAAGGTCTGGCGCATGTCCGATGGTGTTTTAATGGAACAAGAACTCGCTGCATCATAGACGATCAGGATATGAATATCTCAACGCGATAAGGAATCTGACGCATTGGAACCATCTAAACAATAGTGGCTTGTTACTTACTCAACCGGAGGCGACCCTGGGTTCCTCGGTTGATGAGATGTTGTGATGAATCTTAACCAACAAAAACTCCACCGGCGCTCCATCCGCTTGAAGGGGTTCGATTACACCCAACCGGGCGCATATTTTATTACCATCGTCACAAGCCAACGCGAAGAAATTTATGGGGAGATTTCAAATGGAGAAATGCGCTTGAATCAATTGGGGGAAATCGTTCGTGCCGAATGGCTGAAAACCATGGACATCCGGCCAAACGTTGAATTGCACGAGGATGAATTTGTCATGATGCCGAATCATTTGCATGGGATTATTTGGATCGTAGGGGCGACCCGGTGGGTCGCCCCCCGCGGCGTTGTCCCGGTGCCCTTCCGGGAAGCGCCCCCTTGTGGGGGTCGGGTCGCCCCTACTACAAATGGATCGCGCATCCTGGAAGCCGGTTCCATTGGTGCGATTATGGCTCAATTCAAATCCATCTCCGCCAAACGGATCAACGCCTTGCGCGGTACCCCTGGAATACCGGTCTGGCAAAGGAACTATTTCGAGCATATCATCCGGGATGAAATCGAATTTGGAACAATTCGCAATTACATTCAAGATAATCCCCTGAAATGGCAGGAGGACCAGGAAAATCCTGCCTTGACAGTCATGTGAACCGAATACTGTAAATGGATAGCGATGGCGATTGGTTTTCGAAAAACAAAACGCCCTCATTTTATTGACAAGAGAGCGAAAATTCCTTTATTTCACCACGAATCGAACTACCAAAAGGAGAATTAAATGCCCACTACATTTGCACAGCAAGCCCTGGAAATCCTGCGCAAGGGGAGCGAGACATTCCAGTGGTACGTAATCCCCCTGCTATCTTTTGTTTTCTATGTCTACACCGTGGAAGTTGAAAAACGCAACTGGAACCTGGTCCTGGCAGGCCTGGCTTTCTGGGGCATGGATTGGTTCAACGAAATTTGGAATGGCCTGGTCTTCCACTTCACGAATTACGCTCCCGTCTGGGGCGCGCCCGGAAAGACTGCCTTTCTCATCCTCATTGGCTTGAACATTGAAATTATGTTCATGTTCGCCGTCTCCGGCATCATCTGGACAAAAATGCTGCTGCCGGACAAAAAGACGAAGATCCTCGGGATTCCCAATCGGATTTTTATCGCCATCGCCGGGTCTGTTTTTTGCGTCTTTGTGGAATACCTGCTCAACTCTGTTGGCGCTCTCACCTGGGATTACTCCTGGTGGGGTCGCAGCGCCCCCTGGCTCATTTTCTTGATCGGTTACCTTACTTTCTTTATCGTCGCATTCTGGGTGTTCGACATGAAAAAGATGAAAAGCAAACTCATCACGGTCGGGAGCATCTGGGCACTGGACGTCGTCGCCCTGGTTGTCTTTATTCCCCTGTTGCATTGGATCTAGCAAAATAGAGGGCGGATCCGTGAGCTCCGCTCTTTTCTTTTCGCCTGTTGGTCGCATTAGCTTACTCGGCTGTTTGGGATAATGCAATAAGTGGGGGAGATGATCCTCTACTCACTTTGAGTCGAGGCCATTCAATGGGTTGCAGTACTGGCGCCGTTGCAATTGGGGGAACCCCAATCCGAAGTGGAAAACGGTAATCAGAAGGTACTTTCCTGAAATGGCACAGGTTCCCGGCGTCCAGTGCACGCTTTGTGGGGCATCCTTTTGATATTAAACGAAATTATGACGTGAGAAATGATAATCGCTTCTTCCATACCTCCTTTGCAGTATCACCGATCCAAATCAGGTGCGTATCGGATCGCACTTCATACAGTTCACAGGTCGCAATTTTATCGGCAATTCGTCGAGCATTATCGGGAGACACGGTTTTATCATTGGGTGAATACATCACCAATACTGGAGTGGTGATTGTTGCCAGGTTATCCACCTTGTGTTCAATGTCGTTCAAAAAACCCGTGCTCGCTTGGGAAGTCTGAATCATCCGTTTGATAAAAGCCAGGTCGTCTTGGCTCATCCTGTTCATAACCAGGTTGACGTCGAGGACTGTCAAATCGTGCAGGAGGGCTTTTATGATCACGGATGGGAATAATTTCACCATCAGGTGCATGACCGCCCAGGTTACCTTTGCAGCGCCTCCAAATCCAATACGTGAGCGCTTTTTTGTTCGCTCATCCCAATCGGTGGCAACCGCGGACTCCAAAATGAGTTTACGCACCCGACTCGGGTACTGCATTACGAAAGCTAAGGCTGTTGGACCAGCGGCGGAAATACCGATTACATCTACTTTTAATATTTGCAGCGAGTCAAGAAGGGCGGCGATTGCGTCGGCGGCTGCTTGCGCGGTTTTGCCTGTCTCAGATGGAGTGTCATCGTAACCAGGTCGGGACGGAGTCAGAACAGAAAAGTTATCCGCGGTCAATTTCTCGTGAGAAAGGCGGGTATCCCGGCTGCAATGTCCGCCATTCAAAACAACAACGGTGGGACCACTGCCTTCAAACCGGTATTCGATTGGACCTTTTGAAGTTCTGGCGATATTCTGTGTCATTCATGACACCCTTGGGTTACCGGCGCGGTCTTTTGCGTTTTGCGATCAGCCCTCAACTCACCGCTTTCTTCACGAGCGCGCTGATCCTTGCCTCTTCGTTGGCAGTCAACTCCTTCAGCGCGAAAGCTACGGGCCACAGGGCGCCTTCGTCAAGGTTTGCCGAGTCGCTGAAGCCGAACGTCGCGTACCTCGTTTTGAACTTCTGCGCGCTTTGGAAGAAGCAGACGACCTTGCCGTCCTTGGCATACGCGGGCATCCCGTACCAGGTTTTCGGCGAGAGGGCTGGCGCGGCGGCTTTGATGATCGCATGGAGACGCTTGGCCATGGTGCGATCCGGTTCCGGCAGCTCGGCGATCGCCGCCAGCACGGCGCTTTCCCCCTCCGCCTTGTCCTTGTTCGCCGCGCGCCTCCGCCTTTAGCTCTTGGGCGCGCGCCTTCATCGCGGCTCGTTCCTCGTCCGTGAATCCCTGGGGCTTCTTGCCGATCGAGCTGGTGTTCCCCCTGGCACCGCCCGTCTCACCGTCCCGCTGTCCTTGCGGGAGGGCAGGTGTGGCGGACTTTTGGTTGTCTTTTTTTGGGTTCATGAAAACCTCTTTAAATAGGGATTGAATGGGTGTTATTTTCTCGCCGGGATTTATTGATCATTTAAACCTTTTCCATTCAGGATTTGCGGCATGGTTTTTTCGATCCTGGTCTCCCGGGTTTTGGATTGTTTGGGTGCGGAAAAATACAGGATATAGCCTCTTTGCCGTCCTGGTGTCAATGCTTCAAAAGCATCTTGCAGGCCGGGAACTTCTTCCAATTTATTGATAAATTCTTCAGGAATCGTGAATTCTGTAGCCTTTTTATAATTCACTTTCAAACCGGCTTTTTCCACTTCAATGGCTTCAAGAATATAGGCTTTCAACTTGGGTTCCATCTTGATTATTTCCCGGACATGGGTGAACCGGATCTGGCGCGCCGCCTGCACGTTCTCAGTTTGTTGGATTAGAAGTCCATGGACATCTTTTAACAAGGCGCCTTTAGTAAACAGGATCGCACAATACTCTTTAAATCCATGGATTAGTACGATGTTGCTTTTCTGTAACGTGTAACAGGGAACTCCCCATTTCAATTCTTCGGTCAGCCCGCAGTCGAGAATGATCGTTCTCAATTTCTCGAATTCTTCCTGCCACTGTCGGCCTTTACTAAAAAAGAAATCAACCTTGGGGTTCGTTTTGTTCATTCTTCGATCCTTTGAATTATGGTGAACGAATATCATGCACCACTACGATTTTCTTCCTTGGCTTTGGTTTGGGTAATTCAACCAGGGATACTCCGCTGGTAAAAATATCCTCAATTCCGGAATGGATCAACCTTTTTAACCATATACCAGGTTATTGCTTTTCTTCTTCCTGTATGGCAGAAAGGTGCACAACGATTGCGCGAGGATACGGTAGGGTGAACGGGCTGTGTTCGGATCCCCTGGTACCATAAGCTGACCCATGGAATGATATTCAAATATCCATTGATGCCCATCTGGTTGATGACCATATGGTGGATGGTGTTGGTTATTAATCATACCATTAATCTCCGAATTGTAACCAATATGATTAACACACGCTGCAATTTGCATGGATGGGATCAGGCGTGTGGAAACTTTCTTAAAAAACCCACCTCCTTGACTTATTAGAATGTATGTTCTATAATAGCTTATTGAGGATGGACGTTTTTTGCGAAGCTTTTTTGCAGTTGGCATCGCTGAATCGTCGCTTCCTGGCACCTTAACAACCTATCCCGCGCGACGAGGCATCTCCTCCTGCCATTGTCTGGTTCGGACTCACCCCAGTCCGAAGATACCTTCCATCCTCGTCACCTCGGTATTTCCGAAGCGCGTCCTCTTGGTGTGCCTCCGTCTCCCCCTGATTGGATTTGCCGGTGAGGGGATTTCTTTTTCACTAAATATCATCCGATTTCCCTCACCCTTGCGAATACCCCGGCAAAGAACGCCGGGGCAAGCCACAGTGCCAGCGAGAAAACCCGTGATCAAACCGGGTGTATGGGGGTGGTTTACCGCAATGGTAAACCACCAGCGCAGTAATTCCATATGGGCTGCGCGACAGGTGTATCCAGGCCCTGTACGCCACACCGCTGATATGAATCAGCAGTTGAACGCGACGTGGCGCTTGCATACCGAAGAGACGTGGGTGCTTGGTCGGCTGAATAAATCAGGTTCGTCTTGATTGCTTTCCTCTGGGAAAATTCTTAAAATTAGCCTGATCTAAAAATAAGACCATCAAGACCAGTCATTCGTTTCTATCACGAAAAAAATGTTTCACGCAGTCATCATCGAAAAAAAGAGGCTTAAATCCTCTCAGTCGTTTCTAGTCGTTTTGGCGCGTCAGACTGCGAAAAAACCCGTTGTTTCACGGTGAACGGCGGTCTCAAACCGCCGTTCACCGCATCGACGACGTGAGTCGTCGATGCAGAACCGACGTTCGAGACATTGTCCACAAACAAAGGTGAGATGAATTCCTCTGATGAGGCGGCCTCACCGCCCCATACCGCTCCCTGGTTTCAAAATATGGTTTAAATACCCTCTCCAAATACAAAGTACATTTCCCGAGGGAATCCGAGGGATTTGGGGATCGCAAAGCATCCCGTAGCGCAGCGGAGGGAGGGAAGGGGTGAGGCAACTCGAGATTCCTCCTCGCAATCGTGTCGTTCAAAATGTCTCACATTACCGCTATCCAAAATAAACGACCCATATCCTCTCATTCGCTTTGAGCTAAGGCGGCTTCCAGCCGCCATTAGCCACATCGACGCCAAGGGGCGTCGATGCTATTCGTTTTCGAGGATCAATTGTGGCAAATTGGAATGAAAAATGGACACCGACGACTTGCTTCTCAGCATCGTTCTCTACTCTTCAACCCCCTGATTGTCTATTGTCTATCGTCAATCGTCAACCTCTCCCCGTCTATCATCAATCTTCGATCGTCATTCTTTCCCCGTCAATCGTCCTTCGCCTATCGTCAACCGGTGAGGCCGTACCATCTGGACCATCAATCTTCTCTCTGCTCCTAACCCGGTGTTTGAAAGTTTGGCAGTTCGTACTCTCCTTTTATCGCCAGTCGTGTCTTTCCGCTGCCTTCATCTTCATAAATTTCATATACCAGGTCGATCGGAAACACCTTGTTCAGCATCGCCTGCGCCGGGCAATATTTCGTGGCACTCAGGTCGATGGCTCGCCGTAAAGCCGTCTCGTCCACGGCGTGCCCGGTGACCAGGTAAGTGATGACCGCATGTGTGAACACCTTTGGAAATTCCGTCGCCCGGTCAGTTTTTACTGTAACTTCGAAGGCTGTCACCTTCTGCTGTTTTTTTCTCAGGATCGAGATCACATCCATCGCCGTGCATCCGGCCAGGCTTACGGCCATCAGTTCGAGCGGCTCAAACCCATCGTTGGCCCCGCCCACTTCAAGATCCGCCCCCAGTGGCACTTTGTAACCAGAACCCGCTGTGCCGGTAAAGCTCATTCCCTGCTGCCAGATCACCGTCGCATTCATTGTTTTTCCTCCAAAAGCGGTGTGACGAATTGTTCAAGGGTTGGTTGGTTTACTCCGCCGGTCCAGGTCAGGCGTACGGTCCCATTCCGGTCAATGATATAGGAACTTGGCAGGTCCCAATTATTGAACGTTTCAAGCGCTTTGCTGGTTGGGTCCAGCCAGACCGGGAAGGTCAGGTTTAATTCCTGGACGAAAGAGACCACCTGCTCAGTGGGGTCGCCAGACTCGATGGCGATTACCACAAAACCTTGCGCTGCGTGGGAATCATAATAAGCCTGCAGCTCGGGCATCTCCAACTTGCACGGTGGACACCAGGTCGCCCAGTTATTAACCAGTATGACCTGGCCTTGGTAATTTTCGATGGTATCAGGTTTTCCTTGAAGGTTGTTCAACTCCAGCCTGGGTGCAGGATAATTCACCTTGGCTGGTGGCAGGATGGGATCAACACTCCCCAGTGCTTTTTGTTGGGCATTGATCACCAATGGGATCAACCCTGCCCCGAGAAGGAAGATCCCGGAAGCAAGCAGGGTAATGAAAACAGCCTGGCGGCGGTTGGTTTTTTTGGATGGATTCATATTGAATGAGTAGGTGGAAATTGTTATAAAAAGGTGAGGATCAATGCCGAAGGTAATCATCCAGGTTCAATGTTCTGAAGAGGCGTTCGCGAACCACCCCGGGCACTTCCCCAGTCTCCATGGCTGATTCCTGGTAAAGGGATATGGTCTTCCGCAGCGTATCAACGACAATGTGGCAATTTTGACACTCTGCGATGTGGCGGTTGATCTCTTCGCACAGTTCTTCGCTGAGCGTCCCATCCACGTAATCAGACAGGGAACCCAGCAGGGCCTGGCATTTGGAATGGTCTGGTGAGCTCATTTTTTACTCCTTTTCCTGAGCCGTTCGCCATAATAGGTGCTGAGTTCTTCCCGCAGGTGAAGCCTGGCCCGTAAAAGCCTGGTCTTTACCGCCGCCTCGCTTAAGTTGAGAACCTGGCCGGTTTCCAGGATGGATAATCCTTCAATATCTCGCAAAATGAACACGATACGCTGGCTTTCCGGCAAATGTTTTACCGCCTGGTCCATTGCTGCCTGCGATTCAGAGGTTAAAAATTCTTCCTCGGGAAGGGCTCGCCAATCAGCAAATTGAACGGGAGAATAATCGCTGTTCTCACTGTCCTCTGTCTCAATATCGCTAAAAGAGGTTTCCGGGCGTTGTTTTCGTAACAGCATCAGCGCTTCGTTGGAAGCGATCCGGTATAGCCAGGTGGAAATGCTCGATCTACCTTCAAAATCTTTAATGTGTTGGAAAGCCTTCATAAAGGTGTTTTGCAGCACATCTTCTGCATCCGATGGAATCCCAAGCATTTTAAGTGCCAGCCTGTAAATCGGTCCAGAATAGGAATCCATCAGCCTGGAAAATTCTTCCCGGTCTCCGGAGCGGAGAGCCTCGACCGAAATTTTTGTCTCATTCTTTAGCATTAGATGACGCCCTTATCCAAAAAGTTGCTGGTCAAAGTATACTCGAATCGCATGAAGTGCATGACTTAACACACGGATAAATGTCTGGTCTTTTAGGATGTTTGCCACTAGAAAGGAATCCACTCTATGGCTAATATCCTACATAATAATGAACCTCGAGCGGTACACTCACCTTTCTTTTTTCACCGGTCTTAGCCAGGCTGAAATTCAGCTTCTGATGCCATTTTTCGCGCCTGAAACCTGGGTGGCCGGGACTGTGGTTTTCGACCAGGGTGATCGTGCTGAGTACCTCTACCTTCTGGTATCGGGGGAACTCACCATCCGTTATAAGCCGGATGATGGGCCGATTATGAACTTGACCCATATCCAACCGGGAGGTATATTTGGCTGGTCTGCCGCCATGGGCAACCCAACATATACATCTGGTGCGGTTTGTGCGCTGGATAGTGAAGTATTACGTATTCGTGGCGCAGACCTGCGGATGATATGCGATAAACATCCGGAGTTGGGCAATGTCATCCTGAACCGGTTATCAGCGATTATCGCTGAACGTCAGCGCGGTCAGCAGGGGCGGGTCAATTCCATGCTTTCGGACGGGATGCGTCAGCAGTCGAATAATTGAGGAGCATTAATTATGACTGAGACCGGGGTAGATCCAAAAACGGAATTTCAAATGAAGGCACTGGTGGAACAGTTGAGCGCTTATATCGAAACCTTCCACGGCGGTTCCGCAGAATATGTTTCATTTGACGGAAAAATCCTCAAAGTTCACTTGGGCGGTTCGTGCCTTGGCTGTCCGCTCTCCCCATCCACTCTCCATGGTTGGGTCGAAGGGACTGTCCGGCAGTTCTTCCCTGACATTAAAGGTGTTGAATCGGTTTAGGACGAACATCGAAAATCAATTAAAAACAACTCCTCACCCAAGGTGAGGAGTTGACATTTGGAAGGGGGAATCGGTCAGCTTGATCGCGTTGAGCTGATTACCAACACAATACCTGCGATCAACAAAATGCCGATCCAGGCATATTCCAAAACCCCTACGAACGGTGTTCCGATGAAGAACCCAAGCAGGAGCAGGACTGCTGCCGGGATAAATGCCCATTTCATCTTTGCCAGCAGCGCCACCAATAAGAAAGTGAGACCCAGTCCCACAAAGAAAACGCCGCCGGTCTCACCGATGTTGAAAGCTTCGCTAAGCGCAGAGGTAAACCCGAGGGTGAGCAGCACACCGCCAGGAATGATCGCCCACCACATTTCTGGCCTGCGAAAGTAAATCGCCCAGAAACCAATGCCGATGCCTCCCAGGAAAGCGAGCCCACCCCAGCCAATTCGATCAAGCAAAAGGGTGGAAGCTGCCATACCGGCTAGCGTAAAACCGGGGATCGCAGCCCACCATTTCGTGCTGTCGGTGATAAACCAGTATATGAAAACACCCGCACCAATTGCCAGCAGCCCTGCCCAAAAGAAATCAGAAGCCCCTTTAATGATTCCCGTTTTGTCCAGCAGCATTAGGATGCCCCCCAGGATCAAGGCTGAGCCGATCACTATTCGGTAGTCAAAACGTTTCATATTGTTCACCTTTAGTTAATATCGATCGAACCGACACCAGCATCAATGGTCATCGTGACCCGGTTTGGAGATGTGCTGAAGTCGCTGGATTGATACAAGCCGCCACTAATGCGAGGGAATCGGGCATTGACGTTCACCGAAGCTATTCCACTCTTGATCTGGATGGTTGCCGCAACGCTGGCTGGAACGCGAACCTTGAGTGACGAAGCACCAGTATCGATATCCACATGGGTCTCGCCTGCATTTGCAGGCAAAGTTAGCTCGGTGCTGCTCGCTCCAGTATCGATATTCAGGTCGGTGACTTTAAGATCGCTGAGATCGAGATTTGAAGCACTGGCTCCACTATCGATTTTTAAATTTAGTGGGATTTCTTTATTTAGATTAATTTCCCAATCCAGGCTTTCACCTGGCCACCATGCCCAAAACTGCTGCGAGGTGCGCAGTTTGACTTCTAGGCGTTCTCCCTCAAGATGGCTTTTATAGCTTAAGCCGTTACCGAAGGTCCCATTCATGATTTCACCGGATGCGGCACCGGATCGGATGGTGAGCCTCCCGGCACCGTGGTCGAGTTTGATATACGCGCTTGTCGCTCCCTCAAGGGGGATGGACACCTTTTCACCTTCCGCTGCCTGGTTGCGGGCAAAATAACCGATTATCAACCAAACGCCTAATGCAACGATTAATAACGGCCAGAAATAGCCAAAAATATCGCCGGTAATTAGGCCCATCTGCCTCAACAACAGGAGGCCGGCGAGAATGATTAAGATTGTTCCCCAGAAAAGACTGCTTCTCCTATGCATTTTGATTCCTTTCCTATTTACGCCTGATTATTCCACGCACGATGAGCCAGGTGCCCAATACGAACAGCAGTATCACTGGGACATAAGCACTGAATGACCCGAAAATGGTCCAGGCATTAAAGAATGTGGCAAATATGGTGAACAAGACTGCGCACGTGAACAGGAGTCTAAGACCTTCCCGCAAATTTGCCATGAAATCACCACCGATAATCCCAGACAGGATTTGACCTAAGCCAACAAACCCTGGAATAAGCGTCCACATGTATGCCCAGGACCCCCAGTTGCCGGTGGCGTTTTGATAGTATAAGATCCCGCCGATCCCTGCCACGATGCTGGCTGGGACTGCCATGTCGGGAGCGCCTACCAACAGGCCGATGACAAGGAGGGCAGCTCCCGCCAACATGACCCACGTTGGCCATTCAAATGTCAGGTGAAGGATGTTGGCAAGGTCAGGTTTTATGCGTGTGGCGATTAACCATGCTGCAACCAAAATCAGGACCAGGCCTAAAACCAATTGAGTGCGATTTTTCTTTTCCATGTTTTATCTCCTCAAAATAATTAGGATAGCTAATGTATGTACGGCTTGGGCAAATAAAAGTTCCGATGATGTTAATTGATGGTTAGCAATTATTATTTCTTCCCAAACATCACAAATTAATTATATGGTCTTTGTAGAAAAATAGTCAATCATTAACCTGAAAATTCACTAACAAATATCGATCAAAGGAAATTTTTGGGTGTCTAACTATGTTTATTGCGCCAATCCTTGATGATAAAAGGTAAATAAAGGATGAGGAAGACCATTGCACCGATTAATTCCATAAATAACAAGTAATATGGCCAGGGAGGCAATATATCCAACAAACTGGCTGTCGAAGGCTTGCCGTTAATATACAGAAAATCCGTTCCCAGTAACATATTGATCGGGAAAATGATCACGGCATATATATTTACCCCAACCACCACCCTCCAAAAAGATTTCCATGTTGGGCGAAACCCTTCAACAATGGTCATATAAACACCTGAGGTTATTAGTAGTCCATGTGAGATCATGGTCTGAAAGATGCGATAATGTGGAAAACCATAGATTCCAGCATCTGGAGTCAACAAAGCCTGGAGGGCTCCTCCGATACCAATAAAATATACAAACTCATAAATTTGGTAGACCTTGAATATCAACATGAAACCAGCCAGCCAGATCAAAATGCTGCATACATGCAATGGCAGCATTGTTTTAATGGACCAGTGTCCCCAGTAAAGGTTCCAAATATGCCAGGAAGCTTCATCCGCCCACAGCACAATTGCCATCCCCCAGCGGATTGCCTTGCGAGTTTTCGGAGTTGATTTTCGGAATCCAAGTGTACCGACATTCAAAAGAACGATAACCAGCAGCGCGACCAGGTGCCATATCCCGAAAAGTACAAATGGAGTGCCAGTGTAATCATAAGCAAAATATTGGGTCATGAGTATTTCTGGGGTTTTATCCTCGCCAAGGAATTCTAGAAGGGTCCGTAATTGATTAAAACTGCAAAACCGAGGAAAGCAATTGTAGCCAGGAAGATCCAGAGCCACAGCTTTAGCAGCCACTTGACCCATTTGTGATATGGGACAACGGTCAGGCTGAGGGTGATCAGTAACGCGGCGTTGGTCGGGTAAACAAGATTGGAGAAACCATCGCCGAAACAGTAAGCACTTACAGCTATCTGTCGGTTGACATGCACCAGGTCTGCCAGGGGCATCAGGATGGGAATAAGGAGAAGAGCTTTGGCAGAACCAGAGGTGATGAACAGTTCCATTATTAATGTCAATCCATAAATTGCGAGGGCAGCAGTAAATGGGTTAAGACCCGTGGTGAAAGTGGAAGCCCAGTACAGGATGGTATCAAGGATACCCCCCATTTGGACGATGTAACGCACGCTCGCAGCCATCATAAGTAGTGGGATCGCTGGTGCGATACCCAAAAACCCATCCCAGACCGCTTTCCAAACAGCTTTTCCAACACCAGCGATCAACCCGGCACCAATGCCCCCGATGACAAATAATAAACCGGTTATGGGTAGAGCATAATCTGAAAGAAAAACTATAAATGGAGATGCCACTAGTACTCCCAGGATCAGTGTAAAGAAAAAAGTCAGGAAAATGATCGCGGATCGCATTCTCGGGTTGTCGGTATTGTCTACTTCAAAAGAGCCAAGACGCAGACGTTCTTTTTGGTCTTCCACAAAAACAGGAGAGATTTCTGGATGTTTATCCACCTTTTTTGCGTAGGCACGCAAGAAGATGGCGAGGATCATATATCCCACCAGGAACAAAAGGATACGAGGCATTGCGCCGGAGAACATCGGAAGTCCCGCCAATTTTTGGGAAACTCCGATGGTAAAGGGGTTAAAGACCGCCATGGAAAAACCAACATTGGTGGCCAGGATGGACATGCCCAGACCCATCAACGAGTCCCAGCCGAGGGAAAAAGCCAAGGCGATAATAATGGGGACCATCGGGATGACTTCCTCGAAAATTCCAAAAAAAGCACCGAGTGCCATGAAGAAAAAGGTGATGACCAGCATCATGGCATACTTGCGTCCTCCGAATGTTCTGATGATGCGCGAGATGACAGATTTCAGGATTCCACTTTTATCCATTACTGCAAAAGCAACACCAACCAGTAAGATAAAGAGGATGATCGCGATGACGGTGATGTTTCCTTCAGCACTCAAAACTTCGAAGGGAGCGGTGAACCACCGCCAGACAGGGTAATTGGGCTGCGCCGTATACGCAAAAGATGTTGCATCAATAACCTGCCGTCCATTTACTTCCACACGGGAATATTGCCCAGCTGGTACCAGGCGGGTAAGAATTCCCGCTCCAATCATAAGCACAAAAATGATTGCCACAGCTTGAAGAAATGCTTTTGTACTAATTTGCGCCCCGGATTTTGGCTGGGTCATGATGGTCTCCTTTGAATCGATTAATTGTTAGGTTACTCAATATTACCAAAAGCATTTACATGAGTTGGGAAGTAATCCCGGTTAATTTCTGACTGATTTGCCATAGTTTTTCAGCCGCCAATTTATCATAAGATTCAGGGCTTGATTCCACCGCCATACAATTTACAAAATATTTGCCACTCACTCCTAGCACTTCAGGAGAAGAAGCCAAATATATGCTTGTCCGGGCACCTTCTTCTGGAGTCTGTGCGAAGAGACTGGCATATAGTTTGGCAATTATCCCCAATATCCCATTATTTAGAGGGATACCGGTGTCAACATACCCTGGATGAAGGACATTCACGGTCACCCTACTGCCCTCAAGTCGTCTTGCAAGTTCATATGTAAATAATATATTGGCCAGTTTGGATTGACCGTATGCTCGAAAACCAGCGTAGTGTTTTTTGCATTGCAGGTCATCGAAATCAATCTTTTCACCCATGTGAGATCCAGAGGCAACATTGACTACCCGTGCAGAAGAGCTTGCCTTCAAATTTGGGAGAAGGAGGTTTGTTAGAAGGAAATAATTCAGATGGTTGAGGGCAAAAGTCATTTCAAAACCGTCTGGGGTGACTGATCGTTTAAGGTATAACCCCCCGGCATTGTTGACCAGCACGTCGAGGATTTTATGATGCTCGCTGAACTGGTTGGCAGCCCGCTTGATTCCTGCCAAAGTAGACAGATCTTCGGCAATGAACTCAACCTGATTGCTGGTTTTTGATTTTATCTCTTCAGCCACCAAAGCACATTTACTTGCGTTTCGACTGATAATCGTCACCTGCGCCCCCATCCTTGCCAAATCTAGCGCTGTCACCAAGCCAATTCCGTTTGTAGCACCAGTTACCAGGACAGTCTTTCCATGCATTAGTATATTCATATGATCCTCGGGAAGAGTTGACGGATGGATTTTCCCCTGGTAATCTGAAAGCTGGGGGGGAACCAAATGAACATTAACCTTTATAAATCCCTGGACACCAAATTCCATTAATGAATTTAATTTCTCTTTAGTTTATAGTAAAAATAACCCTCCGTCAAAGGGGAAAGCATATTTTATTTGAGCTGCACAATAGGAAGTAACAATAGTAGCTACAAGATGTGAATAATTGGCTTGAACACACTCTCCCCGAACACCCAAAATTGGGGGAGCTGAATTTGGAACTGCATATTTCTACGAAAAATCTTTATTCAGCAACAATAATCATCCAGATACACAATGTTCTAAATTTGTCATCCCTAAATGTCCTAATAAATGGAGGAGATCACAAAATATTGATTCCAAACGGGGCAGAGAGTAAGTATGGTGAATGGGAAATGTCTGGAATGGTTATGCAACACTCCGATAAATATGAGAGAGTCTGCCGCCATCAAAGGCAGTTATATCGTTTTCCGCACTCGGTTAAAAATCGGGTAGAATCAAAATTCTGATGGGTCAGCATTGAATAATAAAATTTCCATTCAACAGGAGTCATTATGGATTTTTTCAAGACAGTTGAAGACCGCCGCTCGATGCGTAAATATGCAGATACGCCAGTCGAAGAGGAGAAGTTGCATAAGATCCTCGAAGCAGCTAATAAAGCTCCTTCAGCAGGCAATTTGCAGGGTTACGAGATTTATATCGTCCGGAAGTTGGAACAACGCCGGGCTTTGGTTAAGGCTGCCTGGGATCAGGAATTCCTAGCTGAAGCCCCAATCGTTTTGATATTTTGCTCTAATCCAGGTCGTTCGGCTGTAAAATATGGTGAACGTGGTGCAACTTTATATTGCATCCAGGATGCCACGATCGCTTGTGCATATTCTCAATTGGCAGCCAAAGCTCAAGGGCTGGATACCGTTTGGGTAGGAGCATTTGAAGAATTGTCTGTAAGCGAAATCCTACACCTTCCCCCTGAGCTTAGACCCATCACCATGCTCCCCATTGGTTACGCAGGGAAAGAGCCGAGACCACGCCCCCGGCGTGAACTGGGAGATCTCGTCCACGAGGCATAAGGAATTATTACCATTCGGGGACGAAAATCTATACGATATTAATTATGAAGAAAACAGGTAAATTTTTAGTACATGTAAGGTTTTTTCCCGGGTGCTATTCAAAAGCCTATTTCCCAGCCTTGATATGACTCGGTGCATCTGAACAATCACAAGCGACGATCGTCTGGTTGCCACGAGTAAGTGTTCCTTGATAGGGGGCGTTGCCAATATGGGCGACCCACCCATCCAAATTAAAGGAAACCGCGCTGTCCACGGGGATCCATTCACCATTGTATTTTCGGGCAATGTGGACGTGTGTTCCAGTGGCAGTTCCACCTTCACAAGAGGGATAACCAATTGGGTCTCCAACCTTTAGGGATTGACCTACTGGCGGCCGACCAATGGCAGCAATATGCAGGTAAAGGATGTCCCAGCCTGTGAGTTCGTTGCCATCCCCGTCCAGGTCAAGGATCACCACCCCGGACTCAGAACGAACCACCTCCCCGTCTGCAATTGCAATTGCCGGGCGGTCGGTAGCGGTACATCCTTTTACATCCGGGGGGGCAAAATCGAGCGCTGCCCATGGAAGGAGACTCCCCCAGCCCGTATGTGGGCCGCCTGTAAATGACCAGGTTTCGCCCAATGCGAAAGGTAATGATAATTCCGGTTGTTGGAGGCTGACAGGGATGGTGGCTTGATCTTGTACCCACGGGTCACCAAAAAGTGTCAAGTAAGAGTGAGCTATACCTCCAGGTCCAATGGCGCGGGTATAGTCTGCCAGGTTATAGTGTTGAGAAAAATAGTATTGGAAAGCCACGGAGGCTGCAGATTGCCAGGGATCGGGGCGTTCGATACTCCCGCCCAAGTGTTCGATCACGGTAAGGCTGCCTGTACGCCAACCATAATAGCCATCGTTAAGTACATCTGCGGCCCATATGAGTTGCATATAAAGACCTACATGAGTGTAATCCGCTTCCCCAAGCGGGAAGCTTCCGCCTGGTGCTACCGGCTGGGAAAGAGCTCCAGTCTGATATTCGAGTAGCGTCAGCAGCATGCGCGGACTAATACTGTAGTTTGTTGCCACCATATCCACGATCTCTGCGCCTGAATGACTGACGCCTTCTGCGTATGCGCGATAGTCCTTCAACCAACCCTGATGGCTGGTAACGAAAGTCCCGGTATCAAATCCGATCGTAGCCGGACCATTGACAAATAAACTGTCAGGTAAAATTTTGTATGTTGTACCCCAGAATGGTAAAAAATAGATCGGGATTTTCATCGGCATGCCGGAAGGCATGGTGGTTGCATCGGCGGGAATGACCGGATTTGCAGCCCGGATCTCCTGGATGGTTGTATTAAACCGTGCTGCCAGGGCTGGAAGCGTATCACCTCCCTGAGCGATATAGTCCACAAGTTCTCCTGGATTGTACTCCGGGCGAGAAGGAGAAGGTGTTGAGGATATACCGGGAGTCTCAGTTGCTACCACCAGATCAGAATCAAACCCTTCCCCTTGAGGCAGACAAGCTGCAAGGCAAATCGCAAGGATAAGACAGAAGATTAGCTTTGGTCGAAACATTGGGAATTGTTTATTCACCCGGCTGCCGGATGATTTGGGACTCATGAATACTTACCTGGCTGGCGATGACAACCTGATCACCCTTGGTAAGTGTGCCCTTGTACGGAGCGCTTCCAGCATGTGCAGTCCAACCACTCATTATGAATGGCAGTGGATCTCCAGCGGAAACCCACTCACCATTATATTTTCTGGCAATATGGACATGCGTCCCGGTGGCCAATCCCCCTTCACAAGAGGGGTGACCGATATGATCCCCCGCAGTCACCCATTTTCCATTAGGGACACGATCTTTTGTCGCGATATGTTGGTAAAGCACCACCCAGCCAGTCTGCTCGAAACCATCCCCATCCAGGTCCAGGACTACGTAGCCATCTGCAGATCGCACTATCTGTCCGGTGGAGATCGCCACCACCCATGCAGTTGATTCACCGCAACCGGGTGAAATCATCGCAGGGGCGAAATCCAGGGAAGCCAATGCGCTTTCCTGCTCCCACGCAGGATGAGGACCGCCTGTGAGAGTCCAGGGAACTCCCACTTCAAAGGGCAGGGTGAAGGTTGGCTGGGTCAAGTCGGGCGGGAAGAGCGGCCCGGTTTCCTGGGCACACGCCCAAGGGTCACCAAACATGTTTGAGAATAGTGATGGGAATCCGGTTTCCTGGTTTATTGCGATCAGCCAATCTGCCTGATTGAGATGTTTGGAGAACAGATACTGGATGGCTACGCTGCCCGCATTCAAGCTTGGAGCCAGCCGTATGGTGGAACCATCCGGAAATGTCAGCACCGACAACGTCCCATCCCGCCAGCCATAATAACCTGCCAGTAATTCCCTTACGAGCAAGCGCAGTTGTTGGTAGAGACCTTTATATGAAGGATCCTGGTATCCTAGAGGATAATCGGGGTTTATATCAGGCTTTGTTGGTCCCTGTACCCAGCCAGTGTAATACTGGATAAGTGCCAGTAGCATACGCGGGCTGATGGAACTCCCAAAGGACATCAATCGTACACCTTCAGCACCGGTAATAATAATATTTCCCCTGGGCTCTCGGAACGTTGCCAAATATCCACCCTGTGAACTTACGTAGCCAGGAATATCAAAACTCTGAGCGCTGGGGGAAAAAACCAATTCACTATCCGGGATGATTTCCTGGGATGGTGAGGAAGGGATCTGAGTGAGAATATTGGGAATGATCAAAGGGGTGTCTGGATTTAATAAGCCTGCAGCAGGTAGTGCAACGGTTGAGGTAATATCCGATACTTGGACTCCAAAGTGCAGTGCAACTGCCCCCAAGCTATCACCCGACTGGGAAGGATAATAGATCGGGCGTGCGGTCCCTGGAGTGACATTTATTGTTGTTGGTATAACAGTCGGGGATGGTAAATTTGTGGCCGTGCTGGTTGGTGATTCCGGGATGACGAACATAGTGGGGGTAGATCTTGTTTCGGTGACAATTGTGACAGGTGCAGAGGGTGTCAGGGTTTGGGGTGGATCTTCAGAACCCCACAAATTAGTCCCGCAAGAAGAGAGGAGCAAACCAGTAAGTATTAATAAAATGAAACCTTTGCCTATGACAGAATTCATCGGGCAGATTATACCCCACCTAATTCCCCAACTTCTTTTCGATTAAAAATTCCCATTATTGATCTTAAACAAAGTGGGACTCTGGGGTTTGGAGACTCCCTAGAAGCGGAATCAGCGTGAAACTTACCGTTGGATCTGATTAATCGGGTCATTTCCTTCAAATGACTCCACCACCACACCGTTGCGAGTTAATGTGCCAACATATTCCTCACCAGTCCCAGAGGCAATCCAGCCGCCAAGGTTAAACTGTACGCTGCCAACTGCGGGAATCCAAACACCGTTGAATTTACGGGCAATATGAACATGGGTGCCGCTTGAAACCCCACCCTCGCACGATGGATGCCCAACCGGTTCCCCTGCATGCAGGAATGAGCCTGGCTGAACCCGGTCACGGCTCTCAATATGCATGTAGATTATTACCCACCCAGTACCTTCATTTCCATCTCCATCCAGGTCCAGAATCACAATGCCGTCGCCAGTTCGAGTTACAAGTCCATTTGCCATGGCTGTCACCCAATTATTTGACTCCACGCAACCGAGTGCCTCACCCGGCGGCGCAAAATCAAGTGCTCCGAATGGCGAACCGGCATCCCAGGAAAGATGAGGTCCCCCAGTAAAAGCCCAGGTTTCACCTGGTCCGAAGGGCAGGGACAACAATGGTTGCACCAGGTTGTCTGGAACCAGTGGTTCGATGCCCATATCAAAGGGATAGCCAAAGAGCAGGTAATACGTATCGAAGAAACCTCCAGGGGAAACATCCCGGACCCATGTGGAATAATCGTCCAATCTTGCGAATAAATTCTGCACCCCGGCTGTCCCGGCATTTATTGTGGGATCGATTGGTACAACAGAACCATCTTCCAACATCCATTTGGTCACCCCATTTACGCGCCAACGATAAAACCCACTATTGAGCTGGATAGATGCCCAGGCAAGTTGACGATACAGACCTACATACCAGCTATCGATGTAGCCAAATGGTGTGTCCCCAAGAACCGGGTCGGGCGTGGGGTTTGTGACCCAACCCGAGCGATAGTCCAGGACAGCCAGCAATAGTCGAGGGTTAATCGAGTAATCCTGGGCAATGAGTTCAACCACTTCGGCAGCATTTAGTGTTTTACCATTCACATCCTGTGTATAGGTCGTCAGGTAGCCTGCCTTACGGGAAATAAAATCCGCTACGTCGAATGAAGCACTCAATGGCCCATATACCATTTCTGAGTCAGGAATGAGTTTATTGGAAGGACCGGGAGCCTGGGGGGTTCCCAGCGGAATATTCAACGCCTGACCCACCTCAAGAGCATCCGGATTGGCAATATTATTCGCTTCCACAATTGCCTCAATGCTAACACTATACTTTTCGGCTATAACACTGAGAATATCTCCGGCTTGTACAATATAAGTCTCCGGCCCTTGTGTCTCTCCAGGTTGGAAATGTGGACTATCTGCTGTAGGTGTATAAACGGGGGCGCCACTGGGTCGCGGTGTCGGCAAGGTATATGACCAGGTGGATGTGGCAGCAAAAGCTGGCGTTGAGACCTGTCCGGATGTCCAAACCGAAACTGGAGTGATCACATTTGAAGCAGTCCAGGGACGGGAGCAACCTGTCACGAAGATGATCAATCCAATAATCAACGGTCTTTTTCGGCACATGGGATGATTTTACTGCCTTTTGCGAAAATAATCGGTGCTGCAGCCTGGTGACAAAATAAGGAGGGCGAAGGTTATAATCACAGTTATGCAAGTCCCATTTTCGGCTGCTGAGTATTTGTAACAACGGCCAAAAGTGGCAGATATTATTTTCGGACGTTTTTGGAAATTTCGATCGGCATTTCAAAGGCGATACACAATTGAAATATGATAAATGGAATTAAAGTAGATACCCAGATAATCCTAGAACCTGCCGAAGGTGACACGATAATCGTACACCAAGAAACCGTATGTCACCGTGAAATCCGGGGAGATCCAGCTTTTTACCCGCAAGGGGAATTCCATGGGCAGACCATATATTTCTGCACAGAAATATGTAAAAGTGTTTTCCTGTCAGACCCCGAACGTTTCTTTATGGTACACAGCAAACGGAGGTCATAATGTCGAAACTCTTTGGCGGGATGGAAGGCGGGGGAACCAAGTTCGTATGCGCGGTTGGGAACGGACCGGGAAATATAGTTGAGATAGTTCGAATCCCGACCACCACTCCCAGCGAAACCCTCGACCGTGCCATAGCTTTCTTCCATAAATTTGAGCTAGCAGCCATAGGGCTGGCTCCATTCGGACCCCTTGACCTGGATCCAACCTCTTCAGCATATGGCTCCATAACCACGACACCAAAACCGGGTTGGCTTGGAATAAACGTGATATCCCCATTCCAAAGGGAATTCAATATCCCGATCGCCTTCGATCTTGATGTAAATGCTGCTGCCTTCGGTGAATATACCTGGATTTCCGAAAATCGGAACCTCGAGTCCCTAGTGTACTTCACCATCGGCACAGGTATTGGGGCAGGGATCATACTGAACGGAGGAGTAATTCACGGATTGACTCACCCAGAAGCAGGTCACATGAGACTACCACACGATCGCAAAAAAGATCCTTTTCCCGGTATTTGTCCATTCCATGGGGATTGTTTTGAAGGTATGGCCAGCGGACCTGCTTTAGCGAGCCGTTGGAGGAAGCCAGCGGAAATGCTTTCCCCCGATCATCCTGCATGGGAACAAGAAGCCGAATATATTGCGCATGCATTGGTAAACATCATCATGATCTTATCTCCGAAACGGATCGTGCTTGGTGGAGGTGTTATGGACCATATATCTCTTTTCCCATCAATACGGAAGATTGTGGGGAAACTCATTGGTGGTTACCTGACATCTCCAGTTTTGACCGACAAAATGGAACAATACATCGTCCCACCTGGGTTGGGTGACCGTTCAGGAGTTTTAGGGGCAATCGCACTGGCAAGAAAAAAAGCCAGAAAACAGCCAAGACCACAGAATTAGAGAATTAATCGATATACTTGACCGCAGAGGTGGAATGAATGTCTGAAAACACAAATAAGATAGAGCCACATGGATGTATTGTGTGCGGCAAAATTTATAATCTGTTGGTGGTAAGCAATTCTTCCGGGAAGATGATCGGCTGTACCGTTACCAGTCCGGGAGGTCGCGTCGTACCAGACAAAGACCGGCCGCTGGTATCCTGTAGTAACCACAGCAATGAAGAGGTTGAAACTGCCTTAAAAAAACATTATCCTGGCATGGAACAAGAAGAAGACCGGGAAGACTGATTGCGCCAGTCTTTTTACAACCCAAACGATGAAGTTAGATTTTTTTTCTCATACGGTATAATTGCCCAGTCCCACGCATCCCAAACACCGAATTTATGTAATCAAATGACCTCCTCACTAGTCGAATGTATTCCCAACTTTTCTGAAGCACGGCGACCGGAAGTTGTCGAGGCGATCGTGTCAGCCATAACTTCAGCTGGCGTAACTGTGCTGGATCGACATTCTGATCGCGACCACAACCGGACTGTGATCACATACATAGGAAGCCCTGCGGAGACCGAAGAGGCAGCCTTCCGGGGCATCCGGAAAGCAGCCGAACTCATCAACCTGGATCTTCACACGGGTACGCACCCGCGGATCGGAGCTACAGACGTTGTACCATTCGTTCCGATATCGGGCGTCAGCATGGAAGAGTGTGTATCAATCGCCCGCCACCTGGGCGAACGGGTTGGCCGTGAGCTAAATATTCCTGTGTATTTGTATGAAGAAGCTGCCACTCAACCAGAGCGCGTCAACCTGGAAAATATCCGCCGCGGCCAATATGAGGGGCTTAAAGCAGAGATCGAGACACGACCCGAACGGAAACCGGATTTCGGCCCGAGCCACCTCGGACTTGCCGGTGCAACCGTGATAGGAGCGCGCCATCCGCTCATCGCTTACAATGTTTACCTAGATTGCGATGACGTGACCATTGCAAAGGCCGTGGCGAAAGCCGTCCGTCAATCGTCAGGGGGACTGCCAAGCGTCAAAGCGCTCGGAATGCTGGTTGAAGGAAGAGCCCAGGTTTCGATGAATTTGACCAATTTCCGACAAACATCCATCCAAACTGCTGTCGAAGCTGTCCGTAGTGAAGCCGCACGTCTTGGAGCAGGCATCCATCACAGTGAACTGGTTGGACTGGTTCCACAGGAGGCGTTAACCGAAACTGCCGCCCGCTACCTGCAGTTAGATGGATTCAAGTCAGAACAAATTCTTGAAAACCGTTTATTTTCCCTCCCAAAAACTGATTCCAAACCCTCGAATTTCCTGGACGACCTTGCCGCGGCAACTCCCACTCCGGGTGGAGGTTCGGCTGCTGCACACGCCGGTGCGATGGGAGCGGCATTGGTTGCGATGGTAGCGCGGTTGACCATTGGGAAGAAGAAATTCTCGGCGGTCGAAGCCCAAATGAATGAAATCCTTAACCAGGCAGAGCGACTACGAATGGAATTGACCGCTGCAGCAGATGAGGATTCAGCAGCGTTCGAGGAGGTCATGGCAGCATTTAAACTACCCAAGGACACACCCGACCAGGAGAAAATCCGTGCCGAGGCGATCGAGAAAGCCATGCTGCTTGCCTCACAGGTCCCCCTTAAGGTAGCCAATAAATCTGTCGTTGTGATGGCACTCGCTGAAAGAGTGGTGGCACTCGGCAATCTCAACGCCATTAGTGATGGAGCTTCAGCAGCCGCTATGGCACGGGCTGCGCTTACATCTGCAGGGTACAACGTGCGTATTAATATAAACGGGTTGGCGGATAAATCCTCCGGGGACATCATGCTCAGCCAGTTACACTCCCTGGAAGCAAAGGCGGGAAAGCTTCATAAAGAGGTCCAAAAATCAATCCAGGAGCGCGGGGGATTCACGCTGGCATGAAATCTGCCAGAAATATTCTAATATTTTGCATGGCGACCAACTTAATCCTGGCTGCCTGCGGCAATGTTCCGTACGGAAGCCCTTCCCCATCCCCAACCTTTCAGACCGCCACGAATCCAAGACCATTTCCATCAGCAACCCCAACCCAATCAAACCTCACGTCCAAGATTACAACAACGCCTACCTTCATACCATGCGACCTGAACAGTGCAGATTTTTGTGTCGGAAATGCATTCTTTGTCTTCCATGTTCCCATCGCACCCCCTGGAACCGACACTGTAGACCGCAGCTACCCTTACGGCAGTACCGAAGGCGGAAAGCTTGAACCACATCATGGGGTGGAGTTCTACAACCCTTCAGGCACTCCGGTCCTGGCTGCGGCGAGCGGGACTGTATTCTTCTCCGGAGATGATACGGCAAGAAAGTTTAGCCCCTGGTCTGGATTTTACGGAAATCTTATTGTTCTCGAACACTCCATTTCAGATGCACCTTTTGAAAAGCTTTATTCGCTTTACGCTCATTTGTCGAAGATGGATGTAACCACAGGGCAGGCGGTCACCGCCGGTGAACAAATCGGAGAGGTGGGACTCAGCGGGACCGCAGCCGGCAGCCATCTCCACTTCGAAGTGCGGGTCGTCCCTGATGATTATTCATCCACACTCAACCCGGAGATGTGGCTGATCCCTCGACCGGGGAATGGTACTCTTGGATTACTGGCGATCAACCAGGACGGGGGAGAAATTATCCCAACGTTTCACATTCAGTATTACCCAAACCGGGATCAACCCGCAGTGAAGTCCTTTGAGGCGAATGGATACTCCGACGAAACAATTAATCATGCTAATCCCTGGGGCGAGATTGCCGCCCTGGGTAATCAATCTGCCGGTTGGTATCGAATTTCTTTCTATTGGAAAAGTGAATTTTATGAAAGATGGGTTGAAATTCGCCCTGATGAGTTGACCCTGGCGGAATTTAGGGTTAAATAGAATAATGAAAAATGACCTGTCAGCACAGTTGGATCCGTCAGAACGGGAGTTATTGGCAAGCCTCAAGAGCCCCATTAAAATTCAAACCTTCTTAAACAGCGTCCCATACAGCGAGGATGAGTTTTACCGCTGCCCCCTGCGAGTGATAAGGGAGCGGAAAGCGCATTGTTTTGACGGAGCGTTATTTGCTGCAATGGCAATTCGTCAATTGGGGCACCCGCCTTTAATCCTGGAACTGCTGCCGAATAGTCGCGACGATGACCATATCATTGTACCTTTCAAGCAAAATGAACATTGGGGATCCATAGCACAGTCAAATTTCACAGGCCTGCGTTTCAGGGAACCAATCTATCGCAGCCTTCGAGAACTGGTCATGTCTTATTTCGAAGACTTCTTCAACGCGGTGGGTGAAAAAACCATGGTGGGTTACCGGGGACCGATCAATTTGAAAGTCTTCGACCCGCTCGAATGGATGACGAATGATGATGGGTTGGAAACATTATCCGACGATATGGACCGCTACCGAGTCCATCCCGTCATCAGCGCTGAAATGGCAGCAGGTTTATCTCCCGTGGATGAGCGCAGCTTGCGAGCAGGGATGATCGGGACGAACCAGGCTGGATTATTCAAGGTCAAAAAATCATGAAACCATTCACCGATCGAGTCGCTTCGCTACGTCCGGAAGGCGCGTATGCCGTCCTCGCCCAAGCCCAGGCTCTCGAAGCCCAGGGAAAGAGGATCATCCACCTGGAAATCGGGCAACCCGACTTCCCCACGCCAGAAAACGTCAGCGAGGCGGGGATCGCGGCGATCCACAGCGGGAAGACCAAATACACCCCTCCAGCGGGAATCCCCCGGTTCCGGGAGATGATCGCAGATTATGCGGGACGCCTGCGGGGATTAAAAATAATGCCCGACCAGGTGGTGGTAGGTTGCGGGTCCAAGCCCGGACTCTTCTTCCCCACCCTGGCGCTGGTTGCACCGGGCGATGAGGTTATCCATCCCAACCCCGGGTTCCCGACTTATGAGGCCATGATCCGGGCGGCAGGGGGGATACCCGTGCCCGTGCCGCTGCTCGAAGAAAACCAATTCTCATTCGACCTGGACGTTTTCGATGCAAAGATCTCAGACAAGACGAAAATTGATCATCCTGAACTCACCCGGTAACCCAACGGGAGGCGTGATCCCGCTCGAAGACCTGGAGCACATTGCCGAAAAAGCCCGACAACACGATGCCTGGGTACTATCAGATGAGATCTACACCCAACTGGTTTATGACGGCACAGCTGCCCACAGCATTGCGGAGGTGGAGGGTATGCTCGAGCGGACGGTCATCGTGGATGGGTTCTCGAAGACCTATTCGATGACCGGATGGAGGCTGGGGTATATGATCACACCGGTAGATCTCGCCGAACGACTTGAACTGCTCATCACGCATGCCACCGGATGCACCGCGGCCTTCACACAATATGCCGGTATGGAAGCCCTGAGCGGTCCGCAGGATTTCGTGGCTGAAATGGTCAGAGAATACCAGCACCGCAGGGACCGGATGCTTGAACTGGTCAACGCCATCCCGGGCGTACATGCGCAGAAACCGCAAGGAGCCTTCTACGTTTTCGCGAATGTCAAATCGTACGGGTTGAGTTCAAAAGAAATCGCCACCCGGTTGATCGATGAGGCGGGAGTGGCCATTTTAGCGGGAACAGACTTTGGGTCAGGAGGGGAAGGGTATATCCGGCTGGTGTACGCCGTTTCCATGGAGATGATCGAGGAGGGGGTGGAAAAAATCGGTGCCTGGTTCAGGTCTTTGAAACGGTAGCAGGTCCAGGGTCAAATAAAATTTGAATGCCGGAGACGTGATCCCATCCCCGGCATTTTTATATACCACCTTGTGTCAGACGGATTCACCCTGCGGGAGCGATTTCGCTTCAAACGCCCGGACATCCTGCTCCGCCTTCTTAATATTGACAAACGGGCAGAATGATCAGACCCATGACGAAGAAGAAAATGAGCGATAGGATGGCGGGACGCAGGCTGCCAAAAACCTGGTTCACCAGACCGAAGAGCAGCGGCCCGGTCCAGGAGGTACCGCGTTCGCTGATCTCGTAGAAGGAATAGTACTCGGCCTGCTTGCCCGAGGGGATAATCTGGGCGTAAAGGCTGCGGCTGATGGCCTGGGAACCGCCCAAGACGACGGCAATGAACGCGCCGAGAATGAAGAATTGGAGCACACGACCCTCGCCATTCAGACCGAAATAGGCATAGATCACGACACCCGCCCAGATCACAAGGCTGACGATGATCGAGCGTTTGGCACCCACCCATTTGGCGAGTTTTCCCCAAAGCAGCGCACCAAAGAAGGCCATGAACTGGATCATCAGGATGACGATGATCAGGGTGGACTGGTCCATGCCCACCCCGCCGCGGATGATCGGAGCAGCGGCGAAGGTGGAGGAGACTGCGATGACGGTCTGGATGCCGTCGTTATAGAGGAAGTAAGCCAGAAGGTACTTGAGCGTTTCGGGAAAATTCTTCATTTCCCTGACCGTATGCCACAACTGCCTCCATCCCACCCTGATATAGGTCTCGCCCCTGGGTAACTGCTTGACGGCATGCCGGGGACGCAGGCGCGCCCAGGTGATGAATGAGAAACCCAACCACCAGACCCCTGCCGAAGCCAAGTTGATGCGCACTGCCAGGGGCTGGGGGACACCGAGTTTATCGCTGAACAAGTAAAACCCAAGGTTAAGCAGGAGCAAGCAAGCCGTCACCGAGGTAGCCCATGGCCCAACCGAAAGAGGAAACGCGGTCACGCTGGTCTTCGCTGGCAATGTCTGGCAGGTAAGAGTTGTAGAAAACGAGGGCGGCGCCGAAAGCCAGGTTGGCAAAGATGAACAAGAGACCACCCAACCACCAGACCGGAGCCGTGGTGAAAAACATGAGGATGGTCATGATGGCGCCGATGGTAGCAAACACCTGCATCATCTGCTTGCGGCGGTGGGAATAATCAGCAATGGCGCCCAGGATGGGGAGGAAGAGGACCTGCATGCCCACGGAAAAGGAGATGCAGTAAGGAAAAAATGAATCCGGAGCAATGGGGATGCCCAACAAATGAGCAACACCAGTTGGGCTGGCATCCGCGGCACTCTTGGCAAGGGAAGCCAGGTAGGGTCCCAGGAAAACGGTGCCGATGGTGGTGCTGAAAGCCGAGTTGGCCCAATCGTACATGGCCCAACCGAAGATCTCGCGCTTATCATTGATCTTTGGACGTTCCGCTGCAATCGCCATATTGCCTCCTGGAAGAATTATTTAACCTGCTGGTAATAACCCGCAACAATTGCCCGAGTTTCACCGATTATAACCAACATTGGACTGCAACTCCCCCGACGACTTCGGTGGCGCGATCCCATTTGGAGACCATGCGGCGGTATTGGGCGGCTGGACGCCGCCTGAGGCATCGGGCTCTCAGGGGATCGACACCAGCACCGCACCAAACGCAGTGCGGTGCAAGTGTGCGGTCAGCGTTGGCTGGACGCCGCCTAAGGCATTGGGCTCTCATGAGCCCGATGCGGTATTGGGCGGCTGGACGCCGCCCAATACCGTGAAACAATGCGATTGTTGAGCATTCTGACGTGCCAAAACGACTAGAAACGACTGAGAGGATTTAAGCATCTTTTTTATGATGGTGACTGCGTGAAACATAATATTATTAGGGAGCGGGTGAGACTTTTCCTCCTGCAGGGAAGGGGACAGTGTATTACGGGGGATCGCAGTTTGGCACATTTTGACTCCTCCTTGGACAGATGCAAGAGTTTCAAATTAACGTGGTTTTTTCGTAATTTCCGAGGAACGAATAGTCCATGTTCAATGATTTCAGTACCCTAAAACCCACCACACAAGATAATTGAATTATTCCCTGCAGTATACCGATTATAGCACATATGTTCTGGTTATTCAAGAACTATTAAGGTATACTGGTTTAGTCCCAAGTTGAAATGGTTAATACATATTTCCCAAAAAAGCAGGATGTCCATCCGGTAGCAGCCAACACAGTAAGGGGTAAAATCATAGGTCACCATCAAAAAAGGTCGTTTTAGAGGTGTTTCATGTGTCTCGGTATCCCCGCGAAAGTGATCGAACTGTACGAAGCCAACGGCATGAAAATGGCCAAGGTGGATTTTGGCGGCGCACTCAAAGAAGCCTGCATGGAGTACCTACCGGAGGTCAAGGTGGGCGACTACACCATCATCCACGTTGGATTCGGCTTATCCATCCTGGATGAACAGGAAGCCATGGAAACAATGGAACTGCTCAGGCAGATCGAGGCGCTGGGGGAAGAAGGATAAGGGCACGATGTATCGTGCCCCAACAGTGTTGGAATGAAATACATCGATGAATACCGCGACGCAGAGCTCAGTCAGAAACTGCTCGCCGATCTCACAAAAACAATCACCCGCGACTGGACACTGATGGAGGTGTGCGGGGGACAGACGCATTCCATCATCAAATCGGGTCTCGACCAGATGCTGCCTGCGCAGATCAACCTGGTTCATGGTCCGGGCTGCCCGGTGTGCGTGACCCCGCTCGAACAGGTGGACAAGGCCATTGCACTGGCCTCCCTGCCAGAGGTGATCTTCGCCTCGTACGGCGACATGCTGCGGGTACCCGGCTCGAAGAAAGACCTGTTCGCGGTGAAAGCCGCGGGCGGGCGATGTGCGCATCGTTTATTCCCCTCTCGACGCGTTGAAGATCGCGAAAGACAATCCCAACAAGACCGTGGTCTTTTTTGCGATCGGATTCGAGACCACCGCTCCGGCCAACGCCATGGCGGTACTGCAAGCCAAAGCACAAGGATTGGAAAATTTTGCCGTCCTGGTCTCACACGTTACCGTCCCAGCAGCAATCAGGGCATTAATGGATTCGCCCGAAGTGCAGGTGGACGGGTTCCTGGCAGCCGGTCACGTTTGCACGGTGATGGGGACCTGGGAATACGAACCCCTGGTTGAGAAATATAAAATCCCGATCGTTGTGACCGGCTTCGAGCCGGTAGACCTGCTGCACGGGATATTGAAGTGCGTACGGCAGTTGGAAGCGGGCACGCATACGGTTGAAAATGCGTATGAAAGGGCAGTGAGCAGGGAAGGGAACAAACCAGCGCAAGCCGTCATCCAGAAAGTATTCGAAATGACCGACCGGGCCTGGCGTGGAATTGGGGTCATCCCAATGTCGGGCTATCGCCTGCGACGGGATTTTGCCGCCTTCGACGCGGAAGTGCGCTTCCCGGAAGTTCAATCCATCGAAACGAAGGAGAGCCCACTGTGCATCAGCGGGCTGGTGCTACAGGGGCGGAAGAAACCCAGCGAGTGCGCGGCGTTTGGGAAGGAATGCACCCCACAGACCCCGCTCGGAGCAACCATGGTGTCGTCAGAAGGCGCGTGCGCAGCGTATTACCGGTATGGGAGATATTCCAACGTTTCAGCCGAGGCCAAGCCTCCACTTGAACCCAAAGTACAACCATGACAGAAAAACTCAACCTGCTGGGATGGACATGCCCGCGACCACTGCAAAATTACCCGACCATCGTGATGGGTCACGGGGCGGGGGGCAAGATGATGGGCGACCTGATCGAACATCTCTTCGCCCCGGCGTTTGACAATGAGTGGCTGAGCCAGATGGGGGATGCTACAGCGCTGATGCTGGACGGTGGACCAGGAAAGACGAACCTAGCCTTCACGACCGATTCTTTCGTGGTCAGCCCATTATTCTTCCCGGGTGGAAATATTGGAGAACTGGCAGTATACGGAACGGTGAACGACCTTGCCATGCGAGGGGCGAAACCTTTATACCTATCGGCAGGTTTCATCCTTGAAGAGGGGCTGCCGATGGAGATGCTCGGCAACATCGTGACGGCGATGGCGGCAGCATGCAAGAAAGCGGGGGTGAAGATCGCGACCGGTGACACCAAGGTTGTGCAAAAAGGACACGGGGATGGGATCTACATCAATACGTCGGGGCTGGGTATCATCCCGGCGGACGTGGACATCGGCCCGACAAATGCCAAGCCAGGCGACGTGGTGCTGGTAAGCGGAACGATGGGCGACCATGGGATCGCGATCATGTCGGTGCGGGAGGGATTGACGTTCGAGACGGAGATCCGCTCGGATACGGCGCCGCTGCATGGAATGGTGGAGGTGATGATCGCGGCTGCGAATGAGGGTGGACGCGATTCGCCCTCACTGGGAATCCACTGCTTGCGGGATGCGACGCGGGGCGGGCTGGCAGCGGTTTTGAACGAACTAGCGGATTCTTCAAAGGTGGGAATCGAATTCGACGAGAGGAAAGTGCCGATCCGACGAGAAGTTAACGCCGCCTGCGAGATGCTGGGGCTGGACCCGCTCTACATTGCCAACGAGGGGAAACTGGTGGCGATCGTACCGGAAGATAAGGCCGAATCAATATTATCGGCTATGCGCAGAACAGAATATGGGAAAGAGGCGGCCATTATCGGGCGTGTGGTGAGCGAACACCCGGGATTGGTAACAGCGAAGACTTCGATCGGGGGAATGCGGGTGGTGGATGTGCCGGCGGGGGAATTACTGCCGAGGATTTGTTAAATCCCTAAACACCCAGTGCACAAAGAAACACCATATTTAAAACGGTAAAATAATTAAGGAAATTATTCCAAGCCAGCATCAGCGGAGAGACTGTTGTGAGCGAAGCCAGCATTCGAGAACTTACCCCAAAAGAACAACTACCTGAATATGTCAGGCATGCGAACCTGAAAAACACACCAATCTGGATCAGCAATGAAGCCAGGAAATATGATGTTCCCAACCCAACTATTGTTCGTTGGGTTGCCAAAGGAATTATCAGACGTTTAGGTACTGACAAGAACAAGGTACTTATCGACCAAGCTGATATGGCTTATTGTGCTGAGATCTACCACGCGCATCGCGGCCAGGGCAAGTGGCTCTTCAATCTTGACGGTACGCCTTATGTGTCGAGAGCCGAGAAAGTTCAAATTCCTGCGTAATCAGTCACCCGCCACTAGGCGGGTGATTTCAAAAGACAGTGGGGTGTACCAAAAAGACCGGTCCATGTTCGCGAAAGTGGTAACTCTCGTCGCTCTCTATTAGGGAATAGCAGGCGTCTTTGCCAATTATCGTATAATTTCTTTACATGTTTTTAATCTATTGACGACTAATACCTATTTTAATTACGGTGAATAGATCGTAAAGATCCATAAGCTATTGAGCCGCCTAAAGGTGGCCAGATAGTGTTAATATAAGGTAAAAACTCTGTCTCTCTCATTTTGTCTACCTTTCCTTTTGGTTTATTTCATAAAGTAATTAAACAAAAACTGCTTTCTAGGATGAGTAAAGAGGTGAGTAAGCCACGCCCTTGTGGATAAAAATCCACAATTATTTCTGCTTGGCCGATTAATCTCCTTAAAAATCATCCTAGAAAGCAGCTACTAATTGCTGAGACGTTGCAATTTTTGCCTAAAAGCTTTCCCCATAGTCGCCGAAATGGGGAAGCGCATTCTAGCTTGTTATTACTCAAATAATGATAATAAGTGCAGACCTCCTACTGTTTGATTTCGAAAGATTGAGGTTAATTAATTGAAACGGTGACGATCGGACCTACATTCCCATTTGCAACACCAATCACTTTCAGGCCGTTTCCAAAAGCTTCAATATCGCGGGGATTATTGAAACCCGAAACAATAGAAACATCTATATCCCAAGCCCGGGATTCAAGTTGAATGATCTTTTTCCATAACCCTTTGGTATATTTTTCAGGTGCGATTTCCAGAATAAGTTCAGAAGATTTAAACCTTTGTGAAATTTCTCCTAAAATCTTGATCACATCATTTTTTGGCAAATAATAAAAGAGGGCTTCAGCAAGGAGAAGAAAATTACTATTTCCATTTGCCGTTACCTTGTCAATCCATGTCGGATCAAGCACAGAACAGCCAATAAGCTCATAATTGAGATGATCTTTTAAAATTTCTTTTTTTAATGCAACCATTTCGGGTAGATCAAGATCAATATATTTATCCGTATCAATATTAATACGCCAGAATCTTGTGTCAAAACCACAAGCAAGGTTAATCACAGTGCAGCCCGGGTTATTTGAAATATACTGACGTGCGATATTGTCGAAACTCATTACTGTCATTATGCGTGCTTTTAAATCCCGCGAATTAATACCTGTATATTTCTTTCTCCATTTCAGAATGCGTTTCTTTTCTTCATCGGATGCTATGGACATCAACTTTTCCAGACAAAGCACAGCCATTGGGTCATTGAAAACGGGATCATTCATCTCAGACCTGATTGCCCGGCAAAGCAGCGGTAAAATCGCAGTGAGTGATACTTCAGATAGATCCATTGGCTCTCCCTTTACACGAATCTCGCAGGTTCGGTCTATGAACCCACCGTTTAAAATTCCCATTAATAATACTGAAATTCCACGTCTGATATTTTTTGCCACCATTTTCACCCCAGAAGGGTGATAGTTGTGGCTGAACTCATCTTAATTTTAGCATTGTTTCCTCCATTTGCATCATTTTTTGCGATCCATTTTATAAAATCGGATGTTGGAAATGATTTTTCTCGGACTGACTTAAATACAAATAACAGATTGGGACATAAAAAAGCGTTTTTTCAGGAAAGGCTTTTTGCATAGATCTCTTGATAAGGATAATTTGTTGAGAGTTTCAACACTACACTTCTTGCCATTCTGATGATCTTCCCAGCCAGGAATATGTACTTCAATCCTGAACGTTTTGATTTGCTGCCGGTATTCCGTTCCATTTGCAAAGTCCATCTTGAACAACAAAAACAAGTTGTAAGTGAGCATCATCAACTGAAATATCGCTTCATTGGCCCAAAATGATTGGAGTAACAGGTGTCCAACGGCCATATCATACTTGGCTTCTTTGATGTAATTTTCAGCATTGCCGCGTTTTTCGTAAGCAATGACCACTTTTTCTGAAGGCAGTTCGGTATTGGTCACAAAGTAGAAGTATTCGAATTCGTCACCTTCCAGAAAAGATAATTGCGACCTGTCTTTTGCTGGTTTCAATACGCGGGATACGACAAACCTCCTATCTTTGTCCCAAGTGTCCAGTTTGGTAACAAACTCGGTTGTTTCCCTGCCTTCATCACCTTTCGTGAATGAAATGGTTGTGGTGCTGTAACTTGAGAGGCGAGCGTTGGATACTCCTTGCCCTTGATCACATAAGTACACCTGAATAATTCAATAGTGGCAATGATATCATCGTCAAAATAGCCGCTGTCCATGCGAAAAGTGATTTCCAATCCTTCATCCTACAGATACGACATGATTTCCTTGATCATTTCAGCTGCGCCGTTTGCGGTATAAGTGTTGCCGCTTCTTATAAATCCAGTGATATAAGACTTCAATTCATCACAAAAAGCGAACTGGATGTTGTAACAGTTGTTTCCGATTTTCTTGGGATTGTATCCTTTGACACCTCCTTCCTGGTGGCCTTCCACATTGACCACGCTGCTGTCGATATCAACGGTAATAGATTTTAGTTTTTTCTTTCTCAACAGCCTTTTGAAGACCTTGAAATTGATTTCTCTCAGCATCGATCCGCTGCTCGCCAGGCCCACCGCGAACTCGTTCCTGCTGACGGTCCCGCGGTTCCTCGCGCAGTTCACAAGCGCCCCTGCTGCTCGTTCCCGGCACGGCTGAGTCGTCGCGGGGCGCAGCCAGTCGACCCGATTGCGCAGAGCGTCCTCGTGGGGATGGGCGACCAGGTAGCGGTCGATGGTGCGGACAGCCCGATCGTGTTGCGCGAGCGCGGCATGGCCGCGTCGGAGGTCAGCAGCAGCCCGTGGTGATCGCGTCCCTCGAGGGCCAGTCGCGAGACGAGGACCATCAAGTCCGCGACGTTCGCGGTGAGGAGGGCCCGGCCCTCGCCCGCCATGAGCTCCAAGAGCTCGCCGTCGGGCGTCCCGCGCAGGCCACCGCGGTCGTGGACGCTGACGGTGTCGTGTTCGAGCTCGCGCGATGCGCGGCGATCACAGGGGTGTAGAGCTCGTCGAGGCACAGCCTCATGCGAGGCTGGCCTCGGCGCGGAACGCCTCCTCCTCGCGCTCTGAGAACTCGCGCATCCGCTGCGACCAGGCGTCGACCTCGTCGGCGAACTCTGCGTAGTAGCGGACGGCGGCACGGATCTTGGGCTCGGGCTGGGCCAGGTACTCGGCCGCCTCGGCCACCGAGCCCTCGTGGGCGCGGACGGTGTCGATGACCTGCCCGACGTCGAGGCGTGTCCCCAGCAGCGCCGGCGTCGTCCGGCAGCCCCTTCGCGGAAGTAGATCAGCGGATGGCGCTCCAGGCGCAGCCCCTCCTCGATGAGCCGCGCGGCGACCGTGTTGGCCGACTGCCCGCGCTCGTCGGCCAGGCGGTCCAGGCGCTCCAGCGTGTCGGCGGGCAGCCGCAGCGAGCGCTGGCGCATCTGCGGGGGCGAGGACTGGCGGCGCGGTGTGCGGGGCATCGTGATCCTTTCTGAACCATTTTGGTTCGTCGTGGTCATGATAGGTCGACATCGGCGGGAGCGCCACCGATGTCGGCCAGGTAGCGCGAAGGCTCGCGCGGGCGTCCGCCGCGCTCGCGCGCCCAGCTGACGTGGAGCGTGCGCTTGGCGCGGGTGACGGCGACGTAGGCCAGGCGGCGTTCCTCGGGCTCGCCGCCCTCGCGCACGGAGCGACCGTGGGGGAGCAGGCCCTCCTCGACGCCGGCGATCCAGACGTGGTCGAACTCGAGGCCCTTGGCGCGATGGATGGTCATCACGCTCGCCGCCTCGCCCTGGTCGCGCGAGTCGCCCGCGGCGAGCGTCAGCCCGGCGATGAAGTCGCCGAGGTCGGGACGCGGCGCGTTTGCCTCGTAGGTGCGCGCGAGGCGCACGAGCTCGCGCAGGCGTTCGAGGGCGCGTCGCGCGCGATAGCGACCACGTTCGCTGCGGCTGCTCTGGGCCGTGCGCTGCAGACGCTCCGGCTGCCGGGAGGCGACGAGGGCGGCGACCACGTGGTCCGCCACGCCGTCGGGCTGCCGTGCGACCCGTCGGCTGACCTCGCAGGAGTCCGGCGCACAACTCGCGGACCGCCGCCCGTTGGCGGGGTCGCAGCGCGTCCAGCGGCGAGCGCGCGCCGTGCTCGAGCAGCGCGATCTGCGGATGCGCGTCGGCATGGGCGAAGAGCGCCCGGCACGCCGCTTCGCCCACGCCGGCGCCGGCCGCCTTGGCGACCCGGGCGAAGGCCAGCCGGTCGCGCGGGTTGGCGACCAGGGAGAGGGCGGCGAGCGCGTCGCGGATCTCGGCGCGGTCACAGAACCCGAGCGCGCCGGTGACGTGCACCGGGACGCGGGCGGCCATGAGCGCCTGCTCGATGCCGGCGGCGAGCTCGTTGACGCGCACGAGGACGCACAGCGCCGACGGCCGCGCGCCGCCGTCGAGGTGGGCGCGAGCCCACGTGGCGATCCGCTGCGCCTCGTCGAGCTCGTCGTCGGCGTCCTCGACCGCGATCGGGTCGCCGGCGGGCCCGGTCGTCCACAGGCGCTTGTCGAGCCGCCCGCGGTTGGCGGCGATGAGCGCGTTGGCCGCCGTCAGGATCGTCGCCGTCGAGCGGTAGTTGCGCTCCAGGGTGACGACGTCGTGCTCGGGGAAGTCGCGCGCGAAGGCGGCGAAGTTCTCGGCGCTGGTGGCACCGCGGTAGGCGCAGATCGCCTGGTCGGGGTCGCCGAGGATCATGAGGTTGCGGTGCTGCTCGGCCAGCAGGGCGACGATCCGGTACTGCGCGGCGTTGGTGTCCTGGACCTCGTCGAGCAGCACGTAGCGCCAGCGTCGGCCCAGCGCGGCCCGCAGCGCGAGGTCGGACTCGAGCGCCACGGCGGCGTGCAGCAGCAGGTCGTCGAAGTCGAAGGCGGCCGACGCGCGCTTGGCGTGCTCGTAGGCCATCAGCCCCGCCAACGCGGCGGCGCGGTCGTCCTCGTGGGCCTCGCCGGCGGCCTGCCACGGCGAGTGCAGCCGCTGTGCTGCCTCGGTGGCCAGCTTGGCGACGGTGGAAGGCGGCGCGGTCTCCTCGGCGCCGGCTGGCGAGGGCTCGGGCGAGGGCGCGTCGGGCCTGGTCGCCGTCCCAGATCGAGTAGCGCCCGTGGCGCGCGAAGCGTCCGGCGCAGCCGCGCAGCAGGCCGTTGGCCAGGCGGTGGCTGGTGCCGACCGTGACCCGGCCGGCGACGTCGCGCGCCCAGTGTGCGCTCGAGGCGCTCGGCGATCTCGCGCGCGGAGTCGTTCATGAAGGTCAGAGCGCAGATCTCGCTCGGGCCGGGCGTGGCCGGCGGCGATGAGCCATGCCACGCGCGCGACGAGCACGCGCGTCTTGCCGGTGCCCGCGCCGGCGATGACGGCCACGGGTCCGTGGCCGTGTTGTGCTGCGGGGCGCTGGCGGTCGTCGAGGGACGCCAGCGGCAGGTCTGCTGAAGCCATGACGGCCCCCTTGAGTTGTAGGTGGATCTCCCGCACCAGGCGCGCGCTCAAGCGCTAGGTCCGCGAGTCAGTGGTGGTGGCCACGCGTCGCCGGGCGTGCGGGCGCCGCAGGGATCCGTGGCGCCTCTGCGCGCGACTGCGCAGAAGCAGCAACGACGCCGTGTCGATCCGCAGCGCATCGCGCGAGGCGGCACACACCGCCTTAGGATCAAGGACTCACGACAGAAAGCGCCCCGGGCGACGCTGGAACGTCCCCGGGGCCGGCACAGGAGGAGCACCTCCCATGCAGCACCAGCCTATGGGCGGACCGGCCGAGGCCGCACCATTCTTCGGCAGCCCGGCGCACGACCTCCAGCGCCAGCTCCTGCTCGAGCTCGTCACGACGCCGCCGCCGGGTGGCGACGAACTGGACCGGCTCGGCTCGCGCGCTGGGTGTGACTCGGCGGGAGATTGCGGCCGCCGTGCAGGACCTGGTCGACGCCGGTCTGGCCGAGTGCGACGGCGATACCGTCCGCGCCAGCGCGGCAGCCCTGCGCTTCGAGGCGCTATGGCCGATCCACGTGTGAGCGGCTGTGGCGACGAGCCGCGTCTGACCGACCACGATCAGGTCCAGCAGGCCGTGCTGGCGGTCCTGCTCGACGCGCATCCCGCGCAGCTGTCGGTCGATGAGCTCGTTCGCGAGCTGACGGACCGCACCGACGAGTTCGGGCCGCGCGACGCGATCGAGAACGCCGTGCGCGATCTCGTCGGCGCCGGCCTGGTGCACCGCCACGGAGCGTTCGTGTTCTCGACGCGGGCCGCGGTGCGCTTCGACGAGGGCCGGCAGACACGACCGGCCGGCCCCGCGCCGACCGAGGGGCGGCGCGGGGGCGGCGGCTGCGGATCGCGACGGCCTAGGCGGCGAGCACGAGGTCGAGCGCGCGGCCCTTCAGGCCGCCCGGGTCCTCGACCTTGCGCACGAAGGCCCCCTCGGGCGTGCGCGGACGGCCGTGGTGGTCGTGGAACTCGACGATCGCGTTGAGCGCACACCACTTCGACCCCGGTGCTGCGCCGACCGTTTCGCCGTGGAGGAACAGCTCGACCACGGTTTCCCGCGCGCGTGCGCGCGAGACGAGCGCCCGTCCGCCGAGCGCGGTGTCGTGCGGGTAGAGCTCGGCGAGCACGTCGCGCAGCGCGTGCTCGCTCATCGGCTGCAGTGCCAGCTGGTCGCCGAGGCGCTGGAACTGGCGGTAGTAGTCGACCGTCAGGCCCAGCACGGCGCGGGCCTCGTGCAGCTGGCCGGTCGGGTCGCCGACGTGACGCACGCGGTAGACCGCACGGGCGCGCTCGAGCGCGAGGCGCACGGTGTTGTTGCACACCGCGCGCACCGGGGTGGTCATGGCGCGGATGGCGCCGGTGCCCGTGTGCCACGCCGAGAGCACGACGTAGGGGCGGACCTTGTCGCCGCCCACCGTGATGTGGTCGGGCAGCTTGGCCGTGATGAAGACCTGCCGCCCGCCCCACAGGGAGCCCGCCGTCTCGAAGACGACTCCCGTGCCCAGCAGGTTGGCCAGGAAGGCGAAGCAGTCGCGGTTCTGCACGACGACGTAGTCGTCGGAGACGACGCCGAGGACCTCGTCGGTGTCCTCGCGGACCGTGGCGTGGACGCCGTCGACCGCGCGGCCGTCCGCGCGGTGCAGGGGCTGCTTGGCCACCGACCAGGTCAGGCCGCAGGCCGCCAGCGCCTCGTCGAGCGAGCGCGGTGTGTGGTCGAGCACGACGCCGAGGCCGTGCCAGCCGGATGTCGCACGACCATGAGCGAGTCGCGCGCGGTGATGCCGTGAGCCATGAGGCTCACCTCCTTGGTGGTTGATGAGCGCGCCGCGAGCGGGTCGCCCGCGACGCGGGCCGCCGCCGAAGTGGGCAGCGGCCGGGTTTGGCCTCGTGCGCTGCCGGGCCTCAGCGGGAAGCTGAGCGACGCCCGACGCGCGTGTGGCGCCAGTGGTCGACGACCCACGCGGCCTTGACGGTCCGCGGGGCCAGCGGGCGACCGAGCATGCGGACGCGCAGGCGCCCGGGTTCGCGCTCGAGGACGACGGCGTGGTAGGAGAGGCCGTCGTCGATGCGCACGATGTCGCCGGGATGGACGTGCGTGAGCTTCATGGCCCGTCGTCCTCTCCGACCGATCGCCGCCCGCTGAGACGCCGCTGCGCGCCGACGAGGCCGAGGTGGCCGACGGCGTGCGCGACCTCGCGCCGCCACCGTGGTTCGAGATGGCCGACCAGGTCCAGCCCGCCTTGGTCGTAGGCGCGGTGATGCACGCGGCACAGGGGCACCACGCAGTCGGCCTCGTCGCACCCGCCGAGCGAGCGCGGGACCAGGTGGGTCGGGTCGATGCGCGTCATCGCGCCGCACACGAGGCAGCGCAGGCCGGCGACCTTGGCGCGCTGGACTGCCGAGGCAGGTGCCACCGACGTCCGCTCGAGCGGGGTGGAGCGGCGCAGCGCGCGCCCGCGCCTGAGCGCTGACCGACGTCGCGGTCCGCGTCCGCGACGCAGCGGCGTGCGCCTCATGCCGCTCCCTCGCGGTCCAGGGAGTGCGCGTCGGTCAGCGCGTAGCCGACGCCCCACACGTTGATCACCCACGAGCGGTCGCCGTGGGCGCCGAGCTTGTGGCGCACGCGGGCGACGTGGGAGTCGAGCGTGCGCGTCGAGCACTCCGCGGGGTAGCCCCACAGCTCCGTGGTCAGCTCGGCCTTGGTGAACACCCGCTCGGGCTCGGCCGCGAGGTGCACGAGCAGCGTGAACTCGCGCTGGGTCAGCGCGATCGGCTCACCCGCCAGCCTGACGAGGCGCGCGCGGGTGTCGATCTCGAGGTCGCGCACGCGCAGGATCTCGCCCCGGCGCGAGCGCCGGCGGCGCAGGAGCGCCGCGACGCGGGCGCGCAGCTCCGGGTAGCTGACCGGCTTGGCGACGACGTCGTCGGCGCCGTGGTCGAAGGCGCGCAGCACGTCCAGCGGCGCAGCGTGGGCGCTGAGGACCAGGACGAGCACGTCGGGGTCGAAGGGCCGGGCGCCGGCGCGGACATCGTCGAGCAGCCCGAGCGCGTGGCGGCGCTCGGGCAGGTCCCCGAGCACGACGACGTCGACCGCTGTGTCGGCGAGCGCGAAGACCGCGTGGAGCGTTCGGGCCACCACGGCCTGGTAGCCGTCGGCGGCCAGCTGATCGGCCAGGAACGCGGTGGTGGACTCGTCGGCGTCGACGAGCAGGATGGTGTGAGACATGGAGAACCTCCTCTACGGGGTTCGGGATGGAGCGCCGCGAAGGTCCGCGGCACCGGGATGTGAGCTCGGCCTGGGAGGCCTAGGAGCGGCGGTCCGGGGCGGGCGGTACGTCGTGGACCTCGCCGCCGCTGATGGCCGCGATGTCCTGGCGCGGTGCACTCAATCGGCGCACAACGCTCGGCGCACGACGGTTTGTCACACTTCCGCGCCCATGGCTGACTTGGTCGACACCGTCCGCAAGCAGATCGACGCGCGTCTGAACGAGTTGCGCCCGATCGTGGAGGAGGCAGCCGGCCTTGAGGCAGCCCTCAACGCGCTTCAGGGCATGGATGGCGTGGCGGCGAGGCGCCCCCAGCCTCGGGCGCGGCGCCGCACGACGACCTCGAGGGACGGCCGTGGTCGCCCGCGCGGCCAGTCACGGGAGCAGATCATCGAGTACGTTCG
>CAWIYA010000003.1:0-283959 GCA_963840265.1 uncultured Chloroflexia bacterium | reverse complement strand
CACGTCGCGACGATCCAAGTCTTCATATAGCTTGGCAAGGGAAATAAAGTCCAAACCATATTGAACCTGTCCAGCAAACGGGGTGTCCAGAATGGATGCCATATGGTTCATCAAAGCCGCCAAGGCGACGATATCCATGGCATTGTGGTAAAAGACTCCTTTCAGAGGACCAGCGTCACCGGATCGCAAATAGTCAAAATAGAGATACGGGATTTCGTAACCAGGGACTTCATCGATGGTCCGGGGAGCTCCAAGGATATTTTCTTCGAGATATTTCAGGGCGCGGCTTGGGAGACGATCGCGCCAAAGGCGTCTTGCGAGGGGCAAGAGATCCAAGTGGGAAAAATCCTTAAATGGTACCGGAAGGCTGTGCAATAGGTAACGAGTATTCAAAAGTGGAGCGTCAAACGCCTTACCATTAAAGGTGACCAGCCCAGCACTGGGAGCCAGGAAATCCATAATCCCCTCAAGCAGCGCGGGTTCTTCGGACGGATCACGCATAAAAAATTGTGCCAGGTGAAAAGAATCCCCCTCGAACCTGCCTATGCCCACCAAGAACGCATACGTACCTGTCCCCCCTGCCAGACCAGAAGTCTCGACATCCAGATAGGCGAAAGATTCAAGGGGCATTTGCGACATACGCGCGTCGTGGGCCCATTGAGAAATTGTCAACAGGGGGACTGAAGTTCGCAGAGGAGTGAACCCATGATGATAATCAGCAGGGAAGGTCTGTTCAGATACAAACGTTTCACCCTGACGGGTGGATATGAAGCGACCTTCCACCACAGACTGGATGGCTGCATTCTCTTTCCGGGATGGTGAAGATTTCAGCCCGGTTGCCCCAATTTTTACCCCCATGGACTTTAATTTGCTGGAAATGGAGGGTTTGGGTGATTCGGTCACAAATGGATTATATCCTTAACAATCCCGACTGCTTCGAGGAAATCTGGTAAAAGTGGTGTTAACCATATACCAATAAGTCTGGCGAGGAGCATCCATGAGTCAAACAACCAGCCAGGTGAGGAACGGCGCACTATCCTTCTGGGTGAAACTGGCATACGGGAGCGGTGACTGGAGCGAAGCCAGTTATGGAACCTTGCGCCAGATTTTCTATGCCATTTTCTTAACGGATGTAGTGGGGCTTGACGCCCGACTTGCAAGCTTCGCGGCACTAGTGGGGATTATTTGGGATGCCATCAACGACCCGCTGGTGGGGATCCTGACCGATCGGATGCGAAGCCGGTGGGGCCGACGAAGACCTTTCCTCTTATTTTTCGCCATCCCCTTTGGCGCAAGTTTCCTCCTGTTATGGTGGGCGCCCCCCTGGCAAAGCCAGATCGCCCTGGCTGCAAGCGTAACGCTGGCATTCATGATCAGCGATACGTTCGAAACCCTGTGCGGTGTTCCATTTTCCTCCCTGCTCCCCGAGTTGACTCCCGATTACGACGAACGGACCACCTTAACCAGTTTCCGGATCTTTTTCAACCTACTGGCATCCCTGGTGACTGCGGTGGCTGCCCCAGCGATAATTGATTCAGTCCTGGCGGCTGGTTTTACGCAACAGCAAGGATATCTAATCGTGGCGGGGATCTTCGGCGGTTTGGCCGTCGTCCCATTCCTCCTGATCTTTGCCGTGATCCGTGAGCGTTTCGGTGCAGCAAACCGACCGCAGGAAACCGCAAGCTTCAAGCAAACCCTGCGAATGGCGTGGGCAAACATCCCCTTCCGCTTCGCGACGATGATTTACATGCTCAATTGGATCACCTTTGACCTGGTGGCTCTGCTTTTGCCATTTTACCTTCTCTACTGGATCGCCCGTGGGAACATGCTGACTTCGGTGACATTCCTGGGGGTAACCCTGCCACTTGAATCCGCTGTATTCGCTCTCCTGCTGGTCACAGCCACCGTTGCCCTGCCTTTCTGGTTGTGGCTGTCTCATCGTATAGGAAAACACATCGCTTATATCATTGGGATGATATTCTGGGCCGGAGTCCAGATCGGAATCTTCCTGGTCCAGCCCGGGCAGATCTCCCTGGTCCTATGGATGGCCTTCCTGGCAGGCTTAAGCGTCTCAGCGGCACATATTTTGCCAGATGCCATGTTTCCAGACGTGATCGAATGGGATGAATTGCGATCCAGGAGACGCCAGGAAGGTATCTATTACGGCGTAAAGAACTTTATCAGGAAATTGACCGGCGCATTGGCAATCTTCCTGGGATTGCAAGTACTGGGTTGGTATGGCTACACGACACCCCCACTAGGCGCGATTCTATTTGAACAATCCTCAAGAACCCTGGGGGCCATTCGGGTCATGATCGGACCCATGGGAGCAATCCTTCTATTCTCAGCGGTGGCAACCGCCTGGTTTTATCCGCTGACCCGGGAGCGGCATGGAAGAATCCGGAAATTGCTGGAAATCCGACAAGCAAAAAACAAAGAGAAATAATCATTTAAAGCGTTTCCCTGCAATAGAAATCCCCAACCTTAAATATTTCAGGAACTATTTGACTCCAGATAAAAGATTCGCTATACTATGTAAGCGCTTTCATAATAATCATCACTAGCGATCCGATGCCTTCTTCCCATCTCACCATTGCTGACGTAGCTCAACTTGCTGGCGTATCCATCGCCACGGTCAGCCGCGTATTGAATGGAACTGCCATCGTGGACAAGGAAACTGCGGCCAGGGTACGTTCAGCAGTGGCAGCTTTAGACTATGTCCCCCATGCCGCTGCGAGGACACTGGCAAACCGTCGAACCGATACCATAGGATTGCTCCTGCCTGAAATCATCGGGCCCTTTTTCCAACCCCTTCTGAGGGGGGTGGAAGCTGGGGTTAGCGAAGCGGGATATGACCTGCTGATCCACGCCACACAGACTCGACCGGGAAACGCTCCCCGGAGACCATTGGGAGAGCACAATACGGATGGATTGCTGGTTTTTACCGAAAGCCTGGATGAGAGAGAATTGACCAAACTCCATGGAATCAGATTTCCGGTGGTACTGCTCCACCAAGCTCCCCCAAATTTCATAACCTTCCCGATCGTAACCATCGAGAACCAATCTGGCGCACAAAAGATCGTCGAACACCTTATTAAAGTGCACCTCTGCCGCAGGATTGTATTTTTGCAAGGACCGCCGGGACACGAGGATTCGACGTGGCGAGAAAAAGGATATTGCTCGGCGTTGAACAAGTATGGAATTCCTGCAGATCCAGAGCTAATCATACGGGGAAATTTTGACAGAAACGATGCTCGGGCATCGATGGAAACCCTTTTGGCTCGTGGAGTTCCATTCGATGCTGTTTTTAGCGGCGATGATAAATCAGCCGTTGGTGTTTTAACCGCGCTGCGGAAAACTGGTAAAAAAGTTCCGGAAGATATTGCGGTGGTTGGATTCGATGATTCCATATTCGCAAATACACTCATGCCGCCCTTGACCACGGTGAGGGCACCGACGGAAGAAGTTGGCAGCCAGGCAGTGCGGCAACTTGTGCGAGTTATACAAGGCGAGGAGGTTGAACCCCGCCTGGTCTTATCCACCGAATTAAAGATCCGGCAATCCTGCGGATGTCCGGCTTAAAAAAGGAGGGCAACGGAAAATCAATATTTCCAAAAACCAATCCAGAAAACCAACCGACCCGATTAATTGTATAAGGAGGAGAAAATGCACGGAAAACGGATTTACACTATTTTTGCCCTGTTCATGGTGGGATTGATAGCGGTTTCCGCATGCACACCCAAGCCGACAGTAACCGAACCGATCAAGATAACGATCTTCGTCGGATTTGGAGCCGGTTCAGATCCCGATTCGATGGCTGCCTTGAATACAATAGCTGGGGAATATAATGCAAGTCATACAGACATCCAGATCGAATTCATGTTTTCAACCTGGGAGGAGCATACTTCCAAATTTTCAACACTGCTGGCAGGCGACCTTACTCCTGACCTGGCTTTCCCGATCGGCATACAGGGAATCGCTGAATTTTATGACGAGTGGATCGACGTCAGCCCATATGTTAAAGCAGACAACTACGATACCACCGATTTTTACGGACCTTCCCTGCAGCTTTTGAACTTCAACGAGAAGACGATCGGCTTGCCGCTGGGAGTATATCCTTCGGTTACCTTCATTAATGAAGATCTATTCGATGCTGCCAACTTAAACTATCCACCCAAGCAATATGGAGACACTACCTGGACACTTCAGAAAATGGTCGAGCTTGGTCAACAATTGACACTCGATTCAAACGGTAATAATGCGTCGTCATCCAATTTTGACCCAACCAAGATTACGCAATGGGGCTGGGGCGGCTGGTGCGGTCCATTCCGCACCGTGCCAGGTAAATTCGGGGGCAACCCGCTGGGCATGAGCGCTGATTATAAACATGCGGAGATGAATTCAGGAGGCTACCTCGAAGGTATGCAATTCCTGTATGATTCGATCTTTACCAACCATATCCGACCGTCCAGCCTGGATGAGGGTTCTACATTTACCGGCATGGATTTCACTTTTGAAAGCGGAAAAGTAGCCATGTTCGAGTGCTTCAGCTGGGCAAGCTACGCATTCCCGAACTTTTCCACGGCGGGTAACTGGAACGTTGCTGCTGTACCGGCTGGACCGCATGGCGAGGTAGTCTCGCCAGTGAATGCGGACACGTTTGCCATCCCAGCACATTCCAAGCACCCAGACCAGGCATGGAAAGTTGCCACATGGCTAATGGAACCCGCAATGCAAAGCCGCCTGTGCGGTATATTTGGCTGCATCCCCTCCCGGAAATCACTGGCAACCAGTTGGATCGATAAGATGGTTGCTGATTACCCGAATGTGGATTTCCAGGTATTTATCGACTCCATCAACTATATGGACGCATCGCCAAATAATGAATCATGGGTACCCAACTATTCCAAAGTCTGGGACGCGACGGAAAATGCGATGAGCAGAATTTTAAGCGGGGACAGCAATGATCCACAGCAGGTAGTGAATGACTTGCAAGCGGAAGTCCAAGGTTACCTGGATGAGTATTGGGCTGCACATCCATAAACCGGTGTCAATATAGAGTTGTTCCCTCTTCTAAAGTGAAGAGGGAACAACGTTACAATATTTGCAGGAAACATCCCATGAAAATGGCTAATTCAACCATGTCGCTGCGACGGCGCGAGTCCTTGTGGGGATACCTATTCATCAGCCCCTGGATCATTGGCTTCCTATTGTTCACTATTGGCCCAATGATCGCTTCCCTGGTTTTTTCATTTTCGGACTATAACATCGTCAGCCCACCAACAAATTTTGGTTTTTCCAACTACATAAAACTATTTTCCAATGACCCCGATTTCTGGCGTTCCCTGGGAATCACTGCAAAATATGCAATAATTGCAATCCCGCTAAACCTTGTATTTGGTTTCGCGCTTGCTTACCTGCTAAATCAGAAAGTTCCAGGGATGTCCTTTTGGCGGACGGTTTTTTACATCCCCTCCGTACTGGCAGGGGTGGCGGTAGCGATATTATGGGGATTGATATTTAATCCAAAGTTCGGGATTCTTAACTGGTTCCTGGGGCTTTTTGGGATCAGCGGACCTGGCTGGCTATCCAGCCCGGATTGGGCAGTCCCGGCATTGATATTGATGAGCCTATGGAGCGTGGGCGGTGGGATGATCATCTATTTGTCTGGCTTGCAGAGCATCCCCACCACCCTATACGAGGCCGCACAATTGGATGGTGCCAACGGATGGCAGCAATTTTTCAAAATTACCGTACCTTTGATGTCGCCAGTCATTTTTTATAATCTCATTGTGGGAATAATCGGAACTTTTCAATATTTTACCGAGGTTTACGTGCTTACCAGCGGGCTCACAGGGGGTGTTGGCGGCCCGGCAAAATCAACATTGTTTTATAACGTTTACCTTTACAGCAATGCCTTCCGCTATATGAATATGGGTTACGCATCTGCATTGGCGTGGGTACTCTTTATCATCGTACTAGGATTGACATTGCTCGTATTCCGCAGTTCTGCCACCTGGGTATATTATGAAGGCGAACTTCAGAATAAGTGAGGAAGATCATGCGGCAAAGTAAAAGGGTAAACGAAACCGTTGTCAGAACGATATCGACCATCCTGCTATCTTTCGGAATGCTTGTTGTGCTGACTCCGCTGGCATGGATGCTGGTGTCAGCCCTAAAACCGAAAGATGCTGTTAACACCTTTCCTCCACAATGGATCCCAATGGATCAAGTGCAGGTGACAATTGAAGGCAAGGAATTTTATCTTTACGATATACCCGTAAATGGAGTAATTCGTCAACTTGCACTGGTGGATAAACAGGGAAACATTGGGACATTTGTTAATCCGCAAGATCCTGCACAAATTTATGACCTCCCGGTAGCGTCGGGGACTCGGATAACACAGTTCAAACTGCATTGGGAAAATTTCCTGCTAGCGGTCACTAAAGTCCCGTTCGGACGTTATCTACTTAACACAATGATCGTGGTGTTTTTTGGCACCATCGGCACGGTTGTTTCGTGCACTTTTGTTGCTTATGGTTTTGCCCGATTCCGGTCAAAAGCCATGCCAATCCTGTTCCTGTTATTGCTGTCGACCATCATGCTACCACCCCAGGTCACTTTAATCCCGACATTCATTGTTTTCAAGAGGATCGGCTGGTATGACACGCTCCTGCCATTAATTGTGCCAGCCTTTTTCGCGAATGCATGGGATGTGTTCCTGCTACGCCAGTTCTTTTTGTGCCTGCCCACCGAATTGGATGATGCCGCGCGCATCGATGGCTGCGGACCCCTGGGAATCCTATGGCACATAATCATCCCCCAATCCTACCCGGTACTGGCTACGGTAACCATTTTCTCGGTGCTGTACGCCTGGAACGACTTTTATGCCCCATTGATATACCTGCAAAGCCAGTCTCACTGGACACTGGCGCTCGGGTTACAATCGTTCAATGCAGTTTATACAAACCAGGGAAACCTTTTAATGGCAGCGTCGGCGTTAATGGTGATCCCCCCCATATTAATTTTCTTCTTCGCCCAAAAACTCTTTATCCAAGGGGTAGTCATTTCAGGAATCAAGGGATAGGATAGGGTACCATTTCGAAAAAGGAGTATCCCATCATCGAAAACATGAACGGCTCCTGGCACTACGCCACAGATGATAACCCTCAATTCAGCGAGCCTGGCTTTGATGATTCTACTTGGAAAACGATGACCATTCCGTGCAACTGGTTCCTAGCCGGACTTGATCACCACGGCGTGGTCTGGTTTCGTCACGAGTTTATCCATCGAAGGAACGGGGAATTTTACAGCCTCCATTTTAATGGTGTGGATTATTTCGCTGAAGTGTATCTCAATGGAAAAAAGCTCGGGCACCACACTGGTTATTTTGATCCCTTTGAATTTGAGGTAACGGAGAAGCTTAACACAGGAAATAATATTCTTGCTGTGCGGGTCGATAGCCCATTTGAAACTCCAGGTCCCAATGGATGGCATTTACGTAAGCGCCTGATCAAAGGCGTTTTAAACCACCATGACTGCCGTCCGGGCGGAGGCTGGGATGTTACGGGACAATCCTTTAACACTGGTGGAATTTGGAACCGGGTCTACATGGAGAATCATGGGGAAATTACCATAGATCGGTTGCAAATGCACGCTGATATGGACACTCAACCCCCCACCATTCACATAACATTAAAGGTAATAAACCGATCCGGGAAACGAAGCTCCCAAGCGAAAGTCAGGTGCAAACCAGAGAATTTCAAAGGGGCTTCGGAAACCGCAACATTCCCGCTTGAACTCCCGGAGGGCACCAGCATCCACCAAATAAGGATGGGAGTTGAGAACGTGAAACCCTGGAATCCGTGGGATCGAGGATTTCCGCATCTCTATGATGTCAAAGTTTCACTGGCAGATGGTAAAGAGACATGCTCCAGATTTAGCTTGTTTGGATTTCGCACAGTCCGAGTGGAGCCCGGATTTCGCTGGTTCGTCAATGGCCATCCATACTTTCCTCGCGGATCGAATTACCTGCCCTCACAGTGGTTATCTGAAACAATTTTTCCAGCAACAGCCACGAACAAGAATCATCCATTTGGAGGCAATGCCGGAGGCACTTTTTACACCCGGGATGTCAGCCTGGCGAGAGATGCCAACTTGAACACTTTGCGCGTACATGCGCATGTCCTGCCGCAAGAATTTTATGAAGCGTGCGACAGAGCGGGAATCCTTGTTTGGCAGGATTTTCCTCTCCAATGGGGGTATTCCGATAAGCCCGACTTCCATGAGGAAGCCATGCGCCAGATGCGCGCCATGGTCACCGAGCTATACAACCACCCATCCATCGCCGCCTGGTGCTGCCACAACGAAAGTCCGTGGGATGCACCATGGATGGCAGGACAGGCAGGGGGAAAATTCGATCCAACTCATAATCGTGAACTGGATGCCCGACTCGAAAAAATAGCAGGAGAGCTTGACCAAACGCGTTATATCCATCGCAATTCCGGAACCGGGGATGGACATGTTTATCCCGGCTGGTATGTTGGCCACTGGCGAGATTTCGAGAATATTCCAGGCGCACCATTCGTCACGGAATATGGGGCACAAGGAATGCCCATCAGGGAAAACTTAAAGCGCATGCTGCCGCAATTTGGTGAGGATGCCGGTTATTCCGAGTTGGTCCGTTTTAAAAGCTGGCTCGATACGCAAAAAAAGGTAAGTTCGTCCAAGAAAGTTCTCATCAAAATCGGCACTTATGTGTGGAATATCACTGAAAAGAACAAATGGAAATCAATTCAAGATTGGATGAAGGGGTGGGGGATCAAAATGGAACGTTCCAATTATAAAATAATTCCCTCCGCGGAAAAAACTCCATTGGAATTACAGGGTGCCCGGGAAGTTTGGGAGACCTGGCGATTTCACAATTTTCAACCAGCTGAAACTTTTGATAATGGAATTGCACTGGGGGAATCGTTTGAAGAATTTATTGCTAACAGCCAGTCATATCAAGCGTTGCTAATTCAGTTCGGAACGGAGTCATTCCGAAGGGCAAAGTACACAAGAGTCACTGGGATCATCCATTTCGATTTCAGCGACCCCTGGCCGGCAGTGACCTGGTCAGTGGTGGACTATTGGAGGGCACCCAAACCTTCTTTTGATGCCCTGCGACGATCCATGCAACCGGTATTGCCCTCCTTTCGGTTTCCTAAAGAAATCCTGCCTGGCAAAGCAATCGCGGCAGAATGCTGCGTCGTGAACGACCTGGCGCAAGCATTCCCGGATGCGCGCTGCAAATGGCACTTAGAAGGGGTGGTAGGAGATGTTGCCTCCGCTTCTTTTCCTGTTAACATCCCTGCGGATAGCCTCTCGGCAGCCGTACATTTAACGCTGCCATCCCTCAGAAAAGGGAAATACAAGCTTACAGCAACGATCACCTCAGAAAACAAAATTATCAGTGAAAACTGGTACGACATTATCCTTAAATAACCGCATTCCTCGGATTGGATAATTGGATGCGATGAACTCCAAGCACATTTGGGTTTATAAAAGGTGGTGACAACCGTGACTCTCCCGACCAAAATCGTCGTCATCGGGGCAGGCAGCGCCTCATTTGGGGAAAACACTCTTTCTGCACTGGTACGAAGCAAGAAGTTGCGCGGCAGTACTTTGGCATTAGTCGATCACAGCCATGAGACGCTGGATACTGTTAAACGCCTAGCAGAACGACTAAACCGCGAGTGGGACTCTGGTATGACCATCACAGCCCACTCACACCACCAGGAAGCTCTTACCGGTGCGAGTTTTGTTGTGTCAGCCATCGAAGTGGGGGCACGCGAAGGACTGTGGAGAAAAGACTTTGAAATCCCGCTCAAGTATGGTGTAAGACAACCATATGCTGAGAATGGAGGACCGGGAGGATTTGCCCACGCAGCCCGAAATATCGGACCGGTGATGGGCATAGCACACGACATGGAACAAGCCTGCCCAGATGCCTGGTTCATCAATTTTACAAACCCGATGATCCGGATCTGTGATGCAATAAACCGTCACAGCAAAATTAACATTGTCGGCTTATGCCACCAGATTTACATTGGCTATACAATGGTGGGAATTGCCCTGGCAAAGGATCTGGGGATTACCATCCCGGAGGGAATTACCGGTATGCAAGCAGACCCCATGCAGGCTCCCCTTCATAGCCAGGTAAAAACCCAAATCGTACCGCGCGTGGATATCCGCGCGGCTGGATTGAACCATTTCTCCTGGATCATTTCCATCCGCGACAGACAAAGCGGTGAAGATCTATATCCCCTGTTCCGAAAGCGCTTCTTTGAACTGGACCCGACATTTGAGCCATTGACGAGAAGAGTATTCGATGCCTTTGGGATGTTCCCTGTTCCCGGAGATAGTCATTTATGCGAGTACCTACCGTGGGTCTCAGATCCTGCCACCCAGCCATGGGAAAAGTATCACCTTCCTCTATATGACTGGGATATGAATGCCGCAGTGAGAGAATTTGAACACGAGAGGCTCAAGAACATGGCGGATGGGGAAGCCACTATTGACGGCCTTAAAGATACCGATTCAGAGGGGGCACTAGAAATGATCGAGAATGTTGCCGGAGCGAGTACGCATTACCACCTGGCTGCGAATTTATGCAATCAAGGTCAGATATCCAATCTACCCATCGGTTGTATTGTCGAGACTCCAGTGGTGGTGGACGGCGGCGGTATCCACCCGGTGCATGTGGGGGCATTCCCTGACCCGGTGGCAGAAATCCTGCGCCGGGAGGTGACTGTGGCACAGCTTGGCGTGGACGCGGCCATCGAAGGTTCACGCGAGAAAGCCCTGCAGTGCTTGCTGCTCGACCCAGTGGTAAATGATTTCGAACTGGCAAAGCTCATCCTGGATGACTATTTGACCAGTTATCGAGAATACCTCCCGCAATTTTGGAGATAAAACCCAAGGTGAAATCTGAAAATAGAGGAAAACGATGAGATATTTTCTCGGAGTTGACGCAGGAGGGACAAAAACACATGCCTTGATCGCAGATGAAACCGGGGAGGCGATCGGATTTGGCCTGGGCGGACCTGGCAATTGGGAATCGGTTGGTTACGAAGGACTAACTCGCAATTTGCTTGATATCACCAGCCAGGCACTGATGATGGCGAAAGTGACCATTTCACAAATCGCCGGGACGGGGATGGGTCTGGCAGGTTACGATTGGCCAAGTCAACGAGAGGCTCATCTGGATGCGATTGAGCCATTAAAACTTTCCTGTCCACTTGAAATCGTTAATGACACCACGCTTGGAATCCTCGCAGGTGCGAAAGAAGGTTGGGGCATCTCGGTTGTGTCCGGAACCGGCTGCAATTGCCGGGGATGGAGCAGGGATCATAAACGGGAAGGGCGAGTAGTGGGAGGCGCCAGTCATTGGTCAGGGGAAGCTGCCGGAGGATTCGATATCCTATCTAGGGCAATGAGAGCGGTGGCATTTGAATGGGTAAAACGCGGGCCGGCAACAGCCATCACCTCGGCGTTTTTGAAGCGAACAGGTGCAAAGGATTTAGACGACCTTGTGGAAGGTGCCTATCTTGGCAAATATAATTTCAATCCTAATATGGTCCTTCTTGTATTTGAAATCGCCCACCAGGGAGACCGAGAAGCGCTGGAAGTCATCCGCTGGGCCGGCAGCGAACTAGGACTGATGGCAGTAAGCGTCATCAACCAACTAGAGCTTCAAGCTGAGGATTTTGAGGTTGTGTTGATCGGGAGCCTCTTCGACGGACATCCATTAATGACCGAAAGTATGCGCACCACCATCCAACAGGTTGCACCAGGGGCCAGACTGACCCGCCTGAATGTCCCTCCAGTAGTGGGAGGAGTCATCCTCGGGATGGAGGAGGCTGGTGTGGAAATGCACTTGGTACGGACGAAGCTCATCGAAACAACACAAGAATTGCTCAAGGTGATCCAGGAGTAAAGCCACCGGGGTTTTTAATGTCAATTCCCTATAAATTCGAACCTTTTCTAGATAGGATCACCTTACACTATAATACCTCCGTGGACGATAATTTCAAGCAAATCAATCTCCTGCGAATGTTGGCTTCCCGCCTGGAACGCCTGTCTGCCGACTCGCGTTGGGCACATCGGGCCAGTGGGATGCGGGGAAATATTATCAAAATAATCGAGCAATTTGAAGCAGGGGATTCAGTGTCTGCAAAGAGCCTGAGAAACTTAACAGATGCCGCATTTGAGCTCCTACGGAAGGCTGCCCAAGAACTCCCGGACCTGGAAAACCCGGCGAATAAAAAGTAGAATTGAATCATGAATAGGAGCGCTACAGTAATCTTAGGACTAATACTGGCGGGATGTGCCCCGTTCCGGGGATTATTTTCCCAACCTCAACCTGCGATTTCAGATCCTTTTCCGACCCTGACTCCCCTTGCCTCTCCCGCACAACCGACGATTTCACCACAATCATTCGAAGCATTCACTCAGACCTATGAATTCACTCCCATCCATGCCATCACTCCAACCCCAACAGAATTTCCCACAGAGACCCCCATTACCTGGACCTATATTTTTCCGGTCCAACCAATGAGTTTGGTTGATTTTGCGGAGGGCACTGCCGGACATGGATATCCAGCCACGGACATCTTTGCCGCGGATGGAATGAAGTTTGTGGCAGTCATAAATGGGGTGATAGACTTTGTCTCTTATCAAGATCGCTGGAATCTGGAACAAGATGACCCAGCGATGCGCGGCGGGTTGAGCGTAGCTATGATCGGTGACGATGGAGTGCGCTATTACGGATCCCATCTTTCGGAAATTGAAAATGGGATCAAGATCGGGGCCAGGGTGAGCGCGGGACAAATTCTCGGGTATGTTGGCCACAGCGGCAATGCGCGGTCCACAACCTCTCACCTGCACTTTGGAATTTCCCATCCCACTACTCCCGAAGATTGGCATACCCGCCGCGGTGAAGTGGACCCTTATCCATTCCTGGTTGCATGGCTAAACGGTCACAATGTGACACCACCGTTACCCACCCCTTGAAAGGCGCAAACATGGAAACCATGCGTGCGATTGTACTTAAAACACCTGGCAAACCACTAAAAAAAATCGAACTCCCCATACCAATTCCCGGGCCGGGACAGGTGCTGCTCAAGGTGCATACCTGTGGAGTATGCCATACCGACCTGCATATTCTTGACGGGGAATTGAACGAGCCAAAATTACCGTTGATCCTTGGACATCAAATCGTGGGTACAGTTATCCAGGAAGGATCAGGGGCAAAACGATTTCTGCCCGGGGAACGAGTGGGTGTACCCTGGCTGGGCAGCACGGATGGAACCTGCCGGTATTGCGAACGCGGACAGGAAAATTTGTGCGATAACCCCACTTTTACCGGCTACAACATTGATGGCGGTTTTGCAGAATATACGACGGCAGATGAAAGATTCTGCTTTCCATTACCAACTGGGTTCTCCGACATAGATGCAGCTCCCCTGCTTTGCGCTGGGTTAATTGGGTACCGTACATACCGGATGGCAGGACAAAATATCGAAACACTTGGGATATATGGTTTTGGTGCTGCAGCACATATCATTGCCCAAGTGGCCAAATACCAAGGGAAAAAGGTGTTTGCATTCACACGACCAGGTGACAAGGCTGCTCAAGAATTTGCGTTGTTACAGGGGGCGGATTGGGCCGGGAATTCCACCGAGTCCCCGCCTGAAAAGCTGGACGCAGCACTAATCTTCGCCCCGGTTGGAGCGCTGGTCGTTGAAGCTTTGAAAGTCACCAACAAAGGTGGGATAGTTGTTTGCGGTGGGATCCATATGAGCGATATCCCGTCGTTTTCCTATTCCCTGCTCTGGGAAGAAAGGGTTATCCGATCTGTGGCTAATCTCACGCGCCATGATGGTGAGGAATTCCTTGCCTTGGCAGCTGAAATTCCAATAAAAACCAAGACAACCACCTTTCCACTGGAACAAGCTGAAGAAGCCCTTTCACAACTGCGTAAGGGGGCATTGGTGGGAGCTGTAGTAATCACAACATCGTCCTAATGAAGTCAAGCCCGACCTGCGGTCAATTTAGTGACCGAACGCTGGTTGATTGGGGGAAAAAAGGATATGTTCCATCCTGGAAAATCAAAATTCATTACATTTTCGTCGTAACCATCCGTTCCGATGAATGTTATATAGGTTGGAGCTCCATCCAATTCTTTCCAAACCCAAAGGAGATTATCGTATGTTTAAAACTGTCGGAAAGTGGCTGTACCTGATCGGTTTACTGGTTGCCGTAGTGGCTGGTCTATTTGGTTATGCTGCGATGTGGCTGTCGGCGATCCTGATGCTCGCAGGAATCCTGGCTGCAATCTTTTTCCTGGACTCGAATGACGTGGTCAACTTTGGCATCCGCTTCTTACTGCTGGCTGCTGTTGCTGGTGCGTTGAATGAAGTACCAGCCATCGGGACCTACCTGACCGGCGCATTCACAGGCGCTGTCACATTCCTTGCACCAGTTGCACTGACGCTCCTGGTGGTCTATTTCGTCAAGAAGTACTTCTTCACGAAGTAAACCTTTTTATAAAAGAAGGTGTCCGAGAACCGCCAGCATAGGCGGTTCTCGATATTTAAAATGGAAATGTTTACGTGGAATACCAAATCGGGGGTATCGGGAAGATTTATTCTGCAATGAATCAATTGTGATAAACTTTGAATATGAACCCGTCATTTGCCAGGGCAAATCCCAACATCGCATTTATTAAATATTGGGGAAATCGGGACGATGCTCTGCGCGTGCCTTCGAACGGATCGATTTCGATGAACCTCGAAGGACTGGAAACTCTCAGCATGGTCCAATTTAGCGAATATTTCCGTGCAGATGAATTGCTCATCAATAATGCGACCATCAAAGGCAAGGCACTAGCAAGAGTAAGCAAAATGCTGGATGAAGTACGACAAATGGCGAAAATCCGATCGTTCGCGAAGGTGGAAAGTGAAAATAATTTTCCCACGGGAACCGGGATCGCCTCGTCAGCGTCAGCATTTGCGGCACTCGCCCTGGCAGCGACGACAGCTGCTGGATTGAGTCTCGACGAGAAAGATCTGTCCCGACTTGCGCGTCACAGTTCCGGTTCAGCATGCAGATCCATCCCGGGTGGATTTGTAGAGTGGATCATGGGGACAGGAGATGCAGATTCATATGCCGTGTCCATCGCTTCACCTGAGCATTGGGAGCTAACCGACTGCATCGCAGTCATCAGCATAAAACCGAAGGCAATTGGCTCGACAGAAGGCCATGCGGTGGCAGGGACTTCCCCACTTCAACCCGCAAGGGTGACCGACGCTCCCAGACGCCTTAATATTTGCAGGAAAGCCATCCTGCAACGGGACTTTGAAGCGCTTGCAGAAATCATAGAAGCTGATTCGAACCTGATGCATGCAGTGATGATGACGTCAAATCCGCCATTATTCTACTGGCAACCTGTCACATTGGCAGTCATGGAGTCAGTACGGGATGCGCGGAAGAAAGGCCTGGCAGCTTGCAGCACCATCGATGCTGGACCAAACGTACACGTAATCTGTCTCAGGGCTGCAGGGGACGAGGTAACAAAATTGGTTGAGAATATTCCAGGTGTACAGGAAGTGCGCAAGGCTAGAGTAGGGGGACCTGCAGAGATCGTGAAAAATCCAGCAATTTCCTCTAATGAGATTTAAATAATAGTATTCCAATTAATTTACCTGATAAAGTCCAAAACGGATATAATCAGTTTGACCGCCTCGCAGGAGGCGCAATTTAATGTTTACGAGGTATCCATGAGTATTGGTCTACTTGGCGGGATAATTTTCGTGGCGGTGTTTGCCGGGATCATATTGGTCCACGAATTAGGGCATTTTGTCGTCGCCCGGCTAATGAAGATTGAGGTGGAAGAATTTGGAATAGGGTTTCCGCCGCGCTTACTACGCTTATGGCGCGGCAAAGGATCCCTCGTTATCGGGAAAGAGCGTGTGGTTATCCCGATCAATTTCAACCTTTCTTTCGACCCAAAAACATCTCTTCACCAGCAGGTAAATGCAATTGCCGAAACCAAGGGTAATAAGCTTGTACTTCAGTCAATCGCTTTGCCAACACAAGAAAACATCCCGGAGGAAAACAATTCAACGCACGAGGGAGAGATTTCATCGGTCCCAGCCATTGCGACAACTGGAAGCGGTGATCTTAGACCAAGATCCACTGCGGATCAACCCAGGGAGATCCATTTGAATGGAATCCTCAATGAAATAAGACCCGGCACCGAGTTCACCATGAATTGGATCCCACTGGGTGGATTCAATCGAATCAAAGGTGAAGACGACCCGGAAACCCCCGGCGGGATGGCTGCAGCAAACCCTTTTAAACGGATCGCGGTACTGATCGCAGGGGCAAGCATGAACTTATTAACTGCGTTCGTGGTATATACCTTTTTCTTTGCCCAGATCGGTATCCCTGACTCGCACACTGTGGTCATCGCAGCGGTTGATTCTCCGTCACCGGCACTTACCGCCGGAATACAAGAAGGGGATGTAATCATGGCTGCAGCTGGACAACCAGTCGACAGTTACACCCGTTTGACAGAGATCACTCATAACTACCTGGATAAACCGCTCCCACTGGTCATCCTGCGGGATGGAAAAACACTTGATATCACGGTAACGCCTCGATCGGTTTATCCTGCGACGCAGGGGCCGATGGGGGTAGCCATTGGTCAGCCGCTGCTGCCGACAAAATCATGGTTTGAAACGATCCCGGCAGCCTTTTCATCCACAGTCCAAGATGTGAACAGCCTGCTTGCATTACCTGGCCGGCTGATCGCCGGGACGATTTCTCCGGCGGCTGCCCAAATCGGTGGGCCGCGCACCGTCTGGAACCTGGTCCTGCAAGCCGTGTCAAGGGATGTAACCAGCCGACAGGAAGTTGCGACCGGGGCGACCTCCGTCAAACCGACCAACTACACCTTGTTGATCATCATATCCCTATCGGTCACCAATGCGGTGGTTAACCTTCTTCCCATCCCAGCGCTGGATGGAGGACGAATTTTCTTGACACTGCCTGAAATCATTTTTCGACGCAAAATTCCAGCAAAATACCAAGCTATGATCAATGGGATCGGATTTATCATCCTGGTGTCCCTGCTTGGCTTCTTTTATATCAAAGACATCATAAGCCCGGTGAACTTTACTTTACCGTGAACCAGAAAGATTAAATCGTATGCCTCAGAATGCACCATTTCTGACTGTAATTAATGCACTACTAGATGACAGCGTCCCCTTTCCGGCGCGTTATTTGCACCGTTTTTCGGACATGGAGCCTGATGATTTGAAAAAACTTAATAAAGCCTGGCCGAAAGTATCTCCGCGCCGCAAACACACCTTGTTAGAAGACCTGGAAGACCTAGCTGAAGCGGATACCCTGACCTCTTTTGACGACGTGGCACGCAGCTTGCTTGAAGACCCCGACCCGGTCGTGCGCGAACGTGCGATCCGGCTATTATGGGAATGCGAGGATGCGAAACTTGTCCCGGTCTATCTTGAAATGCTGAAAAATGACGAGTCGATCAATGTAAGAGCAGCTGCTGCGAACGCGCTCAGTCAGTTCGTGTACCTAGGAGAATTGGAAAAGATCCCCGGAGAACTCCACCATCAAATTGAAGATGAGCTTCTTGCTGCCACGACAACATCCGAAGAAACGTTAATTCGCCGCCGAGCACTCGAATCTCTCGGATACTCAGGACGGGAAGAGGTAAATCCATTGATCGCGGCTGCTTACCGGGAGAAGAACCCGGATTGGGTGGTGAGCGCTTTATTTGCGATGGGACGTTCGTGCGACACACACTGGAAAAAACAAGTGCTGTCACAACTGCACAGTCCCAACGAAGACGTCAGAGCAGAAGCCATTCATGCTGCAGGAGAACTGGAACTGGAATCGTCCAGGTCCATCCTGCTCGACCTGCTGGCTGACGAAGAAGACACAGAGGTGCGCCGCGAGATCATTTGGGCACTTTCAAAGATCGGCGGAGAAGGAGTGCGCGCCAAACTGGACGAACTTCTTGAAATCGAAGAGGATGACGAAGAAGCCGATTTTATTGAAGAAGCCTTGGATACCCTATCCTTCACCGAGGATATGAGTAATTTTTCGTTAATCGACGTGGACGATGAAGTGGATTTCATCGAAGAGGAACCGGATGAAGATGAATAGATCCGGACTTCATAACCAATACCAGCTTATTATTTTAAGCCACCAACCTTTGCAGATCATTTAACCCTTTATGGCGTTGCTGAATGTCTTTGTCAACAACCTCCTACCCATCCTGCTGCTAAGCGGGGCGGGGTTTGTGTTAGGCAGGACATTTAAACTAGACTCGCGCCCGCTGGGGCGGGTCATTTTTTATATCCTCAGCCCAGTGCTGATCTTCAACCTGCTGACCACGAGCAATCTGGATGTTGATAGCATCCTGGTGATGATGGCTTATGCAGCATCTTCGATCTTGATCATAGGGGGAATCGCTTTCGTACTTGGTAAGATTTTCAGACTGGAACGAAGCGTTTTGTCGATTGTCGTCCTGACCAGTTTATTTGCGAATAACGGCAATTACGGCCTCCCACTTATTGCCTTTGCCTTCGGTCAGGAAGCACTTGCATACGCCAGTATCTACTTCGTGACGAACTCCCTGCTGCTATATACATTAGGAGTTGTAATTGCAAGCCTGGGGCATTTGCGGTTAAAAGAAGCGGTGATTGGACTTTTGAAAGTACCTGCGATCTATGCCATCCTGCTGGCAGTGCTTTTTATACAGACCGGCTGGAATTTACCTTCCCCAATTGAGAAGACAGTGGCGCTAACAGCCGGAGGGGCTGTACCCGCCATGATCATCCTGCTTGGTCTGGAATTGCATAAAGCGGAATGGTCAAAGAACTTGCCCGCGATCAGCATCCCCGTGGTGTGCAGACTAATAATCGGGCCTGTAATCGGGATGGTGATGGCTGGCATATTCGGATTAAACAGCACCGCCACAAAGGACGGCATCATAGAGGCAGCCATGCCGAGCGCAGTAATGACGACCATTGTGGCGAGCGAATACAACCTTGATACCACGCTGGTTACAGCGATCGTATTCGTCAGTACAATTTTGAGCCCGCTAACGCTAACCCCACTGCTTTATTTTCTCGGAAGGTAAAGGAATTCCCTGAAGAGAGAACTAAGTTCTAGAACGGGGACGATGAGGAGCCATGGCACTAACTAACGGGAAATATTACCAGCGCATTCATATATGGGTAACGGGGCGTGTGCAAGGAGTGGGATTCCGCGCATTTGTGCAGGAAGTGGGAGTTAGGCAGGGGCTTACGGGCTGGGTGCGGAATGTAGGATATGACGGCGTGGAGACAGTTGCGGAAGGTCGACCCGAAGAACTAATATCTTTTGAAAAAGCGGTGAGAACGGGGCCGCGCGCCGGGAGGGTAGACCAGGTAAAGGTTGAATGGGAAACCGCCGAGGGGGATTTTACCAATTTTCACATTAAAACCAGTTTATGATTGAGGAAATAAATCCGGATCATTTCCCGAGTAAAGACCAAGAAAAAAAACCAAGTATTTTCGAATTGGATCCCAAGAATATATTTTCTTCCAAAGGAATGTTCAATGAACAAACATATTCTAAGACTCACCTTTTCAATGATTCTCGTGTTGTTAATCGGGACCCTGGTTGTGTCCTGCGGTACCAGCACAACCCCCGCTCCGCTCGATGGACCGACTCTCATGCAGGAGCGATGCTCCGTGTGCCATTCCCTTTCCCGGGTAACATCGATGCACAAAACCGCCGACCAATGGACGGTGTCAGTGGAACGGATGGTGGCGCGAGGAGCGCAACTCAATACCCAGGAGCAGCAAACGCTGATCGCTTACCTGGCTGCCAACTACAAGTAAATACCAGAGAATAGGAAAATACCAAAGGCTCAATGACATAAAACCTTTTAGTAATTCAAGAATTGAGAATTAATGACACCCAATGTTCCCCATAGAAAAGCACTTAAATCTTAGATTTTCACTTGGATAAATTATCGCCTGTGGAGATATTTTGAGAATTGACCGCCACCATTTTGTGACGGTCAATCGAATTATCCAAAGCCAAGGCCGCGTTCTTTCATCGACACCCACCTTTCGTGCCCGTGCCCAATTACCATGTGATCGAGCACATCCACGTCGAGGAGTTTACCAGCCTGAACGATTGAACGGGTGACGGCGATATCATCGGGGCTGGGGGTTGGGTCACCACTGGGATGGTTGTGGACAACAATCAGGGCGGCAGCATTGCGTCGGATGGCGGGTTTGAACAATTCCCCCACGTGGACCTGCGAGGAATTAATCGAACCCTTATAGATTTCTATTACGTCAATGACCTGATTACGAGTATCGAGCAGTATGACGCTCAAGACCTCCTGCTCTAGCGCAGACATATCAAAAGCGACCAGTGCTGCAGCGTCAGCAGGGCTATTAATTGTAGGACGCTGGCGAGCTTTCTCAAGCGCCATGCGGCTGCCAAGTTCAATGGCAGCCTTGAGCTGAGCAGCCTTGGCTTCCCCAATACCGTGTTGACTGCATAAATCCTCGAAGGGAGCAAGGTGTAGATCGACCAGGTTATTATGATATTTGTTCAAAAGTCGCTGCCCCACCTGGACAGCACTCTCGCCAGGGACGCCGACGCGGAGCAGGATGCCCAATAATTCTGGTGTTGAAAGAGCCTGTGACCCCAAGCGCGCCAGCCGCTCACGCGGGCGTTCATCGGTTGGAAGATCTGTGATGCGATTAACAGGTTTGGATGGGTCGTTCATGGGGTTCCCTCCCGCAATTTTCTAAAACTATACATTAACCGGCACGATTCGACAAGCGACTTGACAGAGTATGGTGTTACCTATATAATCCCGCCTGCCTTCCTCGCTAGCTCAACGGCAGAGCGGGCGGCTGTTAACCGCTAGGTTCGAGGTTCAAATCCTCGGCGAGGAGCTTTTTAGCCTTCTGCGATGCGCTTGTAGATAGAGCATCGCTTTTTTTATTCCTTTTTGTCCTCCTGTAGGATATGAGCCGTCGAACCCCTGGGTTAACAGCTCCCCGCTTTTTGAAAATGGATGTGTTTTATTATGAAAGATTTGCTATACTGGATTTATATATCATACCAATTCTTATGTTATGTAAATAATATTATAGAATCATAGTTGGGCGGGATGAGAATACCGCCCTACGTTTTCCATAAACCAAGAGGATTCGATGACCGCTACAACTCGAAAATGCCCCATGTGCGCCGAGCAGATTCCCGCCGATTCGGTTCATTGCCCCTATTGCGGCACCCGCTTAGGGAAAGATGGTCAGGTTACGCCGCTGCCCGCCGAACCCGTCCAGCCTGTTTCACCTGCGCCACTGCCCGCAAAGAAAAGCCTTGCCGGTCCCTGGATCGCAGGCGCGCTGGTATTGGTCGTTTTGTGTGGTGTGATCGGCACCGCACTCTGGACACAGCGTGCCAACCTGCCGGTGATTTCCAACCTGCTCGCCACCCTGGCGCCAACCGCCACGCCCACACTACCGCCCACGTTCTCGCCCACACTGCCCCCTTCTCTCACACCAACCATTACGCTCACCAGCACTCCTCAACCCACGCGAACCAATACTCCAACAACAATACCTCCTCTGACGCTGAATATTGTTGCTTTAATCGATGGTACAAGCCAACTCATTATTAAGGGTGATTTTCTCACATTGGTACCATATTGGGGCTTTCGTTCCTGCTGCAATTTATATCAATGACCAATCCTGGGGACCAACTTGGCCAAATGAGGTATTAGGGAATCGGGATTGCCTTTGTAATTCATCATCTTACATCGGGATACCGAGTTTTGCTCGAAAAAATCAAACAGTAAGCATAAATATTATTCGAGGCAGATCTTCTGTCAAAATTATTCAACAGCCGAATGCAATCAATGACTATACTCTCATCATTGAATTTGATGATTCGAAGCCGAGCGCTGCCGCATATGAGATCAGCATTGGCTATCTAACTCCATAAACCAAGAGGATTCTGATGACCACTACAAGTTGCTGACCTGTGATGAATTCAAGGCTTGGCTGCTAGCCCAACTGGATAGACACAAGATTTAGCTTGAGACGATTAGGGTCGCGATTCTACGGCTCGATGTCGCTGTGTCTCAACTCCAAGTTAGGGATTCCTAGGGGCATGAAGTGGTATCAGCGCTTTTTTCATTCGCTTGTGCGAGCGAGATTTAGACTGACGAGGCATCCCATCTGGCAAACATGTCTGGTCAAAAAGCCTGGAGCTTTGATTGGTATTACAACAAGCTCTATGGGAGTGTACTAGACTTGTCATGAGCTCTCTTATGATGGCCCTAAGCCCGCCCAACACCGGCTCCAGGCGACAGCGGCTTGCGCCGCTGCACCTGAGCCAAACCGTTGAGATCAAATGTGCCTCGTGTAGGACTTGAACCATGAACCGCTAGGTTCGAGGTTCAAATCCTCGGCGAGGAGCTGTACGACGCCCATTCGGGCGTCTTTTGTATCGCCTATTGGCGCTCAACAGCGCCAATACGGCTGATGCCGGCTTGAGGCCGGCTCAGCCAGTCGGCGAGGAGCTTTTGAGCCTTTTCCGATGCGCTTTTGTATAGTGCATCGCTTTTTTATCCCATTTTGTCCTCCAGTAGATACGAACCTCGAACTCCTGGGCTACCAGCTCCCTGCTTGGTGAAAATGGGCATGCCATGTTACGAAATTATTGCTATACTGGATTTATATATCGTGCAAATTTGTATGAAATATATATCCTCTGATTAAATCATAGTTAAGTGGCTCTTAGGCTATTCGCGGGATTTGTTGAAGAAATTTTAATTACAGGTATAAATATGGAGGTCGATTATGGCTAAATTGATTTACGTGGCGAACACGTCACTCGACGGATACACCGAGGACAAGGATGGTAAGTTTGACTGGACAGAGCCAAGTGAGGAATATTTCAGATTTATCACTAACATCGTACGGGCGACACATACTCATCTCTATGGACGGCGAATGTATGAGACCATGAGGGTGTGGGAGACTGATCCCAATCTGGCCGCGGAGTCTCCGCTCATGCGCGATTTCGCTGAGGTCTGGCAGGCGGCGGACAAAATCGTGTACTCCAGGACGTTGAAGACTGTATCCACTCGCAAAACGCAGCTTGAGCAGACATTCGATCCGGAAGCGATTCGACAACTGAAAGCGGCCAGCGAACATGATATCCTGATCGGGGGTCCTGAACTCGCCGCCCACGCCTTCCGGGCCGGGTTGATCGACGAGTGTCATTTGTTCCTTGTCCCCATTCTCCTGGGAGGGAGTAAGTCAGCCCTGCCTGACAACGTGCGATTGGAGCTCGAGCTTTTAGAAGTACACCGCTTTGGCAATGGTACAGTTTTCCTCCGTTATCGAACGAGGCAGGGAAGTGCCACCTAACAATCCGTGCAGCGGACGGCTGGTGGGCCCCGCCAAAAAACCGAATCTTGGCGAATAGTCTTTTCCGCCTCGTTAGTTCGTTCTCCCAGCCGCAGGTAACCCAAGCCGTTAGGTAACTAACAGCGTCCTTCTAAACAAAGTAAGGAGAGCTTGCAGATAATGACCAATCAACTCAACCGACCAACCCCGAAGCAAAACGGGGCTGTTATCCACTGGTTGCTTGATTCTGATCCTTCAATTCGTTGGCAGGTGATGCGCGACCTCATTGATGCGCCTGCGGATACGGTGGCAGCAGAGCGTGCGCGAGTCGCCACAGAGGGCATGGGTGTGCGTTTACTTGCCCTTCAGACGACTGACGGGCAGTGGGGTGGTTCAGCATGGAACCGCGGGTGGAACTCTACCATGCACTCTTTGATGTTGCTACGAGACATGGGGCTCAATCCTGCAAGTGGCGAGGCACGCCGTGCCGTGAGACTCGTCCAAGACAATGTGACATGGAAGGGATGCGGTCCGGAGGAATGTGATAACAATCCGTTCTTTGCTGGTGAGTTGGAGCCTTGTATCAACGGACAAGTTGGGGCAGTCGGTGCATACTTCGGTCAGGATGTGCGAAAGATTATTGAGCGCCTCCTCTCTGAGCAACTAACCGATGGTGGCTGGAACTGCGAAGCAGTCAATGGATCTATACGGTCATCATTCAATACCACGATCTGCGTGCTGGATGCCCTGCTTGAGTTCGAATTACACTTTGAGAGCAACCCAGAGATTACTGGGGCTCGTCTTCGAGGGCAGGAGTACCTCCTTGAACGCCACCTCTTCCGCCGAAAGTCGAGCGGGGAGGTGATTGAGCAAGATCGCAAGGGCGGTAATGCGTGGAGCAGCTTCGCTTTCCCAACATGGTGGCACTACGATGTGCTGAGAGGTCTCGATTACTTGCGCCGCGCCAGTGTCACTCCCGATAAACGCGTAGATGAAGCAATTGATATGGTGATATCCAAGCGAAATGGTGACGGTTGCTGGCAGATTGAGGTTCAGTACCCTGGTCAGATGCCAATCGAATTCAGCGAGGGAGAAAACTTGCCGAGTCGCTGGAATACACTTCGTGCTTTAAGAGTATTGGACTGGTATTCCGCACGAGGTTAATGTAAATGTCCAATAATATCAGGAGTAAGGTTGCCTAACAAAGCGTGCACTTAACGCTGGGGGTTCTGCGTGATTTATCAGCATTTTTCTGGCTTCGAGTTTTCTCTGCTCCCGAACAGATTCCACGCCCGCCCCAGCGCCAGTAACGCAAGCTGTTCAAGTTAAAATTCAGGAAATTACCTCGCCGAGGAGCTTCAAGACGCTTGAAAGGGCGTTTTTTTGTTCCTACGTCCGAGGCTCCTATGGGGAAGGGAAATATCTGCGCTCCATATCGGAGATACTACCTAAGGCGGCTTGATGCCGCGTTGGCTTGTCTTCGGCGAGGAGCCTTTTAGCCTTTTGCGATGTGCTTGTAGAGAGAGCATCGCTTTTTTTATACCCTTTTATCCTCCTGTAGGATATGAGGCGTAAACCCCTGGGTTAATAGCCTCCCGCTTATTGAAAATAGGCGTTGATTATCAGGGAATATTTGCTATACTTGTTTGATACTTCATCCCAATTCGAAAATTAAGTAAATACTCTTTTAAATCATTTTAAGCCCATCAAAAACAACTAAGACACAGAAGAAATCGCGACCTTGCCGTTCGGTGACCGTAACGCTTGAAAACGATATCAGACCAATTATTGGGAGCCCTTTCTCATGAAACCACAGCTTGTTTCAGAACAAGATATTCAACCGCATTCGATTTGGCAATCAATCATATTGCATTTATTACCAGGCGCATTGCTCCTCGTTTTCTTTGTCCTGGCTGTACCTGTTGTTAAATCCTTGGGTCTTCCCCTCCGTTTTGCAGCCATACTGGGTGTACTCCTGGTTCTGATCCCATTCGAACTGGGAGTCCTGTTCTATGAGGGAAAGAAACGAAATGGCAGATTCTCGCTAAGAGGGGTCGTTGTTTATCGAGAAAGGATCCCCCTGTGGCAATACTTTCTCTGGGTTCCCCTGCTTGTCATTTGGTCCAGTATCGGGGCTTTACTATTATCCCCATTTGGAGATTTCCTTATAAAAACTGTGTTCTCCTGGCTACCCACATGGTTTATTTATTCGGATAACAGCGGACCATCAAAGATCATCCTGGTTGTAATGGTGACAGTATTTGGAATTGCGAATGTTTCGGCTGCCATAGTAGAGGAACTCTATTTCCGTGGTTATCTACTGCCGAGACTTCTCTCGCATAAAAGGTTGGGCACCGCTGATCAATACTGTGCTTTTTGCGTTACAGCATTTCCTTACACCCTGGCAGCAGCCGTTCATAATCCTGGGAGTACTTCCACAGGCATATCTCGTTTCCAAAAAGCGCAACATCTATCTAGGCATCCTGGCCCATAGCATTCTTAATCTGCTATCAACGATATTATTGATTTTGTCGGTTTTTGGTTGATTGGAAATGGCCTATTACCGGCTCTAAATAACCGCCATCGGTGTGGGTACGTAGCGGTGTTTTGCATGAAATCGAGCTAAAAGGAGTTTGTTGCTCGGCAACAATCGGTGGCGGCGGGTGAGCCAATCCGTGGCGCTGTGACGCCAGCCGCGAGATTTATTCAGCGGTTCAAAGAAATGGTGGAAAACGGTAATGGGCTATATGACAAATTGGCGATTACCGGCACGAAATTGCCAAGTATCAACGAATGATGTCGTCGACACCTGCACCCCTGGCACCTCCCGCCACCCTGTCCAGACCCGACAGGGTCAAGAGGGCAGATGTGCACCAAACGCAGTGCGGTGCAAGTGTGCGGTGAACGGCGGTTTGCCCGCCAAGCGGGTCCCCATTCGGGGATGATATGCTGCGCGAATATAGCAGGAAGCTTCGGACTCTCGTGAGTCCGAAGCGGTATGGGGCGACTTGAAGTCGCCCCATACCGTGAAACAACGGGTTTTTTCGCAGTCTAACGCGCCAAAACGACTAGAAACGACTGAGAGGATTTAAGCATCTTTTTTTCGATGATGACTGCGTGAAACATTTTTTCCGTGATCGGATGTCAGGTGCCATGTCCTTTCATGAGTCCCTGGTATTTGTAATGCATGCCGCGCGGGGGAGCATCGACGACACACCCAAAGGGGGTCCCCTGACGGGGATGATATCCCCTTGGAAACCTTCGGGGACAAAATCCCCCAAGAACGGGGACGATGTGCTTCCCCTCACTACCCTTCGCCCCCCGAAAGGGGTGCTGCGCGAGGGACAACGTCGCGAACGCACCCACCGCGCACCACCCATACACCCGGTTTGATCACGGGTATTCTCGCTGGCACTTTAGCTTGCCCCGGCGTTCTTTGCCGGGGTATTCGCAAGGGTGAGGGAAATCGGATAATATTTGAGTGAAAAAGAATTCCCCACACCAGCAAATCCAATCAGGAGGACCAGGAGGGCTCGCTGCAGAATACCGAGGAGAATCAAAAACGACAATTGGCTGGGTTGTTAAGGTGCAAGCGGCAGGCAAATATCATCCATTCCAGGTTGCTGCCAAATTAATAATAGAACATATTTTCTATTATGTCAAGGGGAAATAGAAGAAGAAATTTAATGCATCCGATATCCCAAATTAACGTAGTATGCCAGGTGAACTATGATTAGGTTTGCGAGCCGCGTAGATATTCGACAATCATTCCACCCTATATTTGCCACACTCCCCCCAAAAGAATAAAACCGGTGTACCTGATGGTAAACCGGGTTTTGCCTGCTAATCTTTTTTTTCAGAACCCTTGTCGGGTATCTTTTCGGGACTTTTCTCGATCTTTGCAATTGGTTCCTTTGATTCTTTACTTTCACCGCCATCCTTAGCATCTTTTTTCCCCGTATCCTTGGCTTCCGCTTTTTCAGCTTTTTCAGCTTTTTCATCGGCTTTCATAGAGGACATGCCGGAAGGAGAGTGATGGTCGGTGGCGTAAAAGCCGGAACCTTTGAAGACTATCCCCACAGGAAGGTAAATCTTTTTTAACGCGCGCTTACCGCACTCAGGGCAGCGAATCAGCGACTGGTCGGTAAACGATTGTTGTTTTTCGAACTGCACCCCGCAGTTCGTGCAATGATAAGTGTAAACTGGCATTTCCAGATCCTACAATCTTTTCTTACTGGCGGGACATTATAGCGCACTCGGAAGACAGGAGCAAGAGGGTGGAAATGGAGTGCTACAAATTTCTAATATTCCAACGAACGTCTTTCGGTTCCAAGGTAAAAGGGGAGGAGATCGGTTCGACCGGCAGCGAACCCAGGCTTCCCTAAAAGCCCGGGGATTAATGACAAAACGCAACTCAGGCTAAAATCTGACGAGTAAGGTCGATATCAGCATGGATCTGGTCCAGTAGGGATTCTACTGTGGCAAATTTCTCTTCAGAGCGTAAATATTCAACGAATTCCAGGCGGACTTGCTGCCCGTATAAGTCACGGTTGAAATCGAGAAGGTGGGCTTCTATAGCGGGAGCGGGAAGATCAGGGGTAAAGGTAGGGCGGACACCAACGTTCGTCGCGGCAAGGACTTTATTCGTTTCCCAAGTCCCGCCCTTTTTATCTTCCAGCCAGGCCCAGCAGGCATAAATCCCGTTGGCAGGGATGATCTTTTCAGGCGAAACAGATATGTTGGCGGTGGGAACGTTAATACGATGACCGCGACCATCGCCCCGAACGACAGGACCGGAGAGAGCGTAAAAACGCCCCAAATCGTGGGCAGCTGCAGAGACACTTCCGCGGGTAATCGCCTGGCGAATCCGGGTGGAGGAAATAACGCCTTGTTCATCTGAAAGAGGGTCGATCACCTGGACAGTGTAGCCCAACTCGTGACCGAGCTCCGTGAGGCGAGCAGCATCACCCTCACGACCGCGTCCGAGAGCTGTGTCGTAGCCAATGATGAGAAAACGTAAGCCCAATGCCTGCACAACACGGTGCATGAAATCTGCTGCGCTTTGGTCAGCGAAGGTCCGGCTAAATTTCTGAGTGACCACCACGTCAACACCAAGGGATTCAAGAAGGGCCAGACGTTCATCTGGAGTGGTCAGATATTTGAAATCTTTTTTCCCGCCAAGGACAACTGCCGGGTGAGGGAGAAAGGTGAGCACGACAGCTTGTTCGCCGGCAGCGTGAGCACCAGCGACGAGCGTGTTGATGATCTCCTGATGGCCGCGATGGACACCGTCAAAGATGCCAATGGTCAACCAGGTGTTTTTTAGAGAGAGGCCGTCGAGAGAGTGAGTTTGAATCACGAAATCAATACTTTCAACACAAAGGACATAAAAAGAGAAGATGGAAAATCAACAAAGTTGCAACCTTGGTTTATTATCGACTAAAGTCGTTACTACGATTTACTGTCCCTGCGTCTTTACCCGCCACCGGGGACGCTGGCGGGAGCAAAATGAGCAAGTTACTACGGTGTCAACGACTAAAGTCGTTACTACGGTGTAAACAACAAAAGTCGCTACTACGGTGACAACGACTAAAGTCGTTACTACGATTTACTGTCCCTGCGTCTTTACCCGCCACCGGGGACGGCGGCGGGAGCAAAATGAGCAAGTTACTACGGTGTCAACGACTAAAGTCGTTACTACGGTGTAAACAACAAAAGTCGCTACTACGGTGACAACGACTAAAGTCGTTACTACGATTTACTGTCCCTGCGTCTTTACCCGCCACCGGGGACGGCGGCGGGAGCAAAATGAGCAAGTTATTACAGTGTCAACGACTAAAGTCGTTACTACGGTGTAAACAACTAAAGTCGTTACTGCGATTTACCAACGACTGAAGAAATCACCAGCTCAGATTAAGAGAAGAACACTTTCTTCGGCTGCCATTCGAGGGTGACTTCATCCAGTTCCAGGATGGCGATAAGTTCACCAGCCATGCTGACGCCGCGCACCAGCCCAGGCTTGGTATCCGGGGCGGCTTTTACGCGATGCCCATGCTTGACTTCTTCGACCTCATCGGGGGATAGTTCAACACCGGGCCATTCGGCCAGGGCTTCAGCGGCAGGAATCAGGTACTGGTACCAGTTTCCAGCGGTGAAAGCTTCTTCAAGTTTGCGCAGCGGAGTGGCATCCCGCAAACTGAAACGCCCCGACTTGGTACGCCGCAGTCCCACAAGGTAAGCGCCGCATCCCAAAGCGACACCGACATCATTGGCGAGAGAGCGGACATAGGTGCCCGATGAGCAATGGACATCAATGACCACTTCAGGCGGAGCCCATTCCAGAATTTCCAAATGGTATACATTAATTTTGCGGGGGGCGAGTTCAACTTCTTCGCCCTGGCGGGCCATTTCGTAAGCTTTGCGACCGTGAACCTTGACTGCAGAAAAAGCCGGGGGAGTTTGTTCAATCTCACCAATGTAGCGCTGCAGAACCTCGTTAAACTGCTGCTCGGTCACGTCCACCGGAGCGGCAGAGGGGGCGCGAGTAAAATGTCCTTCGGCATCGTAGGTGTCGGTGGCGTTACCCAAGCGGAGGATAGCCTGGTAACGCTTATCTGAAGCGGAAACAAACTCGCTAAGGCGAACTGCAGGACCCACGAGGATGACCAGAACCCCAGAGGCACGCGGATCGAGCGTGCCGGTATGCCCGGCACGGCGGATGCCAGTGCCGCGGCGGATATGATCGACCACATCGTGCGAGGTGAGGCCGACGGGTTTATCAACGACGAGAATACCGGAAACTGCGTTCTTAATATCCTGACTTTCCATTTTCATTCCTCCACAGGCTATCCCAACCGATCATTGGGATTGGTCAATTATTTTTCGTGTTGCTGCCAGGACCCGCTCCTGTACTTCTGACAGGCTACCGGACAATTCCGCACCCGAGGCAGCTTTATGGCCACCACCGTCAAATTGAAGGGAAATCTGCGAAACGTCCATATTCGGTTTCAGCCCGCGCCAGGAGATCTTAGTCTTGTTTGGACTTTGCTCTACAAACATGATGGCGATATCAGCGTCATCGATAGATGAAACAATATTAATCAGATCGGCGTCATCCTTGCCGGAATAACCAGATGATCTGCGGTCTGCCAGGGTAAGGGTAGCCCAGACTATGCGGTCAGAACGCTGGAGGCTGGAAAGCCCCGAGCCCCAATATTTAGCCTCAACAAATGTGCGCCGAACCAAGCTGCGGTAGTATAGAGAACTCAAATCCGCACCGATTTCCATCAAGTCAGCGACCTGGCGAAGAGCCTCGGGAGTGGTATTCGAGGTGCGGAACCCAAGCGTATCTGTAACCAGGCCGGTAATTAAATTGGCTGCAATAGAAGGGGTAATGACCAGCCCCCACTCTCCTAAATGACGAGTGAGAACCGAGGCGGTGGCAACTGCATCAGGTTCGACCAGCATCAATGTTCCGAAGGCCTCGGTCGTTACATGATGGTCCACAACAATATCGGGGGCGCGGTAACCGTCCAAGGCATGACCCACCCGCTTCAGGTCCGAGGCATCGACACTAACGATCAAGTCGAACTCCCCATCAGCACGAGTGAGAACCCTGTCCGCCCCGGGTAAATGGTTAAAGCCCTCGGGGAGACCATCGGAAAGGATCGTTTGCACCTGTTTCCCTGCGTCAAGCAAGGCAAGAGAAAGCGCCAAGCTGGACCCGATGGCATCGCCATCGGGACGGACGTGGGAGGTGACCAAAACGCGATGCGCCGCTTGAATGCGGCTTTTAATTTTTGTCTGCAGGTCGTTCATTCTTTCGCAAATCTGCCAATAAACGTGCGATATGGTCAGCGTTTTCAGGAGTGGGGTCCCAGTGGAAACGGAGACGCGGGAAGGTGCGCAACTCGATGCGAGCTGATAGTTCATGGCGCAGGAAGCCGCTTGCATGTTCCAACCCCGAAAGTATTTCAGCGCTACGGGCCGTTCCTTCGACCGCTGACACATAAATTTCGGCAAAAGCAAGTTCACGGTCCACTTTTACATCCGTAATAAATATTTGATGGAGGCGCGGGTCACTAATCTCGCGAATGAGCATTTCCGAGATTTCCTGGCTGATGCGGTCCGCAATGCGTTGAAGCCGGACACCGGATGGCATATTCCTTCACTTCCCTTTTGGATCAGAGACTAGTCTGTTTCTGCCTTTTCAAGCAGATAGCACTCAATGGTGTCACCAACCTGAACATCGCTGAAATTTTTCAGGCCGATGCCACATTCAAAGCCAGTGCGCATCTCGCGAACATCTTCTTTCTCATGTTTCAATGAGCTGATTTCGCCTTCGAATACTATATCCTTACCGCGAGTAACCCGGATCTTGCCATTACGACGAATCTCGCCTTCAGTGACGCGGCTGCCAGCGATCTTGGTGCCCTTGGAGAGGGCAAAAACCTGTAAAACAACAGCCTTGCCAAGGAATTTCTCATTATATTCAGGAGCCAGCATACCCTTAAGGGCTTTTTCCACATCTTCGATGAGACGGTAAATAATGTCGTACAGGCGGATTGACACTCCTTCGGTATCAGCCAAACGTCGGGCAGCCACATCGGCCTGGACACTAAACCCGAAGATGATGGCCTGAGAAGAGGACGCCAACAGCACATCATTTTCGCTAATATTACCAGTCTCAGCATATAAAATGTTGATGCGAATCTCGCCTTTTCCAAGGTCTTTAATCTCATTAATGATGGGTTCCAGTGAACCCTGCACATCAGCTTTTAGAATGAGGTTGAATTCCTGTGCTTCACCTGCTTTAATCTTCGAGAAAAGTTCTTCGAGGGTAATCTTTTTTGCAACCGAGGCCTGTTTCGTGTTCGCTGATTGGCGTTCAAGGATAACCTGTCGCGCTTCCTTCTCGTTAGCGACCACCTTGAAAACATCCCCGGCGGAGGGCAACGCACTTAGACCCATCACAGAGACCGGGATGGATGGACCAGCCTTCTGAACCTTGCGGCCGCGGAAGTCAAACAAGGCGCGTAATCGTCCATAGGTGTTCCCTGCCACCACAATATCGCCCGAGTTTAGAGTCCCATTTTGGACCAAGAGGGTGGCGACGGGTCCCTTGGATTTATCCAACTCTGCTTCTATGATCGTGCCAATGACCTCCCCCTTGGGGTTGGCGCGAATATCAGTATTATCAGCAACAAGCAGGATGGCTTCAAGAAGATCTTCGATGCCTTGTTTTTGTTTGGCTGAAACGGGGATCACCATGGTACTACCACCCCAATCGTCCGGCATAAGGTCGTTCTCACCAAGTTGTTTTTTAACGCGATCGGGGTTCGAATTTGCCTTGTCCACCTTGTTTAATGCAACAATGATCGGAACGCGGGCTGCCTTGGCGTGCGCAATGGCTTCCTTTGTCTGGGGCATGACACCATCGTCCGCAGCAACAACGAGGATGACGATATCTGCCCCCTGGGCCCCGCGCGAACGCATGGCGGTAAAGGCTGCATGTCCGGGAGTATCCAGAAAGGTAATCTGCCTGCCCTTTAATTCCACCTGGTAGGCACCGATATGCTGGGTAATACCGCCAGCTTCGCCAGCAGCGACATCCGTTTTTCGGATGGCATCCAGAAGGGATGTTTTGCCATGGTCCACATGCCCCAGGATGGTAACCACGGGAGGACGAGGAGTCAAAGAAGCTTCACTCTCACCTGCGATGGCTTGACGCCATAAGGGCACATTGCCAGTCTCTTTTTCGACCGGCGCGACCTGATCTTCGAGGGAAACCTCAAAACCCATCTCATCAGCCAGAATGGCAGCGGTATCATAATCGATGGTCTGGTTAATACTCGCCATTACCCCATTGGTCATTAACTTTTTAATGATCTGGATCGGGCTGACTTCAATTATTAAAGCGAAATCGCGAATGGAAATATTCGCGGGAAGTTCAATTTTTTTACGTTCAGGAACGGTCATACGGCATCTCCTTAAACAAAACACCAGTGCGGCAATTTCCGTCTGCTGACCGGTCGAAATTGGACCCCTAAAGCCTGCCGTTGAACGTTCAGCGGTTAATCAGTCCATGTAGGCCTTAGCCCTGTTCACCATTATCCTCTTCATCCTCCGGCAGAGACAGCATAACCTGATGGAGGCGCTGAGTATCAGCGGTGGTCAAGGTAGTCTTCAAGGCATGCGGCAGAGAGCCTTTCAGGCCCTTTTCCCAGCAGGAACGGCGATTATGCAAATAAGCGCCGCGCCCAGCTAATTTTCCGGTCGGGTCCACAAGCACACCTTCAGGTCGACGCACCAGGCGGATCAGCGCACGTTTCGACAAGACAATGTGACAGCCCACGCAAGTGCGTTGGGGGATGTGCTTGGGGTGTTTAACAATTTTGCCAGACACCTTCGATTCCATTAATTCATAGTAATTAACGATCGTCCAACGGAAGGGAAGAAATGCAGCCTATTAATCTTCTTCCCAACCCACATCACCACGTTTATGCTTTTTCTTGGCAATCGCCTTATCAAGGTCCTCGTCATAAACGATCTCGACAACCTTCTTCTTCTTTTTCTTGCCCTTTTTCTTATCAGACTCGTCTTCGTCTTCATCGGCAGCCACTGCAACTGGTTGAAGCATATCGGGTCTTAGCGTAAAGATTTCCTCGAGAGGTTTTTCTGCCATGCTTTCTTCGGGGAGTCCAGCAGCCACCGGAACAGCTTCACCCTGGGCCTCACCCAAACCAGCGAGTCCTTCAGCAGGCACAATTTCGGGGACGGTCACGGCCGGCATTTCAACCGCACTTTCAACGGGCAATGCGGCAAGCGGCTCAGCGACTGCTTCAACGACGGGTTCAATAACCGGTTCGGGTTCCGGGAAGGTGATGTTCTCAAGAGCGGTCTTGATGGCCTCCATTGATTTTGGTCCAATGCCAGCCAGACCCAGAACGCTGTCGGGGTTGAGTTTCATTGCCATCATCAGATCGCCAACGGTGCGGTGTTCAGCCTCGGTGAGGATGTTGAAAATATGATCCGGCAAACCCAATTCTTCGGCACTTGTCGTGAAGGCCGCGGCCGGAACCTCAGCGCGAGCAACTGAAACCCTTTCTTCTTCGACTGCGGCGGCAGCTTTCTTCTGTTCAACCGTGCGCCTTTCCACGCGCTCTACAAACTGGATGAGGGTCATGAACTCTTCAGGCGTTACGGGTCGATTTTCAGATTTCTTGGCGAGGACTTCTTCGACGATTGGAATGTTCTTGTGTTCAATTTCGGCAATATTCGCCAGGGATGGATCGGTTTGCAGCTTGACAATGGCATCGCCTGCAGCTTCGATTAGCGATTTTATATCAATCCGCCAGCCGGTAAGTTTGGCAGCCAGGCGGGCATTTTGACCATCACGCCCGATGGCGAGGCTCAACTGATCCTCCTGAACGACCACTGTGGCTGTTTTTTCTGCATCATTCAGATAGACGCCGGAAACCTTGGCGGGACTAATGGCCTTGGATATGTACAAGACCGGGTCTGCATTCCATTCGATGATGTCAATCTTCTCGTCGTGAAGTTCCTTAACAATTGCCTGGATGCGGACGCCCTTGATGCCCACACAAGCACCCACGGGATCGACATTGGGCTGGGTTGCTGAGACAGCAACCTTGGCGCGCTGACCAGGTTCGCGCGAAATGGCGCGAATCTCGACAATGCCATGGTAGATCTCGGGGACTTCATTCTCGAGCAACCGGCGCAAGAAATTCCGATGCGAGCGTGAAAGAATGATCTGAGGACCACGCGGACTATCCTTGACTTCAAGAACAATCGAGCGGACACGTTCGTGCACCTTAAATTTCTCGCCGGGGATCTTCTGATTGGGCGGCATAATCCCCTCGGCTTTCATATCGAGACCGATGGTCACGCCCTGAGTCATGCTGACAGCCTGGATAACCCCACTGATGATCTCACCAACCTGCTTGTTAAAGAAATCAGCCTGCATCTGGCGTTCAGCTTCGCGAATGCGCTGCTGGATGACCTGGCGAGCGGTCTGAGCTGCTACACGCCCGAAATCAGCGGGAGTAGTCTCGACCACCACCATGTCATTTAGATTTGCTTCGGGTTTCACGAGGCGCGCCACATCGAGAGTCACTTCGGTGCGCTGGTCCTGCACTTCTTCGACCACTTCTTTTTCGGCAAAAATCGTGACCTTGCCGGATTCCGGGTCGATCCTGGCTACAACTTCCTGAGCGTTGGAGGCGTTGACTGCCCGCCGATAGGCAGAGACCATAGCTGACTCGATGGCAGCCATAATGATCTCCTTGGGCAATTGTTTTTCTTCCAAAACTTCATTGAAAGCCAATGCAAATTCATTTTTCATACTTAACCTGCTCCCCAGAACTTATTTTCCTGTTACATGCAGAAAAGTGGGGGTTGCCCACTTTTCGATGCGTGCGGTATTGGGTTATCAGAGTGAAGGAATTTTAACACAAAACCGATGGGGATGCAAGGCTGCAACGATCATATTCCCCGTGTCAGCCCATTGGAATACTCATCGTGAAAAACCTCAGTGACAATCTGCTCAATTTAACCAATCGATGACTACACGCTAATCCAAAAAAAGTTAAGAAATCCGGACTCTAAGGCAGTTTGTGAAACACCCGGAAATCAGACCGATCGATGCATGGGACCATATTTGGGGTGGACGGTAATTCCTGATACCCCGAATGCAACTTGAAGAAATCGTCCCAGGCGGGATCATACAGACGTTCTTCCACGAGAATAAAATCTGCCTTGACTGCCCATGAGTCTGCAAGCTGTTTGTTCCAAAGTCCAAATTTCAATACCTTTTCTGATTCCGGAGAGGCACTAAAGCTCCAGCGACCGAAGATCTGACCCGGAAGCAGCTCGATCCCTGGCAGGTATAAAAGGGGAAGAGCGCCATCATCACTTTCCCAATAGACCCTGCTGCCAACCGGAATGAGATTGGCGAGGTACTTACCGGTTTGTTCATAGCCTTGAATGGAATCAGCCTGGCAATCATAAACCTTGTACATTCCTCCCATTAAATGGGTAGAGGAAAGCAAGACGGAGATTACCAGGAGAGTTATCAGCGTCAGATACCCATATCCTACGACACGATTAAGTCTCTTTTTAAGATAGCGCTGGACCAGCCACATGACAAGTAAAAAAAGGACAGCAACCAATAAACCAACAACAGCCGGCAGGATGCGCCGTTCGATATCAGAAATAGGATCAAACACTATCCCGAATTTATTCGCCAATATTTCCTGAAGCGAGACCGAACCGGGCAAAAACCTAAAGTTATGAAAGAAATCCCGGGTGCGAGGAAGATGAACATTCAAGATATTAAGAAAAGTATCTTTTAGACCAGCACCAAGCACCGGGTAAGCGGCATAACCCAAACCTGGAATCAGCACCAGGATAAAAATTGCAGAAAGGATTCCTCGCACGGGCGAGGCAGCCTTTGACCAAACGTCGTACATACTCAGTACAAGGAACAGGCCAATCTCGCAAAAAAAGGCAATATAAGGGGTAAAGTTGAAAACGCGGGCGTTACTTGCCAAGGAGGCCAGAGCGTGAAAAGTGAGCAAAGTAGCAAATAAAACCATCAAAAATATGCTCGTGCGCCGGGAAGATCGATTTTTCCATTGATCGCGATGAGGCCACAAGATCATGGCAACCACAAACCCGATCATCACAAAACCATTGAATGAAAAGCCTTGAAAGAATACCAGGAGGCGCGAGTCCCAACCGTAAGGTCCCATTTGAAAAGTGCCATCGGGGGGCGGGCGAAAAGCGGAAAGGAAAGGAGCCAGGTTCCCAGGAATCCAAGGAGTCCACATAGCCAGTATATTTGGCCAATAAATGATATGTCCAATCAAGATAACCAATAACCCCAAAAACAAAGCCCACAACCCGACTTTTTTTCCATGCTGAACGAAAATGTAGACCAGCAGGACTGGAAACAATGGTGCCAGGTTATGCCGGGTCAGTATCATCAAGCCAGCCAAGACCGAGCTTAACACAACCTGCCAGGGAGGGCGATCTTCACCCAGGACGAAGACCATCACCCAGGTAAGCATACAAGCTATCAAGACCTGTGAATTGGCCAAAATATAAATCTTTATCAGGGCGGGGTTCAGGGCAATAATCAGCAGGGCTACAACAGCAGCCCATTTCCCTGCCAAACGACGGGCAACCACCCAGACACCCATCATGGTCAACAACCCCAGGAAAAGGGAGAAAAAACGTCCGACCAACAGACCGGGACCAAACCAGGCTTGTATGTAACCAGGAATAATATATGAAAGGGGCGCATTGTATTGCCAAAGCCCATTACTCTGAAATGGTCGGTAAACGCCTTCTGCAAATAAAAGTCCCTGATAGAGGTAGCCCCCTTCATCCACCATTGAACGCTGTCCATAAAGGTAGATCAATGATCGAACCAGGTAAAGACCTCCAGCAAGAAATGACAAGCCCCCTGCCAGGAATGGAAGTGCCTTTATTCGCCTGATTGAGAGTCTGGGAAACAATTTCAACCCTCTCGACAATCCAATTGGCAACTATACGTCGTGCAATAGATGAACATTAACTTTGCGCTCCCCCAACAAAAACCTGTTTCATGATTCGTCCCCGCGGAAGTCATAGATGCCATCGACAAATTTCCAAACCCGCCCGCACGAGGAACATGACAAATTTTGATCCTGTTTGATTAATGGTGCGTGTCCGCATTCTGGGCATTTGAAAAATGAAACTGGGTCAGATGGATGTGGATCTGCCTGCCCTCCCTTGACCTTTGCCTGAATAAATACACTGGGAGTAAGCTGCCACAACATCCCGGTCCATTGCAGGAGAGAATCCAGCCCGGCCAAAATTGCCGGGGGAATGGTGCGTTTTAGCATATCTATACGAAAGTGAGATACTGCCAGAATCTTGTTGACCAGGAAACCTTCCTGTTTAAGCCAGAGGGAAAGCGCCCGTGGGTGGAAGTCAAAATTCAGCGGAGCAAACTCGATCGGGTCCAGCCCAAAGGGGTTCCAAGATTGACGACGAAGGGCATAGCGCAGGATGGCTTTTAAATTCCGCTTGTTGGCAAATTCCAGGATGAAGAACGCCCCAGGCTGAAGTACGCTGCGCACCTGATGCAATGCGGCCGGTGCGTCGGCCATGTGATGCAAGGTGCGGATCATTGTGGCTGCATCGAATAAACCATTCACGAAAGGCAAACGATAGATATCTGCAGCAACGTATAGGTATTTGTCGAAAACACCCAGGCGTTCCTGAGCCTGTTTGAGTTGGGTGCGGGAATAGTCGAGCAGGACAACGCGATCAAAACCCTGGTAACGGGTAGTATTGCGACCCGCACCGGCACCCAATTCAAGCATCAGGGACCCGCGGGAAGGAAGCAATCGCTTTAATGCGATCGCTTCACACCTATCCTCATAATCGCGACCACCCCTTTCCCAGAAGCGCGCCTGGTAGTCGGATCCTTCGTAATCACAAACGGGTGGACGTTTTTCTTCAAGCAAATCTGGTTCAGGCAAAATAGAGCTCCGACCTTTCAAAATGGAATATTTTCTGAGCTTGCCAGAGGAAACAGTTGAAGCCGCGACCCTGTTGTCCATACACTATACCCAAATTGCGACCATTCGTCAAACAGAATTGAAGGAGGGTTGTGGTATAGTGACGCCATGCGTCTCCTTTTTGTTGCCGATGGGCGCTCGCCGACAGCGCTTTCCTGGATGCGAACCTGGATAGAAAAAGGGTACGAGATCCACCTGGTGTCGACCTATCCATGCGATCGCCCAGCAGGATTGGAGTCCTTTCACATTTTGCCGGCCGCGTTGAGCAGGATGGCTGGAAGCAGCAGCGCAACGGGAATATCAGAAATTGGCGGAATTGTCAGACGCTTTCGAAATATCCTGAGACCGGTGAGGTATTATCTCGGTCCTATCACCCTATCCTTTATCCAATCCCGCTTCCGCGCCATAGTGGAGGATATCAACCCCGACCTAATCCATGCGCTGCGCATTCCGTTCGAAGGAATGCTTGCAGCAATGACAAAAACGGCAATCCCCATAGTGGTATCCGTCTGGGGGAATGACCTAACCCTGCATGCAAGAGGTTCTTCCCTGATGGCGAATCAGACCCGCCGCACCCTGGGAAGAGCAGATGGATTGATCGCTGACACAGCGAGGGACATCCGACTGAGTCACGAATGGGGATTTGCAACAGGCAATCCAACGCTGGTTGTGCCGGGGAGCGGAGGGGTGCGACTGGATGAAATCAATAATTCCGAGCCTGGAGAGCTGCCAGAGGAATTTGCAGATGTACCAATTGTGGTGAACCCACGAGGGCAACGCCCGGGCAGCTTGCGGCAGGACGTTTTTTTTCAGAGCATCCCGCTGGTCCTGGAAGAATCACCCAATACGATGTTCATTTGCCCAAACCTGGCAAAAGACCCTGAGGCTGAAAGGTTCTTGAAGTTACTGGGAATCCAATCCAACACAAGATTATGGCCGCGCCTGGACCGAGGGCAAATGTGGACCTTGTTGAAAAAGGCCCAGGTATTCGTTTCGCCAAGCATTCACGACGGGACACCCAACTCCCTGCTGGAAGCGATGGCATGCGGCGTTTTCCCGGTGGTCGGCAATATTGAATCGATGAAGGAATGGATAGAAACAGGGGTCAACGGCATATTGGTAGATGCGAGCTCACCCAATGCGATTGCGAGGGGAATCCTTGGCGCACTTGACAACCCCATTTTATGTGCAAACGCAGGAATCAAAAACGCCCAAATCATTGCCACACGAGCAGGTTACGAGCAGTGCAGGGCAATGGTGGAGGCGTTTTATGACAAAATCAGGAAAAGCGCTCTTTAGGTTGCGCCTTCACATATTTTAATCCCGGGGGGCGCGCAAAGTTTCCAACCGCTCCTGTAATTCTATCCGTTTCGAACTGGCAGCATTGCGGACATTCGCTGCCAAAGCATTAACACGATCGTTTATCTGAAAGCGCAAATCTCTTCCTGCAAGCGGAGCAAAGAGTAATGCAGCGGCTGCACCCATTATCCCGCCGATCACTGTTCCAATTAAAAATCCAAAAGCGCGTCGCATAGTTGCCTCCTGTGATAGCTTATTTCCGAATAATCCTATTATAGAGCAAAATGAAATCAGATGGAAGATTGCACTAAGAAGCCATTTGTGGAATAATAGACATGCGCGTATCTTTAGGAACGCGACCGAACACCAAAATCGGAACATTATCCAAATTATTTACCCGGCCCCTACCTGAAAGGAGGGTACCATGTCGACAATTCCCCCTGATCCAAAACCCCAAGCTGCACGGAAAAAAATGACCACGCTGGCGATCCGCCAAAAAAAAGAACGCGGCGAGCCAATCTGCATGCTTACCGGGTATGACTACCCGATGGCGCTGGCACTCGATCAAGCTGGTATCGATGCCATCCTGGTCGGTGATTCCCTCGGGATGGTCGTGCTGGGGTACGATAACACCCTGCCGGTAACCATGGAAGAAATGCTGCATCACTGCCGTGCCGTGGCGAGAGGGGCGAAAAATGCCCTGCTGATCGGAGACATGCCTTTCATGAGTTACCAGGTCTCGAGCGAAGAAGCTGTACGGAATGCAGGGCGATTCCTGCAGGAAGGCGGGATGGAGGCAGTAAAGTTGGAGGGAGGAGGCGAGCGTGCAAACGTGGTGCGCGCCATTGTTGGCGCGGGTATCCCCGTGATGGGGCACCTCGGTCTGATCCCTCAATCCATCAATATGCTGGGTGGGTTCCGAACGCAAGGGCGCAGCGCGGTTTCCGCGGAAAAACTGCTCGAGGATGCTGCGCTGCTGGAAGATGCGGGATGTTTCAGCCTGGTGCTCGAGACGGTTCCCGGAAAGCTGGCTGAAATGGTATCAAAGCGGATTTCGATCCCCACGATCGGGATCGGAGCCGGGATCGGTTGCGACGGCCAGGTATTGGTGACGCACGACCTGCTGGGTCTGTTCGACCGATTCACACCCAAGTTCGTACGAAAATATGCCAACCTGCACAATGAGATGACAAATGCCTTTTCTGCGTTCATAGCTGACGTGCAGGCACACAATTTCCCAGCGAAAGAGCATACGGTCGAAATGCCCGACGCAGAATGGGAAACCCTCATCCAGCATCTCAGTCATTAAGATCAACCCCATCCGATGAACAACGACGCAATTTTAATCGTGGGTACCGGCGCGCTGGCCACTTTATTTGCAGCCCGGTTTGCAAAAGCAGGCATCTCCGTCACGATGTTAGGCACGTGGCAGGAAGGTTTGGAGGAATTAAACAAGAAAGGGGTTCAAGTGGAGGGGGAAGAACGGGCATACCCCGTTCATGCGACAGATAACCCGGCTGATTGTATGGGTTTACACCATGCGCTGGTATTGGTAAAAGCATGGCAAACAAAACGTGCGGCAAAGCAACTCTCTTCGTGTCTCCCTGCGGATGGACTGGCGCTAACCCTCCAAAACGGGTTGGGAAATGAAGCAATTTTATCCTCGGTCCTGGGAAAGGAACGAGTAGCGCTGGGTGTCACAACCATGGGGGCAACCCTGATAAGCCCCGGAGTAAGCTGCCTGGGCGGCGAGGGACCGGTCTCTCTCGATCCTCAACCCGGTAACTCTCAAATCCAAAAGTTGCTCCGTCAAGCCGGGATTGGTGTAAATGTGGTCGACAATTTACCATCATTGATTTGGGGCAAACTGGTTGTCAGTTCAGCGATCAATCCGTTGTCAGCATTGCTCAGGATAAAAAACGGAGAACTTTTGGAACGATCCACTGCAAGGACACTGATGGGGAACCTGGCGCGAGAAACCGCAGGTGTTGCCAAAAGCCTGGGGATCGTGCTGCCATTTTTAGAGCCCGAAGGCGCGGCAGAAGAGGTGGCGCGACAGACCTCTGAGAACCTGTCTTCGATGCTGCAAGACATCCTGAGGGGCGCGCCGACTGAAATCGATGCGATCAACGGGGCAATCGCAAATTTGGCCGAACAAAATAACCTCCAAGTACCAGTGAACAGGACAGTCTGGGGTTTGATAAAAGCCATACCTGTTCGTGGTAATATTAAGATGTAGACAATTTTTACTTTATTTGGAGGTGATGGATGAGGAAGTGGGTTTATGTTTTGGCCATCCTGGCGGCAGTATGTTTTACGATCCCTGCAGGGGGGCAGAGCGGGGTGACCCTGAGTTCCGTGAGCGTGGACATCTGGCCAGAATATGACCAGCCGGCTGTACTAGTCATATATCATCTATCCATTTCCGCCAGCACAACACTTCCAGTATCACTCTCCCTGCACCTCCCTGCCCAAGCTGAAGTATTTGCAGTGGCAAATTCCGATCCGACGACCGGACTGGTCAATGCTCCCTATGACCGCACCGTGGAGGGGTCGCAAGCAACATTAACACTCACTGCAAATTCGAAGGATGTGCAAGTTGAATATTATGACAAGCTGGTAAAAAACGGGACGGCACGTCACATCGTTTATGAGTGGGCAGGAGATTATGCAGTGGATTCTTTTGCGGTAGCATTACAGCAACCGGTCGGCGCGACGGACATGGTGACAAACCCCGTACTCCAGCAAAACGCCGTGGCTCAAGATGGTTTCGTTTATTTCCAGTCAGGATCACAACCCTTAGCTGCAGGGCAGAAATACAATCTGACCGCCGATTACAATAAGGTAACCGATGCCTTAAGCACAACGGGGCTCCCGGTACAACCAACGCAGCCGCTCACAACCAGTACGCCAGGCAGGGTAACGATGAGCGCAGTGCTGCCCTGGGTATTAGGCGGTGTGGGGGGTGTGCTGATCATTTTTGGAATCGTAGGTGGAATTTATATGTGGAGAAACGGCACACGTCGTGCCTCGGCAGGACGCAAGCGCCATGCTCAAGCTCAACAGAACAGTGATAGCGAGGAAATCTACTGCCACCAGTGTGGTAAACGCGCTCAACCTGGTGACGTGTTCTGCCGAACCTGCGGAATGCGTTTAGAGAAAGACGAGTAGAACGGGTTGCTTATAGGCTCCCTCACGTGAATATATCCCCGATCATCCCGATCTATTTTTTCTATGGATTGGCTTTCTTCAGCATGGGCCTTTTGGTCATGGTGGAAGGCGGGCGGTCGACTGATGCCCGCCTTCGTCGCGCCTTAAGACCCCTGGCAGCATTTGGGCTGGTGCACGCGGTAAATGAATGGCTGGAGATGTTCGATGCAATCGCGCTGCAGGGGGGGCATGTCACTCCTGACTGGCTGGCAGGAATCAGGCTCGTGACTTTAGCCTTTTCATTCATCTCGCTGGCGGCATTTGGCAGTTATTTACTCGTTGTTTCGCGAACAGCATGGCGATTAATCCTACTAGTTCCCCTGGGGTTGGAAGGGATTTGGGTTTTTGGTTTGATCGTCCTAAAAGGTTTTTATTCCCTGCCCATCTTGTGGAGCGTGGCAGATGTGTGGACACGCTATTCACTAGCCATCCCAGCTGCGCTGCTGGCGGCGATCGGGCTGGTAGTGCAGCAACGCGTATTTCGCAAAGCAGGACTTATCTCATTTGGGAGAGATGCCCTATGGGCCGCAGTCGCTTTCAGCTGGTACGGCCTGGTGGGACAACTGTTCGTGCAGACTTCCCCGCTTCCACCTTCAAACGTTATCAATGATGTCCTTTTCAACAACATGGCAGGGATCCCGGTGCAATTATTCCGTGCCATCATGGCAGGGATAGCAGCTTTCTTTGTGATCCGTTTCCTGCGCGCATTCCAGGTTGAAAATGAAAGCCAAATTGCCAATTTGCAGGAGGCGCGACTGAAAGAAGCGAAACAACGTGAGTCGCTGCGGCGAGAATTATACAAGCGTGTGGTCGCTGCCCAGGAAGCGGAACGCCAAAGAATTGCCCGCGAGCTTCACGATGAAACGGGCCAAGCGCTGACAGCGATCGGGATGGGGTTGCGCGGATTGACAGGCTCATTGAATACCATGAACATGGACCACACTAAAAAAAATCTGCACCAGTTGGAGCTGCTTACCACGCATTCGTTGGATGAACTGCAACGCTTAATCGCAGATTTACGCCCATCCCACCTGGATGATTTGGGCCTCTCTTCTGCCATGCGCTGGTATGCCAACACCCTCCAGGAACGAGTGAACCTGTTGGTACACGTGGAAATCATTGGAGAGGAAAAAACAGTTGCGTCGCCAGTCAAGATCGCTCTTTTCCGTATTGCGCAGGAAGCATTAACCAATGTTGTCAAACATGCACAAGCCAAAACCGCCCAGGTAACACTGACATATGGTGATAAATCCGTCCAAGTGCGTGTAACGGATGACGGCAATGGTTTCGACCTGGATGCAGCGGGATCTGCTAAAAGAGTGTCGTGGGGGCTTAAGGGAATGGAAGAACGCACCTCGCTTTTAGGAGGCAGGTTCAATGTCCAATCGCGGCATGGACATGGAACAACAGTCGAGGTATCAATCCCCTATGTACAGGAGGAAGCAGATGAAAATTCGCCTGCTGCTGGTTGACGACCACCAAGTTGTGCGATCGGGCCTACGAATGCTATTAGCGAGCGAAAGTGACGTAGAGATCGTGGGAGAAGCAGGTACTGCCCGCGAAGCGCTGGAAGCCGTGAGACTTTTAAAGCCGACGGTGGTGCTGATGGATATCGGACTCCCGGATCTTTCCGGGATCGACGCAACACGTGAGATTAAACGCACAAACCCAGAGGTGGCTGTGGTGGCATTGACCATCCACGAGGATGAAGAGTATTTTTTCAAAATGCTGGAAGTGGGAGCGGGAGGATACGTTCCAAAACGAGCCGCTCCGGAAGAATTATTAACGGCGATCCGTGCAGCAGCAGCCGGTGAAGTGTACCTCTATCCATCCATGGCAAAATTACTGGTCAAAGATTACCTGGCGCAAGAAAGAAGTACAGGGACGACATCCACCCTGGATGGGTTGACCGACCGTGAGCAGGAGGTGTTACGATACCTGGCAGAGGGCGCGGATAATGAGGAAATCGCGACTGCGCTGGTGATCAGCGACAAAACAGTGGCAAGGCACCGTGAAAATATCATGCATAAACTCGGGCTGCACTCGCGGGCTGAGCTGGTGCGATATGCCATACGCAAGGGTATCATAAAACCGTAACACAAATCATTTTTTCGTTTGGAAGCCTGCTGTTTCCCCAGCAGGCTTTTTTTTGGGTCGAATGACACAATACCAACCCAATGGTTTTTTTTAGGATGGGGTGCAACCAGTATTTCCCATAGGTACAGGTCAGGTTCATGGGGTACGTTTCCCATAAGAAAGATAGGATGCCAGCCGAATTGTTTTCATCGGTCCAAAGAGCTAAACTGATAGTGAAAATAGGAACAATAGAAAAGGAGACATCCCATGAAAAGCTTACTGGTCATTTCCCTACTCACGATCCTACGACTTGGAATTCCCACCACCATTCTCCTTCTGCTTGGCGAGGCAGTAAAAAACAGGTATGAAAATCTTCGCAACACATGAGGTTCTTAATGGATACTGTTTTGACTTTGATTCTTGGCCTGCTCATCCGGATAGGAATCCCTGCGGCCGTTTCGGTCCTGATCTTTTTCCTGTTACGGCAACTTGACAAGCGCTGGCAAAAAGAAGCACAGGCCATCCCGGTGATCACATCCCAACGGCCCTGCTGGGAAATCAAAGGATGCAGTGAACAGAAACGTAAAGACTGCCCAGCGGCTACACAAGCGAACATCCCATGCTGGCAAGTATTCCGCACAAAAAACGGCTTGTTACGCGAAGAATGCCTGGGATGCGATGTGTTCCAACTGACACCAGTCCCGGTTCAACCATAACCACCAAACAATCGAGGAGAATATGTAATGAAATTTATGAGACGATTTTCCATTGCGATCCTATTCGCCCTATTTATTACAGGAGCCACCTACATCATCGCCCAAGCCGGGGCAGAACCGACCCGACCGGGTCAGCAACTTATTTTGTCTCCCATAACCCAGCCCATCGAACAAGACCAACCCCAACAGGAAATTGCCTGCAGCACATGCCATTCCAAATTCACGGATGCTGTGCAAGGCGGCACGCATGGGCACGCAATCAGCGACCCCCTGTTTAATCAAATGTGGACTGACCAAGGGAAACCAGGAGCCTGCCTGGTGTGTCACGTAACCGGGTATGACCCAGCACAAGGAACATGGAAAGAAGATGGAGTTTCCTGCGAAGCTTGCCATGGACCGGTTCCAGCCACCCATTCGTCTGACCCGGTTGCCAATCCTGTACCCGTTGAACGGACGAGTGACCTGTGCGGGAAATGTCACAGCGGCGACCGTTTTAACGTGCAAGACTGGCAATCCAGCACCCATTTCCAGCGCGGGATGACCTGCACAGTGTGCCATGATCCACATTCGGCAACCTTAAAAACAGTTCAAGGGCAGGAAGACGTTGGACCATCGGCGTTATGCATCAACTGTCACAGCGAAGTCTCGATGGCATTTCCATATTCGAAGCACAACCAAGCTGGTGTAAGCTGCGTAGATTGCCACCTGCGCCATTTCGAAGTTGGCAGCAATGATATCCATGCCATACCAGATCACAGTTTTACCGCCAGCATCACGACCTGCTCAGCCTGCCATGCTGACCAGATGCACGCACAACCAACTGATCCAACCATCGGCCAAGGCGCAGCAATCATCCAGCCCGTCAGCACTTCAAAACCTGTTGAAGCTGAGAGCAAGCCCTCACCGGTGAGCCCACTCGGTTTTGCCGGACTGGCTGGCTTGTTTGGCCTGGCTGGCGGAATGGTCCTACAACCCTGGTTGGAAAAAGCTTACCGGAACCTTAATAAAAAGGGGAATAAAAAATGAGCGACATAAAAATTAACCGTCGGGACTTTATTAAAATTACCGTAGTAGGGGCAGCGGTCCTCGCAGGCTCTCAAATCTTCCGAAAAGTGGAAGCCCTCGAAACGAGCACAGCTGGCGGGCGGAAATGGGCGATGGTGATCGATCAATCCAAATGCACCGGCTGCGGTTACTGTACACTGGCATGCAGAGCGCATAATGACATCCCCCCAGAAATTTCATGGAACGTGGTCAACAAGACAGGGACGGTGGGTGCACAGGATGTTTACATTGCCCGCCCTTGCATGCAGTGTGCCCATGCACCCTGCGTGGATGTATGCCCGGTACGAGCCAGCACATACCGCCCGGACGGAATTGTGCAAATGGATTACGACCGCTGCATCGGATGCCGGTATTGCGAGATTGCCTGTCCGTACGGTGCAAGATCATTCAACTGGAAACAATTTGATGGGGTGAACCCATCTGTACCAGAATGGGGACAGCCGGAGATCGAAAGACGACCCCGCGGTGTTGTGGAGAAATGCTCGTTCTGCTACCAACGCATAGACCGAGGACTGGCTCTAGGATTAACGCCAGGCGTTGACGAGGATGCCACCCCCGCTTGCGCAGTTGTGTGCCCGGTGGGTGCCCGGAAGTTCGGTGACTTGAACGATCCCGAATCTGAAGTTAGTAAATTACTGCATGGAAGGACTACTTACCGACTGCGAGAAGACCTGGGCACTTCGCCACGAGTGTATTACCTGCCCGCCACAGAGGAGCCACAATCATGACCATTACACTCCCCAAAATAAGTCATAAAAAAATTTCCCTTCCCAAGATCACTCCATGGATGGTTTGGATTCTCGTACTCGCATTGATCCTGGCGGGTGGTTTAACCGCTGGAATAATGGTTTTATGGAAGGGGCTATCTTTAACCAACCTAAGCGATAAAGTCCCCTGGGGTTTATGGATCACCATCGACCTTTCATCCATTGCTGTAAGCGCTGGAGCATTCAGTTTATGTGCAGTGGTCTACCTCCTGGGGCTCAAACGCTACCAGGCGGTAGCCCGAACAGCAACTTTCATCGGGTTGATCGGGTACACGATGGCCGTATTAACTCTGCTGCTGGATATTGGCCGCCCGGACCGCTTCTGGCATTCCATGATCTACTGGAACAAGCATTCCCTGCTGTGGGAAGTAACCATGTGCGTGACGTTATACCTGGCGGTACTTGCCCTGGAAGCTTTGCCCATTTTCGCCGGGTTCGGATGGCTAAAATCTCACTTTCCCAAACTGGCTGAGAAAATGACAAGCGTGCACCATTTCGCTCCTTACCTGGCGATTGCCGGGTTGGCACTTTCCATGCTGCACCAAAGTTCGCTGGGAGCCCTTTACGGGGTCTTGAAGGCACGGCCGCTTTGGTACCGGCCGGATATTTCCGTCCTATTCATTATTTCGGCGATCGCAGCCGGCATGGCCCTGACGGTTTTGGCTTCGATGATATCGGCACGGCTCACAGATCATGCGAACGTGGATAACAACGTGCTGGACCGGGTTGCTCAGATCATCGGCTGGATATTGGTAGTGTATCTTTACTTCCGCTTCTGGGATGCGCTGTCAATGACCTACACATACGAACCCGGAAGGACAGAGGGATTGCAACTGTTAACTGGAGGAGCATTATCCTTCAACTTTTGGATAGGCGAAATACTCCTAGGCGCTGTCTTCCCGATCATCCTGCTGCTCAACAAGCGAACACGCGCAATGCCACTCTGGCGGATGCTTGCCATGGTACTGGTGGTTGGTGGAGTGGTGGCTTACCGCTGGGATACCAACCTGTCGGGGTTACTACTCTTCCTTTCTTACCTGCCAGGCGAGCCTACAGTGGCATACGCAGCATATCACCCATCGCTGATTGAATTCCTGGCTGGTGCTGGTATAGTCAGTTACGGCTTGCTGGCTTTCTCAATTGGAGTTCGCTACCTAAAAGTTGTGGATCACAATGTGGCGAACATCCATGTTGTGGAACCAAAGGTCGTGGAGGCTATTCCCGTTCCAGGTGATTGATCGCCAGATTGTTCACAATAATCAATAAGTGACTCTTAACTTTTACCCTAGTTGAGTCTCAAATGCTCTGACACGGTACAATTCTTATTGCAATTTGGTTATCGATAAACAGTATATAACGTAAAATTGTTCATCAACAACCGGATAAACAAAGGAGTGAAACAATGGATGAGCAAGACCTTCTTCACAAAATCAGTGTTGAGTCAAATATTAATATTGAATTATTAAAAGATCTATATCACAGCGACAAGTTCACAACCATGATCAAGTCCAAAAAAACAATGGATGCCATTTATCACATCCGCAAATTGCAGACCAGGGTAGACTTATGGGAAGCCAAAAAGGCCGTGGAGCTATTCACAGAAGCACTAAAATAGCCGGGAGCCTGGCAACCTAACTCCTTAGCTGCTATTAGGATGGACTGCACTGGTCTTTAACCTTTATCATCAAAAAGGTGGGTACTTTTCGATTCTCTTTAGGGTTGAGAAATGATAGGTTAAGAATAAATGGATAACGCTGTTTTCCGCGTGAAATCAGTTTGCCATCATTGTTCACCCAAAAGGCCAAGTTTTTTTAGGGATATTTTCCGATTATCTTGCAACCAACCCAATAAGAATGACCCATCCTTTTATAAGGATGGGTCATTCTTATTATTACCAGATTGCGTTGTTCAGTAAATTATTTGGTGAAGACTGCCAGGGCAGCATCAGTTAAAGCCTCGGCATAGGGCATATTGTGAACGCCATTACTCTTGTCCTCGACCACGATATATATGTAATTCCAGAGGGCAATTGCCTGGGCTTCGGGATATTTCCCAGCAATAATGGCACCTTCACTATCAAGCAGACCGGCGGTGGTTAAATCTGCCTTAAGGGTTTCGAGCTTGGCATCAAGCTCGGTCTGAGCGCCGTTCATGTTGAAATCTGTGGCATCGGCGTGGCAAGCGACACAGGATCCAACTTCCGGAGTAAATGTGTGGTTTGCATCGGGACCAGAGCCGTTCATATGGCAGGCTACGCAAGTGTCTTTGACCGTTGAGTAATGCGGGCTGGGGGTACCGGTAACACTCCCTGCACCACCAACGCCAAGGAGCATATCGCTCTGCGGACCATGATGGGGGCCATAGCGGGCGTTGACGTCGACCAAGCCGTCAGCAGCGGCGGGGATTAAACGGCGAGCCTGGTGGCAGTTAGCGCACAGGTTGCCATTACCACCATCGAATGTTGTGGATGTTGCGAACATTGCCACAGGTTTGACGGTCTCAAGGGCATAGTCAGCAGATGTATATGTTGTGTGAATCTGATGGCAGGCCCGGCAATCCTGTTTGGATGGATGTGTATCGCCATCGGTAACCTTATCGGGTGTCAGACCCGCGGCTACCATGGTGCTGAAGCCACCACCGGAGTGACAACCGGCACAACTTTTGTTGTACCCTTCACCCTGGAAGGCTTCACCAGTTCCATGCAACGACAGGGACCACTGATCAACCTTACTGGGGATCAGATCGGTATCATTGTGACACTGGGTGCAGGTCAGGTCTGCAGCGGCGGGGGCTACCCCAGCAGGACCCTGTGGGCCGACAGGGCCGGCAGGACCGGCAGGACCAACTGAGCCGGCAGGGCCAGCGCAGGCTGCCAAAACGAAAGCAGCAACAACCAGAACAGCAACGATAAAAATTATTTTTCTACTGGACATTTCTTCATTCTCCTGAAAATAGTATAGTGTTGCCTGGGTGAGGGAACCATATGAATGGTTATGGGTGTCGGCACCTCCTGCCATTGTGTTATTTGACACAATCAAATTTAGATTAGTACCACATTAAAATTATATCATTGGGCTGAAAACCCCAAGACCCTCTTTTGTCACATTGAATCGTGATAAATGTCACTACCAGGGTGTGAAAATAATTACAAACTGTCAATAAGATGATGCATAGAATTACAAATCAATGAAAAGACCGCCCGAAGGCGGCCTTTTCATTGATTTTCCACGGGTTATTTTTCCATTGCTCCCGCGTTGATCCAGTCGATGATGACCTGTATCTGTACGTCTGATAATTTTCCGGAAGGAGGCATAATTGATCCAACCAGCTGAGTTCCCTGGAGTTTTTGCACGAGCAAGCTGTTAGCCGCATCTCCAGAAATGATGACCGGTGCATGAGTGCCAGTGGTCATGACGCTAGAATAACTGGAGGCTGTCCAGCCCCCCAACGACCCATGGCAGGCGCCGCATTTTGCCTGGAAGATTGGTAACACAGCGGAATTAAAAGTTGGAATTCCAACTGCAGGTGTACCAATAGAAGTGATAGACAACCCGCGAATGTACTGAACCAGTTGGGTAATCTGATCTGGAGAGAGTAATTTTCCCCACGCGATCATTGGAGAAAAACCCAAATCAAGGTTACTGATGGCGTCATAGATATTCTGGTCAGAGCTGGATTGTTGAAAATCAGGGGAATTCAGCGCCGGGGCGGAACCGCCTTCACCGGATGCCCCATGACATTGAGCGCACAAGTTGGCATAAATATCCGCTGAAGAAAGACCCGAAAGAGTTGGAGTTGGGGTGGGTGCCGGGGCAGGTTCAATCACCAAGGGATTCGCTTCCCAGGATCGAACAAAGGCGACGATGGCGTCAATTTCGTCATCACTCAAAAGACCGCCTGATGCCGACCCGAAAGGAGGCATGCCGAGGTCCGACTGTCCCTGTACGATGATGGCCCGGATCGTAGTGTCGTCGCGTGTTGATAAAAATGAGGCTGTGCTTATGGGTGGAATAGTCCCACCAGAACCAGAAGGATTGGGACCGCCCTCGCCAAATTCACCGTGGCAGGAGGCGCAGTTCTCGGCGAACAATCCCTGTCCGACCTGGATGGGGGAACCCTGAGCTGCCTGAAAGGTATATTGCACCAAAGCATCCATCTGTTCGGAGGTCAGAATCTGTCCCCAAATGGGCATGATTTGATGTGCGCCTCCCGCTGAAATTGCCTGGCGTGCCTGATCAACGCTTGTCTCAACCGGGATGCGACTCCCATGACAAGTAGCACAGTTTTGGTCAAACAAGGTCTTTGCAGACTGATTCCCAGCGGGGTCGACCACATAAAGAGACAGGGCGTTGATCTGATCAGAGGTCAACTTTTCTTTCCAAGGCGGCATATCAAGATGAAGGCCACCCTGACTGATCAATGTGCGCAGTTCATCTTCGGAACCAGAAAAGGCAACCGATTCCCCGTGGCAAGGGGAACAATTGACTGCAAACAACCTGGCACCATCCGGAGCGACGAGGAAATTCAGCAGGCGGGTGCGTTCCGGTGCGGTCATAACTGCAGCCCAGTCCGGGATAGTCACATTGACGTGAGGGGCATACGTTGCACCTTCATCCAATGCCTTCCTGAGTTCCAGCGGGTTGATCGCGACCAAATCCGTGGCAGCGTGGCAGGAACCGCAATTTTGAGTAAAGAGAGCGCTTCCACCCGGAGAAAGGATGAATCCCACCAGAGCATCGATTTGATCGGTCGACAGGTCTGAGCCCCAGGCTGGCATGCCTTCGTGTTTTCCCTGAGCAATAACGTCATGCAAGTTTGTTCCGGGGGGAACGATAATTAAATCGCCATGACAGGAAGCACAATTTGCTGCATATAAAGATGCGGTCTGATCGCCCAGAGTGAGTGCAACCGGGGGAGGTGATTCAAGGGAAGCCTGGATGGTTAAGAAACCGATCGCAACCACTGCGAACAAAGTAAGACCGGTTACCAAAGGCCTGTCAAGGAAATGCCGGCGGGTACCGCGATCCAGGAAGGGCAACAAGAATAGAACCAGGATTGCCAGGGTGGGGATGATGATCACCCCGACGACCTCAAGTTTTCCCGGGAAATATTTCAGTAACTGGAACAGGAACAGGAAATACCATTCGGGGCGAGGGGTGTAGGTTGTATCAGCCGGATTCGCACGTGCTTCCAAGGGAGCACCCAGGAAATACGCCAATCCAATCAGCAATAGAAAAACAACAAAGGACACGATCGCATCCGAGAATATGATATCCGGGAAGAAGGGGACCCCATTTTTCTTTGCTTCCTGGTATTTTTCCAGGGTTTCTTTTTTCTCTCTTGCGTTCATTGTTTGCGTCCCTCCTTCCTGGGAATTTCGCTGATGCCATTCCGAATCACCAAGAACAGGTGAGAGCCAACCAAGATTAAAAGGGTGGCAGGCAGGACCCAAACATGGGCTCCAAAAAAGCGCGCAAGAGTCACTGCGGAAAGATCATCACCGCCGCGCATGATACGCAGAATCCAATTCCCCAAAAATGGGACAACTCCTGCAATGCGAGTCCCCACCGTGGTAGCCCAATAGGACTTTTGATCCCACGGCAAAAGGTACCCTGTAAACCCAAAACCGATCACAACGAGAAGCAGAACAACGCCTGTCATCCAGGTTACTTCACGCGGGAATTTATAAGCGCCATAAATGATCACGCGCAGCATGTGCAAAACCACCAGCACAACCATGACACTCGCCCCCCAATGGTGCAAGCCGCGGATGAGCCATCCACCAGCGACCTGGGTGGTTATATATTGCACGCTATCATATGCATGATCGGGAGTAGGGACATAGTAGATCGTAAGCAGAATCCCGGTGATTGCCTGATTGAGAGCGACAAACAACGTTGCGCTTCCCAGGGTGTAGAACCAGTTAACTTTAGGGACTTTTCGCAGGAAAATGGCCTCCCAGACCGAGCGCCATCCGATGCGTTCATCCATCCAATTACCGAAGCGTGTCAACATTCTCAGCCTCCAAGGATGAATAATTGATCGTTCTCGAGCTTGGTTTGGTATCTATCAAGGGGTCGAGGTGGAGGGCCAGAAACAACATTCCCCTGCTTGTCATACACCCCATTGTGGCAAGGGCAAAAGTATTGATCCTGTTCAGCTATCCAACGAATGCGACATCCAAGGTGGGTACATACATTGGACATTGCAACGAAATCACGCCCGTCTGCAGTGAGGACGTAGACCGAAAGTTCTTCCTGATTAACGATCCAACCGGTCTGGCGGGAAATGTTGACTTTAAAAAGAGTGGGTTTTCCCAATTCAACCTTGGATGCTGCTCCAAGCTGGATCCACTGCTGCGCCTGGCTCCGGGCGAGAGCCGGAGCGACCACATATGCGATGGCTGGAATTCCATATCCCAGACCAATCAAGCCGCCCAGGGCTCCAATGGTAAGTTTCATGAAATCCCGGCGCGTTAATTTCTTTTTCTCTTCCTGCTCCATAATTCAGCTCCTTTGGCAAGGTATGCCGATCAATTATTTTTCAACTGCGTTGGCATCAATCCATTGTTTTACCAGTTTCAACTCCTCGACGCTAAGATTGGCAAAATGTTGTCCACTTTGGACCTGTACCAATTTGCTTCCTGCGGAATCGCCAGGCACGATCACGGTACCATTCACTCCCCCTTTAATTGTGCCAGCGTAGGTTGAAAGATCTAATCCAACTGGGGCACCGGGTCCACTGTGGCAAACGGTACAGCGGGCCGCAAAGATCGGTTCGATATTGGCCAAAAATGTGGGAGTACCATTCACCGCTGCCAGGGTTGGCTCTGGAGTAGAGACAGGTATTTGCGGTTGAAGCACGGCTCTTAATGCAGGAGCATCAAAACCAGCAAATTTAAAATTTGTACCATGACAGGCGCTGTTCGAGCAAAACGATGTATTGGACGTGCCTCCAGGATCTGCTGTGGTGTGGCAATTGGCACAGGTTGCGTCGATGGAGCTATTGTGCAAGGTAATCCAATTGGGGTTCAGGTGCGAACCGGGTTCCTGCCCACGACTGATCTCGATTCTCGAGACAAAGTCCTTTGATGTAGCAACCACCGGAATGGAATGACAAAGGTTACATTCCAAGCGGATGGCTTGCTGCTGGGAATCCAAATGTTTTCCATCATGGCAGCGGAAACAACCCGGCGAGTTAATATGGCCGAGGTTATTGGGGTGGGTGGTCCAATCGACTTTCTGATCAACGAACACAGATTCATTGTATATCGTTTGAAGTTCCTTAATCGCAGATGAAATCAACTGTGAATTTTTACCAAAGAAATCGTTATAGTACTGTGTGTAATAATTTTCAAGACCAGCGATGCCAGACATAGCTTCAGCTTGAGAGGAATAAGAAACGCTGAGAACCTCCACGGCCTTTTTTCGGATCTCTGGGATGGTGGGTGAAATCAAGCCGGCACCCATGGCTGTATCGACCGAATCAGCGGGTGGACGAAAGTCGTGGGTCACCCGGTTATGGCAAGTAATACAGTCCATCACTTTCAGGTCACTCTCTTTTATCGTGGAGGGATCAAAATTTGAAGTGAGGTCCACATATTCGGTGGTGGTGCCATCTTCGTTATATACCCGGATATAAGGTATGTTCTGGCTCAATGAATCGGTAGTGTAATATTCCACCTTGCTGAGGATATGCCAATGGATGCCCTTCCCCAAGCCTTGCTCCTTTGCGCCTCCACCGGTTTTCATAACCAGATAAATATTAAATGGAGTATTGTTTAGATCATCACTGAAGTGATTAATTTGAAGGAGGCTGTCAGCGGAAAATGCCTCAGGCTGGTGGCATTTCTCACAGGTTTCAAGAGCCGGGCGTGAGCGGCTTGCCATGATGGGGAATTTATATGTGTGGAAGACATAGGAATATACCTCATATATATCCTCCGTTTTCCGGGTTAATTGAATCCCCAGAAAACTGCGTCCAATATGGCATTCACTGCAATAAACATTGGCGTGAGGAGAGATCAAATAGGCTGCATTTTGAGGTGGCATTGTATGGCAGGCGGTCCCACAAAAACCGGGTGAATTAGTGTAATCCCAGCCGTAAATCCCCCCGATCAAGACGGTCAATCGATAAAATTCCCAAAATGGCATATGGGAGAACGCGTAAGGATAATGGCGTACCCGATGGCGGGAAAAAAAAGTGTTTCAACCATTTAAATAATTTCTTCATAAACTCCTCCAAATAAAACCATGGCCTGGGAAATGAATATTTACCAGACCAGTGTATTGTATTATTTTATTGCTTATTTCTCAAGGGCTCCGGCGTCAATCCAATTTTTAACCACAGATAATTCATCCGGACTTAATTGCCCGGGATGACCTCCCGCTGTTTGCACCTGAACAAGCTTGCTGTTGGCAGCATCACCGGCAATTATCACAGGTCCATCAGAAGCACCCCGCATCGCATCTGCAAACGACGCAAGGGACAGCCCTTTGCTAGCCAGGGTAGCATTGTGACATAAAGAACATTTCGCCTGGAATATTCCTGCGATGGATGCATCCCAAGTTAAATTACCGGATGGTATTGGAGAGGCGACCAAGGTTGGGACCGGAGTCGGAGTTTGTGGAACATAGATCGGAACAGGATTTGAAATTGGGAGGACGGTTGTTATTGCAGTTTTTTCGCGGCCGATAAACCCGTAAATTCCAACCAACATGGCGATCGCCAAAAGACCAGCGACCGGATAATAAATAGTTTTACGCCTGCGCATGGTTTTTAAGTCCACCGGGCGCGATGCAATACCAGCTTTAATATCAGCCAATTCAAGGGGGTGTTCATGCAGCATTTCTTCTTCAGTTTGTTTGCCGGTAAACATGGCTTTATTGAATCGCTTCAAGTGAACCCCGTACATGTGCCAGACAACGATCGCCAACACTGCGAGAAGAGCTTCCCCTCCATGAGCAGCCTTTGAAGCAGGAATAATTTCGCCTGGCAGAAACCTGGCTGTCGTTATGGGATTCCACATCATAAAGCCGGTAATCCCCATAATCACGGTTCCCCAAATCAATGCCCAGTACTCCGCCTTCTCTTCGAAAGTATAGCGTCCCATCTGAGGGCGTATTTTAGTAATGCCCAAGTTGTATGCGAAAGCTTGCAAAGCATCTTTCACATCCTGGATGCCCGGAAGCATGGTCAGACGCGTCCGGCGAACGAAAATTTGATATCCCATGTCAAGGATATGGTAAACCGCAATAAACATTAATATTATTGCGCAGACGTGGTGAATCAAACGCAAGGTATCAATTCCTCCAAACAAACCAATCATCACCTGCGCCCAATTAGCGGTGGAAAACTTCTGAGGCAATCCGGTTAATCCAAGGAGGGTAAAGGAAGTCAACAACAGGGCATGTTCAATACGCTGGGTCCAATGAAAACGCATATACATGCGAGGCATTTTTTTGATCGAGCGAGGCGATTCCCTGACTATATTTTTCGTGCTCATGCGTGTTTTCCTCCTCGGAGGCGTTCGATCAACCGCCGAATAATGTCGCTAACGACAAAGATACCCATGGAACCAATCACCGCCGGGATAAAGAATTTATAGAAAAGGTTCACATAGTAAACGATGGGGTAATGGCTGGGACTAGGGATGTAATGGCTCATCCAAGCGTCGGGAAAATTCGAATTGGCATCCGGATGACATCGCGTGCATGCCAGAAGGAGATTTTGCTTCATTTGGAGACCGTAAACAGGGTCATCGACCCGCTTAATGTCGTGGACACCGTGGCAGTCGAAGCAGACCGGCTTATTAGTGACCTGATCAGGAGATAATTTCTCGAATAAAGTGACGGTCGTGCCGTGGAAATCGGCAACATATGTGTTTAGCACCTGCGTGGAAATGCCATACTTATCCATGATAGCCGGATCAGTATGGCATTTAGCACAAATTTGAGGCGACCGAAGCCGAAATGCAGTGGTAGTTGGATCCCCAATATTATGCACACCGTGACAATCAATGCAAGTTGGAACATCGGTATTGCCTTGCTGGGTCAAAGCAGAACCATGAACGCTATTTTTATACATGTCGTAAATCGCACTGTGGCAGCGCGCACATAATTCAGGAATGCTCAAACGGGCTCCAGGAAGGAGAGCCCCGGTAGAGTCCGTTATCACCGGCTGTGAGTGGGGATTGTGACAATCCGTGCAGATGGCAGCATTCGTATTTCCCGCAGCAACCGCCTTCATGTGAACCGAGTCAAGTGTTTTATTATATTGTTCCTGATGGCATTTCTGGCATATTGTGTACATTTGCAAAGAAAAGTCACGCAAAGTTTGAACCTGCACGTCAGGGTGAGGAAAGGTATCGATGTTCGTATGGCATTCGCTGCAGGCTATTTCCTTGTGGGCAGATTCTGCGAAATGACTCGAGTCAACAGTCAGAGCAAGTGTTTCACCACTGGGTAATGTGCGAGACAGACCTTGCTTACTGTGACAAAACAAGCATGCAGTGTTATCTGGTAATTCACGAGCATCCATTACCGGGTTTTTATTTGGAGCCGAATATGAATCGGCTTTAACAGGTTTGACTAATCCAACCAGGGCGGCACCCGCCAGCGCAAATCCGATAACCAAGATCAAGGAATTCAGGCTGCGTTTAATTTTTTTCCTATGCATGACCTACTCCTGCAAAATTAATTCTGAATGATGACAAAAATATTCATGTAATAATAATTGGCGAAAAGATCATTCTTTGTTGTTGCCAAGCCTTAATTGCCAGGAAGGGGACAATTTTTAGCTTTGAAAATATCAGCAAATTTGTTTAATCGCACCCAAATCGGAACGAATGTTGATCAATCAGACATATAGAGGAATGTGTTGATCACGCGACCGTATCTCTACCCAATAACGATTGGGGCAAAAAATACAACAGTTGGGTTTATAACCCCAACATTGATTAAAATCAAGTGAAAGATGAGACAAACTATCGTGACAATCATCACTATCTATCCGTGATAATATGCACAATAGTATATTTAATATTGGTGTAAAATACCCAATGAGCCTGAAATATGTCTAGTCAAACTTTCGACATGGTTCTACTAGTGGTGTATTTTGCCTATGGCCTGGCCTTTTTCGGCATGGGACTCACGCTGGCGCTGGAATCAGAGCGATCCCCTGCCCTGGCAGATACACGCCTGCTCCGACCTCTTGCTGCGTTTGGAATGATCCACGGGGTGCATGAATGGCTCGATTCGTATTTGCTGCAACCTGTTGCAGGAGGAATTCAATTACCCAGCTGGGTTCTTTGGCTGCGCCTTGGTCTGCTGGTTGCGTCTTTTAGTGCCCTTTTAGTCTACGGTGTCTTAACCCTGCGAGCGCAACCCGTAAAACCCGGAATATTTACATATACATTCTTGAGTATGCTAACAATTTATGGGCTTGGAATCCTAGCAAGTGCGATTTTTACCTACCGCACTGGCACAACCCTACTTGTAAACCTGTACGATGTACTATGCCGATACCTGCTGGCAGTTCCTGCAGCTGTACTGGCTGCCATGGCTCTAAGAGCAGAAGCAATCAGTGTAAAAAATGTAAACCGCAAGCGGGTGGTGAATTTCCTCACACTGGCAGCAATTGGGTTTGGTATTTATGGATTGACCCAATTATTCGTCCCAGCAATCGATATGTTCCCGGCGAGAGCCCTAAACTCGACAGTCTTTCGGGTTTTTTCCGGATTCCCAATCCAAGTTATCAGAGCTTTGCTGGCCGTAATCATCACTCTCAGCCTTTTACGAGCCACCCAGTTAGTAGAAAAGGAAAGGCAGCAGCAATTGTTCGCTACTCAACAGGAACGCCTGGAAGCCCTGGAGCGTATCCAGGAGGAATTGACAGCGCGGGAGGCATTGAGACGCGAATTGCTTCGTCATACCGTAAGAGCACAAGAGGAGGAGCGGTCCAGAATCGCGCGCGAGCTCCATGATGAGACATCACAAGTTCTGACCGCCTTTTCACTCAACCTGGCAACTTTGCGCACGGTAGTTTGCGACCGCGCGGAAGTAAATAACCTAGTCACCCGGCTGCAGGATCTAAGCAAGCAGATGTCCCAAGGCTTATACCGCCTGGTTCATGATCTACGCCCCGCACAGCTCGATGACCTGGGATTGGTATCTGCATTGGAATACTTGAAGGATGACAGCGTATCAGCCGGATTGGATGTTGGAATAAAAATTCATGGAAAGTCACGACGTCTCGATTCTGTAATAGAGACTGTCCTTTTCAGAGTAGCCCAAGAAGCGTTGCACAACATTATCCGTCATGCAAACGTGGGACAGGCGCAGATTACCCTGGTGTACCAGTCACAGGAGATCACCCTTAAGGTTGAGGATTTTGGGATCGGTTTTAACCCCGTGCAATCATTCGCTCCACCGAGAGGCTGGGGCCTGGCGGGGATGCGAGAACGAATTGAATCAGTTGGAGGACAGCTAACCATCGAATCAGAACCAGGTAGAGGCACCATCGTGGAAGTGGCAGTCCCTGTTTTTGACATCATCCCCTAATCACGGTTTATAAGGAAGAACGATAAAATGAAAAAAATACGGTTAATGCTCGTGGACGATCATGAAGTGGTTCGTGTAGGATTGAAAAACTTCCTGCAAACCCAGGAAGACTTCGAGGTGGTTGCCGAAGCCAGCGACGGGGAAGAAGCGGTAAACCGAGCCCTGTCGACGCATCCCGATGTCATCCTGATGGACATTACCATGCCAGGAGTGGACGGATTGGAAGCCACACGGCGATTGCGAGTTTTGTGTCCGCAATGCCTGATCCTTGCCTTAACCGTCCACGACGATAAGCAATATTTCATGCAAATGCTGGCAGCAGGCGCATCAGGTTATATCACCAAGCAAGCCGCGGGGGATGACCTTATTGCAGCCATCCATGCGATATCCGCAGGAAATGTGTTTCTCCAACCTGCACTGGCACGCTGGCTGCTGGAAGATTACCAACGCCTGGCCCGGCAGTCCCCGCAAACGCAGCAATTGGTGGAAACAGAAGTGGGAGAAATCAATGTTATCGGGTTAGATGTGCTCAGCCAACGCGAGCGCCAGGTGCTTGAATTGGTTGCGCATGGATCCAATAACCAGGAAATTGGTCAACAACTCACTTTGAGTCCCAAAACGATAGCCAGACACCGTGAAAGAATTATGCATAAACTCAACATGCATTCCCGCACTGAATTGGTAAAATTCGCCATTCGGACAGGATTGGTCCAGTTGAACTAATGATTTTTTGTACTAATTCTCACCTATTGTTAATGTCGCCATGTACAATTAGACTAGAAGAAGAGAAGATAAATTTTGGAGGTATGCAATGGAGAATTCAATAAAAACTGGTTTACGAGGTCGTGGAAAATTTATTATTGGTGGACTGCTCATCCTGGCAGCCATCATTTACCTTATTGTTTCAGCCACGAAGGCAAATGCAGAATACTTTATGACGGTAAATGAAGTGAAATCCAAAGGCAGCGCAGTGGTTGGCCGAAGTTTGCGAATTTCCGGAGCAGTCATCGGCAGCACAATCCAATATGATGCACAAACCATGAATCTTAGTTTTGACATTGCACACGTTCCAGGGGATAACGCTGCCATTGAAATGGGTGGAGGATTGGCTGCCGTATTACATGCAGCCGTGACAGACCCGACACGTTCACGATTGACGGTCATTTATAACGGTCCGAAACCAGATTTGCTGCGTGATGAAGCGCAGGCGATCATTACCGGTCATTTGAATGAGGATGGGACTTTCTTCGCCGATGAACTTTTACTCAAGTGCCCCACCAAATACCAGGAAGCGGTTCCAAGCCAGGCTGTCAGTGGAAATTAGGATATTAGCAACATGGGTTTACAGAGCCACAGACATAATTTCTTAATATATCCCCCCGTATTGATACCCTCGATTTTAATCAAAGTATATAAAGCTTTCCGTGCAGGATCGATACTTACCTGCGTAATAACCATGTTTTAGGAGCGTTCATGCTTGCACAATTCGGCTTAGGCGTTTTTGTGCTGACATTCCTGCTGGCAGTATTCAGCGTGGGTGCAGCGGTTGCAGGATATTTTAGCAAGTCAGACCGCTGGGTGGAAACCGCCCGGCTTGCCATGCGGTTGACCTTCCCGCTCATCACACTGGGAGTGTTAGCGCTTACCTACCTGCTGGTGACCGGCCACTATGAACTCCAATATGTTTACTCGGTAACAAACAATAGCATGCCCTTTTATTTAAAGGTCACTGCTTTATGGGGAGGACAAGCGGGGTCGCTGGTCCTGTGGTCATGGTTGATGTCTGCTTTCGCTTCCGCAGTAACCCTGCGGAAATGGGAGCGCGACCGCGATCTCCTGCCGTGGGTCATCGTGGTCACTTCCATTACCCTGGCATTTTTCCTTTCCCTGTCCATCCTTTACGAGAATCCATTTGCACGCTGGTGGCAGACCACCGGTGGGGAATTTGTAGCGCGCATGTTTGCTCCAGCAGGTGCATTACCCCTTTCTCCAGCGGACGGTCAGGGCTTGAATCCGCTGCTGCGCCATCCCGGGATGATCATTCACCCCCCCATGTTATACCTGGGGTTCGTTGCCTTTGTAATCCCATTCTCCTTTGCGATTGCCGCCCTGGTGACCGGTCGCTCTGATGACCGATGGATCCGGCTTACCCGCCGCTGGACACTGGTAGCGTGGGTGTTTCTATCGTTAGGCCTGGTATTGGGGATGCGCTGGGCGTACGATGTGCTTGGCTGGGGAGGGTACTGGGCATGGGATCCCGTGGAAATTGCAGCGCTAATGCCCTGGCTGACTGGTACAGCTTTCCTGCATTCTGTCATGATCCAGGAAAAGCGGGGAATGTTCAAACAATGGAACATGCTGTTGATCATTCTAACTTACAGCCTGGTCATATTTGGAACGTTCCTGACGCGCTCGGGCGTGTTATCTTCTGTCCACGCTTTCTCTGAAAGCGCGATCGGACCCATGTTCTTTGGTTTCATTGGGATCACATTTGTCATTTCGGTTGCCCTGCTGATTTACCGGTGGAAAGACCTGCGAGCGGAAGTTGAAATGCACTCTCTGTTTTCGCGGGAGGCATTATTCCTGCTCAATAACCTGCTATTCATGGGCGTTTTGATCGTTTGTTTTTGGGGAGTCATCTTCCCGCTCATATCGGAACTGGTGACCGGACAGAAAGTAACGGTAGGACCACCATTTTACCTGCGTGCGAATGGACCACTCTTCGGTGCCCTGTTGGCGTTAATGGGAATAGCACCCCTGTCAGCGTGGGGCAGGTCAACATACAAGACATTGGGGCGCGCCTTATGGAAACCTTCCGTCCCAACAGCACTGGTTCCAGTGGTTTTGGTACTGGCGGGTGTGCGAAATTGGATCGCCCTGGTGGGGTTCACGCTTGTAGGATTTGTAATTTTCGTGACTCTGTATGAGTTTTGGCGTGCCATAAGAAAATCCAGCATTCAAATATCGAGAGGTGTGCGAACGACCCTACTCGTCATGGCGATATTGTTTGGCATTGGCGATGCGGTCTGGATCTTCGCAAACCCCCGCAATTTTCTAACCCCCCTGGTTTTCTTTATCTTATTAATCTTCATGGTTGCCATTTGGATGCTATCGCGGAGCAATCCCCGCAGATACGGCGGCTATTTGATCCATCTCAGCATGGTAGTAATGGCAATTGGGATTTTAGGGATGGAGGTGTACCAAACAACCACGCAAAAAACGCTGGCGGTAGGCGAAGATATCCAGCTTGCCGGATATACCCTGAGGTATGATAGCCTGGCACAGTTCCCATACGCAGATGGTCGGACTGTAACACGCGCGGTAATGAGCGTATTCCGGGATGGGGCTTTCCTGGGTGAACTTTATCCGCGATACGATTTATACCCCGATGGACAGCCAATGACCATCGCAGGCGTGCGCTCCACCCTGACAGATGACCTTTACGTGGTACTGGTCAATTGGGAAGACGTTTCAAATGCCCAGGCTCCTTTTAAGGTCTACCATAATCCGCTCGTAAACTGGTTGTGGATCGGAAGCCTCATGTTCATTTTCGGCTTCCTGGTGGCAGCATGGCCGGAGCGCGAAAAAGAAAATGGGAAGAGAAATTATGAAAAATAAATATCCAATCCTCCTTGTGGCTTTTTGCCTGATCTATTCTGCGAGCTTCCTACCCATCGTTACGGTATTGGCGCAACAGCCGACACCGTCAGATGACCAGGTGAACGCGATCGCACGCCAGTTATACTGCCCGGTCTGCGAGAACACCCCTCTGGACGTTTGTCCGACCACAGCCTGCCACCAGTGGCGCGAGCTTATCCGGCAAATGCTCGGAGAAGGGAAAACCCCAGAAGAAATCAAGCAGTATTTTGTGGACTATTATGGAGCGCGCGTTCTATCTGAACCACCAACCACAGGGATCAACTGGCTGGTATATGTTGTCCCGCCGATCGCATTCATTGCCGGAGCCACCCTGCTTTTCCTGGCATTCCGGACCTGGAAAAAGATGCCAAAAGAAGCGAGCGCTGGGACAGACCTATCATCACCCAATGGGCCTGGAACTGACCCGGTCAAGAAACCCGGGGCAGCGACAGATGATGATTACGTGACGCGGATCGAAGAAGAACTTAAGAAAAGACATTAGGAGACTGGCATTATGTCGGAAGAACAAATCAGCGCGGCAGCCCCAAAACGCGGAGTCCCCCTTTGGGTGCAAATCGTTGTGTGGATCGGGTTATTAGGTCTGCTTGGCCTGCTGGCAGCCGGGTTACTTAAAGCCAAAAACCCGATCCTGGCTGTCGGTTCACCGGTGCCTGATTTTTCGCTGACCTTGTTCAGCGGTTATGAGTACAGCAATAGTCTCCAGGTAAAACTCTCCGAGTTTAAAGGAAGAGTGGTTGTGGTAAATTTCTGGGCTTCCTGGTGCCAGCCATGCAGGACAGAAGCTGCAGAACTGGAAACTGCCTGGCGCTCATACGCTGATAAAGGACAGGTGGTCTTTCTAGGCGTAGATTATGTGGATACTGAGCCAGAAGCGCGGGCGTACATGTCCGAATTTAACTTAACCTACCCCAACGGTCCCGACCTGGGAACGCGGATTTCGCAAATTTTCAACCGCAACCTGGGTGTACCTGAAACATACCTGATTGACCCGGAAGGCATCCTGCGTTTCATCCAGATCGGACCATTCCAATCCGTAGCAGAAATCCAATCAATCATTGATCCGTTATTGGTGGGGAGATAACTAATATGGAACCTGCCGCAATTTTCCTGCTGCTCATCCTCATGGCAATCATCATCCTATTCGTGTCCCGGCCTTTTTTCAAACGACGTCAGGTAAGAGCAGGAGACGGAAACAGCGAACTCTCTTCGTTACTTGCTGAACGCGAACGATTACTAAGTGCAATACAGGAATTGGATTTTGACCATATACTCGGGAAAATACCAGCCGAAGATTACCCCATCCAACGTGCTGAGTTGCTCAAGAAAGGCACTGAAATACTTCGTCAATTGGATGCGATCACACCGATTTCAAAAAAGGGGAGGAGTATTAACAAAAACGCAGACGAGGGTGAATTCAAAGAAGCTCCCATGCTTACTGATGACGACCTGGAGAATTTGCTCTCCCAACGCCGTTATATCAGGAAAGATAAGACAGCTGGATTTTGTCCCAACTGCGGCAAGCCCGTGCTAGAGTCAGACATTTTCTGCCCTTCCTGCGGCAGTACGCTAAAAAGCAAAAATCCATGATAAATAATCATTAATTTATCGAAGAGAAATTATTGGACTGCCAATTCGTAAAATCAAAGGATCATTCATGAAATTCCGCTTGACCACACTATTCATTCTTCTATCCATGTTCCTGGCTGCTTGTTCCCTGGCAGAGGACATCACTCCTCCACCTAACTTTTCAGCCCCCACCTCCCAGCCAACCACCATCGCTGCCACAATAACAAAGGTTCTTGTTCCGACAATAACAACTGCACCCACAACCGTACCGACAACTTCGACACCGGTTCCGACCACAGCAGCTGCTGGTGCCAATACTCCCAGCATCGACTCCAATCCCAGCGCACAACCCAGCCTTGAAATTACTCCAGCGCCTTCAGAATCCGCCAGCACGCCTGCCGCTGAGAGCACTGCGACTGTTCAATCAAGCACCGTGCTTGTAAGTGGAACCGTAAGCGTGGCCTCGGGCACGATCCTGCCTTCAGGTACGATCGCGACCCTGTTGGTATATGACACAACTGCCGGACAGGTTACCCAGACACTGACGACTCCCATCCTATCAGACGGAAAGTATGAATTCTCAAATATCCCCGCCAACTCCACTACCGTCTTCCTGGTCACCGTGGAATACAGCGGAGTGACGTACGATTCAGTCCCAGCACATTTCGATGGGACGCAAACCACATTTGAAATGCCCATCACGGTTTACGACACAACCGCAGATCTAAATGTTCTCACCATCACCCAAGCCCACGTGCAATTTGATTTTTCAACTGCAGGCCTGGTCCAGGTGATGGTGGTTTATATTATTACCAACCCTGGAGGAGACGCGGTTACTGTTCCCAGCGACGGTACCACGGTGCCATTTATCCAGATACCCGAAGGCGCACAAAGTGTAGGCTTCCAATTATCCCAAAGTAGTTCACCATTGATGAGCGCAACAGACGGATTTGCACTGTTACCTGGCGCAGATCTGCAATACGGGATTATTGCAAGCTTCAAACTTCCTTACACAAACCGGTTGGTTTTTACCCAGCCATTCAGTCTGCCAGTGTCATCCGCCACCATCATTGTGCCGGAAGGAGTTAAAGTAAAAAGCGACCAATTGACAGACGCCGGTACCCAGGGAACTACGGGTACCATCTATCATTTATATTCCGGGAGCAGCTTAGCCTCCGGGAGCACCCTGACCATGACGATATCAGGCATGCCTGGCGACAAGGCTGGTTTCGTTTTGGATCAGCGTACCTGGTTGGAGATCGGAGTGGGCGCGTTAGGGGTGGTGCTGATCGGACTTGGGGTCTTTCTCTTCCTACGCGACCGAAGACTTAAAAAATTAGAAGAAGGGTTCGAGTCTGTTGAAGACGAAGGCGAGGAGGATGCGCTTGGTGACGACCGTGAAAGTATCATGGATGCCATCATTGCGCTGGATGACCAGTATAAAGCAGGCGACATATCCCAAGAAGCCTACGAGAGCCGACGGATCGAATTGAAAGAACGACTGAAGACCCTGGTTTAATCCCGGCCACCGGTCAAATGCGATTCCAAAAAATTCCGGAAGGCAAAGAGAATTTAGAAACACTCGTATGATAACCGTCAAAAAACTCGTTAAGCGCTTTGGACTAAAAACCGTCCTGCGCGGTTTGGATTTTGAAGTGCAGGAAGGTGAATTCGTTGCCTTACTGGGTCCCAATGGCGCCGGCAAGACAACATTCCTGCGCGTGCTTGGATCGCTCTCGCGCCCAACCATGGGTGAAGTGAGGGTGGCAGGGTTCCGCCTCCCGATACAAGCTGCAGCGGTCCGCCGCAGTCTTGGGGTGGTATCCCACCTGCCGCTTCTTTATGGGGATTTGACCGCCGAGGAGAATCTCCAGTTTTATGGCAGGATGTACGGGGTGATCGACCTGCACCAGCGAATCGATGAGAACCTTGAATTGGTTGGACTTGGATCGCGCCGGAGAGACCTGGTGCGGACATTTTCCCGAGGGATGCAGCAACGACTTGCGATTGGGCGGGCCATCCTGCATGATCCGGAGGTGCTCCTTTTCGATGAGCCGCACACCGGGCTCGACCAGGACGCGTGCGACATGCTCGATGGTCTGCTGCGCAAGGTGGCAAGCCAGGGCCGGACCGTGGTAATGACATCCCACGACCTGGCACGAGTGGAAGACCTGGCTTCGCGATTCGACGTTCTTTCGCGGGGGGTCATTTCCGCAACCACACGCCGGGCAGAAATGGGAAAGAGTAACCTGCTGGATTTTTATCGACAGGCACTTACAGGGTAAGATGAACGAGATAAGGGTGATTAGAGGGCAAAAACCAGGTTCCAGATTTTTTGGTGCCGTGAGCGCCATTGTATGGAAAGACCTTTCTGCCGAACTGCGTTCGCGGGAGCTTCTTTCTGCCATGCTGGTTTTTGCGTTGCTGGTGATCCTGATCTTTAATTTTGCCCTTGAGCTGGACCCGGCAACACGCCGAGTGGCCACCCCAGGAATATTATGGGCGACTTTCGCGTTCGCTGGAACCCTGGGATTAAACCGCTCGATGGCGGTTGAAAAAGATCGGGGATGCCTGGATGGTCTGCTGCTTGCCCCTGTGGACAGATCAGCCATCTATTTTGGCAAGGCCATCAGCAACCTGGCCTTTATGGTGATCGTCGAGGCGATAGTCCTGCCCGTTTACAGCGTGCTGTATAACACCAACCTATTTAACCCAGGATTGATCGCCGTTATCCTGCTTGGTTCAATCGGATATTCTGCCGTCGGAACCTTACTATCCAGCATGGCAGTCCAAACCCGCACCCGGGATGTGCTTTTACCAATCCTGCTTTTTCCGGTGGTAATCCCCATCCTGATCGCGGCTGTAAAAGCCAGCGGCGGTTTCCTGCAAGGGCTGGCATTGTCGGAAGTTATGCCGTATATCAACCTGCTAATCGTCTATGATGTGATCTTTACCGCTGTGGCATACATGGTTTTTGATTATGTGGTGGAAGAATAAATCGATTTCTGTAGTATAAAAACTAGTGGAGTCCGCATGAAACCTCAACCAACAACCTTAAAAATATTAAATATAGTTTCAGTTATGCTTTTCCTGGCAGCCCTTGGCGTTGTATTCCTATACGCACCTCTGGAAGAAACGATGAATTACGTGCAGAAAATTTTCTATTTCCATGTTGCCAATGCCTGGGTCGGAATGCTTGGCTTCCTGGCAGCCGCGGTATCGGGGGTCATTTACCTGGTAAAACATGACCAGAAATGGGACATCATCGAATTGGCTGCAGTGGAAATAAGCCTGGTATTCTTCCTGACAGCGATTATTACCGGCTCCATCTGGGCGCGTCCCGTATGGAATACCTGGTGGACCTGGGATACGCGTTTAACTACAGCAGCAATCCTGGAGATGATCTACTTGGCCTACCTCCTATTGCGGCAGGGAATTGACGACCCCGACCGACGCGCCCGTTTCGGGGCAGTTTATACACTGGTGGGTTCAGTGAGCGTCCCGATCACGTTTCTCTCCATACGCATTGTCAGCCGGACGATCCACCCGGTGGTTATTGGCGCGGCAAATGGGACAGCGACAGGCAGTTTCAACATGGCTCCATCGATGTTATTTACCATGTTCTTTGCCCTGTTCACCTTCTCGGTAATATTTGTCGACCTGTTTTGGCACCGGATTCGACTGGGGCAACTTGCTCAACAGGTTGAACAACTAAAACTTGAAGAAATGCAATAAAGGAGGATGTCATGCTTAATGAGATCGTTTCCAAAAATTATATGATCGCTGGTTATGCAGTGTTCATCTCCATGCTTGTGGTTTATCTCGTTAGTTTATTTGTTCGTTGGCGAAAACTGGTGCAAGATATTCACACCCTTAAGGATATTCAGAAGTAAACCACCCTTGGATTTCCGGTGCCTGGCAACTGTTAATCCCTGGATCGGTTCTTTTCAAATCACCAATAAAATGAGGTTGGCAATATGAGAGAGAGTCCGCTATAATGATAGCGGACTCTCTCGTTCGAGATATGGAGAAACGCGCTAAAGCCGGCTGGACGGCCATACCCCTCCTGTTGATCATTGCGGCAGCGTCCGCTTTCAGGACCTGGCGAGTTTCTGCCGCGGGGGAACAACCTCCTGGTCCGGACCGTGTAGCAGTTGTGACACAAGATTACACCTCCCATGAATGGTGGCTGACCAGCTGGGAGGATAACAAGGTGGCATGTTCAATCGTTGTAGATCACGAAGGGACACCCACGAATGGGGAAATTTATGAGGTGTGTGGTGCCAGCCTTTATGACAAATGGGTTGCCACCAAACCGTGCATTTCATCAGAAGAAGAATTTGTCACCTGCAAGGGCTATTATCTGGTATCAGTGAAATCCGAAACTGCCCAGCGAGAAGTGGGTATGATCCAACCCCCACCTGTAGTATGGGTTTCTTTGAACGGATGTACCCCGGTCAATTCCACTTTTCGATGTGATAAATTACCAACCCTGGTCCTTACCGGTGAAGAACCGATCGATGGCGAGCACATTACCAGCCTGGGTGGCCGGGTAGACGGTAACCCCTTTACCTGCGATCCAATCTGCCAGGTGGACCTAGCGCCCACCAAAGATACGGGTGTCAACCTGGAATTTTGGGCATATTCCAGTTATGGAGATAGCAGCAAGTTATTCACTGCTCGGGTGAGAGTGGTGAGGTCGAATGATCCAACCGACCAATCATGGTATGTGGATATTTTGAGCACACAATGGCGCGGGGAACCGCTGGCTGGCTGCTCACAAACATGGGATGTTTTTCCACCAATCGGAGGAGTACCGGAATGGCTTTCCACGCCGCAGATTGCAGAAGATTTAGCCACGAAGATTCCCTATGAATATCTGGCAACCAATTTAATTAAACATGGTGCAGCAAACGCAAATTCCTGCGAGGACGGCGGTTTACTGGCAAATGGGCAGGCGAGCCAATGCGGGCTGGAAGCAGCTCGCAGCGCAGTAATCGATTGGCAGAATCAGTTTGACAACGTGATCTATAGTGCCTCCCAAGAAACAGGCATCCCAGCTCAAGTACTAAAAAGGATCTTTGGGCGGGAAAGCCAATTTTGGCCGGACGGAACGATCGGCCATCCGGAAGCTGGGCTGGGACAAATGACGGATGGGGGAGCAGACACAACCTTATTATGGAACGCACCGTTCTTTGAACAATTTTGTGGATCCCAACTGGATAGCGCCATTTGCATGAAAGGATATTCCCACCTAAGCACCACCCAACAGGAAACACTTCGAACCACCCTGGTTGAGAGCGTGAAAGCATTATGCCCGGATTGCTCCTTAGGAATTGACCTGGACCGCGCATATAGCAGCGTCGGAATTTTTGCCGAGACAATCCTTGCCAATTGCAACCAGGCAGGGATGGTTGTAGATCTAAACAATACCAAGAACGTACCCGTTCTTTATGAAGATCTTTGGCGGTTTACGCTGGTAAACTATAACGCTGGACCTGGATGTCTTGGATTGGCGGTTAATTCCACAAGCGCGTTAGGAGAACCTTTAGACTGGAAAAATGTCTCCAGCCACATGACCCCCGTTTGCCAGGGTGCAGTAAATTACGTTACCGATATCAGCCACTCATCTCCTTAACCTTCCACTTCCGCTTATGGAACCAATTTTAGGATGCCGACGTTCCACAAAGTTAATTTAGTTCGGGGAGTGAATTTGATAAGAAAAATCCTTACCCCAACTGTAATTGGATTCTTACTTGTTATGGAAAGCGCTTGCAGTCCGGCTAAGCCAGTCGTCCTGGGAGCTGCTGATAATGGGAGCCAAGTAAATGTAAAAGTGGGAGAATCAATAATCATCAAACTTGAAAGCAACCCTTCCACCGGGTATACCTGGGAACCAAAGGATTTGGATACCGCGATTTTTCGGCTGGCAGGTGACCCAACCTTTTTAAGCGATGATCCCGGGGCGGTTGGGTCAAGCGGGGTGCTGACGCTGACTTTTATTACCATAAAGGCAGGAACCACCAGCCTGAAACTAGCCTACCAGCGACCCTGGGAGACCAATGTAGAGCCCATTGACACGTTCACAATCCCTGTCACAGTTAAGTGACGAGCGGAGATTTGCCTGGAAAATATGAGGCGGAGACGACACGTCTTCGCTTTTGCTTTCGTTACCAAGTCATCTTCACAAAGAACGATAATTGTTTTCTGATTCGAGACCTTTATCCTAAATGAAGGATATGTTACCTTTTCAAATTAAATTCCTATCCGATGACCTTATATCCACCTGCCAGGCTCCAATTATTAATGGAAATATTATACTTTCCGTATATAATCAGACTGATTTTGTCTGAGAAGGGCAGACGCATGGCAAAAAGAAAAATTGATGGTAAATTTCCTTTACCTGATAATGAGATCCTCGCCGACTATCGATTAGTTTATCGGTCACGGCAAGCATCGATCATTGGTCGTCGGGAAGTGTTATCGGGGAAAGCCAAGTTTGGAATCTTCGGGGATGGGAAGGAATTGCCCCAAGTTGCCATGGCACATGCGTTCCACAAAGGTGATTGGCGGTCAGGGTACTACAGAGATCAAACCTGGGTACATGCCCTGGGGGTGCTACCCTTCCAGGAATTCTTTGCACAGCTTTACGCCCACGCCGATCTTGAGGCAGACCCTGCAACAGCCGGGCGGTCGATGGTGGGTCATTTTGTCTCTCGATTCATCGAGAAGGATGGGACATGGAAAGACCAAACCCAAATGTACAATGTGGCAGCTGACGTCTCGCCCACCGGTGCACAGATGCCGCGGCTGGTTGGGTTGGCATATGCTTCAGTGCTTTACCGAAAACTTGAGTCCCTAAAGAAATTTTCACAATTCTCACACAATGGAGACGAGGTAGCCTGGGGATCAATCGGCAATGCTTCCACCGCTGAAGGGATGTTCTGGGAGGCGGTCAACGCCATCGGTGTTCTACACGCCCCGGCGATCATTTCAATTTATGATGACGGTTACGGCATTTCTGTCCCCAACCAATTCCAGATGGTCAAGGAAAACATTGGGAGCATCCTAAAGGGTTTTCAACGCGACCCCTGCCCGGCAGAAGAGTGCGACCGAGGGTTCGACCTTTATTCCGTCGCGGGATGGGATTATCCTAACCTTCTGGCAACTTACAAGTTGGCAGCAGAGGCTGCACGCATCCACCATATTCCTGCACTCGTCCACGTTACTGAACTCACCCAGCCGTTGGGTCACTCCACATCCGGCTCCCACGAGCGTTACAAGACCCCAGAGCGCCTTGCCTGGGAGGCTGAATGGGACTGCATCCGCAAATTCAGGGAATGGATCCTTGAAAATGAGATTGCTGGTGAAGCAGACCTTGCCATCTCGGAAGAGGAAGAACGCATGGGCGTGGAGGAAGATCGAAAGATGGCGTGGAAGGCATACCAAACTCCCCTCTTGCAGGAAAGAAGCGAAATTCTGGACCTCCTGGGAGAGACTTCCCGGGTCTCGCGTCATGCGGATGAATTAGGCAAAATCCGGGAACACCTGGCAGCCATTCCGGATCCCATACGGCGGAATATGGTCAGCGCAATCCACGAGGCAAAAGTGCTGACCCGGGATGAAGCTCCTTCCGTGCACCAGAAATTAGTACAGTGGTCCCACGCCCTGGAAACGAAGCAGGAGGATCGTTACTCTTCCTTTCTCACTTCCCCCCTAAATGACTCCGTGTTGAATGTTAATGAAGTAAGGCCTGTTTATGGAGCTAATCCAGCCATGGTGATGGGATTCGAGGTGGTAAACACCGCCTTCAAGGCTGCCTTGGCACATGAACCACGCCTAATCGCTTTTGGGGAGGACCTCGGAAAACTGGGAGATGTTAACCAGGGATTTCATGGTTTACAGGAAGAATTTGGTGCGCTTCGGGTAACCGACACCGGGATTCGCGAAGCCACCATTATTGGACAAGCGATCGGGATGGCAATGCGCGGTTTAAAGCCGATTGCAGAGATTCAATACCTGGATTACCTTCTATATGGACTGCAACTCATGTCGGATGACCTAGCCTCGCTGCTTTGGCGGACCAAAGGCGGTCAAAAGGCACCAGTCATCATTCGCACACGCGGTCACAGGTTGGAGGGGATCTGGCATTCCGGTTCACCCATGGCTGGAATCATCCACCTTGTGCGGGGCATGCACATGCTGGTACCGCGTGATATGACCCGGGCAGCCGGATTCTATAACTCCCTGCTCAAGGCAGGAGAACCAGCAATAGTGGTGGAAGTGCTGAATGGATACCGGATCAAGGAACCGATGCCCCAGAATATCGGGGAGGTATGCCTGATCCCAGGAGTACCGGAAGTGATGCGGGAAGGACAGGATGCAACCATCGTCACATACGGGGCCTGTGTCCGAATTGCCCTTGAGGCAGCAGAAAAACTGGCAGCGGCAGGTGTTGATGCCGAAGTGATGGACGTGCAGTCGCTGCTACCCTTCGATATCCACGGGAAAATCGTGGAATCATTAAAGAAGACCGGCAGAATTCTTTTTGTGGATGAAGATGTGCCAGGAGGAACGACAGCTTATATGATGCAAGAAGTGTTAGAGAAGCAGGGGGGATACAGTTGGCTGGATTCTGCCCCACGCACGGCATCAGGAACGATGCACCGCCCCGCATATGGTTCCGACGGTGACTATTGGTCCAAGCCAAATGCCGAAGGGATCTTCGATGCGATTTATCAGATGATGCGCGAAGCCAAACCTTCAGTCTATCCAGAGATCTTTTAACCTCTTATGTGGAACCCAGCATGATGATCCTGGTCGGAACTCCAAGCTGTCACCAAATATTGAAAGTGAGGAACCGTGGCAATTAAGGTGCTAGCGCCCCGCCTGGGTGAAGGCGTAGAAGAATTGACTGTCGTCAAATGGCTAAAAGAAGAGGGCAACCCTGTGAAGGAGCTGGAGTCTTTGCTGGAGGTTGAGACTGACAAAGTAGTTACCGAGATCCCAAGCCCGGCAACCGGCATTGTCCTGAAGATCGTTGTGCCAGAAAATACCTCGGTTCAAGTGGGAGATGTAATGGCATGGATCGGGCAGGAGGGAGAGGCTGTTCCCGAGTCAGCCTCCCCGGGAACTGTAAAACCCATATCCCAATCTGGCAAGCCTAAAGAAGTCGAACAGTCAACAGGGTCCACATTACCAACCACGATAAACGAATCCCCGGGATTTTTATCCCCCGTGGTTCGAAAAATCGCAAAGGAAAAGAACCTTGATTTATCCAGGATTCAAGGAAGTGGCATTAAAGGGCGGATCACAAAACAGGACGTGCTAAGTTACCTAGAAAATACTACAGATAAACACGAGAATGAAAGGGCAACTCCCAAACAAACAACTGGTGTACTTTTACCAGTGACAACCATTCGACGGCAAATTGCCGAGCGGATGGTTCAATCGAGGGACGCCTCCCCTCATGTGCTAACTGTAATGGAGGCAGACATGAGTCGTGTGGCCTCCCACCGGTCTGCCAATAAACCTGCTTACGCAGCAGATGGTATCAAGCTAACCTATACTGCATACTTCATCGCTGCAATCGCATCGGGGTTAAAAACATTCCCGTTAGTCAATTCTTCCTGGACGCAGGAGGGCATCCTTCTCCATCCGGAAGTTAATATCGGAATGGCGACGTCTCTCGGCGAAGAGGGGCTTATCGTTCCCGTGCTGCGCAGGGCGGACGAACTTTCCCTGCTTGGAATTGCCCGGGCAGTGAACGACTTGTCGGAAAGAGCGCGAACAAAAAAACTACTACCCGAGGAGGTCAGGGGAGGCACATTCACCCTCACCAACCACGGGATCAGTGGATCATTATTCGCCATGCCGATCATCAACCAACCACAAGTTGGGATCCTTGGGGCAGGGGCGATCCAGAAACGTGCGGTCATCGTCAGCGACTCAGCAGGTAACGATGCCATTGCAATTCTTCCCATGGTGTTCCTGTCGTTCGTCTTTGACCACCGGGTGCTGGATGGAGCGAGTGCAGATGCATTCCTAGCCAAGGTCAAGGAAACATTGGAGGGATGGAAAGAGTAGGGAAAGAAGATCAAATAGGAAAATATTTATACGATTGTTTTCGTTTTGTACAACCAAAGAAATTTTTGAAAACCTGGAGAATAAGCATGACAGAAACCTTTGATGTTTTAATAATTGGTGCCGGTCCGGCTGGTTATGTAGCTGCCATTCGCAGCGCACAGTTGGGATTAAAAACCGCCATCGTGGACAAACAATGGCTGGGGGGAGTATGTTTAAATATTGGCTGCATCCCTTCAAAAGCACTCCTGCGCAACGCAGAAATTGCCCATATCCTGCGTGAACGAGGAAAGGATTTTGGCTTTAGTTTTGAGAACCTGAAACTGGATTTTTCCTCGGCTGTCAAACGGTCGCGGCAAGTATCTGACCGGCTGGTTAAGGGAGTGGGATTTTTAATGAGGAAGAACAATATAACGGTTTTCATGGGAACTGCAAACCTTGCCCGAAGTGAATCCAATGCTCTCAAGACTGTAACCGTTACGGATGCAGATAATAAATTGATGGAGCTATCAGCAAAAAACATCATCCTGGCAACCGGCGCTTCGGCTGCAGTTCCCAGCACCTGGAAAATCGATGGAAAGAAAATTGTCACGTATTGGGAAGCGATCCTCCAGGAGAAGTTACCGGGGAGCGTTGTAATCATCGGCGCGGGAGCGGTGGGAATGGAATTCGCCACTGTCTGGAATTCCTATGGAGTTGAAGTAACCATCGTGGAAATGCTCCCGCACATCCTTCCAACAGAAGACGAAGAAGCCGCAGCGGAAGTAGCGAAGGCATATACCAAGCGCGGCGTAAAAATCCTGGCGGGGCATAAAGTGGAGTCGGTAGAGGAAACCAAGACGGGCGTTAAAATTACAGTATCCGTTGAAGGGACAACCAAAGTGGTGGAAGCAGACCAAGCGCTCGTAGCAATCGGTTTCCGTCCAAATTCCAAAGGATTAGGAATTGAAGAAGCTGGAGTAAAAGTTAGTGAACGAGGATTTGTTGAAATAGACGAGAAGATGGCAACAAACATACCTGGCGTCTGGGCCATCGGAGACGTGACTGGAAAATTAATGCTAGCCCATGTGGGTTCGGCAATGGGAATCGTATGTGCGGAGAACATTGCCCAACATGAAACAGTCACACTGGATTACGAAATGATGCCGCGGGCAACTTACTGCAGCCCCCAAGTGGCCTCCTTCGGGTGGACCGAGACACAAGCCAAGGAACGCGGTTATACAGTAAAGGTGAGTCGTTTCCCATTTATGGCCAACGGCAAGGCCCTGGGACTGGGAGATTACACCGGATGGGTGAAACTGGTTGTGGATGAGAAATTCGGGGAGATCCTGGGGGCGACCATGGTGGGTCCAGAAGTGACAGAGCTTCTTCCCGAATTAACGCTGGCGCACATGATGGAATTGACTCCTGCTGAAATTGGGAGAAATGTTCACGCCCACCCAACTCTTTCAGAAACGCTAATGGAAGCAGCACATGCTGCAGAAGGGAATCCAATTCACATATAGTTTTTTGAGGGGTAATCGTAAATTATATTTTCTAACGCAATTAACACATCAGCCCCGGCTAAATAAACGGGGCTGATCGCATCCAACCATGCCAGGATTATTTGGGAAATAGTCCTATTTAGATGGGGTCTGGTTTGCCAGAGTTTCGAGTGCCAATAGATCCACCTGAGCAATGCGGACAGCCGAAGGTGTTACCATACCCAGAATCCAGGAATAGTCATGATCTATTGGACTGGTGTAGTAAGATACATAAGCGGTATCACCGACGATGACCACGCCCGTATACGAGGTATCGCCAGCACTTGGCAGGTCGCCAAGATAAGCCAATCCATCGGTGCGGACCTCGAACAGGGAGGTACGTTTGCGAGCAAGGACGCTGCCCTGGGCTGTCAATGGACCGGAGCGACCCAAATCGGGTTGGTAACGCCCAACAGCATAGATCCGCTCATGGTAGGTAAACAAATAAGGACCATCAAGACGGGTGAGGTGACTTTTAAGGAGTTCAGTCCATTTTGTATATGGCGGTTCCGATAACGCAATCAGAGTGGAACCCTGAGGATCTCCAAAAGCGCCATCGGCAAACCCGCCAAACTCCAACCGGGCGGTAGCAATCATATTTCCATTGGGAAGGAATTGGATCTCCGTCTCATCATTTCGGTCACCCACATGAATGGGCGAGATGATCTCCCAATTAATGCCGTCAGTGGATTTCAGCAAAACGGATTTTCCGTGCTCAAACCAATAGGCTGCATTGTAATAAGTCACTCCATCCTGAGTCTTTGGGCGCCAGAACAACCATCCATCCAGCCCGGGAACAACATCAAATTTCGACCAATTCACTCCATCTTCGGTATAAGCATAAACCGTAATATAAGGCTCAGCGACAAAAGAGGTGTTTTTCAAGGCGTACAAGAACAAGCGATTGCCGATAACAGCGAATTTTGGATCACGAATGTCTTCGCCAAACGGGTTGAAAGTATCCACTTCCAGCCAGGTGCGACCCTGATCGGATGAAACCTTGACATGCAGGGTGGATTTCTCGCTTCCAAAGTGATAAGGAGAAGAAACAAAAGAAAGATAGAATTTATCCTGCCAAGCGATCATATCGGTGTTGGAATTATGCATCCTGTCTTTAGCAACATCCCAGGAATCGACGACGATGGCCGGGTTCACCTGAGCACGGTTGGGACGCAGGTACCAATAGGCAATCAGTGCGGACAGAAGCACCAGGACTGCCACCAATATTCCGAGGACCCACCCAATCGCTTTCATGATTTTTTCCATATTTCAACTCCAGTGTGAACGGATAGATTTTACCAGATAGAAATGCAAGGAGAAAATTGGCAGCGCTGCGAAATTCTACCAGCGATTGACAGCCAAGTTGGATTAAAATGCAGGTCATGAACCGACTAAAATTCGCAGCCGGGGCTATCCTGGGTTTATCGATCTTTTTTTTCATTTTTTTTGAAATATGCAAACACGCCCCCATCATAGGAGCCGCCAATCCATTTGCGGAAGATCCGTATGATGCTGTGGGATCTTTCGGCATATTTCTTGCGTTCGTTTGCGCCCTATTAATGGTGGTACGAACTTTTCGCCCTTATCGTGGAAATGAGATCCCAACCAGGCAAATGGATCTAGCCATTAGAGCCGGGGCAGTGGCAGTAATATGCGTGGTTGTTACCCTGGCCGCAGATGCCATCGGACTGGGGCGAGCGATGATTGCAAACGGAATACATCCGGAGACAAACAACCTGGCAGCCGTCGTTGGGGGGATGACACTGGTCACCCTGGCAACCGGCTGGACCTTAATCCGAGCTGCAAACAGTATTGTGCATCAACCTATTGAGCGCCCCTGGTGGAGGGGAGGAGTCCTTTGCGGATTGGCGATCCTGATCCTGGCGTTCTACCCCATCCAAATTCGGGAAGCAAGCGCAACGGGAGGGGTAATAACCGCCCTGGTTGGAATGAGCATCCTATATTTAACAACCTGGGGAATTGCCACAGTGCTTTTCCCAACAAGTGAGTCAAATTATGAAGATGTCTTCGATGACCTTTCTGCAATCATCAGAGGGTGGGGAACTCGCAGCGGGGGAATAGCCTGGGGGATCAACTTGATCATCAAGGTTGCGGGTTCACCACCGGTGAATGGGGTACTGGAGTGGATCAACCCACGAAAGCACAGGTGGAACCTGGCGATCCTGGCGGCAGCAGGTTTTGGAGTGGCGATCGTCTCGGTAGAGGCATTGAGCGAGGGAATCGCCCCCACCATGGGGAGAGTGCTCCTCGTGGTGAGCGTTTACCTTGGTATTGGCGGGGCAGGCGTGATGCTGGGATACCTGTTGTTTGGGAAATTCCTGGGGATTTTCCGGCCGGAATAAATTATCTGTTCAAGCCTTGATCATTGTGAGCAGCATTTTAAATTTTTTAACTGCCGTCAAAGCGTGGGGGTGATTGGCAGGCATAAGGATGGCTTCGCCCGCTTTTAGCTGATAAGGCTTTCCAGAGATCTTAACTTCAACCTGCCCGTCGAGTACATGGACCAGAGCATCGAACGGGGCGGTATGTTCACTCAATTCCTGACCCTGGTCAAAAGCAAAGAGGGTGACATTCCCCCCGTCAGCCTTGGTTATCTGGCGGGAAACGACTGATCCTGCCTGATATTCAGCGAGACCAGACAAGTTCAAAACCTCGGAAGGTGGCATAGTGGACATGGGTTACTCCTGTACCTGGTAAAGGCAGCCTAACCAGCCGCCACTAGCGGACTTCAAACTGATAGGCAGCCTGTTCGCGTGTAAAGCGGGTAGTGGCGGTGACAACCAGAACAACATCATTCGCGCCATTGTTTCCAATATTCACTGGAATTTCTGCAGTTTGATCAGAATTGATGGGCAGGATTTCCACGCTGGTGATGTTGTTTTTATGAGTGATGAGCGCAAGCCGGAAAGTTTGGGGCAGGATGTTCTGAACGCGGACAAAACCCGCACCAACCCACCCCCCATCGTCAGATTCAAATCCTTCACTGTAATTTATGGCAGGAATTTCCAGATCATCAACCAGGAACCCATCTCCATTCACCGCGGCGTCGGTAATGTAATCAAAGCGGAGGGAAACCACCTGCCCGGCATATTGTGACAAATCAACGGTCTCCTGGATCCAGCCATTGGATTGACCGTTGTATCCAACACCATATGAATTGCCGGAAGGATTTGCGCTGGTTCCGGAAGGAGTGGTGAGAATTTTCCATGAGACACCATCCGTGGAAGCTTCCAGGTAAACATAATCATAGTCATTTTCGAGGTCGTACCAAGTCCAATAGGAAAAATCAACCGAGGAAGAAACCCCGGTCAAATCAAACTGCCGGGTGAGGGACATATCTGATTCATCCCCCTTATTGGACCAAAATGCATAGGTTCCTGAATGGGGATCTGCAGGCAGGAGTCCGGTGAGGGTGGAACCCGTAAAGTTTATGGTGTAGCTGCCCGAACAAGAAAAGCGGATATAGTCGACACCATATTGATTGACGGTGCGAGAGCTTTGTCCCTGCGGACATGTGCTGACGACTTCAGTGTCACTTGTGGTAGGAGAATTGGGATAGTTCTTGTAGTCATAGCGCCCGTCGGCGACACTGGGGTCATGGATGTAGTTGGCAAGCGTCCAATCCAGGAAGAAATCGTCGGCTGTGACCGGCGCACTGGTGAGAGGGTCAGTGATATTCAACTGGGTCAAAACCTCATCCACGCTTGCCAGGGCATTCTGCTGGTCGTGGACAAGCGCCTGGGTGGCAGCCTCACCAAAACGGTTTAGGAAGTAGTTAACAAAGAGGAAATTTGCCCCATAATGAGCGCTGTTATCTCCCGATCCTCCCAACCAATCGGTCAGGTTCATGTCAGGATTGGCAGTATAGAACCAGTCAAAGCCCCCGGTATCGTACCCATTCAGGAATGTAGCCAATTCGGAAAAACCCTCGTTCAAGAAAGAGCCTTCATTCCTATCCTGATACCAGTGAATCATGTGCTGGAACTCATGGGCCAGCGTGCCAAATGTGTAGTTATCCGCAAGGTTCTGGGAGGCGTCGATATAGAACAATTCGTGAGCATTAGAATACTGGCTAATCTCGGGCGGGTACTCGTCTCCAGTGTTGTAGAAACCAGCCACGTTGCCACCCAAATTACGCGCATAAATAATATAAAGATGCGGGTCATCATCGACGCCTGGGGTCCATTCGGATCCAAAGAACTCACGATCAGTGGGGTAGATCTTATTTTCAAATGTGTCGATCAAATCCTTTGCGTCAGACTGAACAAAATTAACCCCATCTTCAACCCAGAAGTAGGCATGGGGAGTTAGGTACTGCAATGTGACATTAATACGGGAAAACGTATTCGTGTCAGTGCTTAACAACCAGAGTTGGGTTTGCGCGCCAACAACCAGGGGTGATGGAGGCGGGGGTTCTGTCGGCGGGATGTTACAAATATCCTTGAGGCTGCAGGCGAGAGCAGCCAGGTCACGATCAGGGATGATGGTCTGTTCGAGTGTGTTGAGAGTGACGGAGTTGGTCTCATCCACAGGCTGACGAGTAATCTCGAAAGGGGTGGGGGTGACATCATTATTGGGGAAAATCGTTGTGTAGGCAGCAATGGTCGGAACTAAAGTGCGAAACTGGTAAACACCAAAAACTCCAATGCCAACAATAACGACCAAACAGCAGCACAGGATGAGAACGATGCCTACTACAATTAGGATTATGGAAGATTGTTTCATGGTGCCTCGATGATCATCATGGGAATGCTTTATTCTACTATGGGATAAAGGAAATTGGCGGAAGGTATAGAAACAGGGGTAAAGACCAAGGACACTTTTGGATTACAGAGTACCAATTCAAATTTCCGTGATTTTTTCGCAATTTTCGAGGAACGAATATTATTCATGAGGAAATTAGAGTCAGCCATTTTTGCGGTAGAGAAACCAACCAAGATCATTCTGCAATTAATTTTAGAACCCATGTTCTGATTTGTCAAGCAAGGAAATCATTGGGGGTAATATTGTTCGAGCGTTATTGGGTTTTTTAAGAAAATAAGAGGGCGACCCCTGCCATGGCAAGAAAAGTGCCGGCGACAGCCTGCCAGCCGAAACGTTCTTTAAAGATAAAGTAACTGATCGGCAGCATGAAAATGGGTGGAAGCGCCATGAGCGTGCTGGCAACTCCAATCTCGGTATATTGAACAGCAAGAAGGGAGGACGATACACCGATCACCGGACCGAAAAACGCGCCAAATGCAACCCAGCCAAGGGCGGCAGGCAGGCGGACGATGGATTTAACCGTGGACACAGCCTGACGCTGGAAGGATGCAACGATCCAAAGGGTTGCAACTGCGGCGAACATGCGGATCAAGGTCCCTGCGAAGGGAGAAAAGCCACCCGTCATTCCCTGCTGGGAAAGTACCAAACCGGTGGCCTGACCCAGCGCTGCCAAGATCCCAAATAGGACACCACGGCCACTCACTTTGTAGCCATTTTTATCCCCACTATTCGGGCGTACCATTATCACCCAGGATATGCCTCCAAGGGTGATAACGATGCCAATAATCTGGATCAAGGTGAGTGTCTGTCCAAAGAAGATCCATGCAATGGTAGCACCAAAGACCGGTGCAAGGCTGAGCAAGAGAAGTCCCAAGCGCGGACCAATCTCAACATAAGCCTGGAATAAAAAAGCATCACCCAACGCAAGACCGATGATGCCCGATATACCCAACCAGGCCCAGCGGGAAGCGCCAGCATGGAGCGGAATCGGTTGACCGTACAAAATCGCGTTGATCAAAATCAAGACGACCATGGCAATAACCACCCGGACACGATTGGTAACCTGGGAACCAACCTTTTGGGTGGATTTGGAGAATCCAACAGCTGACAGGGACCAGCAAACGGATGTGAACAAGGCGGCAATTTCACCGATGGGCATATTTCCTCTTAATAAAAAAGGCCGGGAGCGGATGCTCCCGCTGCCAAGTATATCAGAAGGTAAACGTGATATTCCATTAGTGCGATGGGTTATTAGTCCTTGATCCAGGTGTTAAGTTTAATGGATGGATTTACTAAAGCATCCATAAAATAAAATAATTATGGCGCAATACCCCACAGACGAACAGTTCCATCGCTCGAGCAGGAGGCAATAAGACTCCCATCCGAACTGAAAGCCAGGTTATTCACAAGTCCGGGGACCTTGTAGGGAAGATAAAAGAATTCCACCGGATACACAAAAACCGCGGATACTATTTGAACGATGAATATGTTGCGGGATGGGGATGATCATCATGAACTAGAGCTTTTGCCTGCCATGCCCCCTATTGCTTTTTTTTGTTCGCGCTTTAACCAGGTTTTCCTTAGCCCTTATCTTCACGATCCTGCTTATCAGGTCGTAAGGGATCGGTTGATCGAATGGAAACCTCAAGGAACCCTTGGGACCTTCGTAAACAGCCAATTCTTTCTTAATTATTTCGTTGGCTGCCGAGGGGGGATAGAACCCGATATGGTTTTTGAAAGCGGCGAAATATACCAAATTACCATTTAGTGTGAATGTGGGCATTTGATATTTGATCGTTTCCAAGGCATCCGGTGCCGCATCCTTTACCGTTTTTCTTATCTTTTCCAGAACCACCTGAACATGGGGTGGAAAAGATGCAATGTATTCATCGATATTCCTGGGAGAACTTTGACGAGTTGCCATACGTTCCTTTCGTCATTTAAAATTATTTAATTATTTTGAAAGCCGGGGTTTTTTTTCTAAACCCTGGAGAGGTAATCCCGATGCAAAACATGCCTTCCAAATCCACATTAATAATATCCAAGACCTGTCCACCAACGTCACTCTCATCAACGGCTTAATATATCGGGATACCAGAGTTGATTTGAAAATTATCAAACCAGGTGGTGAATGTCTGGGAAGCATTTACAGTCCCATTTCCAAAATATACGATTGCGGGTGCTGAAGGCACATCCACTTTTCCAAGCTCTTCCCAACCTGCACCAATCTCAAATTGGAGTGATAGTGCTGGTCCAATTCTAACCAACCGGTATTTTCCAGCCAGGGCATTCGACTCCACTTGACCACTCAGGGCACCATTCGAGCTCCAAACAAAAAATACATCCGCGAAGCTGCCGGGAGTCCTCCTAAGCCGGGTGATATGATAATTTTGCCCATCGATTATTACTCCAAAAAGGGCACCATCGAGGTGATCATTTACCGGAGGGGTCCAGGCTGGATCGATCTGGAAATCGATCTGGATGTCAAAATCACCCTGCAACTGCCACCTAGATTGAATCCTTGCACTTGAACTCGCCTGGTCGCCATTCGTGGAAAGGATGACCCTGCCTCCCTGCTCACTTACTCCCCCATCCCCAACCGATCTCCATTTGGTTTCATCAAGGTTTGTGGCATCAAAAGTATCATTCGGGAGCATTGTTGGTGCCCTATCATAATTACACTTTTCGACAGGCGCAGGAGTGGGGGGGATGTTCGAGTTTAATGGGTTTGGAAGATCAGAAAAGGAGATGGTCGCGCCGACCGGTTTGTGGTCGGATATCCTGGTATCCAGCACGCAACCCGCCTGGGAGGCAGAAGTTGAAAAACAAATCGGCGATGCGCTCCAGGATAAATTACTTTTAACATAAATGTTGTCGATCGTTTCACTCTGCACAAGCTCCCAGCCTCCAACGGTCAGGTATTTCGCATCTGCGCAGTTGGAGCATGTGTTAATATCACCCATCAAAATCCCCGGGATGTCCTGATGCGATTCCATGATACGGCGGAGTTTATCAAATTCACAGGAACGCAGAAGGCGATCGCGAGGATCCAAATGAACGATGACCACGTTTAATTTTTGACCATCCGGAGTTTGCACCAAGGCGCGCAAGGCACCGTTATTTCCCACATATTCCGAAAGGTTTTCTGTTTCGAGGATCGGGTATTTAGATAAATATTGCCGGATTTATGCCCCTCCAAGTGGGAGCCATGTAGTAATTCATGTTCAACGCGCCGGCGAATTGTTCAATGGTGGTGGGATTTCCGGAAGTCCATTCCGTCACCTCCTCCAGTCCCAAGATATCGGGATCTGCCTGCTTGACCAGCGTTATGAGATCTGCCAGCCGGTTCATATTTGATCCCCGCTCCGTGTGCGCGGGATTTACCCCAGCACCGAACCAAATATTATATGACATGACCCTGAGCGTTAATCGAGGAGGGGGTGGAGTACTTGTTAGAGGAACCAAGGATGGGGAAGGAGTAGAGAGACCCGGCAATTGTGCGAGACTGCATGAAAGCACGAGGGATGCCAAAAGCAATATCATCCAGTATTTTCGCGGCATGGAACGATTATACAGCAGAGAATTGGAGGCGAATGGATCCCTTTCACCTTATCCATTTCCACACCATGCTGAACCGAGGGCAAGCCAATTAAAAATTCGGGTTGGACTCTGGCAGCAGGAGCAGGTCCATTCACGTCACTAAAATAATATGGATGGATGAATTTCCTTCCTGTTCCATCGCACCTGTTGACGGGGAGGGTATTTTCGTCTATATTACGAAGGATGCCAAAACGACAGATTTACCTGCTATCACCAAAAGAACTCAGCCCGGAAACCATTGCGGTGGCTTTTGCAAAGACTTCACGGTCGCCGGAATCTTTCCGAGAAATCGCAGCCGAGCTAAGCGATAAAAAAAGCGCTCAATTCCATGAGAAATGGGTGGTGGGGTACGGGCATGCCTCGGTGGCGGAACATGCGGTGCTGCACATTGCCATCGAAAACGTGTCGCGACTGGCGGTGGAATGCATCGAGTTCAAACCGGCTGGCATCTTATACCGAGAAATCGACCCGCTATCAAAAATGGGGACCTAAGGACCTGTTTTTTCAACCGCCATTGCCCGAAATAGGAGAATTCGAGTCTGAAAGATACCATCCGAAGGAGGGACCCGAGGATTTTTTTGTTCCAACAGAACTAGATGGGCATTCAGCCAGGAAAACAGCCTATTTACAGACCTGCCGACTGCTTTTTGATAGCTATGCGAAAAGCCTGGAACCATTAAGGGCATTCGTGAGGAAGATCCATCCTCCCGAGAGTGACGAGCCTGAAGAGGCGTACGATCGGCGCATCCGTTCGAAGTACGTCGATTCGTGCCGGTTCCTGCTCCCGGCGGCGAGCCTAGCAAATGTGGGGATGACCGCCAACGCACGGGTACTGGAACATGCCATTAGCAAATTGCTTTCCCACCCTTTGATGGAAGTTAGAGATATCGGCGAGGAGGTAAAGGATGCAGCCCTGGCAGAAGTGCCAACCCTGGTAAAGTATGCGGAGGCAGCGCCTTACCTGATCGAAACAAGAGAAGGTTTTTCCAAAAGAGCTCACGAAGGACGAAAAGAAAAAGAACATGCGGGAAAACCGGAATGGTGTCAACTGATCGATTTCGATCCTGAAGGAGAGATCAAGGTGCTGGCCGCTGCCCTTTACCGGTTTGGAGAAAGTTCGTACCTGCATGCGATAGAAAAGGTGCGGGCTACACGCGAGCCTGGACGGGTGAAAATGGCCGAATCCCTGCTGGGCAGGATGGGGGAGCATGACAGCCCAACCCGGGAATTCGAACATACCAGTTACACATTTGATCTGATTTTGGACCAGGGGGCGTACGTTGAATTCAAGCGGCACCGGATGATGTCACAGACGCCGCAAGACCTTTCAACCAAGCTTGGATATGAGGTGCCGCAACTGATCTTGGAAGCGGGTTTCGAAAAGCAGTACAAATCAGCCATGGATGCCGCGGCGGACACTTACGATAAACTGGCAGGGTGGAACCCGTCCGTGGCGAGTTACGTGGTGCCCAATGGATACAACCGGCGGATCCTGTTCACGATGAATTTAAGGGAAGCGTTTGCATTCTGCCAACTGCGTGCGGCAGTTAATGCCCATTTTTCGATGCGAAGGGTGGCACAGAGGGTGGCGGAAGAAATCAGGCGGGTGCATCCACTGCTGGCAAAATACATACGCCTGCCCGATGAAACCTGGCAGCAGATCGAAACCAACCACCTATGAAGAAACCGCCCCGGCAAATAACCTGGGCGGAACCACGTTATGAAACTACCACGGGATGAGATTCCTTTAGAGGGGATTAGCAGCGACTAAAGTCGATACAATATATGAGTTGTTCATTCGTGGAATTCTTCGACCTGATAGAGCAGGACTTCGAGGTGTTTGCGATGCCAGGTATCGGGGGCAGCACCCATTTTATCGCAAAGGTGCTCGAGGAACTCTGCGGGGTCGGGGAGTTTCTCCCACACCTGGGGCAGGAAAGTAGCGCGGCGGAATCCATCCCGTAATAGAACCCCATCCACACCGGGATGGAGTTTAGAGAGCAAGTCCGCAGAGTCAGAATATTCCAGCGGCACCGGCAAGGTCAAGCGCGAGATTTCAATCTTAATCGCAGCCAGTTCATCGACCTGGACATTGGGGAACCTGTAATCCTCCAATGCAGCGGCAACGGCGTGTTCGCGCACATCTTCAGCAAGTGGCTGGTAAGGTTCAAGGGCACCGATGCAGCCACGCAGGTCGCCCTGAACGGTTAAAGTGACAAAGGAGGCGCCATCTGTACGAAGGATTGGGGTGAGGGAAGCATCTTCGAGCGGGGGCAGGGGAGAGCGGCGCACGCCGGCTTCGAGGGCCTGCCGCGCCAATTTGAGCAAGGTCTGTTTTTCTTCGGGGGTCAGTCGGTCGCCCATGGGTTTATCATACAATTCCCTCCCCAAGGAGTCAAGCGGGGAAATATATAATATCAAAGTTTTACGAGAACTGTTCGCAAAACCTTGTTTTCCCGGATTCTTCTTTCTGTGATAGGTGATTATCATCACCGCGATTTCTATTCTTCGCCGTCACCACCTTCTTCGGCTACGGAGGGCTGGTCGAGACGGACAACTTCTCCGTGTACGTTAATCACCACCTTAAACCCCGACATGCCCATGAAAGCGCGACTTTCTTCGGGAATCCCCATTTGGAGCAAATGATCGAACTGCTGCTCGATATTCTTCAATTGATTTTCCAGCATGGCTTTCGAGAAGATATCATCAGTACCAAGCATCTTGGCGGCCTGCTCGCTGAGCAATCCTTCATTTCCGCTGATCTGCTTGCGCATCATCTCCAACACCTGGCGATCCACCTGTTCAGAGGGTATATGCCGTTTGAACCCGGCATCGTCCACCACATAACAGGGCTCATCGCCAACAAATGCTGTGCCAGCGGGGCGATCTGCCTCATCGACGACGAGGCCGGCAAAAATCGGTTGACGCGGCATAATTAATTAATCTCCAAAGAAAAATGAAGTTGTTAACTTTGCGATATCAGGACACGGGTCCCGACGCCGGGTTGGAGGACGAGGCGCTCTCCAGATGGGACAGCCGGCTGGGTCCAGCGATAAATCCATTTTGCATCCAGCGGAGTCATGTTTATACAGCCATGACTGTGCGGGTGTCCAAAATCATTATGCCAGTAAGTGCCATGCATGGCAACCCCACCATCCGTAATATAAGAATCCCAGGGGACACCCGGTAAATCGAAAACAGAAAATTCGTCGGCGCCGCCAGTCATATGGTAAGTGGGACGTTTATGAAATGTGTGGAACCACCCGGTGGGAGTCTCAAAATTCTTCTGCCCGGTTGACACGCGAGCCGCATAGACAAGCACGTCCCATTCAAATGCCAAAAGAACCTGACGGTCCAGAACGATTTCGATATGTTTATCTTTCTCCGGAACCTGGGCAAACAAAGGGGAAATCTCTCCAGGGGAAATGATGTGAATTCCTTCAGGGCGGGTGAAGTAATGAGAATTATAAAGATTATCGAACGCCTTATACCAAAGACTTCCGTCACGCTGGTCAGTGATCAGCCCATCCACCCAATGGGTGGTGCCGTAGTAAAGACGAGGACCAGGAGAGGGGCTGCGATTAACCGCCCAAACAGAATCGGCGTAGGGGACGGTAATTTCACCAAGAACACCCGTGGATGGAATTTCCGAGGCGATGGGGTTCTTCAAAGTGGCAACCGGCTGGACACCTCCAGAGTATACATAGCGGTCATCCCCGAGATGGAACCAGAGACGGTTGTAATCGCCATCCGCGCCCCCAAATTCATGTCCCATGATTTCAAGGAGGCTGTCGCGCAAAACAGATCCGACCTGTTTTCCGGAAAAAGCGGGCGCGTTACGAACGATCAGACTGCGATATACGACGCGTCCCTGCATCGGAAGCGAGGCGGCACGCGATACCGAAGGGCGGAGTTCAGAAAGAAAAAGACTGAGCAGCGCTGCACCGCTCAGTTTTAGAAAATCACGCCTTGAGAGAAACCCACTTGTCATCGAAATGATCTTATCCGAGGTTGCGCCAAGCAACATTTCCTTTCTTATTCCCAGCCCTAATAGTGGACATTCACCAAGGTACCCACCGATGCCCAATTAAACATCCATTCCGCATCAGGGGTGTACATATTTACACAGCCGTGACTCATGGGATGCCCAAAATTATTATGCCAATAAGTGCCATGGATGCCATAGCCTTTGTAAAAATACATGGTATAGGGCACATTTGGCAGGTAATAACCATCGCCCGCCATGAGAGTAGATTCCAACTTGATCCAAATATAAAACTGTCCGGTGACCGTAGGGAATGCCGGCACGCCAGTGGAGACCAGGAAACTTGCCACCAAGTTATTCCCCTCGTAGGCATACAACATTTGCTGGGACAGGTTCACATCTATCCAACGACCGCTGAAATCAGCGACTTGAGGGGTGTTCGTGGGTCGCGGGCGAGGAGTATTGGTGGGAGGCGGTGTGAGGGTGGGAGTAAATGTCTCGGTGGGTGTAAAGGTGGCAGTAGGTGTAGGAGTTAAGGTATAGGTGGGAGTGGGGGTAAAAGTCTCGGTGGGAGTAAACGTTGATGTGAAAGTAGGCGTGTAAGTTGGTTTCTCAAAAATGACAGGGAGTCCAAAGCCAGGAGACAACGATTTTGGAACGTGCAGGAAGGCAAGGACCGGGGAAGCATTGCCGGGCCAAAATACCCAGGCAGCGACAGCACAAACTGCAAGGATCGCCAAAGCAAGGAATGACAGGCGGGATCTAGAGAGGGATTTTACCAGGGGCGGGGTTGGAGCCGGGGATTTGGCAGCGACCGTCGGAGAGAGCCTCTTCGTGACCATAGGCCTGGTATCGGCCTCGGCAGCGGGAGGGGTTTTTTTCCCGACCAAAGGGCGAGTGTCAGATTTTTGGATCGATCCTGGGCGGGATGGTGCTCCGCCAGAGGGTTTAACAGGCGGAGGTGTGCTTTTTGAACTGGATGTCTCCCTGCGCAATCGGTCCACAGCCCAATGCATCCCCATGCGGGCACGTTCGCTGTCAGGGTTGATCTTGAGAGCCCGTTCGAGATAAGCGACGCTGGCATGAGGGCTACCCACTGCTGCCAGAATCAACCAAGGTTCTTCAAGGGCAGGGTTGAGGGCAGCCGCAATCTCTGCGCAGCGACGGGCGGTCTGACGGTCACCCTGGCGGACGGCCTGCTGGGCATTAAATAGGGCTTGCTGAGCGGACTCCAAGTCTGTGTTCATGGGGTTGGGACTGGCTGGACGCTTTCACTCCTGACAAAACAGAGCACGCCTGCCACCAATCCATCGGCGACAACATCAGGGTGATCCACCAGGAGGGTACGGTCAAGACCAAGGAAACCTGTTTCCAGGATCGCAGCCGGGGTAGAGGGATTGATCGCCCTGAAGGCATGATAATCGGTCATATCGAGGGTAATATTACCGGCTCGATATGCAAGCCCGGTAGTCCTGCCATATCGATCGTAGAGACAGGCAGCTAACCGGTCGGTAAGGTTCTTATCCCGGCTATAGGTGGAAGCAGCCACTTTAAAACCAGTAGCCAGAGGATTTGAGACATCGCAGGAATCGCTATGGATCGAGAGCATGAGGGCAGCCTGATAACCTTCCAGGCGGGGGTCGAACTCCTGGAGCATATCAATCATGTAACCACGCGCTTCGAGTTGCTGCCGAAGAATGGAGGTAATGGCCAGGTTGACATCCAATTCATTGGTGCCATCCAAACACACCGCGCCGGGGTCATCGCCATTTCCCCAATGACCAGAAACAATACCTATGCGAATATTTTGCTGCGTGGTTGGGAGCGCATCGCCACCGACGGGTTGAGGGGTGAGCATCCCGGATATCATCGCCCCAAGATTCCCTTCAAACATTTTTGGAGAAAAACCTGTAAAAAGGGTCGCCAATAAAAAGGCAACGCTGAACGTGGTTTGCAATATGCGACCAGTACCAAGGCCACTTTTGGCGCGTGAAATTTTTATAGATGGTTGAGTAGCCATAGATTATGCAATAGTACCTTAATTTGGTTCAAATCGGCAGGGTTTTTTTCAGGTGAATTGGAGTATATGAAATAGGGGAGAATGAAGGAGCATTCCTGGACGCAAGTAAGGAGAAAATAATCTTAAAGAATCAGAAATTTAGCAAACCGGTACCGACTGGCAGACATTGAGGCTATAATCGACCGTGCTGCGATTGACCCCAGAGAAAAGCTGCAATGATGAAAAGCAGCTTGTGAAAGCACAAAAATTACCAGGATCGAAAAATGCCCGAATACCTATACCTGATCCACCCTTACCGGCACGGCTTCTTTGACTCCCCCACCCCGGATGAAAATGCCATCATGGAGGAGCATTATGAATATTTAAAAAAAGCCTCCGAAAGTGGGACGGTTGTACTGGCAGGTCCCTGTACAGATGAGACTTTTGGACTGGTGGTGCTGCGCGCTGAAAACGACCAAAGCGCTAATGCATTCATGTTCGCCGACCCAAGCGTTAAGAAGAACGTCATGGCGGCAGAGCTGCACCCGATGCGGATTTCCATTCGAGGACAATGACAACCTATCCAGTTTCAGTGCTGCGCGCAGTAGCTCTCGCCGCACAAAACCTTCATCACGCCAACGGAAGCGAGCCGGCAACCGACATCGATTCAATTTTCCAGATTGTCGATCAAAGCGGGTGCGTGCAAATCGACACACTCCACATGGTACGCCGCAGCCATTATCTTATTCCCTGGAGCAGGATGGGGACCTATATTCCCGATGATTTGGACAAATTGGTCTTCGGCGAGGATCGCCGTTTGTTCGAGGGATGGGAACACGCAGCATCCATCATCCCTTTGAACGAATACCGTTACCAAATGCCGCGCCAGCGAAACCTGCGCGAGGAACCTACCAGCGGGCATAACCGGTGGTTGAACGAACTGGTACAAAAGGAATTCGTTCCACTGGTACTGGAACGAATTCGGAAAGAGGGGGCAATCAAGGTAAGCAATTTCGAGTCAGACGGGCACAGGGGAGGAACATGGTGGAACTGGCGACCAGCCAAAGTAGCTCTCGAATACCTCTATTCCCGTGGTGAATTGATGATCGCAGGCAGGGAAAAATTTCAGCGTGTTTACGACCTAAGTGAGCGCGTGCTGCCCAAATGGGTGGATACGAGCGAGCCAACCGTGGAGGAGTGTGACCGATTCTGGGTAGAACGAGGTGCGAAAGCCCTGGGAGTGTGCACCGTCAGACAGGCCGGGGATTATACATGGATGAAGGTCACCAAGGCACGACCACAATTTGAGAAACTTGTTAAAGAGGGAGTCCTTCTTTCAATCAAGGGAAGGCTGGCAGACGGTCAGGCAGCCGACCTGGTGATTCACCGGGACAACCTGCCAATCCTTGAGAGAGCTGCAGACGGAGAGCTCAAGCCTGAGAGAACGACATTCCTGAGCCCATTCGATAACTTGTTTTGGGCTTCCAAGCGTGACGAAATGTTGTGGGGGTTCCATAAGTCCCTCGAGGCGTATCTCCCGGCGGCAAAACGGAAATACGGCTACTTCTGCCTGCCCATCCTGCATAAAGATCGATTGGTGGGCCGTTTCGATCCAAAACTCGAACGAAAATCAGGTACCTTGATCCTGCGGTCAATTTACCTGGAGCCCGGAGTAAAATTGGGAGGAAAACTGATACAGGACGTAGCGAACAGTATGCGCGATTTTATGAAATTTCACGAGGCCAAAAACCTCGTCATAGAACGAAGCGAACCAGCCGAGCTTGGGAAAAAAATATTGGCAGCTGCCGCCTCCCAGGGAAGATAATGAAAAAGATTATTTTCATAATCATCGCCGGAGCTCTCGGCATCACATTCTTCGGACTGGTGGTCACCTTTTTTCTTTTAGGGCCAATCCGCAGCGAGGTTTTTTCTGCCACGGTGGAATTGCCCCCTCCCGATGCAGGGTTCGTGCTGATCAGTCCCGACTTCACGAACGGCGGACCCATTCCACGAGATTTTACCTGCAACGGAGACAATATCCCGCCTACCCTGGCATGGGGAGAACCACCTGCAGGGACAGTATCGTACGTTTTAATAATGGATGACCCCGACGCTCCGGGCGGTACCTGGACACATTGGATCGTTTATAACCTGCCGGGAGTGATCCGAACCATCGACGCCCAAACACGCCCGGGGATGAGGATCGACGATGTAAAAGTCCTGTTTGGAATAAATAGCTGGGGAGGCCAGGCCTACCGCGGCCCATGCCCGCCATCCGGAACGCATCACTATTTCTTTCGACTTTCCGCGCTGGACATCCTACTTGGACCAGAAGAAAACGCGTCCAGAAATGAATTGGAGACATTGATGCATGGACACATCCTGGGGAGCGTAGAATTAACAGGAACATATGGCAAATGACCGATAACATCCCAAATCTCAACAAAGCGGAACTTCTCGAACAGATCCGCAGCGAACACGGCTTGCTCGAAGCAACATTGGCACGGTTGACCCATGCACAAATGCTGCTTCCAGGGGTGGATGGTGAGTGGAGCGTCAAGGACGCGTTGGCTCACATATCCACCTGGGAACGATGGATGATGCGCTGGACAAGCAGTTTGCTGAGAGGAGAAAAACCTGACGCTCCAGAACCGTGGGATGTAGATCGAATGAATGCTGAAGCGTATCAAAGAATAAAAGGGCTGGCACTTGCAGATGTGCTGGAAGAATTCAGGCTTTCATACTGGGATTCCATTGCACTTGCGGAAAGTTTAAGCGAAGAGCAATTACAGACCGATCATCCCGAAACCTGGCCCATGGACAAGCTCTGGACAGGTATCGCCGCAAACACCAATTGGCATTACAAACAGCACCGGACCGATATCCAAAAGTGGCTTCAAAAACAAAAGAAAAACCAGGAACGTTGAGTTGCACATTCCCTCTTTGCTAGCCAAAGTCCATTTGACAGGCAACCCGGTCATAGAGGGTGAAACCGCCACGTTCATCTGGCATGGGAAAAACGTGCCACACTATATTGACGATATTCACAACTGGGAGGAAGATCCCCAGCCCATGCAAAGGTTGAACCCCGGATTTTGGTGCCTGCCTATACGCCTGGCAAAGGATGCGTACCTTGAATATGGATTCCTCAATCCCAAGACGGGAGCCCGAGTCCCCGACCCGCTCAACCAGAAGCGCGTCTGGAACGGGATAAACTCTTTCAACCACTATTTCTACATGCCGGGCGGAGGGCCAAGTCCTCTTGCCCAACCGATTAATGGCGTGCCGAGGGGGATGGTGAGGAAGTTCCAGATCCCCACCAGGGAAACCATTTCGGGGAATAAACGGAGCGTAACCTTTTATCAGCCGGCAGCCGCCAAACCAGTCCCATTGGTAGTGGTCTATGACGGACCTGATTATTTAAAACAAATCCGACTAAATGTAATCGTAGACAACCTGGTGGCTGCGAAACGGGTGCGCCCTTTTGCAATGGCGATGATCCAGAATGGTGGGAAGGCACGCTCCCTGGAATACAACTGCTCCGAATCTACGTTAGGATTTATTAACGAATGTGTCATCCCACTGGCTCAAGAGCAACTCAGGCTAACTCCTGCTGTTAAGGGAAAGTGGGGAGTGGCAGGCGCTTCGCTGGGAGGATTGATGGCGATGTATACGGGAGTGCGATGCCCGCAGGTCTTTGGCAAAGTATTGAGCCAATCCGGCACGTTCAGTACGATAGAACATGAATCAATTTTATCTGACCTGATCCTCTGTGCCCCGCGGCCTGAGATCGAGATATGGATGAATACCGGACTGTACGAGAGCCTGCTAGAAAACAACCGGCAGATGAATGCATTATTGCGTAAGAAGGATTTCCATGTGAAATATCACGAATATCCTGGAGGGCATAACTATACCTCCTGGAGAGATGACATTTGGCGCGGATTGGAAGAACTATTTCAATGAGAAAATTAAATGGAAACATCCCTTCAATTCAATGCCCAGTCACTTCTTTGAAATCCCGTGGAAATAGCGACATTTGCAGAATAAGATTATTCGTATCAGCGTAAACTGGAGGTGAATGATGCCCAAAAAAGTATTACTCGTAGATGACGATGAAATGCTACGCAAGATGACAGAAGTCCTGCTTACAAAGCAGGGTTTTGAGGTATTCACGGTTGAAAATGGGGCGAAAGCAATTCAACAATTAAAATTCATGGTTCCAGACATCATCTTAATGGACGTGATGATGCCGGATATGGACGGATTTACAGTATGCCGCGAGATCCGGGGTAACCCTGGCACAGCCGCAATCCCGATCATCATGCTGACCGCTTTGGACAGCGTGGAAAACAAGGTCAAAGGATTCGAAGCGGGGGCAGACGACTACCTGGGCAAGCCCTTCGAAACAGCAGAGCTGGTAGCCCGAATCAATGTTATGACACGACGGTCTGAAGGACTGGCGCCGCAAGTTGGTGTCCCGATCCAACCTCAAACCCTGCGCGAGGCAGCAAGGACCATCGCAGTCTTTTCATTGCGAGGCGGGTCAGGAGTGTCAACAATCGCGGTCAACCTGGCAGCGGGTCTTTCGCAATTATGGGAAATGAAAGTCGCACTGGTGGACATGGTTTCTGTTGCAGGCCAGACTGCACTTTTCCTCAACCAGTCACTGCGGAATACATGGGCTGACGTTTGCACATTGGATGTAATCGATGAAGAAGGTGTATTAAGTGCGATGCTGCCGCACGAGAGCCGGGTACGCACCCTGGCATCTCCACGACGTCCAGAAGAAAGCGAACTGCTTACCCCCGAAAAAGTTAAAACCACCATTGAAGTCCTGCGGAAAGCTTTTCCATACGTGGTTTTGGATATGCCACACGATCTCAGCGAAAAGTCATTAAATGCACTGGATCAAAGCGACATCATCCTGGTGATCACCCAACCGGAGATCGCTTCCCTACGTGCGGCGAGCATGGCGATGGAAATCTTCGAGGCTTTGAACTACAAGGATCATAAGAAAATCTACATCATATTGAACTGGACATTCCCGCGCCAAGGGCTGGTCATAAAAGATATTGAACGAATGCTAAAGTCCAAAATTGACCTGATCCTGCCATATGCAGCAGACGAACTCGTCAACGCGTTGAACATCGGCAACCCGCCAGTGCTATCCAACCCCGAAGGAGCGGTGGGTGTCATTTTCGAGGATATCGCGATGGCACTGAGCAGGGAAGCACAGCGGACCATGCGTCCCGAACAACCCACCCTGGCGTGGAAGCGAGTGGCGGAACGCATTCGGAAGAAAAAGTAGTGGAGGAGAGCAAAAAAATAATTTATGCAAGAGAGAAGAATGTGAATCACGAGGTCCATTTTTAATAGTAAGAGAAGAAGACTCTCCTGCCCAGAAACGTCATTTCCCCCCTGCATCTCCGGTTGGCATTATAATACCTAGGTATGTCCATCTTCACATCCAAACATATCATCCTCGGCGTTACCGGTTCAATCGCCGCCTACAAGAGCGCAGACCTGGCTTCAAAATTAACCCAGGCTGGAGCGCAGGTGGACGTCATCCTGACTCCCGCTGCAGAGAAATTTGTCACCGCGCTCACATTTCAGTCTGTCACGGGGCGGAAGGCATTCACCGATTCTGATCTGTGGGGAGGAGAAGCCCACGTTCTGCATGTGGGATTAGGTCAGAGTGCGGACCTGCTAGTTATCGCGCCCGGCACTGCAAACACGATTGCCAAGCTGGCTCACGGCCTGGCTGACAACCTGTTAACGATCACCGCCCTTGCGATGAGGTCGTCGATCCTGATCGCGCCTGCGATGGATGCAGGAATGTTCGAGCACCCGGTCACCCAGGACAATATTAAAATCCTGTGCGAAAGAGGGGTCCACTTTGCCGGACCGGACGAGGGCCATATGGCCTCCGGGCTAACCGGAAGAGGGCGGATGGTGGAACCAACGGAAATTTTCGGGCACATCCGGCTTACCTTAGGGATGCGTGGGAAGTTGGCAGGAAAAAAGATCGTGGTTAGCGCGGGGGGGACACAAGAACCCCTGGACCCAGTGCGAATGCTGACGAACAAATCCTCCGGGAAACAAGGGTATGCCATTGCGCAAGCCGCCCTGGATGCAGGCGGGAGCGTGGTACTTATCACAGCACCAACAAACCTGTTCCCTCCAGTGGGTGCAAAAGTCATCCAGGTACGGTCTGCCAAGGAAATGTCAGATTGCGTGATGATCGAATCGGCCGGAGCAGATGCACTGATCATGGCGGCCGCGGTGGCGGATTTCCGCCCAAAAGTTCAAGCGAACGATAAACTCAAGAAACGGGATGGTATCCCGCAGATCGAGCTGGAGGCGACCCCCGATATCCTAACAGGTGCCGCCGCACTTGGATCCAGAAAGCCACAAGTCATGATCGGGTTTGCGGCTGAAAGCCGGGACCTGCTCGAAAATGCTTCCCGAAAGTTAGAATCAAAAAAGTTGGACATGCTGGCTGCCAACGACATTTCCGCTCCCGATGCAGGATTCAGCGTAGACACCAATCGAGTCACGCTCCTGTTCCCGAACGCAAAAGCAATCGCTCTGCCATTGATGAGCAAGACCGACGTGGCAGAGACCATCATTACACATTTAGGGGAACTCCTGGAGAATTGATGACGAAAGTTCTGGTGATATCAGATGTCCACGCGAATGCCATCGCCTTGGAAGCCGTGCTGAAAGATGCCGGGCAAGTGGATGAAACCATATGCCTGGGTGACGTAGCCGGTTACGGCCCACAACCCAACGAGTGCATCGATCGAATCAGCGCACTGCCCAAATTGACCTGCATCATGGGGAATCATGACTATGCTGCCATAGGCAACATGGCATTAGAGACCTTCAATACCGATGCGCGGAAAGCACTGCTCTGGCAGCGAAAGGTGTTCTCGGAGAAAAGCAGGAGTTTCTTAACCTCCCTGCCGGATGAGCTGGTGGTGCACGGGGAAGTTTCGCTGGCGCACGGCAGCCCGCGTGATCCAATCTGGGAATACGTAATGAACACCTTAGTGGCGCGCATCAATTTAGCTTCCTTCGATACATCGTGGTGCTTCGTTGGACATTCGCATTTCCAGGCGGTGTTCCAATACCACGCCAAGGCAGATGACGTTTCGATCGTGGTACCACGTCCAAATGAGGTGTATGAATTGAAAGAACGCGCGATCCTGAACCCCGGCTCGGTGGGGCAACCACGCGACCGGGACCCGCGGGCAGCATTTGCGATCTTTGACCCGGAAGCGCATACCTGGGAGCCGCGGCGGGTGGAATATGATATTCCAGCGGTACAAAAGATGATCCTGGATGCGGGGCTGCCTCCCCGACATGCCGAACGCCTGGCCGGGGGGTGGTAATTAGAATTAGAAAGACACCAGTGGAAAACGATCCTGGTGTTTTTTTATTCGTGGAACAATTCCTGCCAATCAGGCGTCTATGAAGCAAATAAACCGTCCAGCTAATCAAAAGAGGAGACCGCCATGAAAAAGAGAGTCGTCATCATTTTTATCGCCCTGACCCTGATATTGGCAGCCTGTGGGACGCGAGCCCTCAGCACGCCATCTGCAGTAGCTCCTGGAGTTGGCGGGGGGCCGTCTGACAATTTTGCCCCAGCGCCTACCATGGCTGCTGAAGGGTATTCGGATGCGGGCAAAGGGATTCCAAATTTGAATCCCAGCAGCGCTGCCTTGCAGAACCGGCTGGTAATCATGAATGCTGACCTGACGATCGTCATCGCAGACCCGCAAGCCAAAATGGATGCAATCAACCAATTGGCGACATCCATGGGTGGATTTGTGATCTCGATGAATATGTACCAGACCACAACTCAAAACGGGGAATCCGTTCCTGCAGGCAGCATCTCCATCCGGGTACCTGCGGATAAACTGGAAAATGCATTGACCCAGATCAAGGCTGATGCAGTGGAAGTTCGCAATGAAACTCGTTCCGGACAGGATGTAACCTCATCCTACGTGGACCTGCAAAGCCAGCTTACCAACCTGGAACTGGCGGAAGCTGACCTGCAGGCAATCATGGATGAAGCAAAGAATAACCCCAACAGCAGCACCACCTCCAAGACACAAGACGTACTGGATGTGTACAACCAAATCATATCCGTGCGCGGGCAGATCGAGTTCGATCAAGGGCCAGATGCAATATTACGAGCAGGCATCTTCCTACTCCCTGATTAATGTGAGCCTGATCGCAGAGGAAACCATCAAACCGCTGGAAATTGGCGGGTGGAAACCAGAGGGTGTAGCCCGGGATGCCATTCAAACATTAATTAAATTCTGGCAGGGATTTGTCAACTTCTTGATCAACCTGTTCCTGCTGGTGCTACCGATCCTGATCACCATATTTGGACCCCTCGCCCTTGTGATCTGGGGTGTCATCGCCCTGGTAAGGCGGCAGAGGCGGAAAAAGGCCCAAACTGCAAAGCAATAAACAATCCTTAGGCAATACAATACCCCTCTCCAAATTGGAGAGGGGTATAATTTTGCGCATGGAAAAACTCGTCCACGAGGCGCGCCAGTTATTTGGAATACACCTGAGCGGGCGACAGGTGATTGCGCTGATTACATTCGAGCGCGAACTGCTGGCATGGAACGAGAAGATCAACCTGACCTCAATCCGGGACGTTGAAGGAATCCGCACCAAGCACTTCCTGGATTCCTTTTCTTGCGTGATGGCTTGGAAGGAGAACCCCCCGAGACAACTTATCGATATCGGCACAGGCGCGGGATTTCCCGGGATCGCATTGAAAATCCTATACCCGTCCATGCGACTGACCCTGGTCGAATTGGTGGGTAAGAAGGCAAATTTCTGCCGGCATATGGTGGAAACCCTTGACCTGGAGTCCACAGAAGTGATGACCTCACGCGCCGAAGAGGTGGGGCAAATGCCAGCACACCGTGAAACTTATGATTGGGCAGTGGCACGCTCGGTGGCAACCCTGCCGGTGCTGTCAGAATACCTGCTTCCCCTGGTGCACGTTGGTGGCGCCATGCTTGCCCAAAAAGGACAAAGCGCGCCCGCGGAGACCAACAAGGCAGAATCGGCGCTTAAGATCCTGGGTGGATGCACGAGGCAACTCCTGCAGGTGACCCTGCCGGGTGTGGCGGATGAACGATTCCTGGTAGTGGTGGATAAGGTGGCAGCAACCCCCTCACAATACCCGCGGAAGCCGGGAATCCCCGCAAAGAAACCTCTGTAACTCCCAGCAAGCATTCAACAAGCTGGCAATAAAAAATTCCGTGATCCTCTACCGGAATTTTTACTTAAACACCCTTTCTTCTTCCTCCCTGGCAACGTCTCCGTGCTCGATCTTTTTCCGTAAGTCCTCAGGCCATTGAGTAATATCTTCCGACGGCAGGAAACGAGGCCCTGGATCATTTCGGGTGAGAATCTCATCAGATCGGCAATTAAGGACAGCCTTTGCCGCATCGATCCCGGAAGCTGTGACACCCGACACTCCATGACTTAGCGTACTTGCACCGCAAAGATACAAGCCGTCGAACCCGGTGCGTGGCTGGAAAGCCCATGGTCCCACCTGCGCAGGGCTTTTCTCGATCCCATAAAGATTACCACGGGTGGCATTGAGGTAATGCTCGTTCGTCAGCGGGGTACCGAGACTTGAAAACACGATGTGTTTGCTCAACCCCGGAACATGCTTCTCCAACCCTTTTACCATACGCCAGGCAAGGTCTTCCTTCATTGCATGATAGGCGGAGGGACGGTCGCCGTATTGTGTGTTAGCCCAATTTTCGAAAGCCTGGTAGCCCACGAAGGCAAATGCCTCGCAGGTATGATGCCCGGAATGGATCTTGGAGGGGTCCTTCAGAGTCGTTACGGTGAGGAACAATCCGGGTGGAGTTTCGTGCTGCAACATGGCATCGGTGAGACCATCCGAGTAGATCTTGTCCACATCGGCGTGTTCGTAGAACCAGAAATTACCCGAGTCGAGCCCCGCGGCGCGAAGGTCCATATCGGTGGCGAAGAACAGGCTGAGACAAGAGGTGGAGTACTGGATCGAATCAAATTTTTTCCTGAGGCGGGATGGAAGGTTTTCCGATCCAATTAATTTACCAAAGGTCACCCCGGGATCGGCATTCGAGATCACTACACCTGCGCGGATCTGCTCGCCGGTGTCCAATTCGACTCCCAACACTTTTTTTCCTTCAAGCAGGATGCGCTTCACACGGCAATTCAGCCTGATCTCCCCCCCGGCACGATTCAACGCTTTGACAAACGCACGGGGAATTGAGAAAGACCCACCAAGAGGATAATAGCCACCATCAAGATAGTGATTGGTGATCCCTGCGTGCATGAACGCCGAGACCCGGGAGGGCGGCAATCCATGGTCGCCCGACTGACCGGCGAGTACACCCCTGAGAACGGGATCGGTGACATGAGCGTTGATGAGGTCGGCACCCGTGGCGCGCATCCACTTGAGGATGGTCGGCGCACTGGTGGCAGATTTTATTGGATGATTTAGATCACCGATACGCGAAAGCGACTCAATCATGTTCACCAGGTCAGAAAAATAGCCGTCGATCCCCCTAGCTTCCCCTGGGAAATGACTTTTCAACCTGGCGATCAAATTCTCTTTGCCCTTGGGAAAATCCACCCGTCGATCACCAAGTATGATATGGTCGTACCCATCCGGATTGAGCTCACAAAAAGTAAGGTCCTGTGAAACCCCAAGACCGTCGTAAATGTGACGCAGCCCACCTCCCTCGCGCAGGTCACCAATATAATGGACGCCGGGGCTGAAACGATAGCCTTCCAATGTGAACGAATGAGTCCAGCCACCCGGACGGTCGTGCTGCTCGAGGACCAACACCTTTTTGCCTGCCTGTGCCAGGGCAAGCGCGGCGGTCAATCCCCCTGCGCCAGAACCAATTACGACGCAATCGAAATCCAAGCTAAGACTCCTCCGTGATGAGCCTGATCTCAACAGGTTTATTGGGGATAATGGACAGGAACTCGAAGTCCTCCTGACCCACGTTCTGGTCCCAATGCGGGGGTCTTTCCGGGATAAAGACCACATCGCCTGCATGAACCTTAAAGGCTTCACCATCAATACCAATCGTTGCGCGTCCCTTCAGAACGTACTGCTCGTGCTCGACGGTGTTGGCATGTTCAGTAATATTGCCACCGGGCTGCATGACAAAGCGGCGCATGGCAAAATTCGATCCTTCCTTAGAAGAAATCAGGACCCGGATGGAGGTCTTTTTGCCTGTCTTGACAAGCTGAGCTTTCACGTCCTGAGCATGTTTTACCGACATATTATTCATTCTTTTCCTCTTCCCGGACCGTAACCGTCCCGGAGGTCACTTCCCATCTTTCAACATTTTGGATGAATTCAGGGGAGAAGAGTTTTAAATCCGTTGTAGTCAGGATGGCCTGCTCGATCTTATCCAGGTAAGCAAGCAAATCGAGGCGACGAATCGCATCCAACTCTGCCAAGACTTCATCCAATAAAAGAACCGGCCACTGCCCCGTGCGGGCTTTCATCCATTCTATCTCAGCCAGCTTGAGAGCCAGCAACGTGGTGCGCACCTGACCACGTGAACCAAAATCAGAAAGGTCAACCCCGTTGGTGAGAAAGCGCAGCTCGTCCCGGTGCGGGCCAAGGATCGTGACGCCGCGACGGATCTCCTCGGGGCGGTTATCTTTCAGCGCGGCGGAGAACCCAACCCGGATATCGTCTTCGCTAAAGCCATTACGATGCACGGTGGTCTTGAGCGGCATGGCAATCTGCCCGCCAGGAGTGGGCAGGGGATCGTATGCGGGATGATAATGGATGCGCAATACTTCAGCTCCATGAGTCAAGTGGTGATGAATCCGGGAGGCTAATTTCTCGATCTCATGGACCGCTTCAATGCGCCGCAATATGATTGAGGCACCGGTGCGGGTGAGGGTCTCATCCCAAAAATCCAATTGAGCCTGATCGCCTCCACGCTCTGCCAACAATTTAAGGAGGGCGTTGCGTTGTGTCAGCGCCTGCCCGTACTCGCTGAGGAGATGGGCATAACCCGGGACGGTTTGTGCCAGGGCAAGGTTTATATAACGCCTGCGTTCTTCTGGGCCACCTTCGAGGATCTGCACCATTTGAGGGACGAAAATGACAGCATTAAAATGACCAATTACTTCGGATAGCGGACGCTTTACTCCGTCGAGGAGGATCTCCTTACGCAGGCGCTGCCCTGTGACTCCCACCCCTTCGAGAATCAGTCGAACCTCCAGCCTGTGCTTTGTGTTGCCCCGGGTGTAGTCTGCAACGAGGCGACCCACAGCCAGGTCTTTTTTAGCTTCGAGGAAGTTCACCAACTGCCGGTCAGCGTGGGTTTGGAAGGAGGTGAAGGCTGCAAGAAAATAAACAGCTTCAAGAACACTGGTCTTCCCCTGGGCGTTACTGCCGGTTAGCAAAACAACCCGCCGGGGAATGTCCATATCCAGGCGGGTGAAACTTCGGAAATTCGTCAGAGAGAGATGAGTGAGGTGCATTTGTTAATAAATCGAATGGCTGTCACCCGGGTAGAAACGCAAGCTGGGAGTTATACATTATCCAAAACCGGTTCTTCAGGTGCAGGTCTCCAGACCTTGGAGGCGCGGTCGGTGAAAACCACGCCGTTCACGTGATCGATCTCATGCTGGAAGATGCGCGCCAACCAACCATTGGCTTTAATCTTAAACGGCTGACCGCGGCGGGTTTGACCCTTAACCGTCACCGACAAAGCCCGTTCCACTTCCCCGTGGAGGTTTGGGATGGACAGACAGCCTTCGATTCCCAGTTCGGTCTCAGTGGAAATCTCTTTTATTTCAGGGTTGACCACTACATAGAGCTTTTTAGGGGCATCTTCCTGCTCATCGTTCTCAGGATATTCCACCACGATAAGACGGTCCGGGATGCCGACCTGCGGGGCAGCCAACCCAACGCCTGGGGCTGCGCGCATGGTGTCGATCATATCTTTTATCAAGGATTGCAATTCAGTGTCAAAGCGGGTAATCGTGAGCGCTTTGCGGCGCAGGATAGGGTCGGGAAGAGTGACAATTTTTCGGAGCGGCATAGATCACCAATAAATGGAATGGGATGGGATGGACTGCCTATTTTACTTCATTCTTCGTCAGGCTGTCATCTGGTTTGGTCACACCCATTTCCCCCTGCTCCTGGCGGAGCTGCTGCTCATTTTGGTAATAAGCTGCAAACCAATCAGCGTTACGCTCACGTTCGGCTTTTATAGAATCCTGCTCTTTTTTTGTGATCTTTTCCAACCGGCGGCGCTCAATGTCATCCTGGACTGCAGAAGGGTTAAACACATTATTGAAAGTCATTTGCCTGCCACCACCGATGGTGATAAAGACCGAACCATAGTTGAAGAGCAATTCCAGGATACCGACACGCTTGTATTCGATGGACAAGATATTATCCAAGGAAGCCATGTCGCTGGAAACCTGCCCAAGGGGGGTCTTATCAATATCGAGAATCTGATCTGGAGTGACCTGGAAAATGTCATTGCTCCAATCAATGTACTCATAGATCCCCCAGAGAATTGAGGCAACAAACAGGAACGCCCAAAGCAGGGATAATAAGCCTCCATCCGCATTAAATAATTTGGGGAAAGTGGCAGACGGGCTGAATATTTCAAATCCCAGGATTCCAAGCAGGAAGAGCATGACCAAGCCGGGTTTCCAAGTCTGTTCGATTAAAACGAAGACATGCTTGCGGTAGGTGACCGTGGTCAAGTGTTCAAAACGCAAGCGGAAAAGGTTGATAATCCCGCGTTGCGCTTCGTACGGGTTAATTTTCTCGGCAGGTTTTGCTACGACACCCTTCATCTCAGGCGGTTTGGGCTGAACCCCAAGGAGGCGAGCCCGTAAAGCGTTTTGAATCTCTTCCTGTTCCATCCTGCGGGAGGATTCCTTGGAGCGTTTCCAGTATTGGTCGATCAAAGCAGCAGCTTGGTAGGGGTGATCAACATTCCTCAATTTCAGGGTACTTCCCACTATCGTTGAAATGATGAGATCCCCATAATCTAGCCAGCGCCCGTAGAGGTCCGTTTCAACATTAACGCGCAAGACTGCTGAAAGCGGCGCCTCCTGGCGGCTTTCGTATATTCCCACCACTTTTTCCACCCAAACGATCCGACGATCAGTAACGATATAGTAGTCATTGCCCCAATCAATGGCATTCCATATCCCCCAACCAACCGCGCAGATCCCCAGAAGAAGGGCTGCATACCATAGTGCGCTCAATGCAGGAACCCATAGGGAATAGTACCAGGTTGCGAACATCCCAATCAGTGCGGCCATTTCGAGCAATACCGGTCCGGACAATGACTCAACCAATAGAAAGGAATTTTTGCGTGCCAGGAAATAAATACTCTCGTTCTCCTGGAGCCACTTGAAATGGAGGTGCTTTTGCAGGCGATGGGTATTATAGGATACCGTAAAATTTGGCTTAAGAATGGGAGCTGTTTTTTCCAGTTGTTGGAATTGTTGGCGAGTGAGCACCAGCAGAATCGTCTGCTCGGTGGCTGTTACTGATGCCGACCAAACCTGGTGATGAACGAGCATGAATTCTTCCCCAAAATGATCCCCGGTGACAAAAGTTGCCAATGGCTGGGGTTTATTCGCTTGTGAAACGGTCACCCTGCCACTCCAAATCAAATACAGGTGATCGTCTTCCTTCCCCTGGATAACAATCTCTTTCCCGGCGGGAATAGTCTCTTCCGTCAACAATTCTGCAACCGCCTGGACCTGTGACTCGTCCAAACCAGAAAAGAGGTGCATTTGGGTAAGAAATTTGACCCGTTCCGAAATATCAACCGGCATTCGTTCCAATTCCTTTACTACACTTGTGCACAAAAACCCTGGTGCCCGAGGTGAGGGAGTCTTCAAGTTTCTTTAGGGCATCTGAAAAACACACCCAATAAACCAAGATTACCAGAAAGTTTGAAAAAAAATCCCATCCAGCACCGATTAATTCTAGCATGAAACAGTTAATAAGAAAGTCGAAGAAATGCGGTGTTTTTGCATATTCGTTCAAGCCCAATCAGACCAGGTCCCAGTGGGCTAGAGATCAATTCCCCAAATGTGTTTTTGCCCCCATGGTAAAATCATTCATATGAAAAAGTGGCAATTCTGGGTCGGGGTCTTAATCAGCGCGGTATTCCTTTATTTTGCATTACGGGGACTAAAATTGGGAGATTTCTGGAAAGCGCTCCAGACAGCAAATTATTGGTGGATATTGCCGGGTGTGGGAGTGTATTTTGTCGGGTTGTGGGTGAGAGCATGGCGCTGGCATTACCTCCTGGGTCCGATTAAGAAGATCCCAACCAGGATAATATTCCCGGTGACCTGTATTGGATATATGGGCAATAATATTTACCCTGCACGGGCTGGGGAGGTACTTCGAGCGGTCATCCTCAAGCGGAAAGAAGGTGTACCGGTCTCGGCTTCCCTGGCAACCATCATCGTCGAGCGCATTTTTGACGGGGTGGTTATGCTGGCGTTCGTGTTCGTGAACCTACCCCAGCTGGCAAAACTGGCAACTTCCAATTCAGGGTTTGTCGGCGACATTCAGACATTGTCTATATGGGGGGTGGGTATTTTTGCGGCAGCCCTGGTTGTTTTCCTCCTGGCGGCGATGTTTCCAAAATTCACAGCGAAAATTGGACAATGGTTCATAGAACGGGTCCTGCCAAAACGCATCCGGGAGCAAACGTCGGGAATCATGCTCAAGTTCCTGGAGGGACTAGCCAGCCTGCGTTCCCCGTTTCATGTCCTGATGATCTTCCTGACTTCGGTCCTGATCTGGCTTTTCGAGACTATAAAATACTGGTTTGTGATGCATGCATTCGCGTTCAGCGTAAGTTTTTTTGTCCTGATGCTGATGAACGGCATCGTTAACCTGGCGACGACCATCCCCTCCGCACCCGGGTATATTGGGACTTTTGACGCAACGGGAATTGCAGTGTTGACTGCGAATGGGATCGAGCAATCCGTCGCTACGGGATATACGCTTGTGTTACATGTGGCACTTTGGCTGCCAGTCACCATCCTGGGGGTGTACTACATGGCACGCGAGGGAATCAGGTGGAGCGATTCATTGAGGGCAGAAACAAAAGCAACCGAAACGCCAACCGGTCTTGACTAAATTCCAACCAAACTGGAATCTCAACTGCCGTCAAGGAAATTTTAGCAGCAGGAGCAATTTATGAAGATCGCGATCATAGGGGCAGGGTTTTCCGGCATGTCAGCGGCATACGACCTAATCAAGGCCGGTCATAAAGTAATCATTTTCGAGGCTGGAGATTCGGTTGGGGGGCTGGCAGGCGGGTTTAAAGAGCCAGGATGGGACTGGTGGGTTGAAAAATATTACCACCACTGGTTCGCAAGCGACAAGCACATGCTCGGGTTGATCAAAGAGTTGGGCTGGGAAGATAAAGTGATATTCCCGCGCCCGTTAACGGTCATGTTCCATAAAGGGAAATTCTACCCATTCGATTCCATTGTTAAAGCCCTGCTCTTCCCCGGGCTGGGATATGGAATCAATAAAATCCGGTTTGGATTGGTGGGGGTTTTCCTACGCCTTACAAACAACTGGAAAGCATTGGAAAAATATACCGTGGACGAGTGGCTGCGAAAATGGGCGGGAGAGAAAGTTTACAAGATGATGTGGGAACCATTGGTGATCGGTAAATTTGGAGAGCGTTATTACAAGCAGGTAAACATGGCATGGATGTGGGCCCGTCTCAAGGCACGTACGACGCGCCTTGGGACATTCGAAGGCGGATTCCAGAACTTTGCCGATCTGTTTGCAAACAAGTTAAGGGAAAAGGGAGTTGAGATCCGCCTGCAAACGTCCATCAAACTTATCGAAAAGGCGGCAGGATCGATAACGATTAATGTCCACAGCGATAAGGCTGAACCTTTCGATAAGGTTCTGGTAACCCTTTCCCCGGAAGCAATGTCCCGGCTGGTACCATCATTACCAGAGTCATATTTGCAAGGGTTAAAAAGCATGAAATCCATGGGAGCGGTAGTGATGACCCTGGCACTCGATCACCAGTTGTCGAAGGAAGGCTACTATTGGTACAACCTGCCAAAATCAGCGGGGTATCCATTCCTTGCGTTAGTGGAACACACCAATTTCGTGGGGAAAGATCACTTTGGCGGCGACCATATCATATATATGGGTGATTATCTTGAACCAAATCACGAATATTTTCATCTTAGCCAGGATGAGATGCTGGACAGATTCCTGCCCGCGCTGAAAAAGTTCAACCCCCAATTTAATCGCTCCTGGGTGCGCAAATCGTGGCTTTTTCGAACCACCTACGCCCAGCCGGTTCCACTGGTCAATCATTCAAAGAATATTCCATCCATTGAAACGCCAATGGATGGAATATATTTTGCCTCGATGAGCCAGGTATATCCGTGGGATCGGGGAACAAATTTTGCGGTGGAGATCGGAAGAAAAGCCGCAACACTTATGCAGGAAAAGCTGAATAAACCGGTTTAAGTGCTCGAGGAAGGGGGAAGGTTTTTTCGACGCCGGTTGGCGATAATAATCAATCCGATGGCAACGAGATCGACCACGATACCGACATATGCGTACTTGATTTGATTAGCCATCATTCCCACCGCATAAATCCCAGTTCCCTGCAAAATCCATAGGGTGCCCATCAGGAACAGGAGCACTCCGAGAATATTGAGAACCCATTTCATGGTAAACCTCCATATTATATTTGGATAATATTTATCTAGTATAGCGCAAATTAGACGATGAAGCAAGTTTTTCCGTCGGTGGGAAATCCTGGGTCCCCGATAGACACAGGGCTGTTTTCACAGGGTCCGGCATCGATTACAATCGTAGCATCCCTCCCAAAAGGATCCCTGATGTCAACCCTGCTCCTGATACGCCACGGCGACAACGATTATCTCGCCAAGAACAGACTTCCTGGACATACTCCCGGAATCCATCTAAACAAGCATGGTCGCGAACAGGCTGAAGAACTCTGCCGGTCTTTGAGCCACATACCCATAAAGGCCATTTACGCCAGCCCGCTAGAGCGGGCGATCGAGACGGCTGAACCACTGGCAAAATCCCTTGGGATCAAAATAAAAATCCGTTCCGGATTAATCGATGCGGATGTGGGAGAGTGGGAAGGGCGATTCTGGAAAGTACTTCGTCGTACCAGGTTTTGGAAAGTAATCCAAGAAACCCCTTCACAATTTCAATTTCCCGGCGGTGAGAGTTTCGTGCAAGTTCAAAAACGCATCACTGCCAGCCTGGATGCCATCGTAAAATCCCAACCTGACGAACTGATCGCCGTGTTCTTTCATGCCGACCCAATAAAACTCGCAGTCGCCCATTATATCGGGCTGCCACTGGATAACTTCCAACGATTGTCATCCAGCACCGGCTCGGTATCTATCATGAAAACGGACGGCAAGAACACAAAAATCCTGGCGCTCAATCTCATTCCCCCAATTACCATTCCAAAAGTGTAGGGACGGACCTGATGGTCCGTCCCAATCGAATTAAAATATTTCCGACATGCCAGCAAGATCCTGACCCTGGCAATTGCCCTATTGCTATTTATTATAATCCGGGTCCTTGCTGGTATATAGACGCAATTTGATTCCCAGTTGGGTCCTTAAAAACCCCCCACCAGCCGATACCGGGAATCTCGCTTTTATGACGGACGATTTTCCCCCCAAGGGCAACCACGTGTTTCAGATCAGCTTCGATATCTTCACTATCCACGTGGATGAGAATCTCACCGGGTTTAACCTGGTCGCCCCCTTCCTGCACACCCAGGGGAGCAAAACCTCCACCCGGTCCTTCAGAAGGTTCCCACAAGGTGTAATTCATCTTTTCGTCGCGGGTCGTCTTCCAGCCAAACAGGTCATGATAAAACCTGGCTGATACAGCCTGGTCAGCAGTGGGAATTTCAATGTGGACGATATTTCGTTTTGACATTAGACACTCCTTTCTGTGGGTGGTTAACGATTATTTAGAACATTTATTCTATTTCTATAGTATAACCCGAAATGCCGTTCTGTCAAGAGAAGAAAAATACCGGCTGAGAAAGCCGGGGTTGATTTTTATAACTTATTGGCAATAGTATAAATTGGAATCGTCTTTGCGAAGATCGAAGCTACTTGCTTAGCGCATGTATGATTTTTAAGGGGTGAATAAAATTGCTTTACAGAGCCGGACGTGGCGTGCTGATGTGATGCGCGCGCAATCAATCGGTAGAAGCCAGGTCGCGGCTCTGTAAGCTCAATAAGCCGGGGTACGAACATCACTCCCCCGAAAATGCGGGGAGGTATAGAACGCACACCGCTTATATACAAAAAGAGACTTCATGCGTGACGATTATATCATTATCTATTTACTGGCAAGAGAGTAGGGAAGCTCGGTGAATTCCCGGTCTTTTTCATATGTATAAAGTATCATCTCCCGAATCCAGAAAATAAACCAGTGGAAGTATTTACGACAAAACCAGTCACCAGCTTCCCCAGGGAAGTTTATAAAAAAAAATCCAAAATGCCTTCATGGCCAAGTCACCAAGTAGGGAATAGCTTCCTTTTTTTTATTGTCTATGGGTATTATATTCCGGGATAGACCAGTCTGATTATATTTTTTTCGCAAATAAATCCTGGACCATCTTTTCCCCAGGAGCAGCCGGGGGGAATGCCTGCATAAAATATTCCGTGCCGCTAAAAAGACGCATAAGGAGAGTAACGACGCCACCACCCATGCGTCCTCCCCCCTGGCTGGCATGGCAAGCTCCAGCCCGTTCTTTTATCCGCAACACGGATCCAATATCAATGCGGGCATGAGTGGGGAAATCCACTTCTGCAATGGGAACCAAGTCAATATCCCTATTGGAGCCAAATTTATGCGGGTCCTTGCCCACCAAGGGCAGGACCTTGACCGCGAATTTCAGGAGGCCATTCGGCATTTTATGGAAGAACAACCGATCCGGAACAAATACGGGCAGGGAATCGGGGGCGAAATCCGGGTTTCCAGCCTGTTCAAAAGCGCGAACCGTGGCTCTCTGGATGGCAATGTGATCGGGATGGCGGTAGCCGCCAATCGGATCGAAAGTAAGGACAACCTGGGGCTTGAAGGTGCGGATATAGCAGATCACATTTGCGGCCACTTCGTCCAACGGTTGAGCTGCCAGAGCTCGAGGATGGGAATTATCAGGCGACCCAGGCATACCCGAATCACGGTAATCCAGGAAGTGGACTGTAGTGAGGCCCAAGATCCCGGCAGCGCAACGCAATTCTGATTCACGCAATTCGGCGATGGACTCGAATCCTTTTAGTAAATCAGGGGAAACCTCTCCAACCTCACCCCGAGTGGCGCAAACCAGATGTACTTCCACACCACGCGAGGCGTACAACGCCAAAGTGCCTCCCATACCGAAAGATTCATCGTCCGGGTGGGCTAAAACAGCCAGGATGGTTTTCTTTTCTGTCATGCGGACTCCAAATTCGGATTAGATTTGTGCATTATACATCGGTGGTGCGGGCAAAGATTAGAATCAGGAACAAGGATATATAAAACTATTACCATTCGCAAAGAGGCTGAAAATTAACGAAAGCTCCCTGCATGGGGAGCCTGACTGTGTTTGGTCGAACCTTGCCAGTAAGAAAACAGCGGGAATACCTTTTGCCTCGCTCCTCCACTAATAGATCGGCATACTCTCATCCACTACACTTGCCCAAGCATTTATTCCCCCTTCCAAATTTTTGATTTTTCGAAATCCTGCACTCATCAGGAGTTCCAAGGCGCGGGCTGAACGCGTCCCGGATTTACAGAAAAGAACGATCTCCTGAGATGAATCAAGTTCGCCCAAATGAGCCGCCAACGACCCAAGGGGTAAGTTTTCCGCGCCTTCAATGTGCGAGATCGCCAATTCATGAGGCTCGCGCACATCCACCAACCGGACTTTATCGCCGCGCTTAAGTTTTTCAGCCAATTGAATGGGGGAGATTTCCCAATTCGCATCCAGTGGACCTTCAACATGATCCAAACCCGGGACACCGCAAAATTCGAAATAATCCACCAATTCGGTGATCTGGGGATGTGATCCGCAGACCAGACAAGCAGGGTTCTTTTTCAGTTTGACATAATCGAAGGACATATCCAGGGCATTGTAGAGAATAAGCCGCCCGGAAAGTGAAGATCCGATCCCGAGCAATAACTTAAGCGCTTCGGTTGCCTGGATCGTGCCAATGGTGCCCGGAAGGATGCCCAGGACGCCCGCATCAGCACAAGAAGGAACCAGCCCCGGAGGAGGAGGTTCAGGGAAAAGGCAGCGATAACAAGGACCCTGCCTGGCGTCAAATACGCTAGCCTGACCTTCAAAACGATAAATCGCTCCGTACACATCCGGTTTTCCAGTGAGAACGCAAAGGTCGTTAATAAGGTAGCGGGTAGGAAAGTTATCTGTACCGTCGACGATTACGTCGAATGATTTGGCTATCCGCATTGCATTAGAGGATGTGAAAGGCTCATTGAAAACTTCGATCCCGATCTCGGGGTTCAAATCAGCAAGGCGGGCGCGGGCAGATTCGACCTTAAGTTGTCCAACCATCCCGGTGCCGTGGAGGACCTGGCGCTGGAGATTGGACTCGTCCACCACATCGTAATCAATCAAGCCAATGTGACCCACCCCAGCCGCGGCAAGATAGAGCGCCACGGGGGAGCCAAGACCACCTGTGCCAACAACCAGCACCGAGGACCCTTTGAGTTTTAACTGACCTTCCAGCCCCACCTCTGGAATGAGCAAATGACGGGAATAGCGGAGAATCTCTTCACGGGATAGTTCGGGAGACATGTTATCCACCTGCAATCGCTGGGACAAGATTGAGGATATCTTCTGACGATAAAGGAGTATCCAGCCCCTGCAGGTCATGTAAATTGATCTTGCCCAGGTACAAATTTACAAAAGCACGCAGGGAACCGTCTATTTGGAAAAGATGGGGACGGAATGCAGGGAATTGAGCAAGCATATCTTCCAATGCGAGGCGGGCCGTTGTACCTTGAACAACCACTTCTGCCTGGCCGTTTACGTATGGGCGGAGAGGATGGGGAATTTTAATCGCCGGCATACCAGTATTGTAGCCCAACCAGGCTTAAAAGTCTAACCAGACAGGCAGTTGGACAGTACCGGGCTATATCGAAAAATCCTGCCCATCCCATGCATCCCCTACAGGAGCATGGATATGGACCTTTGGATCATGCTCCTCCAGGCGCGCCTCCAGGAAATCGACCCGTTCGAGCAACTGTTTTAAGGTCACACCAACAATATCGGGAAGGGAGGAGTGATTGAGATCAGGCGCATCCCCAAGGTGGTGAGGCAATGAGCGTTTCACAATCTGCCCGGGTACACCTACGACCACAGAATTGGGCGGCACAGAATTAACCACTACTGCATTTGCGCCGATGCGGCTGTCTTCGCCGATGGTGATTGCCCCGAGGACCTTGGCACCGGCTCCAATCACCACCCGGTCACCAATTGTGGGGTGGCGCTTTCCTTTTTCCAGGCTGGTTCCCCCCAGAGTGACACCGTGGTACAGGGTGACATCCGCACCGATTTCAGATGTCTCGCCGATGACCACACCCATGCCGTGATCAATAAAAAAGCCTGGGCCAATTGTGGCACCAGGGTGAATCTCGATGCCGGTCCATCCGCGTGCAAGCTGGGACAACCAGCGAGCAAAAAAGCGGAATTTGTGGATCCACAGCCAGTGGAATATACGGTGCATCCAGATGGCATGCAAGCCAGAATATACGAGGAAAACCTCCAGCGGTGAACGAGCTGCCGGATCCCGTTCCAGGACGGAGTCTATGTCGCGTTTTATCATAACGAAATAACCTCGCAACCCATACAAAGGTCGAGTGACAGGATAGGTTCGAATTACTTCAGTTGCCATATAAACTTCCTTTGTTGGGGTAACCCTTGAGGTCACCCCAACCATTTAGGATATATCAATCTGCCAGATTGGCAAACAGTGGTGTGGACAGGTAGCGTTCACCAAAGTCCGGGATGATGACCACGATCAGTTTCCCGGAATTCTCCGACCGGTTTGCCGCCTGAATAGCTGCCCAGGTAGCAGCCCCGGATGAGATCCCCACCAACAGGCCTTCTTCTTTCGCCATACGCCTCGCGGTTTCCAAGGCATCATCATCCTTGACGCGGATAATCTCATCGTAGATTTTCGTATTCAATACATCCGGGATGAACCCCGCGCCAATACCTTGAATCTTATGCGGACCTTTGACACCACCCGAGAGGATAGGGGAATCTTCCGGCTCGACAGCTACGACCTTAAAAGCTGGTTTACGTGCCTTAATCACCTCGCCAACACCGGTAATGGTCCCCCCGGTCCCAATCCCAGCGACCAGGAAATCCACTTTTCCATCGGTATCGCGCCAAATTTCCTCAGCTGTGGTATTGCGGTGAATTTCCGGGTTAGAGGGATTCTTGAACTGCTGCGGAATGAAATATTTTTGGTCGGTGGCAGCCAATTCCTCAGCTTTCCTAATAGCCCCCCCCATCCCTTCGGGACCTGGTGTCAGGATCAATTCTGCACCATATGCCCGCAGCAACATGCGGCGCTCTTTGCTCATTGTCTCTGGCATGGTCAGGACGCATTTATAACCGCGAGCAGCGCAAACCATTGCAAGGGCAATCCCGGTATTCCCACTGGTTGGTTCAAGAATAACCGTATCCGACCTGATCTTGCCATCTTTTTCGGCAGCATCAATCATGGCAGCGCCAATGCGATCCTTGACGCTGTGAGCCGGGTTATAGAACTCCAACTTGGCGGCAATTTGAGCCTTTGCACCATTGGTAATATGATTTAAACGAACAAGTGGAGTGCCGCCGATCAACTCGGTGACATTATTTGCGATTTTCATTAATAACTCCAAAAGGAATAATCAGCCAACAAGCAAACAAAAAGACGGCGCATTGCGCCTGCGAAAATAATATTTCGCGGGGGCTCGGTCACCGTCCTTCGTCTATTGGCTGAATGATTTTCTACGAAGAGGCGGTGCTTACGATCCCCGCCCCAGACAAATGCAAAGAAACATGAAAGTTCTCCAATGTTTTTATGACTATTATTATGAATATTATACGATAATATTGGCGCTTGTCAAGCGCACCAATAAATATTAATGGCAGAGTTGCACTCCGCCCCTGGTTGTTTATTCGTCAGCCTTGCTTTCCAATTCCTTCTGATGTGAAGCAATGATCGCCTGCGCCAAGTGGTTCGGGATGATCTCATAGCGGTCAAATTCCATGGTAAATACCCCGCGACCGCCCGTAATGGAGCGCAATTGGGTCGTATAGCGGAGCATCTCGACCTGTGGAACCTGAGCAACAACCACCGTGCGACCGCGTTCGGATTCGGTGCCTTGTACGCGCCCGCGACGACTGTTGAGGTCGCCCATTACATCTCCCATGTTGGCATCCGGGATGACTATACGAACGTTCATGATGGGTTCGAACAATACCGGACCGGCGTCACGGACGGCTAACTTGAAGGCCTCGCGCCCTGCAATTTCGAAGGCAACCGGCTTGGAGTCAACCGGATGTTCCTTCCCATCGTATACGATCACGCGCACGTTACTGAGTGGGAAGCCAGCCATCACACCGGTCTGGAGGGTGGCACTAATTCCTTTTTCAATAGCCGGCAAATATGACTTGGAGAGATTCATGCCCACCAATTCGTCGGTAAAATCGAACTCTTTTTCAGGACACGGCTCAATCCTCAACCAAACTTCACCAAACTGACCCGAGCCGCCGGATTGTTTCTTATGGCGGTACATGGCGTCGGCTTTCTTTGTAATCCCTTCCCGGTAGGGAACCTTGGGCTCAGCTGTCACCAATCCCACCTGGAGCTTTCCTTCAGCGCGACGAATGGCAACATCAATGTGCTGATCACCCATACCCTGAAGGATGGTCTGACCAGTGGCATGTTCCTGGAACCAGGAAAGGGTCATATCTTCTTCGCAAAGGCGAGTGAGAGTGGGGCTGATCTTGGCAGCGTCAGCCTGCGTCCTGGGTTTTATTGCCACACGGTAAAGCGCGTTCGGATATTTCGGAACCGGCAAGGTCAGCGGATGAGATTTATCGCTCAAAGTATCCCCGGTGGAGGTGGAACTCAACTTGGCGACTATGGCAATGTCGCCAGCGTGTATCTGTTTAACCGGCATGGTTTCCTTACCACGCATGAGTGATAAGCCTGCCATACGCTCGTCGTTGCCTTTTGCCTGGTTCCAAATGCGGGAATCGCCCTGAAGGGAACCGGAATAGATGCGGAAATAGGTCAGCCGTCCAACAAAGGGATCTGCGGTCGTTTTCCAGACATATATTGCGAGCGGACCGGAATCAATTGCCGTAAGTTTTTCCTCCCCGCTCTTCCCCTGCGCGATCACTTCTTTTTCTTTCGGAGAGGGAATGAGCTTGATGGCGGCATCCAATAAGGGCAAGACACCTTTCTCGTGTCCCCCAGCAGCGACAAAAACCGGTATGTAAGTTTCTGATCGGATGATCGCTTTTAGTCCCCTGAGGAGTTCGTCATCGGTCAATTGACCACTTTCCAGGTATTTTTCAAGCAGGGCATCTTCGCCTTCAGCGGCTGCTTCGATCAGCTTTGTTCGAGCTTCCTCAGCAGCAGCTTTAAGGTCTGCTGGAATCTCTTCGGCAGTTTTCCCCTCCGCAGCATAAGCCTTCATCGACAACAAATCGATCACACCTTTAAAGCCAGCCCGTTCCCCCCAAGGCAATTGAACGGGAATGAGACGGATGGGGGAAAATTCCTGCACGGAGGCAAGCGATTTTTTAAAATCGGCATTATCGCGGTCCATTTTATTAATAACGAGGAAGCGCGGGAGTTTGAAAGTATCGCAGTATCCCCAGGCAATCTCCGTCCCCACTTCGAGACCAGAAACAGAGTCGACCAGGATGAAAGCGCCATCGGCCACACGCAAAGCCGAAATGACCTCTCCGACAAAATCGGTGTATCCGGGAGTATCCAGGACGTTTATCTTATGATCCTTATACTCGACAGGAATCACACTTGTAGAAAGGGAAAGCTTACGGCGAATTTCTTCATCTTCGAAATCGGAGGTTGTAGAACCGTCATCGATCTTACCAAGGCGGGTAGTTGCTCCAGTAGCGTGTAAAAAAGCCTCAGCCAGCATAGTCTTCCCGCCGGAACCATGCGAAACCAAGGCAATATTGCGAATAAACTCGGTAGTATACTCTTTCATTGGAAGACCTCGCGTGAAGGATGGGCTGGGATGTCAGCCGCCTGATTATAAGGGAAGTTCTCGCAACCGTCAAAGACTTCAAACAGCCGTTAATTAACCTGGCTGGATAAAGGATTAAAAATGACGATTTTTAATCAATACTCCGCTGTTTGGATCGCGGCATTCCTGATTGCCATTGCCGGGATCATCTTACTGCGCCGCAAGCCCAGATGGCCTCAAATCCTGGCGTTTAGCATCCTGGTCCTTGGGCTGGTGGCAGCATGGACCATTTTGCGCCCGCGGCAAAGTGCACAGGCATTGGATGCCACCCAGGTGCAAGCCAGCATCGGGCAGGGCACTCCAGTCCTGCTCGAATTTCAGTCGCCATACTGAATTGCCTGCACAGCAATGAAACCCATCGTGGATGGGATCGAACGACAATACAAAGGAAGCCTGGAAGTCATCCGTGTTGATATTCAAAGCACAGCCGGACGGGTGCTTGCCCCACTCTACGGGTTCCAATACACGCCCACCTTCATCTTCTTCGATGCCCAAGGGATGGAACTCTGGCGCAATATTGGGCAGTTGGATTCAGCAAAGGTAGCGCAATCACTAAAGTAAATTTCCGCCGCGGCTCGTGGATGACCCATACACTGGATTATTCTGTCCATCCTTAATCCTCATCCAATCTGGCGAAGGTGCGCGGTCATGGTCTTTAGTGAAAATGGACCTGACAATTTCACCCCCCAGTATTAGTCTACAAATCGAATAAACACCCGATTCCCCAACAAACGACCTTGTTTTGTAAGGTGAAGCTGGGGGCCAGTCCATTCGAGCAATGACAGATCGATAAGATCATCGATCTCGCTGCCAAATTCATCATGCATTTGGACTCCAAACCTTTCTGCAAAACCGAGAGCCGAGACACCTTCACCAGTCAAGCGCAAGCCGGTAAGCATTGTTTCCTGCATTTCGACACGCCTGGTAATAAGATTATGGCTCACAGAAGCAGGAGACAGAGGAAAAGGGAAATTGGGAATCGTCTTCTCAGACTGGAAGCGGTCAATATATGTTTTAATCCTCAACGCGTTGGATATACGCATTCCAGAGGAGCTGCCATGAGCCCCTGCTCCAAATCCGAGATAAGGCTGGTTGCGCCAGTATTGGAGGTTATGCAGACACTGCCTGCCCGGTTTTGCCCAATTGGATATTTCGTATTGGTCAAAACCTGCATCGTTAAGTGCCTCTCCAGCCCATTCGTACATATCGGCAGCAGTATCCGGGTCGGGGACGGATAAAAGACCATGACGAGCCCAGCGACCGTAGGGGGTGCCTGTTTCCACAGTCAGGGCATAAAGAGAAAGATGCTCAGGTTGAAGATCCAGGATCAATTTAACAGTGGACTGCCAACGAACAAGTGACTGCTCAGGTAAACCAAAGATCAAGTCGAGATTCAGATTATCGAAACCTGCCCGGCGCGCCCATGCGACTGCATCGATCACATCAAAGTAATCGTGGATGCGCTCCAACTGACGAAGTTCCTCGGGATGGGCAGATTGAACACCCAGACTGATCCGGTTAAAACCGATGGAATGGAGGTCTCGCAACGATTCAAAGGAGACAGTGCCCGGATTAGCTTCCAGAGAAATTTCTGCGTCCGGAGAGATAACAAAGGACTCACGAACCGTATCCAGGATAGTATCAAATTGTTCCGGGGAAAGAAGGGATGGAGTACCACCACCAAAGAAAATTGTGTGGACTTTCAAGCCCTGAGGAGAACGAGCGGGAAACAATTTCGACCTCGCGTTTCAAAGCCTCCATATATGCAGGAATCATGGACTCCTGCCCTGCGTACGTGTTAAAGTCGCAATAAGCGCAGCGGTGAGCGCAAAATGGGATGTGGAAATATAGAGAATAATTCAATGCCATGTGTTCCTGTTAAGTTTGATGTGTGACGGATGGCAAAGGAGGCAAGCCAATAAGCAGGGCAATGGGGCCAGCGATAAGGAGCCACATCGCCGGTCCAAGACCATAATGTTCAGCAGCCAAACCAATGCCAAATGGGATTAATTTCCCAAATATACCGACAATATTGCCGAGGGCCATCACCGTCCCACTTTGACCGGGCATGGATGAATACAAGTTCCCCTGAAGGATGGCGTACCAGCCGGAATTGAACAAGCCAAGCAATCCGATTATGACCAATTTTGCCCAAGGATTTGGAAAAAGAAGGAATGCCGGGAAAAGGAATAGTTCAACGACCACGCTGAATCGCAGATAGGTCAAACCGCGAACCTTTTCGAGCAGTGGGATAAGCAGGAAATCGCCCAACAGCCCGAACCCGGTCCAGACAGCCACTGCCAGTGCAGCCTTGGAGAATGTGAACCCGGCTACATCGACGAAATAAAGGGCAAGGTAGCCATACAATACATCCAGCATCAAGTCAGAAAATTCAAGTAAAATCAACCAGCGCAGCACCTCCCCACGTTTAAGAGACCGGAGCGCATTCCGCAACCCTTGCCATATGGAATAAAGTTTTGGGATTGGCGGTTGGCTTGCAGGCAAGCGCGGAAGATTTCGCCAAGCACCCACCAGAACCAACGCTGAAAACCCGGCAAGGACGAAGAACACACCCCGCCACCCAAATCCAATGAATGCAGCTCCGCCAAGCAACAGCGGTCCAAGAACCACCCCAGTTGAACCTGCGAAGGTCCAACGAGCCATATTGTGCTCGTGCCGTAATGGGTCTGAATCCATAAAGGTAGCTTGCGATAGACTTACAAATGCACCCGAAGATGGATAGAAGATGACGAACGAAATTACCAAGAATAGAAAATTTTGACTAAGCGCTATAAGGACGCAGGCAAGAACGAAGAAAAAGCCACCCCCCAGGATCAACACGCGCCGTTTCCATACATCCCCCAAGATGCCGAGAAAAGGTTCGATCATGTTTGCAATAATTCCCGGCAGACTTAGCGCAATGCCAATCTGGATGTAGTTCAAATGCAGGTCATTTCGGATAAGCGGCCAAGCTGCATCGGTAACGCCAAAGATGAGTTCATCGACAAACTCGATAAGAAGAAAGATAATACTAGCCACTTGTACCTGCACACGACTGTCAAGTCACGGGAAGAAAGGATTCCAAAGCGAATTCAATCACAACCCAGTGTGAAACGGACATGGGTTAGCAGATAGTCAGTATGGATGAATACCCGCCAGTCGCATGCGAGCGACCAGGACTGGTGGGATTTCGGTGAAATTTCCACCCCAACCGAGAGGATTTTTTTGTGCAGCACCTGCCGGGAAGTTACTTTCCTCGAACCCATCCATGACGAACCCATTGGTAAATCCGAGGTTCAAATAGTAGTGGAGAGGCCGCTCGAAATAGACCTGCGGTTTTGGCTGACCGCGAATGGCAAGGCCACGTAATTGATACGGAGTCATGTAACGGGATATTTTTACCGAGTAAACCGTCCTGATCACCCCGTTATCATCCAGCTCTTCTGCAACATGGACACAGGAAGCATTGTTAAATGCAGGGTGGGTGAGGGTGAAGACAAAAATGCCGCCTGGTTTAAGCAATTTTGGCAACGCATGAAAGAGGGGCTGAATATCAGCCATATCAAAAAGACCCATGTTACAAAGAGCAGAATCGAAGACATGTTCTCCGAGGGATAGCAATGCAGGCTCGTCGGTGGCATCCAGGACGCGATAAGTCACCGTCGAAGAATTGGGGGAATGAGCGCGTGCCAGTTTGATGAGTTCGGTGGAAAAGTCAAAAGCAGTGACATTAGCGCCCAGTTCCGCTGACCGACGAGCTGTAAGACCATTCCCGGTGGCGATATCCAATATTTGCTGACCCGGTTGAGGGTTTAGGAGGCGGAGGATGGCTGGCCATTGGAGCATGTTGACAAAGTCATTCCCTTCACCCATCTTCTCATTCCAAAAAGCAGCGTTTGCATCCCAGACCCCCCGTTGCTCATTATTGAGCAGACGAATATCATCGGTAGAAGTCATTTTTCACACCTTTTAGTTCTAGTTGGTTAATCCAATCATTTAATCATATCAGATTTGATTCAAGGTATTGGTAAAATCAGGAATCCAGGCGTGAGGTGAGCCATGCTTCAACAACCAATCCCTGATGAAAAACAACGCAGACGCCCAGGGGACGGACGATATCCCTAAGCAGATAAAATCGAGGGCGAGGTAGTGGGAGAAATCCATTTGCACCGCAGGGGTGACCAATTGGTCACCGCTGCGTTTTTTCGAAGAATTCAGGCGGCATGTGCGCGGTGGTCATGCTGATCTCCGGGTGGGTGTGCATAAAGTGCTGTAATAGTTCATCGTGAGGACCCAGGACCAACTTCACAAGCCAGGACGGCATGAAGTGGTTGTAGACAGCACCGGCATCGGCCGCATTAAAAAACCAACCTCCTTTGGTTTTTACCGCCACCCCGCAGTGACCCCAGGTATGCCCAAACAATGGAATCAACCATATTTCCGGCTCGAAGGGCAAGCGGATGGCATCATAATTAAACCATTTTCCATCCAAGGTCTCATAAAGAGCCCAATCAGGCCGGTGAGCGATGTGACGACGTATATATGCCAAGTCGGTCCAACGGCGCATCCGCCCAGTGAAGGCCTCAAATTCCCGACGATGGACGTGAACCCTGGCATGGGGGAAATCGGGCAAGCCACCACAATGGTCAAAGTGCATATGGGTAAGAATAATATGACGGACATCCTCGGGATCTAAGCCCAACCTTTTAACCTGGTTGGAAGCCGTTTCCAGAGGATCCATTTTCATACTGGTTATCACCTGGAACAATCGCAGCATGGCGTGAGGACGGGAATAATCTTCCAACCCAGGACCGGTGTCGATCAACACAAGACCTTGATGTGTTTCGACCAGTGTGCAGACCAGTGCGGTTTTTAAGTCGGAGGGCCAGCGGGCATTGCATGTAAAACCGTTGAAGATGTGAATTGGATTTTCCACCTATTTTCCCTCCCATCCAAGGTATAGCAAATAATCCCAAAAGTTATATAACCAACCTTAGTGGTTCTTCGAGGAATACCGCCAGCGCTTGCATAAATTTCGCTGCCTCCACTCCATCGCTGATGCGGTGGTCAACGGAAAGGGTGGCTTTCATACGCCAGCCAGGTTTGATGACACCCCCATCCAAAACCGGCTGCTGACGCGCGGAGGCAACTGCGAGAATGGCAGCTTCGGGTGGATTGATGATGGCAGCGAAATCTTCCACATCGAACATTCCCAGATTGGAAATCGAGAAGGTGGAGCCTTCGATATCTTCGGGTTTGACCTTGCCCACACGCACCCGTGCAGCCATGGCTTTGACTTCGACACCAATCTCACGGAGGGGCTTTCGGTCGGCTTCACGACAGACGATGGTGAGCAACCCACCCTCCACGGAGACAGCCACTCCCACGTTTATCTGCCCGTGTAGTAGAACGATATTGTCTTTCAAAGAAGAGTTCAAATTGGGGAACTGGAGCAAAGTAAGCGCCACTGCTTTGACAATGAAGTCGTTAATGGATAGTTTTTCGTCCTCCGGAACGAGTTTGTTGAACTGGGTCCGCAGGTCCATCAGGGCATCCATTTTAAATTCATGGGTGACATAAAAGTGCGGGATACTCGTCTTTGATTCTGCCATGCGGCGACCAATGGCAGCACGCAATTTGCTTAATGGGATGGTCTGGTCGTGAAGACCTACCGGGGATTCGTTGGGAGCTTGGAAAACAGAAGCCGTTCGGCCTGAACCTTGAGGAATTTTATGTACCAAAACAGCTTCAATATCCCGACGAACAACTCTTCCACCTGGTCCGGTCCCTTTTATTGCAGACAAATCCAATTGCTTCTCCTGTGCCATGCGTCGGGCAAGCGGGGAGGCTGCATGAACCAACCCGTTTTGAGACACGGAAACCGTTTGCGAAACAGGGGAATTAGCGGGAACCGGAGCAACTGTTACAGGTTTACTCTGAGAGCCCGCCAGCACCTGGGTTTTCCCCTCTTCGATCTTTTCATCAGCTGTGCCAACCACGGCAATGGGAGTATTCACTGGGACAACCGCGCCCTCTTCCACCAGTATTTTGCGGACGACACCCGAAGCTGACGATTCGACTTCCACCGTTGCCTTATCGGTCTCGATCTCCGCCAGGGTTTCACCTTTATTGACCGCCTCGCCCACCTTCTTAAGCCAGCGCAAAAGAGTACCCTCTGCCATATCGAAGCCAAGTTTAGGCATATTTATGATCTCAGCCATCACAGCACCTCCCTTACGGCCGCTACAACATCGGCGGGTTGCGGCAAGGCAGACTGCTCAAGTCCTTGATTATAGGGCAGAGGAACTTCTTTTTGCGCAACGCGCAGCACCGGAGCGTCGACGTAATCAAATGCCTGCTCATAGATACGGCTGGAAACTTCAGCCCCAACGCCGTAAGACCGCCATCCTTCCTCGACGATGACCGCCCGGTTGGTCTTTTTAAAGAACTCGATCACCGGGTCCATATCCAGCGGGCGCAGCGAGCGAAGATCCACGATCTCTGCTTCAATACCTTCCTCTGCCAGATCTTCAGCTGCCTTCAAGGAAATCTCCAACCCCTTGGAATAAGTGACGATGGTCACGTCCTTCCCAGGCCGCTGGATGGTGGATTTTCCAAGCGGGACCACATAATCCCCCTCGGGGACATCGCCACGAACCTGGTAGAGGGTGGCGTTTTCGATGAACAGGACCGGGTTATCGGAGCGGATGGCGGATTTCAATAAACCCTTGGCGTCTGCCGGAGTTCCAGGTGAGACAACCATTAGACCCGGGAAATGGGCAAAAACCGCGTCGGGTGTCTGTGAATGGGTGGCACCCAACTGGCGCCCGCCTCCGCCTACAGCACGAATCACCAAAGGCAGGATAAATTGACCGCCAAACATATAATGAAATTTCGCCGCTTCGTTGACGATCTGATCCATTGCCGAAAAGGCGAAGTTAATAGTCATTAATTCAGCAATCGGACGCAGCCCGGTGAGAGCCGACCCGATGGCGGCACCAATGATGGCAGCCTCAGATATGGGTGTGTCGCGGACACGATCTCCACCAAAGTGATCGTAAAATCCTTTTGTAACTGCGTATGAGCCTCCCCATACACCGACTTCCTCGCCCAAAATAAAGATATTCGGATCCCTTTCCATTTCCTCCCACATGGCCTGGGAGATGGCTTCGCGCATAGTGAGGCGGGTCATGTTATATCGCCTCCACATAGACATTATCGAAAAGGGTATCCAGGCCTGGTTCAGGGCTGGCTTCGGCGAACTCGACCGATTTTTGAACTTCATCCACGGCACGCGCTTCAAGCACTTCAAGCTCTTTTTCCGACACTTTTTTATTGGAGGTCAACCAGTTATGGAAGGCTCCAATGGGGTCGTGTTCTTCCCATTTTTTAACTTCCGCCTGTTTGCGGTAACGTTCCGGGTCGCCCATCGAATGACCACGGAAGCGGTAGGTGAGGATCTCCAACATCCTGGGCCCGGTTCCGCTGCGGACCCTGGAGATGGCCGTTTTTGCTGCCTCATATACTGCCAGCACGTCCATACCGTCCACGCGCTCATGTTCCATGCCGTAGCCTTCGGCTTTTTGTTGGATCTCCGATACAGCTGAAGCGCGTTCAACAGCAGTACCCATACCATAGACATTGTTTTCGCACACCCACAGCACCGGTAAATTCCAGACTTTGGCCAGGTTGAGAGCCTCATGGAAATAGCCAATATTTGTGGCTCCTTCACCAAACATACAGATCGTCACAGAATCCCGGCCGGAATATTTATCACCCAAAGCCAGGCCAGATGCGACTGGGAGCTGAGCGCCAACAATGGCATGCCCGCCCCAAAAATTCCTGGACACATCGGCCATGTGCATGGATCCGCCACGACCTTTCGAGATACCGGTCGTTTTACCCATTAATTCAGCCATCACCTGGGAGGGAGGAATGCCGCAACTGATCGCCACACCATGATCACGGTAGGCAGTGATCACCCGGTCCTGAGGCAGGCGTGCAGCAATCAAGCCAGTGCTGACAGCTTCCTGACCGATGTAAAGATGCATGAAACCGCCAATTTTTCCAGCCTGGTATAGTGCAGCGCCGCGTTCTTCGAGCTTGCGGATCAGAACCATCTGGTAATACAAATCAAGGTATCCCTGCTTATCCATAACAACTTCCTTTTTGGTACCAATTTCAAGTATTTTGCTGAGTTATTATAAACAATAATTATCAAATTTATGTTGGAAATTCAGAGCACCTTGGAATGCGGAATATTTCAAAGAGTAATATAAAATCCCCTCGACGTGAACAGGACTCACAATTTCCATTGCGGAAAATGGGTCGATATACGAGCCGTGCCGCACAGCGACAAATTCACCAAGTGCTGCTGTGGTATATTCCCTGACATGCCCATTTCCACACCCGCTACACTGGTCCTCGATGATCTCTACATCCCATATAGAACATTTGAGCATATTCATCCACCTGAGTCGCTCGAACAAGCAGCAACCGAACGAGGGCAAGTCCCAGGGCAGATCATCCGCAGTATCCTGTTTCGAATAAAAAAGGATGATTTCTTCCTTACCCTGATAGCCGGACCGGGACAGATCTCCTGGCGCAAGCTGCGTGCCCACCTGGGAGTCTCGCGCATCTCGATGGCCAGCGAAGAGGAAGTACTTGAAGTAACAGGCTACGCAGTTGGAACAGTCACCCCACTGGGCCTGTCACACCCTCTAAAAATCCTGGCGGATATCAGCATTTTTACACCTGAGGAGGTTTCGCTGGGCTGCGGAATGCGAGGTGCGGCAATTATTATCAAATCAGCGGATTTGAAGAATGCGCTGGGGAAAATCGAGGTCGGACAATTTTGTTAACCGGGCTCAATCCCCGTGAGTTTATAATTGAACGAGTCCAAACCGTCATCCTGCCAGGAGAATAACATGAGCGTTGAAGAAAAGATTCCAACAGAAAAAAAGCCCGAAGAAAAGAAATCTGAGTTGAAAGATAATATCGTCGAGACAAAGCACAGCCTGGTTTTGGGTGGCAAGGAAATCAAGTACACTGCAACCACCGGAACGATGGTGCTGCGGGAAGAAACGATAGATCGCGAAAAAGAGTCCGAAGGCGAGAAGCCCAAGGCTGAGTTCTTTTTCGTAGCTTACACCAAGGATGAGGTGTCAGACAAAACAAAACGCCCACTGACCTTTTCCTATAATGGCGGACCCGGCTCCTCATCCGTATGGCTGCATCTTGGTCTCCTTGGTCCCAGGCGGGTAATGATGGGTGATGCAGGCAACCTGCTGCCACCACCCTTTGGAATCAGCGATAACGAGTTCTCCCTGCTAGATCAAACCGACCTGGTGTTCATCGACCCGGTCAGCACCGGGTACTCACGACCCGTAGAAGGTCAGAAGGCAAAGGAATTCCACGGGTTCAAGAAAGATATTGAAAGCGTGGGAGATTTCATAAGGCTGTATACGACCCGATATGGACGCTGGTTCTCGCCCAAATTCCTGGCGGGAGAAAGTTACGGCACGACGCGCTCCGCCGGGCTCTCGGGTTATCTCCAGGAACGCCACGGACTGTATTTGAACGGTATCATGCTTATCTCTGCGGTCCTGGATTTTAGCACTCTGGAATTTGAGCCAGGAAACGATCTGCCCTTCGTGTTGTTCCTGCCCTCCTACGCTGCCACTGCTTTCTATCACGGGAAAGTGAATACACGCAGACCAATCCGGAAATTCCTGGACGAAGTGGAAAAATTTGCAGCGGGAGAATATGCACAAGCACTTGCCAAAGGGGCGGCGCTCAGTAAACGCCAGCAAACCCTGGTGGCTGAGAAATTAGCTCATTTCACAGGCTTGAGCCAGGAATATATTGAACAAACCAACCTGCGCCCGGTCATATTCCGCTTCTGTAAACAACTCTTGAGGGACAAACGACGGACAGTTGGCCGGCTTGACAGCCGATTCCTGGGTATGGATCGGGACGCTGCGGGAGAAGTCTGGGAATCCGATCCCAGCATGGACGCCATCCTAGGCCCTTATACCGCAGCCCTGTACGATTATGTGCGCAACGATCTTAAATTCGAATCGGACCTGCCATATGAAATCCTGAATGGCAAGGTCTGGCCATGGTCGTACGCTGACCATGAAAATCGATTTGTCAATGTAGCCGAAACCTTGAGGCACGCCATGTGCGTCAACCCACACCTGAAAGTCCATGTGGCAAATGGTTTTTTCGACCTGGCAACGCCTTACTTTGCCACCCAATACACCTTCAACCGTCTCGGCCTGGAAAAGGAGTTACAAGGCCATATCAGCATGAGCTACTACGAAGCCGGGCACATGATGTACGTGCACGCACCGTCGATCAAATTGCTGAAAGAAAACCTGGCGAATTTTATCCAGAGCGCGATCTCATAATACCGATAAAAGACCAAATCCAACTTTAGGAACAATGCCTTTCAAGTAAGCATAAAAACCATGCAAAAAACTCACCATCTACAAGTAATCTGTCTCCTAGTGATATCCGCCAGCATCATCCTAACCGGATGCGGTCCTTCGGTCGAAGCCCAGGTCAGCATGACCTTTGCGGCTGAAACTGTCACCGCGGCCTCATGGACGCGTACCTCGACACCCACATGGACGGATACACCCACGTCAACCTTCACGCCCAGCTCGACCCATACTCCGACTTTTACATCCACTCCGAGTTCCACGCCCACCAACACGCTCACGCCCACCATTACCTTTACCCCGACATTTACAGACACACCTACCTTCACCCCTTCCCCAACATATGATTACCCCAAGGTGGTCGTGAATAAAGCCCTGGCGGCCTGCAAGTTTGGACCAGCGACATCCTATCTTTATGCACGGGACCTGAAGCTTGGTGATACCGGTATTATCTGGGGACGCGCTCCGAATGGAGTGGACTGGTTCTATGTACGGATGGACAGGTGGCCCCAAAATCCATGTTGGGTATCTCATTATGTCGTTGATGTGACCGGCGACCCCAACAAAATGATCGTAGAAACAGTGCGCCTGCCGATTACCGACGCACTCTATCGTTCCCCGTCAAAAATTCGTTCGGTGCGCGAAGGGGACCAAGTAATCATCACCTGGGAAGAGGTTTGGATGACGGTGGACGATGACCGAGGATATTTCCTCGACGTATGGGTATGCCAGAATGGAAATTATGTATGGATGCCGACTGCGATGCAAAACCAATATGAGACCACGGTTTCATTCACCGATCAGCCTGGATGCGCGTGGCCATCAGGTGGAAAAATCTACACCGTGGAAAAGCACGGTTACACCACCCCCAACCAGATCCCCTGGCCTCCATAATCCTGATCAATGTACACCTGGTAATCATACTCTTAAATAAAATGGACATATTATCCAGAACTTCAGGCCGTTGAGAGAAGACCTGACATGCTAAAAAGCATAATGCCCGGCGAGAGCCGGGCATTATGCTTAAATCAACCAAAAATCTTATTTATCTTCGGCGATCTTCCTGCCGGTGTGTTTAAGGGCTGAATGAGCTGCAGCGAGGCGGGCGATGGGTACGCGGAAAGGAGAGCAGGAAACGTAGTTGTTGCCGATGATGTGGCACCACTCGATTGATGAGGGGTCTCCGCCATGTTCACCACAGATGCCCACTTCAAGGTCTGGGCGGGTCTTACGACCATCATTTATCGCCATCTGCATCAATTTCCCCACCCCTTCCCGATCCAGGGTCTGGAATGGGTTGTTAGGCAGGATACCTGCGGCCACGTAGGTCACAAGGAAATTGCGCTCAGCATCATCACGTGAATAGCCGTAGGTCATCTGGGTAAGGTCGTTGGTGCCAAACGAGAAAAATTCGGCCAACCTGGCAATCTCCGCAGCCGTCACAGCGGCGCGCGGAATCTCGATCATCGTACCAAATTTATAATGGAAATCAACCTTCTTCTCTTCAGTAACGGTTTTGGCAATCCGGACCAGACGCGGTTGGATCCATTCCAGCTCTTTAACTGTGCCCGTCAGGGGGATCATTACTTCAGGCTTTACCACTATCCCGCGCTTGGTGCAATCCGCAGCGGCTTCAAAGATGGCACGCACCTGCATCTCGACGATCTCAGGCATGGCAATGCTCAAACGGACACCACGCAGACCCATCATCGGATTGGATTCGTGCAGATTTTTAATCGAGGAAAGCAGATCCTCTTTTTCCTTCAGGCCCTTCGTCTCGCCCTTGACGCGCATGGTTACCACCTCTTCGAAGAGTTTCTCTTCGTCGGGCATAAACTCATGCAAAGGAGGATCGATCAGGCGGATGATGACCGGGTAACCATTCATCGCTTCGAACAAGCCATCGAAGTCCTTGCGCTGGGTGGGCAGAAGCTGGTTCAAGTAATTTGTTCGCTCTTCGCCCGTCTCTGCAAGGATCATCTTTTGAACAATCGGCAGACGTTCGGTTTCGAAAAACATGTGCTCGGTGCGGCACAAACCGATGCCTTTGGCACCATATGAACGGGCGCGCTGGGCATCCTTGGGATAATCGGCATTGGCCCAAACCTGCAACCCAGGAGCCTTTCGACCATCAGGGAGGATGCGGATATCCGGGCGGGCAGCGAGTTCGTCCGCCCAGTTGAGAAGAGTTAATAGGTCAGTCTGTTCTTCCAGGGATGGGGCGCTGGTGGGGATCTTGCCTACATAGACCTGACCGGTGGTTCCATCCACAGAAATCCACTCACCTTCCTTCACAATTTTTCCATTCACATCCATGATCCGATTTTCAAGATCGATCTTGATCATAGAAGCGCCAACAACGCACGGGATGCCAAATTGCCGTGCTACCACAGCGGCATGCGAAGTTGCACCACCTTCGCTTGTTAATACACCCTGCGAGGCGATCATGCCGTGTACGTCATCCGGCTTGGTGAAGGGGCGCACCATGATGGTGGCTTGTTTCATTTCCTTTGCCATTTTCTCTGCAGTGTCAGCATCAAAATATGCCTGACCCACCGCTGCGCCAGGAGAGGCATTTACACCTTTTGCATATTCAACTGCCGTCTTTTTCGCCATCTCATCGAACTGAGGGTGGAGTAGAGCGTCCACCACATCGGGAGTCACACGAAGAACAGCTTCTTCCTTGGTGATGAGGGTTTCATTCGCCATGTCCACTGCTATCTTGATGGTGGATTTAGCTGTCCGTTTCCCATTGCGAGTCTGGAGCATCCACAATTTTCCGCGCTCAATGGTGAACTCCACATCCTGCATGTCCTTGTAGTGTTTTTCCAGTTTGCCAGTAATATCCATGAATTGTTTGTAGACGGCAGGCATTGTTGAGACGAGATTCTCTATCTGGTCAGTATTGCGGATGCCAGCGACCACATCTTCACCCTGGGCATTGAGCAGGTATTCGCCCATCATTTTCTTATCCCCTGTTGAGGGATTGCGGGTAAAAGCGACACCAGTGCCAGAGTCGTCCCCCATATTCCCAAATACCATGGTCACGATATTGACTGCCGTCCCGAGATCATCGGAAATGTTGGTGGCTTTACGGTAATCTATTGCGCGTTTACCCATCCACGATTCGAAAACAGCCTTGGTGGCCAATTCCATTTGCTTGAAAACATCCTGCGGAAAATTAAATCCAGCCTGCTTGCTAAATGCTTCCTTGAAAGTGACAACCAGAGCTTTCCAATCATCAGCCTTCATTTCGGTATCGAGTTTATACCCTTTTTTTGTTTTGTATTCCGCCATGGGGTGTTCAAAAACTTCGTCTTCAAAATTGAAGACGGTGGTACCAAACATCTCGACCAGACGGCGGTAAGAATCATAGACAAAGCGGGGATTGCCGGTCAGCTTGATCAAACCCTCAACGACTTCATCATTCAAGCCGATGTTGAGGATGGTGTTCATCATGCCAGGCATGGAGAACTTGGCCCCGGAGCGGCAGGATACCAGCAACGGATTTGCCGGATCGCCGAATTTCTTCCCAGCTTCTTTCTCGACAACTTTGAGAGCGGCAAGCATCTGATCCCACAACCCGGCTGGAAATTGTCCTGTTTTCCGGAATTCGTTGCATGCTTCCGTGGTGACGGTGAACCCAGGGGGAACCGGGACGCCGGCGCGGGTCATATCAGCCAGCCCGGAACCTTTACCACCAAGCAAACTGCGGACGCCATCCCATGATCCGGTGTATTTTTCAACTTGCGCGACTTCTTCAAAAAGGTAAACCCATTTCTTATTCTCAGCCATTTTGGTCTCCTGCAAATGAAATATGATGTCTACATTCGGTAAAACCATCGAACGCAGCCAAACTCAAGAAGTTGTTTATAAATGCACAATCCGAAAGTTTACCACAAACTTATCTCACAACCCCTGACATATTCTTTCGTACCGGGCGGTCATTCCAAGCATCAGATTAATCAGAAAGCCATTTTGTAAAGCATCTGCAAAGCACAGACAGCTATCAATGAGGGATAATACATTCAGCCTTGGTGGAGCCAAAATGAATCTTAAAGTATTAGCAATAGATGATGACCATGCCATGACCGAATTACTCACCCTGCTATTAAAAACGCACGGGTTTAATGTGGTAACAGCCAATACCGGTGAAGATGGTGTTTCCATCGCCCTGAAGGAATCGCCCGACGTGATCATTCTTGATCTGATGATGCCCGGCATGGACGGCTGGCAGGTTTGCAACCAAATCCGCACATTCAGCAAGGTGCCAATCCTTGTCTTTTCTGCGCTTGACAGCCCCGGAATGGTGGCGAGCGCCCTCGATGCGGGTGCTGACGATTACCTGGTAAAACCCGTCCCAAGCGGAGTACTGATTGCACATTTGAACAAATTAACCCGCCGGACCGGGATGAACAACGGTGATAAATATAAAACTCAGACAGCTCCAATTTCAATCTAAGATGGTGATCCCAATCCAAGCGCAGGCCACGGTCTGCGCTTTTTATTTATGCTAAAATCAGAGGGTTTCCGGCCTAGAAACCCGAGACTGGCGTTACCATATTTTTGGAGTTAACTCATGCAAACCTGTTCCAAATGCAATGCTTCTTCCCCCGATCATGCCCTGGTCTGTATCAACTGCAATGCTGAATTATCCCAATTCTCCACAACCACCGCAGCGCTCAAGCGCATGCAAGACAATCCACGGGTAAGGACGATCCGTGTCACAGTGGCAGATGATGCCTGCCCGCATTGTTATGAATTACTGAACACTTATCCAAAAAACAAGGTGCCGCACCTGCCACACGAAGGTTGTTCGCACGAGAACGGCTGCCGGTGTTTTTATGAACCAGTGCTGGAAGATACTGCGATCGTCGGAAAAGTGGCAGAATAAGCCCTCAAATCCTCCAGCTCCCCAGGAAATGGAGGATTAATTTATTTCAATTTCTTTATTGCCTGCGCGGTAACCCTGGGAGCCTCCATCATCGGCATGTGACCCGCATTCTCGATTTCAGTCAAATCCCCACTCTTCACAACGGCGTGAATCGCACGAGCCCGTTCCAGGGGGATCAGTTTGTCTGCCGTCCCATGAACAAGCACAACTGGTATATTTATCTCGGATAGAAGCTGCATCGAGTCCTGCCGCTCAGCCATGGCACCCAACGCCCCAGCCAGCCCTTGCGGATGTTGGCGCAACATTAAATCATATAAAAGAACCTGTAAATCTGGATTATCGGTGAGCTTGATCGACATCCCGGAAGCGACATCCCCAACCCCATGCACAAGGACATGTTCAGCTTCCTGATAGCGTCCTGTCTTCTTTTCCGGGGGATCAGCAAGAGCTTGAGAGGCGACAAGTCCCAATCCCAGCAAACGGTCGGGGAACGCACGAGCAAAAGCAAGCGCCATGTACCCGCCCATTGAATGACCAACCATGGCAACCTTTTTAATTTCTAAATAATCCAACAGGGCCAAGATATCTCCCGCCATATCTGCCAGCTGGTAAGGAAGGGAAGTGGTACCGGATTCACCAAAGCCTCGCAAATCGGGCAAAACCAGATCGAAATCATTCTCAAGCAGTGGCAGCACCGAATCCCAGATTGTGTGGTCAAGCGGATAACCATGGATCAGAACCAGGGTCTTCCCACGACCACGCCGTTCGTAGGCAAGTGTAAAGCTTTTCAGGGTTATCTTTTCCATGTTATTTCCTCATGAAAGAATTGATCAAAGGGGTTTTTTATAAAATACACAGTACTTTATAAAACTTGCATATCTTCTCATTGACAATCAGGCTGCTATGTTCCACGCAATCACCAGCAAGCGCATAATCTAGCATTTCCAGTTCACCTTTACTTTCTGCTTGCTCCCAAGCCGGGTGAAATATTGAACAAAACCGTTCTCACAGCCAAAATCATAAACCCGGCGAGTCACGTCCACGTCCACTTTACAATATTCGGCTAGTAAATCCAATTTTCCGGCACGCCACCACTCCACCGCCTGGACACCGGATGCGGATTTCGATTCGCCAAGAGTAGCCCGCGCAACTGCATCCAAGCTGACACGGAAACTGAGCGTGTGAAATAGATCATCCATGATATCAAGAGTGGGTAAGAATTGAAGACGTTCAGCAGGGGCATATGGACGCAGTACTTCGTAGTCGAATCCTTTCAAGTTAAATCCCACCACCCTACCAGCGGTTTTCAACTCAGCAATCAACTCGGGGACATCTTTCTCCCAGTAAATTTTAAAATCGGTTCGGATTGAAGACCAGGTTACCGCGCAGGAGACCTTAAGGGCAGCAATATTTGCCCTGCCGCCTACATCATCAAAGAGGTTTTGAGTTTCAAGGTCAAAAATAAGGGTGTGCACGTGATCCTCCGGGGCGCGAAGATGCGGCTTAGCGAGACAATTGATCGTTCACATGAACAAATTGATAACAAAAGTCGTCATCACGGGAATTAATCCAATTTTTCACGTGCGAGCTTAATGGCTTGGGCGCGGGTATTGATCGTGCCCATGGCCTGAGCTTCGCGAATAGCCTCGAGCATTTCTCCGATCTTCTTCCCTGGTTGAAGATTTAGTTCATGCATCAAATCTTCGCCATCGACAAGCAACTTGGGAGTGATGGACTCGGATGGTTTTTCAAACCAGTTTTCCAACATTAAACGGACAACCTCCAGCGCTGCAGCCCAGGTCTCCTGCGGGATAGTTTGCTCATAAGTTGCGCGTAAATCAGCAAGCGCCAGCATACATACATCCACTCCTGCCGATCCGACATCACGAAAGAACCGGTACACTGCCCGCCTTGAAGGCATTTTTCCTTCCGTTACAAACCTGTTGATATGGAAGAGAATCCGCATGTGGTTTCGAACGACCAAGGCAAGGCGAGCGGTCTCGTCGTTGCTTAACGCCAATGCTCGGCCGCGGGCGGAGGAAATTTCTGCGCCATGCTGGTCGTGGTCCCAAAATCTCAACTGGCCATTTTCGTCAATATTTTTTGTTTGGGGTTTCGCCACATCATGGTAGAGGGCAGCCAGAAAAAGCAGGCTGCGGAGGGAGCGGTCAGCCGTGAGGGGAGCGGAGAAAATGTCGCTAACCTGGTTGCGATAGCGCCCTATCCGCAGGACCAGCAACCCGTTCATCAAATCGGAGGCCGTTTCAGGCTGATAATCAGATGAAAGTGCTGCAAGCAATCTTTCCAGGTGGCCAATCGTGGCAAGAGAATGTTCCCACACATCGTGGACATGAGGAGGGGGTTGCACAACTCCTTTAAGCGAAGGAAGCTCCGGAAAAATCTTTTCGAGGGCACCAAGCAGATCAAGGGCTCGCAGACAAACACCAGGCTGAGGGCCATCCAAAAGACGGAAAAGTTCATCACGCATCCGCTCCGGGGAAATATCTCCAACCAAACCCGCCGCTTCTTTCATGGCTTTGCGGGTTTCAGGCTGGATATGGAATCCAAAATTTGCAGCCAACCGGATACCACGAAGGATGCGGACAGGATCATCGATAAAGGCAGAAGGAGAACAGGCACGCAGGCGTTTTTCTCTTAAATCCAATGCCCCACCAAGAGGATCGTGAATCGAATTGTCAGCGAGATTGAGCGCAATCGCGTTGAGGGTGAAATCCCGGCCGTTAATGTCAGCTTCCAAATCATGGCCGCGGTATGCAGCAAAATCCATCAATAAGCGGCTCCGGTCCTGGTTGGTCAGGATGACGCGCCCGGTATCCCGTTCAGTGTCAAGAGGAAAGAAATCAGCTTTCAGGGAATTTGCAACCCGCCTCCCAATTTTTATGGCATCCTTTTCCAAGACAAAATCCAGGTCGTGGATGACCCGACCCAACAGCACATCCCTTACTGCTCCGCCCACCAGATAAACGGTGACACCATCCGGAATGGCTGCACGGACGGAGTCCAGGATGGGTGGCAAAGATAATGGAAATTTAGGCGGCAAAAATAATACCTCAGGCTTTTCCTTATATCTAGTCAGAGCCGCTCGACGGGCATGTTCAGGGGTGCCTCCCTGTGCAATAATCCTGCCGCGCAGACGAGCCACCCATCGACCGGCATATGACATTTCATCAGCAGTTCCCATATGCCGCTCCTGCTTTAGTCATGGCGCTTTTTTATATTTTTTTAAATCAGCCGAGGCGATAAATCGCAGATGACGAAAACGTTCGTCTATGTCAATACCATAACCAAAAACATACTTGTCGGGAACATCAAAGCCGACGTAGTCCACATCAACCGGAACCTCTCGACGGTATTTCTTATCCAATAACACACAAACCTTGAGACTCTTGGGCTCGCGGGTTTTAAGCATTTGCAGCACGTGAGCCATCGTGCGACCGCTGTCCACAATATCCTCCACCAGCAGGACGTTCAACCCTTCAATATTGGTCATCAAGTCAAGGTTTACGCGAACGTTCCCGCTGGAAGCATAATGTCCGACCCCGTAGGAGGAAAGCGACATGCAATCCAGGGAATGTGGAATGGTGAGATGACGAGTCAGGTCGGCAGTGAAAGTCAACCCTCCACGTAAAAGACATACAATTAATAATTCCTGACCGGCATAAGCGCGACTAATCTCAGCACCCAGCTCTGCCACGCGTGCGGCGATCACATTTTCGTCCACAAGGACTTCGTCTATAAACTCGCGATAATCCTGCATGATTTCTCCATCATTCCGGGGGTTGGTACTTTTTCAAGTCGACGACGGCTATGAACGGTAAATTTCGATAATATTCATCCAGGTCGAGCCCATAACCAAAGACAAACTTGTTGGGGATGCTAAAGCCACGGTAGTGGACTGGAACGGGAGTCTCCCGGCGATCTTCCTTATCCAGCAATGTGCAGACCTTGAGACTGCGAGGCTGCCGCGTTTTTAAGAATTCAAGCACATAGCCAATGGTGTTGCCACTATCCACAATGTCCTCAACCAATAACACATCTTTCCGGCGAATATCTGTTTTCAAATCAAGGGAGAGACGGACACTGCCCCCCGACTGGCGCATTCCGGCACCATATGATGTCACAGCCATGAAATCCAATTGGAGTGGGACCGTGATTTGCCGCATCAGGTCGACCAGAAAAACAATCCCTCCGCGCAGGATGCAAATGAGCAAAAGGTCTTTCCCTTGATAATCGTGGTTGATCTCCGCAGCTAATTCCTTGATCCGGTTTTGAAGGGTGTTTTCATCAATGAGAATTTCTGCTAGGAAATCGTGATATTCCTGCATGCTTACTCCTGGGTTAAAGTATCGCCCGATTAACGCGGGACCTCGTGGTGGGCGCGACAACGAGCTTCATACATTTCAGCAGCGCCCACAATCACTACCGGATCATCAAAACGCGCCGGCTTCCCATTGACCAGACGCTGGGTCCGGCAGGCAGGTTCACCGCAAACCATACAAATGGCCTGGATCTTATCCACATGTTCGGCACGCGCCATCAAGACCGGCATTGGACCGAAAGGTTCACCGCGAAAGTCTGTATCAAGCCCTGCCACGATGATGCGCATATTTTTTGCAGCAAGTTCTTCGACGACATCGATTATTTCCTGGTCAAAAAATTGGGCTTCATCAATGGCTACAACCGTCGTCATTTCATCCAGTCGATGGCGGATATCCGTTGCCTTTTCGACCGGGATGGCAGCATAATCGGTGCCGGCATGGGAGGTGACCTTCTCGACTGCGTAGCGAACATCAATGGCGGGTTTGAAAACCTGCACTTGCTGCCTAGCAATTGTCGCACGGCGCAAGCGCCGGATTAGTTCATCTGTCTTGCCACTGAACATGGAACCGCATATTACTTCGACTGAACCGTGTATATGGGGGGTCATACTCTCCTAAGCCCTGGCAGTAATCTTGCCCTCCGTGGTGAGCAGAGGGGAAACGGGAATAAATCATAATCAAACAGGCAGATGCAAGGCGCATCTGCCTGTTAAGTTTACCTGATAATCGTCTTTCTACAAGCCCTAGGGTGCGGGAGTTTCCACAGATTCAGGAAGGTCATAACCAAGAGCGCGCAATTTCTTTTTTATATCAATCAAAGACTTGCGACCAAACCCTTCGATGGCTAATACGCTATCTTCACCCTCACGAAGTTTTGCCAGGAATTGACCCACCTCGGTAATTCCCGCCTTTTCCAAGGCAGCGACCGGACGAGCGGTTAATTCCAATTCAACGATGGGACGCTTTGGAGAAACCTTGGACTCTGCGCGTGACTTCTTTTCTTCAACGAAATTCTGGCGAACCTGAAGTTTTTTATAGAAGCGGTCTACCTGACCTTCAATGTCAATGATTCGAGCCTGCTCGCCGGAAAAGAAAGGATGACAATTTGAGCAGATTTCCACGCGAATTTCCTGCTTGGTCGATCCGGTAGTCCATGTGGTCCCGCAGGAGGCACAGGTTACTTTGGCATCTGTGTAATAAGTGGGGTGAATACCCTGTTTCATTTTCAAGTTCCTTTCGCCAGAGCCTTTTCTTCGGCTGGCATCACATTGACGCGTTTACGCCCTTTAACCACATCGTAGACGACCAACCCTTCAATCGTAGCGAATATGGTGTCATCCTTACCGACATCAACATTTAAACCCGGCTTGATGTGCGTACCGCGCTGGCGCACGATAATATTGCCAGAAAGAACATGCTCGCCGGCATATTTTTTTACGCCCAATCGCTGGGCATTAGAGTCTCTTCCGTTGCGGACTGATCCGCCACCTTTTTTGTGTGCCATATAAATCCCTCACTCCAACTATTTCGCGGCTGGTTTCTTGGGAGCTGTTTTCCCCTTCGGGGACGGTTTTACCTTCGAGGAAACAGACCCCTTTACGGGTTTTTTCACTTTGGGAGACGATTTTGTTGCTGTTTTTACAGAAGCGGTCTTCCGAGGTGCTGGTTTCGTCGCGGTCCTGGCAGAAGCCTTGGTTGCCGGTTTCTTCCCACTTGAGACAGACGTTTTCTTTGGGGATGGTTTCTTCGCTTTTGGATCAGTTTTCATTTCTTCGTCCTCTTTCTCAACCTTTGCAATTTGGGTAACCTTTTCAGCTTTCACTTCCAAGGCTTTTTCAACCTTTACAGGTTCCTTTTTAATAAACTCCGACCCGCCAATCTGTTCCACCAACAATCGGGTATAGTTTTGACGATGACCAATCTTAACCCGTATGCGTTTCTTGGGGCTGTAATTGAAAATACTCACCTTAGGCCCTTTGAAATGCTCGACTACTGTTGTCCAAATTGGGAGATCCTTGATTAAAGGGGTGCCGACGGTAATCGTTTCCCCATCCGCCAGCAACAGCACTTGCTCAAGTTTTACCCTGGCACCGGATTCAACCGGCATGCGATCAACTTCAATGGTGCTTCCTTCGACGGCCCGGAATTGTTTGCCGCCGCTTTCCAATATTACATACTTCATTTTATTCTCCTGGTCTTCGCTTCACCGCAGTCCCTGCGGTACGGGTTCGGAATGTTGACTTGGGAAAGTCTATATTACGAACCCCTACGCCGGTAGGCGGGGAAGCCGGGATACAAACTGACGCCCCAGCAACCTGCCGGGGCAGAACAGGACGATATTATACATGCGAGATGGCTCAGTGTCAACGGCTAGGGAGGAATATTTGCATTACTGCCACCCGTTCCCCCAATATATTTTATATTCAGAGAATCCCGGCCGGATCCAAATCCATTACAACCCCGGTTTAAGTGGTCAAATCAAAGAAACATTCCACTTGCGACCGGTTTCTAAGTCTTAAAACCCGAATAAAATGATCCCGCCCAAAAATCCCAGGACTGAAGCAATGGTAAAACCAACAAAATAAGAGGCAACATAAGGTATCCTGGTGGACTTATTATAAAATAATTCCTTGTTCCGCCAGCGAGCAATCGCGGTTATCCCGGTAATAACGAAAAGCGTACCTGCCAGAACGATTTTTGCAACGTGATTGGGAGCACCCCCTGCGTAAAAGACGATATTGTCGCGTATTCCGAAAATCGCACAGATCAATATACTTACCACTGCAAGGCACAGGTCCGCAAATGCGACCTGCTCAAGAATCTTTCCACCTTTCCAGAGGGCACCAAGTATAAAAAACAAGGCGGCACCGGTCAGTGCAATTGGAAAGTGCACGATCAGCGTATGAGGTGGGTGTACCTGGGTTACAGCGTGGATAATTCGAAGGATCAGGTCCATTTACTCCTCCTTAATCTAAGACCGATTCCAATGGCGATATAAATTCTACCATGAATATTTTTCTTCAATTTGTTAGTCGGCATCCAGGTTGTCTGGTTGACAAATCACCCGCTTTCCGATAATCTTGACATGTGAAACTGGATCCAGCTCAACTAAGTGTTGTTAACGCTCCGCAAGATAACAAAACATTTCTTTCCGGTCCAGCTGGCTGTGGAAAAACGACTGCCGGCGTGGGCCGCTTAACCGCGCTGCTGGAAGCAGGAGTACCTGCAAATTCAATCCTGGTGCTTACTCCCCAGCGAACCTTGCAAGGGCCATACGAGACAGCATTGACGGCACCAGATGTCAGCCCGGGCGGGCAAGTGGCACTCGCCACAGTTGGAGGATTGGCGCGAAGGATGGTTGATCTATTCTGGCCATTGGTAGCGGAAATTGCCGGGTTCTCCCGACCCTATGATCCTCCAGTCTTCCTGACTTTAGAAACAGCGCAGTACTACATGGCGCGGGTTGTGCGACCACTACTCGATGAAGGTTTTTTTGCTTCTGTGACCATTGACCGCAACAGACTATACAGCCAAGTTCTTGATAACCTAAATAAAGCTGCGACTGTAGGGTTCCCTCATACCGAAATTGGGGAACGATTGTCTGCCGCGTGGTTGGGTGACCCTGGACAGAGGCGAGTCTACGAGGATGCACAGGATTGCGCCAGGAGATTCCGCAAGTATTGTCTCGAACACACCCTGCTGGATTTCTCCCTGCAAATGGAAATTTTTTGGAATATCTTATGGCGGACAGAGGAGAGTCATACATTTCTAACCCACCAATACCTTCACCTGATCTATGACAATGTCGAAGAAGACACTCCAGTTGCCCACGACCTGCTCCTGGAGTGGTTGCCGGATTTTGACTCTGCATTGTTCATCTTTGATAGCGATGGGGGATACCGCCGGTTCCTGGGTGCAGATCCAGAGTCTGCCGAACGCCTTGCTGCTGGATGTACCGAAAAATCTGAGCTAATCAAGTCTTTTATCACTACTCCGGAAATCCAGGAACTAGAAGCTGCATTTACTTCAAAAATCCATCCAGATCGATCGGCACATTTGACGCACAGCAGCCTGAACTCGCTCATCTTTCCACCCAAAGAAACACCCACCCGCTATTTCCCACAAATGCTGGAGTGGGTGGCCTTAGAAATCCAGCACCTGATCAATGAAGATGGTATGTCCCCATCGGAAATTGTTATCCTGGCTCCGTATTTACCCGATGCACTTCGTTTCGCTCTAAGCAACCGGTTAGAAGAACTTCAAATTCCATGGCGATCCCACAGACCATCACGGTCGCTGCGTGAAGAACCTGCCAGTGCCTGCCTTCTAACCCTGGCAGAATTAGCTCATCCAGGTTGGAATATCCATCCGACCAAATTCGACATGGCACACGCTTTTATGTTCGCATTCGAAGGCATGGACCTGGTGAGAGCCCAACTACTGGCTGAGATCGTCTACCGTACGCGGGATATGACGTTATCGGGTTTCAGCGCCATCCAGACGGAATTGCAGGAGCGGATCACATATATCCATGGCATGCAATACGAGAAATTGCGGGAATGGATCGCGAACTATCTGCTTCAACCTGATCCAGCTCCTCTCGACCATTTCCTGCGCCGCCTTTTCGGGGAAATCCTTTCGCAGAAAGGATTTGGATTTCATCGGAACAACGACGCGGCACGAACCGCTGCCAGCCTGGTAGATTCGATTCAGAAATTTCGCCAAGTGATGGAACCTGCAAATTTCGGTGAGGGGGGTAGTGGGAACGGACTCTTATTCGGCAACCTGGAATTGGGCAAGGAATATATCGGGATGCTGCAAGATGGTGTTATTGCAGCCCAATATATCGAAACATGGAAGGAAGGTAAATCTGAGGCTGTGCTGTTAGCTCCCGCATACACTTTCCTGATGATGAACCAACCAGCAACCATTCAATTTTGGTTGGATGTTGGGTCTGGTGGCTGGTGGGAACGGGTGTTCCAGCCTCTCACTCAACCATATGTGCTCAGCAGATCCTGGGAACGAGAACGGATATGGGGTGACGCCAATGACCTAGCTGCCAACCAACAAACCCTGTCAAATCTCGTAAGTGGTCTTTTACGGCGGTGCCGAAATCGCGTTTATCTGGGGTTGAGCGACCTGGGTGAATCAGGGTTCGAGCAGCGAGGTCCTTTATTAAAGGTCATCTGGAAAATGCAGTTGGAGATTCGGATGTTGGATGAGAATTACTAATTTACGGGTGGGAATATTTATTATTTGCATCTTGTTATCCGGCTGCAATTTTCCGGTTGCCAATCCTTCGACCACCCCGGAAACCACAACTGGAAGCCCAACGCGGACTCCCTTCCTTCCTGTATTAAATACACCCAACTCTGCACCTTTAACCCTGACCCCGACCAACCCTCCTGCAAATACTGGCACATCTACACCAACGAGCACAGCCACCCCCAGCATGATCGTAAACCTGATGGCAGTGGGAGATATTATGCTGGCACGTACGGTTGGTATCCAGATACAAGACCGGGGTCCAGAAATCGTTTTTGCAGGCGTCCTCCCAGAACTGGATTCAGCTGATATCCTGGTTGGCAACCTGGAATGTGCCATTACAAACAGTACCGAACGGCAACCGAAAAGTTATACATTTGCTGCTTCGCCAGATGCCGCAAAAGCATTGTCATTGGGTGGGTTCGATTTACTTAGCCTGGCAAACAATCACGCCATGGATTATGGAAGCCAGGGCTTGTTCGATACGCTCAATATCCTTGAGCAAAACGGGATCGCGGCTGTTGGCGCAGGGGCAAACAGTGCTGAAGCACATACACCGATCATCTTTGAGCGGAATGGTTTGAGATTGGCATTCCTGGCTTACGTGGACGTGCCAAACGAAAATGCAGGTTTCGACACCCGATCGTGGATTGCAACCGCATCCCAGCCTGGAATTGCATGGGCTGACCCAGCCCAGATGAAGATTGATATTTCAGCAGCCAAGCTCCAAGCAGATGTCGTTGTGGTATTCCTCCACTCCGGCCTGGAAAACAGCACCGTGATCACTGTAAACCAGCGGGCAGAGGCGTATGCCGCCATCGACGCAGGCGCAGCACTAGTAATTGGTTCTCATTCGCACATCCTGCAAAGTATTGAAGAGTATCATGGAGGGCAGATCGCATTCAGCCTGGGAAATTTCGTTTTCGACGACTACAAGGGAATTTCAAATGCCAGTATCATCCTGCAAGTGGTTCTGACCCAGCACGGTGTTCAAGGAATTAAATATGTGCCGGTACTCATACAGAATGGGCTACCGACAATTACCAAACTTGACAATGCACGGGGGATCGAAACACTGGTGGCACCATGAAACCCAAGGATGCCCAATGAAACCCAAATCCGTTGTTGGCATTATTGCTATTTTGGCAATCCTAATTGGAATCGCTATCATTTCCATCGAGAGTAAATATGGAGGCAGGTTAACCACTCCATCTGCTAGTCCTACCAATACCACCGTCCCTACAAGGACACCATCTCACACGCCAACTTTTACTCCATCGGCGACATATACGCCCACATTTACCCAAAGCGAGACATCCACCGCGACCCAAACTCCAACCTTCAGCCCTACCATTACTCCAAGTGAGTCTCCCACCCCAACCCCAACTCTCAACTTTGTCCCGACACAATGAATTGAATTTCGATGGCTGAATTCACCCCTCGCCCCGCACAATCCCAAATCCTCGCATACACAGGGGGGAAAATTGGCATTTCTGCTGTGCCAGGTTCGGGCAAGACCCATACCCTGAGCGCGCTGGCAGCAAAGCTGATCCGGTCAGGAGCGCTTGCGGATGAGCAGGAAGTGCTGATCGTCACCCTGGTCAACTCCGCAGTAGATAATTTTTCAAGCAGGATCAAGGAGTTCCTCGACCTGCCGATGCCGTTCGGTTACCGGGTGCGGACCCTACACGGGCTGGCACATGACATCATTCGAGAGAAACCTGCCGCGGTTGGATTGGAGGAGCGCTTTTCCATCGTCGATGAACGGGAAGCGGATTTTATCCGGAAGGAGGCAGTGGGATCTTGGCTGCAAGCTCATCCAGGCGAACTGGACGACTATCTCCTGGGCGATATGGATGAAAGCAAGCGAGAATGGGTACACCGCCAGCAGTTACCCGACCTGGTGACCGGCATTGCACTGGCTTATATCCGGACTGCAAAGGATTTCCGGTTTACACCGGAAAAACTTCGCAGCCTGGTAGAGGGTACTCCGGATTCGCTCCCGTTGGCCGAAATGGGATCGGCGATTTATTCTGATTATCAACGAGCCTTGAATTATCGCGGTGCAGTTGACTTCGATGACCTGATCCGCCTGGCGATCAACCTGCTTGAGAACGACAGAGAATTCCTCGAGCGATTGCGCTATCGCTGGCCATATATCCTGGAAGATGAAGCCCAGGATTCCAGTCAGCTACAAGAGCAAATATTACGTCTCCTGGTTGGAGATGGTGGAAATTGGGTGCGTGTTGGTGACCCCAACCAGGCTATCTTTGAGACCTTTACGACCGCTTCCCCCAAGCACTTGCTTGACTTCATTCAGAAGGAAGCCGACCAATATCGAGAATTGCCAGACTCGGGGCGATGCCAACCCAGCATCATTGCACTGGCGAACCAACTTATTACCTGGGTGAATGGGGAACATCCCGAACCGGGCGTGCGCGACGCTCTGACCGTGCCATTTATTCGTCCTACTTCCCAAGATGACCCGCAGCCCAACCCACCAGACAATCCTCAGGATATAAAACTCATTGGAAGGAATTACACACCCGATGAGGAGGTGGAGGCTGTGGTCAAGTCAATCAACCGCTGGCTGCCGGAACACCTGGAATCGACCGTGGCGGTTCTTGTTCCCCGCAACCAGAGGGGAGTGGAAGTAATCAATGCTTTAAAGCACCGCAATATTGATTTTGTGGAATTGTTAGGAAGCACCACCTCCACACGTGAAAATGCCGAACGCCTTGGAGATGTGGTAAGTGCGATGGCAGACCCAAAGTCTGCTGCGCGACTAGCGAAAGCTTACCTGGCCTGGCGGCAAAACCAAGAAGAGAATTCCACAAATGATTTCCAACGTCAAATTGCCGAGTTGATCCAGAAATGCAGTCAGGTGGAATCATTTATCAGTCCAAGAACAGACAGGGATTGGCTGGCAGACCTGGAATCCGAAGGCATTCAAAACGAAGCAATCAGTGAACTGGAAGATTTCCGGGTGTTCGTCCGTCGCTGGCAGGGAACAACCGTGCTCCCAATCGACCAAATGATCCTGGCACTATCACAGGATCTTTTCACCGCCCCAAATGACCTGGCACTGGCACATAAGCTAGCGTTGGTCCTCCGCCAGGTGAATGACGATCACCGTGACTGGCGTCTTCCGGAACTGACCGGAGAGCTGGCCCTCATTGCCCATAATGAGCGTAAGTTCCTGGGCTTTAGCGAAGACGATTCAGGCTTTGATCCTTCCCACCATTCCGGGAAAGTTGTAGTAACAACCATGCATAAAGCTAAAGGGTTGGAGTGGGACCGGGTTTATTTAATGTCGATCAATAACTATGATTTCCCTTCCGGGGAACCAAATGACCGCTATATTCCTGAAAAGTGGTTCATCCGCTCAAGCCTCAATCTGGAGGCCGAAACCCTGGCTCAACTCAAATCCTTAGCCTCTACCAGTGAATTCGAGACCTACCTGGAGGGCAGAGCAAGTCATTCCGCCAGGCTGGATTATGTGCGTGAGCGCTTGCGGTTGCTTTATGTTGGAATTACACGGGCAAAAAAAGAACTGGTATTGACCTGGAATACCGGGCGCCAGGGCGATCAAAAACCTGCGCTCCCGTTCGTTTCACTGCAAGGGTGGCTGGAGAATGCAGCAAAATTTGAATAAACATTACTTTAGATTTTTAATCCAATCTAAAGCATTGGATAGGAAATTATATGCAAGGAAACCGCTGATTTAAAGTAAGCAAGTTTTGAGACAGGGTGAACGATTACGAAAATTTGTCATTTCACAATAATTTTGTGTAAAGGTCATCAGCCCAACGAGGTGAGACGGAGGAGCAGATGGGAGAAGAGAACAGATCAACAGGATTTCGAACGGCCATTATCGGATTGGTTGGCACGATATTAACAGCCTGCGGAGGTATCACCGGGGCGCTTCTGACGAGTGCCGTAACAGTCTATCAAGTCCAACGGCAAAACCAGCAAGTTTCTATGCCTGCCTCCGAAGGTGGGGAAACATTGAATGTTGACACTGGAAGCATCTTTATTACCAGGCAGAAAGCCGCCGCCCTGGATCCATCCAATTACTATGGAAACCTGGAACTAGCTTTTGTCCTGCACCGGCCGCTGCCAGGATGGGACGACATGGAAGAAATGACCGTCCAGTCACAATTGGCCGAACAAAACGTCACTTGCGTGGCAGTTTGTGACCAACCCGTTTACCGCATCCGTTATGGGGAACCGATCGAGATCGAATCAGATCAAAACACAACGGTCAATGGTCATCTCATACCAGAGAATTTTCTTAATGCAATCGAAAAGCTTTACGGATCTCCACCCTGGAAATTGCCATACTACAGTGAGATGATCCTCAATATATTTGATAAGAATGAGGTACAGAAATTGGGAATCCACACGCTGCCTGACATGATCCTATTATCCACGCGTTATTCTTCCGGAAGAATCAACAAAGTGGTTGCGCGGGAAGGCAGTCATTTTGCCATTGTCCAACTATCAAGTGCGTATGAAGGAATTCGCATCGATGGGAATCCAGCGAAAATGACAATTGATAACTGGTTCCTGCTTGCCGAAGCAGATAAGGAATATTATACGATCGAGATTAGGTACACTCCCCAGAGTGGACAACCCCTGCAAGTGTGGGACGATCTGCAATATTATATTGACCAATTCAGGGTCATCCAGTAAGTAGCTTGAGGAGATGAAAGATGGATAACCAAAATAAACCGCAAACCTCCTCCAAGCGAATGGCAATCATCGGGTTGATCGGCACAATAATGACGGTCTGTGGCGGAATTTCGGGAGCGCTAATAGGCGGCATTACTACGATATATAAGATCGAAAGGGAAGCTCAACAAATTGCCATTGTTGCTCCAGCAAGCGATCAATCCCTGGCAGTGGATACAAAGATTATCGCCATAGATACGTCAGAAGCCTCAACCCTCGATCCAGCAAAATATATCATTTCCCAGGAGGATGGGTTTGTAATATCGCAACCGGGAGCAGGGTGGAAGGACGGAGGCCAAATGATGTACCAAGATCTTTTCATGGAACAGGCAACCAACCTTTCGCCCTTGATCTTATTTTCAACCTGGGTAGATAATGCGTGGGATGATCAACCAGTGCGTCAAATTCGCTATACGAAACCGGTGATGGTCCAGTTTATTTCAGGATCCACCGAGAATGGTGTCCAAGTGGATCCCACCCAATTGCATAGCGATACGATCGCTTTCTATAGTCAAATTACCACCATGGCGATTTCCAAGGAGATCGCGGGAGGTGATTTCAGTCTGTATGGTTTGGCGCTTGCCTGGGGAGGCCTTCACCAAGGGGGGGTAAACGAATTGGTAGCCAACCCAGACAGCCAATATGTATTTGAGCAAGTATCTTGGGCATTAAAGGGAGTCGCCCTGGATGGTCAGAAAACTGACTTGACTTTGCAGAGATGGGCGTTATTTGCAGAAAATTCCGAGCGCTACTATATTGTTGAACTTCAATATGTCCCGGTCCCAGGTCAGTCCACAAAAGTTTGGGATGATTTACAGGGGTATATGGATTCCTTTCGGGTCATCCATAATTAAGCATTGTTTAGAATTCTCATGAACCAGCCTGTTCCTATACAAGAAAAAAAAGAATTCCAACAACGAATACCCCCCAAGTACCCAGGGAAAATAACGCATGAATCCAAATCACTTGAAAACCCATTATTATAAAAAATAGAACTGATCAATATTGATGCGGATTCCCATAATCGAGCAGTGCCCGACAGTTATATAGGCCGATTCTGCACGATGTTTGAACTTTGGGGAAGATAGCAACATTCAGTTCGCCGTGGACAATAATAAGCGTTAAAATCATGCAATTATTGAAGGGAAGATTTTACGATGAAATTTCGGATTGCAGTTGCAATGATTGCCATATACCTGGTCTGGGGGTCTACCTATCTGGCAATCCGGTTCGCGGTCGAGACAATCCCGCCGTTCATCATGGCGGGAACACGCTATTTAATTCCTGGTATGCTCCTGCTCATATGGAGACGCCTGGCAGGTGACCCTGCCCCATCCCCGAAGCAATGGATCGCCGGTTCCATCGTCGGGCTTTTCCTTCTCCTAGGTGGTAACGGACTACTCACATGGGCAGAACAGCGGGTGGAATCGGGGGTTGCAGCCCTTATTATTGCCACTGCACCAATCTGGATGGTGCTTTTCAATGCCTTTTTAATCCGAAAACGACCGCGCTGGCAAGTGATCGTAGGGCTGCTCACCGGATTTGGGGGGATCCTTTTACTAATCGGTCCTGACATCATAACCGGCAGGGATCCTCTTTATGACCTACCCGGTATGGGAATTCTCCTGCTGGCTGCCCTTTTGTGGGCGATCGGTTCCATCTACAGCCGGGATGCTAACTTGCCCCGCTCTCCCTTAATGGGGACAGGAATCGAAAGTGTGGCGGGAAGTGCGGGGTTATTCATTGCCAGCCTGGTTACCGGTGAATGGAAAACCTTCAACCTCGCAGCTGTTTCACTGCAGTCGTTGTGGGGACTGCTATATTTGATCATATTTGGAACGCTAATAGGATTTGTCGCATATACCTGGCTTCTTCGTAATGCCCCCATTTCTTTGGTCTCCACGTACGCTTATGTGAACCCCCTGGTTGCCATCCTGCTGGGGAGCTGGCTGGCAAAAGAGTCTCTCAACTGGCAAGTGCTCCTGTCTGCAACCATCATCATCAGTTCGGTTATCCTGATCAATTCCTTTAGATTTAAACCGTCTAGCGCGCCGGCAGACTAAATCATTTCAACCAAAGCATCTGCCCGGAAATTATATCCGGGCAGATTATCATTTCTTCCTCATCAATTTGTATAACGGCTGAAGTCGTTTATACATTTGCTTATACACGCCATGGTACAAATCATCGTAACGTTCATGGACTTTAACATCCGGCTCAAAGGTATCGCGTACTCTCGTCATGGCCTGGATGGCAGTCTTAAAATCAGGGTGAATCCCAATACCCACAGCCGCGTCCATGGCTGCTCCCAGTCCCGATGCTTCGTAAACATGTGGACGGGACGCCGGGAGACCGAATATATCAGCAGTTAATTGCATGGCGGCTTCTGACTGACTGCCCCCGCCTGCGACGCGCAATTCTGTTACAGGGATGCCGGATCGTTTAGCGGTCCGTTCAGCGCCTTCGCGCAATGCATAAGCCAAACCTTCGAGGATGGCGCGGTAGATGTGAGCTCGGGTGGTCACGTCACTGAAGCCAATAATGGCTCCCCGCGCTTCGGGACCGGGAAAAACCAACCCTGGCGACCAATATGGTTGAAGTACCAGACCATCAGATCCGGGTGGGATCGCTCGCACCAGGTCGTCGAACAAGACTTCAGGTTCAACTCCGCGGTTTTTGCTAGTCCCATTTCGCGCAGGCCAAATTCCTGCTTGAACCAGGTCACCATCCAATAACCGCGATAGATCTGGATCTCAAAGCTATACTGTCCGGGTACAGCAGCAGGGTATGGAGGAATAAGCGGGATAACCTCAATGTATTTTTTGTGGGTAGTATTAATGGTGGCTGTAGTCCCGTAACTTAGACATCCAATATTCGGTTCCAAGCACCCAGCACCGAGCACCTCGGTGGCTTTGTCAGCTGCAGATGCAATAAGTGGTAGTCCCGCCGGAAGTCCGCTTTTTTCGGAAGCTTCGGGTGTGACCTCTCCCATTTTGGAAGAGACCGATACCAGATCTGGAAGAAGTGCCTTATCCACCGGGACTGCCTGCCACTTCCAACCCCAGGATGCTTCCCAATCCTGCTTTTTATAATCGAACGGAATGTACCCCACCTGGCAGCCAACTGAATCCACGAACCTGCCGACCAGTTTATAGGTGAGATAGCCGGAAAGGAACAGGAACTTATGAGTGGCATTCCAAATTTCGGGTTGGTGTTTTTGTAACCAGTTTGCCTCGGCCTCCGCCTGAAGATAAGCAACTGTCTCTGAAGCGCCCGCGATTTTAAAGGCGGCTCCCCAAAAACCTCTCAAAGGTTTTACCCCTTCTGTGCGACGCTGATCGAGCCATTGTATTGCCGGACGCAAAGGGTTTCCCGCCTTGTCAACATTAATGAGTGTACTGCGTTGGGTTGTCAGACTGACCGCCGCAATGCTGGATTTATCCACACCCTGTTCCCATAGATTTTGACAAGCTTGACAAACGCCTTTCCAGAAAACTTCGGGGTCCTGCTCTGCCATACCTGGGGCGGTGGAGTAATACGGTTCAATGGGAACCCGTGATTTGAATAATATATTTCCCAGTGGATCAAATACGATGGCGCGTACAGATTGCGTGCCATTATCTATCGCTAGCAGGTTTTCGGGCATGAGAGACTCCTTATCAAAAAACTTTACATAAGAAAACCGGTATTGCCATTTTTCCCGGATTTATAATAAATTATGGACGATAGGCACGGTTCCATAATTCGGAGTACGATTTTTCTTCAGCGAGCCAGCGATCATCATCCCAGCCAAGTTCCGGCTGCACGACGGCGCGGATGCACACCATTTGATCGAGTCCACCATTTGGGACCAGAAGTCCGATCCGGACTCGACGGAGAAGCAAATCTGCCAAGTGAACAACTCCCTCTGATCGCGCAGCCTGTCGAAGCTCTGCCCAAACATAGATGGTTCCTTCAATGGACTTTAGGTCAGCATTTGCTGCAGTAAATATGGCTGCTGACTCAGGTCCATAGCGGGCAAGTAGACGCAGGCATTGGACAGGGGAGAAATTCGAGGCTGCACAGGCTGCTTCGGATTCCGATGAAATGGGATCCAAAACAGGAATTTCCTTATCAATAGAGATATGTCCCAAGTGTCTTCGAAGTGCTTTAATCGCATCACGCGCCATGATCCGGAAAGTGGTCAGTTTACCGCCACTGACAGTCACTAACCCATTCTCGTCCCAGAGTACATGCTCCCGTGATTCCTTGGAGGGATTTACTTTGCCTGTGTTAACCACGGGTCGAATGCCTGAGAAAGTGGAAGTCACATCCGCTAATGAAAGTTCCTGGGCAGGAAAAACCTTCTGCAAGCCATCCAGAAGGTATTCCACCTCAGCATCGCTTATGGATGGGTCGGTCAGCATGTTTTCCCCCTGATCAACATCCGTAGTGCCGAAAACTACCACGCCCTCCCACGGGATCGCAAAGACAGCTCTCCCATCCGTGGGGTGCAGAAATGTAACCGCGCGGGTCAGCGGAAGTCGCTTGTATGGCAGCACAAGATGACTCCCTCTCAGAGGACGAAGCCTGGGAATTTTTCCCATTTGACTACGAAGGATATCCGCCCAGGCACCTGTAGCGTTGACCACCACCCGACCTTTTACTTCCATCTGCCGGTCGACCTGGCCGGAAATATCACGCAGGACTACACCGGATACCCGCCCGGAATTGGTTTTGATAAGCGAGTCAACGCGCGCATAATTTAGGGCAAGCCCGCCGCCCTTTACAGCCTCTCGTACCAAACGCAGGACCAGTCTGGCGTCATCCGTCTGTGCATCAAAGAAACGGAATCCACCACGCACATCTGCGGCAGTCAACGATGGGCAGAGTTCGCGCAAATCATCAGTATCATAAGAACGGTGACTCCATTGGCGTGCCATCAGATCATAGAGAACCAATCCCGTCCCGAAAACCCAGCCCGGCATTTGATCGCCAGGCAGAATCGGATACAGGAACCCGAGCCGATTGATCAGCCCGCGACCTTGTTTCATTAAAACTTCGCGCTCGGTGACAGATTCAAGGGTGACCCGAACCTGCGCATTTTTTAAATAACGCATGCCACCATGGACCAATTTTGAGGAACGCGAGGATGTGCCAGAGGCAAAATCATCCGCTTCAACCAGGAGCACCTTCAAACCGGATTGAACACACTGGCGAAGAATTCCTGCGCCGGTAATACCTCCACCTACGATGATCACATCCCAATCCTGGTCGAGATCCGCCCAAGCTGTGTCGCGCCAGCCTTTTGTCCAATCCATATTGCACTCCTTCGAAAATCTGCAACCATGGTAAATTACTTTAACATTTGTCCAAAAACAATTTTCCAGGATTCATGATTCCATCCGGGTCGAACGACCTGCATACCGCGCGAATGGCGTCCATCCCGAGAGTACCTTTTTCGGCTGGCAAGAAGGGAGCATGATCAGTACCAACTCCATGCTGGTGGGAGATCGTTCCACCAAATCTCTGGATGGTCAGACTGGCAGCCATTTTTATCGCCTGCCAGCGATGTAAAAGTTCATCTGGATCATTGGGACGGGGGAAAAGAAATGTGGTGTATATGCTGGCTCCATCCCGGTAAATATGTGATAAGTGAGCAAATGCGAGCACTTTTTGTCCAGATTCTCCTGCAGATTTGGAAATTGAAGCAGGAATCTCTGCGGAAGCCAGAGCTATATTTTTCCAAGGAATTGCTGTCTCAAGCGTGTCGATCGCCACCCCCAAGTCCCAGAGGGTATTACGCAAGTAGGGAGACAAAAACCGGCTCTTTTCCCATGTGTGACCGACGATCGTACCAACAAATAAGCCGCCAAATTTCCGAAATACAGATGCAGATTGCGCTCTCGTCCGCCGAACATGGTTAACCGAGCCAGTGACCCCAAATACCAGTAAACAGCGATTCTCTTTGTATCCAACCAACCGCAAGCCTTTATCTGCCATCCCGACCCACGATTTTCCTGAGAGAATTAATGTTGTCTCGGTCTCTTGAGGATTTGATAGTCTCAACATCGAGACAGGAATTTCTTCCTGGGTAACATGGCGAACAGATTCTGTCCCCTGCTCCCAGGAAGGGAAAAAGACTCCGAAAAATTCCTCAGCGTCCGGAACTCGACGAATCTTGACCTTTGCCTGGGTAATTATCCCCATACGTCCCTCAGATCCAAGGATAAGTTCTTTAATATCCGGTCCGGCAGCAGATGCAGGAAAATGCGGAATATCGAGCGTCCCATGGGGAGTTTCCATTCGTCCTCCGGCAAACATTTGCTCGATGCGTCCATATTTGTATGACTGCTGTCCGGAAGAACGAGTGACGATCCATCCTCCCAAGGTGGAATACTCATGAGATTGAGGATAATGTCCGAGAGTGTAGCCTTTTTCCTTCAAGGAGGCTTCAAGATCAGGTCCTTTAACCCCAGCCTCAAAAGTCGCGCTGCAACCGAATTCGTCCAAATCTAACATGCGGGTCATTCTTTCCATGGAAAGTGTAAGCACCGGCGCGGATGATTTGAGAGGGTTAATATGACCTACAACGCTTGTCCCACCGCCATAAGGAATGATCACTGCCCCACTTTTTTGAGCGTATGCAATCAACTCGCGTACCTGTTCTTCGTTTTTGGGAAAAGCCACCCCGTCAGGAAAGGCAGGGATTCGGCCGGAGCGCAACGCCACCCAGTCAGGCGTGGACTGGCCGCAGGCATGGGACAGGCGCGCCTGCGCAGTAGCATCCACCAAAACGTGAAAGGGAAGGCGTGATTTGGGCACGGATTTTAGGACCGTTTCGTATGCTGCGTCTGGCGGCGGCTCCATTGTTCCAAATAAAGTGGTGAGGTAATTCCGCGCGGGAACTGGAACCGGATAATTCGTGTTTATGTTGCCCCATCCATTCCACCGCTTCATACAGCCTCCTTTTGCAATTTTTGCCACAACGCCAGACTCTCTTCCATTATCCGACGGGTGAACGTCTCGGCATCGAAAGCTGCTCCCGAACGGGCACAGTCAAGTAATTCAGTATAGAAACGACGGGAATGCTGCCGACATTCCGGGAAGGAGAAATATTGTTCGCCGACCGGGATAGACAGTTTCTGGAACCCATTGAAAAGGAACCGGAAAATTGGGTTGGGGGAATGTTGAGTCAGATGGATGTGTAAATCCCAATCTGCGCGGGCAAAGACAGATGGGTCATTTTCCAGGAGTGGATAGGTTTCAAGCAGAGCAGCCACTTCGCGCGGTGCTGATTCAATTGCCTGACGAGTATACGCCGGAGCAACGAGAACGCGGAATTCAAGCAGGTGCGTTACAAAAACCGGTGCCTGTCCGACAGGGGTTTGCGCAAGCACTGCCAGGACTGCCAATCCCCCTTCCCGCCAATAATCGCGAACCCTGGTAGGTTTTCCTTGCTGGATATCCAGCCAACCATCCCTGGCCAGCCGCTGCATGGCTTCACGCAGGGTTGGGCGAGTCACGCCGATCTGTTCCGCGAGATCACGTTCAGCAGGAAGATTAGCGTTAGCTGGGAAATGCCCGGACAAAATGGCCTCAAGAAGGCGGGATTCTGCCATTTCTGCAGGTCTTTGCATCGGGTACCAATCCATGTATGCTCCTAGCTGGTAAGTGGTCTTACCAGTTAGTTTGTAACATTTTTTCCATCAGACAGTCTAGTAATAAATGTCATCAGTCTGCATCACCGCAGTGGACCTTTCAAACCTCTCACGAAAATTTACTTTTCACCTCAAAGGAATGCACCTTTTGCCTTTTTCGACTTTGGAATAACTTTCAATAAATTGCGAGGCTGGATGTGGTGGGAATGTGACACTGGTAGTTCAACATAAAAATTTCAAGAACATGTACAATAGAAACATGGTCTCCCCTTCCCTGCCAACCAGTTTATCCTTCTCCCAGTCGTCCCTCCAGGATTACAGCGACTGTCCGCGCCGCTTCCAACTGCGCTACATCGATAATTTGGAGTGGCCTGCGGTCGAGACGGAACCGGTCCTTGAAAACGAACGCCGGCAAAAGGAAGGTCAAATTTTCCACCGCATGGTTCAGCAGCACCTGATCGGTTTACCAGCTGAAACCCTTTCAAAGACCACAAAATCACCCGACTTATCGCGTTGGTGGGAGAATTACCTGGGATACTCTTTTGGGTTTTCCGATCATGCCAGGTTCACTGAACTCACGCTGGTGGTACCGGTTGGAATATACAGGCTGGTGGCAAAATACGACTTGATCGCTGTTAAAGCAGGGGAACAGGTAAACATTTATGATTGGAAGACATATCATAAGCGTCCCCGCGATGAATGGATGGCTGCAAGATGGCAAACGCGCGTATACCGGGCTGTGGTTGTCCGGGCGGGTTCTTTTTTGAACGCTGGGAATCCCATCTCTCCCGAACAAGTGAAGATGGTGTACTGGTATGCAGATTATCCATCGGAACCTTCATCTTTTCCATACAATACAAGCCAATACGAACGCGATTGGGAGTCCTTGACTGGTCTCATTAATGAAATTGGCAACCATCGGCATTTCCCCTTAACAGAAGATGAGAAGAAATGTGCATATTGTCCCTTCCGATCATACTGTAACCGCGGCGAAAAAGCTGGGACGATGGATGAAATGGCGGATTCTGAATTAACAACTGCGGAATTTAATTTCGAACAAATCGCGGAAATCGAGTATTAGAAAACATGCGCTGGATGGAACCAGTTCCTATCCGTTTTCCAGACCCACTGCCAGATTTACATCCGCTGGTGGCACTGACCCTCCTCCGAAATGGGATGAATAAGCCGGAGACAGCCCGCGCCTTCCTCGACCCAAAAGCATATTCCCCTGCCCAATCATCAGATCTTCCCGGTTTGATCAAAGCCGTAGACCGGGTGGAGCGCGCAATAAAACAACACGAACCTATTTGCGTCTGGGGTGATTTTGACGTGGATGGACAAACGTCCACAACCGTACTCTTCCAGACCTTGCGGGTCCTCGATGCAGATGTCACTTTTCACATACCGGTGCGCGGTCTCGAAAGCCATGGAGTCAATATTCCGTTCCTTAAAGAAATTATTGGTAAAGGCGTAAAGCTCATCCTGACATGCGATACCGGTATTTCCGCACATGAAGCAGTGGAATATGCCCGCACGTGCGGTGTGGAAATGATCATTACCGACCACCACGATCTTCCCGAGATTCTCCCGCAAGCATTTTCAGTTATTGATCCAAAGATGCTGCCGCCGGGACATCCGCTTTCGACACTGGCGGGCGTTGGAGTAGCTTATAAATTTGCTGAAGAACTTATCTCGCATTTCCCCACTGTCGATTTCCAAACCGATTCCTTGCTTGACCTGGTAGCGTTAGGTCTAGTTGCTGATCTGGCTATTTTGAAGGCAGATGCGCGGTACCTTGTACAGAAAGGGTTGGTTGAGTTGCGTAATACCCAGCGCCTTGGTTTGCAGGTAATGATGGAAATGGCTGAACTCGTTCCGTCCAACCTGACCGAAGAACACATTGGATTTGTGCTTGGTCCGCGCCTGAACGCGCTAGGACGTCTCGGTGATGCAAACCCAGCAGTGGAATTACTCACCACCTGCGACCCAGGTCGAGCTCGTTTGTTGGCCACCCAACTGGAGAATTACAACGAACAGCGTCAACTCTTGTGCAACCAGGTGACTCAGGCTGCTGAAGCCCAATTACACGCAGACCCCAGGTTGCTAACAAACCCCATTATCCTGCTCGGGCATCCCACCTGGCCCGGTGGGGTGGTAGGCATCGTTGCCAGCCGTCTGGTCGATCGATATCATAAACCCGCCATCCTGTTCTCAACTCCAGAAAACGAACCCGTTCGTGGATCTGCCCGTTCTGTGGAGGGACTCAATATCACCTCAGCGATCGCCGGCCAGAAAGATTTGCTCATCAATTTTGGCGGGCATCCGATGGCGGCAGGCCTCTCCTTGCATGGGGATAAACTTCCCGAATTCAATCGAAGATTATCCAAAACTGTGGAGAATATGCTTGGCGGAACAAATATAGAAGAACCGGAGCTCAGGATTGATGCCTGGCTTGATCTGTCGGAAATCACTCTTGACCTCGCTGCAGCAATCGAAAGGTTAGCGCCTTTTGGACCAGGAAATGAAAAACTTTCCCTTGCAACCCACAGCTTGAAGATGCAATCCTCCAAGGCGATTGGACGAAATCAAGAACACTTAAAATTGATCGTGACGGATGAAACAGGAATTCCACAAACAGTATTGTGGTGGGACGGAGCAGGAGAGAGCCTCCCAAATGGGAAATTTGACCTGGCTTATAACGTTCGTGGATCAGATTGGCGCGGGAGCCAACAAGTGCAAATGGAATTTGTTGATTTCCGGGTTGTCGAAGAACCAATGGTCGTTTTTAAAAGTAATCGACCGGAAATCATCGACCTCAGGGATGTGATTGAACCGATCAAGCTATTGCCCGGATTCGTTTCCAATCCATCAACGCTAATCTGGGCGGAGTCAGATGCAAAAAATGAAATAGGTGGAAACGACCGAAACGAACTCAAACCTGCAAACAACCTTGTTGTGTGGACTATCCCACCATCCCATGGGGAACTGGATGATGCGCTTGAATTGGTCAAGCCAAGCATCTTAACCCTGGTGTGCGCACATCCATTCCTGGAAATAACCGATGCATTCATGGCGCGCCTGACCGGACTTTTAAAATTTGCGATAACTCACCGAGATGGTGAAGTTACTTATTCCAATTTGGCAGCAGGGACTGCACAGCGCTTGATAACGGTAGAGATCGGATTAAACTGGCTGGTTTCCGCTGGAAAAATCAGCTTATTGGATCAGGATGACGATCATCTTCGGGTGGCTCCAGGAAAAACAATCAACGACTTGGGGGGAGCAGCAAGGCTAAGGATGGAAGTCCAGGGCCTGCTTGCAGAAACTGCAGCTTACCGGGCACATTTTAAACGCGCCAATAAAGATTCACTCTTCCCCTAAAGCGATTACAATTTGGACATGCCATTTCAAGAAATTCCCCATGGCGCGGATTGGTGTCTTCGTGTTTGGGCAGAAGACCTGAACCAGTTGTTCATTGATTCCGCAAAGGGTATGAATAACCTGGCAGGAATCAAGTTGAGTTCAACGCCGGGTGTTCGTCGAAAAATATCGATCGCCAGTTCAGATGCAGAAAGCCTACTGGTAGCCTTTCTTTCTGAACTTGTCTTTTTAGGAGAACATAACCATCTTGGATTCGTGGCTATGAATTATCCGTTAAATCAGACCCCAGTGACAAAATGCACCTGTCTGGCAGCTTGACTGGCAGCCAGATCTATTCCATGGAAAAAGCCATTAAAGCCGTAACGTATCATAATTTGCATATCCAGGAAATGGATCGTGGCTTTGAAGTGGAAATCGTATTTGATGTCTAATTCTTCACCTGGTCGGCTGTTCTTGTCTTCTTCAGGCGAATGAATGTCAACGAAGATTGGACCTGAAAAATGGTGAGACTCAAGGATTTAATCAAAATTAGCGAATACGAGTGGGAAATTCCTCGAGCTTTCCGCGGCGACATGCGCGGTCCAGTACGAATATTTTCAAGTTCCGAACTGCTCAAACAAATCCTGGGTGACAAATCGCTGGAACAAGCTGTTAACGCATCAACCCTGCCAGGATTGGTGGGAGCAGTGGTTGTCATGCCTGACATGCACCAAGGATACGGTTTCCCAATCGGTGGAGTCGCCGCAACCCGATTTCCACAAGGTGTGATCTCTCCCGGCGCAATCGGATACGATATCAACTGTGGTGTACGTCTTTTATCCACAAACATTGAACTCGATGCAGCCAAACCACAGCTTTCGACGCTGTGTACCCTGCTAAATCAATACTGTCCAAGCGGAGTGGGTGTTAAAGGCGTTGTGCATGTCAACGTGAGAGAACTTGATCGCCTGATGCACACTGGTTCGGACTGGGCCCTCAAAAATGGGTATGCCACGGAAAATGACATTGGTCGCACTGAAGAAAACGGATGCCTGGATGGAGCGGTCCCTGGCGAAGTCAGTCCACGAGCAAAGACCCGTGGGTTGGAGCAAATCGGTTCGTTGGGGGCAGGAAACCATTTTATCGAAGTAGACCTGGTTGAATCCATCCTGGACCCGCTGGCAGCCTCGACGTTCGGACTCAGGCAGGGATGCCTGTGCATCCAAATTCATTGCGGATCACGCGGCCTTGGACACCAGGTTTGCACCGACTTCGTGCAGAGTTTTCAATCTGCAGGGACCAAATATGGCATAAAACTCCCCGACCGGGAGCTGGTATGCGCACCAATGGACAGCCCGGAAGGAAAGGCCTATCTTGGCGCGATGCGTGCAGCCGCCAACTTTGCATTTGTAAACCGGCAATTATTGGCTTATTCGGCGCGGCGTGCATTCGAAGAAACCTTTGCAGGAAAACTGAAAAATTGGCAGTTGACCCAGGTTTATGATCTCTGCCACAATATTGGAAAGATCGAGACGCACGAGGTGGAAGGTAACCTAATTGAAGTATGTGTACACCGAAAGGGGGCGACGCGCGCCTTTGGTCCAGGCTCACATGGTTTACCTGATGAATACAAGCAGACAGGGCAACCTGTCTTCGTCCCTGGCTCGATGGGCACAGGTTCGTGGGTATTGGCTGGGACGGTAAATTCCATGCTGCGCTCCTGGGGATCCAGTTGCCACGGTGCGGGACGAACAATGAGCCGGGCAAAAGCCAAGCATGATGTGCGAGGGGATGATTTGCGACGGGAATTGGAAAACCGCGGTATCAAAATCCGTGCCGGAAGTATTTCTGGTCTGGCCGAGGAGGCCCCATCTGCGTATAAGGATGTAGACGCGGTTGTGAACACGGTAATCGCAGTTGGGATTGCATATAAAGTGGCGCGCCTACGCCCATTGGTAGTAATCAAGGGTTAGGGGGAACAAAATTATCCTCTTGTACGTCTTCAATTTATACCAAACAATTCAGGTATAAAAAGGAGAATATAATGTCAACACTCGGTAAATCAATTATCTTAATCCTGCTGTTGGCTGTCTTATCAGCAGCTTGCACATCACAACCCTCTGCCTCCCTTGTGCCGATCCCGGGTAAAGGCGACGATCCTTACTCTCCACAGTCCAGCGATGGGAGCATGATGCGCGGTGAGGTAGAAATCGTCTCTGCCTCTCTCTTGACAGCAGAATCACTCCCGCACCAGATATCGGTCTCACTTGCGTACCGTCTCCCCTCCCCCTGTTACCAACTTAGGGTAAACCGCAGCAAACCAGACGGTCAGAATCGCATCCAAATGGAAATCTATGGGGTTGCACCCAAGGATAAGCCATGCACACTAATGGCATTATCAACTCCGCAAGAGGCGAGCATAAGCATGGGTAGTTTTCCCCCCGGACAGTTCAGCGTGTGGATCAACGGAATGCAAGTTGGTGAATTCACATCAAAATGAAATAAGAATAGGTCAAATGAAGTGGATGCTTTAACAAAGAGCCGGGATATCTCCGGCTCTTTGTTAATTGCATTAATCCTGCAGTTTACTTTTCCAAAATCTGTGACAAAAACAACTTGGTTCGATCTTCTTTTGGGTCAGTGAAAATTTCTTTCGGTGTCCCGGTCTCCACGATCAAACCGTTATCAAAGAAATACATCCGGTCAGCAACAGCCTTGGCGAAGCCCATTTCGTGTGTAACCACCAACATGGTCATGCCATCTTTTGCCAACCCGACCATTACATCAAGGACTTCCTTGATCATTTCCGGGTCCAGTGCAGAAGTCGGTTCATCGAAGAGCATGATCTTTGGTTCCATGGAAAGGGCACGTGCTATGGCAACCCTCTGCTGCTGTCCTCCTGAAAGCTGCCCGGGAAACTTTTCAACCTGCTCAGGAATGCCTACTCGCTCGAGCAATTCCTTTGCCTTTTCTTCAGCTTTTTCTTTCGACCATTTACGGACCTGGATCGGTGCCAGAGTAATATTATTCAATACATTCAAGTGTGGGAAGAGGTTGAATTGTTGAAAGACCATTCCCGTTTCCATGCGAATCTTTTCAATATTATGCATGTCCTTGGTCAGTTCGATTCCATCGACAATGATCGTCCCCTTCTGGTGATCCTCGAGATGGTTTATGCAACGAATAAAAGTGGATTTCCCCGACCCCGAAGGACCAAAAATGACAATAACCTCCCCTTTTTTAACTTCCATACTTACGCCCCTTAAGGCTTGGAAATGGCCGTACCATTTTTGAACATCCCGCGCGATTATGATCGGATCGTTAGGTGCTGCTTCACTCATTTTCTGCTCCCAATTAATGGTTTAATAATAGGGATGTCCCAAAGCCCACTCCCTGTATATTATAGGTCAAAACCGGCAGACTGCAATCGGGATACTTTAGGAATTCCCTTCGTTAGAACAACTTATGACGGCAAACCGGGCATGGGTTAATTCTGCAAGCAATTCAACCGGTAATAGGATATTCAGTCCGCGCTGCCCTCCGCTCACATGGATCTGACCCTGGCTGCGAGCTTCGGAGGCAATTACCACCTGAAAACCTTTGTTCAAGAGCGCCAACGGCGAAATTCCACCTGCCTGTAACCCGGTCAACTGCTCAGCCTCCCGCTCGCTTGGCAGGCTTACTTTTTTCTCCCCCAGCGCGGAGGCAAGCATTTTCAAATCCACACGATGAGGGCCTGGGATTACTGCAAGGACTGGTTTTCCTTTCGGACGGGTTACAACTATGGTTTTATAGACAATTTCCGGATCCAGTCCGAGCAGCAGGGCAGTCTCGTCTGCTCCGAGTTTTTCTGGCGGGGTTTCAAATGCTGTGAAAGGAATTTTCCTGGATTCAAGCAAGCGGGTAATGTTGTTGACGATAGGCATTGGATTTTCCTGTCAAGTCTGACCATGCTATACTTACTTCAGATTTTACACGAAAATGAATAGATCATCGTCAATCCTAAAGGTTCTACGAATTTCCAGCCTGGTTGTTTTAATATTCCTGGGAGCAACCAGCCTGGGACGACTCGTTCTTCAAACCTTTTCCGAAGAGGGAGGCAATGATCTTTACACCTATTGGTACGCGGGACATTTTCTCAGGGAGGGGAAGGATTTTTACAAAGCGTTTCTCAATGATGCGTTACCCAGTGTCCCAGTGCGGTACCTGGATCGGACAGTTGACACTCTTGATGGAATCATTTTTCCGGGTCTTGTCCCAGCCCCAGCCAGCACCACTCCGGCCTTTTTTCTATTGGCACCGCTTGCCTTCCTATCATGGCCCCTGGCGAAAGCAACCTGGCTTGTTCTCAACCTGTCTCTCCTCGGAGCCATACCTTTTCTTATCGTCCGACTTTTTCCAAAGCATAACTGGCTCAAAGGTTGGGAATTCATTGGATTCATGCTCGCTCTGGTGGGGTTGACTTCCACACGATACGCGGCTGCGAGCGGGCAGATAACCTTTCTTGTCCTGGACCTCCTGTTGGCTACGCTAATCCTTGCTGAAAATAAACCCTGGGTTGCCGGTACCCTATTGGGGCTGGCACTTTCCAAATATTCATTAGCCATGGGAATTTTGATCTTGTTTATTTTCTTTGAACCAAAGGTGAGACTGGTAATCGCCGCGGGCATTGTCCAAATCGTCGGGATCATATGCCTGATGTTATTAAGTGGTTCTGGATTCCTGGAAATCATGTCAGAATATATCCGTATGGCGTTTTGGCACGCCGGGCGTGAAGGGATTCACCTGGCAGCAGCTTTGCAATCCGGACAATCCTGGGTCATAATTGCCCTGGGATTGACCCTGGCAGTCGGAATTCCCCTGATAATCTGGAGATGGAAGTTCGCTGGTCGTTTGTATAATGAATCCCTCTTTCCCCTGACCCGCTATCATTTGGCAGTTATTCTCATATTATGGATGTTGCTGGTTGTTTATCATCGCGCTTACGACGCAATGGTAGTGATCACCTTCTTTGGGTTAGTTGCCTATATTGCGAAACAACCAAAGGCCTGGGGAATGAGCAAACTGGTTCGAACGGGGTTGATAAGTTTCTCGATCATAGCGCTTGTTCTCCTTATGGTCCCCTCAGGAAGTGTTGTGCGAGGTTTGCTGCCCCCAACTCTTGGGGCTTTTTGGGGTGAAGCTGCCAACCTGGTCACCACTGCCTTGATCTCAATCTTCCTAATCATTTCGATCGCGTTGCTTTTTTATATAAAAGATGAAATGCGAAATTCTGTCCAGACCTGAGTCAACCTCGATGATATATAAACAGCGAAATGGTTTCCCACACCCGCCTGAGGCGCCCTTGGTACGTCATGGTACTGATGGGTTGATGTAAAATAGAGAACGAATGAAAACCTCTTCACCGCTAAGCCTGCAAGAACTTCTGGATCAACTCCCTGATTATTTCACCCTGGCCGATCGGGAGTTGATTCAACATGCATACCGTCTGGCTGATAAAGCTCACCAAGGTCAGAAACGGGCTTCGGGAGAGCCGTATGTTAACCATTGCCTGGCTGTAGCCGCCATCCTGGCGGAGTATTCCATGCCTGCCGAAATCATAGCGGCAGGCTTATTACACGATACGGTCGAAGATACATCCATTAAATATGATGAGTTGCTCAGAGATTTCGGAGAAGGAGTAGCCAACCTTGTCCAGGGTGTGACCAAACTAACCCAGCTACCGCGCGTCTCGCGCGGCGAACACCAGGAAGAGGCGTTGCGGAAATCGGACGAGGTCAGCACCAAGATCGAAGCGGAGGCAGCCAGGCGTAACCGAAAACGTGACCTTGCCACCGAAACCCTGAGAAAAACCTTCCTGGCGATGGACAGCGATGTTCGCGTGGTTCTGATAAAGCTTGCAGACCGGCTTCATAACATGCGTACGCTGGGTGCATTTCCTGAAGCAAAACGCAAGAGGATCGCGCAGGAAACACTCGATATCTTCGCGCCACTTGCAAACCGCCTTGGCATCTGGCAGATCAAATGGGAACTCGAGGACCTGAGTTTCAGGTATACCAACCCGGAGAAATACAAAGAAATCGCAGAACAACTGGCCGAGCGCCGTGAGTCGCGGGAAACAGAGATCCAGGAGATATCCAAAGCCATTTCCAAATTGGTGGCAGCTTCGGGAATCAAGGTTGAGATATCCGGCCGATCGAAACATATCTATTCCATCTACCATAAGATGATCGAAAAAGGTAAATCTTTTGATCTTGTTCGAGATGTGCGAGGGATCAGGCTGATCGTTCCGGATGTGGCAGCCTGTTATACAGTACTCGGCCAAATCCACACCCACTGGCGGCCAATACCAGGCGAATTCGATGATTACATTGCAGCTCCAAAAGATAATTTCTATCAATCGCTGCATACCGTGATCATTTATGACGATGGAAAACCAGTAGAGGTCCAGATCCGCACACGTGAGATGGATGAAAATGCCGAGATCGGTATTGCTGCACACTGGAGGTATAAAGAGGGAGGGGAAAGGGGCAAGTACGACGAACGCATCAACTGGTTGAGACGGGTAATGGAGTGGAAGCAGGATGTGGACGATGCCCAGGAATTCGTGGACAGCATGAAGACGGATGTCTTTAAAGATAGAGTTTATGTCTTCACCCCCCACGGAGATATTATTGACCTGCCAGCCGGATCCACCCCGATCGATTTTGCTTACCATGTGCACACGACTGTTGGGGACCGATGCCGTGGAGCGAAAGTCAATAATAAACTGGTTCCGTTGGAATACACATTAAAAACCGGCGAACAAGTGGAGATCCTTACAGCCAAGCAGGGTGGACCCAGCCGAGATTGGCTCAATCCCAACCTGGGATTGGTGCGAACCCAGCGCGCCCGATCAAAGATCAAAGCCTGGTTCAAGAAACAAAACCGGGAACAAAATGTCAGCCAGGGAAAAGAGATCCTGGAACATGAAATTCAACGACTTGGCCTGGCAGAATTGGATGAGAACGGGTTGAAAGCCCTTGCCCTAAATTACGGGAGGTCTCCGGAAGAACTCTATGATGCCATCGGATGCGGCGACCTGACCATCGGTCGCGTGGTCAACAAACTTCTTGAAGCCAAAGAAAGCGATGATATCCTGGTCGTTGTTCCTGCATCCAGCGAAGCAGTTCCTAGCGAAGCAGTAACCGTCCTAGGATTGAAAGGGCTGCTGACCGCAATGGCGAGATGCTGCAACCCCACTCCAGGCGATGAGATAATTGGGTATATCACCCGTGGACACGGAGCAACCATCCACCGGCAGGATTGTCCCAACATGTTGCGAATAAAAGATCGTGAACGGTTGGTAAAAGTTTCCTGGGGTGAAAATGTGCGTACCTACCCTGTACCGATCCGTATAAGAGCATTCGACCGGCAAGGATTGATGGGCGATATAACAACCCTGCTTAACTCAGAAAGTGTAAACATCGTTGACGTGCAGGTAGGCGTGAGCAAAAATCTGGCCGACCTTCGGCTGGTCATCGAGGTGCGGGATATAAACCAATTGAGTCGCATGTTGGCTCGAATTGAAAATCTTCCCAATGTTTTGGAAGCCCAGCGGGTAAGAGCAGGATAATATGAGCACAACTTTACAAACCACCCAGTTTTTGATTCCCCCAGGTTTTATTGATCTTGGTCTTGGCGATCCGCAATTTTCGCTGCTCCCCCTGGACCTGCTGCACCGGGCTGCTGAAGAGCGATTCTGCCAAAACGACCCGGAATTTCTGCAATATGGCGCTGAACGTGGAGATGGCAAATTCCTCGCTTCGTTGTCAGAATTCCTCAGTAATAAATATGAGTGTAAAGTTGAACCAAAACGCCTGTTCATTACCAACGGTGCCTCGATGGGACTTCATCTCATTTGCACACTTTTTACCAAACCGGGAGATATTGTTTTTGTCGAGGAGCCGACCTATTTCCTGGCACTGCGAATTTTTGCCGACCATGAATTACGCCTAATACCCATCAGTACAGACGAAAACGGGCTGGAGATCGAAGATCTGGAACGTAAGTTAAAAGATTCCAAACCAAAATTCCTATACACCATCCCAACTTACCAAAACCCTACCGGCCGCACTTTATCGCCGGATCGCCGGAAAAAGTTGTTATCTCTGAGCAGCCGTTATAAATTCCTCGTGGTGGCGGATGAGGTCTATCATTTCCTAAATTATGGGGGATTGTCGCCAAGACCATTTGCAGCTGATATTTCTGCTGGAAATTTAATCTCCCTGGGATCCTTTTCAAAAATTCTAGCTCCCGGGCTCAGGCTCGGGTGGATCTTAGCCAATGAGGAGACCATTGAGAGATTTGTCAACAGTGGTCTTCTCGATAGTGGAGGAGGGATGAATCCCTTCACCTCTGCCATCGTGTGTAGTTTGGTGGAGAATGGTACCCTTGACCAGAATATTTCCAAATTAAACGGGATTTATCGCACCCGGGTTGCGACAATGGACGCCCAGCTGCGCAAATCTTTACCCGAAGTGGAGTATAACCTGCCCCAGGGTGGGTATTTTTTTTGGGTTCGCCTTCCGAAGGGAATAAACAGCACTGATCTCCAAACCCGGGCTAAGGCCTTTAAAGTTGGATTCCGACCTGGAGTATTGTTCTCCAGCCAGGGTGGGATGCAGGATTTCATGCGGTTAAGTTATGTTTTTTACGAACCCGACGAGTTGGAACAAGGCATAATCCGCATCAGTAAAACCATAAACAAATGATACATTAAAGGGGGATGTGTTTCAAAGTTCCGGTGGGGGAGCAAATGTTATAATCTTCGCATGCCATGGTATTTTCGCCTCCTGCGAGGGGTTGAAATCTGTCTTTACATTATCTTTTTTTCCGGACTCATGGGAGGCAGTACCCTTTTGGTATCTGCCAAGCCGTCAGAACTCAGCCCGGCGCTATACCAGGTCGGTCGAATTTGACTACGTATCCTGGACATTTGATGCATTCGCAGTCAAGTTGGATCAAACTGTCCTGGAGACTCCATATTATTTTTCCGAACCGGAACGACACGAAATAGTAGTCAATTACCTGCACCTCATGGATAATATCCTCTCCATCGAGGATAAGATCGGGATGTTATACACTGACCCAAACGTCTCCAACCCCGCGGTAGCCTCAATGGGCCTCCGGGAAGAGCTAAACAGCCTCGATCACCAGCAGCGTTTGCTTGCACCACTGGCGGAAGCTGTTCTTCAAGAGCAGATTTCCGCCACACTTGCAGACTTGGATTTAACCACTGGTGGGCAACCAATACCTCCGGTCCTATTCCATATTTCCCCATTACCTTACGATCTGATCATTTCTCCAAGGGACAAAATCCAACAGGACGCCGCCATATCACTTATCCCGGATTTGAGTGTGGACAAGCAGAGCAGCCTGGAATCAAATGTTGATTCGAACTTGAACGTTTCGTCTCTTGTTGTACCCGTGGGAGGAATTGGTTCTTACCCTACCATGGTTATGCGCACAACTGCTCTTGATTGGTTATCTGACACCATTGCCCATGAATGGACACACAACTGGCTTACTTTGCGCCCGCTTGGGCTGAATTACGAAACATCCCCAGAACTCCGGACAATGAATGAGACCACCGCCTCCATCTCCGGACACGAAATATCCGTACTCGTGTTAAAGCATTACTACCCTGAACTTGCAAGCATGTATAACGTTCAACCCATTAATCTGACAGTCAATCCGGCACCTGTCGATTTCAATTTTAATAGGGAGATGCACATCACACGGGTTCACGTGGATGAGTTATTAGCCCAAGGCAAGGTGACCGAAGCTGAAGCATATATGGAACAGCGGCGCCTGTTCTTTTGGCAAAATGGCTACTCCATCCGTAAACTCAACCAGGCGTATTTTGCGTTTTACGGGGCGTATGCGGACATCCCTGGGGGAGCGGCGGGCGAAGATCCTGTTGGTCCGGCAGTACGCGCTTTGCGGGCGCAAAGTGCCTCTTTAACGGCATTCTTAAATTCCATTTCCCAGATGGATTCTTTTTCGCAGCTTCAAGCTGCGATATCTCCATGAGAGGGGACACTAATGAGGAAATTATTCATTATTTTTCTGGTTTCCAGTTTTGCACTGGTTTCTTGCGCACCAGTTGCCGCTCCCAATAACCAGGCTTTGTATATTGCCCCATCATCACCAGTAGCGACCATAATCCCACCTGTCACTCCCTGCACACTTCTGCATTTCCCGGTAACCCCCGAAGCCGCACTGGGAGCAGAGTTTGAAAGCCAAGGTCATGTAAGCGGACCCTCAGGCGCACCAGTAACCATCATTGTGTTCAGCGATTATCAATGCCTGTCATGCGCATTTTTAGCTGCTGGCTTAAAACAAATCCGGCTAACCCATCCCAATGACGTACGCCTGATTTATTTGGATGCTCCCGTTGCAGGAAATGATAAAAGCAAGCTAACCATCCAAGCAGTGGAAGCAGCCACCCTGCAAGGAAAATTTTGGGAGATGCATGATCTGCTGTTCGAAAAACAAGGAGAATGGATCTCTTTCGCACCCGCGGATTTCGAGGAATGGGCACTAAATCAGGCAGTCATGCTCGGGATGGATCCGAATCAATTTCGATCTGATTTTCACAGCCAAGTGGTTGCAGACCGACTCCAGCAGGCAGTTCAATCCTTTGAATTACAGCCCTTCACGCCTCCACTCTTATATATCAACAGCTCGACACCCTACAATTCGCTTGCTGATTTTGCCAGTTTGGATACCGTTGTACGCATGGATGCATTAGTAGCGCGACAATTCAGCGCCTGCCCCCCCATGAGTATTGATCCACTCAAACAATATATTGTCACCCTTCACACAGTCAAAGGCAACGTGGTGCTCCAGCTGTTTCCTGACAAAGCTCCAATGGCCGTTAATAACTTTCTATTCCTGGCACGCAGCAAGTGGTATGATGGGAGCACCTTTTATCGAGTGATCCCAGGGTGACCGGGTAATGAGTGGTGACCCGAGCGGGACCGGGATGGGGAATCCAGGATTTCTATTCGAAACTGAAATTGTCTCGGAGTTGAATTTCAATCAGCCAGGCATGGTTGCTCTTGATAATGACGGACCAGGAACAAATGGAAGTCGTTTCTTTATAACTCTTGACTCCAACTCAGAATTGACGGGGCAATATACGATCATCGGACAGGTATTAAGTGGGATGGACATTTTGGCTGCCCTGATGCCTCGAAACCCTAAACCAGGAACATATAGTCCTCCGGGGGATGAACTAGTAAGTATCAGTGTTGAAGAAAAATAGGACACATCATGCAAACATATTCCTAATTTCGACCGACGCCGAGATATCACGCTGTTAACTTTTTCAACACTTGGCCTCCTGGGATTATTTACGCGTGGAACATACCTAGTTGTTACTGCCCTATTTAAACTTTTAATCCTGCAGATGTCCCGAGCCTGGCTTCCAGTATGCTTGAGGCCCTGGCAATGGTCTTTTGCATGTGTTTTCTTCTGCCGATGATGATCTACTCCATCCAGCGATTGAAGGGGCGACAAATCCGTCCAGCGCACATCAATCCAATTAAATTCTGGCAGTGGACAGCTTTATTTGCCGGGTGGGTGCTCATTGTGCTCATTGGAGCTATACTAGCTTCATCTTTTTTATACGGTTGGGCTGTGGCTGCCCCTTTCTTTCTCCTGGGCATCAGCCTCCCGATAATAACTTTATCCTGGATTGCAATTGGTGGATTACCAGCAGGATCTCGCCGCCGATTGTGGTCGGTTTTCGGATTTGGCATGGTTGGGAGCACGGTTGCTGCTGTTGTCCTAGAATACCTTGTGATCGGGTCAGCAATTGTCGTGGTTGGGTTAGCTGCAGTGTCTAATCCAGAACTGCGAACCGTGATCGATCAGATCAAGACCCAGGTGGCAAACGCAAAAGGCGGGGATATGCAAAGCCTGTTGACCGCCCTGGCTCCTTATATTACAAATCCAATTGTCATTCTATCGATCCTGGGATTTGCTTCCGTGATTACTCCGTTGATCGAAGAAGCTTTAAAACCAGCCATTATCTGGTTCCTGGGTAAACGAACTGCGTTCTCCAGCAGAAGGTTTCGCTCTGGGTGCCCTGTGCGGGGCGGGGTTCGCCATGCTGGAGGGGCTAATGAGTGCCAGCGGTGCAACTCAAATGTGGGGTTTTGGGTTGGCGGGGCGAGCTGCAGCATCCTTGATGCACATAACCGCCAGCGGTATATTAGGGTGGGGAATTGCATCTGCCCGCCTTGAAAAAAGGTATGGAAGGCTGGCTTTAACATACCTTATCGCTGTGAGCATTCACGGGTTGTGGAATGGGTCGGCAATCATCACTGTATATGGAGCGTTGCGGATGATGGTTCAAGCCAGCCTTCAGCTCGATATTCCAAGCGTATTAATCGTAATTAGTGGACTTGGGATGCTAATCCTGGAACTTGTTTCAATGCTTGTTATTTTACCTTTGTTCAACAATCGCCTGCGCCGGACATCTGTCATCGGATCCTTAATCTCAGCACCTTCTGATATAATCGCCCCGCCCATATCTTCAGACCCGAGGGAAACCAATGGATTGGATTCTTAAAGCTAGTAAATTTCATTCTCCATATTGATACATTCCTAAATGACATCATTACCCGTTACGGAGCCTGGACCTACGGTTTACTCTTTTTTGTAATTTTCATGGAGACTGGGTTTGTTGTAACCCCCTTCCTGCCTGGCGATTCCCTCATTTTTGCTGCAGCGACATTTGCAGCCCGGGGAGCTCTCAATCCCTGGCTTATGTTTGTACTTCTATCCATTGCCGCGGTTGGGGGGGATACCGCCAATTACTGGATCGGACACTCCGTTGGTGCCAAAGCCAACACCGGAGAGGTTAAATGGATCAAGAAAGAATATATGGACCGGACCCATGCCTTTTTTGAAAAGCATGGCGGTAAAACAATCTTCCTGGCGCGTTTCGTTCCCATAATCCGTACCTTTGCCCCATTTGTTGCCGGAGTTACTAAAATGTCCTACGGGCATTTTATTACCTGGAATCTGGTTGGCGGAGTAACCTGGGTGGCAATCTTCACAACATTGGGTTACTTTTTCGGTAATATTCCATTCGTGCAGAAGAACTTTCGAACTCGTTATCATAGCAATCGTAATCATCTCGTTCATCCCGGCTGGTGTGGAAGTCTTGAAAGCCCGGAAAGAGATGAAAGAACAAAGAAGTTAAAACCGAGATGCAATAGTTAGAATAATAAAAGTCTCCTCAGTGGAGACTTTTATTATTAATAAGTTTAATAAGAGTTTAAGGTGCTAGTCCTAAAAAGCGGGGATACCAGTACCAAAGCACATCTGAGGCTGGTTTTCCATGGATGGACGCAGACGCATCCTGTAAAACAACCGGAGGGTAATACCCCCGGCTGACAAAACCGCTAATCCATGCACGGTCATTAACAGCTGTCAACAATGCCTGGTAAATATCTGCCTGTGCCTGCAAATTTACCGGTCCCTGCAAGCCACCCGGTTGAAATAATGCGCCAGGAGGTACCGAAGCACTGGATGCATTGTCAGCGGAAGGATACGCAACAGCCAGGATAAGAGGTTTTTGAAGTGCAGCCTGGAATGGTTGAAGATCCACATCCAATAACTGCCCGGCAGCAGCTGTAATTTGGTCGGCACTGGAGCCCCCAATGGGGGCATACCAGAGCAGATAAATGCCATCCAAGCTGCTAGCAAAATCGGGAACCGACTCCAATCTCACCGGTGTATGACATTGCCCAGTAAACTTTTCCGGTGAAACGGCTGCGCACATCGGAAATGATCGACTGCCAGCGCGCCTGGGCGTCAACCGGTACACCTGAACTACTCCCATTTAGCAGTCCATCGGGCAGGGCTGGGGTCACCCAGTCACCTCCGAGGATGAGTGCCTGTGCTCCGGATTTTGTTGCGAGGTCTGCATGGTAATCTGCGAAAGCAGCATATCGATCAAACCAAGTGTTCCACCAGCCCGCATCCCGCAGAGCTGAATTCCACCAAGCAGACAAATCGGAAGGCATATTCACAACAGGGAATAGGGCAACATTTTCGTTCGCAGCGCGGGCACGGCTAACCGAGTCGAGAGTATCTGCCCAAAGGGGATCCTTTCCTGGAACAGGAGAAAAAACGAATGGGGAATTCTGGCTAACAGTCCAGGAAGGAGTCAATAACCAACCAATTTGCATAGCGGCTTTGAACATCCTGGATGGCTAGCGGGATCCAGGTTTGCCATGTTGGGTCATATCCTGGCATGAACTCGATCCCGGCCAAGAAATTCGGACGTGGTATTACCGTTACGCCGATCAGCGAGGAGGGAGCTGGATGCCTCCATCCAGTTCCAATTGGATACCGTATCCCGCAGGTCTTGTGGAACAAGAGTGCTGGATACCGGGCGCCCTGGTTGACCATTTGAAGTTTGAGACGTCGTCAGCAATCCCGCATTGGTCATTGCGGCAATACCGATAAGTAAAATCGCCAAGCATATCAAGCGGGCTATAAAGTTGGTAAACCCAGGTGTTATTACTGGCTGGCCACATAGGAATGGGTTCCATCCATCCATAAGGGTTAAACTGGATCGAGATAATGTCGTTGATCGGAGTTGCAGGGGGGACGGTGACTTCAAAAAGAATTGGGGAGGAGGGACCTGATTGCCATGTTGAAACAATATCTTGAATTTGGACAGGCGTCGAGGAAGTTGGAACGATTAACTGCCGAACAACAAAGAGCCCATCCGAGCTGTGTTCTGCATTCCAGAACCCATCCCCCAAAGAATATTTATAACGGATATCACCCCCGGCAGGGAGCATCAAGGACAGTGACAAGCTACCATCCGCCTGAAGTGATAGGTAAGGCATCCGTGATGCGACTGTGCTTAAACCACCCTGCAAGTCACCAAATGTATTCCCCAACTGGATTAGGTTCCCAGCAAGGCGGATTGGGGCATTTGGAATAGTATTAGATGGCACCGATACCAAGAAGGTGACGTTGACCATTTGTGCTGGAGTCATTGAAGCCATGACCGGGGTACGCTGCCCCGCATCGATACGAGCGCCTTGTTGAAAGGTTTGGAAGGAACCGTCAATGGCATAAGCAACCAGATTGTGAGTTCCAACCGGAAGGTTTTCCAAAACGAAAGAGCCCGTGGAGTCAGTCAGTGTCTGTTGCCCGCCAGCTGCAATCAGTAAATTGGGGATGGGTGACTGGTTGGAAGCATCCAGGGCCTGACCTGTCAGCCTGCCAAACGGACTGGAGAATCCTCCATCACTCCATGATGCGACCACATCATCCACAGATCCAGGCCCGGAAACGGCGTACATGCGATAACGAACCGGTTTATCGAAGGAATCATCTTCCATAAAGGGAATCGTACCCTGCCGAATATAACGATATTTGATTATGCTGTTAATTGGAAAGGGGATGGCAACCGTGTAATGCAAATCATCCATTCCTTGCATCGCATAAGACATTGCATTCAATCCCAGTCCGGTAACTTCGTCAACCACCGAAAGGTAGAGGGTTTCTCCCGTCAGTAATGGAGCGGGGAGAGCAGCCCGAAAAGTTATCGCTGCCGACGGCTGGGGTAGGGCAGTTGGGCCAGATGCTTGTGAGGGGGTACTAGTTGAGGAGTTGAGCCCTGGAATGTTCGGTAATGATAATGAACATCCATTAAGTATCAGGACAAATATTCCCAACAGAGGCACCACTTTGCGTGGTGATGAAAGAAATGATTGATTGTGCATGCCCCTCCATTTGTTTTGATGAAATTAGAAAAACGAAAGGTAATATACTAGTATTTTACAAGGGAAAAGGGGGAATTGATAGAGGCAGGTCCACTCCAACTTGTTACCACCCTGGATTGCTTTTTCAGCTGCGAACACGAAAGGTTCCATAGTTGAATTATTTTTTAATGATTAATATCGAACTGGATATTGATGAAATGGAAGTAAACCTGCTATGGTGTTTTAAGATTTGAAATTAATTATCCTTAGTCGATTTTTACAGCTTGTTTCTTTTGCTCCCGTTTACCGAATGCTGCCAGATAGCTTAACCCAATGCCAACAAAATAAAGGACGACCATGGGACCCATGACCAGCGCCATATTTACCGGGTCGGTTGTAGGTGTGATCGCTGCAGCCATAATGGCGATGATCAGAACTGCTATCCGCCAATGTTTAACCAAATTGTTCGGTTTAACCAGCCCCATTGCAGTCAAAACATAGGTGACTAATGGGAATTCAAATGCAATGCCGATCCAGAAAAGTACCCCAGTAACAAAGCTAATGTAAGATGAGGGTCTGGGGACCACAATTACACCCATAAAATTGATCAAAAACTTAAGGGCAGGAGGCAGTAATTCAACATAGGCAAATATCATCCCTCCAGCGAAGAAAAGCACCACAAGTGGAATTGAATACAATCCGATCACTTTTTCCCGCGGCCGGAGTGCCGGGGCAACAAAAAGCCATAATTCAAATGCGATATAGGGAATTGCCAAAGTAAACCCGCACAATAAAGCTACACGCATAAATACGCCGATCGTTTCAGTCACCTCGATGGCTTGAAGTTTCTGTAATCCACCGATTGGCCTAGCAAGGATTTCTATGATTTGCCGGGTGAAAATGAAACTCGCCCCCACAGCAAGTGCCAATCCAAGCAAAGCGCGAAGAATATGCTTCCGCAAGGCACCGATTGGTTCTAGTAAAGCTCTTGGTTCGGCAGCCACATCCGCAATAATATCGGTCAAAGGCCGGTCCCCTGGATCGGTCGTCAAAAAAAACCTCGCTTTTTGTATTCCCAGCATCGGCAAGGTTAATAGACGCCAAATTATCCGGAATGGGAAAGTGATGATGGTCCAAAGCATTCGCAGGAGATTCCCCATCTATTACCCTGATTTGTCTTTGTTGGTGGTCGGGGGAGCTATGGAATTTTCTTGTTCTCGAATTGGTTCTTCCGAATCCAGCGATGCAGGGGGTAGAGGTTGCCCTGCCGGAGTGCCTTTTGATTTCGGTCCCCTGGTCGGATCAAGGCTGGCACGGAATTCGTCCAAACCGACTTTGCGCGCAATTTCCGTGGGCAGGTCCCCAATTCGGCGAAGATCACGGTAGGTGTCCGACCTGAAAAATCTTGATAATCCACTCCCGATGGTCCTCGCCATTTTCTCGAGGTCCTTCGGACCAAAAATAATAACCACCAACAATAAGATGAAAACTATTTCTGGCAGACCGATGCCAAAAATATCCATTTATACTTCCTGTCTTTTGGGCAAAAGAAACTGCACAACCTCATTTTCGTGTTCAGCCAGACTACCCAGGACACCGTTCACGAAACGCGGAGCGCTGTCAGAGCCAAATGCCTTAGCCAGCTCAACGGCTTCATTTATTGCGACTTTGACCGGTGTTTCACGCTGAGCAGCGAACTCCCATGTGGCAATGCGAAGGATATTCCTATCAATGGCAGCTATTTGTTCCAGCGGCCATTCTGGGGCATACCTGGCGATTACCTGATCTAATTGTTCACGCAAGGGGATGACACCAAAAATAATCTGGCGGATAAACTCCGCCAGGTCGTCAGGAAATGGTTCCTCCTCCAGACGGTCTTGCATAACCTGAACTGGAGGATGTCCAACCATGTCTACTTCGTAAAGTGCTTGCAGAGCTGTGCCACGCGCTCTGGTACGAGCCTTCATAACAACCTATTCCTTAGTCTGGTAATCAATATCCTCGATGTGAATGTTCACATGACCCACTTCCATCCCAGTCATTTCAGCGATGGCGCGTGTAACTGTTTGTTGAACTGTGCGGCTTACCTCACGGATGTTAACGTCGCTATTCAAAATCAAGTAAAGGTCCACGAAAGCGTTACTATCTTCAACAACTATGCGAATTCCATCGTTACCTCGCCGTAATAAGCTGTTTACACCGCCTTTAACAGGTGCCATGCGCTTGACGCCTTTTACTTCCAAGGCTGCCATACGGGCGATGGTTAACAATACATCGGGGGTAAGAGTGGTTTTTCCTGCAGAACGGTAGTCAGTCATCGTACCTCCTAACAGAGTGGCAATTATATCACCGGTAATTACTCTTTATTTTCGTTTCGAGTGCAGCCCTAATCCGAGGGCAAGCCCGCCAATTAAGTCAAGTGACCCAGCGAAAAGGAAGGCATCCTGCCAAAACCTCATTGGAAACAGGCGAATCAGCGTATCGGAGAACAAAAATTGCCAGGAATCTCCGGTAAAAAATAACTCATGGAAAATCGTGAAGAATTGCCAAAAACTTATCGCTGCGAATATTCCGATTACGACCACCATTCCCACGGTTAACCAGCCGCCACGCCTGATGCTTGAAACATAATTTGCCCACCACCCTCCAAAACGCGCCCACAATCCAACTCCCAGAATAATCAACCATACTCCGTAACCAACCCACAGTACCGGGTGGACAACATTCTTGACGTCGTGCATATGGCTTAATTCACGATCGTTAAAAAGTGGAGATCCGTCTGGGAAGGTGAGATCACCCAGGAAAGAAATTTCTGCCTTATTCAATAAATAATCAATTGAAATTCCCGACCAATGCAACCGTTCCTGAAGAGTAAAACCATATTCATCCGCTGGGAAACCTGGCAGACGATACTCAATTTCAGGGAAGGCGTGTGAAAGTAAGAGGCGTAATCCCAGGAAAGTCATTGCCACTGGAAGAAGGAGGGTGACAATCCAAGCAAACGTCTTCTGCAAGATTTTCATGGCAGGGTTCCCATTTCCCCTTGCAGGAGAAAATTCATGATCATCGTATTTGTAATCCATTCGATTGGAGATCGGTCATCTGTGAAAACAACAGTGTTTTTTGGTGCAGGCTGAAGGTTAGTCAATGTCAAGTTCATGGAGTTGACCAGTAATGCATTGATGTTCTTTCTCAAAGAAAGAGTGGAAAGATTCTGCTCCAAATTGTCCACTTTAGTTGGCTGGAGTGTGGCATATATCATCGAGTTGAATGTATCGGGAATATCCATGACGTATATTGATCGAAAGATAGTCCCCAGCGTGGTCCCCAGACCATCGATCAAGCGCCGGTCACCGGGGGAGCGACCAACATTGATAACCACCACTCCGTCAGGGTTAAGATGGTCTGCCGCGATTTGGAAGAATTCTTGTGTGGTCAAGTGTGGGGGAATGTAAGGTGGGCGATACGCATCGATACAAATCAAATCATATTTTTGGCGGCTGCTTGACAATCCCCAACGTCCATCCTGAATTATGACATTCAAGTTTGGTAAATTCATATCGAAATATTTTTCCCCCACATCAACGATCTTTGGATCAATCTCGATCCCGTCAATCACCACGTTTGGAAAGACAGCCGCAGCCTGTCGAGCCGTTGTGCCAGCAGCCAAACCAATAATGGCAACCCGCCGCACTTCTTCCGGTTGACGGTTAGCGTAAAAGAATGGGCCTACCAGGAACTGCTGCCACGGTCCGCCGTATTCCAGGGTCTGAGGATTGTACTCCGAGTGAATTCCCTGTCCCTCATTCAACCGCAGGTAGCGTGTTCCATTAATTTCGAGAACCTGAATATAGTTATAGGCGGATTCGGTCTCGAAAATCTGCCCGCTGGAGACTTTGATGGCTCCCCCACCGCCAAATACTGCCAGTAGTCCCAGTGCGATGACCATTAGGAAATATGGTGCGACAATTCGCCACCCAGCACTCAACCCAAGTCCCGCCAATGCAACAAAAAGCAATGCAAGGCTGAATACAAGAAAAGTCCGGGTTGTGCCAATGGTTGGGATAAGCAGCAGGGTTGGTAGAAATGTGCCAATAAACGAGCCAATCGTTGAAATTCCATATATTGTCCCTGAAACGTTGCCAGCCTTGCCAGAGTCATTTATCGAAAGGCGGATAGCAAAAGGTGAAATCATCCCGAATAGGGTCACAGGAACTGTAAACAAAATCAAAACGCCTGCAAAAGCGCCAGCCAGGATACCTATCTGCAGGGTGTCAAATGCGTTCGCAGCCAGACGCAGAACCGGGCTGGCGATATATGGCACAATCCCAAGCGTAAACGCCCCCCAAGCTAAAAGCGCATACATGGTTTTTGACTGGGGTGTACGATCAGCAATGCGCCCGCCAATAAAATAGCCGGCGGTCAGGTAGACCAGAATAAGCCCGATAATTACAGCCCAAACCGGATTACTGGTCCCGAAAATGTTTCCGATCAGCCTTGATGCGCCAAATTCCGCCGCCATGGTTGTCATTCCAGAAACGAAAACGGTAAAGTAGATATATTTTCGCATGGGTGAATTATAACCGTGATGAAGTTGACCATCTGCTTGTCAAATTAAGATAGGGCGAGTATAATTCCGCCCGCTTCCGGCACAAGCCGGTAAAAACCCAGCATCGCTGGAATAATTCATGTTAGAGCGAAGGTAATCCCTGGTTTTTGTAACGGCCGGTATTATTTTGATGCTACCATAGTCGTATGCAAGAGCCAGAGGTGAGAGGCGCTCAAGGAAGGTAAAGATGGATAAAGTAGTGTTAAAGGCAACCCCCCGCACTGCAACCGGGCGGCAAGTTCGTGCATTGCGCCGCAGCGGGCTGTTGCCTGCTGTCATTTATGGTCACAATGTTGAACCCATCAGCATTTCTCTTGAAGGCCGCGAAGCCGGACGGGTGCTCGGACGTTTGTCATCTTCCAGCTTGATCACGATCGACCTGGAAGGGAAAGAATATCCATCCCTCGTTCGAGAAAAACAACAAAATTATATTAAGCGAAACCTCATTCATGTTGACTTTATGGTCGTCTCATTAACCGAGAAGATCCATGCCAAGGTTGGGATTGTTCTGACCGGAAATTCACCCGCGGTCAAGGATTTCAATTCCATGTTGATCAATGGTTTGAGTGAGCTCGAAGTCGAGGCTTATCCTCAGGATCTGCCGGAAAGCATCGTTGTCGATATTTCAACCCTGATCAAAATTGGCGATGGTATCCACGTGCGTGACATTGTCCTATCAGACAAGGTGCAAGTGCTGGATACACCCGACGAGATGATCGTCCTTGCTACCGCTCCCGCCAAGGAAGAGGTCGAAGAAGTGGTAGTTCCTGAGGCCGCCGTGGTTGAAGAAGGGGCTGAACCCGAAGTCATTGAGAAGGGCAAGAAGGAAGAAGGAGAAGGCGCCGAGGAAGAGAAGAAATAATCTTCGCACCGACACAATAATTTCAGGGACGCAATTCCTTGCGTCCCTGATTTTTTGCCAAGCCTCATTTATTGGTAATATCTTCCAGGGCAATGGCAACACCCTCAAATTAGGTATGCCAGAATCCGCTTGACACTGCAGCAACAGGAGGGTGTATCATATTGGGTGGAGGGCTGCATGAAAAAACTTGATCTGAAAAAGACCTTAAAATATCTCTTTGAGCCATCAGGCAAAGCATTTTCAATTGTTGATGTACCGCTAATGAAATTCATCATGATAGATGGAAAGGGGAATCCCAATACATCGATGGAATATGCGGAAGCAATGCAAGCCCTCTATTCTGCGGCCTATACGCTCAAATTTATGATTAAGAAGGAATTGGCAGTTGATTACCCGGTGATGGCCTCAGAGGGTTTATGGTGGATGGATGACATGCGCGAATTTAGCACGGCACGCAAGGATGATTGGAAATGGACAATGATGATCATGCAACCGGACATCATCACGCCGGCATTATTCTCACAGGCTATAAAAGAGGCCACAAAGAAAAAAGTACTCCCTGCCCTGCCTCATTTGAGATTGGAGTCGTTTCAGGAAGGAATGGCCGCTCAAATCATGTATACTGGCACATATGCAGAGGAAGGTCTGACTATTTCCCACCTGCACCAATTTATTGAAGAATGCGGGAATGTTCGATTTGGCAAGCACCACGAGATTTATTTGGGGGATCCCCGTCGAACTGCCCCGGAGAAACTACGCACGGTCATCCGACAGCCAATGAGGAAGAAGTAATTCTGGATAAATCAATTTCCAGATACACTTCTCAAACAACTAATCCCAATACGTTTAGAAAATTCTGGGTCATCCTGGCAGTTGCTCCCCATAAAACTTCCCCTTCGTATGGACGATAGGAAATTACGGGAACTGAATGTGTGGTTCCGGCGGGCGTGACCAGTTGTTCGCTCCAATTTGCTGGGTCGGCAAGCCAAAGCAGCGGGATGGTAAAAATTCGTTCCACTTCAGCCGGTTCTGGATGAACATCGTACGGCCACGGCATGATCCCGACGACGGGGGTAACGCGGTAATGGGTGATTGTGAGCACTTCATTCATCCGTCCTAAAACGCGTACATCCCCCGCCATCAACCCGATCTCCTCTGCTGCCTCCCGCAAAGCCGTTTGCTCAGGAGAGGATTCGCCAATCTCACAACCACCTCCGGGAAAAGACACCTGACCCTTGTGATGTTCAACAACCTCTGTCCGATGGGTGAAGACAAGGTGCCATTTGGATTTCCAGAATATCAAGGGGATTAACACAGCGGCGCAATTCAACTTCGCGCCAGCATACATGTCAGCGTAACCATCGGTGGAAGCAATCACGCCTGGCTGGTATGCAAGGCGCAGTAGTTCGGCTATGTTGGTTTCGGTCAAATCGGGTGTCATAATCACCAGGGTATAAATTCTTTAGGAAATGGACTTTCTCATGTCTTTCTATGCGCCGCTTTGCATTGTTTGGTAATTCACAGTAGTTCCAAGGCATCCCTTATAAGGCAAATTACTCCTCAAGTTCCCCTTTATCTTTTTCATCCATCTCCCCACCTTGTTCTTCCAGCAAATCATTCGCCCGTTCGTCCTCGCTTGGCTCGATACGTCGCCCAAAAGTTAAAAATCCAGTGTGAGCAACCATCCGATCGGTGGGGCGCAGGCGGGTTGGCTCTGGTTTGTAGTAGCGAAGCAGAAGTTCGCACACTTCCACAAATGCAAAATGCTCCCGCCGCATAACATAAAGAAGCCTCTCCACCTGGTTAAAGGTTGGAACCAGGTTACAAAAAAATCCCCCTGGTTTTAAAGCAGTACGGACCTGCCTCACGTAATCCCATGGGTTGGGAACGTCCAGAAAGCAGGCGTCAACATTCGTCTCAGCTATCCCCTCGGCAATGTCTCCCAATCGTAAATTTACACGAGAATCCAGTCCAAGTCGCTCCAAGTTCTTGCGTGCAAGATTCTGGAATTCCGGGCGTTTTTCATAAGTAACCACGTGCCCTAGCGGACCGACGGCAAAAGCCAATGCCACTGTCATGGATCCAGAACCGGTACCCGTTTCAAGGACAGTTTGCCCTGGTCCGACGGACATGCTGGTCAGGATGAAACCAATATCCTTTGGATACATGATCTGAGTGGCGCGTTTTAGATCTACAAGAAGATCAGCCAGAGATGGCTGCAACATAAAAAATGGAGACCCCTGGTGGCTAAATACCTGCGTGCCCCAAGGTTTTCCAATCAAATCTTCGTGGTTCAAAATACCTCGGTGGGTATGGAATGTCCCGCCAAGGAGGAGGGGAAAAATGAAATGCTTATGGCGAAGCCCAACAAGCAACGCAAGGTCACCGGCAGCAGCGTGGGTGGTATTCAAATTCCAGGGCATTATCTGTTCCTTGAGGATCAAATATTGGGATGTGGATGCATAATCCACCGATTACACAGATTCCGGTCTGCTTATGATTTTAAATGTTTTGAGAAGAAATCGGTAATGGCATTGTAGCAAGTCACTCGATTGGCATGTTTTAGGACATCGTGACCTTCGTCTTCAAAAAGAAGAATCTCGATATCCTTTCCTTTCTTTTTTAGATCCGCCACCAATTCCTCGGATTCTTTCGCCACTACGCGAGGATCGTTTCGCCCCTGGATTACCAGCATGGGACATGACAAGTTATCCAAATATGTTTTTGGGGACCGCTCTTTCATAAAAGAACGCCCTTCCGACGTTGCAGGGTCTCCAAGGATCACCCTGAAGAACGGCTTCCAAGTTTCCGGGAGCCGGTCACAAAAAGTCATGAGATCATAAGGTCCGAACATGTCACACGCGGCGGACCATAGTTCCGGATGGCGACCTGACAATGTGAGGGTCATATAACCTCCATAAGAACGTCCCACAACTGCGGCATGCTTCATATCAAGTCGCTTGTCTTTTGGAAGAATTTTTGTCATTGCATGCACATGGTCGAGGCGATCTTGCCCACCCCAGTCATGGTCAACCTGCTTCATATAATTTAGCCCATAGCCACTCGAGCCGCGGACGTTGGGCACGAAAACAGCAAACCCGCGCATGGTCAAGAATTGGATCAAAGGCATGGAGAACCAAGCAAAATCGGGACGCTCCTGGCTTTGCGGTCCGCCGTGAATATAATAAACGAGTGGAAGTGGTTTTTCATAACCAAGATCTTTTGCTGGTAGATAAAGGCGGGCGGACACACGTGTGCCATCATATGAAACAAAAGAGGCATCCTCTCCTTTCGATAATTGATCCTCAGGAATCCCCAAGATGCGTTCCTCAGTATGCATGACGATAGTTTCGCGATCTTTCCCCTCCACCGTATAAATTTGGGTTGGACTGATAGCGGTAGAAAATGACAGGATAAAGCGATCTCCTTCGTGGTCGTAATAGATACCTTCCACTTTACCCTCTGACAAGTCACCTTCCCCCACAACGGTATGCTTTATCAACATTATCCGTTTTTCTTCGTTATAAATCCCTTCATACTCCCACGAACAGCCATCAACATTAAATGCTACAAGGTATTGATTTCCTTTTAAATGTGAGAGTCCAGTCATCTCACCTACCCCGGTATGCTTGACGCCTTTTAATTTGACAGGGGTGATCTCGCCAGGAGTGGATAGGTCAATAACTCCCAGGCTGTATTTATCGTCAAATATGGCAATCGATACCAACACTCCAGTCTCGGAAGGTGTCCACACGGAGGTACCTAATCCATTAGGTGGTACTGTTTCCCCATCCTTGCGAAGTTCAATCGGCTTGCCAAACAACAGGTTCTTTTTCCCTTTCTCAAGCATCCATAAGACGTTGTCTCCAGCCGAGTACCCATCCCCGATCAATACCCGGTTGTGGCTTTTATTGGGATTAGAAGGGAATGCCCCCCACTCGGACTCATCCAACTTGGTTAATATGTTCGTCCGCAGGTCTCCCTGTAATGCTTCCTGGATACCCTTGTCCCGTCGTTCTGCATTCAAATACACAATGTTCTTTTTGATATCGCAATCTGTCAAATGAACACGGTACTTTTCCAGGAGGCCATCAAAAGCTGGTTCCGGGAATCCGCCGTTAATTGGGATCAACATCGGCTGGTAGTTCTCATCCCCATCGTTATCAAGCATTACAAGGATCTTATCAATTAGAGGGAATACGTAAAAAAGATATCCCCCCACCAGGTCCGGATTCTGCAAGGCAAGATTGGGAGGCAGGAGTGGTTCTGGGACAGATCCGCCATAATACATTGCATATAGACTCAGGTGTCCAGAAAGATTGCTTATAAAATATATCCGGTCGCCGGCGAGTTGGGGAGATAGATGCAATCGAGCTGACAAGAATGATTCTATTCGCGCGGTCATGAGGTGATCCTTTCTGTGATGATAATTAATATTATCACGAAAGTCTTGACGGATTTCAACCCGCCAGATAAAATGTGTGATGTAGGTGGTAAGTGTTCGTGCTGGAATCGCAGGGAGCCGGCCCAAGAGCAATCCACAAGGGTCGGTGTTTTTTAAATAAATCTTCGCCGCAGGACCTCGACCGCACTGAATACCGAGCACCACGATCATATTCTTTTTTATTCACGTAAGGAGAAGCAATAAAATGGCAGAGCGTGTGACCGGTACGGTCAAATGGTTCAATGCGTCGAAGGGCTACGGCTTCCTCGCACGCGAAGGCGGCCCGGATGTTTTCGTCCACTACAGCGCCATAGAGTCCGATGGGTTCCGCACCCTTCAAGAAGGCCAGGCGGTCGAGTTCGAAGTTGAACAGGGTCCGAAGGGTCTGCAGGCTGCTCACGTCAAACCCATGTAATTTACCAATTGAACCAAAAAAATTCCTCCCCGGCGGTGGGGAGGAATTTTATATTAAATTCAGGGTATCTATTTATTGGTAGTGATTTCTACACGGCTCAACCATTCCCCCACAAACAAAAACACGGCGCTTCCGAGTGTCGCCATCCCAGTATTAATTGGCCCAGCCGCAGCAAATGTCCAGCCAACAGCACTCCCAATCCCGTGTCCAATCCAAAAGCCTAGCCAGGAAAGAATGATGTAAAGGAAAAGCTTGCTGATGCCACCACTTTTCCAAAAGTGGAAAGCGGAGCCGTAAATTGTTGAAAGGATGATTCCAAATATGATGGCGGGAAAAGTCATAACACCCTCGAACCAGGATTATATCATAATCTGGCTATGCGCAGATTCAATCGTCCCCCCCCCAAGAACCACATCACCGTCATAGCAGACCGCCGCCTGTCCAGGGGTAATATCCCGCTGAGGTGACTCAAAACGAACCATGATGCTCCCGGAATTGTTTGCAGGCGAATCCCCTTCTAGCGGAGTAATTTCTGCTGGTGCTTCCTGTGCTGTATAGCGGGTTTTTACTTCCCCTTGAAAAGAATCACTGGGGGTTTTCCCTGAAATCCAATTGACATCCCTGGCAAGAAGATTGCGTAAACCCAACTCCTCTTTTCTTCCAACCTGAAGGGTATTTGATACAGAGTCTTTTGCCAGGACGTACAGAGGAATTGAAGAGGCGACACCCAGACCTTTCCGCTGGCCTATCGTGTAATAAGCTAATCCCCGGTGCTCGCCCAGTAATTTACCTTCTCTATTCACAATGGGACCGGGAAGAATTGTTCCCGTAGCATTGCGCTGCAAAAATTCACGATAATCCCCGCCCGCAAGAAAACACAAATCCTGGCTGTCAGTCCGGGTTGCTGTAGGCAATCCGAAGGATTCAGCAATCTTTCGGATTTCTGGTTTTGAAAACTCTCCCACCGGGAATAATGTTTTCGCCAATTTATCCTGGTTCAAAACGTGGAGTACATAGGATTGATCCTTCGAATGATCTACCGACCGCAAAAGTTGCCACTTACCATCCTCCAGTTCCCGTTTCCTGGCATAATGCCCGGTTGCCAGGTAATCAGCTCCATGGGAAATTGCATGTTTTAGAAGAAAGTCCCATTTAATTCTTTGGTTGCATGTTACACATGGATTAGGTGTAATTCCACTAGAATATCCATCAAGGAAAGATTGCACCACAGTTGAACGGAAGAGGTCTTTCGCATCTACAACATAGAATGGGATCCCGAGTTTCGCCGCAACCCGGCGTGCAAATGCCAGCGAGGCCGGTGTGCAGCAACGATTGGATCCCTCCGTGCCAGTTTCACTCCATAGACGCAACATCATACCGATAACATCATAACCCTGCTGCTTGAGCAAGGCTGCTGCGACAGAGGAATCCACACCTCCAGACATGGCTACGACAACTTTAAGCATATTGGTACCACAACCTGTTCACTATAATGAAAGATTTCTCGCTTGCAGTACAATGCCAGGCAGAGCCTTTAGAAATCCATCAACCTGGAACGGAGTAGTCCCAGCACCAAGCGTGACCCTCAGTGAACCTAACCCCCATTCAGGGGATAACCCGATGGCAGACATCACCTCGCTTGGCTCAGGATTGCCCGTCTTACAGGCAGACCCGGAGGAACAAGCAAATCCTGCTGAGTCGAGCAGGGTTAAAAGAAGATTCCCATCAACATGTTTGAATGCGAAGGAACAATGATTAGGCAAACGATTAATTGGGTGGCCTGTGAGGCGGGAATCCGGGATCTCCTCAAGGATCGTCCCAATGATGCGATCTCTCAGGGGACGAACATGAATGACCCGTTGTTCGCGTTCCAAAACAGTCAATCGGAGTGACTCGGCAAAACCAACAATATACGGCACGTTTTGTGTTCCAGCCCGAAGTCCTTGCTCCTGCCCGCCGCCGGTTTGTAGTGGGTGAATGGGGGTGCCTTTACGGATAAATAATACTCCGACACCTTTCGGACCATAAAATTTGTGGGCACCAAGAGACATCAAATCCACATTCAAAGTCTGGACATCCAGAGATAAATATGCAGCTGCTTGAACCGCGTCAGTGTGAAAAGGGATATTTTGCCGACGGCATACTGCAGCAATATTTGAAACGGGGTTAACTGTACCAATTTCATTGTTCGCGTACATCACTGAGACAATTGCAGAATTCTTGCCGACAACGCGTTCGACCGATTCGGGGGAGACGGAGCCAAATTTGTCAGTCTCCAGCCACTCAACCTGAAAACCATATTGTGCCTGCATTTGTTCCATTGTCTTGCTGACTGCGTGATGCTCAGTCCGGCAAGTAAGGATCGAATTTGCGCCGGTCTTTTCACGCATTGCCCATGCTGCCCCGCGTATGGCAAGGTTGTCTAGACTCAGAGCCGCAGGAAGTGAAAATTATCTCCTCAGGGAGACAATTGAGTTCTGCCGCTACGGTTTCGCGAGCTGATTCGACCGCGGCTTCGGCCTGCTGCCCGTATTGATGGATGGAGGAAGGATTCCCAAAGGTTTGGTTGAAATAGGGCAGCATGGCGTCCAAAACACGCGGATCAACTGGAGTAGTGGCAGCATAATCCAAATACGTGTGGTCAACCATAGGCAACGATTATACCTCGGCGTGCAACGATGGTTTATTACGCGAAATAACCATCCGATCATATCGAAATATGTCCTTTGCATCCACCCACGACGTCCCATAAAAGAAAATTCCGTTCAATATCTTAGAAGTTCCTCCAACAGATCGGGGATGTTATCCCCTTAGATCGGGGATGTTATAATCCAAACCGAAATGGATCCAACCTTGCAAGGTGCACCCTTCCCCCATGATTCTAGTGGGTATTCTGTCACGATCCCTGTTTATGAGGGACCGCTCGACTTATTGCTTCAACTCATCGAGCGCGCCGAATTGGACATCACGGTCGTTTCCCTTGCCTTGGTTACAGACCAATACCTGACATACATCCACCAAATGCATGTCCCGGCCGATGATATTTCTGCTTTCCTGGTTATCGCTGCCAAATTGATCCAGATCAAGTCGGAAGCTCTTCTCCCCAGGCCACCGGTCCGGGAAGCGGGAGAGGAAAACCTTGGTGAAGCTCTTGCCAACCAATTACGAATATATAAACGCTACAAGGAATTATCCAAATGGCTGGATGATCGGGAAGCACGCCACCTGCGGACGTTTTTACGGGTTGCCCCTCCTCCTAAGGTTGATAGCCGTCTTGACCTTTCCAATATTTCCTTGGACGACTTGTTGGCTGTCGCCAAAGATATATTTACCGATGAAGCAGAGAAACAAGCCCTCGGCACGATCATCTCAGCACCCCGGATCACAATTCGCGAGAAGATTTCGCTGATCGCAGAACGCCTGGGAAAGAGTCACAAGGCAACATTTCAGCCTCATGCTGGGAGAAAACCCGACCCGACTGGAAGTGGTGGTTACTTTTTTAGCGCTCCTCGAACTGGTTAAACGCTACCGCGTGTCTGCACAACAAGATAGGTTGTTCAGCGATATACAAATTGAGAAATTGGAAGAATGGGGGACGGAGGAAGACCTGGAAATTGAATTTGAATAGAGGCTGGTAAATCAATATCAAAAGGATGCTCTTTTTTTACGCATCCTTCTTCGCAAGAAGTGTACCCCTACCAGCATCAGCGCCGCACCGCTGCCATCGATAACCAAGGCATCCACCCAACTCGGATGCCGACCTGGTACAAAGGATTGATGAAACTCGTCCGATACGGCATAGAGCAAAGCGAGTAAAAATGCCCACCGCCAATTGTTTTCATCTAAACGAAACGCGAACCAGAATGCCAATGACAACAGGCCGTAGCCCAGCATGTGCGCACCCTTCTTAATAATCAAATCCCACAAGCCAAAATTGGGCATTTCCTGGGAAGGGATGGATGAAAGGCCGAATATTACAGCCATTATGACAATGGAAGGAACCCAACGGAGAAAACCTTTATTAATTTTCATCCCCTCAAGTATAATCAAGTTCCTCCAATAATATTTTATTAAATCATGAAACTGAACCTCGCACTCGCTCAAATTAATACCAAACTTGGAGACCTCCAGTCCAACCTGGAAAAGCATCTCACACTGGCAAAACTGGCGTTTCAGGACGGAATGGATTTATTGGTTTTTCCGGAACTTTCGCTGACCGGATATGTTCTCCAGGACCTTGTCCCGAGTGTTGCGTGTCGCCCGAAACATGATGATCCAGTTTTTCAGCCTTTGATCGAAGCCAGCCGAAATATTGATCTGCAGGTCGGTTTCGTGGACGAAGATAGCCGCCACAGGTTTTTTATCGCTTCTGCATATCTCTCCCAGGGGAATGTTATTCACGTACATCACAAGATTTATTTACCTACCTATGGTTTGTTCGATGAGGGTCGCTATTTTGCTTCGGGAAATTCGGTGAGAGCGTTTGATACCCGATTTGGCCGGTTCGGGATGCTTATCTGCGAGGATTTTTGGCATGTTTCCCCTCCCTACATCCTGTGGCAGGATGGTGTTGATGTACTATTGCTTATGTCTGCAGCCCCAGGACGTGGGCTGACCGCGGGACCGAGATTGGAAACCTCCACATGGGTGGAGCACATAAACCGGATGTACGCCAGCCTTTTCACCATCTTTGTCTCTCATACCAATCGGTCCGGTTTTGAAGATGGGCTGAATTTCTTTGGCGGTTCCACCATTTTCGACCCTGACGGAATATTGCTTGTCCAAGCGCCGTATTTCGAGGAAACCCTGATAAAAACCGAATTAGACCTGAACCAGTTGCACCGAACGCGAGCGCGCCTGCCGGTGTTGAGGGACGAGCGCCCCGAATTGGTGCAGCGTGAGTTGGAAAGGATTCTGCATGGAAATTAATCTTTCCATAGACCCTGAACTTGTACGGAAAATATTGACGGAATTCATTCGCTCGGAAATTACCCGGGCGGGATTTTCCCATGCGGTTATCAATTTATCAGGCGGCGTAGATTTCGGCTGTCTCGTATGCCCTCTCAATTGAAGCACTGGGGTCACAGAATGTGCTCGCGATCCGGCTGCCATATAAAACATCTTCAACCGACTCTCTTGAGCATGCTCAAATGCTGATCGATAAATTTGAGAGTCCATCGCTGACCATACCAATCACCGATATGGCTGATATGCTCATTGCCCGTGATCCCGGGATATCCGAAATACGCAAGGGAAATATCATGGCACGCATCCGGATGATCATTGCTTACGACCAGTCGGAATCATTCAAAGGGCTTGTTATGGGCACCGGCAACAAGACTGAAATCCTGCTTGGTTACACAACCCTGTATGGTGATTCGGCTTGCGCCATCAACCCAATCGGCGATTTATATAAGACCCAGGTTCGACAATTGGCTCATGCACTGGGAATACCAGAAGCAATCATCGCAAAAGCTCCGTCAGCAGACTTATGGGTCGGACAGACGGACGAAGGTGAGCTTGGGTTCACCTACGCAGATGTGGATAGGTTGCTTTACCTGCTTGTTGACCAGCGCTACCGCCCAGAGGATTGTGTGGAAGCGGGTTTTGAAGAAAAATTCATCCATCAGGTTTTTGAACGCGTTCGAAAGAACCAGTACAAGCGGGTGCTTCCGCCAATTGCCAAGCTCAGCAGCCGCACAGTTGGATACGATTTTTTATATCTTCGCGACTGGGGCACATGAACTGGAATTACACCCCTGAAAAAGGTTTGGGGTAAAAAGAGACCTCAAACCTTTTTCTTTTAGAGGATAAACTTTGAAGTTTTCAATACCACCAGCACTTCGGAACAAACGATACCTCTACCTTTGGCTTGGACTGCTGATTTCCATTGCCGGGTCGCAAATGCAGATCTCGGCACTCTTTTGGCATATCCGCATCCTTACCGGTGAACCAGAACCTTTAGCCCTGGGTGGAATTGGACTGGCACGCATCCTGCCAGTCATCATTTTTTCATTTCTTGGAGGGCCGTTAGCAGATACGCTCAATCGCCGTCGGATCTTGTTTGTCACTCAAACTGCCATGGCTCTTGTTGCACTGGTACTGGCACTGCTGACATTCACTGAACATATCACGATCTGGTCCATTTATCTCCTGACGGCCATCCAGGCCACTGCTGTGGCTTTTGACGGTCCTGCACGACAGGCAATGATCCCCAATATTGTCCCTCCCAAAGACTTGCCAAGCGCATTCAGCATGTCTTCAATAGCACAAAATGCAGGCTCAATCATCGGGCCAGCTTTGACAGGTATCGTCATCGTTGGACTTGGACAGGGTTATACGTATTTCTTTAATGCAGTTTCTTTTTTGGCTGTCATCATTGCGCTCGTCTTGATCGGTCCAGTAATGCAAGATTCAAAGAAATCTGGCATCCATCTTAGCGCGGCAATGGATGGCATCCGGTTCATCATTTCAAAACCCATTATTCTTTCAACCATGCTGATGGACTTCATTGCAACATTTTTTGCCTCGGCTAACACGATGATGCCCATCGTAGCCAAGGATATTCTTAAAGTTGGAGAGATTGGATATGGTTGGCTTTCATCAGCACAGGCGATTGGGTCGGTTGCAGCCGGAATTGTGATATCACAAATGCAAAAACTGCACAAACAAGGGCAGATATTCCTTGTTGCCGTGATCATTTTTGGTGCATCTACAGTCCTGTTTGGCGCAACCAACGCATTTCCCATCGCCATGTTTGCCCTGATCCTGATGGGTGCTGCTGATGCAGTCAGCACCATCATTCGCAACACCATCCGCCAATTAAACACGCCCGACCACATCCGTGGAAGAATGACCTCAATAAACCAGATATTCTTCCAGGGTGGACCACAGTTGGGAGAGGTGGAATCCGGGATCGTCGCCAGTCTTTTTGGCGTGCCGGCAGCCATTATCTCAGGCGGCATCGGCTGCATCGTCGGAACTGTACTCATTGTTATGAGATGGCCTCAGCTCCGAAGATACGATGGTGAGGAACATCTTGGCGCGAAAGCATATGCCGAATGATTTGTACCCTACGCTAGCTAAACGATTACCATACAGTATGGGATAAATCTCAGCCGTTGGTTGACTTTAAAAAGGTTCCGCACTATACTGGATATAGAGTACCTGCCTATGCGAGTGTTATTTAATACTTTCCGGTTGTTTTCTTGAAAGGCACGCTGCCATTTTGCGTGCCTTTCACTATCTTCTAGACAAGGAGATTGAATATGGACTCTGGAATGATCGGCAAGATTGACAAGGCCAAACGATATGCACAAGAGCCCCACAGGTTTCATTTTGAAGCCTTCACAGTAAAAATCGAGGGCGAGAATAATTCACACGTAGTGAAATTTGCGAACAACAAATGGGATTGTGACTGCGACTATTTCCGGTCGCGCGGCATATGCACGCATACGATTTCAATTACGAATTACATCCTCAAAGACATGGTACCTGCGCCAGTGGAAGCAGGTTAAGGAAATCAGGGTTAAAAAATTCCCTCCGAAGCCAGCCAGCTTCGGAGGTTTTTTTTCCTTTTTTTCCAATTCGGACGATTTCGGGTACAATTCGCTTCCATGAAACCAATTTCCAGACGAGATTTCCTCAAATTGGGAGGTCTCGCCGTAGCAAGCCTGGCATTCTCTCCATTCCTGCCGGAATTTACCGGGTTTGAGGATGTTGACCTGGTTCGCGTAGCATATCACTCGGTCAGCGTTTACCAGGAACCTGATGATAAGAGTCTAATTGTTGGCACCTGGAACCGGGATGAACTGGTGCACGTTTATGAAACGGTGCAGGCTGCAACTCCCCTATGGAACCCGATCTGGTACCGGGTATTCGGCGGGTACATGCACCGGGAACGGCTGCAAAAGGTTCGCATTCATTACAACCCACCTTTAACCAGCGTTCCGGATACCAAGCTGCTTTCCGAGCTCACCGTTCCCTATGCCCAGATCTACCGGTATAACCAATGGGATGGGTGGTTCCTGGACTATCGCACATATTACAGCACGATCCACTGGATCACCGGCATTGAACCTGGTCCGGATGGCAAAGCCTGGTATCGTCTCCAGGATGAAGCAGATGAAAGCAGCTATTTTATCCCGACAGCCCAGCTGAGACCGATTCCTCCCGAAGAGATCGCCCCAATTACTCCGGATGTGCCACCTGATAAAAAACGGATCGATGTCAACCTGAAAACACAAACTTTGGTATGTTACGAAAACAACCAGGCAGTTTTAACTGCAGATGTCTCAACTGGCGTGTTTGGTGGCTTTGATACCCCAATGGGGCGATGGAACATCCAGGTCAAACTACCCTCCCGGCGGATGCACGGTAGTGATCGTTTTGCCACCGAAGAAGAAAATATCCTTGCAGGAGTCCCATGGTGCAGCTTTTTTACAACTATAGGTCATGCTTTTCACGGTACGTACTGGCACGATAATTTTGGTCTCCCGATGAGCCATGGCTGCGTTAACATGCGCAATGAAGATGCCAAATGGCTTTTCCGCTGGAGCAGACCCCTTGCCGGATTCGATCAGATAAACAAGGAAACACTGGATACCCGCGGCTTGGGGACGGTCGTAGATATTCACATGTAACATGCCCAATCTGACCTGGCCAACGAAAGCCCTGCCCGCCCTCGAACCTGCAGAGTTGATCCTTGACTCAGTCATCTATCCGCATGGTTCAGGGTATCCGGACATCAATCCTGAAAGCAATCTATTCCTGGGGGACAATCTGCAAATCATGGCCTCGTTGCTCCCTCAATATGAAAATAAAATCAATTTGATCTATACTGATCCCCCTTTTTTTTCTAACAAACGTTATTCTGCACGGATTGGACGAGGAGAAGATTCACGACGTCCACAAGATTGGCTGAGAGTAGAAGGGTATGGGGATCATTGGGAGACATTGGACGCGTACCTGGACTTCTTATACCCACGCTTGGCATTAATGTACCGCCTGCTTGCGCCGGAAGGAACGCTATATCTGCACCTGGATTGGCACGCGGATGCATATGCCCGCATTCTCCTGGATGAACTCTTTGGTAAGGATCGTTTATTGAATGAAATAATTTGGGCTTATCATGGACCATCCCCCATCCGGAAGGCATTTAACCGCAAGCACGACGCAATCCTAGTTTACACAAAGGGCGATGGTTATACTTTCAATGCCGATTCCGTCCGCCAACCATACCATCCCAATACGGTGAAAACATTTGCCTCATCTTCCAAGGCAGGATTTGGCAAAGTCCCTGATCTGGGACGTGGAAAAGTGCCTGAAGATTGGTGGTATTTCCCGGTGGTGGCACGTTTGCATAACGAACGTACTGGTTACCCAACCCAAAAACCCGAAGCACTGGTGGAGCGAATTCTACTTGCTTCCTCAAATCCGGGTGACCTGGTCGCGGATTTCTTTTGCGGTTCAGGGACGCTCGCCCTAATAGCGGCACGTCATGCCCGTCGTTTCCTGGCAGGGGATGTTTCATGGCGGGCGATCCATACGACGCGCTCACGTCTGATTGAAGCAGCCCAGGCCCCATTTTCAATATGCCGGGAAAAGAATTGTTTGATCCCAATGAATGAACAAAAATGCTCTTTCATCTCTTCAGCCTTAAATGTAACTTTGAAGTTCCCCCCTTAGCCTCGATTATTGGGAAATCGACCCTGCCTGGAACGGAAAAATTTTTCGGAGTGCGTTCCAGGTAAGGCGCACAAATCGCTCTGCTGAAATCCCCCTGGAAATAAAAATGCCCGCTTCGCCGACAAACGCCTGCGTGCGGGCTGTTACAGTGGACGGATCCGTTTCTCAATCAAACGTCCAGCCGGTACCCCACTCCCCTGATCGTTTTTAATAATTGCGGATTATCCGGGTCAACCTCAATGGCCTGTCTCAACCAGGATACATGCACATCCAATGTGCGGGTGTCATCAGTATAATTCGTTTCCCATACCTTGGAAAATAGCGCTTTCCGCTCAATTACTTCGCCGCGGTGATCAATTAATAATTTTAGTAACCCAACTAAACGCGGTGTTAAGCGGGCTTGCTTCCCCTGGCAGCGGACCATTCGCTTTCCGATATCAAGCCTTATCGGTCCCGCATGTACATTGTCTTTTCCATCCCCAGGGAGGAGGTGGCTGATGCGGTTAACCAATTTTTGGGCGGTAAAGGGAAGCGAAAGAATTACATCGGCATTAATTTTATCCACACCCTGATCTTCATCTAGGATGATCAGGATGGGAAGAGTTGCTGCTTTCTCACGCAATGACTGGCAGATCCGTTTTCCACTACTGCGCAAAGTGGCCGCGTTTACCACAACCAGTTCCGGAACAAACCCAGCAGATAGGCGCGCAAAAGCTTCACTTCCACTGGAAGCCAGCTCCACTACGAAACCTTTTTTCCGCAGGGCAGGAGTGAACGTGGGATGATCTGCGTGCTTGCCCTCTATGAGCAGAAGTGTGGCATCATTCATGATTTATGATTCAGATGGGTTACCGGCGAATTTCAAACATTATACACCAATCTTAACAAACCACATCAATCACTGGTACCATCTTGCGATTTTGAAAACCAGGGTCGAATGGATCGTGGAGGTAGATTCCCACAATAAGGTGCTAGGACATCCAAAAGTGGGGGAACATTACCCGGATAATCACGTCCAGGATCATGCCCAACATAAACCAGGTGCCGAAGGCACGATTATTAATAAATGCCTGTGGAGCGAAATACAGAGGCCAGCCTCCCTGTCCCTCAGGAAAGCCATCGGGGCGGGTTTCAGGTTTTGGCTTCAAGAACTGAGGAATCATTTTTAGGAAGGTCGGGATTGCTAAAGTAACCAGCAGTACCACCGGCGTGAAATACCTGCTAACTACTAGCACCGCCACCAGCAGATAGGGAAACACCATCATTGCGATAACTGCGAAGCGGGCAGCTTTCTCTCCGATTAATACTGGCAGGGTGAATATCTTCTTGGTCTTGTCGATCAACAACTTGTCAATATGTTTTCCAAAAATAACCGTAGTTACTCCAAGGACGTACGGCAAACTTGCCCAAATTACATTCCACGACCAGACATGAGTCAATACATAATACCCTCCCCCACCATCAACGGACCCCAAACGATTAATACGGCTACCTCTCCCATGGCTATGTATTTTAATGGCCAGGTATAGAAAAGGACAAAAAATGCACCAAGAGCGAGAAGCAACCAGGTGAGTCCGCCACCACTGATGACCACCAGGGAAATGCCAAACGCCAAAGCGAGGAGACCTGTTACGGCGAAATAGATCAGATGCTGGCGCTTGCTTACCAAGCCGTCAGCAACCGGTTGGGGACCATACATGGTGCGATAATAATTATCCTTATCCACCCCGCGTGAGTAGTCAGTGTAATCATTGAATATGTTATTGGCGGCATGCGCTAGTATCAATCCGAAGGTCAGGATTAACCAGGTTAGAATATTTATCTTGAAACCGTCATGCCAGGCAAACAATCCCGCGAGCACAGCAGATAAAAATGTCATTACAAGTACCGCAGCCCGGGTACTGATCAGCCATTTTGAAATGATATCCAGTTTGTCCCACTCTTCCTTGGAAACATTGGGGATTACCGTTAATGCTTTCTTCCACATTGCATAATTCATTCCATACTCTCCTTGTCTGAATTCGGGCAGATTATACTCGATGTTGGGTTTGTGAGTTTCGTCACACGAACGAATGACTTCTCCCACTGGTGAATTGCCCCTAAAGAAAACATACTAATGGGAGATTAATGCCATACTTGGTATTTTTTCCGCGGCATGATTCTAATAACGAGGTGGAGCGAACCCATGTTTTTATCCAACTGCATTGCAGCTCTTCCCAGATTAGGAGAAAGGTGATCCATGACCGCCAATGGAACTATTAAAAACTCATTTTATGATCAGGTCCTTGAAGCAACGCCGGATGGCGAAAGGTTAAGACTCTGTCTGCAATGTGGAGATTGCAGCGGCATTTGCCCCTTTGGCTATCTGATGATCCATCCACCAAGCAGGATGATCGCCCAGTTGCGTGCAGATCGATTCGAAAAAGTATTGGACACTGACACAGTCTGGATGTGCGTTTCCTGTTACGCGTGCACCGCAGTCTGCCCGGCTCAAATACCTTTGACACCAGGCCTTATGGCGCGTACAAAAGAAGAAATGATCCTGGCAGGCAATGTCCCTGCAGAACTACAAAGCGCACTGGAGAATTCCCAGCGCTATGGTAATCCGCTTGGAGAATCTCCACGCAAACGGGCTGACTGGACTGCGGGAATCGTCCCCGAAGTCAACATAATGGGGAAAGTCAGAAAAAAGGTGGACGTGTTATGGTTTGTCGGCGATTACCCGTCCTACCACCCTCGGGTTCAATTAATCACGAAAGCATTGTCTAAAATCCTCAATGCCCTGGGAGTTGATTTTGGCATCCTCGGTGCAGAGGAATCAAGTGACGGTGATTCACAGCGATTGGCAGGAGAACGTGGTTTATTTGAAATGCTGGCCGAGAAAAATGGAATGGCATTCAACAAATACGAATTCAATGAAATTATTACCACCGATCCGCACGCGTATAACGCCATAAAAAACGAATACCCTGGGATGGATATCTCCTATCCGATCAGACACTATACCGAGTATTTGGCTGATCGACTTGAACAACTAAAACCCCTACTCAAGCAGGAGATTAATAATCGAGTGGCTTATCATGACCCTTGTTACCTCGGTCGAGCCAATGGGATCTATGACCAGCCGCGCGCAATTCTACAAGCCATCCCAGGTCTGGAACTGGTGGAAATGTCGCACAACCATAAGAATAGCCTGTGTTGCGGCGGGGGCGGAGGCGGGATGTGGCTGGATGGTTTCCAATGGGAAAAAGCGCATGTTCGCTTGTCTGAGTGGCGCGTAAGTGAAGCGCTTGCAGCTGGTGCCGATATTCTGGCTGTCGCCTGTCCTTACGAATTGCCCCGTTTTGAAGACGCTGCCAAGACGGTTAAGGGAGCTGGACAACTCAAAGTGAGAGACATTGCCGAATTATTGGCTGAATCGATGGGCAATTAGTGAGGCAAAAATGAACATTGTGATCCTTGTGAAACTCGTCCCCGATTTGGTTGAAGAACTAACAATTGATCCAAGCGGCATAGCGCTGGATACAGCCTGGTTGCGTCTCATAATTAATGAATTTGATGACCACGCCATTGAGCAAGGCATCCTCCTTAAAGAACGCGGCGGAGGCCAGGTGACTGTGGTTGCCCCGGATATTGAAGGGGTTGATGATGTTCTCTTCACCGCGGCTGCCAAAGGTGCCGACCGCTTGATAAAAATCAAGGGAGAATTTGCAGGGGTTAACAACCATGCTCTTGCACGAGCATTCTCAGGTGTAATCAAGGATCTTCAACCGGATCTGGTGCTGACAGGTGTTCAAGCTAATAACGACCTGGACGGATCACTTGGACCTCTTCTTGCTGGATGCCTCGAAATGCCTTACGTGGGATATTTATCCGGTGTCAATCTTTTTGAAGGAAAATCCAAGGTTCGAAAGGAATATCCTGGTGGCTTGATTGCCGAGATGGATGTTACTCTCCCTGCAGTATTGGGGATTCAAGCTGCAGAACAACCCCCCCGATATGTTGCAGTCAGCAAAGTACGCCAAATGATGAAGACTTCCAATATTGAAGAAAAAATGGCGGCAGGACTTGACGCGGCTGGTGGGCCAACTGTAAGTCGCATGTTCCAGACAGAGGCTGGTCAACGAGCCACGATGATCACCGGCAGCCCTGACGAAGTTGCTTCCAAATTGGTGGGCATATTCAAAGAATTGGGCGTGCTCTAACAGGAGATCCAACATGAATCAGGATATTTATGTGGTCATCGAACATCTTCGGGGTCAAGTGGCGGAAATTTCCTATGTAATGCTGGCAGGTGCCCGCGAGCTGGCCAATGGATATGGTGGAAACGTCGTCGGAGTATTGCTCGGTCACAATGCGCAAGAATTAGCTGCAAACCCATCACCAGGATCGGACAGGTATATAGCTGCCGACAAAATCATATATATTGATCATTCCGCGCTGGCAGATTTCACATCAGATGCCTATCAAAAAGCATTGGTCCCCTTGATCAACAGGGAGCAGCCGCGGGCAGTAATATTCGGTAGCACCTCCATTGGTACGGACCTTGCCAGTACTCTCTCCATAAAATTAGGATTGCCAATTGTGAGTTCATGTCGCAGCTTTGGGGCGGACGGCAAATTTATCAGCCAAATATGCGGCGGTAAGATCATGGCTGAAGGCACTTTGCCAGGCCCGACGGCATTGATAACCATGGTTCCTGGTGGGTATAAGGCCGAACTGGGGCAGAATTCACAAGCGCCAGCCATCACCCAAGCAGAGTCTCCGATATTGGAATCACTAAGGGTGACCCTCGCAAATTATATCGAACCAGAATCAGGCGATGTGGATATTGCCAGGGAAGCTATCCTGGTCTCGGTCGGTCGCGGCATCCAGAACCAGGACAACATCGTATTGGCGGAGGATTTGGCAAAAGCGCTCGGCGGAACTGTTTCAGGTTCCCGTCCTGTCATAGACCAGGGCTGGTTGGCAACTTCCCGCCTGGTGGGAAAGTCAGGCAAGCATGTCAAGCCCAAGATTTACCTGGCTTTGGGTATCAGCGGTGCGCCCGAACATGCCGAAGCAATAACCGATAGCAATACGATTATTGCGATCAATACCGACCCTGCTGCTCCCATATTCAATTTAGCAAAATACGGCGCAGAAATTGATATCTTCGATCTGGTCGAAGTCCTGACCGCACAAGTCAAAGCGGCCAAAGGTGGATAATTAATTCGTGAATCGGATGAGGAGAATATTTCATGCCTGAGCGAATTGATTTTTGGGGCATCCCGACGACTTGGGGATCACCTGCCATATATGTTTATTTGTTAATGGCATTAGGCAGTGCAATCCTCATTATCCGCTTCTATCAGCGCGCGAGGTTATGGTGGAAGGTGGGAAGACCAGAAGTCCGCTGGGATCAACTCCATGTCCGGTCATGGCGTTTGATCAAGTACGCGATTGTGCAGGTTAAGGTGCTTCGCCAGAAGTACCCGGGGATAATGCACCTAGGGCTGGCATGGGGATTCTTTACATTCTTTTTGGGAACGGCTCTCGCGACGATTGACTCTCATTTCCTAAAGATACTTCAGGGAAACGTTTACCTGATTTATAAGTTCGTTTTGGACACATTTACGCTTTTGTTTCTAATTGGTGCTGGGATGGCGGCTTATCGCCGTTTCATCCGACGTCCTCGACGGTTGACATTGGAACGAGGGTTCACCTGGTCACTGGTATTGATTACGTTGATTGTCCTGGGTGGATGGTTCACCGAGTCGCTGCGCCTGGCAGTCGAAAAACCTGCCTGGGAATTGTGGTCACCCATGGGCTGGTTACTGGCGCAGTTATGGATCATCACAGGAGCTTCGAGCGCGACCCTCTTGAGTTGGCATCTGGGGATCTGGATCTTCCATCTGTTACTAGTGACAGCCACTCTGGCAACGCTGCCAGTTGGCACGCTGCTTCACATCCTAACAGGTCCGATGAATGTTTTTTTCTCAAAACTCGATCGGCCCTTTGGGAAGCTTGCTCCCCTCCCGCAAACAGCGAAGGGAGAACCGATCTTTGCCAGCACCCTGCAAGGTCTGACATGGAAACAATTGCTGGATGGTGATGCGTGTACCGAATGCGGGCGCTGCCAGGACGTCTGCCCAGCCTTTGCAGCCGGAAAACCGCTTTCGCCTAAAGAAGTAATCCTGGGTGTGCGTGCTGCCTTACGACAGGACGGCCCGGGGCTTCTTAACAAGGATACCAAGGCTCCATTCCTGGTTGGCGAAAAAATATCCGATGAAATACTTTGGTCATGTACAACATGCGGGGCATGCGTCTGTGAATGCCCAATTTTGATAGAGCATGTGGATGCGATTGTTGATATGCGCCGTTATCTGGTCATTGAAGGACGCATGGACACTGAACTACAAGGCGCACTGGAGAACTTGGGCCGCTACGGTAACTCGTTCGGTCAATCTGAACGCATGCGTGCCCGCTGGACTCAATCGATCCAACCTCCCATCAAGGATGCTCGTAGGGAACCCGTGGAATATCTGTGGTTCGTCGGCGATTATGCTTCTTACAGCCCGACATTAACGGATGTTACTGTCAAGACTTCAGAAGTTTTCCGTAAAGCTGGTTTGGATTTTGGTATTCTCTTCGATGCCGAACGAAACGCCGGCAACGATGTGCGACGTGTAGGCGAAGAAGGACTTTTCGAGATGCTCATGGAAAAAAACTCCATGGCATTGAGCAAATGCACTTACAAGGCAGTCGTCACCACCGATCCGCACACCTATAACACGTTGAAAAATGAATATCCAGGCAATGGGACTGGAGACAAGCCGATATTCCACTATGCTGAATTACTCGATCAGTTGATCAGCAACGGAAAATTAAAGTTCAGTAAGAAATTGGGTTACAAAGTCACTTATCATGATCCATGCTATCTCGGTCGGTACAATGGCATTTTCAATGCACCACGCCGGGTCATCGAGGCAACCGGTTGTCAGTTGATCGAGATGCCGCGTCACAATGATGGTTCATTCTGCTGCGGTGCCGGTGGTGGACGCATTTGGATGGCTGAAGGCGAAATGAAAGAGCGACCCAGTGAATCTCGGATCCGCGAAGCGGTAAAAATGGGTCAGGTATCAGCTTTTGTTGTCGCATGCCCCAAAGATGTAACCATGTTCCGAGATGCGGTTAAAACTACTGGTAATGAGCAATTAATTGAGGTCAAAGACCTTATCGAACTGGTCTACGCAGCTTTATAAAGATGTATTTTGACGAGGTGCTGCGATTTTTACAGGCATCCACAACTCTAGTTCGTCGGTCTTAGAATTCAGATCATGAAGAAACTTGGTAATAATTCAGACACACATAGTTCGAGAGGAGATGGTTCTGCCCGTACGGGAATTTTACGAATACCAATTGCAATCAGGCTTATCCTGAGTTTTCTGCTCATCATTATTGTTACGAATCTGATCTTTACGCTTGTCGGCGTCCAAATAATTAGTGACCGTATAGTGGTAGAAGCCCAGGATAAGGTCGGCCGAGACCTGAACTCGGCAAGAGAAATTTACCTGAGCAAGTTAAACCATATCAATGATGTCGTTCGTCTCACAGCAGACCGGTTTTACATAAAAGATGCTCTAATATCCGGTGATGTAGCTAGTTTCGCCGAGGAACTGGTAAGGGTAAAAGTAATAGAAAGTTTGGATATATTAACGATTACAGATCCATTGGGAAAGGTTCTTTTGCGAGCAAATAATACAAGTCTTTCCGGAGACAGCCAGTATCAAAACGATCTTGTCGCAGCAGTTATCGCCAGGAATGTTCCGGTTTCTAGCACAATGATTGTGCCCATAAGTGACTTATTGTTGGAATCGCAACCTCTGGTCGCTCAAGCGCATTTCACGTTTATCGATACTCCAATGGCAAGGGTAAGAACGGGGACAGAAGAGACCTCCGGCATGATGCTGGGTGCAGCCGCCCCGATATTTGACTATAAAAATAAATTAATTGGAATCTTATATGGCGGCATTTTACTAAACAGGAACTATGAAATTGTCGACGAGATTAAAAGAACCGTTTTCCAGGACCTGCAATATAAAAGTCAGGACATTGGTACTGCGACGATTTTCCAGGATGACTTGAGAATTTCAACGAATGTGAAGAATGGTGACGGCTCCCGGGCAATAGGAACACGCGTTTCTGAAGAGGTTTACAACCAAGTCGTAACAGATGGACAACCTTATATAGGGCGTGCTTATGTAGTAAATAATTGGTACATTACTGCCTATGAACCGATAAAAAACATAAATCACCAAATCATCGGGATCCTTTATGTTGGCATTCTCGAGCAAAAATATGTTGATATCAAACAGCAAACTCTCTTTACTTTTCTGGCAATCACTTTAGCAGGCGCGCTTGTTTCCATGGTGCTGGCTTATTTTATTTCGAAAAGTATCTCGAAGCCAATTAATAAATTAGTATCAGCATCCGGGGAAGTGGCCCGGGGAAACCTGGAAACAAGGGTAGAAATCAATTCAAATGACGAGTTGGGAGAACTGGCAGACACATTTAATACCATGGCTACCGCTTTAAAAGAGCGGGATGAAAAATTGAAAGAGTTTACCAAAAAGAAAATCATGGAGTCCGAAAGGCTGGCTCTTATCGGACAATTATCTGCCAATGTAGCCCATGAATTAAATAATCCGCTCCAGGGAATAGTCACTTATTCTCATTTGCTGTTGGAGGATTTGCCACCTAATGACCCGGCAAAGGATTCCATTGAAAAAATAGTCATCCAGGCAAATCGGAGCAGGGATATCATCCGGGGTTTGTTGGATTTTTCAAGGCAAAGGAAACCCGATAAAACATTATGTGATGTAAATAATGTTTTGAAAGAATGTGTTTCCCTTCTTGAAAAACAGGCATTGTTTCAAAATGTGTTGATTACTCAAAGTTTGGACGAGAACTTACCGATGACAATCATCGACCCGTCCCAAATAGAGCGCGTATTTATCAACATTATCGTCAATGCGGCAGATGCCATGGATGGCAAAGGAAAACTGAATTTAACGACCAGATTCAACCAGGCAGACCATTACATTGAAGTCGAATTTAATGATACCGGTCACGGTATTGCCAAAGAGAATTTGGACAAAATATTCGATCCGTTTTTTACCACAAAGGACACCGGGCACGGAGTTGGTTTAGGCCTGGCGATTAGTTTTGGGATAATCAAGGAACATAATGGCGTCCTCTCCGTAGAGAGTGAAGTTGGTAAAGGTACGACATTTATTGTGCGATTACCTGTTACGAGTGAAGAAGAAAGCAAGAAAGATGAAAACGCAGTCTAAAATTCTGATCATTGATGACGAGGAAGTAATTCTTGATTCTTGCACGCGCATATTAAAAGGCGGCGCATACAAGATTGCCACTGCTTCGAATGGCCGAAGTGGCCTGGATCTGGTAAAGGAGTTTCAACCCGATCTTGTTTATGTTGACCTCAAAATGCCCGGGATTTCAGGAATTGAGGTAATTGAAAAGATCCGCGATGCTGACCCGACGATTGTGGTTATTGTTATTACCGGGTTTGCCACGGTCAGCTCGGCAGTCGAAGCGATGAAAAATGGGGCGTATGACTTTTTGCCAAAGCCCTTCACCCCTGATGAATTTCGGTTGATCACCCAAAGAGGATTGGATAAACGAGGGCTCATTCTGGAAACGATGCAACTCAGAAGAGAAAAGGAAATGCTCAGGGAGCAATTTGCTGCAATTGTGTCGCATGAGCTCAAGGCACCTCTTGGCGCAGTCCAGCAAAACCTGTTTGTATTAATTAGCGAATTGACCAATCAGCTAACCGAAGATCAAAAGTCTCGCTTTGAGCGTATGCAAACCAATATTAAGGATCTGATCACTCTTATCCTTACATGGTTGCGAGTTCTCTCGGTTGACGTGATGAAGATTCGAGAAACCTTCAAACCAACCTCAATTTCCCTAATATTATCCAAGGCAGTCGAGAATGTTTTACCGACTGCGAATCGCAAAGATATAGAAATTTGCTCCTCTCTCAAAGACCCCATACGACTTGTCAATGGTGACGAAGGAACTCTGGTGGAAACAATAGTGAATATCCTGGGAAATGCCATAAAATATTCCCGATCAGGGAGCAAAATCACAATAAAGGCTGAGGATATTGAAAACGATGTCGTGATTTCGGTAGCTGATACCGGTATTGGGATATCGACAGAAGACCTTCCGTACATTTTTAATGATTTCTATACTGGCGCGGATGGTCAGAAGATCGAAAAAAGCACCGGGTTGGGGCTGGCCATCACGCGGCGAATCATTGAGGTACATAATGGTTCTGTTTCCGTGGATAGCGAATTGGGCAAAGGTTCCACATTCACAATTTGCCTTCCAGCCATATAAAATCTGAATAGAATTTTGCGATATATCATCTGGCAAATTCATAATCTAAGGAGATGTAAGATGGCAGAACAAAAAAAGCTAATTATTATTGATGATGATCCCGATTACGTCGCCGGGATTAAATCCGTCCTTGAGACAGGAAACTATAGCGTGGACGTCGCATATAACCCCAAGGATGGATTCAAAGCCCTGCAAACCAAGCGCTATGACCTGCTCCTGCTTGACATCATGATGGGACGAGGAGCAGAAGGGGTTGCATTGGCACGAAAGATTAGGAAGGATCCACAGTTAAGAGAACTGCCAGTATTAATAATCACCGGATTGAGAGAACAAATTGCTTTTCTCTTCCCCGGCCAACCTGTTCATCCTCATTTCGTCGAGACAGACGAATTGCTTGAGAAACCAGTAGAACCCAAGCTGTTACTGGAAAAAGTAAGTTCGCTGCTGAAATTGGCAGAAGAAAAAAAGTCGTAAATCCAAGAAAATCAGGAGGTATTTGAATGGTAGATGCACTTTCATTCAGTTATGAAGTATCCAACCTCATGTATGCATCACATGGGGAACCAATTACCAACTGTCTGCAGTGCGGGACTTGTTCCGGAACCTGCCCGGCGGTTGAATTTATGGACCATACACCCCGCCAGATCATTGGAATGATCCGGGCTGACCTCAAGGAAGAGGTATTGGCCAGTAATACGTACTGGACTTGTGCGTCTTGTTACAACTGCACAGTCAGATGCCCGGCTGAAATTGACATCGCTGATATGATGTATGCATTGAAACGTTACTCAATGTGGAAAGGTCAATTCCAGGAGGGTTTGATCGGACCTGACTTCTCTGAAGCCTTTGTTAAAATGATCGTAAATTCCGGAAGATCATTTGAGCCTTTGCTCGCAGCAACCTACCTTCCCAAGTTTAGCGCTCGAGATATCATCCAGGAAGGTCTCATGGCAACTGGATTGGTTCTGTCAGGAAAAATGCCGCTGCTTCCAAAAAAGATCAAGGGGCTTAAAAAGTTCCAGCAGATGGTGCGCAGGATCATCCCAATCGGAGAGCCATCATGAAGCAATATGCATATTATCCAGGCTGCTCCCTCGAAAGTTTAGGGAAAAGCTACCATGTCTCCGCAATGGAAGTTGCACAAACACTCGGAGTGGAGTTAAAGGAAATCGAAGACTGGAATTGCTGTGGTGCGACCGCTTATTTTCCTGTAGATGAATTGCTGGCTTACACCCTTACGGCTCGGAACCTGGCCAAGGCCGAAAAAACTGGTCTCGACTTTGTGGCCCCCTGCAGCGCATGCTACAAGAATGCATACTTCACCAATTCCTACCTTCAAAAAGATGCCGACCTGGCTGAACATATCAACTATGCGCTGGAAGCAGATAATTTGCATGTCTCCGGAACATCCAAAGTGAGGCACCTGATCGACGTATTTATCAATGATGTTGGCTTGGATGAGATAAAAAATAAGGTCTCTAATCCATTGAATGGCCTCCGCGTCGCTCCATATTATGGGTGTCAAATTCTTCGACCAAGAAAAGATCACGAAGATGTAGAGAATCCTCAATATTTTGAGGGGTTGTTATCGACATTGGGGGCGGAACCGATAGATTATTCATCCAAAACCCGCTGCTGTGGTGGTTCCCTGATCATTACAAACCGGAAAGCCGCATTGGACATGGTACGCATCCTCTTGCAAGATGCGGTAAACCATAATGCTGACGTAATCGCGACCACCTGCCCGATGTGCAATGTCAATCTGGAAGTGTATCAAAGTCAGGTCAACCGGGAATTTGGCACTCAATACTCAATCCCTGTCATGTACTTTACTCAACTCATGGGATTGGCCTTTGGGGTCTTACCCGGTCACTTGGGGATTGGGAAAGAGCAAATTTCCGGTGCATCCATGCTTGCCGTTGCTCAGAATACAAAACAGGAGAAAACCCTATGACTGAAAGAATTGGTGTTTATATTTGTCATTGCGGGACAAACATTGCCGGTGTTGTGGACGTTGCCGACGTCAGCAAATGGGCTGGAGAGAAACTTGCCGACAAGGGTGTTGTTGTCTCCCGCGACTACAAGTTCATGTGCTCCAGCCTGGGGCAGGAACTGATCCAGAAAGATATCAAAGAGCAAAAATTAACTCGTGTCGTCGTGGCTGCCTGCTCCCCTCACCTGCACGAAAAGACTTTCCGCAATGCCTGCAAGGGTGCAGACCTAAATCCTTATCTTTGCGAACTGGTCTCGATACGTGAGCAGGACTCATGGGTGCATACCGATAAAGCTGCTGCAACAGCAAAAGCCAAAGCCATTGTCTCAGGTGGTGTTTCTCGCGTTGTACATCACGAAGCACTGGAACCACTGCGCGTACCCATCCACCCTGACACGTTGGTCGTCGGTGGAGGTATTGCCGGTATCCAGGCAGCACTTGAAATAGCTGACGCGGGATTTCGCGTTTATTTGGTGGAACGTGAACCCTCCATCGGTGGTCACATGGCCCAGTTTGATAAGACCTTCCCCACCCTGGACTGCTCAGCCTGCATCCTTACTCCGAAAATGGTGGATGTCGGCAACCATCCCAACATTACCTTGCTGACCTGGTCCGAGGTTCAAAAAGTGGATGGTTACGTCGGTAACTTCGCTGTGACAATTAAAAAGAAGCCTCGCTATATTAAGACAGAAGACTGCACAGGCTGTGGTATTTGCTGGGAAAAATGTCCGAAAAAGGTAGTTGATACTGTTTTCGAAGCCGGGATGGGCAACCGGAAAGCTGTGTATGTGCCCTTCCCGCAAGCCGTGCCAAAGTACCCTGTCATCGATGACGTAAATTGCACATACTACCTAAAGGGTACCTGCAAAGCCTGCGAAAAATTCTGCCCGACCAATGCGATTGATTTTAACCAGAAAGCCGAGGAGATTACTGTTCAGGTTGGCAACATTATCCTGGCCACTGGTTATGATTTGTTCGATGCCCGGCGCATACCTCAATATGGTTACGGAAAATTGGCCAATGTTTTTACAAACCTGGAGTTTGAGCGCATTTGCAATGCAGCTGGTCCGACTGGTGGTAATATCGTTTTGCGGGATGGCAAGACTGCACCGAAAACAGTGGGGATTGTTCACTGCGTTGGCTCGCGCGATAAGAACTACAACGCCTATTGTTCAGCCATTTGCTGTATGCAAAGCCTGAAGTTCGCCCACCTCGTACGTGAACGCACCGGCGCAGAAGTGTATAACTTTTATATTGATATTCGCACGCCAAGCAAAGGATACGAGGAATTCTACCAACGCTTGCTTGAGGAGGGAACAAGGTTTGTACGCGGTAAGGTAGCCGAAGTGACTAATGTGGCAAGAGTGCCCGAGGAAGAAGGCAAACTGATCATCCAGGTAGAGGATACGCTTATTGGTAAACAGCGGCGGATCCCTGTGGATATGGTCATCCTCTCCTCCGGGATGCAGTCACGCAGTGACTCCAAAGAAGTCGCGAAATTGTTTGGCATCTCCTGCAGTGCCGACAACTGGTTCATTGAAAGACATCCCAAGCTGGACCCGGTGGCAACCATGACCGACGGTGTATACATCGCCGGCTGTGTCCAAGGTCCGAAAGATATCCCAGCCAGTGTTGTGCAAGGCGCTGCTGCAGCAGCACGTATCTTGGGAAAAATTCAGCAGAAGGAAATCGCTCTTGAACCGGTAAGGGCTACAATTAATGAGGAACAGTGTTCCGGCTGCCGAATCTGCAACAATTTGTGCCCCTTCAACGCCATTCTCTTCCATGAGGATAAAATGGTGTCTGAAGTGAACCCGGCACTCTGCCAGGGTTGTGGAACCTGCGTAGCTGGCTGTCCGGCTGGTGCTATTAGCGGTACTGGTTTCAGTAATGAACAAATCCTATCGCAGATTGACGGATTGCTTCTGTTAAACATCGCGAAAACAGCGGCATCTGTAGCTTAAAAGAGGAGAGTGTGACATGACCGAAGAAACCAAACCCTTCGAACCCGTCATCATCGGCTTCACCTGTAATTGGTGTTCTTACCGAGCTGCCGATATGGCCGGAACCGCTCGTATGAAATATGCACCCAATGTGCGCCTGATCCGGCTGATGTGCTCAGGACGTCTGGATCCGACATTTGTTCACAAAGCCTTTGCCGGTGGCGCAGACGCGGTGCTGATATCTGGCTGCCATCCCGGCGATTGCCATTACGTGGAACAAAATTATAAGGCGATGAGGCGCTTTTACTTGATGAAGCGTGTGCTGGGCCAGTTGGGTATCGAACCCGGGCGCTTAAAATTACTTTGGGCTAGTGCCGCGGAAGGCGCTATTTTCGCTGCTGAGATCAATAAGTTTGTCGAAGAAGTGCGCGCCCTCGGACCGCTCAATTGGGCTAAGCCAGGAGATCTGATTAGTACCCCAATCATGGAGGAGGTGACAGCATGAGTAAACCAAAATTCGCCATGTACTGGGCTGCATCCTGCGGCGGGTGCGAAATTGCAGTTCTGAATATTCACGAGAAAATCCTGGACGTGGATGCCAATTTTGACGTGGTCTTTTGGCCGGTTGCCATGGATGCCAAGTATAAAGATGTAGAAGCAATGGAAGATGGCTCTATTTTGCTGACTCTTTGGAATGGCGGCATTCGCAACGATGAGAACGAGCACATTGCCCATCTTTTACGCAAGAAGTCAAAGATCTTGGTGGCTTTCGGATCTTGTGCGTGTGAAGGGTGCATTCCTGGACTGGCAAATTTCACACCTATTAAAGAGATCGTGGATACCGCCTTCTCGACCATCACCACTGACAACCCCGAAAACATCCGGCCTCAAACTACCTACGCCATGCCAGAAGGCAATATCACCATTCCAACCTTATACCCGGTCTTGAAAACTCTTGACCAGGTGGTTGACGTGGATTATTTCATGCCCGGCTGTCCGCCTGAATCACACCAGATTGCAGCAGTAATTGACCTGGTGGTGCAGGTACTTCAAGGAAAGGCTGAACTTCCACCCAAGGGAGCTACGATCGGTGCCGGAAATTCCACCGTTTGCGACGAATGCCCACGCAAGCGCAATGTTAAGACGATCAAAGAGTTCGGTCGAATTCAATTAATGCACGCTGACCCCGAACTCTGCCTGCTCGAACAAGGCATACCCTGCAATGGTCCTGCAACCCGCAGCGGGTGTACCGCCCGCTGTCCGTCAGTCGGGGCGCAATGCATTGGCTGCTACGGTCCAGCCGAAGGTGTGGTAGATTATGGCGCACGCCTGACCTCCGCCTTCGCTTCTGTCATTGACAGCAATAAGCCGGATGAAATCGATAAAATTCTGGACGGCCTGGTAGATCCCGCCGGACAGTTCTACCGGTTTAACCTGGCTGGCTCCCTGTTGCGCTCAAGCAAGTCCGCGCAGAAAGGATAATTGAACATGCAAAGGATCACCATTGACCCCATTACCCGGCTGGAAGGCCATGGCAAGATAGAAATTTTCCTGAACGAACAAGGGAATGTTACCAACACCTACTTCCAGATACCGGAACTGCGCGGCTTCGAAAGATTTTGTGTTGGTCGCCCGGTAGAAGAAATGCCATTGTTAACAAACCGGATTTGTGGCGTTTGCCCCGAGGCACATCATATGGCGGCGGCCAAAGCCGCCGATGCAGTCTATCACGTGGAAGTACCCCGGACCGGCAAGATGCTGCGTGAATTGCTGTACAGTGCTTTCTATTGCACCGATCACACCACCCACTTCTACGCCCTGGGCGGACCGGACTTTATCATGGGTCCAGATTCCCCGGTTGCCGAGCGCAACATTTTGGGCGTAATTCACAAGGTTGGTTTGGAAATCGGCGGTAAAGTCATCCAAATGCGCAAGTACGGTCACACAGTGGTCGAGATCATCGGCGGTCGTAAAGTTCATCCTTGCACGTCCATTCCAGGTGGTTTAACCAAGGGGATCAACGAAGAACAACGCAAGGAAATCGAAACAATGGGCCGCTGGGCAATCGAGTTCGCCCAGTTCACCTTGAAAGCCTTCAACGATATCGTCTTGAGCAACAAGACTTACCTGGACTTGATCGTCGGAGATATTTACACCCACAAAACCTATTACATGGGCATGGTGGATGATAATAACAAGGTCAATTTCTACGACGGTAAAGTACGTGTTGTCGGACCGGATGGCAAGGAATACGTCAAGTATGAGCCCAAGGACTATGCGGCGAATATTGCCGAACATGTTGAACCCTGGACCTATTTGAAATTCCCCTACCTGAAGAACGTTGGCTGGAAAGGATTCGTGGATGGGTCTGATTCTGGAGTTTATATGGCCACTCCACTCTCTCGTCTCAACGCTTCTGACGGCATGGCAACCCCGCTTGCGCAAGCCGAATACGAGAAGTTCTACAGCACCCTGGGTGGAAAACCTGTCCACCAGAGGCTGGCCATCCACTGGGCACGTCTCATTGAACTGCTCTATGCAGCCGAACGCTGGGTGGAATTGGCAACTGATCCGGAAATTACTTCCCCTGATTTCCACGCCATTCCAACAGCCACTCCCACAGAAGGCGTGGGAATAGTCGAAGCCCCGCGCGGCACCCTAACCCATCATTATTGGACAGATGAGCGCGGCGTGGTTACCAAGGTCAACCTTGTCGTAGGCACTACCAACAATTACGCCCCCATCACAATGTCCATTAAAAAGGCTGCAGATAGCTTGATCAAGAATGGCAACGTAAACGAGGGCTTGCTGAACATGGTCGAAATGGCCTTCCGTGCTTACGATCCTTGTTTTGGGTGTGCCACCCACTCCTTGCCTGGACAGATGCCCTTGGAAATCACCATTCATGATGCAGAAGGCAACCCGATCAATACCATGAAACAATATTGTAAATAATTTGCTTATTGGAAGGTTGAAAAGCGCGAAATCTTCAACCTTCCATTTTTTTATATAATGGCATGAAAACTCTGGTAATCGGATTAGGCAACCCCATTTTAGGTGACGACGGCGTTGGCTGGCGCGTTGTGGAGGAAATTGCCCGGATCACTTCTGACCGGCTAGATGTGGAGGTGGACACTGCCGCACTGGGCGGGTTGAGCTTGATGGAACGCCTTACCAGCTATGAGCGGGTCATCCTGGTGGATTCTTTTTTTACCGGTAAGGAACCGGTCGGTACAGTCAGTCAATTCCAATTAAACGAAATGCCGGACCTCAATTCAGGCCACACAACCGCTGTCCACGACACGTCCCTGCGCAACGCGCTTAAGGTAGGTCGCAGCATGCAGATTCCACTACCGCGCGATGAAGATGTCCATATCGTCGCAATTGAAGCTGAAAATGTGTATGATTTCTCGGAAATATTATCTCCCCAGGTGGAAGCGGCCGTTCCAGTGGCAGTGGAGGCTGTGCTACAATTGATTTAATTACATTAAGGAGAGAGAAATGATTTCAACTGAACTTTTAAGGCGCTATCCTTTTTTTTCCATGCTCACAGATGACCAACTAAAGGCGATCGCCATGATCGCGGAAGAAAAAAAATATACCAAGGATTCTCTCCTGGTCAAGGAAAACTGCCAAGCCACAAAACTTATCCTCCTGCTCGATGGGGATGTGGACTTGATTTATAGCGGGGGCGGTGAGGGTGCAATATCCAATGCGCTGGTCGGATCGATCGCTCCAGGAGAAATGCTGGGGGTGTCATCGATCATTGAGCCCTACATATATATATCCTCAGCTCGTGCAACAATGCCTGTCAAGGTCGTGGAAATAGACGGTGTCGGAGTTCGTGCATTGATGCAAGTGGATAAAATGCTTGGTTATGCCTTGATGAGCAATGTGGCAACTGCAGTGCTTGAACGGCTGAAATATACGCAGGTGGAATTAGCTGCAGCGAGAGCATAGGATTTTTACTAGCCTGAAAACCTTTGATCAATAATTATCCGCGCCGCATGGCGCGGTTTTTCATGTCCCAAAAAGACAATTCATGAAATGATTATTCGGTTGGAAATATTATATTTATGGATGAAAAGACTCCAACCAGTGTTAGGGGCTAACAAGGGAGGAAACAACTATCCAACACCTTATCAGAACCAATCTATTAGATCCCACCAATAGCTGATACTACTTTTGTATATTCTTGCAATATTTATTTACAGCAGTATTTTCCATTCCCATAAAACACGTACGCGAATCCAATAAACCAAAAAGCGCCTCAACATTGAACTGACCCCCAAAAACCGGACACAAAAAGAAAGCGCCTCGTGTGATAATAGCGCACAGGAGGCGCTTTTCATATGACAGGAAAGAAGGGCATGACACACTACAGCAAGGCGATCAAGGAACAAGCGGTGAAGATGTTTCTTGAGGAGGGGCTAAGCTATCACGAGATAGCGGAGAAATTGGATATACGGGAGTCTGCGCGGATAGAGAAATGGGTGCAGATGTACCGGCGGGAAGGGGCGGCGTCTTTTGATAAACCAAAAGGACGGCCAAGGAAAGAAACACGTCCGCAGACAGAACTGGAGCGACTGCGGATGGAGAATGATCTACTAAAAAAATTTCATGCCGAATTGCGCAAGTTGGAGCTCGAGAAGCGCAATATCGGGTGATCGTGCATTCGGTTAGGCAGTACGGTGTGAAAGCGCTGTGTGCCTACTTTGGAGTTTCTCGAGCAGCGTATTATGCCTGGCTGGGGCAAGTAAGCCAGGTAGATAAAGATGTGGAGCGCATGAGCTGGGTGCAGGAAGCCTATTTGGCTTCGCATCGCATCTATGGTTACCGCAGGATCAAGTTGTGGTTGAGCCAGAAACGCGGGCTAAATCTCAACCATAAGGCGATTTTACGCTTGATGAACAGGATGGGGATCCATTCGATCGCTCGCAGGCGCAGGCTCTATCCGAAAATGGAACAGCTGGATAGCTTTCACCGCTATCCGAACGTGCTGGCACGCAACTTTGTTGCCAGTCGACCCAACCAGAAATGGGTTACGGATGTGACTTTCATCCGGACCCGCCAGGGCTGGGCATATTTGTCAACGATCAAGGATCTCTACGACGGCTTTATCGTCGCCCATCAAGTCAGTTCCAACAACTCGATCCAATTGGTTACTAATACGCTCAAACAAGCCAAGCAAAAGGAGCAAATCACCGAGGAACTAATCCTCCACAGCGATCAGGGGGCTCAGTACTCTTCTTCGTTATATTTTGACCTGACCTGCCAATATCACATCACGCCCTCCATGTCCCGGCGCGGTAACTGTTGGGACAACGCACCCATGGAGAATTTCTTTAGCCATCTCAAAGAAGAGTACCTACGCCATGTCAGAAATCCAACCTTTGACCAGGTGCGCCAGTTGATCGACGAATATATTTACTTTTACAACCATGAAAGGATACAATTAAAAACAAGACAGACACCCTACGAAATGAGGTGCCTGTCTAGTTGACACATGGGGTCTTTCTTTTTGTGTCTTGTCTACAGGGTGCAGTTCAACATCGAGGCGCTTTACAATTATTAGCAATTAATCACCCTTCGCTGGTCATGATAAACAACGGTTTCATTTCGAAGTTTTCATACTTGGGACGATAGCGTTCGGTATCATAAAAATGACCCACATCGACCACTTTCTTTGTGCCAGTGACTACATCGAGGGGCATATTGTCATACCTCCCGTTCTTGAGAACCACCAATCGTCCATGAATGCCCTTAAGCAACAAGTCGAGCGCGAGGTTCCCAAACGCCATCGGGACGACAGAATCAATTGCATCCGGATCTCCACCGCGTACCATGTAGCCCAACTTTTGGTCTATTGTATTGATCGTTTTCCCGTTATTATGCTTTGAGGAAAGTTGTCTTATTCTGCTTGCAACCAAGTCCCCAATACCGCCCAATTTTGCGTGTCCGTATGCATCCGTTGAGCGGTCAGCAAAAACCATTTCGCCCCCTTCGAACATGGCACCTTCCGAAACCAGTACAACTGAGTAATGGCTTGGATTGTGACACCGGTCCAAAATCAACAATTCTGTCAGCTTATCGATATCGAACTTAAATTCCGGAATAACGCACCTATGTGCCGCACCTGCCATGGTTGGCAACATGGCTGTAAATCCGGCATAGCGGCCAAATACTTCCAGGATCAAAAAGCGTTCGTGCGATCCCGCGATGGTCCGTAAACTGTTTGTTAATGAAATCGTGCGGGTGACACAGGTGCTAAAGCCGATGCAGTAATCGGTCCCTGGTACATCGTTATCCATGGTTTTTGGAATGGCAATAACTTTTAATCCCTGCTGGTAAAGGTGGACAGCATAAGACAGTGTATCATCACCTCCAATTGGGATCAGGTAGTCAACACCCAGCCAATCCAGGTTTTTAATTACCTCGGGAGTCAAGTCGTTCAGGTCGGCACTATATTTTTCCTTTAAGTGGACGGGAACATCATCTCTTCCCATCTTGCTCGGTTTAGTACGCGATGTATGCAGAAACGTGCCGCCGGTTCGTCCCGATTTATTGACAATTTCCTCGGTTAATAATTGAAAGTTATTACTGTTATCAGCATCTTTCTCCCGGATAAGTTCTGTCACCCCTGCCCAACCTCGCCTAAGGCCAACCACCTGGTACCCTTCTCGAATCGCGCGAATAGTCACCGCCCGGATGGCCGGGTTAAGTCCTGGCACATCGCCACCCCCCGTGAGAATGCCTATGACTCCTGGTTTTTTTTTGCTCATCTTTGTCTCCTGGAAATATGAATGCAATTGGCGGCAATTATAATCCTTGCGAGTATAATTACCAAGAAAAGAGAACACTCGAGAACCTATGACCCTGGAAAATTCCGGTCCATTTCTTACTGATCCAAAACACCAGGAACACCAGCTGCCCCTGCATGCTGCCACCATTGGACGTTCTATAGATTGCGATATCGTTATCGCAAGCAAGAGCATTTCACGCGAGAACACCCGCATCCGCCAGGAGGGTCGATTCTGGTTTGTGGAAGATTTAGGTTCTACCAATGGGACTTATCTGAACGGGGAACGAATAATAAGCTCAATGAATCTCCGTGATGGTGATAGTATCAAGGTGGGTGATGTTACGTTCATTTTCCACGACCCGGATACTACAACCCGTGAAAACCCCATCCCTGAACTGGATCTGGATACTGTCGCCGGAGTTGTAAGGGTCAACCGTAAACCGATCAATCTATCACCCAAGGAATATCTTTTGCTGGCATATTTATTTGAACGAAAATGCCAGGTTTGTTCAAAAGATGAAATTGGGCGCGCGGTCTGGCCTGAGTACAAGGAAGGTGGGATTTTTGATTATCAGATCGAAAACCTTGTTCGCCGCTTGAGAACTCGCATTGAGCTCGATCCTGCCAACCCGCAGCTCCTTTTTACTGTGCGCGGGTTGGGATATAAACTATTAACTGCTTGAGGCTTGAAAGACCCTGACCTGGTCCAATTGGGTGGTGGACAACGATAATATTTGACATTTTTGGAACAATTCCAGCAGTGTTGTTAATTTCCTCATCGCAAGTTAATAGCCTGGTATTAGCCAGTTGATAGGTTGAATATGAAACCCTAAGGTATCATCTGAATCGGATGAAACCTATGGCTGCAAATTACTCGAAGAATAACGAAATGGCTCCAGTTTTTCTAGAAGGGCAAAACCTCGGCAAATATCGCATTCTTGAGCCTATAGGTCGGGGAGGAATGGCTCAGGTTTACAAAGCGTACCACCCACAACTGGACCGATACGTAGCCATCAAAGTCTTGCGTTCTGATCTGGTTGAAGATGCGGAGTTCCTGGCTCGCTTTCGCCGCGAAGCACGCGCAGTAGCTGCTTTACGACATCCCCATATAGTCCAAATTTTCGATTTCGACGTCCAGGATGACCTCTACTATATGGTCATGGAATTACTGGAAGGAGACACGCTCAAAGCTTATTTGAATGCCATACGGTCACGCGGTGAACGCCTGGCACTGGGGGATTCGGTGCGCATCTTTATCGATGTTTTGGATGGATTGATCTATGCTCATGGTGAAGGCATCATTCACCGTGACTTGAAACCGGCCAATATCATGCTCACAGGGCATGGTCAGGCGGTGCTCACTGATTTTGGCATCGCACAGATCGTCGGGGGAACTCAATATACGGTCGCTGGTGCCTTAATGGGTACTTTGAGCTATATGGCACCAGAACAAGGTCTGGAGGGCCATTGCGATGCCCGCAGTGATGTTTATTCCATTGGGATTGCCTTTTATGAGGCTTTGACCGGGAAAGTGCCCTTTGATGCCGATACACCTCTTGCTATTTTAATGAAGCATATCAACGATCCCCTCCCTCTACCGCGGAAATCTGACCCGAATATCCCGGAACCTTTTGAGCGAGTGGCGCTAAAGGCTCTAGCCAAACACCCCGATGACCGTTTTCAAACAGCGCAATCCATGGCGGAAGCGTTGTTGGCTGCAGCCCGGGAAGCATCGATCCAGGTTCCTGAGACAATTATTCTCCCCGAGACCGAAGCCAATCAATCGATCGCATCCTCAAATGTGGCTGTATTCTCAGGTGAAGCACGCCAGCAAATTCCAGACGCTGGTTTTGCCTCTGGCGATACGGATGTTACCACTGGCAGGAACCCAACAAAATCTATGGCTCGGGCAATGGATCTTTTCAACAAAGCTAAAACCGTTTTCTCTCCACCTGCGAAATTTCCTCAGGTTAAACGACAAAATTTGCAAAGCGCCGTGCTGTGGTCAGTGACGGGTATTGTAATTGCCAATATGTTGATGATCTGGTTGAGTGGGATCTTTGGGTGGAAGATCTTTGGGAAAATTTGGCCTCTGGAATTGCTTGTGATAGGATCATTACTTGCGGCACTGATGAGTGCCCTCCCAAGTGAATGGTTATTAATACCAGGAGGGATTATTCTTGGGAACGGCTTCCTATTCTTGTATTATGCATTTAGCAGTAAATGGCAGGATTGGACTTTTCTCTGGCCGCTGGAACCCATCCTCATTGCCGGGTCTATCATAGCCCCTTTCCTGCTTAATCATCGCGGTCAGGTTGGTCTCTGGTTGACACGTCGTATCGGCAACGTCTTGGTCATCCTTTCCTGGATCGTAATCATCTTTATGTTGGGTGGTGCGGTAATTTTCAGGTAATTATTGTGGATCCGACAGGACTCTTAATTAATTCGCTGGATTCGTAAGCCGCCAGATTTGGTTAACGCGGCGCATCCATTAGTAGAACCTAAAGGAGGTTCATATGCAAAGAAAAACTTCTCTTCTTTTCGGGGTAACCCTGATTTTGCTGGGGATCCTGGCACTAGCGGGAAATCTCCTGATCCGGGCGGTCGGTGAAGGAATCATGCTGGGTTTCCGCGCCTGGCCAATTTTCGTAGTCGGAGCTGGATTGCTATTCTGTCTGCCTCCCTTCATTTTTTCGAAGATTCGCGGTTTAAGCGGCTTGTTCATCCCAGGCATTCCGACCTTGACGACCGGAGTTTTACTTTTTATAGCCAGCATCACGGGTAATTGGGCGGTTTGGACTTATTTTTGGCCGCTGGAAGTTATCAGTGTGGGGGTTGGATTTGTTATAATGGCGATCTTCCTCAAAGTACCCTGGCTGATGATACCAGCTTCAATCATTGGCTTAACTGGCTTGGTACTGCAGTTTTGTACTGCCACAGGGTGGTGGAACTCCTGGGCTGTACTTTGGACGGTTGAGCCCTTCGCAGTTGGCCTTCCACTCCTGTTGATCGGCATGAGTAAAAAAATCGAAGGTGTGAAAGTTGCAGGCATAGTCCTGTGCGGATTTGCAGGGTTGGCTTTCGCTGCCATGTCCTCTCTCCTGGTCACCTCCCTCTGGATCACGCGTCTTATAGGCCCCGGAATTGTGCTGGCGTTGGGTATTTTACTGGTCCTATCGGCTTTAGTAAAACGATCTGCAAATCCACCGGTAAATTAATCCACTCCTTGTTTGCGAAAACAAGACCGCAGGCGATGTAATCGTCTGCGGTCTTGTTTAGTCCGCCCCAGCCAAAGCCCTGGACCTCCCCTGCGCCCAAAAACCCTCCAACCCAAAAAGAATCAAAGCCACCCAAACAATGCTAAAACCAATCAACCGGCGATGGTCAAAAGGTTCCTTGAAGACCACCACCCCCAAAAGGAATTGCATCGTTGGGTTAACATATTGCAATATTCCAATCAAGGTTAATGGAATCCGTTGTACCGCTGAGGCAAACATCAAGAGCGGAACTACCGTAACCAGTCCAGCGCCTACCAACATCACGTCAAAAAGTGGTGAAGTATGCATGAACGCGCCTGTTCCGGAAATTTCGGAGTAAAGTAAAAATCCAAGTGCAGGCAAAAATAAAATGCCTGTTTCTAAAGTTAGCCCATGCAGGGCACCCAAAGGTGCTGTTTTTTTTACCAGACCATAGAAACCGAAGGAAATTGCCAGTGTAAGAGCCACCCAGGGGAGTGACCCATAAGCAAATGTCAGGTAGAGGACCCCTGCGGCTGCCAGCCCAATAGGGATCCATTGTAATGGCCGAAGCCGTTCGCGCAGAAATACTACACCCAGCAGTACCGCCAGGAGGGGATTGATAAAGTACCCCAAGCTGGTCTCTACGATGAACCCCGCTCCCACCGCCCACACGTAAGTCAGCCAGTTGATTGCGATCAGTACAGCAGCTATCGAATAAATTAAAACTACCCGCCAATTAATCTCAGTACGGAATATCTTCCCCTGACGTATCACTAAAACAATGCCAAATAGGAGTAAGAATGACCAGAAAACACGGTGCCCCAGAAGCTGCAATGCAGGAATCCCACCCAGAAGTCTCCAGTAGATGGGGAATAATCCCCAAGTGACATACGCCCCAAGGGCGTACCAGATTCCTTTTGTCCGCATTGTCATCTCCTATGCCGGGCGCAAGTATACACCATTGCATAACTTATTATTAACTTATCATCATACCGTTCCAAATTTATCATCATTGATGGTTAGCATAAATCTTGTTATAATCTGGATAAATTAGAGAAAGGATGTCTAAATGGAAACCGAACAACACCACCACGATGACCTAATTAATGGAATATCAAAACAAATGAAAGCGATTCTGGATTCCTCTCAACAGTCAGTTTATATATACCTTGATGACATACATAAGGTTTGTAATAAAAAGTTTGCTTCCCTGCTTGGATATCGCTCACCAGAGGAATGGGCCAATGTTAAGGATCCATTTCCGGAATTCGTTGAACCAAGCAGCCAGGAAACGCTGGTTACCGCCTACCAACAAGCAATGGAGAAATTAATCCCTGCAAATATCAAAGTAACCTGGAAAAAGAAATCTGGCGGCACAGTTGCTACCTCCGTGGTATTGGTTCCTATAGCCTTCGACGATCACCTCTTCGCTCTTCATTATATTTCCTGAGAATACACAAGACTCCCTACCACTTTGCATAGGCAGGGAGTCTTGTTTTACTTAATATTTATGCGATGGAAGCTTGGTATCCTCGTTTCTCAATAGCTGCAATAATTTGTTCCTCACTCACGATAACCTCATCGAATTCTACGATCATCTGCCCCTTTTGGTAACTTGCACAAATTTGCCTGATGCCAGGCAGGTCATCTTCGATTCCCTCAATATTCATTGCGCAATTTGAACAGTGCATCCCATCCACTCGATAAGTTTTTTTTATCATTCCATCCTCCGCGAAATTTTTACTTGTCAAAAATGATCTCCCCCGAATACATGCCCATGGAACATGAAAAACGCATGATTGTGCCTGCGATCTGAGCTGGGATGGAAATGCTTTCCGTTCCAGATGATGGCAGTAGTTTTTCTACACCGAGGGATGGGATGACAAACGCTCTCGAGCAGGAGTAAGTTTGGTTTGTTACCAGGTACAAGGTGATTGCATTACCCGCCTGGGCGTGCACAACACGTGGGGAATAGCCGCTGTTCCCTGCACTTACATAAAGGTTAATCCCGTCTGATGGGGGAAGAGAAGGATCAACAACCAGGTCTGGCTGGGATGATTTTGCGGCTTGTAAGATATTGGTTACCGAAAGTGGAGAACCCATCAGTGTTAACCCTGAGTTGACAGAAACCAATCCCAACACCAGGAGTACCACAGCTACAAAACGCATGAACCATTTTTCCAAACGTGCGCCAAGTTTCATGGCAAGGTAGGCAACCGTAAAAAATACCGGGCTTGTACCAAGAATGAATGCAAACATCAGCACAGCGCCTTGAAAGGCATTGCCGGTACCAATTGCCACTGCCATCATTGCCTGGGTTACTCCGCAAGGAATGAATACCGTCAAGGCACCGAGGAATAGAGGGGAGAAGAAACTCTCCCCTTTTTTAGCCTTCCGGCGGATATAACGGGTGATAAATTTGGGCGGTTCGATGGCAAAAATCCGGAATATGGGATGAACGTTGAACATCCGCAGCGCATTTCCCACCATGAAGATACCTACTGCAATCAACAGGATGGCTCGCGTGACTGCATTTAACTGGAGAACTGATCCCAGGGCACCAAGGAAGAACCCAAGCACGGTATATGCGACCAGTTTTGCTGCCAGGAACAACAAGATGGGCACTGCCAGCCGTGGGTGGGCAATTATCTGGTTGCGCTTTTTTCCAAATCGGCGTGCCCGCCGCGCTGCAATTTCCTGCTCTATCTGCAGGTCAAGTTGCTGTTCCAACTGATATTCGAGGGAACTGGCCAGCAGCCCACCCTGTACTGCAAGGCAGGATAATCCTCCCGTGGTCAGACCGGTGATAAACGCAACAATAAGTTGATTCATAGAGTTAAAGTCTCATTATATTTATGATTATCGTAACAACAACCAATTAGGAAAAAACGCTCTACAAATATCATTGTAGATATTAGCGATTTATTTTAACCGCCATCTTTTAGCCATTTTTGGGAAATTTTATCCATAGTACCATCAGCTTTTATGTCAGCCAGGCTATTGTTGATGGTGTCCAACAAATCTCCTCGATTCTTACAAACTGCAATCCCGTAATTGACAGTTCCAAATTCTTCGCCAATAATCTTTAATCTGTTTGGTTTTATTTCCACATAAATTTGCGCATGTGGTTTGTCTGCGATCACTGCATCAATATATCCTGTGATTAAATCCTGGAAAGCGAGGTTAAATGACGGGTATGATTCCAGTTGAAAAACCGGAGAACCGGAAGAGAAGATGCTTTGCGAACCTGACTGAACACCTACCAGCATGCCCGTCAGTTTTTCCAGGCTTGAAATTGTGACATTCCCTTGTTTGACCACCAGAACGTCACTGGTTGTGTAATAGGGTTCAGAAAATATCATTTGTTGCTTGAGCTCGTCTGATATGGGAATGGAGGAAATCGAGGCGTCAACCTGACATTTGCTAACCATGCTGATTATTTGATTGTATGCGGAATTAACAAATTCTATTTGAAAACCAGCCCTATCTGCAATTTCTCTTATTAAGTCGATTTCAAATCCGGATATTACATTTAAATTAGAGTCCGTCAAGGAGAAGGGGGGCAAATTTGGGTCCACACCAATCCGGATTTTCGGTAACGAGTTTATAGTTCCGGTGTTTGGGACCTGGGTGGGTAAATCTCGAACGCCGCAGGCTGACAATAATATGCTGAAAGATAATAGTGCAGCAATCACCAATTGAGATTTTTTCACGGTTATTCTCATTCTCTTTAGGTTTTTTGCTTATTTTGACAGCTTATTTTACAACAAGAACATATGAGATTTGTTGTGGTTGATTATCATAAATGAAATCAAACCATGCTTTATATATTCCTGGCTTCGGAAAATAAACGGAAAATTGCAGGGTACGGCGATTGATAATATCCGGGTTCAGAAATGCTGTCAATTTATCATCAATAACATACAAGTTGCATTGATACCCGGAAAACATCTCAATTTCTTCCGTGCGAATATTTCCAGCCGAATCGCGTGCAATAAAACTAATATAGTTATATTCTCCAGCTTTTAATGTCCCATTGGAATTCAAAGTAATACTGAGGTCACCAACCTGTTGAGAGAGAACCGCATCTGGTGTGAGCGCTGCGGTTTGAAGGCCTGCCGTCCCTACCTGGATGGGGACAGTGAGTGTGATTTGATCACCGCCTCGCGGCCAAAAATTCATAAAAGCAATATAACGTCCATCTTTTGGAAATAATACGTTTATTTTTACCTTGCCATCATCCTTTGGAGCATTCAACTGGCTTGCATCTTGTGTTGTCAACCCTCCCGAAGAACCTGATCCCATCATTCCACCACTTGTACTGACGCCTTCCATTCCCGCCGCCATGCGATCACCAAGATTTAGCAGCAATGGATCTGCTTCCAAAAAATTCAAATCACTGGACGCAACTGCAAGGTATATTTTATATGTTAAACGACCAAAGTTGACAGTCTCAAAATCAGTAAATGGTCGCCCATATTGGTCTTCGATCTGGATTTCTAGGGACGTGGTAACACCTGCTTGAATAGGTATTTGGGAAAGTATTGAAGCACTATAACTGGTTGGTTTTGGCTGTCTGCCAATTGAAATAATAACCAGAACGGTTAAGGCTGCCCCTGCTGCTGCAAGGCGAGGGGCAAGTCCCAACAGTTGAGAGAACAGGTTTTTTTGGGTGGTCAGGGTTTCAACTTTATATCCACGCAACCGCAAGCTGTTCGAAACAACAAAAACACTGCTGAAAGCCATTGCTCCGGCTGCCAACATCGGGTTCAGGTAACCTAGGGCGGCAGCAGGGATTAATACGATATTGTAAAAAAATGCCCAGAACAAATTTTGCTTGATCGTACCCAGTGTCTCCCGCGAAAGCGATATCGCCCGCGCCACTCCGCGTAGATCACCACTGATCAGCGTCACCGGTGCGGCAGCCATCGCCACATCCGTACCGGTACCAATAGCCAGGCCAACATCCGCTTGTGCCAGCGCTGGAGCATCGTTAACCCCATCGCCGACCATCGCCACCACGTTGCCGGATTCCTGCAATTTCTTTATTTCAGTTGACTTGCCATCTGGAAGCACCTCAGCCAGCACCGTATCGATCCCGACCTGCCTGGCAATCGCCTCTGCAGTTTTTTGATTATCGCCGGTGATCATTGCTACTTTTAGTCCCATCCGATGCAGGTCGTCAATCGCTTCTTTCGAGCCGTCCTTGACGGTATCTGCCACAGCGATAATCCCACGCACCTGGCCATCCATCGCCACAAGCATGGCTGTTTTGGCTTCTCCTTGGAGCCGCTGAATATCTCGCTCGAATCCATTAAGTGGATATTTGCGCGCTTGCATCATGCGGAGATTTCCAATCGCAATGTTTTGTCCTTCCACATCCGCCTCGACGCCGTGCCCGGCTTCGGCTCTGAAGCCGCTCAATTCATATAACTTAATGCCTCTTTTAGTGGCTTCCGCCCAGATTGCCTCTCCCAGTGGGTGTTCGCTGCCTTTCTCCACCGAGGCAGCCAATTTTAGCAGTTGTTCTTCTGATACTTTCCTTGTCACGATATCGGTGACAGCAGGCTGGCCTTTTGTGACGGTCCCGGTTTTATCCAATACCACGATTGAGACCTTTCCAGCACGTTCAAGGGCTTCACTGGTACGGAACAAAATCCCAATTTCAGCACCCTTCCCGGTTCCGACCATAACCGCAGTAGGAGTCGCCAGTCCCATTGCGCATGGACAGGCGATTACCAGGACAGCGACCATATCAATCAAGGCTCGCGTAAATTGCGACACAGCAGGGTTAACAGGAACCACAAAATACCATATCAGGAATGTAAGCGCTGCGATACCAATAACAATTGGGACAAAAATAGCCGAGACTTGGTCAGCGAGTTTTTGAATGGGAGCCTTGCTACCCTGTGCATCTTCAACCAGGCGGATGATTTGTGCCAGGGCAGTTTCTTTCCCCACTTTGGTTGCTTCAAATTTGAGCAACCCCAGTTTATTTAAAGTCGCTCCAATAACCGGGTCACCAGGTCCTTTTTCAACCGGCAGGGATTCGCCGGTTAACATTGATTCATCCAGAGCAGAACGACCCTCGACAATCACCCCATCCACAGGGATTTTTTCTCCGGGACGGACAAGTACAAGGTCTCCCACTCGGACTTCATCCACCGGCACTTCCATTTCCGCACTTTCGCGCACAATTCGGGCGGTCTTGGCGCGCAGACCCATTAGTTTCTTGATCGCCTCGCTTGTATGTCCTTTGGCGCGTGCCTCCAGGAACTTCCCCAGGCGGATAAGGGTAATAATGACAGCCGCGGTCTCGAAATATACTTCTCCGCGCAACAAACCAAAAGTGATCGGCAGGGAATAAATGTACGCCACCGATGAACCCATGGCGATTAAAACATCCATATTGGCGGAGCCATTTCGGAGGGATTTATATGCGCCTACATAATATTGCCAACCGACATAAAATTGAACCGGTGTAGCCAATGCCAACATCACCCAATTAAACCAGGGTTGGGCCTGTCGCATTCCGGGAGCCATTACTCCCATGATCGGGGCGTAGATAAAGGAGGGTAATAAGCCGAAATCCTTACCCATCGAGAGGAGGAAGAGTGGTATCGTGAAAATTAACCCAAAAATTAGGAAGTGTCGTTGCCGTGAAATCTCATGTTCGCGGGCTTTACCTTCAACGTCTTCTGCCTCGCCTCCCATTTCCACAGCTTCAAACCCAGACTTGGAAACAGCCTGCCGGATCTCAGCCTGACTAACCACTGTGGGTACATATTTTACGCGCGCCCGTTCGGTGGTAATGCTGACTGAAACTTCAAGTACTCCTTCGATTTTTAAAAGGGCTTTTTCCAATCGGCGGGCATCATTATCGTCTGACAATCGCTTTATCACAAGGTCCGCTTCACCGGTTGCTACTCCGTACCCGGCACGCTCCACTCGTGCCAGGAAGTCCGGTAAACCTGTGGTCGACGGATCAAATGTTACGGTTGCCCGCTCGGACGAAAGATTGACTACTGCTGCCTGCACGCCTTCCTGCTTCTTCAAGCCGCGTTCAACTGTAGCCACGCAGTTGGCACAGGTCATACCGGTAATTGGGAGAGTCAATTGTTTCGTTTGGGTCATTATCCACCTTTAATTGGTCGGGCACATTCATGGTGCCCCCAAATTTTTGTATTGTTATGCTGCAACGGGGTAGTTGATCTCGGATAACAGCGCTTTGATTTTTTCCTCAGATGCTGGTGCATCAAAGATGATTTCGACTTTCTTGGTAGAAGCATCTGCCTTGACAGACTTGACCCCTGCCAGGTCGGCTACCTCGGTTTGGATGGTGTGCACACAGTGCATGCAATTGATAGCGGGAATTTGATATGTAACGGTGTTCATGCTTTTCTCCTTGTTTGGAAATATGGGTAAAATGCTACACTTTCGTAGCAGTCTCAAAGACATCTGTGATTTCTTTTAATACGCGCTCACGCTCCGCAGGGTTCTCACCTCTGATGGCTGTGGTAACGCACGAATTGAGGTGATCTTCAAGGATACCCGCGCTAATTTTATTCAACGCCGCCTGAACCGCCTGTATCTGGCGCATCACATCAATACAATAAGTATCTTCCTCGATCATGCGGATCACCCCATGGAGGTGCCCTTCGACGATCTTAAGTCGCTTAATCGATTCTTCGTTCTTCATATTATCTCCTATCCCCCCCAGGGGGGTGGGGTAAGCTATATTACTCCAGAACCTTCCGTTTTGTCAAGGTGTTAGCTGCCCAGGGAATTTGGAAACAATATGCAAATCAGAAATCATGCCGATGGCGGCAATATTCCCCGCTGGCCCATCCTTAAGAATGTTCAGTGAAAGTTTGTGTGCCGATTTCGGAGCGAGGGGAATAGTATTTCGAACCTTGGGACTGATAATAGTGTTAATTGGTTCAAACGTGCATTGGAGGATAAATGTCTCGAATTGCCATTATTACAGATACCGACTCAAGCCTGCCTTTTGATTTGGCAAAAAAACATAACATTGTTCAAATTCCCATACTCATCCAGTTTGGTGACGAAAGTTTCCGTGATGCATATGATATTGATAATGACACCATTTTTACACGCATCGATCGGGATGGAAAACTTCCCTCAACTGCCGCTCCTGCACCCGGGCAATTTGTCGAAGCTTTTCAGCAGGCATTCGATTCCGGCGCAGATGAAGTCTTATGCATGAATATCAGCAGCGAGATGAGTGCAACATATTCATCAGCCCGCCAGGCTGCTGGAATGCTCCCTGGGAGGCGCATCGAAGTAGTCGATACACGCAGTCTGGCTATGGGACAGGGGTACATGGTTTTGGCTGCAGCTGAAGCAATCGCCAAGGGAGCCTCCATCGAGGACGCTGTTGTAGAGGCTGAAGATGTGCGTAACCGGACTTTCCTTTTCGGCGCGCTTGCCACATTAAGGTATATTGCCATGAGCGGACGTGTCAGCCATATAGCTGCAGGCATGGCTGGCCTGTTAGATATCAAGCCCATCCTGACCATACAAAACGGGAAATTGGAACTCCTGGAAAAAGTCCGAACTCAGAAAAAAGCGTGGAACCGTGCGGTTGAGCTGTCGGGGGAAAAAACGGGCGGTCACAAGATCGAGAAAATGGCCGTTTTAAACGTCAAAGCTGCAGAAGGTGCGCGAGAGTTCCAAACCCTTCTACAAGCTTCCTTGCCTTGCCCGGATGAAATCACTTTTACTGATGTCACACCAGGTCTGTCCGTTCACACTGGTGCTGGGATGGTAGCGGTGGTATTTGTTATTGCGAAATAAATCTTGTTAAATTATAAAACAATCCGGAGGGCTATATCCACTCCGGGTTGTTTTATAATCACTTGATGGACAATTCACGTATCGTTTTTATCCATGGTTCCGGTGGAGACAAAAGCCAGACATATAAGGCAGGCCTCCTGCGCGATCTGTTTCCTGGCATTGTGACTCCCGATTTTGACGGGAATTTGAATAAGCGCATGACCCAACTCAGGGCCATTCTCGGGAAAAAAACCGGCTGGACACTTATCGGTTCCAGCCTGGGGGGATTGATGGCCGCCATTTTTGCATCCAACCACCCTCTTCAAGTGCGTAAATTGGTGTTACTTGCTCCAGCGGTGAGTTTTATTGAATTTACTAAAATTCCACCGGCTTCCATTGATATTCCCACCTTTATTATTCAGGGCACCATGGACGAGCTAATCCATTTGCCTGCGGCTCGAGATGCTGCTGAAAAGGTTTTCACCAACCTTACATATTGGGTGGTGGAGGACGACCACCGTCTTCACAAAACTGCTGAGACAATCGACTGGAAATCTTTTCTGGAATGATCACATTTTGAGAACCCGGGGCTGGACAACGCAGAACCCGGTCGTTTTATCATCCTCCCGCCAGCCTTAACCAGAAATCCGGTACCCAGAAATTACCCAGGTGGAAAGCATATAAAATCACCATGCCTCCTCCCAGCAAGATGATGGAAAATCCGATCAGCGCATAATCCTGCCAATGGAAGGTCAGTTTATTCAACCAGGTGCGCGGACCTGTCCCAAAACAACGCAAATCCATGGCATTGGTCACGTCTTCCCCCGTCAGAATTGAGTTCATCGTGACCGGAACAATAAGCGGTGCAATGCGTGCGATTTGTTTTACGATGCCCCCCTTAACTCGTTCAATCTCATACCCTCGCGCCCTCTGTGCATCGAGTGTGGTCCCAAAATCACGCGCCAGGGTTGGTACATAGCGAAAGGCAAGTTCCATTGAGTAGGCAAACCGGTCCGGTAAACCCAGCCCGCGGAAGGTGACCCCATAAACGCGCGGATCCATTGTATATGGAATGATCAGGAAAATCGCAGAAATCGCTCCGATCCGTAACAGTTGACAAATAGCAAACCAGAGCCGCTCCCAGGTTAATCCAAAATGGAAATGCCATTCGATAAATGGAATTGTTGCTCCCTGAGGCCAAACCTGATGACCTCCAGGTGGGACAACGCCCCCTGCCCCGCCTCCAGTGATGATTGTGTTGATAACGATCATCATAAAAAGGATAAAACCGATCAAGTACCAGCCTCGGCGTGTTTCCTTCCACCTCGCCCGGGAAGAAAAATACCAGGCAAATGCAATGATAAAGAAAAACGTCAAAAAGCGCGCATCCCAGAAAAGTGTGATGGCGAAAAGGAATGCCAGAGAAAAGATCCATCTGGCACGCGGATCGAATTTCTCCATCAAACCATTTCGGAGACGGTAACGCCAGGTGACTAACATTGATTTTCGATACAGGGAACTGGAGACAATCCAGAAATTGCCTCCAGTTCTTTTCCGTGATTATTTATCTTCCGGAACGTTTGACGATTGCAGCATATGCCACCATCAGGATCGGCAAAAGGATCAGGCCATTGATCAAATCCGGGACGATGGCAGGAATATAGTTTGCATATATGACCGTGCTGATATCTGCGCCCGAAACCCACATCTCGGAGATTGAAGCAAGTGCCATACCCACTAAAACACCAATAACCGAGAATACTTCGCCCCATACGATATCTTTCAAAGCGCTATAACTTGTCATCCAAACTGCAATTAATCCGGGTACTAGCCCAATGATCCCGTTCCCCAGGTCCCACCAAAACCAAAAACCATACCCGGCGATTAAATCACTAATGATATTACCCAGGAAGCCGGCAATAAAACCTACGATCGGCCCAAACACGACGCCAAAGAACATGGGAATGACAATGGCGGGGCGAAATGAGACATTTCCTGCAGAAGGCAATTGGATCCAGTTGGTTGCCAGGCTCAGCACTGCGTATAGCGCTGCACCGATGGCAGCATAAACCACCTCACGCGTCCCAAATTTCCATGATTTCTTTTGCATTTCTTCCTCCTGTTGAGAACTGAGAATGGGGTTACATATACATTAACTCTGAAGATGGGAGAGAGTTTCTGCCCGATAGAACTTGCCAGTTTGCGGCAGGAATTCCAAATTCAATTGTAGCAATGAAGTCGGTAAAACCCGGCAGGATCGAAGGAGTTTTTCATCCTTAAGCACTTCCTGCGGTTTTCCATCGGCAACAACCTCCCCATTGAAGACGAGCAAAATGCGGTTTGCATAAATTACCGCTAGGTCTACATCGTGGGTAATGAAAATGACCGTGTCGAAACCCGGCATCTGTAATATCGCATCCATAAAAGCCTGGTAGTTCCAATAGTCCTGACCGGCAGTCGGTTCATCCATCATCAGGATACGAGAACGCATTGCCAGGATGGCAGCAATACTGACGCGTTTTTGTTGGCCGAAAGAAAGAGCCAGGGGGGGCATTTCCATTTCACTTCTCAGGTTCACTGTCTCTATTGCCCAGTCCACATTTTGAGCAGTTGTTTCTGTGGAAAATTCCAAATTCTTAGGCCCAAATGCTAATTCATCTCTAACTGTTGGGGCAAATAACATCTGGGACGGGCTTTGGAAAACATATCCGACTGTATGCGCTGCCTGGGCAACAGTCATTTTTCGAGTTTCCTGTCCTTCCAGCAGGACACGTCCCTTGGTAGGCTTCAGCAAGCCCAGGGTGTGCTTCACCATGGTAGTTTTACCCGATCCGTTATGTCCAAGTACTGCAATCACATCGCCGCTATATATGTTAAAGTTGAGGTCTTTTAAGACTTCGGGGCCGTCCTCACTATATTGAAAATGAACATTCTCAAACTTTACCAGCGCTTCTTTTAGAATCTCATGCCTCGCAAATGGTTTAAAAACCGGTGCTGGGTCTCGTCGGGCTCGTTCGAGCACAACGCGAGCTGGTAGTTTGATGCGGCGATAATCCACCACATCCATCAATCCCTCTGTACCTCCCAAATAAGTCATTTTCCCCCCATCCAAATACATAAATATATCCGGGTGGATGGAAAGTACATCTTCGACACGATGTTCAACTATCATGACCGAGATGCCTTCATCAGCAAGCTGTCGGAAAGCCTGTAATGCCTCCTGGGCTGATACCGGGTCAAGGCTTGCCAATGGTTCATCCAGCAGCAGAATCCTGGGTTCCATTGCCAGGACTCCTGCAAGTGCAATCTTCTGCTTCTCGCCACCAGATGTGCCAAAGGTCTCCCGGTCCCGTAAATGCAGTATTCCGAGCCGTTCGAGTGCCGTTTCGACCCGCGGGGTGATTTGTTCACGGGGGATCCCCAGGCTTTCCAATCCGAAAGCAACTTCGTTCATCACATAGCTTCCGAGAATTTGGCGTTCAGGATCTTGCAATAACGTGCCCACTGTTTGAGAGATGTCAGCCAGTCCCATCCCTGTCACCGATTTTCCAAACAAGCGGATCTCGCCACTCATAGTCCCTTGATAGGTATGTGGGATGAGCCCGTTTATGCACCGCATCAGGGTTGTCTTACCACATCCACTGGAACCGGCGATAAGCATTACCTGACCCGCATGGAGGGAAAATCTAATTTTATCCAGCGCTGGTTCATTCCGGCGACGGTATTGAAAGGTTAAATCTTCAATTTCTAATGGAAATTCTGTCATTAAAAGACCGATGAAACTTTTTATTTCTCGATGTCAACCACCACTTCAACAATATCTCCGACCCTGGCATTTAATGTCCTTTGGGCGCTGCCATTAACGATTGCGATCTCAATAAAATTTTCGCTATCTGCAAGGGCTATCAATGCACCGGGTTGAGCGTGTCCATATGATGCCATTAATCCATTCACTACGTTTCCATGAATATTAAAATGGAATAGTTTTGTGCCGGTCAATTTTCCTGATGGCAGATCTGTCGTCAGGTTTCCAAAAACATCAATAACCGTAATGTGTGCGCTCCAGCCTGTTTCTGTTTTTACAGGTTTGGGCATCTGCAACCGGACCGGGTCGGTGATAAACGGGCCAAGTTCAGCAAGCCCTACCCCGTTGGCAATGTAAGCAGCAACAGGGGCAAATATATCCCTCCCATGAAAAGTCCGGCTAACATCCGTGAGGAAATACTTTTCGTTCGTTAAATGGACAAGTTCCATGGGCTGCTTCTTCTTTTCAGCTTCTTCAATTATCGGGGTGAACAAGCCATTATCCGGACCGATGAAAGTATACTTTCCGATGCGCGCGACAAGCGCACGGCGATTCGTACCCACTCCCGGATCAATAACGGCGATATGGACTGTCTTAGGAGGAAAGAACGAATAAGCTCGCCAAAGAGCGAAAGAGCCCTCAATGACGTTTTGAGGACTGATCTCGTGGCTGATATCAGCAATTCGCGCTGTGGGACAGATCCCCCAGATGACCCCTTTCAGTGTGCCGACAAAGCCATCTTTTGTGCCAAAATCTGTGGTGAGAGTTAAAATGGGGCTTGTTAATTTCATTTGTGAATTGGTGGTGGCTAATCAAATTTCTTCTCACCCTATTTTAACCCAAGTCGGCCAGATGTCTGCACCGCTTTGGTAGCAATTCCTGCGTTATTCTGGACAATGGATTTTCTATAGGGATTAGCATGTAGCCCATTTATCGGGGTTGAACATTTATGAAGTAACCACCGATTAATATTTTTTTATTCAGATAGCATCTGATTCCATCCAAACCTTCTTCCTCCCTTAATTTATTTAGATTTGGTCGACTGATTTTCTCTTATATTCCGCGATTCTGAAATTAAACAATAAACCGCTCCAGCAATTTCGAAAAAAAACGCTGGAGCTTCAATTTTTTGAGGGTTTTTCCCAATGTCAAGCAATTGGTTTATATCGCGTACGCTTTATTTGAAACTTCAGGCAATGCTTCAAATGCAGGGCGTGCAAAATAATACCCTTGGAATATTTTTACACCCGCCTGGCTTAACCATCTATATTCAGCAGCTTGTTCGACCCCTTCGGCTACTATCTCTATGGATAAACGATTGCAGATTTGCTGGATTCCCAGGAAAACGCATTGCTTGATCATATCTTCCTGGATATCGCCAATTAGATGGCGGTCAAGTTTAATATAAGTCGGTTGGTATTTAACCAATAATTTTAATCCGGAATACCCTGCTCCAAAATCGTCGATGGAGGTTTTAAAACCAAAATCGTTTATTAGTTTTAGATATTGCAGCAGGGAATGCTGGTCGGTTAGGTTGGCTGTCTCAAGGACTTCAAAAATGATATTTTCCGTGGGGATACCGCTCTCTTTTGAGGCGTGAAAAGTGGTTATGATGCTCGAATCAATTTCGTAAAGTCCCTGAGCTGAAAGGTTCAGGCATAAATTGCCGGGAATGTTTAACCTGCTCGCTAAATGGATTGCCTTCTGGCGGCAAACTTCGTCAAATTTCCCAAAATCATGGTTATTGACTTGTGCAAACACAGAGTCTGATGGTTCCCCATGAGGGCCACGCACAAGGGCTTCGAATGAGATGATTTCCTGATTGCAGGCATTTACAATTGGTTGAAAGGCAAAACTGAATTGAAAACCAATATCCCCGCAAGAACTATAAGGAAAGCTGTGAATATGGGAGCTATGTTGGATTCGCATTATTACCCTTCCCGTTGCTGTAACATTGACAGCTTTCCCCTGATATCGAATTTGGATTTCAAGAATCAATACGGTGGACACTAACCATTATCCATATTATTCGTAACGCGACCTTTCAGTAACCTTATTTTGTGGGTTTTTGTTGTCATGTTTATGACCAATCTGTGCCAGATTATTCCACCTATCAAACTTGATTCAATCCCAGCCACCGGTAAGAAAATGTTACCTCGAAAATCATTTTTACCTCATGTGATGATGGCAATAAAAAACCGAGCCTCATGACTCGGCTTTGAATATGCCCATCTCATTTTACATCAATATATTGTTTAATAATTCAAGCTCAAGACATAACAACGATTTTCCACTGGATGTCCAACCAATTGAGCCCAAAATCGAGCTGGGCGATAATCCAACAGACGGAAACCCATTTTCATGTATAAACGACAGGCGGCTTCATTCAGGCTGGTAGTGTCCAGGTAAACTCCACGAATGCCCAATCTTCTCAGTTGATCCAAGTAAGCTTCCATTAGTCGCTGGCCAAGCTTGTACCCACGCCAGGCAGCTTCCACATTTATATGCAGGTGGGCTGGAAATTTATTAAAGTCTACGCGGGTGAACTCTCCCCGAATATACCCTGTCAATAGTCCAGCGAAATATTTCCAGGAACGCCTGCCAAAATGGTACTTGCCTTTGAGCAGGTTTCCTGCCACGCGAGGGATAATAACTTTTTGGATCTGCTGGTTATGGAACCGTGTATCCACGCAACCTGTAAGGAAGCCGACCACCCGTTTGTCTACAGTCACCACCCATGAATGTTCCGGTTCAAGGTCGGTGTAATATGCATAGAAAGCATCCAGGAAGGCGTTGCGGTCATCCAAGTAAGCTTCGATGGGCTTTCCAAAGAATGCAGTATCCGCTCCTATCCTGAATACTTCCTTCCGGTCAATATACTGGTAAGGACGAATATCAATTTCGAGCATGTCTTATGGCAAGTTGATGTAAACCATCTGCCACCCGGATTCGTCTTCCACCCGCCCGCCACCCTCAGTGGTTGCACCCACATAAACAGCCCATGGATTTCCAAGGTCCGCAAATGAGACGGTAATACATGAATAGGGACCTGATCGGTGGATTTGATACCACCCGGTTTTGGGAATCCCGCTTCGGGCTTGGTATGTAATGATGCCCTCCTCGGTGAGAGCTTTTATGCGCAGGAAATAAGCAATTTCGGGAATGGTATTCTCCCGTACTTGTGAGCAAACCATGATATTCCCTTGTAAATCGCGGGCAGCGAAGACTGCTGTCAGATCCCCAGCTGGAACAAAACTCCGTGTGGCATAATCGCCTGCCGGGTCTGCTTGAATTGGCACAACGGATTGCCTGGAAGCATCCAGCCAAGTCGATGGATTGTCCTGGCTGCCTTGGACAACAGTTTCCATGGATGAATAATGAACAGGTGCGAATAACTCATTAGCCCGGATAAAGCTATCCATGAGATTTCTTAGTAGAGGGAGTTGGCTGCGATATGCCTGCACCGCCTGGCCCTTAAGGCTTACATCGGTGGGTGTTAAATCCAGCCGGAACCATTCAGGGGAGAGAGCAAATAACACATTTGGAGGCGTCAGGCTAGATTGCGGTTTCAAGCCCCGGATTTCCGGAAAATCCGGTCTGTGAACCAGATAGGTTAGTTCGGTGGGATTATAAGAAGAGTCCTTATGCTTAATGATGGTCAAAGCCAGGCGGGTAAAAACGTTCAACCCCCAATGATCAGGATGAACATCCTGAGGATTCGGGTAAACGATTAGATCAGGACGGTACTCCTCAATTATGGAGGTTACGTCGGCTAAATAATCATCCCCCGAATATACCGAGTTTGGATCATAAGTTATTGGGTAAGGACTTTTCGTTGAGCCGCTGAAGGGTGAACGATAAGGTTTAGTCGCCGACCAATAATCATTCCACAAGGAAGGGGTGCCTCGGTCGGGGAAGCCCATAAAAGTAACCTGGTCAGAATGAACTCCAAGGGTGGCTAATGCGGCTAATGATTCCTGTTGGCGAATTTCTCCGAGGTGTACAAAATCAGCAGGTCTTGGATAAATTTTCTTAAAATCCTGCATGGTTGCGAAAAGATAACCGTCACCATTCGTGGCGATTACCACCCTCACCTGAATGCCCGCCCTCTGAGCCGCGAGGATCAATCCTGCGGAACTTAAAGTCTCATCATCACAATGCGGGGCAAGAATAAGCAGTCGGTGGTAACCAGTTGGATCGAACTGTCTCAAGATAGACACTGAAACTGAGGCATCGGGGAGGGTCACCTGGAGGGTCAGAAGGGTAACAAATGCCAGTAATAATAATATGAGAAGCACTCTCCCCCATTTTCCTCGAATTTTTTGTTCGGGTTGATCCATAATTATCCTCAATAAATTAGAGGGAAATTACAATATTTTTTCGATCCAGAATATACGCCACCCCTGAGATACTGCCAATGAGCACAACAATTTCGATCATCACCAACCATAATGGTGCTGCTTGATATATATCCGGAAGACCCGGCAGAAAAAAAACTCCGATAATGAGATAATGAAGAAAATATAAAACCAACGGATTTCTCCCCCAGGCTGCCAGCAAATTCCCTTTCCATTTGAATCGTTGACTTAGCAAATCAAACAAGAGGAACAATAGCGCGCTTGCACCCAGACTGATCAAAACGTACGAGGATGATACGCGATGTTTGCTTACTGGTAACAGGAAAGCCATCCCAATTCCCACTGCCAGTATCCCCAAGGAAACCCATGGGAATGCTTTTTTCAAGGTTGCGTTCCCATGAAATAGATCCGCCAGCGCCGTGCCCAGGATAAGCATTGCCGCCCAATTTAGCGAACCGAATAACCCTCCGTGCGGTGAACGTATTGTAAGGGAAAGTAAAAAATGATCAAGGATGATCTGATAGAAAACCAAAATCCCCGCCCCGATAAGCCAGCGATAAATGGTCGGTAACCGAATGACGAGGAGAGCAATAATTCCAGCCATGCCGATGGCTTGCAACACACCCCAATCAATCCCGCTGGGATTCTCCCCAACGGCTGTCTCACTTGCTGAAATAATAGCACCCAACCCAATGATAGCTAGGTAGCGAACCAAAAACTGGTTATATGTCTTTAATGCACCATCCCGTTCCAACCGGTGACGGAATGATAAGCCATAAGTCAAGCTAATGGCAAATATAAAAAACGGTGCGATCAGATCTATGAATGTCAGCCCGACATCGGGGGCATGTTTAAGCCAGGCGGGAATGATAACCACCCCACCCATGTAGTTCGCCAACGCCATCGTCAGGATGGCAAAGCCGCGGAACTGGTCGAGTGAGGTGATGCGATCAACGTTCATCGCTGAGATTATACGTCACACGGAACAGAATTGGCAGGCATATAGCCCAGTGAGCATTTATCGTATTAACAATTCGTCATAATTATGACAATTAATATCTATTTTCATTGACATCAATCTTCCGCTGCACTATACTTTAAAGAAAATCGATGCTTGGTCTACTAGCAAATTCATGAATTTAGTAAGGAGACAAAAAATGGACTTCAAAATCACTTATGCCACCATCTACAATCCACCGGAGGAACTCCATACCAAGTATGACGCGGCGCTGAAGAAAGTTCAGACGAGTCTTGGTAAAGAGTACGCAATGATTATTAATAACAAGGATGTGGTCACTTCTGAAAAGTTTACAGATATATCTCCAATCAATAGGGATTGGACCCTAGCTCAAATGCAAAAGGGAAATGAAAAGCAAGCACAGCAAGCGCTTGAAGCAGCACGCAAAGCCTTCCCAGGTTGGAGTCGCACTCCGTGGCAGGAACGCGTTCGCCTGCTCCGAAAAGTGGCAGCTTTGATCGAGGAACGGTTTTTCGAGTTAAGCGCTGCATTATCACTTGAAGTTGGCAAGAACCGCATAGAATCTTTTGGGGATGTTCAAGAATCTGCTGATCTTATCAGGTACGCTTGCGACCAGATGGAAGCCAACCATGGTTATACTGTTGAAATGGGGAAAGACCCTCTGATCGGATACGATGCGACAAATTATTCGCTTCTCCGACCTTACGGAGTATGGCTCGTGATCAGCCCGTTCAACTTCCCGTCAGCGTTAACCGGCGGACCCACAGGGGCAGCTTTGGTTGCCGGCAATACAGTTGTGATCAAGCCCGCCACCGACACAGCCTGGTACGTGCGTCTCCTGGCTGAGTGCTTCCGGGATGCAGGTCTCCCCGATGGAGTGCTCAATTTCGTTACCGGACCTGGTGGCACGCTTGGGCAAGCGCTGGTTACCTGCGCTGTCGATGGGGCGACTTTTACCGGGTCCTTTGACGTCGGTGCAAAAATCTACCGCGATTTTTCAGACTGCAACTGGATGCGCCCCATCATTCTCGAAATGGGAGGTAAGAATGCAGCCATCGTATCCCGGCACGCCGACTTGGAACGTGCGACGCTCGGAATTCTACGGTCAGCGTTCGGCTTGCAAGGTCAGAAATGTTCGGCTGCTTCCCGCGTTTTTGTAGAATCTGCTGTATACGACGACTTTATCTCCAGTCTTAAATCCCAAACCGAGAAATTGGTCATAGGCGACCCAACAGACCGCAGCGTCTACATTGGACCGGTCATCAATGAAGGATCCTACAAACAATTTCAAGGCTATTGCTCGGAAATTTCTACCGGGGGCGGACATTTCCTTACCGGTGGTAAGGTGCGGACCGGCGGAATGTATGACAAAGGCTGGTTTTGCGAACCAACACTGGTAGTTGATCTTCCGATTCAGCATCGTCTTTGGAAATATGAGATGTTCGTACCAATTACTACCATCAACAAGGTAAAAAACCTTGAAGAGGCAATGAAGCATGCCAATGAAGTGAATTATGGCTTGACCGCAGGAATCTATGGCAGCGAAGAGGAATCCAATTGGTTTTTCGACAACATCGAATCTGGCGTGGCATATGCCAACCGTCCCCAGGGAGCAACCACTGGTGCCTGGCCGGGATTCCAACCGTTTGGCGGGTGGAAAGCATCTGGCTCAAGTGGCAAGAATTCAGGCGGACGGTACTATTTGCCCCTATATATGCACGAGCAGATCCGCACCACGATTAGATGATAACCTTGGGTCTGTTCGTTTCCAATGGTTTTATCCTCTACTTGGAAATTGCCTTTTCATAGGAAACGATTTTCGATACAAGTTGTAATGGCTTTAAAAATGCAAAATCGGGCGGCAGATGCACTGCCGCCCGATTTTGCATTTTGTTTTCATCCGCCGCCAATCACAGCGAGCACCCTTACAATATCCCCCTCCTTGATCACATAGTCCTTTGAACGCTGCTCTTCGTTTACCACCACGAGTGCAACCACCTCAGGCACTATGCCGAGAGCTGCCAGCGTGTCGCGAACTGACCTGCCGACCTCCACCTGGATTTCTGCTTGCCCACCAACCACATCACGCAAGGCTCCGCTTGGGCGGATTGTAGCAGGCATTTCAGGCTACCACGGCTTCCAGACCGAGTGCTTCTATTGTCTCTTGTGTCGGAAGGCCGTCGGGTGACCAGCCGCGCTGTTCGTAATACATATCCAACAAGATATTTACATCTTCGAATTTGGTTATCTGACCCTTGGTAGCGCCGCTCTTGGGAGCATCCTCGTAGAAGCGCGGAGCAGGCAAATCCCATGAACGGCCAAAATCATCATTCTCGCGTGCCCAGTAAAGGCGGGTCAGGTTCCAGATCCTGTCTCCCACTTTCTCCAGATCTTGCCATGTGCGGTGGATGCCTGTGATGGCCTCTAATGCAGGAACATAAAGGTCGCGATCAATATTTAGCTCTACCCATTGCAGACGGCAGCCGCCCAGAACATCAAACATCGGGCGGAAGTTCTGCAGCCAGATTACACGCGCAACTTTTTCAGGAGTAACCAGGTCACGACCTACCTGCAAGTCATAGGTGATTGCCCATGAGCGGTTGTGGTGCGCGCCAACGTCGCAGGTCATATATGCCAGCAGCATGGCAGTGGCATTGTGAGTTGCGTAAGCGGACTGCTCCATCCCTTTGACATGAATGGCAAACTTTTCAGTGCCTTTCCCCACCTTCTTGGAAGCTCGCTTAACGCCTTCTGCCAATAGTGCACCCAGACCCTGCCGATGAGCAATCTTGTCAAGTAACGTGAACGTGGCTTCCACATTGCCGAATTTTAAATCAAGCCCATCCGTATCTTTCTTGGTGAAGATTCCCTTCTCATAACATTCCATCGCCCACCCGATGGCGTTACCAGCGCTGATTGTATCTATGCCAAGGTCGTCACACAGGAGATTGGCTTGCGCAACAGCCTCAATATCGTCGATCCCCAGGTTGGATCCCAGAAGACCTATAGTTTCATACTCAGGACCTTCAACGTAACTGTTATATTTTTTGTTGCGACTGTACTTTCCACATGGTGAAGGACAACCGAAGCAGCCCTTATCGGTGATGACAATCTTCTCCCTCATCACTTGCCCGTATAGATTCTTCCCGTCTTCAAAGGATCCCGCACTGAAATTTCGGGTTGGCAAAGCGCCTACTTCATCACACCAGGAAACAACAACGGTTGTACCATAGCGCGTCCAGTCTTTCAGGCCTTCAGCATCTTTGCATGCCTTATAAAGCGCCATGCCTGACTTGCGATAAGCATCCATGTCTGCCACCGGGACGGATTTCGTCCCGTGGATGACAATTGCTTTAACTTTCTTGGAACCCATAACCGCTCCAACACCGCCGCGTCCAGCCTGGCGGCCGTAATCGTGGTTGATGCACGCATATGGGACCAAGTTCTCACCGCCAACGCCAATAACCGCTACCTGGTACTCTTCACCTAATTTTTCCTTGAATTGTTTCTCTACAGCGAACGTGGCTTTTCCCCAAATATCGGAAGCGTCACGTAATTCGATCTTGTCATCATCTATGAAAAGAATAACAGGTTTGGGGCTGATACCTTCCAAAATGATGCTGTCCAGCCCTGCATATCGCATCTCCGCTGTGAAATGACCGCCCATTGAAGCGCTGGCGTATCCCCCGGTCAGGGGAGCTTTTGTAGTCCAGTCACATTTACCACCACCGGGGATCAGCATGCCGGATATCGGACCGCTTGAAATGATCAATTTATTCTCAGGCCCCAGCGGATCAGCACCCTTGGGAACTTCCTTAAGAAGGAAATAGATACCGAAACCGCGCCCGCCTATGAAATCACGCGCCACTTCCGCAGGAGTGTTTTCTTTCGTTATCGTGCCGGTAGTCAGGTCTACTCGCAAAATTTTTCCACCATAGCCATTCATGTCTGCCTCCTTAAGCCGCTGCTGCTTCAATTTCAGCGATCCACAGGGCGCTGGTGCCGCATACTGCTACACAATCGCCACATAGATCACATTTCCAGGCTGTATCGGCCAGTTTCGAGCGGACGAACATGACTTCTTCCGGGCACTCTGGAACGCATGCTTCGCATAAGTTGCACTCTGCAAACTCCACAAAGTAAGCCCCATTTTCGTCCTTTTTTATGGCCTCGGTAGGGCAGACTGCTGCGCAGTCACCACATTGAGTACACACACTTACTTTATATGTGCCCGGTGCCGGGAATTGAGGTTCGATGACCAATGCCGACTTTTTTGGGTTATTCTCGCCGAACAGGTTAAGCGAGCATGCCACCCTGCAGGCATTACATCCAGAGCATTTGGAATTATCCACGTACAGGCGCATTAGCTACTCCTTTCGAGATATTTGTTTCAACTATACAGTGTAATTACCGTTTCAACCAAAGAATAGAGACAATCTTCCTCATTTATCATGCAAGCCTTCCTATTCTTTACCATTTCAGGGGAAGAATCATCTATAATATGATGAAATGAACAATTCCCTGCTTCCTCGAATTGGGACCTTTTTTATACTGATCGCATGCGGATTTCTGGTCATTTTTATCGGGTCATTATTTGCCGGGGAATTTGGTATTCTTTACCTCTTATTTGGCGGCATCTTCCTATACCTCGGGTATATCTTGCATAGACTTGCTCCCCATCCGGAGCCTGCCCGCTTCTCCGGGATACGGAAGATTAGTCAGCACTCCCGTCAACGCCGCGAAGAAAAACAGACTGAGAAAGATCAGGAAAAATGACCAAACTTATCCCCCTCTCCGAAGCAGTTTCAAAATATGTACAGGATGGAGATACCGTATATGCAGCTGGGTTCACTCACTTGATCCCATTTGCTGCCGGGCATGAAATTATCCGTCAGCATAAAAAGGAACTGAGCCTGGCACGTGCCACTCCCGATCTGATTTATGACCAGATGGTAGCTGCCGGATGCGCCCGGAAGGTTATTTTCTCTTACATGGGTAATCCCGGTGTCGGTTCGTTGCGCATCGTTCGAGCAGAAATCGAAGCTGGTCGGTTGGAATGGGAAGAATACTCTCATTTTGGAATGATCTCCCGCCTCCAGGCTGGTGCCGCCGGGCTCCCTTTCATGCCCATGAACCAGACTGGTGCAGTGGATTTGGAACGCGCCAACCCTTTGATCCGGCGGGTGACAGACCCTTATTCTGGCCGAGAAATGATTGCCGTGCCTGCCTTGAATCCTGATGTAGCTATTGTCCACGTCCAACGAGCGGATAAGGATGGGAACGCTCATTTATGGGGTATTGTTGGTGAACAAAAGGAAGTCGCGTTCGCTTCGAAACGAGTGATTCTGACTGCAGAAGAAATCGTTGATGAATCTGTCATCCGTTCTGATCCAAACCGGACTCTGATTCCCGGTTTCATCGTCAGTGCGGTTTGCCTCTCACCTGGTGCTGCCCACCCTTCCTATGCACAGGGTTACTATGATCGAGATAATGATTTCTATTTAAAATGGGACAAGATTAGTGAAAGCCCTGAAATGGTGGAATCTTACCTGGATGAATGGATTTATGGAGTGAAAGATAGAAACGAATTCTGGCAAAAACTTGGTCCCGCGACTCATGAGCGTTTGAAGGTTAAAGCGCACTATAGTGAACAAGTAAATTACGGGAGTTATTAAGGATCTGGGTTAATGAGCATTCCATTTACCTCCTTTGGTGAAACTGGCTTGCCCCTTCATTTCCTGCACGCCAATGGTTATCCACCTGAATGTTACCGACCCTTGATCTCCAGGCTTTCCGAACAATTCCACGTGTATGCAATGCGCCAGCGCCCTATGTGGTTGGAATCCAGCCCGGAAGAAATCATTGATTGGCGTCCGCTGACCGACGACTTTATCCAATTTCTGAATGAGCGTTCCACTGAGGCCGCAATTGGAGTTGGTCATTCCGTTGGTGGGATTGTTGCCCTGCGTGCCGCCTTGCGTCAACCAGGTCGATTTCGAGCATTGGTACTGATAGACCCGGTACTCTTCCCACCATTCATTATTCGCCCCTGGCAGCTGATTTGTGCATTGGGGCTTGGCTATCAATTACATCCATTGGTACGGGCAGCCAGATCGCGCCGTCGGCAATTTGATGACCTGGATCGGCTGTTCAACGGTTATCGGCATAAACAAGTTTTCAGGTACATGGATGACCAGGCGCTGCATGCATATATTGATGGAATTGCCTGCCCTGCAGTCCAAGGATATCAATTATGTTATAGCGTTGATTGGGAGATGAGAATTTATGCCACTAGCGTTTGGCGCGATATGGATATCTGGCATGGCCTCCCCCATCTCAAAGTCCCTATCCTGATTATTCGAGGGGCTGAGACAGATACTTTTTGGACTTCAACTGCCCACCTCGTATCGCGAAAAATCCCGCAAGCCCAGGTTATTACTATCCCCCTTTCCACCCACCTGGTGCCGCTCGAACGCCCGGATCAAGTTTTCCAGACGATCCTGCGATTCCTACAGGAGACTTAATGACTGACCTGACGTCTGCTGAACTCATGATCGTGAATGCTGCCAGAATGCTGAAAGACGGTGATGTGGTCTTCGTGGGGGTGGGACAGCCAAACCTTGCGTGCAACCTGGCAAAGCGCACGCACGCCCCCGGATTGGTTATGATTTACGAAGCAGGAGTCATCGGCGCTGAACCGGCCCGTCTTCCGCTTTCAATTGGTGACCCGACTCTGGTGAGTGGAGCATTATCAGTTGTCAGCATGTATGATATTTTTACAAATTACCTGCAACGCGGGAATGTGGATGTGGGCTTCCTCGGAGGAGCACAGATCGATAAGTATGGGAATATTAATGCAACCATCATTGGAAGCGATTACACCCACCCCAAAGTAAGATTACCTGGTTCAGGTGGGGCGCAGGAAATTGCTGCATGGGCTAACCGATGCTACATTATGACTCCTCATCAGAAACGCCGGTTTCCGGAAAAAGTAGACTTCATTACTTCGGCTGGATATCTCGATGGAAAAGGAGGACGTGCCAAGGCTGGACTGCGCGGCAAAGGTCCCATTGGTGTGGTGACGGATATTGGTTTATTGGAACCAGATGAGACTGGCGAATTGGTGCTGACAGCACTTCATCCAGGCAAGACTGTTCAGGAGGCCGTCAACAACACTGGCTGGTCGTTGAAAGTTATTGCTAAGCCTCGAATTACTGAACTGGTCTCGGAGAACGAACTCAAAATTTTACGCCAGGAGTTGGATCCGACCGGGATATATTTAAAAGGGGGACAATAAAATATATTCCTGAAATGAGAAATGCTGCTTCAACCAGCTTGCAGATATAATCATTCTTATAGTATTTTCTAGTAATTCCTGGCTGAATACCAAGACTTAATTAATGCGCTTGAAATTTTAGAGGACTACCTCTCCTTAATCAAAATATCTCTATTCGATCCAGACGATAATATTGCCGAAATGACCAAAATTAAAGTTATCATTTTCGACCTGGGTTCCACTCTAGTATTTTCCAAGGACCCCTGGTTGCCCATATATGAAAAAGCCGACCGTGCGCTGGCGGAATCTCTTTCGTCCTCCGGAATCCAGGTTGACTCGAGCGCTTTCTACACACACAGCGGTGGTTTCCTTAGCTCCTATTATCAGAATTTCATTAAGGATAATATAGAGAAAACATCCTTTACCGTTTTGCGTGAAATATTAGTCAAAAGAGGGATCATGAACACCCCCGATGATGTACTGCGTTCTGCATTAAGAGCCATGTATGCCGTCACCCAAAAGAATTGGTATCTGGAAGAGGATGCTTTACCGACGCTCGAAACCGTCAAATCACGGGGTTATAAACTGGGTATGATTTCAAACACCTCCGATGATGGGAATGTGCAGGGAATTCTGGACCGCTGGGGGCTACGGTCGTATTTTGAATTTGTCATCACTTCGGCTGCGCTGGGCATTCGCAAACCAGACCCGCGTATTTTCCAGTTTGCTCTGGAGCATTTTCAAATCCAGCCTCAGGCTGCAGCCATGGTTGGAGATACGCTCAATGCGGATGTGCTGGGCGCAAATCAAATGGGTATGTATAGTATCTGGATCACACGCCGCGTGCAACTCCCGAACGAAGAAGTACTTGCCATCCAACCGGAAGCGGTAGTGACCTCCTTGAACCAAATCCCCGAATTGCTTTTAGATGTGGAAAATGATTTCGCGGGATTGTAACAAAAGCCACGAAACGTCTAAATATTATTCAATAAGTGTTCAATAATCTCTCACAGAAGGAATACATCATGCCCAGCAAAGTCTATTTTGGTTCTGCACGCCAATCCCGTCTAGACGCGAAAGAAACCTTACCGGCAAAACTCGATCTGATCCTTGAGAAACTACAAATCCAGGACCGGGTCAAAAACGAGATGGTAGCCATTAAAATGCACACCGGAAATAACATTGGTTATTCAACCATCCACCCGGTATTTGTACGCCGGGTTGTTCAGGCAGTAAAGGATGGCGGCGGCAAGCCATTCATCGCGGATGTGAACTGGGATGTCTCAGGTGCTGAAACGCGCGGATACACACAGGAGACCCTGGGCTGCCCAATCTACCCTGCCGCTGGACCGGATGAGAAATATTTCTACGAGGTAGAGAAACCTTTTAAAAATATCCGAAAATGGAAATTGGCTGGGATGATCCATGACGCGACTTTTCTCATCAACTTTTCGCATGTCAAAGGACACCCGTCTTGCGGACTTGGAGCGGCTTTTAAAAACTTGGCACTAGGTTGTATGGCTGGAGAAACTCGGGGTGAAATGCACCATTCCATGCATTTCGATCAGTATTGGTTCCCAGAAAAATGCCCGGATGCCGCGACCATCAATAAAATCGCCGCGTCCTGTCCATTTGAAGCCATTGTTGACGACAAGAAGCATCCTGGTCAAATGCATCTCCACATGGAACAATGCAACCAGTGTGGTCGTTGTCTCCTGGTGGCTCCTGCGGGTTGCCTGAAAATTGATGCGATCAATTTCCACGCTTTTCAGGAAGCTTGCGCAATTTCAACAAGCGTCACCCTTTCAACTTTTGAGACAAAAAAGGTCACCCACCTTTCCCTTGCCACCCAAATGACCCCTGTCTGTGATTGTTTCGGGTTTACCTCCTTGCCCATCCTTCCCGATGTGGGAATTTTTGGATCTGACGACATCATTGCAGTGGAACGCGCAGTGTTGGATGCGACCGCAAACTTGCAGGTATTCGAAGAAAACTTACCCCTGGCGATGGAAATCCACACCCGCACTGGACACCCATTCCAACAAATCCATGGTCCGCTTAAGGACCCGTACCTGGTCACCGAATATGGGGAAATACTTGGGCTTGGCAACCGAGACTACGAATTAGAGGATGTCCTCCCGGTTGTTAAATACGAACGATCTGCCCTCCCTTATATTCCTGCCTGAGCACAAAAATCGATAATAAGAGGGCTTTGGGGATTACTGTCAAACGGCTATAATCGCATTATGACTGACCTGTTTGATCACGCCATGCAGCAACGACTGAATGATGAAGCTCCACTCGCTGCCCGCCTGCGCCCCCGCACGCTGGATGAATACGTTGGTCAGGAACATATTGTCGGTCCGGGTAAACTTTTACGTCGAGCGATTGAAGCGGACCGGTTATTTTCATCGATTCTCCTGTGGGGTCCACCCGGCACTGGTAAGACCACCCTCGCCCAGGTTATTTCAAATCGAACTCAATCTCATTTTGAAACGCTTTCCGCGGTGCTGGCAGGAAAGGCCGAACTCAAGGATGTTATTGATGCTGCGCAGGAACGACGACGTCTGTACCAGAAGAAAACCACACTTTTCGTGGATGAAGTTCATCGATGGAATAAAGCCCAACAGGATGCGCTCCTCCCGCATGTGGAGAATGGCACAATCCTGCTTATAGGCGCAACTACTGAAAACCCCTATTTTGAAGTCATTGGAGCATTGGTATCACGCAGCAGGGTGTTCCAATTGCTCCCGTTAACCAACGAACAGATCGGAAAAATACTCGACCGGGCTCTTTCTGACACGGAGCGTGGGTATGGTAACCGCCGCGTCGATTTGGATCCGGAAGCTCGCAACCACTTAATAGAAATATCCAATGGTGACGCACGCAATGCGCTAAATGCTCTAGAACTGGCAGTTGAATCCACTCCACCTGGTGATGACGGGATTATTTATGTCAGCCTGGATGTGGCACAAGAATCCATTCAGCACCGCGCTGTGCTTTATGACAAGGACGGTGATGCACATTACGATACCATCTCTGCCTTCATAAAATCTGTCCGAGGTTCTGATCCCGACGCAGCTCTTTACTGGCTCGCAAAAATGCTATACGCGGGGGAAGACCCCCGCTTTATTTTACGTCGTCTGATTATCCTCGCTGGAGAGGACATCGGCTTGGCAGATCCAATGGGCTTGGTGGTCGCGTCCTCTGCTTTGAATGCTTTTACTTTTATTGGCCTGCCTGAAGGCGTTTACCCTATTGTTGAAGCAACCCTTTATTTGGCGACTGCTCCAAAGTCCAATACTGCCACCTCATATTTCAAGGCTTTCGAGCGCATTGAACAGCAAGGAGTGGGTGAAGTACCAAATCACCTGAAAGATAACAATAGGGATGCTGGCGCTCTCGGTCACGGAATGGGGTATGTTTATCCTCACTTGTCGGAAGAACATTTCACTCCCCAGCAATATCTGCCTCAGGATCTGCTCGGAACTTATTTCTACAAACCTTCCCGTGTGGGATATGAAGTGGAAATATCAGACAGGCTGTCTCGTTGGCGCACTGCCCAGCGAAAAGCGCTTGGAATTACCCGGCTCGAGGAAATTCCCGATCTAACTCAGGAACAGATAGATGGGATGAAAAGGAAAATTAAATAAATCCGCTTGCTAATTTTTGAATTGCCTCAATTTTTTTTCTATGCGGGGTGCTGGTAATAAACCATATTTTTGGACAGCTGATGAACACATATCGGGAGGGGAAATTTATTTATTTGACCATATGCATAAACTCCACACTGAAAGGAATTCCCCGTATACGCAATTTGGGAACCCATGGACTGCTGGTGTATAATTCAAGCAATGGAAAATCGGCCAAATACATCTTTCCACCCTTACATCTTTTCGGCCATCATCCTCTTTATTATCGGGTGGGGTGGAGCGGCATTGGCTGTCTTAACTCTCACCCCCACAGTTTGGGCACGCTGGTTGCTTTTCTTCGGAAGTACACTCGGACTTACCAGCATGGCGCTTCCTGCAACATGGTTCCTGAACCTCCGTTTTCCGTCAAACCCACCAGCTGGCGGGACAGTCATTATGCGCCAGTCAATTTGGGTCGGTGTTTACGGAGCGCTTCTAATTTGGCTCCAACAAGAGCGCTTGGTGACGATTTGGACTGGAATTGGTTTGGCTGTTGGGCTGATTGCCATTGAATACTTCGTTCGCATGCGTGAAAACGCTCGCTGGCAACCCCCCACTGGTTTGCCTTCACATAATACTGGACAGACTCCGGCGGACCGTGACCAGACCAAAGAATGAATCTTCGCGGACTTCCCTCGGTCGAACAACTTCTCCATACCCAAAAAGCAGGAGAACTCATTGCGAGCTTCGGTCGTCCTTTAACATTACTTTCCATCCAAACCACTCTTAAGGAAATGCGGGAAAATTTTGTAGATATTGGCGATGCGCCTCTTCCTGATCGGGAGGTCGTTCTTGCCCGGGCAGCTGAAAAGATTCAAACTTGGGTATCCCCCATGCTGGTCCCAGTGATTAATGCCAGCGGTGTGATATTACACACAAACCTTGGGCGTGCCCCCCTTTCAATCTCCGCAATCCATTCCATGAAGGTAATCTCTCAGGGCTACTCAAATCTTGAGTTCAATTTGGAATCCGGAAAACGCGGCACCCGCCTAATCCATGCCGAATCCCTGCTTCAAAAATTAACCGGCGCGGAAGCTGCACTGGTTGTCAATAATAATGCTGCTGCAATCCTGCTCGTTCTATCGGCATTGGCCAGCAAAAAACGGGTGATCATATCCCGTACACAATTGATCGAAATTGGTGGCGGTTTCAGAATTCCCGATGTAATGAGGCAATCCGGCGCAAAGTTGGTCGAAATCGGTACCACCAATCGAGTCCATCTTTCTGATTACCAAGAAGCCCTGGATATTCCAAGTAAACTGGTAATGCACGCCCACCAATCAAATTTTAAATTGGTGGGTTTTACCGAAGAACCCAGGCTTTCCGAGATTTCGGACCTTGCGCATAAATTGGGGGTTATATTTGTAGACGATCTCGGATCTGGAACACTCCTTTATACAGAAAAGTACGGGCTGGCACATGAACCCACAGTGCAAGAATCTCTCAAAGCTGGAGCAGATATTGTTTGTTTTTCCGGGGATAAGTTACTCGGAGGACCTCAAGCAGGGATCGTAATCGGCAGGAAAGACCTAATCGAAAAGATAAAGAAATATCCCTTGGCTCGCGCTGTTCGAGCCGATAAACTTTGCCTCTCAGCCCTCACGGCTACCCTATTGCACTATCTAAAGGATGAAGCCGAACGGGAGATTCCCATCTGGCGCATGATTGCAGCAACTGCAATCCAGTTGAAAGCGCGCGCAGAAATTTGGGCAACGGAGCTTGGGCAAGGTGAAGTGCTGATGAGTGAATCAACCGTTGGTGGAGGAAGTCTCCCAGGTGAGTGCATCCCGACTTGGGTACTGGCATTGAAAGTGCCTGGCATCGACTCTTTTATTAAAATATTGCGCCAGGGAATACCACCCGTAATTGCTCGCACAGAAAACGACCGTATCCTCCTTGATCCGCGCACCGTGCTCCCCGAACAGGAAGAAGTGTTGCTCGCAAATTTGAAGAAAGTTTTACAAGATCGTAAACGAAAAATAGTTCCTGCTTAATATATTTTAATATTGTTGAGAGAATTATGACTTTACATGTCGACCTCATCCGCGTCTTGAAAGAAAACAGCCGGACTTTTTTTATCCCAATTGCACGCTTACCCGCCAGGTTGCAGGAGACAATCGCTGGAGCATATCTGTGCATGCGTGCGATTGATGAAATCGAAGATCACCCGGACCTGGAGAACTCAAAAAAAGCGGAGTTGTTACATGGTTTAGGACCCATTCTCCAAGCGCGTATTGGTGTAGATAGTGAACAAACACATATTTCTGAATTGGATATTTATTTCTCCCCTTACAACTCGGTCTTGCCAGAAGTTACTTTACGTATTGGTGATTGGCTTACAAGCGTACCCCGGGAAATTGCCCCTCGTGTCTGGGATACTACCATCGCAATGGCTGAACGTATGGCATATTGGGTCGAAAACCACTGGCAAATCAAAACAGAAGCCGATTTGGATGGTTACACCTTCAGCGTGGCTGGTGCGGTCGGGCTGCTGATTTGCGATATTTGGGGATGGTTCGACGGGACAGCCATTGACCGACTGTGCGCAATTCAATTCGGACGCGGCTTGCAGGCAGTCAACATATTGCGCAACCGAAAGGAAGACATTGATCGTGGAGTTAATTTCTTCCCAATTGGGTGGACAGACAGTCACATGTTTGCATATGCCAGGAAGAATCTTGAGCTTGCAAGGGCAGGGCTTGCCGCCATGCCAAAAAGTTCGTTTAAATATTTTGTTGAGATCCCTTTACTTCTCGCAGAAGGTACTCTAAAAGCGATCGAAAACGGGGTGGGGAAGCTCTCTCGTGAGCAAGTCATGCAAATTGTTGAACAGGCAAGTTAATTATTTATCACTTTATCCAAACCTGGTGCAGGCAGCATTAATCCAATCCGCGCATGATGCCAGGATTTGGGATACCATTTCTACGGGGACGTTTTATAGGGGATCCCATGCTTTTAGGAGTAATTTAATATGAAATCCGATCTTGACGCCCTTATGCAGGCGAAGAAACTCGATGCAATTATCGTCATCGGTAATGCAACTCATAATCCGCCCATGTATTACCTTACCGGAGGCGGACACTTTTTTGGTGCGACTCTCCTAAAAATACTTGGCAGTCAACCTGTGCTTTTTTGTAATGACATGGAGCGCGAAGAAGCTTCCAAATCTGGTCTGGTAGTGATTCCATACAGCACCTATAATCTGGGTTCAATATTAAAAGAAGCGCATGGTGATTCAGCGCTTGCATACGCGATCCGTTATAAGCGCATGTTCACAGATCAGGGCGTGGGGGGCAGGGTCGGGATGTATGGGACCACAGACTTGGGTTCAGCCTTCACGATATTCTCCCACCTTCAAATTCTAATGCCAGAGCTCGAATTGGTCGGCGAGACAAGCGACAATTCCCTCTTCATGTACGCCATGGAAACGAAGGACGAATTAGAGGTGGATCGCATCCGCAAGATGGGAGCCATTACAACTGCTGTCGTCAGGCGCGTCGCTGATTATCTAACCAGTAGGGAAGTCAGGAAAGACGAAATTTTATTAAAGGACGATGGCTCCCCATTGACCATCGCGGATGTTAAATCTCGTATCGACTTGTGGTTGGCTGAATTGGGTGCTGAAAACCCTGAGGGTACAATTTTTGCCATCGGGCGTGATTCTGGGATCCCTCACTCAGCCGGTAACCCGACAGATTTCGTTCGGTTGGGTGAGACTATCGTTTTCGATATTTTCCCTTGTGAGGCAGGCGGAGGCTATTTCTATGATTTCACTCGCACTTGGAGCCTCGGGTACGCTTTACCTGAAGCACAAAACCTGTATGACCAGGTAAAATTTGTTTTTGATAAAGTTCTGGAGAATTTTGATCTGAATGCCGCATTCAAAGGCTATAACCGCCTGGTTTGCGAGGAGTTCGAAAAAAATGGGCACAAAAGCCAACTCAACACTCAGGCACCAGGGGAAGGTTATGTTCACACTCTTGGACATGGCGTTGGCTTGAATCTTCACGAACGGCCGTGGTCTGGTCTCACAGTATCAGACGATAATATTCTAAAACCCGGCGTGGTTATAGCGAGTGAGCCTGGCTTGTATTACCCGGATAAAGGGATGGGTGTTCGCATCGAGGATACGATATGGGTGAAACCGGATGGTACCATGGAAATTCTAGCCGAATACCCTTACGATTTTGTTTTAGAAATGAAAAATTGGAGAAAGTAACTGAAAGGTTCTTGCACTTTAAGTACTGGAAATTATATTTTAGTTGTTGGTTTGATCGAAATGGATTGTGGAAATGTGTAAACCGAAATACATTGCTTTAAAAGCATTGGAACATTTCCTATCAAAGCGTTGACGTACGGGTGGATAACGCTATAATCATCCCGATGACTGATTTAAAACTAGCCCGCATCCTGGCAATCGAAACTTCTTGCGATGAAACTGCAGCCGCAGTAATTGAAAAAGGACGCTGTATTACTGGCTTCCACCGTGGCTTCGCAGATGGATATCCATGCTCGTTATGGTGGGGTATACCCTGAAGTGGCAGCGCGCCAACATATACTTTCGATCCTCCCTGTAATCGAACAAACCCTGGCACAGGCGCACCTCGCTCTTTCAGATATTAATGCAGTTGCTGCAACGCGCGGTCCTGGTTTGGCAGGGTCGCTTGTGGTCGGGCTTAATGCTGCTAAGGGGATTGCACTTGGGGCGAATTTACCGCTTGTGGGGGTGAACCATTTGGAAGGTCATATCTATTCCGCTTGGGTTCATAAATTCGATGAAAAAGCCACCCCAAAACCACATTTCCCCCTGATGGCTTTGCTTGTTTCTGGTGGGCATACTGAACTAAACCTCATGGATGCCCATTTATCTTACACTCGCCTGGGAGCGACACTTGATGATGCCGCAGGTGAGGCATTTGATAAAGTTTCCCGGTTGTTGGGACTACCATATCCAGGGGGACCCTCTATCCAAAAAGCAGCCGAAGAGGGTGATCCAACAGCATTTAAATTCCCAAGGGCATGGTTGGAAGGGACCTGGAATTTTTCATTTTCCGGCCTTAAAACTGCAGTTCTTAAAGAGACAAAAAGGTTGGATGGCAGCCCATTGCCTGTTGCAAACCTGGCAGCCAGCTTTCAAGCAGCAGTGGTGGATGTGCTCTTCAATAAAACCATGGATGCAGCTCGTGAGTTTAAAGTTAAAGAAATCGTCGTAGGGGGTGGCGTTTCTGCCAATAAGGCTCTTCGTGATGCATTTCTGTCGCAAAAGGAATTCATGGTTAACATCCCACCCCTTTCGCTTTGTACAGATAATGCTGCAATGATTGCTGCGGCAGGATATTTCCGGTATATCCTTGGCCATACTGACGGGTTGGAGATCGATATTTTACCCACCTGGCCCTTATCCTAATAATGGTTCTAATCGGTTAATTTTGGAAAATTCTCGCTAATTCTTGTACTGCTTACTCAATTCATTCAACTCCTCCATTGATCCACTTCAACCCAACCTTTTAAAACACAAACCCCAGGAAGGACTGGCCCTAGTCCCGACGGGGTTTGTTAAGGAGGAGAATAATTAGTATTATATGCTTCGAGTTAAGAACCGGATGAATGAAGGTTAAGTTCCAGATGAGAAATTTATCAGTTGGAAATCGTGAGCCAGAATGGAAATGGGGATCAGTTATTTCTATCAATAACTGCCTGTATATCGCGTTCGGAGATTGGGCCTTTGCGTATTATCACTGGATTTCTCCCGGAGCAGTCCACAACTGTCGAGGGGAATCCACCTGGGCTAGTTCCTCCGTCGAGGATGAGTGAAATCCGCTGGTTGAGTTGAGCCAACACTTCCTTTGCTGTCGAAGGGCTTGGCTGTCCAGAGAGGTTGGCTGAAGTGACCGCCATAGGTCCAGCTACACGCAATAAAACCCGGGCGAAGGTGTGATCCGGGATCCGTACTCCCACCGTGGAAGTTGCAGAGACTGCTTCGGGCAATCCCGGAAATTTTGGTACAACCAGTGTTAATGGTCCGGGCCAAAACCGGGCAGCCAGTTTCATTGCGTACTGGGGGGCTGAATAGCATACTTTAACCAGGTCTTCAATATCTGCGATCAAAATTGGGATCGCCTTTTCAACTGGACGGTCCTTAACTAAATATATGCTTTCAACTGCTTTTCCATCAAATGCCAGTCCCCCCACTCCGTAAACCGTATCGGTGGAAAAGGCTACAAGTCCTCCTGATTGAAGAACTTCGAGCGCTCGTTGCAAGGCAGATGGATCTTGCGCTGATATGGTTTCCGTGATCATGTTTGTATTTCGAATAGCCGGTCGCGACCGGCAAGGTCTTTATATAAATCAATTTTGGCCAGGGGAAAGGCTTTCCTCGCCAAGGCAAGTACCACCGGGCCTTCCGATGCCTCGATTTCCATGAGTAATGTACCTCCGGGAAGCAACAAACGGGGGGATGTATTCAGGATGCGGCGGATAAGATCCAACCCGTCCGACCCGCCGTCCAGGGCAACCCTGGGTTCATGGCTTCCCATTTTAATTTTTGGCATTTTATGAGTGGGAATATACGGGGGGTTGGCGGTTATGAGTGAAAAGCGATCATGGTTTGAAGAATGGGGAAACAAGTCGCACGCTAGAAAGGTTATCGAGTTGGAGACATGCAACATTTCAGCATTTTTATGTGCCACTATCAGGGCAGCTGGAGAAATATCAGTGGCAAAGATGAAAATTCCCGGAATATTTACTGCCAGGGTTATCGCGATGCACCCCGAGCCGGTTCCAATGTCAACAATGTTCAATTCACTGCTCTTGGATTTCAGTTTTTTCAGCCAATAAATTGCGTGCTCAACAAGTAACTCGGTCTCCGGTCGTGGGATAAGGACGTCGTGGGTTACCATGAAATCCAGCCCAAAGAATTCCCAAGATCCGAGAATGTAGGGGAGTGGCTCTCCTCCCTCCAACCGCGAAACTTGTTCGTCCAAAACAATCTTATGGTTTCGACTAAGGGGTGCCTCCGGGTGAGCTAAAACCCAGGAACGCGGCCGCTTCAATAGGCGCGCCAAAAGTACTTGGGCATCAAGTTCCGGTGTTTCACTGGTTTTATCCAATCGGGAAATGGATCCGGCAAGGGCTCCCCCAATCGTTGCTCCCCCGGGCTTACTCGTTTGCATCCCCCACCCCGCTTGCAGAAAGGCGTTCAGCCTCATCTCGGGAGGAGAGTTCATCAATGAATTGGTCAATGCCCCCTTCCATTACTGCAGGAAGGTTGAATATCGATACATTGATTCGATGGTCTGTGACGCGATTCTGCGGGTAATTATATGTGCGGATCTTTTCGGACCGTTCGCCGGTACCGACTTGTGAGCGTCGGTCAGCATCCTGGGTTGACCGACGTTTTTCTTCCTCAATTTCATAAAGACGCGCCCGCAAGATAGACATGGCACGTAATTTGTTTTGAAGTTGGGAACGTTCATCCTGGACAGCAACCACCATACCGGTCGGTATGTGAGTTATGCGGATTGCCGTGGCATTTTTCTGAACGTTCTGACCACCCGCGCCGGAAGATCGGAAAACGTCAATTTTCATATCAGACTCGGGGATTTCGACATCCACCTCTTCCACCTCCGCCAGGACTGCGACGGTGGCCGTGGAAGTGTGAATTCGACCTGAGGATTCAGTGGCAGGGACGCGCTGTACCCGGTGCACACCGGATTCATATTTGAGTTTTGAAAAAGCACCTTTTCCTTTCACCTGGAACACCACTTCCTTGAACCCTCCAATTCCAATTGCGTTTGAATCCATCAATTCCACTTTCCATCCAAGGCGTTCAGCGTAACGGTTGTACATTCTATACAGGTCAGCTGCGAAGATGGCTGCTTCTTCCCCGCCGGTTCCTGCGCGGATCTCGACAAAAACATTTTTCTCGTCACGAGGATCCTTGGGAACAAGCATTTGCTTGAGTTCCTTTTCGAGCACTTGTGTTCGAGGCTCCAGGTCGGCTATCTCTGATTCAGCCAGGAGTTGCATTTCAGGGTCGATTTTCGGAATCGGCAATTTCATGAGCCTCATTTAGTCGGGCTAAATCCCGCCGATATTCTTTCGATTTTTCAACCATGGGTTCAAGATCAAGCCGTTCTTTATTCAGTTCTGCAGCGTGTTGATAATCAGCCCCTACTTCCAATAGTAGTCGATGAAGTTCTTCATAGCGTTTTTCAATCCCGGCAAGTTTTTCGAGCATAAATCACCTTATGATTTCTTTTAATTCAAATACCCCTACAATTATTTCCTAAAAGAATAATTTATAGCGGAATGAATTTCTTAATGGGGGGTCTCATCCCCGCCTGGCGATGCCTTCTCTTTTAGTAGAATCGAAGTTCGCACCGATGTTTTTTGAAGTCACTGCATCTACTTTATTGTTACCGTCATCGATAGGATCATGGTCAGGAGAACAATTGCCGATACAACAATAATGATAACTCGATAAGTACGTGTTTGGCGCTGCTCTCTGGTTGTTTTCGTGGAATTTTTTCCTTTTGACATTTTTGTCCTCATAAATTTGGGACGTCCGTCTTTCAATTGGACGGTTGCTCAATTATTAATTCACTATTTCTCGCCATGCGCTAATAATGCCTTTTTAATGGCTGCTTCCAATTCCTCGAGTGCCACCGGCTTGGTCACGTAAGCATCTGCTCCCAGGTTCATGGCGTGATCCACCATCAAATCTGCAGCTTCGGTTGACAACATCACGACCGGGATATTATCCAGTTCTTTACTTCGGCGTAAATATTCCAAAAAGTCGATTCCACTCACGCCCGGCATATTAATATCAAGGACAAAAAGATCCGGGCGCTCCCCATTAAAAAGTTCTTGGGCTGCCAGGCGCGCCGAGAAGAAATGCCTCACATTGCAATCCAGCAGTTTAAGCATCAATCGCACTGCATAGATCATTTCCTCATCATCGTCAACGATCCAAACGTTTTTCATTCCAATTGTGCCTTTATACTTTCAGCTAAATTCTGGTTGATTCCCGGCACGGCGCTCAATTCTACCACTGATGCTTCCCTAATCTTATCCACAGAACCGAAATCGTTTCAAGAGGGCTTTCCTTTTTACGGGACCAATTCCGTGAAGGGAATCCAGCGCAGACGCCATGCCCTGTTTTGTCCGCCGGGCGCGGTGTGCAGTGATCGCAAATCGATGTGCTTCGTCGCGAATCCGTTGGATAAGGTATTGCCCTTGTGAATGACGGGGCAGCAATAATGAATCTGGCTTGTTGGGGAAAAATATCTCTTCTTTCTGCTTTGCAAGGCCAACTACCGGTACTTTTTCGAACAATCGGAATTTTTGAAGGACATCAATCGCACGGGATAGCTGCCCTTTGCCGCCGTCAACAATTAACAGGTCTGGGAGGAAGGCAAAGGATGCATCCAACTTGGATCCGGGTGCAGCGGTCACCGTAGTGGTGAGATCAGTATCTTGCGCTGCTTCCCAGCGTTTAAAACGGCGTGTCAATACTTCTTCCATGCTCGCGAAATCATCCGGAGCACCAATCGACCCCTCAATGTTAAATCTGCGATACAGTTTTTTATCCGGGACGCCCTGGGTGAATACCACCATGCTCCCAACGGTTGCCACCCCCTGGGTATGGGAAATATCGTAGCATTCTATTCGGTTGGGCGGAGTCGGCAGTTGCATCGACGACTGCAATTCCGCCAGTGCTTGTTCCTGCTTATGCGTGTCAGCCTGCCATTGAGTACGCAATGCTTGCAGGGTTTCCGAAGCATTTTCTGCAGCCATCAAGACAAGGTCATGCGGTTGACCCCTGCGAGGCACGATCATTTCGGTCTTTTCGCCACCGCGCCGCGTCCGAAGCCATTGACCAATGATCTGAGCTTCCTCGATCTCCTGTGGTAAAAGAACCTGTTGTGGTATTACAGCCGCCTCAGTATAGAACTGCTTGATGAACTCGGTAATGACCTCTTTATCTGCTGCATCTTCAGTCCCTTCAAGGACGAAATATTCCCGCCCGATCAATTTGCCCCCCCGTATGAAAAATATTTGTACGCAGGCTTCATTGTCAGCCCGCGCCATCGCAATTACATCCGAATCCTTGTAATCAGCGGCAAAAACCACCTTTTGCCGTTCCACGATGGATTGCATGGCTTTCAACCGGTCGCGTAATGCAGCAGCCTTTTCGAAGCGCATATCTTCAGCGGCTTTTTCCATTTCGTTTTGGACGCGCTCCATGATGGGTTCAGAGTGACCATTAAGGAACTCCTGCAAGTCAGAGATCATTTGACGGTATTGCTGCTGGTTTACTACTCCAATGCAAGGCGCCAGGCATAATTTGATATCGTAGTATAGGCAGGCACGTTTATCCTGTCCGGTGATGACACGGTCACAGGTAAGGTATGGGAACACACGCCTCAGAACATCCAGCGTTTGGTAGACTGCCCAGGCAGACGTATAAGGCCCAAAGTAGCGTGCCCCATCATCAAGCATTAGGCGAGTTACCGTAACCTTAGGGAATGGATCCTGCCAGTGGATTTTTATATATGGATATCGTTTGTCATCTTTCAACCGGATATTGTACTTTGGTCGATTTTTTTTGATGAGGTTCATCTCGAGAATTAGCGCTTCGAGTTCCGACCCAACCAGTATCCATTCTAAATGGGCGATCTCACGGACCATGCGGCGTGTTTTTTGATCATGTCCCGTATACCCGTGGAAATAGGATCGAACCCGGTTCTTCAAGCTGATCGCTTTTCCTACGTATATGATCGTCCCCTCGGCATTTTTCATCAAGTAACAGCCGGGTTTGGACGGAAGAGTATCCAGGATACCCTTGATATGATCGGAAATTTCCATCGATCCAATTTTATCACCCTGCATTGGTGACTTTAGAATTTCTCCCTCAAAAGTACCCGGTTATGTGTTTTACAATTTTCCAAATTTACCTGGGTACCAAATAGCGACGGTCAATGGTTTGTAATTTGGTTATTCTAATTTTTCCATCCCAACAAAGAGAAATATGGTGCGTTCAAAATTTCACAGCAGTCGTGGTATAACTGCCCGCATGAGCATTCCTCTCGAACAGACGATTGGCGCTCTACTACGCACTCGGGGACTAAAACTCGCGATTGCCGAATCTTGTACTGGAGGCCTGGTCGCTGACCGCATCACCGACGTTGCAGGATCATCCGATTATTTTCTGGGTGGGGTGGTGGCTTATTCTTACGAAGCCAAAGTTTCCATCCTCCATGTATCCTGGGATACTCTGCAAAAGTATGGAGCAGTTAGCAAGGAGACCGTGATCGAGATGGCAAACGGGGTTCGCCAGTTACTTACTGCAGATATTGCCATTAGCGTGAGCGGAATAGCTGGTCCTGGAGGAGGGCTGCCTGGTAAACCTGTTGGAACCACATGGCTCTGCCTTTCTGTGCCAGATGGTGATTGGACCCGGAAATTCCTCTGGGATGGAGACCGACGTTTCAATAAACAGTCCTCTACGGAGGCTGCTCTCCAATTGATCTTGGATTATCTAAATAATAGACTTGAACATGTTTGATCACCAGACCTATGTGTTAATTTCAGCAAACTCAGAATGGCAGGCGGTCAAAGAGATCCTTTCCCCCTCCGAGGTGCAATCCACTCCATTTGGCGAGACGTTTGACTTTCATCACATGGTGTTTTTTCAAGGAGGCTGGGGAAAGATTTCCGCTGCTGCTTCAACACAATACGTCATCGATCATTACCACCCCCGTTTGTTGGTAAATTTGGGAACTTGTGGCGGTTTCAAAGGACGAATCGAAGCAGGGTCAATTATTCTGGTCACGAGAACGATCGTTTATGACATATTCGAGCAAATGTCCGATCCTGATGATGCGATCACTCACTTTTCTACTGAAATCGATCTATCTTGGTTGCCCGCCATTCCCCTAGGTTCATTCCAACATGGTCTTTTAATATCTGCTGACCGGGATATCGTTCCGCATGAAATCCCAAATTTAATCCGAAAGTATGGTGCAGTTGCAGCCGACTGGGAATCAGGAGCAATTTCCTGGGTGGCACAAAAAAATAACATCCGTTGCCTGGTATTGCGAGGCGTCACAGACCTGGTTGATTCTGAGGGTGGCGAAGCCTATGGAAATATCAACCTTTTCCACGAAAATACAAAGTCAATCATGAAAACCTTAATCGACCAGTTGCCCGGTTTCCTTGCAGGGATCGAATAAAAGTTGTTTCCAGATTACTTGAAATTGGGAATCAAATAATTATCCCTGCCCATTACTAACCGGGTTTACATCCCCCTTCATTGAAAAATCGCTTAACCTTTCATGAACTCCATTGCCCCCCACCATACTCCCGAGATTCAAAAACGCAACTTCCGAAATGTGCAGATCGATGCAATCGGTGTCAGCATCTCAAATGTGGCAGCGCCATTCCTGCCTGTATTTTTAACCCGCCTCGGGGCGAGTAATTTCGAGGTTGGGCTGCTTTCAGCAATGCCGGGGATAACCGGGCTTGTTCTTGCAATTATTGTGGGTCGATTTCTCCAGACGCGCCGGAGGATCGTTCCTTGGTTCAGCCTATCCCGGTTGATGGTCATATCGTGTTATGCACTAACTGGTTTCCTGACCTTGATAATGCCTCGCAGCAGCATGGTGACCTCCACACTTGCAATCTGGGCATTCGCTACGCTGCCGCAAACTTCTTTAGCGGTCGCTTTTTCGGTAGTAATGAACGCAATTGCTGGCCCTGAAGGGCGTTATACCCTGCTCAGCCGGCGTTGGGCGATTTTTGGCCTGACAACTGTTGTAGGCACCTTCGTTGTCACCAGGGTGATTGATAGGGTGGCTTTTCCGCTAAACTACGCCTTGATGTTCCTGGGGTTATCACTCGGTGGGCTGATAAGTTATTATTTCTCCACGAGGATTACATTGCCCGACCAGGTTACTCCCCCCCTTTCCACGGGTCAATCCCCGAGGGAAACTATCCAGAATTACATCGCTTTGCTGCGGAGCAACCCGGGTTTTGTTTCATTTGCTTCCAAACGCTTTGTTTATTTTTCAGCCCTTGCGTTAAGTGCACCCATTTTACCCTTATTCCTTGTAAGGGAAGTGGGTGCGTCTGACTCACAAATTGGAAGTGTTACCATGGTATTCACCCTGGTCATGTTGGTTGGGTATTTCCTTTGGCCCTGGGTCTCAAAACGCCGTGGAGGACGATTTGTACTTTTAGCAACCACCCTGGGTATGGCATTTTACCCCGCTTTGACTGCCACCACCCACCATGTAGAATCAATAATGGTTTTTGCCGGGATCGCTGGCTTATTCCAGGCTGGACTGGACCTGGTTTTTTTTGATGAGTTGCTAAAAACCATTCCGGATGGATATAGTGCCACATTTGTTTCCCTGGCGCAGTCCATGCAGTATTTATCCATCGTCATCGCCCCAATGATCGGTACTTTCCTGTCCGATTACATTGGTCTGGGCGGAGCATTATGGCTCAGTGCCGGTCTCCGGGTGCTTGGGATTTTTATTGTTCCTGAGGAGGGAAAAAACGATAATTGTGAGTTCTAACTGAGGAAGTCATTATAGAATCAAGGTTTTTATCGCCTCGCTTCCCAGATGTTTCCTATTTTTCCAGTCTTGCCCTTTCTTCTTCGATCACGCTTTCTTCCAATTTCTTGAACAAAGGCGCAGGTGAGTTGAGCTTTGCCCCGGGTTTCAATTCACTTTCCTTCCATTGGTTTCCTGGAACTACATGGTATTTCAATACGGTATGCTTGCCAAGTGAGTCCTCGACCAGCTCAGTGTAGGATTCACCAAATAGCGGACTCGCATATCCGAAAAAGTTGTTCAGTCTCTCGCAAGTAAAAGGCAAGAAGGGGGCAAACATCACTTTCAGTGAATCTATCGCTTTCAAGGCGGTAAATATGGTGAGAGCAGCTGAGTCCTTGTCCGTTTTGACTGCCTGCCAGGGTGCCATCTGGTCAAGGTACTGGTTGACCGTCCCCGCTAATCGGAAAGCCTCTTGCAGGGCTGCCCGCAGTTTCACAGCATTAAGAAATTCCCCCACCGATTGAAAGCCTCCCTCTATGGATGTCAGCAGGTTCTTGTCTCCCGTGCGCAACTTGGCCATGTCTATGTTCGGTACATATCCTTCCCAGTGTTTGTAACAAAACGAAAGCACCCGGTTTGCAAGGTTGCCCCAGGTAGCCACCAATTCGCCATTATTCTTGGCAACGAATTCTTTCCAGTCCCAGTCGGAATCATGGTTCTCCGGCATGTTAACCGTCAGGTAATAGCGTAATGCGTCAGGATCGTAGCGGGTAAGAGCGTCCCGGCCCCACACCGCCCAATTGCGTGATCCGGAGATCTTCTGACCTTCAAGGTTCATGAACTGGTTGGCAGGCACGTCGTACGGCAAGCGTAGATTGCCATTTTCCTCGGAAAAGATCTGCAGGAATTGCTCTCCTGCCCCCATTAATTCTGCCGGCCAAAGGGCGGTGTGAAAAAAGATGTTGTCTTTACCGATAAAGTAAAATGCCCTGGCAGCAGGGTTCACCCACCAACTTTTCCATGCTTGAGGGTTACCATTGATTTTTGACCATTCAATCGCTGCAGATAGATATCCAATAACTGCCTCAAACCAGACGTACAGCCTTTTATCGTCCCAACCATCCACCGGAACCGGGATACCCCAATCCAGGTCGCGCGTGATGGGCCGCGGTTTGAGGCCTTCTGCTTCGATCTTCCCTAATGATTCTCCCAGCACGGTTTCACGCATGTAGCCTGCTCTTTTACGGAGGAAATTTATCACCTCTGGTTCTAGTTTGGAGAGCTCCAGGAAATAATGCTCAGTTTCCCGCAACTCTGGAGTCGAACCATCCACTTTCGATTTCGGGTTGAGTAGTTTTTCAGGTTCGAGCACATTTCCGCATCTGTCGCACTGGTCAGAGCGCGCTCCCTGAAAGCCGCAAATATAACATGTGCCTTCCACATATCGGTCTGGGAGAAATCTCTTTGCAGCTGGTGAATACCATTGCATAGATTTCTGGGTAAACAGGAAGCCATTTTTTTGCAGAGCCAGGAACATGGATTGCGCCACTTTGAAATGATTTTCTGTATGGGTGCTGGTGAATAGATCGTATTGGATACCCAACTGCTGGAATAATTCAATAAAACCGTTATGGTATTTCTTATATACTTCCTCAACCGGGACACCTTCTTTATCTGCAGCAATCGTTACCGGTGTGCCGTGGGAATCTGTACCGGAAACCATAAGAACGAGATCTCCCTTGAGGCGGTGGAAGCGGGCCACAATATCCCCCGGCAAATGTGAGCCGGTAATATTGCCCACATGGATCTCGGCGTTGGCATATGGCCAGGCAATGGCGATTAATATGTTTTCAGTCATGGATTTCTCCTAAAAATAATTTCTAAAGTAGGTGCAACTAAGCTCGTCAAATAAAAAAGCCGTCCGATTAGCGGACAGCCTTTGAGGATGCAAATCAATGATTACCCTCTCCGGGCGGCTGTCCGCACTTGGTTTGGCATTGCCATAAGGTAATTCATGGAAGAGGACAATTTTCTGCCGTTCATCAGGTCGAGTTTACTATGTCCTGCTCCAAGATGCAAGTGGATATTTCAAAAACCCTTCACACCAGCAAAGATACCCCTCAATTTGTCATCATTATTGCTATAATACTCTCCAAGAACCATTTACAATTGTTTATGGTTCTGGAGGAATAAAGATGAAGTCCCGCAGTGATTTCCACCCGATCATCTTTCTATATATCCTGTTAGGGATTGGTTTTGGCTTGCTCTTCCCCATTATTGGGACATTCTTTCAAATCCTCTTAAGCGGATTGCCCTTCAATCTCTCCTCGATCATCCACGCCCAACAGAGCCAGCCGCTTTTATGGATCATCGATTGCGCTCCGTTGGTTCTTGGAATGGTATTCATCCTGATTGGAGTGCGGCAAGATCGTCTGACGAGATTAAAAAATCAACTGGAGGACACAGTCGATCAACGCACTGCAGAACTAATTTATGTAAATAAGCAGCTTAACCAGGAGTTGGGACGGCTGCACCAGGTTGAAGAGGTAATCAGCCGCGGCAAAAAAGAATGGGAAAGCACTTTTGATACTGTTGCTGACCTAATCTTTATCGTTGATCCCGCTGGGAATATCGCCCGCTGCAATAAAGCAGTCATAAAAAAATTAAATTCGACATATAAAGAATTGATTGGCAAACCCCTTCTAGAAGTGTTGCGGGAAAATGATAAATCAGCTCCACTGGAATTGCACCCGGGGGAATTAGAAATACCCAGGTTGGGCGGCTTTTTTGAAGTCCTTATTGAGAACGTGGCATTCGAAATTCCGGTTCGTTCGATTTATGTTCTGCATGATATTTCAAAGCGGAAGCATATTGAAGACGACGTTGCCCGGCAAAAGAAATTCTTTGAATCCCTGGTAATCAACAACCCCGCTGCCATCATCGTGCTGGATGAAAAAGAACGGATCGCCTCCTGCAACCCGGCATTTGAAAAATTGTTTGGTTATACGCAAGATGAAATAATCGAAGCCAACCTTGATAGCTTGATTACCACCGATGCCACTCTCCAGGAGGCCTCCCAATATACTCAACAAGCGTTGACAGGTGAAACCATCCATGGGATTGGGAAACGCCGGCGCAAGGATGGCAATTTTGTCGATGTGGAAATATTGGCTGTTCCAGTCATGGTCGGTGAGCAAAAGGTGGGCGCACTCGCGATCTATCATGATATTACCGAACTATTCAATGCCCGTCAGGAGGCGGAGGATGCCAACCGCGCCAAGAGTGAGTTCCTTGCCAATATGAGTCACGAGATCCGCACCCCAATGAACGGGGTCATCGGGATGCTGGAATTAGCCCTGGATACGAATCTAACCGATGAGCAGCGTGAATATTTAAATATTTCCCTCCAAAGTGCTGAAGCACTGTTGGCATTAATCAACGATATTCTCGATTTCTCAAAAATCGAGGCCAAAAAAATGGAGCTGGAAATCATCAGCTTTAATTTACGTACGACTGTCGAAGATGCGGCTGCCACTCTTGCCCAGCGGGCCCAGGATAAAGGTCTGGAACTTGCCTGCCTGATCCACCCAGACCTGGCTTCCGAATTGAAGGGGGATCCAGGTCGTATCCGCCAGATAATCATTAATCTTGTTGGTAATGCGATTAAATTTACCCACCAGGGAGAGGTGGTCATCCGTGCTGAACCGGTTAGCGAAACTGCGACCCATGCCACGATAAATTTTTCAATCCAGGATACCGGGATTGGAATTCTTGCGGAGAGACAGCAATCTGTCTTTGAACGCTTCACTCAAGCTGATGGTTCTACTACACGAAAGTACGGGGGAAGCGGCTTGGGCTTGACGATATGCAAGCAGCTCGTGGAAGCAATGGGTGGTGAGATTGGTGTTAAGAGCAGTCCTGGGATGGGAAGCACCTTTTGGTTTGAACTCACATTTGAAAAACAACCACTTGAGAAACGGGGTACTGCCCCGCTTATACTTCAACCAGTCAACCTTGCAGGGATGCGAATTCTTGGAGTGGACGATAATGCCACCAACCGGACGATCCTAACCAAGACCGTAGAAGGTTTCGGGTGCCGGGTCGACACCGTCGCGAGTGGCTCTAAATCGATTGAAATCTTGCGAAATGCCTTACGGAATGGTGATCCTTACCAGGTCGTGTTGCTTGATATGCAAATGCCCGGGATGGATGGCGAGCAAATCGTCCGAGCCATCAAGGGCGATCCTGGGCTTAAGGATGTACGCATCATTATTATGACCTCCATTGGTCAGCGCGGTGATGCTTCCCACCTGGAGGCATTAGGTTGTTCGGGGTACCTGCTTAAACCGGTGCGCCAGCAAATGCTTTACCAGGCATTGGAAGCTGTTCTTGGAAGGGGAGAAGGGGAAGAACCAGCTATTATCACTCGTCATATGCTTGCAGAGCAAAAGCAGCACACCAATCAACGCATATTGGTTGCCGAAGATAATCCAATTAATTTAAAACTAGCCTCGATATTGTTAAACAAAGCCGGTTATTTTGTTGATTCTGTCGAAAATGGCCGGCAGGTAATTGAAAAGGCAAAAGAAGGGAAATACAATGCCATTTTGATGGATGTGCAGATGCCCGAGATGGATGGTTTCGAAGCCACCCGTCGAATCCGGGAATGGGAGGCTGGATCTCAACAACGCATTCCCATTATTGCCATGACCGCCCATGCCATGAAAGGGGACCGGGGGCGCTGTCTCGCTGCAGGGATGGATGATTATGTTCCCAAACCGCTTGAAATCCGCGTTTTGCTCAGCGTGCTCGAACGATGGTTGGAACCAACAGAAGTGGAAGATGTTTTACCGGTTCTAACGGATGAACCCATCCCTGCTCCATCTCCATTCGTCACGCCTCCTGTCGAACCTTCCCTGCCGCTGATTGATGAACTCCCGATGGATATCGAACGTGCCCTCGAACGGTTCGGCGATGACCGGGCTTTCCTCTATGAAATGAGCCGTGATTATGTTACTGGTTTCCCGGATCGAATAAAAGATTTGCGAATTGCTTTGGATGCTCGGAATGCCAATGATTTTACCCGGCATGCCCACAATTTGAAGGGCGTCTCTGCTAATTTCAGCGCTGCCCCGATTACAAAAATATGCGCAGAACTTGAGACCCTTGGCCGCGAGGATGATTTGACTTCTGCACCTGGTCTGCTTGACCGTTTGGATTTTGAAACAGGTCGTCTGGTTAAATATCTACGCGAGGCAGGTATCGCCTCATAAGAAAATACATTCCGGGAATTGGTCGAAGGTCAGATCCAAATGGGACTGCCCCAGATATAGGCAGTCCTTTTTAACTGCGATCAAATCGTCACCTCGGATATAGCGGCTGGTTTACAATCTATCTTGAGGTCAACAATGAAACCTTTCCAACTAATTTACATTTACGCACGCAAATACACTTTATCACTGGTGGTAACTGCTGTGAGTATGTTGGTCCTGGTAGGCATCCAATTGCTCATCCCTTGGATCGTCAAATTACTTGTTGCAGAAGTTACCGCTCCTGCAGCTGTTTTGGCAGATATGAGCTATATAACTAAACTTACCATCATCGTTCTCATCGCATATCTTGGACGGGCAGGCTTGCAATTTGTAAGATCTTACGTTGCACACGTGGCAGGTTGGGGCGTGGTGGCTGATGTACGCAAATACATTTACGAACACATGCAGCGATTGTCGCTGCGTTTTTATGAGGATAAACAGGTGGGGCAGTTAATGTCCAATGTGGTCAACGACACCGACCTGTTCGAGCAACTGATCTCCCACGCCATCCCCGATGTGGTCGTTAACATTGTCACGCTTTTTGGGGTTACCGCGGTCCTGCTCGGTCTAAACTGGAAACTGACATTGCTAAGTACCATCCCAATACCCCTGGTTATATTATCTTTGCAAATTTATGCCAAGCGTGTTCGTCCTGCGTTCAGAAACCGGCAGAAGGAACTCGGTAACTTGAATGCCTTGCTAAATGATAACCTTTCAGGCATTCGCGAGATCAAAGCCTTCACCCGGGAAGAAGACGAGGTGAAGCGCGTGACCACCGGTATAGACAATTACAGGAAATCGTTGCTTAATGCTCTGAAATTAATGGCCACCTTTCAACCTTTTGTTGAATTCACTTCCTCGATTGGCACCCTGATCGTCATATACTTTGGAGGCCGCTTGGCCCTCCAGGGTACGTTGCCAGTCGCAGACCTGGTGGCATTTTTCCTCTACCTGGAAAGCTTTTATTCACCAGTTCGAAACCTGAGCGGTGCCTGGGAGGCAGTCCAGGGGTCGTTGGCAGGTGCTGATCGTGTTGCGGGTCTTTTGGCTGAACCTCGCGAACCGCAAACCATTCCAGGGGCCGAGCCTGTCAGGGAGCGGGTGCGAGGAGATTTCGCATTTAAGAACGTCAGTTTTGAATACACGGAAGGCGTTCAGGTGTTGGAGGATATCTCACTTGAGATATCAGCTAAATCAGTTGTAGCTTTGGTCGGACCGACTGGGGTGGGTAAGACCACCCTGGTAAGCCTCATCCCTCGCTTTTATGATGTGACAAGCGGGGTGATCACGCTGGACGGGCGCGATCTGTGCGATTACACGCTAGACAGTCTGCGCCAGCAAATCAGCATCGTTTTGCAGGATGTGTTCCTGTTTTATGGAACAGTCAGGGAAAACCTTCTGTTTGGTCGTCCAAATGCCGACGAAGCTGAAATGATCTCTACAGCAAAAGCCGCAAATGCCCACGATTTCATTACTGAGCTGCCCGAGGGATATGATACGTTGATCGGCGAGCGCGGAGTCAAACTTTCCGGGGGGCAGAAGCAGCGCTTATCGATCGCCCGAGCTCTTTTGAAAGATGCTCCAATCTTAATTCTTGACGAAGCAACATCTTCTGTGGATACTGAAACCGAACAGATCATCCAGCAGGCACTCGAACGCCTGATGCAGGGACGAACTACAATCATCATTGCGCATCGTTTATCCACCATCCGCAACGCTGACAAGATTGTGGTTCTGGAAGATAAATCCATCCGTGAAGCCGGGACTCACGAGGAATTAATGCGTAAGAATGGGTTGTACCGAAGGCTTTCCACGGTACAGGGAAATTTAAATCCATAAAAAAAAGTGTCTCTCGATTGGGAGACGACTTTTGTTTGATATTGGGACGGCCATTCATCTCATAAACCCGATGAACTTCATCGGATTCCCGGTTTCCGAGAATATTTATGTATTTATAAATATTCCTTCAATTGCCTGGCTCGTCTTGGATGGCGCAACCTCCGTAAGGCCTTTCCTTCGATCTGCCGGATGCGCTCACGCGTTAGACCAAACTTTTCGCCCACCTCTTCCAACGTAAATGGTGTCCCCGTGTCCAGCCCGAAACGCAGTCGCAATATGCGTGCTTCCCGAGGCGTTAATGTACCGAGAACCTCGTCAATCTTATCCTTTAGCATGGATTGATAGACGCTCTGCGTGGGGGTGGGAGTCAGCTCATCTTCAATGAACATTCCCAATTCAGAGTCCTCATCATCCCCAACAGGACTCTCAAGGGAAAGTGGCAGCCATGAGACCTGCAAAATCCATTGCACCTTTTGTAAATCCAAGCCCAATTCAGCAGCAAGTTCTTCAGGTGTGGGAACGCGTCCGAATCGCTGTTCCAGGTCATGGGTCGCCTTATAGGTTTGACGGATCCGGTCGCTCATATGCACGGGCACGCGAATGGTGCGCGCTTGGTCAGCAATGGCGCGTGTGATGGTTTGCCTTATCCACCAGGTGGCATAGGTTGAAAAACGGAAACCTTTATGTGCATCATACTTCTCAACCGCTTTCATCAACCCCAGGTTCCCTTCCTGGATCAAATCCAGGAATGGCACGCCGCGTCCCATGTACCGCTTGGCAATACTGACCACCAAGCGGGTATTAGCCTTGATGATATGCTCGCGCGCCATTATCCCATCTTGTACCAGGGCTTCCAGCCGCTGCCGCTCCATGGAACGCGTCCTGCCTTGGGTGCGCATTAAATCACCTTTAGCTTTACGACCATCTTCTATTCGGATGGCTATTTCGAACTCTTCTTCTGCTTTTAATAGCGGGACGCGCGACATTTCTTTCAGATACATGCCGACTGAATCATCGCTTAAACTGTCACTGATAACTGGTTCTGGTTCGATCAATGGTTCCAACCCAGGGTAGGGGGGAAGGTCGGGGGTGGGTGCCTCTGCAATTTCTACATCCAGAACATCCACCCCCCTGTGACGCAATGCCAGCATGATGACCGACAGCCGTTCAGCATCCTCACCCACTTCAGGGGAAAGTTCCAATAAGTCGTCGGTGGTCAGGTATCCCTGCACCGAGGCTTTTTCCAATAGTTGGCTCAATACTTCCCGGTTGCGATGTCTTCTATCAAGTGGCGCCATTCATAACCCTCCTCATCAAGCGCATCCTACTTTACCAAGTCCTTCAACATCGCAAATGGCGAATTGGACTCTGGGTGATGTCCACATTCAGTTTTATTCAGGTTCTCACCGCAGACTGGGCAAAGGCCTTTACAGTCCGGCTTGCACACCGGGCTGATGGGAAATTCCAGCAATGCATATTCGCGGAGCAGTGGTTCAAGGTCAATTTGTGCGTTTTCCGGCACGAGCAGGCCTGAATCAGTAATATTCTTCTTATCGAACGCATACATGTCGGAAACCGACCATTTAAGCGGTTGGCAAAAGGTGTCTAGGCATCGCACACACTCCAGGTCTGCAGCTGCTTCAAATTCACCCTGGAGTAATAATCCTTGCTGGGTACGGTCAAAACTAGCTTCCCCGGAAAAATTGGCTACGCTCAGGTCTTCCCCCAGTCGCATTTGTTCGTAGTCAAAGTTAAAATCACGACGGGTACCGATCGGCGATTTGATCAAGAATCCGACGTTGAGCCGTAGAGGACGACGAAGATTGGTCACATGGATACTTCTATACGCAAGTTTGGGAACAAATACATTCTAGCACAGCGGGAACTCGAAGTCAAGAAATCCTGAAAGATTCCACAAATATTAAGAATATAAATATCATAAAAGAAATACAAATCATTGACTTTTTGAAATAAAAATCCTATACTGTTTATAGAAATTCGCCGTTTCTAAAAAAGAGGAGGAAGCAAAATGGAGGCTCGTCCCTGGTTAACGCACTACGATGAAGGTGTTCCCCAAACCATTGATTATCCAGCTGTGCCCATTTTTCATTTCCTGGAGGAATCTGCGAGGAAATACCCTGAAAGAGCTTGCACCATCTTCAAGGGAGCGAAAATTTCCTTCCGGGAAATGGATGAAATCACGGATAAACTGGCTGCAGCCCTGGCAGATCTGGGGATCAAAAAAGGCGATCGGGTCGGAATCTTCATCCCCAACACGCCCCAGTTCGTCATGGTTTACTTTGGAATTCTAAAGGCCGGAGGAGTGGTCGTTGCCATCGATTCCCGTTACACAGCACCTGAGATTGTTCATCAGGCGAATGATGCGGGGATCGAAACCATGTTTGTCATGAGCAATTTCTACAACACCATGAAAACCGCTCAACGCGATACCAAAATCAAAACCTTGATCGTCACGAATATCAAGGAAGCACTGCCGCCCGTGCTAAAGGTCTTGTTTACGGTGGCCAGGGAGAAGAAAGGCGGGTTCCGGGTGGAGTTGGAATCAGGCGATCTCTGGTTGAATGACTTGCTCGCAAAGTATAAACCTGGAGACCGTCCCAAATTGGATATTGGTCCGGAAGATATCGCCTTATTCCAATATAGTGGGGGCACCACCGGAATATCCAAGGCGGCGGTGGCATTGCACAAGAACCTTGTAGCCAATACCCTTCAGGTGGATAAATGGATGCCCAACTTGTACGTCGGAAAAGAAACGGTTCTTATGGCCATCCCACTATTCCATGTATACGGAATGGTTGTCGGAATGCTCTTTGCAATTTCCATGGGAGCCAGTCTCGTAATGGTTCCCAACCCGCGTGACATGCCCGATCTGCTCGGGAACATCAAACGCTTTCATCCAACAGTCTTCCCAGGTATCCCCATGCTCTATAATGCAATTAACAACCGTCCGGAAGTTATTGCAGGAAAATATAATTTGAGTTCCATCAAGGCGTGCATTTCCGGTTCTGCTCCATTGTTGCGTGAAACAAAGGAACGCTTCGAAGCCCTAAGCGGGGGTAAAGTTTTTGAGGGCTACGGGCTTTCGGAGGCTCCTACAGCCACCCACTGCAACCCGCAGCTGGGTATGAATAAGACCGGATCGATCGGGATGCCTTTCCCGGATGTGGATGCCAAGATCATCAGCCTGGAAGACGGAGAGACCGAGGTTAGGCTTGGGGAGATTGGCGAACTTGTCATTCACGGCCCCCAGGTGATGAAATCCTACCACAATATGCCAATCGAGACAGAAAACACTCTACGGAAATTGAAAGATGGCAAGGTCTGGCTGTTCACAGGTGATATCGCCCGCATGGACGAGGACGGCTATTTCTACATTGTGGACCGCAAGAAGGAACTGATCAAACCCGGTGGTGAGCAAGTATGGCCTCGTGAGGTGGAGGAAGTGATTGCCGCCAACCCAAAGGTATTGGAAGTTGGCGTGGCAGGTATCCCTGATTCCTTGCGTGGCGAGGTGGTCAAGGCCTGGGTGGTTACAAAGCCCGGCGAATGTATTACCGAAGACGAGATCAAGGATTGGTCAAAAAAGAGCCTGGCAGTATATAAAGTCCCCCGTCAGGTTGAGTTTCGGACCGAACTCCCCAAGACGACGGTGGGAAAGATCCTGCGCCGGGAACTGGTCAGGCAGCATAATGAGGAGCAAGCCAAGAATAAACCGAAGGTAATGGAATTGCCAGTGAGATCACTCTAATCAAAGACTCCCGCAGATTCGCCGACCTGCGGGAGTCTTCCTTAATCCCAATTTACAGGCACCAATTTGCCGAAGTATTTTCAAGGGCAGTTGAACGAGCATGGCACGCTCCACTGCCCTTTGATTTCAATCGTAAAATTCCTTTAATCCCTTAACGGATTTTGAACATGGTCATTAACTTCATGGCCAGGTTCAGATCGCCAGCCAGTTTTAGTTTGCCCCCCATGAACGCCTGCATACCATCCAGTTCGCCGGTAAAGATCTTGACGTAATCAGATGAATCGGCTGATAACGTCATTTTTGGGGAGGGATGCGCTCCCTGCTCGACAGTGCATTTGTCATTCTTTATCGTCGCGAACCAGTCGCCTGCTTCCGCGCCGCTGAATTTGAACTGGATCACTGCATCCAGTCCAGGAGCTTTTTCCGGTAGGAATGCCTTCGGCATTTTGGACATGAGTTCAACAACAGTTAGAGCCATGGTTTTCTCCTAATTTATGGTTGATGACGACGGAATGTATATTTTCATCTTCGCCCCGGCGTGATCGACCGGGGAGAATTTGTGGTTATTGCTCAATTCTGCAAGTTTTCAAAAATTGCAGCTGCACCCATGCCTCCCCCGATGCACATGGATACCATCCCATATTTCGACTTGCGCCGGCCCATTTCATAGATCAGTTGAGTGGTCATTTTCGCCCCGGTGCAGCCGAGCGGATGTCCGAGGGCAATTGCGCCTCCGTTGAGATTAACCTTCTCCATATCCAGGCCCAATTCCCGGACCACTGCCACGGATTGAGCGGCAAACGCCTCATTTAATTCGATCAGGTCGATGTCACTCAAAGACAGCCCGGCCATTTTAAGCGCTTTTGGGATGGCGACAACCGGTCCGATACCCATCAACTCAGGTGGGACACCGCCAACCGCAAAATCCACAAAACGCACCAGTGGTTTAAGACCCAGTCTCTGTGCTTTTTCAGCGGACATGATCACCACCCCCGCGGCACCATCGGATACCTGGGAAGAGTTGCCTGCAGTCACCGTACCACCATCTTTGAAAGCCGGCTTGAGTTTGGCAAGTGCCTCCAGGCTGGTGTCTGCGCGGGGTCCTTCATCACGTTTTACCGTGAATTTTTTGGTCATGGGTTTACCGTCGGGTCCCATTTCCTTGATCACCACGTCGATCGGGATCAATTCAGGATCGAACCGACCGGAATTGACTGCAGCAGCAGCCCGTTGATGTGAGCGCAAGGCAAAAGCATCCTGTTCCTCCCGGCTGATTTCATATTTCATCGCCACATTCTCGGCAGTGAGACCCATATTGGTATAGTAATGGGGCAATTCCGCAGCAAAGAAGGGGTTAACTGAGAATTTATAACCCATCATTGGCACCATGCTCATTGATTCGACTCCGCCCGCAATGGCTACATCCATCTGACCGGCAATGATGCCATATGCGGCGTGCGCAATACTCTGAACACCGGACGAGCAATACCGGTTGATGGTTTCGCCGGGAACGGTATCCGGAAGTCCGGCACGCAGTGCCACCATGCGTGCCATATTCAAGCCCTGCTCGCCCTCCGGGAATGCACAACCGAGAATAACATCGTCGATCTCCTTTGGGTCTAGGCCTGGAGTGCGGGCAAGCAGTGCTTTCACCACCGAGGTCGCTAATTCATCCGGGCGCACGGTTGCAAGTCCTCCGCGTTTCCCTTTACCAACCGGAGTTCGTACAGCAGAAACGATAACAGCTTCGCGTGTCATCTTTACCTCCTAATTCCGCAATGCCTTGCCAAATTGAAGCATATTGAACAAGCGTGCCTGGGTCTTTTCCTCGCCGCACAGAGAGAGGAAGGCCTCGCACTCAAGGTCTAGGATAAACTGCTCACTGACCCAGGTTGGGCGGCTTAGATCACCGCCAGCCATTACGTTGGCAAGTTTGCCTGCGATCACCCCTTCATATTCGGTTATATACTTGCCCTCTTTAAATGTCCAGGCACCAATTCGCAACGCTGCCAGGGACTCACGCCCACCGGCGTAAATCAATTCCGGCGCGGGCGCATGGTAACCCGCGGCAGCCATGTGCACGACCTCGCGTTTGGCTTCCGTCAACAGGTGTTCGCGGTTGATCACGATCCGATCCGCTGGTCCCAGGATGCCCATCTGGCGGGCTTCTTCGGCGCTGGTTGCCACTTTGGCTTGCCCGATTTGTTCGAAGACACGCTGGAGGGAGGGGAAGACATCCACACCTGGCAGGCGCATACTTGGATTAACAACGCGGCGGATCATTTCTTTCGTACCGCCTCCCGCAGGAATGATCCCCACTCCCAATTCAACCAGCCCGATGTAAGATTCACCCGCGGCTACAACCCGGCTGCCGTGCATGGTGATTTCACAGCCGCCACCTAACGCCAAGCCTGCCGGAGCAATCACCACCGGCTTGGGAAAATAACGCATGCGCATGTTCAGGTTTTGAAATCTCTTCACCACCTGGGTCAGCATATCCCATTGTTGTGATTTAGCACCCATCAGGATCAGGCCGATGTTTGCCCCTGCGCTGAAGTGCTCGCCTTCGTTGCCAACCACTACTCCATCAAACTCCTTTTCGGCACGATCCAGTGCTTCTTCGAGGATGATAAAGATCTCATCGTCGAGGGCGTTCATCTTGGTGTGAAATTCCACCAGGGCCACCCCATCTCCAATGTCATAAAGGGATGCACCCGGATTGGAGCTGATAACCTTTTTGGCTTTCCTCAATTCACCAAGTACGATTATTCCAGGTGTCTTCGGTATGCTGACATATTTTTCCCGGGCCACATCGTAAACGCCCACCTTATTGCTGCCCTTGTACTTGTAAAACGATTCGCACCCAGCCTTGAGCATTTTTGCCACCCAGCCGGCAGGGGTAAATCCTGCAGCTTTCATTTGCTTAGCAGTTTCCCTGACGCCCAGCATATCCCAGATTTCGAATGGACCGGCCTCGTGCATGAATCCCCAACGGACGGCATCATCCACGGGTTTGGGTGTGTCGGCGACTTCCGGGATGATGACAGAAGCATATTGGAAACCCTGGTAGGTAAGATCTTTAATCAATATAGCAGCACGGTCTTTCTCGCCCAGGATCACCTTTAAGCGTTCACCCAATCCATCAATATCCTTTGCCTTCCCCACCGATTCGAAGCGCGGCTTGGACGGTGCGGCATGTTCCAGTGTTTTCAGGTTTAGGGACCAGAATTCCTTCTTCCCTTCATCGGTTCGGACTTCCTTGTAGAAGCCTACTTTGGTCTTGTTACCAAGCCATCCACGCCCGATCAAGGTGTGCACGAGTTTGGCAGGCTTTTCAGCAGTCAATGACGGCATGGCAAATTTGTCGTAGGCGATAAGTTCCTTCAGGTTTGTCCCCACATGTTCCCATACATCCACGCCGACCAAATCGATCAACCGGAAAGTAGCCGTTTTGGGATGACCCATCAAGGGACCGGTGAGAGAATCCACCTCATCCACGGTGTAGCCATTTTCGAGGATGTAATTCAAGGCGAATGCGCCCGTCCCAAAGGCAACCCGGTTGCCGATGAAGTTGGGTGAATCCTTGCACAGCACGATCCCTTTGCCCAGCCTGAACTCCCCAAACCAGGACATGAATTTTGTCACTGCGGGCAGGGTATCAGTGGTTGGGATGATCTCCAGCAGCTTCAAATAGCGCGGCGGGTTAAAAAAGTGTGTACCCAGGAAATGCTTTTTGAAACCCTGCGAGCGTCCTTCGGCAATAGCCTTGATCGGGATACCAGAAGTGTTGGTTGAAATGATCGCCTCCGACTTGCGGGCGGCATCCACGCGTGTCATCAGGTGCTGCTTGATCTTCAGGTTCTCGACGATGGCTTCCACGATCCAGTCAGCTTTCGCGATCGAGTCGAAATCGTCTTCAAGGTTGCCAAGTTTAACGAACGTCGCTAGCTCGGACGACATCAGGTTGGCAGGGCGGGCCTTGATGCAGCGGTCCCAGCCCTCGTTTACAATGCGGTTGCGAACTGCCTTGTCCTTCAAGGAAAGTTTCGCCGCTTCTTCTTCGGGTTTGAGTTTGTCCGGAACAATATCCAGCAGCGTTACAGGCACCCCGATATTGGCTAACTGCGCGGCGAGCGCGGCGCCCATTGTCCCTGCCCCCACAACCACAACAGAATGAATTTTGTAGGTCATTTTTCCTCCAAACTGCCGTCATCCCCGGCTCTCTCAATCTAAAGAGAAGACCGGGGGTGAAGGAAAATTTATCTCAACTCACTCGAGCGGTAACCCAAAATCTGTCGGGCTACAACCAGCCGGTTGATCTGACCGGTGCCTTCGTAGATATCGCTGATCTTGGCGTCCCGGAACCATTTCTCCAAAAGATATTCGCGGCTGTAACCAAGCGGGACCCATGATCTCCACGGCCTTTTGGGTGATCTTGTTTACAACGTCTCCGGCGCGCACCTTGGACATGGAAGACTCCAGCGAGTTGGGTTTGCCATTGTCCATCATCCAGACCGCCTTGAGCACCAGCCACCAGGCAGATCGAAGCTGGATCTCCATTTCGATCACGTCTTTTTCCACGGAGCTCAATTTTTGGCGCGGCAATCCATATCGGATCGTGACTCCCCGCTCGGCGAGCATCTCTTTGAGCATCTCCAGCGTGGCGCGCGCCAGGCCGATTGCCTGGGCAGCCACGATGGGCCGGGTCGCATCGAAGGTTGCCATGGCACCTTTAAACCCAGTGGTGGCTTTCTCGGTGGTCACGACTTCCGGGCTGCCGAGGATGTTCTCGAACGGGATGCGGCAATCCTGGAGCACGATGGAAACGGTGTCGCTGGCACGGATACCCAGTTTATGCTCCATCTTCGTCACCTGGCAACCCCCTGTTTTGGCTTCCACAACGAATGGGCGCATCCCGGCGCGTCCGGCAGAGGAATCGATCGTTGCCCAAACCACGATAAAGCCCTCCGAGTCGAGCATGGCTTTATGACCGGCGGTTACGAAGATCTTCTCACCATTCAACACCCACTCATTTTTTTGCTTGTCGAGCACTGCGGTGGTACGGATGGCAGATGTATCGGACCCGCACTGCGGTTCGGTCATGCACATGGCATCGAAGACAGGAGTCTCACCCCTGAAGCGCTTTAAGAATCTCTCCTTTTGTTCGGGAGAACCGGTGGCTGAGACAGCTGCTGAGCCCAGCATCCCCCCTGGCGTATCCAGGTAAATTCCGGCATCACCCCAGGAAAGCATTTCCACCATCACAGCCAGGCGCTGGAATCCAAACCGAGGACCTTCTTTCTTGCCATCGCCCGGTGCCATGGATGCGCCTCCCATCGCCTTGGTGGCGGTGTGCATGAAATTGATGTAATCCCATGGAATCTCGTGCTCGTGTTCGTCAAAATAGCGCGAGAATGGGCGCATCATGTTGACTGCCACGGTCTCGACGACCAGGCGGGTACCGGCTATCTTTTCGGGAATTTCAAAGTCAATCATCGCAATCCTCCTTTGGCGCTATACCATGGCCAGCCCGGTAAAGGTGGTGAAGCCGCGCCCGTTGCGCATCCACAGTTCCACCGGGTGCTCGCGGATGTACCCGTGACCGCCCAGGATCTGCACAGCGCGGTCAGTGACCATCATCGCCATATCGATCGCGCCGGTCACGGCCAGGTAGGCCTTCTGGCTGGCGTCCTCCTTTTTCGTGTCGAGCGCCCAACCGGCTTCCCATACCAGCAGGCGGATGGCTTCGATCTCGGTGACCATCTCCGCCAGCATAAAAGCAATGGACTGTTTCTGTGCCACCTTTACTCCAAATACATCGCGATCCTTGGCATAGTCACGGGAATATTCAAAGGCCGCCTTGGCCACCCCAACTGCCATGGCAGCAACCGCTACACGACCGGCATCCAGGATGGAGGCAAAATTCCCGGGAAGGAGGTTCGCCTGGGGCACCTTCACCCCTTCAAGCGTAACCTTGAATAACGGGATGGCGTTCAACCCCATGAACTTCTCCCGCTCATCCGCCACCTTCACTCCTGCTGCATTTTTGGGAACGATGAACGCTTTTGTCTCTTTCTCCAACCGGGCGTATACGACCATCGCCTCGGCCTTGTCGGCATATGGGACAAAAGTCTTCAGACCCGACAAGATATAATCGCTGCCTTCAAGTTTTGCCGTTGTTTTCAAATCGTTTGGATCAAAGTCGAAGGTCGGCTCGATCAATGCGGCAGTGTAGGGTTTCCAATCTGATTCAATGACCGCGGGCAGGTATTGCTTTTTCTGCTCCTCACTGCCAGCCAGCAGGATGGGCAGGGCGAAAAGACCGGGTGTCCCCACCGCGAACGCACCTGCCAGGTCGCCGCAAGCCAGTTCCTCGGCTGCCAGCGCGCCCGTCACCGCAGAGCGTTCACCAAATCCGCCGTAGGCCTCGGGGATGGATGCCTGCAGGACACCCAGTTCCCAACCTTTACTGACCAGCTTGGGTGGGAGATCTTTATTCTCCTCGGCATCATGAGCCGCTTTTCGCAAGTCGCTGATGGCGTAGCGGCTGACAGCATCGATCAGCATTTTTTGTTCTTCTGTTGGTTCGAAAGAATACATGGCTCCTCCTTTTGATATAGATTACATCACGACTGAATCAGGTTGGCGACTTTCCTTGGATATGGTTCTTTTATCTCTTTAAGTGACACTGCCCATAAAAGTCAGGCGCTCCGGAATTGGCTGCAATATAAATATTTATTATTTAAACGATTCGTTTATTCGACAATGGCGCTCAACGAGCGGATCGTTTTATCGACCTCGCAGCCCGTCCAGGAACAGGGCGGCAAACTGGTCAGAAATCTGCCCGCTGGAATAGCGACCGTCGGGCCGGTACCAGGTGATGGTCCAGTTCATCACACCCAGCAGGGCGCGGGCAGTCATGGATGGATCTGCAGGGTGGAATACGCCGCTATCCATGCCCTCCTGAATCAGCGTGCGCCACAACTGTTCGAAACGGTCGCGGCGCGGGATGTGGCGCTCATGGTATTCCGGGTTGAGTGAGCGGTGTTCGAGCAGCAGGACGGAGGCCAGGGCAGCGTGCTCATCCAGGCATCCCAGGTATTCACGCATTGCCAGGGACAATTTTTCGTCAGCGGGGAGGTCCCGGGCGACGACCGCTGAAACGCGCTCGATCAGCAGGTCGAGGGCCTGGTCGAGCAGGGCAAGCAGGATCTCCTGTTTGCTTGAAAAATGGTGGTAAAGGCTGGCTTTTTGCAGGTTGACTGCTTCGGCAATATCCTGCATCGACGCAGCATGATAGCCTTTTTGTCGAATAATCTGAGCCGAGGCTTCCAGAATCAGGTCACGATTCATTTGTCTACCGACCGGTCGGTATAATTAGAATACCAGAATTGGAATTCAGAGTCAATAGGCAGCGGCGAATTTCGGAAAAACATCCCCCAAACGGAGGGTGCGCAGAGCCCCTTTCCAGACTGGAAAGGGGCTCGATTGATGAGCGAGAGAGTTATTTGCCCATTTTCTTTTTGAAGGCCGCCGTCAGGGCAGGGACGATCTGGAAGAGATCACCGACCACGCCGTAGCGTGCCAGCTTGAAGATGGGGGCCTCGGGGTCTTTATTGATGGCGACGATCAGCTTGCTGGTGCGCATGCCAGCCAGGTGCTGGATGGCGCCGGAAATACCCAGGGCGATATAAACATCCGGGGAGACAACCTTGCCGGTCTGACCAACCTGGTGAGCGTAGGGGATGTATCCGCCATCCACGGCAGCACGCGAGGCGCCAACGGCAGCCCCCAGGGAGGCAGCCAGGTCATTGACCAGGGCGAAGCCCTGCTGGGCGCGCCAGATCTCGGCCGCTTTCTCATCCAAACCAGCGGGAGGAGTAAGGGCGGGATTGTTCGAGGTGCCGCGCCCGCCGGAGACGATCACGTTCGCATCCGCCAGGCTGACGCCGCTTTCGCTGGTGGTGTACCCCTCCACCTTGGTGGGGAACTCGCCAGAAACAGCGGGAACCTTTGTAAGGGTGCCGGATTTCCCAGCCTGCTGCGGGGGTTTGGGGAAAGCGCGCCCGCGCAGGGTGATGATCTGCGGCTTGGACGAGCAGGTTTCCTTGGTGAGCAGCTTCCCGGCGTAGATGGGGCGGGTGACCGTGATCTTATCCCCGGCAGCCTCGAGGGCGGTCACATCGACCATGACACCGGTCTTCAGGTCAATGGCGACCATGCCGGCCAGCTCACGGCCGCGGGTGGTGGTGGGGAACAGGAGCAGGTCGGGGGTGCGTTCTGCAGCGAGCTTGCTCAACGTGGCAGCAAACGCCTCGGCGCGGTAATCCGCAAGGGAGGGATCATCCGCCAGGAGGACCTCATCGGCACCGAACTCGAAGGCAGTCTTCGCCAGCGCTTCGACACCGGAGCCAAAGATGAGGGCGGTGACAGTGCCCAGCGTCTTGCCAACACCGACAGCCTCCCAGGAAGCGGGAAGGGCATTGCCTTTGAAATGATCGATAAATACAAAAGTGTTCATAGGACTTTCTCCGCCAGGATCTTCGTGGCCAGCGTTTCAGCGATCTCTTCGGGACTGCCACCGGTGATGAACTCGCAGACGACCTCGCGGACGGGCGGGGTGATGATCTCCGTCCAGGCGATGACGGAAGCCGGAACGGGGATGCCCAGCGCAGCCAGATTCCAAGAGGGGATCTCGGCGCGGGCGGCCTTGCGGATGCCCATGAAGGAGGGATAGCGCGGTTCCCCAAAATCCTTGGTTAGGCTGAAGACAGCCGGCAGTTTAGCGGTTACGATCTGCCGACCTTCCTCGATGCCGCGTTCGACACGGGCGCTGCCCGCATCGACCTTGATGACCGAAGCCAGGGTGAGCGCAGGCCAGCCCAAGAGGCGGGCGGTCTGAACGGGAACCAGCCCGGCGTCTGCGTCGATGGCCTGGCGTCCAAAGAAAGCCATATCCACAGCGCCGACCTTTTTGACAGCCGCGGCCAGGACCTGGGCGGTGGCCTGGGTATCCAGGTAACCCAGGGAGGGGTCGGAGACCAGGATTGCGTCATCGGCTCCCATGGCGAGGGCACGCTTGAGGGCTTCCCTGGTGCTTTCGTCACCGATGGAAATGGCCGTAACGGTTCCGCCGAGGGCTTCCTTTTGCTGGAGAGCGGCCTCCACGGCATATTCGTCCCAGGGGTTCATAATCAGGGGAGCGTCACCCCAGGATATTTTGCCCCCCTCCACGCTCATTTTGGCGGTGGAGTCGGGCACCTGCTTGATGCAGACAACAATTTTCATGAAACATTCTCCTGTGATATAAACTTTTGCATTAAGATTGTGAAAATCCTAATAAGCGCAATTATACAACACTCGTCAATACCCTTGAAAGATCGCGCATGTGAAGCAGCTGGTGCCCATACATGGAGAGGAGCATGGTCTCGACACTCACCTGCCCCAGGGCGGGATGCTGCCCGATCTTTTCCAGGCGCTCCACGTCCAGGGTGCGCGCCCAGGCGATGGTCTCCCGCCGCGCCACGTCCAGCAACTGTATCAACTCCGCCACCGGCAAGCCTTCGAGCCGGGTTTGTTCGGAGGCATTAAAGCGGTCGTAATCAAAACCCAGCGGGGCGCCTGGGCCACCCCCGGCAACATCCTGAGCCAGGGCAAGGAGCTGATCTTCAGCGGAAACGAAATGCGCCAGGAGGCTGCGAACCGGCCAGGGGGGGTCGGAATACAGCGATTGCTCCCATTGTTCGGGGCGTGAGGGCGGCAAATATTTCCAGGGTCTTCAGGCGACCCTTTTCCAATTTTGCAGCCAGTGCGTCTGCGCGGGTTCCTGTCATCGTTTGCCAACCAAGCGATCTCATTTGAAAGGCAGGGTGGTTCAGCGGTGCTTTTCCAAATAACGCTTCAGGGCTACGGCATTGTTGAGCTTTAATTCCTTCGAACTAAAGAGAAGGGTGACCTGATCCTTATTGGCTGCGTCCAGGATCACATGCCAGATATCCGGGACGCCATCCAGTTCGGTAAAATACCTGCGGCAAAACTCGTCCCACTTGGCGGGATCGTGGGCATACCAGTGGCGCAGAGTATCGCTGGGTGCGACTTCCTTCAGCCAGGCATGCAAGGCTAATTTTTCCTTCTTTATCCCGCGCGGCCAAAGGCGATCCACCAGGAAGCGGTGACCGTCTTCGGGGGAAATGGGGTCGTAGACTCGTTTGATGCGGATCATGATTCCACCTGTTGAATAGTTTTAGTTCACCATCATTATAGCGCAACCCGATAACCAGTCTCGACGCGCACGCACTGAGGGTGAGGCAAAGAGGAACAATTATTTTCCGAAAAATAGCCATTTTGCAAGGTGAGTGTCTTCATTATATAGTGGCTCGGCGTGGTTTTTGAATTAATTGATATGTGTATTGATCCCGAGGAACAATTATTTTTGGTAGAAATAGGAGCTGACCACCAAGGCACCAGGACACGAAAGAAAAAAATGGTTAACCACGAAAGCACCGAGGCACGAAGACGCGAAGGGATAGGAAAAATGATTAACCACAAAGGCACAAGGACACGAAGAAAATATTTATATGTGTTTTCTATTGACACGAGGCATAAGGATAGGGGTTGTTTGTTTTCGGGAAAAAAGAGGAACAAACAACCTCTCCTGAATCCTGGTTTTAAGAAGGAGTGGTTCTTCATTATAATCATATGCAACAGGAGCAGACTCATTCTACTCGGGTTAATTTTTACAAAACAAACAACCTGTGCCGGTTTTCCCTCGATCTGAAGGGAAGGATCTGAAAAACAGCCAATTTGCAACGTGAGTGTCTTCATTATATAGTGGCTCGGCGTGGTTTTTGCATTAATTGATTTGTGTATTGATCCCGAGGAACAATTATTTTTGGTAGAAATAGGAGCTGACCACCAAGGCACCAGGACACGAAAGAAAAAAATGGTTAACCACGAAAGCACCGAGGCACGAAGACGCGAAGGGATAGGAAAAATGATTAACCGCAAAGGGATGAAGAAGAAAATATTTATATGTGTTTTCTATTGACACGAGGCATAAGGATAGGGGTTGTTTGTTTTCGGGAAAAAAGAGGAACAAACAACCTACTGAAACCTCATTTTTAAAGAAGGAGTGGTTCTTCATTAGCAACTTATGGCACAGGGGCAGACTCATTCTACTCGGGTTAATTTTTACAAAACAAACAACCTGTGCCGGTTTTCCCTCGATCTGAAGGGAAGGATGGAAAGGAGTACGAATAAAGTCACTTTAGTAAGTAATCACACAGGAACGAATACCTTGCATGGATTTTAACCATTCT
>CAWIYA010000002.1:0-882347 GCA_963840265.1 uncultured Chloroflexia bacterium | reverse complement strand
ATATCCAACTCGAAATCGTCGCACGCATAGAGCGTGAGCGTCTTATCGTCGAAAAGGCGATGGGAGTTGATACTCTTTATATGAGGAGAAAATCCAGAAGGTTATTGAGAGGGTATGGGAGGAGTGATAGATGATTGAAGATGCCCAAAAATTATTCGATTATCTTCCTGTTTGGTATCTAAGACTCAAGCTGGGGATTGAGTATGTTTCATTCTTATGGGATGCTTTTTCTGTTAATTATGAAAAAGAAAAATATCAATTTGCATATTTTGCCTATCATATGCTTTTTATGTGTCTGATCTATTTTCAATTAGCGAAGATATACCTGAACAGCCCGGAGGAAATTAGGAAATTATTGATTTTTACTGGTTATGCTGAATCTGCAATTGACAATTACTAAGAAAAACATAAAGAAGCAATTAAGAACAGTATTCCGGCTCCACACTTTGATCCTTTTTCACTTGCCAAAGAAAAGGAACGAAGTATTTGTGGGTTATTCGTGTCAATTGGTTGTAATAGAGAAACGATTAAGAGATTAAAAGCAATTGTCGATGAAAGAAACGATATTGCTCATTCCAATGGGAATATCAACTTTAGTAAAATCAAGATTCTTTTGATGGGAAAATTAAAGAAATTATGGAATGTATTGCCCACATTCATGAAAGCACCCGAGCAATTATTACTGCTTGTACAGAGAAATTTCTACTCGGTAGTGCAAATCCTGAAGAAAACGAATTTTATGACGAAAGAGATCAGGTCCGAGAAATTTTCGCAAAGGGAAATTACCTATCTTCTCAGGACATTCTTGTAGCAAGGGAATTTCCCATTGAACAATTTAAGGACAGGACCGATTTTCCATATATCGAAAAACTCTTACAGGCAATTTATGATCTGAAGGATATTGATGATTTTGAGTTCGCATATTCTCTAGCTGAACATGCTCCGTTCAAAAGGTAATGGAAGCGGCTAAATGGAATGACGAAACAATTACAATTACTCTTATAGATGTACCAGGTTTGGACAAACCTGAGGTTGTTACGACTCGGGGAGAGTTGGAAAATTACCTCATTGTATGTGCTGAATTGGTTTTTTATTCGAATATATCGCAAAAAGATGAACCTGGATTTGTTGGTGAAAGCGTTGTTGAACTTGTCCTGTCGAGTTATGAAGATCGGCTTGACTCTTTTTTCCCAAACGAATCAGTTGAATTCGAGCGTGCAAAAAGAGATCCAAGACGAAGAAACAAATATGGATGAGGAGCAATAATTAAGTTGTGCAAGTGACAACTAAATTTCGTGCAAGGAGTTGATCCATGCAATTCAAAGATGCCGCCTATGAACTCCTCAAGGAAGGGGCAAGCCTCTTCACTACAGCAAAATTACCGATCTCGCCTTGCAGAAAGGTATTCTGGATACTTCAGGGGTCACTCCGCACGCCACAAACTAAATGTTTCAAAACAAGAAAGGACCCTTTGGGATTATGATCCAGGGTTTTTTTTATAATGAATTGGCGATTTTCGCACAACAAATGAGGCTTATTTTCCTTCCCAAATCCGAAAGCGTTGGGCACACTCAGCAGGAGGCAGACGGCCGCCATTCTCCAGCAGCTGGCGCAAGGCTTTGGCCGCCTGCCCCTTGGTTAAAATATTGTGTTTGACAATTTCGTCCAATACCCAGAGAAGTCCATGCACAATAACGGAATGCTTTCCTGCCAGAATGCGCAGACTGTGGTCACCAGTCAAAAGCGGGAGTCCATTATGGGAGGCAAGCACTAGCGCGAAGATGTCATTTGCGGCTATTTGTTGATTGTGATCCCATAAAAATTCCACCTCCAGCACCTGCTCGCTGCTAAATTCAGCCCTGACAAGACCCAATCCTTCCAGCTCTGTTCCATCCGGTTCACCCAGTTCGGCAATAATGACATCCGGGGACACGAACTCATACGGCAAGGCAAAGAACTGCCTGATGATGCCACCGCGCTGCAGATCAATAAAAATATTCGTGTCAACGATAAGCCGGGAGTGGGAAACCTTCATGTTGTGCGCTAGCCTGCCTCCAAAAATCAGTCAGGGGGGTGCCGAGTAATTCGGACGCCCGGGATTCTTGAAATTACATCTTCCACCATCGCGCGCAAGACCAACCTTTCCAGCCGATTAAGTTTCTCTGGAGGGTAGGGGTCACCGGGTTCTACGCGATGCCAATTATTGGCCCGGAAACGTTTATACATCCCGACCGCAACTGTACCAGGGATAATACCCAGGTCTTGTGCGCGGTGTATCCAAGCCTGCATGCTCATGCCATACTTGTGCTTGAGGAGGTGAAGTTCGTAAAGATCCAATTTCTGACGTTTCTCCCCCAATTCCTGAATAACGGCAGGTTTTGGGGTCAGGAACGCACCCGCAAACCGGTAGGAAGCTTTCTCAACCTGGTCATCCTTCCAATCTAGGTAGATTTCAAGGATGATGTGCCCAAGTTCGTGGGCAATGCTGAACCGCTGACGATCGCCGGGTACCCCATCCTTGACAACGATGATCGGCATGGTTTCGTTGGCGTACAAGGTCAGCGCGTCAAAATCATCGGCTCCTGGCACAATCCCAACTTTAATTCCATGACATTCCAGCATTTCAACCAGGTCATCAATCGGATCTATACCGAGATTCCATGCTTGGCGTAGGTCAAGTGCAATTTTCTCCACATCATCGAAGGTTACTACTTGCCGTTTGATATCCGGCATTTTAAATTCATTCTGGCTGGAAACAATTGCTTCTATACTAAGATAACGTTCCAACCAATCCTGAACTTGAGATTTAATAGTAAGCTGATCTTTTTACTCAGCCCCGCCCGCCTCCTGAAATTGGGCTGGGAAAGGGTAATGTTGACCGGGCGCATCAGGTATTCCACCCGGACTTTTAATGCCTGCGAGAGCCGAAATCAAAACAGATGAACCGGGGATATCCAATCCTCGTTCATATTTTGAGACCGCCTGTGCGCTTATCCCTGCCTGCCTGGCGAGGTCACGCAAATTCAAACCAGCTCGCAGACGAGCGCCCTTCAGTCGCTCTCCAATATTCATTTTATCCTCCATTTCATTTGTCGGTTTACATTATACAATATTTTTGATGTTTTGTAAACCGATACAAAATGAGTTCTAATAGATATAAGGGTCTGGCGTTTGGAAACCAGGGCCACCGCCCGATTCAAAATCGTGAAGATGCTGTAAAATTTACTCAGCATTCAAAATCTTTTTTACAGAGGCAAGCATGAACCCCCACAAAAAAGCCGTGTTTCCCTTCGTATCCTTTCTCCTGGTACTGGTCACCCTCGCCTGCAACCTCGGCTCGTCCGTCCCTTCCGCCGGCGCCGCGCCCACCACCTCTTCGGGCGGGGCCACCCCGGGGTCCAAAGGCTCCGTGCCGCCAACTGCCACCACCGCCTTTCTCCAGCCCGAGCCCGCTGCGCTGGAGCAGGTAAGCGATCAGACCACCATCCCGGCGGGGCAGAGCGCCGCCATCGTCGCATCCTGTCCGGGCGGCACCCAGGCGCTGGGCGGCGGGTTCGCCTCCGCGCCCGGGATCCGGATCACCAAGACCATGCCCGACCCGGGCGGCTGGCTGGTAAGCGCTCTCAACACCTCCGCCTCGGAGCTCCCGCTGACGGTCTACGCGACCTGTCTGCGCGGCGATACGGGAACCGTGCGGGCGATCCATGCCGACGAGCTCGTCAGCGGCGGACCGATGGCCCGCTGTGAAAAAGGGGAGATCGTCACCGGCGGCGGCTACTCCTTCGATACCGCCAGCCTCGACGTTTACATCAGCACCCCCATCGGGGACTCGGTGGCTCCCAACAACGCCTGGTCGGTGATGGCGCACAACACGGGCGCCGACCAGACCATCCGCGTCTACGTCCTGTGCCTGTCGAACAGCACGCTCACCAGCACCCTGGCGCGTGACCAGACCGATTACGTGCAGGCGGCGGATTCGGTGACCGTTACGCTCACCTGTCCGGCCGGGGCGCTCATGTCTGCGGGCGGGTACGAGGGGACGGGCGCGTACATCAGCCGGGTCAGCCCTGCGGATGCGGGGCAGTGGGAGGTGCAGGTGGTGGGGAAGATCTATTTCGACGGGAGCCTGGATCACGCGGTGTGTTTGAGGTTGCCGTGAGTGGGATCCCTTTTTCGGATTAAGGAAGTTAGAACTAATGTTCTGATTTACTTTTATGGGAATGACACCGACGACTCATATCGTCGGTGTGGCAGACGGCGGCGTGTGGCCGCCTCAGCACAAAACACAGGGAGTCTTGTGGACTCCCTGGTTGGAACAAACTCGGATTGTTACGTTTCACGTGAAACTTTTTCCCCCCTGTTTCAGTTTTTGGTGTCCCTGCTTCAGGGGGCGTCCTCGCGACATTGTCCCCGAAGGGTACCGAGGGGAAGCACCCCGTTGGGGTCGCCACCTGATATCCAGCGCCGGGGACTGCGCTGGGAGCACGAGGTTTTTTTCCCCCGCTTCAGGGGGCGTCCCCGCCACCTGATATCCAGCGCCAATAACCAGCGCCGGGGACGGCGCTGGGAGCCGGGAGTGAAACTATTTGCTTACACTTCCTGGCGGCGAAAGACGAGGCAGGCGGTGATCAGCGCGGCAGCCACGATGCCCAGGCTGATCCACAGCGCCGGCCAGGCGGAGATGCTCCCGCCCATCACCAGCGAGGCGCCCCAGGCGAACAGGCGCCCGGGCAGGTAATCGCCGATGGTGGGGATGGCGGCGATCCCGCTGATGATGATCAGCGACACGAACGCCAGTCCCACGGCCACCCCCTGGCTGCGGGCGAGGGTGCTGCCCAGCAGTGCCAGCGCCATGTAGACCAGGTAGATGACGAGCATCAGCCCGTTCATGGCCAGGAAGGGTCCCCAGGCGAGCGGCTCGAACAGCACAGTATGTGTAGTACCAGCAGCCGAGGGCGGCGATGGTCGACGCTGGCAACGAAGGTCAGCGCCATGGAGGCGAACTTGGCCAGCAGGAAGGTGGTGCGCGAGACCGGGCGGGTGAGGAAGAAGGCCGCGGTGCCGCGTTCCTTCTCCTGCACCACCAGGCCCATGGTCATCAGCAGCGCCAGCAAAATGCCGAACTGGCTCATGTTCTTGACGTACTGGGTGACCGCGTCCACCACGGTGGGCTTGGGGATCGCGTCCAGGATCCCGGCCGGGACCCCGGGGAGGGCCTTGAGCAGGTCGGGCAGGAACTTGGCCATCAGCGGGGAGGTCAGCCCGAACGCGACGAACACGGCGGTGATGATGAGGAAGCGGTTGGTGCGCCAGTTCTCGGTCATTTCCTTGCGAAAAACGGTGATGAAGTTCATGATCCACTCTCCGGACCGACCAGCTGCAGGAAGACGTCTTCAAGCGAAGGCCGGATCTCTTCGTATCGATTCAAAATCAGCCCGGCCGAGACCGCCATGGTGAGCAGGGCCTGCTTGGCAGCCTGCACTTCCCGGACCGTGATGCGCAGGGTGCCGTTCTGGGCGGTGACCGCGGTGACCCAGGGGATCTTCTTCAGGTCTTCGCCCCATTTCGCCAGGGCGGCATGGTCGTCCGCTTCGACCTCGAAGGCCGGGACGGCGTATTTCTCCAGCAGCTGCTCGCGCGGCGACTGGACCAGCATCCTGCCCCGGGCGATGATCCCCACCACGTCGCAGACGCGTTCCACGTCTGCCAGGATGTGGGTGGACATGACGACCGTGGCCTGGCCGCGCAGGTTCTCGATGAGCTCGAGCACTTCCTTGCGCCCGGCGGGGTCGAGGGCGCTGGCGGGTTCGTCGAGGAAGAGCACCTCGGGGTGATGGATGAGGGCGGCTGCCACGCCGAGGCGCTGGCGCATGCCGCGCGAAAACCCGCCGATGCGGCGTTTGGAGACCTCTTCCATGTGGACGAGGCCGAGCAGTTCCTTCGTGCGGGCGCGGCGCTCGGGAGCCGGCAGGTTGTAGAGCCGCCCGAGGTAATCGAGGAACTCGCGCGGGTTCATCCAGGGGTAGAAGGCGGGTTCCTCGGGGAGGTGCCCGATGTGGCGCGAGAGCTGCTGCCCGTCGCGCAGGACGTCCACACCCGCCACCTGGGCCTTGCCCGCGGTGGGGCGCGCCAGCCCGGTGAGGATGCGCAGGGTGGTGGTCTTGCCGGCGCCGTTGGGGCCGAGGAAACCGTACACGGTTCCAGCCGCCACGTCCAGGTCCAGCCCGTCGAGGGCGTGGACCGCGCCGTAATGCTTGGTTAGACCTTCAACATGAACGCTGCTCACGGCCGGCTCCTATTCTTCCTTGCGCCCGATGATGAAATAGACGATGGGACCGATGAAGTTGGTGAACACGATGATCAGCGCCCACATCCACTTGGGGCCGCGGGTCTTTTCCCGGCGGACCAGGTCCACCAGGGCGGTGATCATGAGGGCCAGTTCGATCACGATGATCGGGATCAGGAAAGGCAGGTACTGCTTGATGGTTTCCATAATAATTCTCCTTGTTATTGATGCAGGCGGCAGGTTTCACCAATTGGGCCAATATAAAATTATCTGCCACCCATAGTTTACGCCACCTTCTTGTGCGGACTCCCTGCCGTTAGTCCAGTCTCACCCTGACCGGAAGGATGGTCTTTGGGCTCAAAAGGGGTGCGCGAAGGGAACGTTCCACGTGAAACAATCAGGAGGCGATGTTATTTGACCTTGCGGAGGTTGGTCGAGTCGAAGAACAGGCCTTCGACCTGGTCACCGCCGATCTTGTAGGTAAGCTGAACGATGACATTTTCCAGGTCAAACTTGCAGTTCAGGCGGTACACCGCAAAACCCTCGCTGTTCGATATTTCCGGAGCCGCGGCGGGGCATGAGACATACTTTCCGCTGGCCTTTTGGAGTACGACCACAAGACCAATGAATTCTTCCTCGGGGATGGCGGTCTTCAGATCAGAGCTGAAATCCTTCGAGAAGCCTAAATAGTCCGCAGAGTTGATTGCCTTCAGAATGTTATCGATGGCCTGCACAACCTGGTCATCCGATAACGAGGCCGGTTTGGCAGCCTGGCAGCCGGTAAGGAATATCGTTACAACCAGTACAAGGGTCAAAAGGGTAGAAGGGCTATTCTTTCTCATGAATAAATTTCCTTTATAAGGATGGGGGACGGCGATGGATTGCCGTCCCGTCAGCGTAAGGGTTACTCTTTTTCTTTTGGCAGGTTCTGCTGTGCCAGCGAGACCATGCCGCTCAGGCCGCCCAGGTTCATGGTGTCGATGGCGGAGCTGGGGACGATGACGAGGGCGCCTTTTTCCTTGAGGCCTTCGAAGAGCATGTTCATGGCGCGCAGGTGCAGGGCGGTGGGGTTGTGGATGTAGGCTTTGGAGGCCTCGGCGAAGGAGGCCGCGATCTGCTCCTCGGACTCGCCCAGGATGATGCGCGACTGGCGCTCGCGTTCAGCCTGCGCCTGGCGGGACATGGCGTTCTCCAGGTCGGGCGGGATGATCACGTCGCGGATCTCCACGGACTGGACGGTGATGCCCCAGGGCGTGGTGCGCTCGTCGATGATCTTCTGCAGGTCGGCATCCATCTTGGCACGCCCGACCAGGATATCGGCCAGCACGCTCTGCCCGATGATCTCGCGCAGGGCGGTCTGGGCGGCCCAGGCGATGGCGGCGCGGTAATCGGCTACTTCGAGGGCGGCCTTTTCGGCATCCCAGACCACCCAGAAGAGCACGGCATCCACGTCCACGGGGACGGTATCCTTGGTGAGGGTCTTCTCGGCCGAGAAGGGCGTGACCATCACGCGGTGGTCGATCCAGTTGGCGAGGGTGTCGACGATCGGGAAGACCCAGAAGGAGCCGGGTCCGGCCAGTTTATGGAACTTGCCCATGCGCAGGACGACGGCCTTCTCCCACTGCGAGGCGATCTTGAGCGAGAACAGCAGGAAAGCGCCCACCAGGATCCATAAAACCGTCCAGGTTCCAATTACGGCATCGCTCGAAATGCCGTTTTGGGTCATCAACATCGTGCCGATGACGTTTAAAAGCATAACGATGACGAAAATGGCTATGGCCACGCCGGGGATGTGCAAGTCGGGCTGCAGGCGTCCCTGCGGACGCAGGCTCAGGTCTTTAACTTCTTTAGCTTCTTTGGGTCTCATGTCATTCTCCTTTTATTCAACGTCAGTTTCAGGGTCCATCAGGTGTCCATTATGCTGCCAATAAGTCACCTGCTCTTTCAGAATTTGGTCGAGTTCTTCCGACGAGGCGCCCAGCCGGTTAGCATCTGCCAGGTAGCGCCGGGTGAGCGCTGATAATGCCTTCTGGCGGATCTTTTCGGAGACCTCGGGCGGGGAAACCTCCATCACGTAGGTGCCGCGTCCCTGCTGGGTGGAGATCATGCCGACCTCGTCGAGGATGCGGTATGCCCGGGCGACCGTGTTGAAGTTCACGCGCAGGTCGAGGGCCAGGGAACGGACGGTGGGGAGCTGGGTGCCGGGTTTGAGCCGGCCGCCTGCGATGCGCTCCTTGATGCGTTCGACAACCTGGAGGTAAATGGGGATACCGGAGCGGAAATCGATCTCGAGGTTCATGGGCATTATTGTATCATTGTCTCATTGTATAATTGTATCATTGTACTAATTGTATACCGTTTGACGAATTTGTCAAGAGGTGGAGTTACCCATCCCCCATCCCCCTCATCCCGCCTTCCGCCCAATGGGAAGGGAGAAGATAAATACAGAACGCCCAGGAAAAAATAAATTCTACGCTTCGGGAACGCGGGAGCGTTATTTTCAACCCAGGCTGCTACAGAGGCTGCTGGAGGTTTGGATAACGGCGGTGAGGCGCAAAGATTGTTGGCGGGAAACTCATCGTTTCGAATCAAACCAGTTAACTGACCCTCCGCCCGGGCCGGTTTGTATATGAAGCGGTGGTAAAATTTGAAGGCACATCATTTATCAAGGAGAGTTCCAATGGAACAGCAAACCGGTACATTTACCGTAAAAAAGGGCCTGGCACAAATGTTAAAGGGCGGGGTCATCATGGACGTGGTCACCGCGGAACATGCAAAGATCGCGGAAGATGCGGGCGCGTGCGCCGTGATGGCACTGGAACGGGTGCCGGCGGATATCCGTGCGCAGGGCGGCGTGGCGCGCATGTCGGACCCGGACCTGATCCTCAAGATCATCGACACGGTCACCATCCCGGTGATGGCCAAATGCCGCATCGGTCATTTCGTGGAAGCACAGATCCTGGAAGCGATCGGCGTGGATTACATCGACGAGTCGGAGGTATTGACCCCGGCGGATGAGGAGAACCACATCCTGAAGCACAACTTCAAGGTGCCGTTCGTATGCGGATGCCGCAACCTGGGCGAAGCGCTGCGGCGGGTGGGCGAAGGCGCGGCCATGATCCGCACAAAAGGCGAAGCCGGAACCGGCGACGTGGTGGAAGCCGTGCGGCATGCGCGGGCGGTGCTGGGCGAGATCCGCCGGTTGAGCACGATGGCAGATGAAGAATTAATGGCTTATGCCAAGAGCCTGGGCGCGCCCTATGAACTGGTGAAAGAGACCAAGGCGCTGGGACGGATGCCGGTGGTCAACTTTGCGGCTGGCGGCGTGGCAACTCCAGCCGACGCGGCGTTGATGATGCAACTGGGCGTGGACGGCGTGTTCGTGGGATCGGGCATTTTCAAATCGGGCGACCCGGCGCGGCGTGCGGCAGCCATCGTCAAGGCGGTCACTCATTACACCGACGCCTCCATCCTGGCGGAAGTCAGCAAGAATCTCGGCGAGGCGATGGTCGGACGCAATGTGTCCCAGATGCCGGAAGTGGAGAAGATGGCCGGGCGAGGCTGGTAGCAAGGCATTCAAAATAATCAATTTCCCCAAAGCGCCGGGAGGCAGCTCCCGCCGGGGAACTCGTTTTCAACCGGGTATCATTTTTAATACCGGATCATCCTAACCAGGGGCACCTTCCGAATAATGGTATTCGTGCCCCGATCAAAGAAATTATGAAAATTGGTGTATTAGCGATTCAAGGGGATTTCGCCGAACATATTGGCATGCTCAAACGCCTGGGCGTGGAAACAACGGAAGTGCGATTGCCAGCCCAACTGACCGGGCTGGATGGTCTCATCATTCCCGGCGGGGAATCGACCACGATCGGAAAACTTGCCGTGGACTACGATCTGCTGGAACCGCTGCGCAAGTTTGGCGAGACCCACGCCATGTGGGGCACCTGCGCAGGCGCCATCTTCCTTTCCAAGGACGCCCGACGCAGCCAACCCCTGCTGGGCATCATGGACATCACCGTGGAACGGAATGCTTTTGGGCGCCAGGTCAATTCGTTCGAAGCCGACCTGGACATCCCCGAACTGGGCGAAGGCGGACCCTATCATGCGATCTTCATCCGCGCCCCGATCATCGAGGCGGTAAAGGGCAGCGCCAGCGTCCTCACCGCGCTGCCCGACGGGCGGATCATCGCTGCCAGGCAGGGTAAACTGCTGGCAACCTCGTTCCACCCGGAACTGACGCGGGATGCCCGTTTCCACCAGTATTTTATATCTTTAATAAAATGACAGTGCGCTCGCTAGACATCCTGGATCTACCCCTCCTGACACGCTCGCGCGGCGACGTCCTGCCGTTATACAGCGCGAGGATATTGACGCACGGCAGTCCGCTGGGGGCACGAGCCATGCTATCCTATTTGAATCCGCGCCGGTATATATATACTGGCGTGGCTTCCGAAGACGGGGACTCGCTGATGGGGCAGGTCATCTTGAAGTCGAATGAGACTTCCGCCAGGCTGACCTTCCTGGCACCTGCAGAGAACATTAACCGATTAACCCTGCCCCTGCTGGATCACCTGACCATGCAAGCCGGGGAATGGGGCGCCTTCCACCTGCTGGCCGAGGTGGATGAAAATTCTCCATCCTTCCGGTCCCTGCGCCAGGCGGGGTTCGCCATGTATGCCTGGCAGCGGGTTTGGAAATTGCCGAAACTGGAACAGCCCGATAAAGACAATACCTGGCGAGAGGTAGAGGAAACCGACTGGCCGGCTGTCCAATCGCTGCACGGTCAGATCATCCCGTCCCTGCTCCAACCGGTGGACTCTCTGCCCAAGCAACCTTCAGGACTGGTCTGCCGCCCTGAGGATACTTTGTACGCCTATGCAGCCATAGACAGCGGACCTGCGGGTGTGTGGGTTCAACCACTCGTCCCGCCAGATTCCGGGTGCGGACCCGAACGGCTGGGAGGTCTTGTCAATTGGGGAGATCGTCCGGTATATGTGTGTGTGAGATCCTACCAAGCCTGGCTAGAAACCGTACTGGAAGATATGGGCGCCGAACCCGGCCCGCGCCAGGCAGTGATGGTGAGACGCCTGGCGAAACTCCAGCTGGTGGAGGAAAAAGTTTCCGCCATGGACAAAGTCCTGGTCAAGCCGATAGCACCGGTGGCACGGGTCTTGAACGGCGAAGAAAAGCCTTTCCAGGCTGGTGCAAAAACAAATGAACCCTGAATCTCTGAAACAGGAAAGAATCCATCCCGGAAGGGGAGGGATGAGTGCAAGAGGAAAGTGATATAACAAGATTATGACGCAACTCAGAATCACCGATGACCTCGACGCGCTGCTCGGCATCCTGCCCGGTAACATCGTCGAAGCCGTGCATAAAGCCAACGATTACGATAACCTGCTTGAGATCATCCTGGACCTTGGGCGCGTTCCAACCGCGCGCTACGTCCAGGGAGAGACCATCCTGATCAACAAGGAAATCACGCGCGCCGAACTGGACCACGTGGTGGAGCGGATCGGCGAATTCGACGCGGACAACCGCGCCGGTCTCGAGCGCACCCTGCACCGCATTTCATGCCTACGCAACCGGCGCGGGCATATCGTGGGTCTCACCTGCCGGGTGGGCCGCGCCGTTTACGGGACGGTGGACATCATCCAGGACATCGTCGAGTCGGGCAAGAGCCTGCTCATCCTGGGGCGCCCGGGGGTGGGAAAGACCACGTTGCTGCGCGAGGCAGCCCGCATCCTGGCAGAGTCCAAACGGGTGATCGTGGTGGATACCAGCAACGAGATCGGCGGGGACGGAGACGTTCCGCACCCAGCCGTGGGCAAGGCTCGACGCATGCAGGTGCGCGAGCCCATGCTCCAGCACGAGGTGATGATCGAAGCGGTTGAAAACCACAACCCGGAAGTGATCGTGATCGATGAGATCGGGCGCGAACTGGAAGCCGCCGCAGCCCGCACCATTGCAGAGAGAGGCGTTCAATTGATCGGAACGGCCCACGGGCGCACGATCGACAACCTGCTGCTCAACCCCACGCTTTCCGACCTGATCGGCGGCATCGAAGCGGTGACCCTGTCGGACGAAGAAGCGCGCCGGCGCGGCACGCAGAAGACCGTGCTCGAAAGACGCGCCCCGCCCACCTTCGATGTGCTGGTGGAGATCCAGCAGCGCGACCGGTTCGCCGTGCACATGGATATTGCCGCATCGGTGGATTCACTGCTGCGGGGGTACCCGCTGCCGCCGGAAATCCGCAGCCGGGATTCCGAGGGCAAGATCCACATCGAGAAAGCCAAGGCCAACCCAAAGTCAAAACCCGATTCGGAATTCCGGATCGAAAATGGGAATACCACCGGTCCGCGCCGGAATTCGATCCGCCCGGAGCCAACCAGCGCGCTCGAGTCTGACCGCTGCGCCGGCGGGGTCGCGCGTCCTTTCCTCGGGGGAAAGCGTTGTGTCAGTCCCGGTGGAGACGCGCCGCACCCCGCTCCAGTCGGTGCGGGTCTACCCGTTTGGGGTGGCGCGTGACCGGTTGATCCAGGCAGCCAAACGCATGGGCGTGCCAGCGGTCTTCGTCAAGGACGCGGGTGAAGCCGATGTATTGGTGACGCTGCGCTCCTACTACCGCGATCGCCAGCAGGCAGTGATGCAGGCAGAGCAGCGCGGCATGCCGATCTTTGTGCTGCGCGCCAACACGGTCAGCCAGATGGAACAGTTCCTGAGCGACCTGTTCAACCTGTCTGAAGTGATCCCCGCGCAGGGCGAGTTGGATGACGTAAAACACCAAGCCCAGGCAGCCATTGCGGCAGTGCTCAATGGGGAGCGCTGGGTGGACCTGCCACCCGGCCCATCCACAGTGCGGCGGCTGCAGCACGAGCTGGCGCGCGATGCAGAACTGGTCAGTCACTCATATGGCAAGGAACCCAGAAGGCATGTGAGGATCTTTCGGGAATAGACCATGGACCATTAAAAAGCATCCTCAATTTTGAAGAGTCGATGGACTTTTGAACGAAGACCGACCTCGATAACCATTAAACGATATGTTCATAACATTGGAAGGCCCGGAAGGCTCCGGTAAGACATCGCACGTTCCCCACCTGGTGGAATTCCTGCGCGAGAAGGGGTATACGATCTTCCCGACGCGCGAGCCGGGGGGCACCTCGATCGGTGAGCAGATCCGTGAGGTGCTGCACAGCCTGAAGAACACCGAGATGCACCCGCGGACGGAAACCCTGCTGTACCAGGCGGCGCGCGCCCAGTTCGTGGAAGAGGTGGTGAGAGCGAGGCTGGCAGTGGGAGAGATCGTGCTATCTGACCGGTACGCCGATTCGACCATCGCCTACCAGGGTTATGGGCACCAGCAGGACCTGGAACAGGTACGCGCATTGGTAAAGTATGCCACCGGCGGGCTGGTGCCAGACCTGACCGTGTCCTATTAGATGTAGACGTTGAAATTGGAATTGGCAGGAAGTCCAAGAGCCAGGAATGGAACCGCCTGGATGCATATACCCTGGAGTTCCACCAGCGGGTAAGAAGGGGGTACCAGGAGATGGTGAAACGCGAACCGGAACGGTGGGCGGTGGTGGACGCGGGGAAAGGGTGGAATGACGTTCAACAGGAATTGCGCACAGTGATCCTGCACAAGCTGGAAAAATAATTCCATCCCCTGCACCGGGTGCCCACCATCAAATTTAACCTTCTCCATGCAGTTGGAGGTTTTTTTTTGCTGGGGAATTGCCATTGGTGCTACTTGTGAAAATAATCCCGAAATTGTATTTATCGATGGAAGTTGTATACTAATATCACCCAAAAGGTGGATTGAGAATAGATTTTCACTTACCAATTGGATCATCATCGGGCAAGAAGATTTGATCAAGGGGGTAGGATGATCGAGATCTTAGAATTTCGTATTATGGTCTACAAATATCTTCTTGATTTGTGATGTTATATCGTTGACCAAACTGTCCATAAGCTGTTATATGATCCGGTTACATACGATTTGGGTTTCACAAGCCCAAATCCATTTAGGCTATCAACCTAATCGAAGATAATCTGGAGATGAACAATGGCTGTCACAATCACCAAGATCACGAGAGTCGGCGGTAATCCACCTACGCATTTTTCAGTCGAGGGGACTGTCACCGGATGTGAGACGCTGCATGTTGGCTCCAACTGTACCAACCAAATGATGCCGGTCCCCATCCCTTCTGGTGGAATTAACACATGGAAGGTCGACCTTCCGAATGACAAGTGTGATTGTGGATCTACAGTAGTACCAACGGTAACAGTCACAGCCTATTGCGGTCTTGGTACACCTAGCCAAACAAGTGCATCAATCTCTTTGCCTGTTTGCGACAACTGTCCGACCTTGACGATCACAGCAGACCCTCCTGGGCAGTGTGTCAACGGCAAACGCAGTGTCACCTTTCATGCATCGGTCAATGGCGTTCCAGCTACGGGGATTGTCCTCCAATGGGGTTTTCCCTACAGCACTCAGCCATCAACCACTGCTTTCTTTGTCACGAGTAATGGTGCCTTACCTGACCAGACCGTTGAATATGCGGCAGATACCGTGAGTTCCCTCTCGCGGACAGCTACCTTACAAATCATTTTTCCTGCCAATTGCCCACCGACGCCAGCACTACCGGCATCCATCACCGTCACTATAGCTCCTTGTCCATCATGCTGCCCGCGCATGCAGCTAGATCCGCCAACGGTCACCGGTTGTGCACCCGGTTCAACAGTGGCGAGCTTTTCTGGGGTACTGACAGTGTCGACGACGGGTGGTTGTGCCCCAGTAACACCAACTTTGTATACATGGACGCTCGATGGGCCGGGAGGCCAATACCAGCGCAGCACAAGCTCACCGAACACGGATACGAGCTCCCCGTGGACCGATGTAATCAGTGGGAACCTGGTTACAGTTCAGTTCCCAAGCAGCGGCGACTACAGCATCAGTGTCACCGCCCAGATTCCTGGCATAGACTCCTCTTGCGATCCGACCGATACCAAGTCATTTTTTGTTCGTGCATGTTGTCCGCAATTGATCGGGCCTCTCAATGCATCCCAAAAGCCTGGGGATCCCTGTACCTGGTTATTCTCAGCACAGGTTTCAAACCCCAATAATGCCGCGGTCACGTTCGAATGGTCATTTCAAGATGGCACCACAGCCACCACTTCATTGCCGCAGGTGGAGCATCCTTATACACCCGGTTCTATTACTACCGGTACGACAACTGTGACGCTCAAATCCCTGGATTGTCCCGATCAAAGCTTGTCAGTAATCGTAACTCACAATTGTTTTCCTTGTCCACCCGAGCACCATCGGAACGCGAATGGTGATTGTGAGTGGGACGATTGTCCTCCCGAGCACCATCGGAACGCGAACGGTGATTGTGAATGGGACGATTGTCCTCCCGAACACCATCGGAACGCGAATGGTGATTGTGAATGGGACGATTGTCCTCCCGAACACCATCGGAACGCGAATGGTGATTGTGAGTGGGACGAATGCCCTCCAAACCAGCATCGGGACGCGAACGGTAATTGTGTTCCAAATACATCATCGAAAGGTTGCAACATTTGGTGCGTTCTCGCTGGCATTTTCCTTATTGCCATTCCAATCAGTGCTTACCTGTCAGCCATCGCCCACTGCTTCCTCTCCGGCACGGCGTTGGCTATTGTTACCGGAATAATTACAGCCGCGATAGGGATTTTCATAGGCCTCTGTGGCCGGTGTTGTCTATGGAAATTTCTCCTCATTGGTGCTGCTCTGGGAGTCATTGCGACAGCAATTGCAGCATATTGGTTTGGCTTTCCAAATTGTTGGTTTGTTGCCCTTCCTCTTCTAATTGGATTTGTCGTACTCGCAATTGGTATTGCGATTGATTGTGCACGCTCAAATTGACTCAGCGGAAAGACTAGAATTGATTATGAATTATGCTTGTAATCAAAATTTTACAAATCCATAATAGCGAAGAAGGATAAAGAGTCAAGAAACAATTAGAAGAATTCTTCTGGAAACCTGCTATCGCAATGAAGTGAATCTCGTCTTCAGTTCGAACTCTAAAAATTACTCCAATTGATAGCGTGAGTGTTATGAGATATCGCCACGTGTACATTTGCACCGAATTCCTTGTGGGAATTGCGTAAAAAAAACCTGAAAATGTGACAAAATGCGACATTTCCCGGTTATTCTAATAAGATCATCAAGGTAATTTTGGAAGAAGATTTTCCTCTTCTAGGTAAAATCCCTACGGGAAAGGCTCTGAAACGTTTCTAATTGTCTGAATAGCCGTGCTCGCTGAATCAGAATGTAGAATAGTAGGTGTGTAAAAGGCCCAGCATCTTCTCCGAGTTTGCCCTTCTTTGGGTAGTCCCCAATCACGAAAATAATTCAGGGGATGAGGTTTGTTACCCTCTTTGTGGATGTTATACAGATCGCATGAATTTGTTTTCCTTTTAGCAAAGATCCATAAGCTATTAGAGCGCAAATAAATTGCAGCTTAGTGAAACGCGGGGTGGCTCCAATCATGACCTTTGTGAAAATATTCCCGAAATTGAAATTAGCGCTGGAAGTTGTATACTAATCTAATCCATTGTGTAGAACATCCCCGGGCAGGAATGGATCCTTGGGGGATCGGCCTATCATGCTCTGAGCATATTCAATAATGATTGTTTTTCCTTGAAAGGGGAGGCCATTTTATTGGCAATATTGTCTTTTAGTAGTGCGCGGGATAAACAAGAGGAAATCATCCAGCCAACCCCCCGGTATAAACGTTGGACAAAATAAAAACCCTTGAACGGGGTCTTTATCTTCCAAGGAGTATGTATGTCAAGTTACGCTCATCCTGAAATCCTTGTTGACACACAATGGGTCGCTGAGCACCTTGCCGCGCCTAAAGTCCGTGTTGTCGAAGTTGGCTACGACTTAAGCAATTACAACTCCGGACATTTATCCGGAGCAGTGGGATGGAGTTGGAATACCGACTTCCAACACCCCATCCGTAAAGATTTACCAGACCGATCGGGAATGGATGAGTTACTGTCTCGTTCGGGTATTGAAAGCGATATGACCATCATCGTTTATGGCACCCGCCGAAACGGGTACGCCACGTTTGCCTTCTGGCTCCTGAAAATCTACGGTCACAGGGACGTGCGTGTTATGGATGGAAATCGCGAGAAGTGGATTAATGAAGGTCGCTCAATGACGAAAGAAAAACCGACAGTCAGTGCCGTCTGTATACAGCACGGGAGAACCTGATTGGAATATTCGTGCGTCACGCGACCATGTTCTTGATTCCATTGGCAAACCAGAACGAATTTTGGTTGATGTTCGCACGCCGGAAGAATATCACGGTGAACTGTGGGATTCCTGGAAATATCCTGCAGAAGCCAGCCAGCGCGGCGGCCATATCCCCGGCGCGGTCAATATTCCGTGGGACAAGACACTAAATGAGGACGGAACCCTAAAGTCGGTTGAAGATCTCCAAGCGCTATACACCAATAACGGTGTTACACCCGATCAGGAAGTAATCACCTATTGTATTGTAGGCGGGCGATCCAACCATACCTGGTTTGTTTTAACCCATCTGCTTGGCTACCCAAAAGTTCGTTTGTATGATGGTTCTTGGGCAGAATGGAGCACATTGATCGGAGTGCCCGTTGAGAAATAAAGGTTAATTCGGGTTGACCGGGCTTCCATTTTTGGTTAAAGGTGTAATAAATGAAACTGAAACGATCGATCCAACAATTTCTCTCCATCACCCTGGTCCTGAGCATGACCCTGGGCTGCGGGTTTTTGGGCTCGGTGGCTGCGACACCTGACCCAAACCAGGAGTTCCTCAACGTAATCAACCAGGTGTCTGAACCAGTCAGCCCGGAGCAGGTTAACCAGGCCGAGCAGGCCTTGTTTACTTCGATGCGGGAGCAGGGCGGCGTACGGGCTGCCTTTGGGGACCAGGCCGATGCCATCTTTCAGAAGATGGATCAGGACGCGGCGGCTGCAATGGACGAGATGGAGAGGCGAGCCACGGGAGCTGTCCCTTCCTCCCTGAAAGTCTCGGCACCGATCACGAAGACCGCCAGCTCGGGCACAACCCTCGGCATCTCCTCCCGATACAGGAAATTATTGGACCAAGTCGATGGTCCTGTCTCTTATAGAACTGATCGGTGTCCCTGAGGTTGCCAATCTCCAACGCACGGATACCAGTGATGTGGATGGACCCATAACGCAGAGAGGGGACCCCAATGGAACCGGGGATTACTACTTCTTTCAGCCAAAGTTTATCGGCTCCCGGATGGAAGCCACGGGCAGGTTAAGGATCGCCAACGTAACCGAGTTCTTCGGGAACGGGGTTTACAACGAATCGGTTGGGTACACCTTTAGCATGGAATTATGCCCGGATGCCCAGGGGAATGTTCCGCTCCTGTTTACTTTTAAGGCCACCGTGGGCGAGCCCGGCGCAGGTGAACAGGTTGGAGTGGTCAGCCAGGCAATCGGGCACGTCAATGATGAAGGCAAGTTGGATTCGTATGATAATACATCCACCTTCCAGGGAGCCAGGCAAAGAACTCCCGCCGCCCGGCATGGATCCGAGATTTGCCAATATGTTTTTCGAGTTCCAGGAAAGATCGACCCATTACACAAGTGATATCAGTCACCCTACCTATACTGGACACTATACCAGGGAATCCGTTGCCCTTGATTACGATTTTGGCACAGAGACCGGATCTTCACTGCGAAAAATAGAGACATTTTTAATTCAAAGCGCTTTTAAGATCGCTGAAAATAAGTGGTCGACCGGCTACTGCATCGAGATCCAGGTTCCTGACCTGGGGACAGGCGTTAAATCGGTGCAGACCAACTCGGACACACCCTTTACCGCCACCGTCCGGCACAAGTTCGAGGGCGCCGAGTTGCAGGTACCGGTCATCGCCACGCTGTCGGACGGGCAGGTGTCCGTCAACCCGTCCGGGACAAAGGTCCCTGCCCCGGCTACATTCAACTTCAAAGCCCCTGGTGAAATTAATATAACCGCCACGGTAAACCTGTTGACCCGCTCGAAGCGCGGCATTGCCAGCCTGGATGTCAAATTTATCACCGGAGTGCAGGGCTGGAAGGTGGAAACCTGGAATGATGTTTCCCTGCCTGGGTTCAAAATGACCGGGGGCCTTAACTGCAGTTCGCCATACGGACCGTGGGAATTAAAAACACTGGGTAATACTGCCCAGGGTGGGACATCTTCGGTAACCATCACCGTCCCGTTTTCCGCGGACGGAAACACAACAGCAACTCAAAATGAGCACGTAACCTTGCCCAGCGCAGGGATGGTTGGAGACTATAATGGCGCCCCCAAGGTGACGATCACCCAGATCCCGGGGGGCTACCGGATGGATTTTGCGTCTTTTCGGTTGACCGGCAGCACCTGTGCATTGAACAACCCATGCCAGCCCTATGATCAAGTCAAAAATGCCTGGAGTACTGATATACTGCCGGCCGACCCCGGTCAGTGCCCGCAGCCTTGAGCCATTTTATAAGAGGGGAGGGCGTGGCATATCAAGGTGTCTGACAACCTTGCCAAACCGACAATAATAGATTTGCCTGGCAAATCGACGGACAAGTCTTTTTGTTGGTACTGCTTGGTTTTGCGACAATGTATTCAAAAACAACCATGCTGCTCTAGACACATATTCCTCTATCCTGTATAATCCAAGAACTCCGATGGGGAGTAGCCGCCTGGTTTTTAGGGACGGACAGTCGTCAAGACGGAAAAATATTTCCCGGCTGTCTAAAGAAAAGAGCAAGACCATCGCCTCAAACGCGATGGTCATTTTTTTATGCCTTGGAGAATGAAAATAAACAATGAAACAAATTTGGAATGGTGCCTGGGTTTTTTGCGGTACTGTGTGTGTGGGATTGGGCATCCTGGGTATGTTCTTACCTGTTTTACCTACCATTCCATTTTTATTGCTTGCCCTGTATTTTTATGGACGAGGTTCGAAACCACTCTACAATTGGCTGGTTAACCACCCGTGGATTGGAAATTATTTAAAAAACTATCGTGATGGCAAAGGAATTCCCCTTGGGCTGAAATTATTATCCATTGCACTTTTATGGCTGACCATGGGGATAACAATCTTTTTGCCCCAGTCAGCCTGGTGGCTAAAAATACTTTTGTTAGTAGTTACTGCAGGTGTAACCTTTCACCTTAGCAAGTTTAAAACCCATCATTATAATTCTCGGAACTCTATTATGCGGGATAACTCGATTTAATTCGATGTATCATCCTGATCAATTCTTAAGGAAACAATTTTAAAGATTAATCGATATGTATAAGCAGCAATGTTCCCGCATCTCATTGGTTACCCTGATCCTCTGCCTATGTTTAGGCAGTATGGTCGTTCTCCCAATCTCCAAATTAGTTAACGTATCAATGGTTTTCGAAATCGATGTTGAAAACAACATCCAAAATGATCAGACATCCCTTGATGAGGAATTCCTGATCGCAATCGTGGATGGCCCTCAAATTGAATGCCAGACTTCATCAAAGACCAGGTCGATGAACTTGGTTAATCCTCCACCCAATTTAGTACCTGAATCTCCACCTCCCGAAAACTCCTAAATCAGTAGACACCCTATCTTGGAATCCACACCAACTTTTAGTCGGTATGGTGTCTATCCACATTTATATGGAAATTATTTCCTGAGTTTTGCCGCGTATGGTGGCAGCAGCTGTTACTACCAACAACAAGATTATATGAGAATTATTGAAGGATAAATAAATGGATTTCCTAGAAGGATTATTCAAAATGGGAGAGGGGAACCGCAGAAAAAATGACGGCTCCTCGAAGCATATGGAGCATCATCATGACCATGAAGATCATGATCACCAGCATGATCGTTTTGAACATAACCATGATACCCCCAATGAATATCAGTCCAATCCGGATATGACCCCATCAGGATCCGTATTTTGCAGTCAATGTTCCACAAAGATCGGCCAAGGAGCAAATTTCTGCCATAACTGTGGGAAAGCGGTCGATATTACATCAGTTTGTGCAAGTTGCGGCACAAGGGAACCTTTGGAGACAGCTTATTGCCCGCAATGTGGGTACAAAAACAAAAGAAATTACCAGCGAATAGATAATAACCCGGTCAAAACGTAAAGGGAGCTTCAATTGTTCGAAAAATTGGAAACAATAATCCTATCATCAATCCAGGCAATCTACGATGCCCTGGGATGGTTTGGCGTAGCAATGCTCCTGGTCTTCGAAAATGCCACGGGGATCACCCCCAGCGAAGTCATCCTCGGACTGGCAGGCTGGATGCTCATATCAGAGCATCAATTGCCGCCCTCGATGATCCTCCTAGGTGGTTTGTATGCTGCATTCGGCAGCGTAATGGGTGCATCCATTGCTTATTGGGCAGCCCGGTTAGGCGGCCGCCCACTGGTGGATAAAATTGCGCACTGGGTAAGAATACGTCCAGCGCATATATCTCGCGCAGAACTGCTGTTCCAGCGCTTTGGAGCTGGACTGGTGCTTGTCGGGAGGATAATCCCTGGCATCCGGACACTTATCAGCATCCCGGCCGGATTGGCGCGCATGAATTTTATGAAGTTCGTGGTTGCCACTTTCACCGGTGCTTACTTTTGGTGCACGCTATTGATCGGATGTGGGTATATGTTCGGACACGAGTGGCCGTTAATCAGCAGTTATATGAAACTTTGGTTCCCATACCTTGCTTTAGGTGGATCTTTTTCTCTGGCTGTTTATTTCATAGTCACCTGGAAAATGCGAAACCCGGCTGGCAAAATCATTAGATCCTGACAGATGATTCCGAATACCAGGTCAATCCAAAGGAGCAATTTCATGAACCAAGACTTATCATCCAATTCTCGACGACGCCGCTGGCGATTGTGGGTGCCACCCACTGCAGCAATTGGCATTTCTATGACTACACTGATGATCTGGGTTGAGGAAGTTGTATCTTTCGTCTCAGAAATCATGGGCGTGATCCTTCTACCTGTTATGGCGGGAGCCATATATCTCTTTAATAACCAGATATTCAAATCAGCGATGCCAAAATCCAGCGATATAAAATTTGATAGGAGTAACTAACGTAATGAAAATAAAACAACCCTGGCATACCTTGACGCAGGAAACAACTTTTGAACTATTAAACAGTCATCCCAATGGGCTTGCCGGGACCGAAGCCGCAAGGCGACTATTGGAATCAGGCGCAAATGAGATACAGGCTGCCAAGCGAATTTCAGGCTGGGAAATTTTACTGGAACAGTTCAAGAATATTCTCATTCTCATACTACTCGGGGCAACCGCCATCTCAATTATATTGGGACATGGTGTAGAGTCTATCGTAATAGCGATAATTGTCATTTTTGCAGTACTGCTTGGTTTCCTTCAAGAATATCGTGCCGAACGTGCGATAGAAGCACTGCGGAAAATGGCTGCACCCACAGCGACCGTTTTACGGGATGGCATAGAAGTAAAGCTGCCAGCGCGAGACCTGGTACCAGGGGATGTAATCCTCCTCCACACCGGTGACCGGATCCCTGCTGACGCTCGCTTGCTCGAGGCGATCAACCTGCAGGTAGTTGAAGCAACCCTCACTGGCGAATCGATCCCGGTAGAAAAGAACGTCCTTCCAATTTCAGGAAATGATCTGCCCGTTGGTGATCGGAAGAACATGGCTTTTGCAGGCACAGCTGCAACCTATGGACGCGGCAAGGCCTTGGTAATTGCCACCGGAATGCAGACAGAATTTGGGAAGATTGCCCAACTCTTGCAAAGTGTTGAAAGCAGTAAAACCCCGCTCCAGCAGAACCTGGATAAGGTGGGTTCGGCACTGGCCCGTGCTGCTTTTGTGGTGGTTGCCATCATAGTAGCCCTGGGTTTATTCCGAGGTCAGCCTTTCATCGAGATGCTCATCTTTGGCATTGCCCTGGCAGTGGCAGTGGTACCAGAAGCCCTGCCTGCGGTGGTGACAATTTCGCTGGCGATTGGTGTGCAAAAGATGGTCAAACGCAACGCCCTCATCCGCCGCCTGCCAGCAGTTGAAACTCTTGGAAGCACATCCGTTATCTGTTCAGATAAAACCGGCACACTTACCAAAGATGAAATGACAGTACGCAAGGTATACACCGCTGGTGAAATGTTCACCGTAGCTGGCGCGGGATATGATCCTGTTGGGGTGTTCTCCCGAAATGGGAGCAGCGAGCAGATCACACCAGAACTTATATCATTGCTGACAGCCGCCGCACTGGCGTCGGATGTCACATTGGTGCGAGAAGGAGATACCTGGACAATAAAGGGAGATCCTACCGAAGGCGCACTTGTGGTGGCTGCTGCTAAAGCTGGGTTGCAGAAACTTAAACTTGACACAGAATATCCGCGGATCCACGAGATTCCATTTTCATCCGAAACCAAACGCATGACCACCCTGCAAAGAATGAATGGGAAACTGAAGGCGTGTGCCAAGGGCGCCCCAGAGGTGATCCTAAAGGATTGTGACTGGCTGATGACCGCCAACGGAGTAGTACCATTGGATGCTGTGGGAAAGGAGATCTTGCTGGCTGTGGCGCAGGACATGGCAAGTGACGCACTGCGGGTACTGGCCGTCGCCTCAAAGCTTGATGTAACCTTTGAGGATGCCCAAACCGGAATGACTTTTCTCGGTATGGCAGGCATGATTGACCCACCACGTCCAGAAGCCAAAACAGCCATCGCCATTTGCGAGCAAGCAGGCATTCGACCGGTGATGATCACCGGCGACCATCCTGTAACAGCGCAGGCAGTTGCGCGCGAGCTTGGATTGTTGAAAACTGGCCGCGTGGTATCGGGTGCAGACCTGGAGTTAATGGACGACAAGCAATTTGAGTGCGAAGTCGAGAAGATCGATGTTTATGCCCGAGTGTCCCCGGCAAATAAACTGCGGGTTGTGACGGCGTTACAAGCCAACGGTCATATCGTAGCAATGACCGGCGATGGTGTTAACGACGCACCAGCACTTAAGAAAGCAGATATTGGGATTGCGATGGGTATCACGGGTACAGATGTGACCAAGGAAGCAGCCTCCATGACTCTGTTAGACGATAACTTCGCTTCGATCGTCGCGGCAGTGGAAGAGGGACGTGGAGTTTTTGGCAACATTAAGAAATATTTGATGTACTTGCTTTCTTCGAATATTGGCGAGATCGGCCTGATGGCAGGTTCTGCCCTCTTAGGTCTGCCTTTGCCCTTGACGGCGGTTCAAATACTATACGTCAACCTGGCCACTGATGGTTTACCAGCCTTGGCTCTTGCGGTCGATCCTGCCGAGAATGACCTGATGAAACGAAAACCGCGCAACCCGCGCACGGGGATTTTCACCCGCCCGGTAGTTGCCCTCATGCTTGCAGGCGGACTTTGGTCAACAATTGTCAACCTGGGATTGTTTTCCTGGGCCATGCATTCCGGGCGCAGTCAGGAGGAGGCGATGACCATGACCTTCGTATCCCTGGTGCTAATCCAGTTTTTCAAGGCTTACAACTTCCGTTCTGACCGCAATTCAGTGCTTCAAAATCCTTTTGCTAACAAGTGGCTGAACATGTCGGTTTTATGGGAAGTTGTCCTGCTCCTGATCATCATTTACCTTCCTGTTCTGCATAAGGCATTCAATACCTTCAGCATGCCTTTTATGGATTGGCTAATTGTATTAGGCCTTGCTATGACGGTGGTACCTGTATTGGAATGTGTCAAGTGGATGGTGCGAAAGGGTCGGTTTGGGAATTTGGAATGAACCGATCAGCGATGAAAAATCTGTTTGATCGAATTATTAATGTGTTCCTTCCTTCAAACCAGGAAAGATGAGGAGAAGCTATGAAAATCATGATTCTTTTAGCCATGATGGACGTGCTCATTTTTTGCGCATACTGGATTTTGTTTGTAAAGGCAGGAATAGAACGAATAATTGGCTATAAAAGAAACTATTAGTCTTAGTGTGGATTATTTTGGATTCACACTAATTAATGAGGAGAATCTAAACCCCAACTCGATTGACAACCTTGCGATCCCCGGCAGAACCGGTTTATAAGAAACAAATAATATATGGAGGCTACCAATGGATACAAAAATAAAAAAACCAAAAAGGGATATCGAGAGGTGTTATCCCAAGACACAGTTCATAAAAAAATTACGGCGTCTTGCAAATTGCATTGAGCAAGGCAGGAAGTTCCAAATTCAAGTGGCAGGTGAGCGAATAATCATACCTTCCTTTGCAGTCATCAATATCGAACATGAGCGTGGTGGATCCTCTGAGGAGATTGAATTTCAGCTCAAGTGGTCCATTGGAAAATAATTACTCCGGCAGCTGATATTTTATTCAAAATGAAACAAAATCATCCCAAACCCACCTCACCTGGTCGAGGTCAAAGTAAGGTCACCAGTAATAATGAGAATCGTCAGAAAAACCGACGGAGGATCTGGCTGCGATTGGCGGCGATATTCCTGATCATTGTTTTTTTAGCCAGTGAGTGTGCAACGTTGTTATCTATGGAATAACGTGTTACGAATTACATATAAACGTTCCACTTGCCGAATTTCCCCAAGAATCGTTTTTCCTGATCTCATGTTTATATTGCTGTTCCTTATCTCTGCGATCAAGATGCAGAGAGCATCTTCTTCCTAGCAATAATACAAATTCACCTAACCTTTAAGTCTGAAAGGTCTTGGTTGTTTGATAATTCCGGGATGGGATTCTTCTAAATAGTGACAACCAAGGAATGTCCAAGCTCCTCGGTTTGATCGGCTGCGGTATTGATGTTGGGATAAATGAAACAAATACATCTTCACCCAGGGCGTATTGTGCGGGGCTGTTGATGGTTGGCTCCTGGTGCGTGGAGTCTATGCTTGATACATCCATTAAAAAAGGAAGGTAAGGAAAATGACGTCCATGAAATATCGGTTTCGTATCGGGGGGATTTTCGCTGGAATGCTAATTCTCATGACGGCCGGTATAGGTTTCTTGTTGCTGGAGGAAGCCAGCGAGAATGGAGTAGGATTTAAAGATCTGGTGCCTCTGTCTCGTTCTTCGTTTCCGTTTAATGGGGGAGAGGTAAACATAGGGAATGAGTTCACCGGGCAAATTTCGGGATGGTTATTTGGGATTGCCTGCCTGCCAGTTGTACTTCACCTGACAGCCAGATTCCTTTGTCGCCGTGTAGCTCTGGGGCCGCGTTTGAAAGGAGCGATTGAAAGAATTGCTCGAGTGAATAAGAAATTTTTCATGCCGTTCCATACTTATCTCAGTATTCTTGCTTTTAGCGTGGCAACCGTGCACCTATTGTTTTCCTCATGTCCCAATCCATTGCCGGAATTGGGATTAATAATCGCAGGAATCCTGGTAGTGACGGGCTTGATCATAAAGTTGCGTTTGACCCGGAAGATTTTCCCGAAATCGGTTAAATGGGTTTACCAATTCCACGCCAGCCTGGTGGTATCGGGCATCCTTGTAAGCGTCCTTTTAGCTGGCCATATCCTCATGGATTGAGTAGTACGTAGTCTCTGAAAACCTGGTGTGGCTCCTTACACCATTTTGCACTTTTCTTGGTGGAATCGCTGCAATATCTGTGAGAGCCAGCATCGGTAAAGATGGGAATCCTGCTTTGCAGGCTGTCCAAGGCTAATACGCGTTAACTACCTGCGGAATGGCAAATTTCATCTTGATTGTCTGACAACCTTGCCAAACTCCAATTTATGGATATAATTTACCTAATTGGAGGTATTAATATGCGCCGCATTCGTTTTCTTGCAATTCCCCTTTTTATGTTATTTGTATTGGCCTGCGGATTAACCAACGGCATCTCAGGGATCGCCACCCAACTGCCCGGGATATTGACCAGTGCTCCGACCGCGTTCGGAGCCGTTGAAACACTCTCCGCCCAGCAATCATCGAGTAATTGTCCAGCCACACCCACCGCCAGCGGGCTGGGAATTTCCCTGGACCAGGTAAAACTCATCCTCCAGGCTACCGAGCAGTTCGTTTTTACAGAGGGAACCTATAAAGGTCAAACTGCCACTACAGCTACTCTGGGACCCTCATTAACATCCACTTTTCCGGCGGTGGCTGCTGGCTTTTCCGCACAATTCATCGGTGATCCATGCAACATCAACGAATTAATAGTCACCACGCCTCGCAGTGATCAACAGGATACTGCCGACCAGGCCGTGGGTGTGCTCAATGTGCTGATAGCTGTGATCATGCCGTCAGGGGCGCAACTCGCCGTCATATCATGGATGAGCCAAGTGTATCCCAGCATACCGGTGGGAGGCCAAGAGCAAACCACCGAAGGCAGCATGCTGTTTACCCTAACTCGCAACCAGACCGAAATGGTCCTGGATGTTGTCCCGGCAAAATAGTTCGAGCGATAAGAAACGAGCGGTCCAATTCGGACCGCTCAATGTGTTTAGAAATCGGGCTCCCCTCCACCGGGATCGTCACCGCCCAGGTCGGGGAGTTCCTTTTCGATCTGCTCCGGGCTCTGGCCTTTTTCCAGCCGGTCGACCACATCGTTAAACTCGGGGGGAAGGTGCTCGCCCATCTCGTTGCCCATTTTGCGCATCATGCGTCCCATGGCTTGCGGATCGTTTTCGAGCCCTGCCAGCGCAGCCGGGTCTGAAAAATCGCCGGCAAGGGAGTCCATGCGGCTGTCGTCCGATTTTGCCACGCGCACACGCGGAACCCGCCGGCGGACATTCCTGCTGCCGCAGGCTGAACAGGTGACAGGCTGCCTGCCATACTCAGCGTAGGCCATAAAAACATCGAAGCGTGTTTTACAATCCTGACAAACGTAATCATAAAGCGGCATGGACTTAAAACTCCTGGCAAAAACACGATAATTGGGCAGTAAAAAGGCAGGAATTGCCGACGACATAACCAGACATTTTTTGCACAGCAGCCTGTATTTTACTTCATTCGCCGTCTGGTACAATAAAGCCATGCCCGATTCTGAATTCGATCTTCACAACCCACAGCCGCTGTTGATCGTCATATCCGGTCCGTCGGGGGTGGGCAAGGACAGCGTGATCCATGGTCTTAAAGGGCGCAACCTGCCGATCCATTACGTGGTTACTGCCACGACCCGTCCGCGCCGGGAAGACGAAACCCAGGGGGTGGATTACTTCTTCGTCACGAAGGACGAGTTTGCCCACATGATCGAGCAGGAAGAGTTGATCGAGTACGCCATCGTCTATAACGATTACAAGGGCATCCCCAAACAACAGGTGCGGGAAGCGCTGGCTTCAGGGCAGGACGTTGTCATGCGGGTGGACGTGCAGGGAGCCGCGACCGTCCGTAAACTGGCAGCCGGAGGCCGTGCTGATCTTCCTGACGACAGACAGCGAGGACTCCCTGGTGAGACGATTGAAAGCCCGCCGGAGCGAGACGGCCGAAAATTTAAGCCTGCGGATCGCGACCGCCCGCCAGGAACTCAAACGGGCCACCGAGTTTGACTACGTAATCGTCAACGCGGACGGTCACCTGGACAAGGCTGTTGACATGGTGGTTGCCATCATCCAGGCTGAGCATGCCCGGGTACACCCGCGCAAGGTGAATTTATAGGTTGTCCCTATCCATGAACTGGAGATAAATGAATCAAATTCCACCCCCCAACCAGGCACCCCCGGCACAGCCGCCCCGATCCGTCCAGGTGGCGATGCCAACCGTGAAACCGTACGCCACATATGCCATCCTGATCGTAACCACCCTCATTTATTTATTACAACTGGGCGGGCAATACCTGCTCAACGCAGATGTAGTTACCAGCCTGGGGGTCAAGGTTGATTCGTTGATCCGCGCCGGGGAAATCTGGCGGTTGATCACGCCGGTCTTTCTGCATGCATCCATCCTGCACATCGCCTTCAACATGTACGCCCTGTTCATTTTTGGACGCGGTATCGAGGCACGCTACGGTCATACGCGCTTCCTGCTGCTCTATTTCCTGGCGGGATATGCGGGGAATGTGATGTCGTTCCTGCTGACCGTGAGCCCATCGCTGGGAGCTTCAACCGCCATCTTCGGGCTGATCTCCGCGGAGGCTGTTTTCATCTTCCAGAACCGCAAGCTGCTGGGCAACCGGGTTAACCGCTCCCTGATCAATTTATTTTACATTGCAGGAATCAACCTGCTGATCGGTTACACCACTCCCGGAGTGGATAACTGGGGACACATCGGCGGCCTGCTGGGCGGACTCCTATTCGCCTGGTTCGGCGGCCCGCGCTGGAAGCTGGAGGGATTCTACCCTTCGGTGAATGTGGTGGACGAGCGCGAGGGCCGCGGCGCCATGGCGGGAACCCTGGCGGTGCTCTTGTTTTTCATCCCCCTGACCGCCCTGGGTTGGATCTGGGTGGTGCGCTAATCGATTGATAACCATAAAAAAACCCCGAAGGAGAGTGTCCTTCGGGGGTTTTTATTATCCAATGGCATCTTTTAACCGGCGAGCCAGGTTGCCAAAGTGAGGGGTGTAACGAATCTCGTCTGCGCGCGGGCGGGGCAGATCCACTTCCAAATCCACCTTGATCCTGCCGGGGCGCTGGGTCAGCACCAGCACGCGGTCGGCCAAAAAGAGCGACTCGCTGATGGAATGAGTCACCATCAGCACTGTCTTTTTGCGTTTTTGCCAGATGCAGCGATAATTCGGTCCACATGCGCTCGCGGGTCAGGGCATCCAGCGAACCGAATGGTTCATCGAGCAGGAGGATATCGGGGTCATGGATGAGGGCGCGGGCGATGGCGACACGCTGGGCCATGCCTCCAGAAAGGTCACGCGGCCACGAAGAACTCGAAACCCTGCAGACCGACCAGGTCGATCAATTCCTGGGCGCGGGAGCGGGCCGATTCAGATGCGATGCCCTCCAGTTCCAGCGGCAGAGTGATGTTCTCAAGCGCTGTCCGCCAGGGCATCAGGTTGGATTCCTGGAAGACCATGCCAATTTTCGGCCTGCCCCCCAAGAACGTAAACGAGCCGGAGGTGGGTGCAAGCAAACCGGCCAATATACGCAGCAGGGTGGACTTGCCGCTACCCGAAGAACCCAGCACACACACGAATTCACGCGGTTGGATGGTGAAGGAGAGCGAGTCGAGCGCATCCAGGCCCCCGTTGGGATCGGGGAAGGTGACGCTCAGGTTTTCGACGGTAAGGATGGGTTCGGGCACAAATATTCCTGTTTTAAGGGCACGAAGGATCGAGCCCCTACGGAAGAAATTGGTTGGTGAATGCTTTTGTCAGATCCAGGGGCCGGGTCAATAGTCCCATATCCAGCAGAACGGTCTGCATATTTTCCCAGGCTGCCGGGCTTGATTCGCCCAGGCGTGGTGCGCTTGCCAAAGGTCAATGGAGGTGGACAGAACCTGTTTTTGGATGGCCGGGTCGGCCTGGGCAAGGGTATCGACATACCCCATGGAAATCCCATAGGCATTCTCCGGGTTGGCAATGGTATCGGCGAGGCCGTGCAGCATGGCAGCAACCACGCTGCGCACCAGGGCGGGATCATTGGCCGCGGTGGTTTCGTTCGTGATCAGCCCGTTGGATGCCAGCTGGACATAATCAGCAACGCGCAACTCGGTCAGGTTGTAGCCCTGGAGGCGCAACTGGATGGGTTCGTTGTTAGTGTATACCGAGACCGCCTGGTCGCGGCCGGCAGCCAGCGATTCCACCTGGGTATAGCCGATCGAGTCGAGGGTCACGTCAGACTCCTTCAAGCCGCCGGCGTTTAGGAGAGCGCGCAGCCCAATGTAATTGGCACCATAAGGTCCTGGAAGCCCAATGGTCTTGCCGCGCAGGTCAGATGGGGAGGAAATCCCCTGGTCGGAATTGGCGATGACCGAAACCGGGTATTGCTGGTACCAGGCCGCAACGTACACCACCGGAAGACCCTGGGCGCGAGCCAGGAGAACCTGTTCTCCGGAGACTACGGCAAACTGGAGGCTGTTGGCACCCACCAGGGCAGTGGCCTGGTTTTCATCCTGGTAGGCAAATTCGATCTCAATCCCGGCATCGGCAAAATATCCATTCTGGGCTGCAACATACAGGGGGGCGAACTGGATATTTGGAATGTAACCGAGAGTCAGCTTGATGTGGGTGAGAGCGGGGGTCGGTTTAGGCCCACAGGCTGCCAGCAAATATAGCGGAACAATCATCCAGCGGATCAATTTTTTCATAGTAAACTCCCACAAACGGCAAATGTCATGCTGCCATCAACTGTCAAATGGTTCCTGCCAAATGAGTAGTTTTCGTTCCAGAAATGAAACCAAAGCATATAAAAGGAGTGCCAGGGCGATGAGGGTGAACACTGCCACAAAAACCAACGCGGTGTCGTACTGACCGCGCCCCACATTAACCAGGAAACCAAGCCCGCGGTCAGAGCCCACCAGCTCTCCCACAACCGCCCCTATGACTGAAAGCGTGGCCCCAATGCGGAGCCCGCCCAATAATACCGGAAGCGCGGCCGGGACTTCGAGCATGCATAAGATCTGCGCGCGCGTGGCGTGCAGGGAATGCATCAGGTCGTGGAAAGGACGCGGCACGGCGCGCACTCCCACCACCGTGTTGACCAGCACCGGAAAAAATACGATCAGGGCACAAATCAGGACCTTGGAGAAAATGCCCGGACCAAACCAGATGACAAGCAGCGGCGCAATGGCCACGACCGGAATGGCCTGGGTGGCAACCAGGTAGGGGGAGACCAACTTTTCAAAGAGGCGGCTCTTGGCAACCGCATACCCAAGGATCACCGCGGCGGCTGTGCCGACCAAAAGTCCGAGCAGGACTTCGGAAAGCGTGGCGCCCGCGTGAATCAGCAGGGTGCCATCCAGCAGCGCCTTCCAGAACCGAACAGCCACCTGTTCCGGCGCAGGCAGAATAAAAGCCGGCAACCCGGCGAAGCGGCCGATGAGCCACCAGCCCAACAAGGCCGCGCCCAGGGATGCGAAAGCGGTCCAGCGCAGGGTGCGCGGCACAGGGTGGGAAGATTTGCGAATAGGTTTCAAATCCATAAAAAAAGCCCTCGTCCATGTGAACGGGGCAAGCGGGTACCATCTAAAAAACCCCGGAAACAAGTTCCGGGGCTGATAGACAGACCAAACCCAAACGGGTTTTGTCATCACCTTCTTCTATCCAGACTATACTGTCGGCTACGGAATCCACCGAATAAAAAGGTGTCACCGTATCATGCGCGTTTGCGCTCGTGGGCTTTACCACCGGTCGGGAATTCACTTGCATCACACTGAGTATTCAGCCTGATGCAGGCATCACCCTGCCCCGAAGGTCAGATATTCAATTGTCAGGATTATACTGCAAAATCCAAGGCAACCTGCCTGTGTGCCTGAACTTCCCAACAAAATTTGTCAAGCAGTTAAATAACCAGGGGCGGAGCGCTCCGCCCCTGGTTGGTGGCAAGCTCCGTTATGCTTTGAGGATGGCGGTGTCGGCAACCGGGCAAACAGCCTGACATTGCGGGGTGTCGAAGTGGCCGACGCACTCCACGCAGGTGGCGGGGTCAATGAGATAGGGGGTACCTTCGGCGATCGAGTTGGTGGGGCATTCCGGGACACAAGCTCCACAGGCAATGCACTCATCTGTAATTTTTAGTGCCATGGGTTATTACTCCTTGATGAAATTCGGATACTTATCGAGCTAAAGTTACTTTATCGGCGGTTGGGTGTCAAATGACGAATGTCTTTGAATTGACTGCTTTTGTCACAGGTATCGATGCTGTTGGAATTCATAAGCGGCATTCACGCGCCGGGTCCCTTGCCGGCGACCTGCTCAAGGAAGACATTGACCACCTGTGGATCAAATTCCACGCCGGATTTTTGTTGGATATATTCCAGGGCTTTCATTTCTGACCAGGCTTTCCGGTAGGGCCGGTCGGAGATAAGGGCGTCAAAAACATCCACCACGGCAAAGATGCGGGCCGCCAGGGGAATGCCATCACCCTTCATTCCACGGGGATAACCCGATCCGTCCCACCTTTCGTGATGGTAATGGGGGATATCCAGCGCCTGCCGCAAGTATGTGATGGGGGAAAGCATGTCATAAGCATACTGCGGGTGTTTGCGCATGATCACCCATTCTTCATCGGTGAGCGAACCTGGCTTGAGCGTGATGCTGTCGGGAACACCCATTTTTCCAATATCGTGCAATATCGCGCCGCGATGGATGTTCACCAGTTCTTTATCATTCAACCCCATTGCCTGCGCCAGGCGGGTGGTTAAATTATCGACGCGCCGGATATGACCGTCCGGTTCAAGGGCGCGCAATTCCAGGGCATATGCCCAGCCCATGAGGGTGCTGTCATACGCCACTCCCAATTCGGTGTTCGAATTCTGGATATGTTCAAAAAGTGCGGAATTATCCATTGCAATGGCAGCCTGACCAGCCAGCATTTCTAGGTAGTTGTACCATTCCCGGTCCGGATTAAGCTGCACCCTATGGAAAACTTCCAGGACGCCTCGGACCTGTCCCTTGGAAACCAACGGCACCCCAATATACGATAAGAAATTTTCCCCTGAAAGGTCCGGGGTCCTTTGGAGAACAGTTGACTGTGCTTTCATGTCCGATATCTCCACCCTGCGCCTTTCCCGGACAACCCGCCAGGCGAGATCGCTGCCAAACATATACTTGGAATGTTCCAAGCCCTGGGTGTGGAAGCCCTTCCCAGATGAATATTTGAAAGCTTGTGAACCCTGGCTGAAGACCAGGATATCCGCGGCATGACTGCCGAGCTGACCGGTCACCTGGTCGAGGATGATGCCCAGGACAACGCTCAGGTCGAAACTGCCGCTGATGGCCATATCAATGGTGCGCATGGAGACCAGGCGCGCCATGCGGAGTTCTGCCTGATCGTTCAGCCGGGTGAGTTCTTCATTGCGCTGGCGCAATTCCTCGGTGCGGAGCGCCAACGCCTTTTCCGCCCGCCTGCGCTCGCTAATATCGATCATGGAAACCAGGACCTTTTCAAGGCTGTCTGTGTAGCCGGGGGCTGCCGACCAGCGCAGGCTAACGGTCAGCTCGTCACCTTTCAGGGTATGGTTAATCCCCTCCCATTCAAATTCGGTCTTCCCCTCAGCGATACTGGCAAATTCGTCCACATAATTTTCAGCGTCATCGATGCGCATGATCTTTTTCAGGTTTTCGATGAGCTGCTCTTTGTTTGCGGCGCCCACCAGGGCCAACGTAGCCTTGTTCGCGTCGATGATCCTGATCTTTTTAACCAATTCCAGGACCACATCCGAATGGGTTTTTAAATACTCCCGAAAATCGAGAACACCCTGCCCCCTCAGGTTTTCAATCTGCTGCTTCACCTGGGAAAAATCCTCTTCCCAAAGGGAAATGGGGGAATCTTCGAACAAGCCTCGAAAGCGGGATTCACTCGCACGCAGGGATTGTTCCGCTTGCTTGATCACAGTAATATCCCGCGAATCAATCAGCACCGACTTGACCTTGCCGGTTTCGTCCTTGAGGGGAAACAGCCAAGTACCGAGCCAAAATTCATTGCCAGCCAAGGGTGTTGTAGCTTCCACGTATAGGGGTTCGTTGTTCTTGAAAACCTTTTTGATATTTTCCAATTGGCGACTGGTAACATCTTTTGGGAATACTTCGCCCAGGTTCTTCCCGGATATGGAATCCGGATTCATTCCCAGCCTCGCGGCAGCGAACCGGTTGATATATTCCAAATCTCCATCCAGGTTGGTGATGATGATGATATCCTGGGTGGCCTCGGCCAAGGTTCGATATCGCTCCTCGCTCTGCCGAATACCCACCTCCGCCCGCTTGCGATCGGTTATATCGCGGGCAAAACCACAGGTGTACTCTTTGCCGCCCGATTGGACATAGGTTGTAACGATCTCCACGGGGAACTCACTGCCGTCTTTGCGGCGATGCATTGATTCAATTGTGAAGAAGCCCTTGTTTCGCAAGGTCTCCCAAGTTCGCGCCATGGCTTCTGGAGTTGCTCTTGGGTTTATAAACGAGAAAGTTTTCCCGATCAGTTCTTCACGGGTATACCCCAGGGCCTTGCATCCAGCATCGTTCACATAAATGAACTTATTATCGCCATCCGTCCAGTAAGCGCCGTCGTAATGGATATCGATCGATTTTCTCAGCAGTTCGATCGTTTCCTCTGCCCGCTTGCGCTCAGTGATATCTTCGATCATCACCAAAAAAAATTGGATTGTCTTATCACTGCCGCGAATCTGCGAAAGGGTCAATGAACCCCAGATAATATCCTTGTTCCTGGTGATATATCGTTTTTCAGTCTTATAAACAGAGATGATACCCTGCTCGAGTTGGTGAACTTTTTCAATCGAATCCCCCAGATCATCGGGAAGGGTAATATCTTTAAATGACAGGGCCTTGATTTCCTGTTCTGTATATCCCAACATTTGGCAGAATGTGGTATTTGCGCGCACAAAATGATACTGGCTGTCGGACACTGCCATCCCCAGCGGCCCGTTATCAAACATTTTTCTAAATCGTTCTTCGCTGCTCTCCAACTCCCATTCTGCGCCCTGATGATCTTTCACCGCGGAGGTTTTCTCCAGCTTCTTTGCCCGCGGGTGTTTTTCCGTCGATTTGGTTCCCTCCGCGGAAAGATCATCTGTTTTATTTTGCTCCCCGCCTGGTAATGGTCCGGTCTTGCGTGTGCTTTTCATGGCACCACCTTTAGATGAAGTAACGATAAACAGAACGAGCCTCTCAACAGTACTATACCACCTCTTAAGAATTGAACCTATTTACTTACTGGTGTTTATTTGCGCGAGCAATTTCCCGGCTGTCTCCTGGAAAGCCGCCAGCCGCTCGCGCTCTTTTTGGACGACCGCCTGTGGAGCCTTGCCGGCAAAGTCACTTCCAAGCAGTTTCTCCAGCCGATCGATCTGCAACTGGGTGTCAGCCAGTTCCTTCTGGAGCCGGAGGCGCTCCTGCTCCAAATCAATCATGCCTGAGAGCGGGAGGTAGATCTCCATGGGACCTGCCACCAGGGCAATGCTGTTTTCCGGTTTCTCCGAAAGAGTGTCAAATATCGAGAGATGAGATTTGTCCAACCCGGCAAGGGCAGCGATCGTCCCTGCCTGGTCTTGCAGCAGGACAGAATTGTCCCCGCCGACTATCGTGGCCGGGATGCGCCTGGCAGGACTGACCTTTTTCTCGGCGCGCAGGTTGCGAATCGAACGGACTGCATCCTGTATGAGGGCAAAATCTGCAACCTTGGTTTTCTCCCATTCTTCTGCGGGACGCGGCTCCGGCCAGGAGGCGACGATCAGGGCTGCGGGCCAATCCGCTGCCAAATCAGCCAGCGGGGAAACCAGCAGGGCGCGGCGCAGGTGACCCCATAGTTCCTCGGTCACAAAAGGAGTGATGGGGTGCAGCAGGCGCAGGGAAATATCGAGGATGCGCGCCAGGGTTTGGGCTGTGACGTAGGAACGCTCACCCCCCGCCGCCATCTGCAGTTTTGCCACCTCCACGTACCAATCAGCGAAATCGTTCCAGAAGAACTCGTAAACCTGGCGTCCGGCTTCACCATATTGGTAAGCCTGGAACAATCGCTCCACATCCCGGACAAGGGATTGCATGCGTGCCCAGATCCAGCTGTCAGCAAGAGTCCATTCGACATGATCCCCTGCCTTCGGTTGGCGGGGTGCACCCAGGCTGTTGATCGCTGAGATAACGAACCTGCCGGCATTCCAGATCTTGTTGGCAAAGTTACGGTTGCCTTCCACCTTTTTCAGGCTGATGTTCGAATCGTTGCCGGGGGTGGATCCCACCAGGAGGGTGAAGCGCAGCGCGTCGGTGCCGAACTCTTCCATGACCGGCAGCGGATCGATGCCAGTGCCCTTGCTCTTGGACATCTTCTGTCCTTCTTCATTGCGCACCAACCCATGCAGGTAAACGGTCTCGAACGGCACCCTGCCGGTGAACTCCAACCCATCCATGATCATGCGCGCCACCCAGAAGAAGAGGATATCGTAAGCGGTCTCCATCATGGTGGTGGGGTAGAAGTACTTGTAATCGGGTGTCTCTTCAGGCCAACCCAGCGTGGAGAACGGCCACAAGCCGGATGAGAACCAGGTATCCAGCACGTCGGGGTCCTGGTGGATGTTCCTGCTGCCGCAGTGAGCGCAGGCAAGCGGGTCGGTGCGTGTGCAGGTCTGCTTGCCGCAATCAGCGCAATACCAGACCGGGATGCGGTGTCCCCACCAGAGCTGGCGGGAGATGCACCAGTCTTTTATGTTTTCCAGCCAGTTGTAATACACTTTTTCGAAGCGCTCGGGGATGATCTGGATGCGCCCATCCCGGACAGCTTCCAGGGCGGGTTTCGCCAACGGCTCGATCTTGACGAACCACTGCTCCGAGATCATTGGCTCGACGATCTCGCCGCCGCGCTGCGAGCGCGGTACGTTAACCGTGTAGGGTTCCTCTTTGATGACCAACCCGGCGGTCCGCATATCGGCCCAAAGTTTTTCGCGGCAGACAAAACGGTCCAGGCCAGTATAAGGCCCGCCGGTTTCGGTTACTTTCGCTTCCCGGTCCAGCATTGAAAGGACGGGCAGTCCGTGCCGCTGACCGATGGCGTAGTCATTGGGATCATGCCCGGGAGTGATCTTCAGCGCCCCGCTGCCAAACTCGCGGGTCACGTAATCGTCCCCGATGACGGGGATCTCGCGACCCAGCATCGGGACAACCACCTTGCGTCCGATGAATTTTTTGTAGCGCGCGTCTTCGGGGTGAACGGCAACGGCGGTATCCGCCAGGATGGTTTCGGGGCGGGTGGTGGCAACGGGGATGAATTCACCGGTCCCGGTGAGGGGGTCTGAGCCGGACAGCATGTATTTGAAATAATACAATTTGCCGGGTTCCTCGGAATATTCCACTTCCAGGTCGCTGACGGCAGTCTTCAGACCCGGCGACCAGTTGATCAGGCGCGGGCCGCGGTAGATGAGACCCTTCTCGTACAGGCGCACGAAAGCCTCGCGGACTGCCCTGGAAAGGCCTTCGTCGAGGGTGAAGCGTTCGCGCTCCCAATCGCAGGAGGCGCCGATCTGGCGGATCTGGCTGGTGATGATCTGGTGGTATTTCGCTTTCCAGGACCAGACCCGCTCGATGAACTTCTCGCGCCCGAGTTCCTCGCGGGTCACTTCCTCAGTTGCAAGCAGGTCTTTTTCCACCTGCAGCTGGGTGGCGATGCCGGCGTGGTCGGTGCCAGGCACCCAGAGGGTTGGGATGCCCTTCATGCGGTGGTAGCGGATCATCAGGTCTTCCATTGCCACGAACATGACATGTCCGATATGGAGTTCACCGGTAACATTGGGCGGCGGGATGGAAATCACGAACGGTTTTTTGGCCGGGTCAAAGTCCGGCTGGTTGGGATCGTTGGATGGACGAAAATAACCACCCTGTTCCCACATCTTGTAAATGCGCGGTTCAGTGGATCTGAAATCGTAGGCTTTGGGTAACTGGTATTCCGTCATTTTCTCTTCTCCCTGAGCGCGAAGTTGTATCTTTGCGAGGCCCATTCAAGTTTAAGATTGTAGGGACTTAATCTTTGATAAAGTTCGCCAGTGTGCTGCTGAATGTGGCGGATATTGTAAAGTTGCAATTCGAATTTATTTGCAAGAGCCCCGGTGGCCCCTGTTTGTTCATCGAGGTCCATGACAGGGATTTGCTCAACTACATCCCGTTCGACCTGTGCAAGTCTTTCCAGAATTTCATCTTTTGAGAGTGGCATGCCTGGGTTCGAATACAGTCTTTGTTCCCAACGGGGATAGCCTTTTTCCTTCGCCTTCAGGTATTGATGAGCAAAACGCAGGGCGTGATACGCGACGAACCAGAACTTATCATTGTCCTGCGGGTTGTCCCAGGCTTCCGTCGGGCATTTTGAAATCGCTTGTTTGAGCATGGCAAGCGAGGCAAGGTATTGTGATTGAATTATGTTTCGTATGTTCATAGGCATTCAAATTCCAGAAAACAAAAACGCCGTCATCCTCATGAGGACGGCGGGCGCCGCGGTACCACCTCAATTCGTTTTTCACCCGTCCGGGAAATGAAAGGATTTGGGAAAAACGCACTCTGTGCCTGACAAACATCAGGCCGGCCTGTAACGGGGCCTCCCGTGCTGGTCTACTCTCAAACTGATTTCTTCAGCATACAGACCGTGCGACTTCGGCAGGGGATTGCTGCGGAGGCTTTCAGCCAGGGACCTCCTTCTCTATCAGCTTGCCGGACTGCCTACTCCTCACGGCATAATTGAGCAGATTATACAGAGTCAGGCGGGGCGAGTCAAGCGTATGCAGGGTGTTGCGAGGACTGCAAAAAGCATCCAGCCCTCGCAATGACACCCAGTTATGGTATCCTTGACTTACCATTTTCACGCGCGGGAGAGACCATGTACATCGCCATCGAGGGAGTCATCGGGGTGGGCAAGACCACCCTGGCACGCATGCTGGCGCCGAGCTTCGAGGCCGAGTTGTTACTTGAAGTATTCGAGGAAAACCCCTTCCTTTCCGATTTTTATTCCGACCGGGCCCGTTACGCCTTTCAAACCCAGATCTTCTTTCTTCTCAGCCGATATCACCAGCAGCGGCGCGGGGTTACAGCCATCGTCGAAGCCGGCAAATCCCTGCTCTCCGATTACACTTTTGCCAAAGACTCGCTCTTTGCCCGCATCAACCTGCAAGGCGACGAACTGGAAATGTATAAACGCGTCCACGAAGCGCTGGCAGAGAAAATCCCGATGCCCAATTTGCTGGTCTACCTGCGCGCCGATACGGATGTGTTAATGCAGCGCATTGCCACTGCGCGACCGCACCTACGAGCGCAATATGGAACGCAATTACATCGATGATCTCAACCGGGCTTATGAAGAATTTTTCTCGCAACCATATGACGGGACTCCGGTTCTGACCATTGACACCAACCCGCTGGATTTTGTCCACTACCCGGAACACCTTGGTATTATCGAGAATCGCATCCGTGAGACCCTGCACCTGCCTCCATACCAGCCGTCCTTGATCGCCATTTAGGGAGATCTTGATGCGTGTCACGCGCGAGACGCTCATCCGCATTGCAAAGGAAACCGCCCAGAAGCGGGCTTTATCCGACCCCGACCTGGTGGCGGCGTACCTGACCGGTTCCCTGCGTACCGAAAACCCTTTCCTCGGCAATTCCACCGACATTGACATCGTCCTCGTTCACGGCGGCACAGTTAAAAGCCGCCGCGAGATTGTGCCGCTTACTCCTGAAGTCCACCTGGATATCGTCCACAACCCGCGCAGCGAGTACGATAAGCCGAAGGAACTGCGCATCCACCCCTGGCTGGGACCCCAACTTTACGATGCCCTGCCGCTTTACAACACCCAGCATTTCTTTGAATTCGTGCAAGCCGGGGTGCGGGCCGGATTTGATGAACCGGTCAACGTCCTGGCACGGGCCCGCCTGAATGCTGAACACGCCCGTCAAATCTGGAGCGGGCTGCAGCTCAACCAGGAAGCGGGTCCGGCGCGGGTGCTGTCGTTCTTGAAAAGCGTCAACCACGCCGCCAACGCGATCGCCCTGCTGACGGGTGGTCCACTTGCGGAACGACGTTTCCAACTCCAATTCCAGGAACGGGCCAGCGCGGCAGGCGCAAGCGCTCTTGCAAATAGTCTTGCAGAACTTCTCGGGGGAGCGCAGGTCGATGGGTCCATCCTTGGCAACTTCCTTCCTGATTGGGAAAAAGATTTCTGGGAAGCATCAACTCGAGACAACGTTCACCCCATCATTTCTTCCGCCCGGCTGGGATACTATAAACAATCGTTCGAGGCGATGCTGGCTAGTCAATCCCCGCAGTCCGTGCTCTGGCCGCTGGTCCACACCTGGACTTTGTCAGCAGTAACCCTGCCACTACCACAACAATTAAAATGGAGCAACGCCTGTGAGACTCTCGGGTTGACCGGGGAACACTTCAACGACCGCCTGACCAGGTTGGACCATTTCCTGGATGGCGTCGAGGAAACACTTGAAAATACAGCCACCAGCCAGGGGCTGTAAACCCACATGTGGGCAGCCAAATTCATGCGTTTACATGCCAAACTGTGGATAAATGCCTTAAATCTGTGGATAACTCGCGCGGTCTGTTGATAAGTCGCTCAATTGTTCGAATTATAACCATCCAAAATGTGGGGGTGTTGTTTTTCCGGATTGTAAGTTTTTACTCCTGATTACATCAATATTCATGATTGTTAAAAAGAAGCCAAAAAATGTCAGGGACTTATCCACAGGGGCAGGTTGCCATTCAGCACCAGAATCCACCACCAGTGCTGTCCGGCAGGTACGACCCAGCCAGCACTGGCGGAGATTGGGAGTTATCCACTTATCCACAGACTCTACTACGGATACTATTAACTAAATATACTTATATATGAAGAGAGACTTGGGGGCAAACTCCATACACCTGAATATTGCTATTTATCCAAATAATCGTATAATGTTGTTTACTTCGTGAGAGGAGGTGCCCTGTCCTGATACTCGTTATATAAACCCAACCAAAATCCGACATAACGTAATTCATGTGCAAGAGGAGAGAGATTGTGAAAAGATCAACATTATTGCTCATTTCGCTGGTCGTAGTGGCCAGCATGATCCTGTCAGCCTGCGGCCCGACCGCCACCACTGTAGCTCCCTGCGACGCAAGTTCCAGGATCTACGGCTGTACCCCCAACAGCAGTCCCGGCAGCAAGTGAATGGTCCCATTCCCTTCCCGGATGGTGGTAAGTCAGTCACCGGTGCCTGGTCCCAGGAACCCGACAGCATTGCTCCCTACTGGACCCAGATGTCCTACGCCAACTGGATCACGCAACTGACCCTGGTAGGCCTGGGCGAGTGGGATGACAAGAGCAACTTTGTCGCTGAATTGGGCGCAGATGTCCCGACCGCTGAAAATGGTGGCGTCTCCAGCGATGGCCTGACCATCACCTGGAAACTTAAACCCGGCCTGAAGTGGTCGGATGGCGAACCCCTGACTTCTGCCGATGTGAAGTTTACCTGGGAAACGGTCATGAATCCCGCTTTTGCTGCTTTGCAGACAACCGGTTACAACAAGATTGGCAGCATCGATACCCCGGATGACACCACGGTGGTCATCCACTTCAGCGAACTCTTCCCTGCCTGGCAGACGGTCTTTACACAGGGTCCGAACAACTCCGGCGGAATCCTTCCCAAGCATATCCTCGAAGGGCAGACTGATATTTCTGCCTTCATCCATTGGCCAACGGTTACATCCGGACCATGGGTCATTACAGAATGGGTTGCCGGCGATCACATGACCCTGCTGCCCAACCCGAACTTCTGGGCGGGCCGTCCCAAGCTGGACCGCATCCAGATCAAATTTGTACCCACCCCCGAAACCGCCCTGGCAGCCCTGCAGACCGGTGACGTGGACTGGTACCCGGATTTCTCCGAGTCTGACATCCCCACCGTTACCGCCCTCGAACCGGCGATCCACCTGCTGGTCAAGCCCGGTTTTGATTTTGAACATTACTTCTTCAACCTGGGCACCACCGCCGGCGTAACCCAGCCGGACGGCACAGTTGTTGGTCAGAGCGACGTAAATGGCTTCTGCCCATTCAAGGATATCCGCGTGCGCAAGGCAATCACCCTGGGCATTAATCGCCAGGCAATTGCAGACACCCTGTTGAACGGTGCCACCCAGGTCTCTGCCACGCAGTGGCCGAACTCTGCCTGGACCAATTCATCCCTGGTGCCCGATGCCTATGACGCCGAAGGCGCCAAGGCCCTGCTGGAAGAAGCCGGTTATACCGCCGGAGCTGACGGCATCCGCCACGGCATGTGCGATGGCAAGGACACCAAGTTGTCCTTTGGCTTCGAGACCACCGACAAGCAGATCCGTGTCGATGCAGCCCTGGCTGCCCAGTCTGACCTGGCGAAGATCGGCATTGAATTCAAGCCCACCCACCTGCCCGCCGGTACGTTCTTTGCCACCTATGCTGATGGCGGCGATATGGCCCTCGGCAAGTTCGATATGGCCGGCTACACCACCGGTTTCTATCCCGATCCCATGACAGGTGTGCTTGATTCTTATGCCTGCGACATGGTCCCAAGCCAGGCGAATCCAGGCGGATTGAACAACTATCACATCTGCGATCTTCAACTGGATACCCTGATGAAAGCGGTGAATGCTTCCGCTGACCCGGCTGTCCGCAAGACCGCCCTGGACGCTGTGCAGAAGTACATCTACGACCAGTACTATGTGGTCATGATGTACGTTCGTGCCAACGTTTACGGCTACGTGGACCGCTTCGTACCCGGACCCTTCAGCTTCACGAGCAACATGAACTGGAACTCGGAAGTCTGGGACGTCAAATAACCATATAGAACTGCAGTGATCGTGAGGCAGGGGAATTCCCCTGCCTCACGAGTTATTCGAAGGCATGGTGCGTGAACCGCCCGGTTGACGGAACACGCACCATGGTTAAATATTTAGCGATATTGGATGGAGGTAAGGATGTGGTCTTATCTAGCCCGCCGCTTGATCCAAGCCTTGTTTACCCTGATCATCATCACGATGATCTGCTTTACCCTGACGCGCTTCTCCGCCGATCCCCTTGCGCAGTACGCGACCAATCCGAACATGACCGCTGCGGATCGCGAAGCCCTGCGGCACCGCCTGGGTTTGGATCAACCCCTGCCCGTTCAATATATTAAATGGGTCGGCCTGGTTTTGCAAGGCGACCTTGGAAAATCATTTTTCTCAAAACTTCCAGTCGATGAGATGATCATGCAGCGCCTGCCGCGCACCCTGGAACTGACCGTGACCGCTGAGATTTGCACACTGGCCATCGCCCTTACACTGGGGATCATCTCGGCTGTCAAGCAATATTCGATCCTGGATAATGTAATCACCACGTTCTCATTCATCGGTTATTCGATGCCGATATTTTTTATTGGTCTGGGTCTCATCCTGATCTTTGCGGTCCAGTTCAAGGCAATGGGTTGGCCTTACCTGCCTACCGGCGCGGATATTTGGGATCCCAATAATTTGGGCCAATTGGTGCGCCACCTGATCCTGCCTGTAACGGCACTGGTCTTTATCACCACGGCCAACTACTCGCGCTTTATCCGTTCCAGCATTTTGGAAGTCCTCGGGCTGGACTATATCCGGACGGCGCGCGCCAAGGGGTTGGCAGAACGGGCTGTCCTTTACAAACATGCCCTGCGAAATGCCGCTCTCCCGGTTGTGACCATCATCGGCCTGGACATTCCCGTCCTGTTTGCCGGCGCACTCGTCACCGAGTCTATTTTCGCCTGGCCGGGAATGGGCCGCTTGTTCTGGGAATATGCCCAGCGCGGCGATTTCCCGGTGGTGAATGGTGTGCTGCTTGTCCTTTCCAGCATGGTGGTCCTGTTTACCATCATTACCGATATCGTCTATACCTTTGTAGACCCTCGAATTCGATTATATTAGCAGGCGGAGAGTCTCATGGCAGTTGAAGCTACCAATACCAATGGCATTTCCGAACTAAAAATAGAATCCACGAGTTTAACAGCACTTACCCCGGGTCAACTGGTCTGGCGTCGATTCCGCAAACACAAGATGGCCCTAGCCGGGAGTATCGGGATTGCCCTCCTGCTGCTTTTTATCATTGTTGGCACCATAGCCGTCCCGCTGAAAACAGCAAATTCCGTGGACCTTTCGGCACGCCTGTCCGCCCCTTCGGCAGCACACTGGCTGGGCACCGACAGCACCGGGCGGGATTCATTCAGCCGGGTGATTTACGGTGGCCAGATCTCCCTGATAGTCGGCGTCCTGGCAGTTATCCTGTCTGTGTCAGTTGGAACAGTGGTGGGCGGAGTTGCCGCTTATTATGGTGGCTGGCCGGATGCCATCTTAATGCGCTTCACTGAAGCCATGCTGTCCATTCCCCAACTCTTTTTGCTGATCGTCCTGGGAAAGTTTTTGGGTAGGGATATCCAGACCATAAATCTTTTTGGGCTATCTTTCAGCGGTAGCGTGGGCATCGTCATCGTGGTGATCGGGATGACTTCGTGGATGTACCTGGCCAGGATCGTGCGTGCCAACGTTTTATCACTTAAGGAAATGGATTACATTTCCGCGGCAAAATCGCTGGGCGCAAGCAACATCCGCATCTTTTTCAATCACCTGGTGCCGAACACCCTGGGGATCATCATCGTTTCAGCCACACTGGGACTGGCAGGTGCCATCCTGAACGAGGCGTACGTCTCCTTCCTGGGCCTGGGGGTGCAGCCTCCCACAGCCTCGTGGGGCAACATGCTTACCAGCGCACAATCCTTCATCCAGCGGGGCGCCTGGTGGATGTGGGTATTCCCCAGCCTCTTCATCATCTTCACCATCCTGTGCATCAACCTGTTGGGAGACGGGCTGCGAGACGCCCTTGACCCACACGCCAGCCGACACATGTAGCAAATCAGCAACCCGGTTTCTCCAGGAAACCGGGTTTTTTGACAAGGAACGAAAATGCCTGATGCCTTCCGTTTTGACGAAATAACCTGGCCTGAAGTGGCGGCCCTGCCGCGCGAGACAGAGCTTGTCCTGCCGCTTGGGAGCGTACCGGATTCGGGTATTATCGCCTCGATGCTTAAGGCGACGCAGACGGTGGGAATCCTGCCCAGCCATCCCGTTCGGCTGGGCAGGTAGTGGGTTGGAAGTCCGGGAACCGGTCTTCGCTGCCCTGGTGCGCAACCTGCTCGGGAACCTGTTGGAAGACGGGTTTTCCTCCGTCCATGTTTTGACACCACCCGGGCTGGACCTGGGAACAGGCATCCCCACCTTGGAAGTTCCGGGAAAAGGTGTTATTCCCCTGGTGCACCTTGGAGAGCGTGACAAGGTGGTCATCCTGCCCATCGGTCACACCGAGCAGCACGGCTATCATTCGCCCCTGTCCACCGACACACTCATTATTGAGGCCATCGCGAAGGGCACAGCCGCGGCAGCCTCGGAACAGGCATTTTCCCTGCCGGTCTTTCCCTATGGGGTCAGCACACACAGGCGCTCGTTCCCCGGTACCTTCAACGTGGGCGGACGGGCTTTCGAGGACTTCTGGCTGGCGGTGGTCGATACCCTGGTGACCGCCGGTTTCACCCGCTTCTATCTGGTGAATGGTCACGGTGGGAATTCATCATTCCTGGTTAACGTGGTCAAATACGCCGGGGAGAAATATCCGCAGATCTTTTGTGCCACAGCCTTCCTGTACCTGTCCGGACCCAAGGGAATCGCCGCACTGGAAGCAAAGCGCCAATCCGGGCTGGGCGGGATGGGTCACGCCTGCGAACTGGAGACCTCGCTAATTTTGCACCTGCGCCCCGAACTCATCCACCTGGAGCGCGCGGTGGATGAGACCAATTTCGTCACCACCCCCAGCTATTACATGGACTGGATCGAGGGCGGCGCGCTGACCGCCAACCCGCCCTGGGAGGATGACACCCGCACCGGCGCTTACGGAGCTGGAAGTTTGGGGACTGCGGAGAAAGGCAAGTATTGGTTGGAAGCGGCAATTGCTGAAAAGGTGGAACACGTGGGGGAGATCCACGAGCAATACAGGCGCAGGCGCGAGCGCAGACGGGCGGACGCCTCCACCCGTAAATGAAAAACACCAGATAAGTTTTTGTGTGTCGGTTTTGGGGAACCGATCGATTACTTTCCCGCGCTGATGATCACCCGCGTACCTTCCCCGGCCCAATCATACAGCCATTTCGCGTCCGTCGGTGACAGGTTGATGCAGCCGTGGGAGGCGGCGGTCCCAAAATTATCATGCCAGTAAGCCCCGTGAAAACCGAAATTTTGGGCGTAGGTCATAAAATAGGGAACCCCCTCGATGTAATAATCGCTGGTGGAGGTGGGGGGCGGTATGATGGTACTTAACGGCACTTTAAATTGAATGGAAAAGCGACCTTCAAAGGTCCAGGAATTTGCCCCGGATGAGACCAGCGTGGCAAAAATCAGCTTGCAGTTGTCATAGACGGTCAGTGTCTGCGCCGCCAGGTTGACATAAAGGAACCGGCAGGTGTTTGCTCCCGCGTCCGGCGGGACTCGTGGATCCACCAGTGCAACCTTGTCCTCTCCCAGCCACTCGTCCGCGCCGATGGCGATGTAGCCGGGGTTCTCCGTCACAGCAGGCACTTCACGAACCACTTCGTAACGGGAAAAGGACTGGATGGGTGTTCCGGCGGCATTGACGCTTTGAGTATCTGCCAGCACCCAGCCAAACCGAAAGGTCACATCACGGGTCAATTCGACGCCAGCAAACGTGGAAGGTGTCAGGGCTTGCAGGTCCGCTCCATCCAGCCAGCCGTATTTGACAGGGTCATAATAGAAAGTGCGACCGTCCCGCGTTTCGGAAGAGGAATACGCAATATATGCCGGATAGTTTGGAAGGGTTCCAAAATTGCCGTTTTTTACCACGGCATCCTGGAGGGAGACGTAGACCCTGGCTTTCGGGTTAATCACCTGGGCGTATTGGTTTTTCAGTACGCCCAGGGATGGGTCAAGCAACTGGTACCAGGTGGGTTCGGATGTGGGAGAAGGGGTCGGCGTTTGGGTTGGAGGAAGGGTTGCGGTGGCAGTGGCAGTAGCGGAAGGCTGGATGGTTTCGGTTGGCGTGGGGATCGGTGCCGGGGAGGAGGTGCAGGATGCAAGGAGAATCGCCATCCCGATTAATACACTGTAGTAACGACTTAAGTCGTTACTACAGTGTATATTCATCCCAGCCTTTGCCAAGTTCTTCCGGAGGTGGACTGGATTTCCAGTTGTTCTGAAGCCAAGCGCGTCCTTTGCTATCTTCATATAGTTTATAACTCGTCCACTGCCATTCACCAATATCATCACTGTACCCATGTTTTTCCGGATTGTAATGTACGTAGTTAAATGTTTGACGAAGTTGTTTGTCATCCCGGATATATCGATCAGAGAATTTATACCAAACACGGCGTTTACCGGTGAGACCATCCTCAATATTCCATATCCGGGAGGTCGTTCCATGGAGGAGTTTAATGGCGCTAGATATTGAATCCAGCGAATCGATATCAACGAGAAAATGATAATGGTTTGATAATATAACCCAGGCAATAATTTCGGCCTGGATTTTCTTCATTGTTTCAACCAGGAGAGTCTCAAATTCAGTGCGCCTGACCGAGGAAGCCATGATGGGGTTATGCTCGAAATTTGCGGCGGTAATCAGATAATATCCAGCGTCACGAAAGGGATGCGGAGGGGCGTGCAACGGGTAACCATGCTGCCGCCTATCCGTCACAATTATCTGGCGTTCTTTAATAGTGAGCTTTCGATAATCGTATGGCATTTTATAACACGAAGATGACGACTAAAGTCGTCACTACGTTTTTGGCCAATCCAGCAGGGTAACTTCCGCAAGCAGGCGCGGGTTGATGTTGTTCTCCAGTTTTTCTATCGCCCCCTCGGCATCACAGACCAGTTTTCGGATTCCGGCAAGAGTCAGGCGGGCTGCCAGGGCATCGACCGCTTCCGCATAATCCACGTTGGCAAGCGGGGCTCCCGAGCCGGAAACGCGCAGGAGCACGTCCCGCCAGAAGGAAAGCCAGAGCAGCAGGGTTTCGTGGAAGCCTTCATCCACCGCCGACTCGTTCCCGGAATCTTTCTTCTTTCGGGAAGTCAGTTTTTCAGCGTAGGCAAAGCGCGCCCTGCGCGTGGAAGTGAGCAGGGTTTGCATTTCATCCAACCTATCCTTCCGAAATTCCAGCACATCCTCATTTGCCATCAGCCGTAAAGCGTACCCGGGCCGTCCGCCAGAAATGTGCGCCAGCAGGTGTGCGGTTGCATCATCCGCATCCAGGTCTTTCAGATATGCCTCAACCCTCTCAACGGGCAGCGGTCGCAGCCGCAGGATCTCACAGCGGGAGACGATGGTCGGCAGGAGCTGCTCGGCAGTGTCTGCGGTCAGGATCAAAATATCCTGCTCGGGAGCCTCTTCCAATGTTTTCAGCAGGGCGTTGGAAGCAGAGGCATTTGCCTCCTGGAAGCGCAGCAGAAGCGCAACGCGGTATTTTCCCTGGTATGGTTTTAGTGAAAGATACTGGCGCAGCGCACGGACCGGTTCCACCTTCAGGACCCCACCTTCCTTCTCGGCTTGAACAACGGTCAGGTCGGCATATTGCATCCGCTCGATCTGCTGGCAGGTCTTGCATTTTCCGCACGGCTCGCCGGGCGCGAGCGGCTTTGGGCAATTCAAAGCCTGGGCGAAGCGCCGCGCCAGGGTGCGGCGTCCCACTCCGGGCGGGCCGGTAAACAGGTAGGCATGCCGGACGGAATCACGCGTGAGATGCTGCTTGAGCATCTCAACCGCCCATTCGTGTCCGAGTAGATTCCAGTTTTTATCCATGGTTGTCCACAAGGGAAGTGCAACGTCCTATCACTCTTCACCTGCCCGCAATCTCAAATACGAATCATAGCGCTGAGGATGAACCGTGCCCGCCTCCACAGCAGCCCGCACTGCACAGCCAGGCTCGGTCTTATGGTTGCAGTCGTTGAACTGACAGGCGGATACCAGCGGAGCCAGTTCGGGGAAATAGCCGTCCAGTTCCTCCGGTTCGGTATCCCACAACGCCAGCGAGCGCATCCCGGGGGTGTCAGCTACATATCCGCCGCCTTCCAGCGGGAACAATTGGCGCACACTGGTGGTGTGCCGTCCCTTTTGGACCGCATCGCTGATCTCCCGCACAGCCAGTCCCAGCCCCGGCTGGACTGCATTCAGCAGGCTGGATTTCCCAACCCCGCTCGGCCCGGCCAACGCTGACACTTTACCGGTTAATCGATTACGCAATTCATCCACTCCCTGACCGGTTTTAGCACAGGAATAAATAATTGAATATCCGATGGGTCGGTAAAACCCAAATAATTTCTCTGCTTGTGGTTGACCCACCAGGTCGACTTTATTGGCGATGATGAGCGCCGGCAGCCCCTGTTTTTCGGCGATCACCAGGAACCGGTCCAGCATGCGCAGGTGGGGACGCGGGTCTGCACACGCGAAGACGAACACTGCCTGGTCGGGGTTGGCTAAAATGACCTGCTGGTATATACCCTGTGGCCGCGGGTCCAGGCGGACCAGGGCAGTGCGGCGCGGTTCAACAAGCTCGATGCTGCCGCTCCCTTCAGACTGGCAGGTGACCTGTACCCGGTCGCCGACCGCGGCAATATCACCCACATGTTTACCTTGCTTCAAGCGGCCGCGCAAGTGGCAGGTCAACACACCATTCCCGGTCTGCACCGCGAAAAAACCGGACTGGGAGCGGATGATGAGTCCCGTGGTGACCTGGTTTTTGGAGGGAGCAGGGATCTTTTCTGGTGGCATTGCCGCGCTCATGCCTGGTATTGAAGCCAGCGATTACTGCTTACGGCCCCGGAGTGGCGGTCGGTTGGGGAAGACCGTAATCCGGATTTCTCACGCCAAACGTGGATTCCCACGGGTAGACGGTTTGCGGCTTTCCATTGAAATAAATTTCCATCACGCGCCGGAAGATGGGCGCTCCATAGACGGAGCCTTCACCCTGGTTATTGACCAGCACCACCACGGCGATATCGGGCTTATCGGGCAGGGCTGCCAGGCTGTACCCGGCGAACCAGGCATGCGGATCGGTGACGCCGCTCTCAGCGGTGCCGGTCTTGGCAGCCACCGGGAACGGGAAACCCACAAACCTGGAGTAGGCGGTGCCCTTCGGGTCCGTAACCACGGTGCGCATGGCATCCTGGATGACCTTCAGGTTGGCGGGGGTGACAGGCAGGGTGCTGTTGACCTGCGGCTCAAAGAGGCTGGTCGTCACACCGGTTACGGGCTGAACCTTCTCCACCAGTTGCGGGCGGAATAGTGTGCCGCCATTCCCAACCGCGGCGATGAAGGTAGCCACCTGCAGCGCTGATACCTGGACGTCGCCCTGTCCAATGGCAATACTGGTGGCATTGGTGCCGTCGGTGGGGTTCGGGATGGTCCCTTTTGATTCTGCAATCTGATCGATACCGCTACCATTTCCCAACCCGAAAGCCCTTGCCATATCTGAAATGGCAGTACCTTTGCCATTGGCGTAAAGGGTGTACCCGATGTGGTAGAACCACGGGTCGCAGGAGCGCATCAAGCCCTGCGGGAGGGTCAGCAGCCCGCTGGGAGGCCAGGATGGGCAGGTGTCCTTGCCGGTCTGCTGTTTCTGGGTATTGCAGCGGTCATAAGTCCAGTCGTACAGGGTTGGTCCGCTGGGCAGGAGCTCGGTGTAGGAGTATTGGCAGTCCCAGGTGCTCTGGGGGGTAAAATCACCGCTCTCCAGCGCGGCAGCCATGGTGATGATCTTGAAAACCGAGCCGAGCGGATAGGTACCCTGCGCGGCGCGGTTGAAGGTGGGCTGCTCATCCATGTAAACCCGGTTGACGTTGCTGATATCGTACCAGTTGGGATCAAACCCGGGCGAGGATACCATCGCCAGCACTTTCCCGGTCTTTACTTCCATCACCACGATCGCGCCAGGCAGCCCGTCCATGGCAGCCTGGGCTTGTTCCTGCAGGTCCGAGTCAATGGTCAGGGTAATCGAGGAGGCGGGTTCAGCGTTGACCTGGGCGAGGAGAGTTTCATAGGTCCCATCCGGGGCAGTGACGTACAGCTTGGCTTCGTTGCGACCATGCAAATAACTTTCCCCCCACTTTTCAATCCCTTCCCAGCCTATGCGTTCCGCTCCACTGTATCCAAGCCGGCGATACGTATTGTAGTCGCTGGGCGAGATGAACAAGGTGTAGCCGACCGCGTTGGGAGCCAGGTTTGGTTCGTAAAACCGGGAGGTGTAATCACTGACCTGCACGCCGCTGTAACCGGTAATGCCCGAGGAATTCACCGCCGAGGCACTGGCTTCGCCAACCGGAACATAATTTCCGGGTGAATAATTCTCGTAGTTGTTGCGGATGATTTCCGGTCGTACCCCTGTCAGCCGCCAGAGTGTGCTGAAAACCGCCCCTTCACTATCCGGGTTGACTTCCCCGGCAACCAGGCCGAGGGCATAGGCTTCGGTTTGGGCGGCGATGGCTACACCGTTTCGGTCGTAGATGTCGCCGCGAGCCGGGCTGTCATAGGTGGTCACGAGGCGCCTGCCTCCAGCCAGCTCGGGAAGGATCAGGCTGTCGTCCCATTGGATCCGCCAGTTTCCGTTCTGAAGCACCATGGTGGTATTAAAATCCCGCTGGATATCGCCAAAGAGACTGGTGTGGTAAACGATATGGAAGGATACTTGTGAATTCTGCGGGTCTGTCAACATGGAGAGGATATTGTATTCGACCGTATTTGCGCTGAGGGCATTCAGGTCGTCAGTATACCGCTTGGCAAAATCATCCTGGGTGATGGCAGCCTGGCTGGACTGGGTGAGCAGCGAATACATGCCGGGGTAATCATTCACAACCATGGCATCCAGGAAGGCACGCAGGGCGGCATCCGCACTGGGGACGTGGGTGACATTTACCTCGGCCGTCGGCAGGGAGCTGGTTGGGGTACCACCTGCCGCCCCGTTTCCGCATCCGGCAAGGAAAAAGACTACGAGCAGCAGGTTCAACAAGTGTACGGGTTTCATCAATTCGCCTTTCGAGTCAACCGACCTGTTCGCCGCGTAATACTGCCGCGGAGATCGGGCATGCATATTTCAACCAGGATTGGCAAGCCGCGGATATGTCGGTGAGGGGGGTAATGTCGATGGCTCGCAGGGTGCGGGTCAGGTGGCAGAGCGGGAGACCCATCACGCTGGCGCAGCAGCCGGATATACCCTCAACCGGATGGAATTGTGGGTGCTGGATGCCATAGGCACCGGCCTTGTCAAGCGGATCACCGCTGGCAACATAGGCTTTTATTTCATCCTCGTTGTAGTTGCGCATGGGTACTTGTGTGACGCATAAATCCATCCCCAGGTTCCCGTCGGACATCCTCAATACGGCCAGCCCGGTATAGACCTGGTGTGTGCGGTTCCGCAACCTCCGAAGCATTTCCACTGCTTCGGCTGTGTTCCCTGGCTTGCCCAGGATGGTCCCCCCATCCACCACGGCGGTGTCGGCAGCCAGGATGATGCCTTCCCTGGGGGTGGTCAAGGCAATTGTTCGTGCCTTGCTTACGGCAAGACGAAGGACGTATGCCCCCGCACCTTCGCCCGGCAGCTGGCTTTCATCCACTTCTGCGGGGCGGGTGCTGAAGGTCCATCCACCGAGCGCCAGCAGTTCCCGCCTGCGGGGTGAGTTCGACGCCAGTACCAGGCTTGGGTTACCCATTGGCGGAATTCTAACACACTAGCGGGTTCTTCATCCCCGTTGTAAAATGGAGTCGGATGAACCTGACAGTTGGCATGGTACCTGTCAGGTTTTGCGCAAACGTACGGAGGAGACTGATTGTGCTGGAACTTATAGAACGTATCCGCAGCGAGGGCAAGAACCTCGGCAACGGCATTTTGAAAGTGGACGGGTTTATCAATCACCAGGTGGACCCCGGTCTGATGGACGCATGCGGACGGGAGTTGGCCCTGCGTTTTGCCAACGTGGGCGCTACCAAGGTTTTGACTGCTGAAATTTCGGGCATCGCACCGGCATTTACCACCGCGCAGCATATGGGACTGCCGGTGGTCTACGCACGCAAATCCAAGCCGGTCACCATGCCCGACGAGGTCTTCCTGACCATGGCGCCTTCGCATACCAAGGGTCGCATGGTCGACTTGATCGTCTCGCCTGAATACCTGGCGGGCGGAGAAAGAATCCTCATTATCGACGATTTCCTGGCTTCCGGTGCCACCATCTGGGGCCTGGTGCGGCTGGCGCAGGCCGCCGGGGCGAGCATCGTAGGCATCGGGACCCTGATCGAGAAAGTTTTTGAGGGCGGGCGCGATCGACTAAAATCGGTGGGAGTGCCAATAGAGTCTTTGGCAGTCATCACTGCGATGGAGGACGACCGGATCATCTTCGCAAATGAATAGCATGTATCGCCTGTTGAAGCACCCCTTCTTCTACCGGGTTTTTATCTGGATGATTAACAACGTCCCTTTTGCGATCCCTCTCACACGCCTGCGGGAAACAGAGTCCCTGCTGGCTTTTTTCCACCCGCGGCCATCCCACCCTTTCCACGTGATTCTCCTGCCGAAAGCAGCCATCCGGTCTTTTTCCGACCTCCAGCCTGGCAGCCAATTCCTGGCGGACCTGGTCGCTGTATCACAGAGCCTGGTGGCTGAGCATAACCTGGCATCTTACCGGTTGATCGTTAACGGTGGGGATTACCAGGAATTCCCACACCTGCATTTTCATCTTACATCCGGCGCGCGAAATGGTTAGCTTGAAACGCCGGATCAATGATCATTAACAGTGCCTGCCATGTCCCACGACTCGCTTGCCATCCTCGATTTCGGATCCCAATATGCCCAACTGATCGCCCGCCGGGTGCGTGAGGCACATGTTTACTGCGAACTCTTCCCTTGGGACGCCCCTGCTGAAAAAGTGCTGGCGCTGCACCCCAAGGGCTTCATCCTCTCGGGCGGTCCTGCCTCGGTCTATGCCGATGGCGCGCCGACGCTGCCCGCCTACGTCATTGAATCCGGTCTCCCGGTGTTCGGTGTTTGTTATGGGATGCAGTTATTAGTGCACACCCTGGGCGGCAAGGTCGACCCGTCAGCACGGCGCGAGTACGGCCCGGCGGATGTTCAACCGCTGATTCCCGGAACCATCCTGGATGTTGTATCCAAGGTCTGGATGTCGCACGGCGACCGGATCATGGAAATGCCGAAGGGATTTGTTGCGCTGGCCAAAAGCGGGAACAGCCCGATCGCAGCGATGGGGGATTTTGCACGCAAGTATTTCGCGGTGCAATTCCACCCCGAAGTTCAGCACACGCTCAACGGCGGGCAGGTGCTCGAGCACTTTGCTGTGGAGGTCTGCGGCTGCGCCCCGGACTGGACTCCGGCCTCCATCATCGAGGAAAGCGTCTCCCGGATCCGTTCCCAGGTGGGAAGCGAACGCGTCCTGGCAGCGGTGAGCGGCGGTGTAGACTCGTCCGTGGCTGCCGCATTGGTGCATAAAGCCATCGGCGACCAGCAGGTGGCGGTCTTTGTGGACACCGGTCTCCTGCGCCAGGGGGAACCGGAACAGGTGGTGCGGACATTCCGCGAACAGATGGGGGCGGAACTGGTGGCAGTGGATGCAGCGGAAGAGTTTTTCGAGGCGTTGCATGGAATTATCGACCCGGAACGGAAACGCAAGGTGGTCGGTGAGAAATTCATCCGTATTTTCGAACGCGAGGCCAAAAAACTGGGCGCCACCCGTTTCCTGGTGCAGGGCACGATCTACCCCGACGTCGTCGAATCGGGCGCGCCGGATCGGGACAAAGCCGCCAGGATCAAGAGCCACCACAACGTGGGCGGGTTGCCGGAACAAATGGAAATGTCACTCGTCGAGCCGCTGCGCTACCTGTTCAAGGACGAGGTGCGGGCGGTGGGGGAAGTCCTGGGTCTGCCCGAAAGCATGGTCTGGAGGCAGCCGTTCCCGGGTCCGGGGTTGACCGTGCGCTGCCTGGGGGACGTGACCCCCGTGCGGGTTGCCTGTTTGCGCAAGGCGGATGCCATCTGCACCCAGGAGTTATCCGCGGCGGGACTGCTGGGGAAGGGCGCAGGCACCAGCCAGGCATTTGCCGTTCTGCTGCCGGTGCGTTCGGTGGGGGTGATGGGTGACGAGCGCACCTACCAGGAGGTATGCGCCATCCGGGCGGTGGTAACCGATGACTTCATGACCGCCGACTGGGCGCGCATTCCCTACGATGTGCTGGCGAAGATAGCCAACCGGATCGTTAACGAAGTGCACGGAATCAATAGAGTGGTGTATGATATTACCAGCAAGCCGCCCGCCACGATCGAATGGGAATAAGACGGGAGAAATCCCAGGTCCTGCCGAAGGTTCTTCCAGGGGTAAAGATGAAGAAGAACAGGTTTTTCCAATTGGAGATAAAAAAATGACAAACGCCATCGAACCCAGCAAAGTGCTGCCGCCTGAATCCCGCCATTCCATCCCGCCCGCGCCCATCCATCCACTGGCGGCGCTGACGACCATTGTGCTGGACACGATCTTCGGGATTTTCGAACTGGTTGACCCGCTGGCGCTGGTCCTGACCAGCGTGTCGGTGGGGGTTTTGGGCACCATAAGCACCACCCTGATCCAGCATTACCTTGCGAAGGATGAATGGGGGCCATCGGTTGCGAAGGGTTTGGTGATGGGGATCATCGCTGGTGTGCCCTTCCAGGTGACCGGGACGGCCGTGGGCGCCATCCTGCTGGGCTGGGCCGGGGCGAGTCAATGGATCAAGCTTCCCGTGCCGAGGAGCAAACCGGAAAAACTTCCCGAATCTGACGAGGTCGTGGATGTGGAAGTCAAGGAAGTAAAATAAATATTCCAGCACTGCGTGCCCATTCTAATGCGTAAATTCCCAGCAATTTTTATTTGCGTTATTCTCCTATTTATGGGACTGGCACCTGCCCGCGCCCAGGGCGCAGCCCGTGTCAGCCTGTTTGCCTTGCAGACCAATTCCTTTCCATCCATCTCTGCAACCATGGATGTGTTCAATGCCGCGGGCAGCTTCGTTACCGGGCTGGCGCCGGAGGCTGTTACCCTGCTGGAAGACAACCAGCCCCGCCCCCTTACCAGGATGGAAGAGCTCCAGCCGGGAACGGAATTCGCCATGGCGTTTGACCCTGGTCCTTTCTTTGCTTATCGGGATTCCAACGCCGTCAGCCGTTTGGATAAAGTGCAGCAAGTGGTTATAGATTGGGCGGCCTCCCATCCCGACTCGCTGGGCGATGACCTGAGCTTGATCCTGGGGGGTGGGACTTCCGCGCTCCACCTGGCATCCACGGCTGCTTTTTCAGAAGCGCTGGGCGCTTATAAGCCTGATATGCAGAAGATTGTCTCGAGCCCGGGGATCCTTTCAAGCGCCCTGGATGCGGTATCTGCAACCCCCTCCCAGCCCGGAAAGAAACCAGTAGTGTTGTACATTACTTCCGTACCAGCCGAGGCCGACATCCCGGTCCTGCAAAACCTGGGCCAGCGCGCCGTGGCCGGATTCATCCGCGTAAATGTGTGGATCGTCGCATCGAAAGATTTCTTTTCGACCTCCGGGGCGACTGCCCTTAAAGACCTGGCCATCCAGACGGGCGGGCAGTATTCCACCTTCTCCGGTGCGGAACCGTTACCCAGCCCTGAAGAATACCTGGCACCCCTGCGCCACACATACAGCCTCGAATATTCTTCCAGCATCCTTGTTTCCGGCGCACATACCCTGGCGGTGCAGGTCGACCTTAATGGTGAAAAGATCAATTCGGCGGACCTTTCCTTTGAAATGGATATCCAGCCGCCCAACCCGATCCTGGTTGCCCCGCCCGTGCAGATCGTCCGTACTGCGCCGGATGCAAAGACCACCTCCATCGCATCATTTCTCCCCACCCAACAGACGATTAACGTCCTGATCGAATTCCCGGATAAGCGCACCCCCTCCCTGGTGCGCACGGTGTTGTACGTGGATGGCGTGCAGGTGGGCGAGAATATCACCGAACCGTTCGACCAGTTCACATGGGATTTGAGCGGTTACACCACCAGCGGGCAGCACATGCTGACCGTGGAAGCCGTGGACAACATCGGCTTGAGCAAGGTCAGCCTGGGCGTTCCGGTGCTGGTCACCATTGTCCGGCCGCGCTTTGGATTGCTGCCCTGGCTGTCGCGCAACAGCCCCTGGGTTGCCCTGGGAGCCATCTTTTTCGCGGGCGGCGGCCTGGTGGTGATCCTCACCCGCACCCGGATCAGAAATCGGAGGGCGAAAGCCGGCAGCGGTTCCCGTCACGACCCCCTGACTCAAACCGTGGTCGAAAGAAGGAAGAGCGGCCTGGGTCAGTCGAAGACCCGCCCGGTAAAAACTGCTGACGCCTACCTGGTGCGACTGAAGGATGATGGGACGCCGGTCACTGCACCGCCCATTCCCATCGCGGTTGGCGAAATAACCTTTGGCTGTGATCCCATCCAGTCCAGTTATATCCTCGATGACCCGTCGGTCTCGCCGCTGCACGCGCGGCTGCGGGAAGTGGATGGAAAATACATCCTTTCCGATGAAAAGTCCGTCGCCGGGACGTGGGTCAACTACGAGCAGGTCCTTTCCCCGCGCAGCCTGCACCACGGAGACGTACTCCAATTTGGCCGCATGTCTTACCGGTTCATGCTGCAGGATCCGCCGGAGCATCGCGAGATACGCGTCGTCCCGATAAAAAAATGATCCACCCGCTCAACCTTACAGTTTGAAATTCACCTCTTGTATTTTTACAGTAATGGCGTATACTCCCCACCGATTAAAACTTTTCGAAAGGTGAAAAAAATGAACTCTTCAATGCAGGAAAAGGAAAACGATAAGCCTCCCAGTTCGGACCCGCGCCCGGCACGTCCGTGGCGGGTGGCTGTGCTCGCCAATATCAAGGAGCATGGCAAGTCCCTCCCAGCGGATGTACCTCCAGACGCCGGCGCGGACTACGATTATATCGAGACCATAGATACCATCCGGGCTGCCATCGAAACCGATGGCCACCAGGCGATCTTCATCCAGGCGGATAGAGACCTGCCTTATGCCTTGAAAAAAGCGCAGCCCGATATCTGTTTTAACATTGCTGAAGGATTGGGGGGCGATGCACGCGAAGCCCAGGTTCCAGCGCTGCTCGAAATGCTCAAAATCCCTTATACCGGATCGCGGGTTCAGACCAACGCCATCGCGCTGGATAAAACGCTGACCAAGCGCATCTGGCGGGACCGCAACCTGCCCGTGGCTCCTTTCCAGGAATTCACGTTCGGCGACGAGCCGCTGCGCCCGGAAATGAAATTCCCGCTCTTCGTCAAGCCAGCCCGCGAGGGCACCGGCATGGGTGTGAATGAAAAGGCCATTGTTAATAACGAGGCCGAACTGCGCGAGCGGGCTGAATATGTCATCCGCATGTATCACCAGCCGGCGCTTGTGGAGACCTTCCTGCCCGGTCGTGAGTTCACGGTGGGCATCATGGGCCGCCATGACACCGTGCTTTACTCCCGCCGCCCGGAATGGTACGAAAAGGACGGGTTCCTGCGCCTGCCTGTTTTGGAACTTGACAGCAGTCGATCCATCACCCCCGGTATTTACGGGATAGAAGCCAAGGCCCAATCCGTGGGTTCGGACGGCGCGCCCGATTATCTTTGCCCGGCACCGATCGACCCGGAACTGACCCGCAAACTCCATCGTTTGGCCTGGCGTGCTCACATCGTCCTGGGCGCCTGCGACGTTTCCCGAACCGACATCCGGCTCGATTGCGAAGGCAACCCGCGCCTGATCGAGATCAACCCTCTGCCCGGTTTGACCCCCGGTTACAGCGACCTGTGCATCCAGTGTACAGCCCAGGGGATTACTTACAATGACTTGATCCTGGAGATCCTCTACCTCGGAGCATCACGCTATAACCTGCTCACCCCGCGCGATATCCCGCTGCTTCCCAAGAAGAAAACCGGACCCCTGAATGGGAACGGCAAAATATCCAATGGGAATGGCAGCAAGGTACAGGACCAGGCCATACCTGTGCGAATTTCCGTCCCTTCAAAGGAAGCAGTCCACACCCCGTAGGTTCCAAATCCTGCTCCACCGCAATACGCGGGGTTTATTGGTCAAATTTAACGATTCAGTGTTGTGAAGGGAAAATATTCCGATAATTGGGTGTCAGCCACCGGCTGATGCCCAATTTTTTTCGTTATGGTATAATTCGCCCGCCTTACGGAGAGGTCGCGTAGCTGGCTTAGCGCGCACGCTTGGAAAGCGTGTAACCCTAAAGGTTCGCGGGTTCGAATCCCGCCCTCTCCGCCAGAAGGGACTTGCCGAGGCTGGTGCGCGGGAGGTCCTTTTTGTTTCATCGTTGCTGGAATGCCGCTGCCAATCGCACGTTCCCTTCGATAAATTTCTCATGATATACTCTGGCAACGATGAACCATCCTCGACTTCCCCGGGCGCCGATCATCCTGTTGTTCATCCTGATAGCTGTTACTTTTATCGCCGGGACTTTTCGCTCTTTTTTCCCTGCGAGCGCTGCGCCCGTTTTGGATGACTCCACTACAATCCCCGGCGTTTCGTCCGCGAATGTCGCTGCAGCTGCCCTCACATCAACTCCCAAAACCCCCACACCCAGGTCAACCCCGAGCCCGGTCCCACTCACGGTATTGCCCTCGCAAATCCCCGTGGAAACCTCCGAGCCAACCCCAACTCCAACCGACACCCCGGTTCCCGAACCGAAATATTTTACCGATATGACCGGTATCATCTCCCTCGGTATCCTGCTGGTGGTGATCATCCTGGTGGGCATTTCCTGGGGCGGAGCCGGGGTCCGCAGAAAAAGTAAAGGGAAATAGGTCAAAACCGGGTTTCCTGCGGATTCTCAACCATTGACAATCCCGGCGATTTGCATATAATCACGCCCAATACTTGAAAAACGCTGAAGAGGACGAGTAAACCTCGTACGGCGGTTTAGAGAGCAGGCGGTAATTGGTGAAAGTCCTGCCCGCACGATGGAGTTGAATGGACCTCGGAGTTGCCAGGCGAAAGGCGCAAGCCGAGTATCCCGGGCCGGAGCGGCCACCGTTATCAGGGCCAGGTCATTCAGTCACCGGGAGTACTTTCCCAACAAGTTGACTGGCTGACCGACAAGAGTGAGGCTGGCTGTCCCTGTGCATCATGCAGGGAATTTTTATTAAGTCAACCTAATTCGGGTGGCACCACGGACTTCGCGTTCGTCCCGTTCCCAGGACGAACGCGTTTATTTTTAAGGAGACGATACCATGCATCCCATCGCATTTCACCCACCCTGAAGGGTCGCTCATGATCAGTGTATTTGTGTTTCATCCATTCCTGTAAACCCGATCCCTGAAAGGAGATTACCATGTCTGACCAAACCCGTTTTATGCTGAACGAAACCGACCTGCCGAAAAATTGGTACAACGTGATGGCTGACAGCCCGGTGCCGCCCACCCCCGTGCTGAACCCGATGACAAGGGAACCGATCACGCCCGAATTCCTCTCCGTGCTGTTCCCGATGGAGATCATCAAGCAGGAGGTGAGCACCGAGCGCTTCATCCAGATCCCCGAGGAAGTGCGCGAGATCTACAGACTTTACCGACCCACCCCGCTCATCCGAGCCCGCCGGCTCGAAAAGATGCTCGACACGCCTGCCCACATTTATTTCAAGAACGAGTCCGTCTCTCCGGTGGGCAGTCATAAACCAAACACCGCCATCCCGCAGGCTTTTTATAACAAGGCCGCCGGGACGAAGGCTATTACCACCGAGACCGGCGCCGGTCAGTGGGGCACCGCCCTCGCCATGGCCTGCAACTTCTTTGGCATCGACCTGGAAGTCTACATGGTCAAGGTCTCTTACGTCCAGAAGCCCTACCGGCGCATCTTCATGCAGACCTACGGCGCGCAGGTCTTTGCCAGCCCATCGGACCGCACCCAGTACGGGCGCAAATTGCTGGCCGAGGACCCGGAAAACAACGGCTCACTGGGCATCGCCATTTCGGAGGCGGTGGAAGTGGCAGCCACCTCGGGCGGCGCAAAGAAATACAGCCTCGGTTCGGTGCTGAACCATGTGCTGATGCACCAGACCGTCATCGGCGAAGAGGCACTCAAGCAGATGGACCTGGCTGGTGAATATCCCGACGTGGTCATCGGCTGTGTGGGCGGCGGCTCGAACTTTGGAGGGATCGCCTACCCGTTCCTGCGCCAGAACCTGAAAGACGGGCAGCGCACGCGCCTCGTTGCCGTGGAGCCCACTGCAACCCCCTCGCTTACCAAGGGTGCTTATACCTTTGATTACGGAGATTCCGCCCAGATGGCACCCATCGTCAAGATGCATACCCTGGGTCACACCTTCATGCCGGCCGGTATCCATGCCGGAGGGCTGCGCTATCACGGCATGGCCCCCAGTGTTTCGATGTTGTATGATGCCGGCTACATTGAAGCGGTTGCGGTGCATCAGATCGGGACGTTTGATGCCGCCGTCCAATTCACCAAGGCAGAGGGGATTATCCCTGCTCCAGAATCCGCCCATGCCATCCGTGTGGCGATCGACGAAGCGCTGGATGCCAAGGCCAAAGGCGAGAAGCGCGTCATCCTGTTCAACCTGTCGGGTCACGGGCACTTTGACATGACGGCTTACGAGTCCTACCTGAATGGCGAGCTTGAAGATTTCGAATATCCTACGCATGCCATCGAAGCTGCCATGAAGGATCTGCCAAAGGTGACGGTGGAAGCGTAGGACCTGCGCCATTTCCCTCGTGATTGTCCATCCCAACAGGCATAAAAGCAGGTCTCCGAAATTTCGGAGACCTGCACTGCATCTGCTTCAAGTTACGCGTTACGCCATTTGCGGCATCACGACGCCCAGTTGTGCAAGGACGCCGTTGACTCCGCCTCCGGGGACCACTTCCGACTCAAGCCGGGCGATCTTCCCGTTTTTTATCGTGATCGTAATCCCTTCCTTTGGGAGGGCTACGTGTTTTCCAGTTGCCGGTAGTTTCTGAAATCCCGGCATTGGTAAACTTAACTCGCGGGTTTGAGTTCCGGTGATCTGGAATACACCCGTCACTTTATCTCCCGACTGTTTTAAGTCTTTTGCATTAAATTTCCAGTCTGGCATTGCGGCCACCAGGGCGGACATCAAGCCGATAAATTCGTGTTTGCCAATCGGCTGGGGCACCGGTCCTGCGAAGACCATATCGTCTGTCAGCGTATCTGCAAACTTGGCAGTTTGACCTGATTCCGAGGCGGCCAACCCGGTCTTAACTATATCTATTGCATTCATACGTGTAAACTCCTTTGGTAATCTTTATAGTTATAAGGGGGGAAGGAACAAAAAGAGTATATCACACTATTACGACAATTATTGTCATATTATACAAGTATCACCATGGTACTGAAGTACTACCCGTCCCTTGAAAGCACTAATACACACCCGATTCTCACATTCAGACACCTTTCCGGCGCGAATTTTGGGAAGTATCAGAACATCCGTGCGAACATGTCCCTGTGGTAGAATACAGGGTACTATGAGATAAAGCAGCCAACCATGTCAATAAACACTTCGCAAGGTAAATTCCCCCCGCCTCCGGGTTTGTTCGCCTCACTGATGGCGGGGTTTGATTCTGTCGCCACCCACATCGCGTTGATCCTGCCGCCGTTGCTGCTCGACCTGTTCCTGTGGCTCGGTCCGCACCTTCATCTAAAGAACTTCCTCCAGCCGGTCATCGACCAACTGCCATCCATGGCAAAGGCCTTCCCCGCCAGCTTCCCCGACGTTCCAACCATCCAGGCAGCCTGGACAGGCATTGCCAACCAGTTCAATTTGTTCATTGTCCTGCGCACCTTTCCGGTTGGGATCACCAGCCTGCTGGGTTTCCAAATGCCGGTCAGCAACCCCTTGGGAACTCCTGCCAGCCTGGACGCCGGCGCCTTCGCAGGGATCCTGGGCTGGGGAGTGCTCCTCCTTTTCATTGGCTGGAGCACCGGTTCCGTTTATTACTATTATGTATCCCGCGTGGCGCTTAAATCGGAAACAGGTGCCTTGTGGAAGTCCCTCAACCAGACCATGCTGCTTTCGCTGATCTGGATCGGGTTGCTGTTCCTGGTCGGGCTGCCGTTGCTGGTGGTCCTCACCATCCTGACTGCCGTCAGTTCCCTATTGGGACAGGTGGCCCTTTTCGCCGGGGCGATCATCCTCATCTGGTTGATCATGCCCGTCTTTTTCTCGGCCCACGGCATTTTTACCATGCAGCTCGATGCCCTGCGCGCCATCCTGAGCAGCTTGCGCATGGTGCGCTTCACCCTGCCCAATACCGGCCTGTTCCTGCTGGTCTTCGTGATCATCAACCAGGGCTTGAATTTCCTTTGGACCACTCCCTCCATCAACTCATGGTGGATGCTGGTGGGTATTGCCGGGCACGCCTTCGTCTCCACCGCCCTGCTGGCAGCGAGCTTCATATATTATCGTGATATCAATGCCTGGTTGAAGACAGTTTTCGAACAGCTTCAACGCCAGACATCTTCTGCAAAAATATAGTTAATGGTGTCGAGTTAAATTTCTGGGGATAGGTGTTTGGTGGCGGCTCTGCCGCCCGCAAACACGCCGCCCTCTCCCGCTCAGCGAGTACAACCAGAACGAGGAATTTATGGCAGTTATTAATGGAAGTTACGACGCAAAAGATATCCAGGTCCTCGAGGGACTGGAAGCCGTCCGCCGCCGCCCCGGCATGTACGTGGGCGGCACCGACATCAAGGCCCTGCACCACCTGGTCTATGAGGTGGTCGACAACTCGATCGACGAAGCCCTGGCCGGGGTATGCACCGCATCGAGATCATCATCCACGCTGATTCTTCCGTCACCGTCATCGACAACGGGCGCGGCATCCCGGTGGATATGCACCCCACCGAGAAAAAGTCAGCCCTCGAGGTGGTGATGACCAAGCTGCACGCCGGCGGCAAATTCGGCGGCGGCGGCTACAAGGTCTCGGGCGGTCTGCACGGAGTGGGCGTCAGCGCCGTCAATGCCCTATCGGAGTGGTGTGAGGTCGAGGTCCGGCGGGATGGGAAGGTCTATTTCCAGCGCTACGAGCGCGGCTACCCCAAGGAACCGGTCAAGGTCATCGGCAAGACCAAGCCCGCTGATACCGGCACCACCACCACCTTCAAGTTCGACCCCGTCATCTTCACCGAGGCGCTCGACTACCGCTTCGATACCCTTGTCCAGCGTTTCCGCGAGATGGCCTTTGTCACCCGCGGCGCCACCATCTACTTCCTCGACGAGCGCACCAACCGCGAAGATGACCTTCTATTTCGAGGGCGGCATCACCTCCTTCGTGCGCTACCTCAACCGCAACCGCGAGACCCTGCACCAGGTGGTGCATGTGGAAAAGGACATTGAGGGCATCGGCATCGAATGCGCCATCCAGTACACCGACGCATACACCGAGTCGGTTTACTGCTTCGCCAATACCATCAACACCGTGGACGGCGGCACCCACCTCACCGGCCTGCGCGCCGCCCTCACCCGCGTGGTCAACGATTATGCCCGCAAGAGCGGGCTGCTCAAGGAAGCCGACCCGAACTTCTCCGGTGACGATACCCGCGAGGGTCTGACCGCCATCGTCAGCATCAAGCACCCCGACCCGCAGTTCGAGTCGCAGACCAAGGTCAAGCTGATGAACCCCGAAGTGCAGACCTACGTCACGCAGGTGGTGGGTGAAGCCTTCGGCACCTTCCTGGAAGAGAACCCGCAAGCCGCCAAGGCCATCATTGCCAAGTGCCTCACCTCGGCCCGCGCGCGGGACGCCGCCCGCAAGGCGCGCGACCTGGTCATCCGCAAATCCGCCCTCGAGAGCCTCACCCTGCCGGGCAAACTGGCTGACTGCTCCGAGCGTGACGCGACCAAGACCGAGCTCTATATCGTGGAAGGTGACTCGGCTGGCGGCTCGGCCAAGCAGGGACGCGACCGCCACTTCCAGGCCATCCTGCCCCTGCGCGGCAAGATCCTGAACACCGAGCGCGCCCGCCTCGATAAGATCCTGGGCAACAACGAGGTGCGCTCGCTCATCTCGGCCCTCGGCACCGGCATCGGCGATAATTTCGACCTGGCCGGCCTGCGCTATGGGCGCATCATCATCATGACGGATGCAGACGTTGACGGCTCGCATATCCGCACGCTGCTGCTCACCTTCTTCTTCCGCTACATGCCCGACCTGATCGACGAGGGCCACCTCTTCATTGCCCAGCCGCCGCTCTACCGCCTGGCGTACAAGAACAACATCCAGTACGCCTACAACGATGCCGACAAGGACAAGCTGCTAAAAAGCCTGGGCGTCAGCGCCGACAAGGTGGGCCTCTCGCGCTATAAAGGCCTGGGCGAGATGAACCCCACCCAGTTGTGGGAAACCACCATGAACCCCGAAAACCGGACCCTGCTGCAGGTGACCGTGGACGACGCCGCCGAAGCCGACCGCACCTTCGACATGCTGATGGGCGACGCCGTGGATCCGCGCAAGCGTTTCATCCAGACCCACGCCAAGGCGGTGAGGAATTTGGATATCTAGAAATGGCCAGCCAGGGGCATTTACTATCCTGCTCCAGGTCCATTAAGGTTGGCACCTGTAAATGGAAAGGGATCGGGTGATCGAATTGAAACGATCGTTATGATTACCTTGGCAGTATGACATGAAAATCTTGATTTATTTTTGATTTCTTAAATGTTATGATTGAGTGACGTCACAATGCAGGTGACGTCATCATTATTATTTGCAAAGGAGTCATTCCATGAGCGTTATCGAAGTATCCAAACTGACCAAGTATTACGGCAAATCGCGCGGCATCGTGGATGTTTCTTTCAACGAGGAAGAAGGCGAGATCTTCGGCTTCATCGGTCCGAACGGCGCCGGCAAATCCACCACCATCCGCCTGCTCCTTTCGCTGATCCATCCCACCAGCGGCAGCGCCAAAGTTTTTGGCAAGGACGTGGTGACCCACGGCCCCGAGATCCGCCGCGACATCGGCTACCTGCCCTCGGAGGTCTTCTACTACGAAGGCATGAAGGTCATCGACCTGCTCAAGTATTCCGCCAGTTTTTACAAGGGTGACTTCACCAAGCGCATGCACGACCTGTCCGAAATCATGGAACTGGAGATGAACCGCCGCATCAGCGACCTGTCCTACGGCAATAAGAAAAAGGTCGGCATCGTCCAGGGCTTGCTGCACAGCCCCAAGCTGCTCTTCCTGGATGAACCCACCAGCGGGCTCGACCCGCTCATGCAGCGCAAGTTCTTCGACCTGATCCGCCAGGAGAACGCCCGCGGTGTGACCGTATTCTTCTCCTCGCACATTTTGGGCGAGGTGCAGCGCCTGTGCACCCGGGTGGGCATCATCCGCGAGGGCAGGATCGCCGAGATCTCCGACATCCGCACCCTGCAGAAGAACAACTATAAAAAGGTGCGTGTCACAGCCGAGGGGCTTTCTCCAGCCATGTTTGACCTGGCAGGCGTGACCAATATCCAGGCGGAAAACGGCAGCCTGCATTTCTTCTTCAAGGGCGATATCAACGCGGTGCTGCAGAAGATCAGCGGGATCCAGGTCAGCGACGTGACCATTGAAGAGCCGACCCTGGAAGAGATCTTCATGCACTACTACGAATAGGCAGCCAACATGAGCGCAACCATCTTCTTCCACGAGTTTCGCCTCCGTATCCGGTCGGTCATCACCTGGTCGGTGTCTGTGGCGGCGATCATTTTCCTGTTCGGGTCCATCTTCCCGGGATTTGCCGAACGAGCCGCGCTGGTCCAAAACCTGATGTCAAGATTCCCGCCAGCCCTGCTGGAAGCCTTTGGCATGCAGAACGTGGACCTTTCATCCTTGCTGGGTTTTTACAGTTTTATCTTTACCTTCGTCCAGCTTTGCCTGGCCATCCAGGCTGGAAATTACGGCTTTGGCCTGGTTTCGATCGAAGAGAACGAATTAACCGCCGACTTCCTGCTGACCAAGCCGGTCAGCCGCCTCCAGGTGCTCACCAGCAAACTGCTGGCAGCCCTGGCCAGCCTCACCATCACCAACCTGGTGGTATGGGCGGTCAGTTTCATTTCCATGGCCATGTTCAATGGCGGCCGCTCCTATGAACCCGGCACGCTGATCCTGCTGCTCGTCAGCATCATCATCTTCCAGCTCTTCTTCCTTAGCGTTGGGCTGGTCATTTCCCTGCTGGTCAAGCGAGTGCGCAGCGTGACGCCCTATTCGCTCGGACTGGGCTTCGGCATGTACGTTTTAAACGCCTTCAGCGGGTTCCTGGCAGACGTCAAGCTGGAATACATCACCCCCTTCAAGCACCTTGACCCGGCCTACATCGTCCGCACCGGGGGCTACAATACGCCCCTGCTGCTGCTCAACCTGGCCGTCACCCTGGTCGCCCTGGGGGTCAGTACCTGGTTGTACCTCCGCCGCGATATTCAAGCGGTGTCTTAAGGAGCTCCAACATGAATATCTTTTTCCGGGAACTGAAAGCCAACCTGAAATCCCTGGTGATCTGGTGCGTTGTCATGGTCCTGCTGATCGCGGGGGGACTGGCAAAATTCTCCGCCTATTACGGCAACCCCCAATCTCTGGAGATCCTGAAATCCTTCCCCAAGGCGCTCCTGGAGGCCATGAGCCTGCAGGCTTTCAACCTCACCACGCTTACCGGCTTGTACGGCATCATGTTCGTCTATTATGGATTGATGGGCGGGATCGCAGCCGCCATGTGGGCCAGCGACATGATCTCGAAGGAAGAGCGCGACAAGACGGTCGAGTTCTCGCTCGTGCTGCCTGTCTCGCGCAGCCGGGTCATCACCGCCAAGGCGCTGGCAGGCGTGGTGAACTGCATCGTCTTCGTGCTGGTCACCTGGGGGGTGTCGCTTGTTGCGGTGCGTTCGTACAACCCTGACCAGGCCTTCTTCAATTTTTTGACGCTTGAAATGGAGGCCATGTTCGTGATCGAACTGATCTTCCTGGCCATGGGACTGCTGCTGGGCTGCGCCATGAAACAGTATAAAAGCGCCGGCTCCACCGCGGTTGGCATCATCCTGGTGGCTTATATCCTTTCGGTTGTCACCGGTTTGCAGGCCAACCTGGACTTCCTGAAATACTTTACCCCATTGAAATATTTCGACGCCGCGCGGCTGTTGAGCACCGGGCGGATGGATCCCTCCTTCCTGCTGCTTTCAGCCCTCATCATTGTCGTCTGTGTGGCCGCAGCTTATTGGTCTTACAACAAGCGCGATCTGTATATTTAGAAGTTGATGGATCAGCACCTTGTCATATTTGATCGCATAACAAAACTCCCCGGCCATCCAGTTGCCGGGGAGTTTTGGTGCTGGTCAGCGCCTCGTCGGGGCTGAATCCTTACTGCCGCGTGATATATAGCAGAAAAGTAATTTCAAAAAAGCCTCCCACCAGTGCACTCGTGATAACGGCTATAAGTGTTTTGAAGATTCGCTTCTTGGGGACAAAGAGTACGCCAGGGATCACCCCCACTATGAATCCCAGCAAAATGAAAAGCGGACTGATGGCGAGCATCAATCCATAAGTGGAAAGCCTGCCATAGCCCAGGATCAGCCCTCCGGCGATCGTCACGCTGACCGCGACAATAGCTGAGCAGGCAGCAACCACAAATGCCGTGAATGCCCAGTCCTTCCGGGATGCGGCTTTTTGAACCAGGCCCCTGGTAGCCAAAATGCTGATCACCGGTGCATATATTGGCACCAATTCCACCAACCGAAACAACCCGGAATATGGCGTGTTAACAAAGATCAGGACAAAAAACATGGGGATAATTTCCAACAGGTTAGCGGCGCCATTAAAACGATAAAACCCCAGGAAGATGATCAAACTTATTGCGGCTCCGACCAATAAACTCAATCCCAGGTCGACAGCAATATGGTTCAAGGAAATTTTATCAAGGACCGCTTTGCTTTTAGAGCTTTCCATCATTTCTCCTGGCTTGTTTCTGCAACCAGCTTGCCCAATCCCCACTAATCATGGGTAAATTCCCCATAACCGGAACGTGCCGTCTCCCGAATTGATCACGATATACCCGCCATCCGGAGAGAACGCAGCGCTGAAAACGAATCCGGTATTCCCTTCCAGGGAGCTCAGTTTCTGACCGCTGGCTGCGTCCCACAGCGTAATTGTATCGAACACCATCCCGGGCTCCACCTGCGACCCGGAAACCAGGGTTTTGCCATCTGGTGAGTAGGCAACGCTTGTCGCTGGAACTGTAATATCGACCGGGCGGACGCCAGGCATGGTTACGACGTTGCTTAAGGTGGAGAGCACGCTCCCGCTGGACACGTCCCACGATTTAATTGTATAGTCGTCAGACCCGGAGGTCAGCGTTTTGCCGTCCGGCGAGAAAGCGACGGAATTCACCCGATCTTCATGCCCCTTCAACGTGTGCAGCACCTGTCCGCTGGCGGTGTCTGCGACGATTACATTATTATCCTTCCAGTAAACAGCACTGGTTCCCCATGCCAGCGTTTTGCCATCCGGTGAGAAGGCGGCGCCCGATAACCAATAGGCATTCCAGGAGCGCAAATGCTGACCGCTGGCCGTGTCCCAAAGGTCCATGTAAAAAATGAAATTGGACGTCGAATCGGAAAACGATTCAAAACCCGATACCAGCCTGGTGCCGTCCGGCGAAAAGAGTATGTTCAGCACACCGTGACTGGCACTGTCATCCAGATGATGCGTGCTCAGCGTGCGGAGTTCCTGGCCACTGGCCAGGTCCCATAATTTAATGGTGTTGTCCTCGGCCCCGGCAGCCAGCGTTTTACCATCCGGCGAGATGGCAATGCTGGTCACTTTACTGGTATGGCCGCTAAAGGTGCCGGGGTCGCCGGTGCCGGCCGCGTCCCATAGTTTCACATCATTTTCAGAACCCGCTGCAGCCAGGATCCTTCCATCACTGGTAAAGGCAACCATCCAAATTGGATTTGATTGCCCGCCCAGATTGACTATTTCAATGATGTTCTTTGCATTGTCAGGAGAGATGATCGCACCGGGTTGGGGCAGGGGTGTCCCGATCGCCACGGGCAGAACAAGCGTGGAGGTGGGCTGCGGAGCAGGGGTGACCGTTGAAGGGAGAGGCGGCGGCAGAGAGGCAGTGTTGCAGCCGGGGGCGGATTAATTCCTGACGGAAGCGTCACCGGCGCGGATGACGGCGCCTGGCCGGCCAGGTTGCAGCCTGCCAGCAGCAGGATCACCGGGATCGATAAGAGACTCGCCTTCTTCTTCATTTTGCACCCTCATGGAATACGGATAAGTTTCCTGCCCGGACCACTTTGTCAGAATAATTAGAACGTTGCGCACAAGGTCATATCGAACACCTAGGCATAAACTTTATATTTGTGCGCAATACGATAATAATAATCTTATTAAAAATTATATCATGAATAACAGCCCTCCCAACCCCCTGGCCGCGGCCTCGCCCCGCGATCTCCATGATTTCCCGCAAGCTCCTCGCAGGGTTGGCCTTGTCAAGTTTGGACCGACGTCGCGCCAGGCGCCGCGGTGACTGCACAATAAATTCAACCTTGCCTGGGATATACAGAAATTAAAACAGGGTCACCTGCTCCATTCAGCAGGTGACCCTGGATTGTTCCCGCTCCCCCCACCATCCGGGACAGATGGTCACGCAGGATATTACATGTGCAGGTACTTCAGCGCCTCATAGACCAGCATTGCCGGCCAGACGATGCCTTTGAAAAATCCCAGCACGCCCAGCCAGAAGGTGGCCGCGTGGGTGAAGTAATACACCCAGGCGCCGATGAGACCCAGCCCGTAGACGGCTTCCGAGGCGCCGCCCCGGTGGATCACTTTCGTCCTCTTGTGTTGTTGTTCAGTTGCTTGAGTTTCCGCGGTCATGGCTTCTCCTTTTTGATCGTTTGTCATGCAGATATACGGGTTTCGACCGGGCGGAGTTGCTGGCGCGCGCCTCCTATTTGATCTTCAGCAAATTCCCCACCCTGCTTCTCTCATTGATGATGAACTGCGCCACGATCCGCGCAGACAGGGTCTTGATCCTTCCGTCGTCTCCCGGGATTCCGCTGCATTTCATTTTGACGCCCTCCCCCCAGCCGAACTTGTACGGTTCTTTGCGTCCCTTTTCGTAAATGTCGATGGCGCTTTCATACGGTTGCAGACGGGTGACGCTGCTCAGTGGGAAGGATATCGTATTTGAAACCCCCGTGAAGCCCAGGCTCTTCCTGGAAATTTCCAGCCTCCCCTCGTCGATCCGGCTCGGCGGTTCATTTTTTTTGTTCTTCCCGGGTGCAAATAGCTGGACCCCCGGCACGACCAGCATGTTGTCGGGTTCCACCCTGAAATCGCCGATGCGCAGCCCCGGCGTGATGAGGATCAGTTGGTTGGTTTCGGTCATGGCGGTTGTCTCCTATCAGCCAATTGTGCCACAATTTCCGGCATGTTACCCTCGCTGGTCTGTCCTTGTCAAGCTTGTACCCGAAGGGATTCAGAGCCCTCCCCGCCCGCGTATCCCCCGCATCTTGGGGGATACGGAGGAAAAGGGGACCTGCGCCCAGGCCTCCCCTGGCTCTATTCTGCGCCCATCCTGACAACACTTTTGGCTTGTTGTTGAGCGGGTTGGTACAATTCGCCGCGACCGCACACACCGCACGCGCCGCGCCGCCGGTAATAGTAGCCCAATGCCGCCACCGCCAGGGCCACCCCCCAAACCGGGAACAGCAATGTGGGACCAAGCTGGAAGAAGATTTCACCGACGAGTTCCTGTCCCCACGGCCCCACCCGCCGCCGCATTGGCGACCATCTGGCTCAATCCGGCCCATATTCCGACGCCACCCACAACCAGCAGCACCGCTGCGAGCGAGGCCGGGATTACTGCCAGCGCGATGGGGACACGCCGCCTGGCCAGGCCGATCATCCAGCCCGGGAAAACCTCACCCCAGCGCTGCACCAATCCGAGCATGAGCACGGCTCCCACCAGGCCGAAGGTTGCCAGGAAGAGTCCAGAGATCCACGTCCCGCTCGCCTGGCCCTGCCGCAGGTGCGCCTCGCTCATCCCCAGCGGGATCCCCAGCGCCCAGGCGTAACGGGTAAAAGCGTAGAAGACTGGCGCAACCATGGCCACGTACACGGCGATCCGGCCCCAGCGGGCGGCCCGCTCCGGTCCCGTCCACCCCTCCGCGCCGTCCCGGCGGCCGCAGTACATGCAGGCGCCCGCGCTCCGCCGGGCATAGCACACAGTTCCTGCCAGCCAGAGAAAACCGCCAACCATGCACAATAACTGGTGGATCGTTGTCCATTGAGACCAGGCTTGAAGGTAGGCCTGGTCTTTCTCGGGGGTGAAGAGGCCGAAGATGGCAGCGGGGAGATAACCGAGCTTGACCAGCAGGTCGAGGCTGGTCATGATCACCAGCAGCACCCCGGCGAGCAGTGCCCCGGCGGTCATGAGCAGGGGCCGCAGTGCCCCTTTTTTGGCCCCGCGCAGCATCGCCGCTCCCAATGCCGCCGCAGGGATCCCTGCCAGCAGCACCACGGTCCATGCCGCGCCCGCCCCGAACCGCCCAAGCAGCGGCCCCAAACCCTCCGACAGGGTTTCGGCGGTGTAAGGGAACCCGCCTCCGCCCATCGCCCAGGTCACCCCCAGCACAGCGTAGAGCAGCGACCATGCCACTGCCGCAGTTGGTGCCCAGCACTGCCAGTCGCGCGCCCGGCCACCCCGGGCGGGCACAGCCCCAATCGTTCCGATCGCCTGGCTTTCCTTCATCATCCACCTCCTCCTGATAACTCATCTTACACGTTGCAACTCACCCATTTATACGCCGCGGCATCCGTGAAGTTGCCCGTGGCATAACCCAGCATACAACCTCCCCGACAGGTTGTCCCCACATCACGATGTGGTTTCCGGTTTAAAAATGTAGTAGGTCTTCCGCGCTCTCCAGCCTGGATGATCTCCCGTTGGGCACAGGTTTTTTTTCCACCGTATACAACACCAGCAGGCGATCTGACCAGGCTTATTCCAGCCCCATCACCAGACCCGCGACCGTGGCGATCGTGTTAATGAAAATGTGCAGCGCGGCCGAGCTTCGCCAACCCTTCTGCCTGGCTGCGGCACCGCATACGATCCCAAAGGCTGCCAGGGTCAGGAACCTGCCCCACGAAGCATCCACCAGCACGTGCTTGAACGAAAACAGGACGGACGTTATCCCGATTGCCAGCGCGGCTGGCAGGATGCGCAGAAGCCGAACCTGGACGATCCCGCGCCAAAGGTATTCCTCTGCGATGGGTACAAAAACGCCGTTCACCAGGATGAGCGACAAGGGTTTCAAAAGCGGGGCGAGATTTCCCAGCCATTCGATCGGGTTTCGATAGGGACTGACCACCATCGGCAAGGTGAACCTGCCCCACAATAGCTTGTCAAAATAAGGAAAGATTACGATGCTCAGCACCAGGAGGATGAACAACAGCGTGGAATTCCAGGATCGGGCGCTTTCCTTTACCGCCTGCCAGGTGCCCGCCAGTTCCTGCCGCCAGTTCGTTTTCACCACCCAGCCAACGCCGGCGAGCAGGAGGAAATAAACCAGGAACAGGGAAAGCATGTCGTTGACCAGCAGGGTGCCGATCATGGGCATCCAGAACACGACATAATGCCGGAAAAAATATTCCCCGGCGATGACAAGGCCGGTGACCGCCAGGGCAGCACCCAGGTTTGGGAAAACAGGCGGGATTTTTGAGATGGGGTTGTCAGGTTTCATTACAAGTCATCCGCATATATGTTTATTCAATATTATATTCCTTGGTGATAACACGAATGATTTCCAATAGGGTATTTTGTTAATTTCAATTGGACATATGATTTATCTTTGCGTAACATCTTTGATAGACAAATATATTTGTATAACACTTTTCGAAAAAATTATTATACAAACAATACCATCCTGGTCTTGTGCTGCCCGTGGGTATCTTCCCCGCCCGGATATTCCACCCCCTTATATAGCGAGGTTTATGTTCTCTGCCTTACCCAATTGAGGTGTATGTTTCGCATAAAAGCATAATCTCGCGGGCAGGTAGTTTTTTTCAATATATTATCGTCCGGTGGTGTTTATTCCACCGAAGTGCCCTTTTCAGGGATGAACTGTCGAACAGAGATCAATATCAAGTTTAGGTCTCGGATTTTCGTTAGAAGGCCATGCAGAGCAGGTTGATCAATGACTGGTCCTGCAATCTGTGTCTTCGCCAACCCGTCCTCACCATTTTTGATATATGTCAGCGTCATCCCCTCAAACCATTCGGACCGCTGCAGGTCAAGCTGGCCTTGGACCGTGATCTCGTAGTAAACAGACACTGTCTTGGAATTCAAGCTCTTTTTATCATTATTCTGTGCCTGATTTTCCTTCATGAATTCCTCTCTTTATCGATTTTCAGGCTTCATGTGTTTTTTAACCATCATAAAAGAGTTCCGTAAAAGAATCGTTACTATCCCGTTAAATATGGCAAAATATCCGGTGATAACTATTAGCATGAAAATGTTGTTTATTTTTCCTCCAGTATAATTGTTGGTAGGAAAAGGAATTTAATGCCCATTCTCCGCTTGTCCTGGTTGGGACCTCCCAGGATAGAAACTGACCATCATTCTCTTCGCCTGGAAATGCGCAAAACCATCGCTCTCCTGGCTTATCTTAGTCTGTCTTCGCAAAGCCCTTCCAGAGAAACCCTGGCAACGATGTTTTGGCCGGAATATGACCAGCAACATTCCCTTACCAATTTACGCCGGAACTTATTTTCTCTTGCCAGGAGTTTGCCGCCCGGGCTTCTCGAGACAGATCGGGAAAGAATTGGTCTGAGAAGGGAAGATTCGCTGCAGATTGATGTGGAAGAATTTCTGCGGCAGCTGGATGCTGTAAATGGGCATTGCCATTCTTCTGTTCATGTTTGCCCTGATTGTCTATCCTCCTTGGAGACCGCATTAGCCACTTACAAGGGGGACTTTCTCGAGGGATTCAACCTGAAAGATTGTCCTGGGTTTGATGATTGGCAGTTGTACCAGCGGGAAAGCTTGAGATCCGAATATACGAGTGCTTTGGAGAAGCTGACAAATCACTTTAAAGGCCAGCGTGATTGGGAAAAAGCAATCCATTATGCTCGATCCTGGCTGGCGCTCGACCGCTTCAACGAACCTGCACAGCGGGTGCTGATCGGACTATACAACCAGTCCGGTCAACGCAGGTTGGCTCTTCGACAATATGAGACCTTGATTGATTTGCTGCAAAACGAGTTGGGTCAGGCGCCAGAGGCAGAGACACTTTCCCTATATCAAAGCATACAGTCTAATGAGGCATCTGACCTTGAAGGAGACAGGTCAGCATTTTCTCGTTCCACCTCCCGTCGGGACGAACCGCTTATCAAGACCAAATTGTTTATCCCTTCCTTAAGGATGGATAGAGTCTCTCGCCAGCGGTTGTTTGAGCTGCTCGATGCCGGTTCTCAGCGGTCCCTGACCCTCCTTTCGGCGCCAGCTGGTTTCGGGAAAACAACTCTTTTGGCAAGCTGGACAGTTCATACCAACCTTCCCATCGCCTGGTTTTCGGTGGATGAAGGAGATAATGACACCGTCCGTTTTGTCGCCTATCTGATCGCTGCATTGGATAGTGTCCTATCGTCGGGCATAGGCGAGAAATTTCAGGGGTTTTCTCAATCGTACCATCCATCGATTCAGCCTGTGTTGGTACAGTTGATCAACCACCTTGCTGAAGAGGCAGAGCCTTTTGTCCTCATTCTAGATGATTATCAATTCGTCCATTCCCTGGAGGTGCATCAGGCGCTGACGTTCTTGATGGAGAAAATCCCTGCCTGTATGCATCTGATCATCGCCACACGCAGCGATCCACCGCTGCCCCTGGCCCGGCTGCGAGCACGCGATCAATTGGTTGAAATTCGGATGAACGATCTGCGCTTCAGCCTTGAAGAATCGACCAGCTTTCTCAAACAGGTGATGGTTTTGCATCTTTCGAATGAAGATGTGTCTGCCCTGGAAGCGCGCACAGAGGGCTGGATTGCTGGTCTACAGATGGCAGCCCTGGCTATCCGAACGGTAGCTTCTCAATCTTCCAAGGGAGTTAATTCTTTGGATAGTAAGGAGGCTCGTCTCCCGGTTCATCAAGGCCTTTTCTGGAAGCAACCGGTATATCCTGGATTACCTGGGTGAAGAAGTTCTCCGCCGCACTCCAAAGGAAATCCGCAGCTTTCTCCTGCAAACCTCGATTCTGGAACGATTCTCAGGTCCGCTGTGTGATGCTGTCACTGAGAAGGCAGGAAGCCAGAATATTTTAGAAGAGTTGGAAAAAGAAAACCTTTTTTTGGTCGCATTGGATGGACACCGCCGTTGGTATCGCTACCATCACCTTTTCGCAGAACTGCTTCGCTTCAAACTTGAAGAAGATAATTCGACGAGATCAGAACTTCAAAAAGAGGGATTTCCCAGTGCTGGAAGAGCTTCATCTGCGGGCGGCAAATTGGCTCGAAAAGAATCAGCTTTTTGGCGAGGCAATCCGTCATTATATTGCCGCCAATAAATACGACCGGGCAGGCGAACTTATCGAATATCAAACTTATCCCATGATCTGGACCAGGGGTCAAGCCTATACTGTACAGGAATGGTTGGCTGGACTGCCGGATGATTTGTTCAGATCCAGGCCGCGCCTGAATATCGCCAAAGCCTGGATTTTGATCCTCCAGAACCAGTTTGCTGCTGCTCTGGAGCAACTGGAAATCCCCTGCCAGGTAATACAGGACCGGCAGGATGCAGAGGCTGATGGCGTTTTGGGAGAAATCGCCCTGGTACGGGGGGCATTGGCAGAATTACGGACTCGGGATGTGGAGGAGATGCACAAACAAGGGCTTTTGGCCTGGGAGATGCTTCCCAGGGAGGATTCAATGCTGCGAGGCCTGGCTGCCTGGCTGCTGGGTGCATCAGATTTATTTCGTGGCGATATCCAGCCTGCAGAATATTATCTTTCGCAGGCGATTCAACTTTGCCAGGGAGCGGGAAATACCTTTATTGCTTCGGTGGCAACCCTGGATTTGAGCAATGTTCGCGTCGAACAGGGAAAGGTTCGTCAGGCTTACCGCCTCCTCAATCAAACCCTGCAAGAAATGTCTTCTGGTGGCAAGCATTTGCATCCGAGCCTTGGATATCTATACTACGGTACCAGCCGGATTTTATTGAAATGGAACCTATTGGAAGAAGCTGAACAGCAGCTTAAGCTGGGCATCGATTTAATGGCTCAAGGTCTTCCAGGTGAAGTGCTCATTATGGCCACCTCCATCCTGCCCCATTTGAAGCTCGCCCAGGGAAACCGAAAAGAAGCGCGACGACTTGCAGAGGAATGTCTTCAACTGGTTGACGCATATCCTTTGCCCTACATTCCACTGATGGTGAAAGCCAATTTGACCCGTTTCTGGATGCGAATTGGAGACCAGGACCGTATTGAAGATTGGTTGTGCAATTGCGGGCTGACTCCCAATGACCCCATTCGTTGTGTAAACGAGCCGGAATATATTACCCTGGCAAAGGTCTTGATCTGGATGGGACAAACGGAAGATGCGATTAAATTATTGGCCCGAATCCATGACCTGGCGCACAGCCAGGGACGGAATGGCACACGATTACACGTATTGGCTCTCCAGGCCATGGCACTTCAGCAATCGAGAGATCTGGATTCCGCCTTGAAAGCCCTCGAAACCAGCCTCAGGCTGGCGCAACCTGAGGGATATGTCCGCATTTACGTAGATGAAGGGAAACCGATGGAGGAGCTGCTCGAATTGGGGAGCAGTACGGGGAATTTGGCATCAAACCCATCTGAACAGCTATGTAACCCGATTAATGAAAGCTATTCAACTTGATCGGGCGCGGATGGAGAAACCTGAAGAGTCACAGGAAATTCCTCCCCTGCCAAATCCCTAAACTACCATTTAGCAGGGGCACAAATTCCTCGGTTAATCGATGGTTCATGTTCATTACTCCAGGATCAATTTCGCCCTCTGGAACTGTTTCAACGCAATGGCGATCAGGATGAAATTGATGAGCGTGAAGATCCCGGCCGTACCCAGGATCAGCACGCTTCCGCTCACCTGGCCCACGCTGGTCATCAGGTCCTTCAAGGTTTCATGGGGGAGTAGATCCAAAAGCACCAGCGGCATGATCGGAACCAGGGAAATCAGACCCGTGATCTGCTGCGCCTGTCGTACCGTGGAAGAACGCAGGGATACCAGCACGCCCATCACGGAGGAAAGCAGCGAAGAGAGAAACGAAAATGCAAGCAGTGCAAGGCAAACATTGGGTGAGTAAATCAGCAGGCGCTCCCCGCCCGCTGCGATATTCACCGTGATCAAACTTGCGATGATGCCGATCATGGCAATCCCCCACCCGTAGAGCACCACCGAAAGGATCTTTCCGAATAAGATAGCCTTGTCGGATAGGCGACTGGCCAGCAGCGTTTCCAGGGTATGTCGTTCGCGTTCTCCTGCAAACGTGTCGGTGACGATATAGGTGACCATTAAGAACGGCACCCACACCCACCAAACCATGTTCAGCGGATTCGTGACCCATTGTTCCCCCGCCTCCAGCGGTAAAAGTACCCCCAGCAGCCCCACGGTGATGGCGATGCTGATCCACCCGCCGCGCCCGAACAGCCCCTGGCGTGCCTGGAACAGCTCCCGGAATTCTTTCCATAGAATGGTCTTAATATCTGTGATCATGCCGGTATCTCCTGTTCTTCCTTCATCAAGGTCATGAAAACATCTTCCAGGCTGGCCTGCCCTTTGTGAACTTCTTCCACGCGCGCACCCTGGCTCACCAGCTGGCTGACGATCGGGGCCACTTCCACCGGGCGGGTGAACTCGACGGTCAGCGTATCGTCTGTAAGCTCTGCAGTACTTACATCAGGATTCATTCTCAGCGCAGAGAGCGCCAATTCATTGAACCCGCTGCCGGTGATCATTGCTTTTGGCTTGCCATTGCTCATGCGCAGGTCTTCAACCGTGCCCACCGCCAACAGCCTGCCCTCGCGGATCACACCCACCTGCTGGCACAGTTTCTCTGCCTCCACCAGGTTGTGGGTATTCAGGAAGATGGTCACACCTTCCTTGCTCGCCAGGCTGGCCAGGTCATCCCGCAGCGCAGCAGATGCCACCGGGTCCAATCCGGCAGTTGGTTCATCCAGGAACACCAGGGCAGGTTCAGCGAGCAGCGCTCGCGCTACCGCCAGCTTCTGTTTCATGCCGCGGCTCCACTTGCCCACCAGGTCTTTGCGGCGCTCCCACAGCCCGATATGCTCCAGCAGCTTCCTGATGCGGGCTTGCCGCCGGGCGGCAGGGATTTGGGTTATGCGGCCGTAAAAATCCAGGTTATCTTCGGCGCTCATGCGTTCATATAGGCCGTGGTGTTCCAAAAGGGCTCCCGCCCGGGCACGGATCCCGTCTGCCTGGGTGGCTGTGTCAAAGCCCAATACCTTTGATGAACCGCTGGTCGGCGCGAGCAGTCCCAAAAGCAGCCGGATGGTCGTTGTCTTTCCCGCACCGTTGGGCCCAAGGAACCCGAAAACGATGCTGGATGGCACCTCCAGGGTTAAATTGTCCACGGCGCGCACGTCGCCGAATGCACGACTCAGGTTTTGAGTAACGATTATGTTCGTTTCCATGGCTTCCTTATATGTTCGTGGATGATTCGCCTATCCATTTTCCTGGATTCATTTCAACCGATGGGGATGGACGATGGAGGGTTGCCTTTTTCTACGGGTACAGGGATGGCTCTTGTTTTTCCATAATTCTTGACCCTATGATACAGGTGCTTCGATACAAAACCGTTAAATTTGCGTTACACGGACGGTAAAACAAGCTGCCGCCTCGCTTAAGAGGGGGAGATCCTGGTCGCAGAGAAATGCATGTTTACTGCAACGGCGGTTATCTTACCTTTTTATGGATCATGTTCGTTAATGAGGATTGACCGGCATGGATCAAGGCGGGTAAACCCCACACTCCCGCTGCACGCTTTTTGGAATGGCTGACTTTATGAATCCAAATCAGGCGGCGATCCCTGCTTCTGCCACCCCATTCATCTTGTGGCAGGCCCGGAATATTGTCCAGGCTCCAGACCTTGACTTGTGACCCTCCGCGCGGGCGGCACAGCTTCGGGCTCCACCCTGAGATCGCCGGTGCGCAACCCCGGCGCGATGAGGAAGAGTTGATATTTTCGGTCTTGGCAATTTTTACCGTTTCTCTTGGATAACTGGCACGGTACCCCCGATGAAACGGCTTTATCAAGTATGTGCCAGACAGGATGCGGACATGCATCCAAGCGTATTCAGGCTCAAATCCAGTTCGGCTGCGATTTTAGCCTGACTTGAAACACGGTTGCAGCCTGGTGGATTATGGGTCAAGTCTTGTCGAGACAGGAGTTTGGATGAGCTAGTTCATTCTCTCATCTAACGGATTGCGTGCGCGGCCTCTGGACTGTGCCAGACTCACCAATTTCGCCAGGCTTGTAAGAAAACCCCCTGCGCTCCGTGTTAGCCCGCGCCGTGTTCTTCTATTATTGGATAGGCAACTTTTGTGCAACACATTCGATCAATACGATCCGATTCTCGTTCAGATTGCGTACTTGATTCTGGGCCATAACTCGAAAATTCGGCCCTAAGAGAACATGAAAACCAAGCGGTGGACTCCCGCCTTGTCGCTGCATTTTCATGGCAACTTCTTTGAACCAGGCCCGACCGACTTCAGAGGTATCACGCCAGCTGATAATGTGCAATCCTGTTGCGCTCAAGAGTCGGTGAAGCTCATCTGGGGTCGCCAGAAAACTAATGGAGGAGTCGCCGGCCCACGGAACTGGGTAATAAATTGGACTCACCGGGCCAGCCAGAATATCATACATCGCGAAGTAGCCATTGGGTCGCAACACCCTTGAGATTTCAGAATACAGTCTTGATTTATCCGCAATATTCATAGCGGCGTGTTGAGTCCAAACTACGTCAAAGGCGTTGTCTTCAAAAGGCATGTCAAGCGCGCTGCCTTGTCGATAACTCACGTGAGAAGCAAGACCCAACCGATCTGCGAGCGCGCGAGCCACTTGACAATACTCATCAGTCAAATCAAGGCCGATGACTTGACATCCATACTCAGCTGCGAGGTAGCGCGAGGCACCACCGATGCCGCTGCCGACATCCAAGACTTTATACCTGGAATTCAGTCTTACTTGCGACGCCAATTCACGGGTGGCTTCGCGGCCACGGATATGAAATTCATCCACAGGTGCAAGATCTTCCAATTCAAGGTGATTAATGTCTTTGCCGGCTGCTGTAAGGGCACCCAATAAAGCCTCATATAGGCCTTGGTGGCTGTAGTGTCCTTGGATATTGTTCTCTTGAGAAGTGGGGGGCAACATGTCTAGTTCTCCAATCTCTAAAGTTTACTCGAGAAAAGTGAGGTACTGCCAGTCATTTATCTTGGGCTAAATCGTATGGCCCTCAGCCAGGCCGGCTCCATCTCGGCAGTTATATGGCAGGTCTACTACATATAGCACTCATATACAGCGATACAATTTGCCACTCTTCACAACACGATTGTTTCTGATCATCGTGGCAAAGGTGGGCCTGGCAGGATTCGGATCTGCTTCCTAGCGCATTTAGATTCTAATCCAGTTTGCAACAACTATACCTTTCTGTGTTTAGCACCTGTGACATAACGGTTAAAGATTCAAATCTTTTAGAAATACATTTTTGGGTTGAAAAGAAGAGACCAAAGCCATAAATTTAATATTTTCAAGACAGGAGGAGATAAGTCTGTATATAAGGAAGAATATCTCTTGGCGGATTAATCGATATTTTTCTACCTCGTTCGAACTATAAACGCCTAACAAATATGCGATGTAATTAGGTTCGAGCCAAGATTTGGATACGCCTGAATACCTAATTGTTTCTCCTTCTGCATTAATAATCTTAATCCCTATCTGATCTTCATTTGGTTTTTCGTAGTCAAAAAAGATTTTCGGCAAAACTGATTCATCAAAAGACATTGCATCCACATTATCTAATCTCGCTAGTCCCATGAGGATTTCAAGGGCTTTTTTTCTTCGTTTGCTATGTTTGCGAAAGAGCTACTATGAAAAGTTATAGTAATATGGCGAAACCCATCAACACCTCCAAACGGGTTCCCCTTCTTAAAAGTATGTGGCCATATAATTTTTGAAATCATAGCGTGAAAAATGTTTCTTGTTAGAAGATCTCTTGGTCTGCAGAGATAAGACCGCCTAATTAGTGGAAAAACTGCTAATATTAAGTTTTAAAGGACAATTCCGTTTCTTGTCCAGATTCAATCCGATAGCTGATTATAAGCGTCATTAACTTTAGCTAGTGATTCGGGATAAATTCCTCGTAATAAACTATTAGTCTAATGTTACTAATAATTTTTTTTGAACCACACCAAACCTTTGATTAAATTGACTCGACCCATAATCATAATAATTACTCCTCCCCCATCCTCCTGATCTCCTTCGCCACCTCCTCGAAATACCCCGTCGCCCGCCGGATCAACCCCATCACGCTCAGGAACCCGTGCGTCATCCCATTGCAGCGCATCAGCTTCACCTTCACCCCCGCCTCCTGCATCAGGCGCGCGTACGTCTCCCCCTCGTCGCGTAACACATCGAACTCCGCCGTCACCACCAGCGCCGGCGGCAGCCCCCGCAGATCGCGCGCCATCAGCGGTGAGAGATGCGGGTCCAGCCATTTCTTGGGGTCGGGCGTGTACTGCTCCCGGAACCATTCCACGTCGCGCGTGGGCAGCCCCAGCGGTTTCTCCCCGAACTCCCAGTACGAGCGCGTATCCAGGTGTGCGCTGTCCAGGCTGGCATACAGCAGCACCTGCCCGGTGATCTTGGGAGCACCCTTCTCTCGCGCCATCTGCGACACTACCGCGGCTAAATTCCCGCCCGCCGAGTCCCCGCCCACCAGCAGCCGCGCCGCGTCGCCGCCCAGTTCCGCGGCGTGCCCGCTGGTCCACAGCACCGCCGCATACGCATCTTCCGCCGCGACCGGGAAGGCGTGCTCCGGCGCCAGGCGGTAATCCACCGAAAGCACCGCGCACCCCGCGTGCTTGCAGATGAAGCGCGCCTGGTTGTCTGCCGTATCCAGCCCGCCGATCACCCAGCCTCCCCCGTGATAAAAGACGAACAGCGGGTAACTTGTATCCTTGCCAGGCAGGTACAACCGCGCCGGGATGGGTCCCGCCGCTCCCGGGATCTCAACCTCCCGGATTGAAGATACTTTTTCAAAGGTCACCCCCACCCGCTTGAGCAGCTTGAACGTCTTGCGGAAATTATCCCTTGCCGCGGTGGGAGTCTGCTGGTCCAGCGGAGGCTCCCCCAGCAGCTCCTGCCCCTGGTACATCAGCGCGATCTGCTCGTCCAGCACGCCGCCGGTCAGGGGCGGGCGCCTGCTGCGCAGGTTCAGCAGCTTCAGCCGCAGGAAGGTGACGATAAACCGGAGAGTGGTCCACAGGTTCGTTTTCATGTATTCATTATAGTTCGTCAGCGAACGGGTGGGGCACTCATCATCATCCCCAGAAAATGGTCAATGGTCTATCGTCCAATATCCCCGTTTTCCCGTTCCCCAATGCTGGGGGATTTGGTGGATCAGGATATCATCCACGGATCCCCTTGACTTCGTGCCTTGGTACCGCCTGCCCCCAACCCCCCGCATTCCTTGTCCCCTGCTTTATAGGGGAAGGGGGATGGGGGTGGTGGTTAACGCCTTTCTCCAGTTTTCCTCGCGAGCCAATGTTATTGGAAATGGTCCTTGGTCAATCGTTCTCCCCAGGAAATGGTTCACGATCGCCAAAATAATGTTATGATAGCTTTTCGTGCAGGCTGTTCTTTGGGGATACCATCCCCGTTCGCACGTCCCCCGCTCGCTAGTCCCCCGTTTTATGGGGGAAGGGGGGATTGGGGATATCATCCCCGTTGTTAGGGGATCTCCATGAACTTATGAAAAAAATAATGTCGGCAGGAAATAAAATAGAGAACCGTTTATTGCTTGAGGCGGAGGAAGAATATTCCCCCCTCGCCCGTCTGATCGAGCTGGGGCGGCAGAAGAAATACGTCACCATTGACGATATCCTGCACGTCTTCCCTGAAGCCGAAAAAGATATCGAGCAATTGGAGGAGATTTTTTCCGGGCTCTTGAGCGCGGGAGTTGCCTTCGCTGAAGACACTCCTGCCGGTGAATCTCCAGGGAATGAAATGGATGCTGACGAAGAAACCGCGCCCTGGCTTGAACCGGAACCCTCGCCGGATGATTATCTCGCCAATATTGATGCCAGTGATGCCATCGGGCTGTATTTCAAAGAAGCCAGCCGTGTCCCGCTGCTGACCGGGTCGGAAGAAGTGGAACTCGTCCGGCATATTGAGATCGGACGAATGGCGCGTGTGGAACTGGCAGGCGGCAAGGTCAGCCCTCCTCGCCGGATCGAATTGCGTAAATTGATCGAAGACGGTTGGTCTGCCCGCGAGCACCTGATTACAGCAAACTCCCGCCTGGTGATCAGTATCGCCAAGAAACATATGGGGCGCGGCGTGCCTTTCCTTGACTTGATCCAGGAAGGAAATATTGGCCTCATTCGTGCCACCAAGAAGTTCGACTACAAGCGCGGCTTCAAATTCAGCACCTATGCCACCTGGTGGATCCGCCAGGCTGTGACTCGTGCCAATTCTGACCAGGGGCGTACCATCCGCGTCCCGGTTCATATGGGTGACCTGATCAATAAGCTCTTTCGCGTCCAGTACAAGTTGACTCAGTCCCTGGGCCGCGAACCGACCGTCGAGGAGATGGCCGCAGCGCTGGAAGTTTCTCCTCAAAAAGTCGAGCACATCCTCCACGTTTCCCGCTGGCCGCTCTCGTTGGAATTGCCCACCAACGCTGAAGAAGACTCGGTGCTTGGCGACTTTATCGAAGATGACGAGATCGCCCCGCCTGATGAAACCGCCACATATAATCTTCTGCGCGAGCATTTGCGCGAAGTCTTGAATGGGTTACCGCTTCGCGAAGGACGCATCCTGCAGCTTCGCTACGGATTGTTCGATGGGCAGGCTTACACACTGGAGCAGGTAGGGCGCAAGATGGGCGTGACACGTGAGCGCGTCCGCCAGATCGAAGCGCAGGCCTTGAACCGCCTGCGTCACCCTTCCATCCGCCGCAATTTGCACGACTATCTGGGCGAATAAATGCCATCTGTTTCCTCGCTTGCTTGTCTTCCGATTCTAAATAAAAGTAAACCAAAAAAATAAGTGCGAGCGTTTTGTGCTCGCACTTATTTTTTTTGAATCTTTCTTCCCTCCCGGTCGGGGCGGCTTCGTGCCGCCATCGACCGCATTCGCGGAGCACCCCATTGGGGGGCGGGCTCACGAGAGCCCGATGCTTCTTTACGAGGGGACGGGGGTGGGGATAATGTCCCCGAACGAAAGTGAGGGGATCACCCTCGTACGCTGGGGACATCATCCTCGCGCGTATATTTTATTTGAAATGATCCACGGTCCATCGTCCCCGTAATATGGGGACATCCTCCCTCTTCTCACACGCGAAAACTCCTCACAATTAATCCCCTCAAATATCTTGCATAATGGAAGTGTTCGAATGATAATGAGAATGCTTTTACAAAATCGAATGATGCGATTAGTGAAAAATAAAAATGCTTTGCGCTTCCCTTAAACAATCATGAACCTGGCCCAGCCTGCCTCCCGCATCCTGGTATTCCCGCGCCTGTCCTGTTGAAGGGGACTATAAGGAATTCACATGAACCATGCACCAGCCGACCTGCCTGTGATCCTGCTCTACAACCTGGACCGTTCCTGGCCTCCCCCCGACGTAAACGAAATCCTGACCCTGGTCGAAGAACTGGCAGCCGGACTCGAGGCTGTCGGTCATCCCACGCAGATCGTCTGCCTGGAAGATGACCGCCTCGACCTCGCCCTGCACGGGTGTGACCCGTCCCGCCAGATCGTGTTCAACTGGTGCGAGGAGATCCCCGGCCTGGCTCGCAGCGCAGCCCATGTGGCAAGCAAACTGGAAGCCCTCGGCTATACCTATACCGGGGCAAACCCGCAGGCCCTCCAGCTCAGCTACGATAAACCCGCGGTCAAGCAGCGCCTCCTTAAAAAGGGAGTGCCCACTCCCCGCTGGCAGGTCTGCGAAGGCGGCGACCTTCCGGGCTGGGATCGCTTCCCCGCCATTGTCAAACCCGCCTACGAGCATTTCAGTTTCGGGATCACGCAGGAGGCCGTCGTCCGCTCCCGCCAGGAATTATCCAGGCGGGTTGCCCAGGTGATCGAGACTTTCCGCCAGCCCGCCCTGGTTGAGGATTTCATCGCCGGGCGCGAATTCCATGTGAGCGTGGTCGGCAACGGAAAACTGAAATGTTTCCCCATTGCCGAAATGGATTTCACCCTGCAGGAGGACCGCGTTGGGCTGTGCACCTACGAATCGAAATTCGAACCGGCCTCGCTGGATTACCAGATGATCCAGCTCCGTCTTCCTGCCGTACTCTCCGTCGAAGAAAAGCAGCAGCTCGAGACCGTGGCCATCGCCGCGTTCCGGGCCGCAAACTGCCGGGATTTCGCCCGCCTCGACATCCGCCAGCAGGACGGCACCTTCTACGTGCTGGACGTCAACCCCAACGCCGACCTCAGTCCCGACACCAGCCTGGTGCTCTCCGCCGGCCTGGCGGGTTATTCCTACGGACAGTTCGGCAGCCTGCTGGTCAACCTGGCTGCCCGCCGGCACCCCGCCTTCGCCCCGCAGAAAAGCAGGCTGCTCCAGCCCGTTCCGGTCCGCCTCGCCGCGGCATGACGGTCGGTGTCGGCTTCGAGCCGCCATTCTCGCGGCACCCCTCTGGGCAAGGCTTTCCAATTTGGTTCCCATTTCCCTTTTGAATTTTCAAATAAGAAATCGCGAAAAAAGGAGTGCGAGCGTTTTTTGCTCGCACTCCTTTTTTCGCATCTTTCTCCCCTCCCCTTTGGGGAGGGGCCGGGGGTGGGGATTGATGTTACCTACCGCTTTGCGAGTGTAGCCCTGTCCCTTGCTCTTCTCAAAAGAAAATCAAGAATAGATTGCGAGCGTTCTTTGCTCGCAATCTATTCTTTGAATTATTTTCCCTCCCCTTTGGGGAGGGGCAGGGGTGGGGATTAACTACCCACTGCAATAAAACTCATGCGCCTCACCGCTGTACATATACCCCGAATCGCTCGCCCCTCCGCAGCCGTACGCGGTGTAGCTGTACTCACCCGGGCAGACGTACAGCGTCGTCCCGCCCGTCCCCAGGTTATACGTATAATTCGCCGGGCCGTTAAGATACAGGGTCACCTGTCCGCCCGTGGTGTTCGAGATCTCGATGCTCGAACTCGCATCGCAGGCCGGCACCGGCGTGGAATACGGGATCGTCGGCAGGGGCCGCGGCGTCGCGGTGGGAGTGGGCGTGGGCATGAAGCTCGGGTTCAGGTCCATCATGTAGGTGTTGGTGAACGGACCGTACGTTTCCCACCCGTCGAAGATCGTATCATCGAACTTGTACCCGATCGTCACCTGGTGGTTCTCGCCGATCGTCCAGCCGCTGCCCACTGCGCTGATGAAAGTGCAGGGGTGTTCGATGGTGGCATCCACCTCGTCCGTCACTACCCCGGGCTTGATGGTTGCCCTGTCCAGGTACGAGATCCCGTCGATCTCGAAAATGTAAGTGATGTGCTCCACGTTATCCTTCAGCGCGGCATCATCGATCGCGCACCAGCCGATGTTCATGCGCACCTTGTCCTCGAAGGGGAAATCCACCCGGGTCAGTACGTTGGTCTCCATGCTTTCCGGCAGGTAGTCGTAGACCAGCACCGCCTCTGGACAGTCCTCCGCGAAGACGCAGCTCTCCAGCACGAACGGCGGCGGCGGGACCGGGGTGGCGGTCGGCGTGCTGGTGGCAGTGGGTGTGGGCGTGTTGGTCGGCGTGAACGTGGAAGTGAAGGTGGCTGTGGGTGTTGCAAATAATTGCATGGGGGACGAACACGATAAGACCGTAAGGACGATAAGCGAAAATGCGAAGACCAGTTTCCGTGTTGATTTTGCTTTCATTAAAGCCCCTCCCGTGGGCAGGATTTTGTGGACTGGCATTATAAGCGCCGCCGCACAGGCATCCTGCACCTTAATCTTTGATGAACGTAACCAAATATATTTATAGAACACATGTGCTATAATTGAATTACCCCGCTGGACCTCACCGCGGCTTCCTCCGCCACCCGGTCCATTTGAACCTTAACAACTCATGCGCCTCTTTTACCGAATCCGCAATACACCTGGCGGCTGTGTTTTCCCCTCCCTTGCTCTCGGCGGCGCTCGCGGCACGCCGCCGAACCCACATCCCCCATTGCTCCCAGTTCCGAGGCTTAGGCGCGTCCTCGCCGCCGACTCCCCTTTTTGGGGGCTCGCCGATACTCACCAATATCCTGGCGTCTCGCGACGTTGTCCCCGAACCGAAGTGAGGGGAAGCATATCATCCCCGAAGATTTCTGAGGGGACCCCATTGGGGGCTCGCCGCCGATCATCTTACTATATGATCTCCCACAAGAACATGGACGAAGTGTATTCGTTCCTTTTGCGGTGTCCTCGGCGCCGAACCTCCCCCTTCCTTCGTGCCTTGGGGTCGCCGCCCCCGCATCTTGTCCTCCCTTTTGGGGACGGGGTTGTGGTAACTCCCCGCCCTCCCTGGCATTTCATAAACAGCTCCAGGGATTAATTGATCCTCAGGATCAATTACACATTCAATTCATCCTGGCGATTTTTGGAGCCCATATTAATGAAGAACCTTTGCTTGTGGATCGGAGTTTTGGAAGAAATTAATTGTTCCTCTTCGTCCCCTCACCAGTGCGTGTGCGTAATGCCCCCGGCCGCGTCCTGGCCCCCCAAGTTTGGGGGCTCGCCTGTATTTACCTCTCAGCCTGGAACGACACGCTCACCTGCAGCCCTCCCTCCGGCAGGCCGCGCGCCGAGATCCTCCCCTCCTGTCCCTCCACGAGAAGCTTGGCGATCGCCAGCCCCAGCCCCGCCCCGCCCGACACGCGCGAGCGCGACTTCTCCCCCCGCCAGAACCGGTTGAAGATGAACGGCAGGTCCGCTTCCGGCACCCCGGGGCCGTTATCGTTGATGCTGATCGTCACCTCTTTTTCGGTCATGGAAACATTCACCCACACCCGCCCGCCCGCCGGCACGTAGCGCAGCGCGTTCGAGACCAGGTTGCCGATCACCTGTTCGGTGCGCAGCGGATCGGCGCTGATCAGCGCCTTATCCAGGCTGGTCACCAGCTCCAGGCTGATCTTCTTCTCATCGGCCTCTGCCTGGAACATGCTCAGCGAACGCCGGGCGATCTCGATCAGGTCCAGTTCGCGTTTTTCGTAGACCAGCTGGTTGCTTTCCGCCATGGTCAGCAGGCGCAGGTCCTCAACCAAGCGCTCGAGCAGGTAGCTCTCCTCCAGCGCCGGGCCGATGGAATTGACATCCGCCGGGTACACCCCGTCCATGATCCCCTCCAGGCGGCCGCGCATCACCGTCAGCGGGGTGCGCAGTTCGTGGGCAATGTTCGCCAGCATGTCGCGCCGTTCGCGGTCGTTGCGTTCCAGGGCGTCCGCCATCTTGTTGAAGCTTTTGCTCAGGTCGCCCAGGTCATCCGACCCCTTGGCGCGGGCCCGCACCTTCAAGTTTCCCCCGGCGATCTCCTCCGCCGCCGCGATCACCTCCGCCAGCGGAGTCACCACCCGCCTGGTGAGTAGCAGCCCGATCAGGGTGGCAAACACCGCCAGCACCAGCGATGCCAGCACCACCGGCTGCAGGAAACGGAACGTGAATAATCTTTCCGATGGCTGGAGGTTTCGCCCGACGATCAGTTTTCCCACCACCTGCCCGTTCACCAGGATGGGCATGATCGATCCGGGGTTGGCGGGTTGGTAGATCGGTGCCGCGGCAGGGTCCACTGCCAGCCCGTGGTTCACCACCATGTGGTTTTGGGCGTCCAGCAGGATGGAACCCTTCCACTGCGCCGCTTCGATATCCAGGGAATTGGTAAAAATGTTGCTCACCCCCGTCCAGTTCCCGCGGGCGATGTAATAGGTCTCGAGACGGGCAACGGTCGGCAGCCGGAAAAGCGGGTTGGATTGCGAAGGCGAGGCCAGCACCAGCCCGGTGGTCAGCAGCGTGAACAGGATGAGGAAGGCAACGACAGAAATGAAGGCGCGCAGCAGGAGCATGAACAAACGGTTGCGGATGGAGCGGACCATATCGGAATGCGGCATCTTATCCTTCGAATTTGTAACCTATGCCGTGCACGGTGATGATGTACTCTCCCGGTTCGAGTTTCCGGCGCAGGTTGCGGATGTGCGAGTCGATGGCGCGCTCGTAACTTTCGAACGACACGCCCCGCACTGCGTTCAGCAGTTGCGCCCGCGTGAAGATGCGCCCGGGCTGGCTCATCATCGTCGCCAGCAGTTCGAACTCGGTCATGGTCAGCACCACCGTCCGATCGGGAAGCTCCACCTGGTAACGGCTGCGGTCCAGGGTCAGCGCTCCCGCCCGGATCACTTCGCTGGACGGGTCCCCGCTGGCTCTCCTCAGCACGGTGCGCACGCGCGCCACCAGTTCGCGCGGGCTGAAAGGTTTGGTGATGTAATCGTCCGCGCCCACCGCCAGGCCGATCAGCTTGTCCGTCTCTTCGATGCGGGCGGTGAGCATGATGATGGGTACGTTGCTTTCGTGCTGCAGCGCCCGGCACAGGTCCAGCCCGTCCATTCCCGGCAGCATCAGGTCCAGGACGATCAGGTCGGGCTTCTGCGAGCGGGCCAGCGCCAGGCCCTCGAGCCCGTCCCCGGCAGTGATAATGTCAAAACCGTCGGCATGCAGGTAATCGCTGCAGATCTCTACGATCTTGGGTTCGTCATCAATGACAAGGATTTTCTTGGGCATCGCAATTTGTATTATGGCGCAGATGTTGGTATATTGCAAGAAAAAGCGGCCTGCCCACCCCGGTCTCTAGGTCGCCGACTCCCCTGGGAAAGGGTGTCGATGCGTTGCTCGCGGCGGCAGTTCTTATTCATAGCTTTCGGCGGCGTCTCGCCGCCGACCATCCCAATCCAATCAGCGGCGTTCGCGATATCATCCCCGTTCGCCCGTTCACCGCTCGCTTGTCCCCGCTTTATGGGGGAAGGAGGGGTTGGGGACATTGTCCCTGAACGGAAGTGCGAGAGCCCGGGGGTGGGGATTTCCAATTTATGCGCTCGCCGCTGGCGGCGTGCCGGGCGTGACAGGTTCAACTGGCACAGCCTGCGCTGCCATCTTCTTCGCCGGGATCAATGCCAGCACGATGACTGCCACTGCCAGCACAAGGTGCAGCCCGGTGAGGCCGAGGCTCAGGAAGTTCAGTCCTCTCACGAACCCCAGCAGGATCGTCGGGATGAGACTGATCACCGCCAGGATGAGGTAGACCACGCCCATAACGATGCCGAGCACCTGCCCCCAGCGTTTGGCGAGGAACATGCCCACCGCGGCAGCAAGCGAGACCAGCAGCGCGATCCCGTAGAAGATCGTCCCGGTGATACCGCTCAGCAGGCCCAGCCCGAACAGGCTGCGTGCACCGTTGGCGAATGGTCGACCGGTCGAGTTGTTCGGGTTGTTCGGGTTGAACGGGTTGATTTGGGTACCCGGATTACCCTGGCCCTGCGTCCCGTTGCCGAAGCCGGGAAAACCATTCTGACCGTTCGGGGCAGCCTGCCCGTTGAACGTCCTTGGGAAGCCGGCCCGGTTTGCCAGCCCGTTCACCCGCAGGAGCGGGGTGGCCATGAACAGCAGTGCCAGCACCAAGAGCAGGGCGGCTGCAATCATTAATGTTTTTGAATTGATTTTTGACATGTTTACCTCTTTTGGTTTCGTTTCAATAAAAGGAACGGGAATTGACATTTATTCGTAGCGAAGCGCTTCAACCGGCTCAAGCCTGGCTGCCCGGCGGGCAGGGTAGATACCGAAGAACAACCCGACGGCGATCGAGAAGATCGTTGCCAGCAGCACGGCATTCAGGCTGACTGCCGGGTTCAAAGTATTCCCGGTTGCAGAGGCGATATACCCGATGATCAGGGAGATCAACCACCCGAGCAGGATCCCGATCACCCCGCCCAGCAGGCTCAGGAACGAGGATTCCGCCAGGAATTGGGTCATGATGTCCCGGTTGCGGGCTCCCAGTGCCTTGCGCAGCCCGATCTCGCGGGTCCGCTCCACCACCGAGACCAGCATGATGTTCATGATGCCGATCCCGCCCACCAGCAGGCTGATGGCTGCTATGCCGCCCAGGAAGGCGGTCAGGATCCCGGTGATCGACGTGGCGGTTGAAAGCAGGTCTGCCTGGCTTAGCACGCTGAAGTCTTCCTTGCCCACCGCCACGCGGTGGCGCAGGCGCATGATATTCTCGATCTGCGTGGTGGCTTCCGAAACGGCCGTTGCATTGGTGGCCTGGATATAGATCCCATCCACCGTGGTTCCCGGGCGTCGGACGACCCGGTCGCGCGCCGTGGTCAGCGGGATGATGACCTGGTTATCCGAACTCCCCAGCGAGGTGCCGCCCTTCGATTGCAGGACCCCGATGATCGTGAAGGTTTGACCGTTGAGCAGGATCTTCTGACCTGTCAAGCCCGTGGTTTGACCGAAGAGCGTGGTCGCCAGGTCCGGCCCGATGATCGCCACTCGGGCATGGGTGTTCACCTGCTGGTCGTTGAAAAATGCGCCTTCGCTGACCAGCTCATTCCGGATGGAAAAGTAACTGGTGGTCACCCCGTAGACCGTCGTGCTGGTCGTCTGCCCGTTGGCGCCTGCAGAGATATTGCCTCCCTGGATGACAGGCGCGACCGATCCAATTGAAGGAGCCTGCAACGGGATCGCCAGCGACTGCGCATCCGCCATCGTCAATTGCCTGACGTTGCGCACCACGTTGAATCCGCCCCCGCCGAAGCGCGCCCGGCTTCCAGCCGACAGGTACAGGACGTTGGTGCCAATGCTGTTTATCGAGGCGGTGATGGAGTTCTGGGCTCCCTGCCCGACGGACAGCATGGCTATCACTGCTGCCACACCGATGACGATCCCAAGGATGGTCAGTCCGGTGCGCAGTTTGTTGGCGCTTAAGCTGGTAAACGTCTCTCGAAATACCCGGCTGATTTTCATTGCATAACCTCCTCGACCACCCCGTCCCGGATATGGATCGTGCGCTGCGTCTGGGCGGCGACCCTCGGGTCATGCGTGATGATCAACAGGGTGGTATTGCGGTCGCGATTAAGGGTGAGCAGCAGGTCCATGATCTCCTGGCCCACCTTGGAGTCCAGGTTGCCGGTTGGTTCATCGGCCATCAGGATCGCCGGCTCGTTGACCAGCGCACGGGCGATCGCCACCCTCTGCTGCTCCCCCCCGGAGAGTTCGGTGGGCCTGTGCTTCATGCGACTTTCCAGTCCCACTGCCCGCAGCGCTGCCACAGCCCTGGTCCGACCGTCGCTTGCTGCGTTGGAATAACTCATTGGCAGTTCCACATTTGCCAGCGCGGAAGTGCGCTGCAGCAGGTTAAAGGATTGGAACACGAAGCCGATCTTGCGGTTCCGAATGCCCGCCAGTTGGTCGTCGTTCAAGCCGGATACCTTTTCGCCGTCCAGTGTGTAATCTCCGCCGGTTGGCCGGTCGAGGCAGCCAAGGATGTTCATCAAGGTGGTCTTTCCGGACCCGGACGGTCCCATGATGGCAACGGCTTCGCCGCGCTTGATTTGCATGGATAAACCTCGCAATGCCTGCACTTCCACTTCACCCATGCGGTAGTACTTGGTCAGGCCATCGGCCTGGATCACTGTATCTTCCATTTCAGCCTCCAAGCTTATGGGGTGCCTGCCGGCTGGACGCGCACGCCGCCGCCCAGCCCGCCCAGCCCGCCCAGCCCGAATCCGCCTCCGCTGGTCGTTGATGTACTGGCAAAGCTCAGGATGATCGTATCGCCTTCCTTGAGATTACTGCCGGTGACCTGGGTGGTGGTATCCGAGACAGAGCCAACCGTGACTGGCACCGTGCTCGAAACCCCGTTCTGGACCAGGTAAACGAACTGCTGCCCGTTGGTGTCGGTGAAGATGGATGTGCTGGGTACCAGCAGGGCGTTATCCACCTTGTTGGTGACAATGGTGACGTTGGCTGCCATACCCGGTTTGATGAGGGCATCGGCATTGGTGATCTGAACGGTGACCGAAAAATTCACACTGTTCGACCCCACTGTTCCCGCCAGGTCCGAATGGACGACGGTACCCGCATACGATTTATTGGGGATGGCGTCAAATATGATCGTGGCTGGCTGCCCGGCCTTGATGCTGTTGATGTCGATCTCGGTCACCTGTACGGTAACCACCAGGCTGGAGAGGTTGTCGATGCGGAAGGCTTGTGTCCCGGTCGTGACGATCGCCTGGGGGATCACGTTTTCCTGGGTGATCGTTCCATCGAAAGGTGCGGTGAGCTGAGCCTCATCGATCAGGTCCTGGGCGGCAAGCACCTGTGCCTGGGCAACTGCGATGGCATTTGCATCCGGTCCGTTTTTTACCAGGTCCCAGGCGCGCTGCGCATCTGCGAGCTGGGCCTGCGCCAGGGTCATATTTGCCAGGGCTTTTTGGATGTTGGTGGCGCTGGGAGGCAGCACCAGGCCGTTCAAATTGGCTGTTGCAGTTGCCAGGGCCTGTTGTGCGTTATAGAGGGAAGTATATGCCTGTGCCTTGGTTGGATCGCTGTCTGCCAGGCTGCTCAGGGCATTGTATGCGTTCTGAGCCCTGTTCAGGTTGTTCTGGGCGATCGTGACCTGGGCCTGTAAATTCTGAATGGTGGCATTGGTGGCTCCATGACTCTGCCCGATCAGCATGTCGTATGTGGCTTTGGCACTGTTATATGACTGTTGAGCAGTATACAGGTTGACCTGTGCCTGGGCGCTGCCAGTGCCCGAGTTTTTAGCGGCATCCAGGTTTCGCTGGGCAGTCACCAGGTCGGATTGCGCCAGCAGGATGTTTTGCGGCAGGGAGGATTGAAGCAGCGTAGCCAGCACGTCCCCCGCCTTCACCTGGTCGCCGATATGTGCCAGCAACTGGTCCACCTGCCCGCTGGTGAGCCAGGCCAGGTTCACCGATTGGGTGGATGCCACGGTGCCCGTACCCTCCACGGTGGAGGTAAGTGTACCAAGCTGGACGGTCGTGGTCTGGTAAGTAGCGGAAGAACTGGTGCCCTGACCGCGCACGCTCATCACCACCAGAACCAGCGCGACGATCACCACGACTGAAACGCTTGCGATAATCCAGGTCTTTTGTGTTTTACTCATTTTGCAGGTCTCCTTTTTATAAAACTAATAAGATCGTGGTGAACGATACTCCCCGGATGTGGAGAAATTGTGGAGAATGGATGGCAAAGTGTCGAGATTATTCCCACCAAAACCCTGTATTTCCCCGGACGAGCATGCCACTGCGAGGGTGCTTTCACTGCGAACTTGGCGGATGCTCCAATTTAGGCGCCCAGGATTTCCCGTGGAATCTTTGGTATCATGGTGGTATGGAAACGAATGATGTTCTCCCGCCAATCTCGCTTAACTGCCGCGTCCAGGTGGAACTGGTGGATTCGTCTGGCGACGCCGAGAAGCGGGATTTTACGATTGTCATTGGTAAACTGGCTGATTTCAAGAGCGGCCTGCTGGATGAGAATACCCCCCTTGGCCGAGCCCTGTTGGGTCACCATGCCGGGGAGACGATCCAATACAAGGCAGGGGACCTAAAAGAGGTGCGCATCCTGGCAGTGAGTTGCGGGGAAGAGACCTCCTCGCCGGAGGCAGCTGAGGAACGCCGGGCTGCCGTCCACATGGCCGAGGCTCAGTCGGAGATCACCAACCAGATGATCTTTTCAACAGCCAGCGGCAGCAAGTGGGGTGATTACGACGTGGACATGGATAAACTGCTAAAGGACGAGCAGGAAAAGAAGGATGGGGGTGATAAGGAGAAGTAAGTCACCTCATTAATAGTCACCTTTTAACACGAGGTCTTTAAACATAAAAGGGCTGTCCAATTTGGGACAGCCCAAGTTTATTTATCCAACCATTCTCAGGGATCAGCGTGCCGTATTGCCCCCATCCACCACCAATGCCTGGCCTGTCATGAAGGAGGAATCTGCGCTTGCCAGGAACAGCACCGCACGGGCTATCTCTTCCGGCTTGCCGAAACGTTTCATTGGCAGTGTAGAGGCAGCCTCGGTTTTGGCTTGCTCAAGCGTGACCGGATCGGAGACCTGGAAATAACCCTTCTCAAGCCAGCGTTGAACAAAGGTGTCGCCCGGGCAAACTGCATTGACGCGGATGTTTTCGGTGGCAAGCTCCAGTGCCATGCAGCGGGTCAACTGCACCACAGCTGCCTTGCTGACCGCGTAAGCCATGGCGTTTTCAGCTCCCACCACACCCCAGTCCGAAGCATTGTTGACGATCGCCCCTCCACTCCCCGCTCTCATTTTCGGCAGCACCAGCCGGCTCATTCGCCAGACAGCGGTCAGGTTCAGGTTCAATACATAATTCCAGTCTTCCTCGCTGGTACTTTCGGCCGTACCATTCATCACCACCCCGGCATTATTGAACAGGATGTCGATCTGCCCAAATTGGCTGACCGCTTCCTGAATGGTTCTTTTGCAATCCTCCAGATTCGTATGATCAGCCGCTACGAACGCGACCCGTGTCCCAAACCTGGATAGCGTGTTGACAAGCTGTTCACCCAGCCCAGCCCGGCGGCCGGTAAATACCACGTCTGCGCCTTCGGAGGCGAACAGGGTCGCAGTGGCTTCGCCAATCCCCGAAGTGCCCCCGGTGATGAGAGCCACCTTCCCAGAGAGTTTGCGAGGCAGTCCAGGTTGCTGGATGGGGTTGTTCATCTTGCATCCAATTGCTTCCGGTAGAAGCGGTAGCGCTTGTAAATTTTAGCGCCCATGCGGTGCGCCAGGGGGAAGGTATCCGGGTTTTCCTCGCCGGTCAGGGAGAGGTCAGCCCATTGGTAGCCCTTGGCGGAAGCGCGCCGGGCCATCTCGTCGAACAGGAGCACGCCTGCGCCCGTGTCCCAGTGTTCGGGCACAACGGCGATGCTTTTCATTGCCAGGCATTTCGGCTTGACCCGCCCGTATTTCGCCAGTCGCAGGTAGTCCCACGGGCGCCGCAGCCCATTGAGATGTATCAGCACTTCGTTCATATTGGGAACGCCAGGGAACCAGCCGATCACCTTGCCGTCCAGCTCCGCGAAAAGGATGAGGTCGGGGTCGATAATGTCTAGCACTGGGAGGATCATGGCTTCGATGTCATTGCGCGTGTAGGGGGTGAAGTCGGCGAAGTGAGCCAGGCCTCGGTTTTGAAGGTCCAGGATGTGGTCGATTTCGCCGTCAATGTCCTTGAGGTTACCGCCGCGAACGGTGATGTGCTTGCGCTGGCGTATCTTATCAGCCAGGCGCATCATGTGCTGGATTTCGGGAGTGTCGAGCTTGATATCAATGGAATAAGCCAGCCCATCTTCACCGGATTTCTGGAACCCATAGCGCTCGAAGAAGGCCTGGTAATAGGGGGGGTTGTGACCGCAATACGAGGTCGGTGGGCGGTCGCGGCCTTCGATGAGGATGCCGCGGGAATCTTCCCGATCCAAATTATAGGTCCCATAGAGACTGACGAGATCATGTTCACCTGCCCAGACTGTTGCCCGGTCGAAGAGCGCTTCAGCCACGGCGTAATCGTCCACGCATTCAAAAAAACCCAGCATGCACTCGCCAAACCCTCGAGCCCGGGTGTTGTTCCTGTCTTCGGCGCAGGCCAGGGTGCCGGCTGGCTTGCCATTCTTGCGGGCGACAAACAACTCGGCGTAACCGTCCTTGAAAAACATCCCGCGCTGCGGGTCGATGGTTTTGGCGCGCTCCGATATTAGCGGCGGAACCCACAGCGGGTCGCGCCTGTAAATCCGCCAGGGGAGTGCAAGGAATGCCCGCCTCTCGCGGGCGGAGCGAACCGGTAACACTTCGATTTTGGACATGAATGGTTCTCCTCGCATGGAATAACCCCGTTACAATGTCATCAGCACGATGGCGACCAGGGCCGCCAGGATCCCGGCCAGCTGCAGGCGGTTGAGGCGCTCGTGCAGGAATAATCCAGCGAGCAAGACGGTGGATCCGGGATAAAGGGATCCGAGGACCGCCGATACGTCAAGGCGTCCGATCTGCCCGGAAAGCACATAAAACGCGTTGCCGCTAACATCCAGGACGCCACTCAACGCGATAAGCGGCCAATGTTTTCGTTCCGGCATCCAGCGTTGATGGGAGATCAGTGCGTATCCCAGGATGCCGGCAGTGGATGCGAAGCGGGAAGCTACGATCGGCCAATAGAAGGCTTCCCGGCTGGCCTGGTGCATGAAGACAAAGTACATCCCGAAGACCACCCCGGCGATCAATGGCAGGATGATCTCATTCATGCGGATGGCCGCGTTCTCACGCCCGCCCTCACTTTGTGCGATCAACCAGACTGCCCCGAGTGCCAGCAGGATCCCCGCGAATGTCCACATCCCTGGAAGGCCGTCAATAACTGCGCCAACCACCACCGGGATGATGGCAGCGATCACCGCAGAGACAGGGGCTGCCACGCTCATCCGGCCGCTGGAGAGGGCGCGGTATAAGAGCAGCAAACCGAATCCGCCACTTAGCCCGGACGCGGCGCCCCACAACCAGGTCTGCCAGGGCGGGATGATTTCCCTGAACACGAGCGCCAGGACGATAAACAAGAGCATCCCAAAACCTTCCGCGCCGATGACCACTCCATAAACATAGGTCCGTTTGGAAGCGATCCCGCCAGAGAAATCTGCAGCCCCCCAGGTGAGGGCGGAGATGAGGCCGTAGAAAATGGAAAGCAACGCGACTCCAGGGGAAACAGGAATTTTAAATGAAAATCTGATTCGAAGAGACAACTTTGCGGTAATACCGGAACGATGAACGACTTTTCGTTTTGATTTTACCATCTTGAAGATGGGCATTCCATCGTTATGAGGGATTGCCCATCCCAGATGGGTCTCGCAGGATGAGTACAGACCTGGGATTATTATTTACAGTAATTCGGGAGGCAGTTAGGGTACTCAAACCATCGTCCCTTCGTTGGAAAAGCTTTTTGAGTGAAGTTATTGATTTTTATAACTTGTGCTTGACTTTTTTGTAAGAAGGTGTAAACTTAATAATAACCTAACAAATTTGTTAGGTAAGTTTATAGTTATGATTCAATAGGACAAAGTCGTTGACTTAATAATTTGAAAGGTGCCATCCTTGAGAAAAGGGTGAATCTGCAGGGAAAATTTTTTCACTGGAATGGAAGGGTAATGAAATGGCGATGAACAACTATCTGGCTTCAATCGAGAGTGCCACCCTGCAGGTGATCGGCAGTGATTTGGACTTTTCAAAAAACCGCGAACGCCCAAAAATCCTGATCATTGATGATGATGTTGATTTCATTGAAATGCTTAAAATAGTACTGCGCAAAGCAGGATTTGATGTCGCTGGGGCGCGTGATTACCAGACCGCTGCCCAAAGGTGCCGCGAAGTGGATCCCAATGTGATTCTACTTGACCTGCTTATGCCCGATGTGGATGGGTGGGAAACCTACCAGAGATTGAGCCAGGTATCGAATTCCCCCGTCATTTTTGTGTCGGCAGCGCCTTTCCAGGAAAATATTGTCAGGGGATTTGAAATTGGCGCTGAAGATTTCATCGCGAAACCATTCAACAACCCGGAACTGATCGCCCGGATTAAAAGGGTGCTGAGGAATCCGATTTATGCCCGCCGGCCGAATGTCCGGAGCTACCCTGACAGCGGAATCGTGATCGACTTTGATGCACACGAGGTGACCCGAAATGGCCGGTCCATCCGGTTGATCCCGCGTGAATTCACCCTGTTGGAAATCCTGGCGGAAAATGCGCCTCGCAACGTAGCTTATGAGAAACTCACCATGCAAATGTGGGGAGAGGATTCCATCAAGAATCGTGCGCATCTAAAAACGATCATTTTTTCTTTGAAGCGGAAATTGCAGGAAAATGAGACCGAAATGTCATTAATCGTCAATAATCGCGGCATCGGGTACCAATTGGTGTCTCACCCCGAGGTTGGCAAAGCCCTTTAAGAGCGAAAAATTAGATGGACAAGATATTAATTATTGATGATGATCTGGATTTTATCCAGATGCTCACCATAAAGTTCCGCCTGGACGGATATGAAGTGTTTTCGGCCACTTCCGGTTGGGATGGGATAAAGATGGCATATGAGACTCATCCGGATGTCATCTTGTTGGATATCATGATGCCGGAAACGGATGGTTTCGATACGTGCCATAACCTGCGCCGGATGACCAATACTCCCATCCTGATCCTGACAGCCCGATCTGCTGAGAGCGATGTCATCCGCGGGTTGTACCAGGGCGCGGATGACTTTCTCTCCAAGCCATTTCGCCATGACGTACTGGATGCCCGCATTCGAGCCTTGCTCAGGCGGGCCAGGTCTCCCCAGCAGCAGCCGATTAAAGCCAACCATTATTCGGATGATGTGATGAGCATTGACCTTGATTCTCATTACCTGGTATCGCTGGGGAAGAAGCAAAAACTGACCCCCACCGAACGCGATATTTTGAGCATGCTGCTTAATAGCAACGACAATTCAGCCTCTTACCAGGAGCTTGCCATGCGGTTTTGGGGGCGCTATGACCAGTCCGCCAAGGAAAGCCTGGCGGTACACGTGACAAGTTTACGAAAAAAAATGCGGGTATTATGTGATGCCTTGTACGACCATGAATATATCCAGAATAAGTGGGGCGTTGGATATTATTTCGTACCTCGTAAATCTCCATAGCAGAAAGAAGGGCGCGACAAAAGGCGATCCGGTTACTAAGCCGGATCGCCTTTTGTCACTAAATCGTATCAAATTCGTTATCGTCCCCTTCCCAAACAGTGAACAATAAAATAATTCATTAAGAATCTTAAGCATTTCTTAATTGAAGCCCTGCTATACTAATTTTACGCGCTTTGTTCTTGCGAGTACTTTTGTTGCTTCATTTGTTTTTGTTTTAATTTATAAGGAGAGAGGATATGTCCAAGAGATCGAAACACTATATGCTGTTGGGGAAAGTATCTTATATGATCAGCGCAGCTTTAATGATCGCTGCCCTGGTGACCAACATGATCCCACCCCGCATCGCTTCGGCTCACCATTCAATTATTTCTGGAACCGTTGCATGCCAGTCGGACGGCACCAAGTTGGTGACCTGGACGATCACAAATTGGCAACTGACAGGTGACCCATTTGAGATAACAGCCATCAGCCCTTCCATAAATGGGGTGGGGGTTGGTACTGTGGTTGGCGCATCTGTCCAAGGGACGCAATCGTTCGCCGGGAATGATCACAGCACAGTCTCCCTTTCGGTATCCGGCAAATGGACCGACGCGACAAGCACCAATTCGGGGTCTGTTGATCTGGGTTCTAACACCTGTCCGGGCGAAACCCCACCTGCATCGGCTTCAGTTACAGTTGGCGCTTGCACCTACCATGATGGAAATTCGTCAACCAAAGTGACGCTCACATTGAGTCACGCCACCCTTACAATAACCGGTGGGAGTACCTTTTCCAGTTCGACAGATATCGATCTTGCTCCCGGTCATTACCACTACACCTGGACGCACAAGAGCGGTTACACTGGAAGTGGCAGCGGAGATTTTGACATTGGCAGCTGCGCACCCGCAGCCTCCGCCTCGGTGACGGTTGGCGCTTGTACTTTCCATGATGGAAATTCGTCAACCAAAGTGACGCTTACGCTTAGCCACGCCAAGCTTACGATAAACGGTAGCACCTATTCCAGTTCCCAGGATATTTTCCTACATCCTGGTCATTACGACTATACCTGGACAGCTAAGTCAGGTTATAGCGGGAGCGGGAGTGGAGATTTAGACATCGGAAGTTGCGCCCCCTCTGCCACCGCCTCCATATCCCTCGGGTCTTGCACATATCATGACGGTGTGTCCACAATTAATATGACCATCACACTGAACCATGCCGACCTTAATATAAATGGAAATCATTACAACAATTCAACGACCACCCACCTTCATCCAGGGAGTTACCCATGGACAGCAGATGCAGATGACGGATACGTTTTTAGCGGAGACTCGAGTGGAACCCTGGAAGTTGCTGGCTGCCCTCCGCCTCCACCGGTCACCATTTGCTGGAACGGCCAGACCTACACAAATGTCGCAGTTGCCGACCTGGTGAATTACCCGGGTTATACAAATGGTGCCTGCCCTCCGCCTCCGCCAGTCACCATTTGTTGGCAGGGAACCACCTATTCCAATGTCGCTGTTGCTGACTTGGGATTATATCCGGGCTATACAGAAGGTGCTTGCCCCGAACCTCCGGATGGTTCCGCCTCGGTTACCCCCGGCAGTTGTTCCTGGGCAGCAGGGGTGGGCTCATTGACCCCAGTTTCCTATGAAATGGATGGGGCATCCCTCACCATCACTAATAGCGGAACCTCCGCATCATATGGTCCCTTTACCACTTCGGGAAGTGTTAACCTTGGTCTTGGCAGTTACTCCTATTCCTGGACAGCTTTGAGTGGTCACAAGGGGAGCGGGAGCGGCGCATTTTCGGTTAGTGATTGCACGCCTCCAGATGGTTCCGCCTCGGTTACCCCTGGCACTTGTTCCTGGGCAGCAGGGGTGGGTTCATTGACCCCAGTATCTTATGATCTGGATGGCGCGTCACTCACCATCACCGATAACGGGACCTCCGCATCTTATGGTCCCTATACCACTTCGGGAAGTGTTAACCTTGGTCTTGGCAGTTACTCCTATTCCTGGACCGCATTGAGTGGTCACAAGGGGAGCGGGAGCGGCGCATTTTCCGTTAGTGATTGCACGCCACCTGATGCCAGCGCTTCTGTGACTCCTGGCGATTGTTCCTGGACAAGCGAAACTGGTTCTTTAACACCGGTGACCATCACCATTAACGGTGCCTCCCTTCTCATCGACGGTAAAACTTACACTTCAACAACGACGATCGATCTGGGGCAAGGCACATATCCCTACACCTGGACGGCTCTAAGCGGTTATTTAGGAGAGGGGAGCGGGTCTGTTGTGATCGGTAACTGCACACCCGGCAATGCCGAGGCATCTGTGTCAACCGGTGCTTGTTCCTATTCAAAAGAGACTGGCGCCAGTACCCCGGTCACGATCACTTTGACAGGCGCGTCGTTCACTGTTGCCGGCAACACTTACATTGCATCGACCCTCATTGACCTCGGACCCGGCATCTACCCTTACACCTGGACGCATTTGACCGGATATATTGGAGAGGGAAGTGGGGATTTGAATGTTGGTAACTGCAATCCTGAGGACCCGCTGGTCAAGACTGCAAATCCCTTAACCTATTCTGCCGTGGGAGAAGTCATCAGCTACACCTATGGCGTGACGAACCTCGGAAATGTCCCGCTGACGGGTGTCCTTGTGACGGATGATAAGGCTGTGGTGAGTTGCCCTAAGACCACCCTGGCAGTGAATGAAACGATGACCTGCACGGCCTCTTACACCATCACCCAGGCCGACCTGGACGCCGGATCTGTGACGAACCATGCCACATCGGTTACAGACCAGACTGGGCCAGTCTACGCTCAAGCCACGGTGACTGCCGTCGTGCGGACCGGTTTAAGCATCGACAAGTCCGTAGCCGAAAAAATATATACCTTGGTTGGTGATCAACTTCATTACAGTTACCTGGTGACCAACACCGGGAATGTATCCTTGACTGGTGTAGGTGTGACAGATGACAAAACCACAACAGTTTGCCCGAAGGATAAACTTGCTCCAACGGAGTCCATGACCTGCACTGCAACATACTCGGTTAAGAATGCAGATATGCAGTCCGTGAATATTGTCAATACAGCTTACGCATACGGACAATATGGAACGGTGGTGGTTAATTCGGCTCCTGACTCAGCCACGGTTATCCGCTTCTTAAAACTCATTTTGAGCTCCAAGTGCGCAGCCAATCCGGGAGCGAATAACGGCTGGCTGGTGGCGAATAACAACCCGTACGAGGTTGACTTCGAGTATGCCATTGACGGAGGCGTTTCGGGTGTGGGCACAGTTCCAGGGAACTCCACGGTCAGCTTTGAAACACCGGTCGGATCTGGCACGGGTGTGATGAGCCTGTACAAGTCTGGCGAACTTCAGAACAATGCCACACCAAGAACGGGCTGCAACGATAATCCGCCTCCTCCTGTTCCGGGCTGCATGGATGCAACCGCCTTGAACTATAATGCAGCAGCCACTCAGAGTGATGGAAGTTGTTTGTATGGAGAAGTGACTGGTGGTGGACCTGCCGTCCTGATCCCGGTGACAGGCATGGATATGGGCTTGTTGGGACGGACATTACCCGGAACGCTCTTCGGCCTATCGTTCAGCTTTGTTGGGCTTGGCCTGGTGTTGACCGGGCTCGCCCGCAGGCGTGAAGACTAACCCATAGTATAATTTCGGTACCAGGGCCAGGTACATCTGCTTTCAGGTGTACCTGGCCTTATTTGAAGGCAGGACAATGCGCAAGTTAAACAATTGGATGGTAATCGCCGGTATATTGCTGATCGTGGGGGGAGCCGTAAGCATTTGGGTGACCATCCGTACCAACCTTCCCTCCCCTTTTGACATTGCCTCTGCGTCTGAGCCGGATGGAAATTCATTGCCCATCATAGCCCCGGCAAACCCAGGCAATGTCGCACAAAGCGCGACCCAGGTGGGCGCGCCGACGGTTAATCCGGTCCAGAGTTATACCCCCGCCCGTACTCCAATCCCTCAAGCAGTCGGGTTAATACCGGATCGACTGGTTATCGCAAAGATCAACCTGGATGCACCGATCGTCCCGGTCAGCTTTAAGGATATCAAGGTGGGCAGACCAGGTTTATTACCAATGGCTTGCACCTCAAGAGTTCGCCGCGGGCTGGCAGGAAACATCCGCCTTACTTGGTTTACCTGGTAATACTGTCCTGAACGGGCATCACAACGCCTATGGAAAGGTGTTCAAGGATTTGGTGACCCTGAGTATCGGGGATGAACTCAGCCTTTATTCCGGGTCCAATGAATTTCGTTACCAGGTGGTAGCCAAACTGCTGCTCCCGGAACGGTTCGCACCGCTATCGAAGCGAATGGAAAATGCACGCTGGATCGAATCGTCGACTGATGAACGGATAACCCTGATCACCTGCTGGCCGGCAAACAGTAATACTCACAGGGTGGTTATTGTGGCGTTCCCCATTGGGGATGGCGAATCCCAACTCTATCCCTACCCAGCCCGGTCAATAATATTGAATAGGCAAGGGTTTCTAAACGGGCAGGAAATTTTCCTGCCCGTTTTTTGATTTAATGACCCGTTAGGTCGAAATATTTGCAATTTTGGAAAATTCACATAATCGGAATGGCAGTCCGGGAGGGTGGAGGAGTATACGGGACGGCGACCACAAATAAACGCCCCCAGCTGTCCACGCCTTCATTCGAAATGCAAGTTTGCAGGACGAGTTGACGGCTCACTCCGTAAGTCTGGTAAAAAACATCTTCGACAGACGACCTGGTGCCGGTGGATAAATCAATAAAAGAGGAGTATGGATTGTTGGGTTGAATTGCCTGGAACCTGCGAATTTGAATCACCTTGTATCTTGAATAATGACCATCTCCATAAACGACTGAGATCAAGTCGCCGGTCTTAATATCCGAAAACCTGACTCCTGCCAGGGTATTATGCGCCACAAAACCCAATGATCCAAAAGCTGAAGCAGATTGGAATTGGGTCACCTGGTCATCATTCGGAGAAACAAAAGCAGGCTGATTGGCTGGTTGTTGAATGACTGGGTAAGAGAGTAAATCTTTCATGTATAACCCGGTAATTTCCCGGGCAGCCCCGTTTTTTACCTGTTCTATGAAAGACGACAGGCTGGGAGAATATGCAGTAATTGGTGAGAGAAAGACCCCCGGCTCATTTCCCCGGTAACGGGAATTTGTGCCAAAACATGGCTGGGGCACCACTGCCATGCTGAGCAGGAGCAGGAGGCTTAAGATGATAAACAGGGAGCGAGATTTATTTAGAGACATTCAAGCCGATTTTGAATCAGTTATTATTTAGTAATTTATTAATTACTAATAATAATTATACAAGTATTAATGTTTGAATGAAATGGTATTCTAATAATTGTAGGGAGTGTGTAAGTATGGTAATTTGGCACTTTTCCCCCGAAAAAAAGCTCCTTTTGACACCCAATATCGGCATTAAATTATTTTAATGGACGTCAGCGTACAGGTTGGGTTATTTAATATGCCTTTGGTATACTTGTCCCATGGCGCCCGGAGCAATTCCTGCATTTTTATTGACCCTTGTCGTTACTCTTGCAGCCTGCGATCCATTTTTATTACCATTGCGCAATGCTTTTCCGATCGATGACCCCCGAGCACTTGCCGTTGCCCCCCACTTCGGTAAACACGTCAACTCTCGCTGCCACCCGCTTCCCTCCTCCCTCAACCTCGACCCAGCTGACTGGCAAAACTGGCCCGTGATTCCCATCGTCCCGGAAAAATCCCGCCAGGTTTACATTCTCGGGCAGTCACTCGGAAACGACCCGCATGCCTTTTCGGTCTTCGGCGATTGCCAGTCGGCTCCAAAAGCCTTCCTGGGCGTTTACGAAACCGATCCTCAGACAATTGCCGTGCTGCCTCTTAATCTGCAGGAGACGGTAGCCTGGTTCAAGGGATCGTTTAACCGCTTAAGTCCCACCGTGCGCGGCGGCACAACCACCGGATGCGCTGCTCTGGGCGCAGTGGCATCAGAATAAATTCACCTGCACAATATATGAGACTCCTCTTCAATGCGAACTGCGCATCCACAAACCATCTTTCGTACTCATCCATATTGGTACGCATTATGAAAATCATAACGAAAAATACATGAGGATCATCCTGGATCAACTCATCAGCCGCGGGCGTCGTCCCCATCCTGGCGAGCAAGGCTGATGACCGTGAACTTGATGGACATGTGAACGCTCAATATGCCCAACTGGCCGGGGAATATGACATTCCCTTCTGGAACTTCTGGGCGGCTGTAGATGACCTGCCCAATCGCGGCCTCTATACCCGCCCTGACGCCACCTACCAGGGCGACCTCTATTTGACCGATGACGCAATTGCTATTCAGCGTTTTTCCGCGTTGGAAGTATTGGATATCGTGCGCCGGGCGGTGATGGGGCCTTAACAAAAAAGCTGCAGGTTGTTCCACGCATGAAGACGCATCGCAGGAGAATTGGGTGGTCCCATTTGTGATAAGATACGACCTATGGATTTTTCAAAAATTACCGACAACCTGTATATTGGTGACACTCCCCGGCGTGGTGAGTACGATTTTCTGCGCAGCCTGGGTGTGCGCCTGGTGATCAACATGCGTTTTGATTGGCGTCCCCCCAAAGACCCGCACCAGCAGCCCATCGATTTTCTTTGGCTGCGAACGTTTGACAACCCGGTGTTGCCCATCCCCATCCGTTCCCTGATGCGCGGTGCCCGCGCAGCCTTGGAAACGATCAAGGACGGGGGAAAGGTTTACGTTCATTGCGCCAGAGGACGTCATCGCGGGGTGGCCATGGGTGCAGCCATCCTGATCGCCCAGGGATATGAACCGCAAGAAGCCGTGGAATTGATCAAGGTGCAGCGCCCCATCGCCGATCCGGACATCTATTACATCTACAGACGGATCCTTCGCTTTGCACGTGAGTGGGCGCGAAATTAACCCGGGTATCCTTTTCAAATAGTGGCTAAAAGTGATTTGCCGATGGATGCCTCCAAATCCCTCCCTGAAAGCGGAACGATTACAAAGATCGACCAACTGATCTCGGACCAGTGGGAAGCCTGGATGAGATGGGACCCGCTCTTTGCCACTTACTGCGGCGACCACCGTTATAACGACAAGCTGCCACCTGCCGGGGAGGAACAATACGTTTCCTGGCGCGAACAGCTGGCTGCATTTCGCCAGCGCCTTGAGAAGATCGACGGCGATCCCCCAGCTCCCGCAGTCAGGTTGAATTGCGAGCTCTTTGCACGGATGTTGGATTTTGAAATTGCCGCCCTGGATTTCCATGGCTACCGGCTGCCCATCTCCAAGGCGGGCGGGTTTCATGTGAACCTGCCAGACCTTTACCTGTTTACCCCCTTCAAATCGGTCGGCGATTTTGAGAATTATCTTGCCCGGTTGGATGGATTACGCCGGTATTTTGACGAGAGCATTGGACCTGATGCGCCTGGGGTTGAAAACCGGCTTTGTTCCGCCGCGCGTTACCCTGGAGGGGGTGGATAAATCCCTGCAAGCTCACATCGTGGAAGACGCGCGCAGCAGTATTTTCTACAAGCCCTTGGAAAACTTTCCAAAACAGGTGGGAGAGGCAGACCAGCAGCGGTTGAAGACTGGCGCGGAAGCTGTCATCCGCGGGTCGGTGATACCCGCTTACCGGGAGCTGCTGCAATTCCTCGAAACAGAATATCTCCCGGCATCCCGCGCCGGGATCGCGGCCTCGGACCTGCCGGGTGGTCGTGCTTTCTACCAGGACCGCATCCGCTACTTCACCACGCTGGACCTTTCCCCCGAGGATATTCATGCAACCGGACAGAGCGAAGTAAAACGAATTCGTTCCGAAATGAAATCCGTTATCAGCAGGACGGGGTTCGGGGGAGATTTTCTCCAGTTCATAGAATTCCTGCGCAGCGACCCGCGCTTCTATGTCACCACACCTGCTGCCCTGTTGGAAAAGACTGCCCTGGTGCTGAAGCGCATGGACGGCGAACTGCCAGGGTTGTTCAAAACCCTGCCGCGCTTGCCTTACGGTATCCGGGAAATCCCGTCATTCAGCGCTCCCGGCCAAACTGCCGCGTATTACCAGCCCGGCACGGGGGATGGAACAGTGGCAGGCAACTACTATGTGAACACCTATGACCTGGCAAGCCGCCCATTGTACGAGATCGAGGCACTTTCGCTTCACGAGGCAGTGCCGGGACATCACCTGCAAATTGCCCTCCAGCAGGAACTGACGAACCTGCCAAACTTCCGGCGCTTTGCCGGGTTTACCGCGTTCGTGGAAGGCTGGGCGCTATATTCCGAAAGATTGGGAATGGAGGTCGGTTTTTACCAGGACCCTTACTCTGACTTCGGCCGCCTCTCTTACGAGATGTGGCGCGCCTGCCGCCTGGTGGTGGACACCGGAATACACGCCTTGGGGTGGACCCGGCAGCGGGCGATCGATTTCTTGGCCGATAATACCTCTTCCACCCTGCTAAACATAACGAATGAAGTTGATCGGTACATTGCCTGGCCAGGCCAGGCGCTGGCTTACAAACTGGGGGAGTTGAAGATCCGTGAATTGCGGGCGTTTGCCGAAATTGAGTTGGGCTCTGCGTTCAATTTGCGGGAGTTTCACGATGCAGTACTGTTGGGCGGCGCTCTCCCGCTGGATGTGCTGGAGGGTCGTGTTCGTGAATGGGTGGCAGGGGTAAAACAATAAAAATAACTCCGGGTTCGCGATGGACCCGGAGTTATAATTTAATCACCTTCCAGCTTTGCCACGGTAACACCGGCGCCGCCTTCCTTGTCCCCGCCCTCCTCGAACGAAAATACATGCGGATGAACCTTGAGCGCAGTCCGTACCTCCTGCCTGAGCTTTCCGGTTCCTTTACCATGGATGATACGGACGAAAGGCAGCCCGGTCATGTAGGCTTTTTCAATATATCGCTCAAGCATTTCCAATGCATCCTCGGCGCGCTGCCCACGCAGGTCAAGCTCGATGCCAGGGGAGGCTGCATGGATCGAGTGCTGATGCGACCCGGAAGAAGATGGTTCCCGAATGGTTTTCGGGACCTTGTGCCTATCGCCTGTTCGCAGCCCGGCTGCTTCAGAAATAATTTCTTCGGGAATCCCGGTCTTTCGCTTCAACTCGTCCAGTGGGACGCGCATCCGCAGAGGACCGGCTTGTATTTCGGCTTCATCATCTCCCAGCGAAATGATCGTCCCTTCATTACCGAGTTTTTTCAATACAACTTTGTCTCCAACCGATAAGGGGCGACGGACTGTGGGCACCAGCTTGGGATCAGTCGCCTGCCGTTTTCGCTTCACCGGCTTTTGGATTTCTTCCTCCATGATTTCCACCTTCTCTTCGATCGACTGAAGAGCATCCAACGGCTGGTGAGCCTTCCTTAATTCCGCCTTGAGAAGTTTCAACTGCGCCTTGAAAACTTCCACTTCCAATTCACCTCCGCGCGTGCCTGTTCAAGGACTTTTTGGCGTTCGTCCTCGATTTTTTCCAACTGCTCTGCAAGGTCGTGTTCCAGCCGGCGGGCCTCGGAACGGGCTTTCCCGGCTTTTTCACTCTCCTTGAATGCAATTTTCCGCTGACGATGGATATCACCGATAAGCTTGTCGGCTTTCAGATCGTCGGGGTTGATCTCACTCCTGGCAGCCTCGATGATCTCCTGCGGAAGTCCCAGCCGTTGCGCAATAGCCAGAGCGTTCGAACGGCCAGGCAGCCCAATGGTCAGTTTGAAGGTCGGTCGCAGGGTTTGGACATTGAATTCCAGTGAAGCGTTTACCACCCCCGGCGTTGTGTGAGCGAACGTCTTCAGTTCCGGATAATGAGTGGCGACGAAAGTGGTAATCCCCTTTGACAGGAGGTTGGAAAGGATGGAACGCGCAAGCGCTGCGCCTTCCTGGGGATCTGTTCCTGCTCCGAGTTCATCAAGGATGACCAGCGCGCTTTTATCAGCTTTTTTAAGGATGTGGACGATGTTGGTTATGTGACCGGAAAAAGTTGAGAGGGATTGCTCGATGGATTGCTCGTCGCCGATATCGGCGTAGACAGCCTGGAAGCAGGGGAGTTCCGAATCGGATTGGGCCGGGATGTGGAGTCCGCTTTGTGCCATGATCACCAGCAGGCCAACGGTCTTGAGCGTAACCGTCTTGCCGCCCGTGTTGGGGCCGGTGATGACCAGTGCGAATGTCCCGCTGGAGGCATTAATTGTGATCGGCACTACCGTTCCCGGGTCGAGAAGCGGGTGTCTTGCATCAATTAATTTTATTGTGGGAATAGTGGAGTTTGCTTGCCCCACCTGGCCATCGTTGATGGGGTGTCCTTCAACGGCTTGTGTCTTCCGTGGTTTTTTATTCGACACTTCAAGCAGGATGGGTTCTGCCCCGTTAATGTCCAGGGCATATTTTGCTTTTGCAAAATCCAGGTCAAGTTCTGCCAACGCGCCCACACCGGTTTCGATCTCTCCGGCAAGTTCTCCCACTTGCGCGGAAAGGGCTGCCAGAACCCGACGGACTTCGTCGCGCTCTGCGATCTGAGCTTCCCTAAAGGCATTATTGAGCTCCACCACCGCCAGCGGCTCAACAAACAAGGTCGCCCCGGTGGACGACTGGTCATGTACGATCGCCTTGACCTGCCCCTTGAACTCTGCCCGCAGCGGGATGACGTATCGTCCATCGCGTTGGGTGATCACCGCGTCCTGCAGCTTTGAGGCGGTGGAGCTGTCGGTCAGGTAGCGTTGAAGTCGCGCCATCAGGCGGTCATGTGTAACTCGCACCTGCCGTCGAAGGTCATACAACTTCGGAGAGGCGCTGTCTGCCACTTCCGCGTTATCAGCGATACAGCGGGAGATGGCGTCGATCAATCCGGATGGCGCCGGCAGCCGGGATGCAATTTCAGCCAGGTATGGATATGCCTTGGTGTGTTTATCAAAGAAACGGTGAAGATCACGCATGGAGACCAGCGTGGACTGCACGTCCAGTAATTCCTTTGGGTCGAGGACGCCGCCGTGCTCTGCGAGATTCACCTGTTCCCGGATATCGTGAGCGCCCCCGATGGTAAGGTCGCTGGTGACGAGCAACGTTCGTGCCTCGCTGGTTTCGGCCAGGCGGACAAGCGCTGATTCGTAGTCTGGAGTCGGTTGCAAAGCGCGCGCCAGGGCCGCTGAAGCGGAGAAATCGCAAAAATCCGCCAGGCGTTCGAGAACTTTGGAAAATTCAAGGACGTGAAGAGTTTTGGCATCCATACAAATGAATTTAACCACAAGATGGAAGATTAGAGAATGGAAGGCGGACAAGTGGAATCATAAAAGCGACCTTTTGGTCGCTTTTATTGCTAGGAGGGGCAGATGTCAGGGCATGCCGGGTTTCCACTACATGTGCTTAAGTTTTTCCCATCCCCTTAGTGACCTACCGGTTGTGGCGGCCCGTCAGCGGCACGCCTGCCAGCCCATTTGAACGGCCAGCCGGGCAGCAGCAGTCCAATCAGGAAAGCCAGGACGGCAAAGATGAATGTGATCCGGTAAGCAACTTCGAACCCTGCGATATTTTCCCGGCATGCTTCACCAAGCAGCGGAGCCACTTGGGGGGGAATGATCTGTGAAGGGTCTCCGGGTTTAATATTCACTGCCACCGAAGTAACAATTGGTGACTGGCATATCGCAATGGGAGCTACTCCAACCTTGGGAGGGGTATTTAAAAATTGCTGCTGCAGCGCGGAGATTTGCGGCGATAAGGAACCGACAAGCACGGTTGCCAGGATGGCGACCCCAACAGCCTGGACCACATTGCGGGTGGCCTGGGTCAGGGACGAACCGTGGGCAATCTTGGGCAGTGGAACCGCTGACAGTGCGGTCACGAAGGTTGTCTGAATGGTGGCACCGAACGCGACGCCGCGCAAAGCCATAAGGAACAAGATCCAGCTGATTGGAGTGTCTGCCCGGATCTGGGAAAGCTGCCAGGTATTCAGGATTAATATCCCAAATCCAAACGCGAGCAGGGGACGCGGCCCGAGGCGGTCATAAAGGCGCCCGGCCAGGATGGTGGCAATCCCTCCCGTGGCTGCCATGGGGAGCAGGATCAGCCCGGTCTCGAATGCGGTCTTGCCGCGTAAAAACTGGAGGTATATCGGTAAAAGGAATTCGGCCCCGAAAAGGGAGATGACACTCACATACCCAAGCAGGCTGGCACTTAAAAATGTGGATTTTTTAAAAAGTCGCAGGTCCAAAAGCGGTTCTTTTGCCACAAACAGCTCTATCAATGCAAAGGCGGTTAAACCCACCGCTCCAATAATGAACCAGGTTAAAACTCCCGGAGCAGACCAGCCAAAATTGGCCGCAACCGATGCGGCGTAAAGCACCGAACCGAATCCGATGACCTCGGTTACCAACCCCATCCAATCCAGGGCAGGCCAGTGATCACCCAGGAAGTCGGGCAAAAAGAAGGAGCCCAGGATGATGCCAACGATTCCGATCGGTGGGTTGATGAAGAAAATAAAGCGCCATAAGCTTTGGTCGACCAGGTAGCCACCCAGGATGGGTCCCAAAGCAGGAGCCACCAGTGCGGCAATGCCAAAAATACCCAGGGCAACCCCTTGTTCTTTGGGGGGAAAACTGCGCAGGAGTATGGCTGAGCTGAGCGGCAAAGCGATTCCTCCGCCAAACCCTTGCAAGGCGCGAGCTGCGATCATGAAACCCAGGGTGGGGGAGATACCGGACAAGAACGACCCGATGATAAATATCGAAAGTCCTATTAGGTAAATGCGCTTCATACCATAACGGCTGGCTAAAAAGGCGGAAAGGGGGGTACTGATCCCCAGCAATAGCACATATATACTGATAATCCACTGCGAATCGTTTAGACTGGCTCCGAATTCCGCCCTCAGCGTTTGAAAAGCGACGTTAATTACCGTGGTATCCAGGATCACCATAAAAATTCCAAAGATGACCGAGATCAAAATCTTATATTTCTGCGGCAAGGCCTGCCGACCTGCCCGAATTGGCTGAGATTGTTCAGTTAACATATTTTTCCTTATTATATTGGCCAGACCATTATCAAAACTACGAACAGACTTCCGGTAGAGGGGGGAAGTCTATTCATCCCCATTTGAGATTCCTCTTGGTCTGGGTAACAAACATATTCAGATAATAATTGTCGATTTTAGCACAATTACTACCACCTTGTAAAGTCATTATCTACCATAAAGACTGCAATTCCTGTGTTGGTTGTCAATTAAAAAACCCGGCGGCTCAAATTGGGGAGCAGCCCGTACCAGCTTATATAAGATATGGGTGAAAATGGAATTTTTAGCCGGATTTCCCAGGCATGTACTCCATCAACCGGTGAGCGATCTTGCTGACGGTCATGGAGTGCAGCCAGATGCGGCCCGGCCCGGTCAGCGTGGCAAGAAAGAGACCTTCCCCGCCCGCCAGGACATTGGCAATTCCCTTGATCATCTGGATGTCAAATGTGACGCTGCCTTCGAACATGGCCACATGACCCGGCTCGACTTTCATGACCTCGCCAGCTTTCAGGTTGTATTCCACGGCGTCGCCATCGAGTTCCGCAAACGTCATCCCCGGCCCGGTAAGTTTCTGCAGGATAAATCCTTCTCCGCCAAAAAAACCGGCACCCAATTTCCGAGTGAAGAAAACATCCAGGGTGACACTCTTCTCTGCGCAAAGGAAGGCGTGCTTGTGCATGATGACGGACTGCCCTGCATCCAGCTCTATGGGGAGCACTTTGCCGGGAAAATCTGTTGTGAAAGCTGCCAGCCCTGGCGCGCCGGCGGCACTGAAATCAACAATGAAGGCAGAAGCTCCGGAAACAGCACGCTTCAGCATGCCTCCCAACCCTCCGCTTGCCTTGGTGCTCATATTCACGGTGGTTGTCATCCATGACATTCCGCCCGCGTCCGAAAAAACAACCTGGTTGGGCTGAAGTTCCATGGCCAACGTTTGCTGAACCGTTCCAAGGATGTGGTACTTGATGCCACCTTTGGTTTGGGCGCTTATCTCCGGTATGGTTGGAAGATCAGGTATACTCATTTTTACTCTCCTTTGATTAAAGTATTGCCGATTATGTCGCCATTCGACATTCGGCAATGAAGATCAGTCAACTATTTATCATAACGAATAATTATCCTGGTGCTATTTTTCCGGTCTATAGGGAGCCTTGTTCAAATCACCTACAAACTCGGGGAGATTGGTCTGCCCCAGCAGCTGGCGGACTGCGGAAGCTTCGCCGGTGTGGTACCAATAGTGATAGATGTTTCTCATCAGCAATGTTCCAACGCTCTCATCCACCGGTTTCCCGTCCCGCATGAGGTATTCCTGCAGGATCGCAGGTGTTAAAGTCGAAAGATATTTATCCGCCTCGGAGGTGACTTTATGCCAGGTGGCCCACATTTCTTTTAGCGAGGGCGTGCTGGCGGGTCTGCCATAACCAACCAATTCGTAAAGACCCGAAGCCACCTCTTTATGCTGAGCAGTAATCACCCAATAACGGTGCTCCTGGTTGGCGAGATGCCCGACCATCCAACTGATGCAGTTCATCGGCATGAACCGCCGAACGGCATCCTGCTCGGAAACACCTTCAAGGGCACGCACAAACTCGCTGCGGGCGAATTGCAACTGGCTGACCAGTAAATGAGAAGGCATATCAGGCTCCTTTGCTGAGTTTCAAATATTCAACTGGAAGAAATTATTCCCAGTCGATGCGGTAAAAGATGATTATATTTTACTCTTTTCGAGAGGCTCTCGTCCGTGAAAATTCCGTTTTTTCCATCACAACCCATTCGCCGAAATTATCCATTTCCCCGAAAAATCGTGGTATACTCCCGTGCTGCTCGAAAGTGGAGCAAACCCACCAGGGAAATTGTTTTGAGACTTCATAATGATGGCCCGGCGATGTGACCGGGCTATTTTGTTGGGACGATGCGCCCGCAAGGGTGCCTCGGATTGGCAAGAAATACGGAACCCGTGCTCGACACGGGATTACGGTGGAGTCATCGAAACGTTTTCCTTCAGCCCGAAATATCCAGGCGGCCCGGCAAACCATTCTTACCATGAATAACCGGTCAGGCTCGCTGGACACTTCGAAAAAGGAATTAGATGACCACCCAATTTACTGATTTGAACCTGCGTCCCGAGTTGATGCAGGCGATCGCTGCGCTCGGTTACACCGAGCCCACCCCCATCCAGTCAGCGCTCATCCCGGTCATGCTGACTGGTACCGATGTGATCGGTCAGGCTCAGACTGGTACTGGCAAGACTGCCGCTTTTGCCCTCCCAATATTAAACAACCTCGAATCCGGAGAACGCCACGTGCAGGCACTGGTGTTATGTCCGACGCGTGAACTTGCGTTGCAGGTTGCTGGTGCAATAAACGATTTTGGCAAGGTGCAGGAAGTGCGCGTGCTGGCTGTTTACGGCGGGCAACCCTATGGGCCGCAGATCAACCGTCTCAACCGCGGCGTGGACGTGGTGGTCGGCACACCCGGCCGCCTGATCGATTTGCTTGAGCGAAAGGCACTCAATATCAGCCAGGTCAGCACCGTGGTGCTCGACGAAGCTGACGAGATGTTGTCCATGGGTTTTGTGGAAGACATTGAAACCATCCTGGCTGAGACTCCCAAAGATCGCCAGACTGCCCTATTCTCCGCCACCCTGCCGGCACCTATCCGCCGCCTGGCAAGCCGCTACATGAACTCCCCCCAGTCCATCCTGATCCAGCGCGAACAGGTTACGCTGGCTGCCATCGAACAACGCTACTACCTGGTCAACCAGGCAGATAAAATGGCTGCTTTGACACGTCTATTCGAGATCGAACCGCCGACAAGCGCCTTGATCTTTGTCCGCACCCGCATTGGGACCGGGGAACTGGCCACAGAACTGGCGCGACGCGGCTTTCCGGCTGAATCGCTTAACGGCGACTTAAGCCAGGAGGCCCGTGAAAGGACCCTCAACCGCTTTCGCAAAAACCAGGTTAAGGTCCTGGTGGCAACCGATGTGGCAGCACGCGGGTTGGATATCGACGATATTTCCCATGTCTTTAATTACGACCTGCCCGACGATCCGGAAATATACATCCATCGGATTGGACGCACAGGCCGTGCCGGAAAGACCGGGGTGGCCATATCCATGGTCACGCCGCGCGAGAAGAGACTTTTGCGCCAAATCGAATCGCTCATCCGCCAACCGCTGACCAAATCCACCCTCCCGACCGAGGAAGACATTCGCAATCATCGTGAAAATGAATTACTCGAAAACATAAAAGTCTGGCTGGTGCGCGCCCGCTACCATCGCGAACGGGAAATGGTTGCCCGCCTGGTGGAAGAAGGGCATGACCCCCTGGAAATAGCCGCCGCTGCACTCAAACTTGCGCGCTCCGACGAAAAACAACGTCCGGTAGCAGCAGTAAGTGAAGTGCAGGATACGGTAACGCGCCGCCATGAAAAGGGAGGGAAATATTCCCCGCGACAGGGGTACGCAGACCGCGAAACAAGCTCTCATGAGCCAGGCATGATCCGACTCAATTTTAGCCTTGGCCGGATCCACGGGATTCGTCCCAATGACGTGGTTGGCACGATCGCTTATCACGCTGACATTCCCGGGCACACCATCGGCAAAATCCATATCCAGGATAAATTTACCCTGGTGGATGTACCTGAAAAGTTTGCAGCCCAGGTATTGGCGAAGAACGGGAATTATCGTATTCGCCAGCAGTTGGTCAACATAAAACCTGCATGATTTAAGGTTTAAATCAAAAGAGAGTTGCGCCAGTATTGTAGCAACTCTCTTTTTTCCTTGATGCTGATCTGGTCCATATTTGGCGCAAGCAAAAAAACTTGCCTCCACACCTCATCCGCCTGCCAGGAATCCCACGATTATCTTTGTTCGATAAAATTTCCGGACATGGCTACCAATTTGCGGATATGATCCGCATGGTCACGTTCGTGCCAAAGAGTCCGGCGCAGCATTTTCCGTGGTGACCAAAACTCCCCGTCCACGCCCACCACCTGCTTTACCCCATCCATTTTAAATAATACTTTATTAAAATGACTGCGGACTTTTTCCAGCCGTGTACGAGGTTCTTCTGGCACATTAGCACGCGGGAATGCAAGACCGAGGCGTTCCATGTACCACCACTCCGCCCCGCCCAAATGTCCGAGTACCCCATTGATGCTCCAGCGTTCTCCTGTATAGGTCTGATTTAGTTTCTCGTTGCTTAACCCCAGTACGATTTTGAGCAGGTCATCCCGGCTCCAGACCAGCATATCCAGGGAGCGCTTGATTTCAATTGTTGTGAGCGGTTTCCAATCGTATGGAAAAAACGATTCCACGCTGTACCCATCTGCTTCGCTGGCAATATCGAGATCGTCATTTACATAATAAACATCCCAGGACCCATTGACCACAATTTCGATATCAGCTTCGGAGAATGTCAGCCATGTTTTTGGCTCATGGTGCAGTATCCAGCCCGCGTATTTATTTAGCGCCCCTTCCAGGTTTGTTATGGCTGCCTGCGCTTTCATGCCATATGCAAAACATCCCGGATGTTCCAGCGCCCAGGCAACGGAGCGCCCCTCATTGTTATTCTCAATCCCTACTTGAAAAATCATTTAGTGCCTCCACAACAGGTTTATTTTACACCAATACAAAAGGCGGGCAAAGCCCGCCTTGTAAACTGGTTAGCCCCAAAACCCAGGCCATCATGGGATGCGTACTCCCCCGTTCATCACCGGCCATCTTCAAATTTACCCGTGCCGGTTCATGAATTTTTCCATTCGCCGAAGGGCCTCCTCGATCTTCTCATACGCAGTGGCGTAGGAACAGCGGACAAAACCCTCGCCTCCTTTTCCGAACGCGTTCCCCGGCACCACCGCCACATGCTCTTCATGCAGGAGTTTTTCAGCAAACGCCTCATCATCCATTCCGGAGGCGGTGATTTTCGGGAACGCGTAGAATGCTCCGCGCGGTTCAAATGTGGTCAACCCGAGTTTGTTCAGTCCTGCGACGATCAGCCTGCGCCGCCGGTCGTATTCGGCCACCATTTCCTGAACGTACTTTTCCCCATTCGTTAGCGCTTCCAGCCCTGCATCCTGGGCGATGGTCGGGGCAGACATAATGGTGTATTGGTGAATGCGGACCATACCCTTGATAATATCCTCCGGACCGCAGGCATAACCAATGCGCCATCCGGTCATGGCGTATGCCTTCGAAAGCCCACCCAACAAGACCGTCCGTTTTTTGATCTCTTCCCCCAGCGCCGGAACGCAGACGTGGTCGAAATCGTACACCAGCCGGTCGTAAATCTCGTCAGAGACAATGATCAGGTCGTGATCAATGGCGATTTCTGCAACCTTTTTTAACGTCTCACGCAGAGCCACTGCACCAGTCGGGTTGCTGGGATAACCCACAAAGATGACCTTGGTGCGGGAAGTGATGGCTGCACGAATACGCTCCGGGTCCAGTTGGAAATTATCTTCCAATCGGCTGGGAATTTCGACGGGGACCCCGCCTGCCAGGAGCACTTCAGCCTGGTAAGAAACAAAACAAGGTGTAGGGATGATGACTTCATCGCCCGGGTTCAGCAGGGCGGTCATAACAAGGTAGAGCGCTTCTGAGACACCCACCGTGGCTACTATTTCATTAACAGGGTCGTAACTCACTCCATAAAGGCGTTTAATATTCCCGGCCACTGCTTGCCGTAATTCAAGCTTGCCCGAATTGGAAGTGTAATGCGTTTCCCCGGCACGCAATGAATTGATGCCTGCTTCCAGTATCGAACCCGGGGTGGTGAAATCGGGTTCGCCAATGCCCAGGGAAATAACATCTTTCATAGTGGCGGCGATATCAAAAAACTTGCGAATCCCTGATGGTTTTAACCCAGCCACACTCTTTGCGAGATATCGCGCTCCAGAAATTTCCTGCATCCTGCCTCCTTAAAGTTGTTGAATTATCCACTCCCGAGCGGATGGAGAATCACCGGTTGTCTCAAAAAAAGAAAGCTCAAAAAGGTCACCTGCTTCCGTCAAAACCCGGAACCACTTCCCCTGGGGGGTGCGACCCTGGGATAAAATTTCAGCGATTATCAGCCGCCTTCCCAGCCAGGTTAGAGCGGTGGGTCTATCAGCGTAGCTGGACCCCGAATGGCATTCGACGATGTCGTTCATGGATAAAGAAAAGTTCCTATATCAAAGACACAGAACTGTCATCCCCGATGTTTAACTTAAGGGGGGGAGCCTCTGAAGATATTCCCTGGACCCTTGCCTGCCGGCCAACGAATGAGCCTGTCAACGCAGCGGCGTGGACTGAAGCTCCAGACTCAATGATAAAGTCTTCAATCTTTGAACTTTTGATCGTGCATCCTGCACCGATCGAGGCATATGGGCCAATCACTGAATTGCTGATCCTTGCGCTTGGATGGATGACCACCGGATCAATGATCGTCAGACCGGATTTATTCCTTTTTGTTTTTTGGTTGAGTTTGCTGTGTTCCAGCAAATACCGGTTTGTCGAAAGGGTGGCATCGATGGTACCCGTATCCAGCCACACAGCGACGGACTGCGTTCGCATTTTGAGACCGTGTTCGATCATGATATTAATGGTATCAGCGAGAAAATACTCGCCCTTTAATGATTTGCCGCGCTGGAATTGGGTCTCAAGTGCAGAAACCAGTTTAGCGCCTTGTTTGAAATAGTAGCAGCCAACGACAACCAGGTTGTTTTCCATGGTACGCGGCTTCTCTACGAGATGGGTCACCCAGCCGTTGCCATCTAGTTCGGCTACGCCAAAGCGACGCGGATCCGGCACCGGTTTTACCCATGCCACACCATCCGCTTTTTCGTCTGCCAGGAAGGAGAAATCTGTTTCCAACAGCGTATCCGAAAAACAGACAAGTACCGGCCCGGTGAGGAACTTTCGCGCCAGCCATAATGCATCCGCTTGACCCAGCATCTCCGGCTGGAGGACAAAATGGGTCAATAATTCCGGATGGCAATCCTTCATGAAGGGCGGGATCTGGGTTTCACCCAAGCCTGGACCAAGAATGATCACATATTGGGTGCTGTCAAAACCTGTTTGCAGCCGGGGCGAAAGTTTGCCTGCATGATGCCTGGGACCCGCGGGGTTGATATCTGGTACGCTATTGAACATATCCAGCATGTGATCAAGCACCGGTCTGCCCGCTACGCTCACCAGAGGTTTTGGTTTAGACCAAGTTTGGGGGCGCATGCGTGTCGCCCACCCGGCAGTGGGAATGACGATTTTTAAGGATTTGGTCATGGCTCTATTTTATGACAGAATATGCTATTAAACGAAGCCAGCAAGCAGCCTACGAGGGCCAGATCACCCTTGAAGGCGGCCTTCATATACATAGGGTAGATAACGGTTATTTTTCTTTATCCAACTCCTTTACGACGCCTTCCATTAAATCCACAGCTTTCTTGAGAGTGGGCACATCAAAGGCAAACTTTGCTTGTGCTGCAGCAAAGAGTTGAGGCAGGGTTGCTTGACCTCCCAGCGATAGGGCTTTTCGGTAAGCTGCCACCGCCCGCGCCTGGTCAGTGCGCGCGTTCCCAAATATCTGCACCGCGCCCAACTGTGCCAGTCCATACTCCACGTAATAAAATGGCACCTGGTGGATATGCTGTTTGCGATGCCAACCGGTTACCTTGAATTCTTCCAGCCCGGAATAATCCACCCCGGGAATAAAACGATCCCAGAGCTCACCCCATTTTTTATCGCAGGCCGCCGGGTCCGCGCCTTTTGTCGGGTTCTCATATACCCACTGCTGGAACGAATCCACCACGGCCATGAACGGCCAGAATAAGATCATCCCTTCAAGATGCTCAATGCGGGCACGTGAAGCGTCAGCCTCGGTATAGAATCCGCCGTTGGTCCTGGTCAGGTAAGGTGAGGCCAGCAATTCCATTCCCATCGATGCGACTTCGGCGAATTCCATTGGCACAGCCAGCTGCTGGATATAGGGGATTTTGGCTGTTTCGAAAATATGGAAGGAGTGGCCTGATTCGTGCAGGGTGGTCATCACGTCATCGTGCGTGCCAACCGCGTTGACGAAAATGAAGGGTTTGCGGATGGAAGTGTAGGATGTGCAGTATGCTCCGGGAGCCTTGTTCTTCCGGTTATCGAGGTCGGTCAGTCCTTCTGCCACCATGCGGTCGAAGTAGCCGCCCAAGACCGGGTCCACGCGGTGGAATATGGCAGAGGTCCTGGCTTTCAATTCATCAATGGAAGCGAATGGCTTAAGCTGTGGAATGTTTGCCGGAGGAGTAGGGCGCGAATACCAACCGTCCACCAGGTCCCACGGACGCAGCGTGTCCAGGCCAAGAGCCTGCTTCCGTTTCTGGTAGATGCGCGTCGCGGCCGGGACAATCACCTTTTCAATGGCTGCCGCAAAAGATTTGCAGTCGTCGGGGCTGTAGTCAAAGCGTAAATTCTGCTCCCAGGTATATTCGCGGAAACTGGGTTTATCCGCATTGTTCGCGATCCTGCCGCGCACATCCATGAACTTATGCCATAAATTGTTGATTGCATTCCGGTCGGAAAGTTGGCGTTCAGCCTTGAGATGCCATGCCTTTTCACGCCGGGATCGGTCAGGCTGCTGGAAGTTCATGGCAAGCCGGGTCAGCGTGATTTCTTCACCTTCCCAATGGACCGTCTGCGCACCATATATTTTGTCGTATTCTATTGAGAGTTTTTGCTGATCGGCCAGCAGCGCCAGGTTTGATTCGCGAAACAGGTCTGCTTCGGCGCGCATATTCCGCAGGGGGATTTCGAAGCCTTTCGGTTCCAGTTTACTTGCCAGCAGTTTCTCTTTTAGCGTTTGCTCGGCTGCCATCGCTTTGGGGAATATTTCGTCGAGAAAGCCATTCATGCGCTTCTCGGCTTCCTTGTCGGCAGTATTGACAGTTGTTGCGACCGAAAGGCGTGCATACATTTCTTGAATCCGTTCGCCAATGCTCGACCAGTCAGCCAACCAGCCGTCCACGGTGGTGGCGCTCAGGGAGCGGGTATCCAATTCCTTGTAATATAAGTCGATGGCTGACCAGGTCCAGGCGATGATTTCCGGGCCGGTGTTCGGGAGGTTTTTCAACATGGGAGTCCTTTCACTACATGATTATTGATGTGACCACTCGCCCCAATTCTTTTCCGGGAGGTCAATAACAAAGGGAAATCCATTGCTATTTTCTCATAATAGAGGCCAAAGGCACAGGGGAGGCACAACAATAAGGTACTGCTTTATTGCAGGATGGTCAGGTTGGCAAGACTTGCTGCCAGCCGCTTGATCCCAACTGATTCAAAAACCACGTCCACGGTCTCGTCGTTGTCCTGCAGGCGGGAATTGAGCACGATTCCTTCTCCCCAGGTGGGATGCTGGACTCTCATCCCTGCCCTGAAACGGACATCGATGACCGGGGCAGAGACTGCTTCAGGGCGCAACCAGGCAGGGGTCAGGCTGCGCGAGGCACGCCCGGCTCGCGCTTTCCCTGATAACAATTCGGAAGGGATATCATCCAGGTACCGTGAAGGGATGGTCTCATCAGAATATCCGCGACCGCCGCGCCGCAATGCTCGCAGCAGGTAGAGGCGGTCCTTGGCACGGGTGAGTCCCACGTAAAACAAGCGGCGCTCCTCTTCCATTGCTTCCGGCTCGTCAAATGAACGGCTGTGGGGCAGGAGACCGTCATCCAGGCCCACGATAAAAACTGCTCCAAATTCCAACCCTTTGGCAGCGTGCAGGGTTAACAGGGTGGGGGCGTTTTTTCCTTCCACCAGGGTATCCTGGTCCGAGATGAGCGCCACATTTTCGAGGAATTCGTTCAGGTCGCGGCCTTCGTATTCCGTCGTCAATCGGCGCAACTCCTGGACGTTTCCCCAGCGCTCGGCACCCTCTTCAGTGCTGTCATCAATGTATGCCTGGTAGTTGATGTCTTTTGCGATGAGGTCGAACAACTCGGTAACGGTAGCCCGGCGTGCCTCGGTGCGCCAATTCACCAGGTTGGTGCCGAAGTTAGCCAGTTGAAGCGCCGCACGGTTGGTGAAGCGCGCAGCGAAAAGGGAGGAATCCCCGCGTCCCAGGTCCACCAGCACTTCCGTGGAGGAGATGTTCGCTTCTCCGGCGGCTGCGTGCAGCGCCAGGATGGTCTTGTCGCCTATCCCGCGCGGCGGCAGATTGATGACCCGGTCGAGCGAAATCTCGTCGAGGGGGTTGTGAACCAGGCGCAGATAAGCAATGAAATCCTTCACCTCGCGGCGCCCATAGAATCTTTGTGCTCCCACCAGCCGGTAGGGGAGGCGGGCTTGCAGGAAAGCTTCCTCCAATAGACGGGATTGGGCGTTGGTACGGTACATCACCGCACAGTCACCTGGCTCACAGATCTTACCGGAAACGAGACCGGCAATGGTGTCCACAACGAAAGCAGCCTCACTGTAATCATCGAGCGCTTCATAATAAAGGAGTTTTTCACCGGCACCGCGCTCGCTGAACAGACTCTTGCGGCGGCGGTGCGGGTTGCGGTCGATCACCGCCATGGCAGCGTCGAGGATGGTTTGTTTCGAGCGGTAATTTTGTTCGAGCAGGATCACTTGTGCATCAGGAAAATCCTGTTCGAATCGCTGGACGTTGCGGTAATCGGCCCCGCGCCAGCGGTACACCGATTGATCCGGATCACCCACCACGAAAATATTGTGATGCACTCCCGCCAGGTGTTTAAGCAAAACGTATTGCGCGAAATTGGTATCCTGGAATTCATCCACCAGCACATGTTCAAAACGCCTGGCGTACTTTTCTCGAACATCAGGGAATTCTGAAAGCAGGTGCGCCGTCCACAATAACAGGTCATCGAAATCAACAGCGTTATTTTGTTTCAAAATATCCTGGTAACGCTTATAAACCCGTTTGACAACCTCGTCTCGATAAGTCTGAGTTGGGTACTCATCAGGGAAGATCAGTTCGTTTTTTGCCCGCGAGATCGCGGCGTGAACAGATTGTGGGCGGTATGTCTTATCGTCCAGGTTCAGGTCGCGGATGGCGCCTTTGACCACCCGCTGCTGGTCGTCATCATCGTAGATCACGAAACGGTCATCGAAAGGCAGATGCTCTGCCTCGCGGCGTAAAAGCCTGGCACAGATGGAATGGAATGTCCCCAGCCACAATCCTTCAGAGGGTAATTCGCCCAATATATCATGCACGCGGCTGCTCATTTCGCGGGCAGCCTTGTTGGTAAAGGTAACCGCCAACATCTGGTATGGGCGCACCCCCTCGTGCGCGATCAAATAAGCCACACGCTGGGTAAGGACGCGCGTCTTTCCGGATCCGGGTCCGGCCAGCACCAAGATGGGACCGGCGCCAGCCGTTACAGCCTGGCGCTGTTGAGGGTTGAGTTTATCTAGGAAATCCATGGAAAGGGTTATTGGGTCCTTGTTATTCGCGATTATATTGTCCACAATCCAGGTCACACATCACGAATAACGAAATGCACCTTAAGTCACGTCAGTTCCGATGTGCAATTCGGGCAGCGCGTGGCTTTGATCGGGATTGAAGTGAAACAGCGCGGGCATTCCTTTGTGGTTGGCTCAACCAGTACCGGAACGGGTTTTTTCTTGAGGTTGTCGAATAATTTGATCATCAAGAAAATAACCAGGGCGATGACGGTGAAATCAATAATGTTATTAATAAAGTTGCCGTATGTTACTTTTGCACTGCCGATGGTGAATGCGAGCCCGGTGAAATCTATGCCCCCGATGATCAGCCCGATTAACGGCATGATGATGTCACTCACCAGAGAAGTAACGATCTTGCCAAATGCTCCTCCGATGATCACCGCGATGGCAAGGTCCATTACGTTGCCGCGCATGATAAAGGCTTTGAATTCTTTTATCATAGGAGTCTCCTTTTCTGTTGGGACTGGCTGCGACTTCATTGTACCGTCAGGGTAGGGGACTGTCAACGAAAGCAGTCATCCCGGCTTTATTGTGGGGGGTCACTCTGTTGTATAATCCTGTCAATACGCTTTGGTTAGAACAAATGGCTTCACTTCTATGATAATTCCTCGTTCATGATCCAGTCATGGCTTAAAGCTGGGGTACGGATCATGGGATGTCATGAACGAGGCTGGAGGGTTGTAATGTCCTTTCGCCGGTGTGTCATGATAATTTGCGGTCTGATTTTGGGAACGTTCTTCCTGGTTGCCTGCTCCCAGAGCACCCCGCCTCCTCCCACCACAACTCCCATGCCCCCCACCATTACAGCCACCCCAATACCCCCGCGACAGTTGACCGTCTGCATGGGTCAGGAGCCGTTCAGTTTATATCCGGTGGATAACCCTTCCTCCGCTGCTCGCAGTGTGCTTGCTGCGATTTACGACGGGCCGATCGACACGAATTCCTATGGGTATCAGGCAGTGATCCTCGAGCGAATGCCGAGCATCAAGAATGGCGATGCCCAGCTCTTTTCGAAAGGATTTGTTATTGGTGATGAGGTGGTGGATGCCAGCGGCACCCCGGTTACCCTGGCGGTGGGAGTAAAGATCCGCCCGGCAGGCTGTCGCGATGACACCTGCGCCATCGTGTACGATGGCAAATCTGAGATCCAACTGGACCAAATGCAGGTGACTTTTACCCTTCTTCCCGGACTCACCTGGTCGGACGGCGAACCTCTCACTGCAGATGATTCGGTTTATGCTTTCCAGGTGGCTGCCGACCCGGTCTCCTCGGGTTCCAAGTACCTGGTGGACCGCACCCAGTCGTATGAGGCTGTGGACGCCACCACGGTTCAATGGTGGGGGAAACCCGGTTTTGTCGATCCCACCTACTTCACCAATTTCTGGTCTCCACTCCCACAACACCTGTGGAGCCAGTTCACGTCTGATCAACTTACAGAGACTGACCTTGCCGCCCGCACACCGCTTGGCTGGGGACCTTATGTTGTGCAGGAATGGATAACGGGTGATCATATCTCCCTGACCAGGAACACACATTACTTCCGGGCTAGTGAGGGTCTACCCAAGTTTGACATCCTGACTTTCCGCTTTGTCCCGGACCCGGGCATTGCCATCAGTGACCTTTTGGATGGCACCTGCGACGTTCTCGATCCCAGCATCGTTTTGGACGGCCAGGTGGAGTTGCTGCGTTCGATGGCCGACCAAAATCAATTGCGTGCCTTGTTCACCCAGGTACCCGTGATGGAAGAACTGGCAATTGGCATACGACCGGCGTCTTACGATAACGGGATTAATTCCGGGGTTGACCGTGTTGATTATTTTGGGGACGTGCATGTCCGCCAGGCATTGGCATTATGCCTCGACCGCCAGCAAGTGGTGGATTCAGTGCTTACAGGTGTAAGCACCGTTCCCAATTCTTACCTGCCGGCTGAAGATCTTCTTTACAATCCTGAATTAGCCAAATACATATTTAATGTAGCTGCTGCCAGTCAACTGCTTGACCAGGCTGGTTGGAAAGATGTCGATCATGATCCGGCCACCCCGCGCGAGGCGTGGGGAGTTCCGGGAATTCCATCCGGCACTCCATTTGTGGTGAATTACGGTACGACCAATGCCGTTCAGCGCCAACAGGTGAGCACCATCCTTGCAGGCTCCCTGGCGCAGTGCGGGATCAAGGTCAATGTGCAGTATCTCGACGCAAATGCCCTTTACGCGCCCGGTCCGGAAGGGATATTATTCGGCCGGAAATTCGACCTGGTTGAGTTTGCAATGGGGAGTAATGGGATGGAACCACCATGTGATTGGTATGCGAGTTCCCAGGTTCCGAATGCTGCGAATAATTGGGTGGGTACGAACGTCAGTGGATACGCCAACCCAGCCTTTGATGCAGCGTGCCTGACATCCCAAAATTCCCTGCCTGATGAACCGTTTCATGCCTCGGCATATGCGACAGCCCAGTCAATTTTTGCCAACGATTTGCCAGTGATCCCACTCTACTGGCGGGTAAGAACTGCCGCGACCCGCGCAGACTTTTGTCAGTTCTCGCTGGACCCCACTGCCGCCAGCAACTTGTGGAATATTGAAGCGTTTGACTATGGTTCGGGCTGTAAACCCTGAAAATAATGGGTGTAATGGCACGCAATGAATACGCCACTTGACTTTTTGAGTTTCTTGTGTTAATCTTCCGTTAACTATTCTGGTATTTTTCCTAAATCCCAGGACTTAATTCTTTTCAGCGAAGGAGGTGATTCTCGGGAATAACCTCGAGTTGTCTGTTAAGCTCTAACTATTCACCCTAATCTGAACAACTAACTAATATTGGAGGAGAAAGACAATGTCTCGAAATCGCATTACATTGGTTGTCGGCTTGTTGGTGGCTTTCAGCATGATGCTGGCCTCCTGCGCCCCGGCAGTCACCTCTACTCCACCAGCCGTGGTTCCGACCGTACCTTCGGCTCCGCCAACTGCAGTTCCCACCGCAGTCCCGGCTCGCCACGGCGGCTGGCTGGACGAGATCGATTACTCAATTGTCGATGCAGCCTCGGCCATCACGCAAATTACCGCCGGTGCGGTAGACCTGTTCAGCTACGGTTTGGCTGCCAATAAGCTTGCCGAAATCAAGGCTGCCAACCTGTGCTACTCACAGTCGTATGGAACATACTACAGCATGTTGTTCAATCCGGCTGTCTTTACTGACACGAACAAGTTGAACCCCTTCTCGAATCGCAAGATCCGCGAAGCGATGAACTGGGCGATCGACCGCAATTTCATCAACCAGGAGATCTATGCTGGCGGTGCACTGCCCAAGTTCCTCCCCCTGACCACCCAACTGGTGGATTACACCGGCGTCATTGACGTTGCCCGCGGTCTCGAAGCCTATTATGCGTACGATATGACCAAGGCCCAGACACAGGTTGATACCGAAATGGCCGCCATGGGTGCCACCAAGGGCACGGATGGCAAATGGCAGTTCAAGGGAGCTCCCGTTAGCCTGATCTTCCTGATCCGGAATGACGGTGACGGCACCCGCCTGCCCCAGGGCGAGTACTTTGCCCAGCAATTGGAAACCCTCGGGTTCACCGTTGATAGAGTCGAGAAGAAATCCTCCGAGCTTTCACCCCTCTGGATCGGCTCCAATCCCCCGGACGGCCTGTGGAATTTGTACACGGGCGGCTGGGGTTCCAGCGGCTTGAATCGTGACGAGAAGACCATCTTCCGCGAAATGTACCTGCCCGATAGCCCGCAGGGAATTCCGTTATTTACCTTTAATGTTCCCGATCCTGCCTTCCAAAAGGTCGGCGATGACCTGAACAATGGCAACTTTACCACCCTTCAGCAGCGCCATGACCTGATCGTCGAGGCTCTTCCACTCGCAATTCAGGATTCGCTGCAAGTTTGGACTGTTGACCTGCAAACCTATGCCCCCTACAATTGCAAGCTCCAGGTAAGTGCAGATGTGGGTGCTGGCGTTGAAACCACCAAGATGGCTCCCTTCAACCTGCGCTATGTAGGCCAGGAAGGCGGCCAGGTGAAATCTGCCACCACCGCCACCCTGTTCACCGATCCGTGGAATCCGGTTAACGGCGCCAACTGGGTGACCAGTGCGTTTGTACAGGCTGCAGTGGAAGGTCGTGACTTTATGCCCGACCCGTACACCGGTCTTAGCTGGCCGATGCGCGCCGAGAAGGCTGATGTGACCGTGCAGACCGGCCTCCCGGTTGGAACTAACCTCAACTGGGTAGCCTTGTCCACCAGCCGACACCATTACCGTGCCCCCGGATGCCTGGGCTGACTGGGATGCAACCACTCAGAAATTCATCACCGTTGCCGAGAAATTCCCCGGCGGCACCACTGCCAAGGTGAAAGCTGTCGTCTATTTCCCGGCTGACATGTTCCAGACCGTGAAATGGCACGATGGCTCCAGCCTCTCGGTAGCTGACTTTGTCATGAATCAAATCATGTTGTTTGATCAGGGCAAACCGGAAAGCGCCATCTATGATGAAGATGTTGCGGGAACCCTGGAAGCCTTATTGACCCACCTCAAGGGCATTAAGATCGTTTCCACCGACCCGCTGGTCGTCGAGACCTATGATGACAACTTCTATGCGGATGCGGAGTTGGATGCCTCATTAATCGGCACCTTCTGGCCTCGCTATGGTTATGGCGAAGCCCCCTGGCAATCCATTGCCATCGGCAACATGGCCGCTGCAAACAAAGAACTGGCCTGGGGAGCCGGAGGAGCTGACCGGAATACGGTCGAGTGGACCAGCTTCATCGGCGGCCCGAGCCTGGAAATCCTGGCCAAGACCTCGACACAGGCTTTGGCTGATAAGACCATCCCGTATGCGCCCACCATGGGTGCCTACATCACGGCTGAAGAAGCCACCGCCCGTTATACCGCCCTCAAGGCCTGGTATACCGCCCGCGGTCACTTCTGGGATGGAACCGGTCCTTACTACCTGGCTTCCGTGGATCTGAACGCTGGATCCGCCGTGGTCAAGAATAACCCAGATTACGTTGATACCGCTGACCGCTGGTCCAGGTTTGGTCAGGCTCCTCTTGCAGTAGCCGCGCTGGATGGTCCTGCCCAGGTTAAGATCGGCGCAGAGTCGGTGTTTAATGTTGTTTTGACCTTGAAGTCCGATGGTAGTGCCTACCTCAGCTCTGACGTCAAAGAAGTCAAATTCCTGATCTACGATGCCCAGGGTAAGACTGTCTATGTTGGCGCAGGCGCAGCCGTCGCCGGCTCGGATGGTAAATACACCCTCACCGTTCCTGCCGATGTAACCTCCAAGCTTGTTGCGGGTACCGGTCGGATCGAAGTAGCCGCGGTGCTTATTCCCGTAGCTATTCCGGCCTTCACATCTCTTGATTACACGGTTGTCCCGTAATCAGTTTTAGCTCTGTTGGTTGATTGGGAGGGGCCAGGGCTTGCCCTTGCCCCTCCCTCTTAATTTATATCCTTGTAAGGATGATATGGCCAATGAAGCATTAGCCGCACCCACCCCCGAATCACCGATTGTCAAGAAAAAGTTTGCGAGCAGCACCTTTATGCGCCTGGTTAAATACTCCGGGCTCAGGCTTGTGACCATGGCCGTTACCGTCACGATCGGCGTTTACCTGACTATTTTGATCGCCAACATGGGCGGATATGTAGACACGATCATTCGCAACGAAATCCGTGACAATACCACCCAATCCATGATCGCGAACCCGGCTTTCCGCAACCTGGAGTCCAGTATGCGGGAGAAACTCATTCAGGAGAAGATCGCATCTGAGATAGAGCGCCAGGGTCTAAACCAGCCGTTTGCGGTGCGCTCTTTTAGATATCTCACCAATGCCCTTACGTTGAACCTGGGCCGCGCGGTAAGAATGACCAGCGATCACGGCTCCAAGGAAGTGCGCCTGATCCTGCTCGAACGCCTGCCTGCCACGCTGCTCCTGACAGGCACATCCAACCTGATATTATTCTTTGGCAGCGTTTTTATTGCCCTTTCTTTGTCGAGAAAATACGGCAGCTGGCTGGATAAGTTAACCATCGCGCTTTCCCCAACCTCCGCTGCCCCCCCCTGGTTTTACGGCATTTTCTTTATCCTGATCTTCGCCGCGGTATTTCGGATCCTCCCATTTGGAGGGCTGGTGGATTCACCCCCGCCAGAAAACAGGCTTGATTATGGTCTGAATATTCTTAAACATCTGATCCTGCCAGGCATGTCTGTAATCATTCAGTTCGATCTTCCTGAGCATTTACAACTGGCGGACATTTTTCCTGATCTATTCCAGCGAGGATTATGTGGAAATGGCAAAGGCGAAGGGACTGCCGCCGCGGGATGTGGAGCGGCGATACATTCTGCGACCCACGCTGCCAACCATCATCACGAATTTTGCCCTGCTGGTCATCACCCTGTGGACCGGGTTCACCATTACCGAGACGGTTTTCCTGTGGCCCGGGCTTGGGATTACTCTCTTTCGAGCCATCGGGTTCTACGACACTCCCGTGATCGTTGGGTCCACGATCATTTATGCCTATTTGCTGGCCCTTACGGTATTTTTGCTTGATTTTGTTTATGCATTGGTTGATCCCCGGGTTAAAGTCGGATCAGGAAACTCACAATGACGAAGCTTAAAAACTATTTCCGTGCACTGCTCCGCTACCCATCAGCAATCCTGGGGATTTTGATCATTACCTTCCTTTTGGGTGTTTCCATTTACGCTTTGGTAACGATCCCCTATAAGGAAGCTGTTCGTCTCTGGCGCGGGGGAGAGAACGTATGGTATCAAAACCCGAAATATGCCGCTCCTTCCTGGTTTAATTTATTCACTGCCAGGAAGGAACCCGTTTCGTTTGCGGTGGACACGGCCGATGGAACCATGGCCCGGACCGTCACTCCCAATGATGAAAATATTTCCACCGTTGATATTACCTACTCCTTCGATTACGCCTACGACGGCTTCCCACAGGAGATGATCCTGTATTTCTCTCCAGTCATCAAAGAGAAATTTCCATTTGTCTCCATATCCTGGATTACCCCGGATGACAGGAAGATCCGCATCGCGGATATGGCAGTGGAGCACTCTGCAACCTTCCGGTTTTCCCAGGACCAGAAACTGCAGACCAGGTTAAGATCCGATAAGGTCATGGAAGCGCTCTTTGCAGACCCCCAGTCTGCAGACCCGCTGAAACCAACCACGTTAAAAGGCACATATCAACTTGTGATCAGCGGGACAACCTTTGAACAAGGTTCCAGCATTGATGCTCCAATTCGTTTTGCACGGAAAACTTTTTGGGCTGGCTGGCACCGACAAATATCGACGTGATCTCCTTCTGCCGTTATTATATGGCACGCCGATCGCGTTGGCTTTTGGTCTGCTTGCTGCCCTGGGAACATCACTTCTCACCATGATCATCGCCGCGATCGGTACCTGGTATGGGGGCTGGGTGGATGAATTGATCCAGCGCATTACCGAGATTAACCTGGTCCTGCCATTTTTGGCCATTTTAATCATGGTCGGCACGTTCTACTCGCGCAGCATTTGGTTGATGTTGGGCACTTCCATCCTGCTGAGCATTTTCTCCGGTTCGATCAAGACTTACCGCGCCATTTTCCTGCAATCCAAGGAGTCAAGTTATATTGAAGCCGCCCGTGCCTACGGCGCCTCGAGTTCACGCATCATCTATACCTACTTGATTCCGCGCATGATCCCCTTGTTGATCCCGGCGCTGGTCTCTTCCGTCCCCTCCTTCGTATTCCTGGAAGCCTCGCTGGCGGTTCTCGGTCTTGGCGACCCGGTCCTGCCCACATGGGGGAAAGTGATCAATGATGCGTGGGCGGATGGAGCTTTGTATCAAGGGCGATATTATTGGGTGCTGGAACCTGCGATCCTGTTGATGATAACCGGGTTTGGTTTTGCACTGCTTGGATTCGCACTAGACCGTATCTTCAATCCCAGGTTGAGGGATATGTAACCCATGGCTGAGAACAATAAACTATTACGTATTGAAAAACTGGTCCTATATTTTAATTCCCGCGTTGGGCCGGTTCAGGCCGTCGATGGGGTTAATTTTGTTTTGGACCACAACCGTGCCGTGGTGGTACTGGGTGAGTCGGGCTGCGGTAAGAGCTCTCTTGCCAAAGCCATCCTGAGACTCCTGCCACGCAATGCCGGAACATATTCAGGCAGCATATACCTGGATGGACGCGATATCATGCCCCTATCTGAAGAGGAATTCCGGCAGAATATCCGCTGGGCTTCCATCTCCATGGTCCCGCAGGCTGCCATGAATGCCCTAAACCCGGTGATCCGGGTTGGAGACCAGGTGGCGGAACCGGCCATTATTCACCTGGGCGTGGATAAGACCGAAGCCATCGTGCTGGTGAAGAAGATGTTCCGGCATGTGGGCGTTCCTGAAGATTTCATCAGCCGTTATCCATTTGAGTTGAGCGGCGGAATGCGCCAGCGGGTGGCAATTGCGATGGCATTGGTTACCTCCCCGATTTTGATCATCCTTGATGAACCGACCTCTGCATTGGATGTCCTGACCCAGGCGAATATCTTTAATGTACTAAAACGCCTGAAAAAAGAATTGGGTATCAGTTTCATTCTCATCACGCACGATATTGCCACATCCAGTGAGCTGGCAGACGATGTGGCGGTCATGTACGCCGGGCAGATCGTTGAAGTGAATGACGCTTATCATTTTTTTGATAAGCCGCTGCACCCATATTCGCAAAAGCTCATGGCAAGCGTGCCAAGATTACATGGCGATACGGAGCCTGATTTTATTACTGGCCAACCACCCAGCCTGATCAACCTGCCGAAAGGCTGCCGTTTTGCTGATCGCTGTCCTTCCCGTTTTGAAAAATGTGTGGAAGATCCCCCCATGGCTGATGTAAATGGCCGCAAGGTCAAGTGCTGGTTATATTCCTGATCCAGGAGCTTGTATATGTTGTCTGTTTCCCAGGGTATTGTTAAAGAGAATAAAGAGAATACCAGGAAAACCATCCTGTCCATTGATGATCTTCATGTCTGGTTCGAGCTGAAACGGTTTGGGTTCGGTCATGCTGGATACGTGAAGGCTGTAGATGGAGTGAGTTTTGATATTCATGAAAGCGAAACAATCGCTGTTGTAGGGGAGAGTGGTTGCGGAAAATCGAGCCTGATGAAGACCATCCTGGCGCTGTATAAGCCGACCAAGGGGAAAATCATCTTCGACAACAGGGATCTGGCTGATCTTGATAAAAAAGGTTTGCACTGGTATCACTCCAATGTTGGTTTTGTACAACAGGATCCTTACGGGGCATTGGCTCCCTTCATGACTGTCCAAAAGATCCTGGAAGAACCTCTTATCATCGGGGGGATCAAGAATAAGGAGAATCGCCTCCTGCGCGTCCATAAAGCCATGGAGGAAGTTAAGCTCACGCCGGTGAGTGATTTCTTGAATAAATTTCCTCACATGTTGAGTGGTGGTCAACAGCAGCGCGTGGTCATCGCCCGTGCCATGATCATGGAACCCAAATTCCTGGTGGCTGATGAGCCTGTTTCCATGCTGGATGCCTCGGTGCGGGTGGAAATTCTAAAACTGCTGAGTAATTTGCAAAAAGTGCATAATCTCTCGGTAATTTATATTACCCACGACTTGAGCACGGTTAGCTATTTCTCTGAGCGTATTTTTGTCATGTACGCCGGGAACCTGGTTGAAAAAGCAAAGGTGCGCCAGGTCCTGGATAACGCGCTTCATCCTTACACCATAGCCCTGCTCACCGGCACATCGGAGCCGGACGCCAAGAACGCTGAGACCTTTAAAGTACTACCGCCCGGGGAACCGCCCAGTTTGGTTAATCCGCCCACGGGTTGCCGGTTCCACCCACGCTGTTCCCGGATCATCATGGGACTCTGCGATGTCAAATATCCAACTGAGTTCGAGCCGGAAAAAGGGCATCTTGTGGCTTGCTGGCTCTACCAATAAATATGTCCTTCAGCCCTTTGAAAATCATCCTTATTGGTTTGTTTCTTGTGATACTTGGAGTTGTCCTTCCGTTCTTGATGGTGCTCCAAGTACTCCAATCGACCTTTTTTTTGAACTTTTTTAGCTACACTTCCTCCCTGGCTGGATTAATTCTCGGCATCACTGGTGCTTCCATGTATGTCCGGATGAAGAAAAAGTAAACCGAACACTCGTTTGTTGGAAAAAGAATGCTCGCTGAAAAGTCGGGCATTCTTTTTCAAAATATGGGAATCACAATTCTTTGCTATAATGAGGACAGTTCGTTTTGCGGAGCAATACTGTGCAACCAAAAACATTAAAGAAACCGCTGTTGGAAGTAAAAAATCTTAAGACATATTTTTACACTGAAGATGGGGTGGTAAAGGCGGTGGATGGGGTGGATTTTGTCGTGTATCCCGGGGAAGTCCTCGGTTTGGTGGGGGAATCAGGTTGTGGCAAAAGTGTCAGCTTGCTTTCTGTAATGCGGCTCATCAGTCAGCCGGGGAAAATAACCGAGGGCGAGATAACCTTCGACGGGCAGAACCTGCTCAATTTGACCGAGACCGAAATGACCCACGTTCGCGGCAATCGCATCTCCATGATCTTTCAGCAGCCGCAGACAGCCCTCAACCCGGTCTTTAAGGTGGGCGATCAAATTTCCGAAGTGCTCAGCATTCACCAGGATTGTGACAAGGACACGGGACACAAACGTGCCATTGAGCTGCTGACCATGGTGGGAATTCCCGAACCGCAAAAAAGGGCCGACGCGTTCCCCCATGAACTTTCCGGTGGCATGGCTCAACGCGTAATGATCGCCATGGCGCTGGCATGCGTCCCCGAACTGCTGATTGCCGATGAACCTACCACTGCATTGGATGTGACCATCCAGGCGCAAATATTGGATTTGATGCGTGATTTACGAAACAAGGTCGGCGCTTCGGTCGTTCTCATCACCCATGACCTGGGCGTGGTGGCAGAGATGGCCGAACGTGTGGCCGTTATGTATGCTGGTCGGATCGTCGAGCAGGCTGATGTCAAGCCCCTGTTTGCCTCCCCGCGTCACCCCTACACACAAGGTCTGATGGGTTCCATACCAGTGCTGGGAAAAATCAAAGAAATTTTGGAAGTCATCCCCGGAACCGTCCCCAACCTGGTGAACCTGCCGGAGGGCTGCCGCTTTGCTCCCCGCTGTAAAGCCCGTATCGAACACCAGTTGCAAATTTGTACCGAGATCGAACCCGACTTGATCCCGGTATCAAATGATCACCTCGTCCGCTGTTGGCTCTACCAGGACCATGAGGGGCATCATGCTCCCTTGGGGTAGGAAAGCCTATACTACTGTGTTAGTTATAAGACCGACCCAAGTTCCGATAATTATGATCAACCCCGGCCCCGGGAATTTCAGGCCCCGTGGTGTTTACCGGAATGAAAATCAAACGATAATGGCATGCTTGCCTGTTCATGCAGAAAACAGGTTCACGTTCAGGCGGAGTAACACTCTATGACCATGGCGTCAACGAATAATTCCAGTGCTAGGAAAAGACCTGGTGGTTGTGAAAGACCTGGTTAAGTATTTCCCGGTTCGCTCCGGGTTGTTGCAGCGCGTAGTGGCCTGGGTGCAGGCTGTAGATGGAATTAGTTTCACCATTCGCGAGGGGGAGACCCTTGGAATGGTGGGGGAATCCGGGTGCGGTAAAACAACGGTTGGACGAGCCATGTTGCGTTTGATCGAACCGACTTCAGGGGCGGTGAATTTTGATGGGACGGATGTGCTTCGTTTGAAGGGGAAAGAGTTGAAGTCCATGCGTCGGAACATGCAGATCATTTTCCAGGACCCATATGCTTCGCTCGATCCGCGCATGCCCATTGGAGAGTCGGTGATGGAGGGCTTGAATGTTCATGGCATCGGCACTCACCGTGACCGGGTAGATACCATGATGGAAACGTTGAAGAAAGTTGGGTTGGAAGATTACCATGCCCGCCGATATCCGCATGAGTTCTCCGGTGGTCAGCGTCAGCGCATTGGGATCGCTCGCGCGCTGGCTCTGCGCCCCAAGTTCATTATCTGCGACGAACCGGTTTCAGCGTTGGATGTGTCAATCCAGTCGCAGGTGTTAAATATCCTGAAAGACCTCCAAAGGGAATTTGGACTGACCTACCTGTTCATTGCCCACAATTTGAGCGTAGTGGAACACATATCCGACCGCGTGGCGGTGATGTACCTGGGCAAAATGGTGGAATTGGCCAGCCGCGAAGACCTTTATCATGAAGCTTTGCATCCCTATACCAAGGCGTTATTCTCTGCCATCCCGGTTCCCGACCCGACCGTTAAACGGGAACGTATTATCCTGAAGGGCGATGTGCCCAGCCCGCTCCATCCACCCAAGGGCTGCCGCTTTCACCCGCGCTGTCCGGTGGCGATCGACATCTGCTCGGTTGAGGAACCAAAATTCCTGGAATCGAAAAAGGATCACTGGGCAGCATGCTGGTTGGTGAAGTAAGACCATTGGGAGACCCATGTCCCCACATCGAATTTTGATCGTAGAAGATCAACGCGAGGTCAGCCGCTTATTGCGGTCAGCACTGGAGACCCTTGAGGCAAAACTCGAGGTCGTTGAAATTCCATCCGGCGAAGAAGCCACGCTCGATAGCACTCGCAACCGGGTTGATCTGCTGGTTTCCGATTATCGCCTCCCGGGAATTACCGGCATCGAACTGATGCACAAGGTGAAGGTCAATCACCCTCATGCCAAGATCATCCTGGTTACAGGGCAGACCGATCCCAGGATCCGCAGGGAAGTGGCCGAAGCTGGAGCAGATGCCTTCTTTATCAAGCCGGTCCCGATGGCCGATTTCCTGGATGCCGTTGAGCGTCACTTGGGGCTGGTCGAGACGCTTCTTCCCCCAGAACCTATCGACACAACTGAAACTGAGGTCAAGCGCAGCATTCCGGATCTCCTGGCGGGCCTGCGACAGGACCTGTCGGCAATTGCCGTCCTGCTTCTAAATGATCGCGGGCGTATCCTGGCGCGTGCCGGAGACCTTCCGGATCGGGAAAACGATGTTGCCCTGGTTTCATCTTTGCTGACCATATACAGTTCCGGGCAGAATATATCTCAACTACTGGGTCAAAAAAACCCTTCAAACTGGTCGGTCTTTGATGGAGGTAAATTCGACCTGGTTTTTGCACCGGTTGGCTTGGCGCATGCCATGCTGGTCATTGGAGAGGGGATAGCCGGTAAAAATAAGGTTATGAAATCCCTCGATATTTTTTCTGCCGCCCGGGATCAAATTGAACAAGGGCTGGGCGAGATTCCCCAGGGCCTCGCTGCTGAGGATGAACCTCCGACAACTCCTTTGGAAGGGAATGAGCAAAGCGCGGTTGAATGGGAACCAATGTTTACGGATGCTAAAGACAAACTCGAACCCGCCGAGGTGAATGAATATTGGGATGAAGCTGCCATTAAGCAAAAGGCTCCCTCCAATCCGGACATGCTGACATATGAGCAGGCAAAACAGCTTGGCTTAACCCCTGAGGATGAGTCCTAGCCACTCCGCAGGGGGTGTGTTACAATTTCCGCCGCCTCCCGTACAAGAACCGGGATTACCCATTGGGGCGTTGTGCAATGGCAGCACGTCAGCCTTTGGAGCTGATTATCTTGGTTCGAATCCAGGCGCCCCAGCCTGTATTTCCCGCAAGCAAGCGGGGTTTTTTCTCCCTATTGGGCCTCGCGCCGCCCCGCTGGCAGCGCAGGTCTTTTTTGTTGAGAATCCCAGGCGAGGGGATGGGTATAACCCTTCCGGCACCGGGAAAATTTAATTGAACGTTTTTCGATCCTTTAAAATGCAGTAGGAGAGCCCATGAAAATAACCGCAATCATCCTGGCTGCCGGTCAGGGCACCCGCATGAAGTCTGACCTGCCAAAGGTGCTGCACCCTGTCTGCGGAGTACCCATGATCGCCCATTCACTGGCTGCCGCAAAAGCCGCCAGTAGTGAGATACCGGTGGTTATCATCGGATACGGAGCCGACGCGGTGAGGGAATTCCTCGGAAAGAAGGCCCGCTGCATCGTACAGGACCCCCAGCTTGGCACTGGTCATGCTGTCCAGCAGGCAGAAAAATCATTACGCGGCAAAACCGATTTGGTACTGGTTATTTATGCTGATATGCCTCTACTCAGACCGGAAACACTCAAGGCCCTTGTGACCACTCAGAAAGCCAACCGGGGTCCTCTAACCATATTAACAGTCAACTCCGCTGATCCGCGCGGTTTCGGACGGGTAATCCGAAATGCCGAAGGCAGCGTGCAGGCTATCGTTGAGGAAGCATCTGCCACCGGGGACCAATTGTCGATCCACGAACTGAATGTAGGCGCATATTGTTTCTCCGCCAACTGGTTGTGGGATGCCTTGCATAAAATTAAAGTTTCGCCAAAGGGTGAATATTATTTAACCGATGCGGTTGCGCTGGCGGTCCAGGCAGGAGGGGTGGTGCAGGCATTGGTCAGCGAAGACCTGGTGGAAACCATTGGAATAAATACCCGCATTCACCTGGCAGAAGCCGAAGCAGCCATGCGGCAGCGCATCAACCAGGCACACATGTTGGCGGGGGTGACGATTATTGATCCGATGGTTACCTACATTGAACCGGATGTAACCATAGGCAGGGATTCGGTTATCTGGCCGAATACCTATTTGCGCGGCCGCACAGCCATCGGCGAAGGATGTATCATTGGACCGAATACCATCGCCGAGGATTCGACTGTTGGAGATTTCTGCGAAATCCAGGCTGCAGTGATGGAGGGGGCGGTGGTCGAGGATAATGTAGGAGTGGGACCTTTTGCCCGATTACGCAAGGGGGCGCATCTGTGCAAGGGCGTCCACATGGGGAACTTCGGCGAGGTCAAGGATTCAACCCTCGGTCCGGGCACGAAGATGGGTCACTTCTCATATATAGGCAATGCCACCATCGGCGGAGATGTCAATATCGGCGCAGGGACGGTCACCTGTAATTACGACGGGGTGCGCAAAAACCATACCGAAATTGGCGAGGGCGTTTTTATCGGTTCGGATACCATGCTGGTTGCGCCTGTAAAGTTGGGGGCGCACTCCCGCACAGGAGCCGGAGCGGTGGTCACAAAAGATGTTGAACCCGATACATTGGTGGTTGGTGTTCCTGCCCGACCCATAAAAAAATTAAAAGAGGCAAAATAATGATTAAGGTGACCGATGATGAACGCCGCGCATTGATCGACCTGGCCAAAGAAGCCAGTCGCAGGGCGTATGCACCCTACTCAAATTATCCGGTCGGTGCAGCCCTAAGGACCAGATCTGGTCGAATTTTTACCGGCTCCAACGTGGAGAATGCTGCCTACCCATCCAGCATATGCGCCGAACGGGTTGCCATCTATAAGGCAGTCTCGGAAGGGGAAAAAGATTTTGATGTCATTACGGTGGTTACACCCAATGGCGGCACACCCTGCGGGAGTTGCCGGCAGGTACTGGCAGAATTCGGGCTGGAAACGCTGGTAATGGTTGCAGATGGTGAAGGACGGCTGGTCCTTGAAAGAACCGTGGAGGGCCTGCTTCCCGGTGCGTTCACTCCCAAGGACATGAAGAACTAAATTCTCCCCGGTTGGAAGCGGCATCGATTCATGGCTGAACAACGTTCATTCCGGGTTGAAGCTGTTGTCCTCCGTCACGCTGACTGGGGAGAGTCCGACCGCCTGCTCACGCTCTATACACGCGAACGCGGAAAAGTGCGCGCCATTGCCAAGGGGGCTCGCAAGATCCGCTCGCGTAAGGCAGGGCATTTGGAACCGTTCACTCGCGTGACTCTGCAACTGGCGCGTGGGCATGACCTGTTGATTGTTACCCAGGCTGATACATTGGATGCCTACCTGCCCATCCATGAGAACCTGGGAAAAACCGGACAGGCTTCCTATATTGTCGAACTGGTTGACCGGTTTACTTACGAAGATGATACCCGCAATCACGAAATATTCCGCCTGGTGACCGAGGCATTAACACGCCTCGAAAAAGATACCGACCCGTGGCTGGCAATCCGTTATTATGAAGTGCGGATGTTGGATGTTCTTGGCTACCGGCCGCACTTGTTCGAGTGTGCCAACTGCGGGAAAGTGATCAAGGCCCAGGACCAATATTTTTCTGCCGCCCAGGGTGGCGTCCTTTGCCCTGCCTGTGGAAGCGGCCTGCCAGGAATCTGGACCATATCAATGGAGGCACTCAAACACCTGCGCCATTACCAGCGCAGTACCTATTCTGAAGCGCAGCGGGCGCACCCGGCCCCCGAAGTCCAGGTCGAGGTCGAATCACTGTTACAACGCTATGTTACTTTTTTATTGGAACGTGCAATGAATTCCCCCCGCTTTATCAATCAAATCAAAAGCTAGCTCTCAATCGATCATGTATTAATTCTTCCTTTCCTGTCGTCGCGCCCACCCGATCATATAATGTTGCATTACCCACGTGATGATCAGGCCAAGGTGACGCCATGACAGTCTTTGTATATTGTGCCAGCGCAGATGGTAGAAAAATTTCGCCCACCAGGTGCGCCGCCGCAGGGATTTACCCATTTCCGAGCGCAGGACGGACTGCTTGTAAGTGTGGAAGGAAAAATCCTGGCGGTCGAAGGCGTCCTGGATGGCACGCGCCGCCAACCCTCCATAACCCAGGGCGATGCTGATCCCTTCTCCAAATAAGGCATCCGAACCGGCTGCGTCACCCGCCAGCAGGATCCGCTGTGCGCTAAAAACACCGTCTGTTTCAAACCATCGCAGGGGGTGACCTTGCAATTTGTAAGCATCCAGGCTGCAACCATGATGTTTGAGCTCATCAGCAAGCGCAGCGCGTAATGGGATGGCGGTCTTGAGCGGATACACATTACTGTCGTAAATTCCGCGTACCCGCACGGGCTTTCCATTTTCAAGGGCAGGAAAATCCCATGAATATCCAAGGATCCCATCCGGGACATACATAAAGTCAAAATAAGAGTCCGCCTGGATGTGAAACGAGTCTTCGGGTCGCGGCTCGGTGACGACTTCGAGAAGTCGGGCTACATGCATCTCTTCGTGGGGAATGATCGTCCTGCGGATCAGGCTGCTGGACCCGTCTGCGCCTACCACCGCCTTGGCGTGGAAATCACCCTGGTCAGTTGTGACCACCACCTCGCTCTCCCTGACGCTGACACCCTTCACGGCAGTATCTTCCTGGATAATGAACCCGCGTTCGCGTGCCTTTGCAGCCAGCCAGGCATCGAACTCATCCCGTCGAATTGTGCGGAAGGCGATCTTCCCACCCCTTTCGCCGCGCATTTTAAAACCCTGCCCATCGTAATCGAAACGAGCCCAGTCCACGTCCATGTGCGGGATTTCGCTAATATCCAGGTCGAGATGGCGCAAAATCAATTCTGCGTCCGGGAGGATTCCCCCACCACACAATTTGGGGCGTGGGTGATGGGCTTTTTCGAGGATCAGTGTCCGTGATATGAGCCCGGGAGCCATTTTTGCCAGGTGAAGCGCAGTGGATATTCCAGCCGGACCCGCACCCACGATGATGATATCGTGCTGTGTCATATTGTTTAGAATTGCGTTTGTCATCGTTTTTCAATTCTATGTGAGAAGCCAAATGATGGCAAGGTTGAGCATCTCGGAATGGTTTTTTCCATCCACGCATGTGCTGGGGGACCAAATCACCTTAATGGGACTGAAATTATTAACGGTATAATCCTCTCGAGTGGAATAATATATTTAAATTCATATTTTCGAAATCAGAAAATGCCCAAATCTTCCCTCCAAACGATCATCCTCCAGTTACAGGAATTCTGGTCGGCGCATGGATGTTTAATCGGCCAGCCTTATTACACCCAGGTTGGAGCCGGGACCATGAATCCTGCCACTTTCCTGCGTGTGCTCGGACCCGAACCCTGGAATGTTGGCTACGTTGAACCCTCGGTGCGTCCCGATGACGGGCGTTATGGTGAAAATCCAAACCGCTTCCAGCAGCACACTCAGTTCCAGGTCATCCTCAAGCCTGATCCCGGCAACCCGGTGGAACTCTACTTCCAATCGCTGGAGGCCATTGGGTTCGATCCCCGCCAGCACGACATCCGCCTGGTGGAAGATAACTGGGAACAGCCTGCCATCTCGGCGTGGGGGTTGGGTTGGGAAATTTGGCTGGATGGCCAGGAGATTACCCAATTCACTTATTTCCAGCAGGTGGGCGGGCAGAGCCTGGACCCGGTCTCCGTCGAGATCACCTACGGTCTCGAGCGAATTCTGATTGCCCTCAATAACGCGCCCGCGATCTGGGACGAACCCTGGGGAGCCGGGGTCACCTACGGTGAAGTCCGCCGCCATGACGAGTTTGAGCAGAGCAAATATTCATTTGAGACTGCTGACGTAACCCGCTTGCGCCAGTTGTATGATCTTTACAAGGCTGAGGCAGAAGCCTGCCTCGCACAGGGACTGGTTGTCCCGGCACATGATTATGTCCTCAAATGCTCGCACACCTTTAATATTCTCGACACCCGCGGTGCCATTGGGGTTACCGAGCGCCAGGCCTTCTTTGGACAAATGCGCGACATGGCCAGGCGTGTGGCAGAGTCCTGGTTGGAGCAGCGCAAGGAGCAGGAATACCCGCTGCTGAAAGAAAAACAGGAACCTTCAACGAGAGACTCGATTATTTCATCTCCCATACCTTCCGCATTCGACCTGCAGTCAGCTCCATTTCTTCTCGAAATTGGAGTGGAAGAATTGCCCGCCTCAGATTTGGATTCTGCCATTGGGCAGCTGAAAATCAACGTCCCCAGGGTATTGGACGAACTGCATCTTGAACATGGTCCTGTCAGGGTTTTCGGGACTCCGCGCCGGTTGGCTGTTATGGTGGACTCTCTTGCCCCGCGCCAGCCCGACCGCACTGACCTGGTCCGCGGTCCCTCTGCGGAACGCGCCTTCGGGTCAGACGGAATCCCAACCCCGGCAGCGATCGGTTTTGCCAAGAGCAAGGGAGTTCAGCCGAAAGACCTCGAGATCCGGGAGATGGATGGGGGCAGGTATGTTGCTGCGGTGGTCAAACAGGCCGGGCGTCCAACACCCCAGGTGCTGCTCGAGGCTCTGCCACAACTCCTGGGGAGTCTCAAGTTTGATAAGTCCATGCGCTGGCTGCCAACATCCAAAACTACGGATAATGCAAACAATATTGCTTTTTCACGTCCCATTCGGTGGCTGGTTGCCTTGTTGGGTGAGATGGTCATCCCGTTTGAATATGCCGGACTCAGGGCCGGCCGCACTACGCGTGGGCTTCGTCCGTATGACTCCCCGGAAATTGAGATTCCCGGTGCTGGTAAATATCAGGAGATCATCAGCAGGAATGACATCGTTTTGGATGTGGAAGAGCGCAAGGCCATCATCATATCCGGGAGCGGGGAACTTGCTTCTTCCGTCAAGGGCCAGGTGATCATGTCACCCGAACTCCTGGCAGAGGTAGCCAACCTGGTTGAGCACCCCATGCCCTTCCTGGGCACCTTCGGTGAGGAATACCTCTCACTGCCAAATGATGCACTCATTTCTGTAATGAAAAAACACCAGCGCTATTTTCCAGTCGAGCGTATAAAAATGGAAAGGTCGGGCGCGAACAAGGACGGCCAGCCTTCAACGCTGTTGCCATATTTTGTGGGGGTAAGGAATGGGGACATGCAAGGGTTGGACTTGGTCAGGCAGGGGAATGAACACGTCATCCGCGCCCGCTTTGCAGATGCGAATTTCTTCGTCCGTGAAGACCTGAAGCACAAGCTTGAAGACTTCCGCCCCCGCCTGGGCACCCTCATATTCCAGAAGAAACTTGGCTCGATGCTCGAAAAAAATGAGCGCATCGAAAAATTAACAAGAAAGTTGGCCTCAATGCTCGGCCTGGAAGCTGACCAGGCTGTCTTTGCCCGCCGGGCTGCCCATTTGCTTAAAGCTGACCTGGTCTCCAGGATGGTGATAGAGATGACCTCGCTCCAGGGAATCATGGGGCGTGAATATGCCAACCGGGACGGCGAAGCACCGGCAGTGGCTGATGCGATCGGCGAGCAGTACCTGCCTGTCCCGCATTCCCTGCCCGGTGTGACAGTGGCACTTGCAGACCGGTTGGATTCTCTCGTTGGGCTGTTTGCAGCCGGGCTGGCTCCCACCGGAACCAGGGACCCCTTTGGCCTCCGGCGGGCTGCCATTGGGGTGGTCCAGCCGTTGATCGAACACGGGATGGCATTTAACTTGCGTGCAGCAGTAAAATCCGCAGCCGCCCTGCAACCGATCCCCGTATCAGACCAGGTCCAGGTGCAGGTGCTGGAATTCATCACCGGTCGCCTGCGCGTGGTACTAATGGATATGGGATTGAAGCATGATGCTGTTGATGCTGTCCTGGCAGTCCAGTCGGACGACCCTGCGGGTGCGGCGCACTCCGTTAGGCAATTGACTGGCTGGGTTTCCCGCCCGGATTGGAATGCCATCCTGCCGGAATATGCCCGCTGTGTGCGGATCACCCGCGACCAAAAGAAAAAATTCGTTGTCAAAGTGGAAGCCTTGAGTGAGGCATCTGAGAAGAAATTATTTGCCGCCCTGGAGAAAGCTGAAAAACGAAAACGGGCTCCTGGATCCGTGGACGATTTCCTTAACGCTTTCGTCCCCATGATCCCGGCCGTCAGTGAATTCTTCGATAAGGTCCTTGTGATGGCTGAAACGAAATCCGTCCAGGAAAACCGCCTGGGAGTGCTGCAGCGGATTTCCTCCCTGGCAGATGGTGTGGCGGATTTTAGCAAGTTGGAAGGCTTTTAGGTCGCCCGACCCGGCTGAAAACCAATTGGTCCGATCGTTCTGGTTTGCATAGTGGAGATACGATGACACAACCACTCGCCAACATTTTGCTCCGCATTGAACAGCTCCTGAATGCAGGCAAGCTCCAGGAAGCCCGTATGCTGCTGGTGGATTTCCTCCAGCAAAATCCTGCTTCTGCACGCGGCTGGTGGCTGCTCAGCCTCACCCTCACAGATGTCAACCGCCAGGTGGCATGCCTGCAGCGTGGTCCTTCGGCTGGACCCGGAAAACAAGCCAGCACAGGACAAGCTGAACACGTTGATCAACCAGATCCCCGATTCCCGTTCGGTAAGCCCTTTTACATCGTCGTTCATGGGTGAGACAGAAGATAACGCAGACGATTTATCGCTGGTCCCCGATTGGGCAAAACCCACGGGCGTTGATGGAAAGGGAAGTTCATCGCAACACCTGAAGGAAGAACTCGGGTCTACGACCAACCCGCCTTCTCCAGTCGTCCCTGAAGCGCCCCCCGTTATACCTCCCGTCCTCAGCGAAGCAATTCCCCCCTCCAGTATTTCTGTCACACCAGATCAGGCTGAACCTCCCCCCAGCATCCCACCTGTCCCTGGTGAATTGGAGCCTCCCTCGAGCGTGGTACCTGAACTTGACGAGGAAGAGGCATTTCCAGACATACCTTCGGTATCCAACGAATCGGAGCTTTCCACCTCGTTCCCCCCTTTGCTTGGTGAACCGGAACCCCCTCCCCCCACGCCTTCTGATCCTGGTGACTGGGAGCCGCTCATCCCTCTTCCCATCAAGCCTGGCGATACCGAGGCATCCCCCGCCATCCCTGGTGCAACCGACGAATCGGAAGAACCTTCACCCATAACTCCCGCTTTGAGCGACCTGGAACCGTTCCCTCTCATACAACCCGTTCCAGGCGAGGCACAGGCATCCTCAATTCCACCTGTCGAGCCCAGCGAACCAGAACCGGCATCCTTCGTAATGCCAATACCTGCCGGACCGGAAGCTTCCTCTCCCTTACCTCCCATGCACGCGGAGTCCGAGATACCACCGATAACTCATCCTGTCGACATCAAGCCGGATGAAATTTCCGCCTTCCCAACTCCCGTCACCGAGTTAAAGCCTCTTTTCCCTGAACCACCGACTCCAACCAAGCAGGTGGAAGCTTCCACTACACTTGGCACCCCTGTAGAACCTGCAACGATCATTTCCAATCCGCCCGAGCCCATCCTGCAGCCGGCAGCCTCCAATCTGCCCCCGGTGCCCAGCGGGCAGAAGGCAGCTTCCGCGTTTTCCTCCGCTCCCACCCAACCGCAGGTAGCCTCAACCATAGCTTCAGATGATGCCAGGCAGCCGGCATTAACAAAAATCCCACCTGCGCTGATCGAAGATGATTCCTCTTCCATAAAGCCGCCCATCATTGCACGCCAGCCTCCCCCGGTCGTCTCCAAACCCTCGATTGCAGTCCCCAAGACCGAGTCCATTTCTTCAATACCCCCCAGCTCCATTAAACCCGGGGGGAAAATGCCCATATCTGATAGGCCGGGTTCGAGGTGGGAACTGGTTTACATATTAATGGCCGCGTTTGTTATTCTTGCAGTTGCTACCATCGCGGGATATATATCCATTCAACGCAAAGCCCGGCAGCAGGCTCAGGATTTATCACAGGCGCAGCAACTTCAAGAAACGCTTGCAATTGCCCAAACCCTGACAAATCTCCCATTTCCCACATTGATCCCAACGTGGACATTATCTCCGACCAATACCGAACTGCCAACCGCTTCTCCCACCGGGACTGCCACTTTCACTCCCACCTTTGAATTTACTCCCACCCGGACACCTCGCCCAGCCAGTCTGGTTGGTCCATTGGTTGGCCTGTATGCCCCCGACTTTAGCCTGAACGATCTTGCGACTGGTCAGAAGGTGTCCCTTGGTCAGTTTGATGGACGACCGGTTTTCATTTTCTTCTGGGCCACATGGTGCAACCATTGCAATAACGAGATGCCTGTCATTGAAACCATCTCCCAGACCTTTAAGGACACCGGCATGGTCACATTGACGATTAATGCTGCAGAAGACATCGCCACATTGAACCTTTATCGCACCAACCGAAACCTCACGGTTCCAATCTTGCTCGACCCCAATTCCGTTTTTAAGACAGCGTATAATATTAACCTGGATAATATCCCCCTTCATTTCTTTATCGATTCGAGCGGCAGGATTAAGTCGATCGTAAAGGGGGAAATGACCCTCGATGAAATCAATGTCCGGGCGAACGAGATCATTCAGAAACTCCCGACTTCCACCCCCTAGCAGCGAGTCTCCGGTTCGAATTAATGAAGACGGAGAATTTATTTCTCCGTCTTCATTAATTCAATGTTGTGTGGGAGTTTGCTCTTGCATTGGTTCCTGGAGGTTGTTTCCATTCAACCCCAAATAACATATGACTTATAATTATTATCGTCCTTTGCATCACTGCCGTACGATTTTCTAATCTTGGAATAACAGAATTGATGGAGTAAATCCAATCCATTCCTCCCTTTCACAGTATAGGATATCCTCATGCCTAAAGCTTTTCAATATTACTACCCCGACGCCCTGGCTCACTGCTACGGCTGCGGCACGCTAAATGAACACGGGCACCAGATCAAGAGTTATTGGGACGGGGAAGAATCCGTGTGTCACTTTATGCCGATGCCATATCACATCGCCATTCCAGGTTATGTTTACGGCGGGCTGCTTGCCTCGCTCGTCGACTGTCACGGCACCGGAACTGCTGCCGCCGCCGCCTACCGCACAGCCGGCCGCGCCATGGATACCGAACCCGCATTTCGTTTTCTCACCGCCTCTTTGCACGTGGATTATCTCAAGCCCACTCCCCTTGGGGTCGAACTGGAAGTGCGCGGGAAGGTGAAAGAGGTCAAGGGGCGCAAGGTGGTCATCGAGGAATGGATCGTCGCCAACGGTCTCACCACCGTGCGCGGCGAGGTCGTCGCCGTCCAGGTTCCTGACGAGATGGTGGAAGCGCTGTTGAAAGGCAGGGCGGATTAGGTTTTACATAATTATTATGGTCATCCAATTTCCTGGCGTGGATGGAGAAACAAAATGCATATCCACTCCCCCGCCTTTTCAATGATTTCATTTCTAACCTGCCAAATCCCTGGTTTGGTTCCCCAAAAAAGGCCTTTTTAATCCAACTTGCGCGGCACCTAAACCGCGTCTATAATTCATCCACGCATGTCCCAGCTTGATGAGATCAAATCCCGCATTGATATTGTCGATCTGGTCGGGGAGACCGTGAAATTACGCCGCGCCGGAAAGAACTTTTCAGGCTTGTGCCCATTTCACAACGAGAAAACGCCCTCATTTATCGTCTCCCCCGATCGGCAGACCTGGCATTGCTTCGGTCAATGCGGGGAAGGTGGGGATATTTTCAAGTTTGTGATGAAGAAGGAAGGCTGGGACTTTAAGGAAGCCTTGCGGTACCTGGCAGAGCGGGCGGGGGTCAAACTCGAAGCCTACAAAGCCCAGAAGCCCGAAGAAAAAGAAGCCCATGAGCGCCTGCGCACTCTCCTTGAAGACGCTGTAACCTATTTCCGCTATCACTTATCCACTCCTGCTGGAAAATTCGCCCTGGACTATATTCATGACAAGCGTCGCCTGACAGACGGAACCATCGAGACCTTTGGCCTGGGATACGCGCCCCAGGGGTGGGAGAACACTCTCAAACATTTCGGCGGGAAGGGCTATTCCACCCAGGAACTGCTCGATGTGGGTCTTGTTTCACAGCGTGAATCCGGTGAAATAAAAGATCGCTTCCACAACCGCCTGATGATCCCCATCCGCGATGAGAATGGGAAGATGACCGGCTTCGGGGCGCGCATTCTCGATCCCAACGATGTCCCCAAGTTCATGAACTCGCCCGAAACCCCCTTGTTCAGCAAGAGCCGGTTGCTCTACGGGCTTGATCTGGCGCGCAGACCCATCCGCACTGCAGACCAGGCCGTCATCGTGGAAGGCTACCTCGACGTGATCGCCCTTCACCAGGCGGGGTTTGACAACGTGGTCTCACCCATGGGCACTTCCCTCACCGAAGACCAGTTGCGGCTGCTGAAGAAATTTACCCGCACCATCGTCCTGGCCCTCGACCCGGATGCCGCAGGTCAGAAAGCCGTCCTGCGCGGTCTGGAGGCTGCCCGGCAAACTCTCGACCGCCAGGATGAGATCGCCTTTGACGCACGCGGCTTGCTGCACCATGAAGCCCGGCTGCAGGCCGATCTCCGCGTGGCAAGCATGCCTGATGAACTCGACCCCGATGAGATCGTCCAGCGTGACCCGGAACAATGGAAAAAACTGATCGAAAATGCCCAGCCAATCGTGGTGCACGTGATGGGTGCTTTGGCGGTCGGTCGGGATCTCGATGATGCCAAGGTAAAATCCGAGATAGTCGCCCAGGTTCTCCCGCTCATCGAAGACCTGCCCAACCCGGTCGAGCGCGATACCTATCGTCAACGCCTGGCGCGGTTTCTTAAGGTGGATGAACGCTCCATCAGTGGCAGGGGAATCCAGGTTCCGAAGGTGCGACGGTCTCGACCTGCTGTTGAGCCAGCCACCACCCAGGGAAAATCTCCCGCTCCTCTCGCACCTGCATTATCCCCTTCCCACAAAGGTGAAGCCCACATCCTGGGATTGCTCATCCGCAGGCCCGACCTGCTCTACCGGCTTGACCGCGGGCTGCAGGAGGCCGGGCTTGGCCGGATGACTCCCGAAGATTTCGGTTATACTGACCACCAGGTGCTCTTTCGGCTGGTACGCCAGTCGCTCGAGCAGGATGCCGATGACGCTGGGGACTATCTGCGCCAGAACCTGCCTCCCTCGCTGGATACCCTCGTGGACGAACTGGCGGCGAAACCGGGCGAACTCGATCCCCTGGACGACCGCTTGATCGAGGATCTGTTCAGGGCGGTGGTGAAAATTCGCCGTACGGCACTCACCGAGAACATCACCCAATTGCGTTTTTTGCAGGAGGATGCCCAGCAATCAGGTGATCTCCGTATTGCCTCATATCGTGAAATGGTTCAGCAGTATTCCACTCTCCTGCGCGGCCTCGACCAGGCGCAGATCAATCAAAACGGACGCCGTAAAGAAGGATAATGACCCGCATCGCAAAATCCAAGACCCAACAGCCTGGCCATCCCGGCTCTCCAACCCCGGCAGCGCATAAAAAACGCCCTGCGAATACCCGCAAGGTTCGCTCCGAAAAGTTGGAAGAACCGCTGGTGGGTGCCGCCGAGTCCGAGCCCGAAGAAGAGTTGGAACTGGCCGGGGAGCCGGAGGAGGGTCTTTCTGCAGATGAGGAGCCGGGCAACCTTGGTGTCGAAGATCCGTTCGAATTCAATCGGGTCGAACTGGTAGCCGAGCTTTCTGAGGACCCGGTCCGCTTGTATTTCCGCGAGATCGGCCAGGTTAAACTTCTTGACGCTGCCCGCGAGTTTCGCCTGGCTGCCATGATCGAGGGCCGCCGCGTCATCCTGGTCACCCTGCGCCGCCATATCGGAACAAAGGTCGTCTCTTCCCCCACGACCGCTGCCTACCGCAACCTGTTGAGGGATCTGCAGACAGCCTGGACGCGACTGCGGGAGGATGCTGGTCGTCTTTCTGTTGAGGTTCCTGATCCCGCCTTGCTCCTGGCTGAGGCTCACAGCCTGCACCGCGGTTGGGAGAACAACATTTCACCGGCTTACCTGCATGCCTACATCGAGCGCGAATTATGGGGCAAGGATCCGCTCTGGGACAGCCTGGTTAGTCATGCTTACATTGCCTATGTAATATTTTATATTTTGCCTGAAGACTATGCAGGTTGGCTGTTGAAACACCTCCAGGTCCATCACGACTTGCCTGCCCAGCGCACCCTTTTCCGCAACCTGCCTTCAGAACCCGAGCTGGCCCGTGAAGTGGAAATTATCCGCGCCCGCGCTGACGACGCCAATGCTGCCATTATCCGCGCCAACCTGCGCTTGGTGGTCAGCGTGGCAAAGCGCTACCTGGGTCGCGGCATCCAGTTCGTGGATTTGATCCAGGAGGGCAACCTCGGCTTGCTCCGGGCGGTGAACAAATTCGATCCGCGCCGCGGCTACAAGTTCAGCACCTACGCCACCTGGTGGATCCGCCAATCCATCAACCGGTCCATCGCAGAGCAGGCCCGAACCATCCGCATCCCCGTGCACTTGTTCGAGTCCATCACCCGCATTTTACGCATCCAGCGCGCTCTTACCCAGCAGCTGGGTCGTGATCCCACCAACAATGAGATTGCCCTCGAATCCGGTTTCCTCACCCCGGTTGACGTGCAGACCATCCTGCGTGCCCGCGCTGAGGAAACACCCTTGGCTCCAGACCTCCAGCACCGCTGGGAAATGGCTACCACCAAGGTGGACCGCATCCTGTGTTCCGCCGAGGAGCCGATCTCGCTCGAGGGACCGGTCAGCGGGGATGAAGATTCCAGTCAACTCGGGGATTTTATCGAAGACGTCGACGCCCTCGAGCCTTTGGATGCTGCCTCCCGCGAAATGCTGCGCGAGCAGGTGCAGCATGCCTTGGAAGCCCTCACCGAGCGCGAGCGCCAGGTGCTCGAGCTGCGCTTTGGACTGGTGGACGGCAAGGATCACACTCTCGAAGAGGTCAGCCGCTACTTCAATGTGACCCGCGAACGCATCCGCCAGATCGAAGCCAAGGCACTGCGCAAACTGCGCCATCCAACCCGCAGCCGGCACTTGAGGGACTATTTAGGATAGCACCCCCCTATTTCCGAAAGAAAACGGCCTCATTTTATTCATACCTTTCTTCACAATCTGGTGTTGCACTAACCGGGCACGAGTTAAATCGTGAAAATTGCCACGCCTGCCCACCTTTTCGAACGTCTTATGTTATACTTTCCCGCCGGTAGGCACTAAAACTCCATCCCCTGAGGAGAATCCATGCTTCTCGAATACGCCGCCATTGCCGCTTTCATCTTCATGACCGTCCTGATCGGTGTCATTGCCATTGTTTTGGGTATCCTTTTCGGCCCCAAACATGCCACCGATAAAAAGTCCATGCCCTATGAATTGGGCATGAGTTCCATCGGCCCCGGCACCCGCCGCATGCCTGTCCGGTTCTACCTCATCGCCGTCCTCTTCATCCTGTTCGACATTGAAACTGTTTTCTTCCTGCCCTGGGCGCTCGTCTTCCGCCAGCTGGGACTGTTTGGCTTGGTGGAAATGTTCCTCTTCATTGCCATCTTATTGGTAGGTTACTTTTACGCGTGGAAGAAAGGAGCGTTGGAATGGGAGTAGAACAAAAACTCGGAAATATGGGCATCGCCACCACGACACTGGAACAGGCTGTCGCCTGGTCCCGGACGAATGCCATGTGGCCGATGCTTTTTGGGCTGGCCTGCTGTGCCATCGAAATGATGTCCGCCCAGGCAGCTCATTACGACATGTCCCGCTTTGGGATGGAATTGATGCGTCCTTCACCGCGCCAATCCGATCTGATGATCGTGGCCGGACGCGTTTCGCGCAAAATGGCGCCTGTTCTGCGCCGCTTGTACGACCAGATGCCCGAGCCTAAATGGGTCATATCCATGGGTGATTGCGCTTCCTGCGGCGGGGTCTTCAATAATTATGCCATCATGCAGGGCGTTGACGAGGTGGTGCCGGTGGACGTGTACGTGGCGGGCTGCCCGCCGCGCCCCGAAGCGCTCATCCATGGCGTGCTCACGCTCTATGAAAAAGTACGCGGCATGAAATTTGCCGAAGACAAGAAATAGAGGCTGCACATGGATGCAAAACTGGAACCGATCATAGCGAAATTGGAAAAAGAACTCGGAGGCACCGTTTCGGAGTATCGCGGGGATATCAGCGTGCAGATCCCGGCTGGGAGTATCGTCGCTGCGTGCCAAAAGGTGCAAGAACTTGGCTTTGAGCTGCTTTCCGCCCTGACCGCCGTGGATTACTGGCCCCAGGCGGAGCCCCGTTTTCATGTCATTTACCAGTTCACTTCGGTGTCGGGGAACCTGGTTCTCACCTTGCGCGTGCCGGTACCCGGGATAAACCCCTGCCTGCCCACCGTCTCTCATATTTATCGAAACGCCAACTGGCGCGAGCGCGAGTTGTGGGATATGTTCGGGATCAAATTCGAGGGTCACCCTGACCTGCGCCGCATCCTCATGCCCGCCGACTGGGAAGGTCACCCGCTGCGCAAGGACTACCCTCTGGGATACGAGGAACCGCAGTTTACCTTCAACTTTGAAGAGATCAACCTGCGCAAGCCCTATGCCAAGGAATAGCGGCCATGCCTGATATCCAAGAAATCACAGTAGATGAATTAAAACACCTGGTCTCTGACCGCGCCATTAAAGGCGATACAGTCCTGCTTAATATGGGACCGCAGCATCCTTCCACCCATGGCGTGCTGCGCCTCCTGCTCGAACTGGACGGCGAGACCGTGATCAACTGCATCCCCGACATTGGTTTCCTGCATACGGGTATAGAAAAAAATATGGAAGCCAAGACCTATCAGAAGGCCGAGGTCATGTCTGACCGCCTGGATTACCTGAATACAGTCGGTAATACCCTGGCTTATTCTCTGGCGGTCGAGAAACTGGTCGACCTCGACGTTCCCGCCCGTGCTCAGGTCATTCGCATCATCCTGGCGGAACTTACCCGTTTCCAATCCCACCTGGTCTGGCTGGGCACTTCTGCCCTCGACCTGGCTGCCATGTCCATGTTCCTGTATTGCTTTCGGGAACGCGAGTATATCCTGGACGTCATGGAGATGTGCTCCGGTCAGCGCATGATGACCACCTACATCCGTCCCGGTGGAATTTGGAGGGATGTTCCGGTTGAATTCGAAGCGGCCGTCCGCAACATTCTCAAGACATTCCCCCGGCGCGTTGACGAATACGAAGCGCTCCTAACCCGCAACCCGCTTATGCTCGACCGCACCTACGGCATAGGCAAATTGACCGGCGAAGAATGCCTGAACTTTGGCGTTACCGGTCCCATGCTGCGTGCCAGCGGAGTCAAGTGGGACTTGCGCAAGACCCGCCCATATTCCGGGTATGAGCAATATGATTTCGAGATCCCCACCCGCACCGAAGGTGACGTGTACGCCCGCTACCTGGTCCGGCTGGAAGAGATGCGCCAGTCGCTTCGCATTGTCGAGCAGGCATTGAACAAGCTGCCGATGGGTCCGGTGCGCTCCACCAACTATAAATTCGTTCCACCTCCGCGCTCCGAGATTGGCATCAGCATGGAAGCGCTTATCCACCACTTCAAGCTCTGGACCGAAGGGTTCGACGCTCCGAAGGGGGCGGTCTATTCTGCAGTCGAGTCGCCGCGCGGCGAATTGGGCGTTTACCTGGAGTCGGATGGCGGTCCCAAGCCTTACCGCATCCATTGGCGCACGCCCTCGTTTGATAACCTGCAGTCCCTGCCTTTAATGTCCAAGGGCGTGCTGGTCGCTGACCTGGTTGCCATCATTGGCTCGGTTGATATTGTCTTGGGAGATGTGGACCGCTAGGTCCTTCAAGTTTGGTGTCCCGATCCGGTGTGAGGTTGTATGCTTGCTGACAAATATCCTGAGGAAATAAAAAAGATTTTTGCGAAATATCCCCCGGAGCAAAGACGCTCGGCGGTCATGCCGTTATTGTACCTGGCGCAGCGTGAGCAGGGGTACATCACCAAGGCTGCCTTGGAAGACATCGCCGGGATTCTCGACATCACCTCCACCGATGTGGCGGAGATCGTTGGCTTCTACACCCTTTACCATGACAGGCAGGCTGGCAAGTACCGCATGCAGGTCTGTACTGACCTGCCCTGCGCTCTGCGGGGTGCCGACAAATTCCTCCAGGAATTGTGCGTCAACCTGGGGGTCAAGGTCGGCGAGACCACTTCCGATGGCATGATCACGGTTGAAGCGGTCATGTGCCTGGCCGGGTGCCACAAGGCCCCCATGCTCCAGCTGCAAAGTGGAGAGGGGATCGCATATCACGAAAATATGACCGTGGATAAGACCATGGAACTCGTTGCAGCCCTGCGCAAGTCGGGCGGGGAGGTGAAGTAATGGCTCACCTCCTACTCCGCCACCGTGATATCCCCGACTTCGACCGGCTGGATATATATAAGAAGAATGGCGGCTTTGAAGCTTTCAAGAAAGCCGTTACCGGCATGAAGCCGCAGGAAGTGACCGACCTCGTCAAAGCTTCCGGACTGCGCGGTCGCGGCGGCGCTGGTTTCCCCACCGGCGTAAAATGGAGCTTCATCCCCAATAGTATTTGGCCGCACTACGTGGTTGCCAACGCCGATGAGTCCGAGCCCGGAACCTTCAAGGATCGTGAGATCATGGAAGGCAACCCCTTCCAGTTCCTGGAAGGGGTTGCAATTGCGGCATATGCCACCGGGGCGAATGCGGCCTACATTTACCTGCGCGGCGAGTTCTGGACGGTGGCAGCCCTGCTCGATGAGAAGATCGCCGACCTTGAAAAGGACAACCTGCTGGGCGATAAGCTTTTTGGTTCGGATTATTCCCTGCATATCTATACCCACCTCGGTGCTGGCGCGTACATTTGCGGGGAGGAAACAGCCCTGCTTGAGTCGATTGAAGGGAAACGTGGTCAGCCGCGCATCCGCCCACCTTTCCCGGCGGTCTATGGCCTGTATGGTAAACCGACCGTTGTCAACAACGTCGAGACGCTCGCCAATGTCCCTCTCATCGTGGAAAAGGGTGCCGATTGGTTCAAATCCCTGGGTACTCCAGATAGCGCCGGGGTCAAAATATTTTCGCTCTCGGGTCGGATCAACAGCCCCGGTAACTATGAATTGCCCTTCGGTACCACGTTCCGCCAGTTGATTTACGAAATTGGCGGCGGCGTTCCGGACGGCCGACCCGTCAAAGCCATCATGGCGGCCGGTGCCTCCTCGACGATGATCGTTGCGGACGATAAGGCTCTCGATACGCCTATGGATTATGCTTCCGTTCGAACCCTTGGAGCAGACCTGGGCTCGGCCTCCGTGATTGTCATCGACGACACGGTCAGCCTGGAATGGGTCATCAGCAAGACTATCCATTTCTTTACCCACGAGTCTTGTGGTAAATGCACGCCCTGTCGTGAAGGCACCTACTGGATGAAACACCTCATCGACCACATCGAGAATGGCAAGGCCACCAGGGAGAACGTTGAACTCCTCCATTCAGTGGCAAAGCAGATGCAGAATAAATGCCTCTGTCCGCTGGGTGAGTTTTCCACCATGGCGGTCACGACCGCCATCGAGCGCTTCCCGGCTGACTTCACACCTTCCACGGCTGGAGGCTCGCATGGCTAATATGGTCTCCCTCACGATCGATGGACAACCCATAACGGTCCCGGCTGGCACGCTGATTGTTAACGCAGCCAAGAAGATCGGCATTGATATCCCGGTCTTCTGCTACCACCCCAAGATGGAGCCGGTTGGAATGTGCCGCCAGTGCCTGGTCGAAGTTGGCCGTCCTGTCATGGACCGTGCCACCGGTCAGCCCGTGCTGGAAGACGGCAAGCTAAAGATCTCATTCGGTCCCAAGCTCGAAACCGCCTGCACCACTCTGGTGTCCGATGGAATGCTTGTGCTCACCAGTTCCGACAAGGCTCGCGCCTCGCAGAAGGAAATCCTGGAGTTCCTGCTCACCTCGCATCCGCTCGACTGCCCGGTGTGTGACAAGGGCGGGGAATGTCCGCTCCAAAACCTGACCATGGCGCACGCCTCCCCGCAGAGCCGCTACATATACGATGAGAAATCTCACGCCGGGAAGCATGTCCCCCTGGGTGATCTCATCTGGTTGGACCGCGAACGCTGCATCCAGTGCGCCCGCTGCATTCGCTTCCAGGAAGAAATCGCCGGGGAGCCGGTGCTGGCTTTTTACCAGCGCGCTCGTGCCACAGACATCATCACCAACTCCGAGCCTGGTTTCGACTCGGTCTTCTCCGGTAACACCTCCGACATCTGCCCGGTCGGCGCTCTCACCACCGCGGACTTCCGTTTTGGTGCTCGCCCCTGGGAAATGAAAGCTGCGGCCTCGATCTGTACGCAATGCCCGGTGGGTTGTAACCTGACCTTCAACACCCGCCGTGAAGCAATGTCAGGAGGCAAGGTCGCCATCAAAAGGGTCGTGCCACGCCAGAATGAATCCGTCAACGAGATCTGGATGTGCGATAAGGGCCGCTTTGCCTATCACTATACCGAAGCCGCCGATCGGCTGACACAACCGCTGGTCCGCAGGAATGGCAGTCAGGTTCCCGCCTCCTGGACCGACAGCCTGCATGCCGTTTCACAGGCTCTTTCCTCGGCGAAGAAAGACTCCGTCATCCTTGCCAGTGGTCGGCTCTCAAATGAAGATCTCTTAACCTGAAACAACTGGCTGACCGCTTGGGCGGGGAAGCGCTGCTCTACACCCACATGGGTGGCGGCGAGTTGACCACCTCTTATGGGGTTGCTGCCGGCACGAATTTCTCCGACATGGGGCCGGGGACCACCATCCTGGTCGCTGCCTCTGACCTGTACAACGAAGCACCCGTTTGGTTCCTGCGTGTCAAACAGGCTGCTGAATGCGGCGCCATGTTGATCGTCGCAAATGCCCGTGACACGAAACTGGACCGCTTTGCGAAACTCGTTGTGCGATATGCCTATGGTGACGAGGTGGAAACCGTCCGCTCCCTCGCGAAAAAAGACAAGGTCGGCGCGGCGCTTACCGCTTCAAAGAATCTCGTGGTTCTCTACGGCTCCGATGGGCTCGGTCTCGCAGGATCATCAGCGCTCGCGGCTGCCTGCGCGGAGATGGTCAAAGGGTGTTCCAACCAGCCAAATAATGGACTGATTGGGGTATGGCCGCGTGCCAACGACCAGGGCGCCTGGGAACTTGGTTTCCGTCCTGCTGCTGACCTGGCGAAGGCTTTTCAGGGCAAGACCGTTTACATCCTGGCGGCCGATCCTGCCGGTGATGATCCAGAATTGGCAGCCGCGCTGAAAGGTGCAAAATTTGTTGCCGTGCAGGAACTCTTTCTCACCGAAACTGCCCGGCTGGCGGATGTGGTTCTCCCGGCCCAGGCTTACACCGAACGGGAAGGCTCATTTACTTCTGGAGAGCGCCGCGCACAGCGATTTTACCCGGCGGTCCCGCCGCGCGGAGAAACCCGTGCGGACTTTTCCATCACTGCTTCCATTGCCAAAGACCTGGACATGCAACTGGAAGGAGGCTCTGCCTCTGTGGTGATGGACAAGCTGGCTGCGGCAGTCAAATCGTTTGCCGGAATTTCTTATCGCCGGCTGGCTGAGACGGTCGAACAGTGGCCCATCGTCGGACGCCGCGACCTCTACTACGGCGGCACCACGTATGAGAACAGGCAGGGACTGGGTGTGCACCTGGCTTTGAATGCTCCCGTACCAATTCCTGCCGTAACTGCTGAATTCCTGCGCCCCGGCGAGGACCAGTGGCTGGCGGTGCCTGTCACCCGTCTCTACGATCGAGGCATCACCGTCATCACCTCTGAATTGTTGCGCTCCCACATTGGTGCTGCCGCAGTGCTCCTCCACCCGGACGCGGCGAGAAAACTAAACGTCGCCGCCGGGGATCAGGTTAACATTATTGGGTTCAAAGCCGAGGTCCGCCTCGATGACACGGTCCCTGCCTCGGTGGCGCTCCTGCCTCGCAGCATGGGCTTCCCGATCAACGCTCCGGTAGTAGCCGGGTTGAAGAAAGCTTAAGGAAGGCATCATGAACTTTCTTCTCGTATTGGAATGGCTGATAAAAGGGTTCGTCTGGGCGCTTGTCCTGCTGGGCGGCTTTGCCTATCTAACGCTTTACGAGCGCAAGGCGCTGGCTCGCATGCAGTCCCGCATTGGGCCGAACCGCGCCGGTCCGTGGGGCATCCTCCAACCCATAGCTGACGCGGTGAAATTGATATTCAAAGAGGAACTGACCCCCGCCAACGCGGATAAATTGATCTTCACCCTCGCCCCCATTATTACCGTGGTCCCCGCGGTGGTAATCACGGCAGTCGTCCCATGGGGTCCTAGCTTTAATATTTTTGGGTATCACCTCAACCTGTACATCGCCGACATTAACGTTGGCGTGTTGTACATCATGTCCATTGCCTCGATTGCAGTGTACGGGATTGTGCTGGCAGGTTGGTCGTCGAACAATAAGTATGCCATGCTGGGCGGCCTGCGTTCCACCGCCCAGATGATCAGCTATGAAATTGCATTGGGGCTTTCCTTCGTCTCCGCCATCCTGCTCGCCGGTTCGATGCGCATGCTCGATATTGTCTCAGCCCAGGGCGGCTATTGGTTCACCTTCATCCCGAAATGGTTCGTCGTTCTTCAGCCCGTCGGGACTGCAATCTTCCTGATCGCCACCCTGGCGGAAGTTAACCGTGCCCCGTTCGATATGCCCGAGGCTGAACAGGAACTGACTGCCGGCTACCATACCGAGTACTCGGGCATGAAGTTCGCCCTTTTATTCATGGCCGAATATACCAAGATGATCGCCATTAGCGCCATCGGGGCTACACTATTCTTCGGCGGCTACAATGGTCCCTTTGTGGACAGGTTTCCCTGGCTTGGACCGGTGTACATCTTCGTCAAGATCATTATCCTGTTGTTCGGCATGATCTGGGTGCGGGCAACCTTCCCGCGCATCCGCTATGACCGCCTGATGGCATTCGGCTGGAAGGTGCTGTTACCCCTGTCGCTGGCACTGGTCTTTATCACCGCGGTTGGCATCATCCTTGCCCAGCAGGTTAATTCGCAGCTCATCGTTGTTATCCCGCTGGCATCTTTACTGGTAGCCGGGGTCGCGGTCGCCATGATTGACCGCACCTTAAGGAGGAAAGATTATGCGCGTCGTTGAGCCTGTTGTCGAACTGGCGCGTGGTCTTTGGACGACGCTCCGCATGATGTTCGACAAGCCGGTCACCACCCAGTATCCCGAGGAAAAGAAGCCTGTCAAGGCGCGCTTCCGCGGCCGGCACGTCCTCAAGCGCTACGATAACGGGTTGGAAAAGTGCATCGGCTGTGCCTTGTGCGCCGCGGCCTGTCCGGCGGATGCCATCTTCGTCGAGTTTTCCGAGAATACGGATGAACAGCGCTACTCCCCCGGCGATCGCTACGCCAGCACCTATGAGATCAACATGCTGCGCTGCATTTTCTGCGGTTTTTGCGAAGATGCCTGTCCCACCGAGGCCATCGTCCTCGGAGACCAGTACGAGCTGTCCTTCACGGACCGCCGCCAGGCGATTTATCCAAAAGAAATGCTGATCGAGCCCGTCCCCGCGGGAAGCAAGCCCACCCCGCAGAAAACCGAACCGGGAGTCTATACCCGCTCGGTCCCCGAAATGAAAGATCCAAAGGATTGAGTCGCCCATGAACTTGACCCTCATCCTCTTCATTGTCTTGGCGGCAGTGGCAGTCGCTTCCGCGGCTGGCTTGTTGATCAGCCGCAACACGGTTTACGCCGCCTTGTTCCTCGTGATGAACTTCGCCACCGTGGCTGTTTTCTACCTTCTATTGGGAGCTCCCTTCATTGCACTGGCGCAGGTCACCATTTACGCCGGCGCGATCATGGTGCTCTTCCTGTTTGTCATCATGCTCCTCGGATCGGAAAAACTCCCCCGCGGACAGGTCTTGCCCTGGCAGCGCCCCCTGGCGATCGTTTTGGCAGCTGTCCTGCTGGTCGAAGCGGGCTTTCTGCTCTTCCAGCGCCTGCAGTTGTCTGCTGGTCTCGCCAACCCGGAGGCGGCGGTAAATACCACCCAGTCGCTTAAGACTCTTAGCCTGGCACTCTTCAGCCAGTATCTTCTGCCTTTCGAAGTGACCTCCGTCCTGCTGCTCGTGGCAATGGTGGGTGTCATCGTCCTGACGAAAAAAGAGAAAGGAGAAACTGACTGATGCCCCAGACCATTCCCCTTACCTGGTACCTGGCAATTTCGGTGGTGCTGTTTTCCATGGGCGCGCTGGGCGTGCTTATCCGCCGCAACCCGCTCATCATCTTTATGTCGATCGAGTTGATGCTGAACGCCGCCAACCTGGCCTTTGTGGCGTTTGCCCGTTCCTTTGGGGTGCCCACCGGTCAGATCTTCGTCTTCTTTGTCATGACCGTCTCTGCCGCGGAAGTTGCGGTTGGACTGGCATTGATCATTATCATTTTCCGCAACAAGCACAGCATTGACGTCGACCTGATGAACAGTCTGAAAGGATAACGTGATAATGGAATTCTTCTGGACTGTTCTCTCTCGTCCCCCTCATTGTCCTCCTGCCCACCGTCGGACTGCTGGTCAACATCATATTCGGCGGGCGGATGGGTGAAAAAGCCATCGGCGCGGTCGCCAGCGCTGCCTCCGGGCTCGCCTTCGTGGTCGCCGCACTGCTCGGGTTCGCCTTGTGGACCGGTACCGGCGAGGCAGTCGTTGTCCCCTTTGCCGACTGGATCCACATCGGCGATTTGAACGTTGCCTGGAATTTCCGGGTGGATACTCTCTCGGTCCTGATGATGCTGGTCGTTTCAGGCGTGGGCACGCTCATCCACATCTACGCCATCGGCTACATGCACGAGGATGTACGCTTCAAGAAAGATCTCCCCCGCTACCGCCGCTTCTTCGTTTTCATGAACCTGTTCATCGCCATGATGATGATCCTGGTCAGCGGCGACTCGTACTTGATGCTGTTCGTGGGCTGGGAAGGGGTGGGGTTGTGCTCGTTCCTGCTGATCGGCTTCTGGTACGAGATGGATACCCTCGGAAGGCCTTCGTTCGCAAACTCGAATGCAGCCAAGAAAGCGATGATTGCCAACCGCATCGGCGACTTCGGTTTCCTTCTTGCCGCGTTCACGATGTTTTGGTGGTTTAAGAGTTTGAACTTCGCTGATGTCTTTACCCAGGCAGCAACCATTCCTTCGAGCGTCATTCTCTTCATTACCCTTTTCCTGCTGGTCGGTGTGGCTGGCAAGTCGGCCCAGATTCCCCTCTACGTCTGGCTGCCGGATGCCATGGCTGGCCCCACCCCTGTTTCTGCTCTCATCCATGCTGCCACCATGGTCACTGCGGGTGTCTACCTCGTCGCCCGCTCTGCGCCTCTCTATACCCTCGTACCGCAGGCCCAGGCCACGGTCGCGCTGGTGGGAGGCATCACCGCCCTGTTTGCTGCCACGATCGCGGTCGGACAGTATGATATTAAAAAAGTCCTGGCGTATTCCACCATCTCCCAGCTTGGTTTCATGGTGGCCGCGGTCGGGATGGGCGCATTCGTGGCTGGCATGTTCCATCTGGTCACCCACGCATTCTTCAAGGCTCTCCTGTTCCTTTCCGCCGGTTCGGTCATCCTTGGCCTGGAGCGCGGCCATCATCACCTGCCTCATGAGGAACATGCTGGTCACCCTGAAGATGTTTTTGACCCGGGCGACATGCGCAACATGGGTGGATTGCGCAAGCAAATGCCTGTAACCTTTTGGGTCTACCTGGTGGGCGCCCTCGCCCTCGCTGGCATCTTCCCCCTGGCCGGGTTTTGGTCGAAGGACGAGATCCTTGCTGACGCCTTCCATAAATTTCCAACTGTCTACTGGCTGCTCACCATTGCCGCCTTCCTGACCGCCTTCTACATGGGTCGCCAGGTCTGGATGGTTTTCTTCGGGAAACCTCGTCACGCAGCCGCAGCCCATGCCGAGGAAAGCCCAAAGGTCATCACGGTTCCCTTGATGATTTTGGCGGCCCTGGCGATTTTAGGTGGAGCCCTCAACCTGCCCGGGGTCCACACGCTTACGCTCTGGCTGGAGCATTCCATTGCAGGCGTTGAGGCGGGCGAGTTCAATTTCCTGGTGGCTGGTCTTTCCACCGGGCTGGCGCTGCTCGCCATCGCCCTCTCCTGGCTCATTTATGGTCGCCGCACACTGGACGCAGGTCAGAAAGATCCGCTTAAGGTCATGCTCGGCCCCGTGTTTACCGTTTTCGAACGCAAGTATTGGGTGGACGAAGCCTATTGGGCAATTTTCATCAACCGCTATGTGGACGTTTCCCGTTTCCTGGCGGATGTGATCGACGGCCGCTTCTGGCACGACTGGTTCCACGAGAAAGTTATCGCCGGCACCTACAATTGGCTCTCCCGCGTCGTCCTGGATTTACGCGTCGACCAGCAGTTCATCGACGCCATCGCCAATGGGCTGGGTAATCTCACCCGCAGCGTGTCCGGTGGTCTTCGCCGCCTGCAAAATGGTTTTGTGCGCACCTACGCACTGGCGGTCTTGTTTGGTGTTGTCGTTATCGTTGGCTGGATCTTATTGAAATAATTGGAACAGTGTGTTGTCACAGTTATCCTTTAGACCTTTTAAAACTGCAGTTTGACTTTTTATCTTTGTTTTTAAAATGACCGAGGAGTAAACATGAACTTGATCACCAATCCTCTAATTCTTGTGACCTTCTTCCCCCTGGTGGGCGTGCTGGTCCTGCTCTTCATCCCGGCAGAGAGGAAGAACGCCCTGCGTTGGACGACCCTGGTTGCCTCCCTGGCGGCCTTTGGTTTGTCCATCTGGATGCTGACCCTGTTCGATAAGACCAACCCCGACCTGCAGCTGGGCTTTACCCTGCCATGGATCCAGGTTGCCGGCTGGAACATCAGCTTCGCCATGGGCGTCGACGGCCTGAGCATCCTGCTCGTCCTCCTGACCACCTTCCTTACCCCCATTTCCATCCTTTCCACCTGGACTGCGGTCGAGGAGCGCGTCAAGGACTTCATGATTTTCTTTCTCCTCCTCGAAGTGGGCATGCTCGGGGTCTTCCTCGCCCAGGACTTGTTTCTGTTCTACATCTTCTGGGAGTTCACCCTGGTGCCAATGTACTTCCTGATCGGCATCTGGGGCGGACCTCGCCGCATCTATGCCGCCATAAAATTCTTCTTGTACACCATGGCTGGTTCGATCCTGATGCTGCTTGCCATCCTCTGGCTGGGTATCTACCAGGGCACCTTCAGCGTGCCCGAACTGATCGCCCGCGGCGGCATCCCTGCCAGCATCCAGCTCTGGCTGTTCCTGGCATTCGCCGCCGCATTTGCCATCAAGGTCCCCATGTGGCCTCTGCACTCATGGCTTCCCGATGCTCACGTTGAAGCCCCCACAGCCGGTTCAGTCATCCTGGCGGGTGTCTTGCTTAAGATGGGTACTTACGGTTTCCTGCGCTTCAACCTGCCCATGTTCCCCGAGGCGGCCGTTAAGGCAGCTCCCTGGATGGCGCTGCTGGCGGTCATCGGTATCATTTACGGCGCCGCGGTTTCTTATGCCCAGAAGGACATCAAGAAACTGGTCGCTTACTCCTCGGTCAGCCACCTGGGCTTCGTTATGTTGGGTCTCTTTGCGCTCAATCCCCAGGGCATCCAGGGCGGCATCCTGCAAATGATCAACCACGGCCTCAGCACGGGTGCTTTGTTCCTCCTGGTTGGTATGGTTTATGAGCAGACCCATACCCGTGAGTTTAGCGTTTACGGCGGGCTGTGGAAGGTCATGCCCATTTTCGGGACGGTGATGCTTATTGTTTCCCTCTCCTCCATGGGTCTTCCGGGCTTGAACGGATTTATCGGTGAATTCGCGATTTTGCTTGGCGCATTTGGATCCAAGGCCATCGGTTCCCCCTGGTTCGCCGGGCTGGCTGCGCTGGGTGTCATTATGGCTGCCGTCTACATCCTGTACATGTTCCAGAAGATATTCCTCGGCCCCGAAGGCTCGATCGTGGAGGAAGTCAAAAAACACGGGCACGCCTTGCGCGACCTGAACTGGCGCGAGATTGCCACCATCGTCCCGCTGCTGGTGCTCATCTTCTGGATCGGCCTATACCCCCGGCCTTTCTTTGAACTGATGGCTCCCGCCGTGGATAAACTGCTTGCGGTATTTCATTAAGCAATCTTCATTCCAGCCGTCAGGTGGGGTGACCCATTTGGTCACCCGGCCCAATGACATCGCAACCTCATTGGCTGACGCATAGGAAGAAATTATGACGCGATCCGATCTCACTACAATTCTCCCGATCATCATCATCGTCGCCTGGGCCTGCATCCTCCTGCTGGTCGACTTGTTCATCCCCAGGAATCGCAAGGGTTGGACTGCTCTCCTGGCTGCCGTCGGACTTGCTGCCGCTCTGGGTGTGACTCTCGCCCAGGCCGGGCAGGAGCTTTCCGCTTTCGGCGGGATGGTCGTGCTGGATGGCTTCTCGTCTTTCCTTAGCGTCCTTTTCCTGGCAAGCGGAGTTGGCGCCATTGCCCTCGCCTACGGCTATCTCAAACGCATGAACCTGGAGCGCGGCGAGTATTACACCCTTTTGCTCTTCTCCATCTCCGGCATGCTCCTCATGGCTCATGCTGCCGACCTGATCATCGTTTTCTTATCTCTCGAACTTCTTTCAATCCCTCTTTACGTTCTTTCAGCTTTCGCCCGCCCTCGCACAGAGTCGGAAGAGGCCGGCGTCAAGTACTTCCTGCTGGGGGCTTTCGCCACTGGTTTCGTTGTCTTCGGCATCGCCCTGGTCTTCGGCGCTACCGGCAACACCTCCCTCGCTGGGATTATCTCTGTAGTCAACCTTTCGGGTTCCTTTTCGGGAGTGTATTCGCCCCTCTTGCTCACCGTCGGCGCTGCCCTGATCCTGGTCGGCTTCGGGTTCAAGGTCGCCGCCGTTCCCTTCCACATGTGGACTCCCGACGTCTACCAGGGCGCCCCCACCTCGGTGACCGGTTTCATGGCGGTCGGTGCCAAGGCTGCCGGGTTCGCTGCTCTCCTGCGTATTTTCGTCACCGCCCTTCCGTCCCTCGATGTCGACCTGGTTCCGGTGCTGTGGGGGTTGGCTGCCCTGACCATGGTCGTGGGGAATGTGGTTGCCATCTCGCAGACCAATATCAAGCGCCTCCTGGCCTACTCAAGTATTGCCCACGCCGGTTATATCCTGATGGCATTCGTCTCCTTTGGAAATCTTAAAGTCTCTCCGGACGCGGTCGCCTCGGCACTTTTCTACCTGCTTACCTATGCCATCACTTCCTTTGGGGCCTGGGCGGTCGTCATCGCCCTCGAAAAATTGGACGGCAAGGGACTTGAGATCAGCGATTTCGCCGGGCTGGGTCGCAAACGCCCCCTGTTGGCTGCCGCCATGACCATCTTCATGCTCTCCCTCACCGGCATGCCGCCCACCCTGGGACTGGTGGGCAAGTTCTATCTGTTCCGCACCGCCATCCAGGGTGGCTTCATCGGGCTGGCGATCATCGGTGTGATCACCTCGCTCATCTCGGCATACTACTACCTGCGCGTGGTAGTGATGATGTATATGCGCGATGGTGACCCCCAAATCGCCAGCGAACCCTGGCTTGACCTCACCTGGGGTCTCACTGCCCTCGCCACCGTGGTCTTTAGTTTCCTCCCCGCCGCCCTCTTCGCCTGGGCCAGCGGCGCCGTATTGAAATTGTTCTAATTCATTGGTCTTGGCTTCTCGTTGGATCGATTTTCCAACCTGGAGCGATCTCCTCCAAATAACCAAAACGGGACGGTTCATCGCCGTCCCGTTCTATTTAAACTATTCCAAGCTCCAGCCCTATTTCGCCCGCATCCGGTTGTTCTTTGGATTGTGCTCCACCTCTGCCAGGTTCAGGGCTTCCATCAGCGGCGGGATGTACATCCCGAAGCGGCCGCGTAAACCTTTCTTCAACCCATACCATCCCCCCACGGGATTCTTCGGCGATCGCCCCCAGGCCTCCACCGTTCCTTCCGCCGCCGGTTTTTGTTCGTCTGCGCTGCCAAGCAGCATCCAGTCACCGTGTGCCTTGAGCATGGCCTGCAGATCGTCCAGGCACCTCAATTGGTATCGCAGCTCGGTCTTCCCCACGGTGCACACCAGGCAGGGTGGGGAGGCTGACTCATCCTTGTACATCTGGTATTCCGATGATCCGCTGGGAGTTTTCAGCAGCCATGGCTGCTCGCGCGTTCCTTTTCCCGATACTGAAGGGTCGTTCATGTTGCCTCCTTCCATAAAAACATAAAGACTACCAAATTTATCTAATTATATCATTTTACCGTGTGAGATCTCAATGAATCTCTTGTTGGCACGAAAAAAAACTGGACAGCGAGCGGCTGTCCAGTTTTGGTACTTGTGGGGCGAAAGTCTCTGGCATTGTCCTGGCCAAATTGGAGGTTTCATCGGATATGGTTGGAGCTTCTTACTTCCTAAAACCGCGCGACAATATGCCCAGCACCACCAGTGCGACCGCAAAGACAATTCCACTCAATAAAGGCGTGATGCTTCTTAAGAGCAGCAGGATCGCCAGGATCACGCAAACATCCACAAATATAAATACAGCTAATTTTCTGCTCATAATTCTCCCTTTTTGATACCGCGCGACCTCTGCTCGCAGGTTTCCCACATCCGCACGTAGTCGCGCGCGGACCGGAACAGGGGGGCAAGATCTTCCGAGGTCAGCCCGCTGTTGCGCAAGTCCTGTAGAAAATCGGGGAGCATTCCATAATGGGCCATCCCGTCCACGTTGATGTCGAAATCACGGTGTGCTCCTGCCGTCGAGCGCACCAGGGGACGGTTATCTCCATGCATCTGCTCCCACTTTTCCCAAATGGCGTTGACCCGCTCGATCAATTTTTGGGCATGTTCGTCATGAAACTTTCCCGGCCCCGTGATTTTCTTCTTTGCGAAATATCCCGCCCTTTTTTCCTTTGGCCAATCGTCAAGTTCTTTGTCATCCACGAGTTTGGCCTCGTCGGCAGCCCAAAACCCCTCGGTCATTCGATCAACCCAGGGCTGGTCCTGGTGAGCCTCCATCGCCTCCATGAATTGGTGCACGCTTGGCTCCGGGAAATCGCTGGGCAGATGGTCTTGCACCGCCGGGTTGAATCCGGCAGTGTATTGGGCAATAGCCTGCCAGATTCTTCCTTCTTCTTCATCGTACCCGCTGGTTCCACTTGGGTCGAACCGGTACCAGCGGTGGTCCCGCAGGGGTGTGTCGTATGCTACGCCGTTGGTCTGCTGGTCGATTTCTTCCCTCCGGTCCAGCTCGCGCCGGGCATCCTTGTGTGCCCCAAAGGCGGCGAAAGAGCCGAAGCGCGGCCCCGGCAGTGCAGCCGCCCCGTTGATGTCGGTGCCGATTGCCACACCCCGCCCGCCCATTTTGTTCACCGCGTACAGAAAGGCTTGACCCCAGGAAGTGCTCGATCCGGCACATGGTCGTGGGATTTTTGATACCAGCTCTGGCATGCAGCGGCGCAGTCCGGCGATATCCCCCTGGTTGATGATGGGTGCAACCACTCCTCCCAGTCGCCCGATTCGTTCGATTTGGTCCCCGCGCTTGCCGGCCTCGTGGGCAACCTTGTGGACATCGCTTGTCCCGTATTGTTCGTGTTTTAATCGGTCAAACTCAACTTCGCCGCTGAACAGCAGATCGCGGAACCAGGTATGCGAACAGATTACCGGGTAGCGGTGTTCTTCTGCCAGTGCCAGTGCGGCATCCGTGGATTTTTCCGACATATGATCCACGTCGATGATCATTCCCCGCTTCATCAATTCTTCCAGCACAACGGTGCCGTACCGGTTTAGGCCCAGCGTGTTGGCGTGGCCTCCTTTCAGTTTGGGTGCATCGTTTGCATCGAACAGGTTGCGGATGCCTGGGATTTGGTCGATCAGTGTCCCCCGGTGCATGCTGTGCAGCCGCTTACCGGAAATGGCTGCGGTTCGTTCGAAATCGTCCACCGCGTCTTCGCCGTCCTCGTCCATCCGGTAACGCACCCCGGTCTCCCAGCGGTCTTCCACCGACCAGCGCTCGCCGTTTAGGAATAGGTTCACTGTCTCCAGGAACCGCAGGTAGATCGCCGTACCGCCGAAGGCATTGTTGGTCAGGTGGATCGGCGTGACCTGGCGCACCCCCAGTCCATGCAGCCAGTCCAGCTCATTTGAGATCAATTGCCGGGCCTGTTTGATATCCCCGTGGCTAACCTTATCCAGTTCGTCGAAATTGTGCCAGTTCCCAAGCGAGTCCACCTCGATTCCCAGGATGATCGCCAGGTGGTTTTCGCCGATAATTTTGCGTGCTTCTTCCGGCGAGGTTGCGATTTGCAGCCAGCCCTTCCCCGGGCCGCCGCTTTGGGTTTCTATAAACGCAGCCATCTCTTTCATGGCCGCGATTTGCACCTCGATGGCGTTCTTGTCGTCGTGCGGCAGGTTCGGGCTGGTCTTGATTGCCAGTAATTCGTTATTGACCGCCAGGCAGGTCACCAGGCGCAGTCCCCCCTGGTAGGCGCGGTAAAGCCAGTCGATATAAGCCTGTTGGTGGACCAGGGTGGTAAATCGCGGCCAGATGATGAATTCCGGCCAGCCGCCTCCGGCCGGGTGTCCGAATTCCGGGTTGATATTGATCAATCCCCCATGGATCGGCTCGCAGGAACTCAGCGCATATTCGATCCCCTCCGGACCTGGGTGCTCGGGGTCGTAGGGTTTTCCCCAGAACGCTTCGCCGCCAAAAGCCAGGTGTGCCATCAAGTGGGCATGCAGGTCGGCAAATCCCCATAGGTCCGTGCCAGCATCGGCGTCCCAATAATCCCCTCCCAGCGGGACTCGGGGAGATTGCGGGGTGGATGTATTTTTTGCAGACATGGGTTTTCTCCTTTTGGACTGGAATCACCTCTAAATAGGGTCTGAGCATAACCATTTGTAAAATTATTTCTGCCGTGAATTGCCGGTATGACATTTCCCCCAATTATCGCACCATTTTAATTAATTTGCCCTTCCACAGCCGGGAGCCATTCAGGCCACGCCGGGTTTCGCTTGTTGTTTTATTCCATTCTCGTAGGGTGATCGTTTATATTCCCTTCTAATCTTCGACTGGTTTATATACGGTCACTCTGTTCCTCCCGGCATTCTTCGATGCATTCAAAGCCTGGTCGGCTTTGCTGATGAAATCCGCTAGGATTTTCCCGCCTGGTTTTGTGGTGGTTTTCCCATGGAATTCGCATACCCCAAAACTGGCAGTAACGGTGATCGGCCCCCTTTCGGTCTCCGTCGTTGACTCTTTGATCCGCCTTCTCAACCTTTCGGCGATATTGCGTGCTGCCTCCACCGGGGTTTCTGGAAACAGGACCACGAACTCCTCGCCTCCGTAGCGGGCCGGGATGTCGTTCGACCTGAGCATCTCCTTGATGGTTTTTGCCACCAGCTTGAGCACCATGTCTCCGCAGGTGTGGCCGAAGGTATCATTGAAATGCCTGAAGAAATCGATATCGAGCATCATCGCCGCCAGGGGTCGTCCATACCGAAGGGTCCTGCGGATCTCGACCTCGGCCAGGTGGTTGAACTGCCTCCGGTTATACAGCCCGGTCAGCGGATCGGTGATGGATAAGACCCTGAAGGATTCCTGGCTGTGCCTCAGCGCTGCTTCGGCTTCTTTACGGAGCACAATTTCCTTTGCCAGGTCCTTGTTTACCCTGCCCAGCGCCGCTTCGGCCTCTTTGCGGGCAGCGATTTCCCTGGCCAGGGTCCCGTTATCCTTGCTCAAGGTTGCCTCGGCTTCCTTGCGAATGGAGATTTCCTTGGTCAGGTTCTCATTGACCCTGCTCAGGGCCGCCTCGGCTTTTTTGCGGCTGGCGATTCCTTTGACCAGCTCCTCATTTATCTGGTTCAATTCGATATCTTTATTCGTGATCTCCTTTAGCGCTTGGTCGAGCTGGATCACGATCGCATTAAAGGACTTCGAAAATTCCTCCATGAACCCGATCCGTTGTGCCAGGTCACCTGAAGCCACCTTCCTGGTTTGCTTCGATACGGCCTTTAGATTTGTCTGCAGGGTCCTGAGCGCGTCCCCCATATACCCCTTGATCGCCACTTCCTTCGTCAGGTCCCCATTGGCAGTGGCATTTAATATTTCCCTCAACGAGTTAAGGTTTGCATATAGGGTCTGCATGGAGCTGATTGAGACATACCTTTCCGGCACTTCCGGCGGTTTGCTGAGCATCATGATATCCAGTACCAGTTTGGAAAGCTCATCGACCATGTCAAGTTCTATCAAATGGGCCATGCTTCAGTCCTTTATTTTCCAGGGCAGGAGTTCAATATTTTCTTGAAATTCGATGTGTGAATTAATTTCCAAATAAGTTGATTTCTTTGAAAGCCTTGATCGTGGCGCGTGAAACGGCGAGGTTTCTCCCAATTATCGCGCAATCATGCCAAAATACCCTTGCTGGATTATTGCAAAATTGCAGCCTGGTCTCCCTGGCTCAAACCAAAACTCTCGCCGCCGTCCTCCCCAACTCACGACGCTCCCGCCGCCATCCTTCGCGAAGCATCCCCCCGCGGGACGGTGGCGATTCCCAACACACAACGCTCTCGCCGCCGTCCGCGGCGGCGAAATTCAGATAGATAATATTATCACGGCGGATTCCAGGCTGAGTATATTTTTGCTCTGCCTCCAGAATTAAAAAGGCAGGTCATTCCGACCTGCCTCTTTCATTCATTTTAATTCAGGGCTTCTTACCTATTCCCGCCATTTCCGTGCCCGTTCCCGTGACTACTCCCATTCCCATGCCCATTTCCCTGCATCAACGTTGGGTTGGTAAGGGGTGTGGTCGGCGGTGCGACGACCAGCGGATCTGCATGTCCCGACATGATACTGCCCAGGTTTTGGTGCTTCTCGGTCAGTACCGCCTTGCGCAGTTGCCCCCAGTTGGTGACAACCTTGCCGTCCGGCAGGACGATCGTGCTGAAATCGCCCGTTTGTTTTGCGGTCAGGATCTGGTTGAGCAGCGCTGCGTCGCCTCCCAACTGCGTCGCCATCCAGCAGGCTTGCGCGATTTCGCCGTATCCGAATCCGTCCGCTTTATAAGCAGCCAGCTCATCTGCGCTCACGCCCAGCGTGGGTCCAAAAAAGTTTTCCAGCGAATTGACACTCTTCTTATACGTGGTCGAATCTTCGATGAGCGTCGGATCGATGACCACGGGGGTTCCGACCCTGGTTTTATCGACGGTGATCAATCCCAGCGCCAGGGCTTTTTCCAGGTCCAGGCTCACCGTCTGCTCAACGAGTGCCGCATCGGTTAGTATTACGCTTAACGATGTGACCTTGGTCAATGGGTCGGTGACAAAGGCAAGGGTCTTTACGGTTCCGCTCGCCAGCACGATCGTCGGGTCCGCTGGATCCAGGACGACCAGGTCTTTCCCGATCATTTCTGCATTGGGGATAACCAGTCCCATGGTAATGGCGCTTTCCAGGCTGATTTCTAATTTTTGAACCATCCCTGTTTCATCCAGCAGTGTGACCATTCCACTGGTGATCTTGGTGGTCGGGTCTGTGACCAGGCTGATGCTCATGAGGTTTCCGCTGCCTACCGTGCTACTGCTTTTGGCAGCCAGGGCAATTCCTGCGGGAAGTGCTGCGAATAGGAAAGCAGCCAGTATGAATGACAAAATTTTGTTTCGGACCATTTTGGGTCTCCTTTCGAATTTTCCTTCGACTCGGGCGGAGGCTAAGATTTCCGCCTTTTTGATTTCTCTATCCGCCCCGATTCACAGTATAGCATCCGGATTCCCCATCTAATTAACAAATCTGTTAGAACGGTTAAAAATGGTACCAATGGGCTACCGCTGCACGGCTATCTTTCTCTCACCGCCGTCCCTCGCGAAGCATGGCATCTCCGAATTTAGGGGATGTCATCCCCGCTCTATGGGGATATCATCCCTGCTCTAAATGGGGACACCCTTAGGGGTGGGGCGGCGAAATATCATGCCAATTGATCCCATTGCCGGCAGGACGTCCCTTTGTTGACAAATCAGAACAGATGTGCTATAATCAAGATGCGGCACGGGATGGTCGATCACTTTCCCTGCCGCATTTATTCTGGACTTTAACAATCGAAGCCGCATCAGGCTTTTGTACCTGGACGGCTTATCCAGGTGATGCCTGTCAGGGAAACGGGGTGCAAAGGGCCTGGTTGTTCCTCAGTCGTTCCTCAACCCCTGGCCCGCCCGATCGCCATCCCCCACATCTGGGGGTCGGGGACTGTGAACCAGGATCTTTGGGTTTTCCGGCAATTATTCGATTGTATTGAAAAAATCGAATAAGCTGGAAATTTCTATCCCTTCCAGTAGACATTAACAATGAAGAACCCCTCCTTGTTAAAAAACGTTTCCTGAAGTATTCGATTGTTCCTCTTTTAAGGCAAAACAAACGAATAGTAACTGCACCGTTTTTACCTCCCACCTGTAGGGGTGGATATGGACTTCCCCCGTATTCAGGGGGATGGGGGTTGTGTTAAGTCCTTTCCCCTTCCTCCTCACCTCCAGCACCGCGATCTTCGTCGAATGGTTGAAAGGTCTCGGGTCCGTGATGCCGCCTCTGCCCTCCCCATACCCGATAAAATCCTCCGGCACCGGGATCAACTCCGCGATTTTCAGATATCCATCTGCGCACAGCGTTTCCAGCTCCCCCAGGTATTCCTCCCCGCTCACGTACAATGCATTATTCACCGAGACCAGCCAGCCGCCGTCGTTGACCAGCGGGCGCACCTTGTTGATCAGCCTGGCGCTGTCCGTGTTCAGGTCCAGGGTTCCCTTGCCTGTCTCTGCATAAAAAGGAGGGTCCACCAGCACGCAGTCGAAGCGTTCCCCCCTCCGCTTGAGATGGTTCACCTCCGCCCAGAAGTCCCCCACAATAAAATCCGCCTTGTGGATCGGGAACCCGTTCAGCGTGTACGAAGTTTTCGCCAGGTTGAGGAATTGCCTGCTCAGGTCCAGGTGCACCACCCGGGTTGCTCCCCCAGCGCAGGCTGCAACACCCAGGCTGCCTGTGTAGGCGAAAGTATTTAGCACGCTCTTGCCGCCCATGTGTTCGCGCAGCCACTTGCGCAGGTTCCGTGTATCCAGGTACAGGCTGGAGTCCTGGTTCATGCACAGGTCGAGGGCGTACCAGGTCCCGTTCTCCTCCACCTTGCGGTCGGGTGCCTCGCCGAACAGGAGCTTCCCCCGTTTCTCCTCCGCTGACGCGCTGTTGCGGGTCTTGACGATACCCGCCCTCAGCCACGGGGCTCGCTCCCGCAGGAAAGCCTCCGCTGCCCGCACCAGCTCCATTCCTTTTTCCGGTTTCTCGGCGTAGTTGTACAGGACGACAGTCGACCCGTACAGGTCCATCACCAGGTCGGGGCAGCCTTCCGCAAAGCCGTTGAACAACCGCCAGGCACCTCTGTGCCTCTCATCTAAGAACGCTTCCCTGGCTGAAATGGCTTTTTCGAGCAGTTGGATAATCGGATCATCCATGAGAACTTTTCTCTTGGTTTGCACAACCAATGTAATATTTGTATTTTAAGAATATTCTTCGTGCCTTGGAGTCTTGGTGGTAGATTTTATAAAACTTAACATTCTTACGCCTGCACAGGTGGTTCCACTACGGGTTTTACCTCGTTTGCGATCCAGCCCTCGTAGACCCGCAGGAACACCACCCCGCACAGGATCAGCAGGCTGCCAGTAATTTGAACGAAGGTAAGCCGTTCCCCCAGCAGCAGGTATGCGATCAAGGCAGTGAAGGCCGGTTCCAGTGTGACCACCAGGTTTGCCACGCTGGAAGGCAGGTAGGTCAGGCTGACGTTGTACAACCCGTACCCTGCCAGGGTTGGTCCCGCTGCCAGCAGGAACAACATTCCCCAGCCCAGCCAGGCTTTCCCCAGCCAGAGGAAGTCGGCCGGTCGGGTGGCTGCCCCCGGGATGTGCCCGCCCGAAAGCAGGTTGAAGGCCAGCAGGAAGATCGCTGCAATTCCGAAGGTATAGACCAGGGCTGTCCACGGGTTGAGCCCTCGCTTCGAAGCGGATCGTCCCATCAGGGTGTAGATCGCGTACCACAGCCCCGAGAGGACCCCGGTGATGATTCCCAACAGGTTGAGGCGCCAGGCTGCCGGGTCCAGCGCCCCCGAAACCAGCACGCAGCCCGCCAGGCTGAGAGCCACTGCCAGCCACTTGCCCCAGTCCAGGCGTTCCTTTAGGAACCACCACCCCAGCAGGGCGGTGAACCCCGCCGAGCAATATGCCAGCACGGTGGAAACCGCCGCCCCGTTGAGCGATACCGAAAGGGTCCACAGGGAATTGAAAATGGCCAGCACCAGGCCGAACAACACCAGGTAACCCAGGTGCGGCCGGCTTACTTTGAGTGAAGTCCTGCGGCCCAGCACCAGGATGGGCAGCAGGGTCAGGAAGACGAACAAGTCCCGCCAGCAGGCCAGGACCAGGGCGGGCATCTGGTATGTCTGGGTGAGGAAGCGGATGAAGATGGCCGTGGTGGATAGGAACCCCGCGCTGATCAATGCGATCGTGTAGCCGCGCGTGAGATGGGATTTGTTGGCTGTGATGTTGGACATGGGTTAGGGTTTCCTCGCAACAAAGATGAGTTCGCCGGGGTATTTCGACCCGTAGGAACTCTTGTCGTAATCGGCGTAGAGCGTCTCCACTTCGAACCCGCAGCGAGCCAGCAAATGCTCGGCTTCGAACTTGAACAGGTACCTCATTGGGAAGGCCTGCACCAGCCGCTCCTTGCGTCCGTCCGGATGGGTCACGTAATAGATCAATTCCGAGTGGATGATCTGGTTGAACAGGTCCTTCGCAGCCACCTTATGGCGGCGGATTACGCGCCGGCCGTCCGGCATGCTGAACTCGGGTTCTTCCGCCATCTCCTCCCCCGTTTTCTGCCCGGTCAGTGCTTCCAGCGATGGGTTGAACAGGTCCAGGATAAGCTTTCCTCCCGGCTTAAGGTGGGCAAGTATGCAAGACAGGCAGGAGAGCTGGTCTTCCACCGTGGTCAGATGTTGGAAGGGACGGAAAGGCAGGGTTACCAGGTTGAAGGTTTGGTCGAGTTTGAATTGACGCATATCCCCTTCAACCAGCCTCGCCCTCGAGCGCACGGATTTGGGTTCGGTCTTGAGATGTTCCCGGCAGACTGACAGCATGTGCGGCGACAAGTCCAGCCCGGTGATTTCCACCCCGGCTCGCGCGGTTGGGATCAGGATGCGCCCGGTGCCGCAGCCCACTTCCAGCACCGCTCCGCTTGCCTGTGACGCAGCCTCGACGAAAAAGCGTACATCTGCCCGCTTCTGGTAGGGCACCACGTAATCGTACAGTTCTGCAATCGATGCGTATTCACCAAAATTTTCGGGCTTGGTCATGACAGCTTCTATATTCCCAATCTCTGGTTCTTCTCCAGCATCCGGATGGCCTCCTGGATGCGCCGCTGGCGGGTCTCTTCCCGCTTTGCATCAGAGACCCAGCCGATGTAATTTCTCCTGTGGCTGGCAGGCAGTGCGTTGAAGTTTTTCCACGCTTTGGGGCTGGTCATCAGGCCTGTTTTCAGCCAATCAGGCAGGGGCAGGGGTGCTCGTTTTGGTCGTACACCCCCGGGTGCTGGCAGGCTGAAATCCACCTTGGCAAGTCCGGCTTCAGTCATGCGCCCTTCATTGACCAGTTTCGCTACCAGGTGTTTGTTAAGTTCAGACCACTTGCTGCCGGCTCGCCGTGGGTTGAATTTTCGGGCGTACCTCTCCTCGTCGATCTTCTGGATGATGCTGTCGATCCAACCAAAGCATAACGCCTCTTCGAGCGATTCCTCGTATGTCGCACACGGTTTGCCGCTGGCTTTCTTGTAGTAGACCAGCCACACTTCCTTCTCGGTGGCATGATGAATTTCGAGCCAGGATCGCCATTCTCCCCCGTCCGCAGCGGTCGTTGTTTTGGTAATTTCCATGGTTGCCAGTATACAACAAATCGATGGTTACTGGGCGACACTGCCACTTATCGTCGAAAAGTGGTTTGCCCTTTTCAGTCTGGCCCTTGGTTTGGGGTTCATTCCTCTGGGAAGTATAATGGGTCAGTTCGCCACTCTATCGTTTCAGGAGACTCATGCTTCAAGCCCTCATCTTCGATTTTGACGGTCTCATAGTTGACACCGAAACACCCGAAGTTCAAATCTGGCAGGACCTGTACTCCCGCTACGGGCAGGATTTTCCTCTCGATGAATGGGTGCGCGTTGTGGTGGGTTCCACGGTTGCCAATTTCGACCCGCTGGCTGAGCTCGAAAAACGATTGGGCTTGTCCCTCGACCGCCCCGCCCTGCGCGCCCAGGCAGATCAATCCCGCCTCGAATGGCGGTCAGTCCTGCCGCCCATGCCCGGTGTGGCAGGTTACCTGGTCGCAGCCCGCCGCCTGGGGTTGCGGCTCGCCGTGGCTTCCAGCTCCCCGCATGCCTGGGTGGACTCTTATCTGGAACGCCTTGGTTTTTGGGCTCTTTTCGATGCGGTGATTTGCCGCGAAGACGCCCCCCGCCTCAAGCCAGCTCCCGACCTGTTCCTTGCCGCCCTGGCTGCTCTTCACCTCCGCCCGGACCAGGCGCTGGCTTTTGAAGATTCCCCCAATGGTGTCAACGCTGCCAGGTCTGCTGGGCTGCGGGTGGTGGGCATACCGAACTCCATTACCTCCCGTCTCGGCCCTCTGCCTGCAGACCTGACACTCGCATCGCTTGCTGATCTCCCCTTGCCGGGCGTGCTTGCCCACTTTGGCGATACCCTCATTCTCCGCCAGGAATCCCTTTATGATCTCCCTTCGATTTTTGAAGTGGAACGATCTGCCTTTGGGCGTCCCGCTGAAGCATTGCTGGTGGACCTGGCCCGTTCCCGCGGCAAATCCACTCTTTCCATGGTTGCCGATCAGGATGGAGGCTTGGTCGGTCATGTGATGTTTACCCCCGTTACCTTTGACCCGCCGCTTTCAACCTTGCGCGGGCTTGGGATCGGGCCCGATTGCTGTCCTGCCCAAATTCCAGCGTTCGGGCATCGGGTCCCGCCTGATGCGCGCCGGGCTGGACCATGTTTTCAGGCTCGGCTATGATTTCGTCGTCCTGCTTGGAGACCCGGCCTATTATTCCCGTTTCGGGTTCAAGCCCGGACGCCTGCTCGGTCTTTCCAGCGATTACGGCGATGGGGATGCTTTCCAGGTTTTGGAACTCCTCCCTGCCGCGCTGGCGGGTGTTCACGGGCATGTAAAATACATCCCGGAGTTTGAAGAGACCAACCTCTAAAGGAGTTCGCTATGAAGCGCACTGTTTATTATCTGGCGGGGCTTGTCATATTTCTGGCGGCTTGTGGAGTCCGGTCTCCCACTCCCACGCTCCAACCGATTCCTGCAACGGTAGTCCCCCCCACCTTCACTGCACAGCCTTCCAAGACTGTTGTGCCCACCGGCACGTCCCTGCCCACCGAAACGCAAGCACCAACGCTTACACCTCAGGCGACTTCGGTTAAATTCGCGGTCATCGGCGATTTTGGCATGGACAATTCCGCCGAAGCGGATGTGGCTGCCCTCATGTTAAGTTGGAATCCCGATTTCATCATTACCACCGGCGATAATAATTATCCCGATGGTGCCGCAAGTACGATTGATGCCAATATTGGGAAGTACTTCCACACCTATATTTATCCTTATGTCGGGTCTTTTGGCTCCGGTGCGGACAAGAACCTCTTTTTCCCAACGCTGGGGAATCACGACTGGTACACCACGAACGCACAACCGTACCTGGATTATTTCTCCCTGCCTGGCAACGAGCGTTATTACGATTTTACCTGGGGACCACTCCATTTCTTCGCCCTCGACAGTGATGAGCACGAACCGGACGGCATAAATGCAGGTTCGCGGCAAGCAGATTGGTTAAAACAAGGGTTGGCTGCCTCCACTTCACCATGGAATATCGTTTACACCCATTACCCGCCGTTCTCTTCCGGGATGCACGGCTCCACCGACTGGATGCAGTGGCCGTTTGCTTCCTGGGGGGCAGACGCCCTTCTGGCAGGTCATGACCATCTTTACGAACGCTTGCTTGTGGACGGCATCCCCTACATAACAATCGGTTCGGGCGGCGGAGGCTTATACGATTTCAAGTCACCTCTCCCGGAATCCCAGTTCCGTTATAACGCGAATTATGGTGCCATGCTGGTCACCGCCACCGAGACCGGGCTGTTGTTCCAGTTTTACAACCGGGTTGGTGACTTAAAGGATTCATACCAACTGACCAGGCCATAAAAAAACCAGTCTTTCGACCGGTCTTGGGGTTTACCATCTCGATTGATTTCTGATAACAAATGATTAAAAGGATGTAACTGCCTCTTCCACGCTGCCGTAGATCTCTATGAATTTGAGGAGACCGGCAATATCGAGTACCTCGCGTACCGCTGGCATCGGGTTGACCAGCTTTAGATGTTTTGCTGAATCCTTGGCTTCCGCCAGCATTTTGTGGATGCCGAGGATCGTCCGAATCCCGGCACTGGTGAGCGAGGGCACCTTCGAAAGATCCAGGATCATGTTACGTCCACCGGCGGCGTAAGCTCCTTTGGCTGCCTGTTCAAATTCCTCTGAGTTTCCCATATTGATCCGGTCTCCAAGCTGGAAAACAGTCACGGGCACTCGTCCGCAGGTTTGAGTAACGGTCACAAGTTTCATGTTTTTCCTTTTTGAATTGAAAGGGAGGCGACCTGCTGTTACCCCAAAATGATTTTCACAGGTTCCCCGTACAATTTCCGATGCACGGTGCTCAATGCCCGCACTTGCTCGGCAGCATGGTATGAAGACCTGACGAGCGGTGCTGACTCCACCCATTTGAATCCGATTTCCCGGCCGTAATCCCGCAGTTCCTTGAATTCTTCCAGGGTGTAATAGCGTGCGATCGGCAGGTGCTTCTTGGACGGCTGAAGGTATTGACCGATGGTCAGGATGTCCACCTCCCAACTGCGCTGGTCGCGCATCACGGCCTTCACTTCCTCCAGGTCCTCGCCAAGCCCTACCATGATCCCCGACTTGGTCAGAACTTCGGGATCCAACTTTTTGGCACCTGCAAGGATTGCCGCACTCCACTCGTAATGGTCCTGCGGTTGGACCTGTTTGAATAACCGCGGTACAGTTTCAACGTTGTGATTAAGTATTTCCGGGCGGGCATCCAGCACGATTTTCAAGGCTTCGAGCGATCCTTTGAAATCCGGGATGAGCACTTCCACCGAGCATCCGGGCAGCAGTTCGCGGATGCGACTGATGACCATGGCAAAAATAGGCGCACCACCATCCTTGCGCTCATCGCGGTTGACCGAGGTAATGACCGCATGCTTCAGGTTCATGGACTTGACTGCCTGTGCCACGCGTTCCGGTTCCATCCAGTCGACGGCTTCGGGGCGGCCGTGTTTGATATCGCAGAAGCCGCAGGTGCGCGTGCACACGTCGCCCAGCATCAGGAAGGTAGCCGTCCCCGTACCCCAGCATTCTCCCATGTTTGGACACATGGCTTCTTCGCAAACCGTATGCAGTGCCTTTGAGCGCATCAGGGTTTGCAAATGCTCATATGTCTCCCCGGAAGGGGCGCGTACCTTGATCCACTCCGGTCGGCGGAGTGGGATATTTTCTGTCGACGCAGGTTTAACTCGATCTCGGGTGGGAATGACAGGCATCAGGTCCTCTTTGAACCACTAATATTAACCAATAAATCATATAAATTTTATCACATATGGATGAGGGGCGTTGTTCTGTCCTGGCAGGATTTACATTTTTCTAACTATGACCTTCAATCCCTCCAATTTAATCACTTCCACTTTCTCTCCCTGCAGGATTCTGCCTTGACCTTCTGCCAGTTCGGCCGTCCATAACTCAGCCCCCGATTGGACTTGCCCCATCGGGTCGATATCGGTTCGGGCGATTCCAGTCTGGCCGCGCATGCCTTCCTGCCCGGTGATGACCGGTCTCTTCTGTGCCCGAAGTGCGAAGCCGACGATGATGGCGAAACTGATACCGATGATAATTGCAACCAAAACCACCAGCGTGGGTGATACCTTCTGGAATTGGGGCGTTCCCGGGCTGTTGAATAACACCAGCGCTCCCACGATAAACGACCCGATTCCCGCGGCAGTTAACCCGCCGTGGGTGGCAGCTTTGATGTCAACTATAAATAAGACAAAAGCAATGATCAGGAATGCCAGCCCAAACCAGTTGACCGGCAGGACGCCCAGCCCGTAAGCTGCCAGCGCCAGGCAAACCACACCAAAGAAACCAGCCACCCAGCCTCCTGGGCTGGAGAGTTCAATCAGGATGGCCTGTACCCCAATGCTGAGTAAAATGAATACAAAATTCGGATCAACCAATAGCTGGAGCAGGTTTTCGATCAACGACATTTCCAAGGGTTGTGTTACCAATCCGGCGGTGTGCAGCGTACGCGGACTGGTGGACATCTGTACGGTATACCCGTCCAACTGGTTAAGCAGGTCGTTCATGTCACTGGCAATGAAATCAACCAGGTGGGCTTTCAGTGCCTCGCTAGCGGAGACGGCGACGGCGCTCTCGATCGTGGATTCGGCCAGGGCGGTGGCTTCGGTACCTCGCGCTTCGGTATACGAGCGCACCAGTGCCTTCATCGCCTCCTTGACCTTGGTTTGCTCTGTGGTGGGAAGATCGGCGCCCTGCGACCCGACTGGACTGGCTGCGCCAATTGCTGTCTCAGGAGCCATGGCGGCTGCATGTCCAGCCAGTGTGATCACCGTCCCCGCGCTGGCTGCCCACGCACCGTTCGGGCTGACGTAAACCACCACCGGTACACTGCTTGCACGTATGTCCTGGGCCATATATTGCATCGGACCAAGACTTCCGCCGGGAGTATTAAGCTGCAATATGATCACCTCTGCGCCGGTCTGTTCCGCCGTTTTGATTCCGCGCGACAGGTACTCCTGTGTGGCAGGAGTAATGGCTCCGTCAATAGTCAACACAAGGACAACCTGTCCAGCCGCTGACGCGATCATTGGCTGAACGAGAAATAGGATCAAGCCCAAACCGAACAACAAAAAACGAGGAATTTTCATAATTCTCTCTTGTAGAAAAATGATTATATACCTGAAACGGGCATTTGCTTGTCCACCTGGCTTCTTTCGGCTATACTCCCGCCATGCACAGCATTGACCGAAAATGGGTCGACCTGTTTGCCGGGTACCAGGATATCCAATCCTATAAAACAAAACTGACGGCTGAGTTTGGCCGGGCGGTAAGGGTGGGTCATAAACTGCAGTATCGCAGGGAATTGACCGAATGGCAAAAGAAGCGCCGGGTCTTTTTTGCCTTGGTTGCGGCTGCTCCACTTTCTATAATCATACTTTGCCTCACATCCTTTTATTTTAGGGATGTTGCCTGCGTCATCGTCTATTGGGTGCTCCTGGTGTTGATAATTCTGGTCACGTTGGCAGTTGCTGGTCGGCAATATATTCGTGAGATGGTGAAAGGCAAGCCGGTCCCACAGCAGGCTGATGGTCTTTTGGTGGACCTGGAAGGGCGCTGGTGGGAGAGCCTCTCAACCCAGGAACTTGGATCGGAAAAATCTGCCCGGGATGGGGGAACGGAGTTTCAATCTTTTCTTTCGCGCTCCCTTCCGGACGATTATTCTTTCCGGTCTTTCTCTGATTCTAAAATTATCGTGGTTGGGTCATCGGGGATTTGGCTCTTCAGAACTGTGAATTGGCCCGGAACCATGGTCAAACAGGAGGGAATCTGGACGCAGATAGTAACAACCAGGGATAACCTGGGGCGAAAGCGGAGCGAGGAGAAAACCCAATCTCCTGGTCCCGATGATCAATGGCTCCAATGGAATCAGGAAGTAATTAAGAAAATCGCAAATGCTCTCCCAGATCGAGTAGAGATCTTGGGTTTGGTCCAGGGTGGGGTGGTATTTTCCCATCCCAAGGTAAACCTGGAGAAGAAACGGATCCAAGGTAACCTCGCTTCATATGGTCGGTCCAATGGGTGGGCAAGACGGGTCCGCACTGCCCAAGCCGCGGTGGGATTTACTAAGGAACTCCAACTTGAAGTCCTGGACTTTTTAGCTGACCCAAATCCCGAGCAAATTGTCTCGGCAAAAGCCGAGGCGCAGCGGTTGTACCTTCTGGCAGTGGATGAATTGCGGGCAAATATGGCGAAAATGGTGAAATAACGGGTTGACCGTCTGCGTCCCTCACGGTAGAATAACAGTCCATCGCGGGCGTAGTTCAGTGGTAGAACGCTTGCCCTCCAAGCAAGATATCGTCGGTTCGAATCCGATCGCCCGCTCAGGCAAAAAAAAGGTCAGCTTTTATGCCGACCTTTTTATTATTAGGCAGAAGAAAACATATGGCGATAAAATAAGTGGAAGTACAATAGGCTTACCATGAATTGTACGGTCGTCATTCCTGTTTATCGCGGCGCAGACACCCTGCCGGGCCTGGTTATCAGGCTCGACGCTGTCCTATCTAAACTTGGCGGAGATTATGAAATAATCCTGGTTAATGATTGCAGCCCCGATGCCAGTTGGGAAATCATCAACCAAATTGTAGCGAAATATCCCCAGGTGCGGGGAGTGAACCTGATGCGCAATTACGGCCAGCACAACGCCACCCTCTGCGGTGTCCGGGAGGCTCGTTATGAGATTATCATCACCATGGATGATGACATGCAGCACCCACCAGAGGAGATACCTGTCCTCCTGGCAGAGTTGGAAAAGGGGTATGACGTGGTTTATGGTGCCCCGCGCAGGCTCCCCCAGGGTATTATCCGAAACTTATTGACCCGGATGACCAAAGTTTTATTGGCACGCGTTATGGGCGTGCCGTCGGTACGCAATATTTCCGCCTTCCGCGCATTCCGAACCCAACTGCGACAGGCTTTTTCAAATTTCTCCAGTCCCACACTCACACTGGATGTTTTACTTTCATGGGGGACAACACGGTTTACTTCGGTGCTGATTGATATCGAAACCCCCGAAAGGCGTTCAAACTACCATTTCATTATGCTGGTTCGGGCGGCTCTGCTTATTTTGACCGGGTACAGTACCGCGCCTCTCCGTCTCGCAAGCTGGATCGGATTCCTGATGACATTGTTTGGATTGGGAGTTTTTGTTTACGTGATCATCATTTATTTTATCGCCGGCAGTTTGCCGGGGTTTCCATTTCTTGCATCCTTGATTTCGATATTTGGAGGCGCACAGTTGTTTGCCCTGGGGATCATGGGTGAATACCTTGCACGCATGTTTGAGCGCATTATGGACCGGCCTCCCTATGTCATTACCGCTCAGATCGGTGAAACGGTTCCGTGAAGGCAGTCATCCTCCAGCCGTCATATATCCCCTGGCGCGGGTTTTTTGACCAGATTTACCGCGCCGACGTATTTGTTTTTTATGACGATGTGCAGTACGACAAGCGAGGTTGGCGGAATCGCAACCAGATCAAGACTCCACTGGGGAAACAGTGGTTGACGATTCCCGTCCACAGCAGGGGCGCCCAAACTGAACACATCCCGATCAACCAGATTCGTATTTCATGGGATTCACCCTGGAATGAAGACCACAGGAACTTGCTTCAAGTTTCTTATAGTAAATCACCCTTTTATCAAAAATATGCATATGTGATGCAAGATTTTTATCAGCGACATGATGAACTGCTTGCCGATTTCACCATTGACCTTACCGTTGCCCTGGCGCAGCAACTGGGAATCCAAAATACCCGCTTCTTGCGCGCTTCCAGTCTCCAAACGGTGGGTTCAAAAACCGACCGGTTGATCTCCGTGCTTGAGGCGATCGGTGCGGATCACTATATAAGCGGTCCCTCGGCCCAGGATTATATCGAACCGGAAAAATTCGCTCAAGCAGGCATCCGTCTCGAATATATGGGATACAATTATCCGGAATACCCACAGCTCTATCCGCCATTTGACCCTCAACTCAGCATCCTTGATTTACTTTTTATGACCGGACCGGATGCACTTCGATATATTACAGGTGATGCATGACTGACGTCCCCGATCTGGAACGGGTGAAAAACTATTTCGACGAGCGTTTGCGCGCGCACGGTGCTTCCCCACGGGGCGCAGATTGGAATTCTGAGTCAGCGCAATGCGTGCGTTTCGATCAATTGCTAAAATTGATGGAAGGCAGGAAATTTTCAATCTTGGATTACGGCTGCGGGTATGGAGCGTTGGCAGATTATTTGACCGATAAAGGATATGAGACAGAGTATTTTGGGTTTGATATTTTAGAGAGTGCAATAAAATTGGCTTGTCAGTCTCATGACGGGAAACCCGGACAGGTGTATCTATTTGAGTCGGAAAAATTGGTCGAAGTGGATTACACCGTTGCCAGTGGCACCTTTAACATGCGCGGCGAACTATCGACGAAAGACTGGACGGATTATGTGGTCAGCATCCTCCAGCAATTTAATTCGTTAAGTCGAAAAGGGTTCGCCAGCAACTTCCTGACTATGTATTCCGATAAAGATCGGATGCGCCCGGATTTGTATTATGCCGATCCTTGTTTTCTCTTCGATTACTGCAAGCGTTCCTTCAGCAAGAATGTAGCTGTCCTTCACGACTACCATTTATATGACTTTACCTTGATCGTTCGCAAGGATTGATATGGATTATATCGATTTCAATCGCCTCGCCATGATGGGCAGGGAACTCGAGTACATCTCCGAGGCGGTACATGATGCGCACATTTCGGGGGATGGTCCATTCACTAAAAAGGTCAGTTCATTACTCGAAGCGGAATTGGGGGCGCCGAAGGTCCTGCTCACCACTTCCTGTACTCATGCCCTGGAAATGATGGCTCTTCTCCTGGATATCCAGCCAGGTGATGAAGTCATCTTCCCTTCCTTTACCTTTGTGTCAACGGCGAATGCTTTCGTCTTGCGCGGCGCCTTGCCAGTCTTTCTGGATATCAGACCTGACACCCTTAATCTTGATGAAGCGCTTCTTGAGGCAGCATTCACTCCGCGTACCCGCGCCCTGGTGGTAGTGCATTATGCCGGGGTGGGTTGTGAGATGGATACCATTCTCGAAATAGCAGCCCGGCATCGGGTGACCGTGTTAGAAGATAATGCCCACGGCTTGCTTGGTAGGTACAAAGGGAAACTATTGGGGACATTTGGAGCATTGGCATCTCAATCCTTCCATGAGACCAAGAATTTTACCTGCGGAGAGGGCGGGGCATTGGTAATTAATGACACCAATTACATCGAACGTGCTGAAATAATCCGCGAGAAGGGAACCAATCGCAGCCGTTTCTTCCGAGGGCAGGTGGACAAGTACACCTGGGTGGACCTCGGCTCAAGTTACCTTCCGTCCGACATTCTTGCGGCTTTCCTTTTTGCCCAATTAGAAAACCGGGAGACAATTCAGACTCAGCGTAGCCAGATCTGGGAAACATATTTTAAAGGTTTGAAAAAGTGGGCCTCTGCCCATGAAGTGCAGTTGCCGTATGTGCCGGAGACCTGTCAGCAGGCTTATCACATGTTCTACCTTTTGATGCCGAGCCTCGAATTGCGCCAGGGATTAATCGCGCACCTTAAAAAGAACAACATCAATAGCGTCTTTCATTATTTGCCGCTCCATCTTTCCACAATGGGTACTCGCTTTGGTGGCAAGCAGGGGGATTGCCCCGTTACTGAACGGGTCAGCGATCAACTATTGCGCCTGCCTTTTTACAATATTTTAAGCAAGGATGAACAGGAACGGGTCATCGATACGATTGCTTCCTACAATTTCTAGTATGAAACGATCATTTCTCATTTTCCCTTCGATAATAATAATTCTCGTAGGACTTGCAGCGAACTACCTCCTGTGGCATATGCAATTTGATTCGGGCAGGGGGCAGATCGTTAATTATGGCTTACTGCGCGTGGCCTTGACAGTCCTCAGCGGAATCGTCCAGGTTGCTCTTATTGGCTTTCTGATTACTTTGATCCAAAGAGATAATTTTGCGCCAACCATTTTCGCCATTTTGGACGGTCTACTCCTTGGCATAAAAAATAGATTATTCCTGGTCCAGGGGATTCTGATCCTCCTCACAATATTCCTGGCCGAATGCTTTCTCCTGACCTACCTTGCGATTCCCGTCCCAATGCGCCCTATCCTTGCGTGGGCAGCGATTACGAGTTTTCTGGGTTGGTTGGTCCTTAGGTTGGTTTACGCTTCAGAGTACGCCCGGCGGTTGACAATGATTGCCTGGTTGAAATGGAAGTGGAAAGAGTGGATCCCCGTACAGCAGAAAACATTTGTTGTGTTGGTATTAATGAGCCTGGTTTATTTTATTGGATTCATGCCATCCAATTACAAATTGGACTCCGAGGGCAGGTTTTATACTCATTCTGATGAAACCATTATTTATCCGGACGTTGCCAGGGTATTGGTTTGGCAGGGAAATTTTTCGGATATGGTTCATGTGGTTGTGGAAAGCTGGCCTTGGTGGTACGGATACCCCTACCTGCCAATTTCAGCAGCGGTACTTTTAGTTCCACGGCTGGTCATGGGAAATGATTTTACGAGCAACATCCAGTTGAACATTTTCCTGTTGCGACAGTTTGTTAGTGTTTTGCCAATGGTGCTGTCAATTTTACTGCTTATATATTTGGCGAATTGATATAAATCTTTGTGGCACTCGGTCGCAGCATTTGTGTTCATGGCTCTTGTGCCAGGCGTGGTGAAATTCAATTATCGGTTTTGGCATCCTGACAGCATTATTATCCTGTTGATTTTATTAACCCTCTTTTTCCTGGAAAAAGATCGTTTGAAATTCGGGCGAATGTTTTTCTTAGCAGCGGTGACTTGCGGTCTGGCAACTGCTATCAAACTTTGGGGCTTGTTCTTTGTGCTGGCAATTGGTGGATACCTGCTGGCTGGAGTCATGCAAAAAAAGATAAGCCTAAAAATTGCCCTGATATCGGGATTGGAGTTCATCCTGGTAATGATGGGAACGATTGTCATTACCAGTCCTGGGCTTTTGGCTCCCTATATCAGGAATGGGGCTCTGCAAGGTTGGGCCACACAACAAAACTCCCTTTTGCATGGATACAATGAGCCTGATCCAACCGGAGCATACGCAACAGGTATATCCAATTGGCTGAAATTCTTTGGGTACTATTTCATGAAGCCGTTCTTCTTTTTGTTCGCGGTCATCTCACTTCTGATCGGTTCTATTTGGGGCTCACAGAAAACTCTCAACCGGCTGGTCTTGGCATGGTGCGTGGTGGTGGTAATTTTTCTATTTACTTTCACAGCGATGAAAGCCTTTCAATATATGCTTCCCCTCATGCTGCCGCTCTTTCTGGGAGCTCTCCTTTTCCCATCAGCTGGAGAAATATTTTCGAATATTTCAACCCCGAAATTCCTGGCAAGCCCATTAGCTCGAAAAGTTTTGTTGGGTATACCAATCCTGGTATTTTCCATTCAATTCATTATTAATATCGGTATAATAATTTCGTCACCGATGATGGGATACTAGCATGCTATAATCCCGTGCGCGGGCCCGTGGCGCAGTGGTTAGCGCAGGCGACTCATAATCGCTTGGTCGATGGTTCGACTCCATCCGGGCCCACCTTTTCAAAAAATCCCCAATCGGGGATTTTTTATAAGACAAACCGTATTATTAATAAAATCGATGTTTGTCTCAACCGGAAGTTTTGACTGCCACTTTGTTCTGTTGGGGAAGGATCAAGGCCAGCAGCAAGCCAAATGCAACCAGGTTGCTGGCAAGCAGGACTGGCATGGTGATGTGCGGGCTAATTCGTTCGAAGAGCTGGCCGATCAACCAGGGGAAGATCATGCCGCCAAAACCACCGCCAACCAGGATCCAGCCTGTCATGTTTCCAGTCAGCCTCAAGCGCTGCTCGGCGAAAGCCATGCCGGTGGCAAAGACGGAAGCGATGGAAAGACCCATCAAAATAGTACCTGCCCAGAGCGCCGCAGTGGATGCAGGCCACACCAAGAGGATCGTAAAGGCAATCAGGCACCCGGTCAGGTCAGCCACCAGGATGGTTTGTGGGCGGAAGCGGGAAGAGAACACAATGCCAAGCATCCTGCTGATCGTGAAAGCGCCCCAAAATCCCGAGGTTAAATAAGCAGCTCCAGTCTCAGTTGCCAGGTGCAAGCGCGAGGAAAACGTATAGATCCAGTTTCCATAACCAAGTTCCACCCCGACTGAAAATACAAAGAACAAGACAAATATGGGGAAAAGTCCATTGATCGGTTTCCGGCCGGATGTGCTGTCCACTCTCCCCCGGATCGGCGGACTAGGCAGGAACCAGAACCAGGCTGCCAACGGCACAGTCAACAAGGAGAAGATCCAATATGCCCAGTAAATTTCATTAGAGGCCATGACCACACGTGCAAAGAGCAACGGGGCGAGAAAGGAACCTACCCCAAAAAAGGAATGCAAACCGTTCATGAAAGGTCCCACTTTTTCTCCGTGGATCCATGTCAGCAGGGTATTACAACCTACATCCAGAGCACCCTGGAAGGTCCCCAGCAGAAAAAGAATTACCACCAGGAACCAGAGCGAGTGCAGGATTGGTACGAGGGCGGCGCTCAAGGAAATCAACAGCAGAGCCATTGCTTGGATGCGATGCCCCGGGAAACAGTCATAAGCCCGTCCACCGAGCTGTGAGCCGGCCATATACCCCAGTGAGCTGGCAATGAAAATGATGCTGATTTGATCGAGACGGCTGGAAGTGTGCCCAGCCAGCCAGGGCAACGCTGGTCCACTTAAAGCCATGGTCGCGCCCAGAGTAATGAAAGTAGCGTAGTAGGCGATGGTTGCGGTAAGCGGGTTGAACGACGGAGGGGTGTGATTATTCAATAAGGTCTCCAGTGAATGCCGTACTGCGCGGCTGCGTCGATGTATGCAGGATATTGGTAGATGCACTTTATTGTACATGGGTCTGTACAATTTTTTTCGAGCCATGCAACAGATCAAATTATCGTTTCATTTGGTCATGGGTGAGAAATCAGGTATGTCATCAGGTTTGTTCGCTCGCCGGTTTCGGTTTTCAGACCCAGTTTTTTTCTGATATTTGCCCGATGAAAGTCTATGGTTTTTTTGGATACCACCAGGGTTTTAGCTATCTCCCTACTTGATTTTCCTTCCTTGATCAAATAAGCAATTCGCATTTCTCGAGTGGTCAGTATATCAAGAATGGACGACCTTTTTTTGGTAATCGGGTAGACGATCTCTTCTATCAACGTTTCAACAAAATTGACTTCATTAACATCCGTTGTTGTCTTCAAGTAGTCGAGGGATGGTTTAATGACTTTCTCAAAGTTTTGGGTGATCGTATCCTCAAATTGCTCACGTTCCAGTTTCCGTTGAGCCAATAGCTGGGAAATGGCTGCATTTCGTTTTTCCAGTGATTGATATTGTTCCATGATCCGGTTAAGATCCTTCTCCAGTTTATATTGGTATGTAATATCACGCACGTATTCCAATACTCCCACCAGATCATCATCCACATCCAATATCGGGATGGCAAATAATTGCTGCCAGCCAATATCCTGGTCAGCCTGGGAATATTTGACAATGCCGATATGAGGTACTTTACTTCTTATTGTATTCAGTATGGGACAGTTGTCACATGGCTGGGCTCGGTTATGGTAAACCAGGTAACACTTTTTACCGATAAAATCGTCAACAGTGGAATACCAATACTTCATCGAGATATTTACGTATCTTACGTTTAAATCTGTATCCAAAATGCTCACCCCGTCCTGGATACAATTTAATGTGGAGAGCAATAGATTTTTACTTTGTAAAATATCCCCAACAATTTCAGCACTTGGGTCAAGACGAATAATGGGATTGGAGACCCACCTAATAGAAGTAAGTAGATCAGCATCGACCAGGTCACTTTGGGGAGATGGAGTTCGATTTTCCCTTTGAATGCCACTTACCGTTTTCATGGGTTCCTACCTTTTTGGGATCAGTAAAGATTAAGTTTTGGTATTGTGTGTTTTTTGAAGACGGATCGGGAAGCGCAATTATACTAGTATTTACCTAGTATTCTAATGATACTATGCTTGGGTTGTCCCGCACGAAAAAGTATTATAGAATTATTAATGGTGGAGTCGGTTATTACGATCCGCAACACCCTTTCTATCCAGCGCCTAACCTCCAAGGAGAAAAAATGTCCAATCAAAATGCCTTATTTACACCAATCAAGATCGGGAACAAGACAGCCGCTAATCGGCTGGTAATCAACGCGATGGAATGCTGCGATTCTGACAAAGAAGGGAACCCTACCGAGAGGACGTATGAGCGCTATTCCAATCTATTCAACGGAAAGGCAGGGTTGATCGATCTGGAAGCGATCACTATTACTTATGAAAATCGCGGCCGCGAATCGCAGTTGAGCATCATGCCGCATAATGAACCAGCATTGACAAAATTTGTATCTTCCTTACGAAAAGTAAATGATAAGACCCTCCTAATATTCCAGCTTACTCATTCAGGGGAATTGAGCCACCCGGCCTTTTCCAAGCGCGTATGCGTAAAGCCTCTTCCCGGATTTGGAGGTGACCTTCTTTACGAGGAAGACATTGAGCGCATCATGGATGAGTTTGTTCAGGCTGCAAAAATCTGCCATAGTGCTGGAGCAGATGGCATTGATTTAAAATTATCACATGGTTATCTTGGCTCGCAGATCCTCCGTCCATACAATGACCGTAAATGGAAATATGGCGGCAGCTGGGAAAATCGCAGCAGGTTCGCCTTTGAATTAACAGAAAGAATCGTCCGGGAAATTAATGACCCAGATTTCCTGATCGGATCCAAAGTTTCGGTCTGGGAAGGATTCCCTGGTGGGTGCGGCTCTGCAGGGCCGGATTCTTCCGTCATGGACTTGACTGAATCTATCGCTCTGGTAAAAGGGATTGAGGAGCGCGGGGCAGCCTATATCCTGCAATCTGCAGGAAGTCCATCCATAACCCTGGCACTCTCTCAGCCGGACAAGAAAATTCCAGATTATGCATATCTTCACCACACTTTCTCCAAGCTGCTCAAAGACAACTTAAAGCCCGGGACGGTTGTGATTGGGTCCGCTTATTCCATTTTCCGGGATGGGAAAAATGAGCTTCATGCGGTGGAACAAGAGAAAAATTCATTGCTGTATTGGGGTGATAAAAACATACGCGATGGTGTTGTTGACATGGTTGCATTGGGCAGGCAATCTCTCGCAGATCCCTTCACCCCAGTGAAACTCATGGAAGGAAGGGAAAATGAAGTCAAGTGGTGTACTGCGGATGATCACTGCATTGAGCTTCTCATTCGCCAAAAGAATGTAGGGTGTTGCACCTACAATAAACCATATATTGAAGCTTTCAAGGCAGTCCGCAAAGAAGAAGGGTTGCTAAAAGAGAAGCGCACTTAGCCAATTTATGTGGTTGGGTAGTATATTTCTAATGTTAAAACTTAAGTAATATCTATATCTACTCTTGATTCTCAAAAGGAAGGAAACATGCACAGTCACAATGTGTTTTTTTGGCTGGAAGAAAAATTATCAAATTCCGCTCTTCGTGAATTTGAAGAAGGGTTGGAAACTCTTGTGAAGACCCCGATGGTTAAAAGCGGTTATTACGGGAAACCAGCCAATACAAATCGAGCTGTCGTTGATAATACTTATTCTTACGGTCTCACACTGTTATTCAATGATACTGCTGATCACAATCTATACCAGGCTGATCCAATCCACCTGGCATTCGTCGATATGAATTCAAAAAAATGGGCGAAAGTCTTGGTTTATGATATTGAGATAATTAAAACATAATAAGATAATGCCGATTATGGAAGGATAAAGAGTATTGTCTGGTTTCCCGGGAAACATTTGTATATGATTATCGCAACCCTGAATTATTCACCTCAGGGTTGCGATTTATTTAGGCAGTTATAAGACAAAGCGAAAATGTTATAAGGGTCACGCTGAGAGATGCGAACCAAAGAATGTCAATTTATTGAATCTTATCATTCTTGATCAACAAGAATCTTTGGTAGGCTTCATCCCAGTATGACTCCATTTCCGGTACAAACTCGCGAATAGGAAAAGATGTGCGGACCACTCGCCTTGCTTCACCCAGATCTTTAATTTCCCCTCCTGAAATGAACTGGGTGCAAAGATTGCCAATGGCAGCTGCTTCAAAGGGTCCCGCGTAAACAGATCTCTTCATAGCAGATGCTGCAAACTGGTTCATAAGTGCACTTCTTGATCCGCCCCCGATGATATGGACACAGGGTATTTTTACCTCCGTTATTTCTTCCAGTTTTTCTAGGGTTGCGCGATATGCGAGTGCCAGGCTTTCTTTTATGCAACGGGTGACCTCGCCCACAGTTTCGGGGATGGGTTGTTTCCAATCCTGGCACTTGGACCTAATCTTACCGAGCATGTCGCCGCGATCGAAAAAGAGTGCATCATCTGGATTGATGATCGACCGGAAAGGAATGGCTTTTTCCGCTTCCAAATCCATCTCTTCAAAAGTTAGCGCGATTCCCAGCGATTCAAACTGACGCTTGCATTCCTGAATGAGCCACAATCCCATAATATTTTTAATGAATCTGTTCCTGTCCCCGACGCCGCCTTCGTTCGCAAAGTTGCCTCGAAATGCGGGATCAGAGGTGATCATTTCATCGGTTTCTGTACCCATAAGAGACCAGGTCCCGCTGCTAATATAGACAAAATGGTCTTCCAGGCTGGGTACTGCCGCCACTGCCGAAGCCGTATCATGGTGCCCCACCGCACAGATCGAAAAAGGTTTTATCCCGGTTCGGGCGAGGATTTCTGATTTGGCTTTACCTAGAGTTGATGCAGATGGGATCACGGTCGGAAAGATCCCTTCTGGAATGTCAAAGGAGCGGATGATTTTTTCGTCCCAGCGTTTATCTCTTCGATTATAGACTTGTGACACTGATGCGATCGTATATTCGGCTGCCTTTTCACCACAAAGAAAATAATTAAGTAAATCTGGAACGAAAAGGAGGCTTTTCGCATTTTCAAGAAGATTATGATCGGATGCATTGGTCTGTGCAGCCAGTTGGACAAGGGTACTAAATCGCGCCCGCTGACATCCCGTGCGCTTGAACAATTCTTTCGGCGGGAAGAGGTGATCCATCCATTCGAGTACCCTATCGGTTCGGTGGTCGCGGTACATATACACTTGAGAAATCAAATCCCCGCTTGCGTCAAGGAGACCGTAATCATTACAAAAGGAGTCCATCCCAAAGCTGGTAATATTTTCCGGAGCGGACTTTCTCAACCCATCCAGAAGGTTTGAGTAGATCCTGGGGATATCCCAGAATAAATGACCGTCATTCTCTACAGGTTCATTATTGAACCTGTAGATTTCCTTGACCTCTAATATTTTCCCATCAAAGCTGCCTGACAAAAACTTTCCGCTGCTTCCACCCAGGTCAAATGCAAGTGCTTTCATGGCAATCCTAGATGAAGTTTTTAAAAATATTGCAGATTGCGTCCGTTTCCATCCGCTCAAGACAGCTGAATGCGGACATTAAACAATCACCTGAAACAACCACACCGTGCATAGGAATGATGCACCCGAGACCGATCTTTTCCGCCAGTTCTCTTCGCTCATCAAAATATTCATAAACATTTTCTGCCAATTGTTTTGAATACGCAGCAGCCTGCTCAATGACCCCGAAATATTCACCGCGTTTGACAGTGGCTTCTGTCACCGTCTTGATGGGTTTGCTCTGGGAAGCGAACACCATGCAGAATTGAGGGTGAGCATGGATCGTGCATTTGATGTAATCGAATCTTGAAAGAAGCAGGATGTGCATCTCAGTCTCACGAGAAAGCTTGCCAGTTCCTTCGAGTACATTCCCCTGGTAATCAATTAAAAGAAATTCTTCAACATCGAGATCACACATGCCAAATTCGCTCATCATGGAGGGGGATATGAGGATCCGATCTTCAACCACTCTCACCGCAAAGTTACCTCCGGCAGCGTTCGTCAATTTCCGGTCCCACATTGCCTTTGCAATCTTTTTCATCTGAATTCTTGTTTCCAAATACTGAAGTTCTTTCAACGGATAATTCTCCTTTCCAGGAATGAATGCATCATTGGATTTTGGCAACAACAGCCAGTTTTTTTAGTTCCATCGCGCGGATTGGATTAAATCCGGCTGTGCTCTCGGACTCTGCTGCTGCGGCGGCGACTGCAGCCGCAACCTTGAGCGTTTCTTCGATGAGCATGTTTTTTTCAATCCCCGCGATGATTGCAGAGAGGAAAGCATCTCCACATCCGCTCTCATTAACTGTCTCCACTTTGATTGGATTCACACGGTAAAAATCCCGGCCATTCTTGACAATGGCGCCATTCCTGCTCCAGGTCATGGCGATCATGGGGATGTTGAATCCATCCAGACTTCGCAGGGTGGTTACTATTTCAGATTCTGTATTCAAATCCCTGCCCGCGATAAAACATAGTTCTTCAAAATTTGGTTTGATTAGAAATGGACTTGAATTTAACCCATCCTTGAGATACTGTCCGCTGGCATCCAGGAAAACTTTAATTCCCAGTTCCTTCGCCATCCGGGTCAACTTGGAGTAAATGGTAGTGTCCTCGACGTTGCTGGCGTCCCCGGTAAGGATAAGCATATCCCCCGCTTGAACCAATCCCCCGATCTGTTTTAGAAGGTCGTCAGAAATGGTTGCAGGCAGGGTAGGACCTCTTTCGGTAATCATAGTGCAGATGTTTCCCGAATTCTCCACAATTTCATAATTCGTGCGGGATTCCATCCCCGGCAGGTTAAAGTGCAGAAATTGCACCTGTACGCCCCATCCCTCCAGCATTTTTACGATCTTTTTTCCAGTTTCCCCCAATGCGATTCCCAACGCTATGCTTTGCACACCCAGAAGTTTCAGGTTGATGGATACGTGAGTGCCTTTTCCGCCAATCGTTTCAAGTGTTTGATTAAGCCGATTTGTCCGGGATCTTTGGAATTCATCCAGGAAAAGTATTTTATCTATTGCAGGGTTCAAAGTTACGGTAAAGATCAAGGATTCTCTTCCTTAAAAAATTGAAATAATTCAACTTTATTGAGTCTTTATGACTTTTACCCCAGCTTTTTCAAGCTGAGCAATATTTTTGGGGTAAGCTTTTGGATCGGTAATTAAATAATCAATTGATGAATAATTGGAAAGAAAAAAAGGACCTGATCGGTCAAACTTGGTGTGATCCACCAGGATGAACACCTCCTGTGATCGTTCAATCATTAGGCGTTTGGTATCCACCTCCAGAATGCTTGAATCTGTCAATTGGTCGGGGAGGCGTATTCCGGCGCAGGACATGAAGGACTTGTTGGGGTAGAAATCAGCAGCATTTTTCTGCGAAATCGAACCGTAGGTGGATAAATTACTTCCGTTAAAAAATCCGCCCAGACATATAACCATAAGATTGGCATGCTTCGACTCCATCGATTCCAGAAGCATTTTGATGGAGTTGGTGATAAGTGTGATCTGAAAATCTTCAGGGATATACTGGATCAAATAAAGGCTGGTGGAACTGTTATCCACGAAAATGCTGTCGCCATTCTCGATGAACGATGCGGCGGATTTGCAAATGGCGTCCTTTTCCTTGAACATCTGGATCTCGCGCACACCAACGGGAAATTCAGGCGATGTCGAGGAGTAAATGCTGTCTAAAACAGCACCTCCGTGAGTCCGTTTGAGAAGGCCTTTCTCCTCCATTTCGTGCAGATCGCGCCGGATTGTCTCACGGGAAGAGTTAAAAAGGGTGGACAACTCGTTCACCCCTATTCTTCCCTTTTGCTTCATGATCTTCAAGATCTCGGATTTTCTTTCAATACTGAACATTTTATCCATTTTGGTAATCGCCAATGAATAATTGACCAATTATGACTGTATCATAACATAAGAGCGGCATTTAGAAGCTAAATGATATAATAAATACATAAACAAAACCAATCGGTCATTCATTGTTTTTTTCCGGATAATACTTTCCATCCATATTAATATTGTTTTGACGAATTAAATAGAGGCTTCCTCCATGAAACTTTCTGCATTTACCGTTCTATATAAAGATCGCCCGCTTTCAGAAGTCCTTGACATTTTCAAATCCAAAGGGATAAGTCACGCTGAGATTGGATCTGGAGGATTCGTCGGAAAGGATCACTGCGATCCTGCAAAGTTGCTAAAAGATCATTCTGCCAGAGAAAAATTCCTGGAGCTATTCCAAAGCCGAGATATGGAGATCTCCAGCCTGAGTTGCCATGGCAACCCCGTTCACCCACAAAAGCACCTGGCCCTAAGCTATCATCAGGACATCAAGGATTCGATCGAACTTGCCTCCCTTATTGGGGTCGAGCGGATCGTAACCTTTTCGGGTTGCCCTGGTGATTGCGAGAATTCTCTTTACCCAAACTGGCCGGTTTCACCATTCCCGGAAGATTTTCAAACCGTGGTCGAGTGGCAGTGGGAGAAAAAACTGGTCCCATATTGGAAGAAAATGGGTAAATATGCCGAGGATAAAGGTGTAAAGATTGCGATGGAGATGCACGGTGGGTATTCAGTTCACTCGCCAGCCACTGCAATCCGCATGCGAAAAGAAACTGGATGCGCTGCGCTGGGGGCGAACCTTGACCCGAGCCACATGTGGTGGCAGGGAATCGATCCAGCCCAAGCTGCGCGCTATCTCGGGAAGGAAAACTGCTTTTTTTACTTCCACGCCAAAGATGCCGCGATCGATCCCAATTTTGTATCGCTTTATGGTGTGACGGATATGCAAAGCTTTTCCACCGTGTTCGGACGTGCTTGGCAGTTCCGAACTGTCGGTTTCGGTCACGACCTGAAGGTTTGGGCGGATCTATTCAGCGTGATGCGGTCGATTGGATACGATGATATCGTCAGCATTGAACATGAAGATTCATATATGTCGGTGGAAGAAGGTCTGGACAAAGCAGTGGCTAACTTAAAGCAAGTACTCATAATCCAACCTGCTTCAAAACCGAAAGCCTTTGACTTGGATGAACGATTCAAATAGCGGCCAAAGTTGATGATGAGTCTCTGCCAAGATAGCATCTTTTCAAGTGCGTAATAATACCTATCCAATTTCAAAACCCAATTGGGACCACAATCAAGTTCTGTTTAACGGAATATCACTAATTAATAAGGAGTAGATTCCATGGCCAACATGATGAAAGCGGCTGTCTTTGAAAAAGTAGGCGTCATCAAGGTAAAAGAAGTGCCGGTGCCCAAGATCGGCGAGAATGAAGTTCTCATCAAGATTAAATACACAGGGATCTGCGGAACGGACTGGAGCATCTATAACGGCTGGTATTCCGCTGACAAACTCCCAATGATTGCCGGTCATGAATTTTCAGGAGTGATTGCCAAACTCGGTAAAAAAACCAGGGGTTTGAAAGAGGGCGACAGGGTCACAGCCGATATCAACATGAGCTGCGGAACCTGCTTTTACTGCATTCGCGGTGAAAAGCTGCTCTGCGATAGTTTTACACAGCTTGGCATCCACACGAATGGGACCTTTGCGGAATATGTCAAGGCACCGGCTGCACAAGTGCATATCCTCCCAGAGAAATTAAGCTTCGAAGAGGGAGCATTCATTGAACCTGTCTCCTGCGTTATTCACGCTGCCAAAGCCATGGATGCACGTCTTGGAAGCAGCGTGGTAATCGTTGGCTGTGGCCTGGGTGTCTTACACGCACGGATGGCGGTCCTGCGTGGATGTGCACCAGTCATCATTTTCGGAGATAACCGCAAGAGATTACGAATCGCCAAAGACATGGGTGCAGATCATGTCATTCACATTGACGATGTTGCAGATCCCGTGGCGGAGGTAATGAAACTAACCGGAGGCCGGGGAGCTGACAACGCCATTGAAGCGGTCGGTTCTGTGAAGACATATGAACAGGCATTTGCCATGCTAAGACGTGGTGGCAAACTCTCAGCATTTGGCGTCGCAGGTGAAACCGATAAAATGGAGATCCGGCCATTTGAGTTTGTACTGGGAGAGAAGAAAATCACGGGATCCTGCGCAGGTGTCGGTGCAGACTGGTCGGATGCTATGACGCTTATCTCCAACGACCGGATCGACCCAAAGCCGTTGTTCTCCATGAAGGTCCCTTTAGAAGATCTTGAGTGGGCCCTGCACGAGTTGAGAACAGACCTGACTTTGTTCAAGATCTTTGTTTCGCCCGAAATCAGTGAACGGGTATTGATTTAAGCAAATTATTCATGAACAGGAGTCAAAATCGAATGGATAAGGAAGAAATTTTACTTTCACCGATCAAAGTTGGAACGCATACCAGTGAAAACCGTTTCTTTGTCCAGGCTATGGAGTGTACCGACGCGGACGGTGAAGGAGATCCTACCGACCTGACTTATCGACGCTACGAGAACCTGTTCAAAGGCGAAGCAGGGATCGTGAGTCTGGAAGCGATCACCATCACCGATAAGAACCGTGGTCGTTTAAACCAGCTTTTCATCATGCCAAAGAACCAACCAGCCCTAACCAGGTTCGTCGGTCACTTAAAAAAGATCAACCCGAAAACGATCTTTGTTTTCCAACTTACCCATTCAGGCGAACTGAGCAACCCGGAATTCTCAAAGCGTCTCTCGGTAAAACCCTTGCCGGGATTCATTGCGGATGTATTTACCGAAGATGAATTCGAAATGATTATGTCAGAATTCGTCCTGGCAGCCAGGATCGCCTATGATTCCGGTGCTGACGGCATTGATATGAAATTATGCCACGGTTATTTAGGTTCACAAATCCTTCGCCCTTACAACGATCGCAAATGGAAATATGGTGGATCTTGGGAAAATCGCCGGCAATTTGCCTTCGATCTTTATGAACGAATTCAAAAAGCCGTGCCTGATAAGAACTTCCTAATCGGTTCAAAGATTTCTGCATGGGAGGGCTTTCCCGGTGGATTCGGTACTGCCGGCCCTGAAACCCCGGTTATGGATCTAAGCGAACCGATTGATCTCATAAAAGGTCTTGAAGAGCGCGGTGCTCAGTATTTTATTCAATCTGCAGGCAGCCCCTCGATCACGATCAGTCTCACCCAGGCAGATAAACACCATCCATACTTTGCTTACCTGCACCAATATTTCGCCAAAGTATTCAGAGACAACCTGAAAAAAGAGACCATCGTTATTGGTTCCAACTATTCTGTGTTTGGTAAGGGCAAGAGCAAACTTCAAGCGGTCAGCCCTGAAGACAGCGCATTGCTTGCCTACGGTGCCAATAACATTGAGAAAGGGTTTACAGATATGGTGGCTCTGGGACGGCAATCGTTGGCAGATCCGCTTTTACCGCTAAAACTGCGCGAAGGACGCCAGGCTGAGATCAACTACTGCTCAGCTTGTGATAACTGCCTTGAGCTGCTCATCCAGCAGAGCCCGGTCGGTTGCTGCACCTATAATAATTACTATACCGATGTATTGGTCAAGACTCGCAAGGAAAAAGGAAAACTTAAAGCAGCCCATACCTAAGATCAGAAGTTTAATGATATTCAAAGACCTGCCATTTAACTGTTAGGCAGGTCTTTTATATTTAACCAGGTAAACATGTGCACGCAAATTTGCCAAGACTAATGCAACGTGGGAAGGTGGAGTAAGGTGTTTTTAGATCTTCTCAAAAGGGTGTTTATGAACGCAATGAGTTACCCAGCCACGATCCGCTCCGCAGCCTCGACCACACGATCCACCGAAGGAACATACTCCTGCTCCAGCACAGGGGCAGTTGGAGCAGGCGTGTCGGGCGCGGCCACGCGGATGATGGGAGCATCCAGGTAGAAGAAGGCAGCCTCTGAAAGCCTGGCAGCCACCTCTGCACCCCAGCCGCTGGTCAGGTTGTCCTCTTCCACAATCAGCACACGCCCCGTTTTCTTTGCAGAAGCGATGAGCGGTTCCATTTCCAGTGGGACGAGACAGCGCAAGTCAATCACTTCTGCATGGATGCCTCGGCGCTCCAGTTCTTCAGCTGCTTCCATTGCCCGGTGCAACATGAGCATGTTGGCAAGAATTGTCAAGTCGTTACCCTCGCGTTTGACAGCCACAGTTCCGAGAGGAACTTCGTAGTCTTCCTCTGGGACGCCGATTACACGCGCGGCCGAAGATGATTCGTTTCGCCCACCTTTCCCACCGTAAAGCAATTTGTGCTCCAGAAAGACGACCGGGTTGTCGTCGCGTATGGCGGCAAGCAGGAGTCCTTTGGCGTCATTTGGATTGGAAGGACACACGACCTTCAAACCAGGTGTGTGCATGAACCACGCTTCACTACTTTGCGAATGTTGTGCGCCTCGCGCCGAGGCACCCACCGGCAGTCGCAGAACCAGTGGTACGGAGACCTGTCCGTTGCTCATGTAGTGCATCTTCGCAGCCTGGTTGACCAACTGATCCATGCCGCAGAAGACGAAGTCACCATATTGCATTTCAGCCACTGGGCGCATCCCAACAAGCGCTGCTCCGACGGATGCGCCGATAATGGCAATCTCGGAGATGGGCGTGTCCATTACGCGTGCATGTCCGAATTCTTCCGCCAGCCCAAGCGTGACGGTGAAACCACCACCAAACCCCCCTTTTATACCAAGGTCCTCTCCGATGAGGAACACCGCAGGGTCGCTACGTAGTGCAACTCGCAATCCATCTCGGAGAGCCTCGACCATGGTCATTTCGCGGGTGCTCATTTACCCTCCGCAAACACATGCCGGTACGTTTCTTCCGGTCCCGGCTCCGGACTGTTGATGGCGAATTCGACCGCTTCTTCGACTTCTGACTGACATGCATCCTCAATGGACTTCACGTCTTGCTCAGTCGATCCGAAATCCTTGAGTAGTATTGCCCGCATATGCGGAATTGGGTCGCGAGCCCGCCAGAGCTTTACTTCCTTGGGCGACCGGTATCCGCCTGGATCGCCACGAGAATGGCCAGCATACCGGTAGGTCTTGTACTCCAGTAACGTCGGTCCGTTGCCTTGCCGGGCTCTAATTACAGCCTCCAGGGCTGCTTGATAAACGGCAATTGCATCCATCCCATCCACTACGCGCCCAGGAATGCCGTATGCTGCAGCCCTGTCGGCGATATCTGCGATACGCATCATCGAAGAGATGGCGGTCGAAGCGCCATATTGGTTGTTCTCGCAAATAAAGATGACAGGCGCACCTTTCACTGCTGCGAGGTTGATGCCTTCGTGAAACGCGCCAGTGTTAGAAGCGCCATCGCCGAAGAAACTCACGGCCACGCGATCCTGTCCACGTAATTGAAAGCCCAGCGCTGCGCCGGTTGCGATGGGTATATTTGCACCCACGATGGCGTTGGAGGGCATGGCTCCCAGGGACGCAACTGTGAGGTGCATCTGGCCACCTTTACCGCCTGCGCAGCCGGTGGCTTTGCCCATGATCTCGGCAGCGATGCTGCGTGCATCACACCCGCGCGCAAGGAAATGTCCCACGGGGCGGTGGGTGCTGAAGATCACGTCGTCCGGACGCAGTGCCGAGCAAACCCCCACCGCCACCGCCTCCTGCCCCTGATATTGATGCAGCGTGCCAGGGACTGCACCTTGCAGGAAGAGCGCGTAAAGATGATCCTCGAAGCGTCGAATTAATACCATCCGCCGGTACATCGCGCGCGCGGTATCCACCGGCATACCATTCAGCTCAGTCATACGCCTGCCTCCTGATGAGCCTCGAATACCAGGCTTAGCGGATTTTCCAGCCGCTGCTTGAATTCGTTCAAAAATTTTGCCACGGTGATTCCATCCACGGCGCGATGGTCCACTGCGAGGGTGGCCGTCATCAGCCAGCGCAGGACGGAATTTCCCTGCCAAGCAGCCGGTTGTTCCTTCGCTTCACCGAGTGCCAGGATACCTGCCTCTGGAGGATTGATCACCGCGCTGAAACTATCCAACCCGTACATGCCTAAATTGGAAACAGTAAACGTTGCACCGCTCAACTGCGAACTTGACAGTTGTCCATTCTCAGCGCCTGTGCGCAACCTTCGTGTGGTTGCCGCCAGGGTGAACAGATTCAAACGGTCAGCATGATGCACCACCGGGATCAACATACCTTCTGCCAGCCCGATCACCACCCCGATGTGAATATCGTCAAAGAATAGGATCTCTTTGCCGCGAAAGGATGCGTTGAGGGCAGGCGTCTGCCGCAAGGCAAGCGCGGCAGCTCGGAGGCTAATATCGGTAATCGTCGGTGCGACCCAACCGTTCTCTTTTGCCATCGCACCGACCTGCTTGAGCATGGCCTTTGCATCGGTCATGTCTATCACCATCGATCCGTGGAAATGAGGCACTTCGGCGTTACTCAGTTGCGTGCGTTGTGCGATGGTTTTCCGCATCGGTGAGAGGGGGATGTGTCGCACCCCTCCCTCCATTGGCGTTTGCTCACCTAAGCGTACAATGTCGCGTTTGAGGATCTGCCCTTGAGAGCCGCTGGCTGTGATTGACGAAAGATCAAGACCTTGTTCCCGCGCCATACGGAGTGCCAGTGGAGAAGCTTGCCTGCGCCGGGGTTGCCGGTCACCTGAAACGCGCGCCTCATTCGTCTTTATTACCCGTTCTTGTGTCCTGACATCCACTGCCGGAGAGTCGCTGCTCATCGGTTCCTCAAGGGTGTCTGTCATCCGACCTATGATCGTTTTCACGGGAACTGTAGCCCCAGGGGAAACCAATATTTCCCGTAAATAGCCGTCGTGAAATGCTTCAACCTCCACTGTGGCTTTGTCGGTTGTCACCACAAATAATGCCGATCCATTATTTACGAACTGGCCGGGCTGAATTCTCCATTCTTCAAACACTACGTCGCTGCCTGTCGCGCCGAGAGATGGAACGACAATGTCATGGATCAACGCATCTTCCTTTCACTTCCGAACACCCTCATCAGATCCTCCACAGTTTTCTGCACCGCTATCCTCCCAGCGGTCAGCACATCACTTGCCAGTCCGGAGCCAACCACATCGTACGGATTATAATCGTCCACGGCTTGCGCAGCAGCTTGTCGCACAGCATCAAAGTAAGCACGCTTGAGCGCACTTCCCACATTAATCTTCCGGATGCCAAGATGGATGGCTTCCTGTATATCGGCAGGGTCTACCGAGCTGGCTCCATGGAGAACCAGCGGAACATTAAGTGCCAGTTTGAGTTCCGCGAGGCGCGCAAAATTTAACCTCACCCGCCTCCGCCCATGCAGATGAGCCTGTCCAACGTTTACAGCAAACGCATCCACTCCGGTTCGCTTTACGAAGTCGCGAGCCTGGTCTGGTTCGGTGAGGTGCAGGTCATCGGGGATGATCGATAGTTCCCCTCCAACGCCAGGCAGTGACTCGGCTTCTCCTTCCACTGCCAAACCACTTTCGTGGGCGATCTCCACTACTTGCCTCACTTGCTCCACTTGACTCTCGTAATTGAGTGTTTCATCGCTAAACATCACCAGGCCGAATTTGTGGGTAACCGCCTCCAGCACCCATTTGATATCCGGAGACTCGTTAAAGACGAGACAAGCTGGAACTGATAGCCCTCGGATGGCTTCCAAACCAAGTTTGGCGTAAAGGATTAGCGGGTCGTGCCTCACCCGTCCTGGATGGGGCAGATATATGCCGCTGAACCCCAGCAGGACTGGCGAACGCGTCGCTTCCGCGGCGTCGCAAACCGCCAGCAGTGACTCCAGATTCCAGCTTTCAAAGTAACCGACCGCGTAGCCGCCCTGTTCTGCATCGGTCATCAACTCAGCAAACGTCGCTAACGGCATTATCCTCCATCAATTACACCAGATCTCCCACCTTCAGTCCCAGTTCCTTACACAGTTGTGAGAGCGAACGTTTGACCTCGCCCTCAAGCCGGACCCAGTGCACAACCAACGCGTTTTCGCCCGTTGCCAGCGTGGCGGTATATCTTCCTAGGCCGATTACCTGGCCGGGGGTCGCAGTGCCTTCAAACCAGATGACCTTCGCATCCATAAAATAAATTCGCCGGCCACCCATCATCCTCCAACATTCTCCCGGAGATGTCTGTATCCAGCGTCGCAAACTCTCTGCTGGTCGGGTCCAGTCGAGGTGAAAGTTTTCGTCGTTTACTGAGGAGAAATAAGAGGCGTATGTTTCCGGTTGTGGCGTGTGCTTCAGAGTCCCTTGAGACACGTCTCCGAGAAGACGGGGAATTAGCGACACGCTTTTCTCGATAATGCGGTCATAAAGCGAGGTTACCGTATCCCGTTTACGGGTGCGCACCCGCACTTGATATAGAATATCGCCGGTATCAAAACGAGGATCCATCACATGCGCGGTAAGACCAGCTTCGCGTTCCCCGTTTCGTAATGCCCAGAACACCGGGTGCTTGCCGCGATAGGCAGGCAGGAGCGAAGCATGGAAGTTGACCGCGACAATCCGCGGGACGGATAGCAGCGCCGGTTTAAACAAGAACATGTAACCGGCTGCGATGAACAGGTCGGGGGATAAGGCTGCCAGAGTTCCATTAAATACAAAGTCATTGGGGTCGGGCGGCTCGAAAGCCGGCGTTCCGTGCACGTGTGCAGTTTCAACGAAACTGGAAAAGTGAGTCGCGGTCCAAGGGTTGGTGGACTGTCGCTTTGCGGGCGGCACATCCACCACTCCCACTAAGTCGCAGGGTGCGTCAAGCAAAGGGGAGAAGATCCTGTTACTAAAAATACTCTGCGAGTTACCAAAGAAGACAACGCGCAGGTTCGAACTCACCAGCGTTTCACACCTTCAGGATAATGCACACCCTTGAACGAAGCCGCGCGCTCCTGCAGCGGAACTTCAACTGCCATGCGCTCGATGCTCGACCCCAATTGGATTCCATGGCAATCGGTATTGTCAAGCATATATTGAGCGTCTTCAGGGTTTACCAGCGCCGCACCGTGGGCAAGGAGGATCACATCGGGTTTCAACATCCTGGCTAGTGCATAATGTGACTGGCTGCGCTTCGCCATGTCCTCAAGTCCCTGGCTGGCGCTGTAGCCGGTGGAGCCGCCGCGGGTGATGCCGGCGTGATAGATGAAGATGTCTGGTGCAGCCTCGCGCATCAAACGTTCAGCGTCAACTTCGTTGAAGGCGTAGCCGATGGTTAACAGGTCCAACTCATGGGCATAGTTGAGCATGTTAATCTCGTGCTGATAGCCCAATCCTGTTCCTTCCAACGTTTTGCGGAAGTCACCGTCAAACCAGGCCACGGTAGGAAAGTTATGCACGCCCGAATAGCCGATATGTCGGATATCTTCGAGAAATAATCGCATGTCGCGCAGGACGTCCACGCCATTAAGCCCTGCGATGACCGGGGTTTCCTTGACCTGCGGCAGAACCTCCCGTTTGCCAATCTGGTAGACCATTTCATTGGCGTCAGCCATGGGCAGCATGCCAGCCAGGGAGCCATATCCCTGCATGCGGAAGTAACCTGTGTTATACACGCCCAGTATGTCCACGCCTCCACGTTCGATGAACTTGGCTCCGATGCCGTTGCCTGCGCCGGTCATTACCAGTGGTTTACCGCGCTTGATCTCGTTCCAAAGGCGGTCGAGAAATTGTTGGCGAGTGTACTGTTTGGCCATTAAGTCCTCCTATCCCTTGGCACGGATTAACTCAATCAGCATCTCGGCAGCTTCCACTGCAAACGCCGGGTCTTCGATGTGAGTGTCCCGCTCAATTATACGGATGTTCTTCGGCAGGTCCTTCTTCAAGGCATCCACGAACGCTTGGTCAGCCTGGGGGTCGAAAAAGCCCATGCCTTTGACAGCGTAACTGTCGTAGCCGGCGGTTGGGATGAGGAAGACAGCATCGCCTTTTGTATGTTTTAACCGGCGGGCAACTTCCTTGCCCACCTCTGCCATCTCCTCTTTGTTCAGGCGCACATCGGTGATCTGCGGGCTGTGCCGGATAAGAGTGCGCGAGTTAAACGGCGGAGGCACCGTTTCTGGTTCGTTGTATACCAGTACCTCAATTGCACCTGGGCACAACACTTGCGGAAGGCCTAATTTACCTGCGGTTGTCAGCCGGTCAGGACCGCCCGCAAGCAGGGCATGGTGCATCTCATTGGACACTTCGATGATGGAATAGTCCAGCACTGCGCTTATGAGACCTTCCTTCATCATTTGTTCCATGGCTCGGCCGCCTGGACCTATGGCATGGAATGTGATGGTCTCAAAACCGGCAGCCTCCAGCACTTCGGCAGCTTTCATAGCTCCCTGTGTGGTAATGCCTACCGTGGTAATAGCAACAAGTGGTTTCTCTTTCTTTTCGAGCTTAACTTCCACCGCAGCCATGCCGCATACCGCCCCGGCAGCGTTCGCAAGAATCTTGCGCATTACCGGGTTTAATCCCATGATATCGGTGACTGAAAACATCATGGTGATGTCCCGGATGTCCACCCACGGGGCGACGTTACCGGAAGCCATGGTGGACACCATCACTTTCGGGAATCCGTATGGGAGTGCGCGCATCACCCGTGTGCTGAGCGTGGTTCCCTGCGTTCCGCCCATTGCCACGATGCCGTGGACCTTACCTTCTACGGCAAGCCTGGTGACGATCTTGGTTGCCCCCTCCGCCATCACTGGCGCAGCAACATCTCGAGATGGGTGTTCCAGGATTTTTGCCAGCGACATCCCGCCAGCCTCAGCCACTTCTTCGCGGGTAACGTCAGGCCGAGTACCGGGAGAACCGGTCACGCCCGTGTCCATCACCAGTGCCTTATCGCCAAGTTTCTTAATCTGCTCGCGCAGATACTGTGCCTCGCGCCCTTTTGTATCAAGAGTCGCGAGAACGATGATGGTTTTTCCACTCATTGCCTGGTTCTCCTTATCCGATCTGTTTCCTCAGCCACTCGACTGAGGGTTTAATGTTCTCTTCGCCGTCGCTTTCGATGGAGAAGACTCCGTCCCAGTTTGTTTCCTTCAGATACTGGATGCAGGAGGCAATGTTGGATGCATTTACTCCCTGGCCGATGGGCACCACCGAGGCCGAGATACCGGTATCTTTGCCTCGCACCGCGTCTGCCAAACCCTTGCTAACATCCTTACAATGCACATGATTTACATACTTGCGCACACCCTTCAGAAAGGTGAGCGGGTCGTTGCCGGCGATGAAAGTATTCCCGGTATCGAAATTGATCTGCACATATTCGGATTGGAATGGCTCGACGATTCCCAAAAGGGTCTCGACATTATTAGTGTAGGGTCCATGCGGTTCAACGTTGATAATCACCTTGTGATTCTCTGCAACCGAAACGCATTGGGACAAGTGATAGCGGATGCGGTCCAGTTGTTCTTTGTCTGACAAGCCGGGAAGTTTTTGCGCTCCATCAGTGGTATCCACTTTACGGCAGCCGAGCAGACCGGCAAAGATTATGCCCCGGCGGATAAAGTCGATGCACTCCCAGCGGTTGATGGGAAAGGAAACGTCGAATTCCGAGACCTTCAAGCCATGCTTTTCAAGTTTCTTGCGTAGTTCGAGTGGGTCGCTATCCAAAGGAATGAAGGGTGCAAATCCGAGGCCAGTGAAGAACTCCGCGCCGCCTACAGCCTCTAATTCGCAATACTCCACACCTTGCTGGACAATCTTCTCAAAGCAATATTCAACCGGTTTGTCCGCATGCCGCCAGTTGTCAGTATTAATGCCGATCTTGATCATGGTATTAATCTCCTTTCAGGGGGAAGAGGATCTGGGGTGGACTGCTTTCATAAAACTTGAAAGAATCCTCGTTAAGATGCAGTCCTCCAATGGGATTTACTCGACATTTGCTACGATACCATCCAATGTGGCAAGTGTCAATCTTCAAGATGTATTAATAAATTAATCATGATTATGTAAGGAAGTCAACCATTACTGCGAGGTTGTGTGCGTTTTCCAAGGTCAACCTTGACATATTTGACGACATTAAAAAAAACAAAAAAAGAAAGAAATTAGCCGATGCATAAAGTAGTATTCGCATTTGATTTAATAAGTGACGGATCAGAAACATCTCTATATGATAAGGATGGAATCAAACCCCGCAATTTGTCACAAACCGTTGTGCAGAATGTTTTGGAAATGACTAATTACCACTTGACTTTTCCAAATTCTCTTGTACAATTAGTTTGTTGGTACAACCAACTATCCCCCCTGTTGTTGAACAAAACTGATAAATTCCTGCATCCTACATGGTTACTCAAAACCAATATCGCACCGGTGATCAAGCCCTAGTTCGCGAAATCAACCTTTCGGTGATTATGAATCACTTGCGAACATACGCGCCAATCTCGCGGGCTGCTCTTGCGGAAACCACGGGGTTGAACAAGACAACGGTTTCAAGCCTGGTGAATGAATTGATTGAGAGACAATTTGTGGAAGAAATTGGCCTTGCTTCCCCCAGTTCGGGGCGCCCCGCGATTTTATTAAAATTAAACCCCACTGCGGGATTTATTGTCAGTTGCGAAATCGGGACATATTTTATTCTGGTAATTTGTACAGATTTCTCCCCAAAGACCATTTGGCGCTATCAGGAGCAATTTGATCGAACTCTAAGCCAGCATGCGATTCTTGATCGGATGCTGGTTATTTTGAATCGGGCAATTGAGGCGGGCTGTTCTTCATGTGGACCATTGCTGGGTATCTCAGTTGGAGTCCCTGGACTGGTCGACCAGGCGACAGGAGCATTGTTGTTTGCCCCCAACCTAGGGTGGAAGGATCTTCCCATACGCTCCATCATTCAGAAATCATTCAATGTGCCCCTGTTTGTTGACAACGAGGCAAATATTGCTGCCCTGGGAGAGCATTACTTTGGTGCAGCACAGGGATTTGAAGAAGTGCTTTATATAAGCGCAGGTGTTGGCTTGGGTGGAGGGATTGTACATGCAGGCCGAATGTTCAGCGGAGCATCCGGCGTCAGCGCAGAGTTTGGGCACATGACATTAGACCCGGATGGGGAGATCTGTAAGTGCGGTAATCAGGGTTGTTGGGAAACCCAAGTGAGCCAGGATGTGCTTTTTCGCCACGTTTGGAGACGTATCGCTCAAGGCGAGGTCAGCAAGTTGTATGAAATGACTGGCGGGAGTCGGGATTCCTTGACTGTTCCATTTATCGTGGAGGCGGCTCGTGCTGGAGATGCTGTTGCCCTGGATGCATTGGAGATCATCGGACGTCACCTGGGGATTGGCATTGCCTCCCTGGTGAATGCCCTGAACCCTGAACTTGTCGTGTTCGGCGGGATCCTCAGCCTGGCGGGTGATTTTTTGATGCCCGTTATAAAAAAGGAAGTGGAGCAGCGTGCCTTGAAATGGAATCGTGAAGCCATGCAATTGGTGTTGGCTCGCCATGCCTCTGACGCCTGTGTGATGGGAGGCGTCGCGGCGGTCTACCAAGCGATCCTGGCGCAACCTGATATTGTGGGCGCGCTTGTTTCGTAAGCAATATTCTTCTTTTTGTGCCAATTTAGTTGGCCGCAAATACCAATCAAGTTATGAAGTGTTCTCCTATAAGGAGGTGAACGAAAATAAATTAAACCAATAGCCCACAAATTCTTGTTCTATAACCCCTTTCACAATTCAAGAGGAGAAAATAAAACATGTTTAAGAAATATGCATTTGCACTGACGCTTATCCTGGTAATGGTTTTATCAGCCTGCGGTCCTGCTGCTACAGCTACGACTGTGCCGCCCGTTGGAGGCGCAACTCAACCGCCGGCTGCTCAACCAACAACACCGCCTGCTGCCTCTTCCGTCAAAGAATTGAATATCTTGTGGGCACAGTGGTCCCCGGCAGACTACTTGCAGCAGATCGGCAACATGTACGAGGCAGCAACCGGCATCAAGGTTAACATCATTCAAGAACCTTGGGGTTCGTTCGGTGACCGGTTCAACGTCGAAATGGCTGCCGGCGGTGACGCATGGGATATGGTCGTTGGTGACAGCCAGTGGATTGGCCAGGGCGCGACCGCAGGGTACTATGTTGACCTGACCGACTTCATGAAGAGCAATGGGATCGACAAGACCGTCACACCTGCCACCCTGAAGTACTACGGCGAATATCCGGCTGGCTCTGGCAAGTATTATGGCTACCCGACCGAAGGTGACGCCGATGGCTGGGCTTATCGCAAGGATCTCTTTGAGGATCCTGCCAATATGGCTGCCTTCAAGACCCAATACGGCTATGATCTCGCCGTTCCGACTACCTGGGCTCAATTGATGGACATCGCCAAATTCTTTACCAAACCGGACAGAAGCATGAACGGTGTGGCAATCTATACCCAGAAAGATTATGATGCCATCACGATGGGTTTTGAGAACGTGATGTTCTCCTGGGGCGGTGCGTGGCAGGCTGCAGATAATACCGTCGAGGGTGTGGTTAACTCTCCTGATATGGTTAGTGCTCTGCAGTACTACAAAGACCTGTACGATTGCTGCCAGGCGCCCGGCTTGAACAACGCCTTCTACACTGAAACCAATGACGCCTTCATTGGTGGCCAGGTGGCGATGACCATGAACTACTTCGCCTTCCTTCCGGCGCTTGCCAATGCAGGCACCAACCCCTTTGCAGCTGGTACCGGTTTCTTCGCCAATCCTGCTGGCCCAGGCGGAAAACGCGCTGCAGCTCTCGGTGGTCAGGGCCTAAGTGTCATCTCCTTTGTCAGTCCTGAACGCCAGCAGGCATCCCTTGACTTCATCAAGTGGTTTGCACAGGAAAGTATCCAGTTGGAATGGGCCAAGCTTGGAGGCTATACCTGCAACTCGAACGTGCTCAAGAGCGACACGTTCATGAATGCAACGCCTTACAACCCGGCCTTCTCCGAGACCATGACCTTCGTCATGGACTTCTGGAACATCCCAACCTACGCTGCGCTGCTTACTCCCTCGCAAAATTATTTGAGCGCCTTTGTTGTTGGTGGACAAGGCACAGCAAAAGAGGCCTTGGATAACATCGCCCGCGAACAGACCGCTGCGTTGAAAGCAGATGGTGTCATCCCCTAAGCCGACATTGCTACTTAAGTAACCTTTTAATAACTAAATGGGGAGGCGGCGGAAGCCGCCTCCCCAACAAAAGCCGCCAAGAAAGAGGCAGGATTATGTCTGTGAGTGAATCTCAATTGAGAGGTCCAAGTCCCAAAGTTCGCCAGCGCCATCTCAGCAATCGGGCGATTGTCAACCTGTTCATCTGGCCGACGCTATTGCTCCTGATCGCGATGAACGTCTTCCCATTGTTTTACAGCCTGTATCTTGGCTTCACCAATTACTCCGCAATTGCACAAAAGGCCCCGGTATGGGTAGCCTTCCAGAACTTCAATAATATCCTGAATGATAAGAATTTATGGCAATATTTCGCTACCACTGGACGTTATGCCTTGATGTCGGTCACCCTCCAGGTTCTCGTGGGTTTTAGCCTGGCAATGCTGGTGCGCGAAAAATTCAAGGGCGGCGGTATTTTAACAACGCTGATCCTGATACCCATGATGATCTCACCGGTGGTCGTGGGTTTATTTTGGAAATTGATGTACAACCCCACCTTCGGTTTTTTTAATGCCCTGCTTGGCTTGAGTGACCCATCCAAATCCCCAGATTGGCTGGCCAGCCGGATTGGCGGTCACCCGGTTCCTGGCTTGGCTTTAATTGCCGTGGTGATTGTGGATGTATGGATGTGGGCACCGTTCGTAATGTTATTGGTTCTCTCAGGTTTAAAAGCAATTCCTGACTACCTGTACGAAGCTGCTGCTGTTGACCGCGCCAGTTCGTGGTTCCAATTCTGGCGCATTACCTTGCCGCAGGTTGCACCCTTATTATTGATCGCCATCCTTTTTCGTACCATCGAGGCATTTAAATCATTTGACCTGGTGATGGGCATGACCGGTGGGGGACCGGGTGTCCAGACGGAATTGATTTCCGTCGACATTTACCGCATCGCCTTCCTGGGGCAATTCCGCACCGGCCCTGCCAGCGCGCTGGCATATATCATCCTGATCATCATTATTGCAGTCAGCAACTTGTATATCAAGTACCTCAATCAAAGCAAAGGGGAGGGTTAAGCCATGGCTCACTTTGAAGAAACTGGTCCCCGAATGCCTGTTGTCGAACCAACCCGAGTTGACAAGGTTCACCCGCGTGCCAAGTTGGGAAGATCCATAAGGGTGGTCATCGTCGTGATCGTGACCTTCATCATGTTGATTCCCGTCATCGTGATGGTCATGACTGCCTTCAAATCCCGCGCCACGATCACCACCCCACCCCCCAAAGTATTCTTTCACCCCACCCTGGAGGGTTTCCTTTACCTGTTTACTGACCGCGCCTTGCTTTCTCCAGCCAACCTGACAGCTGCGCAAGCCAATCCAGGAAATTTGGGCTATTGGGAACGGCTTGCACTTGCGAATGGGCAGCAGATCACAGGTACCAGTGACTATGTGAATCGGTTGAAAAACTCTGTGATCATTGCCGGCACTTCGACGATCCTTTCAGTGATTCTGGGATTGTTTGCCGCTTATGCTTTCAGTCGTTTCAAAATTGCAGGAAAAGATGACTTGTTATTCTTTATTCTGAGTACTCGCATGTTGCCAGGAGTTGTGGTAACCATTCCGCTTTTTCTGTTGTACAAACAGTTGGGATGGAACGATACGCATATTGGGATGATCATTCTATATACCGTTTTTAACCTCTCCTTTTCAGTCTGGTTGCTTAAAGGGTTCATTGACGAGATCCCGGTCGAGTATGAAGAGGCTGCCCTGGTGGATGGCTATACCCGCCTGCAGGCATTCTTTAGGATTGTCCTGCCCCAGGCTGTGAACGGGATCGCCGCAACGACTGTCTTTTGTCTGATCTTTGCGTGGAATGAGTATGCCTTTGCGCTCATGCTCACCAGCGACAAGGCACGCACGGCACCACCCAGTATTGCCACGATGCTTGGAAGCGGCGGCCTGGAATGGTCAGCGATAGCTGCTGGAAGCCTGGGCTTCCTGATCCCCGTAGTGATCGTCACGTTCGCACTGCGGAATTACTTATTGCGCGGCGTTACCTTTGGCGCTGTCCGCAAGTAAATTATTCAATATAAATGGAAACTGATTATGTCCACGATTGAACTCCGGCAAGTCGAAAAAAAATTTGGCGACCTTCACGCTGTAAAGCCGCTGGATCTGACCATCCAGGATGGGGAGTTTATCGTCCTGCTGGGTCCATCCGGTTGCGGCAAGACCACCACCTTGCGCATGATCTCCGGGCTGGAGACAGTCTCGGGGGGGACGATATGGCTGAATGGGCGAAATGTAACCTGGCTGCATCCCGCTGAACGGGATATCGCTTTTGTTTTCCAATTCTATGCACTTTACCCCCACCTTACCGCCCGTCAAAATATCGCTTTCCCCCTCCAGGCGCAGGGAGAATCACACGAGACAGTGGAAAAGCGTGTCGATGAGGTGGTGAAATTGCTGCAGATCGAGCATGTGCTCAAGGCGCACCCTGGTCAGTTAAGCGGCGGAGATCAGCAGCGTGTTGCGCTTGCGCGCGCGTTGGTGCGCAGACCAGCAGCATTCTTAATGGATGAACCGTTGGGAGCTCTCGACGCTGACTTTCGCGAGTCGATGCGCTCTGAAATTAAACGCCTGCATGTTCTTCAACGTGCCACCACGGTATACGTTACGCATGACCAAGTTGAGGCCATGGCAATGGGTGATCGCATTGTGGTTATGTCCGAAGCTGCAATCCAGCAAATCGGCACCCCGTCTGAGGTTTACAATAATCCTGCCAACTTGTTTGTGGCGCGTTTCATTGGCAGTCCGGGCATGAATCTTATCTCTGGCAAATATTCCGATAGAGTCATTCAAATGGCTGGCTTGGATAATCGCTATGATGTTCCGCAAAGATGGCAAAGTTCATTAATCAAAGGCCTGGATGGTGGGAGCGAGATCATTGTCGGTTTTCGGCCCGAAGCTGCCCAGATCAATGATCGGGGTAAATTGGTAGGTAAAGTGTATGCCAGCGAGATGCAGGGTTCCTCTGCTGTCCTTCACCTGACGATCAATGAGAACGATATTATCCATATCCGCACGGATCGTGTGATCTCCTATCCCATTGATACCTTGGTACATTTTGACATTAACCCCCAAATGGTACGCTTCTTTAATCCAAAGACGGAAGTTGCCTGCAAACCAGAGGTGACCCAATGAGTCACATAGAACTTAAGCAAATAGGTAAAACCTTTCCAGGCGTTACCGCGCTGGAAGATGTTTCTTTTGATGTCAAAGATGGAGAATTCTTTGTCCTGTTGGGCCCCACAGGAGCGGGAAAAACGACCACATTACGTGTGATCGCGGGTTTGGAACACCAGGATTCGGGCTCCATACTCTACGATGGTGAAGCAGTAGATAACCTAGCACCTTCGGATCGTGATGTTGCCCTTGTGTTCCAACAATACTCGCTCTATCCAACCATGTCCGTCTATGACAACCTGGCTTTTCCGCTCCGCTCCCCTTTGAGGCGCAAGTCTGCAGAGGAGATCCGAAAAAAAGTGGAAGAGACTGCCGACAAGTTAAGAATCTCCCACCTTCTGAAGCGCAAGACTGCCCATCTATCGGGTGGCGAAATGCAGCGTGTCTCCATTGGACGGGCAATCGTCCGCTCACCGCGTGTTTTCCTGATGGACGAACCCTTATCCAACCTGGATGCGAAGTTGCGGGAAGCCTTGCGGATTGAATTGCAGCATTTACAGAAAACCCAGGGCAGCACCACGCTGTTTGTGACCCACGATCAGATCGAAGCGCTTACCATGGCTGACCGCATCGGTGTTTTGAACGAGGGGCGTTTAATCCAGGTAGGTACGCCGGAAGACATCTACGACCGGCCAGCATCGACCTTTATTGCTCAATTGGTTGGCTCCCCCCGTATTAATCTATACAACGCCCGGAACGAGAATGAGGTCACATCCATCAATGAGAGTGATGTACTCCTACCTTCTCCAGGTGGGAGTAAGCTGCCTTCGGAATTCATGTTGGGGATCCGTCCTGAGAATGTCAAACCTGATTTGAACGGCAGATTTACTGGGGAACTTGTTCTTGCCGAACCACTTGGGGTTGAAACCATCCTCCATATCCAGTCAGGGCAGCGCACCTTGCTTAGCCTGGTTCCAGGAATAACCACTTACCATATCGGTGATGTGATGAAGTTTGATATTGCATATGAACATATCCACTATTTTGGGCTGAACGGGGACCGCCTTCAGCCGTAATCCCGGAAAGGAGAGTTCACTATGAAATTCGGAGTAAACACCTGGGTCTGGACCGCCCCGCTGACCACGGAGGAATTGGAAGTCTTGGCGCCCAAGATCGCAAAAATGGGCTTTAACCACATTGAGATTCCTATCGATGATCCAAAAACCCTTGATTTCAAGAAATGTCTTGAGATCATCAACAGGGCGGGGATTACCAGCATCAGTTGCTGCGTTGCGATGGGTCCCGACCGCGATCTGATCGACCCCGATCCTAAAGTCCGCCAAAACGGGGCGGATTACGTCAAGGCTAGTATTGATGGATTGGCCTTGATCGGGGGGAAGAACCTCGTTGGACCTTTCTACTCAGCAGTGGGGCGCACTTGGCAGCAAACGGCAGAAGAACGGGAACACGATTTGCAGATCCTGGTGGGAATATTAAAGGATCTTGCGGATTATGCCAGTAAGAAAGGGGTTATCCTCGGACTGGAACCTTTAAACCGCTTTGAGACCAGCTTTATTACCACAGCGGATCAAGCCATCGAGCTGGTAGATCGCGTGAATCACCCTGCGTGCAAAATCATGCTGGATACCTTCCACATGAATATTGAAGAGAATTCCATGGGGGATGCCATCCGAAAGGTTGGGTCACGTCTGCTCCAGGTCCATAGCAACGAGAACAATCGCGGTACTCCTGGCGCTGGACATGTGCCCTGGAAAGAAGTTGCCCAAGCGTTGAAAGATATCAAATTTGATGGCGTGCTGGTCATAGAATCTTTTACTAGCAAAGTGAAAAGTATTGCGCGCGCAGCAGCAATTTGGCGGCCTTTGGCTTCCTCACAGGACGCTTTGGCTTCAGATGGTGTGGTTTTCCTGCATGAGTTGATGAAATAATCGAATGGGATTTGAATCTACGGAGGCAATATGACAAATAAGCTGAATATTGCGATTGTAGGGCTGGGGTTTGGTGCAGAATTCATTCCCATATACCAGCGCCATCCGAACGCAAACATGTATGCGATCTGCCAGCGCAACGAGCAAAAATTGAACCAGATTGGGGAGGCATTTGGTATCAAAGCGCGTTTCTCAAGCTTTGACGAACTCATCGAGGATCCAAACGTGGATGTGGTGCATATCAACTCTCCCATCCATGAGCATGCTCGCATGAGCGTCGCTGCACTTAAAGCCGGGAAACATGTTGCTTGTACGGTTCCCATGGCAACTTCGGTGGATGAGTGCTGGCAGATCATTGAAGCACAAAAAGCTTCCGGCAAGAAGTACATGATGATGGAAACGGTCATCTATTCACGCGAATATTTATTTGTGAAAGAGTTGCGGGATACCGGAAAGCTGGGCAAACTACAATTCTTGCGTGCAGCTCACCAGCAGAACATGTACGGTTGGCCGGGGTATTGGGAAGGTCTTCCGCCCATGCATTATGCGACCCACGTGGTAAGTCCTTGTTTGGCAATGGGTGCCGCGATGGCGGAGTATGTTTCATGTTTTGGATCAGGTAAGATAGCCGACTCTCTTATTCCAAAATACGGTTCTCCGTTCGCTGTTGAAACTGCGCACATCAAGTTGAAGGGGTCTGATCTTTCCGCTGAAGTCACCAGGTCATTATTTGATGTCGCTCGTCAATATATTGAGAGTTTCGATGTTTATGGAAGCGAAATGAGTTTTGAGTGGCAGCTGGTTTCCAATGAAGAACCAGTGGTCCACCTTGGCGGCGAAGAGGCCAAGCACGCAGGTATCAAGGACTATGCCCATCTTCTCCCAGAAGGAATCCGTGAATTCACGACCAAGTGCGTTTACGACATGGCCGAAAACAAACACCTTTCCTTCATTCAAGGCTCCGGACATGGCGGTTCACATCCGCATCTCGCGAATGAGTTCCTTCAAGCCATAGTGGACAACCGCGAGCCATTCCCAAATGTATTTGAATCCGCAAATTGGACTTCTGTGGGCATCCTGGCACATGAATCTGCCATGCTAGGTGGGAAATTGATTCACTTGCCTGACTATAAATAGCCAATTACAAAAGGAGAAAATCAAATGAGTAAACCGATCACCCTCTTCACCGGCCAATGGGCAGATCTGACATTGGACGATGTGGCCAAAAAAGCCAGCGCCTGGGGCTTTGATGGTTTGGAATTAGCTTGCTGGGGAGACCACTTTGAAGTGGAAAAAGCCCTGGAAAATGATGGCTATGTTAAAGGTCGCTGGGACATCCTCAATAAATACAATCTCAAGTGCTTAGCCATCAGCACGCACCTGGTCGGTCAATGTGTGGCTGATGACCCCATAGACGAACGTCACAAACGAGTCCTCTCGCCTCGACTTTGGGGCGACGGCGACCCTGAAGGTGTTCGCCAGCGCTGTGCTGAAGAAGTAAAAAATACAGCTATTGCCGCCAAGAAATTCGGTGTAAGTATTGTCAATGGGTTCACTGGCAGCCCGGTTTGGAAGAATCTGTATTTCTTCCCTCCGACGAACCAGGATGATATCAATAAAGGTTATGCAGATTTCGCGGCCCGCTGGAAACCGATCATGGAAGTGTTCGCCAAGAATGGTGTCAAGTTTGCCCTGGAAGTTCACCCGACTGAAATCGCCTATGACCTTGTTACTGCCAGGCGCACGCTGGAGGCCATTGGCAACCATCCTGCCTTTGGCTTCAATTTCGACCCAAGTCACTTCATCCACCAGTTCATTAACCCTGTCGAGTTCGTCAACGATTTTGGTGACCGCATCTGGCATGTCCACGTGAAGGATTCGCGTTTGCAACTCACTGGTCGCAACAGCATCCTGTCATCACACTTGGATTTCGGGGACAGCCGTCGGGGATGGGATTTTGTCTCGCCAGGTCGGGGCGACGTCAAATGGGACCAAATTGTGCGTGCTCTCAATCGAGTTGGTTACAAAGGCCCCCTCTCCATCGAGTGGGAAGATAGTGGCATGGATCGTGAATGGGGTGCTCCTGAAGCTTTAAAGATGATCCGCAAGCAGGATTTCACCCCCTCAAATGTCGCCTTCGATGCTGCTTTTGCAGCCAAGAAATAGGGAGGGTATCATGAGTGAGGAAACTGGATTCACCACGATGGCTGCAGCCAAAGCCAAGGGCGAGATCCCGGAGATCGGGGTTGGCATGCTCGGTTATTCCTTCATGGGCAAGGCGCACACAAACGCCTACAAGAAGATCCCTTACATGATGTATCCTCCGCCGGCGATTCCCCGGCTTGAGGTGATATGCGGCTTGGGAAAGGAAGCTGTCGAAGAAGCCGTCAAACGATATGGCTTCCGCGAAGGCTGTCCGGACGACTGGAAAGGCATGTTGGACGACTCCGCAAAAATGATTGACCTGTTCGACAATTGCGGCCCAAATAACGTTCACATGGCTCCGACCATTTATGCCATGAAACTTGGCAAGCATGTCCTATGCGAAAAACCGATCGCTCGTACATCTGAAGAAGCCAAACAAATGGTCGAAGTTGCGAGGACAACCGGTGTCAAGAATATGGTGGGGTTCAATTACCGTTTCGTACCGGCAGTCCGGCAGATCCGCAATTTGATTGATAGTGGTGCATTGGGAAAAATCTACCACTGGCGGGCGGTATACCTCCAGGAATGGATCCTCCCGCACTACAACACTCCCAAGATTTGGCGATTGGATAAATCAATAGCTGGCAGCGGAGCATTGGGAGACTTGGGAGCACATATTATTGACCTTGCACACTATTTGGTGGGGGGGGTCAAAACAGTCTCTGCAATGGCGAAGACCTTCATCACTGAACGACCACTGCCAGATAATCCGGCCAAGATGGGTACAGTTGATGTGGATGATGCTTTTGTTTCCATTTGCGAGTTTGAGAATGGAGCATTGGGCACGTTCGAATCCACTCGTTTTGCCCTTGGGCGCAAGAATTACAACTGTTTCGAGATCAACGGTGAAAAGGCGAGTGTCCGTTTCAACTTAGAGCGATTCAACGAATTCGATATTTTCTACCGCGATCATGAGCCAAAGGAGACAGGCGGTTGGACGACCGTTCTAGTCACCGAGGGTTACCATCCCTGGTGGGGGAACTGGTGGCCGCATGGGCATATCATTGGTTGGGAACACACTTTTGTGCACGAGATCACGCACTTGCTGGATTGCATCGTCAATAAGAAAGATGTTGGTCCACACGGCGCAACTTTCGAAGATGGATACCGTGCCGCGGTCATATGCGACGCAATTCTGAGATCAGCAGAAATTAAAAAGCAAGTCGATATTAAATATTAGTCACCTGTCCGGGAGCGAGACATGTTCTGTCTCGCTCCAACATCCCTATTAGATGGTTTTAGGAGCAATTATGGCGAAAAGTCGTCTTCGTTTACCGGTTGGTCTCTTCATTGCGATCGTTGTGACCTTGGTTCTTGGTTTGATCGCTAGCCCAGCTATCAAGGCATTGACAACCGAAAAACAAAGGGCTACGAATGTACTTCTTTCAGCAATTCCCTTCATCCTTATTTTTGTTGCCGTCCTGCTGGCTTTCATCTCTCTGATTAGAATGTCCGCCAGTTTGCTCAACGGTAACATCTCGCAGCGTCTATTCATCTTCATTGAAAGAGTACTCATTGCGGGGATTGTCCTGGGCATATTTGGGATGTTCCAACCATGGTTGATAATATTCTATAAAGTTGGATTCCTTGTTCTCCTTTTTTCCACACTTGGTTTCATATGGTGGAGCCATATAAAACCAAAAGGAGAACGCCGCCAGAAAGAAGCTGGTAACACTGCCAATCAGGAAATGAACTAGAGTGGACCGTTAAGCACCGATATTTCAATTAAGAAGTATCTGGCTCCATTTTGAGTTTGCCTACAAGAATACATTATTTGAAAGGGTTTTCAATGACTAACCTCTATCAACCAAAGCCTGAGCATAAATTTACATTCGGCCTGTGGACCGTTGGCTCGATTGGTCGCGACCCCTTCGGTGGTCCGGTACGAGAGGCGAAAACGCCTGTCGAACTCGTCCACTTGCTTGCAGAAGTCGGAGCATATGGCCTCAACTTCCATGATAATGACCTGGTCCCGATCGATGCCACTCCAGCTGAACGGGATCGGATTGTAAAGGATTTTAAAAAAGCCCTGAAGGAAACCGGCCTTGTCGTCCCAATGGCCACCACAAACCTGTTCTACGATGCGGCTTTCAAGGATGGTGCTTTCACCTCCAACGATCCGCGCGTGCGAGCCTATGCCTTGCAAAAGACCATGAATGCGATGGATTTGGGGGTGGAGTTGGGCGCCAAGATATATGTCTTCTGGGGCGGACGCGAAGGCACGGAAACAGACGCATCCAAAGACCCGCTCACTGCAATCAAACGCACCCGCGAGGCGATAAATTTCCTGTGTGAATATTCCATCCACCAGGGTTATAAATTGAAATTTGCCCTGGAAGCCAAGGCCAATGAACCGCGCGGAGATATGTACAATGCCACCACCGGGCACATGCTGGCATTCATTGGAACCTTGGATCACCCTGAAATGGTGGGGGTTAACCCTGAAGTTGCTCACGAGCAGATGGCAGGGTTGAATTTTACTCATGCAGTTGCCCAGGCACTGGATGCCGGTAAGCTTTTCCACATTGACCTCAATGATCAAGCTTTCGGGCGTTATGACCAAGACTTCCGCTTTGGAGCAGTCAATCTAAAAAGCGCCTTCTTCTTGGTCAAGTTGCTGGAAGAACACGGTTACAAAGGAAGCCGACATTTCGATGCTCATGCATATCGCACAGAGGATTACGAAGGGGTAAAAGATTTCGCCCGCGGTTGTATGCGCACCTACCTCATCCTCAAGGCAAAGGCTGAACAATGGAAACAGGACAAGGAAATTCAAGCCCTGCTAAAGGAAATCAACTCTGACCGGGAGAAAATATCTCCGCTGCTGGGAGAATACAGTCCGGAGAGAGCTACAAGCCTTAAGAACAAGATCTTTAACCGGAAGGCAATGGGTACCCGGGGTCTCTCTTATGAGCGCCTTGACCAATTAACCGTGGAATTGTTGCTGGGAGTACGTTAATCGCTTCGTTTGTTTAAAATTGCCTCATGTTTCAATCATTACAGGTGTGTGGATTTGTTAAATGAATCTTTTTTTAGGCCTTGACGTTTCAACAACCGGAGCAAAAGCGCTGCTGATCGACGAAAAGGGAGGCGTGGTCAGCAGTGCGACCTCACCCTTGACACTTTCCACACCGCATCCACTTTGGTCGGAACAAGACCCGCGCGATTGGTGGGCGGGCATGGCAAAAAGCATTAGTCAAGCACTCGAACAGGCAGGGGTGGCAGGTTCTGCCGTCACTGCCGTCGGCTTAACAGGCCAGATGCATGGATTGGTTTTGTTGGATGCACAGGGTGAAGTGTTGCGTCCTGCCATCTTATGGAACGACCAGCGAACCGGGGCCCAATGCGACGAAATGCGCTCACGCCTTGGCAAGGGACATCTGATACAGGTCACTGGCAATGATGCTCTGACTGGCTTCACTGCGCCTAAAATCCTGTGGGTTCAGCAGAACGAACCGGATGTATTTGCCCAGGCACATCACATCCTGCTGCCCAAGGATTATATCCGTTACCGGCTGACCGGCGACTTTGCCATGGACAAAGCCGACGGCTCCGGAACCATCCTATTTGACCTAAAGACCCGTAATTGGTCATCTGAAGTATTATCCACTCTTGAAATCCCAGCCAATTGGCTGCCACCAACCTTTGAAGGTCCTGCAGTGACTGGCAGCGTGAGTGCGATGGCAGCGGCAGAGACCGGTTTGGCGCAAGGAACTCCTGTTGTCGGAGGTAGTGGTGACTGCGCGGCCCAAGCAGTCGGTGTGGGGGCAGTACAAACGGGCATTATTTCCCTTACATTGGGGACCTCTGGAGTTGTTTTCGCAACCACCGAGTCACCGTTGATTGAACCTGAGGGTCGCCTGCATGCCTTTTGTCATGCTGTCCCCGACCGCTGGCATTTGATGGGCGTCATGCTCAGTGCTGCAGGCAGCCTGCAATGGTATCGGGACACCCTTGCCCCGGATGCTGACTTCGATATCCTGGTCAATGAAACAGGTGACATAAAAGCTGGCAGCGAAGGATTGTTTTTTCTGCCCTATTTGACCGGTGAAAGAACTCCATACCCCGACCCTTTAGTGCGGGCTGCGTGGGTCGGACTCACTGTTCGCCATACAAGGGCTCATATGACGCGTGCGGTCTTGGAAGGCGTAGCCTTTGGGATTAAAGACAGCTTCAGGCTGATATTACAGGCTGGGTTGGGATCGATAGACCAAGTGCGTATTTCGGGGGGTGGTGCTAAAAGTGGTCTGTGGCGGCAGATCATGGCGGATGTGCTGGGCGTAGAGTTGGTGACGGTCAATACCACCGAAGGCGCAGCTTTCGGCGCTGCACTTCTGGCCGGCGTTGGCGCCGGAGTTTATCCGGATGTACTGTCTGCCTGTGAAGCCACCATCCAGATTACCGGCCGCACCAGTCCCTCCCCGGACAGCCGCATATATCAGGACCTTTATCCTCATTACCGTGCGTTATATCCTGCCCTGTCACCAGAATATCAAGCGATGGCCGATGTAAACTGATAATCTGCCTCTTTTTTTTCTTCAACGATTTGAGGCGAAATAATTAATTATCAGCTGGATAGCTTTTACATCAACGATTCATCTATTTTCCGAGTCCACCTTAATAAATGACTAAAAATAAGCCCATTCTATGTCTTGGAATATTGGTAGCCGATATCGTCGGACGTCCTCTCCGAACCGTTCCGGATCCGGGCAGACTAGTCCTGGTTGACGAAATGAGCCTTCACACGGGCGGGTGTGCCAGCAATACTGCAACTGCGCTGGCGCGGCTTGGCCTTCCAGTGGAAGTGATTGGGAAGATCGGTTCAGACTCTTTCGGTGACTTTGTTTTAAATGCCCTCACTGAGCGTAAAATTGGGATCAAAGGCATCAGGCGTGATAAAGAGGTGGGTACCTCAGCCACCATGGTTATGGTTGCACCAGATGGCGAACGCCGCTTTGTTCACTATATCGGAGCCAATGCCCGCCTGACACTGGATGATATTGACCTATCGATGGTGGAGGCTGGTTCCATCCTGCATATTGCCGGATCGTTGGTTATGCCCGGTATTGATGGTCAACCGACAGCTGAATTGTTGCGCCATGCCCGCGCCGCGGGGGTTGCCACCTTTCTGGACACCGTTTGGGATGACACCGGGCGTTGGATGGATATTTTGGCACCTTGCCTCCCATATATTGATTATTTCGTTCCAAGTCTGCCCGAAGGTCAAGCCCTTACCGGCTTAGAAGACCCTTTTGGAGTTGCGCATGCCCTGTTGGATTGTGGTGTAACTACGGTGGGCCTCAAAATGGGGGTTGAAGGTTGCCTGGTGGTTTCTGGTAACGATCAGCCGATTTCAACTCCCAACCTTCCAGGTTGATGTGGTGGATGCAACCGGCGCTGGGGATGCCTTTGCTGCTGGCTTCATTACTGGCGTATGGCATGGATGGTCATTGGAGGAGACCTCCCGATTTGCTAACGCTGTTGGTGCCCTGTGTGTGACCGGAATAGGGGCTTCAGGTGGGGTGCGCTCGCTGTCTGAAACATTATCTTTCATGAAGAATGCACCACTGATGGCAACTTAAAAACGTGATGTGATTTTCCCTGGAAATTAAATTCTTCGTTTTGTTCCGGAAATTCCGGAGTAGGAGCTAAGATGGAAAAATTTGGTTACCGCTTCTCTTTTGGGCCGTGGAATATTCATGAGGGTGCTGACCCCTTTGGGCCAACTGTCCGGCCTGCTGTTCAATTTGATAAAAAAGTGGAGATTCTCAAGGGAATTGGCTACGACGCCATGCAATTTCACGACGATGATGTGGTTCCCAATCTGGATAAATTCTCTCCGGCAGAGATCACCAAGCAGGCTCGGGCAATCCGTGCCAAGCTGACGGATAATGGCCTGGTGGCAGAATTCGTAGCGCCACGCCTATGGGAATCCCCGAATACTGTTGACGGCGCTTATACTGCCAACGATCCAAAAATGCGCAAGTATGCCATTGATCGTTCCAAAAAGGCAGCCGATATCGCCCGGGAAGTGGGCTGTAACCTGATGGTACTCTGGTTGGCGCGCGAAGGCACCTACATGCGCGAGGCAAAAGACGCCTCACAGGCTGCCCACCACCTGCTAGCAGCTGTTAACACCTTGCTGGATTACGATAAGGATTTGCGTATTGCCATTGAGACCAAACCGAATGAGCCCATGGATATGGCCTATCTCCCCACCATCGGGCATGCTTTGGCACTGGGTTCTCAATCAGATCATCCGGAGCGCGTCGGCTGCCTGGTCGAATTGGCCCATGCGATCCTTGCTGGTTTGGATCCGTCCGATGAAATGGCCTTTGGTCTGGCTTTTGACAAATTATGGAGTGTTCACCTGAATGATCAAAACGGTCTTAAATACGATCAGGATCGTTCCTTTGGTTCGGTGGACCTTCGGCGGGCATTCAACGAAGTCCGTGTCCTGGATGGCAACCGGTTTTTCGAAAAAGGCATGGTTGGTATGGATGTGAAGGCGATTCGCACGCAGCCGGTCGAAGTTGCCACCAAGCACTTGCGTAATAGCCTGCAAATCTTCCTGCGCCTTGTGGAAGTGGTACGCTCCCTGGATCACACGAAGTATAAAGAATTGATCTCATCCCGCGATTATGAAGAACTTGACTGGTTCATTATTAACACCTTGATGGGCACCCATTGATCATGGAAAATAATCTGTTCCTATCTGAGATGATCCGTAGTGAATTAAGCGAGATCGTCGGTCCTGATTTTGTTTCGGATGCAGAAAGCGATAAGTTCATATATTCAACCGACTGGGCTTGGATGCCTCAGATGTGGTTGGATCGAGGTCAACAGCTTAGGCCGCCGGATTACATTGTTCATCCGAGTTCAGCTGAAGAGATTGCCGAGATACTGGAGGTCGCCAACAAGTATCGTATCCCTGTCATACCTTGGGGGGGAGGTTCAGGCACCCAGGGTGGCGCTTTACCCATTTTCGGTGGGATCCTCATCGATACAAAACGCATGGACAAGATCATTGCCATCGATGAGAAATCGCTTACAGTAACTGCACAGGCAGGCATCATTATCGCCCAACTCGAATGGGCATTAAACGAAAAAGGCTTCATGCTGCCCCACTACGCAGCCTCGAGCAATTGCGCAACCTTGGGAGGTGCGTTGGCACCCAGAGGCACCGGCACGCTCAGCACCAAGTACGGTAAGGCAGAGGATATGGTGCTCAGCATGCAGGTTGTGCTGCCCACCGGAGAAATCATCCGTACTCCGCCAGTCCCGAAACATGCTGCAGGTCCGGACTGGTTCCGTCTCTTTCTGGGTGCGGAAGGTAATTTCGGCATCATTACTGAAGCCACCATGCAGCTCGATTATTTGCCTGAAGCACGCCTGATGCGGGCAGTCCTGTTTGATGACCTAAATAAGGCGCTTGAAGTCGGGCGTCTTATCATGACCCACCGCCTAAACCCGCTGGTCATCCGCTTGTACGATCGCGAATCAACCATCTCCCAGGTCAAAAAAGTGCTGGGTTACGAATATGACGGCGCATACATGGTGATGGGCTTCGATGGTGACCCGGAGATAGCCACTCTTCAAGAAAAGAAAGCACTGGAGTATTGTCAGCAACTCGGAGGGCGTGACCTGGGTCGCGATCCCGGTGATGCCTGGTGGGATCACCGTTACGATTTTTATTATCCCCCCAAAAGCCTCAAGCTTCCCTGGATGTACGGTACGACAGAGACAGTGACTACCTTTGACAAGATAGAGAATCTCTATTGGGCTGAAAAGAAAGCGGTGGAGGAAGGTTTCGCTGACTGGAATGTGAAGTTTATCGCCCACTTCTCCCACTGGTTTCACTGGGGTGTGATGGTCTACTCAAGGTTCATCATCGAAGAACCGCCGAAGGACGCCCAGGAAGCCCTGCGACTGCACAACCGGGTCTGGAATGCGGCGATGCAGGCAGTCATGGCGAATGGTGGGATGATTAACGAACATCATGGTGTTGGGCTAAAACTTTCCCGGTACATGCGCAAGCAATACGGTGAAGCCTGGCCGCTGCTGCTGAAAATCAAGAAAACGATCGATCCTAACGGTATCATGAACCCTGGGAAGACCGGCTTCGGTTTCTAGGATGAATAAAGAAAATATTATGCAATCACAAAAAGCAACCGCTACTATTGAAAATTGTCGTTACTGCTTGATGTGTCGCCATGTCTGCCCTGTGGGACATGCCACCCGCAGGGAAACGCTCACGCCGCATGGTTGGGGCTTGACCATAGCATCCGTGCAACGCGGCCGATTAACCTGGAACCAGGATACGCTGGATGTGCTATATTCCTGCGCTGATTGCGGCACCTGCCGCGCCCATTGTGTCACTGATCAACCTTTACCTGATGCAATCGCGTTCACCCGAGCCCATGTTGCCTCTCAAAACCTGGCCCCAGACGCTGCCTATGATGTTCACAAGGCAATTCAGGAATGGGGCAACCCATACGAAAAGCGTGCTCCCGATATAGTTATCGGTCAGGCAGAAATCGCTTTATTTGTCGGCGATGACGCCCAATATCTTTGGCCTTCCGCTTTGAAAAGTGCACTCAAGTTGCTCGATACTGTGGGAATCAAACCCGTGTTGATTGGGGTGGGTCGCAGCAGTGGTTACCTGCCTTCCTCTCTCGGTTTCCCTGAAACAGCTAAAAAGCTGGTACAGGCAACATTGGATGAACTTAAAACCAGCGGCGCACGCCGCATGTTGGTGCTTACACCCGGTGACTATTACGCTTTCACCACACTGTTGACCGAACGGTTGGAAGTAGAATGGCCTCTTAGCGTTGAACTTCAGGAAGTCATCTCACTCCTGGATGAAAAACATCAAGCTGGTGCGCTTAAGTTCAAACCTTCTGATGTAAAAATGCCATACGCATATATTGATCCAACTCATTCGTTGCGTATTCCAGCACGTTATGACACCCCGCGGCGTTTGCTGTCAAGTGCGATGTCCACTGCTGGTCATGAACTGTTCTGGCGCAAGGAGCGCGCCCATCCGTGCGGAAATGGTGGTTTGCAGTTCCTGAACCCGCATATTTCCGACCACCTGACATATGCGCGCCTGGCTGATGCTCAACAAGCAGGCGCCCAGGTCCTGATCACCGAGGATCCAGGCTGCTTGAGGCACCTTAACCGCCATGCGGATCGCTTTGGACTGCACGTCCAGGGTCTATATGAGTTGTTGGAAGACCACCTGCCTTAGGATATAGGCGAGGCATTCCAAAATCTATGGATGCCGCGTTTTTATCATAATTGTGGAGTAACACTAAGTTTGATTACATCCTATCCAAATTCATTCTGTTTAAAGGAGGTACGAAATGCATCTCTCAATGCACAACTGGATGAGGGCTGAATCGCCCGAGGTCACCATTCGCAGGCTCAAGAAGTACGGCTATGAGAGCATCGAGATCAGCGGCGAGCCGGAGATCTATAATGCCAAGGAACTGCGAAAGACCCTCAAAGACAACAACATTCGCTGCTGGGGCGCGGTGACATTGATGCTCAAAGACCGCAACCTGCTTGCCAAGGACCCAGCCCAGCGGGCGAACTCTGTGAAATATACCAAGGACTGCGTGACCCTGGTAAAGGACATGGAAGGTTATGAACTCACCATCGTCCCCTGCACGGTCGGCAAGATCAATCCTGAGGCCACCCCCGAGGAAGAATGGAAGTGGGCAGTGGAAAGTTTGAAGGAAGTCCAGGATCATGCCTCCAAGGCCGGTGTGAAACTGGCACTTGAACCGCTCAACCGCTTCGAGACATATTTCTGCTCGCGCGCCGCCCAGGCCCTTGCCTTGGCGAAAGCGGTTGGTCCTGAGTGCGGTGTATGCCTGGATGCCTTCCACCTCAATATCGAGGAAGCGGATCCTTTTGAGGCGATCCGGTCTGCCAAGGGCAGGTTGGTGGATTTTCACGTTGCTGATAGCAATCGCATGGCACCCGGCATGGGCCATTGGGACTGGTTGAAGTTGGTCGGCACGCTCAAGACGATCGGCTATGACGGCGCATTGACCGTAGAGTTTGTCGCTCCGATCGATCGCACCCCCGCGAATCAATACCCGAATGCCATTGAGAAGAATCCAGTCGACATTAGTCCTGAACAGTTTAAGTTCATTCAGGAACACGGATCCAACCTGTTGTCCGAAGAATACTATGATTGGTTGGTCGCCAAGACATCGGAAACTCTTCTCCCAATAATTAAATAGTTGCTGCAACCCCGGGGCAGGGGTGGATGTTTGCCATTCCTGCCTCTTTGAGGTATTAAATGGGCAAAAAAGTTATGATCATTGGCACTCTGGACACTAAAGGACCAGAGATTGCCTATCTGCGCGACCGCTTGCAAGCCCTCGACCTGGAAACGATTGTGGTTGATTCGGGCATTCTAGGCGAACCTATTGGTATCGTCCTGGAAAAGGGTCGCGATATCAGCCATGCCGAAGCTGCTCGTTATGCAGGTACGACGATCGAGGCACTCCGCAATGCCGGAAGTCGCGGGAAGGCCGTTGAAGGGATGCGCACTGCCCTCAAAAAATTGACCCTGGAGTTTTTCTCTCAGGGCAAACTGGACGCCATTGTAAGCATGGGTGGTGCGGAAGGAGCTGTAATGGGTTCAGCCGCCATGATGCAGCTCCCAGTCGGCGTACCCAAGGTGTTGGTTTCCCCGATCGCTTCTGGAAAGCATTACTTCGACCCCATGGTTGGCACAAGCGATATCATGGTCGTTCACTCTATTGTGGATATTCTAGGGTTGAATCCGATCGCTACTACGATCTTTGATAATGTCGCTGCCGCCCTCAAGGGCATGGTCCAACACGGTCACAGGTTGCCGGAGCCTGTCCCGGGTGAAAAGTATGTAGCCGTAACCATGCTGGGCAATACCACCAGGTCTGTGATGGCGCTCAAAGATCGTTTGGCCGAACACGGATACGAAGCTGTCATCTTCCACTCTAACGGTGTGGGTGGCCGGGCCATGGAAGAACTGGCAGAAACCGGTCATTTTGTCGGCGTGATAGACTTCACCACCAATGAAACATTCGATCCCATGAATGGTGGAATTCATGATGGCGGTCCTGACCGCCTCAAGCGGATTGGTCTTCTGGGATTGCCGCAGGTCGTTGTTCCAGGCTGTATTGACTTCTGCGTATTCCACGCGGGTGCAATTCCCCCCGCATTACAAGGGCGCCCGGTGTATGACCACAATCCTGAGTACACGCTCGTGCGTGCCACCCATGCAGAAATGATCGCCCTCGGCCGCCTTTTTACCGAACGGTTGAACCTGGCTAAAGGACCGCTTCGTATCGCCGTTCCCACCAAGGGACTCTCCATCCCCAATGTTCCAGGTGGCGTTTTCTGGAATCCGGAAGCTGACGCGGCCTTCCTGGAAACGCTGCGCAGTGGGATCCGGAAAGACATCCCAATTCTTACCTACGAACGCCATGTCAACGATCCCAAATTCGGAATCGAGGTCGCTGACCTGTTCATGGATCTTATGAGCAAGGAGTAAAAAATGTTAACTGGAAATGGACGCGACTACAGAGATATTCCCCACCTAACCGAAGGAGATGAAGAATTTCGCAAGAAATTCCTTTCGTGGGAATTGGGCGACCTGACCTACGTTGATATCCAGGAATATCTTAAAACAAAAGATACGATCCTGGTGCCGATGGCCAGCTTTGAGCAGCACGGACAACACCTCCCGATCTACACCGATACAATTACCGCCATTGAAATTTCCTGCCGTGTGTCGGAGATGATTGGAGTGTTGCATTCCCCGCCCATCTGGACAGGCTATTCGCCGCAGCACATGCATAGACCCGGGATGGGACGCGGCACCATCACCTTGCGCAGCAGTACCTTGTTGAACCTGCTGTACGATGTTGGGCGAAGCCTGATCCATCATGGCTTCAACCGCATCATCTTTGTCAATGGTCATGGTTCCAACGTTAAAGTGGTCGATCCGATCCTGCGCAAACTGCGCTATGAGACCGGTGCGCTGATTGGCTTTGTTAAACCATATATGGAGAATTATGTAGGTATTCTTGCAGGATTAATGGAAAACCCCCCTGAGGAGACCCCCGGTTGGCACTCGAGCGAACTTGAAACTTCCCAGGACCTTGCTTGGAATGAGAGATTTGTCCGTATGGATCGCGCCAATTTTACCAAGGCGCATGTCCCGGAATTCCTGCCCAGGTCATTCGAGAAAAAAGACGGCATGCCCGACGTGGAATTTGATGGCTATAAGTACTTTGCTTTCCCAATGGATCACCACGAATTCATCGAGAGCGGCGTGATTGGCAACCCGTTGCGCGCCACCAAGGAGAAAGGCGAAGAAGCTTTTCGCCGGCTTTCGGAACATACAGCCCGCGGAGTTCTTGAGTTGATGAAGGTCCCCGTAAACGTTCATACCCGTGAGTTTGTTGACCGGGCATTTTAAGTTTGGAACCCTGGACACGGATTGTGCGATGATGGTCCATGCCAATCCGTGTCCCATTTAATGGCAATGCATATTAAATTGGCTTATGGCCGCTATGGTCTGAACGTAACGCTCCCCGACACAACGGACGTTTTGGCGCCGCGCTTCTTGCCAGGTTTACCCAATGAGATTGAGGCTCTGCAGGAAGCTTTGCGCAATCCGATTGGATCTCCTCCTTTGGCAGAACTTGTCAAACCTGGCGACCAGGTTGTGGTGGTTCATACCGACATCACCCGCGCCACCCCCAATGATCGCATCCTCCCCGTCCTGCTCGTTGAATTGGAGTCGGCAGGAATTGCGCGGGAGAACATCACACTGTTGAATGGACTGGGAACGCACCGTCCGCAAACCAAAGACGAGTTGCGCGCCATGCTCGGCGATCGCATCGTGGATGGGTACCGCTGTCTCCAGCATGACTGCAACGATAAAACTAACCTTGTTAATCTGGGGGACACTTCATTGGGACATCCGGTGCGTATCAATCGCTCATATCTTGAAGCTGATGTTCGCATCCTGACTGGCTTTATTGAACCACATTTTTTTGCCGGGTTTAGCGGCGGACCCAAGGCTGTAATTCCCTCGCTTTCGGGAGCAGAGAGTGTCTTTACCAATCACGGGCTTGAAATGATCGCTCACCCCAAGGCGACCTGGGGAGTTCTTGTAGGGAATCCCATCTGGGAGGAAATGCGCGCCGTGGCATTGCGCACAAATCCATCCTTCCTGCTGAATGTGTCCCTCAATGTTAAACGCGAGATTACTGGCATCTTTGCAGGCGACATGCTTTCCGCTCATGCAGAGGGTTGCGCATTTGTGAGAGAGAACGCCATGCGCGCGGTGGACAAACCTTACGATATTGTGATAACCACCAATAGTGGCTATCCATTGGATCAAAATCTTTATCAATCCGTGAAAGGCATGAGTGCTGCAAACCAGATCGTTCGAGACGCGGGAAGTATTCTAATGGCGGCAGCCTGCGAGGACGGTTTACCCAATCACGGGCGGTATGCAGCCTTGCTGGTTAAGGCTGGCTCCCCGCAAGGTGTGATTGACATGATCTCCATTCCCGGGTTCTGTGAACAGGACCAGTGGCAAGTGCAAATCCAGGCTCAAATTCAACACCGGGCAGATGTGTACGTTTACAGTGATGGTCTGACAGACCGGCAGATCGAGCAGGCGTTGTTCATACCCACTCGAAACATTGAGCAAACTGTCTTACAATTGCAAGCGAAGTACGGTTCGCAGGCTCGTATATGTGTCATTCCTGAAGGACCGCAAACGATTCCCTATTTGCGAGGAGAAGTATGAATAGTAAACAATACCGCTTGAATGAGTTGCTTAATTCTTCAGATGGGCACAGCCTGGTTTTGGATACCAGCAATGGTTTGGTTCTGGGTGTACTTCCAGGATTGGAACATTTCGAAGAATCTGTCCGCCCGTTATTGCCGTTTTTGGATGGGATCGTCACCAGTCCCGGGCAGGCGCGTAAACTGGGAACTCGGACTCGACAGGAAGCCGCTCTCCTTATTCGTGCAGATTGGACCAATGCCCTGCGTGGGACTGACTTCGTCCTGCCGCCTGAAATGATCCAATATATTCCACTTCTCAACCCCGCGGATGCCTTGGACCTTGGCGCTAACGCCCTGGTGATGCATTTTATCCTTGGTCATGAGGAGGAGATAGAAGCCCGTTGTATTCAGGAGGTGGTCAATTTGGCGTTGGACGGGCTCAAGATTGGCATGCCGTTGCTGGTGGACGTCCAGCCTGTTGGTCCGCGTATAGTCCTGATGAAAAAAGCCATCGAACTGGGCGTCTCTTATGCTCTTGAGGGCGGTGCCGATGGCATCATCATTCCCTGGCCTGAAGCGCAATCCTTTAAGACCATCCAAGCCATGTGCAGCGGCCTGCCGGTATGGGTCAGAACTGTCAGCCTGGAATCTAATCAACCCATTCTCGCAGAAGCCCTGCAGCTTGGAGCAGTCGGTTTCTGGCTTGATGAAGGCATATTCGCAGTTGAAGATCCTAGCACAGTGCTGCTAATTATGAAGCACTTGGTGCATGCCCATGAGGTTTCGTGAAATGAAAACAGGGCTGCAAAACCGGATGGACCGGCTGTTCAACCACCAGGGGGATGGCCGCGCCATTTGCGTGGCAGCGGATCATGGCTATATGAGTGATGTAACGCCAAATGTGGTCAACCTGCGCGCGACCGTTGAGGCGGTGATAGCTGGCGGTGTGGATGGGATTCTGCTGTCTCCCGGACAAGCTCTTCGTTTGGCTCCCCTATTCAAAGGGCGCGCTGGTCCCGCTTTGATAGTCCGCGCCGACTGGATGAATATGCCCCGCTTGGGCACTTCGAACGTGAGTAATGCCGTCCCTCAGCGCTTGCTGATCAATGAGAAAATTATCACCGCAGAACAGGCTTTGTCATTAGGTGCCACTGCCATCACGGTGTATTTGTTTTTGGGATACAGCGATAAAGTGGAGACCATCGGCATCGATAAGTGTGCCAAATTCGTCAATGAGTGCCGCCGGATCGGGTTGCCTTGTATCATTGAGCCGTTGGCGTACGGGGGACAGGTAACCGGTGCAAATATTGTTGAGATTCTTACCCTGGGAGCCCGCATGGCGGTGGAGATCGGAGCTGACGCTCTCAAGATCCCATACACGGGGGACGTGGATTCATTCCGAAACCTGATTGATATCAGTGGTGTACCCACCCTGGTGCTGGGTGGCGCTCGTTCAGATAACGAGCGCGACGCACTTGAACTATACGCTGAGGCCCATGAAGCTGGAGCATCCGGTTGCTTGATGGGGCGTAATGTGACCAAATCTCCGGATCCTAAAGCGATGATCGAACAACTCAGCAATATTGGCCATCGCGGCTGGACGGTGGATGAAGCCTTACGCGGGAAAACCTGGGATTTCGTGCGCTTGAAAGCCAGGCCTGCCTTGTGTACAGGCTGCGATTTATGTGTGGGAGCCTGCGTAGCCAGCCACGGCAACGGTGACTATGGACTCAATCAAGCGCGCCTGCGGATTCAGTTGGGCAGCCAGCCCGGGCACCATAAGGTCATGTTCTGCACCATTTGTAAAAAGTGCATCGATATTTGCCCAACCAACGCCTTGCGGTGGCACCTTGAGAGTGGCGCAGTGGAATTGATCCCCGAACGCTGTGACAATTGCTCCAAATGTGTGGACATCTGCCCAACACATGTGATTATTCATTCGGAAGGGAGTCTTATCTTCGATGATGGACGACAGCTAGACTGGTTCCCGGTGGTCTGTGATCTGTGCAGGGGCAAACCTGAGTGCGCAGGCATCTGTCCCACTGGGGCGATATTCATCGCCGATAGGCCGAATTTTAACCCGGTGCGGGAGTAGGAAATTAACATGGATCTAACTCAACGAGCATACTGCGACCGCATCTTGCGGGTGAATTTATCCACAGGATCCATTGAAACTACATCCTTGCCGGCAGAGGCAATGCCGCTGATTCTCGGCGGTAAAGGGCTGGGAGCCTGGCTGTTGTTCACTGAGCAACCTGCTGGGGTGGATCCACTCTCTCCGGAAAACCACATGATCTTCCACACCGGGCCACTGACTGGTACTACAGCGCCTACCGCAGGGCGTTTCGGCCTGACTACCAAGAGCCCGGCCACCGGCACCTATTTCGATTCCTACTGCGGAGGCTATTGGGGCAACGTGTTTAAATATGCGGGTTATGATGCCTTGGTTCTAACAGGCGCTGCTCAAACCCCTGTCATGCTGGTCATCGATGGCGACCGCGTGGAAATCCGTCCGGCCGAAAATCTGTGGGGTACCACCATCTCCGCGGCAACAGAAAAAATTAAGACTGAATTAGGACAGGAATGGCAATCCCTGGTGATCGGTCCTCCCGGGGAGGCGCAGCGTAACCTTGCCGGGATCTTTAACGAAAGCAGGGCATTGGCTCGTGGTGGGGTTGGTGCAGTTATGGGCTCGAAAAAACTCAAGGCCATCGTCGTTCGTGGCAGCGGGAGTGTCCACGTCCACGATAAAAAACAATACGAGCGTGCCTTGCAGCTGGCCTTCCGGGCGGTGCGCATGTCTGGTCCCGTCAGCATGCTTCGCAAAGAGGGAACGGCAAACATCCTCGAGGTGATCAATGTCATGGGAGCGCTGCCCACCCGCAACTTCCAACAGGGACAGTTTGATATGTCGGACGAGATTTCCGGCGACGCCTTCCGGCAGAATAGCTGGAAAAATGAGTATGCCTGTTTTGGTTGCCCGATCGGTTGTGGCAAATGGACCTCACCCCTGGAAGATGGCAAAGTTATTGAGGGGCCGGAATATGAGACCATCTATGCACTTGGGTCGAACTGCGCCATCGGCAGCCGTGACGCAATTATCCGGCTTAATTGGCTGTGCGATGAATATGGTTTGGATACGATCAGCGTGGGCGGTGTGGTCGGTCTCATAATGGAGATGTTCGAGCGTAGCATTGTGTCTTCAAATGTACTGGATGGAATTTCCCCAACCTGGGGGAATGCAGATGCTGCAATTGCACTGGTAGAGAAAATGGCCAAAGGTGAGGGCTGTGGCACTTGGTTGGTACAGGGAGTGGCTGCAATTGCAAAACGCTTCCCTGAAATTGAGGCGTTCGCAATGCATGTCAAAGGGCTGGAAATGCCCGCCTATCACCCCAACGCGGCCAAGGGTACGGCGCTGGCTTATGCAGTTTCTGAACGCGGAGCCTGTCACCTGCGCGGTGCCCCGCTGGGCGAGATATTTAGCGGGGCTGCCAATCCGCTGACGATAGAAGGAAAACCGCAGCTGTTCCGCGATCACCAGGCCGATAAAGCCGTTTGGGATAGTGCATGTTTATGCGCTTTCCCCGGATATGGGATGACCCTCAAGGAATTGTGGCAGTTGGTTAAGGCTGCGACGGGTTTTGACTATCCCAAAGTGTCGGATTTGGAGCGACTTGGGGAGCGCATCTCAACCCTGTCTCGTCTGTTCAATGTCCGCGAAGGGTTTTCCCGTGCCGCAGATACTCTGCCGGCTCGCAACCTGACTCAGCCAATGGTTGTTGGTTCTGCCGGCGGGCAGGTGGTTGATCTTGAACCAATGCTTGATGAATACTATCGCATCATGGGATGGGACATGAATGGCGTTCCAACCCTGTTGCGGTTGAATGAGCTAGGAATTTCGGATTCGCTTGGAGCCAAAAATAATGACAAATAATCCGACTGTATTTTTAATCATGCTTGCAGCCGTCACGTTATTAGTCAGCTTGTCGAAAGGCGGATTGGGTGGAATGGCGGGAACCTTGTCAACGCCGTTGATGGCGCTGGTAATGCCTGTAAATGAGGTTCTTGGCTTGTTGCTACCTATTATGTTGCTTGCGGATGTGTTCTCAATTGCTTTCCATTGGAAACGCTGGAACGGGCGGTTGGTCAGGTTGTTGATCCCAGGCGCAGTAGTAGGAGTGACAATCGGTACTTATTTCATAACCAATGTCTCCACTCAAGTGCTCAAGATCGGGCTGGCTATCATTGCATTGTTATTTGTTATTTACAAGCTTCTCGAAAAGCGTATCATCGGTTCGGTGAAATATCAGGAGAAAAACTGGCATGGCTGGTTGGCTGGAACCACGTCAGGCTTTACATCTGCAATGGCCCATAGTGGCGTGCCTCCTATTAGTATTTATCTCATGCTTCATGATGTAACTCCGGCAGTATTCGTTGCAACCTCCGTTTTGTTCTATGCCATTCTCAACTGGGTCAAAGTTCCATATTACTTCTTTACCGGAATGTTCGACTTCCACCTGCTCTGGCAGGTTGCATGGGTGTTCCCGATTGTCCCATTTGGCGTTTGGATTGGACGCTGGTTGGTGACCAAGGTATCGAAGAATATTTTCGATAACATCATTCTTGTTCTGCTGGTAATTACAGCTTTGTTGCTAATTTTTTTCTAGATGAAGGTAATATGACCAAAACGATTGTCATCACCGGAGCCCTGGACACAAAAGGTCAGGAATTTGCTTATCTAAAGGACTTGATTCGGAAAGAAGATATCGGAACCTTGGTGATTGACTTTGGTGTGTTGGGGGAACCCACCTTTGCACCAGATATTACACGCCAGGAAGTGGCAAAAGCAGGCGGTGGAGATTTATCCTTCCTGGCTTCCGGCGGCCATAAGGATGAAGCCATGCGGGTCATGGCGGCTGGCTTAACTGTGGTTGTTCGCCGCCTTTTCGACGAGGGCAGGTTGGATGGGATCATCGGGATGGGTGGTGGCGGTGGGACATCCCTCACGACCGCGGCGATGCGCGGCCTGCCGGTGGGCATTCCTAAAGTAATGGTGTCCACCCTGGGTGGAGGGGATGTCAGTGCCTACATCGGAACCCGGGATATTATTTTCATTCCGTCTATTGTGGATGTGGCTGGCTTCAATCGAATCAGCCGCACCATCTATAGCAATGCCGTGGGGGCAATTACCGGAATGGTAAAAATGAAAACCGTCAAAGGAGACGAGGAGAAACCATTGATCGCAGCCTCGATGTTTGGAAATACTACCCTTGCCGTGGATCGGGCGCGTGGCGTTCTGGAGAATCGCAGTTATGAAGTCTTGGTCTTTCATGCCACAGGCACGGGAGGCAGGACAATGGAAGGTCTGATCTCCGACGGCTATATTACGGCAGTATTGGACATCACCACCACCGAGCTTGCCGATGAGGTGTGCGGAGGAGTGTTGAGCGCGGGTCCCGACCGCTGCCTGGCTGCCTCGCGCGCCGGCATCCCGGCAGTTCTCGTTCCGGGCTGCGTGGATATGGCGAACTTTTGGGGGATCGAAACCGTCCCCGATAAATTCAAGTCCCGCAATTTGTATCAATGGAATCCCAATATCACTTTGCTGCGTACCAACGCTGAAGAAAATAAGCGCATCGGGGGGATGATTGCTGCCGCTGCCAACGCCGCCACATCCTGGATTGTCATCTTGATCCCGCTCAAGGGAGTTTCGCAACTGGATAGTCTCGGATGTGCGTTTTGGGACCCAGAGGCAGATCGCGCCTGTTTTGAGGCCATAAAAAAGAATCTCAGGCCGGGCATCCCGGTCATAGAAATGGACAATAATGTAAATGATCCTGAATTCGCCGACAGGGCAGCTCAAATCTTGTTGAACATGCTGGAAAAATAGGAGATATTCGCAATGACAATTTCACGCAAAGAGATCATCAAGCGCCTGCAGACCCAGGTGAAAGCTGGAAAACCGATCGTTGGGTGTGGGGCAGGGACTGGGATTTCCGCAAAGTTCGCCGAAGCTGGTGGTGCTGACGTCATCATCATTTACAACTCGGGACGCTATCGGATGGCTGGCCGCGGCTCTCTCGCGGGATTACTGCCATATGGCGATGCCAATGGCATTGTTGTCGAAATGGCAGCAGAGGTATTGCCGGTTGTAAAGGACACCCCGGTTCAAGCTGGAGTTTGTGGAACCGATCCATTTCGATTGATGTCCGTTTTTTTGAAACAATTGAAAGAGATAGGCTTTTCAGGCGTGCAAAATTTCCCGACTGTTGGTTTGTTCGACGGCAAGTTCCGTGCCAATTTGGAGGCCAGTGGCATGGGCTATGATAAAGAGGTCGAAATGATCCGCCTTGCACACGAGATGGATCTATTCACCACACCTTACGCTTTCACCGCAGACGAAGCAAAAGCCATGACCAAAGCCGGAGCCGACCTGCTGGTGGGTCATGTTGGCCTGACCACCGCCGGTAGTATAGGAGCGGCTGTCGCCTTCACTCTTGAAGAAGCCATCGAAAAGGTGATGATTATCGCTGAAGCGGGGTGGTCTGTTCGCAAGGATTTGATGGTGATATGCCATGGAGGACCATTTGATGAGCCTGAGAATGTTGGCAAGGCATTGAAGCAGATGCCCGGCATTGTTGGTTTCTTCGGTGCATCATCCATTGAACGTCTCCCGACCGAACGCGCCATCCGGTTTCAGGTCGAAGCTTTTAAAGACCTTGATTTGGCACCCTAAATACGAAAATCTAGCTTTCATTTTGAAAACATGACCGGGCAGGTTTCCAATCCCTGCCCGGTTATTATTAATAACAACAACGGTGCCTGAGTTACTCCACCCTCCGAATTCATTGGGAGGAATCACGTGATGCTTTCTCCAGCAGGTAGATAATGGAGTGGTAATTGTGCTGGGTGGCAAGCGTCATGCCCATCTCACACGTGATATTGGATGAATAGTATCCGTCGTAGGGACGGGCGTTAACTTCAGCGCTTTCCAGGGAGGTGGCTGAGTCGGTCAATTCGGGGAAGAGCAAACCGCGATCACCAGCAAAAGCGCAGCAATCCAGGTTGAGAGGCACTGTAACTGTTTTTGCACACCGGCTTGCAATGGCAACCATTTTATCTTGCAGGTTTAATTTGCGGCTCGAGCAGTTGGGATGCAATACCACCGCATCAGTCACCTGCTGTACGTCCAGCCCAGGCAGTAGTACATCATGCATCAGTTCAAGTCCATCAAGAAGGGTGAGTTTCTCAAAAATGACGCGCTCTTCGGGTGTCAGGTCGGAGAGGTTACCAGCATACTGGCGCAGGGTATATGTGCAGGATGTGGTGTCGATTATGATTGGCAGGCGCCCCTTTTCAGACCATTCCCAGAACCGCTCCAGGGTTCGCCGACGGATGACTTTGTACGCGGCTGTGTAGCCCTTGGAGCCGAATGGCATACCGCAGCAGTTGCCATCCACATCCTCCGGAATCCACAGCGAAACTCCCGCTCTTTTTGCAACTGTGACCATAGTTTCGGCCAGCGAAAACATGCCTTGTTTAGGGACTCCCAAACGCCGCGAGATGCAGGAGGGGAAGTATATATAATCCGCACCTGCTCGTTGGGTTACGGGACGCCTCGCTGGGACATATGGCACGGCTGTGTTCCACTTGGGAAGGGTCATCCCTGAGATTTTTTCGCCAATACGAGTCAGCCCTGTGATGGCCTTCGCCCCAATGACCGATTCGGCCGCATGCCCGAGTTTAACACCAGCGGCCAGGGATTTCTCCACCCCCCTAAAATGCTTCACAAGCCAATGTGCATTTTTTGCAGCGAGCGGGGTCACCAGATCGGCCCGCAAGTGCTTGGTCAAATCGCCGGTGTTAATGTTTACCGGGCAGGCTGAAGCACATAACCCGTCCACAGCGCAGGTATCCAGGCCGGCATATTTGAAATCGGTCAAAAGAGTATATAGCAGGGGGGCATCCGTTTCTGAATTGTGGAGCCGGGCGATTTCACGCCGAATCACAATGCGCTGGCGTGGGGTCAGGGTTAGGCGCCGGCTGGGACAGCGTGCTTCACAAAACCCGCACTCGATGCATTTGTCCACTTCCTCTTCTACCGGGGGCATATCCTTGATGTCCGAGATGTGGGAGCGGGTGTTGAGGTTGATGATTACATCCGGGTTGAGCATGCCGGAGGGGTCAAAAAGTGACTTGATATCTTGCATGATTGCAAGGCCGTTGCGTCCCCACTCAGCTTCCAGATATGGGCTCACGGCGCGCCCAGTCCCATGTTCCCCCTTCAGCGCACCATCATACTTTTTCCTTACCAATCCAAGCATATCGTCCAGGAAGCGCTCCAGGCGCAGGATTTCCTCCTGGCTGTTGAGCAGGCAGCTGAAGTTGACGTGCAGGTTGCCATCTTTGGCGTGTCCAAAAATAATTGCATCCTCGTAGCCATGACCTTGGAATTTGGATTTCAAGTCGGTGATGGCTTCAGCCAGGCACGGTACCGGGAACACCAGATCTTCCGTCATAACAGAATAACCCCTGGGTCTCATGGCACCCATGGTGGGGAACAGGCCTTTTCTTAATTTCCATAGGTTTGCCTGGACGAGCGGATCTTCCGTAAACTCTGGGTCGTACAGCAAGTGCATACCCCGAACTATGCGGGCTGAGATCTTTTGAAAAGTGATGATATCCTCCGTGGTGCTGCCCTGATATTCCACCAGGATGGCGGCAGCCGAATCTGGTAATTGGCGCAGGATGATTGGTGCCCCAGCCAGGTTCTCCACTGAGCGCAGGGCAGCACGCTCCATGATTTCGGCTGCACGCGCCCCCGAATCGCGCAGAGATTCTATTGCTTTGGCCGCATCCTGGATGTTCCGGAAATATAGTTGACCCGTATATTTGCGCGTGTAATCAGGCAGAGTATGTAGCACTGCCTCGGCAATGAAGCCCAAAGTGCCTTCCGAGCCGATCATGAGGTGGGTCAGGATGTCTTTGGGATTATCGAAATCGAGCAGTGCATTCAGCGAATAGCCATCGGTATTCTTCGTCTGGTACCGGAGGAGCACGCGTTCTGATAGTGCGGCATCCGCAAGTAAACGCCCGCGCAATTCGAGCAGGCCGTTGGCGATCTCGGGGGCTCCCTCCCGGAACCGCGCATTAGCATCTGGTGCGCCTGTATCCAGTACCAGTCCGTTTGGCAGAATCAACGTCAACGAGTGGACGGTGTGATAAGCATTCTCCGCCACCCCGCAGCACATCCCGCTGGAATTGTTGGCTAGAATTCCTCCCAACATGGCTGCGTCTAGGGAGGCCGGGTCGGGACCAATGCGGCGTCCGTAGGGCTTGAGAACATTGTTGATGAAGCTTCCCACCACACCAGGCTGGGCACGCACAAGGGCGCCACCGTCTTCCACCCGGACGTTTCCCCAGTACCGTGAAAGAACAACCAAAATGCCGTTGCTGATGGACTGTCCTGAAAGGCTGGTACCAGCGGCGCGGAAAGTAATGGGAATACGGTTCCGCTGTGAAAATTGGAACAGGCTGCGGATCTCATCGATCGAGATGGGCTGTACAATTGCTTGCGGGATCAATCTGAAATAGGATGCGTCGTTTGCATATGCATAGCGCTCGAGCGGACTCGTCAGGATGCGCTCTTCAGGAAGGATGCTGGAGAGAGTGGTTTTCAGATCCATTTCAAACTGCCATCAAGCAGGCATTCTTCTTCAGGGTGGGCTTACAGGTAATTTCACGTTCTTCCAGGTGAATCATAAAATGATTTTCTCTCCGGTAAGATTTCAAATATCATGGGGATGAAGATTGGAAATATTATCAAGGTCTAGGCTGCGCTACACTACAGAGAAATCAAATCGAACTCTAAAGCTTAATAGTCAGTCAATTATAAGTCAATTACGAATACACAAAAAAACCGGCAAGGGATGATTCAGATTTCCTTATTTCTTTTAAGGTTATGGAGATGTTTGGGTCAAAATGGCATCTTGGTGCCATTTTTCTGTTGGTAAGCAGTTCGATATTAGTTATTTTTTAAGACCATTAATTAAAATGCATCACTATTTAACCTGTCGAACGCCTTTCGCCTCCAGGTCGGTGTGGAATTCGTAGATAGCTCCTCCCTCCTGGATGCGCACTCGAAAGCCGGGGGTCACAACCTGTGCACACATTTCCCCTATCTCGGGCAGTCCCAGGCAGCTGTCCGGCCAATCGACCATGGTGACATCCACCAGGGAGATGATTATTGGATCCACGCCCAGTTTTCCAGCCAGGGTTACGCGGACTTTTTCGAAAGCGCGTTGTTCTGCTGGGATTGGCATAAATATCTCAGGTGTTGTGGTTGACTCAGCCAAAGGTTGTTCAGGAGTAGCGGATGGTTGGAGCACGGGTTGTTCTGGAGTAAAAGTTGATTCTTTCCAGGGCAGTGGCGGGCCGATCATGGTACAAGATGAGAACCCCAATGAAATCAGCATTACCAGGAATATAGGGAGAATTTTCAAAACTTAATTTCCTTTTGATAGGATCGACTTAAGAGCCAAAAGGGTATCTTCAGGTGAACCACTCTTGCAAATAAATCCGGCACCTGCCGCGTGAGCGGCATCAGCATCCTCCGGGTTCAGGCTGAGCAGGATTATCTTCAGGTCGGGATAGGTATTTTTTAATAGGACGCAGGTCTCGGGTCCCGGAACACCATGAATGGACCAGTTAAGTAATAAAAGGTCAGGGCAGGTGTCCGATAATATTTGGATCAGGGTCCCTGTATCAGCGGCTTCCGATATCTGGTTAATATCCAGTTTCTGTGCGATCAAAAGGGCCAGAGCCTTTCTGAAAGCCGGATCTGGATCTGCGATTAAGATGCGTTTCATTTTTACCTCGCCTGAAGTTTACGCTTTACGAAATGGAATAGCGCCTGCCGTAGGTCGAGGTTTTACCTAGCCGAACGGATAGGTATATTATCGGCGACTCGAGTCGCAGCTAAACTTAAACAATGGGAGATTAGATTATTTTTTGTTCGATGCCCAGCTTGACTGCTTCGACTCTGCTGTCGACGCCAAGTTTCTGGAAAATATTCGAAATGTGAAACTTTACCGTACCTAGGCTGATGACCAATTTCTCCGCAATTTCGTTATTGTTCAGTCCCTCCACCATGCAGCGCAGGACATCCCTCTCCCGATCGGTCAACCCGTTACCTGGCAGGTGAGACAGGGTTACTGTCTGAGCAAGAGCCTGCGCCGCCTCGGGGGAAAGGGTCATGCGTCCAGCATGGGCGGAACGAATGGCACTTCCCAATTCCACGGCAGTGACATTTTTCTGCAGGAACCCGATAGCTCCAGCCTGCAGAGCGCCCTGGACCATGTTTTGCTCTGAGAAACTTGTCAGGGCGATCACCTTAACCATGGGGTATTTTTTATGGATCTCTCGCGTAGCCGAAATGCCGTCCATCCCTGGCATCATCAGATCCATTAGTATCACATCGGGCTTGTGCAAGCCAGTCATTTGGATTGCTTCGGCTCCATCCGAGGCCTCGGCGACCAATTCAAGGTCTTTGTTGACCATCAGGAATTTGCTCAACCCACTGCGAACGACGGCGTGGTCATCCACCAGGAGTATTCGTATGGCTGTCATGTTTCACCTCTCGTAATGATTTTAGAGATCGGTATTAACTCATCTTCGTTCCAATCCAGGCTGACTGAAGTTCCCTGCCCTGGACTACTGTCAATGTTCAGATGGGCATGGATTGCATCTGCGCGTTCCCTCATGATGCGCATGCCCAGGCTGGTGGGTTTAATCGCTGAAGTATCGAAACCGGTTCCATTATCTTTGATTTTAAGATGAACATTGCAGCACTGTAATCGAAGTTGAATTTCCACCTGGTCGGCACGTGCATACTTTACAATGTTATTCAGACTCTCCTGGGCGATCCGGTAAAAAGCCACTTTGACATCGGGCGGCATTTCATAATCACCACTTACTTGCAGGTTGATGGGCAGTCGGGCACGTCCGATCAAGGCCTCACTGAGCTGCTTGAGCAGATCAGGAAAGCGTGCCTGGGTTAGGGCAGCCGGGCGAAGCTCAAGCAGCAGTGTGCGCATTTCCGCCAGGGCGCCTCGGGTAAGCTGTCTCAGCTCTTCAGTAGAATTCCTCGCTTCGACTTCGTCCATTTTCCACATCTCGGGCAGGACTTCTGCGATCAAACTGGCGGAGAAGAGGGTCTGGGTGACTGCATCGTGCAGGTCGCGAGCCAGGCGGGTTCTTTCGGAAGTAATCGCCTCCTCTACAGCCTTGGCTGCCAGGGCTTCCTCCGCTTTCTGGCGGTGTTCGATCTCATTCACCAGGCGCAGGTTTGCTTCACTCAATTCGCGGGTACGTTCCTTCACCCGCTGCTCGAGATTCCGGAGATTTTCCGCCTCCTGTGCCGCCAATTTTTGGGAAGCCAGTTTCACCTCATTGATATCTTCGATTGATCCCACGAGGTATTGAGGCTTTCCCTCTGCGTTACGAACCAGGGAATACGTCACACGTGCCCAAAAGACATCACCATTCTTGCGTATGTAGCGCTTTTCCATCTGGAGACTGTCCCGTTTGCCGACGGTCAATTCCCCGAACTCTTTCACTCCGATCTCTCGATCATCAGGGAAGGTCAAAAGGGAGATGTCAACATTGGGGATTTCTTCCGCCGAGTAACCGATAATCCGCTCGGTCGCTTGATTAACTGCCATCGCTCGCCGGTCCAGGCCCATCAAAGACATACCGACAGACACATTATCAAACATTGCCCGGAACCGTGCCTCTGTTTCACGCAGGTTATCCTGGGCATTTTTCTGTTCGGTGATCTCATCGAGCATCGCTACCACGTAATTAAGTTTCCCATCTTTTCCCCTTATTGTGGAAAACGTCACTTTTGCCCATTTCTCCCCTTCTCCCGGTTGTTGAAAATAACAGCGCTCCACTACGTAGGTATCCCGGTCCCCTCTCAGCAATTGGTCGTAAAGATCGCGCTCTGCTTCCCGGTAGCGAGGGTTGAGGAATTCATATACATCCTCTAGCTTTCGATCTTGGTAAGGATCTTCCACGATGGCTTTGGCAGCGTCATTGGAGCGCAAGGTCAGGGTATTGACGTCCAGGATAAAAACCCCCATCGCTGAACTCTCGAACATTGCCCGGAAGCGCGCTTCGGATTCGCGCAGGCTGTCCTGGACTTTTTTCTTTTCCGTGATATCGTCGATCATTCCCAGAATATAACGGAGCTGTTTGTTTGCATCGCGGATGGCTGAAAAAGTCAGATTTGCTAATTTTGGCTCTTCCCCAGGGCGCTGATAAATTCGCTCTGTTTCATAGTGATCGCGTTTCCCGTTCAGCAACTGGTTGAAAAGATCACGTTCCAACTCCTGGTAGCGAACATGGATGAATTCATATACATCTTTGAGTTTCCGATTCAAATCAGGATCATCCAGGATTGCACGAGCAGCGGCATTGGTTTGAAAGGTCAAATTGCTGACATCGAGGATCAACAATCCGACCGTGGAGTTCTCAAAAATGGCGCGGGAGCGAGATTCGGATGTCTGCAATTCAGCCACAACTCGTTTTTGCTCATCAATATCGATGACCATGCCTACCAGGTACAGCGGTATCCTGTTTTCATCCCGGACCACACTCATGGTCACATGTGCCCAAAATACATCCCCATTCGTACGCACATATCGGCGTTCATCCCAATAATAATCCCGCTTGCCATCCATTAATTCCTGGAATTCTTCCGTTGATTTTGGGTAATCCTCGGGGAGGGTAGCAACAGCTGGTTCTTGACCGATGAACTGCTCTTTTGTCCGTCCAAACATTCGGCAAATAGCCGGGTTGGCGTCAATTATCTTGTGATCTAGGCCGAGAATTCCGATACCGACTGCAGAGGTTTCGAACATGGCTCGGAAGGTGGCTTCTGAGCGTTTGAGATCTTCAATGGTTTGGGCCGGGGATTTGGTGGTGGTCTTTATTCTGGGCATTTATGTCACCTGCGTACTACAATGGATTTTACCCTGTTTCTATGAACATCATCTCTGGAAGCTCACCCAATTATTCAGGAGTAATAACCCAAAAACCTGGAAAAAGCTTTCCCTTGACTAAAATTGGCTCCAAATTCACGAATTTGCCGGCAACTATCCACCTGGACAGGGAAATACTTGCCTTCTGGCAGGGGTAAATTTTAGGGCAATTGGCTACACTAAGCGTGTTCACTTAATTGGGTTGTTCAATTTCTAATATTTCAGCATATGGAATCGCCGAAAGGTCAACGAAGGTAAGGATACCATTCTGTCGGGGTTATTGGGTTAGCCTTTATCTGGAATTTTGTAAAAACAAGTTGCTGGAATCGACGTATATCAAGTGTCACCCAAAATCCGTATTTGAAAGGAAGGGAAAAATGACAGAAAATATGCCACTTCCAATTTCTCGGGTCGCCGAGAAGAGAGGCTGGAACGTCGGATGGAAAGGCGTGGTTCCCGCGGACGTGGTGGGTGGATCTTGGGGATCATCCTCATCCTGCTGGCAGGCATCTTGCTTCTGCAGAATCTCAAGATCTACACCCTCAGCAATTGGTGGGCATTATTTATCCTGATCCCGGCATTGGGTTCGTTTGCAACTGCCGGGCGGGTCGTCCAGGCTGCCGGTGGAAGGTTTAATGTGCGTGCACGGGGAGTCCTGATCGTGGGGCTGGTCCTGGTACTTGTGACCGCCATGTTTCTATTTAGCATGAACTGGACCTTCCTTGGCCCCATCCTAATTGCCCTGGCAGGCATTGGCTTGATTGTCAATGTGCTGCTGCCTGATTAATTATCATCCAATAAGGAGATCATATGAAAAAAACTTCCGTAATTCTGCCGGTTTTGCTGGCAGCCATCCTGGTGACCGGTTGTGGAATTTTCCAAATCACCGGAAATGGCAAGGTCATTACGCCTTCGAATGCCATAATCAGCGAGACCCGTTCTGTGAGCAATTTCAAGGGCATCGATATGCGTACATTCGGCAAGATCATTCTCAGCCAGGGTTCCAACGAAGCGCTGACAGTTCAAGGTAGTGACAATGTCGTCCCCCTGGTCACATCCTCTATTCAAAACGGGATTCTGACGTTGGAATTGAAAGAGGATGTCAACGTCACGACCCTGAACAACGAAAACGTGTTAACTTTCACGATTTCAGTCAAGGACCTAACCTCCCTGACGGTCAGCGGGTTGAGCGAAGTTGGGATGGGTTCCCTCTCGACCTCTGCTCTGGCAATTACCATGAGCGGTGCCGGTCAGGTAAAGATCGATCAGCTGACAGCTGACACCACCAATATCAACGTCAGCGGGTTGGGGAATGTCGACCTCACCGGTGTAGTTCCGCAGGCAACCATCAATATCTCGGGCGCGGGAAGCGTGAACGCTCCCGATCTTAAGGTTCAGACTGCCAACATCACCATTCCGGGGTTGGGCAGCGCCACCGTATGGGTCACGGATCAATTGACCGGCAGTATCAGCGGGGGTGGCAATATTGCTTATTATGGCAATCCTCAGACCAGTACCAGCACAACCGGACTGGGAACTTACAAGGCCCTCGGATCCAAATAGTCTTTTCTAAATCCTATCCACTTGACCAGTATCAAACTCCTCCTTTGGCAGGGGGAGTTTTGATATGTATGCAATAAGATAAATTCAGCAAGATGATATACCTTCGGAAAAGTTCGCTCCGATCATTTGGAATTATTACACTTTTTTCTGCTAAACAATAGATTTATGGTCTATGGCTGGTTATCAAAGTTATGGAGTAACAAACATGAAATTTTCAGCCTGGTATTTTATTCTCGTCGGCGTCATTATGTTTGGACAATGGGGCTTTTTTCTTGCTGCGGGAGCGGTGCCAGAGGTGCAGACAGAGCCGATAGCTCTTTCTTTTCACCTGGCAGCGGAATTTATTACTGCGATTTGTCTTCTGGGTGGTGGGATTGCCTTACTGCGGGGTGCAAGTTGGGCAAAGAACCTGGCAGTTTTTGCTGGTGGGTTGTTAGCATATACAACTATCGTCAGCCCCGGATACTTTGCCCAACTTGGTCAGTTGCCGATGGTGGGAATGTTTGTGGTTCTCCTTGCGCTTGACGTAGTCAGTGTCCACATTTTAATTCATATGGAGTAAGATTTTCCAGAAAGTGCGAGAAGCAAATTTTCCCCACCGAAACAAAGCAGACATTTATTATTTTTTACGAAAGGAATTTTAATGAACAATATTGTGACAGCAATCAATCCAATGCCTGGATCGAGAAAACTCAAATTTACGGTTTTAATTCTACTAGCAATTGCTACCTTCACCGTCGTCTTCCTGGTGGTTGATAATGCATATTTCAAGTTCGCCGATGCACACTTCCCCAATGTGGGAACATCTGCCTGGTTGGCCAATCTGTGGGGAGTAGTTTCGCGTTTACACCTGATAATCCTCATAATTCCGTTAATTCTTTGGCGGCCGCGGCAACTTGGTTTCAAGGTCGGAAAGTTACGTGAGCATTGGCTCATGCTGCTGATCATGGTATTCGCCAACTGCGGAGTTATTGCTGCTTACTTGTGGTTGACAGGTAGCACGACACCTTATAGCGGAAACCAATGGCTGGTGACCGAAGTGATCACAGTGCCCCTCGTGGAAGAGATATTCTGGCGCGGCCTTGTTTTCAGTGCACTTCTCTGGGCTTTTCGAGTCCTTTACTCTGAGAATACCAGCAATCAATTGTCGGTCTGGCTGGGTGGAATTACATTTGGCCTTTTGCATGCTAATAATTTGGCAGCAGGCGTCCCAATTAATTTTGTTGCAATCCAGGTCCTCAATGCGACCATTTGGGGTGTTGTATATGGGTATGCTCGCTATAAGACTGAGAGCGTTTATCCATCGATATTGTTGCATGCTGCAATGAATCTGGTGGTTATCTTGTTTTAATCCTGAGCGCTTTTATCAAATCGAAATTATTGGAGACTAAGTGATGCAAAACAATATGATGGTCATTTCCAAAGTAGGTCTTGAGGTCGACCAATTGCATGGCGAAACGGTCGTAGTAACCGGAGCTGGAGGAGGGATCGGGTTCGAGACTGCCCGCGCATTGCTTTGGCTGGGCGCCAACGTGATCATTGCCGAGATCAACCAGGTTAACGGCGAAAATGCAGCCCAGAATCTAGGAAACGAATTCGATAGAGGACGAGTTCTTTTTGTCCATACTGATGTGGGGGATGAGGTCAATGTGCAAAACCTGTACGTTGAATCGTTGCGTTGTTTTGGCAAAGTCGACGTGGTACTCAACAATGCCACTATTGCAGTATTGGGTGCGGTTAAGGATTTATCAATCGAAAAATGGGATGCAAGTTATCGTGTTAACCTGCGCGGTCCCGTGTTGATGGCCCGCACATTTCTGCCAGGCATGATAAAACGCAACCACGGTGCATTCATTTGTGTTTCTTCAACAGGCACCGCTTTCCTGGGAGGGTATGAGACCTTTAAAGCCGCCCAGGTACACCTTGCCAACACAATTGACGCTGAATTGGAAGGCACTGATGTGAATGCATTTACGATTGGACCAGGTCTAGTACCGACCGAGACAGCTTCAAATGCCGTCTCTCAACTGGCACCCCTTATGGGAATGAGCTTGGATGAATTCTACAAGCTGAACAAGAATGCCTTGCTGACAATTGAGGAAGCTGGAGCAGGATTTGCCGCCTCAATTGTCTTTGCCGGAAAATTCCGTGGGCAGGAGATTTCCTCAACCCAGGCTCTCAAGGCAGCAGATATTCAATTTGGGACTGTGGAATCGGGAGGGACAGCAACTACGATCAGCACAGAAAAAAGGGGACAAGCTCTGGAACAATGTGGGCGAGTGCTCCTTAACCTAAAAACGCAGTCAGATGATTGGAAGCATCGCTCCATATTTGAACGGCAGTGGGCCATCCGTGATTTCAAAAAAATCGCCGGCATGCCGATCGAAGAATGGCTGGAGGTGCTGGCTCGGTTGGAAGAAAGATTGCGTGGAAACGGCCCGATTGTGCAGCCGCCATTGGAAAAGCTTGCCGATTATTACAATCACCTCGCAGAGTTGGCTAAAGGGTATGAAAAAGATCCCTCCAAATTGGAGGAAAGCTTGCGCCATGTCTATGCCTGGAAAAATGAAGTTGAACAACTTGGCAAGACATTATCCTGAAGAGAGATACTCCCTATGAACGCTACTAAATATAATCTTCGCTTTGGAATTTGGATTTCAATAAGCGGTGTCGTTCTGGCTCTGGCTTATCTCGGTGCCATGGTGGCAACTGCTTCTTCTTCATCTGGGTTTCCACCTGTTGAGCCTTATGGGATGCTCATCAGTATCATCAGTCTGCTTTCTGGAATTGTGATCTTGATCCTATTTGCAGTAATCCACGCCTGTACCCCCGATGACCGGAAACTTCTGAGTTTGATTGCACTCGCCTTTGCCACTCTCTTTGCTGGCGTAACCAGCATAAACCGATTTACCCATCTGGCAATTGTTCGCCCAGGATTGTATATGGGTAAAAGCAGTGGAATCGATTGGTTTACTCCCTATGGTGCATACTCAATCATGACCGGAATGGAGAATCTCGCCTGGGGCTTTTTCTTAGGACTGGCATTTATATTCCTCACCCCTGTTTTCAATGGCGGTCGGTTTGAAAGACTTCTTTCATGGACTCTAGCAGGGAATGGAATCCTGTGCCTGGTTTCTGTCCTGGCTTTGCCACTGGGGATCACCTGGCTTACTTATGTGGGTGCACTTGCGTGGGGCCCTGGATTTATCTTTTTATGTATCCTGCTGATCATTTCTTTCAATCGTCACCTGTCCACCTGACTAGTACAAACCCCCCCTCTGGTAGGGGGTTATTTTTTAACTAGAATGCTATTCTTTGATGAAAGGAGATTGCCATGCAAACTGATCCTTCCTTAAACTCGCAACAAGCGGTTCAATCCCGTCTCGCAGCGGGCCGAATCCCGCGCTACGGCCCCATGCTGATGTTGTTTGCGCGCTCGTCTTTCATTCTACTTGCCCAGGGAATAACTTATCTACTGTTTATGCAACTCAAGGTTTCAAATGCATCGGTTGTCATCCGTAACTGGTGGCCAGTGTACGGCACCTTGGTAGATTTCGGCTGCCTGGGACTATTAATGTTGTTGACCAGGCGGGAAGGGATTCGCCTGTTCGACTTGCTCGAATTAGTAAAAACCAAACTAAAAACCGAAATCCCGCTTGGGCTGGGATTATTTTTGGTGATTGCTCCCATAACTATCTTTGGTGGCGGGATGCTGGCAAAGTTGATCGCATACGGCACACTCAATCCAGAATTTCCGGAATACACGTTCACGCGCATCCTACCATTGTTTGCGTTGCTTTACGCCCGGATTCTCTGGTGGCCGCTTTGGTCTGCCACCGAAGAAATGACCTATAACGGCTATGCCCTGCCGCGGCTGCTTGCCTTGACCAAATCCCGTTGGAAATCGGTAGCGGTGGTTTCTTTCTTCTTTGCCATCCAGCACAGTTTCCTGATGCTAGCCGGTTTCCAGTTCGGGTTCTATATGTTTCTCGCCTTCGTCCCGCTTTCCATTGCGATGGTACTGGTCTATCTGCGCATCCGTCGTCTGCCACCGCTTATCGTTGCACATTGGCTGATGGATCTTTCGAATGTTTTATTTTTGTACCAGGTCGGATAGAGGAAAGACATGAATCGAACCATTATTATCACAGGTGCCAACAATAGCATTGGATTGTCGATGGCGAACAGCTTATTGGAAAGGGGAGACCGTGTCGCTGCACTCGACCTTTCCATTGGAAACCTCGATTCAACAAATCACAATCTCCTTTCATTCGTCTGTGATGTCACTGATTCCGCCATCGTCCAGTCCCTTGTGAATGGGGTCATTCATCAGTGGGGCAGTGTGGATGTCCTGGTCAACAACGCTTGTTTTGCCTTGTTCAAACGATTTGATGAACGCACAATAGATGATATTCGGCGGGAGATGGAGGTTAACTATTTTGGGTATCTTAACATGATACATGCTGTTCTCCCGATCATGCAGAAGCAGGGATATGGGATGGTCCACAATCTTAGTTCGGGTGTTGGCTTTACAGGCATGCCCGGTATGAGCGGATATACCTCAAGCAAAGGGGCGATCGAGTCACTCACTCGTACCCTGGCACTTGAATATGCGCCTGATGGCATTACATTTAATGTGATGCATCCGCCACTAACACGAACACAATCAGCCGCAGGGTTTGGAGTCCCACCTCAAATGATGGCCGACCCTAATACTGTCGGGCGCGGATTGGCAAAACTTGTTGGGAAGAAAGGTCCGGTGATTGTTTCAGGGTTGGTCAACGGGTTCCAATTGTGGATGAGCTATCACATGCGCGTCCAGATGGGAAAAATGATGTCCAAGATGGCAAATAAGGCCAGGCAGAACCTTAAGGCAAATTCATAAGTTGTTATCATCTATTCCACAGAAAGAACCGCAGGAGCAAACCATGACCCAAAAATCCATCCTAATCGTTGGCGGTGGCATCTCCGGGCTTGCTGCTGGATGCTATGCACAAATGAACGGCTACCAGGCACATATCTTCGAAATGCAAGATCGCCCTGGTGGTTTAGTCACTGCTTGGACCAGGGACGGTTACCGGATAGATGGCTGCATCGAATTCCTTAATGGAAGCCGCTCTTCATCGCGATTCAATCGAATGTGGCAGGAAGTAGGCGCAGTCCAAGGGAGAGCATTTATAGATCATGATGAAATGGTGCGAGTGAAAAGCCCGGATGGACAGGAACTGGTACTCTACGGCGATTTAAAAAAACTGGAAAAGCACCTGTTGACCATTTCACCGATCGACACGCCCCTGATCCATGAGTTCGTCGAGGCGGTACGCGCAATGATGGCTTTTGACCCGCCACTGGATGTCAATCCATTGGAAATGATACTGGAACTGCCACGTTTCCTCAGATGGTTGAATACTTACAACAAATACAGCCGTGAGAGTGTGGTCGAATTTGCCCGGCGCTTCCGTTCGAACTTCCTGCGGGATACCTTTGCCCACATCCAGCCGGGGGAACTACCGATGGGCAGTGTGATCGGAATGCTCGCCTGGACGGTTACCAAATCACAAGGCTATCCGATCGGTGGTTCCCAAGCTTTTGCCGAAGCCGTGGAGCAGCGCTTCCTTGCGCTGGGTGGGCAGATTCACTATAAGACATGCGTTGAAAAAATTCTTACCGATAAGCTCTCGGATCGCCAGGTAGCGCGGGCTGTTGGGCTGCGGTTGACTGATGGTCGCGAAATACAGGGCGATTGGGTCATCGCGGCCTGCGATGGTTACAATACCCTCTATCACCTGCTGGATGGGCACTTCCTGGATGACGAGCTACGGGAACGATATGCCAAACTCCCACTGAACACAGCCATTATCCAGGTTTCGCTGGGGGTAAACCGTGACCTGGGAGGCGTTGCCCACTCGCAAGTTGACCTTCTGTCTTCACCGACCACAATCGGCGGACGGGAACAGGAAGCATTGTGGTATCACATCTTCAACTATGATGCGACAACTGCTCCCCCTGGTCATACAGTGATCGTAGCGCGCATCCCTACAGGCTACGATTTCTGGAAACAGGTCTCCGGTGATTCCTCCCGATACAAAGCGGAAAAACAAGCCGCGGTGGATGCCTTGATCGAACATCTTGAAAAGCGCTTCCCTGGCATTCGCACTGATGTGGAAATGAGTGATGTTGCCACACCGCTGACCTTCGAGCGCTATACAGCCGCCCACCAAGGGGCTAAGCAATCGTTCGCAGCCACCCCGCAGACGGCAACCTATGCTGCAAAAGGATTTTCTCCCTTGTTGCCGGGTCTGGATGGCTGTTACCAGGTGGGCATGTGGCTGTATCCTGGAGGCGGTATCTTTCCTTCAGCTCGTTCCTCTCGGGATGTGATCCGCAGGGTGTGCAACCGCGATGGGATTAAGTTCACCACACAAGTACCATAATAAGGTATTGCATAATCAAAAAGCGGAGATATTGAGAAAATTTCGAAGAGTGACAAACCTGTCCATTCGGACAGTAAAAAACTCCCCATTTAGCAGGGGGAGTTTTGATTGATGGGCGGTATCCTGTGGGTAGTCGAAAAAGGAGTCAAAAATGATGAAAAACTGGATTAATAAACATCAACTCGTCTCGTTTTTTGTTCTCGCGTACGGGATCATGTTTGGCGTCATGTTCGGGTATATCTTCCTTCAACCGGGAAAACCCCTGCAACCCTGGTCGCTGGTGTGGGCGCTTGGCATCTTCAGCCCAACCATCAGCGGTCTGATCATTTCAGGGATCACTGGCGGATGGAGCAATGTAAAGCGTTTGCTGGCTGGCATTACACGCTGGAAGGTGGGGTTGAGGTGGTATTTCGCTGCCGCGTTCTTGTTGCTCGGTCCGTTGGTAATTGCACTGGTCTATATTGCGCTGGGACATCCGGCCGCGGGCCTCAAGCCGGGCGTGACAACATCCTCCCTGCTGGGGATCATCGTTTTCCAGCTTTTTTCCGGCCCGATTGGGGAAGAACTGGGCTGGCGTGGTTTTGCACTGCCGCGTTTACAATCTAAATACAATGCCTTGGTATCCAGCCTGATCCTCGGCGTGATCTGGACCTTTTGGCACCTGCCGTTCTTTTACCTGACCGGCGCCACGCAGATGGGCATCCCCATGCCCATCTACCTGTTCTTGGTACTAACGATCACGCTCTACCTGACCTGGTTGTACAACAACACGCGCGGCAGCGTGGTCATCACCATCTTGGCGCATTTCACCTACAACCTGTCCTCGACTCTTATCGCAGGTGCTGTGAGTCTGATGCCTGCAATGCTTTTCTATATGACCGCCGGGCCACTGCTTTTCCTGGTTGTTGTGGCTACACTCTTCATTTTCAAGCCGCGCTATTTATCCCGGATGCCGGTCGAAGAATTGCCAATCCAACGACAGGACACTCTTGTCAGGAATTGAGATAGACCATGAGGACAATTTCCGCAGACACCAACCGCGAACAACAAACCTTTCATCTGGCTGATGGCCGCTTGCTGGGATATGACGAATATGGCGCTTCGCAAGGAAAACCGCTGTTCTACTTTCATGGTTGGCCTAGTTCTCGGGTCGAGTTTGGCGGCTTCAACGGCAACGAGATCGCGAAGCAGTTGAACGTTCGTGTCATTGCGGTGGACCGCCCCGGCTTCGGATTATCGAGCTACCAGCCGCGACACCACTTTACCGATTGGCAGCAGGATGTCGCCCGCCTCGCCGATGGCCTGCGCATCGATAAATTTGCATTGATGAGTTACTCAGCAGGCAGTCCCTATGCTTTAGCGTGCGCCTACGCGCTGCAGGACCGCCTGACAGCTGTGGGCGTGGTGAGCGGGGTTGCCCAGCCGTTTGGCGTGCCTGGCGCAACTGACGGTATGCCAACCATCATGTTGTGGACAACTGCCCGCATCCATCCGCGCCTGACCTGGTTCATGTTTAATATGATGAAAAAAACTCTGGCAAACGCCCCGCGCGACCAGCTGCCCAAGTCAGCCAAAAAAGCTATGATGGCCGAGGCGGATTTCGCTTTCATCCAGGCGCATCCACAGGTGAATGCGGTCAACTTGGATGGCGGCGTGGAGGCTCTCCGCCAGGGTGGGCTGGGGGTTGCCGAGGCTGGTGCCCTCTACTGGAAGCCCTGGGGATTCCGGCTCGAAGACATCCGCACCAAGGTCTGCATCTGGCACGGAGAAGAGGATGTGAACGCTCCCTTTGCTTCGCACGGTAGAATGCTGGCGCAGAACCTTCCCAATGTTGAAGCAATGTTCTATCCCGGCGAAGGTCACATTTCACTGATTCACAAGTACATCAGAACGATCATTGAGACACTGATGGTTCTCTCCTGAAAATCTCGACCATTCACCAGCAAGAAATACCCAAATGCTTGTACTCATGCCTCCAATTCCCTCGAAAAGGTTCTCGCCGTCTGGGAGAGGAATATCCCCCCTATGGTCTCAAATTGATGCAGTTTGCCCGGCTTTCATTCTTCTTGCCCAGGGAATCACCTAATTATTATGCTTACAACTCAAAATTCCAAATGCTTCGGTCGTCTACCTCTCAAAACAGAAATGTGGGTTCACCAGTTTACTAATCTATTCAATTCCCAATTTCCCAAATTCCCCAAACACGGTGGAATGTTTGGATAAAGAATTTAGATAGTATTAAATAAGGAGATGTCAAATGGACGCGCCAGCTTCCAAATCCTCAACCCCCTGGTTCATGCTTTTTTCACGTTTGACCTTGTTCGCCTTCATTCAAGCCATTTTTGCCCTCGGGTTTTATCTCGCAGGCTCCAAAAATGCATGGGAAACTTCTGCCAATTGGTGGCCGATCATTGTAGCCATCGCAAACCTGGTTACTGTCGTAATTCTGGTCCGCGTTTTCCGGGACGAAGGAAAACAATACTTGGACATTTTCCGGTTCGACCGTCACAGAGTTAAAGGTGATCTCCTGGCATTGTTAGGAATTACCATAATATTTGCACCTGTATCCATTCTCCCAAATATCTTGTTAGGTGGGTGGCTATTCGGGGACTCGAATGCGACCCTGGATATGTTTGTTCGCACCCTGCCGTTTTGGGCGGTATATATTGGAATCATTTTATTCCCCATTACTCAAGGATTTGCTGAGCTTGTCACATATTTTGGTTACATCATGCCTGTGCTAAAAAATAATCAGGTCCGCCCATGGCTGGCTGTTTCTTTACCTGCACTCATGCTTGGTATTCAGCATATTACCATGCCGCTTCTTTTTGATATTCGTTTTATTCTTTGGCGTGGACTGATGTATTTACCGTTCGCTTTCCTGACGGGATTAATTATCCATTGGCGTCCGCGCATGCTGCCTTATTTAGCCATCGTCCATGTTCTGATGAATATGTCCTTTGCTACGATGTTTCTCAGCGTGGCTTATTAAACCAATTGGAGATCTCAATGAAATCTCGACGTCCCTTTACTCTCTGGTTGTTAATATTTTTTCTCCTGCTGCTGGGAATTGGCGGCATCTATGGAGGAATTATCTTTTTAAAGGATCCCTCCGGAACTTTGATGGGCCTCCCGCCTGAATTCCTCTTACATTTACCTGTTCCTGATTACACCCTGCCGGGCGTGTTCCTTCTGACTGCGATGGGCATTGCTCCGCTAATTCTTCTCTATGGTTTGCTTGCCCGCCCGCGCTTGACCTGGACGAAATTGTTTGTTCAGTGGAGCGGCAGGCACTGGTCATGGGCGGGAACGTTGTACTTGGGAATTGGCTTGGCGATTTGGTTGGTTTTTGAGGGAATATTAATCGGATTCTCTGCACCGATGCAATTCGTCACAGCTTTTATCGGAATTGCCATCTTGCTGCTTGTGCTTACCCCACCTGTAAGACGATATTACCGAATTGAAACCAATTAATTTTCCTTCCATTACACAAGAGAATTCCGTGGAATCTGTCAATCTTGAAACCCTGTGGAATGCATATTGCTGCCGGCTGCTTGGATTTCTGCGCAGCCGCGTAACAAATGATGCTGATGCAGAAGACCTCCTTCAGGAAGTATTTATTCGCGTCCATCACAACCTATGCTGCCTACCGCAGCCTGAAAAGGTGGATGGCTGGATCTACCAGATCGCCCGAAACCTTGTTATCGACCACTACCGCAAGCGGCATGCCGCTGTGGAATTGCCGCCTGATCTTGCGGCCGAAGCAGGATTTGATGAAGAAGACTCGTCCACTCAATTGTCATTGTCACTACGGGATATGGTTAAGGAACTTCCCGGAGTATACCGGGAGGCAATCGAGTTGACTGAGTACCAGGGGCTTAGCCAGGTGGAATTGGCTGATAGCATTAGCCTTTCGGTTTCGGCTGCCAAGTCGCGGGTCCAGCGTGCCCGTGACAAGCTGCGCGCCAGGATCCTCGCTTGCTGTCACATTGAATTGGATCTGCGCGGCAAGGTAATCGATTATTACGACCGTTGCTGTTGTTGTAATCCGGGATCTTAACTCCAAACCTGCGTCTTTTTACAACTCACCTCGTCTATCAGGATGAAAGCCTATCATAAAGGAGATAAAAATGGACTTCATCCTGAAACTCTTTCTTCAATCTGTCGAGCAGGTTCTGCTCTCCCTCTGGCACAACTGGCCATTTCTCCTGGTGAGCATTTTAATTGCATCGGCTCTCAAATTATTTCTGAATGCCGAGCATGTCTCCACCTTTCTCAAGAGATACCGGAGTGCTGGCGTCCTGGCTGCCACTACGGCAGCAGTAGCCACACCTCTTTGCTCATGCGGGACAACCGCAGTGGTTCTGGGCATGATGGCGGGTTTGATGCCTTGGGCGCCCATCATCGCCTTCATGGTCGCCTCACCGCTCACTTCTCCTGAAGAACTTTTCTACAGTGCCGGACTTTTTGGCTGGCCATTCTCCCTGACCTTTTTTACAGCCTCGATCGTACTTGGCCTGGCAGGGGGAGCCTTGGGCGCTTTCCTGGATGGTCGCGGCTGGCTGAAGAACCAGGCCCGCCTGCTCGTTCCTTGTTCTTCGTGTGCCACCATTCCAATGATCCAATCTGATGCCTGCGGATGCGGCCAGCCTGAAGCAATAAAACCAAGCATGCAAACCAAAGACTATTTCAAAGCAGTCGGGACGAGTGGAAAACAATTGCTCGTCATGTTCATTGGCTTTGCGTTCATTGGATACTTCCTGAATGGGCTGATTCCCTCAGAATGGGTTGGTGGAGTTTTCGGAATCGGCAATACCTACAGCGTACCCCTGGCAGCCACTCTAGGTTTGCCGTTCTATATCAGCACTGAAGCTTCTTTACCACTGATCCGGGCGCTTCTGGATGCCGGTATGAGCCAGGGTGCAGCCATGGCCTTCCTGATCTCCGGTTCTGGCACATCTATTGGCGCAATTGCTGGGGCTCTTACCATTGCCCGCTGGCGCGTGATCGCTGTAGTGGTTGGAGTGCTGTGGATAGGCGCTATCGGCTTTGGCTATGTTTATAACCTGGTGTTGGCAATGGGATGGGGGTAATACTCTCCGTACCCCAAACCTACCCATTTGGACAGAGAAATACCTCCCAATTGACTGAGGCAATACTCAACAAGTTTCACTAAACTTACTTCAATTCAATATGCAAGGGAGACCGACCATGCATAAAAACTTGATAATTGCATTTGTTGTGATAGCGCTGATGATGTCAGCTTGTTCAATAATGTCATTTACCACCAGCACAGTTGAAGGGTCTGGAAATGTCATTAACGAACCTCGAAGCATGACTGCATTTAATTCAGTCGAGCTAAGAGGATCAGCCGATGTAAACATTACGTTCGGAAATAGCGAATCCGTCTCTATTGAAGCGGATGATAATATTCTCCCGCTGATTGTCACTTCCATACAAAATCAACGCTTGATCATTGCCTTGAAATCGAACATCACCATTCACTCCAGCACTCCTGTGCGTGTCAATGTCACGATGAATTCTCTGCAAAATATCGAGCTGAGCGGGTCGGGAAATATCAAGATAACCAACCTGGATGTCGATACCATTCAGATAGACCTCCCTGGTTCTAGTAACATTACAGCAAATGGAATAACCAACAGCATAGCTGTCAATTTAAGCGGATCGGGCAATATCTACTGCGATGAGGTCAAAGCAAAAAATGCGACCGTAACATTGGGCGGTTCAGGCAACATCACGGTTTTCGCAAGTGATAGCCTGGACGCGAAAATTCCTGGCTCGGGCACGATTCGGTACAGCGGCGACCCCAACCTTGTAAATCATAGTGTCACAGGATCGGGCAGTATTACCCCCTGATCGTCACCACGCATTAGATGAATAGGTCGAGTGGAAATTGTGCTCGACCTATTTTATTTACGGCAAAAGGGAAATCCTAGCCGATTGGACAGGTAAAAACCCCTCTAGCGGTAGGGTTGATTATCCGATCGAATTTATATAATTCGAATTGTTGATATCCCAAATTGCTGAAGGAGTGGACGATGAGAAACCGATACGATAATATCTTCTGGGGCTTCCTGCTCATCCTGGCGGCCGGCTTGACACTGGCACAGCAAGAGGGGTTGATTAAAACGTTTACACCACCGTTCTGGATGATCGCCTTTGGCGGGGTTGGTTTGATTTTCCTGATCCGCTATCTTGTTGCCGGTGTGCGATTCTGGGGCTGGCTTTTCCCGGCATGCACATTTACTGCCCTGGCAGGCATAACCTGGTTGGCTGATTCCGGATTCCGCGAAGCTTGGGCAGTCACCCCCCTCTTTGCAGCTATGGTGATCCCATTCGTGGTCGCTTTTGCAGTGGATTTCCGCAAGAATTGGTGGGCTCTCATCCCATCCTTTGTCCTGGCAATCCTTTGCTTGGTGATCGTTTTCGGGGATACGGTGCGAGGTGAAGTGGTCGGCTCTTTGTTCATGTTCGCGATCGCCATTCCATTTGCAGTCGTTTATCTGATTGACCGAAAGAATTGGTGGGCCCTCATCCCGGCTTTCACAATGACAGTCTTTGGATTCATGGTTCTTCTAAGCATGTTTACGGGTCTTTGGGCAGGAGCTTTCGTAACCCTCGCTATCTCTGCAGCCTTCTTCTATGTATTTTTCAAACAACAGCAATATTGGTGGGCATTGCTCCCCGCTGGCATTTTGGGTTCGATAGGCATCAATGCCCTCTTGACTCTCCCGGTCCTTGGAAAATTCGCCCAGAGTTCTTTCCCCGCTGCAGTCCTGTTCCTGGGCTGGGCAGCTACATTTGGATGGCTTTGGCGGCTGCGCGAGAAATACCCGACCGCTTGGGCACGTGTACCAGCCATGATCGCAAGTATCGTTGCTTTCGTCTTATTGGCGGTTGGGTCGCTGACCGAATTTGGCCTCGTGGCGGCCTTGATTGTCGGTGGGGTTGCCCTGATCTATTTAGGAATACGCCCACGAAAAGAGACCCGCGCTAATTAAGAGATTTCAGGGTACAGCCTGGGCGGGCAGGCTGTACCCTTGGCACCACTTCTTAATATATTATTAGGGGGAAAGGGAAATTCATAGTCGGGGAATCAGACATTTATTCCAACAAAATGAAATTAGGCGCGCGAATGAAAGTCCTTGCTTCCAATATTGATAACAATAAATGTGATTGAATAACCCCTAAATCCTTAAGAACTTTTGAAACATATTATCTTCAGGTTTTCTGGGATGGAAAGATTCATTTCCCACCAGGTCACCAGTTTGGATATGCGGTGTTAAAAAGGGACTGTAGTATTATTGGTGCTGGATGAATTCCTCCAAGGGACAATAATTATGAATTTGGTTATGCTGGATATCGACGGGACGCTGACACAATCTTACGATTATGATCGGGAAATTTTTGGTACTGCCATCGCTGAGGTACTCGGATGTCCGCCTATTAATGCAGATTTGAATGGATATGTTGACAAAACATCACTTGGCGTAACAGTGGAGGCAATCGAACGTATTACTGGTAGGATTCAAGGAGCAAATGAGATCGAAAAAGTAAAAGTCAAGGTGCTCCGATACTTTAAAAAAATGTATCGCGAATCTCCAGAAACCTTTTGCGAGATCCCGGGAGCTTCACGCTTCCTGGAGCGGCTCCGGAATCAAATTGGGGTGGGGATCGCGATCGCAACTGGTTGTTGGAGGAGCGAAGCCCTCTTCAAACTCAAGGCTAGTGGCTTGGATGTCGAAGGAATCCCGATGTCGACCTCCGACGACGAACGGAACCGCAAGAGGATCATGGAAAATGCAGTTGAGTTGGCAAAGAAATTTTATAATTGTCACGGGTTCGGAAGGATTGTGTATCTGGGTGATGGTCCATGGGACATGCAGGCCTCCCGCACTCTTGGTTTCGGGTTTATCGGTATTGGTCCAAGGATGCAAGCGCTAAAAGAAATCGAGTCGTTTCGATGGCACCCGGATTTCACAGAAGCTGATTTGGTGTTCGCTTCAATTAAAGAAACACTTAAAACATAATTTTTCGCACCAGTTCCTTGGTGGGACAGGGTGATACTAAATTTCCACCGGTAAAGAAATCACTTATATTTTTTGGATCGGGGTTCTATTCCAAATCTTAAGATGCCTGTGGGAAATTCCCCATATGGTTTTATGATATTATTGCTGTTCGTAATAATTTACATTCCATTCTTTGCCTGCAATATTCATTTGATCACAATAATTTACCTTAATATTTCGTCGGTAAGGTTTTAAGAGATTTTTTTCATACCACCCCGATGCGGTGTGACGGATAAAGAGCGCCAATAATTGCAGTCCATCATTCCCTAAGAAATCACAGGAAATTCCACCGAGTATTGGAGGATTTATCACCATGTTTCGCATATTTAAGAAAAAGCAGAATGTTTTCCTTAAACTGATCCATGACCAGGCATCTCTTACGCTTGAAGGTCTTGAAGCTCTCAAGGCTTTCATGAACTCCCAGGATGCAGCTGCCTCGGCCATGCTTTCCACAAAAGAGAAGGAAGCGGATGAAGCCCGTCGGATCCTTATCGACGAATTGAACAAAACCTTCATTACTCCTTTTGATCGGGAAGATATTTTCTTACTTTCCAGGACGATTGACGATGTGCTGGATTATGCCTACAGTACTGTCAGCGAGATGGAAATTCTTAAGGTTGAGCCTACAAATTATATGCAGAGTATGGCCGCCATACTCAGGGATGCGGCCTATGAACTATTAATGGCCGTCGATCGCCTGGAAAACCATCCCGGGGTAGCCAACGACCACGCACAGAGAGCCAAGGCACTTGAAAACCGGGTGGAAGAGGTTTACCGTGAAGCCCTGGCCGACCTTTTCAGTGGAGCAGAAGATATCCAACATGTGATCAAAATGCTGAAATCGCGCGAAGTTTATCGGCATTTGAGCAATGCAGCCGACCGCGGAGATGAGGCAGCGAATGTGATTGCCGATATTATTGTGAAGATTACCTGAGCGGGAGAGATTCGTGTCACCCATCACCGTTGGTGTCATTATTCTTGCGCTTGTGTACGCTTTTATGAATGGTTTGAACGATTCAAGCGGCATCGTAGCAACTATGATTTCTTCACGCGCAATGTCTCCACGTTCGGCTTTGGCTATGACGGCCGTTGCGGAATTTCTTGGACCTTATATTTTTGGGATTTCGGTTGCCAGTACGATCGGCAAGGGGGTTGTAAGTGCAATAGCGATTAACGCTCACGTCATTCTGGCTGCTATGCTGAGTGCTGTTTTGTGGATTTTGTTAACATCGTCATTGGGGCTTCCGAGCAGCTCCTCCCATGCCCTCATAGGCGGTCTGATCGGCGGGGTAACCATGGGAGTTGGATGGCAGGCTATCCAGGTTTCCGGACTTGGTAAAATATTGATATTCCTTTTCGTCTCTCCTATTATTGGCTTCGGAATAGGCTTCATTATCCTTAAGATAGTTATGAGATTATGCCAGGATTCGTCCCCTGGAATTAACCTGACCCTTAAAAGACTCCAGGTTTTCACAGTTATTGCCTTGGGGCTCAGCCATGGCAGCAATGACGCGCCTAAAACCATGGGGATGATAACGCTGGCACTTATTACTGAAAAGTATCTTAATGCATTTGTCGTTCCAGTTTGGGTCATTTTTATTGCAGCATTGGCAATCTCTGCTGGAACAGCTGTGGGGGCTCAAAGACTGATCCGTACCGTTGGACGCAAATTTTACAAAATCGAACCCATTGATGCGTTTTGCGCCCAGTTGTCCTCATCGATTGTTGTTTTAACTGCTTCCCTGACCGGTGGACCTGTAAGCACCTCTCATATCAACAGCTCTGCAATCATGGGAGTTGGAGCTGCCGAAAGACCTAACAAGGTCCGCTGGAACATTGTCCAGGAAATCATCACTGCCTGGTTGTTGACTATACCGGCTGCGGCTCTTTTAGCAGCGTTTATCTACCTGGTCTTAAACCGGTTTATGCTGTGATCCGCTTCGGGTAGAGACATTGGTATATTCCCAGCATTTTCTTCTAATAATCATTGATTAATCGTATTTCAGCATGCAAAGGATGTTTTAATGCCCCAATAAAAAAAGGCGAAAAGATAATATCTTTACGCCTTTTTTTGGTTCTTCTGCCTGATTAACACTGGCTTCAACTGCCAAAATACTCAACCACCTGCATTATCCTTAGAACACCATCATATTTCAGGTTTGTGGCGCCCTTGGTAAGGTTGCCTTTCTCACCTTCCGGATCGCCGAGACTGGTGACAATAATATCGCCACTGCTTACGTCCTCCTTCGCAGTGTAGTAATTGGTGGTTACAATCACGTTTGCTCCGGCAGCCTTCCCGGCCAGAACACCATTCTTTGAATCTTCCACTACGATGACTTCATCCGCTTTCAACCCGGTCTTGGAAAGAGCCAGGTTGTAAATCTCAGGATCGGGCTTTTTCTTGCTGACCACATCCCCAGCAAGCACAATGTCGAATTTGATATCTTTAAGGATTTTTTCCGTTATTGCCTTTGCAGCCTGTTCATTGGACGTGGTACAAACCCCGACCTTTAATCCGGCATCGATAGCTTCCTTCATGAACCTGTGGATGCCTGGTCTTAAAGGAAGCTTCCCGCTCTCGATCAATTCTACGAAAAGAGCAGTTTTGCGTTTGTGCATTTCCTTGATGAGGTCATCCACTTTTTCAGGGGGAATCGGTTTGCTGAAGCCCTTTGTCTGCAGGTGATGCTTCATCCGCTCTTTACCACCGGCAATCTGCAGGAGCTCATGGTAATAATCCACGCTCCACTCGTCTGTAAACCCGAATTCTTTAAAGGTCATGTTGAAGGATACGCGGTGACCATCCCGTTCAGTATCAATGATCACACCATCCTGGTCAAAAAAAACTGCTTTTATTTTTCCCATGCTTTTCCTCCTCGCACAATAACCCTGGAGATCGTTTCGACCTCCAGGATAAACGGGTCACTTATTCGTTAGATACTCACGCACAACATCGACAGCCATGCGGTTTTCCTCCTTCGTACCAATGGTAATTCGGAACCAGCCATCGCTGCCATATTTTTCTGTTTCCGGACGGAAGATCAAACCTTTCTGCTCGGCGTAGGCCACCATATCCTTGCCCTTCTTGCCTGTTTCGCCGCAATCAAAAAGAATGTAGTTGGCTTTGGAAGGAAATACCACCAGGTTGGGGACTTCACTTAATGTTTCAGTGATGAAATCGATTTCGCTATTGTTGTACTTAACCCTGAACGCCAGGGCTTCCGTATCCTCAAGCGCAGCCAGCGCTGCCCACATGGGGATTGTACCTACATTCCAGGGGAGCAGGGCAGCCGAGATCTGTCCGATCACATCCTTGTCGCCCATGGCATAGCCAAAGCGTAAGCCAGCAAGACCGTATGCCTTGGAAAGCGTGCGAGTGACGATCACATTCTTGTATTTCTTGGTAAGGGCAACCTGGGACATTCCAAGCCCCGCATATTCCACGTATGCCTCATCAACAATGAAGGGGATGCCTGTTTCAGCGATGCGAACGAAATCTTTGGCATCCATAAAGTTGCCAGTCGGATTGTTAGGGTTGGCAATGACGATGATCTTGGTCTTGTCGGTTATTGCTTTGAGGATTCCCGCAGCATCATAATGAAGGTATTTATCCTTGTAGATCATGGGTACAGAGACCATCTTGCCTCCTAGGATAGTCCCGCGCAGCTTGTAGATGCCAAAGCATGGAGTGTGCTGGATCACTTCTTCTCCGGTGGTCAGGAAGCAGCGGAAGATATTATCGTACACCTCGCTTGAACCGTTTCCCAACATCACATTCTCTGCGCCGCCAATCCCGTTGATCTGGGCAATCTTGCTGCGTACCACCAGGCCCTGGTCCGGGTATCGATTGGACATTTTGGCATATTTTATGATCGCTTCCAGGACCTTCTCGGAGGGTTGGTTCGGGTTTTCATTGGACATCATGCGGTGTAATTCGGGTTTTTTCCAGGCGAGTTCAATATGCCCGGAAATATACATCGGAATGCCTTTCACCCAGGGAACAAAATACTCTTCTACCTTCTTCATGTGTTACTCCTTTTTCGTGAATGATGAATCAAGGAAATGTTGGGGGGTATATTCCTCCCTCACCGTTCCTCAAAATATATCAAATTAAACTTATGCTTTGCCCGCGCTGCCGAGGATATCGATCCAATTACCAACAGCCGTTCGTATGGCAGCTCTTACAGCTTCATCGACCTTGCCTGGATCGTATTCCTCCCGGTGTGTGGCGATGTATTCATATTCAGCGTCGATCATGGTTCGCTTTAATTCAGTTGAAACATTCACCTTCGCACCACCCATTGCGATCAATTTCTTGATATAGTCTTCCGGCAACCCGGTCCCCCCATGCACAACCAGGGGAGTTTTGATACTTTTACCGTTCATCATTTGGTTGATCTGGCCAAGTCGTTCGAAATCGACCTTTGGATTTTTGGTTTTGTACACTCCATGGGCAGTGCCTATTGCTGGAGCAAAGATATCCAGGCCGGTTCTTTCCACGAATTCGACAGCTTGTTTCGGGTTGGCAAGTTGTGTCTCATCTTCTGACACCTTGATCTGGTCCTCCACACCGCTGACAGTGCCCAATTCGCCTTCCACTGAGATATTTCCAATTTTGTGGCAGTAATCTACGATTTCTTTTGTCTGGCGGATATTCTCCTCGTACGGCTGCTTGGATGCGTCGATCATAATATTGGTATATCCCGCATCGGCGCATTTTTTGCAATGTTCGATATCGGTGCAGTGATCGAGGTGAAGGCAGATCGGGATAGGGGCTGACTTGGCTATGGTTCGGTAAATAGCCACCAGTACATCCACTCCAAGGAATTTAGACGGTTTGACCGATGTCTGAATAATTAAGGGTGACTTCATGGCAATTGCAGCGTCCACCACTCCTTCCATCTGCACCAGGTCAGTGATATTGAAAGCGCCGATGGCATATTTCCCCTTGGCAGCTTCCACCATGATTTCTTTTGCGTTTACGATAGACATTTGATTATCCTCCTGAAAGTTTTGAATTTCCCGGTTAAGAAGTTTTCAGCCAATTGACGGCTCGAAATAATTACTGTTCCCCTTGTGGAAAAGTAATTATACAACTGTCCGGGACCTTTACGATTTGATTCGCTCACCCTTGGGATCCCATAATGGGGACTGGACAACAACAGCCCCGACTTGTTCTCCCAGGAATTCGACCTCCAGTTCAGTTCCTGCTTTGCAGTATTCCATTGGCAAATAAGCGTAGATAATACTTTGTCCGACGGAATAGCCATATCCTCCCGCCGCCACCCAACCGATCATTGTCCCATCTTTCGAGCGGATCGGTTCCTTTCCCAGTGCAATCGTGCGGCTATCTGAGAGGGTCATGCAGCATAACTTGCGCGTCAGCCCGGCTTCTTTCTGCTTTAATAGGGCTTCCTTCCCTATGAAGTCCTTTTTATCGAACTTGACCGCAAAGCCCAGGCCCGCTTCGAGCGGTGTATAGTCCGGGCTGATCTCGCTGCTCCAATAGCGATATCCTTTTTCAAGCCGCAGGGAGTCGATCGCCTTATACCCGGCTGCCACGAGTCCCGCGGGTTGCCCGGCTTCCCACAGAGTATCCCAAAGCCGCAGCCCATATTCCATGGGGCAGTAAAACTCCCACCCCAATTCTCCAACATAGGTTACACGTGATGCCAGGGCGGGTACGTCGCCCACCACGATCCGGTGGGCTGTCATGTAGGGAAAGCCCGTGTTAGACACATCGTCCTTGGTAACTTTGACAAGGATTTTCCGCGCATTGGGTCCCCACAACCCCAGGCAGGCATAAGACGAACTTACATCTTCGACTGCCACCGAACCATCTTCCGGCATATTCAAAGACAACCAGGATAGATCGTGCTGCCCAAAGGCTGTTCCCGTTACGATGAAGAAACGCTCTTCAGCCAGGCGTGTTACTGTAAAATCGCATTCGATCCCACCACGCTTGTTCAGGCACTCGGTGTAGATAATCGAACCCACTGGCAGGTCAATTTGGTTGGCACACACGTTGTTCAAGAACGCCAAAGCGCCTGGCCCACGCACTTCAAATTTGTTAAAGGACGTTTCATCGAATAATCCGGCATTCTCACGCGTTTTCAAGTGCTCATAGCCAATTGCACGGGACCAGTTGTGGTGAGCCCAGCCCTTGGGTTCGTGCCCATGGCGTGCTTTTTCTTCGTATGGTTTGAACCAGTTGGGACGTTCCCAACCAGTTTTTTCCCCAAAGTAACAGCCCAATTCCTGAAGGCGATGATAAGTCGGCGAGAGTCTTAGGCCGCGGCGGGAAAGACGCTCTTCGCCGGGATAATGGATATCATAATACTGGGTGTAAGTCTCAAGAGTGCGTGCAACCGTATAATCCTGGCTGTTGTAGTTGGATCCGAATCTGCGGACGTCCAGCCGCCAGACATCCCACTCTGGATGTCCATCGATGATCCATTCTGCCATGGTTTTCCCGATACCGCCGGCTCCCGCCAAACCATGCGCGCAGAAGGCTGCTGCAACCCAGAATCCCTTGACCGATGTGGGTCCAAGCAAAAACTCTCCATCCGGAGTGAATCCTTCTGGTCCATTTAAGAGTTGGATAACTTCAGCAGTCTCCACGGCAGGAACGCGTTTAATGGAGTTCTCCATTAATGGAGTAAACCGTTCCCAGTCGGGGGGCAGGAGTTGGTATTTAAAATCGCGCGGGATACCGTTTAGACCGAATGGGGCCGGGTTTCGTTCATAACCACCCGTAACAAGCCCCCCCACTTCTTCGCGCCAGTAGACTAGCAAATCGGGGTCACGCAAGGTGGGAAAATCGTGTCCCACACCCTGGATCGGTTTGGTGATAATGTACAAGTGTGCCATTGGCACAATAGGCAGGGTCAGCCCAACCATCTTTCCCACTTCTCCGCCCCATTGCCCGGCAGCATTCACAACAACTTCAGTTTCAATCGTACCTTTATCGGTGACCACATCGTGAACGCGACCGTTTTTTAAGTTAATTTTTTCTACATTGGTATCTGTAAAAATTTTCGCCCCGCGCTGTTTCGCACCGGTTGCCAGGGCATTGGTTAGTCCGGTCGGGTCGATCACGCCATCATTGGGGGTGAATGCTGCACCTGCGATACCATCCGGGCTCATGATAGGGAAAAGATCCATCGCTTCCTTGGCTGAGATCAGGTCCATCGGTACGCCAAAGGACTGCGCCATTCCAACCAACCGTTTGAGGTCTTCCATGCGTTCTGCCGAAGAAGCCAGTCGCAAGCCGCCCACCTCACGCCAGGCGGGATCTTGACCGGTCTCCGCCTTCAATTTCCGGTACAGGTCGGTGCTGTAGTGCATCATCCTGGTGAGGTTGGCATCCGAACGCATCTGTCCTACCAAGCCGGCAGAGTGCCAGGTGGAACCACTGGTCAACTCATGTCGTTCCAGGATGACAACATCTTTCCACCCCATGAGTGTTAAATGATAAGCGATGCTGCATCCGCCGACGCCTCCACCAATGACGACTGCTTGAGCACGAGTGGGAAGATCAGACATTTGTACTTACCTCCTTAAGCCATTCATTCCATTTTGGATTTTTGATGTTTTCAATGACGCGGCCAAAGAATTTATCGGCGTAGTCACGAAAATCGAAATTAAGCTGCGATATACCAATTTGAACGAGCGCCCATGTTGCTTCGCGCAGATCAGACATGATTTTCATGATTTTCAAGTGTGCCCACAGTGTGGGATTTTCCGCATCGAAATAGCATTTCAGAAGCCAGTGGTCCTGCTCATCGGTCAATTGATGGTGGTCTGAAAAATTAGCCAAGTCAAAAAAGATATCGCCCATGCCTGCATATTCCCAATCCAGAACAATGAGATGACTGTTGATCAAGAAGTTTGCATTGAGCAAATCGTTATGGCACGGACACGGTGGACGTGAATGAGAAGCCAGGGCAACCTCAGCAGATTGGGTCCGTTTTATTATCCAATTAAAATCCTCAGGGAAGGTTACCTGGTATCGGTGAGCAATCTCGGAATAATCTGCAATTACCTGAAAAACATTAAAAATGCCTGGAATTTCCGGCATGTTATGTATTTTTCGTACGACATCCATGACATTGTGGATATTTTCAGGTAGGCAGATCTCATCCTGCAGGATTGGGCGTCCGGTTATGAAGCGGGTAACCAGGTAGCCTTCCGGTCGAATGAAATAATATACCTCCGGAGCAATACCAAGCCTTCCTGCAACCAGGTTGGCAGCATATTCATGTTCCCGATCAATTCCTAAAAGATCTGTATCTGCTCCGGCAATACGAAGTACAAATGCCTCGCCTCCAACATCAATTTTATAATTGCTGTTGGTAATTCCTCCACCCAGGGGAGAGGCTTTCAGGTCCTTGGTACCCACCCATTGCGGAACTCGGGCAAGCGCTTCTTCAATCGAAAGGGCCGTGATCGGGATTCTCCATGATAAATGCAAATAAATTTGGTTGTATCTTTAGCGTTCAGGGCATCTCTGGGTGCCCACAATAATTTCTATTTTTGCCAGATGGATCCTGGTCTGGCCATTTCAGCGACAATGTCGAAGGAAGAAATGATACCCAGAGGGAAAGCCTGCGGATCGTTCTTGTCGATCACCACCAGGCGATGGTAGTGTTTTTGAATCATCAAATCTGCAGCTTCTCGAAGCTTGGCGTGAATATCAATTGTCAGGGCAGGGTGCATTATGTCTTTCACAGTTAGTTTTTCAACGACACCGTTTTTTACATAGGGCAGCAGGTCTTTACCGCTGACTACGCCCTCGGGTTTTCCTTTTGCGTCCACCACCAGGACCGAACGCCAGCCGGCCTGGGTCATCGTGCGTGCCGCTGAAGTGAGCGGGGTTTTATCGCGGCAGACCAGTATCGCATCTGACATGACATCCGCAACAGTGTGACGTAATGGTTTTTCTTCCTGGGCAATACTGGAAACGAAATCAGAGGTCGATATTACCCCCGTGGGAATCCCGTTTTCGGTGACCATAAGTCGATTGATATCTTTTTCAATAAGAATATGGACAACGTCACCCAGGGGCATGCTGGCTTCAATGGTATCGATTGGGGAGGACATCAATTCCCCAGCTGTTATGGTCCGCATCGTCGACAGACTTTTTGAATCCTCCGACAGCCACTCACCAGCAAGCAGGTCGTAGTCCGAGATGATACCAATCGGGCGTCCATCGCGATCAATAACAATCAACGCATGCACATGATGCTGGGTAAGCAGGACGGAAACCTGACCCAAGGTGGCATCCGGACGGCAGGTAAGCAAACCGGGATGCATCAAGTCACGAACAAGCTTATTCATTACCACCTCCTCCCTTTACTGAACCTCATCCACATCCTTATACCATTTCACGCGGTCGCCAACCCTGGAACGCAAGCGCCAGGCGAGGGATTTGGGTTCTTGCTCGATCCGCGCCAATGCTTGTTTTACTTGCGAATCGATCATCCCTTTTTGTTCCAAGGTGAGTACATCGTAACTTTGAGCCATTTGCCGGACTTTGTCCAGGTTCATGGTTGTGGTGCGCCACAGACCCCAGTCAGTACCGCAGAGCATGGCAACTCTTTTGATGTTGATGACCTCCTGGTCTATGTCGCCAAGTGGATGTTCGAGTAAAAGCATGATTGTATCAATGATATCTTTTTCATTTATTTGCACGATCTGCATTTTTTCAAGCAACATCTCTGCCAGAGGGATGCTGGGATGATCGACCTCAAGTCTTCCCTCCCATCGAATAACGTGACAAAAATCAAGTTTGCCAAAAAAAACGTCGATGTGCAAACCGGCTTCAGGCTTTTCGAAAATTGACCGGTCACCTTCGGAGACAATAAAGACTTCTCGGTTTTCGTGATAACCGAGCCCTGCCATCAACACCTGGATTTCTTTGGTTTGTTTGTGATATGCTGCAAAATCGATATCGGTGTAAGCCCGCCCCATGGCTGCCTGAAGATATCCATATTTCTGGCAGTGCATTTGGAAAGCCAATGACCCAATAACCCTTAAAATAATCCCGGCATCTTCACTGGCTTTTAGAATCCGTTTCAGCTCGTTTTCAAATTTATTACGCTCGGCTTGATCTTGTTCGCCCATTCCAATGGAACTGCTAGTCATACCCTTCTCCTGCGATGAGGTCTCAGCGAACAGCCCTGGTCGAATACGAGCGGTTGGCAGTCTGACAGCTGGGGGAATAAACCACCGTCATTATAATAAAAAACGCAAAAACTTGCAAATTTCTTCAGATTCTTATATAATCCAAGATACAATTATTGGATTTCGTTCAACCGACCGCGAAGCGTCTTAATGATTAATGAGCAAACACCTCATTCCAGCACAAAGACGGGAGCGAATCCAGGAGTATCTGGTAACTCATAAAATCGTCCGGATGGACGATTTGTATACACTGCTGGGTACATCCGAAGCGACCGTGCGTCGTGATCTTGAATGGTTGGAACGCGAAGGTGTTGTCGAAAGAACTCATGGGGGGGCGATCCTCAGCCAAAGGCTGACCTTGGAGCCCGAATATTTCCTACGGGCTCAAAAACATCCCGAAGAAAAAAGAGTGATCGGCGAAATGGCTGCATCGCTTATAGAAGACAATGACGTTGTCTTTATCAATAGTGGAACCACAACGACGCAAGTAATTCGCTATATTCGCGGCGATCAAGGAATCACCTTATTTAGCAATAACGTTTATGCCGCACTCGAGCTGGGTGAGGCAGGTTTTAAGCATCATTTGATCGGGGGGGAATTCCAACCGCATTCCAATTCCGTGGCAGGTCGCTTTGCGATCGATAATTTACGACAGGTATATGCCGACAAAGTTATCCTGGGGGTGGATGGCGTTAGCTTAAAACACGGCTGCACTGTGCCATCGAACGCGGAGGCAGAGGTAGTGCGCCAGATGATTGAGCGCACCAGGGGCGAGATCATCATAGCTGCCGATCACAGTAAATGGGGAGTGGTCTCAAATTTTCAGGTTGCCTCAATCGATGAAATTGATAAATTTGTTACCGATGAAGCCATTGACTCCTCTGCAAATGATTCATTGTCGGCTCATTCAGTGACGTGCCTGGTTGCCACCTCAAATACTGTTAAAGTCTGACATTGGTATTTAAAGATTGAATCCAGGTAGATCGGAGATAAATGTATGCCCATCTTTTCAAAGAAATCCAGCAAAAAGCCAACTCGCTTGTTTTTTGCTACTGATTTACATGGTTCAGAACGCACCTATCGCAAATTTATTAATGCAGGAAAATTTTATGCCGTGAATGTGATTGTGATGGGAGGTGATATTCAGGGCAAACTCCTTATTCCGATAATAAAGGAAACAAATGGACATTATCGAGCCACCCTACAGGGGCGCGTTGAGCATCTTTCCACCGAAGCAGAATTAATTAACTTGAAAGGAAGGCTGGATATTCTCGGATTTTATTACAAAACTATGGAAGAAGATGAATTTCGCACCTTGTCTGCTGATCTTAAATCGGTGGATAAGCTTTTCCATGAACTGGCATACCAAAGACTCGTCACCTGGGTCGATTTGGCTGAAGAACGGTTGAACAACACCGGCATAAAATGTTTTGTTACAGGTGGTAACGATGATGAGTGGGATGTGTTAAGCGCTATAAAGAGAGAAGGAACCAAATCATTCTTTGCCTGCGAAAATGAAATGGTTAAAGTGGATGATGACCACACCATGATCTCGGTCGGCTTGAGTACGCCCACTCCTTGGAAAACTCCGCGGGAAGTTTCAGAGGAAGAACTTGGAAAGATGATTGAAAAGATGGCGTTGAAAGTCCCGGATATGGAAAAAGCCATTTTTAATTTCCACGATCCACCAAAGGATTCCACCCTGGATACATGCCCAATGCTTGACTGGACAAAGGATCCTCCTCAACAGATACAACAAGGTGGACAACCTGTTTTGTACGGAGCAGGAAGCAGTTCCGTCCGTGATGCAATTGAGAAATATAAGCCAATGTTGGGATTACATGGTCATATCCACGAATCCCAATCGGTTGCAAAGATCGGCCGAACGACTTGCATCAACCCCGGCAGTGAATATGCCGAAGGAGTGTTGCGCGGTTGTCTGGTAAATTTTGTGGAAGGTGAAGTGCGGGGTTATCAGATGACGAGCGGATAACCCGTTCGACTTCAAAAAGGAGGCAATATTCCAACAACAATACCATACTGGAGTTAAATAAGAGGTAAAGAATGGAGCAGTTGAGGCTTATCTAAACCGAGCAGAAACTCTATCAACCCAAAGGAGAAATGCAATGACGGCAAAACCAGAAGTCTTTACTCGAAAGGCATCAGGACTTGTACGTGTCATGTCACCGTATTCTGCTTTTGTATATAACATCTTGACGATGGGCTTGATCTTTCCATGGACCTATCTTTGGGCCCCTGGCGCTTTACCCGGCGGAAAATTGGTTTGGGGCATTTTGCTCGCAATGGTTATTGAAATACCCATCGCTTATGTGTATGTATGGCTTTCCACTGCCCTGCCTCGTTCTGGAGGTGACTACGTATTCCAGAGCCGTGTATTCGGTGGCGGTTTAGCTTTCACTGTTGTGATGTCTGGATTCGTGATTTGGATCTTGCAATGGGTTGCCCTTTCAGGCTGGCTGGTCTCGTATCTTGGATTTGCTCCGCTTTTTCTCGGGCTGGGGGCAACGATGGGAAATACCATGTTCTCCAGCTGGGGTGTTTGGTTCACCACTGCACAAGGCGTGGTTGTTGTCAGCATCATTAACGCCCTGCTTTCCATGTGGCTTTTAACGAGTGGATTTAAAAATTATGTTAAATTTCAACATGTGATGTGGTGGGGAACCCTGCTTTGTTTCGCGACTGTCTTCATAGTTCTTTTCACCACACCGGCTTCAGAGTTCGTGACTCGCCTAAACGCTTTTGCCGTTGCATCCGGTGGTGCACCGAACTTCTATGAAACAGCAGTTGCCGCTGTGAAAGGTGCCGGAATAGACCTCAACCCACCATTCAGCCTGATTGCTACGCTCCTCGTAGCGCCCATCGCCTGGACCTCCCTGCAGTGGGCAACTTACTCATCCCAGCAGAACGGTGAGATCAAAGATGCCCGTAGCGTCAAGTCACAGACATTTATCATGGTAGGCTCTCTTGTGGCAACCGGAATTCTCCTGGCTTTGCTGGCGGTTGGCATTGAGCGTGTTGCCCCCGCGGGCTTCCTCACGGTGGCTGGTGCAGGATATTGGTCTTTGATCGGCGAAGCTAACATCAACGGTTTTAACTTGTGGCCTCCAATCGTAGCTGTCGCGCTAGCTGCCAGCCCGCTTGTAGTTTTGATCATCGGCCTTGGTTATTTGCTCAATGGCTTCCAGATCGTTTGCAACTGCTACATTGGCATGACTCGGGTTCTCGTCGCCATGTCTCTCGATAGACTTCTCCCAGAATGGTTCAGCAGGGTGAATGAGAAATTACACACCCCAGTCAATGCACATTTAGCGTACTTCCTTGCCAGTATTCCAGTCATCCTTGCATATAACCTGGTTCCTGGCTGGGTCGGGTTGACTCTCGGTGTAACCTTTGGGTGTGGATACGTGTTTGTTATCACTTGCATTGCGGGCGCACTCCTTCCGTATCGTGCTAAGGAATTGTATGAGGCTTCACCTGGCGCAAAATACAAACTTGGCAAGATGCCAATGATAACTGTGCTTGGTGTTTTGGGTGGCATCCTTGGCATACTCATGGTGCTTGCCTTCTTGTTTGCACCGCAATTGGGTGTGCTTGGCACATGGAGTTTGGCAAATCCTTGGCCACAAGTCATTGCTTTCGGGATCATCGTGATTTCGCTGATTTGGTATGTATTAGCCAAGAGGGCGCAGAAATCGAAGGGCATCGATGTGGACTTCGCCTTCAAGGAGATTCCACCCGAATAAAATATTATCGAAGGAATGAGACTGGGTGGTCAGTGCATGGTTAGCACTGACCACCAAATTCTTTTGATCGCCCGAATCCCTTAAAGCCTTGAGGGAAAATGACACTGCTCATTAATGAAATCGTCTCCATGATTGAAGATTGGAAAGGTAAAGATATTTCAATTCAGCCCCTTTCGGGCGGATTGACCAACACCAATTACAAAGTAGAAGTGAATGGCACCTCATTCTTCGTGCGCGTTCCAGGAGAACGTACGGAACTCCTTGCAATCGACCGGAATAATGAATACCATAATACGAGGGCTGCGGCTGAGACGGGCGTTGGTCCCAAAGTGCTTTACCATTTGCCAGAATATAATGTGATGGTGTTGGAATTTATTAATGGAAAAACCATGTCGAAGGAATCCTTGAATGCACCCGGCATGCCGATGCGCATGGCGCAGGTTATTAAGCGTCTTCACGCAGGCCCCCGATTTTTAATGGATTTCAATATGTTTCGCCTGACAGAATATTACCTCTCGATATGTACCGGACACCAGATCTCCCTTCCCAAAGAGGTTTTGGCGGGAATGTCCGCAGTGGCGCAAATTGAAAAAGCACTTTTAGTTGATCCTCTTCCTGCGTTACCTTGCAACAACGACCTTCTCGCAGAAAATTATATCGACGATGGTTTCTCGTTACGATTGATTGACTACGAATATAGCGGAAATAATGATCCATGTTTTGAACTTGGCAATACCTGTCAGGAAATGCAATTTAACGACCAGCAGATCAGCGAAGTCTGCTCAACATATTTCGGAACCTCTTCAGCAAATCGAATCTCACGCATGAAATTGAATATGATTATGTCCGATATCGGCTGGGGGTTGTGGGCCGCTATTCAAGCGAACATGTCAAAGATAAAATTTGATTTCTGGGGCTGGGCAATGGAACGGTGGGGGAGGGCTCAGGAAAAACTAGATTCATCGGATTTCTCAATCTGGCTGAAGGATGTTCAGACGGTATAGACCTTTAGGAATTATTTAGCCTGGAAAAATTTATGGAAAGGATAATTTTGTGAAATGAAAGATCAAGCTCAAATCGTGATCGTTGGCGGGGGGATCGTTGGTGTAAACATTGCTTATCACCTGGCAAAGATGGGGCGGAAAGATGTTGTTCTCATCGAGAAAGGTGAAATCGCTAGCGGGGAATCGACTCATGCTGCCGGTCTCGTTACACAGTTTGCCACCTCGCAAACACTGATGCAGTTTCGGAAATACAGTATCGAGCTGTACAGCGGACTAAAACTTTTCGATCATGTAGGTAGCCTGCGCGTGGCTTCCAGTCCGGAGCAGCTCAAGGAAATGGAACGATCTGTCAGCCGCGCCAACGCGATTGGTATGGAAGCGGGCATCATATCGCCGTCAGAAGCGGTAAAGATCATGCCGCAGATCACAAGTCAAAACTTGTTTGGCGCGATCTATCTTCCTCGCGATGGTCAACTTGATCCTTACACGACAACCACTTCGATGGCGAGGTTTGCCAGGGAATTGGGGGTGGAGATCCTCACCAACACGCGCGTAATTGCCTTAGAATTATCAGCCGCTGGAAATATCCAAAAAGTGATTACAGATCAAGGCTCGATAAAGACAGAAATGGTTGTGAATGCCGCAGGAATGTGGGCTCCGCAAGTGGCAGCGATGGCTGGTATCCATATCCCGACTACTCCCGTGGATCATCAGCATATCGCATTAAAAGCTGTGCCCGGCAACGAATTTCCCCCCACCACACCATGCCTGCGTGATCCGGATAATTTGGTATATATGCGCCAGGAAGCAGGCGGACTTGTGATTGGGGGATATGAACCCAACCCGTTGGCGCGTTGGATCGATGGGGTGCCCTGGGAGCATGGCGGGACCACCCTTCCTGCCGACTATGATCGCTTTGAACAACTTCTTGAAGGTGCCATCCGCCGCATTCCATTCATTGACCAGGCTGGCATCATCACCCTTGTATGCCATCCGGGTGCATATACTCCTGATTCCCAGCCAATGCTGGGGCCAATGGCTGGTGTGCGCGGCATGTGGATCGCGGCAGGAATGTCTCTTAACGGCTATGGAGGTGCGGGGGGAATTGGAAAACTGATGGCGGAGTGGATAATCGGAGGTGAATCTCCGCTTGACGTATACGCTTATCGCCCCACTCGCTTCGGGAACTATTATTCGAACCCCGAATATGCTGCCGAACGCACAAGAGAGGGTGTTAAATATTATTATCGACTGCGCTTTCCCAATGATGAGAATGAATGGGCGCGCCCTCATCGCGTCAGTCCTGTACATTACCGCCTGCAGGAAATGGGTGCGGTTTTCGGCGAGAAATTTGGCTGGGAACGTGTCAATTATTTTGAGCCTGGAAAGCCCTGGCGTCGTGCTGGCACGGACCAACGCGAGTGGGGCTGGAAACGCCCCCCCTATTTTGAACGAATTGGGCAGGAACATCAGGCTACGCGCGAACGCGTCACTCTTTTTGACCTTACGTCCTTCGGAAAGATCGAAGTCAGCGGTCCTGGTGCATTGAATCTCCTCCAGCGGCTGGCTGACAGTGATATTAATAAACCGGTTGGTAGTGCCATGTATACCCAATTCCTTAATACGAATGGTGGAGTGGAAGCAGACCTGACCATTACGCGTCTCGGAGAAGATCGGTTCTGGGTCATTACCGGATCTGCGTTTATCGCCAATGATTTCGGATGGATCCAGATGCATGTCGACAAAAAAGACGGTGAAGTTACCATCCGGGATATCACCACTGAGTGGGCTTGTCTTGCAATGTGGGGGCCGAATTCAAGAGATGTTTTAAAGAAGATCACTAAAAATGATATTTCTAATAGTGCCCACCCCTATCTGCACACCAGGCCGATTGAGATTAATGGTGTCACCATTTTTGCCCAGCGCGTTAGTTATGTGGGCGAACTTGGCTGGGAGCTTTACGTCCCTGCCAATCGCGCCATGTTGGTCTGGGACGCCCTCCTAAAAGCTGGTCAGGAATTTGGGATCGAGGTTGGTGGATATAAAGTACTCGACTCATTACGCCTCGAAAAAGGATACCGTTATTACACAGCCGATGTCACCATGTTGGAGACACCATACGAAGGTGGGCTGGGTTTTTGTGTCCATCTGGATAAAGGTGATTTTATTGGAAAAGATGCTCTCATTAAACAAAAGCAGGAAGGTTTGAAGCGCAAACTCTGTACACTTGTTTTGGATGGCAACGATTACTCTCAAATTTACGGCGGCGAAGCCATCTACCACGCTGGCGAAGTGATTTCGCGTGTTCGCAGCGGTGGGTTTGGTTTTACATTGAAAAAGAATATTTTATACGCATACCTGCCTGCAGAATTGGCAAAAGCCGGTACGCGCTTGGAACTGAACCTGATAGAAGGTCGCCGCCAGGGCGAGGTGACTTCCACAGTCCTGTTCGATCCCAAGGGCGAACGCCTGCGCGCATAACAGGTATGGTGTACCCCCACAACCTCGAAAGGTGATGAAATATGTTACCTTTGACCTCGGCCGAAATATCGGTGTTAACCAATTTACTAGATTCCCGCCAGCCCAACCACGGATTGCCGCGCCAGTTTTACCAGGATGACCTCCTATACCGCGCGGAAATGGAATTCATTTGGCGCAAGGGTTGGCTCTTTGCCGGTCACTCATGCCAGATCCCCAAACCAGGTGATTACTTTTTATACAACGTGGATGGAGATTCTGTTATTGTTGTGCGCGATGATGACGGTCAGGTGAATGCCATATTTAACGTCTGCCGTCACCGCGGCTCTGTCATCTGTGAGGAAGAGCAAGGTAGCGTTAATCGCTTCGTTTGTCCATACCACTCATGGACTTACGATCGAAGCGGTCGACTCCTGCTCCAATATGGCATGCAGGAAGGCCTTGATAAATCCCTATTAGGGTTGCATCGTGCTCATGCCAGGGAAGTTGAAGGGATGATTTTCATCAGCCTGGCGGAGGACCCGGTGGATTTCGACCCGGTTTACCAAACCATTGCGCCGGTTGCAAAACCGCAAGGCCTGGGTCGTGGAAAAGTTGCCAAGGTCATGGACTTTGATGTCGCCTCAAACTGGAAGCTCGTTTGGGAGAACAACCGGGAATGCTACCATTGCAGCGTTAACCACCCTCAATATATCAAGGCAAATTTTGATCGTTACAATGCCGACGATACCATCCCGCGTGTGGCTGAAAAGTTAAATGCGGTCACAACCCGCATGGAAGCCAAACTTGCGGCCCAGGGTATGACCATTCGAAATGAGGCAGGCATGACGGAATTCCCGGACCCTGACCATGGCATCTGGTATGCTGCCAACCGCACCCCCCTGGTGGAAGGATTCGTGACCGAATCAATTGATGGAAAGCAGGTAGCGCCATTGATGGGTGATTACATCGACCCTGACGTCGGGACCCTGCGCGTTCGAACTCTGCCAAATTTTTGGGTGCATGCCAGTTGTGATCACTCTGTCGCAGTTCGCCTCACCCCAAATGGGCTGACGCATACCAGCATCCGCATGATTTGGCTTGTGGATGGTAAAGCGGAAGAAGGCCGGGACTACGATCTCGAAAAGCTCCTACCATTTTGGTTAATGACAGCTGAACAGGATTGGGCGATCTGTGTCAACCAGCAACGAGGCGTGAACTCCCATGCTTTCACTCCCGGTCCTCTTTCCACATACAAGGAATACAACCTCGATCGCTTCCTGCGTTGGTATTTGCAAGAAATGAAAACCACTTTGGGAAAATGAAAACCCTTCGACCAGTCTACGTTGGTTTTGGAATGCTAACCCCCGTTGCGATCATGGTGGTCGAGCAATTGCCCGAACATAATACCGGCGCCCTTGTTAAGGAAGTCAGCGAATTTGTCTTCGACGATGCCGCTATCATTGCCTGCCTGCTCAGACAGTGGGAGGTGCCTTCAGCAATAATCGGTACTGCGGTGGGTGATGATCCTCGCGGCCACATTCTGGCGCAACAATTGAAAGATTGGGGTGTACAGGGAGAAGTGCGTCACTCCAGGGAGATCAAAACCCCCTGGGAGGTGGATGTATCGGATGAGACCGGTGCCCGAACGTATTTTTGGGAAAGGGCGCCCCAGGTATTGGACACCCTGGATGAAGCCGACTTATCTCTTCTGAATGGAGCCCGGATGCTCTACGTCGACTGGTATGACGGTGATCACATTGTTCGTGCAATGGATGAAGCCAATCGCTTAAATGTTCCGGTATTCCTTAATTTCGAACACGGTCATGTGGATACAAACCTGTTGAGCCGATATGGCAGCCGGGCAACGTTTTGCCAGGCTGTGACAGACGCTGCCCAGCGTGGAGAAGTGCCGCCTCTTGAGGTGGCCCTGAAATTGATAAAAACTGGTGTGAAAACCGCATTGATAACCTTGGCTGGGGAAGGCTGCCTGGCGGTGAATAACTCAGATATTGTGCGCATCCATGCCCCTTCCGTGCTAGCTGTGGATGGTTGTGGAGCAGGCGCCACTTTCTCCGCAGGATATATTTATGGAGAATTAAATGGATGGACCTTGGAGGAGTCGGCCCGTTTCGCAACGGCGGCTGCTTCCTTAAAGGTAACACGCCCTGGATTGCAAATGTTCCCCATTAATGAAGTAAAAGCGCTGGCAGCGAAGCTCCCGGTTGAGCATCCCACCGGCTCCCAACCTTGATCGATAGGAGTAATTTTTGATAAACTTCGCCTCTCTTCTCACGCAGCAACAAGTTGAGCGCACTCATTCGGCATCACTTGAGATACTGGAAAGTGTTGGCATATTGGTGCGAAATGAAAAAGCTCGTACCATTTTTAAAAAGAATGGTTGTCAGGTGAATGCTGAAACGAAGATCGTCAAATTCCCTCCTTCAGTGGTTGAGAAATACCGGGCGATGATGCCGCCAACATTTACCTTCTTCGGCCGCGATCCAAAATACGACCGCACCCTCCCGCGTGACGGACCTGTCATTGTCACAGGGAGCTCAGCACCGGATGTTATCGATCTAGTGACCGGTCGCGCCCGCCGGGCGAGATCGGATGATATCGCTAAAATTGCGCATCTCATTCAGGAACTGCACTCTTACGATGTTTTTTCGATATCGACCCTCGCAGACGATGCGAAGCCAGGGCACTTCACCCTGGCGAGGCTCTACCCGTCATTGAAGAACTGCCTCAAACCCATCCGCAGCACCACCAGGGATATGAACGACGCTGCAGAGGTCATGCAGTTGCTTTTCCTGCTCGCCGGGAGTGAAGAGAACTACCGCAACCACCCCTTTGTAACCCACCATTATTGTCCCGTTGTTTCGCCGCTTACCATAGATCAACTCTCCACGGAAGCGGTCATTTTCTTTTGCGAAGCAGGGCTGCCCGTCTACCCGAGTATCGTACCCAATGCCGGGCTGACCTCACCCATGTCCATGGCGGGGACGCTCGCACAGGGAAACGCAGAATTCCTCTCTATATCGGTTTTAATGCAGATGGTGCGAAATGGCACTCCCACCATTTATGCCACCCTGCCGACAGTCGCGGATATGCGCACAGGAGCATACGCCTCGGGCGGGATTGAGTGCGGCATGTTGCATATGGCATTTGCCCAGATGGCGCGTTTTTATAATGTGCCTAGCGGGGGTTACATCGGGCTATCCAATTCCAAAATTAATGATGCCCAGTCAGGTTACGAAACTGCCATGTCGACGGCGGTAGGGGTTCTGGGTGGGGCAGACATGTTGAACATGGGAGGGTTACTCGATGCTTTAAAGGTATTCGACTTTGCCAAGGCTGTGATCGACGACGAAATTGCCCAGATGCTTAAGCGGTTAAAACGCGGCATTTCGTTCAACGAAGAAGAGCTTGCCCTGCAGGTCATTGCTCAAACAAAACCGGGTGGTTCATTTATGATGAGCCCGCATACAGCCAAACGTATGAAAACTGAGGCTCTGCTTACTCACCTTGCTGACCGGGAAGCTCGCGAAACATGGGAGAAAAAAGGTTCTCTCGATACTCATGCCAGGGCAATGCAGCGCGTACATGAGATTTTGGCTCAGGATATCGGCAGTCTTATCCCTTCAGAGGTGGAGGCAAAGATCCGTTTTCAGTTTAGTGACCTGGTTTATGGTTAGAGGAGATTTCTACAGTTAGATTGTATTATGGAGAACTCTGGCAGTTATTAGAAACGTTAGAAAAGGGATTTCCGATGATAATTTATTTCGCTACAGACGTTCACGGCTCAGAAATCTGCTGGAAAAAATTTCTCGCTGCAAGCAAGTTTTATAATGCAGACACCTTGATATTGGGTGGTGATATGACCGGGAAGGCGATTATCCCCATCATTGCCCAGGGGAATGATAATTTCAAAGTCACCTTGCTGGAGCAGGAAAGCATCTTGCACGGAAAAGAAGAAGTGGACAAGATGGTATTAACCATCCAAAACCGTGGATATTACCCTTATGTCACCACTCCCGATGAAGTCCAGTCCATCCTTGATGTGCCGGGCAAATCCGACGCACTATTTCTCGAGCAGGTGATGAAAACCATGCAACACTGGATGGAATATGCGGATGCGAAGCTGAGCGGAACGGGCATTCGATGTTATGTTTGCCCGGGGAATGACGATATTTTCGAGATCGACGCCTTGATCTCGGCATCGAAATATGTTCGCAGTGTAGAAGGACAAGTCGTTGAACTCGATGAATACCATGAGATGGCAAGCTCTGGGTGGTCCAATCCTACACCCTGGCACACACACCGTGAGGAACCCGACGAAGCTTTGTTGGCGCGCATCGAATCAGTGGTCAGCAAGGTGAAAAACCCTTCACAAGCTGTGTTTAGCATCCATCCGCCGCCTTTTGGCAGTGGTCTGGATGAAGCCCCTGAGCTCACTAAGGATCTCCGACCCACTTACGCCGGTCGTTCAATGATACCGGTGGGGAGTCATGCCGTGATGAGTGTGATCGACAAATATCAGCCCTTATTGGGGTTGCACGGCCACATTCACGAGGGGAAAGGAACTCGCAAATATAAAAAAACCTTATGCATTAATCCCGGAAGCATGTACGAACAAGGTATGTTGAATGGTGCGGTCATCGAGCTCAAACCCAATAAGGTGGGTAATTACCTTTTGACCACCGGGTAAAGGAACAGGTTTTGTCAGTGCCTGGAAAGGAGGACCCTATTGGTGATGGACTGAGTTGGGAGACCCTTAGAAAAACCGCTTCAGGAACTTTTCGTTGGGATGGTCTCCAAGCATGACTACTGGAGACCGGAGGAACACTTGAAAAGGAGATTCAGATGAGTGACGTTTCCCTTTTTGTTCGCAAAGCAAGCGGCCTGGTGAGAGCCTGGTCGGTCTTTGATGCATTCATTTATGCCACCTTCTCCATCAACCTGATTACCCTCGGTCTGTTCATCTTCTCTTATTGCTATTACCTCGGGGGCAGCCTGATTACCGGGGTGGTGGTTGGTGCCATTTTCACGGTCTTTGAAGTGATCGTGTACGCCAGCTTGATTTCCGCGATGCCGCGTGCTGGTGGCGATTACGTCTGGCAGAGCCGCATTCTTAATCGCGCTGTAGGTTTTGTGCTCGCTGTCACGGGCTGGTGGTTCATCCTTTGGCTGTGGACGCCGCTCTACGGTCAGATGCTCACCTATGAAGTGTATACACCGTTGCTGGCGATCGCCGGCCTCAAGGATGCCGCGCTTTGGTTCTTGACCCCCGCCGGTCAGTTTGTTGGCATGCTGTCTGTTTGCGTAATTGTATTCATCTACATCGCCGTGGGGATGAAAACCTATGCCCGCATCCAGAAAATTTGTTTCTTTGGCGGTCTTGTAGGCCTGGGGATCGTTTTCCTCCTGCTTCTGTTCGGGAACAATGCCACCTTCATTGCCAATTTCAACGCTCTCGCTCCCCGTTTTGGTGCAGCAGCTGGTGACACCTATACTGCCACCCTGGCAGCCGGTGCGGAGGCAGGTACGGTTGCTGGTCCTCTCTGGCCATTAGCCTTGGGAGCCAGCATCTTTTTAGTGCCGATGTTGACTTTCTTCAACCTGTGGCCTAACTGGGGTTCCACATTGTACGGCGAGGTGCGTGGCGCTACCGATTACAAACGCAATCTCTCGGGCATGCTCTGGGCGATCATTGTCACTACGGTCGGGGCCGTGCTGTTCTTTATCTTGATCGGCAAGACCATCGGGTGGGACTTTTACAACATGGCAAATGGGGCATTCTGGAATTGGGGCTTTGGATACACCACCACCCCGCCTCCACTCCCCATTTGGCCATATCCAGCCCTGTTTGCTGCGTTCATGGTCAAAAGTCCTGCCCTCATGTTCATCATCGTTCTCTTGATGAGCTTGTGGTGGTTTGGCTGGTCCGGGACGCTTTTCTTGAGCTCCACCCGTGTGATCTTTGCAGCTGCCATCGACCGAATGCTGCCCGAGTGGGTCTCGAAGATAGAATCCCGCACCAAGACTCCCATCAATGCATTGCTGTTGATGGTCATCCCATCGGCGATCATTTCGTATCTTTACGCTTTTAAAGTTTTTAGCTTCCAGACCCTTGCCCTGGACGCTACGGTCGTGATTGCCATCACCTTCCTCGGTTCCACGATTGCCGGGATAGTCATGCCATGGAGGGCGAAGGATGTTTTCGATGGCTCACCTGTCGCAAAGTACAAGGTCCCAGCCTGGCTGGGATGGATTGTCACGGTTTTGTACGGCGCCTTTGCCGTTTACCTGATCTATTTATCATTTAAATATGCCTGGACGATCATCAGCGGGCTAGGCGCACTTGGTGCAAATGGCCTTACCTGGTTCGTGGTGATTGCATTGGCACTCCTGACGATTTTCAATGCGGTGATCTTGATTTGGATCCTCCTCCAGGTAGTCAAGGGTACATCCGCCAGCAAGGCCATGCCTCTGGTCACCATGGCAGGGTTGATCTTCCTGGGCTTCCTCGACTGGCTGCTTGTGGTGTGGTTCTGGGATCCTACCACCGCAGATGGTGTTGCCTCATACGCCATTGGTTGGTCCAACGTCAGCTCGATGGTCTTCATGATGATCAACTATCTTGTGGCTGCCGCGATCTACTTTGGGTTCAGCGCTTACCGCAGGCGCCAGGGTATTCAAATCGAAAAGGTTTATAAGGAAATACCCGTAGAGTAATACCTTGCAGCATTGAAACTTCTACCTGGAAGGAGGGGACGAACTCTCCAAAACCAGGAAATGCCCCTCCTTCCATAAACCCGCTGCAAGGTATTGGGAAGGAGATACATCTTTCACCGAATCACATCTAAACTTTTGAGCAACCACGGCGCCATTTGACTCCCGCCCTTGAGAATGCTACAATAAACTGGTTATATAAACTGGAGGTGCCGCGACAAAATTTGACAGCGTGATCCTTCTAAACTCAGCATTTCTATCTTTAAGGCATCAATAGAAAAAAGGAGAGAAGTAGAATATGCAAACCAAGAAGTTCGCTTTCAGTTTTATCTCGATTATGGTTGCCACTGCATTCGTGCTTTCTGCATGCGGTGGTGCTGCTGCAGTTCCCGATGTAGCCGCGGGCTACACTGGCTCAGTGGTTAAAAGCGTTCCTCAAGATCTCGTGACAGCCTGCAAGTCTGAAGGCATGCTGACGATCATCGCCACGCCGCCTGACTGGGCCAACTACGGCGAGATTTTTGCAGACTTTCAGCTGACATCCGGCGTAAAGATCAACTCCCTCGACCCGAACGCTGGTTCTGCCGATGAACTTGCCGCCATCGAGGCCAATAAAACCAACAAGGGTCCACAAGCTCCTGATATCGTGGATGTCGGCTATGCTTATGGCGCCCAGGGTATCGCGGCTGGTTATTACCAGCCTTACAAAGTCTCAACCTGGGACAAGATTCCTGATACCGTTCTGGGCATTCCTGCCAAGGACCCGACCGGTCTTTGGATTGGCGGTTACTACGGCGTTATGTCCATGATCGTGAATACCGCGGTCGTAAAGAATGTCCCCGCCAATTGGTCGGATTTGCTTAAGCCCGAATATAAAGGGCAGGTTGCTTTGTCTGGTGACCCGCGCACTTCGAACCAGGCCATCCAGGCAGTTTTTGCAGCTTCATTGGCAAATGGTGGCTCTCTGGATAATGCCCAGCCCGGTCTTGATTTCTTCAATCAATTGAACCAGGCTGGAAACTTCGTCCCGGTGATCGCCAAGCCGGGCACCATAACCCAGGGTGCAACTCCAATTGCGTTATTCTGGGACTACAATGCCTTTGGATATAAAGACGCGGCTGCTGGGAATCCCCCTGAAACCGTAGTCTATCCCTCCCCGACGATCGCCAGTATGTATGTTCAGGCGATCAGCGCGTACGCACCTCATCCCAATTGCGCAAAACTTTGGATGGAAGTTTTACATTCTGATGAAGGCCAGTTGGCTTGGATGAAGGGCTATGCTCATGGTGTCCAGCAGGCTGACTTGGAAGCGCGCGGTGTAATTCCGGCGGACGTGAAAGCTAAATTGCCCGCCTCCAGCGCTTTTTCCTCGGCTGTTGCCCCCACTCCAGACCAACTCACTGCGGCGTTGACGTTGATCAAAGCTGGCTGGATGTCAACCGTCGGCGTGGATATTCCAACCCCACTCCCTTAAATCGAGCATGTCGACTTTAGAAGTAAAGCGGGACGCGCCACTGGCGCGTCCCGCTCCACACAAAATGTCCTGGGCATGGGTTGGCGTGATGCCCTTTTTTCTGTTCGCCTTCCTGTTTCTGATTTATCCATCTTCAACGATTGCAATCAGGAGTTTTCAAGATTCGGTAACACATTCATTCACTCTTAAAAACGTTCTCGATCTCTTTAGTAATAACTATATCCTGGGATCATATTGGATCAGCATCCAGATCAGCCTCGTCACCTCGCTGGGTGGTGGGCTTTTTGGCTTCCTGCTTGCCTATGCAGCTATCCGGGGTGGATTGCCAAAGTTCATGCGTACGAGTTTGATGACGTTTTGCGGTGTTGCTTCCAACTTTGCTGGCGTCCCGCTCGCTTTTGCTTTCATCGCGTTGCTAAGTCCCCAAGGGATGCTTATCGGTTGGTTGAGAGCGCTTGGCTATAATCCATATTTCCATGGTTTTACTTTATATACATTTTGGGGGTTAAGTATCGTTTATATGTACTTTCAATTCCCACTGATGGTGTTGATTATCGCCCCGGCGATCGACGGACTGCGTCGCGAGTGGCTCGAGGCTTCTGAAAACCTTGGAGCCAATTCCTTCCAATACTGGCGTTTCGTAGCGCTTCCCATTCTCCTGCCTTCCATCATGGGCACTATGATCCTGCTCTTTGGGAATTCATTTGGCGCTTTTGCAACCGCCCAAGCCCTGACAGGTGGTCAGATCAATCTTGTCACGATCGTAATTGGCTCGCAACTGCGTGGGGATGCATTAGGTGACCCTGGTCTGGGATATGCCATGGCTCTTGGCATGGTGGTCGTAATGGCTTTAGCAATTACCGGTTACACTCTCCTCCAAAAGCGAACCGAGAGGTGGTTGAGATGAGACGCGGTAACAAGCTCTGGTCATGGTTGATAATGGTTATTGGCATACTTTATTTCTTCCTGCCTCTGGTGGCGACTTTTGTCTTCTCATTGAAAGCCAAGCTTGGGGTCCTGAGTTTTAAGGCATACGCTAACATCTTCAATGATCCGGCTTTTGTATACAATTTCTCATACTCAGTACTTTGGGCGGTTCTCACCATTGTGGTCGGGATCTTGCTCTTTGTCCCGACAGCTTTTTTGATCCGTTTAAAGGTCCCGAAGTTTCGCGCTGCAGTAGAGTTCATCACTCTGCTTCCTTTTGTGGTTCCTGCAATTGTTTTCGTATTTGGTCTGGTGCGGACTTTTAGCCACCCCCCCCTTTTAATTGTCAATAGTCCTGCATTGCTAGTTGCAGCCTATACGATATTATCCATGCCATATATGTATCGCGCCGTTGATACAGGGCTGCGCTCCATTGATGTGCGCACCCTGACCGAAGCTGGGCAAAGCCTGGGTGCAGGTTGGGGAAGGATCCTATTTGATATTATCCTCCCCAATATTCGCGTTGCCATTTTGAGCGGCGCCTTCCTGAGTTTTGCCATCGTGGTGGGCGAATTGATCCTCGCTCAGTATCTGGCCAAACCAGCCTTCGCGCCATACATGGCTTATCAGATACAGCAAAAAGCGTATGAGCCGGCTGCGATGGCAATTATCAGCTTTGCACTTACCTGGGCAGCCATGGGCATCATTACTCTGGTCGGTCGCGGCAGTGGGCAGGCACAGGTCGGTGGTGGACATTAAATCATCCGAGAGTGACAACTTATGACACACCTGAAATTATCTAACATTTCAAAGTCATTTACCGGGACCTCTGCGGTACAAGATTTTAACCTGGACGTGGAAAAAGGCGAGTTCGTATCTTTCCTTGGCCCATCGGGTTGTGGGAAAACAACCACCCTGCGAATGATTGCCGGTTTCGAAATTCCCACAACGGGAAAAGTCACCATCGATGGTATCGATATTACCGATAAAGCCCCCAACCAGCGTAATGTGGGCATGGTATTTCAAGCGTATGCCCTTTTTCCAAACATGACTGTTGCCCAAAATATCGGTTATGGGCTGCGTATTCGCAAGGAATCCAAGTCTGCCATTAAAAAGGTGGTGGAAGAAATGCTGACCCTGATCCACCTGGAGCAAAAGGGTAACAGCTACCCTCACCAGCTTTCAGGTGGCCAGCAGCAACGCGTGGCCCTTGCCCGCGCCCTCGCCATTCATCCCCAGGTGTTGTTGCTCGATGAACCCCTTTCTGCGTTGGATGCAAAGATCCGTGTTTCACTCCGCGCGGAGATCCGTGCCATTCAGCGGAAATTGGGTATCACAGCCATCTACGTTACCCATGACCAGGAAGAAGCCCTCTCCATCTCGGATCGTATTGTCGTTATGTTCGAAGGCAAGATCGAACAGGTAGGCACGCCCTTTGAGATCTATAACTTTCCCCAAACTGCCTTCGTGGCAGGATTCGTCGGGACATTAAATACAGCCACTGCCGAGGTTGTCGATCCAGCCACGAACCTGCTTCAGATCGATGGGGTTCAGTTGCAGGCAGCCGAAGGATTGGATGGCAAGCAAAAAGGCGATAAAGTCTCGATAGCGATTCGACCAGAACGTTTTAATTTTATTGCCCAGGAACGGAAAGCTAATGTTCTTGATTGCAAGATCGAGAATATCACCTTCCTCGGCTCTGTTGTACGTATCCAGGTATTGATTGGCACCAACCGCTTTTATATGGATACATTCAACAATCCATTCCTCGAGCTCCCCAAGATCGGCGATAAAGGTCAGGTCTCCTGCTCAAAGGAAGCAGTATTGGTATTAAAGGCTTAGTCGTTTCTAATATAAACCAGGATTTGTAGATTTGAGAAAAGTCATCCTCGTACTTTCCGACGGTCTGCGCTTTGATACCGCGGTCGCCGGGATGGGGTATCTTGGACATTTGGTTGAGACAAAACTCGCCAGCCTCTACAAGGTGACTGGCGAGTTGCCTACCAGGTCTCGTCCAATTTACGAGACGGTCCATACCGGTTTACCCGTTAGCGCACATGGGATTGTCTCCAACCTGGTCGTGCGTCTTTCGAACCAGCGGAATGTTTTCCAGTTGGCGCGGGATGCCGGGAAGACCACTGCAGCCGCAGCCTACTATTGGTTTTCTGAACTCTATAATCATTCTCCTTTCGACAAGATTGAAGACCGTGAAGTTGATAACGAGTCTCTCCCCATCCAGCATGGAAGGTTTTATACCCAAGATGAATACCCGGACATTGATCTCTTTGCCACTGCAGGAATGCTTGTCCGCAAATTCAACCCCGGGTACCTGCTGGTTCATCCGATGGGTATGGATAACATGGGTGAAAATTTCGGATCCAATTCAGCAGAATATCGGAATCATGCCATTCGCCAGGATGCGTGGTTGGCGACTTACCTGGCTGAATGGGTGGAACGTGGGTACGACATCCTGGTTTCCGGCGATCATGGCATTAACCCGGATAAGGCTCATGGTGGTACCACGCCCGATGTTCGTGAGGTACCGTTATACTTGATCAGTTCCATTGTTGAGGGGTTGGGGGATACTCATGAAGTGATTTCGCAACTTCAAATAGCCCCAACGATCTGCAAGTTGCTCGAAATCGAAATCCCAAAATCAATGAAAGGTACCCCACTGGTGTAGGGAGTGATCAACCCTAGTACTACTATTATATTTTTCTTTAATTAAAAACCTCTCAATAAAATATTAACCAAAAACAGCGATCAGTATGATTCCTGCAAATATGACTGCCGCTCCCAGGACTCGAATCTTCCCTAACCTCTCCCTTAAAAATTGCCATCCTGCAAAAGCACCGATCACCACGCTTACCTCCCGGATGGCTTCCGAATAGTTTAGTGGGGCTATCGAGTAGGCAAAAAGAGCGAAAATGTAAGCAATAACTCCCAGGAATCCTACCAGAACGAGCCGGGCCGGTTGTTTTTGCCAAGCTTGCATAAAATGATCTTTTCCATAATGGCGCACGATGATCGGAGTGGTTAAGAAAGGCACCAATGTGAACATACTCAGGCCGTAGGTCAAAACTGGACCATTTTTGACCGCGAAACCATCGATCAGGGTGTAAATGGAAATGACCACGGCAATCGACAAAGCGATGGCAATTCCTCTGAACTTGGGTTTACCCATATGCGGCTGGAAGAAAGTGGTTGAGCCGATGATGATCAACCCGCAGATGATGGTTGCGATCCCGACGGATCCCAAAGTGCTTGGGACTTCCTTCAAGAAAAGAAAGGACCAAACCACCACCAACGCCGGGGCAGCCCCGCGCGCAACAGGGTATACCAGGGAAAAATCATTATCGCTGTATGCAAATGAGAGCAGGACAAAATAAATCGCCTCCAGCGTCATGCTGATCAACGCAAACACCCACATTGACCGCGGCGGCAAACCGGTGAAGAACAGCACACATACCGAGATGATGCCGCTGATGATTACCTGCCAGCCCATCGCAATATATTTTTCCGATGACTGCTTAAGGATTAGATTCCAGAGGGCATGCAGAATCGCAGAAGCGAGCAGCAATACGATGGCGAGAATGGACATGGCGGGTATAAATTTACCACATTGCCAACCCGTGGACTAGGCTGGGAAGAAAAATATGATGTCTTCTCACCCAATTAATGCCTCGTATCATCCATATTCTTGTCAAGATTCCCCCTGACGAACTATGAAAATTGGAAAGGAATAATTATTCTATTTGTTTTGGGCAGTTATTTTGATTAGCATATCGCCTTTTGCGATTTGGGTTTTAGCCTGGACATTAACCGTCTCCACAACCCCCGCGCAGGCAGAGCGCATTTCCATTTGCATTTTCATTGATTCCAGCACCACCAGGACCTGACCCGCCTCAACATTATCCCCTGGGGAAACATGTACGGAAATTACGATCCCTGATATGGGAGCCGTTAGGTTGCCACTACTGGCTGTTTTGGTCTTAAACCCCCGTTTATTATTGCTGCGTTCCACTTTGGCTATTGCATTACGTCGTTCCGCGTTTAGTGTATAGAGGCTGTTTCCCATTGATTCAATGTAAATTTCCGTTTTTCGTGCGACACCATCAAACAGGTATTTGCCGCGCTCTTTCATGGCTACCAGGGCAGCTTGAACAAGTTTGCCATTTATTTTATATTGCTTCCCATTTATCTCTACTTGGTATTCTCTTTTACCGACAGTAACATAATAAATCGTCATGTACTCTCCCTTGGTCAATCTCGCATTTGCTCGCGCCAGCCTTGAATTCGCCACTGATCAGACGCAGCTTGAATGGATTTCCCGGGTTGGCTTGTGCGGGCTTCATGTTCCAAAAGTGCTGCTGTCAGCGCCATATCGCGCTCCAGCACCTCGTCATTTTCTGAAATAACAGGCAAAAAGGTCTCGAGATAAGTGGTATTTGCACTGGCCTGAATAAAACTATCGGAATCGATGATCTGAATCAGGAAATCAATATCGGTGCAAACCCCGCCAATTTGAAACTCCCCCAGCGCCCGGCGGAGCCTGCGGATGGCGGTTTGACGATCTTCTCCCCAGCCAATTACCTTGGCGATGAGTGAGTCATAGTCAGAGGTGATCGGCATGCCCGGGTACAATGCCGAATCGGTCCGGATTCCAGGTCCGCCCGCTTCTTTAAGAAGAGAGATTTCCCCGGTGGCTGGCATGAATCCATTGTCTGGATCTTCCGCAATGACGCGGGCTTCAATGGCCGAACCGCGCATTTTGATATCTTCCTGTGCATATTTGAACGGTTGTCCTTCCGCCAGTCTGAGCTGCGTTCCCACAAGGTCTATCCCGGTGACCATTTCGGTCACTGGATGCTCCACCTGAATGCGCGGGTTTACTTCAATAAAATAGCAGGAACCATCTTCCCCGAGAAGAAACTCGATTGTTCCCAGGCTGCGGTAATTCAACGCCTGTCCCAGGTTGACAGCCATTTCGTAAAGTTGAAGGCGCATATCAGGGCTGAGACTGGGAGCTGGAAATTCCTCGATTAATTTTTGCCGCCGTCGCTGGATGGAACATTCACGTTCTCCCAGGCACAAGACCCTTCCGAAACCATCCCCGATGATTTGGATTTCGATATGCCTGGCTTGTGGCACCAGTGGCTCGAAATAAACGGTTCCGTCTCCGAAAGCAGCCTGGGCTTCCTTCCGGGCTGCTGCCACCATCGCTTCCAGTTCGCCGCGTCTACGCGCCAGCCGGATTCCGCGCCCGCCACCGCCCGCCACAGCTTTAATTAATACCGGGAACTTGATTTGTTCCAGCAGGCTTTCCGGGATTTCGTCTGCCACGGGTTCGTCCGGTCCTGGCAGTACCGGGAGGTTTGCTTCGCGCGCAACACGGCGAGCCATCAGTTTATCCCCTGTGAAAGAAATTGTCTCGGGGCACGGCCCAATATAAATTAATCCAGAGTCTTCCACCGCTTGGGCGAAAGATGCGTTTTCTGACAAGAATCCATATCCCGGGTGGATCGCATTAGCTCCAGACTTCTTCGCTGCATCCAGGATACGCTCGATATTCAAGTAACTATCAATAGCTGGTGTTGGGCCAATGAAAACGGATTCGTCTGCGTAACGGGTATGTAGCGCTTGTGCATCCGCTTCTGAAAATACAGCAACACTTGGAAAACCCAACTCACGGCAGGCGCGCAGGATGCGTACCGCGATCTCACCCCTGTTGGCAACCAATACTTTCATCTAAAATACTCCTAGAGTGGGATATTCCCGTGTTTGCGCCTGGGAGTGTCCTGGCGTTTTTCGCGCAAGCTTTCCAATGCTGTTATCAGGCGCCATCGAGTTTCCGACGGCGGGATGATGTCGTCCAGGTATCCGCGCGAAGCAGCCAGGTATGGGTTGGATATTTCAGCCCGGTATTTGCTTATATATTCGTTCATGATAATTCCGGGGTCGCTGGCGGCAGTGATCTCTTTCCGGAAAACGATCTTTACTGCTCCTTCCGGCCCCATCACTGCGATCTCGGACTGCGGCCAGGCAAGGTTATAGTCACAGCGCAGGTGCTTGGAGCTCATAACAATATAAGCCCCACCGTATGCTTTGCGGAGGATCACTGCCAACTTTGGCACGGTGGCTTCGGAATAGGCGTAAATCATTTTCGCGCCATGCCGGATGATCCCATCATGTTCTTGTTCGCTGCCGGGTAGGAATCCGGGTGTATCCACCAGGGTAATCAGTGGGAGGTGGAACGCATCGCAAAAGCGGATGAAGCGGGCTGCTTTATCGGAAGCATTGATATCCAACACCCCTGCCAGGTAACCAGGCTGGTTGGCCACTATGCCAACCGGGTAGCCATCCAGGCGGGTAAAACCCACGACGATATTTTCTGCATATTCTGCTTGGATCTCCAGGAATTCGCCTCCGTCCACAATTGCCTCTATAACCGAATGCATATCGTATGGGCGCTGCGGGTCGAGCGGTACAATCTTTTCCAGGTCAGGAAGCAGCCGGTGCGGGTCATCCGCGGGAGACTGGTAAGGAGGGGGGGTCATGTTATTAGAAGGCAAGTATGAGAGCAGCCAACGCAGCTGCCCAATCAGGGCCTCCTCATCCGGTGCTGTAATATGGGCAACCCCGCTTTTCTTTCCATGTACTTCCGCGCCCCCAAGCGAGTCAAAATCAACATCTTCGTGAGTAACAGCCTTCACCACTTCAGGACCGGTAATGAACATGTAAGCGTTTTGGTTGACCATCAGGATAAAATCGTTTATTCCCGGAGAATATACCGCTCCACCTGCGCAGGGTCCCATAATGACTGAAATTTGCGGGATGACACCTGAGGCACGTGTATTTCGATAAAAAATTTCCCCATATGATGCCAGGGAATCCACACCTTCCTGGATACGGGCCCCTCCCGAATCGTTCAAACCGATGATCGGGGAACCATTTTGATATGCCAGGTCCATTAATTGGGCGATTTTCCTGCCATGAGCTTCACCCAAAGAACCTCCCAAAATGGTGAAATCCTGGGCAAATACGTACACGATCCTCCCATCCACTTTACCCCACCCGGTCACAACACCATCGGTCGCCATGTGGCTGTTTTCCATACCGAATCCGATGGCACGATGAGAAACAAACAAGCCGGTTTCGGTAAACGTGGCTGGGTCAAGGAACATTTCAATCCGTTCCCGTGCTGTCTTTTTACCTTTGGCATGCTGTTTTTCGACCTGGGACTGACCGCCACCCAAAACCGCAGCGGACCGTAATTCGTCCAGTTTTGCTTCAAATTCATTTTTCATAATCATTTCCTTGCGATGCGGTTACAAACAAGCAAGTGCTCCCTTGAAACCTTCAGCGGGGGTGAAATATGCAAATTGCTTGTTTTTGAGTATCAGGTTATGGTCTTCCACACTTCCACGCTGCTCACGAAAAGTTGTAAATATATTTTTATTGAGGTTTGAAAATCCAATCCCATATGCTTTTAGAATGGCTTCTTTCGAAACCCATAGGGTCATGAAACGTTCCAATTTCTTGAGGTCGGGGATTGCCTTGAATTCAACAAGCTCTTCCGGCGATAGGAAGATTGATGCACACCCAGCCAATTCGTCGATCTGTCGGATTTCTTCGACATCCACACCAATATCGGACCCCCTGGCGATGGCAAATACTGCCAGTCCATTCGAATGTGCAACATTGAAAGACAGGTTTCCCTGCGACTCGCCTGCCAATTTTGGTTTTCCGTGTAACCCATAAGAAAACTGAACGTACTCCGGACTGGTTGCCAGGTATTCTGCAAGGAGAGTACGCAGGATCCCGCGCGCAATGCAAAACCGGTTTGCGCTTAAAGGACTGCGCAACCGTGCTGCTCTTAAAACCTCATCCGGCGATAGAAAATTCTGGAAGAATGCCGGGTCTTCTTCATCCAACCAGGCTTGCCAGATCTGACAACCGCCACTGGCATATTCGGGATTTCCGATCAAATCTCTCCAAGGATTGACTATCATTTTAAGATTGGTTCCCTTGGGTAGTATTGTTCGAGTTCAGCCGGGACTTGCAGACCCTGAAGTTTTAACGACTGCACCCGGTATTGGCAAGCCGCACCTGTTAGGATTTGCAGCGCCACGTCAGCCACCCGGCGGTTCTTTGAATCAGCAAGATATGTGCCTCTCACCCAGTCGTTGAAGCTGCCCATCGAAGGACCGCACCAGATCTGGTAATCCATCTCGCGTCCGATTTCTCCGCTGTTGGACCAGCGCGATGCCAGTCCCAGGTACCACCGAAAAACCAATGCCATCTTGCGCTTGGGATTATCCCAGGCGCGCTCGATCTGGACCGGATCACGTTCTTCGAAAAACTTAACTGTATCCTGCCATATGGATTCAAAATCGCGTTTGAAGACTTGTTTCTCTAATTTATCGCGTTCGTCTGCCGGAACTTGGTCAAAGGAGTCGTATCGCAAATACAGGTCGTATAGTTTTTGAGCGCGCATTGGAAAGAGCGTGCCGCGTTTCAGCACCTGGACTTTTACTCCCATCTCGAACATATCTGCTGACGGAGCCATCGCCACATCCGCCATCCCTGCTTGTGCCAGGGTTTGACGTGTGTGTTCGGAGGCTCCGGCTTCCATGCAGGATTGGTTGACAGAGCCCGTAACAATGTACGCAGCGCCCATCATGAAAGCCGCCAGGGCTGAGGAGGGAGTGCTGATGCCTCCAGCTGCCCCGATCCGCACGGGGACTGGGTATTTGAATTTATCCTGGATTTCATCGCGTAACGCGAGCATTGTAGGAAGCAAGCATACCAGCGGGCGATTGTCGGTATGGCCTCCCGAATCGGCTTCCACGGTTATGTCATCTGCCATCGGGACCCGTTTGGCAAGCTCGGCTTGTTCTGATGTAATCTTCCTTTCGCTCAACAATTGGGTGAGAATATTTTCCGGGGCAGGTTGCAGGAATTTCGTGGCTACTTCACGACGTGACAATTTGGCGATCACATGGTTAGCTATTTGAACTTCTCCGTTACCAGACAAGCTTAATCCGGCAGCCCGGTAATACACTATGCTGGGCGTCAAGTCAATATAAGCCGAAGCTTCCACCACGTGAACACCTTGCTGAAGGTATACTTCAACTGCGTTTCTTTCCAGCGCATCCTCACTTGGGCTGTGGATTAGGTTCGCCGCATATGGACCGTCAGGCAAGGCTGTCTTGATCTTTTGGATGGCGGATTCCAGGCGGCTTCGCACCAACCCGGCTGCCCCGAATGATCCCAATAAACCAGCTTTGCCCAATGCGATCACCATTTCTACCGAGGAAATCCCATTTGCCATGGAACCGGCATAATAAGCGCAGCGGACCCCGTAGGCATTCTTAAACCCCGGGTCTCCGAGGTCTTCGATCGGCAATGCAGGGACTCTCGTGATGTAATCATCCCCGGTTTGCTTTCGAAATGTCTGCTCGTCACAATCAGCAGAGAGAAGGCCGATATTTCCGTTTTTCCTGAAAACATAAAGTGGAAGGTTGAGGGTCAGTAAAAATGCTCCAACAGAGGTTGGATCGAATCCTGCCAGGCTCAAATTCACATCGCCGCTTGTCGCGAGTTTTTGTTTTTTTTCAATGAATTGCATAAAAGATTTCTTAATTCCGTTTTGGCTCATTGTCCGACCTATTGATCTCCAATGGCAATTGTTAAGTTCTGCACTTCATATATTCGAGAATCTTCTGCCCACAGGCTGGCATCCCCTGAAATTATCTTAGTTTCCCCAAGTTTCTGTGGTTTACGGATATGGACCTCCAACTGCATATGCCGGTGGTGCGGCAGCACTTGACCCCTGTACCTCCAGGTCATTTTTCGCCCGATTACAAGCTCTGCCGCATCCTGGTTATGAAACCTTTGTTGGGTAAATACCTTCATCGCCTGCAAAATTGCTTCAATGCCCAGGGAGCCTGGCATTACAGGGTCTTCTTGGAAATGACACGCGTAAAACCAATCTTGGGGGGAATTAATTCGTGTGGCATACACATACCCTTCGCCATTGTTGCCCGCGGCATTTAGAGCTGCTTTGTCTAATAGGCGGAGTTTTCCGTTTGGGAGACTCGTTCCCAGGCCCGTTCCTGTAAGGAGGGCAGTTTGGCTTTCCAGCCCGGCTTGTTTCAACCATGGCAGGACGACATTCCCGCCGTCCAGTCCGGTTTGACCGGCCATGGCTTCTGCGGAAAAATATCCAAAGGAGGATGTTCCTTCGAAGAATTTTTCCCCGTCGCAATACAATTCAAAGGAAAAATGCTGGATGATCGTGGAGCCATAATAAATCGTCTTGAGCAGTGTTGCCCGGGTTCGAATTGTCTTGCCGCGAGCATCCACCAGGTGGTTAATTGTCGTTTCCCCATCAAGGTTTCGAAACGAATAATCTATTTTGGGAAACCGGAGGGGGGTACCCAGATAGGCAGAGAGGACGCCACACGGCTGCAAAGCTATTTCGATGCAAATTGAATAAGGTAGCCGTCCCCGCTTTTCTCCATCGAAATACCATGCAGCTTTTGGAACGTCGAATTCCGCCACAATTGTGGAGGGATGGTCAAATTCTCCCTTGCGTCCTTGAATGGACAGGACTCTGCTCATCAGTAAGAGATCCCCATTTGGGATGCGTAGGCTCCGTCGACCCGCATAGATTGCATACTCCGTTCCAAGGCATTTCGAAACTGAGCCGGTTGCAAACTCTTTAAGATCATCCGATGTCAGCAGGATATGCTCCATTTCGAAATTGAGCGATCGAAAAGTTTCCACGTTTTGTTCGAGAATCCCAGCCAATTGGCGCAATCCTGCCAGTCGCATTTCCAGGAAGCGCTCGTGGACAAGCCTGGACTCCCGTGTGTGGTTATCCCACCAGTTCACATAATTCTCAAGGATGTTATCAGGGGAAGGAGATTGCATAATGCTAATCCTGGTAAAGTACGTTTAGGTTGGCGGGGACTTGATGGGAAACAATTCGAGCCAGGAGACGAAGAATTGAAGTGTGATCGTCCACCCCTTTGCGGTTGATCGAATAGGCTCCATGCGGAAGGTCCTGCAGGGTGTCGTTGACCCAGCGGGCACAATTACTGCCGGCGCCCAGTTCCACGAAAACGCGCGCTCCGTCGTGGTAAGCAAGTTGGATCAAACGCGGGAAATCCAGGCAGTGGCATAATTCTTGGGCGATCTGTTGTGCGATCATTTGCTGATTAATTGGCATCGGCTTGAATGTGGCAGCAGAGTATAGGGTCATGCCGGGTTGGTTCACAACCGGGACGGTATGCAGTTTCACCAGCATTTCATATTCGGAATGGATCGGTTCGCAGTGGATGGCGTAATTAAAGGGTGCGAGGATTGATTTACACTTAAGTTTATTTATCACCCTTCGGCATCCGCCAGGGTCTCCACCGATGACCACCTGTCTGGGCGTGTTGATATGGGTCAAATAGACTTTATTTTCATCTATCAGTGCTTCTTTAACTTTATCTGGGCCAGTCATTAGCAGGAAATTTGACCACAACGTTTCCTGCTTATCACCATCGCTCCGGTTGGGCAGGTTCCAGTTTTCACGCACGGCGTTTTGAGGTCCGGTAAGACGGGTTCGGAAAAGGGGAGATTCTCTCAAAGCTTTACTTGTCCCATCAGCATCCGTCCATACCCGGCTCGCAAACAACATGCTTACCTCACCAAGGCTGTAGCCAAAGGCGCTTGTTGGGTGGATCTCATAAATTTCCCTAAGCACTTCGGTATAAAGGAATGCCAGGCAACTGCCCGATATGAGCATGGTGATCGGATCCGCATTTAGTTCAGATTCGATGATGGTCAAGTCATTAGCTGTAAGGGCGCTGATGCTCCTCGGGTATAGTTGCTGTTCATTCAACAGGTTTCCAATATCGCCGCTGATCTCAGAGAGTTGATCGTACAAGCCTGGGTATAAGTAAAATAAATCTCGTCCAACGCCTGGGTACGAGTTAAATGCACCGGGATAAACGAAACAAACCTTTCCTTCCTTACCGAGAGGTCTTGGCGTAAAGAAACTACCCAGCGGTGTTTGCCAGTCTGACGTTTTTTCAAATGCAGTAGGGATTCCTTTGGTGGCAAATCCGATCTCCCGCATGAGTTCGTCTGGAGTTGACCCAAGAAAGCTCGCCACAAATTGCGCGTTGTCTATCTCCCGAAGGTATTGCTGGTATGTTTCCTGCGCTACCTCTGCCATGCTTGACCCGGCTGTTATTTTTGATTGCAAGCCTTCCATCACTCCAGGAAACTCTCCACTCGAGTGGATCGCTATGGGGAAAAGGTGCAAAGCCTCCAGCTTGGTCATTGACGTGCGTTTGGTAGGATGCTCGGAGATGTTATTTAGGAGAATGTGAGCAAACCTGCCCTCAGCATCAAGAAGGTTGAGACCGGCATATCGGTGACTCTGGTTGGAGGGGATAAACCAACCACACGACTCTGCTGAAATATAGTACCGGGAATTCTGCCAGGTTTCTACATTTTCCGGTCCATCCCAGCCGGGTGCGCATGGGATAATGTGCCGCGAAAGGCACCACACCGTTTTTACCAGTCCGGGCAGGCCTGACATGCTGCTTCCCAGCGCACAGGACGTTGGTTTATTTGATCCTTCAGCGCTTAACAACCCTTTGGCCTCTTCAACGGAGATCTCCCCGCTATTCAGCGTCGCCGTGTCGATCAGCTCGATGTCCTCCAGCGGAACGCCCGATGCCCGGTGAACCTCGTTTATTACGGCTGAGACAGCAGCAACATTGAGTGGGGCGTCAGCTTCAGCAGCACCTACAATACGTGCATAGATTTGTCTGGAATTATCCCGGGCGGATTTTTGTTCCATGATGAGGACAGCACAAAAGATGTGGGGTTCATTCCGGGCTTCGACAAGCAGTACCACATCTTCCCCACTGGATTCAAGCCGTTCTGAGGCAGCCACCAGGGCAGGGATTACTTCCGTAACTTCCTGGATCTTTGAACCTATACCATTGTTTGCCAGGATCTGGGTGAGGATGGGAGACAAGTTGATGACAGCAAGTTTTCCAATATCCAAGTGGGCATCCGCACACATCTCCCGGATCGCTATAGGCGCTGTGGATTCAACAGTCAGCGTACCTCTGAATTGATCTGATATCGGCAGGCCGCGATATACATGCCAGCCGAATTCGTCAATACCTCCACCTCCCGGCAGGACAATGGACAACCCGACAATTGCCAGGTCTGATATTTGATCTACTCGGCGAATCATTTTCCACCGGCTTCTACAAGTGCGGGATCTCCCTTAATTAAACGCTTCAAAGCCGGGCTGATCGTTCCTTGCAAAGCTGTAAATTTCGCTAATACTTCACCATTCGTATCCGTGACGATAATATCTGCAACGACTGATGTCTGGTTATGGGAAACAATTTTCATTTCTACAAGGTTTAATACACCAAACGGGATTGCCTTGAATTGTTCCAATTTAACGAGATGCGAGGGCAGGCAGGGCGCCTGGTAATAGCGCTGTGCCCAGATGAGCAGAGATTGGACGATCGCATCATAAGCGAAAGGATTGTACGTTTGTAAAGGGAACTGGCCTTGCCGGTCAGGTGGGATGGGCTGAAGGTTTACCTCGAGGACCAATCGGTCTTCACCCACGCTGATTACTCTCTGCACTCCCTGAAATGAGGGTCCATGAAAAAGGGTGCCGTCCTGGTACAAGGCTTTGCCCAGGATCCCTTCGCTTGCCCCGCCGGCAGGTATTATAGTTATTGTTGTGGATGATCGTGGGAGGTATATCTCGAACCAGTGTAACATTCAGGCTGTAATGATAAATGGGACGTCCGTTTTTATTCTTGCTCCAGATGCGCGCCGCGAACTTTACCTTTTCACCTGGAACTTTCTCGATTTCATTCAATTCGAGGATATGCTCGCTCGCCAGGTTATCGTCAAAGACGATTCCCTTCAACACTTTGAAATCTTCGAGTTGGTGAAAAGTAAACCCAGGGAATAAGTTGCTCGCAGACACTGGCTATCCAGGAGGCTGCACAGGTTGCCGGCAGGACAGGATGCAGCCCGATTTGATGGTCAAGCAGGAACGGGTTGGCGTCCAGGCTGAGATGACGGCGGATTTCGAATTTTTGCAGCTCGCCGGAAAGATCGCTTGCGGAGCGGGTGGGAAGTTGACCAACTACAATTTGCACGGGTTGGTCGATAATGCTGTGATGAGTGGTGATTTCTTTTACCAGCATTTCTGCCCCGGCGTCGCTTGGAATGACCGTCATATTGCGCTCGGCGAAAGCGCGTTTGAGTTCCGGTGTCACCATCCCGGAATCCCATGGACCCCAGTCAATGGATACAACGTGACAGGTTGGGTTATCCCGCTTGATCTGGTAGGCGGCTTTGTTGAGCACTTCGTTTGCCATTGCATAGTCCGCCTGGCCGATATTTCCAAAGAAACCAACTATGGACGAGAAAAGGATCAGGAAGTCCAGCTGATCGGCAGGAGCGATTTTCAACAGATTGCGTAAACCATAAACCTTGGGATCGTATACTGCCTCGAAATCCTGGATGGTTTTCTTCTCGATTCTCCGGTCCGATAGTGTGCCAGCACCGTGGATGATGCCTTTAATTTTCCCAAGCCGTTGGATTGGACCAGCCAATTCGTTTTGCAAAGTCTGTACGGGAGCAGTGACATCCAGGTTTATATATTCTGCGGTCGAGCCAGCCTGTCGCAACGCCTCGAGTGTTTCTTCGACATCCTCCCGAGCGCGAATTTGGCGAAATATTTTTCAACGACCTGCGGTGTGGCCTTTTTTCCTTCACTCGTAAGCTGGTTCATGGTACGGCGTTTGAGCTCCGCGTCATCCGGACATTCCAGTGCCCATTTTGGTAATGCCTCATTGACAGGAGTTCGTCCCAGGAGGATGAATTTACAAGGGATGGAATTCGCCAGTTTGATTACACACTGTGCGGTTATGCCTCTGGCACCGCCGCTTACCAGGACGACAGTATCGGGAGTGATTAATGTTCTTCCGACCATACTATTCAACTCTCCGACCCAGGTTGTTCAACGACCAGGGTAAATCGTCCTTTGTCGCTATAACCGACTTCGCTGATCAACCGGTTCGGGTCATAAAGTTCAGCCATGATGTGTTTAACAGCTGTTGCTACATTGACATCCGGGGAAAGATCGATTGCCCGGCAGAACACCTTTTCCCACTCCAGGTTGAGAGTTTTTACCAGGCCAAACAGGCTGCCGCTTACGGGTTCGAAAAGCCCGGAGGTTGTCAGACCAAATTCACCATCCATATGGGTTACTGTGACAAAGGCCGCGTAGTTCAGCTGGGAAGTCTCGTTAAGGTTTTTCATAAGGTATTTTGCCACCAGGAAGGTGGTGCGCGCGATGGTATTCTCTGTTTCCGAGAATGATCCCGCAGCCGTCCCGGGTGGGTCCAAATGTATGTACATTCCCGCGGGACCGTATTCTTGCTGCAAGTTCGAAAGGGTATTTTGAATCCCCGATTCGGTTAAATCTTCCATCATTACGTGCCGTATGTTCTTTGGCATTTTTGTATGGTCGACGACTAGTGATTTGTTCAACCCCAAAACGACCACTTTAATATTTTGTTCGGAAAGGGCTTGTGCGAGCGCGGGAGTTAAATCGGTACCGTCATCCATCAGGATGCAGGTATGGTCTTTGGGAAAAATCATGTCCAGGTGGTCTGGACTTGGCAGGAATTTCAAAGCCACGACTCCGCGCGGTAAGGTTTCTGTTGCGACCTTGGTAGGCGGGGTCCTAGGTGAAGCCTTTTCTTCTGCTGTTGCTGTCGTCGTTAGGTAGCTTGTGATCTGGTTGAGCGTGTGAAGCTCTGCCAGCGCGGCAGCATCCGCCTTTGGCAGTTTGGGGAATCTGGTTTGCAGTGCGCCGAGTATTTCGACCCGCTTGATGGAGTTGATTCCCAGGTCGGCTTCCATATCCATACCTGGATCAAGCATTTCGGTGGGATAGCCGGTCTTTTCGCTGACGATTTCCAGGAGAGCTAGTTTGACGGTTTCGACCTCAACTCCCATTTGGACTGGTGTCTGCACGATCTTTGCAGGAGCTGAATCCTCTGCTTGTGGCGAGACCGGGATGGCAACTTCTGCAGGCGGCGCTGAACTTGCCATGTGGGCAACGATTTGCCCAAGAGTGTGCATTTCGGAAAGGATGGCTGTATCCGTCTTTGGGATTTCCGGGTGGCGTGTCTGCATTGCACCCAGGATTTCAACCCTTTTGATTGAATCGATCCCTAAGTCCGCTTCCATATCCATATCCATTTCGAGCATTTCGGGTGGGTAACCTGTCTTCTCGCTGACGATCTCAAGCAGGGATTGGGTCAGGGTTTCAACGCTGATTGCGGTCGTGATACCAGTTGGTTCTAAAGGTTCTGGAACAGAATGCAATTTCGCTGGGAGTACTGCAGGTTTGGAAATTATTGTCTCTGGCGGTTCTGGTGGAGCAAAGACGGTTTGAAGAGACTCGATTGAATTAATGACCGGCCTTACACTTGGGATGGTTTGTAGTTGCATCATGCTCTTGAACAATTCTTCCTGGGTGTCGTAAATACTGTTCATGGACACGCAACGTTTCTGCCTGGTGCTGATGGAACTGAGTCATGCTTCGTTCAAGAGTTTGAAATGCGGAATTGATTTGTTCAAGCGTTTGTGCAGATGGGTTGCCTGACAGCAGGTCAAGTTCCTGCTTCGTTATTTGACCAAACAATCGGGTATATTCTCCGTCATTCGATAGGAACTGGGTGTGGGATTTCAAAGTTTCGTTTTGCCATGATTGAAACCGGTCAAACGATTCCCCCGATCCTTGCGGGGAAATGACTGGTATGCCCCCGGTCGTTGTCAGGGAAGCCATGGGTTGACCATGATCCGTCGCTGGTGAATTCATTTCCGTATTACTAACGGTCAGCTCCAGTGTGTCTTTCTGCGATATCGCCTTTTCAAAGGCATTTCGCGTCTTATCAGTCAGGTATAGCCCGCCATTCAGCATAACGCTGATGCTCGACTTCTTTGCATCCACAACTTTTTTTGCTCCCAGCGCGTATGGGTCGTAGGATTGCAAGTCAAGCCCCAGAACACAAAGTTGGGCGACCGCTTCGCGATATTGCCGGTCACTATCCTTTTTTGAGTTTGGGTTTAACGCCACTGCGAAGTGTGGTTTTCCTTCCAGGATGTTTTTTACCAGATTGGTTAAAACATTTTTGGGTCCAATTTCGACAAAAATTCGTCCGCCCTCATTGTAAATGGCTTCGATTTCATCCTTAAACCGCACCGGATTCAATATATGATCCACCAAATTTTTACGGATCTGTTCTGGGTCGGATGCATGTGCCTTTCCGGTTGTATTCGAATAAACAGGGATGCTGGGCTTATTGAACTTCATTTTTTGAATAATCTCGGCAAACGGTTTCTGGGCGTGGCTCACTAATTTTGTGTGGAAGGCAGCAGAAACCGGCAGCGCAACAACCGAATATTCCTTTTCCACCAATATTTTCTGCACAGCCGCAATGGAAGGTTTGGTTCCAGCCAGCACAACCTGGTTGTTGGAATTCCAGTTTGCCAGCGTTATTTCCGGGAATGCGATTAATTCACCTTGCAGGGCCGAAATATCTCCCTTAACAGCCAGCATCGTTCCGGCATCGAAATGGTCGTCTGCTGGCGGTGCCATGGCTTTTCCGCGTGCTTTCGCAAGGGAGAAATATGTGTTATCGTCAATAACTCCAGCTGCCCACAACGCGGATAATTCTCCGAAACTGTGACCGGCAGTAAAGTCGGCTTGGAACCCAGCTTGTTCCAATAATTTAAACATTCCAGCACTCAACGTCCCGATTGCAGGCTGGGCATATTCGGTCTGAGTTAGAATATTCGACTGCGACTCCTTTTGTGCGTTGTCGAATACCGGAATGGGGAAGGTCGTCCTTGAAAGGGGGAGCATGCCATCTAACTCAAAGGTTTCGTCCATCTTTGCATACGCCTGGCGGATGGGCGGGAAGCTGACCGCCAATTCCCGGCCCATATCCACATATTGAGAACCCTGCCCCGGGAACAGGGCGACCAATTTCCCTTTGGGTTCCAACCCGCTCCGGCGGTAATAAATGCCTGTCGGGCTGTTCCGCGCTTTCCTGCTCATCCTTGGTTTTTATGAGTTCAACAGCAGCATTTAGTTGCCTGGTAGCCTCGCCTTCATTGACAGCCACAAACCCCAATCTTGCGTGGTTTTGTGGAGTTGCTTTGATGGTCCACTGGGATGCGAGGTTTAAATACTCCTGCTTTCCCTGTGCTCCCTGTAATTTTTTGATCCATCCCTGGCAAATCGTCGAGCAAATCATCGGGAGTTGGAGCGGAAAGCAGAATTACTTTTCCTACATTATTGAGCCGATATGGTCCTTTTGTTTCGCTTTCGTCTTCTTCCAATACCACATGGAAATTGGTCCCGCCAAAACCGAAATGAACTCACGCCTGCACGGCGGGGGTGGGTGGCGGGTTTTATCCAGGGCCGCACCTCTGAGTTTAGGTAAAATGGCGAATTCTCGATTTCAAGTTTGGGGTTGGGTGTGTTGACATGTATGGTGGCAGGCAACACCTTATGATACAAAGCCAGGGATACCTTGATCAGGCTGGCGATCCCGGCTGCTGCTTTGGTATGCGCGATTTGAGACTTCACACTTCCTAAAGCGATGGTTTGTTTATTTTGATTATTCTCTGAGAATACTTCATTCAAGCCCTGGAACTCTGCCGGATCGCCCGCCATTGTACCTGTCCCGTGTGCTTCGATCAAGCCAACTGTGGTTGGGCTGTACCCAGCTTCGGTATATGCCCGTCGCATCGCCAGGGATTGTCCGGCTGGGCGCGGTGCATAGATGGACTTGAATCGTCCATCACTGGATGTCCCGATCCCCTTGATGATTGCATAAATACGGTCGTGGTCGCGCCGGGCGTCATCCAGCCGTTTCAGCATTACCATGCCGATCCCTTCTCCTACCATCATGCCGTCTGAATCTTTATCGAAAGGAGCTGGGTTCTGGCTTTTGGAAAAAGCTGGGGTTTTACTGAAACACATGTAAGCCCCTATTGAATTATCTAAGTCCACTCCACCGGTGATCATCATATCCGCCCTGCCCTCGATCAACTCACTAACCGCCATGTGGATGGCTGCCAGCGAACTGGCACAGGCAGCATCAACCACGCAATTGGTGCCCCCCAGATCAAAGCGGTTGGCGATTCTACCTGATACTACATTACCGATGGAACCCGGAAAAGTATTTTCTTCCCAGTTCGGATAAGCCAATTTAATTCTCTCTGTAATTCCCCGAATGTTTTCTGATGAGATTCCGATAGCTGCGTAGCACCTTTTCCCAAATCGGGTATTGGAGGCGCGCCATCAATGGAACGACGAGTTTGCTACCAATTCCAACAAACCCAAGGATCACGCCAACATTTTCCCTCTTGAACTCTTTTCCTTCTCCATATCCGGCATCTTCAAGACATTCCTTGGCGACCACCAGCGAGAGTAACTGGGTGACATCGGTGACTTCCAGGATATTCGGAGGCAGTCCAAATTCAGCTGGATCGAATTGAATATCTGGTATGAAGGCTCCTCGCTTGCAATAAGTTTTATCAGGAGCACCCGGGTTCGGATCGTAATAATCGTCAATATTCCACCGTGAAGCTGGGATATCTACGATGGAATCAACCTTATTGAGAATGTTATCCCAATACTCTTGAAGGTTATGAGCCTGCGGGAAAATCGACGACATACCAATAACAGCTATGGGGGCTGTCTGAATTTTTGGATCGTGGACCAGGTTAGAGTTTTTCGGGATAGCCTTCATAGAAATAGATCTCCAATGCAAAAAGAATTTCCACTGTTCAGGGTTTGGTTGACTAGACAGGTTGTCGTTTTGGGGGGATTGTTTGGAATTATAACGCTCTCAAGGTGGATTAGTTGCGGGGTGCAAAATGCTCTAATGCTGGTCTAATCCACGCATTTTTGAGCAAACCACTCGGAGAAACAGGTGGAGAATGTGGGGATGGCGTATTAGAACTACTTTTGGAGTGGAAGGGTCAACTGAGAATTATCCAGCCATGAATTTTGGTGGCAATCTTGATAATTATCTCTTGAATTTACTCATGAAACATGCGAGAATATGTCCAATGATATGGGAATTCTACTAGCCAATAAATTCAGAATTCAAGGATCCCAAAATTATCTATGCTGCTTCAAAACTATTACTCCTCGCTCCAAAATGGTGACCAAAGAAACCCTGGTGGAGAAACCCCGCTTTTCAGTATTCGACGCTCACAACCACCTAGGTGAAAACTTTGGAGGCGGCTGGGATCAGCGCCCATTTCCCCAATTGCTGGACTTGCTTGACCAGGCTGGTGTTGTGCGTTACCTGGACCTGGATGGGGGTTGGGGCGAACATCTGCTTAACACCCACCTGGACCATTTCAAGCAGCCTGCGCCTGATCGTTTCATGGTCTTCGGTGGTGTGGACTGGTCGCAGTGGGTGGAAAAGGGAGATTCCTTTCCGGAATGGGCGGCAGACAGATTGAGAATCCAAAAAGAACGTGGTGCTGAAGGTTTGAAGATTTGGAAGGCCCTAGGCCTTCATGTCAGGGATCACTTGGGGAACCTGGTAGATGTTGATGACCAGCGCCTTGACCCGATCTGGCAAATGGCGGGGGAACTTGGGTTTCCGGTGATTATCCATGTTGCAGACCCGGTCGCTTTTTTTGATCCCATTGATGAGACCAATGAACGTTGGGAGGAGCTCAGCAATCACCCTGACTGGGCTATCCCTAGCCCTCCATTTCCGCCTTTCTTGCATATCGTCAGGGGTCTTGCATCCATCGTCTCCCGTCACCCGCAAACCACCTTCATTGGCGCCCATGTGGGTTGTTTTGCTGAGGACCTGGCTTGGGTTGGAGCCTTACTGGACCGCTGTCCAAACTTCCACGTGGACATTTCTGCTCGCACCGGGGAATTAGGCCGCCAACCCTATTCAGCCCGGCGTTTCTTTCTGCGCTATGCCGACCGTATTCTTTTTGGCTCTGATTTTGGCCCTTATCCAGAGGCTTACCGGGTCATCTATCGGTTTCTCGAAACCGAAGATGAATACTTTAACTATAATGCTGCACCTATTCCAATGCAGGGTCGCTGGAATGTGCACGGTTTGAATCTGCCGGACGATGTTCTTGAAAAAGTCTACGTTCGGAACGCCGAACGGATCTTTCTTCATTTGAGATAAATAAAGCAAGGGGACAGGAAACTTGCCTATATTTAATAAAATTGCGGGATACCCTTGACTAAAAGATTTAGCCCGGCGACTTTCAAATTATCGGCTGCTTTGAATCGCAGCCTCCTTATTTTTGTTTATCATGGGGAAAATGAGAAGGATTGAAGCGATTAAAAAATATTCCCCCATAATAACAACTCCCTGGTGAATGAAATTGGAAAAAGATGCCAGGAACACAAAAGTAAAGAAAGAATATTTAATAATATCGCGAGCGGGTACATTGGTCGGATTGTTAGGGGTTTCCGCCCAATATATAATCAGCGGGACGAAACCAACCAGGGAGGGAAGGTTATATTCATAAGCCAGGGTCGGGAACGTGAGCATAACGATTGCCGAACCTGTCAAAAAAGGGATGGTTCGATCAAACACGTTCTGGTTTATTTTGAAATGTAAATATCCAAGGATGATCAGCGGGATCGGCAAGGTTTTGGCAATCCAAACTGGCAGGACCTTTGCCAAACTAATACCGCCAGGAGCAGCAAAACGTTCCTGTGACCAAAGCCCTTTTAAAAACTCCAGGCTCGGTGCAGGTAACAGGAATGTCAGGCATATGATGAATAACAGAAACGCTATCGCGAAAATAAATGTTTTTCTTCCCCTCAGCAAAGGTTTTGGCACCTAAGATGGTCGCAGAAAAAACCACAAGAATAGTTGGGAGTGATGTCCATTTGATAAAAGCAAAAAAACCTGCCAATAGGACAAGGGGAAGATTCCTTTTCATTAATCCTAGGATGAGCAAGATGTATGCAACCCCTACGTAAAGTGAAAATTGGCCCCTTTCAAACCATGAAAGCCCGGCCGGGGTTAGGAATAAATAGACATCCACTAGCAATATCCCGGGAAGTATTCCTTTTTCCAATTTCAATGATTTATAGGAATAAATGAGAACCAGGAAGAAAATTATTACTTGAAAGAGCATGTGGAGCAGGCTGGCCAGCCCATATTCCAGCTTGCAGATCGTGATGGAACAAAGATAGTGGACCAGGGGCGCATATCTTGACGGCCTTTGCAAGGGGTCCATGGTTCCGCTCTGATAGTTTTCGCTCAAGGAGGACATTTGTTGCGCAGGAAAGTAAATTTGCGCAAAATCCACTGCCAGCCGATTCTGAGCATGGTATTGTTCAGTTAATGGACTGTCGGGTATCCTCGCGAACCCGTATCTGGGTAAAGGGATCAATTTCTCAGCGGAATGGTCTCCGCTGAGCAGGTCTTTGGATAGCAGGAATACGTTTCTCAGAATAAATACATGCAAAATAATAAAGATAATGATAAGAAATGACCTTTTCCAATTTCTCATGAAAATTTAATCCTATGGTGTGACGGCAATTCCCCGACCAACTGTCAAGCAAAAGGGGTTTGGAGAAAGTGTGGGAAATTGGGGAGTCAATTAAACCCCATCATCCCAACATTGCTGCAGCATCTGAATGGATGATGATGCCGCCGGTTTTTAAAATTCGATTTTCCTGGAGCTGAATTTCATGGGCAACTTTTAGCCTGTCCGCTTGATGCGGAAATTGGGAAGTGAACTCTGGGGAACCAAAAAGCCGGCTGTCCTGGATGGCATCAAACGAATGATCGGCAAGGAAATCCAACGCACCAGGAGTCCCAAGATCGACCTGGTAATACTTGAAGGTTTCCTTATCTAAATCTCCAAAATCAATTCCGACAGGATCTGCATTTAGCGCAAGCAGGATGCGGCAGAACCACGGTTCGAACAAGGCTGTATATCCCTTGCTTGCGCCGCCCAATGTCACCCGCCCAAAAGGAGTGTTTACATGGACCGCTGCTGGCGCTTTGCTTGTATTCGATCCGCACGCAATATCTAGAATTTTTTTGTTCTCAATGATTTTTGTGTTCCCAAAAGAAGCTGCCAGTCTGCTGAACATTTGCTCGATAATTTCAATTACCCCGGGTTCTTTTGCGATTTTATGATCCAGCGCGTATTGAGAATCCAGAATTCGGATTATTTCTGCAATGCGCAAATGATCCTGGGGTTCTTTCCATATGCGGTTCAATGAACTTATGAGCCGATCTTGGTTGGAATCAGATGATCCGTTTTTCATAATGAAGACATTATAAGGCAATCGAGTCCTCTGGCAATTATTTCTAGGGAACATTTCACCCTGCATGTATTGTCCGTCTGGATTCGAACATTGAGATTCACCTGAATAGACAATTGGATAAAGTTAAATGAATAGAATCACATTGACCATCCTTGCCATTCTGGTTGCCTTCAGGATTAACCCTTTCACGTCATGTGCATACAAATTACCCCAGACATCCCTGGGCGGGACTTCCTGGGTGCTCGTTTCATATGAGATCGTCGGGAAACATACGTCTCCCTCCCCCGGCATCCAAACCAGCTTGATCTTCGCTGCGGATGGACAGGTAAGCGGAAATCTCGGTTGTAATGGTTTCTCGGGTAATTATGCAGTGAAGGACGATAAATTGGTTTTTGGCCCGCTGGCGTCCACCCTGATGGCATGCTCTGAATCGCTGATGACACAGGAAGGCACCGCCTTCCAGGTGCTGACGGGCACAGTGAAATTTATTGTGGAAGGTGATTCCTTAACGATCTACTGCCGAAAGCGGTAACACGACCCTAACCCTTGTACGTGTAAGTACCCGATAAAATTATAAATATTAATTCAAAACTCCGGGCGTGGAGATAACCTCGGAGTTTTTGTTTTGAATTGATCGACTTATTCCAGGTTTCCAATTTGGACTTCGAATTTAATCAAATACAATTCCGAGCAGGCTTGCAATGACGCCTATCTCACCGATATGTTGATAGGGATGGGTAAGTCCGAAAGTCATTAAACATTTTCCTTTGGACCAGCCCGAATACCATTTGACCAGACCTTCCGGATCAGAATGGGCAAGTCCTTCATCTAATAATATTACCCGCAGGCGTTTCGGTTGGATAGTTTCATCCAGGTCTATCTGGGGGATTTGTTCGATAATTTCTCTCGAGCGGGTTTGGACAATCAGGGAATAATCACGCAGCGCGTCTAAATCTATTCGGCTGGTCAGTTCATCCACTTCGCTGAAGTTCATCCCACCACCGTTATGCCGCCAGGGAACTTTCAATCGCTTTATCCAGGCGTCTTCATCCAGGATTTGGGAGCCTTCGGTGACGAACAGGTTTATGCCTGAATCTTCCACCCGTGCCATGTGCCACAAGATCCAGGCGATCGAATTGACTTTGGGATGCGGTCTTTGGCGCATCAAATCTTCTGGCACCGTTTTCCAAATGTCTGCAAGATAAAAATCATAAAGCACATCATGCCGTTGCTGGATTAATTGGGCGAAATCCATTTCTTCTCTCCACAAGTTAAAAATATGATACTAATATCGGCTTAAGGAGCGACCTCAATATTCAGGCGGAAATCTTGTCCCGACACAGCGCGAATATTCCCATATATATGGTTATCCTCGCTCTTTTTCTTGGGGAACAGGTCGCTACGAGGTTTACTCGCTTATAGGTTTGTGCCATTTTATGAATTTTGAAGCTCCCGTTAGGGATTTTGGGGAATGGTGTGTCAAGGGAGGCGAATTATCTAATCCCGTGCCAATTGCCTCCGTTAAAGTCACCCAGGAATAAGTTTTGGTCTTCTTTGTTGATGATAGCCTGCCCACTCTTTTGGGCAAGTTCATTATACTTAATGGCTAGATCTCTATTCCCTGCTAACGCATTTGCTCGGGCCACGCATTCGTAACAATAAGCCCAGTCAAAATCTTCCATTAATTTTGAAAATTCATTTGTGAGTTCAAGGCAGCGCGCTGCATGCCTGAGTGCGGCGTCGGTTATCCCAAGAACCGTATAAACATGTGCGATAAGCCATTCGCCTCGTTGGTGGTGCAGCCCGGTGCCCGTATATAACCAATGGTAACAGGATGTATGTGCTGAATAAACCATTAGCTCATCTTCTGCCTTTGACCGGTCTGGTTTTTGGAGCAAATCCCACACTTTGCTATTCAGTGTTTTGGCGAAATGTTGCTCAGCTTCCTCAAGGGTGAATCTTTTCGCGTCCTCCATAGTAAATACCTCCTCAAATTACCTAGTTGAATCTAGCTTTCCAGGGGGTGTAGGGCGATTTATCGCCCTTTATTACTGCATTCATGTTTGATTTGAACATTATACGACTCCCCCGAATTACTGCCTTATCTTTTTCGCTGGTCTTATTCCAGCTTAAAATTGAGAGCCATATAAGTTCGTGGCAACCCGGACGGCTCTCAATTTGATGGTTCTAAAGCCCACAGCTTATCCCCAGAAATTCAAAGGATGGAACTTATGATTTTTCGTAAATTGCTGATTGCCTCTTTTGCGGAAGTTTCTGAGTCTGGTTTCGGAATGAATTCTCCAGAAACCCATCCCGAATACCCGCTGGCGATGAGGGCAGTCAAAATGGACTGGAAATTAAGGTTTCCTGCCCCGGGGTACCATCGGTTGGAGTCAGCCACGTGGAAATGGAATATTCGTGACTCGCACCGTCGGATGCTCCCCTCGATGTCCATCTCCTCCAAGTTCATGTGATAGGTATCGAGCAGCAAACCGAAGTTGTCTGCCCCCACCCGCTCGGTCAATTCAATCCCTTGAGCGACAGTGTTGATCAGGGTCGTCTCAGCCCGGTTGATTGGTTCCAATGCGAGCCGCACACCATGTGGATGAGCAGCTAAGCAGCAACGATGCAAAGCCTCTACCATCCATTCCATGGCTTGGGTTTGGTCTGCGCCAGGTTTGACGATGCCGCGAATCAGTCCGATTATGATCACCGCCCCGAATCGAGCCGCGACCGTGATATGACTCTTAACGCGCTCGATGGCTGCAAGCCGCACCGCGCGGTCAGGATCGGTAAAAGAAAGGCCCTCCTCTCCCCAGGCCTGACCGGTGCCAATGGCTGGTACGGATAGTTTATAGGTGGAAGTCAGTCGCTCCAGGTTGTCTAAGTTGACTAGTTTAGGATCCCGGATTGCCAATTCAACCCCATCATAGCCAAGGGCTGCGATGCTCCGCATGTTTATTTCCAGGTTGCCCTTGAATGTCGCTGCCTCGAACTGGGCAGGTTGCGTGGAAAGAACGATGGAAAGTTTCATGTTATTGCCGATAACCGTGGGCGACAGGCTGCCACTGGATGCCCATCGTCCACGGTCGGAATGATATTAACCAGCTACGTAGGTGATCTTGCACTCTGACCGGTCAGTCTGCAGTTTGATGATATTTTCAGCTAGACTTTCCAGATTGATTTTCTTGGTGCTCATTGGAGTCATGTTCATCCCGGTTGCCATGCACTCGATCACCCGCGGGAAATTTCCATGCCCGGAGTGACCCTGTGCACCTACAATGCGCGCTTTGCGCACCTGGAGTACTTCGCCGGTGACGGGCATTTTCGCTTCTGCACGGGCGGTCACGACGACTGTGCTGAGTAGAGTGCGCCCTTCCCAAATGACCTTCTCGATGCCTGGATAAACCACCGCAGGCAGACCGGTCGCTTCCATGAACATATCAGCACCCATGCCGCCGGTGATCTCAAGCACGCGCTCGGCGAAGTCCTCCTTGGACGGGTTGATGTGATAATCGGCTCCCAACTTCAATGCCATGTTTGCACGTTCCTGCTGGGTTTCTGAGATGATCACCTGCGAAGCGCCAGCACGTTTGAGGATAGCACAGGCCGCGATCCCGACCGGCCCTCCGCCCAGGATCACAGCACGATCACCCGGACGGATGCCACCGCCGCGTTCGATGGCCGCATTATAAGCAACGCAGGTGGGCTCCACCAGGCTGCCGGCAATAAAGATATCCTCTTCCTTATAATTTTTGCGCAGGGGCTCCAAACTCCACAGTGTGCGTGATGGCAGGACGATGTATTTGGTGTAAGCTCCGTTTACGTTGAAACCGACCTCGTTTAGTTGTTCGCAATGGTTGGGTTGGCCATCGGCGCAGGGTTTGCACTGCCCGCACCACAGCATTTCTTCTGTAGTGACAGCTTCGCCGCCCTTGAATGGCTTATTGGTGCGTTTATCGCGTGCGTTCTTGCCCGCTTCGACCACCACTCCCGAGAACTCGTGACCAAGGATGGACGGGAAGCCGGTAAGACCAGGATAATAAATATATCCTTCTTTGTCAGCCTGGGCCATGTGGACATCAGATCCGCAGATGCCACAGGCTTTGACTTCCATCAATACTTCCTCAGGTCCCGGTTCCGGGATATTGTATTCGCGGATCTCCAATCGTGGGTTGCGCCAAACCTGGCTGCCCAGATAAGTCTGACGTCCTTCGATATCTTTCGAACCGAGTTTGAAATCCAGGCTTGGGATTCCAGTCGGCTGCCAATGTTACGCCTTGCATTTTGCCTTTCATGCTTCTCTCCTTCATATGCAAATTTGACTCAAAGGGTACTAAGGTATAGGGAGGGGGAATTCAAAATGGTGAAATTCACTAAATGACCTTTGTGCGCTTGTCTGCGTATTTACCCTAAACTTCCGTTCCCTGCCCGATGCGCGGCAGGCTGTAGACTGGTTTCCAACCTTCACTGAGCGGTTCGCGCAGGTAGGGTTCCATTTCCTTGGCTGTGCGCAAGGTGACCTCTTCCACTGGCGGTACCTTCCCGGCCGGGAACGCTTCGAGAACATCGTCGTGCCATAATGTCAGGTACTTAAGTATCGCAGCCATCGGGCGCTTGCCTTTTTGGGCTGTTCCCGATTTGGCCTTGCCGACAACTCCCTCGGGGGTGGCGGAGATCTCGATTGCGAAGTGGCCCTCTCCTTCTGACCAGCGACTTGGGCGACCGAACGGATCCACGGATTTATCGAAATGACCCTCTGGCAGGTAATTTTTACCCTCTGTGTTCACCGCATAGTTCATGTCGACCATTTCAGGATGCAATAGCAGGCTGAGCGAGGTCTCGGATTCGTCGGCATGCACGAAATTGGTGGTCATCTGTCCCCCGCGTTCGACTGGGCGGAAAAACTCGCGCACACCACGGTGCCAGTCAATGACCCTAAAGATCCCCGGCAACTGATAGCGCTTCATGAACTCCTGCACGGCTGACTCGAGCATCCACAGGTGCCCGTGGTTGTTTACGATCAGTTGTTTGCGGAAGCCGTCGTTCCACAAACCAAGCATCACGTCGATCATCATCTCACGAACAACGTGTTCGCGCACGATGACTGTACCGGGCATGCCCATGTGATGATATGGATGACCACCGTAATTTAATGGAGGGAGTGCCAGGTTGACTGGCGCGCCGCGTTTTGCAGTGAAGCGGCGCACGCCTTCGCAGATGGCGCTGACATACAACGTATCTGCCGCGCTCGGCAGGTGTTGGCCATGCAGCTCGGTGCATCCAACCGGGATGAAAACAACGTCATTTTTCTTGCGATTTTGCTCCACTTGCCAGCGGGTGGTAGTCTGAATATACGAGCCAGGCTTTGCCCACTCGACCGGTGATGGGACACCGTAATCCGCAAGCATCGCATCGATTTGCGCATCACTGGCTTCCCATACTTCTTTCTTCATTCGCCCAACGGGGTTGTCTTCGAAGAACAGGTCGGGCTGGTTGGAGGAAAGAAAGCCTTTTGGTACGATTTGATTTGACATTTTCAACTCCTTGGAAAAGAATTGGATTAATCCGGAAACACTTTACCGGGGTTGAGAATATTTGCTGGGTCCATTGCAGCTTTGATCCGTTTTTGGATATCGAGCGACACCAAGCTAAGCGCTTGCTCCATATATGGACGCTTCAGTGCTCCTACACCGTGCTCACCTGAGAGGGTGCCCCCGAGTTCCAGGGCCATGCAGAACTCATCGGCAGCCATCTGTCCCACTTTTTTCCACTGGGATGGATCGCGTTTGTCGAACAGGATATTCGGGTGCAGGTTGCCGTCACCAGCGTGACCGAAGATGACGATCGGCAGCCCATATTTTGCGCTGATTGTCTTTAGGCGACGGACAGCTTCCGGAATGGCGCTGCGCGGCACGGTGATGTCCTCTCCCAACTTGTTGGGTGCCTTGCGTGCCAGGGCAGGCGAAACAGACCTGCGGGCATGCCACAAATCGGCACGCTCATCCTCGTCCTTGGCAACTTTCACTATCCGCGCCCCTGTCCCTCTGCAGATTCTTGAAACGGTCTCGATCTCGCGTATAACGGAGGACTCATCCCCACCATCTGTTTCCACCAAAAGGATTGCCTCCACATCCAGCGGAAGGTTCAAGTGCAACGCTTCCTCGACACAGGCGATGGCCGTTTCATCCATTAATTCCAGTGCAGCGGGGACGATACCTGCCGAAAGGATTGCAGTGACCGCTCGGGAAGCGTCCTCCAAATTTACAAACTCGACCATTGCGGTTCGTGCGGACTTCGGCTTGGCGATCAGTCGCAGAAGGGCCTCAGTGATTACACCCAGAGTCCCTTCGGAACCAGTGAACAAGGCTGTCAAATCGTAGCCGACTACGTCTTTGATGACTTTGCCACCTGTGTGCAGCAGGTTTCCGTCTGCCAGGACGACAGTCAGACCAAGAACGTAATCGCCGGTTACGCCATATTTGAGGCAGCGCGGCCCCCCGGCGTTGCAGGCAATATTCCCGCCGATGGTTGAGTGGCGAATGCTGGAGGGGTCGGGAGGGTAGAAAAACCCAAGTTTTTCTACTGCAGTTTGAAGGTCTGCAGTAACCACCCCGGCTTCCACGTGGACTATGCCATTAGGCCGGTCGATCTCGAGTATGCGATTCATGCGTGTCAGGCACAGGACAATACCTCCCTGGAAGGGGACTGATGCTGCCGCCAGGCCAGAGCCCATGCCCCGGGTCACAATCGGGATGCAGTGGCGTGTCGATACTGCAACCACCTGGCTGACCTGCTCGGTCGTGGTTGGCAATACAACTATTTCCGGGCGGTGGTCTTCGAAGGTGCCATCATATCCGTAAACTGCCAGGTCCTCAGGCGTGGAGAGTACATTCTACTTTTCCAACCGTCTTTTCAAGTTGAACGATGATTTTCTTTTCCAACATTATTCCTTCTTATCACTGGTAGAAACGACCTAATTTAGCGCCAATAATGATTATTTATTTCTTGCCTGGGTTGGTCCACTCGAGGGTTGCCATTTGTGTGATATGCCCGGTCCAATAATACGATCGGGTGAACCACCTGTACATCAAGTTCAAGCCGCATCACGCCGACATTCAATTGCATCTGGCATCCGGGGCAGCCTGAAGCAACAAACTTGGCTTGCGTTGCGCTAATATTTGTTGCCTTGCGATCCAGTACATTTAGCGATGTTCTGTAATGAGTGATCAGCTGACTGCCCGCCGAACCACAGCACCAATCCGCTTCTGGGAGTTCGACGAATTCAAGGCCGTTGATTATTTTTAGAATTGCACGCGGCTGCTCCCAAACCTTTTGACCGCGGCGTAGGTGACACGGGTCGTGGTAGGTAACACGCGCCTCTATCCTCCCCTGCGGTTTCTGCAGGCGGATCGACATCAAAAATTCGCTCACATCCTGGACCTTCGAACTGAACGCGGCTGCCCGCTTTGCCCAGGTGGGGTCATCGGATAGAAAATTGCCATAATCTTTCAGGATGGAACCACAGGTGGCACAATCAGTGACGATGATCTCGACGCCTGCTTTTTCGAAGGCTGCGATATTGACACGCGCCTGTTGCTGTACCAGGTCGGGTCGTCCAAAACCGAGGGCGGGCATCCCGCAACATACAATATTTTTAGGCGTGATTACAGTGCATCCGTTGCGAGCCAGGACGTGCACGCTGGCTACGCTTTGAATGGCAAACATGAGACTTTGGGCGCAGCCCAGGAAGAATCCAACCCGGTAATGATCTTCACCACCAGGACTGACAACCTCCGGAATGATCTTGCGGAGTGGTCGCTGCGGTAGGTGAGGCAGCATGGCTTCCATGTCACGCAGTTTACTGGGCCGGACATTGCGAAACCCCAGTGCGTATACCAGCCGGGGAATCCCCAGCAACTGGTAAACGCGCAATGGCCAGGTTACAGCCTCCAACCTTTCTGGGAATTGGACAAGTCCACTCAACACGGTGTTCTTCCATTTTGCAGGTCGTAACTGCTCCTGCAGGGTCCTCATTTTCAGTGCAAGGTCAGCGGGATGGATGCCCACCGGGCAGATGTCGTTACAAGCCAGGCAGTCAAAGCATGCATACATCTGGTCCGCAAGGTTTTGGCTGTCCTTCAATTCTCCCTCCAGCCCTTTGCGTGCCAATGCCACCCGTCCGCGTGGCGAAGCCGTCTCGCTGAGAATTTCCCGGTAGGTTGGGCAGACTGCCAGACACAACCCGCAGCGGATGCAGTTAAGGTATTCTGTTTCAGAAGGTTTTTGCACGCGGCTTATCACGGTTTTTGGCATTCGACTACCAAAGTCTTGTTCATCCAATCTCACTGATCTTCACCGGGCGATTCTCGCGCAGCGACTTCCAGGCAGCGTAACCAAGTACAACAGCAGCACGTCCATCCGCGCCGGTTGTTGGAGTTGGTTTATCATCACGGACACATTCTACAAACTGGCGAACCTCTTCAACATAACAGGGAGCATAGCGCTGCATGAAGAAGTATGGTGGTTTTGCTGAGAGGAAACCATCCCGGTTTCCCTTCACTGCAACGGTCTCAGATTCGTTATTCGCCATTGCTGTGCCGTTCGAGCAGAATACTTCCAGACGCTGGTCGTACCCATAGACTGCTTTACGACTGTTGTCGATGGTACCAACTGCCCCATTGACGAACTTGAGGCTGACCACATCCGTGTCGATATCGCCGAATTCTATTAACTTTGGCTCAACCAACACGCTCCCTGTGGCATAGATTTCATCAACTTCGCCAACCTGGAAACGCACCATGTCAAAATCATGGATGACTAAATCCAAAAAAATTCCACCTGATACACGTAGAAATTCCATGGCAGGAAAATCGGGGTCACGGTTGGTGATACGGATGATGCATGGACGTCCAATCTCGCCCGAAGATACGATCTCGTGTACCCGCTGAAAGCTTTTATCAAAGCGGCGATTGAATCCGACTTGGAGTTTGACCCCGGCCTTCTTAATCGCGTCCAGCGCCTCATCGGTCTTGTCCAAATCAAGAGCCAGTGGTTTCTCGCAGAAGATGTGCTTGCCTGATTCAGCCACATCTTTCATGATGAAGGCGTGTGTGTCCGTGCTGGTGGCAATCAGGATGGCTTCGATATCCTTGTCAGCCAGCAGTTCGCGGTAATCCTTGACCACGCGCTTTATTCTGCATTCATCCGCCACAGCTTGAGCCACTTCCAAGCGAATGTCGCAAACAGCGACCAGGTCAGCATCGGGTATCTGCAAAGCAATGTTACGTACATGCACGCTGCCCATTCGCCCCGTGCCAATAACCGCGATTTTCACTTTTTTTGTCATTTTATCCTCTCTCCCTTCGTAGGATATTTTATCTTTAACTTTAATCGAGTTGAAAATATGGTGACAAGACCCTTAGCGCTGCCTGGCGGGTCTTGATTGCCAATTCCTGGGGATCCCAATCCCAATACTCGGGCCGGAAAAGTTCGATTGAGCATGGCCCGTTGTACCCGATATGTTTTAGCCGCGCACAGATGTCGTCGAGTGGCACCACCCCACTACCGGGAAGGACTCGTGTGCTGTCGAGGATGGCTTCTTTGGCTGTATCTTCAAGGTCATTCAGATGAAATGCAAAAATTCGCTCTGGATCCAATTGATCAAGTTCACTCATCAGGCCCCCGCCACCGTACAGATGAGCTGCATCAATCGTCAGGCCGATGTTGTCACGTTTCACGTTTTGGATGATCTCGAATGCAGCTCGCGGCGTGCGCACGCTGCACCATCCAAATCCAAGGAATTCAAAAGACAGTCTGATGTTGTAAAGACACGCAATATCGCTCATGTTGCGCAACACCTTGACATACTCGGCGATTACTTCAGCCCATGGCAGATTGCGGTCCGGCAAGGGGCTTGGTACCACAACAATGGTAGGGCAGCCGATAACTTGCGCAATCTTTCCCAATTTATGAAGCCGCCTTTGGATCTCTGCGTACTTGCTTCCTCGAAATGCAATGAACTCAATCGAATTGAGCGTGACAGGCATAACGCATTGATTCACAAACAACGAACTGAGATCGGTCAGCGAGTGAGTTGCCAGATAAGAATCGATTTTAGCGGCCCACACTTCGAGCGCTTTGAATCCCGCGTGCGCGCTGACTGCGACATCGGTTTCGAGGTTGCTTGTCATCGTCGTTGCGCCATGGAAAGCGAGTTTCATCGGTCACCAATCATAATAACCTTTGGGTAATGCCTGATGGGAGTGGGGGCGAGTTACATCTTCATCACGATCTTCATGGCGCTTTTCGGGTGGTGCTGAAGAGTCTCCATGTCCAGACCCAGCAAATCAAATGCGCCGAGGCCTTCGTCGAATGGGATTACCTTTGTAAAGAACGGTTCCATATTGAGGCGCTTCTCCTGGAACAGGCGGATAGAAGGCACCATTGTGTTTTGCCCAAGGTATAAGCCCAGGATCTTGGTGGCCCAACGGGTGACATCGTTTGGTACGATGCTTGCAGTGATGGACGAGTCCATTCCGAAAGGCAATACCTTTCCGCCGGGGGAAACGCATTGGAGCGCCTGTTCTATGGCATTCCCGGTTGCCTCGATCACGATGTCGGCTTTGCGTCCATAGGTGAAATCGGTGATTTTTTGAACCACATCCACCTCTTGTGGATTCCAAACGGTCAAGCCGCATTCTTTGGCTACACTGATCCGGAACGGGTCAATCTCCGTTACAGCCACCTTGACAGCGATATTTTTGGCAAATTGCGCAAAAAGGTAGCCGATCGGACCGAAACCCAGGATCAACACATAATCGTACGGCAGCATCAACAGGGTGTTCATGCCATTGACCACTGTTGCCAGGGTTTCGACCTGGGTGCCCAGGATATCATCAATACCTTGAGGTAGAATGAAGCACTGTTTCTCGGGCACCCGACAATACTCGGCGTAACCTCCATCCCGCATTACGCCAAGTGCGCTTGTCTTGATCTCAACGCATTGGCTGCTTAAACCCATCCGGCAGAACGAGCAGAATCCGCAGCGGATATTGTTGTCTATTGCGACCCGATCACCGATCTTGACATAGCGGACGTGCGAGCCTACTTCAACCACCTCGCCACAGAACTCGTGACCCAGCACCGTATCCGGCTTGAAGTGGTGTTTGCCTTCGATGATCTTCAAGTCAGAGCCGCAAATTCCAACTGCCTTGACTTTCAATAAAACATCATCGGGGTCCTTAACGTGTGGGATGGGTTTCTCCTCGTACACAAGCCTGCCGACATCCTTGAACACATAAGCCTTCATCTTTTCCATATTAATTCTCCTTCCTAAAATTCGAAAGATATGTTAGTGGATCATGCACACGTGTGCATAAAATCTAAAAAATGGTCTGGTACGATTTCTATCGTTCACATTGAATTTAACTTTACAAATTGATCAGCGTTGGATTCGTGCCGAACTGCCCATGGCGAACGCCCGTACCTGGTCCACCGTTGCCATGGTGGTATCGCCCGGAAACGTTGTCAGCAGTGCCCCGTGTGCCCAGCCCAGGTTGACAGCTTCCTGTTCCCGTTCGCCGGTCAGCAAGCCATAAAAGAACCCGGAAGCGAACCCATCCCCGCCGCCTACCCGGTCAAAAATATCGAGATCGCAGGTGGGAGAGACGAACGTCTGTCCATCGATCCATGCCACTGCCCCCCAGGAATGGTGGTTGCTCGAGCGAACCTCCCGCAAGGTGGTTGCCACGACTTTGATTTGTGGGAATTTGTCCACCACGTGAGCGATCATGCTGCAGAATGCATGCGGGTCAAGTCCTGACTTTGAACCTGCATCCGGGCCTGGGATGCTGAGACCCAATTGGAGGTCTTCTTCATTGCCCACCAGTATGTCAACGTTCTCGACGATAAGGCTAAGTGTGCGCGCCGCGTTTTCTTGTCCACCCCACAGGTTCCAAAGCTTCGGACGGTAATTTAAATCGAAGGAAGTTACTGCCCCCGCGGTTTTTGCAGCCTTCATCCCTTCGATGATAAGCTCGCCAGTGGTCTCGGAAAGGGCTGCGAAAATTCCTCCGCTGTGGAACCAGCGAACTCCTTCGCCAAAAATGGCGGTCCAGTCAAAGTCGCCTGGCTTTAGTTGGGCTGCGGCTTCATTTGCCCGGTTGTAAAAAACAACCGGGGCGCGCACGCCGAACCCGCTGTCACTATAGACCGTTGCCATGTTGGGTCCGTTAACCCCGTTGTGCTTGAATTTCTTGTAAAACGGACGCACGCCCATCGCCCGCACACGTTCAGCGATTAAGTCCCCGATGGGGTAATCCACGATGGCGGTGGCAATTCCGGTTTTCAAGTGGAAACAGTCCGAAAGGTTTGCAGCGCAATTAAACTCCCCCCCGCTGACGTGAATTTGGCATTCATTAGCCTTTCGAAATGGGACTACCCCGGGATCCAGACGGTGCACAAGGGCTCCGAGCGACAGGAAATCCAATTCGCCATTGGGTGGGATGTTAAGGTTGATTGACATGTCATATCTCCTGAAAATTTGGCAACCAGATCTTGTTGTGCAGGAACTTGTTTTGCTGGTGGAGGCAACCTGACCATTCCATAATTATTCCAACGACCACTCCGTGTGAAATGTGCCCGGTCGGTCGATCCGCCGGTACGTGTGTGCGCCGAAATAATCTCGCTGTGCCTGGGTCAGGTTGGCAGGCAGTCGCTCGCTGCGGTACGCGTCGTAATAAGCTAGTGCCGAACTGAAAGCCGGAACAGGGATGCCGGAATCGGCAGCCAATGCCACTACCTTCCGCAAAGCAGACTGGCGTTCGTTCAAGGCTTTGGAAAATTCGGGATCCATCATCAGGTTGGACAGCCCGGGGTTGCGTATAAAAGCATGCTGGATGTCGTTCAAAAACCGGGCACGGATGATGCAGCCGCCGCGCCATATTCGGGCAATCTCGCTGAAATTGAAGTTAAAGCCATATTCTTTATCTGCCAGGCGCATCAGGTTGAAGCCCTGTGCATAGGAGCAGATCTTGGCTGCATATAAAGCACCCCCCACCCAGTCGATTACTTTCTCAGGGTCGATGGAAATCCTGGAATCTGGTCCAGCTAATACGGAGGAGGCGACGATGCGCTCGTCATAATAGGCTGAAACGATTCGGCTCTCAACCGCTGCGTTGATCGTGGGGGTCGGCGCACCCAGGTCCAGTGCGTTTTGCGACGCCCACTTGCCTGTCCCCTTCTGCTGGGCTTCATCAAGAATTAGGTCGACGATGGCCTGACCAGTTTCTGCATCCGTCCTTGTAAAGATGTCAGCAGTGATTTCGATCAGGTATGACTCAAGTTCGCAGTCGTTCCATTTATTGAAAATGTCATGCAGGCGGGGAGCCTCAAGACCCAGGCCGCGCTTCAAAATGTCATAAGACTCTGCGATGATCTGCATGTCGCCGTATTCGATGCCGTTGTGGACCATCTTTACGTAGTGACCGGCACCACGCGGCCCCATGTAAGCTACGCAAGGCTCGCTTTCCACCTGCGCACAGATGGTCTCAAAAATAGGTTTAACCAATTCCCAGGCTTCTAGCTGGCCGCCAGGCATGATCGAGGGTCCCCATAAAGCTCCATATTCGCCACCGCTGACACCCGTGCCGATATAAACGATTCCACTGGCTTCCAATTCCTTTGAGCGCCGTTCGGTATCCATAAAGTGGGTGTTTCCACCATCAATCAGCAGATCACCTGCTTCAATCACGTTTCGCATGGTGGCGATGACAGCATCTACTGGTTTTCCAGCGGGGACCATCATCATGATTCGGCGTGGGGATTCCAGCGCATCCAGGAACTCATCCAGGTTGCCGCAGGCGAGCAGGTTCTTGCCTATGGAAAGCGTTTCGAAGGCTTTCACTTTGTCGTCATCCAGGTCATAACCTGCCACGCGGAATCCGTGCCGCTCCATGTTGAGCGCCAGCATTCGCCCCATGACCCCCAGCCCAATAAATCCGAAATTTGCTTTTTGCATTAATCCTCTCCGAAAAATGCCGGATGGTGAAACTATTTAATCAACCGGTATAGAACTTCGCCTGCTCTGGGAACGTAAAGGATTCCTTCGTCCAGGCGGTCTTTCCATTCGTCATGATTTATTTGTGCTGGATCGAGGTAACCCAGGTTCAGACGGGCGCAATCTTCAGCGGATATTTTGCTGGACAGGCTGACGCGTATGTTCGGTTTTTCAACGCCATTCTCCATTGTGCCCGAGCCGCGTAAATGAGTGCTATGCGCCAGCACACCCAATGGGACATGCTTGAATCGCTCCCAATTGTTCAGGAAATAAGGCAATATGTGATAGCCGATTTCATTAATGTACTTGCCGTGAACCTGGCTGATCGTTTCAAGATGCGGAGCATGAATAATCACCTCGCCACCGCGGGCTACCGCCGGTTCGAGTTTATACATGGCTTTGGCCGCGGTCCATAGTTCGTTGTACATGGATGGAGCACAGGAAAGCACGCGTTTGAAAGGTTTATCACACCATTGGATATGACACTGCGCGGAGAGGTCTGCTGAAGCACTCCAAGCCTGGAATATGTCACCGATGAACAACCCAGCCAATGGGTGAACTGAAACGTTGTCATGGGAGGCTGCCACTGTCAACGCAACCAGTGTGACCGGGGTGTTTAGTCTGCTTGCAGCAGCGTGGATCATTTTGCGAACGGGGGTATCCTTAATACCGATCGTGCCGACGACTCCGGCAAGCGCTCCCAGCCAGTGGGTGGCATTGATCATCTCCGGGCCGGATATGCCCGGGAAAAGATACTTGGCTCCGCCTGAAAACCCCGCCACTTCGTGAGGAAAGGTGGGTCCAAGGATAAGCAGGGAATCACATTCCAGCGCAGCCCTGTTGATACGGATGTCCACTCGCTCCGGGAGAGATGTATGCCAGTGTGTTCCGGCGATGGTTTTGATCTCGTCAGATTCTAGTGTGCCAATGGACGTCAACCCCTGGTCATTATTCCAGGCATGATTTAATAGACCTATCGATTTATATTTCGTTCGTCGTTCTTCTGCGCTGATCCCGACCAGATTATTCAGATTCTCCTCGGTCAATGGTGGGTGTGTGCCCAGTGCAACCACGAAATCCAATTGTTTCGCGTCGCGTAAGACCTCGACCAGGGAGCGAAACAGGTTTGGCAGCGGAAGCGAACGTGTTTGGTCGGGGACCAGCACTAAAACCTTCTGGTGCGCAAATCGCCCTTCGAGACCGTTGTGCAGGGTTTCGAGGATGATCTGCTCTTTTAGCAGGGTTTCTTGCATGGCGATGGCTTGTGAATGGATCATGTCTCAATCATAGTTTGCACGTTAAGAAGCTTCGTTCGTGAATATGTCATACTCCGCTGAAAGCAGAGAATCCGCCATCCACCGGCACCACTATCCCGGTTACATAGGTGGAGGCGGAAGACAACAACCAAAAAACTGTTCCAAGCAGATCCTCGGGAGTTCCAAACCGACTCAGGGGCGTATGGTTTATGATGGATTTGCCGCGCGGTGTCAATTCACCACTCGCTTCTTCTGTAAGAAGGAAACGGTTCTGTTCGGTCAGGAAGAAGCCCGGAGCGATGGCGTTTACTCTGATCGCTGGAGAAACCTCCTGCGCCATATGGACCGCCAGCCATTGGGTGAAATTGGACACCCCTGCTTTCGCGGCTGAATAGGCCGCGATGCGTGTTAGTGGTCGGAAGGCATTCATCGATGAAATATTCAAGATGACTCCCGATTTCTGCCAGGCCATATATTTTCCGAACACCTGGGAAGGCAGGATGGTACCCATCAGGTTTAACTCGAAGACCCATCGCAGCACCTCCGCGGGCAGGTCAAAAAAAGGTTGGGTCGGGCTGGTGGTTGCTGCCGGATTGTTACCGCCCGCACCATTGACCAATATATCGACACATCCAAATTTTGCCACCACCACCTTTGCGGCAGCTTCCAGGCTTTCCTTTTCCAGCACACTACAGCCCATGCTGATGGCTTCGCCACCGCTGGTCCGGATCTCAGTAGCCAGGGAGTCAGCGGCCTCCGCATTCAGGTCGAGCACTCCTATTTTGACACCCCTCTCCGCCAGGGCGCGGCACATGGTCGCGCATAGTACCCCCGCACCGCCAGTGACCACGGCAACCTTCCCTGCCAGATCAAATGGATTTTGGATTTTTGTTGTATCCATATGCACCTATCCCAACACGAATGGAGCCAGGTGGCGTGAGAAATGTTTTTCCAGGTTCGAGGCGTAAGCTTCCGGATTCAGTCGCAGCAGATCTATCAATCGGTCATGGAAGAGCCATCCACCGTCGGCGGATTTCCCGGTAAGCACTGAGCCGAAGGTGACGTGCAGAATTTCACGTGCGTCGAATTGGTCGAGCAGGCTGGGCCAATCTGAAACGTCCTGCGGTTGAGGTGCGCGGCTCAATTCTGCTGAGACGTGGTAACTGGCCTTGTCAGAGTCGTAATGCTGCCGGGAAAAAATATAAAGTTCACGGAACAAGTCTGTGTTGAGTTCGGCGATCGTTCGAAGTGCTTCGAGATAGCTTGTCCCGGCAGTTTTTAAATGGACCAGGCCTTGGGTCTGGCGTGCTGCTGCCGGGTAGATGCTGAATTTATCTGAACCTGAATGCAGGCTAAGTTTATAAGGACCAAATTGGCGGGCGATTGCGGCATGTCCTGCCAGGCAGGATTCGAAGGCAGTCAGGTCACCAATATAATCCACGCCTTTTTCGAAGCGACCAACATAGCGCGGGGCTAGGCTGACCCACTTCACGCCCAGCCTTTTCAACTCATGGGCAATATAAATGTGCTCAGCGTGGGAGGTGGGTTGGTCGGTTTCATCAACGGAGATTTCCATCTCGAACGGGCGGTTTCCGGCTGCCGCAACCAGGTGTTGGTACATGGAAGCTACGTGGGTGATGGCTTTGCCGTATTTGACGGCGGCTTTGAGCAATACGGTCTCACTAAAAGACACCCTTAGTCCCTCTATACTGATATTTTTACCGAGCAGGCTGCTGAGACGTGGCTGGAAGTCATGAGGGAGGCTTTCACCTAGTTCGCGCAGATCACGCGGACGGGCTGTTTCGGCGCGGTTTTCAACATAAGCGCCTGGGTCGATGGTAAAAAAAGTGTAGCCTGCTGCCAGGCATGCGTCGATATCAGCCGGGGTTTTAAGATGGTCAGCGTCAGCGCCATATCCGTCCTTCCAGCCTTCCTGGAAAACCCCCCAAATCGCATCATCCATTACCTGTTGTGGGGTGCGCCCGGTACGGGTCATCTCGCGAATTGACTGCTGGGCAAAAACAGGCGCAATTTTCCCGCCAGTAGTACGCACCGCACGCACGTGGCCGGGAGTGGCCAGGCCAACCCGGTCGCCCATCCCGGCCGATGTGTGCAAGCCTAAAGTGGATGGTCTTAGCCAGTCGAGCCGGGATCGCAGCTCAGCAGCATTTCGCGAGGTACATGAACCTATCAAAAGAGCTTTCCCATTCAATTCAGAGCACTCTCCATGGAATCCTTTTAAGCTGGACGGATCTGCAAGTGTAACCAATACTGATCCAGATTTGGCTGTTGCCATGGCGAATTCCACGCCGTCATGGATTACCAGTGAATGGGGGAAAATATTCAGGTTCAACTGGGACAGGCTGGGGGATATTTTTTTCATGATTATCTTGTATTATTCACGCTTCAAGGGAGGCATCCCGCCCCACGGATTGTAGCCGCCGAGTTTTGTTTGCTGGTTTGGCGGTGGTTTCCCTTATCAGGAGTTGACCCTTTAACATCCTTACTTTGGGCTCCACAGAATCTCCTCCGGTCGGCATTTCGAGCAGTTCTAGCACCAGCCGGGCAGCCTCAGCTCCAATGAATCGCTTGGGCTGGTTGAAGGTGGTCAGCGGGGGCTGGGTGTAAGCCGAGAAAATGATATTGTCAAACCCGGTCACAGAGAAATCGTCCGGCACATTTATTCCTGCTGCCTGCAATCCTTTAAGAACGCCGATTGCCATCATATCGTTATAGCAGATAAGTGCAGTGGGGCGGTGAGCCAGGGAAAGGAAGTATTCCACCCCTGCAATTCCGTCCGTTGGACCGCCACCAGCAACTTCATGAATGTATTTATCCGCGACAGTCTTTCCTGCCGCGTTCATGGCTAGCTTAAACCCGTTCAACCGGTCCAGGGTCGTTCTTCCGGATGAAGAATTGCCAAGGTAGGCGATCCGTCGGTGTCCCAGGTCAAGCAAATGCTGGGTAATCTGTCGGCTGCCATCCACATCATCGTGGTAAATCGAGTATCGGTAATCTTCGGCAGCCTGATTATTGACAACCACAATGGGGACCCCATATGTGAGGAATTGCCTGCGCTGCTCGGATTTGAAAGAAGCAGAGCAGATGATCACCCCATCCACCCGGTGCTCACTCATGGCTTGGACGATGGCTTGCTCTCTTTCAGGGTCATGCTGTGAGGCGGCTATGAATAGGCTGTAGCAAGCCTTTTGAGCCACTTCTTCGATGCCTTGCAAAACTTCACTAAAGAACGGGTCCTCCACACTGCTTAAAATAACTCCCAGGGCTTGCGATCGGTTGGTTTTTAGGCTGCGGGCGGCGGCGCTGGGGAGGTAGCCTAATTCGCGCGCAACCTGCCGGATTCTTTCCGACGTATCTTGAGCAATCAACGGACTGCCGTGCAGTGCTCGCGAAACGGTGGAATGCGAGACTTCTGTCCGCTTGGCAATATCCTTTATCGTGATCGGCATTCCATAACTTTCCTTGAAGGACAATAATGCACACGTGTGCAATTCAATTCTGAGTTTACTCAGTTTTAAGGCAAAAGTCAATAGTTTTGAAAGAATACTTGCATAAATTTTAGAAATGTTGTATCATTTGCAAATGTAAGAAATGTTACAAAACGATTTTGGACAGAACGGACCATGGAATAATTTGTCATTCCATGGCGCACAAATGCAAGGAGGGCACTCATGCAAAGTGATATTGAAGCAATTTTTCTGGATGTTGGGAATACGTTGCGCATCGTGATTGAAGACAAGGATTTCCAGGCCCAATCCCGTCAGCAACTGGCTGAGTTGACTGGTGCAAAGGAGACTCCTGATGAATTCCATCATATTCTCGAGGAACGCTATAAAAGTTTACGGAAGCAGGCAAAAGAAAAGCTGATCGAGGCCTCCGAAAGGGAAATGTGGACGCGCTGGATGCTGCCTGATTTTCCTGCTGATAAGATCGCCCCGCTGTCTGGAAAATTGACCCGCCTGTGGCGGGACTGTGATGGGCGCCGGGTTCCCCGCCTGGATGTGAAGGAAACAGTAATGGAACTGAGCCGGCGAGGCTACCTTCTTGGGATCATTGCCAACACGATTACCGAAACAGAAATCCCAGACTATTTGGAGACAGACGGTTTGACTGGATATTTCAAGACGGTCGTCCTTTCCTCGAAATTAGGAATTCGAAAACCCAATCCGGAGATCTACTGGGAAGCAGCCCGCCGGATTGGGGTAAAACCGGAAAAATGTGTCTACGTGGGTGATAACCCTGTACGAGATGTAGAAGGCACCCGGGCAGCAGGATATGGGATGTTTATCCTGTTTTTCGAGCCAGCCACTCAGGCCAAGGAACCGCCCCCTGTTGAAATTAAACCCGATTACACCATCCGTGAAATGAAAGAATTGTTAGATATCTTTCCGCCTAAAAGGTGATGCAATGAGCGCAATGATTGAAGCCATATTCATTGACTTGGGCAATACCCTGCGCATGCTGGTCAAGGATCAGGCTCATATGACCCGGGCAAGGCAGGAGATTGTCCGCCTGGTCGGAACAAACGAAGATCCTAATGTTTTCTTCACAATACTCGACGACCGGTACAAGAGCTACCGGAAATGGGCCTTCGAGTACTTGACCGAAGCTCCTGAGTCAGAATTGTGGACGCGTTGGCTCACACCTGACTTTCCTGTTGAAAAAATTGCCCCACTGGGAGAGGAACTGACCTACCAGTTTCGCCAATCAATGGGGCGAAGGGTGGTGGTGGAGAACGGCAAGGAAGTCGTTGTTGAACTTCACCGGCGCGGTTATACCCTTGGCATCATCAGTAACTTGATCGGCACGCGTGAGATCCCGGATTGGTTGGAGGCGGAAGGGTTTGCTCCCTATTTCAAATCCGTCCTGCTTTCTTCAGTTTTTGGTAAACGAAAACCGGACCCTGCAATTTATCTCGAGGCAGCCCGGAGGGCTGGGGTCGAAGCAGAGCATTGCGTTTATGTGGGCGACAACCTTAATCGCGACATAACTGGTACCCGCGCCGCAGGATTCGGAATGGTAGTGATCATGATTTCTCCCGAAGAACTTGCAAAGGAAACCGTAACGGATGAGAACCGGCCAGACATAATCATCCACGCGTTCCATCAGCTTCTGGATATTTTCCCAGGGAACAACCAGGCCAAATTTCTATAAGAGTTGTGGGATATTGGAGGACAGATGTTGCAGAATCATCTTCCCCGGGGTGCCGTTGCATTGGCTGGTGCGGTGAGGGAATTGTATGCAGCGGGACAGTCGGATTATTCCCTCGAACCGGCAGTGTTGACCAATGCACAAGGGTATCCAATCGGGCGAATCGAAAACGGCGACGCCGTCATCTTCTGCTGCCGGCGAGGTGAACGCGAGATTGAGTTGACCGAAGCCTTTACTGAACCGGATTTCGACCACTTCGCACGGCCCGATCTATCTGACCTGACTTTTGTTATCCTGACTCTCTATCATGACAAGTTCAAGGATCTTCCGGTGGCATTCGCCCCAACAAGGGTTCATGATACATTAGGAGAATTGGTTGCCCGGGCAGGCCTACGCCAGCTTCGAGTGGCTGAATCCGAAAAATTCTCCCATGTCACCTTCTTCCTCAATGGGGGAGAAAACCACCCGTTCGCCGGGGAGGATCAAGTGCGTATCCCCTCTCCCAGGGGGATTCCTTTTGACAAGGTCCCTGAGCTGAGCCTGGCTCAGGTTACCAGGCGAGTGGTGCAGGGTATCGAAGAGAAATATGATCTGATAGTGACCAACTTTGCCAATGGTGATGTGATTGGCCATACAGCTAATCGGGAAGCCAAGATTCAATGCGCATCGCTGGTGGACCATCGCTTGGGGCTTGTGGTGGAGGCTGCCCTTTCTTCAGATTACGTTGTTCTTATCACTGCTGATCATGGTAACCTGGAATTATTGACCAACTCGGATGGCACTCCGCACGTGGCGCATACAACCAATCCAGTTCCGTTCCTTTTGATCGATCCACGGTCACCCGCTCCCGTCCGTCTGAAAGAGGGGATATTGGCAGATGTAACGCCAACGGTTTTATCAGCCCTTGATATAGCTCAACCAGCCGTCATGTCAGGCGAAAACCTGGTAATTGAGTACCCCTGGGATGGTAAGCGAAGAGTGATGCTGGTCATCCTGGATGGCTGGGGCATTGGCAATCAAGATGATACCAATCCAATATTTCTCGCTGGAACTCCTGTATGGGACGATCTGCTTAATCGCTACCCTTGTAGCCAGCTTCAGGCTGCTGGCGAGGCAGTGGGATTGAAAGCGGGTAAAGCGGGGAATTCGGAAGCCGGCCACATGAATATCGGTGCCGGGCGCGTCGTCCTGCAGGATGACGTTCGCCTTGACCTGGCTATGCAGGACGGTTCATTTTTTAGCAATGAGATTCTCTGCAAAACGATCAAAGATGTCAAATTGCGAAACAAACGCCTCCATCTGATTGGCTTGCTCACAGAAAAAAGCTCTCATGGTTCGATTGACTACCCGTTGGCGCTCTTGAAAATGGCGAAAGAACGTGGTCTTAATGAGGTTTTCTTGCATGTCATATTCGACGGGCGAAGCACCGAACCAGGCAGCGCTCCAGATTTGTTGCAGAAGTTGGAACACAAGATGGACGAGATCGGAGTGGGTCAGGTTGTCACCGGCATCGGGCGCGGGATTGCACTTGACCGCGACGGCAATTATGCCAGGATCCACATCGCCTTTGATGCACTGGTGTCGGGCATCGGAAAACAGTATTTAGCGAATTAATGGTAGTCCCACCATCGCACTAGGCATGTGTCCCGGTTTTGGAATGGAATGGGAGTCTTTCAATGGACCTACAATTTATCCGCGAATTGATAATTCCAGCTCGAACAAAAATCGCCATGATTATCATGGATGGGTTGGGAGGGTTGCCTCTGGAACCAGGCGGTAAAACAGAGTTGGAAACCGCCTTTACCCCTAATCTTGATGCTCTTGCAGCACTATCGGCTCTTGGGCTCACAGTTCCAGTCGGGCCCGGAATTACAGTGGAAAGCGGTCCTGGTCACCTTGGAATTTTTGGGTATGACCCGTTCCGGTACCGGATAGGACGCGGCGTTTTGGAAGCTGTCGGCGTTGATTTCGACCTGGGACCCAACGATGTTGCCGCACGCGGCAACTATTGTACTGTGGATGAATCTGGAGTGGTGACAGATCGACGCGCCGGCCGAATACCCACCGAAACGAGTAGGGAGTTATCAAAGTTACTGGCTGCCAGAATTGAAGATATCGAATTCTTCGTCGAGACAGTCAAGGAACATCGCCTTGCGATTGTCATGCGCGGCCCCGGGCTGGGTAGTTCAGTGACGGGCTCAGACCCTCTAAAAAATGGCTGCCTTCCGCACCCGGCGCGTGCGCTAAATCCGGAGTCGGAAAAAACAGTTCGGCTGGTAAATCAATTTGTGGAGCGCGCCCACAAGCTGTTGTTGGACTACACCCCGAAACAATCTGCGAATATGATTCTCACTCGAGGATTTGATAGTTATCCTGATCTTCCGCCATTCCCGGAAGTTTTTGGGATACGTGCAGCTGCAATTGCGTTGAATCCGACCTATCGCGGCATCGCAAAACTGGTTGGGATGCAGGTGCTTCCGGTCGACGGCGGGTTGGAAAGTGATGAATTTACGACATTGGAAAAGAATTGGAACGATTTTGATTTCTTCTACCTGCATGTCAAAAATACCGATATTGCTGGCGAGGATGGCGACTTTGCCCGCAAGGTAAGCATAATTGAAGAAGTAGACCGCCTTATACCGCGATTAATCTCGTTGAAACCGGACGTGATAATTGTCAGTGGTGATCACTCTACACCGGCAGTGCTTAAAGGGCACAGTTGGCATCCGGTGCCCACTTTGGTTTATGGTAAATATGTCCGCGCCGATGGCATCGCCGAATTCGGAGAACGGGCTTGTGGGCGCGGCAGTCTTGGTGTGTTGCTGGCGAAGCATATCATGCCAATTGCATTGGCTAATGCCCACCGCTTGGAAAAATTTAGTGCCTGATGAGAAGTTTTGTTCGAGAGCTCACATGCAGATTTGCAGGAAGACCCTGGGCTTGAATGGATTTTCCATATTACTATACATCCCCTAAAACCATCGCAAATAGGAATTACATCATGACCACCTTGAATTTGAATGACCAGGATGCTTTTTCAGAAACCCTTTTTGAAAGCATGAAACTGGTAAACCCAGGCATTTCGGAGATGGAACTCTACGAATTCCGTTACGGGTTAAACGACCTGCTCCCCGAAAATGGTTGGGGGTCCGTATCGCTGGATGACGCAAAAGAAATCGAATTTCGTCTCAGTCGTCGTGAATTCTACGATGGCATTCTGATCAAGCCGAAAATTGGTGACCGGATTGTGCTGGATGGAGAAATTATCCGGTTGGCGCAAATGCTATTCGTGGGCTTGGTAACTGGTGAGTATGACTTGGACTGGGTAAAATCTCTTTTTTATTTTGATATCCGGGGGTTTTATTTTCTCCATCGCACGCATTACTTCACCGACATGATACGGGCACATTTTGGTGATAAACCGTATAAACGTTTCCCAAAAAAACCAAACAACTTCGAGTGTAAGCAGGATTTGGGGTATAAGGATTTTAGGGAAGCGAATGCTGATATCGATGCGCTTTTCATTGAGAGCGTGAAGAAAATCATCGCATTTCGTGGGACGCCGATCCTCCTGGCCATTGCAGGACCAACTGCAGCGGGAAAGACCGAAATCGTTGAGAGGTTGAGCGTGGCATTCAGGCATGCGGGTCAGGATGTTGCGACCATCGAACTGGATAATTTCTTTACTGATCGGGATTACCGGGAGGCAATGGGGATTCATTCGCAAGGCAAACAAGCCTTTCATTTTGAACTTTTCAAGCAAAGCCTTATAGACATCACGCTTGGGAAAAAGATCCGCATACCGTATTACGATACTGTTTTCGCTACATCCAGCCACGACCTGGCAGGTAATTTGAAACCGGGATCCGCTCCAATCGAGATTGAACCGGCCGATATCATTTTTATCGAAGGTAATTTTCCCTTTTTATTTGAGGAAGTTGTCCATTTAATCGGTATAAAAGTAGTTTATCTGACTGATGATCCAGTACGCCTGAAGCGCAAATGGAAAAGGGATATCGATTACCGCAAGAAATATGACTCATCCTATTTGCGGAATCGGTTTTTCAAAGACCAATTCATTATGGCCGAGATCGCCTATCTGCCTCAATTGGAGGTTTGCGATATTTGCGTGGATACCACTGGCGCCTCCCTGTGGGTGACACCTGAATTTTCGGAAATCCTGAGTGAAAGCTGAAAGGATGGAAATGTCTGGCACGTCTTGTACCCCAGATTTGTTTCCTGGATTTCTATTTGAGATAATGAAGCATGTAAATGTGGGTGTTGAAGTTCTGGAGTTGTCTGAATTTTGTTACGCCCTCGACAACATAACCCCAGCAGCTGGCTGGGACTCGGTGGGACTGAAAAAAAAAGAGGAAATCAACCGTTTGGTCGGAAATCGTGATTTCTATATTGGTATCCAGCTCAAACCCGTGAGTGGCAGCAGGATCGTGTTGGATGAAAATATTGTTCACCTGACACGCATGCTTTTCAAAGGACTTGTTAACGGAGAATACTCCAAAGAATGGGTGATGACCCACTTCTATTTCGATGTTCGAGGATTCTATTTCCTACCTAGGACGGTCTACTTTACAGAAGATGTATTGGCTCATTTTGGTGGGAAACCTTATAAAAGATTTGAGCAAAGGCAGCGGAAATTTGAGAACTATCAGGAAATTGGTTACAAGGAATTCAAAGAGGCAAATTCCGAGATAGATCAAGCGTTTGTTGATTGTATCAAGACGCTAATTAATGTTCGTGGCACCCCGATACTCATCACCCTTGCAGGACCAACCGCGGCTGGGAAAACGGAAATTACCGAACGCCTGCATAAATCTTTTACCAGCGAAGGAAGAAAGTTTTCGACCATTGAGATTGACAATTTCCTCCTTGATCGGGCTTATCGCGAAAATAAACCGATGGGCAAAGAATCAACCCATTTTGGATTGTTCATGCAAAGCCTGGAAACCATTCTACAGGGGAGGAAGACCACTATCCCAAGATATGATTTTATAAATGCCACTTCCAGCCATGACCCGGGTGGCAATATAAAAGCCGGCCTTGTGCCCCTTGTGATCGAGCCCGCTGATATCGTTTTTATGGAAGGCAATTTTCCGTTTCAAATTGAAGAACTCTCCAGCATGATTGGGATCAAAGCAGTTTATCTGACAGATGACCCCATCCGGCTTAAAAGAAAATGGAAACGCGATATTGATTACCGCAAGAAATACGACCCCGCTTATTTTCGGAACAGGTTCTTCCAGACCCAATTTTTAAGAGCCGTTGATTGTTATCGTCCCTTGATGCAAGTGTGCGATATTGTTGTTGACACCACGGGAGCAGCTCTCTGGGTGACTCAAAAAATTGGTGAAATAATCAACCGGGGCGAATACAAGAAATGATGAATCCATTACTGGTCCGCAACAGTATGGCTAAAGCTCCCTGCCGGGATATCGAGGCGATCCTTTTTGATATGAATGGAACGCTTCGAAAGACGGAAATCCACGCACCCACCCAGAACGCGGCGGTCGCCCGAATGCTGGAATTGATGGGAAGAGATGATGTTCCGGATGGGTTTTGGGAGGAATTGGCTCGCCGTTATAAAGCCTATAGCCAATGGGCGCAGGAGAATCTGCTGCAGTTATCTGAAAAGGAGATTTGGACTCGTTGGCTCCTTCCTGATTTTCCATACGACCTGATCGAACCAGTGGCAGAGGAACTTTCCCTTGCATGGAAGGATCGCAAAGGACGCTCGATCCCTCAAACGGGAGCAGAGGAAACGCTCACTGATTTAAAGCAGCGCGGTTACCGACTTGGGGTGATCAGCAACAGTATGTCTTCCCTGGATATTCCGCGTAGTATTGTTGGTTTTGGTTGGAAAGGACTTTTTGAAGTTGTTATCCTTTCTTCAGCTGAGAAAAGCCGGAAACCCGCTCCTGAAATGTTCTGGGAAGCCGCCCGTAGAATGAACGTGGCACCGGAGCATTGTGCATATCTCGGCAACAGGATTTCGCGCGATGTAGTTGGCTGCAAACGCGCAGGTTTTGCCATGGGAATAATCATCGAACCTGATGGTAAACCAAGACCAGATGAACAAGGTCAACCGATCCAACCCGACGCTATCATCCATTCGTTGAACGATCTTCTTGAATTGTTCCCAATGCGAGAGTCGCCGCATACCAAAGTTTGAAAACCAGATGATAATTCCTCCCGCTCTCAAATCCAGACCATTTATGCTTTACTGGATTGGTCATCTGATCTCAATCGCGGGTTCACAGATGCAATTGTGGGCTCTATACTGGCATCTCCGCACCTTATCGGACCAGCCCATGGTCATCAGCGGTATCGGTTTGGTGCGCTTCCTTCCAGTGATCCTGCTTTCCCTTGTGGCAGGGGTGGCTGCAGACAGGTTCGATCGCCGGAAAATGGCGATCCTCACCCAGCTTGCACTGGGCTTGGTTGCGTTGCTCCTTGGCCTTACAACTGCGTTGAGTGTGGTCTCCATATGGATGATTTTTGGCCTGATGGCTCTGCAGTCGGTGGCCGTGGCTTTTGACGGTCCTGCGAGGCAGGCCCTTATCCCCTCCCTTGTGCCGCGTGAAAACCTGGCCAATGCCTATAGTCTCACCTCAATCGCCTCCAAGGTTGGTGGCATTCTTGGACCCGCTATCTGCGGGGTGGTGATTGCCTTTTGGGGACTGCAATGGGCATATTGGATTAATGCCATTTCCTACCTGGCTGTCATTGCGGCGCTGATCGCGATGGGAGATATTCGCACAGTTATCGAAAGGAAGACCTTTGAGCTGCGGGGAACATTTCGTGATATTCGGGAAGGGATTGAATTCATAAAAAATTCTCCCATCATCTTTTCAGTCATGTTCCTTGATTTCTTTGGCACCTTTTTCTCATCAGCGAATACTCTCCTGCCTTTCGTTGCACAAGATATCCTGCATGTTGGTCCGATCCAGTACGGTTGGTTGTCCTCGGCGCAGGCAATCGGCACCTTGTCAGTTGGCCTGTATCTTTCACAGAAAACAAATCTCCTTCGTCAGGGAATGTTGATATCCATTTCCGTGGCGATGTTTGGCTTGGCTACCATACTCTTCGGGGTTTCCACCTCATTTTGGTTAACCATGCTGGCGCTTATCATGGTTGGCATCTTTGACGGCTTAAGTTCAATAATCCGAAATACAGTGCGACAACTGCAGACTCCGGACGCAATGCGCGGCCGCATGATGAGCATCACCCAGATATTCTTCAAGGGCGGTCCTCAACTCGGAGAAGTGGAATCTGGTCTGGTGGCGCAGTTTCTGGGTATACCGTTCGCGATAATCTCTGGGGGGGTGGGGTGTATCCTCGCTGCCTGGATTGTTGTGAAAAAGATCCCCCAGCTTTGGAGGTACAACGGGGATGAAGGAATCAAGGAAGATGCTTTCGCTGATTTTCCTGTTTCATAAACGACAAATGACATCTTATCTGAAAGGGCACTTGCAATTCTGTTGTTATTGTTGTATTATATCCAAATGAAAGTTGAATTTCAAAATTGTTAATAATGAAAGTTCGGATTTCCTATTATAGTTTGAGGGAGAGGTCAGGCGATGAACCCAGAAACCCAAAACCCTGTCGGTTTTAGCCAATTGATCAGCGAGCGGTTTCCCCAGCTTACCAAGAGCGAGAAACGGATTGCCAATTACCTGAGCCAGAACCAGGATGAGTCTGCTTTTCTTTCCGCAGGTGAAATCGCGGATCGCCTGCAGCTCAGTGAAGCCACCATGGTCCGCTTTGCGCGCACTCTCGGATTTGACAGTTACCCTGCCATGCGGACTGCTTTGCAGGATAATTTTCGTCACCGTATGACCCATTCAGCCCGCCTGCGCAGCCGCCTGGATGACCTGCGCGAAGCAGGGGATATCTTTGAGCGACTCGTGGCATCCGAGATCGACTACCTGACGGAAGCCATGCAAACTCTTGACCGGAAAGCCCTGAACGCGGCTGTTGAATTGCTTCGAACTCACCAGCGCGTATTTGTTTTCGGGCTGGGCCCTTCCTTGTCACTGGTAGACCTGCTGGAAATTCGTTTAACACGTTCGGCCCGGCATGTGATTCCTCTGAATTCTTCCGGGCGGGAAATGCTTGAACCTATGCTGCTTATGAACAACACTGACTTGCTGATCGCCATAGGCTTTTTCAACTTGACTCCCGACCTGCAGATGGTGCTTGAGTACGCCAACCAGCAAAAAACGCCGGTAATCCTTTTAACTGACACGCTTGGTCCAATGGTGGGGGATAAAGCAGATATCGTTCTTTCAGCGCGCCGCGGTCCAGTCTCCGCCTTCCATTCCCTGACAGTCCCAATGACGATCCTCAATGCCTTACTCCTGTCATTAAGTTCAGTGGATCAGGAAAAAGTGATGACTAACCTCGACAAATTGGACCAATTGCGCGATCGTCTTAAGAAAAGCAACGGCTCTCACCCGTAATTAGACTCGCAGATAAAGGAGATCATTCATGGCTGTACCCGCAACAGCTCCACAACCTTTTTCCAAACGCCTGATGGCCGCTTCCCGTAGGTTTTTCCATTGGCTGACCAAGCCACATGTCGTCTTGGCATTGATCATGTTGGTCATTTTGTTCTACATGGTCATCATCCCATTGTACAAACTAGTCGAGACTACGGTTACCTGGCAAATTTCCGATCTCGGCCGTGTACCGGATGCCGAGGTGGGGGGATTGACTGCTTTTCACTGGGTCAGGATGCTGACAGGTATCTTTGGCAAGATCTACACCTTCACCCCACTTCAACATTCGATGACCATCGCCATCGGCACGGTTGTGCTTTCGCTATTGATCGGTGGATCACTTGCCTGGCTGGTGGTCCGCACCGATATGCCTGGCAGAAAACTGGTCAATCAACTTGCATTGCTGCCCTACATCATGCCCTCCTGGACTCTGGCCCAAGCCTGGTTGGTACTGTTCAAAAACAGGCTTTCCGGCGGAGCACCGGGGATGTTTGAAGCTGTTATTGGAGTGAGTCCGCCCGACTGGTTATCGTACGGACCGGTGCCGATCATTATCTGCTGCGCGCTCCATTATTACACCTTCTTTTTCCTTTTCGTTTCAGCGGCGCTAATGTCGATCGATTCCAATCTGGAAGAAGCGGGGGAATTGATGGGAGCCAACCGCTGGCGCATCTTGCGCAAGATCACTCTGCCGCTGGTACTACCGGCTTTGCTTTCCGGTTTCATCATGACTTTTTCAAAAGTGATGGGCACTTTTGGCGGTCCTAACATCTTGGGTTCCCCGATCAAGTACTATGTGGTCGCAACCATGCTGCGCGGCAGCCTGGCAGCTGGTGACAAGGCGGATGCATTCGTGCTGGCGATCGTCCTGATCTTGTTTGCCATGGTTACCATTTCCCTCAACCAGAGGCTGGTAGGCACGCGCAAGAGTTATGAGACCATCGGGGGTCGTGGTTTTGTCTCTAACCCAAGCAAGTTGAGAAATATGAAGAAGGTTTTCTTTACGGCTGTGATTATCTTTCAACTGCTGGTGCTTATTGTACCGCTGGGTTTGCTGACCTATGACACATTCCTGCTGCGGACTGGAGATTACAGCTTCAGCAATCTTACCCTTCAGAACTGGATAGGGCAGAAGAACCCGATTTATAACGACGGCGAGCCGGGAGTCCTGCTTAACCCAAGAGTCTACCAAACTGCCTGGAATTCTATCAAGCTTGCTCTTTATACGGCCTTTTTCACCGCCTTGCTTGGCGTCCTGCTCGGGTATGCCATCGTCAAGGGACGCGGTACCCGGCTTGCGAGGCTGGTCGACCAGCTTGCTTATATCCCCTATGTCATTCCGGGTATCGCCTTCGGTGCTGTATATATCGCCATGTTTGCAAGGAAGATAGGACCACTCCCTTCCCTATATGGTACCTTTGCCCTGTTGGTGGTCGTTTCGGTCGCGAAGCATCTCCCTTACTCATCCCGTTCGGGCGTCTCGGCTATGATGCAGGTGGGGCACGAACTGGAGGAGGCTGCCCAGGTGGCTGGAGCCAATGTCTGGCAGCGATTCAGGCGAGTTATCTTTCCACTCACCATGAGCGGTTTCGTTTCTGGTTTTCTGCTTACGTTTATAACCACCATGCGTGAATTGTCTCTAATTATCCTGCTCGTCACGCGTGACACGCAGTTGCTGGCCAGCCTGACCATGAAATATATTGAAGCCGGAAGGGATCAAATGGGAAACATCGTTGTCCTCCTCCTGGTTTTAATTACAGTCGTGGGCAATGCCGTCATTGGCCGTTTCACGGGTGGCAGTCTTAAAAAAGGTCTCGGGATGTAAAGAGAGGACATCATGGAAACAACCATCACAATTAATAATTTGACGAAAAAGTTCGGTAAAGTACTTGCACTCGATCACGTCAGCCTGGTCATAGATCCGGGAACTTTCGTGACCCTGCTTGGTCCTTCAGGATGCGGCAAGACTACCCTGCTGCGCTGCGTAGCCGGATTGGAAGACCCGGACGGGGGCGAGATCTACATTGGCAACCAGCTGGTATTTTCATACGACAAAGGCATTTCTCTTCAATCGAGCAAGCGCGAGCTGGGATTGGTCTTCCAGAACTACGCTTTGTGGCCGCACATGAAGGTGGATAAGAATATTACTTTTGCCCTGGAGATCCAGAAGATGCCCAAGGCTGAAATGGATACGAGGGTCAAAGAATCTCTTAAAGAAGTACAGATGGAAGGCTACGAAGATCGTTATCCACGCGAGATGAGCGGCGGGCAGCAGCAGCGCATCGCACTGGCACGCATGCTCGCATACCGCCCCAGGGTCTTCCTGATGGACGAACCGCTGTCCAACCTGGACGCCCGCTTGCGCATGGACATGCGCGCCGAACTTAAGCGCCTTCATCATATGTCTGGAGCTACCACCATCTATGTGACCCACGACCAGGTGGAAGCCTTAACCATGTCCTCCAAGATTGCCGTGATGAAGGAAGGCGTTGTGCAGCAGTTCGATACCCCCGATAAGGTTTACCATTTTCCAGCCAACCTCTTCGTGGCAGATTTCATTGGCAACCCAAAGGTGAATCTGCTCGACGGCGAGGTCAGTGGAAAAAACACCGTTGATCTTGGATCGTTCAAAACCGCGGTGAGCACCTATGGAGCGATAAATAAAGTGGTGGTCGGCATCCGACCGGAGGATATCGCTATCTCGGAGCGTCCTGAACCGGGAGCAACAGAGTTTATCGCCTATTCCGTCCTCCCCTCCGGAGCCGATTCGACGATTTTGGCACGCCTGGGCGGCACCGAGTTAACCATCAAGGTCATGGGCATCAGCAAGATCCAGATGGATCAAAAGATCTGGTTGAAGTTCGATCCACAATCGTTGAACCTGTACGACAAGGAAAGTGGCAATCTTATTACTTCCTGATATATATCCTGAGAATTTCCTTGGGAATGTCTGCGGATTTCCCAACCCTTAATGATTTGGAAGATCATTTGAAAGGAGGCATATAAAAAGGAAAGCTTTTCCAGGAAGAAAATCCCTGTTTTGAATTCCTAATCATATCGTGCTATGTCAGGAGGAAGAAATGAAAACGTTCGTAAAGTTGATTTCTCTGGTCGTTTTATTCAGCATGGTTGTAAGCTGCGGTGGTACCCCGGCCACAACCGTGGCTCCCCCACCCCCCACTACCAAACCGGGCGACACTCCCGTCCCTCCCGCTGCTGATACTGCTGTACCTCTAACCGCAAACGCGCAGTGGGCGAAGGATAATGGTCTTGGTCCATACCAGCCCGCCACCGATGACTGGGCGGCGATCGAGGCTGCTGCAAAACTGGAAGGCAAAGTGACGGTGTATGCCAACTCGGGCGGAGTTGAGGATTTGCCTGATTCTTGGAAAGCCCTGTATCCGGACATTGAACTTGACGCTGCTGACACCGATGGCATCGACACCAAGATGCAGGCAGAACAGGAAAGCGGGAATGTCATTGGGGATGTCTGGTTCAACAGCGACGGCCACATCCTGTTCGGGAAATTCGTTCCCAATCAATGGATGTGGTGGTTCGTCCCCCGGGATGTGAGCATCCCGGAACTGACTGCGGAATTTCCGTTCGCCATTGCGCGTCACTCGACCGATGTTATCGGATACAACAACAAGTTTTACCCGAATGGCTGTCCGGTCACCAATATTTGGCAGATCGTTGAACCTAAATATTATGCCAAGTTCTTCATGGAAGATCCCATGTCTGATGTCAGCACGATGGCCAAGATCGCTACCTTTGTTCAAAATGGTGACGAGATGGCAGTAGCCTATCAGGCACTTTACAACAAGGACTGGACCACTGACGAACTTGCCGTGGCGGATGCCAGTGGCATAAAGCCGGAAGATGCTGGCTCTCTGTGGCTCAAGAAATTAGCCTATAACGGTGTTGTGGTTCTCGACGATGGCGATATGGTGGACGCGGCCTTTGCCGGGCTTGAGCTGCCTGCAGGCGATGAGCCTGGGTTTGGTTGGACCGGTTACTCGACCCTCGAAGCCACCATGGATGGCGAACTGAACATGTCGCCCTGCTTTAACCTGGACCCAGTCATGGGCATCTTCAAGACCAGCTTCTTGGGCATTGCCAACAAAGCTCCGCACCCCAATGCGGCCAAACTCTTTATCCGCTTTATACTCTCGGAAACAGGTCTACAACCCTGGAATGAGATCGGCACCTGGCCTGCGGCTGAAGGTCTTCCCGTCAATGAAAACAACATCCCTCTGGCTGAATTGTTGCCACAGGTTTGGGAGATGGATCCCATTTTCGACTGGAATAACGTCAGTATCGTGCGTGACTTCTGGGCAGCCAGCCTGCTTACAGCTCCTAAAAAGTAGGTCATGGCAGGATAATAGCAAGTCAGCAGAAACTTTATCTCCTTCCTGGGACACAAGTGTTCGTGCCCCAGGAAGTCCCAATCATTTAGAGTATTCGCCAAGTTATTTGGCGGAGATGGTTATAAATTTGACACGATTGGTTGAAAACTATGACCAGAACGTGCTGGACGGGTATTTCCTGAAAGTGGAGTAATGGGTATGTCGATCCGCGCTGTTTTCTTCGATATGGGGGGGACGATCGAAACATATGGATGGACTCCTGAATTACGCCTCCAGGAGACCGAAGGTATTCGGCAGCAACTTGCAAATGCCGGGATTTCCTTGGATTTAACAGACAAGCAATTATTTGAGATCATTTCCGCCGGTCTGGATGCATACCACCAGGTGAGCCTGCAATCCATGGAGGAATTTCCTCCAGCTAGAGTTTTGAATGATTATATTTTTCCAGACTGTTCTGTGGACCGGGAGAAACTTGCCTTAATTGCTGAAGATTTTATGACATTCATCGAAACCCACTGGTTCCAACGGGCTTTGCGCCCGGAGGTTCCCGCAGTACTTGAAGCTATACATCAGATGGGGTTAAAGATCGGTTTGATCAGCAATGTCAATAGCCATGGACAGGTACCAGCCAACCTTGAGCTGTACGGAATCCGTCAATATTTTGATCCAATTGTATTATCCAGCGGATATGGCCGCAGGAAACCAGACCCAGCCATCTTCCACTATGCCGCCCGGTTAGCCAATGTCCCTGCCAGTCAATGTGTATATATCGGGGACCGCATTATGCGCGATGTCCTTGGAGCCAAACGGGCAGGATTTGGTCTGGCGGTGCAGATTCGCCACAATTACGACCATGGGGAAGTGGATGAAGGTGCCACACCGGATGCAGTCATTAACAATATGACAGAAATTCTGGAAATTCTGCATACTGAAATGAACACATCAGCAGTTTGCAGTGCAGCGAAAGACTCTCAAAACCAGATCCGTGCTCTTCTTTTTGATGCCGGCGATATCCTCTACTACCGGCACCATGACCCCAGCAAATTTGTGGAATTTCTTAATGAGATTGGGCTAGCCTATAAAGAATTTCCCATGGACAAGCAAACTGCTTTGCGGGATAAGGCCTATCAAGGGCTGATTGACTATGATCTGTACCAGAAAACCATTCTACAGTTCCATGGGATTACCCGCCTGGATGATATTGCCCGCGGGAAAGAAATTCTGGATGAGGATGCCAATGATGTGAAATTTTTTGATGGTGTCCCCGAGACACTCTGTTCCTTGAAAGCTGAAGGATATTTATTGGGTATCATAACGGATACTGCCCTGCCAGTCCATGTAAAGTTGAATTGGTTCGAACGCGCCGGTTTCGGGGATGTGTGGGATTCAGTTATTTCATCCAGGGAACTGGGCATACGCAAACCTAACCCGAAGATTTACCTGGTAGCTTTACACCAATTAGGCGTAACTTCCGATCAGGCTGTGTTTGTCGGGCATAAATCATCCGAGTTGGATGGGGCAAAAGCAGTGGGGCTCTATACAGTTGCCTTTAACTACGAGGATGGTGTTACTGCTGATTTTTGTATCAAAAATTTTTCAGACCTGCTAAGAATACCTCTTCTATCCAGGTCAGGCTCAATGGAACAGGGATAGAAGTATTATGAAAGACTCCATAGAAGCTATCATATTTGATATGGGCGGCACTCTGCGTAGTACCACCATTCCTGAACGCGAGGTTAATCAAGAGAAGATTCATGAAATGATCGCACTTCTTGAGGAGGATTTTGACGAGTTTGATTTTATCCAATTGTTGGTGAAACGTGCCAAAGCCTATAGAGATTGGGCTGGGAAAACCTTGCTTGAACTGAACGAGGTCGAGCAATGGACGCGCTGGATGCTGCCCGACAGTCCAGCCGATAAGGTAACCCGGCTGGCGCTTCAATTAAATCAACTCTGGCGGGATGCAACGGGTCGGCATGTAGTCTTTCCTGAGACAAAAGAGGTAGTCTTGACCCTCTTTCGTCGTGGCTATCGCCTGGGATTGGTGAGTAACACCACCAGCAGCGTTGAGGTCCCGCACCTGCTCAAAGAACTGGGCATCGCTGGGTGTTTTGAGGCGGTCATCTTGTCGTGCGTTGTCGGGGTTCGCAAACCTGACCCTTCGATCCTGTTGATCGCGGCTGCGCAAATGGGCGTTCCCGCTGAACGCTGTGCCTATATCGGCGATCAGCCGCGCCGCGATGTGGCTTCTGCCCGGACCGCGGGATTTTCCCGGACTGTTATCCTGCATGGCCCCAAAAGCCCTCTGGGTCTCCCAAAGAATGGTGACCCTATTCCGGATCATACAATTAATAACCTGAAAGAGTTATTGGATCTCTTTCCGGCCCGAACAAAAGCAAAAGGGAAACGTCCCCAAGAAACCAGCGAGGTTTACAACGCCTCCCTCTCCACCATGTGGGCGAAAAACAATTTCCCCATTCTGAGTGATTTCTTTTTAGCCGTTGAAAGGTTGGGATTCTCAAAGATTGAATTAAACCATCAGATCAACTCCACGAAGTTAAGCAGCGTTGGTCTGCCTAATTACGTGATTAGTGGGATTCATGAACCTTGCCCGGCTGATATTTCCGTGGAGACCCTTAAGGGGCGCGACTGGATGATATCTTCCACGGATGAAGAATGCAGGCAGCAGGGAGTGGCATCTATCAAACGCAGTATCGAGTTGGCGGGGAAATTAGGTGTCCAGACAGTGGTGGTACATTGTGGCCATGTATCGCTGGATATGGTACTTGAGAAAATATTACGCGGTCTCTTTGAAAGCCGCCTCACGGATTCTCCCGAGTATGAAGCAACTAAATGTCAAATGATCGACAAACGCTTCCAACTTATCGGCCCGGCCTTGGAAGCTGTGAAAAAGAGCTTGAAGGAATTATTGAAATATGCGGACAAGCATGGTGTTCGCCTGGGGCTGGAAAACCGCTATCATTATTTCGATATTCCCACCCAGGAGGAAATGTCTGCACTGCTTGCACTTGCTGAACCAGACCGGCTCGGTTTTATTTATGATACCGGTCACGCTGCCGTGATGGCTCGGCTCGGTTTTTTCCCTGAGGAAATGTGGCTCAAACGCTTTGGGTCCCGCATTTTTGGCACTCACCTGCACGATGTTGTCGGGATTATTGATCACAATGCCCCCGGGCTGGGGGATGTGGATTTTAGTATGATTGCCGGGTACCTCCCCAGGGAAGCATTCCGCACCCTTGAAGTGATGAGTCATAGCACCTATGCTCAGATCAGGAACGGGATGAAACATCTGGTCGATGCAGGTTGTGTTACACTGGTTTGAAAATTGGAGGAGGATGAGCATGCTTAAATTATTTAAGAGACGCCAAAACGTTTTTATCAAATTGATTCACGAACAAGCTGCTCTGACGCTTGCAGGGTTGGAAGCTTTGAAAACGTATATGACCAACCAGGACCCGGCTGCTGCAGCCACCTTGGTTTCCAAGGAAAAAGAGGCCGATGAAGCCCGCCGCATCCTGATCTATGAGTTGAACAAGACCTTTATCACGCCATTTGATCGGGAGGATATCTTTACTCTTTCCCGTACGATCGACGATGTGCTCGATTATGCTTATAGCACGCTGATCGAAATGCAGGTATTAAAAGTGGAGCCCACCTCCTACATGCAAAGGATGACTTCACTGCTCAGGGATGCAGCCTATGAACTTTTTATGGCAGTCGACCGCTTTGAAGACCATACCGGTGTGGCAGGCGACCATGCCCAGCGTGCCAAGGCTCTCGAAAACAAGGTTGAAGATGTTTACCGTGAAGCCCTGGCTGATCTTTTCAGTGGCGCGGAGGATATCTCTCATGTGGTCAGGATGCTGAAATTGCGAGAGGTCTACCGCCACCTGAGCAACGCTTCCGACCGCGGGGATGAGGCCGCCAATGTGATCGCCGATATCGTCGTCAAGATTACCTAGGCGAAAGGCCCTGATCATGACGCCGATCATTATTACCGTAATTGGTTTAGCCCTGGTTTTTGATTTTCTGAATGGGATTCATGATTCCAGCAACGTGGTTGCCACAATGATCTCCTCCCGGGCGCTATCTCCCCGGGTGGCTTTGGCGATGACTGCAATCGCCAATTTTATCGGACCGTTTATTTTCGGCGTGGCAGTTGCAGATACGATCGGGCACGAGGTTGTGGCTGCAGATGCGATTAATAATATCGTTCTTTTGGCCGCGCTGATCAGTGCTATCGTGTGGAATCTGCTGACGTGGTATCTTGGGTTTCCAAGCAGTTCCTCACACGCTCTCATTGGTGGATTTATTGGGGCGGTGGTCATCGACGCAGGCTGGCAGGCGATCCAACTACCCGGCATTGAGAAGATCTTGATTGCCCTGTTCGCATCCCCCATAATTGGGATCATAATTGGATATCTCCTCCTTCGGTTGATTATGTTATTCTCCTGGAGAGCCAGTCCGGGTATTAATCAATTTTTCAAACGCGGTCAGATTTTTACTGCCTTGGCCTTGGCGCTGAGCCATGGCACCAACGATGCCCAGAAAACCATGGGAATCATTACCCTGGCACTGGTAACCGGAGGGGTTTTGGATGTATTTGCAGTCCCCACTTGGGTCATCATCATGTGTGCAGCGATGATTGCTCTTGGCACTGCCGTGGGTGGGAACAGGCTTATAAAAACCCTGGGTGGGAAAATCTTTAAAATTCGCCCTGTCGATGGGTTTTCTGCGCAATTGGCATCAGCAGCGGTGATCCTAACTGCTTCCTTGGTGGGTGGACCGGTTAGTACCACCCAGGTGGTCAGTTCGGCGATCATGGGTGTGGGCGCCGCTGAACGGGTAAAAAAGGTCCGCTGGGGGGTTGCCCGTGAGATTGCCACCGCCTGGCTGTTGACTATTCCCGCTACGGCCCTGCTTGCAGCGGGACTCTATTGGGTGCTCTCCCGTCTTATCCTCTGATAATATTTGTAAAGGAATTTATGAAATCCTCTCAAGTCTACGATGTTGTTTGCATTGGGAACTACACCAAGGATACGATCATTACACCGGCTGGCACAAAATACGTTGATGGCGGCGGGATGAACTATGCCGCCCATGCAGTCGCGCGCCTTGGCTGTAAAGTCGCGGTTATTACCCGCCTTGCTAAGGAAGATGACCGCGTGGTTGAGAAGTTCACCCAGGATGGCATCGATTGCTTCCCAACTTATACTCCCCAATCCACTCTCATGTGCCTGGAATATCCCACCAATAATCCGGATATTCGAAATCTGTCAGTCAAGAGCATCGCGGGTGCCATTACCGTTGGTGAAGTGGAAAATCTGAAGATGAAAGCAGCCGTGATCTCCTCCAGTCTGCGCGGTGAAGTGGGCTTGGATGTGATTCGGTTCCTGAAAAAGAAAAAGGTATTCCTTGCCGCAGATATGCAGGGCTTTGTACGTGTCCTGCAGGGAAAAAGTCTGGTTTATGCGCCTTGGGATGAGATGAAAAACACCCTGTCGTATTTGGATGTATTAAAAAGTGATGCTGTAGAAGCCGAATATCTCACAGGTGAGAAGGACATTTTCAAGGCTGCCAATATTTTTGCAGGTATGGGGCCAAAAGAAATCGTCCTCACTCACAAGGATGGTCTGCTTATCCATGCTGATGGCAAAAATTACGAAATGGGATTTTTCCCATCTCAACTAAACGGTCGCAGCGGGCGCGGCGATACCTGTATTGGCAGTTACGTTGCCATGCGCCTGTCGAAACCTGCTCATGAGGCTGGAATTTGGGCAGCTGCGCTGACTAGTTTAAAAATGGAAAAACTGGGGCCGTTCGACCGCCCAGTTAGATGACGTGGAAGCCCTCATTCATACCAGATATAACCATGGATCGATTGGTTGATAGTCAGGCCCTGATTGACCGGCAGCGGGATGAAATCGTCGCTCGCTACCCGGCTATTTGGGAGAAGCTGATAATGGATTGGAAAATCGCCAGGCCCGGTTTACCGGGCCTGGATGATGTATTCCGCCAATTACCTCTTCTGCACCCAGGGTGTCCGATGGGCGATTGATCCGCTTATGTTGAAAAGCCGCCTCCCGCAGGCTCCCGTGATGGACGTCGCCCGTGATTTAAAAGACCTGGATTTTGTTCTGCTCACCCACCGTCACAAAGACCACCTGGATATAAGTTTATTGCGCCAATTGCGACATCTGCCCATCCACTGGGTGATTCCTGAGACCATGGTCTCTATCATCCAGAAGGAGGTCGGGTTTCCTTTAGATCAGATCGTGATCCCGAAACTGCTCCATCCCATGGAACTTAACGGACTGCTGATTACCCCCTTGGAAGGTCTTCACTGGGAAGCCGCACCCGCTTTTCCTAATGGACAGCGGGGAGTTCCCTCAATTGGTTATTTGGTGGAGTCGGGTCCCAGCCGTTGGTTGTTTCCCGGAGACACTCGCAATTTTGATAGTGCTGGGATACCGAACTTAGGTGTTGTGGATATCCTGTTCGCCCACCTGTGGCTGGGAAGAGCAGCCGCGTTGCACTCACCCCCGCCCTTATTGGAACATTTCTGCCGCTTCTGCCTGGCCTTAAAACCCAGGCGCATCATTTTAACTCATCTCGAAGAGTGGGGTCGCCAGGCGGCTGACTTTTGGAGTTTGGAACATGCAGATTTGGTGATTTGCGAACTCAAAAAGCATAGATCCCTCCCTATCAATCGAAATTGCTCGCATGGGGGATGAAATTTTATTGGCTTAAGCGCATTTTTTGTAATTCTTCTCCCCTGAATATTGGAGGTGACATCTTCCTTGGATTAATATATTGACCAAATCAGGGAGGGATATTGATGTTCTCACCGGATGCCCGTATCAATCTTCAAATCCAACCGTGTTACTTTTCCCATGTAAATCTCCACTGGATATATTTGCTGTGTACCGAAACCTCCACCGTTGGTGGGTTTGCTGGTCACCATGTATGAGCCCGCGGATAACTGAACCTGGTAATCCCCCAAGGAATTGATGATCGCACGAGCGATTTCTTTATTCCCATTTTTTGTCAGAACAACAATCTGCCATGCCGCGTACAATTCAGGAGGGGGCGTTGGTTCGGGTTCTCCTACTCGGGCGACTGGTTGCAGTGGACCGATATCGACATGACCGGCAAGTTCGCCACTTCCATGTCCATTGGAGGAGCAACCTGAAAACACGATGACCCATAAAATAACTAACAAACTAATGGTTGACCGCATTAGATGAAACCTAATCAATAATTTTTCGTTGGGAATCAGGAATGTCGATGCTTGGCTTATCTGGGATGGGTTACTTGCCTAGCATCAAGGTGTTTTCATACCCAAATAACAGCCCGGTTCTGTGTAAAGCAATTTGTGCCCGTGGACGAGTGTTGGAACCAGCTGCATCTTTGCTGTACCAATTATAGAAATAGTTATCGATTTTGCCCCCTCTTCATAATCCCAATTGGCTTTCAACACTTCAAAATTTGGTATGGTCGCAGCGAATAGGTTTTGTGCTTTGGCCCGCAGTTCTTCTTCTGACATGACAGAGGCAAGCGGTGAAATATTTTCCAACAATGCCCGCGCATCCATTTCCACCACCTGGATGGTGATGGGGTCAACAATAAACTTGCGACCATCGCTGTCTTGAAAGACTTCAACCTGCAAAGTTCCACTGGGAGAATTTGAATAAACCGTTGTTTCCACAAATTCTAAAGGTCGTTTTGGCAACTCCAATTGGTTGCGCAGGGTATTGATCGCCGCGATTTGCGGGTTGGAAGAGTCTGGTTCCGTTGCGCAGCCGCTTAACCCAAGCGATCCCAGGATAACAAGTATTGCCAATGCGGTTGAAAGTTTTCGGTTGGTTTTCAAAGGTCACCTCCTCCTCATTTCGATCCCAGGAATGATCTTTCATTCCTGATTGCCAATCGGTTACAGACACTGTACTACTGATTATAACAAGACGCTTTGGACCCGGTTTGTGTTCCCAATTACCAGAAGATCTAAAGTGGCGTTAAGGGTTATGTTTCCGGTTCCATTTAAGTTATTTCTAAACCTGATCTGATGTTTTGCTTTGCTTGTTACTCCGGGCTTCTCAAGGTATGATTAAAATGGTTTAAACTTCCAGGAAGGAAAAAATGCTCAGTCAGGAACAATTTCAGAAAATTTCCAGGGTCTTGCCAGTCTTGCAACACGCCGACCCGCGCCTGCTGCGCGAATTCCAGGATATTGCTTTTTTCGCACGCATCCCCGCTGGTCATGATGTTTTCGTCGAGGGCGACATCGTGGATTCAATTGCACTGCTCATCTCGGGCGTTGTCCGGGTATATAAGATAGGCGAGACCGGGCGGGAGATCACCCTGTACCGTTTTGGGGATGGAGAATCCTGCATCCTTACTGCCAATGCCATTCTGAGTCAAAAAGGGTTTCCAGCAATTGCCACGGTTGAAAAAGAAGCCGAGGCGGTCATGATCCCCTCAGACACTTTCCGTGACTGGGTCAGACGCTACGACCTGTGGCGCGAGTTTGTTTTCGAGTTGCTCTCCCAGAGGCTCTCTGCGGTCATGGCGATCGTCGAGGAAGTGGCTTTTCGCCGGATGGATATCCGGCTGGCTTCATTATTACTGAAACGCGGCCGAGGCCTCAGGCTTGCTCCGCATCACACACCAGGAGATTGCCGGTGAATTGGGCAGTTCCCGGGAGGTCATCAGCCGCATCCTGGAGGATTTTTCCGCTCAGGGGCTGCTCGAGGTTTCCCGTGGGAGCATCAGGATAGTTGACCGGGAAGCTTTGCAGACACGCTCCGTTGTGTGACTTTGTCACAGACAGGATGACGGTATCCTCCTATACTTGGGGTACAGATCAAATTCAAACTTTATAGGAGATAATAAAATGAATCCCTTTGTAAGATTTATGGCTTCCCCTGCTGGTCGCATCACCCGTGTTGTGGCAGGCATCCTCCTCGTCGCCTTGGGACTGCTTGTAATTCACGGCGTGGGCGGCACCATCCTGGCTGTGGTCGGGCTGGTTCCTTTGGTGGCCGGGCTGTTTGACTTTTGCATCTTTGCCCCGCTCTTTGGCGCTCCGATGAGTGGTCCGAAAATTCGTGCTGGGAAATAACGCCCGATCAACCGGCAGCAAAGCGCTTTTTTCCAGAATGGAAAAGAGCGCTTTGATTTATCGATTATGTCTTCCATCTTTACATAATCTTTACAGAAGCTTCATTCTCCATTTATCGATTCAATCCTATACTTCCATCATAGAAACAAGATACAAAGAATATTCGATGGACGAAAAATAGGAGAAACATTAAATGAATAAAGCACTTCGCATTACTTTGATGGTTATCGGGATCCTGGCAGTAGCAGGTGGACTGGTTTTCGCTGGCACCTGGATCGGACACCGCACTGCCTTTGGGTTGGGCTGGTCTCAATCTGGCTATCGCATGATGGGGTACGACGACGATGCAATTCCTGGAAATGGCTTCGACATGATGAACGGGAACAGCAGGGGTGGTGGTGGAATGATGAATTGCGGCAACTTGCGCAGTTCTGGCGATGGTATGATGGGCGGCTTCGGCTACTCGGACACCTCAAGCACCCCCCTTACAGTTGATCAGGCGTATCAGGCAGCAGGCGCGTACCTCGCCAAGCTTAATATTCCCGACCTCAAGGTTGCCGAAGTGATGGTCTTCGACAATAGCGCTTATGTGCGTGTCGTCGAGCAAAGCACCGGCATCGGTGCTTTCGAATTGCTTGTGGATCCTGCAACGCTGACTGTAACACCCGAACATGGTCCAAACATGATGTGGAACCTCAAGTATTCTGCCTTCAATCATCAATATATGATGGGTGGTCGAAACAGAATGATGGGAGGTGGGAACGGAATGATGGGTGGTGGAAATGGGACAACGGGTCTTCCTTCTTTGAACACAACCCCACCGGCTGTCTCCGCAGAAATGTCGGTCACCGCTGCACAGGCTTTGCAATCCGCCCAGCAGTACCTCGAACTCGGCTATGCCTGGTGCAAAAACCGCCTCTGATGCTGATCCCTTTTATGGCTATTACACCATTGACATCCTCCGTGATGGCAAGATAGTTGGCATGTTGAGCGTCAATGGCACCAGCAGCCAGGTTTTCCTCCACACCTGGCATGGTGCCTTCATCTCAACCCGGGACTACTAATATTAATGCACTCTTAGGGACGGGAGCAACCCCGTCCCTTTTATTTACGTTACAATACCCCCATGGCAAAGATCCTTGTAATTGACGACGAACCATCAATTGTTAACCTGGTCACTGCCTACCTGAAGCCCGAAGGGTACGAGGTATTTACCGCCGCGGATGGGATTGCAGGGCTTAAGGCTGCCCATGCCTTCCAACCGGATATTATCGTCCTCGATCTAATGCTGCCCGGGAAGGATGGCTTCGAGGTCCTTTCCCAACTGCGTCGTGAATCAAATGTTTATGTCATCCTCCTGACCGCTAAGACCGAGGAGACCGACAGGATCGTCGGACTTTCAGTGGGAGCAGACGACTACGTCACCAAGCCGTTCAGCCCGCGCGAGCTGGTGGCGCGCATCAAGGCTGCCCTCCGCCGGCTGCAGCCAGGGTCGGGATCTGGCGCCGAAAATCGGATTCTCGCCTTTCGTCATGTTCGCATCGACCTGGCAGCGCGCCAGGTCAGTGTGGATGATCAGCCTGTCGATCTGACCGCCGTGGAATTCGACTTGCTGAAGGTCCTTGCCGAAAACCGTGGGCGGGTTCTGACCCGCGAGCAGTTGCTCGAGACCGTGTGGGGTGGTGCCTATTTCGGTGAGCTGCGCGTCGTGGACGTCCACCTCGGCCATATTCGCCGAAAACTTGGCTCTGAAAGTTTCGTTGCCACCGTTCGGGGGGTGGGTTATCGCTTTGAGGATGAAACCTTATGATCGCATTCTTTCGCCGTTACCTCGGTGTAAAACTTTTTCTTTCCTACCTTGCAGTAATCCTGGTTGGAGCCATTGTCCTTGGCTTGACCACCCGCTTTACTGTCCCCGGGGCTTTCAACAGCCATATGGGCTTGGCGCTTAGGACTGGTCAGGGAATGATGGGCGGAAATGGAAATGGCCCTGGTGCTGGGATGATGTCTGACCTGTTCACGAGTTTCCAGGCCACCTTCAATCAGGCTCTCATCCTGGCCCTCCTCACTGCCGGCGTGATTGCGATCATTGTCAGTCTATTTCTAAGTCGCAGCATTGTAGCTCCGCTGCGTGTCCTAACGACTGCCAGCCGGCGCATCGCTGCAGGCCATTACGGGGAGCGGGTTCAGGGTGCCGGTTCTGATGAGCTTGGTCAGTTGGCTCATTCCTTTAATCAAATGGCGGAAAAGCTCGAACAGGTTGAATCCATGCGCCGGCAGTTGATCGGGGATGTCAGCCATGAACTCCGCACCCCGCTTACCGCCATCAAGGGTTCCATGGAAGGCTTGATGGACGGTGTCCTGCCTGCCACGGTCGATACCTATCAGCAAATTCACCAGGAGGCCGGCCGCCTGGCGCGCCTGGTGGATGATCTCCAGGAATTGAGTCGGGTTGAAGCCGGCGCTTACCCGCTGGATATTCACCCTGTGGAAATATCAGCCCTGGTGAAAACCACCCTTAAACGGTTTGAGTCGCAAGCAAAGGCAAAACAGATCGAACTCCGCTCGAACCTGCCGTCTGATCTTCCTCCCGTGCTTGCAGACCAGGATCGTATCACCCAGGTGTTAACCAACCTGGTTGGGAATGCCTTGCAATATACACCCGCTGGTGGAAAAATATCCATCCTCGCCCGGCCGCGTCAGCATGAAGTCCAGGTTTCCGTGGTAGATACGGGGATAGGTATTCCAGCCGGGCACTTACCCCACCTTTTCACGCGCTTCTACCGTGTTGACAAATCCCGCTCTCGCCAGGCTGGTGGTGGTTCGGGAATTGGCCTCACCATTGCCCGTCACCTGGTCGAAGCCCATGGAGGTAGTATTTGGGCTGAGAGCAGTGGGGATGCCCAGGGTAGCACGTTTAATTTCACTCTCAAGATCGCATAATTACTATTAGGTGAAGGTCGACCAACCCGCCGGGTATATAATTTCCGGGGTATTTGGGACAGCCCATACTTCAGGTGTTGCACGATATTTATTGTCCAGTGTTTGGGCGCTTCATTATAAAGGTTGACTGGGGGACTTGATTTCTATCAGGCTAATACCAAAAAAACACATCATATGTGACATTATGTCCAACTCAATGTGACATTGGACACTACATGTGCATTAATTCACAAGAGTATCATACTCATTATTCAATATACGTTTATGCGAATAAGGTCATATGATAACTTCAACCCTCACCCAGGAAATTACCCACCTCCACGCTGACCTGTGCTCCGCGCTGGCAGACCCCACCCGGCTTCTACTCCTGTATGCCCTCTCGGACCAGCCTCGTAACGTCACAGAGCTGACTCAGGAATTGGAAGTCCCCCAACCCACCGTATCGCGCCATCTGAAAGTATTGCGGGAGGGCGGCTTGGTAAAAGCCACCCGCCAGGGTACCTCCGTGCAGTATGAGTTGACCGATCACCGCGTCATCGAAGCGCTCGACATATTGCGCAGTGTTTTGCGCGAACGCATCCAGCATCACGCTGATCTCATGGATGAATTTATTCCGGCATGAGCCTCCCAATTTGATCAGATAAATAAAATATTCATAATCCATTTGTTTCAATGAGGACGATATGAATCGAAAAAGGTTTACGTTTTTATTCGTGGTGTTGGGCGTTTTGCTGGTCACAGGAAGCGTTTTCTTAATGACAGCCACCCCGGCGAAGGCGCAATGTGGTTCACAGGCATCTTCCTGTAAGAACTGCCACGAAACGCAGGCGCAGGATCCGGTTAACAATGACGGTACCACCTGGCACACCCAGCATGCATTTGGTGATTTTTGTTACCTGTGTCACGCCGGAAATAATCAAGCCACCGACAAGGTTGTTTCTCACACCGGCATGGTGGCGCCCCTGGCGGATATCGACGCTAGTTGTAAAAGTTGTCATCCCACCGACACTCTGGCATTGGCTCAGACCTATGCAACCACCCTCGGTCAGCAGGTTGGCACCGGCGGTAGCGGGGCTAGCCATGCCCATTGCATCCGCAGTTCCTGGGACGAATGGGGCTGCTCCAACTTCTGCGCCCGCGGTGGTGGTTCCCGCGGCCGACATGGTGGATTACACGCAGCGCTATGATGCTGTCGCTCTGGGGAAAACACCTGCCAATGTTGGGAACATCATTCTGATCGCCATCCTGGCAGTACTCGTACTTGGTGGCGGCTTCTTTGTTCTCAAGCGGGAGGGATTGATCAACATCTCCTTTGAGGATCCCAGGCGCCTCCCTGTCCAGGAAAAATATCCTGCCGATGTAGTCGGGCTGCTTCCAGCCCTGTCAAAATTAAAACCTGCTTCCCGGCAAACTTTAAAAACGATCCTGGCAAAACCTCAGGCTGCTGCTGACCTTCTGTCTTCCATCGACAATTTGATCCAGGTTGAACCTGGTGAGTCCCTCCCGGCTGAAAATCCTCGGGAAGATGAAGAGCCTGCTGAGGATCAAGCCGCTGAAGATCGGGAAGAATAATTTATCCGCCCTCGTAAATATCCGCACCATAATTTTTGAAAGGAGATCATATGAACTCACTCGTGAAACAATTTCGCAAGGAAGAATGGTCACCCTATGTTGCTGGCGCTTTGCTTGGCATCGTCGGCATCCTCACCGTGGTGCTCGCGCACCAACTGTTGGGTGCCTCGGGTGGCTTTGAGAACCTGGCCGCCTATATTGGCAAGGCCATAAACCCTGGCAACATGTACTTCAGCTACATGATGAAACCGGAGATCACCTATCCCGTCATCCTGCTGGTCGGTATTTTCTTCGGCGGGATGCTGGGAGCTTTATCCAGCGGCACCTTCAAGTTCCGTAAAATGGATAGCGAACAATGGAAAACAGCCTACGGCAGGCAGACCTGGAAGCGCTGGCTCCTGCTCTTCGTTGGCGGGATCGTCGTAGAATTTGCTGCCGGGATCGCGGGCGGCTGCACCAGTGGACTGGCGATTTCTGGCGGTATGTTGCTCGCTCCGGCGGCTTTTCTGTTCATCGGAGGGATGTTCGCCTCTGGGATTGGAACAGCTCTGCTAGTCTACGGAAAGAAATACTAAAAGGAGGAAGCCATGACTTACGTATATGCTCTGGTTCTCGGCGTGTTGTTCGGTTTTGCACTTAATAAAGCTGGTCTTACCAAGTACCATAAAATTGTTAACCAGTTCCGTCTGACTGACTTTACCGTGTTGAAGTTCATGATGACCGCCCTCGTTGTCACTATGCTCGGTGTCTATCCTTTGCGCGCCCTTGGCATTATTACATTCCCGGCCATTCCCGAAACGTATGTTGCCGGGAACCTGATCGGCGGTCTCATCTTCGGTGTTGGCATGGCTGGGGCCGGTTTCTGCCCGGGTACGGCTGCGGCTGGCGCCGGCGAAGGCAAGCTGGACTATATCGTCCCAGGCTTGCTCGGTTTCCTGACTGGTGGAGTCATTTTTGGTTTGACCTATCAAAGTTTCATGCCCCAGATCAAGGCCATTGGCAACTTTGGCAGCGTGGTTATCCCCGACCTGTGGCATATCAGCCCCTACCTCGCAATCCTTGTCTTCGCTTTGATGGCGCTGGTGCTTTTCTACTTGATCGATCGCGTGGGTATGCACCGTAAGGAAAAGAAGGGTTAATTATCCCACCCCGGCCGGGTCTGTGGGCATCTGGTCCGCATGTCCGGCCATTGATTGGAGAAGGTTATGCCGTATACATTTTCCCGCCGCGATTTTCTAAAGGTTAGCGGCGCAGCCGTTGGCGCTTTGGCTCTGGGGGAGTATATCTCTCCCTGGGTGGCTCAGGCAGCCCGCTCGGGCGGACTGCTGGATGCCGCGGATAGCGGGATTATCCCCAGCATGTGTGAAATGTGCGTTTGGCGCTGCGGCCTGTTGGCAAAGGTCGAGGCCGGGCGCGTGGTCAAATTGGAAGGCAATCCCGATCACCCGCATTCCAATGGCAAATTGTGTCCGCGCGGCCAGTCCGGCTTGATGAATACATACGACCCCGACCGGGTCCTGACCCCCCTCATCCGGGTTGGGAAGCGCGGGGAGGGTCTGTTCCGCAAAGCTTCCTGGGAGGAAGCTCTCGATCTGGTGGCTAATAAAATGGTTGACATCAAGCAAAAATACGGCCCGGAGGCGATGATCTTTTCCTCCACCCACAATCTCAGCCAGGTCCAGTTCGAAAACCTTCTCAACGCGTACGGGTCGCCGAACTACGGCACACAGCGTAGTTTATGTTTCAACGCCATGATTGTGGCAAACCTCACCACTTACGGCATGGAAGAACCCGCACGAAAATACGATGACCTTAAATACATCATATTAACCGGGCGCAACCTGATGGAAGCCATCTCCACCTCCGAGACCTCCGCACTTAGCCAAGCCATCGACCGGGGTGCCAAAGTGGTCTCGCTGGATCCGCGCTTCACCAAGACTGCTGCGAAATCAACGCTCTGGTTGCCAATCCGGCCGGGCACCGACCTGGCATTCCACCTGGCGTTGATCAATATCATTATCAAGGAAGGGTTGTACAACCGCTCAGCCGTTTCAAATCTCACATATGGATTCGACAAGCTGGCGGATGCGGTGCTGTCATATACCCCTGATTGGGCCTCCCCCATCACCGGCATCTCTGCCGAAACCATCCAGGCGGTTGCACGTGAATTTGCCGCTGCTGCTCCTCATGCGTTGGCGCACAACGGTTGGCGGACTTCCAATTTCATTAATTCTTTCCAAACGGAGCGCGCCATCGCCATTCTCAATGCCCTGGTGGGAAACTGGGGCGTTGCAATGTTTCCGGCCTCCGGGGAGGAGAGTGGCGTACTGGGTGCCCCTCCGCAGCCGCCTTATCCGCGTGTCTCCGCCCAGCGGCTGGATGGTGTGCCCTGGAAATACCCATTCGTCCCACTCAAGATCGGTGTCTTCCAGGAATTACGCGAAGCCGCCCTGAGTGGAACTCCATATAAAGCTCATGGCTGGTTCATTTCCCGCCAAAATCCTGCCATGTCCCTGCCAGACCGCGGCCGGACGCTGGAAGCTTTCGGAAAAATGGATTTCATCGCCACCGTCGACATTATCATGAACGACACATCCTGGTTCTCGGACGTCGTCCTGCCTGAGGCTTCTTACTTGGAGCGCTACGACCCCCTCAATATCGTGGGGGATAAAGCTTTCCTTCGCCAACCGGTTATTGAACCTCAGGGGCAGGCAAAGTCCGCCCTATGGATCTACAAGGAACTCGGCACGCGCCTGGGTCTGGGCGACTTCTTTCAGTACTCTGACGAAGAGGATTACCTCAAGCAGCAGTTGGCTCCCCTGGGTGTCTCCCTCGACCAGGTTCGTCAGAAGGGTTATGTGGAATTGCCTGGCGAGGGACCCGATATTTCCGAACCTGCCTGGAATACCCCCAGCACGAAGATCGAACTTTTCTCCTCCACGTTGGACAAGGGTGGTTTTTCTGCAGTGCCGCAGTGGGAGGAACCTCCCGCTCCTGGTCCTAACCAATTCTATTTACTGACCGGCAAGGTGGCCCAGTCCACTCAATTTGGCTCACAGAACAACCAGCTCCTCCATAAATATTCGGATGAGCCGCGCCTCTGGATGAACACTGCCACTGCACAGGGCTTGGGTTTGGAAGATAATGACCTGGTGGAAGTTTCCAGCGCTGCTGGAAAGATCCACATCAACCTGGAAGTTACTCAGGCCATCCGACCGGACTGTGTTTATCTCACTCCTGGTTATGGGCATCTATCCCGTGGCCTCACGGTTGCCTACGGTATTGGCGCCAGCGACTCCGATTTACACTTAACTTACACTGACCCTATCAGCGGCGGTCAGGCCCTCAGCCAGACTTTTGTAACGGTATCAAAAATATAGATGGGAGCCGGTTCCATGCCAGACATTCAGCATAAAACATTCCTATTCGACTCCACACGCTGTATTGATTGCCGCGCTTGCATGGTCGCCTGCAGCGTCGAAAATAAGATCCCCATGAATAAGACTCGCATATGGGTTTCAGGTGTCGGACTGAAAGGGGAATATCCCAACCCGGTGCGCGCCTCCATGGTCTATCATTGTATGCATTGCAATGAACCCGATTGCTTGTCAGCCTGCCCGGTGGGTGCCTACAGCAAGCGTTCGGACGGCCCGGTAATATACGACCCGAAAAAGTGCATTGGCTGTCGTTATTGCATGAATGCCTGTCCATTTGGGGTGCCGCACTTTGACTATGATAAGGGCTTGGTGGACGGAGCCTTCATCGATAAATGTTCCATGTGTACCCAGCGCATCGACGTTGGCCTGGAACCGGCTTGCGTCGCCACCTGTCCCACCGGTGCATTGATGTTTGGTGAACGGGAAGAACTTCTGAAATATGCCCACGACCGCCTCGCTGCTCAGCCCGTGCGCTACCTTAACCATGTCTATGGCGAATTAGAAAATGGGGGCACGTCTTACTTTATCCTTTCGCATGGCCCGTTTAACGAGCTCGGATTGCCGCAGCTGCCCTCCAGCCCGGTAAAGGACGTGAGTGAAGCGGTGATGAAACTGACCCTGCCCTCTGCAGTCGGCCTGGGCGTGGCATTAACCGGCTTGGCAGTTGGAGTCCATGTTGTTAATAAGAAGAAAGAAGCACATTCCCAAAAGCTTGAAACAGCAGGAACGCCGCCGGAGGAGAAAAAATGAAACTTTCAATAATCATTCATCCGCGCTTTCGTCTGAAACCACTGGTCGTGGTCCTGCTTGCCCTGATCGGCATTGCATTTATCGTCGCCATGCTTCGTTATATCAATGGAATTGGCGCCATCAGTAACTTGAGCAACGCCTACCCTTGGGGATTCTGGGTCAGCTTTGATTTGTATACCGGTATTGCAATCAGTAGCGGAGCCTTCATTATTACCTCCCTCGTTTACCTCCTCGAGCTCGAGCAATTCCGTCCGCTCGTCCGCCCTACCCTGTTAACCGGTCTGCTTGGATACATCATGGAGGTGATCGCATTACTGGTTGATCTGGGTCACCCGGAACGCATCTGGCATTATTTCATCTATCAGAATTTCACCTCTTTCCTCCTGGTCATCGGCCTTTACGTGATGGCTTATTCAGCAATCATGGCGGTTGAATTTGCACCGGCAATTTTCGAACGCCTGAAATGGGATAAACTTGCTGGTTTCATTCGACGTTTCATGAAGCCGCTCGTGATCCTGGGGGCGGTCATCTCCACCCTCCACCAGGGTGCTCTTGGTGCGCTGCTCCTCATCCAGCCTGCCAAGCTTCATCCTCTCTGGTGGACGCCTCTCCTGCCGGTGCTGTTCTTCATTTCCGCCCTTGCGATCGGTCTCGCCATGATCCTGTTTGAATCTTCCCTCAGCTCGCGCTACTTTAAACGCGGCCTCGAAATCCATTTACTGGAGAAACTGGCTCGCTTCATCCCATTTGTTCTCGGGTTATACCTGGTTGTAAAATTTGGTCAACTAGCTTACGCCGGGGATCTTCAATACCTCTTTACTGGCGGCCTGATGAGCGTCCTCTTTTGGGCTGAAATCCTTCTGGGCGCGGTTTTACCCATTTTGCTCTTTTCGTTCAGCAAGGTCCGCCGAAGTCCGCGCGGATTATTAATTGGTGCCCTGGCAGTGCTGCTTGGGATGATCTTGAACAGGTTCAATGTGAGCTGGTTCGCTGTTACTCATCCAAACCCAGTTACCTATATGCCCGCATTTATGAGCCAAGTCACCTACTTCCCGTCCATTCCCGAGGTGGCTCTTTCCATTGGCATCTTTTCGGCTGGCATCTTGGCCTTCGGTCTGGCAGTGAAATACCTCGCAGTTTTCGACCCGGCACCAAATGAAGGAACCCCGGGAATCGTCTCGTAAACCTCATGGCACTCTGAGACCCCCTTACCCCTGCATCATAAAACCGCTCCGGGAAGACGGGCGGTTTTTCATCACACGATATAATCTCATTATGCGGCCGAATTTTTTTCATCATCTCCACCCGCCAACCATCCCAGCCCGCCAGGCGCGTCTGCGATATACCCTCGCTGCTGGGGGTTTGGCTGTCTTCCTCTCGCTGATCCTTCTTGTCACTGGTCTGCTGGAGATGTTTTACTACATCCCCACCCCCGATCAGGCAGCCCTCTCGATCCAGACTCTTACCTTCCTCGTGCCGTTCGGTGGACTGGTCCGCAACCTGCACTATTGGTCGGCGCAATTATTGGTGGTTGTCACAATCGTACACCTTTTACGGGTGATTTTCACCGGGTCATATGCGCCTCCGCGTCGTCTCAACTATCTGTTGGGGATGGGACTCCTTTTGCTGGCCATCCTATTGGATTTTTCCGGCTACGTCCTGCGCTGGGATGAGGGCATTCATTGGGCGCTGGTCACCGGCACCAACCTGTTAAAAACCATTCCCTTGGTCGGTAAAGGTTTTTACACAATACTGGTGGGTGGTACTCAGCCCGGCCCGGCAACCCTGATTCGTTTCTATGCCTGGCATATTTTTGGTCTTACCATCGCTGCCGGGATCTTTGGCGTCTGGCACATTTTTCGCGTCCGCCGGGATGGCGGTATAGCCGTTCCCCCACCAGTGTACCGACAGGATCAAATTCGCATTTCCCGCTTTGAGCTGGTCCGGCGTGAAGTTCTCGCCATGCTTCTGGCTGGCACCGGGTTGTTATTGCTCGCCACTTTCGCTCCCGCCCCGCTGGCTGCCTCGATCACCGCCTCCTCAAATGTGGAGACTGCCCGCGCCCCCTGGTTTTTCCTCTGGGTGCAGCAACTCCTCAGGCTCGGCGATCCCTTCTTTTTGGGGGTATTCGTCCCGTTGGCAGTTTTTCTGCTCTTATATCTCATTCCCTACATCTTCCCAAAGCCCTCTAAAACCGAATTGGGACGTTGGTTCCCTATAGGAGGCCGTCTCGCAGGGGGGGTGGTTGTACTCGTCCTTTTGGCTGTAATTGTATTGACTATTCTAGCTATACTTCCCGCCTATTGAATCCCGCATATGCGCCGCTATTTTCTCCTTGCCGCTTCATTCACTTTATTTCTTGCCTTGCTCGTCACCGCATGGCAGGAAGGTCGTCGTCCGTCACCCGTCCCCCTTACCCCCACCCTCACCGGTCAAGTGGAATACTGCCTCACCTGCCACTCAGACCTGGAACAGATCAGCAATGCACACCCACTCCAGACATTTGGCTGCGTGCTCTGTCACGGGGGTGAGCGCTTGGCGCTGGATGCAGCTCTGGCTCACAGTTCAATGCGCGGCGGAAAGAATCCTTCCGATTTCGCTGTCGTTCAGGTCTCCTGTGGCGGGGCAAATTGCCACAGCGGCACCCCCGAAAGGCTCAGCGATCATATCCAGCGCGCCACCACCAGCATCCAGGCAACCTATGCGGGCGCCATTGCCAATATTCTTTATACATTTGGAGCCCAATCGGATTTGAAAGCCCGGAGGGGGATATTTGACATCCAGGTACCCGGGAGCACCAGTGGCATCACCTCCTTGGATGCGTTTGATCCTTCCCGGGAATCCAATCCATATGTCAGGGCTTTCGGACAAAATTGCCTCACCTGTCACCTTTCCGCCAAACCGCTGCCGGGAAGCGATGATTACCGGTTTACTGGTTGTGCCGCCTGTCATACCCCCACTCAATCCGCGGACCGTTCCAACACTCAAGAAACTCAGTCTAACCAGGTTCATAAGCTAACTACCGCCATCTCGTACACACAGTGCGATACATGCCATAACCGTGGCAACTATGATCTGCGCACGATTACCTTTACCTCCCGCCAGGATTTCCCCACCGACCGGCTGCATGATTACTATCAACCCATAGCCCAGTTCACCAGTTGTGAGTGGAAGCTCGACTGCATTGATTGTCATACCCGTACCGAAGCTATGGGAGATGGCAACTTGTACAGCGTAAAAAAAGACATTCAATATATTCAATGCAAAACCTGTCACGGTACCCCCACTTCCCTGCCGCAGACCCGTACGCTGACTGATCCCAACGACCTGGCTTTCCGCCTCTCGATTCTCAACCCGGTGGTGGATTTAAAGTTGGGCGATATTATCCTGGTTACTGAAAAAGATGAACCGCTCTGGAATACGCTTATCCTGCCCGATGGGACCTATCAACTTGTCGGAAAAGCCACCAGCCAGGTATTCCCATTTAAACCAGTGCTGGGCAGCGCTTGCACCCAAAATGGGGCTGACCAGTCCTCGGCTTATTGCCACACCTGCCACGCAGTGGAGCGCTAACGTATATGTCAGATATTTCTCGTCGGGATTTCCTAAAGCTTGCCGGCACGACTGTTTTATCGATCAGTGGTCTCCTCGGACTGGGTGGGCTGTTCCGTTTCCTGGACACCCAGACCGATCCATCCCCGCAGACCGACTTCGACTTGGGGTCTCCTGGCAAGTATCCGCTCAATTCGCAAACAGTTCTACCCGATGTTCCAGCGCTGCTCATCCACTCTCAGGCCGGATTCACCGCACTCAGCCTGCTATGTACCCACCTTGGCTGCACCGTTGAAAGCAAGCCAGATGGATTTGCCTGCCCTTGTCATGGCTCCAGGTTCGACCAGCAGGGAAATGTGACCCGCGGTCCAGCGGGAAAACCTCTAAATTCTCTTCGAACGGGGATAACCTCCGACGGAAATTTACATCTATATACCATCTAAATGATCCTTGGGTTGTCGTCATCTGGGGTCAAGTTGCTAACCTGGGTAGTCGATGGATGAAGGATGGTATTGATCGCAATTCCAGCCAATGCGTTTTACCCAGGTTGGTGAAATCTCTGAAATTTAGCAGGAGAAACCTATGAAAATTGCAGTAGTAACCGATGATCATCGTACGATCAGTGCCCATTTCGGGCGTGCTGTTTTCTACGAAGTTTTCACCATTTCTGATGGGAAGATCACCGCGCAGGAAACTCTCCCAAAACCAGCACACGGTCAGCCTGGGAATCAACACCAGTCTGAACCGGGTTTCGCCCATGGTTTTGGACCAACGGAGGAAGGTCTGCATGCCCTCATGCTTGCACCCATTCGTGACTGCCAGGTTTTGCTTGCAGGTGGAATGGGGCAGGGTGCCTTCAATAACCTGAGTCAGGCTGGCATCCATCCCATTCTTACGGATATTCTCGAGATCGATCTTGCTCTAAAATCTTACCTGGTGGGTCATTTGGGCAACCGCCCCGAGCGTTTGCACTAACTCGCACACGGGAATCAAGTTATGGAAATCACCATGCGGCCGATCGGGATCATCCACACTCCATTTACCGACAAAGCCCAGGTTCCCATCCAGGCCTCCCGCTCTGCGGCGACCGGCTTCGTGGAGGTATATCCAGATTATGCTGACGGGCTGCAGGATCTGGAAGGGTTCTCTCACATAATTTTGTTATATGTCTTTCACGAATCGTCAGGTTTTTCCCTGCTTGTCAAACCGTTCCTCGATGATAATTTGCGTGGATTGTTCGCTACCCGCTATCCCGCCCGTCCAAACCCGATTGGATTTTCGGTCGTCACGTTGATCTCCCGAAACGATAATATTCTGCAGGTCGAAGGGTTGGATATGCTGGATGGCACCCCGCTCCTGGATATCAAGCCCTACGTATCGGACTTTGACATGCGCACCGGCACTCGCAGTGGCTGGTATGAATCCTCATCAAAGTGACTTCCTCACATCCAACTGTTTGTCGGCCATCCCATCTAAATTGGGAAGTTATAAGTTAAAATGGTATGGTTGTTCGCTATCTCGGCTTGGCATTGCTTGTTAGGGATTAATGGAAACTCAAGTCTGGCATCATCTGGGGTTGACAGAAGTTTATCGGCAGCTCGATACCCGCCCCGAAGGTCTGACGGACACAGAAGCTAGCGAACGTTTGGCTCGTATCGGTAGTAACGAGATCATCCGTCGTAAACCGGTCTCACCCTGGATCCTGTTTTTTAGACAGTTTGCCAACTATTTCATTCTTGTTTTGATTTTTGCCGCCATCCTGGCGTTTGCAGTCAGCTTCCTCCCGGGGGAAAGTGGGCATCGACTCACTGGCTGGTTCATTCTTGCCATCGTAATTCTGAGTGTGGCTTTGAACTTTTTCGAGGAATACCGCGCCCGCCGGGAATTGGAAGCTCTCGATCGACTGCTGATCTTCAAGACCACGGTTTTGCGCTCTGGCGCGCTCCGGCAAATTAACGCCGCGCAAGTTGTCCCCGGGGACCTCCTCGTACTGTCCCAGGGGCAGAAGGTCCCTGCTGATGCGCGCCTGGTCGAATCAAACAGTTTACGCACCGACGAGTTCAGCCCTCACCGGCGAAAGTGTTGGGGTCGATAAATCTCCTCAGCCTGTTGCATCGGACGCACCCCTTGCGGAACGAAGCAGCATGGTATTCGCCTCCACCTACATCACGCACGGCACAGGTCAGGCAGTCGCGGCCAGCACCGGGATGGACACGCAGGTCGGCCAGATTGCCGGCACTCTGGGACTCATGGCTGAGCGTCCCACCCCGTTCCAGGTCGAAGTGAAAAAGATGGCCCGCCAGATGACGGCCCTTGTAGCGTCACTTGCAGTGGTGGTTGCCGGAGTACTGCTCTTTCTCCTCCACGAACCGCCGATCGACATCGCCCTCAACACCCTCAGCCTGGCCATCGCCACCATTCCCGAGAGCCTGCCAATTGTGCTCACCTTTGCTCTTTCGCTTGGGGCTCGCCAGATGTCCCGTCGCAAGGCTGTGGTGCGTCGTTTATCGGTGGTTGAGTCGCTCGGGTCGGTGGACACCATTTGCACCGACAAGACCGGCACTCTTACTCAAAATTTGATGACCCTGAAAAAGTTATTTGTTTCAGGGCAATTGCTGGAAATCCCGCTGGACGTGCATGCCAATCCAGCTGCCCTAGAGTTGCTCCGGGCGGGAATTTTATGCAATGAAGCCTCGCAACCTGATGGCAGCGGTACCGATGTGCATGGCGACCCGGTGGATACTGCCTTGGTAAAGGCTGCCCATGCTGCCGGGCTTAACCTGGAGCAGGAGCGAAAAACCTATCCGCGTCTCAACGAGATTCCCTTCAGCTCTGAACGAAAGATGATGACCACTCTCCATGACCATCTTGGGCGGTTGATGGTTATCACAAAAGGTGCCCCGGGGCCCGTGCTGGAGCATTGCTCGAACTGCCGTGAAGTTGTGGAAGATGTCCCGCTCGCAGACCAGCGCTGCCAGGCTATCCGCCGGCAGGTGACAGAGCTGCAGGGAAAAGGGTTTTATGTCCTGGGGGTGGCAGTCAGGGAATTGCCGCAGGGTACCCCGCTTGATCAAGCCGAGGACGACCTGACCTTCATCGGTCTTTTGGCTCTCATCGACCCGCCGCGCCCCGGGGCTGCCGATGCCATTGCCCGTGCCCAGGGGGCTGGAATTCGCGTGGTAATGATCACTGGGGATAACGGCCTTACCGCCCAGGCCATTGCTGGAACCCTCGGGATCGGGCAGCGCGTGGTGGATGCCCGTTCGCTAGGAGACATCACCCGCAGCGAACTCTCTCAAAAGATGAAAATGGTCGATATCGTGGCGCGGGCTACCCCGCAAGTTAAGCAGCTGGTCTTGCAAGCCCTGCAGGATGACGGGCATGTGGTGGCTATGACCGGCGACGGCGTCAATGATGCCACCGCCCTCAAACAGTCCGATGTGGGGATTGCCATGGGTCTGCGCGGCACGGATATTGCCCGGGAATCTGCTGCCATGGTCCTGCTGGATGATAATTTCTCAACCATCATTGCTGCGGTCGAAGAAGGCCGGCGTATCTTCGACAATATCCGCAAGTTCACCAACTACCTGCTCAGCACCAGTCTGGGTGAGGTGTTCGTTGTCCTTGCCCTTTCCATTGCTGGCTATTTCCCCCTTTCTGCCATCATGCTCTTGTGGGTGAATGTCGTTACAGACCTGGTTCCAGCCAGCGCCCTCGCGGCCGACCCGGCTGTCCCTCATGTCATGATTCGACGCCCGCGCCGTCATGACGAGCCCATCCTGAACAGGGCAATTTATGCCACCATTGCCGGTAGCATTTTCCGCACTCTTATCGCCTACGGGTTGATCTTTTGGGTCGGGCTCCAGTTTGGAGGACTAACCTATGCTCGCACGATGCTCTTTACCAGCATCGTCCTGCACGCCTTTACCCGCGTGATGGTGGTTCGCCAGTTGGACTCGTTGACGCTGTGGTCGAACAAGACCCTGCTCATCAGCTATGCCTTCGCTGTTGGACTGCAGCTTCTGGCGCTGTACACTCCCCTGCGCGATATCTTTGGCGTGGTTCCTCTCGATTGGCGCGCCTGGGCTGTGATGCTCCCGGTCACCGCCGGGTCTTCGTTTGCCGGGGTTTACATGACCCGCTGGATACTTAAATTATTCCCCATGTGGGAAAAATAATTTGTGTGTTCGCAATTTTGAAAAGCGCATAGGGGTTAAAAGCGTGATGGCCAGCCCCGCAGCCGGCCATCAGCATGCCTAACAACCTATCGACTGTCTTCGGGAGGAGGAAAGTCCCGTTGGGCCCGGATGCGGCATGGCACAGGTCCGGTAAATATATTTTATCTCCGCTTGGGGACTGGAATATTTGAATTAATTGGAATTAATTTGGATTTTGCGGTTCTTAGTATTAATCCCCCTCGTCCATCCCATTTGTGGCACACATTAAAAAAACCGCTTCTTATAATGGGACACTGCTAGATCATATTTCCTCGAGCTGGTTGAAATTTAACCCTCAACCGGGTATTCAATTTCAGCCAGGAATGCCTTGATCTGGTCTTCGCTCGCAGGGAGATCAAAGACGATCTCGACTTTCTTCGAAGCCAGGTCTGCCTTGACAGAATGGATTCCATTCATTTCCGCCAATTCTGTCTGGATGGTATGAATGCAGTGCACGCAGGAGATGTCGGGGACGAAATACGTTACGGTTTTCATGGTTATCCTTCTCTGATATGCTGCCCGGTAATCTTTTCGAAAATCTCAACCTTCTTTAGCTTTTAAATCCTTCTCACCAGGCTCAGAGGGAGTCGAGTTCTGCATTCCTTCCTCACGCATCATTTCGTACACCCCCAGGCACCCGCGGCAGCAAAAATTCAATACTTTCCCGTCGAACTCTTTGGTCACCACATGCCTTGCTTCTGCACCGCAATGATCGCACTTAATCGTCTCTACCATAACATCACCGGGCCTATCACGAATGAGGGGATCAGGTTGGCGACTGCCAACCCGCGTAGAATGGTTTGAATGGCAAAAAGCAGGATCAATACTCCCGCAAAGATCTGCAACCGTCCGCGAAATTTGGGGCTTAATAGGTTGGCCGCCAGGCCGAACCCGAGCAGTGTGGGTATTGTACCCAGGCCAAATGCCAGCATGGTTAGGGCGCTGCCCCAAACCGTCTGGATCCGGGCTGCCACCACCAGCATTGCGAACACCAGCCCGCATGGCAGGAAGCCCCACAGGATGCCGAGGGTCAGGGTTGAGAGAAAATTGTGCTTTCCAAATAAATTGCGCATCTTCCCCATGGGAGAACTGCCTGCTGTCAAGGTGGTCAGTGCCATTTCGATGGGTGGTAACACTCCCATCAAACTGAGCGAAACCAGCACCATGGCAATACCCACCAGGATTGAAAACGCCCCCTGCCAGCCCATTAATCCGCTCGCTTGGTTCAACAATGATCCAGCCAACCCCACTAGGGCGCCAAAAAAAGTATAGGTCACTATGCGCCCCATGTGCAAGGGCAGGGAACTTGATATGCGCCTCAGCAACCCTGCCTTTTTGCTCATCTCGGCGGTCTTTGCAGGCTGGCGAGCGGAATAGATAGCTACAATTCCTCCGCACATGCCGAGGCAGTGCCCAAAACTGCTGATGACGCCCGTAACGAAGGCGAGGGCAAGGTTGCTGAGCAGTATCTCAGTTATAGCCATACGTCAAAAAATACGCTTTTTGTTTGTCCATTGAGGGTGATGATTACTTCCATCCGCCATGGGCCGCGCATGGTGAACCTGCCCGTGGCAGCATACTTACCCGCATTGGTCGGTTCCAGGGTTAACATGTTAGGTGGCATGTACATCCCGGGCATGGTTAGGTCCACGCTGATGGTTGCATCCGTTATTGCGTTTCCTTCCGCATCAGACAATTTAATCTCGAAGGTGCTTGCCTTGCTAACGCTGGGCGGGTAGGGGTTAAGTGTCATGGAAACCAGCAATCCCTCTGATTCAAGGATTGCAGTGTTTTCAGGGATATTGCTCGCGGTAGTATAGGCTGCGGGAACGGGCATAGGGGATCCATTGGATGAAACCGCAACAAGCCCGCCTGCTGAAACACGCGCGCCTGGTCCCATGACGTGGGATCGCCATAGCACCAGGAAGATGGCACCTGCCATGAGCACGATGATGCTTCCAAGGAGGACTGCTTTCTTTTCCATTTTTCGACCTCTACGAACCATAACTAAACCGAACTAAACCACCCGGGTCGTGATGTTAAATTTTGGGGGTTTTTCCAGGTGTTTCTTCACCGCGCACAGATCCGCTGAGCGGATAAGGCTGTCGTAATATTTCTCCGGGAACCCGGCTGGCACCTGGATTTCCAGGCCGATGGTCTCGACCATGCCGGTGGCGGGGCTGTGGTTGATCCGCTGTACGATTCGAATCCCTTCGGTGGGCAGGTTGCGCTGCCTGCAAAATCCAAGCACGTAGATTCCCGCGCAGGTCCCGATCGATGAAAGGAAGATCTCAAATGGGCTTGGAGCCGTAGCCGCCGGTGGCTGATCCGTTGCCACTGTGAAAGGACCAAAATGGGCGTCTACTCGTGAACCACCTGGGAAATCTATGATCATTTCCATGATTAATATTGCCTCCAAAAATCAGATTTGAATTCAGGGTAACCGTTTGTTTGATGACCGGGATTAATTAAAGTTGCATCGCCAGGCATCGGAAAGGTTATTGATTTCGGTTCAAACCAGTTTTTTGGCAATTCGAGCGGCTTGCGTGTTGGCCAGCTTCACGCCGGGTTCCACGCAAGCCATTAGCCCATCGCTTCTGCTTTGGTCATGAATTCCGAAACTTTTCGGAAGAACAGGCGTATTGGGATCAGGCTGCCTGTTCGTTCATCCGGAAGGACGAAGCGAATAGAACTATGCAGGCGGCTACCACAAGGATGCCGGAGACGACTAATGCCGGGAGCATAAGGTTCCTGCACGCCATCATATTGTTGGCACATACCCCGATCAGGGTCGTGGGGAAAAGCACAACAAAAACGCCGAGGATTGCGCCCATGATTGAAAGCGACATGCGCGTCTCCTTGCGCTTGCTGAAGAACAACAGGCCGCCCAATGCTGCCAGCGGGATGGACATGCCAAGTTCCGCGATTGCCGTCCAGTAGCATTTCATGTGCGTGGTCATGCCGTTGGCTAATTTTAACACGCCTGCGCATTCAGTGAATTGCGGTAGGATGCCGATGACCAGCGCTAGTGCAAAGATGGGGACTCCTAGGTATTTCATTTTCTCCTCCTGGTAGGGATAATGGATTTGGTTGCCGCCCGTAGCAGATGGTCAACTTCGCTGAAAGGGCGGCAGTTCGCTACCAAAATAGTAGCAGGAAACGGATTTATTAGTATTTGAAAATGTTTGAAAAGATTGGCACATTTTCCAATTGTGCCTTCACTCACATATAAATCAACTTTCGCTCACTCGTAAAGCACCATAACATAAGCACAATTTCTCCTTTGCAAGGTTCTTGATAGAAGATAATGCATAATTCCTGCGCTGATAGTGACACGCCATTTATCACCACTCGAATACCTTGCTGCCCGGTGGAAAGCTGGTAAATATTTTCCTTCCGGGACGAATTTAAGCCACCCACGAGTCAGGATGGCTCAGATATAGAACAAAATTTATGGGATGGCTGTTGTTCTTAATGGCCGGAAAAGCAGCTTTTTTGCGGCTATTTTCCCACTATGTCAAAGCTTCATGGATATTTTTAGTTCAGCAAGGACCGACTCAAGTGCGTATGTTTTTCCCCCAAACCCTGTCTGGAAGCGGGTCGCCTCCTCCTGGCTGAGAAATCCCAGCACCGATGGTTCACAACAAATATTGACAGTGCTCCCCAGCAGGTAGATGGCTTGACTGGCACTCACCATTCGCCCATAAATGAAGTCTCTAACCAGCGCATTCTGGGTGCCTGGCTGTTCTATGGCCATCAAGCCGCAGTGTGGACAGCAGGCGTTGCGCTGGCTCCCGTCCTCCATTTGAAGGATAAATATGGTTCGGTCATTGATGGATCCCCCGCAGTAATAGCATTTCCTCTCCTGGACTGCTGGTTCCCGCGGGGGGGCCAGTTTGATCCCATGGCTTGTTTGGACGGCTTCACCTGACAGCACCAAGGCATGGATGTCTCGCGACGCTGTCGCAGCCGATATGGAAAAACGCCGCTTGATCTCCTCGGTGGATATCTTGAGACGGATATGAAGTAGGTCTACTATTTGTTGCTGGCGGTCAGTAAGGGTTGGCACCATGGGTTGTTCAAACCGGCATGCAAAGTTTCTACATCAGCCCAACCGGGCTTTATCTTGCAAATTATAACGCTTTTGGGTTATTGATTCATTTGAAATCATTGGTATAAATCGGAATTCTAGCAAACTGGTATGGGAAAAAGATCATACACCTATCCCCTTACCAGGGTGCTCTAACGTGTTGTTGGGCTTCATCGGCTGCTATTCAAGTCCTGTGGTTCATTCAAATGAACTGGAATTCTCTGCATGATGGAAAAAACACTGCGGGGCGGGAGGAATGCTAATTAACAATTAAACCGGCAGGGATTCACACCTGTCGGCTTATAAGTAACCTGGGTTGATATGGAATTACTGGATGCAGCTCAATAATGCTCCCACCGTGATTCGGTAGACCGTCAACACATTATTCACGTAGATTCCAAATATGCTCACCCTCTGGCCCACATGCAAATCCGCAAAACTGATCATTGTGATGGTCGTGGCATCCCGGTATAGAATGAGCGTCTGGGGTGTCACGTTGACGGTTATCTGGGTACCGAGGTTCGGCTGGACCAGCTTGTTACCGCGCACCACGTTGATTGTGATCGTGTTGGTTCCCAGGGAGGTAATTGTTCCCACCATGACAAATGTACCTCGTCCATCTGGTTGCCCCTGGCCCGTGCCAGTGCTGCTGGAAACATTTCCACCGCCTCCACCGTAACCTCCGGCGGCGGCAGGAATGGTGAAGGCGAATACCATCACAAGGACTAAGACAAAAATACCGATCTTTTTCATGTTTTGTTCTCCTTTGATTATTTTGACGCAGGACTCCTGCCCGCGATACGGGAGATATCAATAATCAGCAGGTCTTTACAGGATCTTCACAATCCCTGGTTTTATTCAACACTCTGGATGGTATGATTGTTAACCGGGACAAATATTAGGTCGAATTAAATCTCCCGTATCTCCTTCTAATTTCCTGCGTCTTATTAATTGGAAAAAATAAGTGCCTCCCGACATCGATCTTCTGGAACTCGCCCGCCAATTTGATCAGCAAGCCCTGGCACAAATTTACGATAATTTCAGCCCGGGGTTATATCGCTATTCCGTGCGCAGGTTGAGTGACCAGGCTGTGGCTGAAGATTGTGTCGCCGATACTTTCAGCCGTTTCCTCCAAGCGTTGCGGGACAGGCGCGGTCCGGAAAAATATTTGCAGGCTTTTCTTTACCGCATTGCTCATAACTGGATTGTTGACCACTATCGGCGGCAGCCTGTTCTGCCTTTGGAACTGACAGAAGAGCATTTGGACGAAAATGCAAACCCGGAGAAGGATGCCGGCTGGAATCTTCAGCAGGAACACCTCAGGATGGCCATAAGAAAACTTACTCCCGACCAGCAGCAGGTGATTGCTTTGAAGTACCTTGAAGGTTGGGAGAATGAGGAAATCGCTCATTCGTTAAAGAAGCCTGTCGGAGCAGTCAAATCTCTACAGCATCGTGCATTGGCTGCTCTGGAAAAGATCCTGGACCGCGAGGAATACCTTTGAAAAATGATGAGTTGGATCCCAGGTTAAAAAATGGCTTCAATGGCCTTCAAAATATTCCCCCGCGTCACCCGCAGGTCGCGGCTCGTGGTCGGGCGAATTTCTTGAAACAGGCAGCAGTTTTTCAGCAGGCAGTATCCCAGGAAGCGGAACAGCGTCATAACCGGGGTATCAGCACGATATTCCACCTGTTTCAGCGAAAGGAACGCTTCCCTATGTTTAATACGTTGGTTGCCGTAGTTTTAGCTGTAGTCATTCTGTTTGGTGCCCCTGGTGCAACGGTCGTTGCTGCCCAGGGCAGCCTGCCAGACCAGGCTCTATATCCCCTGAAAACCTGGAGTGAGGATGCTTGGTTGGCTCTAACCGGAACCCCTCAAATCCGTTTGCAGGTTGTGCTCGATTTCTCCGACCGGCGCGTGGTTGAAATGACCCGCCTGCTTGCAGCTGGTCATCCCATTCCGCAGGAAGTGCAAACCCGCCTCCAAAACGAACTGGATATGCTGCTTGAACTTGCTGCTGGGATGGAGGATACCCAAGCGCAGCACCAATTGATAATCATTCTGCAGCGTGCTGAAACTCAATTGCAGACAATGACGATGTTGTTATCTGGTGCCCCCCTGGACGCAGACCCTCTCCTTTCGACCGCACACGCTCGCCTTCAGGAGCAGGTTCTATTGGCTGCCATGGGTGAGACAGACATGTCGGGCTTTCGCATGCAGGTCCGGCAGCGCTTCCAGAATCACGGGGGGGCGGGAACACCCATGCCCGCTCCCGGTGGAAATCGTCAGGGTTCCACACAGATGAGCCCCACCCAGATGCAAAGACCGTCTGGTTCTGGATCAGGTAACGGGTATGGTCCTGGTTCGGGGATGCACCAATCCACCCCAGTAGCGGGTTCAACCCAACCCACCGGGATTCCGGTTTCGACCCTGCCCTCTGGGATGCCAGGCATGAATGGTTTTTGCACTCCTTCACCCGATTGCACTCCCCAGCCTGGGAGTGGTGCTGGTCGTATGCCTTAAACCTCATCTATCTGGATTATCATAAAAAATACCCCCTGTTGTTAATCAACAGGAGGTATTTTATTCTGTCTGAACACTGCCTGGTTATTTTTCTTGGATGTAATTATCCCTTGGTTTATATCGTTTCCAGGTGTAAGGTTTTTCATGCAATCCTCATTTCTTTAACCCTTCAGGTGTGATCACATACCAGACATTTTGCACGTTTTCACCGGTGGTATCGCCGGCAACTTTATCTGATTGGAAGTAGTAAAGCGGCCAGCTGTTGTAAGTCACCTGCGTGGTTCCATCCGTTCGCGTGGTTGTACCCAGCATCGCGGCTGTTACACCCGTTCCGGCAATCGGGACTCCGGCTGTCAATAGGGGAGGCCAGGCTGTCGCGCATGGGCCGTAGCAGTTGCTTTTATTTGGGGTGTCGGTGGTATACAGGTACAGGGTCATCCCTTTCGAATCAACTAGGAACGACCCCAGTGTCGCGTTTTGACCGACATCCACGGTAGCCGGTCCCGTCGGTAGGACAGGTGACGGAGTTGCAGATCCACACGCGGAGGCAATAAAAATCAATAAGATTATGCTTGAAACCATGATTTTGTTTTTCATTCATATACTCCCATTCGAGTTGGGTTGCACTTTCGTGCAAGACGGTATATATATCCCGAAATATACCCAACTCGTATAATAACAATGTATGATTACCTTAATAATCAGATTAATGATTGGGAACGACCCGAAATTTCCTCCTTGGTATTTTTATATATTCCAGGTCGGACTTCTCATCCTGCCTGGTGCGCTTGGCTTGAAATTCTGCCGAGTTCAGAAATCCCCCATTCGATCAAAGGGGGGATTTGTTAATAACCTGTGTGATGCCGTGTCGCAGGGGGATGATAATATCTCTACCACAATCCATGCACCTCGGCTCGGATGCGCTGATCGTAGATCTCGTTGATTTTTTCCATGGTTTCAATGGGCAGGGCAGGCAGGTCTGCAGCCCGCAGGGTTTCCTCAACTTGTGAAGGCCGTTTGGCACCCGGTACCGCGCAGGTCACCGCCTCGAACATCAGGATCCATCGCAGTGCCATTTGCGCCATCGTCGTACCGACTGGGACTATGGACCGCAATTCTTCCACTGCTTTCAGTCCTTTTTCAAAATCAACGCCGGAAAAAGTTTCTCCCTTGTCAAATGCCCTACCCTGGCGATTGAAACTGCGGTGGTCGTCTGGTGCGAACGTGGTGCTTGCTTTCATTTTTCCGGTCAGCAGTCCGCTGGCCATGGGTACCCGCGCAATGATTCCCACCTTCCTTCGCTGGGCTTCAGGGAAGAAATCCTCGATCGGACGCATCCGGAACATGTTGAAAACCATCATTACCGACTGCACGTTGGGAAAATTAATGGCCGCCATTGCTTCGTCGATCCGCTCCACGCTCACCCCGTAGTAACGGATCTTTCCCTGCTTCACCAGGTCGTCGAGGATTCCAAAGACTTCCGCGTTGTACGCCTCGATTGGTGGGCAGTGCAGTTGCATCAGGTCGATTGGTTCGGTTCGCAGGGCACGCAGGCTGTTCTCCACGAACGCATTGAGGTTGTGACGTGTATAACCTCGCGGGTTCGGGTTGACTCCCATCCCCATTTTGGTGCCAATATAGAATGGCTCTTTCCGCTGCCGGCGTAAATCGCCAAGCAATGTTTCACTGCCATATGCATCCGCAGTGTCAAAGAAATTTACCCCCAGGTCCAGCGCCCGGTTGAGCGCAGCCATGCTTTCCCCTCTGTCCACTTCTCCCCACAGGCTGCCCATCGCCCAGGTTCCCAGGCTGATGGTTGATACTTTCCATCCGGTGCGCCCAAGTTCGCGGTATTCCATTTTTGTCTCCTTCTCCCATCGGATCTTGTGACTGGTCTTCCTTGACTATTGAATTGCATGGGAGACCGGAAATTAATCGGCCCTCATCACCCGTGAGCCTCCTCCAGCTTTTGGGGCGTATACTTGGAAAGTCGAATCGCCCGAGCTTTCGATCGCAGGGCTGCTGGCACCGCCAGCAGGGCTTCAGCCTCGTTTTCCGACTCGAGCATCGCCCAGCCAGTATGCACTCCATCATCGCACCCCCACTCAAAATTCATCACGAATCCGTGATAAATGAATTGTTCCACCACGTGGTGGCAGTCTTCAGCGGCATGTTTTGTTTCGACCAGGTATCGATTCATGGCATCATCCCTCAAAAATCTCCCCGGCGGCACTCTAAAAGGGCATGTCGTCGGGGAGTGGATTTTATTGACACCTACATTTCATGGTCTTTCAGTTCAACCACCAGGGCATGACCTTCGGTTTTTCCGATGTTCTCTGCTGCATGCGGTCCGGCGTTCATCCAGAATGCCTGACCTGCCTTGAGCGGCACTTCCTGCTTGCTACCGTCCGGGAGCATTAGGTTCAGGGTGTAATCGGAAATCACGTAAATGATGTGATCGGGATGCGAATGCATTGCCGCCTTCTGACCCGGTTTGAAGCGCACGTCGAACACACGTGTGCGGTCATTTTCCATGATCAACTTGTAAACATCTCCGGCTGCCTTGGTTGGGTCCGGCCATGCGGTCCTGCTTTTTTCGGCTAACATGACTTTCTCCTTTCACTGGATCGAATAAACTGGATGTGTAGCTTGCTTGATTTTCAGGTTGGTGGGGGAATTAGCTTCCTCCAGTCACGCATTATAAACCAATAGGACAAAATTTGTCCAGTATAATATTTTATGCATTTTGAACCCCTTATGTACACCCTTTCGGGCTCTTTCCCTGCGTCAGGGGCGATTACTTGGAAGCGCATAAGGCGCTGGAGTCCAAATATGCCGGCAAAGAGAAGTACATATAAGGGTGACTGGTTGGGGAATGCGGTCGATTCGAAGCGGGGTTTTTTATTCCTTCACGACAAATGGAAATTCCCAAAATGATTACTCCGGTTCACTCGCGCAAATAAACCAAAATTGATGTTCAGGATTTCGAAGTCACTTTTCTCGATCAACTCCCTGGAATAACCTATAATTGATCCATGGCTGCACCAATTTTAGCCACAAAATTATTTATCCCTCCACCTCGGCCTGGCGTTGTCCCGCGCCAACGCCTGGTCGAGCGGCTGAACGAATGCCTGGCAAGGGGTTGCAGGCTGACACTCATTTCAGCCCCCGCCGGTTTTGGCAAGACCACGCTGGTCAGCGAATGGGTCGCCACTTGCGGGATGCCAGTTGCATGGTTGTCGCTTGATGAGAGGAGACAACGATCCAGCGCGGTTCATCTCTTACCTGGTAAAAGCGTTGCAGACGATCCAGGCTGGAATTGGCGAGGCGCTCCTGCCTGCCCTCCAATCCCCTGAACCTTTGCAGATCGAAACCATCTTGACCACCCTGCTCAACGAAATATCCACCATTCCTGGGAACTTCCTGCTCGTCCTGGATGACTACCACTCGATCGATTCCCAGCCGGTCGATCAATCCCTGGCTTTCCTCATCGAACACCAGCCTTCGCAGATGCACCTGCTCATCGCCACGCGCGAAGATCCAGACCTGCCGCTGGCCCGCATGCGCGCCCGGGGGCAGTGTACCGAACTGCGCGCCGCCGACCTGCGCTTTACCCCCGCCGAAGCCGCCGAATTCCTCAACCAGGTGATGGGGTTGGGGCTCTCGGCAGACAATGTCACCGCGCTGGAAGCCCGCACCGAGGGCTGGATCGCCGGCCTGCAACTGGCCGCGCTTTCCATGCAGGGGCATGAGGACGCCGCTGGTTTCATCCAGTCTTTCACCGGCAGCCATCGGTTCGTGATGGATTATTTGGTTGAAGAGGTCCTGCACCAGCAATCCGAAAGTATCCAGGCTTTCCTGCTGCGCACTTCCATTCTCGACCGCATGTGTGGGCCTCTTTGTGATGCTGTTCTGCTCGACCCATCCATTCCCGGTCAGGCAACCCTGGAATATCTCGAGCGCGCCAACCTGTTCATCGTCCCCCAGGACAACGAGCGGCGCTGGTACCGCTATCACCACCTCTTTGGCGATCTGCTTCGCAAACGGCTGGGGCAAACTCTCACTCCCGCAGGGATCGCAGAACTGCATATCCATGCCAGCCAATGGTATGAAAACAATGACCTGATGCTTGAAGCCTTTAAGCATGCGGCAGCAGCCAATGACGTTGATCGTGCTGGGCGCCTGATGGAAAGCACGAAGATGCCCATCCACCTGCGCGGCACGGCGACGGCAATACTGGACTGGCTGGAGTCGCTGCCAAAGACCGTGCTGGATGCCAGGCCTGCCTTGTGGTGGGGGCAAGCTGCGATGCTGCTGGTTATCGGTCAAGTAACTGGCGTGGAAGAGAAACTCCAGGCGACCGAAGCCGCTTTGGCTTTGGCAGCCCTGCCGGGTGCTGGGCTGGACGAAACGACTCGCGACCTGATCGGAAGAATTGCTGCCGCCAGGGCGAACGTGGCGCAAGCGCAGGCCCAGATAGAAACCATCCTCGTTCAGGGGCAGCGCGCCCTGGAATATCTGCACCCCGACAACCTGGCTGAACGGTCCATGGCCGTCCGGTCGATGGGGTTTGCTTATTATATCCAGGGAGACCTGACGGAGGCCGCCCGGGCCTATACCGAAGCCTACTCTCTCGCCCAGGCATGCGGCGATGAGATCGACTCCACATTGGCTTCGATCCGTTTGGGCCAGGTACAGGAAGCTCAGAACCAGCTTCACCAGTCGGCTGAGACCTACCACCGTGTTTTGCCATTGATCGATGTTTATTCTCCATATAATGCCTCTGTAGCGTATCTTGGCCTGGCTCGCATCTATTATGAGTGGAACGATCTGGATGCCGCTGAGCAGTTTGGGGAGAAAAGCTTGCAACTGGCGCGGCAATATGACCAGGTCGTTGACAGGTTAGTTTTGAGTGAGGTGTTCCTGGCCAGCCTGAAATTGGCCCGAGGAGATGCGGCTGCTGCGATGGACAAGATTTTGCAGGCAGAACAAACCTCGCGTCTAAAGAATTACACCTATCGCCTGTCGGATATTGCCTACACCCGGGCAAGGATCCACCTTTTCCAGGGCAACGTGGATGAGGCCGCACAATTGGTACGGCAAAATGTGATACCGCTCATGCAGGCGCGTGTCCTCATCGCCCAGGGTAACCCATCCGAAGCGCTGGCAGTGGTGGAACCACAACGCCAGCAAGCGGAAGCAAAAAAAATGGCAGGAAGGCTGCTCCTGGTGATGGCTGTTCAATCCGTTGTTCTGTTTGCACAAGGCGAAAAGGTCCATGCGGTGCAAGTGTTGACCGAAGCCCTGGCGCTGGCCGAGCCGGGCGGTTACATCCGCCTCTTTGTTGACGAAGGAGATGCGATGGCGGAACTCCTGTCTGCTGCGGCCGCGCAGGGCATCCGCCCCGACTATGTCAACAAGCTGCTGGCTGTCTTCAAAGGGGAGATGAAGGAGGAACGACCGGCTGCGCCAGTTTCCGGTACCTCGTTTTTAATAGAACCCTTGAGCCAGCGCGAGTTGGAAATATTGAAGCTGATCGCCCAGGGACTCTCGAATCGAGAGATCGGCGAACGTCTGTTCCTGGCCCTGGACACGATCAAGGGGCATAACCGCAAGGTCTTCGACAAACTGCAAGTTCAAAGTCGCACCGAAGCTATTGCACGTGCCCACGAACTGGGTTTGTTGTAATAACGGTTTTCCTCAACTTTTTCCCTAAATAACAAAAAACAACACCTATAACCAACACTAAAGTGTCTGTTCGTTAACACTTTGTGGGGGATATTATCTCTGTACATTGTTTTAGTGGCACGGATCGTAATGACCGGCTACGGAAGGTACAGAGGTATGCGAAACAAATTCTTTCCAAAAATAGATCCAGGTAAACCAACGGTCTACCAGATCAGGATCAAGGGCCACCTGGACAGTCAATGGACCGACTGGTTCGCGGGTCTAACCATCACGCTGGAAGAGGACGGTAACACGCTTCTTACCGGCACGGTGATCGACCAGGCTGCCTTGCATGGCTTGCTCAAAAAAGTGCGCGACCTGGGCATGCCATTGGTTTCGGTCTGCCCACTCAAACCGGGCCAGGCTGATCAACCAGATAATAAATCGTAAATGGATAGCAGCACTATGGAAAGGAGTTTTGCCTTTGATGACATTTCCAGCTCATTTCAACCCCCGGTGACCGGGTGACTACCACAGTTTATGCAAGTCCAATTAAATGAAACTCATCCATATCGTTCAGAAAAGGAGATAAATTATGAAGAATTTACAGAAGATAGGAGGCATTGCCGCATTGATCGGGGCAGCAACAAACCTCTTCGCCCTTGTGACGCTTATAACCTTAATGGCTCCCAAAGGCTACGGTTCCGACGACCCAGGCCAGACCGTGGCTTATCTTGCTGACAACCAGGCTTTCATGCGCGTATGGTACATAATCATATATTTGGTTTTCGGCGTGAGTCTGATTTTCCTGTCACTGGCGCTCTATGAGCGATTGAAGGCTGGCTCACCTGCACTGGCACAGGCAGTGACTACCTTCGGCCTGATATATGCCGTCCTGGTCATTGTGGTCGGCACACTCGAGATCAGCAACTTGAGCATGGTCGTCAAACTCTATGGCGAAAATCCGTCTCAAGCTGCAACGCTCTGGTTGACGCTCAACTCTGTGGTAAAAGGTTTGGGTGGGGGCGGCGGAGAAACGATAGTAAACGCCTTATGGATTCTATTGCTAAGTTGGGCAGCCTTGCGGGCAAGGGAACTTCCCAGAGTATTGAACTACCTTGGCTTGGTGATCGGTGTAGCTGGAATCCTCACGGTTCTCCTGACATCGCTTCTCCTGATGGCTGTTGTTTATGGATTGGGTCTGATCATCTGGTTGGCTTGGCTCGGGATCGTCATGCTGCGCAAGAGCCCTGTCTCGGCGGCGTAAAAACCCGCCAGAGAACAACAACCTTTTCGACTTCCAGGCGCAACGGCAAGTAGGAGTATTGGAGAGGATGTTAGTCCCGGCAGATGCGCCAGATGTCAAATAGCAAATGGATGGTAGCACCTTGAAAGGAGTTTTGCCTTTGATAATTTTCCCAGCCCTTTTCAACCCTCGGTAACCGGGTGACTACCACAATTTTCTGCAGTCCAATCTAATTAAATTCATCCATATCGTTCAAAAAAAGGAGAAAAAATGAACACGACCATCATGAACGCCAAACTGGATACGAGAATTTTACTCATACTCTTATGGGTGTTTTATTCTCTCAATTTTATGTATGCTGATACCCTCGTAAAATTGGAGCCTGGGGTTTTGGAAGAGATTATGTCAGGAACCGTGGCAGATGGAACCGTTGAGATCACTGCTGGATTTATGTTGGGAACTGCGATCATGTTCGAGATTCCGTTCTTAATGATCGTCCTGTCCTGGGTATTAAAGGTTGGCGCTAATCGTTGGGTCAACATCATCGCCAGCATATTGTTTATTGTGGCTCAAATCGGTTCATTGTTTCTTGGAACCCCATCTCCTATGTATATTTTTTATACCATCGTAGAGATTGCGGGGCTGCTACTCATTGTCTGGTTAGCCGCCAGGTGGCGCAACCCCCAAGGGTAGCCCGGCAGACGCGTGAGCGGACAGACGTCCAATAGAAAAACTCATCCATATCGTTTAAAAAAGGAGGCAAAAATGAAAACTTTACAAAAATTAGGCGGCTTTGCCGCGCTGTACCTTGCAGCAGCATACCTGGTGGGTATGATCGGTTTTCTCACCGTAGTGGACGTTTCTGGTGTTGCTGACCCTGTCAAGAAGGTGGCTTTAATGGCGGACAACCTGGCCTTCCTATACATAATGTACATAATCGTCTATGTAGCATGGGGCTTCTTCATGGTTGTCCTGGCCCTGGCGCTTTACGAGCGGTTGAAGGCAAGCTCACCTGCAATAGTGCAGACAGCGACCGTATTCGGTATATTTTGGGGCTGCGTGATCCTTATTAGCGGCATGATCCATAACGCCGGCATGCAAACTGTCGTCGATCTCTTTAGTAAAGACCCGGCTCAAGCTGGGACGATCTGGTTGACGATTGACTCTGTGTTGGGAGGATTAGCCGGTAGTAATGAAGCTATCGGTGGCATATGGATATTACTGTTAAGTTGGGCAGCTTTGCGAACAGGAGTGCTTTCCAAGGTACTGAACTATCTTGGCATAGCGGTCGGTGGAGCGGGCATCATCTCGATAGTCCCGGCTCTCGCCAATATATTTATTTACATTTTTGCGTTGGGTCAGATAGTGTGGTTCATCTGGCTGGGGATTGTGCTGCTGCGCAGCAATCCGGGCAAGAAAGCGACAAACGAGCTTTTGAGCGCGGCATAGATTTGCATCAGGGGAGAGGGAGGGTCTTCAGCCCTCCCTCTCTCAGTCAAATCATAAACAGACGTAGCAGCTTGTTTACACCAAAAATGGATCAGAACAAGGAGAGAAAAATGAAAAAAGTTAAACAATTCGGAGAAACCGTGGAAGGATATAACATCCCGGTTTTAAACGAGCGGGAAATAAGAGCTTCGGCAGGGATCCTGTATTTTTTTATGTTCCTGGCCTGGATGCTGGTCATATTTAAAGAGAGTTTTTTTATGATCAAGTTTGTCAACACGATCTTCCTGACCGATTTCATCATACGGGTAATGATCAGTCCCAAGTATTCACCTTCATTAATAATCGGGAGATTGATCGTAGGCGGTCAAACCCCCGAATATGTCGGCGCGGCCCCAAAAAAGTTTGCCTGGACGATCGGTCTGGTGATGGCCTTGATCATATTCCTGCTGTTGGTTGTAATGAATTCAACCAGCTTCATTACCGGGATCATCTGTCAAATCTGCCTGATATTCTTATTCTTTGAAGCTGTGTTCGGCATTTGTTTGGGATGCAAATTTTATCCACTGTTCCATAAAGAAAAAACTCAATACTGCCCCGGTGATGTTTGTGAGGTCAAGGCAAAACAGGAGATCCAGAAAACGTCGTTATTGCAAAAAGGGGTTGTGATCGGATCTTTCGCTTTTGTTATCGCGGTAGCTATCCTGTTTTCCGCCAGGTTTAGTGCAATACCGACGGATTTGGGGATCATCATAAAATCAGTTTTCTCACTCTAAGGATTGTTTTCTAATAAAAAGGAAAATGTCAATGAAAGTAATTCCATACACAAATTACGGATCACCGGATGTTCTTCATCTTCAGGAGTCGAAAAACCCACACCTGCCCACCCGAAGCTAACCCAATCCGTCAGGCTGCCACTCGGACACATAGAGCGAGAAAGAGCATGAACAAAGCATTTTCAGAAAACAGGTTGCGAAATCAACAGATCATAGGAGATCATATGTTCACCAATATTGAAACCAATCGTCTGGTCTTAAAATGCGTCGACCAAAGTGATCGAGATTTCATTTTTGAAGAATTCCAAAATGATTTCATAAACCGATATTTGTATGACGAAGAGCCTATGACAGATATTTCTCAGGCAGATGAATTAATAAATTTCTATACGATGGTTGAACCAAGAAAGCAAAATAGATGGGTATTAATTGATAAAACTACAAATAAAAAAATTGGAACATGTGGTTACCATTTGTGGAATCCTGACCATAAAGAAGTGGAAATTGGTTTTGAGTTAATGGAACAACACACTGGCAAGGGCTATATGCAAGAAGCTGTTGAAGCGATCATCGATTTTGCTAAACAAAAAATGAAGGTGGAACGAGTAAATGCTGTTGTGTACATAAAAAATGAAAAATGCATAAAACTCCTGGAAAGACTAGGATTTATTAAAGTGGGTGAAGAGGAAACTGAATTTCGAGGTCACATGTATTTTCATAATATCTATGCATTGGAAATAAAACCGAACTTAAAAAGTAATCCCGGAGGATGACATGAAAGCAATTGTTTACACAAAATACGGACCACCGGAAGTCCTTCGGCTACAGAGATCGAGAAACCTGCCCCAATGACAGTGAAATGCTGGTTAAGGGTATCTGCGACCACCGTATCAGCTGGCGTGTTGTGGGCTCGAACCGGCAAACACCCGGATTCCAAACTGTTTACTCTCGCGGTGCGCATGATGTTCGGCCTCACAAAACCTAAGAAGACCATACTGGGGTATGAGGTTGCCGGAGAAGTCGAAGCGGTGGGCAAAGATGTAAAACTGTTTAAAAAGGGCGACCAGGTTTTTGGAACCACCACCGGGTTGAGCGCCGGCGCATATGCCGAATATGTATGTCTGCCCGAAAAATGGAAACAGGGCGTGGTGGCCAAAAAACCTGCGAATATGACCCATGAGGAAGCAGCCGCCGTTCCCATCGCGGGTATGACAGCGCTAGATCTTCTTGGAAAAGCAAATATCCAGAAGGGGCAACGCGTGCTTATTTATGGCGCTTCTGGAAGTGTCGGCACTTTTGCGATTCAGATCGCCAGGCACCACTTCGGGGCAACGGTGACCGGGGTATGCAGCGCTTCGAATTTTGATCTGATACGCTCTCTGGGATCCGATCAAGTGATCGATCGCATACAAGAGGATTTCACCCAGAGCGGTGAGACCTATGATGTCATTTTTGACGCGGTGGGCAAGACCTCCGCTTCACGCTGTAAAAATTGCCTGAAGGAAAAGGGGATATACCTGACCGTCAAATCTCCGACAAGCGAAAAAACCGAATATCTGATCTTGCTTAAAGAGCTTATTGAGGCGGGAAAGATAAAGTCGGTCATTGACCGGGTCTATCCGCTGGAACAGATGGCCGAGGCGCACCGCTATGTTGAACAGGGGCACAAAAAGGGCAACGTCGTCATCACGGTGACAGAATGAAGGAGAAAACCATGCTGGACACGAGAATCATTCTTTCCGCAACCTGGGTTGTTGTCACGCTAATTTATCTTTATGGCGATGTCTTGCGCATCTACCATGGCGGCGGCATGGCAAAAGCGCTGGCGGATATGAAGGTAAACCAATTCGTCTGGCTGGGGATCGCGGTTATGATGTTGACGCCTATCCTGATGGTTTTCCTGAACCTGGTATTGCCGCAGCCTGTGAGCCGCTGGGCGAATATCATCGTTGCCGCCTTCTTTTTCCTGTTCAACCTGGTTGGCTTGCCCACCTATCCACCGTTATTTGACAAATTCCTGCTGGCGGTCAGCATGGGGTTCAATGGGATCACGATCTGTTACGCGTGGAAATGGGCCTGAGCATGAGGGTTACCCTCTGACACCGCAGGACTCGATCAAAGTAAATTTGGAGAATAACTATGAAAGCAATTGTATACACTAAATTTGGTCCACCCGAGGTTCTTCATCTCCAGGAGGTGGAAAAGCCCACCCCGAAAGCGAATGAGGTGCTGATAAATATATTTGCCACTACGGTTGTAAAAGAAGACCCGGATATGAGACGTTCCCCAGGTGTAAATGGTTTTTTGAAACCCAGGCATCCGATCCTGGGGCAGGAATTGGCTGGGGAGGTTGAAGCCATCGGCAGAGATGTGACCCGATTTAAGCAGGGCGACCAGGTATATGGTATGGGCTTTTTTGGCGCGTACTCTGAATACATATGCATGCCAGAAGACGCTGCGCTAGCCATTAAACCGGCCAATATGAGCTATCAGGAGGCAGCCAGCATTCCGAATGGAGCATTAACCGCGCTGCCTTTTTTGCGAGATAAGGGCAAAATCCGGAGTGGCCAAACCGTGCTGATCTATGGCGCGTCCGGATCGGTTGGCTCCGCGGCAGTCCAACTTGCCAAATACTACGGGGCGGAGGTCACCGGGGTATGCAGTACCGCGAATTTGGAATGGGTCAAATCTTTGGGAGCCGATCAGGTGATCGATTACACCCGTGAGGATTTTACCGAAAAAAGTAAGAGCTACGACATTATTTTTGACACGATGGGCAAGCTTCCGTTTTCAGCGTGCAAAGGTTCGCTGACGAATGAAGGCATTTATCTTACGACAGTTCCTACGCCGGTAATTATGTTTCAAGCGTTATGGACTGCAAAGAGCGGCAGCATAAAGGTGAAGTTTGCGGCTGCGGGTTTGAGGCCGGCACGCGAGAAAGCCAAAGATCTTGTCTTTCTCAAAGAGTTGATTGAAGCGCTGAAAATAAAACCGGTCATTGATAGATGCTATCCATTGGACCAGATCGCCGAGGCTCACCGCTATGTTGAGCAAGGGCATAAAAAGGGCAACGTCGTCATTACGATAGATCATATTATATGATCTGAAAATTTTACGATGCAGGCAATAAGGAGATAACGAAATGGAACAAGATCAAATCGAAAAACATTCAACGGTCCGATCGATCATTTTCCATTTACTCCCAGGTATCCTGGTCGGGTGTTTTTACTTGCTTGCACGACAGCCGGTCGCTAATATGGGATATCCCTCGATTGTTGCATTAATCCTTGCATATGCCTTTATCCTTATTCCGGTCGAGCTCGGATATCTGTTAGTTCAGGGGAAGAAGAAGGCGGGTCGCTTTACATTACAGGGGATCATCAGCTTCCGTAATTCGATCCCGTGGTGGCAGTACCTTGTTTGGGTATCCGTCATATTTATTGCTGTTGGCGCCATGTTTACTTTGTTAAAGCCTGTCGATGCTTTTCTGCAGGGGAAGTTGTTCTTCTGGATGCCAAGTATCAACTATGGATTGGATGCAAATTATTCCAAAAAAACATTGATCGTCACCTACTCGATGGTTTCAATCTTTGTGGCTATCTTGACCCCGTTGGTTGAAGAATTGTATTTTCGGGGTCATTTGTTGCCCAGAATGAAAGGGAAGTTCGCCACATTGTTCCATAGCTTCCTGTTTGCGGCTCAGCATGTCTTGGAACCATGGATGATCATCACGAGAACCCTGGGATTATTGCCATTGGTCTTTGGGGTAAAAAAGAAGAATATCTACATTGGAATAATCGTCCACATTCTGTGTAATATGGTAAACGTGGTAACAGGGATTGCATTTATTGTTAAGATGACGTAAGTAAACAAAGTCCCATTCGGATAATTCTGTTGGGTTCGAAAAAGGAGAGAGAAAATGAATATTAAGAAACTGGTCGTTGAATTTGGTACCGTTTTCGCAGTAGTTTTGGTCACTGTTGCACTTGTGACTTTTCTGTGGAATCTCATCGGGCATGGCGAAAGCACCGTCGACTGGGAAACCAGCTTCCGGTTTGCCATCATCTTCGGCATCATCCTGACATGGGTAAAGTCACGTGAAACCAAAGAAAAATAAAATAATCAAAATTATCGAATAACAGAAAGAAGGAAAAAATGAAAAGGATCATTCCATTCACAATGATTTTGATGGCAATGGCAGCATGCACGACACCCCCGGAAAATATGCCAAATCCTGCCTCGGTCTATTGCGAGCAGAACGGCAACACACTTGAAATTCGTACTGCTGCCGATGGCAGCCAATCCGGAGTATGTGTTTTTCCGGATGGCAGCACCTGTGACGAGTGGGCCTATTTCCGAGCAGAGTGTGGCTCGGCAGCAAGTGGAGGTGGCCCAGGAGGAAGCGACGGCGCAGGAATGGATGGCTCGGGAGGTTACATGCCACCCGGTACCACGGAAGCGATTGCTGACTGGCGGGGCGTCATCAAGAGTACCGAACCCGGTGCTCAGTATGATGACTACTTTGAATTGTGGACTAATGGGCAGATAATCTATTTTGGCATCGATTCTATGGACCCGACAGTACGAGCGCAGATTCAATCATTGCGCGACAGCGGCAATATCGTTCATCTTTATGGTACTTTGCTGAGCAATGTGCCTGACTACAACGGCTCGCAAATCCAGGTGGATCGCATCGAGTTTGAAGGGTGACTTTCAATCTCCAATATTGGAGATGTTGGGTAAGATGAACAACTCCAATATTTGGCTAACGTTTTTTCGGTGCAAATGGACCAATGCGAACGGGTCTCGCCAGGCTATTCAGGCATGAAAAATCACCCACATATTCCAACATGGGCGCTTTTTAGGAGTCTTTCCCGATCTCATTGGGGGGATTGTATTATTTCCGCACATTGCTATAATTTAATTGAATTTCTTTACCTGTTACATCCTGGATAGCGGGAAAATTGCCCCCAATACTTTCATCAAAAGAATTGTTCTTATCGTTATGGAGCTGGAAAATGAATCTTCGACTGACAATTGTTGACCACCCGGACCATCTGGTCGCAAAGTACACCGGGCTTGGCGGACTTGATGATGTTAGCACCCAGTTCGAAGCGCTCGCCGAAAGCTGTCGAAAAGCAAAGAAGAGTAGGCTTTTGATCGATATACGCGCCATCAAAACAGCTCCGTCCTTTTCAGCTCGGTACCTCGCCGGGAAACGGGCGGTGGTCTTCATGGATTTTGGCATAAAGGTCGCAGTTCTTGGCACACCCGATCAGGAAGACCCGGGACGGTTGGGGGAACTGGTGGCTCAAAATCGCGGCGTAGATGCCCGCGTTTTTACAGTCCTGGCGGCTGCAAAAGAATGGCTTTTGAAATAGGTCGATATTTTAATTCGCTCTCCCCTTTTGAATATTTAAAAAACTACACCTTGATCGCCCCTGCCGCCTCAGGGTCGAATCCCCTCCGGCCATTTTGTATATTTATAGTATTTGGCCCGCTCCAGCCTGGCTCCCTGCAGGTTCGCCGCCGTCAGGATGGTCTTGTGCAGGTTTGCATCCACTAGAGTGGCCTGGTACAGGTTTGCTCCTTTTAGGATGGCAAAACTCAGGTCAGCCCTGTCCAGCATGGCTCCGCTCAAGTTCGCACCTTCCATTATTGCCCCCGCCAGGAAAGCTCCTCTCAGGTCGGCTCCGCTCAGCGTCGCTCCCGCAAGGTTGGCACCATTTAAGTCAGCCCCGCGGAGGATGGCGACCACCAGCACAGCCTCGCTCAGGTCCGCTCCGCTCAGGAACGCGCCTCCAAGGTCTGCCCCGTTCAACAGGGCGCCTCTCAGGTTCGCTCCCACAAGGTCGGTTCCCTTAAAATTGGCTCCCTTAAGATCCCGCTTTTCCAGGTTCGCTCCGCTCAGGTTGAGACCCTCCAGGGTTGGCGGTCCTGCCTGCTGAAGCAGGCCTTCAAGTTCTCCATCTGTAACCCTCATCGTCCGGTGCCTCCCAGGCTTTCCTCTTTACCATCTTTTATCGATAGCCTCACCCACGCGAACTTCCCCCCGGTATTATAGCAAAAACGATGACGCCTCTGCGACTCAGCTTCGGTTTCCTGGTTTAATTCAGGTCGTTGCTTCTTCATTCGCGAAATGCTATACTATTTTATGATTTAATAGGATCAGGAGGAGACGCATGAATTCGAATACCACGCCAAAATGGAGTATTGTTCTTGTCGCAGCAATTATTATTCCGCTGGTTCTGGCGGGGTGCGGACCCGCGGGGGTGCCCACCTGCGCTACCAGCGCCCTGGTGGCCCCGGTCCAGACCGGACCCGCCATGTGGGAGGTTGTCAGCTCGCTCTCGCCCACGCTGAGCTGGACCTACCCCGACCTCACCTGCAACCCGCAGGGCTACGCCATTGGGCTCCGTACCGGGCCGTTCTTCACCGACAGCCTGGGCGGCGGCACCGGGAACCCCTCCACCTCATGGGGTCCGGGCAGCCCGCTTGCCCCCGGCAAGGAATACGCCTGGACCGTGCGCGCCATCAACGACACCACCATGGGACCCATCGCTGGCAACGATTACTTTTTTACCGGGCCCATGTGTGCCACCGCCGACCTGCAGGCGCCCACCCTGCTTGAGCCGGTCGCAGGCGCGGTGATCACCGACCTCAACCCCACCCTCATCTGGCAGTACCCCCAGCCGTGCCTGCCGCATGGTTATCGCATCGATCTGTCAGTGGACGCCACCTTTGCTGACACCAGCCTGGCGGGCGGCACCGGCAACCCGTCCACCCGTTGGGGACCCGGACAGCCGCTGGACGACTGCACGGTCTATTTCTGGAAGGTGGCGCCCATCAACGACATCACCCTCGGTCCCGCCTCCGGGATGTTCTGGTTCACCACCGACGTGCATGGCACCTGCCCCACTCCCACTCCCGTTGGACCCACCCCGGTTGGCCCCACTCTCGTTCCGGGAATCGCCACCTTCACCCCCACCCCGGTGGGGCCTACCCCCACGCCCACCGCAGTCGGCTCGACCGACACTCCCACCCCGGCGGCTTTCACCTTCATCCCCAGCATCAATGCAAACTGCCGCCTTGGTCCTGGCCCGCTGTATGGACCCGTCGGTGTGGCGATGATGGGCACTCCTTATCTGCTCGACGGGCGCAACCCCGACGCCTCATGGTTCCGGTTGATGCTCAGCCCCAACGCAGGCTGCTGGGTTCCGGCCGGGTCGGGCACCCCCTCCGGCGACCCGCTAAAGCTGCGCGTACTGGTGATCCCCACCCTGGTTCCCTCGGAAACACCCACACAGGTGGGTGTCAACTGCGCTGCGTTCACCGACCCTCGCTCTTGTGATGCACAGCCAGCTTGTAAGTGGTACCCAGAAATTTCAAGGGCACCCTACTGCGGCAATAAATGATTGGATTTACCAGTCCCGTCACGCCTGGGCTCGCCACAAAAATCGCCGGACGAGCCCGGGCCCTGGAACGGACGGTCTGCATATAAATCCTTATTAATTGGGAAGGGTGATGGATACTGTCTTGTGGGTCGTTCAGGGCATTCTGGCAGTCAAGATGGCTTAGGTTTTGTAACTTCGATATTAATTATTCTAAAAATCAGGGATGGTTATGAAAAGAATTTTAATCAACCTGCATAAAATTCCCAAAATCTCGCCAACGAATATTGGGTTGATTTTTGGGGTATTACTCCTTTTACGAAACATCACCCTTATCATATTATTTTCTTATACATTTTTACCGGATTCAAATTTATATATACATTTGGGAAGGGATTTTTTTCGCACTTTATATATCTCTCCCCTGGTAACATTTCCATACCCTCTGTTAAATGCAATCACGAATACTTTTAATTCTCCATATTTCCTTTTATCCTTGCAATCACTGATTACTGCAGCAGCCGGAGGTTTTTTTGTTTATATCCTGGGAAAACGCTCTCGCCTGGCAGCTGTTTTGACAGGCGTTTTGTTCTCATTCGATCTGGTAGGGGGTGCTTTCTCGCGTAGTGTTATGACTGATAGCATCTTTGCTGCTCTCTTTTTGATATGTCTGGGATTATTGCTCAATCACTTTGACTGCCGACATACAATCGGATTGATCGAGATGTTTGTTTCAGGACTTGTATATGCTTTTACACTGATCTTCAGGCCATCAAATATTTATCTCGCAATATTCCTGGTTCCTCTCTATATATTCCTTGTGCGTTCATGGAAGAAATTGATTTTCCTGTGTTCAGGAGGGGCACTTATATTCCTGGTAGCCGGACTTATCAATTTACGAGGCACAGGTTCTTTCTACATTATTTCCAGTCACGATTCATACACGAGTTCTTATACGGCCTTCCCCCTCTTTGTTTATAAATTGTTTTCACCCGAAAATGGGCCCAAATCCTTGGAGTTGAACCAATACCTGGATAATTGTTATCCGGGTGTGGATATAATATCAAAGGTAGATCGGTCTGTAGGAGGCGCGTTTGATAGTGTTAACAATATGAATCTGATCTTGGGGGAAATAATTCCATGTATTTCCAGCACTGCTAAAGATTTTGCGATTGCACAGACGATATTTCCAAAAGCCTATATTGAATCGATACTGCACAATCCAGTAAGGTTTGCCTTAATTATGTCTCAGGAGAATGCCGTATTTTTTAGATACAACGATCCCTAGTCCGGGACGATCGTTCCATAATTATCGGCCTGACACCCAACTATTCCTGGCACTAGCCGCTCTGCTGCTTGCGATTTAAATTCTTTCCAGGGAGATAAGATTAATCGGTAAACATCATGCTACCGATTTGGTCATAAATCCGGATACTTCTCAATACCCTTTACTCTGGCTGAAAGTGAGGGAGTATGTTAACCGAGAGAAGAAAAGATGAACGGCATAAAGGCGGGGATTATATGCGTGTCATGGATAATGACACGGAAGAAATTTTGGGGTATCTGACCGATATCAGCCTGGGAGGCTTTAGGCTTGAGAGCCCAAAGAACCTGGCGGTCGAAAAAGATTATACCCTGCGCCTGGAATATGCCGTTGAGGAAAGAGACATGAGGTACATCGTCTTGATTGCCCGTGTCAGGTGGAGCCAGCCCGACCCCATCGAACCTTACGAATATATCCTGGGCTTTCAGGTCGTCAGCATAGCACCTTCAGAGCAGGAAATATATAACAGCCTTGTTGAAAATTATGGGCCCCCTAAACACAAGTGGTGAAATGATTCTCTTTGATGCAGAGAAGATGATCTTTGCTGGAGCACATATCGCATTTACATGATGGACAAAAAGCCGGGTACTTCTTGATCCCCTTTGCCACAATTAATTAATCCGAAGTAAGAATTATTATAAAGTTATGAAAATAAATATACCATTACAAACAGAGAATCATGGAGGCTTGGATGCAAAAATGGGAGTATCTGACGATCACCCGGAGTCGATCTTTTGAATATATTAAAAAAAGTGATATCTGCCAGGCAACGGATTGGGACGAAGATATACCGGCGAAGCTCCCCAGGTTGGGAGAGGAGGGGTGGGAGTTGGTAACTGTTTCACCGCGTTCTGGTTTATTGGGAGGGATCCATACTTCCGGAGGCGCGCCCAGTTTGGACTTCGATTTTGCCGGGTTCACCTCTGCAGAACAATGGGTGTTCAAACGTCCCAGGGATTAACCCCTGGCGTTAATAAACTCTGAGTTCCTGGGTTTCAGCAGATTGTCGATCCAAATGGTTTACCGTATAGGACAAAAAGCCGGTTACATCTCACCCTGTGCCCTGGCTGATACAGCTGATCTGGAACCTGAGTAGGTCGGTTATTTATAAAGGGAGACAATGCGAATAACAATCACAATATCACCCACATTGGATTCGCGAATATATGTGAAGCCAGACCCGGCCGCAGCAGAACAGCTTTCCCCAAGAGCTGGACCGAATTGAATTGCCATTCATATGTATCTTTATGTGATAAGGAATCGATATCATTGAGTCCTCTGAGCAACGCCAGCTAATTTAATCAGATGCACCTTTTTGTTGGGAGAGGTACTTTGACACCACAAATTTTGGTGATCCTGCGCAGGGAATGGGAAGACCTTAGATCCTCGCTGTTTTCAGCTCATCACTTAATGGTGGGAATTTGGCCCATTTTCCTCTTCTGCGCCGCCTTTGGCGTATATGAACCCTTAAGGCTCGGCTCCGAATGGCTGCGATCTCCAATCATGATGTTTTCCTCTTCCGTGCTGATCCCATTCATCGCCGCCGGGTTCATCAGCCCTAATTCTTTCGTGGGCGAGCGCACACGCGGCACCCTGGAACCCCTCCTGGCAACACCTGTATCAGGCTGGGCCATCCTGTTCGGGAAGATCGGCATGGCAGTTCTATACGGCTGGGGGGCAACCCTGGCGAATATGCTGCTGGGACTGGTGGTGATCAACCTTTTCTTTGAGAATGGCAGGTTTACCTTTTACCCGCCGGGGATCGCAGTTGCCACCGTTTTATTGAGCCTGTTTTTTTCCATCCTGGTTGCCACGCGTGGGAACAAGCTCTTCGTTCTATGCCAAAACCATCCTGGAAGCACAGGGGAAGCTTGTGACGACCATTTTCCTTCCCATTCTGCTTCCCGCTTTTTTTATTGGTCCCTTTATGCCGGGAGTTTGGAAAGGAATGATTATCCAGTTGGTCGCGCAATTGGGAGCTGCGCATCTCTTCCTGTTCCTGATAATGACCTTGATATTGGTGGACGGCATCGTTATTTACTCCGCCATCACCCGCTATCATCGGAAAAACCTCCTGCTTGCATAAAGCATGGGATGGTATGCGCCTGGCATCGAAGCAATTGCGGCGAAGCACCCGTTTGGTTTTTTGCCTTTTCGGAATCGCTAACAACAATGACTCTATAAGATAACTACCAAACATATCATAGGAGATTCAGATGTTACTAAAGAAAATCGCACGAATTATCCTTAGCCTGCTTGGTCTTTCATTAGGGTTGGTATTTGTCGTTGGCTCCCTGAGACAAGAGGTACATAATAATGTTTACTCAATCATCGGTGTCGCCTTTTCGGCATTTTGCATAGGATGGCTATTCAATCTAAGATTTTCAAAGATCCTTACAGGGATTTTCCTTGTACCCATCGGCATTGCAGGTTCATTATGGACCATATGGGATTTCTTTCAGGATATTTTATTTGACCAAGGTGTGATCGGCAATTATCCCATTTTGGGAAACGGGCTGACAATTTTCTTAGTGCCATATCTAATCGTATTTAGTATTTTTGTTTGGCTGATCGTTGTCGGCGTTGGACTGGTCAGGGGTAAAGCAATCCAAATGGATCCTCAGGTGAATCCATAACTCACCAGTTGCCGCTAGTGCCAGTTAAACCAGCCGTTAAGTCTCTCACTGCATCAGTAACTCAATCCGTCAAGGAATCTTCTGCATTGCGTCCACCGAAGCAAGCGCGGCAGGCTACCTCATTATGGAGGCACCTGCTAAAGAAACTTCCTGAATTTTCCAGAAACGCCCTCGGGGTCATCGGTAATGCCGGGCGATCTCGGACGCATACTTCCTTCCGACGGTATCACGGTTTGTCTCCAGCCAGTCGGAAAGCCTCTCCTTCCCGAGCGGGGGGTCAGACGAAACCAGCAGGCCAGCCATCAAACCCTGCACTTCTTCGCGTGTGATCAACACATCCCTGATGAACAGGCTGAGCAGGCGCGCGGCTTGCAGCGCCAGGTTGGATGGGAAGTGCACGATCGGTCTGGGGTGGCCGATCTTCCGGCCTATCAGCTGCACCAGGTCGTCAAAACACCAGGTTTCCGGTCCGGTGACGTCGAGGATCGCGTTCTCCGGTCGGGTTACCCATTGGCAGGCGACCTCCGCCAGGTCGTCCACGGATACAGGCTGGAGCCTGTACTGCCCATCTCCGATTTGGGGAAAGAACGGGAATCGCCGCAGAATCCAGGCAATATTATTGATCAGGATGTCCTCCCGGCCAAAGATCAGGGTGGGGCGTAGGATGCAGTAACCCAGCCCGGATTCCACAACTGCTTTCTCGTTGGCGGCTTTCCCGCTGAAATAGGGCAGGCGTGAATCGGACGCGGGGTTGGTGATGCTGATGTGGATGATCCGGCGCACACCGGCAGCGCGGGCCGCACGGACCAGCCGCTTTGTATTTTCCACCGCTCCCGCCTGCGTAACGCTTCCCCGGTCGAACCGCACCCAATACGTGTTCACCAGCACATCCGCTCCAGCCATGCTGCTCACCAGGCTGTCTTCGTGATCGAAATCAAGCGGAAACGCCTTCACCCTGCCCCCGAACGGATCCGGACGGTTCGGATGGTTCGTCAGGGTGAGCACCTGTACGCCCTGGTCGAGCAAACGCTGTGTTATGTACTTGCCGGTATAAGAAAACGCACCTGTAACGACGGTTTTCATATGGACTCCTTTCCAATAAGAAACAGGTACTTGAACCAGGCCGGTGACTTTCGTCCCGGTAAAAAGGGTGCGAGGCAGACCCGCACTTCCGGATTACTTCAATATTTTTAAGACAGTCTGGACAGTTTTCAGCCCCAGGCCATCCAAACGGGTTACGGCATTGACCAGGGAATCGAGTGCGTCGAAAAAATCCTGCATGACCTGCAGCCTTTTTAGCAGGAAGGCTCGCTCCGCGTCGGAGGGATCACCTGACTCCAGCTCTTTCAGCGACACCCGCACCGTGGCGACCGCCCGCTCGAAATCGCTGTTGCGTCGCTCAAGCAGGATGGTGCGCGCTGCCCGGTAGAAATCCGTTTCCGCAGCGTAGTAATCCTTGCGGTCGCCCAACTGGGCAGCAGGGTGGATCAATCCCATTCGGGCAAGCCCGCGCACGTTTGTGCTGATGGCTCCCTTGGTAAGTCCGGTCTGTGCCACCAGTTCGTCCAGCGAAAGGGGGCCCGGGGACAGGTACAACACCGCAAAAATAGCGCCCATGCCCTTGGGGAAGCCCCAAAAGCCGCTGATGTTGCTCAAGCCCGATATGAAATTCTGTTTGAGTCGAACCAGGTCTTCTGCCATGTTTCTGCCTTAGTTTAGAACGTTTAGTTTATACTAAACAAAGTATAATACAAGCCGACCAATATATCAAGAGGGTAAAACCCCGGCACCAGGAAGAGACGGGGTGATCCCAGGCAGCTTGGGTGGAATGTGAATCGTGAACGACTGGAATAGGATAATCAGGTTACTCACAACAGCGATGATTTTCCAGCGCAATACGCTAAACCAAATAGCTTGCCTTCAAGAGCGCTCCGCAGATCTTTGAGAAAACCTGGTTCATACTTTAATTGCTTTTTCATGGTCGTTGACCAACCTTTGTAAAAATTATATACTGTGAGGAAAGTGTATGAACTATAAATTACTCTTTCCGAAGAATAGTTCGGCGGCTTCGCAAGAGATAGGTGTCCTTTTTGGCACATTGCGAAATCTATTTCAAGTAAACCAGGAGAAACCCATGACAACAAATAACTTCTCATCCGCAACAACAGGCTGGATTGCAATAGCTACAGGCGTTTCAGCCCTCCTTGCGATAATATTTCTCACATTAATGTATACAGTAAATCAGTCCTTTGGCAGAATCAATGATGTATTCAACAGCGTTATTGGTATCTCAAGCGTGGTTCTGGCATGGATGTTGTATGCCGAATATCATGCCAAAACACCAGGGATGAGTCAAATTGCGCTCGCTCTTGTGGTGGTTGGCGCGATCTTCACCATCATCGGATCGATTCTGATTATTTTCGGTTTCACAGACTTTGTGCTGGCTGGGTGGTATTCAGGCATCGGGTATGCTCTGATCGGCTTATGGCTGGCGGCATTTTGTTATTCGTTTCTTCGCAGCGAAGCGTTGCCTCACAACCTGGTCATTTTCGGGGTTATCGCAGGAGCATTCATGGCAATCGGTCTGCTCGGTATTCCAGGAATATTCGCTGGAATTGACAGCATGGAATCCATGCCATGGTATCTCTATGGTGCCTTCTTTGGGTGGCTCGGTACTTATATCTTGTATCCTATCTGGACAATCTGGCTGGGACGAAATCTTCTGCTCAGTGGGCACTGAAAAGGAGGAATTCTGCGGCATATTCGAGCATTGCTCAGAATCCGGGTTTTTCCCGCTCCCAAAGCAATGTCCATGCCCCCCTCACCACCATTAACGCTTACCGTTGTGCGCTGGCATAAAGTTAATTCGGTGCGCTCATAAGTTTAGTATTAAATAAACAATGAAAGGATTACCTAATAACATGTCTATGCCAAGCCTGATCAATCCGATCCGCGAATTTCGCATTGCCCTTACAACAAGCGATTATGAGCGATTGGTAAAATTCTATTGCAATGGACTTGGAATTGAACCTGCCGCCATTTGGAACAACGGGCAAGGTCAGGCTCTCGTCCTCAACATGGGGAACGCCACCCTGGAGATTTTCGATGATGTTCAGGCGGAGATGATTGACCAATTCGAAGTGGGGCGGCGTATTAGCGGACAGATTCGGTTTGCACTTCGAGTGCCTGATTTAAACGCGGCTACCGAGCGGTTACTCGCACATGGAGCGATATTGATTCATCCCCCTGTCATGACCCCGTGGGGTGACAATAATGTGCGACTCCAGGATCCCGATGGGATGCAAATTACACTATTTCAGACATCTGACAACACTCCCAAGCCTTGTCCATGCCAGCCCGCTAGACAGTAACGCAAACCATTGGTCGGCCATTAAGTCATGCACGCCCCAGACGAGAGGCTCTTCAAAATCATGCGAATCTCAACAAATCAATTCGCTCTGATGCTAATAGTCCTCGTGACAGCAGCATGTACTCCCAGTCTTGCGTCTCCCACAAGCCCGATCAACTCATCTGCCACTGAAGTTCCATTATTGCCTGATCTGATCATCAAACTCATATACGTTGAAATGCAGGGAAGACAGGCTAATTGTGTGGAGGCATATACACCTTATGAACTCCGCGTGGTGGTCGAAAACATCGGCGTCGCCAGCGCTGGACCCTTTGTGGTTGATCTTAATGGCAAACACCAACAAGTGAGCGAAGGCCTTGCGCATGGCCAGGTCATTCTATTGCATTTTGCGGGTATCGTGCCGAGTGGGCGGTATGTGGCGTTTGCAGATGTGGTCGGTCAAGTGGTCGAACGCCAGGAAGATAACAATTCCTTTTCGTATCTAGCGCCGACTCCATCCCCGCCGCCACTCTGCACAACCACTCCAACACCACCACCATGAGCCTTGGTGTTTGTGAACAGGTATCACCCGTAAGGAAGCTCCATTGAAAAGCTGGGAACCTGCTGCACCGACTTGGGAATTGATCTACCCAGCTCCGCTTCGCAAGGAGTAGGTTGGCTGGCATCGGTTCCAGAGGACTGGCAGGTCTGCACCGTCCCGAGGGAAGGCATTCACTTGCAGCTCTGCGCCTGACTAGTCTTGCCATTTCTGCCCGCCGCTGAGCCAACCTGTTAGGCAGCGAATAATTTAAGGATGAGCGACATGCATAAGAATAAATACATTCTTTATTTACGACCATTACTTCTCTTATTCTTTAGCCTTCTTTATGGTTGTGGGAAGATACCTGGATTGTCTGCTTCAGATGCACCGACCTTCTCTTCTACGCCTCAATTAGAAGCTCAGATCGAGTACCGTAATTCAGATTTGGGTTTTTCCTTATCCTTACCTTTAAGCTGGGAGGGTTTTTCCGTTCGAAACAGTGAATGGGAAGGTTTGAAAAGCAACGATCTGGGAGATGGTGTCATGGAGCGCGGGCTTTTAATATCGATTGTCGATCCAAAATCGACGGCGCAGCAGCCCCGTCAGGATATCCCTATAATGGTATTTACCCTTGCGCAATGGGATGGGCTTCAGCAAGGGGAGTGGCACATAGGCGCTGCTCCGATCGGTCCACTTGAGTTGGGTCGGAACAGAGGCTATGTGTTCGCTCTCCCAGCACGCTACAACTATGCTTTTTTGGAGGGATGGGAAGAAGTTGACCAGATTATCCAAAACCATCCAATAATCACATTTGAACCTGGTGTCTTTCCCTAGACAATCATTCCAAAGTTTCTGCGGAACCGGGTTGTGTACATATTGATGTTCCATGTTGGCATGGGAAATGATTATATTTCGCCGTCATCCGCGGCGGCGGGAAAGCGGGGAGGCGATAAGATATCTGACATATTGGGTTCATTGAATCTAAGGCAGCTTTTCATGGGATGGATGGGTATAATACAATTTACCTATTCTCCCCCATCCCCACCGTCGTTTGGAATATCATCGTGAAATAAAGGACAAGAATCATATGTCGAATAATATTGCACAGGCAAAAAATCCAAACCGCATCCTGCTCGGTCCCGGACCAGGCATGGTTGATCCCAGGGTTTTGAAAGTCCTCTCCGGGCAGGCGGTCGGGCATCTCGATCCGGAATTATTGAAAGTGATGAACGAAATTCAGATCCTGCTGCGGAGTGTTTTTGAGACCAGTAATGAAGTGACTCTCGCCGTCCCCGGCACCGGTTCGGCAGCCATGGAAACCGCCATTGCCAACAGTATCCAGCCCGGTGATCCCGTTCTGGTTGGTGTCGTCGGATATTTTGGGAACCGGATGGCGGAAATGGCAGGGATCCATGGCGCAGATGTGACCACTCTGCAGAAACCATGGGGGGAGATCATTTCCCCCCACGAGGTCGCCGCCGCATTAAGGAAAAAATCTGCCCGCATCGTTTGTATCGTGCAAGCCGAAACTTCCACAGGCGTGTTGCAGCCGGTCGGGGAAATTGCCAATATTGTCCATCAGCAGGGAGGCATTCTGATTGTCGATTCGGTCACCTCCCTTGGCGGTGTCCCGGTTCAGGTGGATGAAAATGAGATCGATATTTGTTATTCCTGTTCTCAGAAATGCCTGGGTGGTCCTTCGGGGCTCAGCCCGATCACGTTCGGCCCTCGCGCGGTACAGATCTTGGGATCCCGCGCGAAACCGGTAACCAGTTGGTACCTGGATATTCAGCGGCTGATGAAATACTGGGGAGCGGACCACATGTATCATCACACCGCTTCCAGCGCGCTTGTTTACGCCCTTCACGAAAGTCTCCGGATCATACAGGAACAGGGGCTAACCAACAGGATAACCCGGCATTTGGAAAACGCAAAGATCCTTTGGAATGGTCTTGAAGATCTCGGGCTGTCGCTCTTTGTGCCGGAGCAGTTTCGTCTTCCTTCCCTTACCACGGTGAGAGTGCCTGAAAATGCAGACGACGTTTCCATCCGCAGGCAGCTCCTGGAAAAGTACAACATCGAGATTTCCGGTGGTCTGGGGGAATTAAAAGGGAAGGTTTGGCGCATTGGTTTAATGGGCTACTCCTCGAGCGTGGAAAATATTCAACTGTTGTTGGGCGCATTGAAGGAATTATTGAAAAGATGAAGGCGGGAATCAGGAGGCACTAATGATCCGGTCACGAACTCCAAATCCGACCCTGGTCGCTGTTTGCGTACTGTTATTTTCCCTCCTTATCGCCTGGGGGACGGACTGGGCATTGGGTGCGATGGTACAGCGGGCACAAAGCACGTTCCAGGTGTTTCCTGCCTACCTGTTCCGGGCTGCCGTGCCTCTCCTCCAGGCTGTCGTGATGCTTGTCCTCGCCTGGATGCTGCTCATCAGGCTCCCCCCAAACCGGGTCGCCGCGATCATTTACATTGCCTCCGGGTGCCTAATCCTCGCTGCCTACCTGACGATAATCACCGGCTTCCCGGTTGGATTGAGAGATACGCTCATTGGCAGGTTTCGGCTGGCAATTATGGACCTTGGTCCTCACTCCAGCCTGTACCACCTGGCAGCTTTCTGCATCATTTTGGGGTTGGCAAGCCTGTTGAGGCGACCAAAATAGATTGAAGCCATCCCGGGTGAGGAGCAAAGGAAAAATATAAATTAACACCCAGAGATACCCGGCCTGACCTTTCGGGCGGCTTGCCTCATGAGTTTGAAGATTCACAGCTCATAAGGTGTTCAATGAAGTAAGCGATCTGATGTGTCGAGTCCATCGAAGTGTCAGCAGACGACCACCGGAGAAAACCACTCGATCGATAACCTTTGGGTAAGAGACACCTGGAAAGGAAAATGACCATGAATCCAACCTTCAATTTTTCCCCGGTCCTCAATTTCCTGGATGAGTTGGGCAGGCATAATGCCCGTGATTGGTTCGAGAAGAACCGCCCGGTATATGAATCCGCACGCCAGACCTTTGACGCCTTCATCGATCACCTGATCGATACATTTCGATCCTCTGACAATTTGCTGGGGTTGACTGCTAAAGAATGTGTCACCCGCATCTACCGCGACATCCGCTTCTCGAAGGATAAAACCCCGTACAATACCAGCCTCTCGGCCATCATTGCCCCCGGTGGAAAGAAATCGACTCACCAGGGATACTACATTTCATTGGCGCCGCACGGGCAAACCCTGGTGGCGGGCGGTCTTCATATGCCCGCCCCTGAGCAGCTGGCGCGGTTCAGACAGGCGATCGCGCGGGATGCAGCTGCCTTTAAAAGTGTCACGGGCAACAGGACGTTCATCCAAAATTTTGGAAAGATCTCCGGCGAGAGACTTAAAACCGCCCCGAAAGGCTACGACCGGAACCACCCAGATATCGATCTTCTGCAGCTTAAGGAGGTGACCGTCCTGCATTATTTCCCCGACCAGGAGGTCCTCTCCCCCGGTTTCCCTGAACAGGTGGTCACTGTATTCCGGGCGATGAAACCTTTTCTTGATTATCTGAATGATGTGCTGCAATAGGGTGAAAATGGAGAGAGTGACGTTTGGGAAAGCGATTTCGAATGGCCGATAATATATCTCTATCTCTGAAATGCAAGCGCTGTGGCAGAGACAATGTCTTCGATCAGCCATACGCGTACCATGCCGGCTTCAGCGACCAGGGGTTCCTCTACAACGACGCAGGCACACTCACACTGGTGTGGAGCATGATTGACCCGGCATTGGGAAAATTATTTCCCGGGGATTCGCTGTGGGCGCTGGCAGGGTCAAACCGGCAGCACTTTGAAAAACTGCTTCCACCCGCACCAGTAGGCGGCAGGTGGAGGTTTCGCAATCCGGCGTGCTGCGTTTACTGCGCAGCACACATGTCGGGACCCATGCTAAGATCCCCCCATTACCTCCTCTATCCCGGCAGTATCCTTACCGATCATGACAGTCAACTGCGGTTAAGGGATTATTTGGATCCACCGCTCGAAGCCCCCTCCGCCTGAACAGTGTCGCTGCTGATTTAAGCGGTGCGTTTTCCCGGTATTTGTGCTACCATGATTATTAAGTCCCGCCCTTCCCGACGGAAGCAGAGACAAACTAATGGATGATACGAATAACCTGACACATTTGATCCATCTATTCAATAATTCCTTCCCCCATTGAATTCTAAAGCGACGAGGCGCAGCATGCCGACCAACCCCCTTGTAATGGTTATCTTGTCCCTCATTGGGTTCCTTATCATCCTGCTAGCACTTTTCAACAAACAGCTCCTGCGCTGGATGAAGATCAGGCCGCTGAGCGAAGTGTTCATCAATCCAAGGTTCCGGCAGTCCGTGAAGGTCACCGAAACACTTGGGCAATTATTCCTGGTGGTCTTTGGCCTCACCTGGCTCCTCCAGGGGGTGGGAGCGCGCTTCCTCTCAAGTGATGCAGCCAATACCGCCTCGGTGATCATCCTCTGGACATCGGGCCTGATCCTGTTGACCATGTTTATCGTGGTGCTTGCCAACTGGAAAGGCAAATAGCCACCCCGGATAATTTCCAATACCCGGTTTTTGCGCCAATTTTCTTGGGAGGTCGTTCATGGCTCATTTGCTAAAAGGTTTCGGCCTGCTCTTGATCGTGCTTTTGGCTTCCTCCTGCTGGCTTTTCTCTCCGCCCTCCCCGCAGGCGCTCGACACCCTCACCCCGGTCTCTTCGCAGCCCGCTTCAGTTAAAACGAAGGCACCGGTCACACCCTCTTCCACACCCGCCCCGCCGGTTCCCACGGACACGCCTGCTCCGAGCCTGAACGTCAACGGCCCCCATATCCTCTTCAAGGGACAGGCGGGAGTCTGGATCAGCAACCCCGATGGCAGCCTCCCCACCCTCGTGACCGAGATTCAGGTCCAGGGCGACTTGCGCAATGCAGTATCCCCGGCAGGGGATCGCCTCGCCGTGGTGGTGCAGAATGACCTTGGGCTCGACCTGGTGATCATCACCATCCCGGGCGGGGAAACGGAAACAATCGCCCACCTGATCAGCATTGCACCCGGTGAAGACTACAGTGACCCGGCCAGCGCAAAAGGGATGGCCTATCTGGCGATCCGCTATTACGACAGCCTTGCCTGGCAGCCGGGTGAGGGCAGGCTGCTGGCATTCGTCGGGGCGATCAATGGCCCCACATCCGACCTCTACCTGTACGATACGCTAACGAATCAGACCACACAGCTCACCAGCGGCCCCTCCCAGTCGATCCTGCCGCGTTGGTCACCAGACGGGCAGTACATCCTCAATTACGGCGTGAGCTGGGTTCCGCCCTTTGGAGGGGCGATCGGACCCGCCAACCGCATGGATGGCGTCTGGTCGGTGCGCCTCGCCGATGAAAAGATCAATTCCTTGCCCATGACTAAAAGCGACCGTCCCATCTTTGTCGCCTGGCAGGACGACTCGCATTATATCACCTACGATGACAACGCGACTTGCAATTCACAGGACCTGCGCAGCGTGGATGTTTCCAGCGGGGCGTCCACCCTAATTATGAATTTCAGTTTCTACTCCTTTATAGACCGCGCCCCACAGAATGGAGCCTTGCTCTTTTCCGGCGCGCCGGGATGCGCGAACTCGGTGGGAGAAGGCACGTTCCTCCTCCTTCCTGGTCAAACCACACCCATCCGGGTGCTCCCCGAACGCTCCTGGGAGATCGCCTGGCTGCCCGAAAGCAGGCTTTTCTTCGCCTACCCCTTTGGGCTGGTTTCCTCCGACGGCTCTGCACGTTATGCCGCGCCGGTGCCCGATTCTTCCTTCGATCCGGCAGTATCCATGAACGGGTACCAGGCTTGGGAGGTCATCGAAAACCAGGTCGGTCGGGTTGTTGTCAAGTCGTCTGCCGCGGATTGGCAGACCATTCTGGACGGATTCGTGAGTCAAATGATTTGGGATCCAATCGATGGGAAAACGTTGCTGATTGTCCTGGACGACGGGTCCTTGTATTCCGCCGCTTTCCCGGATTTCACAACTCGGCTGATGGGGAGCGTGGGCGGTTCGATTGACCAGGCGATGTGGTTGCCGTAGTGCCTGGAGAGCGCACTATGTTCTCCGCGACCTTGCTTGGGGGTGAAAACTCTGGCGCATTTGCGAAAGGAGGCGGTAAGAAATGGATAAGTTGACCCGTCTGCCCCTGCGAAAGATTGTCTCCCTTTCCATCATCCTCCTGATCGCTTCCGCTCATCTTATTCCAGTCGAAAGTTATTTAAATGAAGGCCTCCAACACCTTTACTTCAGCTATTTTTCAGACCTCGTGCTCCCCTTTGGGTTCTATTTCCTTTTATTTTTCCCGGAACGACAGCTTCCCATCCTCGGGCGGTGGGAGGTGAAGGCGGCAGTTGTATTCCTGGCTCCTTCCATCGCCGAAACCTGCCAGTATTTCGGGCTGCCGGTCCTGGGCTCCACCTTCGACTTGCTCGATTATGTCATGTACGCCCTTGGAACTGCATTAGCCATCCTGGTGGATACCCTGGTGTTTTCCAGAATATTTAATTATGGAAAACTGACGTAAAATGCCTGTTGCTGCTTTGGCAGTTAATATTGGATCGGGTTGAAATTGCCAGCGATCTGGAAAGGAGTTCCCTTGCCTGACCCCTTTACAATTCTTCTGTCGGTCTTATGGTTCCTGGCTGGTGTCTGGACCTTTGCCAGGGCTGCCAGGGAAGCGAATCTCAGCGGCTTCCGTTATCCGCTCTTTGCCTGCCTCCCGCTGACGGCGATGGCAGTGGCGCTTTCGGTGGGATTTGCCTTTGCTCCCCAGGTTATCTTTTCCTCCACGATCCTCTTCTGGGCGCTTGTCTTTGTCGGCGTTTTTCTTCCCGCTGTCATCACCGCCCTGGCGGAGCGGCGGGCGCAAAATTTGAGCCCTGAAAAGTTTGAGCACTGGAGAAAGCTGAAGCAAAACACCAGCGCCATCCGGGCATTTTTCTTTTATATTGGTGTGTCGAAACCAACGTTCTCGCCCCCGGGGAATTCAACATGGAAATAATCAAAAAATCCCTGATGCAATGGGGGAATGCGATGAATTTGAACATGGAGAACCGCGCCCTGTTTTACTCCCCCGTCCTCAAGCATTGGCGCGTCAGGAAGCTGGCGGGTACCGACAAGCAGGGCTTTCTCTACGACGGCGAGGATTTCATGGCAGCCCTGTCCGCTCTGCTCGGCACCCACGCTGCAGACACCTTGCCTGCTGTGGAAGACCATGGTAACTGATGCCCCCCTTTAACCGGAGACAATAAGATGAGTACTGGTTCAGGTGCTGAAAACAGGACAGTCCGTGAGGAACTCGTGAGGTATGATGTGCTCGCCCCGCTTGCAGCATCCCTGGACCTGGAAGCATTCATGCGTGAAGCCCTCTCCGAAGCGGAGCTGGCCGGGTTGGCTGGGGAATTGCCTATCGGTGCAGTGATTGTCATAGATGGCAAGGTGGTATCCCGCGGCCGGGCCGGGCATAAAGCCAGGCAAAGCCAGCTCATGCACGCCGAACTGAACGCGCTGCTGGACGGGGGAGTCGCCCTATGGGAAAACTATGCCAACGCGCTGCTCTTCACTACGCTCGAACCTTGCCCCATGTGCCTGGGGGCGGCGGTGATGGCCGACGTGCCTCACATCATCTATGCCGCGCATGATGCCGTGGTGCAATCTCAAAATACGATCACTCATAACCCCTATGTTCGCCGTCATATTCAAAGTTATCACGGTGGTGTGCTCGAAGCGGAGTCGCGCCTTTTGATCGCCCGCTTCGATCCAACCATGCTGGAGTATGTAACCTCGCAGCACTTGGAGCATGATGCACGCGCGTTGAGGCCGCGATGAATAAAGTCTTTTATTGCAGCTATCTTTGTCCCGTGAGCAGCATTTTTTCCATAACACCATGGCAGGAGTGAAAAATGCGGAAAATAATCTATGCCTTGTCGGTATCCCTGGACGGCTTCATTGAGGGCGTGGATGGAGATTTGTCCTGGTCCGTTCCTGACGACGAATTACACACCCATTTCAACGAGCTGGAGAAGGAGATCGACCTCAACTTTTACGGCCGCAGGCTGTACGAGATGATGGCGGCCTTCTGGCCCACCGCAGATGAGGATCCCTCCGCGCCAGGGGTCGTGGTCGAATACGCCCGCATCTGGAAGGCGATGAAGAAGGTTGTGTTCTCAACGACCCTCAAGGAGGTCGGCTGGAATTCAGAACTGTTCAACGGGGATATCGCCGCATATGTCAACAAACTGAAGGCGCAGCCGGGCGGGGACATGAGCGTGGGGGGTGCGGGGCTGGCTGCCTCGTTCATGCATCTCGGCTTGATCGATGAATACCGCCTCTATGTCCGTCCGATCCTGCTGGGCGGAGGCAAGCCGATGTTCCCATCCCTGGATGAAAGTGTCCGCCTGCAGCACGTCGAGACCCACACCTTCGGCTCGGGAGTTGTCCTGCTCAGGTATCAGCGCGCGGAGACCCATTCTGGGTAATTTGAGGGATAATAGTTGCAGGAGAAAAAATATGAAAATTAGAATTTGTCTGGCAGGCGCCACCGGATGGGCCGGCTCGGCCCTTGCGCTTGCCATTGCCAAATCCAGCGATCTTACCCTGGTTTCTGCGGTATCCCGCTCACGTGCCGGGCAAGCCCTGGGGGCGGTGCTGGGTGAACCGCTTCTAAATTGCCCGGTGTACGCCACTGCCCCGGAAGCGCTCGCGCACCCCTGTGATGTGTTTTTCGAGTTCACCAAGCCGGATGTGGCAAAATCCAACGTGCTGGCCGCGCTGCACCAAAGAGCGCACGTTGTCATCGGCACGTCGGGGTTGACCGACGCAGATTATGCGGAGATCGCGGTCGCCGCGGAAAAGAGCCAGCGCGGGGTTCTGGCAGTCGGCAATTTTGCCCTGACCGTGGTCCTGTTGCAGAAGTTTTCCGAGATGGCAGCCAGGCTCATCCCGCAGTGGGAGATCATCGACTACGCCCATGACACCAAAAAGGACGCGCCCAGCGGGACCGCCCGCGAACTGGCTCACCGCCTTTCAGCCATCCGCCCTTCGGAATTGACCGTCCCGCTGGAGAAGACCCAGGGGGAGGTTAAGGCGCGCGGGGTGAACCTGGCGGGGTCGCAGGTCCATTCCGTTCGTTTGCCCGGGTACACCATTTCGGTGGAGATCATCTTCGGCATGCCCGACCAGAAACTGACCATCCGCCACGACTCGGGCACAGGCGCCGAACCGTATATCAATGGGTCTCTCCTGGCGATCCGCAAGGTCGGTAGCCTGGTGGGACTTCACCGTGGCTTGGACAGCGTGATGGATTTCTAGGTAATATCCCGAAAGCAGCACATATGCCCGATCGCCCTCGCTCCGTCTCGATCTGTCTCACCTTCATTTTAGTTAACGCCCTCGTCTGGCTTGGTTTTCGGAACGATCATTGCTGCCAGTGCCCACCCCGGCCTTCCTGTGCCGCCCCTGCTCAAGGGAGGGATGGCGCTGCTGAGTTTTTCTACCGCCGCCATCCTGGTCGGGCTGTTTTTCCTGCTCGTGAAACGCAGTCGCATCGCGTATTTCCTTGTGCTGGCGCTCCTGGCTCTCACGGTAGTCCTGAGCCTCTTTGACCAGTTCGGGCTGTCCGACCTGGTCATCCTGGCGGTTAATCTCGTCCCCATCGTACTGCTCATCAAGGATCGCTCCTGGTATCTCCGGGGCAACCCGCGTACCGTCGGGTTCAATGAACAACAAGAACTCCTGAAATGACCGCCCTGGACGTCATCCGGATGGTGAAACTCCTCGACCAGAACGGGATCGAGGTGATTATCGACGGCGGTTGGGGAGTGGATGCCCTGCTTGGGGAGCAGACACGCCTCCACGCGGACCTGGATGTTGCAGTGCTGCACAAGGATGTGCCTGGGATTCGTGCCTTGCTGGCAGCCAAGGGCTGGCACGAGATTCCCTGGGGCGATACTTGGGAATGCAACTTCGTCCTCAGCGACGACCATGGGCATTTATTCGACATCCATTCCTGCACCTTTGACGAGTCCGGGAATAATATCTATGGAGTCAAGTACCCATTCGATTCGTGGAAAGGAACCGGTTCGATCAATGGTTCCCTTGTGAAATTGCATCAGCGCGGAATGGATGGTGAAATTCCATTCCGGGTATCAATTGGACGATAACGATTACCACGACGTGAAGCTGCTTTGTGAGCGCTTCGGCATTCAGCTCCCCGCGGTGTATGATAAATTTACAGCTAGGGACAAGCTGTGAGCCAGCCACATGCGTCTAGACCTCCCATTTTAGGCTGGCTCATTTCAAGTATCCCGTCCGGTCTAAATCTGAAGTGATCTAAAAAGAATGGTTATCCATGTCTACCTCTTTCCTGTTATACGGCGCTAATGGTTATGTAGGGGAGGCAGCCGCCCGCCTGGCATTGGAATATGGCCTCCGCCCAATCCTTGCAGGGCGGGACGCGCGTAAACTCGAACCCCTGGCTGCGGAACTGGGCATTGAATGCCGGGTTGCCAGCCTCGATGATCCCGCAGCGCTGGACCGCATGTTTAAGGACATGCCCATGGTGCTGCACTGCGCCGGCCCCTACCTGCACACCTCCCGCCCAATGGTGGAGGCATGTCTGCGCGCTGGTGTTCATTACCTGGACCTGACCGGCGAGATACCGGTCTATTCCGCCCTCGCCGCTCGGGATGAGGAAGCCAAAGCGCGCGGGGTCATGATCCTACCCGGGGCGGGCTTTGACGTGGTACCCACTGACTGCCTCGCCGTCCATCTCAAGCAGCGCTTGCCCTCCGCCACGCGGTTGACGCTTGCATTTCATGGTGAAGGCGCGGCGGGGCTTCCCCCGGGCACCCAGCGCACTTCGATTGAGCTGATCCCCTATGGCAATTGGGTCCGCAGGAATGGTAAGCTGGAACGCCCTGACCGGGTTCAAAAAACACGCCTGGTCGATTTTGGCAAGGGTCCCATACTGGCGGGTCGCCTCACCTGGGGGGATGTCTTCACCGCGTATTACAGCACTGGCATCCCCAACATCGAAGTCTACTCCGTGCTGCCGTTGGCGGCGCGCTGGTTGCTGGGCGCTTTCGTTTACTTTCGTCCCATCCTCAAGACCGCCTTCATGCGCAGCATCCTGAATCGCTTCGTGCAGCCGGGTCCGAATGCAGAACGCCGCGCCCGGACCGTAACGCACGTTTGGGGCGAGGTGCAGGATGACCAGGGGCGCAGGGCTGCAGCGCGTCTGCATGGCCCCGAAGCCGGGCTGGTGTGGACGACGAGGGCAGCCCTGGCGGTGGTCAAAAAAGTTTTGGGCGGCAGCGCCCCGTCGGGATTCCAGACTCCCGCCCTCGCCTACGGGCCTGATCTTGTCCTGGAATGTGAGGGGGTCACCCGCGCAGACCTGGATTAAAATTGGTGTAACGCTTTTGGTCCTTCTGGATGGAAAATATGGTGTAACGACTTCAGCCGTTACACTGGAAAATGATGTAGGTTAGAATGTAGGCGTTCGGATTGTGGCAGATCCTCGGATCTTCCCGAAAGGAAAAACAGATGGACGCTAAAACGAAGAAGACCTTTGCTGAACTTTGGTCAACTGATCGGCAGGTCCAGTACCAAGCCTTCCTGGCTGTCCTCGAACTTACCGACCAGCCGGTGGACTGGGCATACGAAGTGTGGGACGATATGCTTGCCCGCTTAACTCACAAGGACAACCATGTACGCGCGATTGCTGCCCAGGTATTGTGCAACCTCGCTAAAAGTGACCCTGAGGGACGCATGCTCAAGGATTTGCCCGCCCTGCTTGCGGTCACGAAGGATGAAAGGTTTGTCACCGCCCGGCACACCATGCAAGCGCTTTGGAAGGTTGGCGTGGCCGGGAACAAACAACAGAAACTGCTGGTGGAGCTTCTGGAAAGTAGGTTCAACGAATGCATCTCGGAAAAGAACTGCACCCTGATCCGCTATGACATCCAGGAAGGCTTACGGAACTTGTACGAGACGGTGATGGATGAGAAGATCAGGGAAAAAGCATTGGAATTGATTGAGACGGAAGCCGACCTGAAATTCCGTAAGAAGTATGCCGGCTTGTGGAAGGCCAGGTAAAGGTATTTGATAAGAGAATTTCCCGTTGAGATTTTATTAGGAAATTGAAATGATTAGAAATATCCCTAATTCCACCGACCCAACCCTGATCGCCCCGTGCGGGATCGACTGCCGCCTGTGCCGGGCGTATTCTCGGGAAAAAGTGACCTGCCCGGGCTGCCGCGGGGACGATGCGACCAAATCAAAGTCCTGTCTGCAATGCAAGATCAAGAACTGTGAAAAACTGGTGGTGGGGAAATTTGAGTACTGCTTCGAATGCGGCGAGTATCCCTGCGCGCGCCTGGCGCACCTGGACAAGCGCTACCGCACCCGCTATGGCACGTCCGTGCTGGAGAATCTGGAAAGCATCCGGGCAGACGGCATCCTCAATTTCGTCGCCGCCGAAAATATAAAATGGGCATGTCCTCAATGTGGCAGCATGTTGTCCATGCATAAACCGCAGTGTCTTTTCTGCGGGTATGAGTGGCTCAAATAAATGCTGTTCCTGTTTGAAATTTTCTCCTGGATCCTGGGCACCATCAGCCTTTTCTTCGGCCTCTTTACAATCATCAAGTCCCCCAGGGGGATCTGGGGTGGGGTGGTCTGGCTGCCAAAGTTGTGGGCAGGCGCCTGGGCACCCTTCCTTGCTATGGCGGGAATTCTCGGCGCCGTGCTTGGAGTTGTTTCCCGGGACTATTATTCCCTTGTTGCCGGTCTGCTCGGTGCCGCCCTTGAATTCCGTCATATTTTGATCGTCACCCGCCGGCAGGATGGCTTGACCCGGGCTTTTGGCGCGGGTTGGGAACAGCGCATCCCCGCCGGACCTGCGCTCCCGCTTGGGGACAAAGCGCTATCAGTTAATTCAACCAGCCTCCCCGACCGTCCCCGGTCAGCGTGACGTGGACCTGGGCGCTTCCGGCTCCACGGATGAACGCCTGTTGTGCGATATCTGGCAGCCGCCGCAGGAGGTGCCCCGCACTGGGTTGGCTCTCATTTACCTACACGGCGGATTATGGCAGGCGCTGGATAAGGATTTCCTGACCCGACCGCTGTTCCGCCGCCTGGCAAACCAGGGGCACGTCATCATGGACGTCGCCTACTCCCTCGCGCCAGCCGCGGATTTGACGCGCATGCTCGGCGACGTGAAGCAGGCTATCCTGTGGTTGAAAGCACATGCCCCGGGTTACCAGGTTGACCCTCATCGCATCGTGCTGATGGGGGTCTCGGGCGGGGCGCACCTTTCCTTGCTGGCTGCCTACGCGCCCGGTCACCCGGCCTTCCAGGCAGTGAGTCCTATTGCTGACATGTCGGTGCGGGCGGTGGTCTCGATGTTCGGGATAACAGACCTCGGCGCCTTTTTTTCGGAATATGGCCTCTCGAATCCCAAACAGCCCCAAACCTCCTCCCAAATACCGGAGGCGTTACGCCCGCGGGTTTTTAACAAGACTCCGCTCAACCGGCTGCTTACCCGCATGCGGGCATTTCCCGAGTACCGTTACGCCAACATGCCGGGAGGCGCCTTGCTGCTGGTGAACCTCCTGGGCGGAACGCTCAAGGAGATTCCCGAGGTCTACCGCCTGGCTTCCCCGCTCCAGCATGTTGGACCGCACTGCCCGCCCACGCTGCAGGTCATTGACGAACAGGATTTTGTGGTGGATGTCTCCCATGGCCGTCGCCTGCACCGGGCGCTCTGCGATGCCGGGGTCACATCGGTCTATTTGGAGTACCCCGATACGGTGCACGGCTTCGACCAGTACATCGGCGTCTCACGCCGTGTCGCGCCCGCCGGACAGGCGGTCACCTGGGAGCTTGAGCGTTTCCTGGCTTTGATGGTTTGACGGAGCGGGACAGGGATGTGTGCGCTCGGGAGTGAATATGGAATTCGGAGAAACCATCCCCTCTTCTTTATCACGATATGCTGCATCAGTGTGATCTCTCCGGTCGGGGCTGCCCTGCTGGTGTTCATTCGATTCGTCGTGAAGGACATGCATCTCGCCAGGAATATTCTCATCACTGTGACCGCTGTTTCGATTATCGCCTGGTCGTTCCCTACTTGGCAATTGATCGGGGCTCTCCCCTTGCTGCTCCGGGATTGCGGCTGTGATTCCCCTCGTCCTTTCGGTTACATTGGGCGTCCAGTCAATAGAGAAGCGTAAAGCAGATGGAGAGAATGGGGATGGTATTAAATCGAACTCACCCGCTCAAGAGGAGGAGAGCAGGTGAGCTCGATCGATTTGCCGCAAATTCATCCCAGGTTTGGCTGCACAACGGTATCAGCCGGTCACCACGGCAAGCCGCAGCAGCGGCGTTCATACCGTCCATTCAGGATGCTAAGCAGCAATTGCCCGTTCGCATCCCAGTGGCGGTTGTACGCCTGGTCAAGCATGCGCCTGATCGTTTGCTCGCTCATGGTGGCACTATGAGCAGCGTTCGGACTGGCGGAATTTGGCGCCAGTGCGGCACTCCCCGCCTCGGGTTTTGCGGCAGAAATGCTAGGAGAGGCCGCGGAGGATGTCGCCTTGATGAAAGCGGCCGTTGCCAGCCCGATCGCCAGGATGAGCACTACCCCAAACAACATGACGGTCCGAAATCTTGAACATGTTTTTCTCCTTTTTCTATCCTATGGGTTTGTCCAGATAAGAAATTTTTCTTCTTTCTCTGGTCTCGAAATGTAACTCCATTAAATCAAAAAGCGGGTGCGAAAATAAGGCTATTATCGATATAATAAAAGATACTAAAAGCGATGGCCTTTTGGAAAGCAGGCGGTATGGGTGAAATGCAGACTTTCGGCCAATGGTTTCGGCATCACCGCCGGGAGTTGGACCTGACCCAGGCGGAGTTGTCTCAGCGGGTCGGATGCGCCCCGATCACCATCCGCAAAATCGAAGCCGATGAAATGCGCCCGTCGAAACAGCTGGCGGAGTTGCTGCTGGATCAGCTTGGAGTTCCCGTTGAAGATCGCGAAAACTTCATCCGCTTTGCACGTGGGGGGGAATTAGGTTTGTCTGGTACCGCCGCCGTTCCGCACCACAACCTGCCTCACCCGGTAAGCAGTTTTATCGGCCGCCAGCGTGAGATTGCTGAAGTTAAACGGCTGATCGGTTCGTCGCGGCTGATGACTTTAACCGGCGTGGGTGGAGGCGGAAAGACACGCTTGGGGCTCCAGGTTGCACGGGACCTGGTTGACATGTTTACGGATGGGGTATGGTGGGTCGAGCTGGCTGCAGTGACGGACCCTGCGTTTATCTCTCATACCATCGCCAAGGTTTTCAGCTTGCGCGAAGAGCCAAACCAGGAAACTGGTGAGATTCTTGCCAATTTTCTCCATGACAAACAACTGCTCATTGTGATAGATAATTGTGAGCATCTCATCAGTGATTGCGCCCGACTATTTGAAAGCTTGCTTAGTAAGTGTGTAAATCTTGGAATTTTAGCGACAAGCCGCGAACCACTGGGCATCAGTGGCGAAACGGTTTATCAAGTGTCCCCCCTATCTCTGCCCAAGCCGAATGAGACTTCGCTGAAGCGTTTCTCACGATCTGAAGCCGCGCGCTTGTTTGTCGAACGCGCTGCAGCTGCCAAACCTGGTTTTGAAATAAGCACCCGGAATGTGGCCACGGTTGTCCGGATTTGTCAAACCCTGGATGGGATCCCCCTCGCCATCGAACTGGCAGCCGCGCGGGTCAAATTGCTGACAGTGGAGCATATCGCTGAAAGGCTCGATAAACGCTTCGATTTGCTGACTACGGGCAGCCGCACGGCTTTGCCCCGCCAGCAGACCCTGCGGGCTGCCATCGATTGGAGTTATGAATTGCTTTCGGAGAAAGCGAAAATGCTTTTCAACCGGTTATCTGTGTTCTCAGGCGGTTTCGGGCGGGAGGCAGCAGAGGCGGTTTGCTCCGATGAAAGCCTGCCTGCTGGCACGGTCTTTACCGAGCTGTCCCGCCTGGTGGATCGCTCGCTGGTGGAGGTTGTGCAAACCGGGGAAGATGAGCGCTACCGGATGCTCGAAACAATTCGCCTGTATGCGTCTGAACGCCAGCAGGAGTCGGGTGAGCAGGCTTCTCTGCGGAACCGGCATCTGGCGTATTTTGTGCAATGGGCTGAAGAAGTGGAACCCAGGATGCGAGGCCCGGAGCAAATGAGATGGTGGGAGCGGATGGAAATCGACCATGACAATATCCGCTCTTCCCTGGAATGGTCATTAAGTGGTGGCGATGTGCAGCTTGGCCTGCGCCTGGCTGGTGCGGCGGTTTGGTTCTGGACGACCCGCGGTTACGATGAAGAAGGGGTGCGCTGGCTCAGGACTCTTCTGGCGAAGACCGGGCCTGAATTGCGGACTCCCTGGCGGGCAAAGGCGTTGTTGGGAATCGAAACGCTGATCGATTTCCCCGCAGGGAAAGCCGCTCTTCATGAGGCCCTGGGGATTTGGCGCGAGCTGGAGGATGGTTGGTGGATTTCCCTTTCCCTTTATCTTTCTGGATGGCAATCCTTATATCAGCGCGATATAGATACTGCGTTGACACTGTTCAGGGAGGCAGTGGAGGTAGCCAAATTCGTCGCTGACAAGTGGGCGTTGGCTAATGCGCTCAGAGGGCTGGGAGCCGCCATCGAACGAGTTGATTTCTCGGCTGCCCGACCTGTCCTCGAAGAAAGCGTCGCCATCTGGCGGGAAGTTGGAGACAAGGTTGGGCTTGCTGAGGCATTGTCTCAAATAGGCAGTGTGGCTCGCGCTCAAAAAGACTATGAGCGAGCAGCTGTGCTCCATGGAGAGAGTTTGAATTTGTTCCGACAAGTTGGATTCAAAGGCAACGTAACGGATCAGCTCATCTTCCTCGGCTTTACATTCCAACGTCAAGGTGACAATGCCAGGGCTGGGCAGTTTCTTAAGGAAGGGCTGATCCTGGCCAGTGAATTGAGAGCCTTCGCAGCAACCGCAACCAGCCTGGTCGGCTTTGGGGGTGTGGCTTGCGGTCAGAACGAGTCCAGGCGGGCCGCGCGCTTATTTGGTGCAGCAGTTTCCATATTAAAATCAGTGGGTTTGGATATGTCTGTTTGGCCGCAGCGCTTGGTTGACTATAATGACTGGACCGCGTCTGCCCGTGCCCAACTTGGCGAAGAAACCTTTGCAGCGTCATTCGCAGAAGGCCAGGCCATGTCGCTGGAGCAGGCTGTAAGGTATGCATTGGAAGACACCCGTGAAGTTTAACGCAGTCTCCGCCCTTGTATCCTGGTGGGGCGGGTCGCGGGTATAGTGTGTCTCGCCCCCTTTCGCCGCCGTCCTCGGCGGCGACACGTTGCCCAGGGAGATTTAGTATGCGCGAGCCAAATTATCCTGCAACGGATGTCTCGCCACTACTCGATGCTTTGATGGTATAACCAATTCGATCGGGGGTCGTCAGGCACTCGCCCGCCCCCGGACCGCACGAGCGACCCGCTGCATCGTTCCATTTATCAAGCGATCATTCCACTTCGTTGGTCCACCGGGAGGGCAGGGTGAAAAAAGCACATTCATTCTTAAAATGGGCGGGGATCGTCATTACAGCCGGTTTACTGCTGCTTCCCATTAAAAATCAAAACGTAAACGCCAGTGGGGAAGCGGCTCCTTCATATATCGATGCCTCTTCAGCGTCCACCGATAAAGCCCTGCTTACAGTCGATGACCTTCCCGGGTTCCGCCAGGCTGCGGAAAGCGAAGGCATCGGTTCCCTTGCCTTCGCCAGGCGCCTCACCTCTGGCTTGTTCGATTCCACGGTGGGCATCACCAATATTTCCACCTTCCGCATCCGCGACCCGTTCCGCTCCGAGTACGTGATCAGCTTTCTGGCTTACCCGGTCTCGGAGCAGGATGCGCTGCGCTTCGATGCGCTGGCGATCGCGCCTCACACCATCCTGGAAGCGCTTGCCAGCTCAGTCCGAACCAGCGGCTCTCCTGTGGAGCCGGTCATGCTTTCCGGGATTGGGGAAGTCGCTGAGAGGTCCATGGGCTTTTCATTTGCATTGGGACTGGATCCAGTTGCCCAGGCTGTCGATTTCCTCTGGGCGCGCCGGGGGAATATCATTCAGGCTGTCTGGCTGATCTATCCGCAGGGGGACAAGCCCTCCGCGGACCTCCACAGTCTGGGTCTGCTGGTGGATTCAAGGGTAAGGGAGCGCTTCCCCGGGACGATATTCCGCAAGGGTGGGCTGCTTGTCCCGGATATAACCACCCGGATCCCCACCCCGCTCGATATTTCCACCCGCCCGGCGGTGATCGGCACCAACCTTCTCCTGGCCGCTCTGATGATGCTGCCGTTTACGCTGGCGGCGGAGATTTTCACGGGTTTGTCTGGCGAGCGCGAGGCGGCACTGCGCGCAAAATTCCGGCTGCCCGGCTGGCTGTCAAAATTTGTCCGCTGGGTCAGGGGTCTCTCCCGCCCTCGCAGGAAACAGCCCGGCAGGGGCGCCACCGTTGCCCGTCTGCTGCTGATCATTTTCTTCTACGGGTTGGCCTTCTCCCTGCTCGATCGCAACTGGAACCCCATCAGTGTGACCGGGTTGGTGCTGTTCCTCAACATGACCGTGGCTTACGGTGTGGTGGGGATTGCCGATGACGTCATGCAGTGGCGCGTCCTAAAGAAATGGGGCAAGCCTGCCGAGATCAATCTGCGCCCGAGTAATATCCTGATTGCTGCCGCCTCCACCCTCACCTCCCGGTTGCTCACGCTCATCCCCGGGCTGATGTTTGGCACGCCCGAAGCGCTGATCATCGACGACGCCCAGCTTGAGAAAAAACAGCAGAACCACCTCCTGAAAATTTCCGCAGTTACGCTTTTGGGGATCGGGTTCGGTCTGTGGACGCTGACCACCCTTACTGCCCTCCTCCTGCGCCAGGACATATCCGAGACACTCAGGAATGTTGTTGGCGGGGCGGAAGGGTTCCTTCTGATCGTGTTCGCCGTCGCCCTGGAAAACACTTTTGTCCAGATGCTCGGTCTGCCGGGCTCCTTCGGTGAGGCCCTTCGGAAAAAGAACAGCCGCTTCTGGTTGCTCGGGCTGGTGGCGGTCACCTTCGCCTTCTATCACACGCTGATCAATCCCCGCGGCGAGTTGTCCGCAGCGCTCCAGGAATCGAACGTGCGCCTCTTCCTGGTCGTCACTGCTGCGTTTGTGGCGATTACCTTCAGCCTGTGGGCTTACCTGAAGATCAAGGAAGGCAGGCGCCCTGATGTTCAGCCTGAGGGAGAGCAAAAAAGCCGGAGGCGGAAGGCGGGCGGGATCATCCCGACATGGGCCTGGATGGCGGTGATCATCATCATTGCCACGGTCGTCGGGGATATCCTCCTCACCCGCCGCAACCAGCAGGCGCTCCTGGCGAATGCCGCCGTGACTCCTGTCGCAGGTGTGATCGGGCAGCCTGCCGCTCCTGCACCCGCCCAAGTGGGCCTGCCTTTTACTTTGACCCCTGCGTTTCATAAACTCTGTTACCTCCCTGCAGTCAACGCCTCTCAGGATCCGGCAGATGTCTATACCTGGAGGGCTGTCCAGCTGGTGGCTGCCCAGTACGGGGCAGGAGCGGAATATGTGGACCCGGTCACACCCGACGATGAAGGCTACAACACTGTCATCGCCCATCTGATCGGGGATAATTGCGACCTGATCGTGGGGAACTACTCCCCCCAGGGACAGGCGATCATGAAGCGGGCGGCCGAGCGCCCGGACCAGGGTTTCATGCTGTTGGGCGGGGGTTCGGACATTCCCAATGTGTGGGTGACCAAATACTCCCTCCCCGAGCAGGCGTACTTGGCAGGTTATCTTGCCGCGGCTGCCAGCACCTCCGGCAAGGTGGGAATCTTTGGGAGTCAGCAGATTCCAGATATGATTCCCGGCATGAATTGTTTCGCCTCGGGCGTAAATGAGTACAATCTTGAGAATCTGGCAGACGTAAACGTCCTGGGCTGGGACAGTGAAAAAAGGCTGGGACTGTATGCGGACGATCCCAGGAACCAGGACCAGGAGAGCAGTCTTGCCAATGAGCTGATCTCCCAGGGCGCAGATGTCATTTTCCCCATGGCAAGATCCGGGTTGAGCGGCAATGCCGCCGGGATCATTTCAGCCACCCGGCAGCGTGCGGGTGTGTACGTGATCGGGAAGGATTTGGATTGGGCGTGGGCGCTTCCCGAATATGCCGGCGGGATCATATCCTCCGCGGCAGATCCGCGCCGAGCAGAGCATTGCACTGGCTGCGCAGGCCGTGGCGGGCGGGGCATTCCACGGCGGCGGACACGAAGGGACCCTGTCCACCGGGGAGATCGGCTTTGCCCCGCTGCGTTCTTCATCGGCGTTGGTTCCACCAGGTCTTAATGCCACCCTGGCGAAAATCACCGACCCGGGGTCCGTTGCGTTTGGAAAAATGGGTACGAATACCAATGGTTTTCCCGTGGACAATGCGGTGGACGGGGCAAACTGGCCCGCCAATACCTGGCTGACGATCCGCATCGAGTCCGCAGATGGTGAGCTCTTGTTCACAGGGGATACCCGCACCGACCAGGCAGGTCATTTTTTCCAGGGGGTGGGCGTGGACCTGGTTCCCGGGATGACCGTGGTTATTGACGGCTGCCTGGAGAGTGAGAGCACCACGATCGTCCCCATGACGATCGATGTCATCGACCAGGAAAAGGAGCTCGTTTCAGGAACTGCCCCTGGCGGAACCGAGATCCAGATCGTGGCAGACACCGGAGGGCAGTGGAATGATCTATCGGTGGTAATAGCGGACGACGGTCGCTGGCAGGCAAGCTATGCGGGGAAGTTCGATATCATCAGCACTACGGTCATCCAGGCTACCGCCCTGGATGATCAGGGTAATGGCACAGCGGTCAAGATCCAGGCGGGGCTTTTCTCCAACCAGGCTCCTGTGCCCCCGCAAACGAGTAAACCCACCAGCACGAAAATGCCGGAGGCGACGATGAAGCCGAGCGCAACACCGGCTCCAAAAGCGACCGGCACTCCCAGCCCCAGCCCCACGGTCCTGCAGACGGTCGGAGAAAAGATCGGCCTGCCCTTCTCTACTGGGGTGACGCACATCCAGTTCAAGGCGGGGGCGCCATTTTACATTCAACACGGCTGGGCTGAAGCCGCGGACCCGCTCACGATGGGCTTGGGCTTCGAACTGGAGGTCGACGGCATTCCCCGCGACGAGGATGCCATTATCAGGACAGTCGGCGCAGATGGAACGATCAGCGAAATGTGGACGTACAACTATCCCAGGGGTATGAGCGGCACGCACGTGTTCAAAGGGATCTTCCTCTCCACCTGCCAGTACGCATTGAATGATGGTCGTGTCACCTCCTGCGCCAACCCCGCCGATATCGTGGTGTTCGGGACCCGCACCCTGACGGTCGATTTTATCCCCTAGAGAAGCCTCCGGGAGCGTCCGCGCGTTTGATCGGGTTTTTCCTGTCGCCGGTTGGAGAGTAACTTGATTTCATTTCTACCCCCGGGTAAATTTAACACTTGATATATAAGGCAACCAATTATATGGAGGTTTTTCAATGAGGATCGTTTTTGGGATTTTTTTCACTCTGCATGGCCTGGTCCATTTACTTTACGCAGGGCAAAGTTTTAGGTTGTTTGACCTGAGACCTGGCTTGATTTGGCCGGATGGATCATGGTTGTTTTCAAAATTGCTGGGCGATGGCGCAACTCGGATCATGGCAGGCATCTTGTTGGCGTTGGCTGCGCTTGTATTAATCGCTGGAGGATTGGGATTGATCCTGGGCAGCGGCTGGTGGCGACCGGCAGTGATCGGTGGTGCTGTGTTTTCAGCGCTGCTCTTTATATTTTTATGGAATGGAAGTCTCAAGGGCTTGGATGAACAGGGCGCAATAGGGCTGTTGATAAACCTTTTGATCCTCGTTATCGTGCTGATCCTAAAATGGCCTGTTTGATCTAAAAAAAATTTCGGCGAGAGATTCCCGGTCCCCCCCGGATTAATTGAAGACACTCCGCTCGTCCTCTTTTGGTAAAATATCCTATTCATCGATAATCATCCGGTAACGCGTTCCTTCCTTTGGAGGGCATTGGCATTGTACCGATTATCCGTCTGTCCCCATGATACGGCAAAATATATCGCTGGCTGGTTCTTTCTTAACTCCTACCTGCAGCGCAGTCTGAATACCCCCCTCCGTTATGAACCGCAGGATGATTTTATCGCCGAGCGCAGCGCCGTTTTGAATGGGGGTTATTCGATCGTGTTCGCCAACCCATACAGCGCCGCCCTGTTCATCGACAGGGCTGGGTTCCTCCCCGCTGCCCGCCCGGTGGGGGTGTTCGATGAGACTATCCTGGTTGCCACCTTGGATCAGGAGATCCCCTCTCATCGCCCGTTGCGTGTGGCCTCCGCCGCTGATAAGCTCATCACCCATTCCCTGGGACTTTCTCTTTTGGAAGCGCAGGGCATCCCCCTGTCCGACTGTGAATTTCAACTGGTGGGCTCCCACCTGAAAGCCTCCCAGGCTGTCATCGAAGGCAAAGCTGATCTGGGATTTGTGTATAGCATAACCTGGTCCCAGTTGGGTGAACCCACCCGCTCCGCGCTGAGGGTCGTCGCTGAGACGTCGAACAGGCAGTCTTTCCACTGTTTTTGTGTCGGTCCTGAACTGAAGGACAGGCTGGCAGAGGTCCAGGCGGTCCTGTGCAGCATGCAGAATGATGACCAGGGTAAAAAGGTCTTGGAGGATATCCACTTCCCGGCCGGTTTCGAGCCGCTTGGGCTGCACGACCTTGATCCCCTGATCGAACAAACGAAAAAGCTGGAGGCTTCGCCGACCTGAGCACATGCTGTGCTTGCTGCACCTTTTCCTGCAGGCCGGCATCCAAATGCTAATCCGCGGCCGCGTTCACCGCAGCCTGCAGTCCCGGAGACACCCCATTCCCCTGGAGGAACTTGCATGACCATCCTGGATGTCGTGATCGTAGGCGCCGGTCAGGCCGGTTTGGGGGTCAGTTACCACCTTAATAAAGGGGGGCTCAGCCATGTCGTCTTCGAGAGGGGGAGGGTCGGCGAGACGTGGCGCTCCCAGCGCTGGGAATCCTTCAAACTCAACACACCCACCCACATGAATGCCCTGCCAGGGCTCCCAACTAGCGCCTCTGACCCCTCGAGCTTTTTGGGGGTCGATGAACTCGTCTTATATTTTCAACGCTACGTGGAATCCTTTCAACTGCCGGTCCGCACCGGGGTCACGGTGACATCAATCGAACGCCTCGAGGACCGGGGTCTCTTCCTAACCAAAACCCGGTCCGAAGACGAAGCTGAAGAGTCTGTATTGAGTCGGGCTGTCGTGATTGCTTCCGGCATCCTGAACGTCCCTAAGATTCCCTCCGTTTCTTCAAGCCTGCCCACCGAACTCACCCAACTGCATACCTCCACCTACCGGAACCCTGGCGCACTACCCGCCGGAGCGGTCGTGATCGCCGGGGGCGGGCAATCGGGCTGCCAGGTCGCCGAGGACCTGCTTTCCGCCGGGCGGACGGTATACCTTTGCACCAGCAAGGTGGGCAGGGCACCCCGCCGTTACCGCGGGCGGGATATCCTGGAGTGGTGGATCGACATGAAGTTTATCGATGTCCCCTACGCCAACCTGCCCGATAAATCCATCAGCCGCCTGCCTCAGCCGCAGGCCTCGGGGCTGGGACCGCGCGGTCACAGCCTCAGCCTGCAGGACCTGTCCCGCCAGGGGGCGGTGATCCTGGGTCGTTTGGGGCATGTTGAGTCGGGGGAACTTGGGCTGGGCGATGATGCCGCCGCCAACGTCCGTTTTGCCGATATGTTTTCACAGAAATTCAAAGACGATGTCGACGCCTGGCTTGCCCGGGAGGGCATCACACCCCCGCCGCTCGAACCTGACCCGGCGGACGTCCCGGATCCCGAGGCTGCCTGCGCCTCCCCGCTCCGAAAGCTGGACCTGGCGGAGGCAAAGGTCAGTACCGTAATCTGGGCTTCCGGCTTCACGGGGAATTTTGGCTGGCTGCACTTGCCGGTTCTCGATGAAGACGGTGCGCCGGTTCATCAGGAGGGCATCTCCTCCCAGCCCGGTGTGTACTTCGTTGGTTTCCCCTGGCTCAGGAGCCGCAAATCGGGCATCATCTTCGGCATCGATGAAGACGCCGGGTATATTGCCCGAGCTGTAAAAGAGCAATTGAAGGTGGACCGCGCCCACACCATTTGACAGGCTTAACCAGGCTGCTGCCGGTCGTCGCACACGTTTGAACATGATTTAAACCAGCTGCTGGGAATGGGGGTATTTACCAAACCTTTCAGTCCCCTTTACACACCCTTCACATTGAAGTTGTATCATGCAGGTAATCAAATCTGACAAGGAGTGTAAAGATGAAGAAAATATTGTTTGCAGTACTGCTCGCAGCGCTTGCCCTTGGAACGTTTTCCAGTGTTGCAGGTGCCCAGGCCATCCAACCGCCAACCGGTCCCCTGCATGAATACATGGAACAGGCGCTGGCAGGGAAACTAAATATTTCCCTGGCAACCGTTCAGGCTCAATTCGATGCCGGGACAACCCTCTACCAGATCGCCCTTGACAATGGCATCGCCGCCGCGGACATGCCCCTCTTCATGGCGGAAGTCCGCACCACAGCCATCAAGGCAGCCCTGGCAGACGGCGTCATTACGCAAGCCCAGGCTGACAGGATGCTGCGGTCTTCAGGTCGCGGTATGGGAAGCGGCATGAAGCTCCGTAGCGCTGGTTCCGGCCTTTGCGACGGGACATGTGTTCCAATGGGCCTCGGAATGCATCGCGGTGGAAACTGGCAGCAAGTGAATCCATAAACTTTCAGTGCATAAAAGTAAAAAAAACCAGCAGTCTCTCCAAAGAGAGCCGCTGGTTTTTTTTGATCGGTCTTTCTGTCCCGGGGGTTACCCAATCCCCGGTTTCAGTCGATGCTTGTACAGGGTGCGCAGCAGCCGCATCCCGCCCACTGCCATGGCGATCACTGCCAGCGCGTACCCAATGATGCCCCCCAGGACCACCGCAAAAACCCAGCCGCCCTCGTCGATTGCCCCCGAGGCAATCCCGCTTGCCACGGCCAGCACCTGGCTGCCGATCAGCAGCAGGACGGCGCTCCCAAGGCTCCAGCCGATGAGTTTCAGGGGTGCCTTCGCCCGTATCGCCGCCCAAAGCAGCATCAGCCCGCCCACCAGCGCCGCGGGGAACAGCTCTGCAGGCATGAGGTAGTCAAAGCGGAACATGCGCTCGATGCCCAGGCTTGCCAGGGTCAGCAGGACCGGGGTCGCGATCGGGAACCATGCCAGCACGGTCCCTGCCACCGCCAGGATTTTGGTGAAAACACCCTTCTCGGAAATCATCGGCACCTCCCGATCGGTTTCTCCAATTCTTTCTGACTTCCCAGTGTTACGAATATTTTTCGACAGCTTGCTTTGTTCTCCATCACTATACAAGAAGACCGGGCTGAAAACAAGCCCCCTTTTTTTCCAAAGGGAGTAACCACAGGGGCTTGCATTGTGGGCTGAGAAAATTGTATGATGATAATGGTTTCTCTTAATGAATTGACAAGGAGGGTGCCATGTCGCAAAATAATAAACTTCTGGCAGTCGCTGCGATCTTTCTCATCCTCATCCAGGCCTGCAACCTGCTCGCAGCTCCAGCCAAAGTCCTGGATGTCAGCCAGGACCCGGCGCTGGAGATCCAGACGAAAGCCGTCGCGGCGGTCGCTGCCACCGATGCCGCCCTGACAGCCGTCGCCGCCATGGTGGAGTCCACTCTCGCAGCCATGACGACCGATACTCCCGAATTCACGCTCACCCCCTCCCTCACACCCACACCAACCTTCAGCCCCACTCCCCAGGTCCCCATGGTCTCCGTCTCGGTCCAGACCAACTGCCGCAGCGGACCGGGCACCGCTTACGATGTGCTGGGAATCTTTAACGTGGGTGAAAGCGGACAGGTGGTGGGGCGCAGTTTCTACAACGACAACTGGATCGTCAAGCTGCCCTCCCATCCGTCCATCACCTGCTGGCTGTGGGCACAGTACGCCACGGTGATAGGTGACACCTCCGCATTGCCCATCATTACGCCTCCCCCCACGCCCACGCCTGGCATGAACTTCAGTTACGCTTACAACTCCTTTGGGGTGGGCCCTGGGTATTCCTGCCTGAAGTTCGTGGTCATCAATCCCGGCCCCATCGCCTGGAGTTCATATACCCTTACGGTCAACGACACGGACCAGGGTGTTTCGGGGACAAGTACCGGCAACAATTTCGTTTTTTACGACAACTGGTGCATCTCCAGTGGCGTCATGGCAGAAATGTTGCCTGGCATAGCCGGACAGGTGTCTGCAAATCTTGCCTTGTTGAGCAACCCTATCGGCAACCACATCGGTGCCACGCTCACGCTCTGCACCGGGGACGACCTGGGTGGAACCTGCCTGACCAAATCGGTGGATGCCGTGATCGGACCTTGATCGTCACCTGGTCTTTTCTGGATTAATTTTGGCTGTAGGATGGTAGAATTGCAGCCGGTCCATGGCTCCTGCCATTTTACTGTTGCCAATCCCAATGGGTCTCTTCCCATCCAGGAGGTTCACAGATGTCAGAAAAGATTTTGGTCACCTACGCCACCTGCACCGGGTCCACGGTGGGTGTAGCTGAAGCCATTGGCAAGACCCTTTCCGAAAGCGGCGCCCAGGTGGATGTGCTGCCCATGCAGGACGTGAAAGAACTCGCCGCTTACAATTCGGTGGTGGCAGGCAGCGCCATCCAGGGCAGGCAGTGGCTTCCGGAAGCCATGCAGTTTCTCCAGGTCAACCGCGCCGCCTTGTCCCAAAAACCCTTTGCCTCCTTCCTGGTTTGCATGACCTTGGGGATGAAGAATGCCGACCAGTACCGCAGCTCTGTGTCCGATTTCATGGCTCCCGTGCGCGCTTTGGTCACTCCAGTCAGCGAGGGGCTCTTCGCCGGGGTGCTCGATATCAAAAAAATACCCTCGGCCAGCGCCCGCTTTCAGTTCCGCATCAGTGTGCTCTTCGGTGTCTGGACGGAGGGCGACCACCGTGACTGGGCTCTAATCCGCCAGTGGGCTGCTGCGCTTCCCGCCGCTCCTGGTTTCGTAATTCCCCGCCTTGTTTATCAACCTTGACCCATTTCGCAGGCGATGATAAACTCACCCAATACTCAGCACGAAAGGAGGCATGTTCAAATGCAAAACGTCGAATTGGTCGCAAAGATCTATATGAGCGCGCCTCCTGTGCGGAGCAAGTGTTAACTCGGACGGATTCCCCCGCCCAATAACGCTACGCAGTCATCCTCCCGCAGGCGCCTCAGCCTGCGGTTTTTCTTTCCTCGAACCGCGGGCAAAATGCCTGTGGTTTTTCGTTAATTGAAAGAAATATACAAATGAGATCAGAAAATCCATACGACTTGATCGATGAGCTCGACGAAGACTCCCCGCCTCCCGTCTTCGAAAAAATTAAGAAAACCCCGCGCCGCACCACTGCCGATGGGGCGGCTGCCAGCCGCCACCGCATGCCGCGCCGGCTGCCGGTCCAGCAGAAAACGCCAGACAGCGCGGTTCGTTTCGTCCAATCCCAGGACAACTCGGCTCGCTCCTTCGAGTTCACCTACAAGGCCGCCCGTTTCGAACAGGGCTGGCTGCTCGAACTCGCTTGCCTTTTTCTACGAACAGCACTGGATCTCCGACGTGCTTCGCAAGGTAAAGGTGGGCAAGGAAGCCTCGGTGTACCTGTGCCGGTCGGGTGAGCAGGTGCAGGCACCCCTCGTGGCGGCCAAGGTTTACCGGCCGCGCATGCTGCGTAACCTGAAGAACGACCAGCTTTACCGCGAGGGCCGCGCTGTGCTGGATGAGGACGGTCATACCGTCCGGGACCTGGGCATGCTCAAGGCCCAGCATAAACGCAGCGTGTACGGCGAGCAGATCCGCGGCCAGTCCTGGATCGCCCACGAGTTTGCCGCCCTTCGTTCCCTCTCCGAGGCCGGCGGAGATGTGCCGCGCCCGTATGAGATTGCGCCTCGGGCCATCCTGATGGACTACCTGGGTGATGAGACCCTGCCTGCCCCCACGCTCAACACCGTGGCTCTCGAGCCCGGCGAGGCAGCTCCTCTTTTCGAACGCATCCTCCACAACCTGCACCTGCTTCTGGCGGGTGGCTGGGTGCATGGCGATCTTTCAGCCTACAATGTCCTGTATTGGGAGGGGCAGATCGCCTTGATAGATTTCCCCCAGGTGATTCCGGTGAGTGATAACCGCAATGCGTATGCCCTCTTCGAGCGTGACCTTACCCGGCTGTGCGCGTATTTCACCTCGCAGGGGCTCTCCCTCCAGCCCCGCCGCCTGGCTGCGGACCTTTGGACCTGCCACGGCTTCCGGCTCAGCCCGGACGTTCATCCGCGCCTTCTCGACGCCGACGACCCCCGTGACCGCCAGTCCTGGAAGGACGATTAAGGCTCCAACCACAATTTCCCTTCGCTCCCGCCACTGTTCACGAAGCACCCCCTTGGGGGCCGCGGTGGCGGGGGCAAAAGTGGAGGAGTGCTAATTTAACCTCGGAATGCTTGATGGGTGGAGTGCCTTCACCTTTTCCCCAACCTCCGTGCGGCGCTCGCAATACTATCCCTTTTGATTGTTTTTGGGAAAACATCCCGCATGATAGTGCAGCTAATCCCACCAGCGAGGGTTCGCCGCAGGAGACACGGTTAAGCCTGATAAAACAAATTTCCAGGAACTTTCATTCTGGTAAGCTAAATCCTAATATTTCCACTGGGTCTGGTGTTGTCCAATTACCATGAAGGTTTGTTTTCTACTTTTCTAATTCCCCATTCCAACATATTCGTATACTGTCCAGGTATCGGTATTTTGCATTTCAATATTTTTAATCGCCCGGTAATGTTGTTGAATATCCAGTATTCTTTCTTTTATTGCTTCCGTCTGGATCGGAAAATCGAATATGGGAGTCTCCGGGTTCCTGGTATCAATGATCAAACGGGGGTTGTTATGAATAATATCGTCTAAAAAATCCATGATCATCTTTTCACTTGAATATCCTTGCTTATAGAGTGGAAATTGATACACGTATCGCGTGGGGCTTGCTCGCCGTGCATTAAAATTAACGGTGGTCTCAGCCCCCCATAATAAAACAAAATCTTCAGGGGCAGTGATTGATTTAATATAGCTGATTGCCACTGCATTATCGCTATTGTGCAGGTTGTGCCTGTAAAACATGACCCTGCTATAGGTACCGCTAAATGAAACCCACAGGAAAATTCCAAGGACGCCAAATGAAAAACAATATTTATAAAAATTGGGTATCCCCCAGGAAGAAAGCGACGATATCAATACCCAAAATAACAATCCCGTAAACAGGGCCAGGCTGGGAAGCAGTGTCATGTAGTAATGTGGATAAGTTTCCCCGGAAGAACTCACTAGGATCAATTCGATTGGTAGATCGATTAATCCTATGGATAATAGTGCGACTTCGTTTCTAATGATGCTTTTATTCCGCAGCACAAGTATCACTGCCAATAAATATCCTATCAAAGACACCTGGAATAATCCGGTCGATGTCAGCACTTTTATTCCGTCAATGATCGGGCTTAACCGGTTCATAATCCCTGTAAGAGTGGTGGCATAAACAAAATTGTATTTGAAAACGTCGCTCCAGAATTGTTGGAATGAACCCTGGACGCTGAAAAATATAAGGATGGCGATCGCGACCAGGGAACCGCCAATAATCATATGGAGGGTTTCTTTGAGCAATCGTTTACCTTGGTGTGTAATGATCCTGTTGAAAGTCAGGTGGATGATGATCGCTATCCAAATTCCAATTGAAGTTTGTTTGGTAAAAAATGCCACGGCCCCGATCAATCCGATTAAAAGATGGCGATATTTCTTGATACTTTGGGTTATCGATATCAAAAGCCAGCCATAGGGCGGCAAATTGCATCGGAAGGGTATATTCTTCTGTTAGGTTTCCACCATCGATCACGAAACAAGTGTTAAAAGCGGGAGGATTAAGCTAATTACCGCAGGAATGGACCCGAACGCTTTTTTGATTAATTGAAAACAAATGGTTGCTGCTAAAAACAGAGAAATAAATTCGATTATCCAGATGCCCCATCTTGAATTTTGTCCGATTAGGACACTCAATGCATTGATGTAATAAATGATGGGTGGTTTATGATCCCAGATATCCCGGTACGGCAGTGCTCCATTTAGGATGCGCCATCCTGCATAAAGAAATACCCCCGAATCCCGGCAGCAGTCCAGCTTCATATTCAACGGGCTTAGCGGAAGTAAAACAAAAAGAACTCCAATTACGGTAAGGACCTTATCCCAAATTTGCTTAAGGATATTTTGTACAACGCTCATGGACTTATTTTACCTGACGCGGCCAGTTATGGCATGCTGAAGGTACCATTTCTAAACCCCCATCACGATGATCGTAGGGGTGTGATTTGCCCCCCTACTGCCCTCCTTTGGTGAGAGTTTTGTAAGCAGTAAATATGGCAATTAATAGGTCAATATCCAGCGGCTTGGTCAACACCGTTTTGATTCCCTCCCTCATCCCCTGCTGGATGATCTCATCCGCGGCGTAGGCGGTCATCAGGAAGGTGGTCACATAAGGGTATTTTTTGCGGACCTCCCGGTAAAGGGTAATGCCGTTCATATCCGGCATGCGCACATCCGTGAGCAGGATGTCGACCAGGTGGTTAGCCAGGATTTCCAGGGCTTCCGCGCCGGAAAAAGCCGCGTGCACTTTAAATCCCTTGATCCCCAGGATATCCGCCAGGCTGGTTGCCACCGCCGGCTGGTCGTCCACAATAAGGATGGCAGTTGCCTCTCCCATGGCCTAGCCTCCTTCCGGCAGGAATAGGGTGAAGGTGCTGCCCTTGCCCGGCTCACTTTTCACTTCGATGCGCCCGCCGTTGGCTTCCGCCAGTTTCCGGCTCACTGCCAGCCCCAGCCCGATACCCTTTGACTTGGTGGTGAAGAGCGGCTCGAAGAGCCTCCGGAGGTTTTCCGGCGCGACCCCCACCCCGCTATCCTTCACTGCAATGGCTATCATTTCCTTTTGCTGGTGTACCGTAATGCTCAGCTTGCCTGCCATGGCTTCACCCGGCGTCGCGTTTTGTGATTCCATCGCCTGGAAGGCATTCAGTATGATATTGCCCAGTACCTGTTGCATCTGCTCGAGGTCGGCAATAACCGGGGGCAGATTTTCCGGCAGCCGCATGGTGAACTTAACCCACTGCGGGGACAGGAAAGCGCAGCAGTGTAAGCTTCACCAGCTCACTTACTGATATGGGTTTGCGCTCCATGGATTCAAGCCGGGCAAAATCCAGCAGGTCCGCGATGATGTTTTCGGAGTTGTGCACCTCCTGCTCGATCATGGCGTGGTATTTTCGTACATTTACTTCCGCCTCGGGCTGGATGAGCTTCAGGTAGTAGATGGCGTTGGAGATGATTCCCAGCGGATTGCGCAGTTCGTGCCCCACCCCGCCTGCCAGCTGCCCCAGCAGTGCCAGTTTTTCCTGTCTCACGATCTTGTCCTGTGCCAGGCGTAATTCCTGGGTCCGTTCCTCCACGCGCTGTTCCAGGTCAGAATTGAGCTGGCGGATCTCTTCTTCTGCCTGTTTGCTATCGGTGATGTCGATGGTGTAACCCGCCAGCAGGGTTTTTTCTCCCTGGACGATCGGGAATTTGATGGTGGTATAGTTGCGCCCGTTCAGATCCTCATCCACCTTCAACACCTTGCCCCTGGTAACCACAGCCTGGTCGTCGGCGGTGATCTTGGCTGCAAATTCGGCTGGGAACAGCTCCGTCATGTTCTTCCCCACCATATCCTCTCCGCGGATGCCGGTCAGTCAGATGATAATTATCGCTTGCTTGCAGAACACGGCTTTCCGTGGGTGTCACTTCTTTAATAAAGGCGAAAATTGGGCTGTGCTTCACGAATAGGCTGAGCAGCTCGTTGCTTTGCCGCAATGCTTCCACTGCCTGCCTGCGCTCCTCGTCAACACGCTCTTTTTCGAGCACACTGCGGATGGTAACCGGAAGGTGCTGGATGTGTTTGGGAGATTTGAGCACGTAATCCGCTGCCCCGCGCTTGATGGCCTCCGCCGCCACCTCTTCCGACCCGGTGCCGGTCACGATGATCACCGGCAGGTGCAGGCCGGTTTTCTGGACGGTTTCGAGCACCTGCAACCCCTCGAATCCGAGGATATTAAAATCGCTCAGGATCAGGTCGAACCCGCCCTCGGCGAGTTTGGCTTCAAAGTCTGCCCGCGAGGCCGCCTCCACCAGCTTAAATCCGCCGTACTCCTTCTCCAGGGAATCACGCACCAGCTCTCGGTCGAGCGGGTAATCGTCCACGTACAGGATGCGAATGGGCTGGTTCATGAGACTTCCTCCGGGGGCGCAATATTGAGCGAGAGCCAGTATCCTTCTATCTCCTTCACGATGCCCAAAAAGCCTTCGAAGGAGACCGGTTTCACCAGGTAGCTGTTGGCGCCGCGGTCGTACGAAAGTGCCCGATCGCCTTCTTCCTTCGACGAGGTCAGGATGACCACAGGCAGCCGCTTCAGGATGGGGGTGGATTTGATTTGCCGCAGCACCTCGAATCCGTCGATGCCGGGCAGTTTCAAATCCAACAGCACCAGGTTGGGTTTTGGGTATGCCTTGCGGTCGGCGTACTTGCCGCGCCCGAACAGGTAGTCCAGCGCTTCCTGTCCATCGGGGGCGATGTGGATGGTGTTCAGTAGTTTGGCTTCGTGGAAGGCGTCGAGGGTCAGCTCGATGTCCATCCGGTTGTCTTCCACGAGCAGGATGTGGGCAAGCTTATTCATTTTGCGGTGTTCTCCTCTGGCAGGCGGACAAAGAACGTGCTGCCTTCCCCCACCTTCGATTCAAGCCGTACGCTGCCCCCCAGCAGTCCGACGGATTTTCTGACGGTTGCCAGGCCGATGCCAGTGCCCGGGAATTCCTCTTCTGAATGCAGACGCTGGAACATGTTGAAGATCTTTTCCTGGTATTCCGCGGGAATCCCGATCCCATTGTCGCGGACGGTCAACACCACAAACCCGTCATCCCGCGCATAATCCAGGGAGACCTGCGGGGGCACTCCTGGTTTGTGGTATTTGATCGCGTTTTCCAGCAGGTTTGTGAACACCTGGCTCAATAAGGTATGGTCCCCCCTGACGGTGGGCAGGTCTTCTGCCACCTGCAGGGTGCCGTGGATCTCGTCCAGGTGGCTTTGCATCTCTTTGCAGATTTCTTTCACGAGTGCGCCAAGCGCTACTGGGTCCCGCCGCACTCCCGTACGTCCGAGGCGGGCATACGTGAGCAGGTCGTCGATGAGATGTCCCATCCGTTCGCTCGCCTGGACGATGTTGTCGATATAGTGCTGCCCTTCTTCGTTCAGGTCGGAACGATGACGGCGGGCAACGATCTCTGAAAACCCGCTGATGGCGCGCAGAGGGGCGCGCAGGTCGTGGGAGACCGAATATGAAAAGCTTTCGAGCTCTTTATTGGCAGACTCCAGCTGGGCGGTGCGTTGTTCCACTCTCTTTTCCAATTCCGTATTGAGCTTATGGATTTCCTCTTCCGCCTGCTTTCTTTCGGTAATGTCGTGCACCATCCCGATTAGATGCGTGCAGCATACCCTTTCGGCATCGAAGATCGGGATGACGGAAACATCTCCCACCTTGGTCCCGGCTGGGTAAACTGACACCTCCTCCCAACTGACCACTTTTTTCGTCTGGATGGCCTGCCTGTATCTCTTCAGGACGAGCGTGATGGCCGGCTCAGGGATCACATCCTGTGCCAGTTTGCCCACCACTTGGTCCGCCATCAGACCGGTTATTTTCAGGAATGCCGAGTTGACCGAAACAAAACGATATCTGTCTTCCGCTTCCACCGCCAGGTAAAACAGGACGTCAGCGACGTTCTCATAGATCACGGATAGCTGTTGTTCGCTCGCTTGCAGCGCAACTTCCGCCTGCTTGCGTTCGGTGATGTCGGTTACCGTTCCTACGTAGCCGATCAGCTTGTTCTCGGAATTCACTTCTGGGACCGCCTGGCCCATCACCCACGCCAGGGTTCCATCCCCGTGCACAAATCGATAATCCGATATGGATGCTTTGTGAGAGTGGGCCGATTTAAGCCACTCCTGGCTGAGTTTTTCCCTGTCATCCGGATGAACGGCTTTCAGCCAACCGTCCCCCATTGCCTGGTCGGCAGACAATCCAGAGATGGTGCACCACCTCGGGTTAACATAGGTGGTCGCGCCTTCAGGGTTGGTGCGGAAGATCCCCACCGGCGAGATCCTGGCAAGCGTTTGATAGCTTTCCTGGCTCTCCTGCAGATCGGCATTGGCTTCCAGCAGCTTCCGCGTGCGCATGCCCACCTGCCGGCGCAGGAGCACGATGATGCCCGCGGCAGCCAGCAGGAGTCCCGCAATGCCGCCTCCCACCCATAATATGTAGCCCGGGATTCGGTACGGCGCCTTGGTGGTCCAGTGACCCAGCGTGGTGTAATAGGGGGATTTGGCTTCGGGGATCCACTTTCCCAGGTCGCGGTCAATCGCTGCGAGCAGGTCGGAATTTTGACCCTGTGCGGTGGCGTAAAACAGTTCGGCTGGGTCGAAATCGATGCTGGTCTTTGTCAGCCCGTATTTTTGTTGGAAATAGTCACCGAACAAATGGTTTGAAATGGCGGCATCGGCGGAACCATCCCGGGCCAGGCCAAATGCCTGGTCGTAAGAGGCAGCCAGGACAAGGGTCACGTGGTACCCGAACCCGTCCATGAGCTGTTGGAAAACGGTTTGTTGGATGGATCCGTTGAGCACGGCGATCCGCTTGCCGTTCAGGTCTGAGATTTTGTCGATCAGTGTGTTGCGGGAGGCGTATACCCTGGACCAGCTTTCGATTACCGGGATCTTGTGGAAATCAAAAATCAGGTCCCGTTCTTTCGAATAAGCCACATCCGGCATCAGGTCGATGCCTCCATCCTGGAGAGCTTGCAGGCACTCTGTCCATTCGCAGGGCGAATACACCAGGTTCCAACCCTCCTGTGCAGCGATCTTCTCGAGCAGTTCGATAAAAAACCCTGAAGGGTGGCCGGTGGCGTCAATGTAGATCTTGGGCTCGTTCTGGTAAACCCCCACCCGCACCGTCCGGTTTTGCGCGGGTACGGCTCCGGGAGAAAAGGCTAGCATCAGGAACGTCAAAGCGCATAGGCAGACTGCGTTGACCTGGGGGAGTCGCTTGATGGTATCCTTTTGCTTGCGCTTCATCCAATCTCCTCGCAGACCGGTGGATCGATCGTAAAATTATTCTGTCTCAGGCTCTCATTCCAACTCAATGCCCCCGGGGGCGCATCAGGGGAACTATCCCGCCAACCGCTGCTTCACCTTAACCAGTACAGTTGCCTATACAACTAAATATACAGGGAATCCCGGTTGAAGGCAAGAGCGCACAAGAGTATTTGCAAGTTTGTTCCTTCAACCCGTTCTCCCCTGCAAAATGGTTTATGCATCCCGGTGCGGCGGGAAATATGTCGGCGGGATTAATGGTTGAGAGTTTTGTAAGCAGTAAATATGGCAATTAATAGGTCAATATCCAGCGGCTTGGTCAACACCGTTTTGATTCCCTCCCTCATCCCCTGCTGGATGATCTCATCCGCCGCGTAGGCGGTCATCAGGAAGGTGGTCACATAAGGGTATTTTTTGCGGACCTCCCGGTAAAGGGTAATGCCGTTCATATCCGGCATGCGCACATCCGTGAGCAGGATGTCGACCAGGTGGTTAGCCAGGGTTTCCAGGGCTTCCGCGCCGGAAAAAGCCGCGTAAACTTTAAAGCCCTTGATCCCCAGGATATCCGCCAGGCTGGTTGCCACCGCCGGCTGGTCGTCCACAATAAGGATGGCAGTTGCCTCTCCCATGGCCTAGCCTCCTTCCGGCAGGAATAGGGTGAAGGTGCTGCCCTTGCCCAGCTCACTTTTCACTTCGATGCGCCCGCCGTTGGCTTCCGCCAGCCTTCTGCTGACTGCCAGTCCCAGCCCGATCCCTTTGGCCTTCGTTGTGAAAAGCGGCTCAAATATTTTGTCCATATTTTCGGGGGTTATGCCGGTGCCGCTGTCTTTTATCGCAATCGCCACCATCCCCTTTTTCCGCCGGGCTGATATGGTTAATATGGTGTCCTTGCCGGTAACGTTTTTTGAGTTCTGTGAACCCATTGCCTGGCAGGCATTCATGGTGATGTTACCCAGCACCTGTTCCATTTGGCGGGAGTCGACAAAGACTTTTGGCAGGTCTTCTGGCAAAATAAGCTTCATTTTGATGTATTCGGGGACTGTGAAGCGTGCCAGGGTGCGCCCAACCAGGTCACTGATCGAGACCGGCCCGCGCTCCATGGATTCAAGCCGGGCAAAATCCATCAGCTCTGTGATGATCTTCTCGGCGTTGTGAACCTCCTGCTCGATCAAGCCGTGGTAATGCTTGATCTTTCCTTCAGCCTTCGGTTGAACAAGTTTAAGATAGTAAATGGCGCTGGAAATGATGCCCAGCGGGTTGCGCAGCTCATGCCCCACGCCCCCCGCCAGTTGACCCAGCATCGCCAATTTCTCCTGGCGCACCAGTTTTTCCTGTGCCTGGCGCAGTTCGCGTGTGCGGTCTTCCACCCGCTGTTCGAGCTCCGCGTTCAGCTTGCGGATCTGTTCCTCCGCCTGCTTGCGGGCAGTGATGTCATGCGCCACCCACAGTGTAGTGTCCTCTGTCAGCGGTGAAATGGCCGCTTCGAATTGCATCATCCGGTCACCGATGCGCAGCTCGTATTCCACCTGGGCGGATTGTTTTGTCTCCACTACCTTTTCCATTGTATGGATAAAGATTTCAACCTGGTTGGTTGGGAAGAAAGGTTCATCCAACCATTTGCCAACCAATTCCTCGGGCGGTATCACCAGCAGATCAGCCACTGGTGGGGGCGATCTTGCAGTAAACTCCTTTGCAGTCGATCACCAGCACGGCGTCGTGCATGGAAGCGAACAAGGCCCGCAGTTCGGCTTCCGAATTTCGCATGGCTTCTTCCGCCTGCTTGCGTTCGGTGATGTTGCGTGCATATAGGCTTATGTCCTCATCTTTCAATGACGACTCCATGCTGAATGAATAGATTTGTTCTCCACAGGGGACCTCAACCGTTTTCGTTGTTTGACTTTCAAAAACTTCAACGGCTGGGTTCTTTAGGTTTTCTGGAACAGGTTTGCCCAGTTCCAATTCCCAATTATCCAGGAGATGGAAGGCTGCCTTGTTGGCGTAAAGCAAATTCCCATCCAGGGCAATGCGTAGTACCGGGTTTGGGTTTTCGGAAGGGAAGCGCGCCAGGTTCCGGATTACTTCTTCCGCCTGTTTGCGCTCGGTGATGTCGCGGGAAATACTACCTGCCATGAAACCCTTTTCGGTCTTAAACTGGTAAGTTGTCATCAGCAGAGTGCGCCTTGTCCCATTGTTAAGCTGGACGATTGTTTCAAGTTCTTGTCCCTGTCGTGGGGAATGGCCGCTCTGAAGTAAAATCTTTATGGCTTTCTTAAGTCTTTCCAGCAGGGCGGGGCTTTTTGTTTCGTCAGGCATCATTTGAAATTGGACATCCCAAAGTGGTTTGCCCAGGACTTCCACCTTTTTTTTCCCGGTCATTTCCTCCTGCCGGCCGTTCCAATTGATGATCTTGCCTTTTTCATCGATCACGACAATGCCGTCGGAGGATTGTTCGATTAGGCTGCGATATTTAACCTCGCTGTCGTGTAAATCTTTTTCAGATCGCTTGTGGTCTTCCCGTAATTGTTTCTCTCTTATTGCCCGGCGCGCCGCCTCGCCCAGCCGGCCCAGGCGGTCTTTAAGCAGGTAATCCGTGGCTCCCTCGCGCATGGCTTCCACCGCCACGTCCTCGCCGATGCTGCCTGAGACGATGATGAAGGGGATGTCCAGCCCGCGTTCCCGCAGGATTTTCATTGCGCGCCAACCGTTGAATTGTGGCAGCGACCAGTCCGCCAGGATCAGGTCGGGAGTTCGTTTCGAGTGCTGCCTGGTACTCCTCCTCTGTCTCAACACGCTCCCAGGCTGGGTCGAAACCGGCCCTCCCCAATTCATGGCGGACCAATTCGGCGTCGGCCTCCCGATCTTCAATGATCAAAACTCGGATTGGTGTGGACATGCTCATCTCCACGATCTTAATTCACAGCTGGCAGTAATATTTGAAGAATTCAGCGGGGCTCAACTCTCGGAAATCTGCGCCTTCAAAGGACCGGCGGCTGGTTCAGCAGCAGCCAGTACAACCCCAATTGCCTCACCGCCTCGGTGAACTGCTCGAAATCCACTGGCTTGGTGATGTAGCTGTTGACACCCAGCCGGTAACTTTCTACAATGTCGCGTTCCTCCCGGGACGAGGTAAGCACCACCACCGGGATCGCGCGCGTGCGCTCATCTCCCTTGATCCGCTTCAACACTTCCAGCCCATCCACTTTGGGCAATTTCAAGTCCAGCAGGATTACCTTCGGCGGGCGGTTGATGTGGCGGTCTGCATATTTTCCGGTGCCAAACAGGAAATCCAGCGCTTCGGCACCGTCGCGTGCCACGTGAATGTGGTTGGCGAGCTTGTTTTTCTTCAGGGCGTGCAGGGCCAGTTCCACGTCATTGGGATTGTCTTCGACCAGCAGGATTTCAATTGAATCGTTGACCATCTTATGCCTCCACAGTTCTGTTTGCAGATATGAGATTCCAGGTTTCCGATTGATATCAATTCCACTCCAATTTAAAACAATATATCTTAAATCGTAAAATAGAATGTCGCGCCTTTATCCAGTTCGCTTTCCGCCCAGGCGCGGCCCCCGTGGCGGTGGACGATGCGCTGCACGATCGCCAGCCCCACGCCGGTGCCCTCATATTCCTCTACCCGGTGCAATCGTTGGAATACCCCAAACAGCTTGTTTGCATATTGCATGTCAAAGCCCACGCCGTTGTCTTTAACGAAATAGACGCATTCGTCGCCTGATTGATTTGACCCGATTTCGATCTGGGCATCCTCCCGTTTGCGGGTGAATTTGAACGCATTCGCCAGCAGGTTGACCCACACTTGCTTGAGCAGCGCAGGATCGGCTTCGCAGGCGGGAAGATCTCCGATGATGACTTTAACATTCCGCCTCTCCTGGTCCTCCCGCAAATCTGCCAGCACCTGGTTCACTACTTCCAGGGGTGCCACGCTTACCTTGTTTAAAGGCAGGCGGCTCAGCCGCGAGAAAGCCAGCAAGTCTTCGATCAAATGCCCCATCTGTTGCGCATTGCTCCTGACCAGCCCAAGGTAGCGCTGTGCATCGCTGGGGAGTTGCGGAGCGTATTCTTCGATCAGGATCCGCGAAAAGCCGTCCATCGCCCGTAGTGGGGCGCGCAGGTCGTGCGAGATCGAATAAGAGAAGGCTTCCAGTTCCTGGTTTGCTGACTCCAACTGGATCGCGCGTTGACCCAATTGTGCCTGCATGTTTTCAATCGACCCGGCCATTTGGTTGAATTCCGTTGCCAGGTGGCCGATCTCATCCTGTCCTGGTAAGGCGATCCGATAATGTAAATTTCCGCTGCCGATCTCTGCGGCGCCTTTTGCCAGTTGGTGAATGGGTCGCGTAATGCTGTGCGACAGCATCCATGCCAGCGCTGCCGCCGCTAGAAGTGCCACCAAACTGATTACCAGGATATTTCGACCAAGACTGGTTACCGGGGCGAGAGCCTCGGACTGGTCCATTTTAACGATCAAACAAAGTTGGCGTTCTGGAAGCCATCGGTAAACGCCAATCACGGGTATACCGCGATAGTCGTCGTATGAAATGACCCCACTCCTGCGCTCCAGGCATTGTTTTACGGCTTCCGTGTGCACACCGAGCCGTAGCACGGCTGGGTCATTGATAAAACGCGGCTGGGTGACGAATAGTTCTGAGGTATTAACAAGGAAGGCTTCATCACTCTGGCGCAAGCCGGTCCGGCGTGCGACGATATCGTTCATTTTCCCCAGGTCCAGGTTTCCGGCCAGTACGCCCATCAATTCCCCTTCGGAAGAAAGGATGGGGACGGACACCGTCATCAGGAAGCTTTGTGTGGAGGGGGAGTAGTATACATTTTGAACGTAGGAACCGCTTTTTCCGTTGTTGAAGAAAGCCTGGTCCTCCCTGAATTTACCCTCTTCGCTGGTATTGGTCGCCGCAATGATCTGGCCTGAATCCGGATTCATGATGATCCATTCCTGGTAATCTTTCGCCTTCCCCACCCAGATCTTTAATTCTGCGATCAAGCCGTCATGGGTCACCCGGGTATCTGGCACATTGCCTTCTCTCAGGGCTGTCCGCAGATCCATAAGGCCTTTATGGATATAGGGGGAATTCGCAATCGCGGCTGCGTGGATCTGGGCTTCTCCAACCCAATCTTCCAGGGCGGCCTGTTTTTCGATGGCCGTTGATAATAGTTCCGAGACCGCTGCTGAATGCAGGGAAGCGCTCCCGCTGGTATAGGTAACCACGCTGACAACCGCCAGCAGCACGGTGGCAAACAACACTAAGATCAGGGTCAGTTTAGGGGTGATGTTCAGGCGAAATTTCATTTTTGTGCTCTCTTCAGCACATTATTGCGGAACAGTCCAATTACGAGTACGATCATGCCAGCCAGTAACATGCCTCCCGGCAGCCAGGTCTCCCAAAAAAGGATGCGCTGGCGGGCTGGTCGCGCCAGGGTCATTTGGGCAGCTTGCGTCTCCGCGGTGTATTTCTCTGTCCACTTGTTGAAATCCGCGATCCGGTCCCCATTCTCCGGGTCAATAAAATAGCTCACGCCGCTGTCCTCGTAATCCACCACGGTCCCCGAAAGCGGCTCCACCCAAATGGTACCCTGCCCGTCCGTGTGAGCCAGGTAAACCTCGGGGACCTCTGCAAGGTAGGAGTATCCACCGCTTTCGTCCATTCCGGTCGCGCTAAATGAAAAGACGTAAACCTGTAAACCTCCTATTTGTTCGACTTTCTCGAAGGCAGCCTGGCGCAAGCCGATGAACATGGGATCCCAGATTTGATATTCTGTCTGCTTCACATGCGGCGGAAATAGGTACTGTCCGCTGCGGGCTGTATCTCCAAAACTGGGCAGGTTCAAGCGAGTTTGTCGGTCCACCCCATACAGATTGGAAGTTTCGAAATTGACCTTGCCGTCGGCAAAATAAATATGCAGGCCTCCTTCAATGATCAGCACATTCCCGTTGCTCATCACGGCCCTGTCCCCTCTGCGCACATCCAGTGTGCTGGTCTCCCATGGGTCATTGGAGCTGGCGCGGAACTGGTTCTCTTCGGATAAACTTGCATCACTGGAATAACCGCTGGGCAGGTACTCGAAGAGCGGGGCGATCCAAAGGCGTAGCAGTGCCGCCGCGAGCAATAAGATCAGGGCTGTGAGCAGGGAACCCCTCAGAGGTTTCATTTCCCGTAGATCTCCTCAAGGAATTGCATGGTGTACGCCTGGGTGACATCCACGGGCGTGCTTAGGACACCTTGTTCGCGCAGCAATTGGCTCCATACCGGCCCAAACTTCCGGTTTCATCCAGCCAATGTGGTCTTCACCTGTGTTGATCAGCGGGATGCTTGCGGTCATCCTGAGTTGTTCGATTTGGCAGTATCGGCCTCAGGTTGTATTTCTGTACCAGAGCGGGCACTCTGGACCGGATTTTCCACCGCAAATGTCCAGCCTTTGAGCGTGGCACGCAGGAAACGCAGGACCAGGTCTGGATCTGTGGAAATCAGGTCATCCGAGGTGAACAGGGTATCGGCATAAAAATGCACCCCATAATCATCTGGATAGATCATGTTTATCTTGGTGCCCGGCCTGCTGTATGATCACCAGGAATCCGATGGTAAATACCCCCCAAATCGGGAGGATCCCCGCTGGCGAACTTCGCTCAGGTCTGAAGGTAGGGTTACCACCGTGTATTGATCGGGTGCGATGCCGCTCATATCCATCATGGCACGCAGGGACAGGAGATACGTTGGCCGGGACGCTGATCGTCTTCCCAACGAAATCCTTTGGTCGGGTAATATTTTTATCTGCCAGGGAGATGAAAACGATCGGGGCTGCGCCGGAAGATCGTGGCGATTGCCTCGCAGAGGTTTGCCTTCGGAACGAGCAAGGATCAGTTCGTCTGCGCTGGCCGTGCTGAACTGTGCTGTGCCATTGAGTATCGGCGCAAGCTTGTCAACTTCGAGCGCCCTCCTGGAACAAAATTGACGCCAGCCCTTCGTCAGCATAATATCCCTCCTGGTCGGCAGCGTACATCCCGCGAACTGTGACTGGTGGGTCCAGGCAATTGCACCGTGATGGGCGTAAGGGCGGGAACACGCGTAGGTCGCAGGAACGCAGGCGGTCAGGGCAACCAACATGATCAAGAGAGTGGACAGAACCAGGATGGTTTGCGTTTTCATTTATAGATCTCCTCCAGGAACTGCATGGTATATACCTGGGTTTCATCCAGGGGGGCGGTAAGCACCCCTTGTTCCCGCAGCATTTGTTCCATTCCCGCCCACACCTCGGGTTTCATCCAGCCAATATGATCTTCGCCTGTATTAACCAACTGGAGGCTGGCTGTCATTTTGGCAATCTCACTGGTAGGGTCGGCATTGGGGTTGTATTTCTGCACCAACTCCCCGGTCTTCGCTGCATTTTCGACTGCCCATGTCCAGCCCTTCAGCGTGGCACGCAGGAAACGCATCACCTCATCAGGCTTGGAGGCGATCATTTCGTCAGTGGTGAAGAGGGTGTCGCCGTAAAAATGAACGCCATAATCGTCAGGATAGATAAAATTTAACTCGTGGCCCGATTCGAGCAGGGTAATTGCAAAGTTATTGATATACAGGCCCCACACCTGTGCCTGCCCGCTGTCAAACGCCGCCACATCTGAAGGGATGGTCACTTCCCGGTACTGATCTGCGGGGATGCCAAGATTCTCCATCATCGCGTGAAGGGCCAGTGTAACCTGCGGAGTCACCCGGATTGTCTTGCCCACAAAATCCTGGGGCCGGGTAATGTCCGAGCTTTTCAGTGTTCCAAAAACAAGCGCACTGCGCCTGTCGATCGTCGCAATGGCTCTCACGGGTTGCCCTGCTGAACGTGCCAGCAGTAAAGCATCGGCTCCCGCGATCCCAAATTGGGCTGAGCCGTCCAGCACAGGCGCGATCAGATCGGTCGTTGGACCCCCTTCAATAAAAGACACTGCCAGGCCTTCAGCAGTGTAATATCCTTCCTGGTCGGCAGCGTAAAAACCCGAGAACGTCGCATTATGTGTCCAGAGCAGTTGCAAGTGATGGGCGTAAGTTCAGTGGTTGGACCAGGTCTGGGCGCACATGCGGTCATGGTTGAAATGATGAGCAAAAGAGTTAGGGGAAAATGCTTTCCGGGATTTCATTGATCAATTCCTCTTGGACCTGGTTGCCATCCATCCGTATTCCGTCCACGGCCAGGTTAGACACATTACCAAAGTGTCTGTGGTCTGTGAAGAGAAAATCCTGGCTGCCACTTGGCAACTTCTCATAATCGCGCCTTCCGTTGCCGAGTCATGCGATACTCAAGCGCTCGTTTTGGAGCTCGTGAGTCTTTTCCCTTTGGACGGAGACCAATGGGTTGGTAACTAGACGGTAAGTGATCTGCAGTTTTAAATTCCACCCCTGATTATTATGCGGCCGCTGTTGGCCTTATAAACGCATCATTGCATTCCCAATCACTATACTGCTTAATGAATAATCACGCAATCTCCTTAATGATCCTGCCCACCCATCTCCATCTCATTCCATCCGCGAATGGTGCGCGTTTGCCGAAATACTGCTTTCCTCTTCACACCTGGATGCCGGGCAGGTCTTCAGCGGTCTTTTAACCGGATTCTTTGAAACGCTGAAAATAGCGCCAGCATGAGATCGATATCCAGCGGCTTGGTCAGCACCGTTTTGATACCTTCTCTCATCCCCTTTTGGATGATCTCATCTGCCGCGTAGGCGGTCATCAGGTAAGTGGTGAGGTTTGGAGTTGTTTTGCGCGCTTCGCGGTAGAGTTCCACCCCGTTTATATCCGGCATGCGCACATCCGTGAGCAGGATGTCCACCGCTTGGGTGTGCAGGATTTGCAGCGCCTCCTCCCCCGACCCGGCCAGCAGGACCTTAAATCCCTTGGCCTGCAGGATATCCGCCAGGGTGGTCGCCACCTCCGGTTGATCGTCCACAATTAGGATCGTGGGAAGGTCGCTCATTGTTTAACTTCCTTCCACCAGCAAATACAGGGTGAATGTGCTGCCCTTGCCTTCTTCGCTTTCCACGTCTATTCGCCCGCCGTTGGCCTCTGCCAGTTTCTGGCTGACCGCCAGCCCAAGCCCGATGCCCTTGGACTTGGTGGTAAACAATGGCTCGAAGATCAGCTTCAAGTTTCCAGGGGTGATGCCCATGCCGGTATCTTTTACCGAGATCGCCACCATCCCTTTTTGCCGACCCTGCTTCTTCCCGGGTTCGGGGGGACTTCCCGGGATCGGCTTTACCCGCCGCGCTGAGATGGTCAGCCTGCCTCCACGTGCCGCGCTGGCAGTCATCGCCTGGCAGGCATTCACGGTCAGGTTGCCCAGCACCTGTTCCATTTGCCCAATATCCGCATGCACCTGCGGCAGGCTCTCCGGCAGCTTGACCGTTGTTTTAACCGACTCCGGCACCGTGAAGCGCGCCAGCGTCCGCTTGATCAGTTCGGGCACCGACACCGGTCCCCGCTCCATCGATTCGAGCCGGGCAAAGTCCAGCAGGTCGGTGATGATCTTCTCGGAGTGATGCACCTCCTGTTCGATCATGGAGTAATACTGCTTCACCTTTTCATTTGCATCCGGCTGGATGTATTTCAGGTAGTAGATGGCGTTGGAGATGATTCCCAGCGGGTTCCGCAGCTCGTGCCCCACGCCCCCTGCCAGTTGTCCCAGCACCGCCAGCTTCTCCTGGCGTACGATCTTATCCTGCGCCAGGCGCAGTTCGCGGGTGCGTTCCTCCACGCGTTGTTCGAGCTCCTCGTTCATTCTGCGGATCTCTTCCTGCGCCTGCTTGTGCACCGAGATGTCGTGCACCACCCACAGGGTGGAGTCTTCCGTCAGGGGAGAAACGGAAGCCTCGAACTGCACTTTGCGGTCTCCGATGGGCAGGTCGTATTCGATCTGCGTGGTTTTTTTAGTATCCATCACCTGCCCCAGTACATCGGTAAAGAGTTCAGCCTGTTCAGGTGGTATGACCTCTCTCAAAGATTTCCCGATCAATTCATCTGGCGGCTTGATAAGTAACTCGGGGGTGGTTGGTGCGAACTTGCGGTATATCCCTTCCCGGTCGATCACCATCACCACGTCGTGCATCGAGGCGAACAGGGCGCGCAGTTCGGCTTCCGACTGGCTTAATGCTTCCTCCGCCTTCTTGCGCTCGACGATCTCCTCCTGCGCATCCTTGTACAATCTCGCATTCTGCAGGGCCAGCGAGATGATTTCAGCCGTCGATTGGATCATTTTGGCGTCGTCATCGTCGAATGCATCCGCGTGGTCGCTTTCGATGTTGAGCGCGCCAAGAAGATCGTCGCCTCGCCGCATGATCGCCACAAACTCGCTCCGCAAAGCGGGTCCGCCAGGTGCCTTGACATCGTTTACAGTAGGCGGGATCCTCCAAAACATCCCGTACCCACTGGGTTTGCCCGGTCTTGAATGCCATTCCGATTACACCCTTATGGATGGGGTAGGTGGCGCCCAGTTCAGCTGCCAGGTTGCCTGCCGCACCGCGCACGCTCCAGTGCGTGAAAGTTTCATCTGGCAGGGCAATGCAAACGTGCGGGTAACCGGTCAGCCTGACGATCGTTTCCACAGCCAAATGCGATATGAGCTCCGGCTCCAGTTGTCCGCTCACGCTGCGCAGCACCTGGTATAAAATGTCCCGCTGTCGTTCCGAACGCTTGCGTTCGGTGATGTCTTCCACTGTGCCTTCGTAATATAGAGGCTGGTTATTTTCATCACGCACCAGGCGCGCGCTTTCCCGTACGAAAATGACCGAACCATCTCTGCGTTTCCAGGCGGATTCAAGGCCGCGAATGACCGCATCCTGTTCGATTCTCTTCTGGAATTCCGAGCGCGGGTAACTTGGCTCGTATCCCTCGGATCCCAGGTCGCGCTGGGCCTAGTTCTTCCAGGGTGTCATACCCCAGCATGCTCACCAGCGTGGGGTTCGCCAGTAGGATCTGACCCTCCGGCGATGTGCGATAAATGCCGACGGTGGCATTCTCGTATAGGCTGCGGAACCGCTCCTCGCTTTCGCGCAGCTCCTGTTCCGCCCGCTTGCGGCTGATTGCAATAGCCACCTGCGTTGAAACGAATTCCAGCATGTGCTGCTCTCGTTCCGTGTATGCGTTTGAATCGGTGTAGTGCTGCACCACCATGACACCGATCGTTTTGCCTTCCACCACCAGCGGAACGCCCAGCCAGATCGCGGACGCCACCCCCAGCAGTTTCACCTCGCCCTGGCGTTCCAGTTCATCGTGCACCGCCTGGGTGCATAACAGGGATTTTCCGGTCCTCAGTACGTATGCGGATAGGCCCTTTCCGGGTTGGATCCCGCCCATCAAGGGTTCGTCCGCGGCATCCTTGAAATAGGGAAATCGCAGCAGGTTTTCGGCTTCATCATATAAGGTGATAAAGAAATTTTCGGCAGGCATTACCGACGAGATGATCCGGTGGATTTGTGGATAAAGATCGTCCAGGGACTTGGTTGTTTCTGCCGCTGACGCGATTTGGTAAACAGCCTCCTGCACGATTTGCGTCTGCTTGCGGTCGGTGATATCGCGCACCACTCCGTTGGTTCCGATGACTTTTCCATTTTCCTGCATGGCGCTCGCCAGCACCTCTATCGTCGCCTGGGTCCCATCTGGGCGCACCAGTTCTGTCGTCAATGCCACATGCAGTTGTTCACCCGAAATGATTTTTATAAAATACCCGCGCACCTCATCTATCTGGTTTGACAGGATGTAGTCCATAAAGCGCTTGCCCAGCAGTTCTTCGGGAGTGCTGAACCCGTGGATTCGTGCCAGTGCCGGGTTGGCAAAGGTTAGTCTCCCGGCATTATCGGTGATGAATATCCCGTCGCTGATCTCCGTCACCAGCCCGCGGTATTTCTGCTCGCTCTCCCGCAGCGCCTCTTCGGTGTGCTTGCGCGCCGTGATCACGTCGAATACCGCCACAAAGTATTCCCTTCTCGGGCTGTAGACCGAGATGGAAAACCACATCTTGAGACCTTCGACATAATTTTCAAGCGTTTCCGGGATACCGGTCAGCGCCACCCTGCCGTACACCTCGAACAAGGCCGGGTCAGACTGGCGCACCCCCGGGATTAATTCGCTTACTTTTTTTCCGACCACATCCTTAAGCCCGGTCAGGGTTTCGAAGGCTTCATTCACCTCCAGGTAGGTAAAGTCCACCGGGTCTCCCTGGTCGAACAGCATGTGGCAGTAAGCGAAACCGTTCAACATATTCTTGAATAATGAATGGAATCGCTCTTCGCTCTCCCGCAGCGCTTCTTCCATCATTGTGCGTTCGGTGATATCGTGCACCGATCCCACCAGGTGGGTGCAGGTCCCATCTTCATCAAGCACCGGGCTTACGCTCACCTCTCCCACCACCCGTCCGGTCGGGTAAATGGTGGTCTCCTCCCAGCGCACAACTGTCTTTTCTTCGATCGCCTGCCGGTATTTTCCCAGCACCACGCTCAGCGACGGCTCTGGGATGATCTCGTCAACCCTTTTGCCGATCACTTTTTCGAGGGGTATCCCCGTGACTTTCCCAAAAGCCGGGTTGACCGAGGTAAAGCGGTACTGCCCATCCCCTTCCACCGCCAGGTAAAAGATCACGTTCCCGACCGTATCGTAGATGGAAGTCAGGCGCTGTTCGCTTTCCTGGAGAACCTGCTCTGCTTTCCTCACCTCGGTGATGTCATGTGCCGATGAGAGCGCGCCTCTCACATTCCCGTCCTTATTCCTGATGCTCCGACACCACCACGCCAGCAGCCGCTTTTTCCCATCCTTGCGCCGCTGCCAGCTCTCCACATACATCACGTCCTTATTACCTTGGAACAGTGGGCTGACGACACGATAAGTGTCTTGGTCGCCCTCAAAGTAATGATCAGCCGTTTTCCCGATCACATCCCTACCAAAGAAATCCAGCCCCGCCGGGTTGGCCCAGGTGTACAACTTGTCCTGGTTCACTTCCATCAGGATATCCGGGGTGGCGTCCAGGATGGCTTCCTGTCGCTCGCTCAAGTCGCGCAGGCTTTCTTCTGCCAGTTTGCGCTCGGTGATGTCGATCAGGGTGGTAACGAAATAAACCGGTCTTCCCTGCTCGTCCCGCCGTACGGCGCTCCCCAATTCCGCCCACACAATGGAACCATTCTTGTGAATGAAGCGTTTGGTGAACTGCACCGACTCTCTTTCGCCGGAGACCAGCTTGTCGACCGCCCGCTGGGTAAGCTCCACGTCTTCCGGATGAGTGATTTCCTGCCATTTCCGGTTTTTAAGCTCCTTATGGGTGTACCCAAGCATTTTGCAAAATGCCTGGTTGACGTTCATCTCCCCGCCAGGCAGTGTGATCGATTTTCCGCTGACCGAATGGTCGAATACGTACTTGAACTTGTCTTCGCTTTCCCGAAGGGCTTCCTGTACCCGTCTGCGCTCGGTGATGTCCCGTGCCACTGCCAGGATCTCCACCTGCTGGTTTTTATCCCGCATCGGCACCAGGTACTCTTCATAGGTCCTTTGGGCGCCGTTATCCCCCAGGCCGGTAAATTCGAAATGCTGGGTTTTCGAAGTCTTCACGGCGTTTTCCATGTGGCTGCGGAAAACCTCCACCGATTCCGGAGACATGTACTTGTAAATGCTGGTTCCGATCACATCTTTTTCCGTAAACCCCTTGGCGTAATGGTTCAGAATATAAATATTTGCCGTCTGGATCGTGCAGGGCAACAAAATCGGGGGTGGCGTTCACCAGGGAGCGCCATTTTTCCTCGCTTTCATGGAGGGCTTCCTGTGCTTTCTCCAGCTCCCGCCGTTCTGAGGCAAGCTTAAGTTCCCGTTCCAGCATCGGCACCAGGTGCGGCAGGTTTTCCTTCAAAACCCAGCCAACTGCCCCTGCTTTTACCATTTCCAGGGCATCTTGCTCATCGATCTTGTCCGCAACGACGATAAATGAAATGTCTGGTCCGGTTTCCTGAACAATCTTGAGGGTGGTGCCTCCGTCCAGTTTCGGCAGGTTGATGGCTGATATCACGACCTCCCATGACTGTTTTAATAACGCCCGCCGCATCTGGGTGCGAGTCTTGACCGTTTCGGAGGCGGGTTTGTAACCCGACTTTTTCAGCAGGTGCAAGATCGATTTCAAGTCGTTTTCCACGTTCCCCACGATCAATATCGCGAGAGGTTTTGCCATGCACAACTCCTTAAGGACGGGGCACTTCGCTCAACACCCGTCAGATACCTCATTATCACACAATTGCTGGCAATTTATCCCTACAAAGTCGCAATTAATCGATGCGACCAGCGGCAGAAATCCTGCTGGGGCATGCCTTGTTGCCCTGAATGGATGTGTACGCCAGTTTAAACCTGCCTCGCCACCTGCCCCGTTGCTTGCATTTTTTGGTCAGAAAATATATACTATGATGAGGGCTGGGAAATGAATTCAAAAAATTTGGGATCGATCTAATTCTTTCTGGAGGCAGGTATGACTCAACCATCCAATCCACTTAACTTGGCAAACTTGTTCCAAACTGTTGCGGGTTCTCTCACCTCCCAAAGGGAGAACTTGAACAACGCCGATACGCTCAACCACGACCATGGCGATAACATGGTCCAGGTGTTTAACGTGATCTCCCAGGCTATGGCGTCGAAGAAGGACGCCGCCCCCGCCGATCAACTGGAATACGCCAGCCAGTTGCTGCGCCAGCAAAAAAGCGGATCGGCTGCGGTGTATGCCCAGGGACTTGCCCAGGCATCCACCGAGTTCAAAGGTCAGAAGCAGGTCACCACGGATAACGCCCTCGGCCTCATCCAGGCATTGTTGGGCGGCGGACAAGCCCCCACCGGGCAGCAGTCTCAGGGTGGGATCGGTGATCTGCTTGGCTCGCTGATGGGTGGCGGACAAGGGTCCGCAGGGCAGGCTCCCGCCGGGCAGCAGCCGCAGGGCGGGATTGGCGATCTCCTCGGCTCGCTGATGGGTGGCGGACAAGGGTCCGCAGGGCAGGCGCCCACCGCGCAGCAGCCCCAGGGCGGGATGGGGGACCTGCTGGGTTCCCTGTTGGGCGGCGCAGACAATAACCAGGTCCAGCCGCAAAATCAGCAGCAGGGCTCGGGCGGCCTGGATGCCGGCGACCTGCTTAATGCGGGCATGGCGTTCATGAACACCAGGCAGCAGGGCGGCAGCAACATGCAAGCCATCGTAAACGCCCTGGTGTCCGGCAGTGCCATGGCAAATTCCCAGCACCGCTCGCAGTCAGGCGCCATGGTGGTTAATTCGATCCTGCAGACGATCGGCGGTCTGGTCGGCAGAAAATAAAGGCCGAAAACGATCGCGCAGCGGAGCACACAACTATCCCTCAAAAAAAAACAAGGCGACCGTTGTCGCCTTATTGTTTTTTTATCGTTTTAGCGGCCGGTTGATACGCCGGTGTTTTTCGCCAATTAGTCCAGGAGGTTTGCAGGAATGTTACCGCCGTTCTCGGCGATCTTCTTCAGCAATGTCTTATGGGTCCAGACGTTCCGCTTGTATGAATCGCCCATCTCCGACTCCGGGCAGCCGAGTTCCACTGCCAGTTCCTTGATGTCTGCCGCGGTGTGCTGCATTCCGAGCAGCGCCATCAGGTCGTTGATCGACTGTCTCCAGTTCAACTTCATGGGGTTCGCTTTTGCAAGGGCGTCCAGTTTGCTGGTCACATCCACCATCGGCACAGCGGCTGGTCGCTGGGGTGTGGGGATGTATTGAACTGCTGCTGGGATGGGTTTGCTTGGGGTCGTTTGGGTCGGTCTGGTGGGTGGTGGCGTCGCGGGGGTGGGTGGTTTTTGAATTCCGAGTTTTTGGAGAATGGTATTAAAGTATACTCATATCAGCTCCTTTTCCTGGCATTTATGGGGGGGGGACAATTGATTGAAGGCGGATGGATCACATCCCATCGCTGTAAAAAGATTATATCATTTTCGCAGCATCCATTTCCATAAAAGTTCTATTAGAGATTTCCCCTCTTTCACGTAAATGTTCCTCTCATCAATTGGCTTTCTTCGTGAATCCGAGGGACCATAATCGTCCCGCAGGCTGGCACGATATCCCGCCCGTTTTCCCCGAATATTCCCCTTTTTTTAACTTTTTTTGGAATGTTGATTAAGGAAAAATTTGAATTCCTCCATATTTCCCATTTCTTCCGACCACCTTTTAATTTCGGATATACCTACTCGATTGTACTTTGCCACTAGGATGGCTTGTTCAAGCGATTGCTGGTCTTTCCACGAATAATAAGCCGCCAACCTGTCTTTGACACAATCGGTTGGGCTGATTACTCTTAATGTTCCGGTTGAGAATTTTATCTCGACGATACGTTTAACAGGTTCATCACCAATTGCAAGGGGCCCTGGAGGAAACTCAATAAGTTGTTTGGTATCTGGATGGGTGAAATAGCGGTGTTTTTCTTTGAAACCGATCTCTTCCATGGCCGCAACAAGCGTTTTCCAATTTGTAAAATTCACATCCACCAGGTCAATATCCGCAGAGACATATTTGTTTTCGCTGAAAATCGCCACCGCCGCGCCGCCCGACAATATGACCGTAATTCCCCGGTTTTTCAAATGAGAATGGACGAAGGCTGCCACTTCCGCCTGTGTCATATTGTTGATGCTTTTCATAGGATCTTCCCGCGTCGGCGCGGCCTGCGCCGGTTCATCAGCAGCCTTTCCCGTTCGTCTTCAGGATAAAAGCTGAGTGCTTTATCCAATATCCCCTTTAACTCTTTTAAGAATGGGTATCGGGGGTTGAAGCTGTAGATACGCGTCCGGCCCTTGCTGAAACTTACCAGCACGCCGCCAAGTTCCAATTTATCCAGTTGCTTCTGGATGGGGTTAAGGGCGGTTCCAAAGAATCGGGATATTTCGCGCGCGTACCCATCATCGAGGGCTTCGATGAAAACCAGTACTTTCTCGGCGTTTTTTGATCCCAGCAGGGGTTCCAGCATCGATTACGCTTCCTTGTTCATGCTTAAAATATGACCTATAAAATAGGTCATATGACATACTGTATAGGTCATTATATCATGGTTTCCCCATCCTCATTTGGTGCCATCGGCTTATCAGCCTCTACAGGAATCTGATGGACTGTTCTCGCATCCTGCAGGCGGGCATCATCCCCTGAAGCGGATTTACTCACCGTCCCCCTGCCATCCTGGCTTGCTCACAGCGCCGAGAGCGCTGACGTTCCCTTATCCTCCGACGAATTGCCTCTTCCAGGTCCCCCGCCGATCAGTCAGATGGCACCCTGCGGCACGGCGTTCCCCGTGATGTACCACAGCACGTCCGCCAGGATGGGCACCGGCCCGGGGCCGAACACCATCAGGGCGCTGCTGGCGAATAACCGCGATCCGCCGACATCGTGGAGCAGGGCGTAGAATGCCCAAAACAGCAGGAAGCCCGCCAGTCCCTTCCAGCGCCAGCGCCGGATGATGCGCCAGCCCACCAGCCCAAACGCTCCCCCGCCCACGATCCCCGCCAGGATATAACCGGTCAGCGGAAATAGAACGCTTGCGGACCATCCCGGGTATGTCCACCAACCTGCTGCAGACGCCATGCGATCCCACAAAAAGTTGACGAGCGCATACAGCCCCGCGCCAACCAGCGCTCCCAGGATTCTGCGCCACGGGGCATGTGTGAGCCACGCGCTGAGCCCGAACAACACCGGCGCAACGATGAACCCGATGAGCAGCACTGTTGAAGAGGTTATGACCGGCATATCTTCCTTGTGACCTGCGCTGGGTTTTTTACCACATCAACTCCGTTCGTCTACCTTCTCGCCCGCGGGCTGGCGCAGTTCGCTCCGCATCAGCATGATCACCGCCGCCAGGATCAGTCCGCCTCCCACCAGGGTGATCGGCTTCAGCACCTCCCCCAGCAGCAGCGCCGCCAGCAGCACCGTCACCACCGGCTCCAGGGTGGAGAACATGGCAGCGTTGGTCGCCCCGATGCGTCTGAGTCCCGCCAGGAAGGTTACCACCGGGATCACGGTCGCAATGATCACCATTGCCCCGATGACCCCCCAGCCCCTTCCCGTCTGGGGCAGGTGCGCCCCGTTGACCAGCATCAGCAGGCTCGAGCCGGCTCCCGCCGCAAGGAAGATCACCGCCGACGACTGGATTGCTGACACCTGCTGCATCACCTTGGTGCCCACCATGATGTAAACCGAATAGATCGCCGCCGCCGAGATCGCCAGCAGGACTCCCGCCAGCTGCCCGCCTTCCGGTCCCACGGTCAGCGCCAGTCCGAGAACCGCCACCCCCAGGGCAAAGATCTTGAGGCGGTTGACGCGCTCATGGTTAAAGATCACCGACAGGATCACCACGAAGACCGGGTACAGGTACAGCAGCAGCGCCACCAGTCCGGGGGAGGCGTATTTGAGCGCCGTCAGGTAGGCGAAGGCCTGGCCCACGTACCCCACCGCCCCCATTCCGATCAGGCGCAACAGGGTTCCGCCGTGCGGCAGCCGCTCGCCCCGAAACCCAAGCACCGCCAGCATCACCAGCGCTGCCAGCGAAAAGCGCAGTGCCATGATCGACAGGGCATCCATCCCCTCCGCAAACGCAAAGCGCCCCAGGATGCCCAGCGTCCCAAATGCCGCAGCAGAAAGGATGATCAGGAGGATTCCCACGAACCGGTTCATGGCTTTCATTGAAGAGAATTCTTAAGAGAATCTCAAATTACCATTTGCAGATGGTCCCTGGTTCAACGCAAACACTGGCTTAGTATAGAATTATTATATGAAGCGGTCAACCACTATGAAGGAGATGTTCCAGGGAAAATCATCCTCCCCCATTTTCCATCTTTTATTCACTGCTCAAGGCGGCGTCTCGCCGCCGTATTTGCAATCGCAAGGTTCTTGGGCACATACCGAATGTCCCTCAATCCTATTGGAATATCTTGAAATTAATCGCTAAAGTTTTTGCAGCCCGATCAGGTTTCCATCCGGCGCGGCAACAAATGCAAATGAACCCTCACCCATTGGAGTTTTTGGCACAACAATTTTTCCACCAAGCCCGACTGCTTTTGCCAGGATGCCATCCATATCGTCAACCCGGATGGAGACGTTTGGTGTTCCGCCGGCATGCACTTTATCCGACTGCATAATGCCAACGCTGATTCCGCCGTTGCCGGGAAGATACATTAAGTACCCGGGGGCGAATGCTTCGAATTTCCAGCTGAATAGGCTTGAAAGAAATTTTTCCAATACGGCGGGGTCGGGTGTCCCCCATTCAACGTGACTGACCGAGGGGGTTAACATGGCATCTCCTATAAAAAGGTGGTGAGGTTTCCCTCATTTTTGTTCGTGTGCGGCTCGATATGGGCTTTCCCATTCCCGCATTTCTATTAAAGTTTGGCCATCTTGTTTTCCGGTTTGCAGGGGGTGCCCCGTCTTCTGCTCTTTGGATTATCGCATCCCAAATTATTCCATGTCGTCCAGCTGCCCTGCAGATGGGCCTGGTTCGCCGTCCTACCCCATCGTGATGACGATCTTTCCCAGCGCGTGTCCCTCCAGCAGGTAACTCACCGCCTCGGGGACCTCGCTCAGCGGGTACTGTCGTTCGATCACGGGGGTTACTTTTCCGGATCCCAGCAGGTTTTTAAGGGTCACCAGGTCCTCCTGGTTGAACCTGGCAATTCCCATGAACCTGAATGTCTGGCCCCCGCTCCTGGTCATCATCCGCCCCAGCACCAGCACCTGGAACAGCTGGGGCAGCTTGCCTCCCGCGACCACGTAATTCCCGGTTGGGCTCAACGCCCTCCGGTAACTCGCGATCGGATGATATCCGTTGGCGGCGAAGATCAGGTCATACTTTTCCCCGTTTCGGGTGAAATCCTCCCTGGTGTAATCGATCACGTGCTCTGCCCCCATCGCCCGGGCGCTGTCCATATTCTTCGTGCTGCATACCGCGGTGACCTCGGTCCCGAGCGCCCTGGCGATCAGCACTGCGAACGTGCCCACGCCGCCCGAAGCCCCGTTCACCAGCACCTTTTGCCCGGGCTTGATCTGGCCAATGCGCAGCCCCTGCAGCGCGGTGACCCCCGCCACCGGCACGGCTGCCATTTGCTCGAAGCTCATGGTCGCTGGTTTTAATACCAGGTAATCCTCACGTGCGCAGGCATACTCGGCAAATCCCCCGGGCGCGGCTCCGAACACCTCGTCGCCCGGCTTGAAATGTGTCACGTTTTTTCCCACCGCCTCCACCCGTCCCGCGATGTCGGTCCCGATCCTCTCCCGTTTCGGTTTAAATAACCCGGTGCCCAGCAGTCGCGCCAGGAAGACTCCCTTAACCGGTGCCAGGTCTGCCACATTGACGGACGCCGCCAGCACCTTCACCAGTACCTGGTCATCGCCGGGGGTGGGTTTTTCCACCTCCCTGAGCTGCAGCACCTCCAGCGGGTCCCCGTATTTTGTGCATACGATCGCTTTCATTGTTCCCTCCACGCCCGGCTTTATTCCAGCGAGTCAGTCCGGGAACCCCCTCCGTGCCTCATCCCTTTTTGGGTGCGATATTGACCATCCAGTTGATCCCGAACTTGTCGGTGCACATCCCGAAGGTATCCCCCCAGACCGCCTTTTCGAGCGGCATCGTGATCATGCCTCCGGCGGAAAGCTTCTGGCAAATGAAGCCTTCAATTCCTCCTCGTTCTCACCCGGTGAGCGACATGCTGACGTTCGCCCCCGGGCGGTACTCCATGCGTGCCGGCGTGTCGGACGCAAAGAACGTGAGACCCGCCCCGGCGTTCAGCTCCGCGTGCATGATCAGGTCGTCTTCCGCCGGGGTGGTGGAGGCGTGGTAATCCTTGAAAGTGTTCATTTTCAGCTTGCCACCAAACACGGACTTGTAGAATTCCATCGCCTGGCGGGCATTGCTCTTAAAGCTCAGGTACGGGTGCAGCTTGGTTTTCATTCGACCTCCTGTTTACGGATAAATTTACACCATTATATATCCGAATTATCTGCATAGCAACATAAATATGCAGGGGCATCTTCATCTGACTTATCATCCCCCCTATTTTTTTGGTACTCGAAATCGCCATGCATCGACAACTCACCCCAAGGGGGTGCTCCGCGATGTCGTCGACACCTGCACCCCTGGCACCACCCGCCACCCTGTCCAGACCCGACAGGGTCATGAGGGCAGGTGTGCACCAAACGCAGTGCGGTGCAAGTGTGCGGTATTGGGCGGCTTGATGTTGCAGGAAGCATCGGGCTCCCTTGAGCCCGACACCTGCACTGCGCCAAACGCAGTGCGGTGCAAGTGTGCGGTCAGCGTCGGCTTGATATTGCAGGAAGCACCGAGCGCGTATTGGGCGGCTGGAGGCCGCCCAATACCGTGAAACAATGCGATTTTGAGCAGTCTGACGTGTCAGAACGACTAGAAACGACTGAGAGGATTTAAGCATCATTTTTTCGATGATGACTGCGTGAAACATTATTTTGCGATACGATTTTAAGGATGAATCTCTAATTGCCCTACCCCATCCCTCCCCAAATCAAAAAAATGATTTAGGGATGGTGCCTGGTCGGAATGGGCGTGGTGGAGATATTTCCGCATGAGGCAAAAAACGATGCAATGTGAGAATTCTGGCGAGCCAAAACGAATACCATGGATGCCTCACAGTGCCGACGACTGCACCCCTGGCACCGCCCCGGTGTCCTTGCGTGAGGGCAGGTGTGCACCAAACGCAATGCGGTGCTAGTGTGTGGGAAATGGAATGATATTTGGTGATCAAGGATTTCCCACACCGGAAGATCCAAACAGGAGGACCGGGAGGGCTCGCTGCGGAATACCGAAGAGAATCAAAAACGACAAGCGGTTGGGTTGTTAAGGTTCAAGCGGCAGGAAATAAGTATCGGTGACGGGTTGCTGCCAAATTAATAATAGAACATATTTTCTGTAATGTCAAGTGGGAAAAGAGAAAGAAAAGGGCGAGACCTGTCTCGCTCTTACCAAAACCATCCAACCCACCGCGCGGGTTTAAACCGGGATCGGTTAGCGCAATTGTCGCATCATTTAAATCATCGGTCTCTCGAATCGCTTCATCAGAATTAAAAATTTCAAACATCTGGCAGAGAAATTTCTATGATCACATCATTCGCGATCGGCCAGGTTACGAACGCATCACCGCAACCATCCAGGACAACCCCCTCAACTGGGCGACTGACCAGGAGAACCTCAATCTTTCACTAGAATAAATATTGCCTCTTGACTTAATAGAAAATTTGTTCTAAAATAGACTCAAGCACGGGAAGGCTGACACTTCCCGTGTTCTGTTTTTTAAGGATGCCTTCCCGTGCCCTGTCTTCGAACGGCCTTCGCGCAGCACCCCCTTGAGGGACAAGTCGCAGTGGGCCACATCGAAAGCCTGAGACTTCGATGCCCGCCGATACCACGATAAGGTGATCCTGATGCCCACCCCTAAACATCCATCAACCCACCCCATCCCCTGTGACGAGATCATTATCCTGCGGGAGAAGGTCCAATCGCTTGAGCAGTGGCGCGCCTCCACCGATGCCGACCTCAAGGAGATCCGCGACGTCATCTCCCAGGTCAAGCTGCTCATCACCCTCTCGATCGGCGGTGGCGGACTTTCCATAATCACCCTGCTGATCACCATCTCGAGGCTTGTCAGCCGTTGATCAACCATGAATGTGAGTCCTGCGACCCTGCGCGGGAATTTTTCTCCCATCAGACCAACCGACCTTCAGACCAAACCCAACTGCGACGATCGGACCCTTGAAAAATGACCTCCTCCCAGCCTGCTTCCCCCACTCGTAAAAAGCGCAAAGGCGGCGGACAACCCCGCAACCGTAACGCCCTCAAACACGCCCTCTACTCCCGCTATTATGCCGACGAGACCCGGGCGACCCTGCTCACCTGGGAATCCACCGACTTCATTGCCGAAGCCCATCTCCTGCGCGCCAGCCTGGATGCGATGGCCCAACTGCTGCTGGGGGAGGGCGATCTGTCTGTGGCCGACAAGGTGGCGCTGCTTAACGGCATTTCGCGCGCCTGCAACACCCTGACCCTGCTCGTCCAGCGCAACCAACTGCTGAACAGCCGGGACGATCCCATCTACATCGCCTGGGAGGACACCACCAGCGAGCTTGCCTTCTTCACCGACGGGGTAGCGCCTGAATAGGAAAAACCGCATGGACCGAAATCACCGCATCGCCCGCCGCATCTGGCAAGACCCTGAGTACTTTGTTCGCAAAGCTTCCAGGCTCGAATTACGCAGATACCAGCGCGACATCCTTTCTGCCGTCATCGATTCCATCCGCACCAAATCCGGTCATTCGTTCGTAGTCGTTCTGGCGCGTCAGACCGGCAAGAACGAGCTGCAGGCGCAGTTGTTCACCTACCTGCTCGCCGCGCTCTCCCGCTACGACCTCAACGCCGTTTCCATTTCCCCCTCCCTTGCGCCCCAGGGTTTCACCGGTATGGACCGCCTCGAAAAGGTGCTGTCCTGCAACTTCTTCACCCGCGGTATCTGGAAACGCTCGCAGGGGCACAAATATTTCGTGGGTTCTGCCCGCGTGACTTTCCTCTCCGGTCACCGTGCCGCCCATGTGGTCGGTGAGACCGCCCACCTGCTGCTCTCTGTTGACGAAGCCCAGGACGTCTCCCCTGCACTATTCGACAAACGCTTCGCCCCCATGGCAGCCGCCCACAACGCCACCCGCGTCTTCTGGGGCACCCCCTGGACCTCGGACACGCTGCTGGCCCGTGAAATGCGCCGCGCCCGCCAACTCGAAAAAACCGACGGCATTCGCCGCCTGTGGGTCGTCCCCGCTGACGAGGTGGCCCGGGAGGTCCCCTCCTATGCTGCCTTCCTGAAAGGGGAGATCGAAAACCTGGGCCGCAACAACCCCATCGTCCGTTCCCAGTACTTCTGCGAAGAGATCGACGCTCAACTGGGCATGTTCACCCCCGCCCGGCGCGCCCTGATGGTCGGCGATCAACCCTCCCACGCGGACCCGCAGCCTGCCACCGTTTACGCCTTCCTGCTCGACGTCGCCGGCCAGGACGAAGCCCGCATGAACGATCTGCCCGGCGAATCGGGCGGCGCCCCGCTCTCCAACCCTGGCCGGGACAGCGTTTCCCTGACGATCTGCAGCATCGACCTGGGCACACTCCCAACCCTGCTTGCCCCCACCTATCGCTTCGTCCACCGCCAGCAGTGGACCGGCGAGAACCATCTACATGTTTTCAGCCTGCTGCAAAACCTTGTGCAGACCTGGAACCCGCAGTACATCGTGATCGACGCCAGCGGGGTTGGCGAGGGACTGTATGCCATGCTCAACAAAGCCTTTCCCGGCAGGGTACTGCCCGTCAAATTCAGCAGTCCGGTGAAAAGCGAGATCGGATGGCGCTACCTCGCCATCATCGAGACCGGCCGCTGCAGGGATTGCGCTCCGAGCGACGATTTGCTTAGCAAATCGGTACGCGCGCAGTACGACGCCTGCCAGTCCGAGATCCTGCCCGGACCCGGCAAGCTGCTGCGGTGGGGCGTCCCCGAAGGCAAACGCGGCGCAGATGGCGAGCTGATCCACGACGACTACCTGCTTGCCGACGCGCTCATCGCTGTGCTGGACTACCTCGAATGGCACGTCAGCACCGAAATATTTGTCAGCGAAGGTTTCGATCCCCTGGAGGGTATTTATTAAGTTTCCTTCGTGCTGCCTGTCCCTGCAAGCTTGTCCCTGTAGTCTGGGGATCAGGGGTTGTGGTACATCACTTAATTATTTCTTTCGTGTTTATTTTGTTCTTCCGTTGCGTCCTTTGTGTCAAAAAATTTTTCTGGAGGTTGGAGCATGCCAAAAGAACCCGTCCAAACATCAGTCACTGTCATTGAGACCGAGAACACCATCACCCTGGGCGCTGCCAGCTGGGACAGTAACTTCCGCGACCGCTTGAACTACGATCGACAAAACATTCTTACGCAAGCCATCACCGCCTGGCGGTCCAACCCCATTGCCAGGCGGATCATCGAGTTGACCACCGAGTTCGCAGTCGGAACAGGCTTTACCTTCACCGCCCCCAAAGGAATTGAAGATTATCTACAATCCTTTTGGCATCATCCTCTCAACGATCTTGACGAGCAGTTACCCGAATGGGCGGACGAGGCATGGCGCACAGGTGACTTGTTTCTATTGTGCAGCATTGACGAGGGCGGGCAGATGTACGTCCGTGCCCTGCCTTCTGAAAGCATCGGCATTATCGAGACAGCCGGCAACGATTACCGCCAGGAGATCAGATATAAAAAGGACGCGCTCGACGAACGACCCTACAGCGCATATAAGACCGATAACGACCAGGTATTTGTCCTGCACTTTCCCCTCAATAGGGCAGTGGGAGCCTCATTCGGCGAAAGCGACCTTGGCGCCGGTTCTGTATTGGATCAGCCTATATCGGCAGTGGCTTGAAGATCGGGCGAGGTTGAATTATTTCCGGCAGATGTTCTCGTTCGTCCTTACCCGTCCGTTCACCAGCCAGGCAGAGAAAGACAAGTACATGCGCGACTTTGCCTATAAACTCCCGAAGAAATCGGGGGGTGTGCTTGGACTGGATCCCACCGAAACCCTTGAAGCCCTACAACCCGCAGCTTGCCAGCGGTGAAGCGGAAACGGATGGCATGGCACTCAAGCGCATGATCGCCACCGGAGTTGGTATCCCCATGCACTTTTTTGCAGAACCCGAAAGCAGCACCAGGACAACCGCCGAAGCAGCCGGCACACCCACGTTCAAACGCTTCGAGCGCCGGCAGCAGTACATGATCAATGTCGTGCGCCACCTGCTCACCGTTGCAGTGGAGATCCGATCGCAGGTCCAGCGCAAGGTGGTAAAGAACCTTGATATAAAGATCAGTGCGCCCGACATTACAGAAAAGGATAATGCCAACCTTGCCATAGCAGTCCAGCGCATTACTTCAGCCTTCGCCCCCATCTACAATGCCAAGCTGATCGACCCGAAAGAGTTTATCCGACTTGTTTACCGCTTCGTTGCAGAGACCCCGCCCGAGAAGATCGGCAAGTTTGTGCCCGATTGATATGCGTGGCGGGACTGCCGGGAAAGCATCCGGCTCCGCCCCGCTGCCGAACAAGGATCCATCCGACCCGAATAGAAAAGACCTCCAGGCAGACTAAAACGCCTTGCGTCCCCTGCACGAGGGCTTTTATAGAACAGATATCTATCAGACTGATTTTCACTCATGCAGTAAAGGAGGAACATGGACAAGACCACCAGAATAAACCTTCAAACCACCACCACCCCAAAAGGGATCGAGGTCATCGCCATCACTGCCGGCATCGGCAACGGCTGGACTTTCAGCGCCGACGTGCTCAAGGCATCCACCCCACTTATGGGATAAGGCGGAGTGCTACACAGACCACACCACGCAGCACCACAGCGTAAGAGACCTGGGCGGCATCCTGTCCGATCCACAGTGGGACGACGCCAGCCAGGGCATACGCGCCATCCTAAAACCAGCCGGACCAGCTGCACAGGTCGTCAAGGACGTGGCAGCTGCATCCATCGAGCACCCTGCCCTGCCGCTTGGATTGTCCGCCGATATCCTGATGCGCGTGGACAAGCAAACCGTGCTGCAGATCGTCAAGGTTCGCAGCCTCGATATCGTTACCCACCCCGCACGCGGCGGCAAGTTCGTTCGCGTGCTCCAGAGTCAGCGGGCGGGTCAACCGCCCGCTAGGCCTGCCGCCGATATGAATCGGCGGCAAAGCAAAGGAGATCGAAATATGGACGACGAAAAAGAAGAAGTGATCGAAGAACAGGAACAAGAGCAGCCCACGCCTGAAACCATCCAGGCGGAAACGCTCAAGCAAACGCAGCTCCAAAAGCAGATGGAAGCCAGCGATAACCTGCTCAAAGAGCAGTGCAAATACCTGCTGACCGCTGCCCTTTCCGCCTCCCGCCTCCCCGAAGTGACGCAATCCCGCGTCCGGCAAGTCGTTCGAGGGGACAGTCTTCCAGCCGGCACAGCTGCAGACGGCGATCGACGAAGCCAAAAAGGAAGTTTCCGAACTGACCGGCTCCCTCGCGGTGCATGGACCCGCTCGGATCTCCGGTATGTTCAATACCGAGGACCAGCTCACAATGGCGTTTGAAGATTTATTCGGTCTGCCGCGTGAGAAAGGCAAGGAGAATGTCAAGATCGCCAGGCTGCAGGGGATCCGTGAAGCCTACCTAATGCTCACCGGCGACTATGATTTCCGCGGCGGATATGATCCCGTGCGCGCCATGCTGGCAACCACAGCCGACTTCACGGGTTTAGTGAAGAACGCACTAAACAAGATCATCATTGCTTCGTTCGAGACCGTCGGACGTGCCGGTTATGACTGGTGGAAAGCGATCGTCAAGGTGGAACATTTCAATACCTTGAACGATATCACCGGCACACTGGTTGGAACGATCGCCTCCCTGCCCTCCGTTTCCGAACAGGCGGAGTACACAGAGTTGGCAGTCGGCGACAGCCCCGAAACCGCCAGCTTCACCAAGTACGGCGGATACATCCCCCTCACCCTCGAAGCGATCGACCGCGACGAGACCAGGAAGCTGCTGCAGTACGCGGTCGAGCTTGGCAATGCTGCCATGCGCAATATTTCCGAACAGATCGCTGCCATCTTCACCGCCAATTCCCATGCCGGCGCAGCTCATGGCAGACGGAGGCGCATTATTCAATGCCACTGCAGTCACCAGCTCGGGCGGACATGCCAACCTGCTTACCACAGCCCTGGGCACGGACTACACCGCCTGGACAGCTGCAGCCACTGCAGTTTGGAACCAGCCTTTGCTGGTCAAGAACGCAGCCGGCTACTATGGCACAGGTAAGAAACTTGCCATAGACCCAAAGTATTGCCTTGTACAGCGTGCGCTTAAGGCACAGGCAGAGGCTTTGTTTATGCCGCGTTGGGCGTCCGCAGTGGAAGCGATCGCCACAGTTGGAGGTCCATCATGGGGTGGGCAGGTCATTCCCGATTTGCGTCCCCGAGTGGACAGATACCGCAAATTGGGCAGCGGTTTGCGATCCAGCCATTGCCCCCTCGATCATCCTGGGCGAACGCTTTGGGCTCATCCCCGAAGTGTACATAGCCAACCGCGAGACCGACCCCGCCGTGTTCATGAATGACGAACACAGGCTCAAGATCCGGCAGTTCCTTGCCATCTGCGTGGGTGACTTCCGTCCATCTGCACAAAAGTAATATCGCAGACTGATATTGACCACTCTTTAAATCTTTATTCGGGGGACGGAGGAAGTCCAATCTCCGTCCCCCCAACCAGGAGAACATGAAATGATCCACAACACGCACTTTACCCAATACATTCCCCCAACCCTTTTTCATGCAGTGACAGGGACTTTCACCCATGCAGCCGGTGATGTTGCCGGCACGATCGCCATGAATAGAGCCGCTGGCAATGAGACCAGCGTCATTACCATCCCGATCATGATCCCTTCCAACTCCATTGCCTTGCAGGGTGCAAAGCTCAAGAGCATCGAAGTCGATTACCAGGTCAAGACCGGAGAACCAACCTCCCTCACTTGGGTACTTAACAAGGTGACCCGGGGCATTGAGGGCGCAGTCGCCAGTCGTCGCAGCAGTCACCAAGACCGATACGATCGCTGCAGCGGACAGTCATGCCGTGGACGAGCATAAGCAGGTCATTACCATCACCACGCCCGAATGGGTGGACAATGACGTTTATTACCTGCTGCAAATTTCCCTTGTCGCGGGTGCCACGAACAGCACGGAGAAATTCCTCGGCGCCTTCGCCAACTTTACCCTGCGAGCGTGACAGATGATCAACAACACGCATTTCACACAGATCATCCCATGCACTGCCATCCACTATGTGACAGGGACGTGGACAATGGCAGCCGGCGCAGTGGCAGATACGATCTGCAAACATAAGGCAGCCAACGCAGAGACCGCAGTCGTCAGCGTTCCAGTCCAGATCCCAAGCAACTCCATCGCCCTGCAGGGTTGCAAGCTGGACAGTATCGAGCTGGACTATCAGCTGCTTGAAGCTGCAGCCACCAGCGTAACCGCCGTTCTGCATAAGGTTGTACGCGGCATCGAGGGAGCCGTTGCAGTCGCCTCCCATCCCACCATCACCCAATCCCTTACCGCAGACGCAGGCGCAGAGACCGAGGACAAGCACAGATTGAAAGTCACTCTTTCCACTCCCGTGTGGATTGACAACGACGACTATTATGTTTGTGAGTTCTCCTTTGTCTGCGGTGCTGCCGTGACCATTGATATTCTTGCTGCAGTGGTCAATTTCACTTACCGTGCTTAAACCAGGCACATCCTGCCCCGCCTGATTTAAGGTCAGTTTCCACCCCTGGCGGGCACATACAACCCCCCGCCAGGGGACTTACTCAAAAGGAGATATATGGACCTCAATTCGTTTTTGGTTGGCTCTGTCCCACTGATCATCATCATCTTTGGACTGGTGGAGTTCATCAAGAGCCTCGGGCTCACAGGGCGCATCCTGACGGTTTTATCCATGATCGTGGGCATCCTGCTTGGACTTGGCTATCACGTCGCAAATAATGGCGTTCCAGCCGGTTTCTCGGGCTGGTTTATCGCAGTTTGCTTCGGGCTTGCAATGGGACTGGTTGCCTCCGGCTTCTATAACTTCGCCAACGATCGCTTCCCCAAGACCGAAAGCCCATACAAAGGATTGCTGAAATGACACCCCCCTCGATCGTATTGGAACTCGCAAAGAAAGAGGGCAAGACGCCCATTTCTTGGTTTGTATCTGATGATTATGTGACGATCGTCTTTTCCAGCGGTGAGAAAGCTACGCTATGATCGAGACCACGAGCAGATCCCGCCAGCGTCCAAAACCTTGCCGGCGGAAAAGCCAGCCGCGCCGGCGTCCAAGACCTTGCCGGCGCGTCCAAGGCAGACCCGCTCCCCGCGCAAGAAGAAATGACCGATCGGAATTGTTCGTGGTGTGGTAAACCACTGCCTCCCAATAGCAGATGGAACCGTTTATACCATTTCGAGTGCTGGAAAGAAGTTCACAATGAATCGATCAGAACATCAGCCAAGAAAAGGCGCATGCTCGACAGAATTACCAAACGCTTCCCACACCGCGCCCACAGTTATCCAGCGATCGGGCTGGATTATGTTCATAAAAAATTGGATGGGTTGATCAATATCAACCCATCCGAGGAGATAACATGAGTGCTCTTGCTGCTTACCGAACTGCGATCGCTGCCCTTCTCGCAGACGCAACCAATGCCATTTTCTCCACCAACGACATTGACCAGGCGCTCCGTTGGGCTCTTGCTGAATATTCGCTTCGTCGTCCCCTGATCCGTACTTATCAATTCAGCGTGGACAATACCACAGCCGTGCATATACTTCCCGCCGACTTCATCACCAGGCATATCACACGCGTGGAATTGTACAATGCAGACCCTGATTTAATAACCGAACTCCCGCATTATGCTTTTATTCGTGACGAGCAGTGGATGATCGAGACCAGGAGTGCAGTGGAAGCGGGGGAAGTGCTGCAGATCAGTTACTCCGCCCCGCACACGATCGACAACCTTGACAGTGAATCAGGCACTACAGTCCCCGACGCCGACGAAACCCTGCTTGAGTTGGGCGCAGCGGGACACGCTGCCCTCATGCGTGCCCTTGACCGCATCGAAACCATCAACATGAACCCCGATGTCGTTAAAGCCTACAGGGAAACTGCAGCCGACTACCTTGCGCGCTTTGCCGGACTATTGAACATCACTCCCAACGCCACAGTCTCCCTCCCCGATTTCCCTAAAGCGGACAAGTTCTAATGCCACGCACACTCGACGCTGCCTTGCTCGCTGCCATGAACGCCGGCAGCTTTACTCCTTACTTCAAACTTGAGTTGATGGATGTTAATCGGGTGGGGGTACTGAATACCATTACCGAGGTGGTTGGCTTTGAATTGGATGGACTGACCGCAAAGGTTGATTTCCATGACCCCACCAATATCCTTGAGTACTTTACTTTCCGCATATCTCGCGGCATTATCGTGGATGGAGTACCCAACCTGGTCACTTCCTGCCAGTTCTATCCCACATTGGACAGGCACACCAAACGGATCAGGCATCTCGAGGGTCATGTTTTCAAGGGGACGCACTACAGCACACCAGGCGACGTGACCTACAGCGAGATCATCACCACGCTTTGCACCGAGTTTGGATTGACGCCTGTCTTTGCGGATCCTGCAGCTGCATGGCTTGGATTATCAGTTCTACCCCACAGGCAGGACATTTACACTCAACAATGCCAGGCAGTTCTTTACCATTCTCCGGCAGAAGTACTTGATATTTGCAACGGATTATGACGATGACAACCTGCTTTTCTACCAGGCAGTGGACACAGTTCCCGACTATCCAGCCGATTATGTTGTAGTTTCGCCCGGGCTGGCATCCCTGCCAGGCGCGGGCTCATTGATCTATAAGTCCTTTCTCTCGAGGGACGAAGCCAACACCACCCACACCAGCGGAAACGCAGACGATCCACTCCACAATCTTGGTTTCCTGCCATCCACAGCAGCACACCCCGCACGAACTTATTTCTACGATACCAATGACTGGATCAGTGAAAGACCTTGCCCCCAACCTAAAGTACTTGGACTTCGACACTTTCCTTGTGCAATTCGATTTATTCAACTGCAGCTTTATCCAGGCAAAGTGCGCGAGATTTATGATCAGAGACTGCATCCCTCCTGGCAGTGGCAGATCAGATATCTTGATATATTCGGCAATACCGAGGGAGGATCGATCCCAAGCACGCTCGAAGCCAGCGCCCCATACACACCCATCAACGTGACCAACTTTGACAAGAACTTTAATTCGAGCATCAATAACTTGCAAGCCCTGGCGGACAAGGTTGATGAACTGGACTGCGGTCCGGCGATATTCGCAGACACCAACAAACCCACACCCGACGACGCCGATCTCTTTGCCCTGGTGGACAGTGACACAGCCACACACTTGGTTAGGAATATTAGCTGGGCGGATATTATTGCCGAATTAAATAATAACTTCCAATCACTCACAACCTACGAACGACCCATTCTTTCAGGCGACATGCACTATCACGTCAGAACGGACGGTAACGACGCCAATACAGGTTTAGTGGATAGTGCAGGAGGGGCGTTCCTTACCCTTCAAAGAGCAGTGGATATGTGCCATACATGGGATTTGAATGGTTACACCATCGAGATCCTTATTGGTGCAGGGACATATAATGCCGGCGTATATGTTATCCGTCCATTTCTCAATGGCGTGGTGAAGATCATCGGTGATGTTGCCACCCCATCGAATGTGGTGATCAATGCCAGTACGCCTTTTTATGTTGCGAATTACTCCACTCTTTGGTTTGGTGGATTTAAACTCACCGGTGCAGGGGTTGGCGTTGTCGTTGCTTCTGGATCCATGGCATATATCTATGGCAAAATGGAGTATGCCTCCGCAACTTCTGCCCACTTGAATTGCAGTTCAGGGGGAAAGATCTATATCATTTCAGCCTATACGATCAGCGGCAGCGCCCCCGTTCATATGTCCGCATCAGATAATGGTTATATTTCGGCAGCCGGACTAACCATTACCATATCGAATACTCCCGCGTGGTCTGCTGCTTTTGTTTATGCCACTGGACTGGCATTGTTGTCTGTCTATTCCAATACCTATAATGGCGCAAGCACAGGGACCAGGTATTACGGCACAACCAATTCAGTAATATATGTTGCCGGCGCTGCAGCCACTTATTTGCCAGGTGATTCCGCGGGGGCTGTCAATACAGGCGCACAGTATGGATAGTTCAGCCAGGCTTTTATCAAGGAGCAAATCGGGGATAAAGCCGGCGCAATCGCGGTTTCATAAATATGATTATTTCCTCCTGGACTGCATCGGGGGAGGCGCGCAACCTTGAGCTATATCTGGGCTATCTTAAAATTTTGGGACGATTATTTCGGCGGCACCTGGCGCGTATGCCTGGGGACGTGCGTCGACAGCGGGTGATCGCTGTCGGAAAAGCCCGAAAGGACGATCAATACGCTGGTCGCTACCTGCCCGGGGTTGCGCCACTTGTGGACGAGGTGGGCGGCGAACAGAAGGCTGTCCCCCGGGGAAAGCAGGTAAAGATGGTCTTCCACCAGGTACTCGATTTGTCCAGTCAGGACAAAAACGAACTCGTGGCCGGTATGCACCAGTGGCGCGGGGCCGCTGTCTCCTCCGGGCTCGAGGTTCAGGACGAAGGGTTCCACCCGGCCGGTGAACTTTTCCCCACCCAGCCCCTCCCAGGAGCCGCCCACCACTGGCACGCGGGCATGCTCGTGAGCGCTCAGGTGGATCACCTGCTGGCGTGCCTCGGGAGCACCAAAGAACGCGGTCACCGGAACCCCCAGGGCGTCGGCAAGTTTATAAAGCGTGCTCACGGAGGGGGAGGTCCTGCCCCGCTCGATCATGCTCAACGCGTTTGCAGAGAGTCCGCTGTTTTTCGCCAGGGCTCGCATCGAAAGGCCCTTCTCTGCCCGCAAGCGCTTCAGGCTATCTCCCACGTTTACCGGGATTACTTCGGTCATTTAGTGCTCCTGTTCTTTGTCAGGCGAATTATAACATTCACGTTTTCTTCCCTTCTTCATCAATGGCAACCCATAAATGGACCTCACGGGTGGATCGGAAATCCATGCTTTCTTCCCCATCGCAGGGTAGTGACTTTTCAATCGGGTCGCGGGTGACCCGCCGTTGACCCGTTTGGTGCTAGAATAAAAATAACTTATAAAGGAGGCGCGTTTCATGGATAACAAAGAGTTGGATAAACTGCTCCATCAACTTCATGACGAGATCCAGCGGACCACCTCGATCGACGGGAAGGGCAGCGAAATGCTGCGCGACCTGCAGGAAGATATCCGCACCCTGCTCGAACACTCGCAGGATGGTCCGGTAACAGTGCACCCTTCCATGGTTCAACGGCTCGAGCGTGCTCTCAACCAATTTGAGGTCACCCACCCAGACCTGACCACGCTGATTTCCAATTTGCTCGATTCCCTGAGCGCAGCCGGGCTTTGAAGTCGTGTTCTGCTGAATCGACTTCCAGGAAAAAAATTTCCTCGACCGGGAAGTGAGTTTCGGTTGGGTGGGTGGGCTGTTAAAAAAAGTGTCGAGCCGCTGGGTGAGGGGGGCACCCAACAACTCGACCTATGGATTATACCCGATGATGATAATATTCACAATTAAGGCGTTTGGACTCCAGTCCTAATTATAATAAATCCCGGTTTCTCCCGCCTCCAGTTTATCACCCGGGTTTGGGAATGACCGTAAGATTTTTATTTTGCAATCCAAATAGCATTGATTATCCATGCAAGCAAATTGTTTTCTGAATGGAAAAACGGACTATGAAATATAAGACGATCACTTCAACGGCCGCCATCCTTTCATTTATGAATGGCATTTTATTCCTTCTTCTCCCTGCCTTCAGCTTATCCATCCTTGGACGGGATACCAACCTTACCGGGATTTTGAATACCCGCATTTCTGGCGCTTGTGCCCTGGGCTTGGCTGTCATAGCATGGCTGGCGAGGGATGTCCATTACCCTGAGGTTCGCCGGCTGGTTACCTATGGGTTGTTGACCACGTTTTGCTTGTTGGTCGTGGTCGACCTTCATGGAATCCTCACTGGCGCGATCAACTATTTGGGGTGGTTGATTTTTATCGCAGATTTCCTTCTGGCGCTGGGGTTCATCCTATCAATTTTTACAGCTAGGGGTCGCGGTTCCTAGACCCCCCATATATGGGGGATAGTTGGAATGTAAAAATTGCTTCTTACAAATCTGTAAATATCACCTTTCTTCCTTTCCCTTATACTGTGAACAAGGAAAGGAGTTTGTTATGTCTGAAATTTTTGATCCCATCGATTCACTTGTAAGCGAGCTAAAAAGGAACACGGGCTTTTTGGATAGGCTTCTGTTCCCCAAGGTCAGTCTCCTGATCGGGACGATAGGGGTTGTGGTTGCCTTGGTCTTGTTGCTGCGGTAGCAAACGATCCATTATCTTGAACCATTCTTTTTCAGCATATTGACCGTTCTTTTCACTAAAGGGGAAGAACGGTCATTTTTGCATTAAACAGCCTGATCGATGCCGACGGTATAAGTCTATCGGGGGAAATAATATTAAAACTCTGCCAGAATTAAACCCGGCTAATTCAATTGCAGCCCCATTGTCCCGCACGAGCTATATCACATTTATTGAATTCACGGTATTATTGGGTGGAACGCGGTCTTGAGATCAAACATCCAATAAAAATGTCAGAAAAAGCGAACATCGTCGAAGCCTTTTCCGAATTGGCACCCAGGTATGAGCAGGTGGTCGATTCAGAATTAATCCGGTTTTGGGGGTGGAGCTATAAAGCATTCGTCACCCGATTGCTTGCGTCAACACCGGTCCTCCCGCAAGACATTATTTTGGACGTTGCCACCGGCACAGGCGTAATCCCCTCTCTCCTCGAAAAAGATGGACACCCTCGCAGCCAGATCCACGGTCTGGATATCACCATGTCGATGCTTTTGCACGCCAAACGCCGCCCGGGGTTCCAGGAGATCAAATCCAACCAGAACCTGGTCTGCGCTTCAGCGATGGAGATGCCTTACTCGAACTCCGGCTTTTCGCAGGTTATTTGCGGTCTGGCAAGTCATCATATGGATGTCAAAAAACTGACCAGTGAATCTTACCGGATATTAAAAAATGGAGGAAAACTAACTATTGCAGATGTGGGGGGTTCCAACATAATGAAAATCCCGGGCATTAAATTCCTGGTCCGGATGATCGCATTCATTTATTTTATTTTGTATGAAAATAGTACCCGGGCATGGGCAGAATCAAGCGCAGTGTCCAATGTTCTATCCAGAGATGACTGGAGCCTCGTTCTCATCAAGAGCGGATTTCATAATATCGTGATCCAGAAACTATCGTCCCGATACTTTTGGGTTCCGGCACCGCTTTTGATAAAAGCCGAAAAATAGTGGAGGATTAAAATGGATAACTCGTATAAATTGATCGAAGAGGGCAGGACAGATGAATTGTGGGCCAAACATTGCGGCTTTTATACTCTCAGCCGAAGAGAATTTCGGGATATCCAGGAGAGGCTGCTGCTTGAACAGATCACCCTGTTGGGGTCTTCCACGGTTGGCAAGGCTCTGATGGGTGGAAGAACTCCAATTAGCGTGGAGGAATTTCGGGAAAGTACCCCGCTTACCACGTCCGATGACTATTCGGAAATATTAAAAGAAAAGAAGGAAGAAGGTCTCCCGGAGAAACCGGTGGTCTGGGCCAGGACATCCGGCCACAGCTCCGAACTGGGACCGAAATGGATACCCTATACACAAGCCCAGTACGACCGGCTGAGCGATCCGGGAATTGCCGGCATGATCATGAGTTCCTGCTCACGACCTGGTGACGTAAAATTTCAACGCAATGAGAAGTTCCTGCTGGCTACGGCTCCGCCACCCTACATGTCAGGTCTGCTTGCCCGGTCGCTGCAGAAGAACCTGGAGGTGGTCTTCCTGCCCGATCTTGATTCGGGCGAGAAGATGGCTTTCGGTGAGCGGATTGCCACCGGCTTTAAACTCGCCATGAGCGAGGGCCTGGATTATTTCTTTGGGATATCGGTGGTCCTGGCTCGGATGGGGGAACAGTTTGAAAACCAGACCAGTAATTCAGCGCCTTCGAAGGCCCTCCTGAACCCGGCCACCCTGTGGAGGCTCTTGAAAGCGGTGGTCATCTCAAAGATTCAGAAAAGGAATATTTTACCCAAAGACATCTGGCACCTCAAAGGGATCACGACCAGCGGAACAGATACTGAAATTTACAAGGATCGGATCGAACATTACTGGGGTAAAAAGCCGCTGGAAGGTTATGCCTGTACAGAAGCGGGCATCATGGCTATGCAGGCATGGAATCTCAAGGGGATGGTGTTTTTCCCAGCCAATGCCTTCCTGGAATTTATCCCCTTGTCAGAGTATCAAAAAAACAAGGATGACCCGTCATACCAACCGAAAACAGTCTTATACGACGAATTGGACCTGGGCATTTATGAATTGGTGCTTTCCAATTTCAATGGCGGTGTGCTGGTGAGGTATCGGATCGGTGACCTGTTTGAAGTGGTTGCCAACTCAGACGAAGAGATTGGGTCGGTTCTTCCCCAGATCAAGTTTTACAGCCGTTCGGATGACATCATCGACCTGGGAAACTTCCTCAGACTGACTGAAAGAGGCATCTGGAAAACGATCGAAGCATCCGGATTGCAGTACGTCGATTGGGTGGCTCGAAAACAGACCTCGGCTGCGTATCCCACCCTGCAACTTTATATTGAGCTTTCCAAGCCGGGAACTATTCCTGAAGCAAAAGTGCAGGATATGGTTCGCCAGGCATTTTCGGACTGCTTTTCAGACTATACCGATATGAAGGAAATCCTGAATATTGAACCCGTATCCGTCTCGCTTTTACGTGGAGGGTCATTTGCTGCTTATATGAAGTCAAAGGTGGAGTCCGGTGCCGACCTTGCCCACTTAAAACCCCCGCACATGAAACCATCCGACGACATCCTGAAGACACTGGTTAATGTTACGAATGGATCAAATCCTTAAATGCATTTAAATTTCAGTGTGTTTATAACGATCTTTGCCACGATAATATACGGGGTCATTTTTACGTTGGTACTTTCCTCCAAGCCGCGCACCAGACTAAAGGAAATCTTTGCCTTATACCTGGCTGCCATGTCAATATGGTCAGTAAGTGCTTTCCTTGTGCTGTCCGGGCTTGTTTACGTCCTGCCCTGGTTCAAGGTGATGACTACCTCACCGCTGACGATGATGCTGGCGATGTTTTTCTTTGTGCAAACCATGTTCGGTTTCCGGCGCAAGTGGGCGCCGCTGACGATCGTGTATGGAATCCTGGTGGTCTTGATTACGCTCTTTACCAATGTAATGGTTAAATTTGCAGCGTTGGACCAGGCAGGGGGGCTGCAATATGAGTTGGGGTCTTATTTCCCCCTGGTGGCTGCTCCCGGATTTTCCCTGATCCTGGTGTGTTTAAGTGACCTGCTAAGAGGGTATAAAAGGACGCATGACGCCCAGCAACGCGACCGGATCCGTTATCTCACCATTGGGTTCTCGATCACGGTGCTGGCAGCCCTGACCAACTTCACACCAATTGGGAAGTACCCCATCGATATCGGTGCTAACGGAGTCACCGCACTCCTGATCGCCTACACCATTCTTCGGCACCAATTGCTGGATATTCGTGTCGCCATCCGTGTGGGGTTATTGTATTCAATAACTACCGCATTCTTTAGTGCCATCTATTTTTTGAGCATCTCCCTGATGCTGAATGCTTTTCAATTATTGACGGGGAAAACGGTGTTCATTGTTTCGATCTTCGTGGGTACCTTGAGTGCCATCCTGCTAAATCCCCTGAGAAACCAGGCGCAATCCTGGATCGACCGGATATTTTACCGGGATAAATATAACGCCGAGTTGATGTTGGAGAGACTCAGTCAAACCACCACATCGCTGCTGGATATTGAGAAGATCACCCACCTGATCCTGTCTGAGATTAGTAATACCTTGCATATCGAACACGGCGCAATTCTCATTAAATCCATCAAGAGAGGCGATTTCCAGGTTATCGCTGAGGGTGAGAAAACAAAACACTTTCCCTCAGGATTCCGCGCAGATCACCCGGTTGTCACATGGATGTCGAGGCACAATCAACCGCTTTTAAATCGTGATCTATCACTTTTTCCCATATTTAAATCAATGTGGAAGGAAGAAACCGGGGAACTTGAAAAATTTAATGCGGAAATATTTCTGCCATTAAATTCCAAGGGGGAACTCATTGGAATCCTGGCTTTAGGCAAAAAACTTTCTTCCGAGCCATACACGCGGGATGAACAATTGTTATTTTCCACCCTCGCTAACCAGACTGCTGTCGCCATCGAGAATGCGCGTTTATACGAAGAGCTTAGAGGATCGTTTGTCCAGACGGTGATCGCCCTGGCGAATGCGATCGACGTCAGGGATACCTATACCAACCTGCACAGCCAGCAGATTGCCAACTGGGCGGCAAAAACAGCGCGTCAGCTTGGCTGCACCCCCGAAGAAATCAATGAAATATATTTGGGTGGGCTGCTGCACGATATCGGGAAAATTGGCATACCTGATGCCATCCTGCAAAAACCGAGCAAATTGAATGAAGCTGAATGGGAGATCGTTCATACACACCCCTCGCTCGGTGCCGAATTAATCTCTCCCATTAAAAAACTTGCCAACGTTTCTCCCATGATTAAAAGTAGTCACGAACGCTACGATGGATTGGGGTACCCCCAGGGAATAAAAGGGGTGGAAATCCCGCTTGGAGCCCGCATTATTAGTGTTGTGGATTCGTATTCTGCAATGCTTGATAAACGCCCTTATAAAGAACCTTATACGCTCAATAGAATTATTGATGAGCTGAAGCGATATTCAGGAAGAATGTACGACCCGATCGTTGTCGAAGCGTTCTTGAAAGTTTGCCAGGATGAGACAGAGTCAGGGAAAGTTGGAAAAGCGGACCCCGGGAAGGAACCAGAGGGAGAGAAAATTATTGAAGTAAAGATGGCGGAGGAAGAAATCATTCCATAAGAGGGAAAACCAAAAAACGCCCCGAAAGGGGCGTTTTTTAACCCTCGTCCATTTACCTGATGGCTACCTGCACCGCCCTGACCACCACGCGGGACTGGTACGAGCCGCTTGCCTCATCATACCCCTGGCAGGTGATCAATGTGAGCCAGGGGAATTCTTCATGCCTGATCACCGATGATATTGCACCCGGGCCTACCAGCATTAGTTCCTGCACCGAATACTCATACTTCTGGTTAAATGCATGGATAAAGATTTGATCTCCCCATCCAAGGGTTGACAGTTTAACAAATGGGCCCGGATTACCCGACGAATCGTACACGTGGGCAGCCAGGATGGAATTTCCCCCACGGGTTGGAAATGCCGTCCCGTTCAACCAACCAGCCTGGTCCCCCAGCCAGGACACATCCCATTTATTATCGATTAACGGCACTCCTACAATCGGGATATTCAATTCCAGCTTTGGGATTTCCAGCCAAAGGTCGCCGAGATCGGGATAAGCCTTGTTGAGCGGTTGTTCGGGCAGGATCGCTACCTGGTTGGGGACGAAACCCGTTGCTGGCAATTGCAGGGCAACCGAGGGGATACTCACCGGTGTTCCGGTCGGACGGGTGGCAGTGGGGGACGGGGTGGGGGTTGGAGTGGCTTGGAAACTCACGATGGCAGAATCCATCTGGATCAGCCCAAAACCATATAGATCATCTTTCCCGGGAGCGCCGAGGTCTAACGTGGTAGAGTTGATGATGTCAGCTATTTGGTCGGGTGAGATATAAGTCGGCAAACCTCTCAGGATGGCCGCTAGACCAGAGACGAAAGCGGTGGACATTGAGGTCCCATCCAGGTACCGGTAAATACTCCCCCGAAATGTCGAGTAGATCTGGACGCCTGGAGCGGAAACATCCACCTCAGGTCCGAAATTCGAGAGGTTCCAGTGGGTGTTCGATTGATCGGTGGCAGCCACGGCGATTACATGTGGGAAGCGCGCCGGATAGTAAACAAAATTTGTCCCCAGGTTACCGGTTGCTGCAACCAGGGTGATCCCTTTCCCATAGGCGTAATCGATAGCGTTTCTAAGTGTCACAGGAGGATCTGGACAGGACAGGACCCCGCATCCCAGGCTTAGATTGATCACATCGGCGTTATGGTCTGCAGCCCATATGATACCAGCGGCCACATTCGAAACCGACCCACCGGCGAGAGCATCTAAAACTTTGACAGGCATGATGCGGGCACCCCAGGAAACCCCAGCCACACCGACCAGGTTATTGGTCATTGCTGCAGCAATCCCAGCCACATGTGTGCCATGACCGTTATCATCTTGTGGGTCATTGTCGTTGTTAACGATATCAGTTCCAGGGACGAGCTTGCCAGCCAGGTCTGGATGCCCCAGATCAACTCCGGAATCCAGGATGGCGATCGTAACTGCTGCGGACCCGGTATTTAAATCCCATCCCTGCGGAGCGTGGATAGCCAATAAACCATATTGGTTACCCAATAGAGGATCGTTCGGAGTTGTATCTGCCGTGGTAACGAGATAGTCGGGTTCTGCGTAAGATACCCCCGGGCAATCCGAAAGGCTGACAATTGCTTCTGCCACCCTGCCGGTTGGCACGCTTACTTGCAGGGCGTCAATCTCTGTGATCTGCGATTGAAGGGTGACATCTGCTGATTCTAAACATCGATCGAGTTCATTTCGTGTCATCGCCGGGTCAACTCCGACCATGACCACATCGGGTACAAATTTGCCCGCCGGAGTTGGTGGTAATCCGGCTGCAAAGGTTGGCGTGGCGATCATGGAGCCCAGGGAGGGACCCCCAGGAACGAAAGTTTCCGATATTGCCAGTGATAAGGTGGGCAGGTCGACAAGGTTCGTCCTCCCGGCGGGCATTTCCACCAAGCCAGTGTTTCCAATTTCTCCGCCTGGAGCTTCAACTGTAATGAGATTTCGACCGGTTGAATTGCGAACAATTCCTGTCCCAAGTGTCAAGATGAGCAGGCATATAAATATCAAAAAAGCGGTAGTTCTTAATACCCTGGGAGATTGAAGGTTATGCATTGCTCGCCGTTTTCCAGAGAGACGATTTTATCCTAAACGAAAGTTTATGGAAAGTCAACAGGAAAAAATCAGGAATTCATCATTGGTTTGGAGAAAGGGGATACCAGTGGATTAATGGCTCAGGTTGGGACAGGAAAATCCGGACGGGGCTCATAAGGAAGGCAAACCCTTCCCAGGAATTTTGCCTCCCGGGAATTTTAACTCTACAATACATCCCAGACCCTGCTTACCAGGTGGAATAGCTGATCCATCCCTTGTTCCAACGGCGGAAGGTTAATGAATTCCTGTACGGTGTGCGCCCGACCTCCGGATGTCAGCCCTATTGTCACCGCAGGTAAACCGCGGCTGAGAGGCAGGTTGGCATCGGTGGAACCGATATTTAGATGTGGCTCGATGCCAACATTCCGCAGGCAATCCTGGGCAAGCACCACCAATGGATGCTCTTCAGGGAGCTCCCCCGAAGGCCGCTGACCGATCACCTGAGACTCGATGGTTATGCCTGGCTTTCGGGCGAGACGGATAATTTCCAACACTTGGGCAGCCAGAGCATCCAGCGTCTTGGAATCCTCGGAGCGCAGATCCAATTCCAGCATGGCGTCTGCAGCGATGGTATTGACCGACGACCCTCCTGAGATTACGCCAATGTTAAGGGTGGATCGCGGCACGCGCGGGGGATCCAAGGCAGAAATACGGGTGGAGAGTGCGGTCAGCTCATGGATGGCTGACGGCTGCCCATAATCGATCCACGAATGACCGCCGGATGTATGGACCTTGACCCGGTAGCGGCGCACTCCCAACCCACGGTTATAAACCTGTCCAAGAGCCATGCCTTCAAGGATGATGTATGACACCGGACCGGACTCGAAACGATCCACCACCGCCCGGATGCCGCGTAAGTCCCCCAAGCCTTCCTCGCAGACATTTGCCACGAGCCACAGGTCACCCGGCAAGACAAAGTGGCGTTCACGCAGGGCCCAGGCAAGGCCAAAAAGACCGGCTACTCCCAGGGAATTATCCCCAATGCCAGGGGCATGGATTCGATCGGTTTCCCTCTCAACATGAAGGTCAATATTGGGCAGAAAGACCGTGTCGAGGTGAGCACTAACGACCAGGGATCTCGCAGGTGAGCGACCCGGCAACCGGGCGAAGACATTCCCGGCAGAATCCATTTGGACATCCGCGAGCCTTTCGCCCGCGAAGCGGAGACGCACAAATTCAGCCCGGTCCGCTTCCTGGAAGGTGGGGGCGGGGACTTGTTGGATGGCGATTGCAAGGTCAGTTATACGGTCGACAATGTCGCTCATGAAGTTATATTTGGCGAACCATCCCGGCGACGGAATCCAGGCGCGCCTGGGCCAGGCCTGGGAGGGTCTCCATGGCATGGAACGCTCCTGTACCTTCAATGGTCAGCGAAGCCGAGACACTTCCATACAGGACAGCTTGCACCGGATCATACGTCCTCTGGTATCCGGAAAGGAACCCTCCGCAGAAGGAATCGCCTGCGCCAGTGGCATCCACCAGCCGGGCAGGGTAAGCCGGGATTTCCCATCTTTTTTTTGAGACGGTATCGTAAAGTATTTGCCCGCGGGAACCGCGTTTAACAACAATGAATTCACATCCAAATACCCCCAGGGCTTCGACCATCTGCCAAAGGTCATCGGTTTGACCCCAGAATAAGCCGCGCAATTCTTCCTCGGAGGGAAGGAAGGCGGTCAACCCCCCCAGGAGGATACGGACATCATAATGTGATTTACCCGACATATAAGCGGCTGAAGGGTCCAGCGTGAGGGTGGTGACGGAAGCCTGCCGAAATGCCGAGGTTAGGCGGGTGGTTGATACGTAGTCCAGCGGACAGAGATGTACGCTGTGTGCGTTCAGGTAATCAGGAGGGATATCATCCGGGCGTGGTGAAGCTGGGTGGGAAGTTTTTAGGTCGTCATCAGCATCGACGGGAGGCTGGTAACCAAGCAAGGATTTTGGAAAAGGCAACCCGAGGCGGGCAAACCAGGCAACCGGGTCCCTGTGTTGAACTTCCTGGCCCTCCTGGATAGCTTGGAAATAACGCAAGTCAAGGGCATCTGTGCTTATATGGACGCCACGCGTATCCCAGCCGTGTTTTTCAAAGGTGCGCAGCCATTCGCGTGGATAATCTTCACCGACGCGGGCCAGCAAACCGACACCGCTCTCCCAGACCCCCAACCCGCAAGCTGCATAGAGCAGGCTCCCACCTGGCACATCCACCTGGGATCTGCCTTGTGCTGAGAGCAGATAGTCACGGTGCAGGTGCCCGCCAATGATAAAGGTGGGATTCATACGGTCTCAGGCGATAAAGTATCCCTGGCTATTGTGACCTGACTGGAACTGGTGGGCAGGAGAAAGATGAAATTACTGCCCTTGCCTTCCACGCTTTCTGCCCATATGCGACCGCCGTGGATCTCAACCATGACCTTGGAGACAGATAACCCCAGTCCCATCCCGCCGTGGCTGCGGGTGAGATGAGATTCCACCTGGTAAAATCGCTCAAAAATATGGGGCAGATCTTTGGCTGGTATACCGATCCCGTCGTCAATGACCGAGACCTTTACATACCCTGGGATCGACCCGGCGACAATATTGATCTCTCCGCCCGGGTTGGTAAAGGTAATGGCGTTACTGATTACATTGCCAAGTGCAATGGAAATCTTGGGTGAATCACCTTCCACAAGCAAATCGTCCGGGGGTACTTCGAAACGCAGAGTGATGCGTTTGTTTTTTGCCTCCTGGTGGAAGGATTTTACCGCTTCTTCTATAAGGCGTTTGATGGAGATCGTGTGGGCGCGGACACTTGCTACGCCTCGCTGAAGATTATCCATGTTGGCGAGGTTATCAATGATCTCTTTTAACCGCATCGCATTACGGTGTATGATATCCAGTTGTGGCCGATATTCAGGCTGGATGACTTCTCGCAGGAAAGTGGCATATCCGAGGATAAGACCAAGTGGAGTGCGAAGTTCATGGGAAGCGATGCCGATGAAACTGCTCTTCATGCGGTCTAGCTGGGTTATTTGTTCCTGGGAGTGATCAACCTTGTTCACCAGGCGCAGGTTCTGGATAGCCATGGCTGCCAGGGAAGCAAGTGTTTCTAGAATTAATTGGTCTTCTTCGGTATAATTGACATCTCCGGTCTTATTGACCACTTCCAGCACGCCGAGCGTCTCCCCACGGTACATAATGGGAACTGCCATTAGTGAACGGGTGGCGAATTTTGCAGTCTGGTCGGCACCCTTGAAGTGACGTATTTCTTTGGATATGTCTGGCACGCTAACCGGCCGGCTGTTCTGGAAGACCCACCCTGCCAGGCTTGCTTCCAGCGGAACCTTGACCAACTTTAGCAATTCCCGGTGGAACCAGGGCAGTGCAGTAAAATGCAATTGCCCCCCTTCTTCGTCAAGCTCGAGAATGGATGCCACCTCACAGCCGGTTAATTCCGCCGCTGCAGAGATCAGCGCATCCAGGAATGTCTCCAGGTTCAGTGAGACGCTCAGGGAACGGGTCACTTCGAGGAGCTGTTCAATCCGCTGGTTGGGGTTGCTGGCTGATAAACTGGTTTGTGGTTCCATGGTTATTTGGATTATAGCGTCAATTTTATAAATTTACAGTAGAACCAAGGAGAATATATGAGCAAAAAGAAAGTCCGCGTGGCGATCATTGGCGTAGGGAACTGCGCTTCTTCGCTTGTCCAGGGCATCGAATTTTATAAGAACACACCTGCTGATGCAATTGTCCCTGGCTTAATGCACGTGAACCTGGGCGGGTACCACATCCGTGACATTGAATTCACATTGGGAATTGACATTAACGTGACCAAGGTGGGCAAAGACCTTTCAGAAGCCATCTTTGCTGAACCAAACAACACTTATAAGTTCTGTGAAGTACCAAACCTGGGAGTTCCGGTGGTGAGGGGCATGACCCATGATGGATTGGGGAAATACCTCACCGAAGTGATAACCAAAGCCCCCGGCCCTACCGCAGACATCGTTAAACTGCTCAAAGATACGAAAACGGATGTGGTGATCTCCTACCTGCCAGTTGGTTCAGAAATGGCCACCAAGTGGTATGCCGAGCAGATCTTGGAAGCAGGCTGTGCCTTTGTCAATTGCATCCCGGTATTTATATCCTCGTCTGAGTACTGGGGAAAGCGCTTCAAGGATGCCGGCCTGCCCATCCTGGGGGACGATATTAAATCACAGGTGGGCGCAACCATATTGCACCGGGTACTCACCAGCCTTTTCGTTGACCGGGGGGTGCGCATTGATCGCACCTACCAGCTTAACTTTGGCGGCAATACGGATTTCCTGAATATGCTGGAGCGCGAGCGGCTTGAGTCCAAGAAAATATCCAAAACCGGGGCAGTCACCAGCATGATCCCTTACAAGCTGGACCCCGATAATATCCACGTTGGCCCATCGGACCATGTTCCCTGGCTGACCGACCGCAAGTGGTGCTATATCCGCATGGAAGGAACTACGTTCGGAGATGTACCTCTTAATGTGGAAGTAAAGCTTGAGGTGTGGGACAGCCCCAACTCTGCCGGCGTGGTAATTGATGCTGTCCGCTGCGCCAAGCTGGCTCTCGACCGCGGCCTTTCCGGACCGATCATCGGGCCGTCGTCCTATTTCTTCAAAACCCCCCCCAAACAATTCACAGACGATATCTGCCGCCAAAAAACAGAAGCGTTTATCAAAGGGGAGAACAACGAATAAATCCACCCGGCGGAGGTCCCAGACCTCCGCCGGATCCATTCTCCTTTTAGAGTAAAATTCGACCCATGTCTTTCCCCCGGACAATTGCTGTGCATCTTTTTTGGAGCGTCTGCCTGCTGGCGGTCAGCCTGGCAGCGTGTGGACCTGCCACCGGACAACCTGTTTCCACTGAAACTGTCACCAGAATCCCGATCCCGACCAGAACAACCACTCCCAGCTTAGTCCCATCCGCCACTCCAACTGCGCGGACACCCCCCGACCTGCCTGTTCCCTATGTAAATAATGACCTGACCCCATACGGTTCTCCGCATACCTATATTCAAGACAAGTGTCAGTTCCTGCAAGACAAATGGTCTTCGAAAAACAGCCCACCGGGAACGCTGGTGATGACCATCATGTTCCATTCCATTGGCAATGCCACCAGTGGCGATAAGATCTCTGAATTTGACTTTCACACTTTGATGAATAAACTCCATAAAGAAGGGTTTACAGCCATCAACACCACGCAGATGGCCGATTTTTTGGAGCATAACGCAAAAATTCCCCAGCGCTCAGTTCTCCTGGTGGTGGACGACCGGCGTCACAGCCAATATTTCAACCTATATTTTCGAAAGTATTGGACAGAATACGGCTGGCCGGTGGTCAATGCCTGGATAAGCTTGGATGACTCGATTAGCCAGGTGACATTACCTGAAAATATTGTGCTTGAAAATGAAGGCTGGGTGGATCACCAGGCGCACGGGTTTATCCACAATATCCCCATTGGACCAGGTTCAAAGGAAGAATATATCCTCGGGGAACTGCAGAAACCGATCGAGGTTTTCCGGGAGAACTTTCACAAGACACCGGTTGCTGTCATCTGGCCGGGCGGCGGATTCTCGCCGCGTGCAGCTGAAGTGGCACGTCAACTGGGCTACCGCCTGGGATTTACGACCAACCCACGCGGACCTGTGATGTTCGACTGGGTGCCGCTGGCGGATAAACCGGATCCCGAGCGGCCCACATGGATCCCGGAAGGTCCGGTCAACGATCCATTAATGGTCTTGCCGCGCTATTGGGACACTGACGCCATCATACATATTAGCAGGGTGATCCAGATCGGACAGGAAGCCTCCACTTACGCCGAACGAAACAAGGCAACTGAAATGGAATATTACGATATCGTCTGCAAACCGGATTACGGGCCAATCCCATAATCCAAGAAGGTGCAGGTATTCGGTATACTTAAAAAAACCGGACGGCTCACAGTCGTCCAGGAAGGCATGATATGGATTGTCCTTTTTGCAAAATCGTCGCCAATGAATCTCCCGCAAAAATTCTGCATCGCGACCACCAGGTGACCGCTTTCCAGGATACTCACCCGATCGCTTCCACGCACATCCTGATCGTTACCAACCGTCATATTGAATCGGTGAATGAACTGGGACCGGATGATGATGAACTGGTGGGTCACATGGTGCTGGTTGCCAAACAATTAGCGGAGCAGGAAGCGATCAAAGACCATGGTTACCGGCTCATCATCAATACTGGCAAGAACGCTGGACAAAGCGTGTTTCACCTGCACCTGCACCTGATCGGCGGCAAACTGGCGCGCTTTGTAATCGAGTAAAAATACATTAACGGATCAATCTGGTTGTCGAACCAGTTTGGTTTTATTGCACGGAAGCTGTTTGATATTCCTCGGGGCTGTGCAAAACACCTTCCTGGGGATGCAGCGCTCGTTCCAGCCAGAACTCTCCCCAATCTTTTAGGAAGTCCGAACTGCTCCAGTGTTTTGGTTCCCCCACCTGGGAAACAAGTTCGATCCCCAGTTCCTGGCAGACCTTCCACTCGGGAATGTTCGTGTAATCGACCCGGTCACCACCTTTTGTGAACACATGAGGGCGGAGCTGGCGCAGCGCCTGGCAGACCGTTTGGTCGTTTTCGATCTCGAAGGGGATCACATAATCCACTTCCCTCAGGCAGGAGACAATATAACAGCGTGTTTGCAGGTCCATGAAAGCTTTGCCTTTCTTGCGCTGAAGGAAGGTGTCACCGTTAACAACTACCACGAGGGTGTCGCCATATTTTTTTGACTCGATTATGCACGAGGCATGACCTGGATGAAGCGGGTCAAACCCGCCTGAGGTGCATACGATCCGCCCGGATCGATCACGCACCTGGTCGAACTCATCGAAACTTACGATGCGGGCTAATTTGTCCATTTTCGCCTTCTCCTTTACCATGCAAGTTTGATAATACTTTAGAATGATGATTATTGCATCCTTAAAACCAGGGTGGAAATGGTGCAAAAGCTTATTGCCACCCGGGAGTTCCTTGATTTATGCAATCAAACGCTTCCCGAAAAGTATCAATTTTCTTGAAGTCGTCCATATTAATCCGATTCCACCCAGACTGGGATCGGCTTTGGAAATTCCACCCGGGAGGTGGGGAGCTTGCGATACCGGAGTAGCATGAGCACATGGAATGACCCCGGAATCGAGAGCAGTTCCGTTGGTGCTTTGGTACGAGAAACTGGCACTGCCCTGCGTAAGTTGCAGGACCAGTACACCAAATGCAGCTGGATTATTATCATTGGAGTAAGCCACACGGTTATCGGTGTTCTTGATCTTCTGAATGCCATGGCCTGCGCTCCCAATGACAAATTCGGTGACCCCACTGGCGACCGGCTGACCACTTCCATCGAGAGGCATCCAGCGCTGGTAGTCGTGGTCGTGACCGTTGAGAACAATGCTTACCCCATATTGAGCCAATAACGACCAGATGCTCGATAGGGCAGTCGTGGGTCCTTCAGGCCCAATGTTAAATAGTGGATGATGATAATAAACGATGGTGCAGGCCTGGGCGTTGGCAGCCAGGTCCTGTTGCAGCCACTGGACTTGTCCGGCCCTGCCAGCAGCTCCAAGTTTCGCCAAATTGGAGTTCAGACTAATAAAATGCCAGCCTCCGGCATTAAAGCTGTAATAATCGGGAATATTGTTCCAATAGTTGAAATAACCGGCTGCATCAGGGGTTAGGTATTCGTGGTTTCCTATGGTTGGATCGGTTATGGCACGGAATCTTCCAAAATTCGAGGAAATGCCATACCAGTTATTGAATTCGGTCTTGCTGCCATTTTGGTAAACGTCCCCAAGATAAAGGAATAAGTTCGGGTTAATCGAAGCAATCAGATCAGAGACCTTGGTCGCAGCTGGATCGCCTCCGGCACCATCACCGCCCGCTGCTATGATAAATGGGGCTCCGCTTGCGGGGGAAGTGCCGGTGGTCGGCTGGAATTGGTTGGTGTTTGCCGGGATGGAAGAAATCCCATTACTAAAAATAACATTGATTTTTCCTTGCTGGGTGGTAAATTTGTCGCGCATGTCCGCGTCCACCGCGAGTGTGTGACTGCCATCTACCCACTCACGGGTCGGCAGGGAAAATGTATAAGGGTTGGAAAAGGCTGTCAGGAGGTAGGTGTCATCAAGGTAAAAGACCATATCCTGTACCCCCACTGGGGATGTCCCGGTGACATTAATCGTTGCTGTAACAGTCGCATTCCCAATTAGAGTCCCCCCTGAATTGGGGTTGGAAAAGCAAACACTGGTGGTGTAGTCCCCAGAGGGTGGAGAACTTAAAACGCAACCGGCTGGTTGCACCCCTGGGGAGCTTATGCCGCTTGATCCTGTTGATGAGGACGGAGATCCGCTGGGATTGGTACCAGGTTGCCCAAGCTGGCCTGTCCATGGAGCTTCGATTGGGATCGTGGAGTCCTGTGCAGTCTGACCGAGAGCGGGAAGCCCCCAGGCGGTAAGGATGGTTTTAAGCAAGCTGTAATGGGAATAAGGAGTGTTGTCGGTAAAATCCGTGAGCGCAGTTGGGGAGATGAGTACGGCGGCCACCTGGCCCCCCGCTGGGCTTGACAACCCGCAGCAGCCAGCCGTGCTCTTTTCGCTTCCTTCATCGAAAGCGATGATGATCAAACTGTTTTTTCCGAGAGCAGGTGAGGCCTGAAGTTTTCCGACCATGTCACTAACCCATTGGTCAGCAGTCGCAGCGGGGCAGTTATGACCAGAATTACACAAGTTGGGCATGATGAATGAGAAGTTTGGCAACTGATTATTCGCCAGGTCAGTATACAAAGTCGTCAGGGGAACAATGCTGTTGTTACAGCGGGTAGAGTTCAGGCGAATCGAGTCGAAATAGATGAGGGGGTTATGCTTCTGGACGTATAAATCGGAGTTCCCTAGGAAACAGGGGGAGGGCATGCTCTCAAGGTAAGATTTCCAGGTACGACCGCTGGCTTCGATTAGATCAGCAAGGTTGGGTTGGTTCACGAAGCAATCCGTGCAGTCAGAGGTAATTCCCTGTGTGCTGCCGCTCATCAGAGCAATGTAGTTGGGTAGGCTGGGATGGGTAACTGAGAAATAGTTTGACAGAAGCACATTTTGCTTGGCAATGGTGCTGAGCAATGGCATTTGTGTGCCATCCATTACACTCTGGTAATCCCGGTTTTCGAGCATGATCAGGACGATATGATCGAAGTTGGGGATGACGCCTGATGCGGGTGGCGTGACGACAGGCGGGGGAATTGTCTGAGTGGGGTTGGGAGTAAGCCCGGACTGGACAGGTCCGCCGAGGAAACTTGCCGGGGAACAGCTCGTCAAGACCAAACAGAGTACAGTAAATATCAATAGCTTTTTCATAAAAATATCCAAATCCTTTTTTCCGCCTCAAAAGAATATGAGGCGATATGGCAAAGAAAATTCTGAATTCTCCGATTTCGCAATTAATGGTATGTAATCACCAACTGAGGGGCGTTGGCGCCCGACTCGCGTGAGCCAATACTGATAGCTGTCGAACTCAGATTAATGATACCGATGCTGTAGGTGCCGTTGCCTGTTATGTAGGATGTCACATCCAGGGCAACCCAGCCCACAGTTGCGAACGGGCCGGATGAAGCGAGTTGACCACCCAGGGCAGGGGCATTGGTGTAATTGGTGGTGAGTTCGCCCCAGGAGTTGTCTGCGACCGCCAAGGCCTGGATACCAGAACTGTCGCTGTTGTTGGCGAAGAGCAACAATCTCACCTGGGTGATGGTGCCGCTAAACCCAGACACGGTGAAGCGCAGGTATGCGTGCACATCTGGAGAACCATCCATGCGCATGGTGGTGGAAGACCCATAGTTGGTGGTTGTGCTGCTGGAATTGACATAGGTATCTGCGACGGGGGTAAAGGTCAGGGAACCAGCTGCCAAAGTAGGTGTGGGCGTGGAGACAGGAGTGGCAGTGGCAGTGGCAGTGACGAGAGGTGTGGGAGTGGGAGTAAAGGTGGCCGTCGGAGAAAACACTGGCGTGGGAGTGGGAGTAAGTGTGGTTGTCGGAGTGAACGCCAGCGTGGAAGTCGCGGTGGGTGTGGATGTGCTGGTTGCAGAGGGTGTCGCAGTGAATGTTGGGGTAGAGCCAGGCGTGGAAGTGGCACCTGTTGAGCTGGAGAAGGTGACAATCAATTGTGGAGAATTGGCGCCTGACTCGCGAGAAGCGACGCTAATTGCAGTGGTACTGAGGTTGGTAACACCAAAGGAGTAGGTACCATTGCCGGTGATGTAGGATGTAACGTCCATGGTGACCCAGCCCACGGAGGCGAAGGGACCGGACGAAGCCAGTTGGCTGCCAAGCGCGGGTGCATTGGAGTAATTCGTGGTGAGTTCTCCCCACGTGTTGTCCGCGACGGCCCACGTGCGGATGCCCGAACTGTCGCTGTTGTTGGCGTACAACAACAGACGCACTTGGGAAATGGAAGATCCTGACAATCCGGATACGTTGAATCGCAGGTAGGCGTGTAAATCCGGAGAACCATCCAGGCGCATGGTGGTGGCGCTGCCAAAATTGCTGGTGGTACTACCTGCATTAACATAAGTGTCCGCGACTGGGTTAAAAGTAATTGAAGAAGTTCCAGGCGTGGGCGAGGGGGTATTGCTAACAATCGGAGTAGTGGTTGCGGTTTGGGTGTTAACCAGAGTCGCCGTGGGTGTTAAAGTTGTAGTGGGTGTCCCAGTAACATTAGATGTTGCGGTCGCTGTGGGAGTGGTAGTGGAAGTCGGCGTAAGGCTGCCAATCAGTGTGGCGGTAGGAGTGGGTGTAATCGGGACGCTCCCGTGGCAGGAAGCAGACCCAGAATCTGTAAAAGTCTTGCCAGCTTCTGGCACAAATTGCCAATCAAAGCCGGTTGGATGCAAGGTCAGACTGAGTACCCCAAATGTATTCGTGTTCTGTACGATACTATTTGGAGCAATCGACACCAGGGAGGTGTGATTCGCGCCTCCAGTTCCGACGACGAATTCTGGGATACCACGGACCAGATCTAAATTACCATTTGGGTCTTGGGGGGCAAAGCGCTCATAGGTGTGATCGTGACCTGTGAGAATCAGGTCAGCATTGTTGGCGTAGAGCAGGTTCCAGAATGGTTTGGAATTGGCGTTGGCACGTCCGCCTGAACTGTAAAGCGGAATATGCCAGTAAGCCAGGGTGCAAAAATTCGTATGGGAGGCGAGGTCTGCTTGCAGCCATTTATATTGAGCCGAAGAAGTACCACAACCACCTGCATCACCGCAGTTCGAATTCAAGGCAATAAGGTGCCAGGTTCCAATGTCAAAACTATAATAACCCTGACCAACTGCTCCGGCTGCCGCACCGAAGTATTGGAAGTAGCCTGCAGCCCCAGCGTTCGAGGTCGTGCAATCCGTTCCGCCGCTGGTCAAATATTCGTGGTTTCCTACGGAAGGATGGGTGATGGATTTAAGGCGCCCCCAGGTTGGGTCATAGGCCTGCAGGTAAGCCTGGTAGCCGCCGCAATAATATTGGTTATCACCAAGGTCTAGCACCCCTGCCAGCCCAGTATTTGCCAAATTTACCAGCAAGTCGGAGGTGTATTTCTGCCGGCACGAGTTGGCGTTGCCCAGGCCTCCGTTGAATACCGAGTTGGATGGGTCGCAGGCAATATCCCCGGCAGCAGCAATAACCGGATCACCCGCGGCTGCCACCCCGGGAATATTTCCCGATTGATTGGACCCGGTTGATAGCAGCCCAGGGAAAGACCATAAAAGTGCTATAACCAAAATGGGTATAAGTAGGTACCTGTTTTTGCGATATAAAGAGCGGATATAAATTTTCATTGCGATCATATTGTTGCTCCAGGATCGATAAGAATTCATCCTTGGGTCTAGTGGAAATACTTTAACTTAATGACGCCGAACGAGAACCACCACGCCAGCAACCATCAATATGGAAATTCCGACGAGAGCAATAATGCGCGAATACGGAAGAGGGTCTGGAAAGACGGCAGCAGGTTCGCTGGAATCAAATTGACCGATCGAGATTTGAGGCAGGTGGTCGATCCCGTTCAAAATATTTAAGTAAGTAAAGCCGAAATTCTGAGATGGCTCGATATGGGAGTTCTCGCTAAATTCGTTCCAACTAATAATGCCCAGGGCATCGGGGGAGGACGACAGCGCTGTATTGATCTGGGTGCGGAACGTGTCACCATTATTTCTCTTCACGATCGTAGTGCCGCCAATTGATGTGGCATCAAACCCGGGGGCAGCCGGGGGAAACCACAGCCCACCGTCTTGATGAACCGCCTGGCCCATTTGGGACAGTTTATCCAAATAACCGGGGAATGTATTCGGGTCGACAGACGACCAATAGTACGCGTCCCCGTCCACGAAGTCTGCCAACTGCTGATACCCGGCGACATTTCGTTCAGAAGCTAGAATTAGCAGCGAGGACCTTCTCCCCTGGGTGACTTGGGCAATCTCCTGCGGGGTAAACTTCCAGGTCCCTGACCATATCACCACTGGTTTTGTAAACAGATCAAAGGGAGCCTGAGAAGCAAAATTCTTAATGAAATAATCCAGATCGGCAGCTACTGTATTTACGGGAAGGGGGTTCCTGTTAAAATCCAGCCCTTCATAGATCACAGCCAGCTTGAAGTTTTCTTGTTCTGCAACTTGAATCAACTTCTCCAGGCGCCGGTTTAATGCATCTGAACTTTTCCAACTAACGATAAAACCATTAATTCCTGCAGCTTTAGCCCATAGGATCTGTTGGCGCATTACCGAAATATCGTCGCTGGAATAGCGACCCAGCAATGGATAATCCGTTTTGGCTCGATCCCAGGAACTGGTGTTGTACCAGATGTAGTAATAAGCCATTACGGGGATGGGATTGGCTTGGTTACCGGTCGCTGGCTGCTGGGCAAGTGCAGGCATCGCACTTGCGAATAGAAATGCGATGAACAGAAGGATGGACAACATACCAATTAACTTGATTCGTGTTAACACAATAATATTCTTTCGAAATCAGTCAACAAAACCCACAATCCGGTACCTGGACAAAGTTGGCATCAGGATTCTTTGAATAATTCGTCTTTGGGACGGATTCCCTTTCGAATTATCTGAGGATGAACATCTCCATTAGGTTCTATTGAAACATTCTGAATCGCCATAACTTGAGGTTGGTTCCTTCTCAATAAAGAGGTGAATATCTGAGGACGACCATACAGAAGGAGGCCGAGTGTGAGGACGGTCCCGACCACGCCCAATACTCCAAGGTCCAAATAGCTGATTTCTTTTACGGCAACATTTTGGTTTCGCGATAAAGCTACGGGAGTACGGCTGGTAAGACCGAAGGCTCCGACCAACTGGACTGAATAATTCCCTCGCGCAAGTGAATGGATCTCTGTTGTGCCGGCCAGATCAAGCGGATAGTTTTTTACTGTTCCATCCGGGGCTACCAAATTGATCGAATCGCCTACCGGAAAATTGAACAAACCATCGCTGGCGCTGAAGCGAATCGAATATAGAAGCATGGATATTTGCCAGGTGTCTTCGGGGAGTGCATAGAACTGCTGCTGTGATGAATTAACCACGTTTGACCCATCCGCCATCACATTGATAATCGAATATAGCAGTGGGGTTGGAGTCAAACCCGTCGCAAGGCGCGCGACCCGGCTGGCAGGGATCCATGTTGGTTGATCACTTTTTACAACAAAGACATCCCCCTGAGCACTCCTGTAATAGACCTGTGTAATTCGCGCGGGATCCACCGGGTGTTTTGCAAGGTCAACAAAGGACAAACTGATCTCGTGATAGACGTCTAGACCCACCTGGACTGCTGTATCTTTGGACGGCACCGCAACGTCCAGGTAAGGTTGAACTGACCCATTTAGCCAGCGTGAAAACTCAATTCTTTGGGTCGGGTCACTGTATTGATCAACCAGGATATTTAGCCGATACACGCCTGGTTCATTTACGCCGATGATCAGAGTTCCATCTGCACCGGTCACGTATTGCTTACCATTCATTTGAAAAGCAAGCCCCGGAATGGCTGGCACGGTTTGGACGTGAATATTCGCCAGCGATATTACCAAATGGGTGGATGCCCCCGTCCGATAAAACAAATGCGATCCATTAAAGGAAGCGCCGATCGAATAAGTACCAGCGGAAAGGTTTTTGGTTGGAAATTTTCGGGAAAAATAACCGCTAGGATTCGTGGAGGCCTGCCCAAGGGAGTTTCCATTGATCGTAAACAGGATATGACCGCCGTCAATCGGACCACCACTAAGATTTCTTAGGTAGCCGGAAAGGGTAAAATAGTCACCCAATGCTGTGTCCTGCGGCTGTATAACTGTTAAGTACGAAATCCCTTTGGGGGGTCGAGATGCGAGAGGACCCGATAACCCCGAAAAAGAGCTGGGTTCTGACAACTTAATCTCGTTCACAACCAGTTGGGAAGACTGCTGACCCAACCCCGCCTGGGCGGCAGCTGAGACAGGGATCGCAAACTCGCCAGATAACCCGATCCCCAGTAGACCACCTATTAAAATAGAGAATAGAAAGATCCTTATCATCGAGAGACATTCTCCTGCTTAAGTACCTGCAGCTTGCGCTGTTTCCAATAAGCAAATCCAACGACCAAAAGGGCTAGTAACCCTGCCAGGCCGTATGAGGTATAAATAATGAGGGTCGGGTCTTTTTTAACCGCTTTAACAGGCGCCCAAGTGGAAGACAGGAATTCCGGGTGGCGCGGTGCCAGGTTGAAATCAAATGCAGATAAAAAGTTGTGAGCCATGGAATCCCGGCTTGCCAATGGGGCGACCTGCCAATTCTCCTCGATGAATTTCAGCACCGATGTAAAATCAAGCTGGGTGGAATCAATGAAACCAACCTTCGAGAATGGGCTGACCAGTAAAGCGGGAACGCGCAAGCCGTAACCAAATGAATCCATATGTGGGGGAGTAACATGGTCATACCAGCCGCCCCAATCGTCATAGAGCAGCATAAAGGCAGAACTATTCCATGCGCTGGAGCGCATCAATTCCTGGATCAGGTTTTTAACAGAACGTTCTCCCGTGATGGGTTTTTGTGGCGGATGCTCGCTGGCTCCGGAAGGGACAATATAACTAACGGCGGGCAGTGTGCCAGCCCGTAAATCCAAATAATATTGACTCAGATCGACAATATGGCTGGACAAACTGGGGTCGTCAATAAAGCGGTCAAAATTGAGAAGTGGAACCCAGACCACCTGGGAAGCTCGGTTGCCGTGAGCAGCCATGGTCCGGTAGTTGATGCTTCGATCATAATTTTCCACATAGAATTTCCAGCTAACCCCTGCGGCTTGCAAGCGGTCAAAAATCGTCGGCACCTTGGCTAGTACGGAAGGAAGTTTTTGACTTCGACCCGGATTTGGCGAAGCCCCTGCAATCCAATACATGTGATTTGCTGCACTTCCGTCCTTGGCGGAGCTGAAAAAATTATCAAAGAGAACGTAATTGGCTGCCAAATTCCAATAGTACGGAATGTCCGTACCATCGAAATAACCCATTGAAAGGTTGCCATTTTGATTGAGCTTGTTCAGAGCGGATACAAAACCATCCATCAGCCCATTATTATATTGAGCGGAAAAAGTAGTGGGAGTGTGGCTCAGGTCAGTGATGCCAGTATCGCCGATATGCCAGGGGGTTACGAATCCCTTTGAGGGATCGGTGGGATCGATTGGCATTTTGATGTCCATGGGAATTCCATTAGCACCCGGGTAAGTACCAAAATAGTTATCAAAGGTATGGTTTTCCTGCATGAGAACGACCAGGTGTTTAATGGGTGTGGTCGTCGGAGGATCACTGGAGGTGGAACCGGGATAAGCCATTCCAAGTTGGCTTGCTCCCAGTACGACTGCCAGGACAAATGTAATAAACTTACTGCGAATCATGGATGCACCTCATAGATAATAATGACGGGTTTGACCACCAAATTTCCATGACCGTCATTCACGGTGATGGATTCTGTATGAACGACACGTCCATTATATTTTTTAACATATGCCATTAAATTATCCGAAAAGAACGTTGAACGACCAGCCGAAAAAGAATCCCACACGATATATTGCATATTGGAGTTGCGTATCTGCAAGTCAGGATTAAGAATAGGATCATAGGAAGGATTGCGGTGCAGAGGATTGGGGCTGACTGACAAGCCATACGCCCTGCGTTCCCCGTAGAATTCAATGATGTTCGCCATGGAAGGGCCAATTGTCATAAAAATGGCATTGGAGGGAACATTACTGACTATCCACTCTCCCGCTTCACGACCTCCCGGCACCCCGCCTGTTCCCGCCAGGAATAATGATGAAGTTTCGGGCTTAACCTGCTGCCAGCTGGAAAATCCCATCGAGGTTAGCAGCCCTCCCACAACCAACCAAGCAAGAAAGGGAGGCACTGAGAAATAAGCAGGCGCTCTTCCCGGGACCCTGCCTGGTTGAACATGGTTCACCAGCTTTCCAAGCAAACGACCTGCCAATAGTGCCATGGGTGGGGCGATGGGAAGCAAATACTGGTATCCTTTTACCGGCCATATTTGGAAAAAGGCGAATGGTACGACGATCCACGACAGGAGCAGTACTTCGCGCCATGTTCGTTCACGCCATAAAACAACCAATCCGATAACCGCAACCAATATCAGCACAATCCCAAGCGCAGTAGGGAGAGTCTGCAGGTAAAACATCCAGGGATGGTTGGGCCGGCGGAAAAGTTGCCAGGTGAGATAATTGTGCCCGGTGGATGATCCCCCGGAAAGCAAAATGCTCAATGGGAAAGGAGCCCCGACAATTACCATGAGTAATACGGAGATAAACAAATCCCGGAAGCGGAGGCGGATTGCCGGAGATAGAGCCAGGAAAACGAAAATCGCTCCCATCAATATGATGCCCGTTTCTTTGGATAAGAATGTCAACCCCATGGAAACTCCCGCGGCATATAACCATACAGGTTTCTGCGATTTGCCAAAGCGAGCCAACATATACAGGGTTAGGGTGGCGAAAAACACCATCGGTCCATCGAGCAGCAGCTGACGGGAAACAATCACATGATAGGGCATTAGAGCCATCGCGGTTGCTGCAAGAGCACCTGGCAGCCTCCCGTAAAGGGTCTTTCCTATCAGGTACGTCAGGTAAACTGTACCCAATCCCACTGCGACTGCAAACAACCGGCCCACAAGGTCACTAAAATAAACCCTATAGATGAGAGAAAGCACGAATTGCACTAGCAGTGGATGAGCTCGAAAAATTGGAAATATATCTTTAAGCACGGGAATTCCACCAATGGCAGCAGCCTGTCCGGCATACACGGCCTCGTCGGTGTTGTAGCCCATGGCGTTGATCTGCCATAGCCGCATAAATGAGCCCACAGCCAATGCCAATACCAGTATCACGCGGCTGACAACGACTTCGTTAAGTCTGGTGTCCGCATAACTTCGCGTTGTTGACACAATCGTGGATCCGCTGACCTTCAGCGGAGATCTAACCTTTCCTTCAGATCTTGTATCCATTTTTATACTCAACCCTCTTATGCACGTTCCGGCTGCCGGCTTAATCGAGCGCGGGGGAAGGTCTCAACCTCCAGGGCACGGGTAATATCGCTGGACACCTGTTCATTATGGACGAAGGCGGGAATCTGCGACCACCAATCAAGCTTGTTTGAGCTGATCTCGGTCGCCGGGAGGGTACCCATAGCCTGGCGGATGATGGAGAATTCTTTATCATGGAGGTCAACATCGTCAAAGCAATACAGGAATTCTTTCACGTCATCATATGGAGGAAAGCCATATGCGTCTTCACAGTTTTGAAGCAGCACTTTCATCGCCTCGGCGTTTTCCACTGGTATGATCTCTTCATTTCCGCGCTTGATGATAAACATGCCGGCCAGGTGTGCCTTGCTGGTCAATTTGACCTTGGGGATGAGTTTATCCACGAAATACTTGGGAGGAGGCACGATCATCTGGGTAAGCATATTAATCGTGGCTGCGGGCAGATGAGTTTTACTGATCAGGAATGCAAACTTGCGACCAGAACGAGAATGGATGCGGCTTTGGAATGGCAAGGATATCCTTTCCTTGAAAGTAAGTGTGTCTGTATTTACAGCGTGCAATGTGTGATAACTAATCGTCAACGGCTTGGGGTAATCCATTGCCTCACCATTGGGCGAAACAATGGTCATATCGTCGGAAACAAAGGCTGCCTGGTCGCTGTTGCGTCGTTGGTATGCCAGGATCTTCAACAGGGTGGTGGTTTTGCCGGTATCCGTGCGAGCGGTGATCATGAAGGCTGAATCGCCAAATGCTATCGTGGCTCCATGCACCAGCGCATAGCCTCTTTTAACGAAGGTCCAGCGCAGAAGAGGTTCCACTACGTTTGTGTACAGGACATGGGGGGAATACCGCAGCATTGGCGCGGCGACTATGTTAACCGTTTGATCTCCCATTTCAATTCCAACCTCGAACCCGAGATGCCCAAATATTTCCCGGTAACGCATGTAATGCCCGTAATCTTCAGGGGATTTCTGTGCGCGGGGGATTCCTATTCGCACCTGAATTGTGGGGTCATTGATCTCTGCTTTTACCCGGAAGGGTGTAAGTTCAGGCAATACCACTTCCGAAACGACCGTTACAATATCATGAATGTTGTAATAAAAATTTGTTTTCATAGAATGTCTCCACAACTGCAATCCGAATTTTTGAGACTGAGCCCTTGTTGATGTCTGCCCCCAGATCAGGTTGTCTGCCAGCATGAACCTTAAAACAGTTAATACTGCCAGTGATACGAGGTTTGAAACTACATAGAAAATCCCGAATATGGTGGTCATCAGGTAAATCAGCGGGGTTCGCAAAGCCAGCGCTAGAACGTTTACTACAAAAAACATTCCCAGCCGCTTTGGGCGACCTTGCGCCTGGCCTTTTTTCCGGTAGACCAATGCTTCGGTGAGGGTAAAATTCCACAGGGTGGATGCAACTGTTGCAACCGCGGCGGATAACAGGTAATAGATCTTAAGTGTGTCTGTTGCCAGGATTAAGAAGAGGGAATTGACCAGGATCCCCGTTATTCCAACCAAGGCGAACCCGATGAACCGAAGTGATCCTTCACCGAACCTTAAGACCCATAGCAAATGCAGATACTTGAATGCTTCTTTTGCGGAGGCTTTACTTTCTCCGTTGAGGCGTTGTCCAAAATTGAAGGGCACTTCTGCTTTGCGTAGCTTGGGGTTTCGAACGAGGATCTCCAGCAGGATCTTGAAACCTTTTGGACGAAGCGCGTCCAAGTCCAACGCCTTAACCCGCACCAGGAAAAAACCTGTAAGCGGGTCACTCACTCCGCGCAATCGCCGCGCGAAAAAGATACGCGCAGTAAAATCCAACCCAAGGGAAATCAGGTTGCGGGCTGTATTCAACCCGGTCACTTTGCTATCTTCGCTGCGGCGGGTTGCCACCACCAGGTCAGCATTCTTCTCGATGGCGGTTTTTAACATGACGGGTACGACTTCCGGCGGATGCTGCAGATCACCATCCATGACACAGGCATAATCTGCTCTGGCTGCTTTAAGCCCAACGACAACAGCGCCACCCAATCCGCCTGTCTGCTGTTCAGGCTGGCGGTGAATAAGACGAACATTTTGAGCCGGAAAATCTTTGACAGCCGCTTCCACAACTTGGGGGGTATCATCCGTTGAGTCATCTACAAAAATCACCTCGATAAAGGTGCCGTAGAATGAATTGCGGATTCCGGTCAACAAGGCATCGATGTTACCCGCTTCGTTCCTGGTCGGAACAATGATTGATATAGCCAGGTTGTTCTGATTTGTCCTGGTTTCCTGGGAAAAAATTTTGCTGGATAAAACTTCGGTTGTAGTCATACATACTCCTTTACAGATAAATACATCGTCAAATAATGTTCTTGCGAAAATTGTGAACAGACGGGTACCATGAGGACCGGCGGAATATCTTTTAGACTCTAACTTCCGCCTGGCTCCATCATTCAAGGCAGAGCACGTCCAACAAATCTGCCTGGCGAGTCATTAATTTGTCCCTTTTATCAAAGACGTGCAACCAATTGCTTTCTTCACTAACCACCACCACACGCATTTCTGGATAGCTCATGAGCAGGTTTCCCAGGACATCCATCCTGGCCAAAGGCGTGGATTCTCCCAGGATGACGATATCCGGTCTTATCTTGGAAGTCTCCGCGATCAGACTATGGACATCATTTGCTCCGCTCGAAATTATTTTTAACTCGCATTTTGAACTGCTGAGCAGATTTTTAACTGCCCGGTTGAGCATCGAATCTTGTTTTGTGACGAGGACACAAGTTGTATTCATAAACCATACCTATCAGGTAATATTTATCGTGTTGCAATGTTATATTATTGCTTCATGTCTGTCCATGACCCTCACACGGAAAACCAGGATTAAAAAAAGGCCATCCATGGATGGCCTTTTTTGAAAAGTATTAACCCTTTTATTGATACAATTTACCCCGCTTCATCATTCCTGTTTTGAACTTAGCCGTCCTGAATCTTGGAAACGCTACTAACTAATCCATTTCTGCGTGCAAAGGTGGCGACCTGGCGCCGGTTTTTCATTCCCAATTTACTGAAAACATTGCGTATGTGATGTTTGACCGTATTCACGGATAAAAACAAGCGCTGTGCTATCTCAAGGTTCGTTGCGCCATTTTCAATTTCCCGGAGCACATCGATTTCGCGCGGGCTCAGGTTTTCCAACAGTTTTTCATCTTCAGTGTCAGACCCCGGTGTGCGGGCAAATTCCTCGACGATCCTGCTAACCATTTTGCGTGATACGGCTTGTTCACCTCGGTCCACGGCTCGCAAACTGGACAACAAGTCGGTACTCCCAATATTTTTGAGCATGTAGCCCTTGGCTCCCAGGCGCAAAGCTGCAAAAAGGTTTTCATCACTTTCATGGACGGTCAGGAATACAATCTTACATTGTGGCAAACGGGATAGGATGGCACGGGTAGCATCCAGGCCGGTACCATCGGGTAATGAAAAATCCATAAGGATGATATCAGGTTTGAATATGGTTGCCTGCTCGCACCCCTCATGGACTGTTCCAGCGCTCCCGACCATTTCAAAATCCGGGGTTGAGCTCAACAAGCTCACCAACCCTTCACGGAATAAGATCTGGTCGTCTATTACCAATATTTTCTTGACTGATTTCCCGGGAGTATCAGTTGCAGTCATTATCCTGCTCCCAGTTGACCACGGAAAGGAATTGGAACTAGTATGTTCACTACAGTGCCAGATTTTTCCGATGTGATCAAGGTTACAAGTCCATTTACGTTTGCCATTCGCTCGTTCAGAATATCCAATCCAAAGTGTTCATTTGGATTCACTTGTTGGGGGTTGAATCCCACCCCATTATCCGAAATGGTAAGATTTAAATCAGCGAGGCTCCATTCGGCTTGTATTTTTACTTTCGTCGCACGGGCATGCTTTTCAATATTGCTCAGCAATTCTTCAAAGGCGTAGAATACTGCGCTTTGGGCTTCTTCCGGAAGCAGGACAGGTTTTCCCTTCGTTTTAAAATCAAGTATAAAGTTTGCGCGCTGCGATAATTTTCGGGCATATTCCAAAAGTAAATTGGTCAATGTCTGGGTTGTTTCCGGACGCATGGTCTCGAGAACGCCGCGTACGATCTCAAAAGATTCATCGGCAGCATCCCGCATTAACTCCAGGTCCACCAGGACTTTTTCCAGGGAAAGCGACTCTTTTCCGGTGAGAAGCTGATCCATTTTTATATGCAGGAATCCCAGGCTTTGACCAAGGTGATCATGCAAATAGTGTGATACCGACCGTCGTTCCGCCAACGCAGTTTCAGATGTGAGCATTTCCTGCAGCACATCCCGATCCTGGCCTGCTTTCAAAGCCACTGCTAAATCATCGCCAATATTCCTGAAAATATCATCCTGCTCGTAGGTCAAGATTTCCCCTGGCTCCAATGTAAATTGTAAAACACCCAAGAGCCTTATATCATCCTTGATTGCAAGACAATATTTTTGACCCGGTGAGATAGAGTCTGTTGTGATCGGTTTGGGACTGCTCTGAAAAAATGTCAATTCGGGGGTAGTTCCCTTCTTGATACATTCCTGACAAGAAATTCCAGTACATACATCGACAGCATCTCCCCCAGTCCTGGTCCATTGAGCCGCCAATTCAAATTGGTTCGAAATAATATCTGAGATAAACAAGCATGATTGCTTCACGGGAATGATGGAATTCGGAAACCGGACAATATGATTTACCAGCACATCCCAATCGTGATATCCTGAAAATTCCAGGCTCAGCTTATGTTTGGCGTTCAGGATCCTGATGATTCGATCCTGGTTCCGAATTCCCCGTGACAAGGAACTCAGCAATAACCCTATCACCCACAACAGAATAAGAAAAATAACGGTTTCGATAAGATAAATCAGCACGTCCTGGTTGTGAGAAAAATCGTACACTTCAAAAGAAACCAGGAGAACGGTAGCCAGGATGATCGCCCACCACTGGCGCGCAATGATCCAACTAATCACTCCGGGCACCTTATAGGTTTCGGGGAAAGTGGATAGGTTAACTTTCGGATTTTGAAAGGATTTCTTTTTCATCTTCGGCCTTATATTACCTCGCCCGGCACATCCACAATATCAGGACCTTGCATGATAAACAGGTTCGCCGATAATTGGATATTAACTGTCTGATTATATCCATATTAGCGAATTTGACAATAGATGGGAATCTTGGCCAGGGGTCGATCAATTCTGGTTTTGGGGTCTTGTTCCAGCCAAACAAAGCCCGTTACTTTATTAAGTAGCGAACCCCATCAGGCTTTGCTGGATACCAGCAGAGCGACACCAATTAGGATTCCACCGATGACAAATAACGGGGTGATTTGTTCATTTAAGAACATTACACTCAGGAGTGTTCCCACCACCGGCTGGGCGAAAAAGGTCAGCGATGCAACTCCAGCATCCAGCATAGCAAAGGCAGTGTTCCATAAATACATTGCCAGGGCAGTCGAGATGATGCCAATGAATAAAATTCCGCCAACCACCCCGGGACCGATTGGTCCAATTTGGTGGGACACCAGTTCCCAACCACCCAGTGGGAGGCAAACCGGTAAACCGCCGAGAAAAGCGATCAATGTGGTGGTTAGTACATCCGTATCGCGGGTGACCTTGCGGATGAGCACCGAATATAATGCCCAGGTTAATGCCGCGGCTACCAGGCAAATGTTACCCCAAAAAAAGGATGGAGAAATGGCTGCGTTGCGCGGATCGATGACCGCAACCACCCCAATTGTAGCGATAATCAGGGCGATCATACGTCGGGTGGTGATCTTTTCAGAAAGCAAAAGGGCGGCAAACAACAGGACAAAGGCGGGGGTGGTCGATGTGACCAATGAGCCGTTGGCAGCAGTAGAAAGATTGGTTCCAACAAATTGAAAGCTGAGTGAAATCCCATATCCCACCACTCCAACCCCAAATACCTGCCAGAATTGCCTGTGGCTGATCTTCCAGCCTTTCCGGATTAGAACGATGATGGATAAGGTCAGGATGCCAAGGGCAAGTCTGGCCACGATAAGTAAGAAGGGTGGGACAACTTCCATGACCAACTTGCTGACGACGTACATGCCCCCCCAGATGGCTGCCGCGCTTAGTCCGGAAATTAATCCCCAAACTGGGTTGGAACCAGTGGATTTATTTAACATGATGTACCCGCTCGAAATGGGAACTGGAACGACGAAATTTCTTTTATTCCTAGACTCCGGCAATCGCCGGGCTACAGACTTCCTGACTAGAATCCGAGAGATGGGATGTTTTGATTATCGCCATTCATTAATTAATCAATTGGTCATTTTCACATTAAGACTCGTTAAGAAGTCTCATACGCCTTTGTGTGTGACATCTGTCACTTCTGCTTTCGCCTGCTCTTGGCTAAAATGGGTACTCGAAGAACTACAAGACATTATATCCAAATCAATTAGGAGATGGGCATGAATACCAGTCTTAAGAATAAAAGCCGAAAATATCGAATTGCCTGGCTTCCAGGAGATGGGGTGGGAGTGGACGTCCTGGAGGCAACGAAAATTGTCCTGGACAAGATCAAATTAAATGCCGACTATATCCATGGCGATATTGGCTGGGAATTCTGGTGCAAGGAAGGAGATGCCTTCCCAGCTCGAACCGTTGATCTTTTAAAGCAGGTCGACGCCGCCATGTTTGGCGCTATTACGTCAAAACCCGTAAAAACAGCCGAGGCAGAATTGGTACCGGAATTAAAAGGCAAAGGGTTATCATACCGCTCGCCAATCGTGCGGATGCGCCAGATGTTCGATCTCTATAATTGCCTGCGACCTTGCAAGGGTTACCCAAACAACCCTTTAAATTTTAAGGAAGGGATCGATCTTGTTGTCTTTCGGGAGAATACAGAGGATCTTTATGCGGGAGTGGAATTCAACCCGGTACCTGCCTCGGTAGCCGCTGTGCTGGCACAGGAATCAAAACCATTTGCGCCGTTCAAGGACCTGCATGGTGACCAGTACGCCATATCCATTAAAGTAAATACGCGTAAAGGTTGCGAACGAATTATCCGGGCAGCTTTCGACTTCACCAGGAAATTCGGCCGCAAGAAAGTAACCGTTGTACACAAGGCCAATGTAGTGCGCGCCACCGATGGTCTATTCCTCGACACTGCCAGGGAAGTCGCCAGGGAATATCCAGAGATCCAATTTGACGAAGCGAATGTGGATGCCATTTGCATGTGGCTTTTGAAGAACCCTCACAACTACGACGTATTGGTCGCACCCAATTTATATGGAGATATCATTTCTGACCTGTGTGCCCAAATGGTGGGAGGGCTCGGTTTTGCCTGCTCTGGGAATATCGGTGAAAAGCTGGCAGTTTTCGAACCAAGCCATGGTTCAGCGCCTAAATACGCCGGGTTATACAAAGTGAATCCAATCGCATCGATCCTGGCTGCCAAGATGATGCTCGATTGGCTTGGTGAGGAACAAAAAGGCGCAGCAGTGGAAAAAGCAGTCGCCCAGGTGGTGAAGGAAGGAAAGGTTAGAACTTACGATATGGGCGGTACCAACACGACCCTTGAAATCGGTGAGGCTATCGCGGCAAAGTTATAAGCTGGTTGCAAACGCATATGATATCCGGGCTTGCATTAGATTCTACGGCTGAAATAATATTCCTGAGCAAAAGGATATGGAAAAGATAATCATCCACGAAGTTGGACCGCGTGATGGCTTGCAGGCAGAAAAGACTGCCGTTCCCCTGGAAGAGAAGATTCGCTGGATCGAGGGACTCTGCCCTTCAGGCGTCGACATTATCCAGCTTGGGTCATTCGTCAACCCACAAAAAGTCCCTCAGATGGCCGACACGGATGCCCTCTTCAGGCATTTCTCTGTAAACAAACCTTCGGGGGTAACCTTTTCCGGACTGGTCCTGAATGAAAAAGGATTGGAACGCGGCTTGGATTGCGGCGTTGAAATATTCTGCATGGGTGTTTCGGCTAGCGGGACACACAGCTTGAAGAACACCGGAATGAGTACCAACGAGGCACTTGGGAGAATTATCCCAATGGCGAAACAAGCCATGGCAGCCGGGAAATCCGTCCAGGTTTCGGTCCAGTCCGCATTTGGTTGCGGGTTCGAGGGACCGATAGACCCTATGAAGGTACTGGACATTGTCAAGGCATACCTGGAGGCTGGAATTCGAAACATCAGCCTGGCTGACACAGCCGGTCACGCCCAGCCGCAGCAGGTGGAAAACTTGTACGGTGCCATTCGGGCGCTGGATCCCGGAGTGGTACTTGCCTGCCATTTCCATAACACATACGGGCTTGGATTGGCCAACTGTTTTGCTGCTATGAAGAGCGGTGTCACCTATTTTGAGTCCGCATTTGGGGGACTGGGGGGATGCCCGTTCACAAAACTGCCAGCCGGGAACGTGAGTACTGAGGACCTCGTTCACTCGATGCAGCGAATGGGATTGCGAAAAGACATTCAACTCATCGAATTGCTTGAGGTTGCCCGGCAGGTTGGGAAATTCTTCAACCGTGACCTGCCCGGATTAATTTTGAAATCCGGCTCGATTGTCGATTTCCAGGGGACCACCGAAAAGGGAGAAGGTGCATGAAACTGCTCGAGGGAATCCGCGTGCTGGATATGACCAACGTTCTATCGGGACCGTATGCCACGCTGCACCTTGCCTTGCTGGGGGCTGATGTGATCAAGGTCGAAAACCCGGACGGCGGCGACCTGGCACGCAAGCTGGGTAACGTGCCCGAGTACAACCGGGCACTTTTAGGCACCAGCTTCCTTGCCCAGAATGCCAATAAGAAATCACTCACCCTAAACTTGAAGGCTGCGGAAGGAAAAGAGATTTTCCTTAAGCTGGTCAGGACTTCTGATATATTGGTGGAAAACTTCCGGCCCGGTGTCATGGCACGGTTGGGGTTTTCCTATGAGGAGTTGTGCAAGATCAACCCGGGGATTATTTATTGTGCCATTTCCGGTTTTGGTCAGACAGGCCCCGATGCCTTCAAGCCGGCCTATGATCAGATCATCCAGGGGTTATCGGGGGTGATGGCTGTCAATGGCGACGAACGGCTCAACCCGTTGCGCTGCGGTTTCCCTGTCTGCGATACGGTGGGCGGGATGAATGCGGCATTCGCTATTATGGCGGCGCTTTATCACCGAGAGCACACCGGTGAGGGTCAATTCATCGATATTGCTCTTCTGGACTCGATCATGCCATTGATGGGTTGGGTGGCTGCCAACTTGTTGATCGGAGGGCAGCAGCCGGTCCTTTTGGGTAATGACAACTTTACCGCCGCACCTTCGGGAATGTTCAAAACGCTGGACGGGTTCGTAAATATCGCCGCTAACCAACAGCAACAGTGGGAAGACCTGGCAGACGCGCTGGGTTTGCCCGAACTGAAAAGCGATCTGCGCTTCAAGGAACGCGACACGCGCAAAGCCAACCGCTTCCTATTAACTCCCCTTTTGGAAACCAGGCTCTCCCAAAATACCACTGCCCACTGGGTGGATGTGCTGAACGGGAAGGGAATCCCATCTGGCGACGTGGTCAGCTTGGAGACCGCTTTGACCTCCGCGCAGGCTCGCCACCGCGAGGTTATCGCCGACGTGGAGCAGCCGGGGATTGGAAATGTCAAGTTGTTCAATATGACCGCCAAGTTCTCCAAAACCCCGGCACAAATCGAGCAGCCGCCGCCCAGGCTTTCGGAGAATACTGAGACAATCCTGGGTGAGTTGGGATACAACGAAAAGGAAATAAAAGCGCTGAAAGATAAATTGGTGATTTGATGGAGGGAAGTAATGTTTTCAGCTGAGTCCAGGGTATTAGCCCAACCTTATTCAAAAGCTAAAACCGCACCCCAGAGCTAAGGAGAAACAAATGGGAATGACATTAGTCGAAAAAATTTTGGCCCGGGCAGTTGGACAAGTCGCCACCAGGGCGGGAGAGGTGGTCGAACCGTCCGTTGACCTGGCCATGTCGCATGAGAACGGCGCACTGGTGATTAACCAGTTCGAAGAGATCTACAAGGACACTGGACTCCCGGCTACAGTGTGGGATCCGGGCAAGATCGCCATTATCTTCGATCACCGGGTTCCGGCTGAGGGTTCAAAAACCGCCACCAACCAGAAGAAGGTGCGTGAGTTCGTGAGCAAACAAGGCATCAGCAAGTTCCACGACATCCGCGGTGATGAGGGCGGGATCTGCCACCAGATCCTGCCGGAGAATGGGTATGTTCGTCCCGGGACGGTGGTGGTGGGAACAGACAGCCACACCACGAGCCACGGTGCCTTGGGAGCTTTTTCTTTTGGCATTGGTGCTACAGAAATGGCTTCTGTCTGGGCGTTGGGGAAAGTCCTGAACGTTGAAGTCCCAGGCACGATCAAGGTGGTGGTGCAAGGAGACTTTCAACAGTACGTCCAGCCCAAGGACCTGATCCTTTCCCTGATCGGCAAGATCTCTGCGCAGGGAGCCAATTTTAAGGTTATCGAATTCCACGGTCCTGCCATTGGAAAAATTTCAACCTCTGGACGTCTTACCATTTGCAACATGGCAGTGGAGGCCGGAGCAACTTCCGGGATTGTCCCCGCAGATGCAGAGACCGTACGATACTTGCACGATGTTGCTGGGGTTAAGGGTCCGATTGAAGTGACGCGACCGGACGAAGACGCCATTTACGATCAAGTGATCGAGATCGATGCATCAGCACTGGGCCCGCAGGTGGCGTGCCCCCATACTGTGGACAACGTCAAGCCTGTGGAGGAAGTTGCTGGAAAACTGGTCAATCAGATCGTGATCGGTTCGTGCACCAATGGGCGTCTGGATGACATCCAGATGGCAGCTCGAATCCTGGCTGGCAAAAAAGTTGCCCGCAATGTGCGCATGCTGGTTTTCCCGGCTTCAGCGCGCATTTATCGCCAGGCGCTCCAGGAAGGATATTTATTGACATTAATGGAAGCTGGAGCCGTGGTGATGAATTCAGGCTGCGGTCCGTGCCTGGGCGTGCACCAGGGAGCATTGGCGGACGGCGACGTTGCCCTGGCTACGACCAACCGAAATTTCAAAGGGCGCATGGGCAACCCGTCTGCCGAGGTCTATCTCTGTTCTCCGGCCGTGGCGGCAGCCAGTGCATTGACTGGCAAGATCACCGACCCTCGGAAAGGAGTGTGAGCATGTCCAAAGTAGTCCTCAAATTAGGCGATGATGTCTCTACAGATATCATTTACCCCGGGCGATTCATGGCGACCGTCCTGCCCACAGAAACACCGCAATATGCTTTCGCTGACCAGGTTAATTTTAATGCCCGGGTAAAGAGCAGGGAGATCCTTCCTCACAGTGTGATCGTGGCAGGGAATAATTTTGGCTGCGGCTCCTCGCGTGAACAGGCTGCCTCCTGTCTTAAGGGACCGGATTTGATAGTTATCGCCAGGGATTTTGCCCGGATCTTCCTCCAGAATTCCATTAACCTGGGCCTCAATACCATCATATGTCCGGACATCGAGGCAAATGAAGGTGATGAGCTGGACATCTCCCCAACGCAGGTGGTGAACCAGACAAGCGGGAAAAGCTATAAAATCGTCCCCCTGCCGCAGGCGCGCCAGTCGATCATTGATGCGGGTGGATTGATCCCTTACACCCGACAACGGTTAATTAAACCCAAAAAGTAAGCGCGTTTCTGTAACGACCCAACGGAATTGAATTAGTCCAATGACCATAAAGCTCTTTCTTATGGTCATTGTTGTTTATTGTGCGAAGTGACAACTATCCATACGCGTTTTGAATCTTTCATCGTTTCAGTCGAATTCTCATGCATGCGAGAATATTTATTGTTGATGGACCTTATTAAATGGAAAATGCTGATAGGTACTTGACTATTTTAATAAAAAAGGGTAAAGTCTATTGTAATGAAAATCGGTTTACTGGCGAAAAAAGGTTTTCGCAAGAACAGGTGATTTCGAGAATACGGGACTTGGTACCTTTGTCTCTCGAAGTTCTGATACTTCGAATTCCTTTTTCCGGATGGTAGACCGTTATTTATTATTGCAGGTTATATCTAGTCAAAGCGTTATAAAATGGATGTACCCCAAGTTTGATCCTTTCCAAGATCTGAGCGGATTGAGTTTTTTTTAAATATTTGCCACCTATAATTATTTAGCAACGGCAAACAGTATCATTCAGCTCAAGTTATATAATGAAAGAATAAAGGAGGTGATGCCAGACAACGGGAGCATTGTCAGCTGCGCCGTAAAACCCATAAATTGGGTTCCTATATTCACCCTTTTTTCATTGGAGGAGAAGGAGAAAACGTATGTTTAAAAGGTTATCTATCGTAATTTCTGCAATAGCGGTCCTGGGCATGATCTTGACTGCCTGCGGTCCAGCTGCTTCCACATATACCTGCACCGATTCAATAGGTTGTGTAAAGATTGGTCCAACGGATCCAGTCCATATTGCCTACATGTTGGTCGTTGCTGGCCCGAATGCAGCACTGGGCACCGACTCCCGCAATGGCGTTGAGATCGCCATTGATGATGCTGGCGGTAAGATCCTTAACCACACCATCAAGTTCGATGGTGAGGACAGCGGTTGTAGTGCAGATGGCGGGCAGGCAGCCGCCACCAAGCTGGCAGCCGACCCGACCATTCTCGCGGTCATTGGCACCTCCTGCTCGAGCGAAGCCCGCGCCGGAGAACCTTTGCTCTCTGCAGCAGGGTTTGTCACCATCTCGCCTTCCAACACCGCTCCCGACCTGACCGATCCGACCAACCCGAACCACTATGCAGGCTACTTCCGCACCGCCCATAATGACAAGATCCAGGGCGCTGCCGCGGCAGACTTTGTTTTTAATTTCCTGCACTTCACCAAGGCCGCCACGATCCACGACGGCAGCCTGTATGCCGATAAACTACAGCAAGTGTTCGCCGAGAACTTTACCAAGTTTGGCGGCACGGTCACCTTGCAGACCTCGGTTACCATCGGGCAGACCGACATGAGCTCGGTCCTGGCAGATGTTGCTGCCGGGTCACCTGAGATCATCTACTTCCCGATCTTTATGCCGGAAGGTGCCTTCATCATCGACCAGGCCCGGACTACACCAGGTTTGGAAAACACCAAGTTGATGGTGGCTGATGGCCTGTATTCACCAGATGTAGTGAATGCTGCCGGTGCTGCTGTTGAAGGTGTTTACGCTTCGAGCCCGGTTGTCCAGGGTGCAGCCTACGATGCATTTGTAGCCAAGTACCAGGCCAAGTTCGGCTCGCTCCCGATCAACATCTTCCATGCGCATGCCTATGATGGTTTCAATATCGTCAAGGCTGCGATCGAGAAGGTTGCTGTTCAGGAAGCCGACGGGACTCTCTACATCCCCCGCCAGGCTCTACGCGATGCCATGGCTGCTACCAAGGACTTCCAGGGGTTGACTGGCGTCCTGGCCTGCAGTGTTGACGGTGACTGCGCCAACCCGATCATCGGTGTTTACGAATACCACGCTGGCGTATACCCGCCCACCCTGATCTGGCCAACCCAGTACGTCAAGTAGTCAATTCAAGTTGGTTTACAAGGGAGGGGCGAGCCTCTGCTCGCCCCTCTTCATAAGACCACTCCCATTTAAGAAGAGGAGTCCAAGATGCTACGAACTTGGCGGCAGCGTTTAACGATTACAGATGTCTTCATTTGGTTGATCGGTTTATCTATTGCGGGAATTGTCATTTGGGGGACCATCACCACCCTGCAGCAGGGCCGGTACTCGGGCAGCGTTTGGCTCGATCTTACGATCAAGGGCCTGGCACTGGGCGGTGTCTACGCTCTTATTGCCATGGGATATACCATGGTGTACGGCATTTTAAAAATGATTAACTTCGCACACAGCGAAGTTTTTATGGCCGGGCCGTTTACGGCGGTCTTTGTAGCTCTTGGGTTGTCCAAATCAGGTTTTCTTGACAGTCAGCCGGTGATTGGGTTTCTCATCATCCTGGTGGTTTCCGCGGGAGTCTCGACCTTGATCGCGATCCTGCTGGAAAGGATTTGTTATCGACCGTTACGAAATGCGCCCCGCCTGGTACCCTTGATTACCGCGATCGGGGCGTCTTTTTTTCTACAATATGTTTTCCGGGGTCTGTACGGTTCGGGTACCTATGGTTATCCGGATATACATGCCCTTGACAAATCCTGGACGGTTGGCGGCATCCAGATTTATGCGACTCAGATCGTCGTGATCGTCGGCGCAGTATTGATGATGCTGGTCCTTTTTGGCATCGTGCAGTGGACGAAGATCGGGAAAGCCATGCGCGCCGTTTCCGAAGACAAGGAAGCGGCTGAATTGATGGGAATTAATGTCGATCGCATTATTGTTTTTACCTTTGGATTGGGAGGCGCATCGGCTGGGGCAGCGGGTATCCTTTATACACTCCTTTTCCCGGTAGTTACTTTCTATATGGGTTTCTTCCCAGGGATCAAAGCCTTTACCGCGGCTGTGCTGGGAGGCATCGGGAATGTTCCTGGTGCTTTCCTGGGTTCGATCATCCTGGGTTTACTCGAATCAGTGGGACCGAACCTATTCCTGACCGGCCTGGGTATCCCCTCCCCGTCCCAATTGAAAGATGCAATCGCTTTCATCGTGCTCGTTCTGATCCTGATCTTCCGCCCTACCGGCATCCTGGGCGAACGGATCTCCAAGGACAAGGCCTGAGGAGGATGACATGAAAAAAGCATCATCGTACTGGGTCAAGACGCTGCAAAATGGTCTGATCGGGGGAGGCATATCCCTGCTCCTGGGTCTGGTGGGGTTGGCATTGGCGTTTGGGGAGTCTTATGTGATCAGCGGGGTGGTCACGATGGGGCAAATCTTTATCCTGGCTCCCTTCCTGTTTGAAGCTTACATGTCCGTCCGGCACGCCCCCTCAAAAGAACCGGGAAAGCTCCTCATGATCGGCGGGTTGAGCGGGTTGGTAGGCGGCGCCGTACTGGCAATATTTATCCTGATCGGGCAGGTGGTCAATCTGCGTGCAGTATTGGTCAACGTCTCTCCTGATCTAATATCGCTATTGACCTTCAATTTAACCGTCCTTCCCGGGGTACTGGTACTGCTGACAGTAAGCCTGGTGACCGGATTGATCGCAGCGGGAGTATTCATGCTTCCGAATCGCATACGGGGAGCTTTGAGTCAGGCGGTCATTGTTGTTGTATTAATGGGTCTGTTTCGCGACCTGATCATCACCGTAATTATCCATTGGGGGTTTGTGCAATATGCGTTCCTTTGGTTATTCGCTGCGAGTGGATTGAATATTCTCGGCGCAGTGGTCATCTTTATCCTCATCGGAGCCATTTCCTACTGGAGTAATGGGCGGGATCGCAAGGCGATCGCCCTTAAACGGAGTCCACGCCAGCAGCGGGTAGTCCGCTGGAGTACCCTGGGAGTATTGGGGTTGGTTGCGCTCCTGCTGCCGGTCATCCTGGGGAGCTATTTTGCGGAGATCCTGGATAACGTCGGCATATATATTCTGATGGGCCTGGGGCTAAACATCGTGGTTGGATTTGCCGGCCTGCTGGACCTGGGCTATGTAGCCTTCTATGCCATCGGTGCTTACACTCTGGCCATGCTGACCACCTCCGAAGCGGTTGGATTCCTGCATATCTCCTTTTGGGCGGCAACGCCAATAGCTCTTGTCGTTGCAGTTGCCGCCGGAGTAATCCTGGGTTTGCCGATCCTGCGCTTGCGCGGTGATTACCTCGCCATCGTCACCCTGGGATTTGGCGAGATCATTCGCATTGTGGTCTTATCCGATTGGCTGAAACCCATCCTGGGAGGATCCGAAGGTATCCAACGCATCGCAAAACCGTTGCTTGGATCTTTTGCCCTGGAAAATCAGCAGGAACTCTATTATCTTATTTTGGTTGGCATCCTGATCGCTGGTTTTATTTCCATTCGAGTGAAGAATTCTCATGTTGGTCGTTCCTGGATGGCCCTGCGGGAAGATGAGGATGTTGCCGAAGCCATGGGCATCAACAAAGTCACCACCAAGCTGTTGGCTTTTGCAATGGGCGCTCTTTTTTCCGGCTTAGGTGGCGCACTGTTCGCCACCAAGATCGGCTCGATCTATCCGCAAAGCTTCAGCTTCATTGTTTCGATCAATATTCTTTCTCTTATCATCATCGGTGGGATGGGCAGCATTCCGGGTGTTTTTGTCGGTGGGCTGGCTTTGGTTGGCCTGCCACTGCTGCTCAGCCAATTCGCGGATTTCCGCTATCTCGTTTACGGCGCCGTATTGGTGATCATGATGTTGTTGAAACCGGAGGGCCTGGCACCGGAAGCACGCCGCCGCCTTGAATTGCATGAAGATGAAGCTGGACCGGGTCCACAAGAAGAGCTTCAGACCGTGACAAAGAATCCGGGGCGCTAGGAGGAGACTGAGATGGCGATACTCGTTGCGAAAAAAGTGACCAAGCGTTTCGGCGGCCTGGAAGCGGTAAGCAAGGTCGACCTGGAAATAAAAGAACACTCAATCTACAGCATCATCGGCCCTAATGGCGCCGGCAAGACAACATTCTTTAACTGTGTTACCGGTTTTTATACCCCTGAGGAAGGGGAGATCCTGTTCAATGGCAGGAATATCACCGGCCTTTCCACGGACCGGGTCACTCGCTTGGGGATTTCCCGGACCTATCAGAACATCCGCTTATTCAAGAACATGACCACTGTGGAAAACATCCTGGTTGGGATGCACCCCCACTTGAAATCGGGTCTGCTCGGAGGAATTTTCCATGATCCTCGCACGATCCGGGAGGAAAAGGCAGCTGTTGAGGAAGCCATCCGGTTGCTCGTGTACATTAATTTAAAGGGGAAGGGAGACCTGTTGGCCAAGAACCTTCCTTACGGGGAACAACGCCGCCTTGAAATTGGTCGGGCACTTGCCAGCAAACCATCCCTCCTTCTCCTTGACGAACCCACCGCCGGGATGAACCCGAGCGAGACGCAGGATATGGTCAGTTTTATCCGCCGCCTGCGCGACGAATTGGGTATCACCGTCCTGCTCATCGAACACCAGATGAGGGTGGTAATGAGCATTTCTGAGCAGATCAGCGTTTTGGATTTTGGGATAAAAATTGCAGAAGGGACCCCCCTTGAAATCCAGAAGAATCCCCGCGTGGTCGAAGCATATCTCGGGCGAGGCGCGGCTAGCGGCCTTGGCCAGGCCCGCACAGCAGACTGAGCCGGAGGACCATTATGCCTATTCTTGAAGTAGAAAATATTCATTCTTATTACGGTAACATCCATGCCCTCAAAGGGATTTCGCTGACCGTGGAGAAGGGTGAAATCGTAACTTTGATCGGTGCCAATGGCGCCGGTAAATCCACTACTCTGCGCACCATCAGCGGACTGCTTAAACCGCGCGAAGGTCATGTACGCTTTGATGGGGAAGATTTGGCTGAATTTAAACCTCACGACCTGATCTTTAAAGGGATGTCGATGGTTCCAGAGGGAAGGCGAATTTTTGCCCGGTTGACCGTTTCCGAGAACCTGGAAATGGGAGCCTACACTCGAAATAAGGGACCGGAAGTTGCTAATGACCTGGAGCGCGTATTCACGTTGTTTCCACGTCTCAAGGAGCGCCGCAAACAAGTGGGTGGCACGCTTTCAGGCGGGGAACAACAGATGCTTGCTACGGGAAGGGCGCTAATGGCTCACCCTCGCCTGCTATTGATGGATGAACCTTCCATGGGGCTGGCACCGGTCCTGGTGGAGAGTATTTTTGATACGATCACCCAAATCAATAAGGAGGGAACGACCATTCTTTTGGTGGAGCAAAATGCCCTAATGGCGCTGAGCGTTGCCAAGCGCGGCTACGTCCTTCAGACTGGGGAAATCGTGCTGCACGATGCCTCTGAAGAATTAAAGAAGAACAAGATGATCCAAAAATCATACTTGGGCATGGAATAGGTCCTTCGTCATATCATCATTATGAGACGAAGAACCAAATTGCGTACCAACAATTGCTTTACACACGGTGATGTGCCGGTTCAAAATAAAGAGATCGGAAAGAATACCGGCACGTCACCTGATGTCATCAGGATGCTTGTGAAATCAATTATTCCGCTGGAATAATGCAACACTAACCACCCATTCATCAGAAAGGACACCAAAATGGCTGAACAACGATTGCTATATCTTTCGCGCGCCGACGTCGAAAAAGTTGCGCTCGACATGCCGACCATTCTGAAACTCCTGGAAGAGGCATTCAAGGAAAAGGGGAATGGAAAGGTCGAAATGCCGCCCAAGCCCGGCATCCATACCATGCCCGACGCCTTCATCCATGCCATGCCGGCTTTTATTCCATCGCTGCATTCAGCAGGGATCAAATGGGTTAGTGGTTACCCTGAGAACTTCAAGCAGGGTCTGCCTTACATAACCGGGCTTTTAATCTTGAACGACGATGAGACCGGTATCCCCTACGCGGTGATGGATTGCACCTGGATCACCGCATACCGGACAGGTGCAGCATCCGGGTTGTCAGCCAAGTATCTCGCCCGTCCTGACAGCGAGGTAGCCGCCATCCTGGCATGCGGTGTGCAGGGGCGCACCAACCTGGAAGCGCTTGCCAGCCTGTTTCCGCTCAAGCGCGTGTACGCTTATGATATTCTGCCGGATGTCCAGGCGAAATTTATTGCGGAAATGAAATTAAAATTTAAATTTGAGATCCTCCCGGCTAAGGGACCCAAAGAAGCAGTGGTGGAAAGCGACCTGGTCGTGACCTCCGGCCCGATCCTCAAACATCCCACCCCCAGCATTGAAAAGGACTGGTTGAAACCTGGCGGGTTTGGTTCGGCCGTGGACTTTGACTCTTACTGGAGCGGTCCGGCAATGGCCCAAATGGACAGGATCAGCACGGACGACCATGCCCAGTTCGAGTACTACCATGCGAGTGGATATTTCCAGCAGACCCCCACACCATACGCGGATCTGGGGCAGCTGGCAACCGGTCAGAAACCAGGACGGGGATCTGATAAAGAGCGCACCTTGGCAATTAACCTGGGACTGGCCATGGACGATATGGCCATCGCGCCGGAAATTTATCGACGGGCAAGGGAAAAGGGCATCGGCACCTGGCTGCCCCTATAAAAAATATTGAGACAATATCATTGATAAAACGCCCACTTGGTTGGGCGTTTTATCACCTGCTTCTGCAGACCAGGAAAGTTCTTTCTGGATGATTACCGTTGTATAAGTGTATTACGTGCAAATCTGGATGAGAGGAGAATCACACTAAATTATGGTTCCGAAAAATGCTGATATTGTTATTATCGGAGGCGGGGTGATGGGAGCTAGCACGGCATACCATTTAGCCCTGCGCGGCCAAAAGAATATCCTACTCCTGGAAAAAGATGAATTTTTTGGACAGGAAGCTACCGGCAAGTGTGCCGGGGGAGTGCGCTTCCAGTTCTCCACCGAGGTAAATATTCACCTATCCCTGCAAAGTCTGCCGATGTTCGATAGGTTCAAAGAAGAGATTGGACAGGAAATAAACTTCCGTAAATGCGGTTACCTATTTGTTCTCACCAGGCCTGAAGACGTAAAAACCTTTCGCCATAGTCTGGAGATGCAGCAAAACCTGGGCGTTCGTACCGAATGGCTTGGGCCAGATGAAGTTCGCCGCCGCCTTCCCCTGATGCGGTTTGATGATGCCCTGGCAGGCTCTTTCAACGCGGCAGATGGCCTGGTCGACCCGAACAGCGTGGTCATGGGTTATGTGGGTGCGGCGCAGCGTTTGGGGGTAAAGTGCCTCAATAAAGTGGAGGTTAAGGGTATTAAAGTTGCCGGAGGAAAAATTACTGGCGTGGAAACCGACCAGGGATTGATTTCCACACCCATGATAGTGGACGCAGCCGGACCGTGGGCAGGTGTGATTGGTCAAATGGCTGGAGTGGCAGTCCCCATACAGCCCATTCGTAGGCAACTCATGACCACCACACCGATAATGGAAGTGCCCCAGGATTTTCCCTTCGTTCTGGATTTTGCACAATCCCTGTATTTCCATCGGGAGGGGGAGGGAATATTGACAGGCATGTCCAACAATAATGAAAAAGCCGGGTTCAACCAGACAGTTGACGATGCTTTCGAGATGGTCAACCTGGAAGCAGCGATTGCCCGCATGCCCTGCTTGGAGAAGGCGAACTTGCTGTCCCATTGGGCCGGTTTATACGAAGTCACCCCCGATGCCCACCCGATCTATGGGAAAACACCAGTGGAAGGCCTTTATATCGTGGCTGGGTTCTCTGGTCACGGTTTTATGCATGGACCGATTTCGGGGAAATTAATGGCGGAATTCATACTGGATGGAAAATTTATAAGCCTGGATGTTTCCATGCTTGACCTGGCCAGGTTCACTGAAGGTCGACAAATTCGGGAGTATAACGTTGTCTGACCATGAAAGATGATGGATTGGGCTGGAATTAAAAAGACGGGCTGTGTCACAACGGCCCGTCAAACTTATTCTTATTCCGCTTATTTTTTTCTCAGCATGGTCAAAACATAGACTCCCATGCCGATACCGACCAGTAGAAAAACCGCTCCAAAGATACCGAGCAGGGGCGATCGTTTACTGGATGGAGTGGAGGGGTCCACTACCGTTCTTAATTGTGCACCGTAGTCAATATAGGCGGTATCGCCGGCAGTGATTATTATTTTGGATGTCAGGTTAATTGTGGGGTTATACCCGTCCGGTGCTGCTGCACTCACATTATATTGTCCCATGGGCACATCTGGAAAACATGTACCTTGGTAAGCAGTCGCATCAGGGATGATGACGGTGGTCAGGGTTTTCGAGAAAGATCCATCTGTGTTGGTGAGACTGACCGCCGCCCCTGCAATGGCAATTTCAGTTGGCTGTCGCAAGCCATCCCCATTAATGTCGGCGTATACCAATACGCAAACCTGTGCAGTGCCGCCCACACCGGGGGTTACGGTTGGTGGAGCGATGGTCGGAGTCGGCGAGGATCCGGCTGTCGGAGTGGCGGCTGCCGCGGCCCCGATCCCCAGCGTGATTTGCTGTCCCTCGCGCAAACTGCAATTTTCGTCCAACTGGTTGGTCGTGCGCAAATAATCGAGCGTGACACCGTACATCAGGGAAATACTTTCGCATGTATCCCCGGCTTTAACGATATAAATGATTCTTCCATCCGCCTGGGGAGTCGGGGAAGGGTAAGCACTTTGCGGTTCCCCGGGTGCCGCCTGCACGCCCGAAGAAATCCAGATCAAACCGATTAATATGAGGAAAACACTTGCGAACAAAAGGGCTTTGCTCTTCATGGAATTACTCGCGAAGATTATACCCCATCGCTTCAGCCCTTGATATAATGCACTGGCACGACACCCGGAAATGACCCGGGGTCGACCTGGAATTGCTGGAAGGAGAAATCATGACCCTGCAGGTTGTAGTGGGTGCACAATGGGGGGATGAGGGCAAAGGCCGGATAGTGGACTGGTTTGCCGCGCAGGCAGATTTCTCAGCCCGCTACAACGGCGGTGATAACGCCGGGCACACGGTCACAGTTGGTCCGCGCATTTTTAAATTGCACCTGGTCCCTTCCGGGATCATTCACCCGCAGGTGGTTGCCATCTTGGGAAACGGGATGGTTATAAATCCATCCACGTTATTCGAAGAAATGGAAATCCTGCGCCAGGCCAATATCCTTGTTTCTCCGGAGCGGCTGCGAATTTCATTTGCAGCGCACCTGATCACCCCGGCGCACATGGCACTCGACAAGGCGCTCGAAATGAAGAGGGGCAGGGGCAGTATTGGCACCACCGGTCGTGGCATCGGCCCTGCCTACACGGATAAAGCCACCCGGCGCGGCTTGCGTGCCGGCGACACGCTCGCTCCGGATTTCTGTGACCGGGTCGGCGACCACGTGTCCGAAGCCAACCAAACCCTGCGCATGCTGGGCGCTTCTGAATTGGATCGGGCGGCAGTTAGCGAAAAATTCCTGGAAGTAGCTGCGCGACTAAAACCTTATATCGCCGATACATCGCTTGAACTTCACTCCGCCCTGCAGGCCGGGAAATCGGTCCTGGCGGAAGGAGCCCAGGGGACTTTGCTCGATATTGACTTTGGTACTTATCCTTTTGTCACCTCGTCCAATACCACGGCTCCTGGTGCATTGACGGGGCTTGGTTTGGGGTTGGATGCCTCCCGCACAGCCAGGGTAGTTGGCGTTGTGAAAGCCTTTCAAACGCGGGTCGGTTCAGGGCCGTTCCCAACCGAGGTCTTCGACGACCTGGCTTTCCGGCTGCGTGGCTCAGGTGAGCACCCCTGGGACGAATACGGCACAACCACCGGCCGCCCGCGGCGCGTTGGCTGGCTGGATATGGTCTTATTGAATTATGCAATTCGTATCAACGGCATCAATGAACTCGCAGTCACCAAGCTGGATATTTTGAGCGGGCTGCAAAATATCCGCTTATGCCGTGCTTATCTCCGGGATGGGAAAGAATGCACCGACCTGCCCGGCGGACCGGCAGAACTGGGTGCATACGAGCCGGTTTATGAGGAAATGCCTGGCTGGGAAGAGGATGTCTCCGCGGCTCGGCAGTGGTCGGATTTGCCGACGGCTGCAAAGGCCTATCTCGACAGGTTGGCTGGTTTGGCCGGTGTGCCGGTGCGACTGGTTAGCGTGGGGCCTGAGAGGGAGCAGATGGTGTCTAACCCATAAAATGAACGAGACCGCCATTGGCGGTCTCGTTCATTTTATTCAATGGTTCGGGTGCTTTGTCTTGAATACCTTTTTTTGATTTCCGGAAGGAAATACTCGTCGAAAAACTTTTCCACATTGTAATCCGGAGTCCAGCCCCAGTCTTTGCGAGCCAGCGCATCGTCCACATCTTCGGGCCAAGAATCGACTATGCCCTGCCGCCGGGGGTTGGGCTCAAAGGTAATTTTCGCTTCAGGAAATGCTGCCAGCGCCCGTTGTCTGAACTCCCCCGCGGTTAGGCTGAAGGCTGCAATGTTGTATACCTGGCCGGTGAGATTTTTGCGAGGTGCATCCATCAGCATAAGCAGGGACTTTATCGCATCCGGCATGGCCATGAATGAAATACGGGTCTCAGCGTCCACGAAGCAGGCATAAGGTATTCCCGCTGCCGCAGAATGAAGCATTTCTGGGCCGTAATCGCTGGTCCCGCCGCTGGGGACGGTGAACGCACTGACCAGGCCGGGGAAGCGGATGGCACGGAAGTCACACATGGTGGGTGGGATGGGATCAAGGTGCCGCTGCCCGCAATAGCGGCTGTAGTACACCCCCAGTTTTTCGCAATAGAGTTTGTTACAGCCGTACATGGTATGCGGAGTATTCCATGCGTCTTCCTTCACGTTACCGGCGGCATGTTTAGTTGCCCGGTCGGGGAAGCCGTACGCAGCGATCGAACTCGGGAACAGGAATTTCACCCGCTTATTCAGCTTTTCCGACTTATAGGCAGCTAGCAGCAGCAGCTGCATCGTCCCTTCCACGTTGATGCGGTGCGCATCCTCTGTGGCGACTTCCGCTTTCGAGGAGAGCGAGGCCGCCAGGTGGAAAATAATATCGAAATCGTAATCGTAAAAAATTTTGATGCGGTTAACCAGGTCACCCTGGATATGCTCAGCAGACAGGGTCTTGATCGTCTCGGGTAGGGGCGCCAGGTCAGCAGTTACGATGCGATAGCCCTTGTTATTTAGGCTTTGGACAAGCGCCTGGCCGATCTCTCCGCACGCACCGGTCACCAGGACGGATTTTTCACTCATGGATGTCTCCTTCAATTCCAGGATACGCACTTTTAAGACGAGCTGTTTTGGTTGTGGATTTCACTTAATACTTTCAATTTGGAACATTCATATTTCACGGATTTTTTCAAAAAGCAGTAGAATGAATGCATCAAAATCAGGGTCATCCCTAATTGATTGTACAACAGCTTGAGAAAAAATTCTTCTGATATTTCCGCGATGAAACTCACCTCTCTATGCCGGGGCATCGTCCTGCTCGTTTTCATAAGCGCCTGCAGCGCTATAACCCCCGCGCCAGACTTGACCCCAAGCCCGGTCTCCCTCACCGAAACTCCTACACTCACCATTGTCTGGTTCCCCCCAACGAACACGCCCACAACGTTCCCAATACAGACACTGCCTTCATCATCCGATCAGCGCCCTGGTTTGGGTGATTTGCTTTTCGCAGATACATTTGACCAGCCCGACCTGTGGAATACAGCAACTTCTGCCTTGGCCAGTGCATCTGTTTCCCGCAACCAGTTGATCATGTCCATCTCTGGTCAGGGCCCCCTTATGGTTGCCAGCCTCCGCAGCCAGCCCGCCCTCGGAGATTTTTACGCTGAGGCTGTGGTAACGCTTAGCCTGTGCGGCAGCACTGACCAGTTTGGTTTGATATTTCGCGCTGCTCCTGGTGAAATTAATTACCGCTTTGTAGTCACTTGCAATGGGCAGACACGCGTTGAGCGCAGCCAATCTGGGTCGCACTTGCCTCTGACCGCCTGGTTGTCCAGTGGCGATGCCCCGATTGCTGCCCCGGCGGAGGTAAAACTCGGAGTGTGGGTCGCGGGGAATGAAATGCGATTTTTCCTGAATGACCATTTGCAATTCACCGTGGTGGACCGCATACTGCACACCGGAACACTCGGTTTTTTTGTCTATGCCAATGGTGCAGCTCCCATTACCGCATTATTCTCTGACCTTTCTGTATATTCGGTGGCATACACTTCTCCAATCCCATCGCTTACCCCATCGCGTACGCCCACCTCCACGCGCACACCTGTTCCCAGCCGGACTCCAACCCCATGAACGATAAAATGACAAACAAACTTAACGACCTCGACTCGCGCTCCTGGCTTAAATTCCAAAAATCCTGGTTCATCCATAACCCTCCACCGCGCAAAAAGGGAGTATTGGTGCACCCGGCCAAATTCCCGGAGACCATGGCCCAGGAATTCATCGAATTCTTCACCAAGCGCGGCGCTGTGGTGCTGGACCCCATGGCAGGCACCGGTTCAACGCTCGTCGCGGCATTACGCTGCGGAAGGAACTCCCACGGCATCGAGTTAAATCCTAAATATGCTGAGATTGCCCGGCAATTCATTTCCAATGAACGCCAATCGCTGGGGAAAGGGGTTGAAGGGCTTGCGGCGAATATTATTACCGGGGACGCCGCCCATGCTGCTGATTTCGAACTTCCAATGTTCGACTATGTATTAACATCCCCGCCTTACTGGGACATGCTTCATGCTAAAGGGGCAGCGACGCAAAAAAAGCGTCGTACTTCAGCGGATATGGATGTTATTTATTCTGGCGATCCGAATGACCTTGGCAACATGCATGATTACAATATATTCCTTGAAAAACTTGTCTCTATCTATTCAGGGTTAAAACCATTACTGCGCGAGAAGGCATACCTGACCATCATTGTAAAGAATATAAAAAAAGGGGGCAGGATCTACCCCCTGGCGTGGGACCTGGGTCGCGAACTTGGCAAGACATTTACATTGAAAGACGAAAAGCTCTGGCTTCAGGATAATCAACGCCTGGCTCCTTACGGACTGGGCTCCGCCTGGGTAAGCAATACCTTTCACCACTATTGCCTGCAATTCAGAAACGATTAAAGGCACGAAAATTATCGCTCTTCAGGTGAGTATGATTAGCGCTAGAGATATTCTCCATCTGCCTTATACGCCCGACCTGACAGCAGGCGGTATCACCTGCACCTGTCATTCTCTTGCTTTCAATTCGAATCGGAAGAAAAACTGGAAAGCAGAAACCCTGCGACACATGGTCGCTGGAATGGTTGTCGAATTGGCGTTCCATCGTTACCTTTCTGCCCAGGGCATCCCATTTCATTTATTAGAAACAGCTCCATTTTCCCGCACGGACAGGTACGACCTGTCCCTGGGTGGACACCGGTGTGAATTGAAGCACTTTCTCATCACTCGCCGTGAGCAAATCATTCAGCTCCGGAAAAGTCCAGGTCTCGCACTCCAGGTGCCTGCCCTGGTACCGATTCAAGAAATCGCCGACCAAGGCCGCAAACCGGATGACCTGTATATTTTCGCTTTATTGCTGGGAATAGTTACACCTTCATGGGACGAAGTTGATAAAGCTGCGGCAGCCGGACAGCCCATTTCGCTGGTCCACCTGCTTCCCAGGGAATGGTGTTGCCCGGCAGATTGGCTCCCAATGGAAAAGCTGGTTTTGAAAAACGAAGATAAAAATCCTGTCCGGGTGGAAATTGGGGGTCAGAATGCCTTGCGGGAATTTATCACTTCCGCGCTCGAGCTCGCGCCAGGGACCCTGGCGCACACGGATCAAATCTTTCATAGCCTGGCATATGTGCAGACAGATTCCCGTCCTGGCGCCCGCATCGGCTTGCACAGCCCATCCCGCGGCGCGGCGTACATCATCCCTCACCATGCATGGACCAACATCTGGGTTTATGGAATGGACATTGTCCTCATGGGATGGCTAAGCCGTGAAGAATATCAGCGAAAATCGAAAGTGCTGAATGCCGGGATGCAACCATTTTTGCATGAGCCGACGAAAGAAAAGAACCTGCTCGTCCCAATGCAAGAGTTGAATCCACTTGGACCGCTCTTTTCCCGCGTCCGGGCCTGGGCGGGGAGCTCAAATAAATCGTAAGTGTCCAGTAAATTGACACCTCCAGTCCCCTGTGGTATCATCCCGTTATAACTAAATAGCCCCTAACGGCACTCTTATCCAGAGAGGTGGAGGGACCGGCCCTGTGAAACCTCGACAACCACCGCGCAAGCGGATGGTGCCAATTCCGACAGAAATTCTGGAAGATGAGAGGGCAGCCGAGCGCCCCGCGCAATTGCCCTTTCACTCGAAAGGGCAATTTCATTTGTTGAAAGGATTTCCATGTCTACTACTTTTATGTCTTCCCCCAAACTGCTCTTCACCTCCGAGTCGGTTACCGAGGGCCACCCCGATAAGCTCTGCGATCAGATCGCCGATTCGGTCCTGGACGCCTGCTTCGAACAGGACCCGCAGAGCCGTGTAGCTTGCGAAGTGGCCACCAAAACCGGCTACGTCATGTTGCTGGGTGAGATCACCACGCATGCATTCGTCAACTTTGATGAGCTTGTCCGCAAGGTCATCGTGGAAATCGGGTATGACCGCGCCAAAAAAGGTTTTGATGGCAATACCTGCGGGGTTCTTTCCGCAATCTCAAGCCAGAGCCCGGATATTGACATGGGCGTCAGCAAATCAATGGAAGCCAAGGACGGCGACAAGGACCAGATTGACCTGATTGGAGCTGGCGACCAGGGCATGATGTTCGGGTATGCCTGCAACGAGACCGCCCAACTAATGCCAATGCCGATCTACCTGGCCCACAAATTGACCCGCAAATTGGCCGAGGTTCGCAAGTCAGGCGCGCTGCCGTGGCTGTACCCGGATGGCAAGAGCCAAGTGACGATAGAATATGCTTACGGAAAGCCGAGGCGGATCGATACCGTGCTTGTCTCAGCCCAACATTCACCAGACGTCTCGCATGCTGACATCGAAGAGGGCATCATGGAGCACGTTATCATGCCGAGCATGCCGGCTGAGATGGTGGACAAGCAATTAAAGTATTATGTCAATCCCACCGGGCGCTTCGTCATTGGCGGTCCGATGGGCGACGCAGGCGTCACCGGGCGCAAGATCATCGTGGATACCTATGGGGGGATGGGACGCCACGGGGGAGGCGCCTTCTCGGGCAAGGACCCCACCAAGGTGGACCGCTCTGCGGCTTATGCTGCCCGCTGGGCAGCCAAGAATGTGGTGGCGGCGGGATTGGCTGACCGGATCGAGATCCAGGTGGCTTATGCCATTGGTGTGTCACACCCGCTGTCGGTCAATGTGGAAACCTTTGGAACCGGGAAGATCCCCGATGAGGAGATTAGCAAGCTCATCCTCGAACACTTCGATCTCCGGCCGGGAGCCATCATCCGTGACCTGGACCTGCGTCGCCCCATCTACCGCAAGACCGCCGCATACGGTCATTTCGGGCGTGACGATATCCAGTTCCCTTGGGAAACCACGGAGAAATCTGCTGCTCTAAAAAAAGCCGTAGGAATATAATCCGACCAAACAAGTCACCCCGTAACCCCGGTTGCGGGGTGACTTGTTAATGCATCCCGTAATTTCCAGGCGGCATAATATAAATACTTTATTAGAAGTACTTGAGTGGGATATCCCTGGAGGGAGCAAATAATTTATAATAGCATTGGGAGAGGGGAAATGTATTAGGATTGCTGTTTTCCTGTGTTCATATTAATTGGAAAGCCAAGGCTGTCCTGAGACTGCAATTTCGTAATATTTTTGGTGTTTTCCAGTGACCAGGTAAATCGTGCGTAATATTTTATAGGTGATCATATGAAGACATCCCACAATATTAATCCATTTTCTGCACTCCTGGTATTCCTGTTGTCAATCGGGCTGGTCGCCGCGGTCAGCGGCCTAAAGATGCCGATATCTTCCGCCTCCATCGAGGCGTCTGCAGCAGCAGGAACACCTCTTTCCTTAGTAGCTCCCAAGGCAATTAAACCTTTGATAAATTCCTCGGCGGCTATCGAACCAGTGATCACCTGGAAGGAGTTGGTAAGTTTCCTTGAAAAGGATCACACTAATTGGAACAAATATGTTCCCGGAAAATATACCTGTCTGGAATTCTCCATGGACCTGGTGGTAAATGCTCGCAAACAGGGGATTCAAGCCTGGATCGTGACCGTTGACTTTACCAGTGGCGGACCAGGACACGCCTTTGTAGGCTTTAAAACCAGTGACCGGGGTACCGTCTATGTCGAGCCGCAGGCAGATGATACTTATCCGCTTGTGAAGGTCGGCGTACCCCTTTGCGACGCCTGGGGTGTTTATCAATGCATGGGGAAGGTAGCCTCCATCGCGAACGTCCAGTGTGCAAGTGCGAACTATTGCACCAAATTCACCCCGTGACCCCTTGAGGCTCCCGGGTAAGCGCCATGCCCATCCTCAATTTCCCAGCTGATAAAGATCGGAGATGATTAGTATTCCATGACGTAATTTGCGAAAACTTCGCAAATTACGTTTTTATTTACAATTCCCATTAAAACTATTAATTGGGTAAGAACGTGCGCACATAGTGGGGGTTTCCACTAATGCAGAGGAAACAGAGCCGCGCACTTTTGATCAACCGAATATTTCGACAGGATTTCCCTTCCCTGTAATATGGGAAGTTGCATTTGAAACATTTAAAACCCAGTATTTCCAGATAAATTGGATGGGTGTATACTCCCTCACGCAAATTCTCCAGGAGGTTCCTTTCATGAAACGTGCAGTCAGTATCAGTATCGGCAGTTCCAAGCGCGACAAGGCGGTCACCATCAAGCTGTTGGGCGAAGAAGTCAGCATCGAACGCATCGGTACCGACGGCGATATGGAAGTGGCTGCCCTGAAATATAAGGAACTCGACGGGAAGGTGGGCGCTTTTGGAGTCGGCGGTGCAGACCTGGGCCTGATGGTGGATGATAAATGGTATCGGCTGTACTCGGTCGAGAAGATGGTGCGTTTCATCAAGCAGACTCCCGTGGTGGATGGCACAGGGTTGAAGAATTCTCTGGAGAATAAAGCGGCGCCATTTGTGGAAGCCAAACTGGGGGAATACATCCTGAAAAACGGCGGTAAAAAGGTCTTCGTCATGACCGGAGCCGACCGCTGGGGCTTGGCGCATGGATTTGTCCAGGCAGGCTATGAGTGTGTTTTTGGGGATTTGATGTTCTCCTTGGGGATTCCCATCGCCCTCCATACCGAGAAGCAGCTAAAGAACTTGGCAGGCATCTTAATGCCGGTGGCAGGGCGGCTGCCTTTCGCTTGGGTATATCCGACCGGCGAAAAACAGGAAGAACGCAAGCCGAAATATCCAAAGATGTTCGAGTGGGGGACGGTGATAGCAGGAGATTGCCATTATATCAAGCGCTACATGCCTGATAATATGAAAGGGAAAGTGATCGTGACCAATACCACTACACCGCAGGATGTGGAACTATTCCGCAAGTGTGGAGTCAAATACCTGGTGACCACTACCCCGGTGCTGGACGGGCGTTCTTTTGGTACAAACATGATGGAAGCTGCGCTGATCGCTGTTTCGGGAAAAGGTCGCGCATTGACCCATGCTGAATATGAGGAAATGCTGGCGAAACTCGGTTTCGAGCCGTCTTTGCAGGAATTAAACTAATTTCAACCCCTTGCGGATAGAACAAAACCGCAGCGGCAGCCTTGAACGCATTCCAGGAATTCCCCGGACCTCGCTTATTGGGTCATTGAAGACCTTGGCAGGCATCAGGCATGCTGAACAAAAAAAGGAGAACATATGGATGCAATCGTAACTGCGGGTGGGGTTCCGCTTCCGGAAGAGCCCTTGTATGATGCCACCCAGGGTCATCCAAAGGCACTGGTTGATGTGGCTGGTAAGCCGATGGTCCAGTGGGTGTTGGATGCTCTTAGCGATGCAAGCGAAATTAATAACGTTATCATCGTCGGCCTCACCGAAAAAAGTGGTTTGAAATGTGGTAAGAAAATGTATTTTGTCTCCAACCAGGGTAAGATGGTGGAGAACCTGCAAGCTGGCGCCCAAAAGGTGCAAGAGGTCAACCCGCAAGCCGAGTATGTGCTGATCGTTTCCTCGGACATACCAGCCATTACCAGTGAGATGGTGGACTGGGTGGTGAAGACGGCTCTTGAACAGAAAGTGGACATAATTTATAACGTTATCCAGCGCGAATTGATGGAAAAACGCTTCCCCGGGTCGAAACGGACATGGACGCGCCTCAAAGATATGGAAATCTGCGGCGGTGACATGAATGCCGGACGTCTCAGCATGATCACCAATGATGACACAGATATGTGGGAGAAGATCACCAATTCCCGAAAAAACCCGCTCAAACAGGCAGCCTTGATCGGTTATGACACAGCTTTCCTGCTCCTCACCGGAAAGTTGAGCCTTCAGGATGCGGAAACGAGGGTCATGAACCGCATGAAAATCACCGGTAAAGCCATTGTCTGCCCGTACGCTGAGATCGGCATGGACGTGGATAAACCCCACCAGCTTGAGATCATGCGCCTCGATCTAAAAAAGCGGGTGAAGCGGGCTGATAAAGTATCCAGGGTGAAAGCCGTGAAGGTCGAAAAAGCAGCCCTGGCGAAGAAAAAAGCCCCCGCTGGAAAGTCAACCAAGCAGTGAGCTGGAAGCGCATCCTCGAACTGGACGCAAGTCTGTCTGCACGGATGCGGGTGGCAGAGAACCCTGGTTTTATCCGCAGCGTGGCGATCTTCCTGGCACACTCGGGCGATTCATGGTTCTGGTGGGTTGGGCTGGGAGTGCTTTGGTGGCTGGGAAATTCTTTCTGGCGCACCTGGGCGTTGACTGTACTTGTGTCCATCATCGCCCTCGCGGTTGTGGTATTGGCGATCAAGTTCTCCATCCGTCGCCAAAGACCGCAGGGGGAATGGGGGGGGATTTATCGAAAGACAGACCCGCATTCCTTCCCGTCCGGGCACGCAGCGCGGGTGGTCCTTATCGCGGTCCTTGCGCTAGGGTTTGGTCCGGGGTGGCTGGCGATAATTCTTTGCCTCTGGGCACCCCTGGTTGCCCTGGCACGGGTGGCGATGGGCGTCCATTATCTTTCCGATATATTGGCGGGGTTTGGGCTGGGGGCAGTGGCAGGGATTATTGCTCTAATAATATCCCCTGGTTGAACCCTCGCGTTCATGGGTAAAAAAAATCCGGCGGGACGTTTATCCCACCGGATTTTTTGTTCTACCCGGCAGCTCTCATGGATGCCTTAAAGTTTTCCAGCGCTTCCACTGGCGTTGGATCGCTGCCGTAAGCCATTGCCAGGAAGTAAGATACGTAATCCCCGAAATGCAAAGCCGTCCAGATATGAGCCAACGGCGATTCCCCCTGTGCTTCATAAACGTCGTTTGTCAAACCCTCCACCGTGAACCCATGCCGGGTAAGGTCGAGGCGCAGGTGGTTGCGGGGATGGTCGGATGAAGCATGCAGGAACAGGGTGACGGTGCGGGATTGGATATCTGCCGGGTTAAGCAGTCCGGCCAAAGCATTGTGATCCGCTTCAGGTATAAATTCAAACCCAGCCCCAGCTTTGGCTATTTCGTTGATCTGCGTCTTCCAACGCCGCGCCACGGGAGCCAGGTATCCGGAGGCGTAGACATTCACCCAGCGCTCGACAAGCTGCCCAGCCAGCCTTTTCGCCGGATTACCTGTCACCGGAACAGGGGCGAGCAGGGTCTCCTGCTGCCTCTTCATCGCTGCCACCGTGGCTGCGACTTGGTTCGCCACCATTTCTGGCGCACCAACCAACCCCAATTGTGAAAATGCGGATAGCAGCAGACCGAATGAAAAACCCACCGCGGCCCGCGGCTGTCCCTTGTGCTCGAATTTCCACAGCGGAATATTCACCTGCCCGGCAAGGTCAGCCAGTTTTCCGCCTGTTGTCACAGCCATCAGGCTGCATTTATTTTGCAGGGCTGCATCGAAGGCTTGCAGGGTCTCTTCAGTGTTCCCGGAATGGGAACTGGCGATCACCAGCGTCTCCGGGCCGCGCGCCCAGGCAGGCAGGCTGTAGTCACGCTGAACGAACACTGGGATGGGGCAGATGGGAGCAATATATGCTGCCAGCAGGTCTGCCCCGATGGCCGAGCCTCCCATGCCGGAGATGATCACCTGGCGCAGCCCTGAACTCACTGGCGGTGGCAGAGTTTGTCCCAGTTCCCATGCTTTTTCAAGTTGGGCCGGGAGATTGTCAATCTCCCCGAGCATGTTCTGGGGGTCGTGATTGTGCATGTAATCCAGGTCGTCAAGGTTCATAATATATTCCTCCTTCGTTCAGGAATTCTGAAAAATAATCAACCAGAACTTGATATTTCATTTCAGCATGACGTGGCGACACCTAATCTAAAAAAACGTGAGTGTCCCGTTGAATCCAATTATCTCTTATGGATGGTTATCTGGCGGTAGATTTCTTTCCGCTCCCATCCGCTTTCTAGCGCCACCCGCTTCGCCAGCACAGAAGGGCTTTCGCCAAGTTCCAGGCCTGAGTTGATTGCCAAATTCAGCATTTCCTCCGTCCATTTATCCGTTCCCTTTTTGGATTTTCCCCCCACTACCAGGGTAAATTCACCGCGCGGCTCATTGGCGGAAAAATAGCTGATCGCAGCTTTTATGCTGCCTCGCCAGATCTGTTCGTGGACCTTGGTCAGTTCACGGGCAACAGCGATTTGCCTATCCCCGAGGGAATCTTCCATGTCTTTTAACGAGGCGAGCAACCGGTGCGGGGACTCGAGGAACAGCAGGGTATGGGGCAGGGATTCAATTTGCCCAAAGAGAAATTTCCGATCGGACGATTTACGCGGCAGGTAGCCGAGATATAGAAATGAATCTGTGGGAAGCCCTGAGGCAGACAGTGCCGCCAGTGGTGCGGACGGTCCGGGGATGGGGCAGACGTCGTACCCCTTTTCCAGCGCAGCCCTCACCAGTTCATAGCCGGGGTCGTTGAGGGTGGGCGTCCCGGCATCCGAGACAAGTGCCACATCGCCTCCAGCCAAAGCGGTAAGAATGGCATCGAGCTTGCTCAACTTATTGTGTTCGAAGTAACTGGTTTGGGGGGTGTGCAGGTCGAAATGTGTTAGCAGTTTGCGGGTCACGCGTGTATCTTCAGCGGCGATCAAACGTGCCTCGCGCAAGATCCGCACCGCACGCGGACTCATATCTTCCAGGTTCCCGATCGGGGTGGCAACCAAATACAGTGTGCCCATGCAATTATTAAACCACAGAAGGACGCGGAATGAAAGTTGCAGCATTGTCGGTTCGGGAATCCACTATAATGGATCACGATGGAGCATATTGCGGCATTGGGAAGCTGTCCACCAAATAGCGTATGCTACCCTAATTGTTTTTTTTCTTAAGGTGAAAATGAAATTTGCTAATGCACTCCCCATGGGGATTGCCCCACTGATCCTGATGGGTTATGGCTGGTACCTTGGCCAGCTTCACAAATCCGGATACGATGTCGCCGGGATATTATTGTTTACAACGGGAGCAGTTGGGCTGGCACTGGCATTGATCTTTTATTTTGCGACCAGGAAACACCCTTGGCACGACAAATGGTATATAAACGCATTGATCGGGTTGGCAGGATGCGCGATCATTTTTGTTCTGATCTTTGTGTTTTCCCGGGTGCATGGATAAGCCAGGGCAGGTTTGGTTCGGGGGGACCAAATAACCCAAAAAATTTCCAAATAAATGTGGAGTACAAATATCAAGGACGGCATCTCCTGACTCCCCATGAGGGAATATCTATCCGACCATCTCCTACCTGGCCTGGATGCTATAATCATTTATCTATTCAGAAAAAACTATGCCTAAAATTCCCGTCCCTCCGCTCACACAAGAAGTCGTTCAAGAATTATTGAAGGAAATCGCGCCGGGAAGTCGCTTGCTGACTTACAGCCTGCTCCCGGGAAGTTTTTCCAATTCCACGCACATTGTAGAGGCGCGCCAGCCCGATGGTAGCGAGTTAAAGTGTGTTGTGCGGAGATACGCAGTATTTGGAGACTATGATCGCGGCGAGAAAGCCCGTCGCGAATTCAAAACTTTTGAGTATCTGCACCGCTATGGAATACCAGCACCTGAACCTTTATTCCTGGATGATGCAGGGTCCCTCTTAGGCACGCCTGGGATTGTTACCCGTTTAGTGCCAGGCAGGCTCGTGCTGGAAACTCCTGCAGACCCCAAAGATTGGGCGCGCAAACTTGCCGTCACGCTGGCAAGAATCCATTCCATCCCGTGCAGTAAGGATGTGCAAGCCTTTTTATTGGATGCAAATGCCGAGGCAACCTGGTTCTTGAATTCAGAGACTGCGCCGGGTTATATGCGGGCATTTCCAGACGGTACCGAAGTGTGGCAGGTCCTGCGTGATGCGTACCCGTGCATTCAAACCGTGCAGCCGGGACTTGTGCACATTGATTACTGGGAAGGAAATATATTGTGGCATGAGAACGAAATCTCTGCTGTTTTGGATTGGGAGGAAGCTGCCCTCGGAGACCCGGCAATAGATGTTGCCTATGCTCGCATGAATATATTCCTGATGGGACTAGACCAGACGGCGGATGATTTTCTTCTTGTATATGAATCAGAAATGGGAAGAAAGGTTGCGAACCTGGGCTTTTGGGAACTTGCAGCCTCTGTCAGGCCAATGGAGAATACCGAGGACTGGATGGTTGCAGATAACACTGAATTTAATATGAATATTTTTAAGCAATTCATTAATGGAGCCCGAAAAATAGTTTAATACTCTCCGAATCAAAAAACTCCCCGGTTTTCAGCTGAGTTGGGGAGGTTTTTTTATAATCTAATCTAATATGGGGAAATGTCGGGAAGGGCTATGCAATTTCGCGTTTGAACTGTGTCTCATATAACTGGCAGTACACGCCCCCCATTGCCAGCAATTGCTCGTGGGTGCCGCGTTCCACGATCTTGCCCCGATCCATCACCAGGATCAGGTCCGCCGCCAAAATTGTAGACAGCCTGTGGGCAATGACGATGCTGGTCCTGCCTGCCATGACGCGCTTCAAAGCTTCCTGGATCAGGGATTCGGATTCGCTGTCGAGATGGCTGGTGGCTTCGTCCAGGACGAGGATGCGCGGGTCTTTCAGGATCACGCGCGCCAGGGAGATGCGCTGCTTTTCGCCGCCGCTTAACCGGTAGCCGCGTTCGCCAACGATTGTGTCGTAGCGATCAGGCAGGTCCATGATGAATTGGTGGATGTTGGCTGCCCTGGCTGCCTCCTCGATCTCAGCCTGGGTTGCCTCGGGTTTGGCATAGGTCAAATTGGTGCGGATGGTGTCGTGGAACAGGTAGTTTTCCTGAGTGACCATTCCTATGGCTGTGGCGAGCGAGTCGAGTGTGAGTTCTTTCACGTCTATTCCATCAATGCGGATGAATCCGCTGTTTGGGTCGTATAGGCGCGGGATGAGATAGGTGACCGTCGTCTTGCCTGCGCCTGAAGGGCCAACCAGCGCCACTAACTGTCCGGAATCGGCTTTGAAGGAAACCCCTTCCAGGGCCACATCCCTTGCCTGTGATAACCCGTCAGATTCTTCTTCGATGGCTGTCGGTTCTTCGCTCTTTGGTTTCCCGTCGTCTTTGGCGCCATCTTCCGCTGTCGATAATACGGCCCCCACGTCTTCCATCCGACCGTATCGTTTAACATTTTTTAAGAGTTTGGACTCGTCCACGCTGTAATTAAAAGTCACGTTTTCGAATTCGAGGTTACCTCGTGCATTGTTCAAAACGATTGCTTGTGCTTTTTCCGGGATATCCCGCGGCAGGTCGATGACCTCGAAGACGCGCTCGAAACTGACCATCGAGGTGGAGAAGTCCACTGGAGCGCTCGCAAGACCTTGCAGCGAGCCGTAAAGTTGCCCTAGGTATGAGCCAAAGGCCACAATGGTCCCAACCGTAAAGGTGCCCTGGATGACGTACCAGCCGCCCAGGCCGTAGACGAGTGCCGTTCCCACTGCGCCGACCAGCCCCAGGATCAGGAAGAAGGTGGATCCGATCACCGCGCGGCGAATGCCAATGTCACGCACGTTGGCGGCTCGTTCGCGGAAGCGGTTCGTTTCTTCATTGGCGCGCCCGAAAAGTTTGACCAGCAGCGCCCCGCCAATGTTAAGTGTCTCGTTCATGTGTGCGTTCATGCGTGCGTTATGTTCCATCGATTTCCGGGCGATGTCGCGCAGGATACCCCCCAGCCGCTGCGCAGCCAAAATGAACAGGGGCAGGATGAGCACGCTGACGAGCGTCAGTTTCCATTCAAGGGTGAGCATCACTGCCAGCAGGGCGATGGTCTCGACGATATTGGTGATGATGTCGACAATGGTGTTGCTGATGGCATTCTGCGCGCCGACCACGTCGTTGTTGAGGCGGCTCATCATCTCCCCCACTTTGGTATTGGTGAAAAAGCGCAGGCTCATGCGCTGCAATTTGCTGAATAGTGCCACGCGCAGATCGAAGATGACTCCTTCGCCGACTTGTGCATTTAAGCGCCGTGAAATGACTGAGATCCCGCCGTTCAGGATGGGAACGAACAGAAGTGCGACTGCCAGCAAGACGAGCTGGTTGAGGTTTTTGGACGGCAGGACCTTGTCGATCATCTGCCTGAAGATTAACGGGGTGACCAGCGAGAGACCAGTGCTCAAAAGGATCATCACCAGCATTCCCGTGATTTGCGTCCAGTACGGTCTGGCGTAATTCAGGACGCGCAACAATAGTTGGCGGGTGACCTTGGGCTTTTCATCGCCAGAACGCATGTATGCCCCCCAACCACCACCATGAAACATTGTCACTCTCCTAAAATTAAAAGTGTTTCTATGCTACAACTATTGATTTGTATGATAAGTCTGACAGACTATAAGACTTATTCAACTTTTGGTCAACAGGACGAGTGAGGAGGTTAATGAAAGTCTATGATGAGTAAGACCAAAACGTTGGGGCAGGAGAAGAATATCCAGAACCATTCCAGGAATAATTAAAATTAGTCCGGCAGTTCAACTGGCGGACTAAAGATTCTCATAAGACGTCTTCCATCAGCGGAGCACGCAGTGGGTCCCGCATGGGTCGGGGGCGGAAGAAGATCCACGTCAGGCTGATGCCGAGGCCGTACAAAATTGCCGTGCTGATGAACAGCGGCGAAAACCCATAGCGCTGCTGGACAATTCCAGAGACGTACGGTCCAACCGCCCACCCGACGTTCCAGGCCAGGTTGCGGATGCTGTTGACCGCGCCATGTTCAGCCTCGCGGCTTTGCTCCAGGGCGAATGCATCGAAAAGCGGCGCCACCATGTTCATTAACGCTCCGCGTGCTAAAAAGCCGATCACTGCTAGCCACGGCCACGGTGAGAAACCGATTAGCAGTAAGAATCCCAGGCTGGCTCCCTGTCCAAGCACTACAGTGCGTATTTTCCCGCCCAAATTTCCCACCAGTCTCGGGCCGATGATGCACCCGATCCCTGTCAGCAGGGCACCCATGCTGAACAGGATCCCCAGCGTGGAGTCCCCCATCTGGAATCGTTCGGCAAAAAAAACGTTGAAGTAAGGTACCAGTGTTGCCGCGCCGAGTCCGATCACCAGGTTGGGTATCGCCAATTTCAGCGTCAGGGGTCGCAGCAGCACCTTCCAGATTGAGGTCTTGGGTTCCGTTGATCCTGTCTTTTCTTCAGCTTCAGCTTTTTTGGGTTCGTGGATAAAAGAGATCGGCACCAGGACGAGGAAACTCATGATCACGCAAAAGAGCAGCACTACCTGGTAAGCCGTTACACTCGTCGCCAGGTTGAACCAGCGCGTGAACAGTCCCGGCAGGTAGCCCGCCAGGAAATTGCCGGCGGTGCTGGCGAGCGGGAACATCCCAAAACTGAGGCTGAATAGGACATCGCGGCTCTTATCATCGGAGGCTTTCATCATGAATGGTGCCTGGCTTAAAACGTACAATTGCGAAGTGATACCAAGCAGGAGCGCCCCTCCCAGGATGACCGTCTCGGATCGGCCCAGGATCATGGCAATGATGGAGAAGTTCGCCAGCGCAAAACCGGTCATCATGGCGCGCTTGCGGCCCATCCGGTCTGAGAGCAGGCCCATCGGTACTCCCAGCAGGAGCGCTGAAAGGCTCGGGGCGGCGTTAACCAGCCCAAGGAAATCCCGGCTGTACCCGGCGTCGATGATGTAAAGGTTGAAGAACAGGTTCCAGCCTGCAAACAACAGCCCGTCCAAAAAGAGCGCCAGCAGGAACAGCCGCGCAGGGCGGTTGAGCAGGTGGAACTGGTTAATAGTGGAGCGAAGGAACGATTTCATTATTTTTCATTTATCCAGCCGGGGATTTCGCCCGCGGCGTAATCATTAATTCAGGAACATTAGCGCAGAAGCTTTCTTCGGGAAAAGGGTGCCCAGCAGTATGCGCGTCTCGTCGTCCTTGTAAGAACAATCTGCGTAGGACTGTTCAAGTTCTTCGTAGGAACGGTAGCCGAAAACGAGCTGCAGGAACGAAAGGTCAGGGAAGGCGGCAACGCCTTTATCTTCGTGACTGGGCATCCATTGCTCAACCGTGACCACCTTGCCTTTATCCAGCACCAGGCGGAGGCCTGAGTGATAAAAACTGATTTTTGCTTCACCTGAGTAGCCGATAATGAGCGATTCGGAGATATGGCGTTCCAATGCCGGTGTGAGTTGGCGCAGGAAGGCTGGCAGGTCAGGGACGCGGATGTACCAGGCGTATGGGTCGCGCAGGCGCGGCAGCCGCTCGCGGAATACTTCGTAGGATGGATGTTCGCTCCCGAACCAGAAGCTGTAAGTGGTGCGCAGCGCGGGCTTGCCGTCCCGTTTGGAATAAGCTTCCCCGGTCTGCCACAAATAGCGTGCCACACAGGGGGTCACCTCCAGCCAGGAAACGCCACCCTTAAGTTCGTAATGGTTTGCAATGAGACCAGTATCCCAGTCGTACCAGGGGTGGGTGATGTAGCCAACAGGTTCTTTTGTCGCGGCACGTTCGAGGATGCGGAACTCCAGGCGGTCAACATTCTCCCGACTCTGACCTGTCAGATCGTAGCGCCAGATGGCTTCATCCCGGACGCAGGTAACCAGCTGTCGCTTGCAGGAATGCGCATAGGTATCCATCATGAAAGGAATATCTGCCACGGTCGCTTCGCGGATGGTGAATGCTTCATTCTCTCCTTCTTTCAGTTTCGGAAGTTGTGCTTCATATCCGGTACGCCCTCCGCTGAGTTCCAGCCCCATTTCGTAACCGAAGAGCCGGTAATAGAACGGGATGCCGGTAATACCCTGGACAAGTTCCCCGCGGGCCGCGCTCCACAGGTGGACTTCTTCGAATTGTGTTCGGACCAGCCCGCGGTTGCGATACTCGGGCAGTGTTCCCACCAATTCCGGGCGTCCCACCCCGATCGGAATCCCCTCGTATGCCCAGGTCTGCGAAATCAGATTCATCGAGGAGACGATTTTTCCACTGGCTGCCTCAACAACCATCGTGCAATCGTCGGCATGAAAGGTGGGATGAGGCTGGGCAACCAGGTCGCGTGTCCAGGCACCTACGCGATGGTCGGGAACGTCGAACCCGTCGTCACTGTGGATCCGGGAATTAAATTCCGCCAGGGCATCTGCATCGTTGGTGGTTGTGCGGCATAGGATCAGCCCATCTCCCAGGTTACGCAGGATCGGGCGGTTGTTCAGTTGAATATTCATGTCAAACCTGTTTTTTGACCTTTCCCCCTTACAGGAGGAAGGTCATACGTGCGTGAAAAGTAATTGTTTTAACGCTTCCAGCGATATTTCCGGCTGGGTGAACTGGATGGCTTGCATGCCCAACGAGCGCGCTGCCTCCACGTTGACCAGCACGTCGTCCAGAAAGACCGACTCTTCAGGCTGTGCTCCCATTATTTCAAGTGCGGTGTGGTAGATGCGCGGGTCAGGCTTCATCACACCAACTTCTGCAGAGATGATCATCTCATCGAAAACATCGGCAAACTTTTGGGCCGTGATGAAAGCTCTCAGCCCCGACCAGGCATTGCTGATAAGACCTACCTTGTGCTCCGGGCGCAAGCTGCGCAGGAAATCGAGCAGGGCAAAATCCTTCCTGTCGCCGGAAAAAAATTCCGTGACGATCCTGCCTGCCTCCTGGCGGTTGACACCCAGGGTTTTCGCCACCGCCTGCCAGTGGGCTTCCTCGGCGATCTCACCGGTGGAAGCCCTCAGGCTGGAATCGCTTTCGAATATGATTTTCTCCAGGTCCCGGAATGTCATCCCCAGGCGTTCTGCCTGGCGGGTGCGCGGCCCTTTATCCTCAGTGCGCATGATGACACCGCCAAAATCAACAAATACTGCCCGGACCCTCATTTCTTTTTCGTTCCACCATGGGCTGATTTCCCATTGGAGGGCGATGGTTTTACCATTTGCTTTACTGAGGAAGCCGCGCTCGATTTTGATTTTGACCCATGCTTCTTCTCATGTTTGGTGGTTGCCTTGGGAGCTGCGGCAGCCTTTTCGGCACTGGCGATTGCTGCTGGTTTTTCGGATGTTGTTGCAGCCTGCGCCGATTCCTTCGCCATGGTTTTAATGGCAGTTTTCCAATCCGGGAAAAATCGCTCCATGCGCGCCCGTTCAACGCGGTTGGCGCGCCTGCACTTTGGGCAGTGGGCATCATAATAGATCTGTTTATTCTCTTCCATGTGTTCCAGGGCGGCGAGCATATCTTCGCGCCCGATGGCAAACATGGTCTGGCAGTATGTGCAGCGTAGTTGCATTTCAATCTCCTTTGGGTAAAACAGGACGGTTGAGAATACTCTGGATGGTCTATTTTACTCCATCGGCTTGCGATAGCATGTCTGCTGCTTCACCTTGCGGTAACCTACGCCTTCATAGAGACGGAATGCTCCGGACAGGTTTTCCGAGTCCACCGTGAGGGCGGTTTCGGTCATGCCCATTTCCTTGAACATCTTCATGCTCTGCACCAGTAATGAACGCGCCACTCCCTGTTTTCGCCAGGGACGACGGGTGCAGATGCCCTCGGTATAACCGCGTTTGCGCTGGTATTCCTGGTTCTCTCTCTCGTCGATGAAATTATGGACAACGCTCGCCATTTGGTCACCATCCCAGGCAACTTTCCAGAGCTCCGGTTTAAAGTTCGGGCTTTCCATTTCAGACTTGTTGTCTTCCTCGCTCATATCCCGGATGCCCCAATGATCACGGAAGGCTTCATTGCTGGCTTCAAATATATGGCGCAGGTGTTCTGATTTTACCGGTCGGACTTCCAGTTCCGCAGGCAAGGGAGCATTGGGGAAGGGTTCTCCCAGGTCCCGCACCATTGACGTTTCGTACCGCACCGGCTGGTACCCGCGCATCTGCAGCAATGTCACCAGGGCTTTTTCCGATTCAAACGCCTCCACTTGCAGGAACTTTGATATCTCCTGGGGGTGCTCTGTGGCGATTGTCCGGGCCCGCAGCTCGGCAGCTTCCCAAAGAGACCTGCCGATGCCTTTTCCCCGCCAGGATGGGTGCAGGAAGCCGAAGGGGTGGTAAAGGCGGTTGCCATCCAGGAGATCATCCCACCAGATCCGGCCGTAGGCGATCACCTGTCCATCTACTTCGGCGAAAAGCATATCGTTTTGAGGGTCGCAGTTTTCCAGGTGGCGGTAGGTGCGGGCAACGTCGTCCACGGTGGTGCTGCGTTCCACGCCGTCAACAACCTTGCACGCTGAGATCAGTGCTGCCATGTGTGGGTAATCCGCTTCCCCCCGGAAACGGCGGAAGGTCAATCCCGGAATCGACGGGCTGTTTGGGATGGAAATAATCTCGGTCATGGTTCTTCCTTTCATTATCAATTCCATAATAAAAACAAAACGGCCACGAGGTTGCCCATGACCGGCTGTACAAAGAAAATGGCCACGGGCAGGGAGTGTCCGTGGCCGCCACATACTGCGTATATCTAATCAGGCAACAGGCGCACTCCGCGTAGGGTTGGTCTGACCGCCGCCAGCGGCGGTGCGGACACTTGCAAGGGTGAAGATCTTACGGTCTACCATGTTGTGCGCCTCCTTTCTTTTGGGATTTGCCATTGGGGCGGCAATTGTGAACTGGTGAAGTTTATCACAAGGGAACGATTCCGGTCAAGGAATTATTCGGATCGGGATTATTGCGCAATTCATGTAACGCAAATTTCACCCAAAATCCACTTTTCCTTGACTTTTGACCCTCATTTGTGCTAGATTTAGGCATCTTATATTTGAGGGATCTTATGCATCGCGAACGCGTTTCTGAAAATGTCTACTGGTTTCAAAGTGAAGTATATGCCCAGGTGACTGCCGGGGTGGTGGTCGGACCTCAATGGGCCTTGGTCATTGACACCCTCGCCCTGCCCGAAGAAACCCTGGCCATGCGCGACTACGTCGAACATGAACTTGGGGTGCAGGTGCGCTATATCATTAATACCCACTACCATGCCGATCACACCTGGGGCAATTGCTTTTTCCCAGGCGCGACCATCATCGCTCACTCCCTGTGCCGCGATCTGCTGATCGAGCGTGGCATCCCTGCACTCGAAAATGCCCGCAAGCAAAATCAAACTTTCCGACAGGTGAAAATCGTACTGCCGCACTTGACCTTTAACGAAGGCACTTTAAACCTGCGTGTCGGCAAAAAAAACTTGTCCATCATGCCCGCTCCTGGACATAGTTCGGATGGCATCGCAGTACTGGTCGAAGAGGATCGTGTGCTTTTTGCCGGAGATTCATTCATGCCCCTGCCTTACGTGGTGGATGGCAATACTGAAGACATCTCCGCATCCATCAAGAAGATCGGGCGCATGGGGCTGGAGAACATCATCCAGGGTCATGGTGATATTATTTTGAGGGGAGAAATTGACGCGGCAGTCAAGGAAAACCTGAATTACCTGGCCAACATCCGCAAGGTAGCCCGAACAGCCGTCCGTCGTCGCGCACCCCAGGATTTTATGGATGAAAACAACATTGAATCCTGTGGGAAGAGCCGGGTCTACCTGGGAGGGCTGGCAGAGGAACTTCACCGTCGGAATTTGCGGTCACTTTACCTCGAAGAAAAAGAAGCCAAAGAGTCTGCGAAAGAATAAATAAAAACGCCGCACTGAAATGCGCGGCTGTTATTGTTTGGAATTCCCGGATGGGATCAGGTTTAGAGGGTAAGGATTCCGCAAGAGTCCTGGGGAAAACGGTTCTTGGTTGGATTCTAAGGGGTCTTCCCGCGGTTCTTCGACCTGCGCGCCTCCCGCAGCTGCTGGAGCTTCACCGGCAGGCCGTGACGTCGTTCTGTCCCGTCCTTCAGGCGCTTGAGGTTGGGGCGCAGCGCCCACACCATTAATATTTCCACTAAAAATCCGTAGATCACATAAGCCCAGGGACCTAGACCAAGTGAAGCGCGAATCCCGAAAATAATGATCGTTAATACTCCGATACTCAGGGTGGTTACGGACGCGAATCCCGTTAAATACCAGGTCAGCACGCCGGCTGGGATCAGGATGAAAGCCACTGGCGGCCACAGGCCAAAGGCTCCACCACCTGCTGCTGCCCCACCCGCCCCGCCGTGCAACCGAATGCGCCCATCTGGGCTCCGATCGATTAAAAAGAGGGAATAGTTGTGACCTATCACCGCCGCAATCGGAGCAAGGGTATGGATCCAAACATTGGGTGTCACACTTTTCGCCAGCCAGACGGTCGAGGCTGCCTTAAGGATGTCCAGTATGGCAGTCAGCACCCCGGCCCAGGGTCCGGCTGCTCGCATGGCATTCGTTCCTCCCGTACGCCCACTGGCAACCGTGCGGATATCTTTTCCGGTCATCAGTTTTACGACGATCAGTCCAAAAGGGATGGAACCGATGACATACCCCGCCAGCAGAAGGATGGCGTTAACCAGGACTTGCATGAACATTTCCTCCGGGGTGGTAAGACCTTTGCGTACTCAACCCTGGTGCCAGGGCAGGATGTGAATCCAACTTACCCATAAATAACAACTCATAATCGTAAATCCATTCCATTCAGAAGCAATAACACACAAAACGAGGGAACGTCACTCGATTATTCCTATCTCCAGGGCGATCTCTAGGGTCTTTCCAGTCTCGATGGTATAGCCTCGCGCCTGCCAGGAGCCGTTTTCTCGATACCAGATGATCTGCGCCACTGGGTACATGCTCTCGGCGATGTCGGTCCGGGAAGGACAGTTAGGACCTTTTGGATGCGAATGATAGATCCCTTCCAGCTCTAACCCTGCAGCCTCAATCCGCTGAAATGCCCGCCACTGTGCCCGCGGTTCCATTCGGAACCGCACAGGGCTTCTCTCTGCGTTGCGGACTCCGATCGCGATCTCCACCCGCCCTTTTTTCCCTGCCAGCAAACCGCATGCTTCCTGTGGTGCGCGCCTGCTGACGTGGCGTCGCATTGCCTGCCAGGCTTTTCGGGTCAGGATCATTTTTGTAATCATCTACCGGAACCAGAAAGCCAACCCCCAGAATAAAGCAAGCATCAGGGTTGGTTCGATAAAAGCCCGCCGGAATGGAATTCCCTCCACCAGGCTGACAGCCAACACGGTCAGTGCATAAAGTGGAGCTAGTAAGCCCAGGCCAAATCTAACCGGTGACAAGGGCAAATAATGCAATGCAGCACCCATCTGGGTTGCCACTAGGCCGATTCCCACACTCCAGGCAACTTCCCAGCGCTGGTTGAGGCGCAGGTGCATGGTGCGTAAGGTTGTCAATCCGCCTGCCAGGAATAGCGCCGGGATGATCATCACCAACCGGGCGTTGATCGCTTTTAGGGCAGTGGCGAGGATGAGAAAGATCACAAATGCAAACACCGTGAGGATTGCACTTGCCACCTGGTAACGGGTGTCGGTTGGGTCCACCACCACAAATTCTGCCAGGGCCACCACGAGGAATATTGCCGCGCCCAACCCGAACCCGAGCCACCAGATGGGTGTATTGGGCAGGGTGTATAGGGCGATGCCAATAACCAATACCGTCAGGGTGGGGAGCAGCCAGTGTTCGCGGGTTCCCCCTTTTTTTAACGCGGGATGGGTTCGCAAGAGCCAGTCCATCCCGGTGGCTGTCACTCCCGCTGCTAGCAGGACGATGACGGTATTCAGGTTGAACGCAAGTGTCAGCCTGAAACTGCCCACTGGAAATAAAACGGAGAATAGTGGAGTGGTATTGAGCACCCTGGTCAGGGCGAAAGCCAGTAGGACTGCGGCTGTTAAAACGCTGATTCGGGTTGAATCTGGCAGGTGCCTTGGTTCGATCATCGGCGGAATTGTACCGCAAAAAAGATACAAGCTGGCTTCTAGCTGAAATCGATCGCTTCACTTCGAGGAGGCACTGAACATCTCTCCGGATTCAAGGGAATCAGTGTTGGGATAGGCAGTCCAATGCTCTTTCATTGCCTAAAATACCAATCGCGACTATAATACCGCCTTGCCTGACGGGGCGTGGCGCAGTCCGGCTAGCGCGCTTGCATGGGGTGCAAGAGGTCCCGGGTTCAATTCCCGGCGCCCCGACTGGAGACCGCTTACTTACCTGGAAAAGGGATGTAAGCGGTCTGCGGTTCAGCTTGTTTTCATTTTTCACAGAACCAAAGACACGTAACATCATTACCTTTTCCATATGTCCTCTTCCACAGAAATAAAACCCTCAGGACCATCCAGAGCCATATGTTGGATCCTCGGTTTTTGGCGCTGATAATTCCCCAGGTTCAACCAGCCTGATTTTGGTGACTTATTCCAATATCCCCGCCGAGTGGTAATCCTTTCGGTAATTGCACAATCCGCAATCCTCTGCTGCCTCCGGCGGGGTGGGCAAATCCAATAAGTTGACAACTTCATTCAATAAAGCCAGGAAGGTGGCATCGTCGCGGGGGATGTTCATCCACGTCGTCTTGGTTATAAAAGCAGCCTCTCCATTTGGCAGGCGTTCATATCGGTCGGGCGTAATGATGAACAGGCCCAGCCGCGTGATGGGCGTAAGAGACAGCGCATTTGGGGCTGGATTTTCCAACGCGAATGCATATGCTGACAATTGCCGGCTGTAGAAAGTGGCTTTTTCTTCCGACGCATCTGAAGTCTTGTAATCGATGATCCCGTAAGTGCCGTCCTCGAATGCCGCGATCGCATCGAACCGGCCCCTGATGACGCATTGGGATTTGGTATCGTGAAAACTGATTGGAACGGATTTAACCCACTTTTCCCTGAATTTCACCATGCCTGGGGGCAGGTCGGGTGATATTTCGCTGGAGGGTTTATCCAGGTAATAATTGCTTGTCAGGTCGCCCATCTTTCCAAACATGCCGGGGAATGGTCCCCGGTAAACGATATTATGTTTCACTTTCAGGTAAAAACACCGTTTGCAGCCATCCCACGAAAAAGTGAGGTCAGACGGGCTAAGCTGATAGATGGTCATATCGTTCCTTCCTTTACCCGGTTCTTCTTCTTTTCTGATGCAATCTGGTAACCTTCATTGAAGGAACCACGACCGAATATTCGATGCGGAGAATCCCGGGTGTGCATCATTACATGGAATACACTCAAAGAGGGTTAAATTGTTTTGTTCTTGTTGCTTCCATTATACAGGGCATCACTCGCAAGGAATTCATCGTTCAGAATTGTAGTAACAGAACAAATGTTTTATAATAGTCATTGCCTTTTCTTTACCATCCGCCATCTCTCTGGCTGGTCCTCCAAACTTACATTTAAATAGTTCCTAATTATTTCGCAGGAGTTGTTTGATTTTCAAAAACAACCGGTTGCCAGGAAATTACTTCATTCCATATATGCTAATAATGAAGAATCCACCGTTGCGAAAAAGATTTTCCTAGCCGGGTTGTTTGTTCCTCTTTTTTATTGAAAACAAACAACTATTCCGATCCTGCTGCAGTGGTGCGCTTTTACTCATGGCTTATCCCACTTCATTTCGGAGGAAAACTAGACAATGCCCGAGCTTTCAGGTATCATTAGCCCGCCCGACCCGGTTCGGTCCCCAAATTAAGCTGCTCGTTATGTTGTGTCCCCCTGGACCGGACGCGTGTCTCTTCACAATTTGATATCATTCTGCAGCGTGCCCGGATACGCGACTTTCATCCGGGCAGTTGTGCGTAAATAATCAATATTAGGTGGCCGGGAGGCTAAATGGCAGACCTCGCAAAACAGATTTCCCATGATTTGCATAAACAGATCGAATCCTTCCAACCGAAGATTGGCATCGCCGATATCGGTACGGTATTGGAAGCTGGTGATGGCATTGCTCGTGCTTCCGGCTTGGCAAATGTCAAATCTCAGGAGTTGGTTCAGTTTGACAACGGCGTGATGGGCATTGCTTTCAACCTTGAAAAAGACGCAGTGGGTGTCATCATCATGGGTGACTACTCCGGGATCGCCGAAGGCATGAAGCTTCGCGCAACCGGGCGGATCGCCTCGGTTCCAGTGGGTGATGGCTTGATCGGGCGGGTGGTCAACGTCTTGGGCGATCCGGTGGATGGTAAAGGTCCCATCCTGGCTGCAGGCTTCCGACCTATAGAGCGCATTGCCCCGGGTGTGGTGCAGCGCCAGGATGTGGATACCCCTGTTCAGACCGGGATCAAGGCCATCGATTCGATGATCCCCATTGGCCGCGGCCAGCGTGAATTGATCATCGGCGACCGCCAGACTGGCAAGACCGCCCTGGCGATCGATACCATCATTAACCAAAAAGGCAAGGACCTTACCTGCATTTATGTGGCCATCGGGCAGAAAAAAGCGGCCGTAGCCCGCACCGTAGCCCTGCTTGAGCGACACGGAGCCATGGATCACACCATTGTTGTGATCGCCGCGGCTGATGAGTCTGCTGCGCTGCAGTACATCGCTCCTTACGCAGGCTGCGCCATGGGCGAAGAGTTCATGGAAACAGGCCGGGATGCACTGGTAATTTATGATGATCTTTCCAAGCATGCCTGGGCCTACCGCCAGGTGTCACTGCTCCTGCGCCGCCCCCCGGGTCGTGAGGCATATCCGGGCGACATCTTCTACCTCCATTCCCGCTTGCTTGAGCGTGCCTCCCGCCTGGCAAACAAGGTTGTCATAGTCCCGAAGAATTATGAAGGAAATCTGGCCGAAGAAAAAGATTCGGTTGACGGGCGCGTTTTCACCGGACCTCGTTCAGGGCATGACGCCGAACAGGCTCGTAAAAGCATGCAGAACCCCGACGATTACAGGCTCGCAAAACTGGTCGGTTCCGGCGGCTCTCTTACCGCCTTGCCGATAATCGAAACGCTCCTCAGCGATGTTTCTGCTTATATCCCAACCAATGTGATCTCCATTACTGACGGCCAGATCTACCTGGTCAATAATCTCTTCAATGCCGGGATTCGACCGGCAGTGGATGTCGGCATCTCGGTCTCTCGTGTTGGTGGTTCAGCACAACAGAAAGCCATGCGACAGGTGGCAGGCAAACTCCGCATGGACATGGCTGCTTACCGTGAATTGGCGGCATTCGCTCTCATGTCATCCGACCTCGATAAAGCCACCCAGGCACAACTCACCCGCGGTCAGCGCATGCAGGAAGTCCTTAAGCAGCCCCAATACGAACCCATGTCTCTGGAGAATCAGGTGATCATCCTTTTTGCCGGGACCAATGGGTATGCCGATAATGTTCCGGTTGAAAAGATGAGAAAATGGGAGGTCGAGTTGATGCGTTACCTCGCCAACTCCCACCCGGTTCTTGCCAGGGATATTGCAGTCAATAATCGCATTACCGAAGATAACGAAAAAAACCTTCGCGAGGCATTGGTGGCTTTTCAGGCTACCTGGCAATAGGACTCAGGAAAAATTATGGCTTCAGCTCGCGAAATGCGGATGCGCATCCGCAGTGTAAAGAACATCTCGCAGGTAACACGTGCCCTCGAAGCGGTCTCTGCCAGCAAGGTCCGTAAAGCCATGGCAGCGGTCTCTGCAACGCGCGCCTACGCTTCTAAGGCCTGGCAGGTACTGACCCATATCGCCAGGCAGCCGGGACGTGAAAACCTGCATCCATTGCTCATGCGCAGGCCCAGTGTCCGAAATGTGCTTGTGCTGGTCATCAGCGGTGACCGTGGGCTGGCGGGTGCCTACAATACCAACGTTATCCGCTTTGTCACCCATCGATTCGGGGCTTCTGAAATCCCGGTGCGTTACATTACCGTTGGGCGCAAAGGACGGGATTTACTCATGCGGCGTGGCAGGCAGGTGATTGCCGAGTTCAGCAACTTGCCGGCAGCGCCCTCATTTGCTGATGTTTCGGCCATTGGCCGCATGGCGGTGGATGAGTTTCTGAAGGGTGAAGTGGATGAGGTGTACCTGGTCTACACAGATTTCATCAATATGGCCAGGCAGCAAACGGTGCTCAAAAAACTCCTGCCCCTGGAAGTCATCGATGAGACCGGTCGGGTTGAATCCTACGAGCAGAAGCACCTGACTGCTGCATATATTTACGAACCAACGGAGCGTGAGATCATGGACGAAATTGTCCCGCGCTTCACAGCCTTGCAAGTCTATCAATCCATTCTCGAATCTCTGGCTTCGGAACACGCTGCCCGGATGGTGGCCATGAGCAATGCCACAGAGAATGCCCTTGAGCTCGTTGGCGGGCTTCAATTGCAATACAACAAAGCCCGTCAGCAAACCATCACGAATGATCTCCTGGATATCGCAGGCGGTGCGGAAGCGCTGGCCAAGTCGATGGCGCAGGAATAAATTATCGGAGGAAATAAATGGCGAAAGCAACTGGCCGTGTGATACAAATTCAAGGTAGTGTGGTGGATGTGGAATTCCCAGATGGTGTCCTCCCCGATATTTTTGAGGCCCTTGAAATTCCCCGCGAGAGCGGCGGCAAATTGGTACTCGAAGTGGAAAAGCATCTGGGCGGGAACAAGGTGCGTTGCGTTTCGATGGATACCACCGATGGGTTGCAGCGCGGCCTCCCGGCGGTTTCCACCGGGGCACCCATTATGGTTCCTGTGGGAGCTACCACCCTGGGCCGCATCTTCAATGTCCTGGGTCTCCCGGTCGATGATAAAGGACCGGTTGACGCTGAAACCCATTATCCCATTCACCGTCCGGCACCACTCTTCTCCGAGCAGTCCACCCGCACCGAGATTTTCGAGACCGGCATCAAGGTTATTGACCTGATCGCTCCCTTCACCAAGGGCGGCAAGACTGGCATCTTTGGCGGTGCCGGCGTTGGCAAGACCATTGTTATCCAGGAACTCATCCGTTCGGTTGCCACGGTTCACCAGGGCAACTCTGTCTTTGCTGGAGTGGGAGAGCGCAGCCGCGAAGGAACCCAGCTGTACCGTGAAATGCTTGAATCGGGGGTTATGAAAGATACCGTCATGGTCTTTGGCCAGATGAACGAACCCCCGGGCGTCCGCCTGCGTGTGGCTCTTACGGCCCTTTCGATGGCCGAGTATTTTCGTGACCAGGGTCGTGATGTACTGCTGTTCATTGACAACATCTTCCGCTTCACCATGTCCGGTTCAGAAGTCTCGGCGTTGCTGGGTCGTATGCCTTCTGCAGTGGGTTACCAACCCACCCTTGCCACAGAGATGGGTGAACTGCAGGAGCGCATCACTTCCACCCGCCACGGGTCGATCACTTCCATGCAGGCGGTCTATGTCCCGGCGGATGATTATTCCGATCCTGCCCCGGTGGCCACCTTCACCCACCTGGATGCCACGATTGCTCTGGAACGCTCCATCGTTGAAAAAGGCATTTACCCTGCTGTTGATCCGCTGGCTTCCACAAGCCGCATCCTGGACCCGAATATCGTCGGGGTGGAGCATTACAACACCGCTCGCGAGTGCCAGCGCATCCTCCAGCGCTACAAAGATTTGCAGGATATTATCGCCATCCTTGGCATCGACGAGCTGAGCGAAGACGACAAGCTGGTCGTCTCGCGGGCTCGCAAGATCGAACGTTTCTTTTCGCAGCCATTCTTCGTGGCCGAAGTATTTACCGGCACCACTGGCAAATACGTACCCATCAAAGAAACCGTGCGCGGTTTCCGTGAGATCCTGGATGGCAAGTGTGATGACCTGCCGGAACAGGCATTCATGATGGCCGGTACGATCGAGGATGTACGCGAGAAGGCTGAAAAATTGGCAAAGGACGCCGCTTAGGGTGTCATGCTCTCTGGTATTCCTCTGCCGTTTTTTTACAACCTGTCCCACACGCGTCTACGTGACCCTGGAGAAATGAAATATGCCCATTCGTTGTGAGATCGTTTCCCAGGACCGAATGGTCTTCGAAGGGGATGCTGATATTGTCGTCCTGCCCGGCACTGACGGCGAGATGGGTATCCTGCCTCATCATGCCCCGCTGCTGACCACACTTAAAATTGGTATCATTAAAGTACGCTCGGGTGGAAAAGAGGAGGTTTTTACCGTCGCTGGCGGCGTTGCCGAGGTCCAGCCGGATATTGTAACTATCCTTGCCGACGCCGCGGAAAACGTTGAAGAGATCGACGTTGCTCGCGCAGAAGCTGCCCGCAAGCGGGCTGAAGAAATCCTGGCGAAAGGCGTTCCCGCGGATACAGATTCCTACCTGAAGATGGAAGCAGCACTCCGCAAGTCCAATCTGCGCCTGGATGCGGTTAAGCGTTACAGGCGTACCCAGGCTAAACCCCCTCGGATTAATGACTGACCCGAATCGAGATTGATCAATGGCAAACGCGTTCACCCTTTCCAAGGACCTTGGGATCGACCTCGGCACGCTGCAAACGCGGATCGCCGACAGCAGTGGTATTTTGGTGGATGAACCGACCATAGTTGCCATTGTGATCCAGGAGCAAAAGATTGTCGCCCTCGGCAAGGAAGCTGCCGGTATGCAGGGGCGTGTTTCGGATGAAACAATTGAGGTCTCTCACCCTCTCCAGAACGGGGTGGTGGCAGATTATGAAATCACCGAGGCTCTGCTGCATCATTTGATCCGGCGCGTTAGTGGACCGATGCGCGTTTTTCGGCCGCGTGTAATGATCACCGTCCCTTATGGCGTGACAAGCGTCGAGTCACGCGCTGTACATGAAGCTGTGCTTCAAGCTGGCAGCCGTGACGCGTATCTGATTCAGCAGCCCTTGGCAGCTGCCCTGGGTGTGGACCTGCCGATTGGTTCACCTTCCGGGAATATGGTCATCAGCCTGGGCGGTGGAGTTACCCAGGTCGCAGTCATTTCAATGTATGGCATTGTCGCTGCGGAAACGATGCGTTCTGGCGGTACCCAGCTCGACGAAGCCATCGTCACGTATGTTCGAAAGAAATATGGGGTCATCATCGGTCCTTCTACTGCAGAACAATTGAAGATCAAGATCGGGGCTGCAATTCCGCAGGATAAGGAAGATAGCATGGAAGTACAGGGACAGGACCAGGTAAGCGGATTGCCCCGTCCGGTTACCCTTACCACCGGTGAAGTGGTTGAAGCTCTCCAGGAGCCACTCAAACAGGTCATTGAGACCTGCCGCCGCGTTCTCGAGAAAACCCCGCCCGAGTTGGTATCCGACATTATTGATCGGGGAGTGGCATTATGCGGTGGGGGAGCATTACTGCGCGGCACTGACAAGCTGTTGACCAAAGCTCTCGGCATACCCGCCTACCTGGTGGACAACCCCACCACCTGCGTGGTGGAGGGAGCGGTTAAAGCGCTGGGAATGTATTCCATCATCAAACGCAATCTGCCGCCTGTCTGACCTGCTTGACCGGGCAATCTCTGCCCGGTTTTTTGTTAAAGGGTGAGCCATGAACGATGTGCAAATTCCTGAGGCTTTTATCTCGGTCACTGGTTTGGGTGCCAGGCGTGCTTATTACCCTGCCAGGAAATGGAATCGCTGGGGGAACCTGGTGGTATCTGTGATCCTGGTTACTGGAGCTCTGCTGGTCTTATTGTTTGGCGTTTACGATACTTACATCGCCTACCAACGGCATGGTCTGGTCATGATTGATGATAAGCTGCCCGGTCCCCTTGTTATTGCTTTTATTTTGTTCGCAATTGGGCTGCTGGCTGGTTGGGGGGCTTATACCAATTGGAACAAGGGTGTGGCGGCATGCGAACGAGGGTTTGCCTATAACGACCGAAAAGGACTCCAGGTCTGGCGCTGGGAGGATGTGGACTCGCTGAGGTCGGCGATAACCCGGCATTATACCAACGGGATATATACCGGCACTACCCATGTTTACACATTATTCAATCACCAGAACCAGCGGGTTGTCCTGTCAGATTCGCTTATCAAAGTTGAGGAGTTGGCCAACCTCATCGACCAGGGTACCTTCCCGTTTCTTTATGAACGTGCCGCAGACCAGTACAACTCCGGGCAGCAAATTATCTCCGGTCCGGTGACCGTCAGCAAAGATGGAATTACCATTGGGAAAAAGACGTACCCTTGGCCGGACGTGAAAGAGGTCTCAATTCAACGGGGAATGTTAAAAGTTTCCCGGAAAGAGGGCGGCTGGTTTAGCGGGGCCAGTACTTCCGCTTCTTCCATCCCTAATTTGAGGGTGTTGCTCACCATTCTTCACCAGGTGGTGGGGATTAAAACCAGTTAGGAATCTTTCGCTCAAAAAAATGGGCAGCTTTTCGGGCTGCCCATTTTTTTAAACGGAGACCTTGCTGCGGTCACGCAGCCGCAGGAAAAGCTTGGTGATTTCCTCGGAAACTGCCGGAATTAGGGATAAACCCAGAACTACTGCCCATTCTGGTCCTGACATGAAATGGGTATTAAAGATGCCCTGCAGGAAAGGGACTACACAAACCAACAAGAGCAGGATAATGGATGCCCCAACCGCATATTGCATCCATTTGTTTGAAAAAACCCCAATTCTAAAAAGCGATACTTTTTCCGATCGGACGGTGTAGGCACGCAACAATTCGCACAAGGAAAGCGTCATGAAGGCCATCGTCTCTGCCGTGCGGATGTTTTCCAGGTTGACAGAATGCCAGTTGAAGCTGAGCAAGTAGCCTACGGGGTTGACTCCCTGCGGCAAGCCAAATCCTAGCGCATCAAGTTCCCATAGCAAACCCAGGGTAAACGCGGTCAACACCGCACCTGTCTGGGTAATGGTCTGGATGATGATCCCCGTTCGCATGGATGAATTGATGATGGGTTCTTTTTTCGGGCGTGGCGACCGATTCATAATATCGGGGTCCCCCTTCTCCATTGCCAGGGCTAGGGCGGGGGCGCCATCGGTAATGAGATTTAACCAGAGCAGTTGGATTACCGTCAGCGGCGCGGGCAGCCCTGCCAGGGTCGCCAGGAAGATGACCATGATTTCAGCCACGTTGCTGGAAAGCAGGAAGAACACGAATTTGCGGATGTTGTTGTAGATGATTCGTCCTTGTTCCACGGCTGCAACGATGCTCACATAGTTATCGTCCGTTAGCACCATGTCGGCTGTTTCCTTGGCTACATCAGTACCGGTGATCCCCATGGCGACCCCGATATCGGCGCGTTTGATCGCCGGGGCGTCATTTACTCCATCGCCGGTCATTGCCACTACCTCTCCGTTCGCCTGGAGCGCATCCACGATCCTCATTTTGTGTTCGGGGGATACCCTGGCGAACACATCAATCTGCTCGATTCTACCTTTCAAAACATCGTCACTCATCCGGTCCATGTCTGCGCCGGTCAGTACCTCGTGCCCGGGCCGCAGCAGCCCAATTTCTTGGGCAACCGCCCGGGCGGTGTTGGGGTAATCGCCAGTGATCATTACGGTTCGTATCCCAGCCTTGGCTGCCTTCTCCAGGGCGGGTTTTACTTCCTCACGGGCAGGATCGATCATCCCGACCATCCCAATAAAAACCAATTCCTTTTCCAGCTCGTCAACGTCCACTGAATCTGCCTTGGGGGCTTCTTTAACCACCCGGTAAGCCAGCGCCAATACTCGCAGGGCATCTTCGGTCAATGCATCGTTGGCATCCCGGATGTGCTGGCGGGTTTCATCACTCATGGTCTTGGTCTTGTCATCGATGGTCTGGTAGCTGGAGCACAAGTCCAGGATCAAGTCCGGCGCACCTTTCACTGCGATCAAATTCCAGCCCTGCAGTTTCGTATCCGTGAAAGGAGAAACATCATCTGAGTTGGGATGCCGGATGTCATGGATCGTGACCATTCGTTTGCGTTCCGAATCAAAAGGCACCTCATCTTCGCGGGGGTACGCCTTATGCAGTTCCACATGGTAGGCATCCGCTTTGGCTGCCGCGATCAACAAAGAACCTTCGGTGGGGTCGCCCACGATCCGGTATGATTGGTCGTCACCCTCCACCAATTCGAGCTGGGCATCATTATTGAGTGCCCCCAGCCACAAAGCGGTCCCCACGCCTGGAAATTTTTGCAGATCGATCGATTCGCCGCCCACCATGAACTCTCCCCGCCTGGAATAACCTGACCCGCTCACGTTTACGAACAATCCATCCACCCAAATGCGGGTAACGGTCATTTCATTCTGCGTGAGGGTTCCCGTTTTGTCGGAGCATATCACGGTAGCCGAGCCAAGTGTCTCCACCGATGAGAGACGGCGGATGAGAGCGTGCCGCCGGATCATTTCGCGCATGCCCAGGGCCAGGGTTATCGTTACCACTGCGGGAAGTCCTTCTGGCACTGCGGCTATCGCCAGCCCAACTGCCAGCATGAACATATCCACGATCTGTTTTTTGGCGGCGCTTAAATATGCTAAAAGACCGCCACCCGGCCGCGCTGATGATTGCCAGGTCAGTATTTCGCAGGACCGCAACGATAAAAACCAGGGCGCAAATTGCGAGGGCACCCCATCCGAGCGTTTTTCCCAGTTGGTCGAGTCTTTGCTGGAGAGGAGTATCTTCCCTGTCCACACCTTCGAGCATTTTGGCGATCAGCCCCAATTGTGAGCGCATCCCGGTACCAACCACCACTCCCCGCCCTCGGCCATATGTAACGGTGGTACCCATAAAAGCGGTGTTCCTGCGGTCTCCAAGCGGGATGTTTTTTTCCAGTTTCATGGCAGCGTTTTTGTTTACCGGCAGTGATTCCCCTGTCAGGGCGGCTTCTTCTATCTGCAAATTGAATGCTTCGAGCAGGCGCAGGTCGGCTGGAATGTGGTTGCCGGCTTCCAGGAATACGATGTCGCCTGGGACGAGTTCTCGTGCAGGAACCGTTGTTCGTTTTCCAGCGCGCATCACGTGAGCTTCTGGCGCTGCCAGTTTCTGCAGGGCTGCCAGGGCTTCTTCGGCCCGGCGTTCCTGGACGATTCCCAGTACAGCGTTCAGGACTACGATGGCTAGGATTGCCGAGGCATCGATCCACTCACCCAGCAGGGCAGAAATTAATGCTGCCACAATGAGCAGGATCACGATGAAATTGTTGAACTGGTCCCAAAGGAGTTTCAAGAACCCGGGGCGTTGCGCCTCGCTTAGTTGGTTGGGACCGTATTGCGCCATCCGTGCGGAGGCCTCCTCTACGGTGAGTCCGTTATCCTGGACTTTTAAGTGTTCGAGGACTTCATCGGCTGATAAAGCGTGCCAGTTTTCGGTTTTTTTTGCCGGCATACTTTCAGGGGGGGCAATATTTTTCATTAAAACAAATCTCCATAAGCGGGATTGGTGGACGATATATCTGGATTAAACGGAAGGTTCGATTTTTGTGGCTTCAGGGAGTACTCCATTTTTAGGGATGACAACGATTCCGTCCTGGACAACCCAATCATCATTGATAATATCGGTTCCGATCGGAAATGGGCGGATAACTACGCCTGGACCGAGTCGGGCATTCTTGTCAATGATGGCGCCTTCGATGTGGCACCCGGGTCCGATCCCGATCGGGCGGTTTGGTCGGATCGGTTTCCGCATCATCCAGGTAATAATCCGCCCCCATTAGGACGCTGTCCTTGATTTTTGTCCCGGCAGAAATCATGCTTCGTACGCCGATGACAGAATGGGTGATCTCCGCCTCGCGGATTTGGCACCCGTCTGCCAGGAGCACATCCCTAAACTTGCTGTCTTCCACGACGGAACCCGGCAGGAACCTCGAATGGGTATAGACGGGGGACTCGCTATCAAAGAAATTAAATTGTGGGTTCTGGCAGGCAAGGTCCAGGTTGGCTTCATAGAAAGAGCGGATTGTTCCGATATCCCGCCAGTAGTCATTGAAATCATATCCATAAACAGAACAATGCTGGATCGCGAAGGGGATAATATCACTGCCGAAATCATCAAAATGGGGGTTATCCTGTAAAAGTTCGATCAAGACTTGGGTATTGAAGAAATATATTCCCATCGACCCCAGGAAAGGTCGTTTTTTATTTGTTCGGTTAGCAAATTTGGATAACACGACTGGGTCTTTGGTTTTCTCCACAAAATCGCTGATCCTTCCGTCCATGCTGCGTTTAAGGATGCCAAGCCGGGATGCTTCTTCCCGGATGACAGGTTGGACTGCGACGGTAATATCCGCATTGTGTTCCCAATGGAACTCAGCCATCGGGGCATAATTCATGCGATAAAGGTGGTCCCCCGCCAGGATGAGAACATATTTTGACCGGGAGGATCGGATCTGGAAGATTTGCTTGCGGAGAGCGTCAGCTGTCCCTTGATACCAGTCGGCAGATTCAAGAGTTTGTTCCGCTGCCAGGATTTCCACAAATCCGGTGTGAAACTGGTCAAAATTGTAGGTCTGGTTGATGTGACGGTGCAGGGAGTGGGAGTTGAACTGCGTCAGCACATCAATCCGGTAGATCCCCGAGTTGATGCAATTGCTGACGGGAATATCGATCAAGCGGTATTTCCCTGCAATGGGTACAGCCGGCTTGGACCGTAACTTGGTCAGTGGAAATAGTCGCGTACCTCGCCCGCCCCCCAGGACGACAGCCAGAATATCATTCATGGCACGCATGGTCCCTCCTTGATGGTACATCGATATTAAAATTCATTACATCACAGGTAATCCGGGCGTGCCGGCCTTTCCTCGATAAAAAACCAGGTTAGTCCATCCATAAATTGTAACAGAATCGCGAGACCACCTGGATGGCAGTCTCGCGAACGCTGGAAAGCGCACAAGCAACCGGGAGTTTCCTCCGTGTTGACGATCACCTGTCCCGTGCATGCGGGCGCTACTCCCCGACAAAGGGACTTTTTCTTGATATAATGCCGAAGGTGGGACTTGAACCCACAATCCCGTCAGGGAACACGAGTTTGAGTCGTGCGCGTCTGCCAGTTCCGCCACTCCGGCTAGCGCCCAAATTTTACCACAACAACAGGAACAGATGAAACTTGGAATAATTGGCTTCCCCCAATCAGGTAAAACCACGCTTTTTAACGCCCTGACGCGTGGAAATGCTCCCACCACTGCCTCGGCTGGGCGGATTGAGGTCCACACCGCCGTGGTCGATGTCCCGGACCCCCGAGTGGATAAACTTTCGGCCATGTTCAAGCCGAAAAAGACCATCTATGCCAAGGTAACTTATGCAGATATCGCCGGATTGGACAGCGGTGTAGCCAAATCGGGCATCACTGGTCAGCTATTGAACCAATTATCGCAAATGGATGGGCTTATCCATGTCGTCCGCTGTTTTGAAGACGGTAACGTTCCTCATCCATCTGGGAGTGTTGACCCGGCCCGTGATGTTACTGCCATGGACGGGGAACTACTCCTGAACGACTTGATCGCTGTCGAGCGAAAACTTGAGCGGTTGGTGGAGGAACGAAAAAAAGGTGGCACGGATAAGGTTCTCAATGAACGCCAGACTGCATTATTCACCCGCCTGCATGAGATCTTATCAGCCGAAAAACCCTTGCGTGGTGTCGAGATCTCCTCAGAGGAAGAGAAATTTCTTTCCGGCTTTGGCCTGCTCACCCGTAAACCCCTGCTCGTTCTGCTGAATATGGGGGAAGGTCAGGCAGAGCCCCGGATCCACACCGGATCGAAAATGGTGGCATTGCAAGGCAAGTTGGAGATGGAAATCGCTCAACTACCTCCTGCTGACGCGGCCATCTTTATGTCTGAATATGGCATAACCGAACTATCGCTCAACCGCATGATTAGCATTTCATACGACCTCCTCGATCAGCAGTCCTTCTTCACTGTCGGTGATGATGAGGTCCGCGCTTGGACTACGAGGCGCAACGCCACAGCCGTGGAAGCCGCCGGAGAAATCCATACTGATCTCGCACATGGTTTTGTGCGGGCTGAAGTGATCCCCTGCCAGGAATTGCTCGAGTTGGGCGGAATGACCGAGGCAAAGGCAAAGGGTAAATTACGGTTGGAAGGCAAGGAATACATTGTCAGGGACGGCGATATAGTCCATATCCGCTCAAGCCTGTAATTTGTTATTTGAATTAGAAAAGGCGCGCCGTGCAAACGGGACGCGCCTTTTTTATATCGAAAATATTTAGAACTATACTTCGTACTCTGCTGGTGCTTCCTCTATCATGGCTATCGGCTCATCCCCAGCCTTACGATCCAACATCTGCATGGACAGGGCTACCACCTTGGTGTAATATTTGGTCTCGCCGCCTTTGTCCTCGAACTTGTCTGTCTTGAGGCGGCCTTCAAGGAAGATCAGGCTGCCTTTGTGCAGGTATTGCTGGCAGACTTCACCAAGCCTGCCCCAGGCATCAACGTTGACCCATTCGGTAGCTTCTTTGTTTTCCCCTTCCGCTGTCTTCCAGCGCTGGCTGACCGCCATGCTGAAGTGGGCCACTTTCTTGCCGGTAGGCGTGGTGTGGGTGTCCGGGTCTTTACCGAGGTTGCCGATCAGTTGAACACGATTAAGTGCTGGCATCAAATAGTCTCCTTTCCCTCGAAGTGTCGATTGTTATGATTAGTTTACAGATGTTCAGATTAAAGTCAAGTAGGATAAGAGGCACACTATGAAAATCGTGACTTCACTCACCGACCTGCGCGCCTCCCGCGCCCTTTTATCCGGACCGGTTGGGTTCGTCCCAACCATGGGTTTTTTACATCCTGGTCACATTTCCCTTGTCAAAGCCGCCAGGGTGGAATGTGCAAGCGTGGTGGCAAGCATATTCATTAACCCCGCCCAGTTTGGTCCCAGTGAGGACCTGTCCAGGTACCCGCGCGACCTTCCGCATGACCTGTCCCTCCTCGAATCCGCCGGTGTGGACCTGGTATGGACTCCCGATAATGAGATTATGTACCCGTCCGGATACCAGACCTGGGTGCAGGTGGAAGAATTGACCCACCGCCTTGAAGGCGAAGTCCGCCCAGGTCATTTCCGGGGGGTTACCACCGTAGTCGCCAAACTCTTCAATTCCGTCTGTCCTCAAAAGGCTTATTTTGGGCAAAAAGATGCTCAGCAGGCAGCCGTGGTCCGCCAGATGGTGAAGGATCTGGATTTCCAAATCGAGATCATCGTATGCCCAACCCTCCGTGAAGCCGACGGACTGGCTATGTCCAGTCGGAACGCGTATCTCAGCCCGGCAGAGCGCAATGCCGCAACAATCCTTTTCCATGGCTTATCTGCCGCCAAATTAATGTATCAATCTGGCGAACGTTCGGCTGAAAAGCTGCGTGCCGTGGTACGGGATGCGGTCGCCGCCGAACCGCTGGCAAAATTGCAGTATGTCTCCTGTGCTGATTATGAATCGTTGGAAGAATTGGAAATTGTGACTGGAAAGGCTTTGCTCTCGATGGCGGTATATATGGGGACAACGAGACTGATTGATAATTTCCTGCTCGGGTGAAATGCCGGTTTGACCGTGTTTGGTTGCATATAATTTTCGGTTAATGCAAGTATTTGATTCCCCCGGTAATAATTAAATTTTTATCGCGTCTTTCTCAAAGGCATGCGCTTGCTATGCAGACAGCAAGCGCAACATTCCAGTGTTCCCAATAATATGAATACACTAATCTAAAACAGTTCCAAATGTTCTTGCGAATAACCCCTGTTTATACTTGCTCGAACTTCTCCACCGGCACCACAAATATGGTCGCACGTTTCTCACCCTCGGGAGCCGGACAGCAGGTTTCTTTAAGCATTTGAATGGCGGTATCTACTTTTTCATCGTCCACCCCCACCAGCAGGGTGGTCACCCCGCGCCGCAATATTCCGCCGGTCGAGGCGATGCGTGTCACCCTGAAATGGCCGGCTGTTAATACCCTGGTCACCGGGTCAGAGTCAACATCCCTAAGGATGGAGATTATCATTTTCATCTGGCACACTCCTCAATACTTTGCTTGAAGAAGCTTAGAATTCCTCGAACCGTTCGACAGGAATCGTAAATACTGTCGCCCCTCCCACAGTCACCGGCACCGGGGTCGGCAACGGGAGAGGTGACCCTTCCAGAGGGATGGCCAGGTATTCAACCCGCTGGCGGCAGGATTTTTGCAGTGCAACCCGCACCTCGTCCTCCTTGCCTTCCGGCAAGCCTACCAATAGTGTGGCATTTCGCCGACCCAGGAAGCCTCCTGTGCTGGCAAGGTGAAATACAGGCACACCCAACGTACCTAGGGCGCGGGTCGCTAGATCCACGTCCTGTTCCTGTACGATGGCTGTCATCAAAAATCGAATGGGGGAATTATCCATACAGACCTCCTATCCGGTGCCTCTACCTTAATTCTTGGCAACTATGCCACGTCCTTGAACGAGATCTTCGGAAATCGATGCATCGGTCGGGTCGTTCAGCGTAACCGTCTGCCCATCAGGAAAAACGATTACAGATTGATCTGCACCACGTGTAATACTCAGACCCCTATATTTTACCGTAACTGGCCATGGAAAAGGATTTTTTCCAGTTAAATCGACCTGCAATCCTTTGACGGAACCAGCGGGACCACTCGACATCCCGATCCTGACTCCAAGGGTGGAAAGGAACAGGCCGAGTGGAGCAAGTCCTTGGACGGGATTGCGTTCCCCCATGCCCTTCCCCGTTTCCGCATGGTAAGAGAACGCAAATGCATGTTCCTGTTTGAGATTATGAATAACGGCAGCCATTAACCGGTTTATCAACACGGCTGCCTCATTTCTCAAACCGTAATTCAATAACCCTTCTCCGATGAGCGAATTCCAGACCAATTGGACACCTTGGCAGACCGAATTGGATGGTTGGTTTAAGTGGCTTTCCACCAAGAGAGGCACCACGGCAGCCTTTCCACCTGTTGGGACCTGGATTCTCTCGCAGACTGGGATCCCATAATTCTTCCCGAATCGGTCTGTAGTGAAAAGTACCCGGTCGACGATGTTGTGGGCACGGCGTTGGCTGGGTATCCCTGCCCACAGCGGTAGAAATAGGGTCACGTCTTCTGCCGAGAAATCCATTACCGAGATCACCAGCTTATCACGATCGCTTATCCCTGATACTTCGACTTGAGTAACGCTGTTATAGACTAAAAGGGTGGTGGCGACAGCTAATCCTGCTCCCCACTGAAAATTCTTTCGTGCCAGGTGTTCTTTCTGGGGTTCCTCACCGTTTTGTCCTACCAGGGTGATATCCGGGCGGTGCGAGGCATCGCCGTCAAATTCAAGTCTGACGAGCAGGCGTACCGGCAGTCTGAAGTTTTGTCTCGGAGAAAGTTTTCCGGGTCCGCGCCTGGATCCAATAGTTTTTCCAGAAGGGCTGCGGTGTGAATCTCGGTCCCGATTATGATAAATCATGCTTTCCGCATCCCAGCATTCTTCTGCCAGGAATTTCAGGCGAAGGGCTTCCTTTTCCCATCGGGTGAGCCTGTCGGGTTGTTCGAGTGCCTCCGAGATGTGCGCCAAAGACTGGGCCTCCCGGCACAGCATTGCAGCCAGGGCGGGGCTTTCAGAAATGGAAATATCAGCCCCATTCCCATTTATCCCCCAAACAGTGAAAACCGGATTGTCTTCCAGGCCGGTTTGCAGTGGATGCCCCCATTCTGGAAAGCCATCGCCATCCAGATCGTGGGATTGGGTAAACCAGCTCAGATAAAAAGCTTCCAACCTGGGCTGAACTTCTCTGAGAAAGTCCACATCACGAGTCAGTTGATAAGTCTGCCAGGCAAGGTTGGTCAGGAGCGGTGCAGCAAGCCATTGTCCGCGTTGACCTGCCAAACCGGGCTTCCAATCCACTTCACCATTGGGAGATTGGATGGAAAGAAAGTTGCGCACTAGTCCGGCAGCCAACTCGGGTGCTCCGGGCAAAAGGCTGGATAGGCTGCAGCTTTCCAGGATTGGCTGCCCATTCCACAAATGAGGATGATCCCTGCCGTCACCAAGCGGCGAATACCCCTGGTCCGGTTGGCGGGTCTGCACGAAGGATGGATTGGGAAGGTGTTGGGTGGGGGTAAAGAACAATCCAAGCCCGATCTTTTGGCTGAGGGCGAAAGCCGCATCCCAGTCCGGGTTACCGGTGTGAACATCGATGGTTTGGGCAGCGTTGACCTTTTCGATCTTTGATATTTCGGATTCCCAGGGTCTGGCTGCTGTCCGGCGTGCCAATTCGAATGAATCCTTGAGAGAGCCTAGGGCTGCCTGCGCCCAGGTAAGGGTGCGGGTTTCACCTGCAGCCAGGATCAAATCGAGTGCCAGGGAGGGATAGGGACCCGGTCCGGGATGGGGACCTCCTGTGAGGAAGATCACCGGTGCGAGATTCCCGCTCTCACCAGTCAGGACATTCACTGATTGAACCGGTACTGCAGCCAGGCTTTGTCCATTCAGTGGGGATAGCTGTCCGCATAGCTCGAGCATAGCCCTTGCCGCCCCGTCATTTGAATTTGTGACCGTGAATCGCCCGCTGGTAGTGTGTGAGTCAGGAGCCCAGTATTCTGCCGTCACCTCGATTTTTGGGAATGGCGAAAAATCAAAGGAAAGATAATTGGGATAGAACCGGCGCAGATGCGGCGGGATTGAAAAGACCGCCGGGTCGGAAACGGATTGGGTCCCGAGGGTGAATTGTGGAAATAGACGCATCCTCCGGGCTCGCAAGCCATAAGTAGTACACAGGGAAAATGCAGGCGGGTCGCCGCCGCGGGATTCGAGTTCCCAAACATGGTCATTTACGTAATCGGGAGTGCATAACCGAAAATCAGCAGTCAGGGTAAGTGCAAGCGGGTCGCCGGGACCGAGATTCCAGGTGCGCATCAGCCTAGTATACGGTCGTTTATATCGGAGGTCAAAGGTTTTGTGCTAGAATTATTCAAATACTGCGATGGAACATGCCAAAACAAGAAGAACCCCGCGATAAATTCCGCCGCCTGGTGGATCCCGAAGGCGAAACCAAGGCTGAACCACCTGCTGAGGAGTATACCCCTGCCAGTGGGACGCGCCCAATCCGCCACCCGGCAGTGGATGAAAACGGCATGCCCCTGCCGCGGCATGTGGAAGAGATTGATATGGGAGCCACGCGGGTTGGCCAGGCCGCTTATGAGCATACACCCACTCCCACGGCTCGGCGGCCTAGGGCGGTTTCCCGCCCGCTCCCTCATCCAACGCGCAAGCCATTAAATAGGTTCATGACGGGTGGTTGTTTGTTGCGCGGGCTGATCATCAGCCTGTTTGTCGTGGTGGCTCTGGGATTGGTCCTGACGGCTGTTGGGATGTACGAATATTATTCCATTGCAGCCAGCCTGCCCAGTGTGAGTGATTTGAAGCAGCGCGCCTCACAGTTCGAAACCACACACATCCTGGATCGTAATGGGGATATTTTATATGAGATCAGTGATCCAAACGCAGGCCGCCGCACATATGTCCCTCTAAAGGTGATATCTCCGAATCTTGTTGCAGCAACGATTTCCACAGAAGATAAGGATTTTTATACGCATGGCGGGTTCGACCCCCTTGCCATCCTGCGCGCTTTCTGGCAGAACATGACCAGCGGCGAAACCGTCTCCGGAGCCTCCACCATTACCCAGCAGTTGGCTCGGGCCCTGCTCTTCACGCCTGAAGAACGCGGGCAGAGGTCTTATCTGCGTAAGGTGCGCGAGGCTATCCTTTCTTCCGAAATTGAACGCCGCTACAGCAAGGATGAGATCCTTGAGCTCTACCTAAATGAAATTTATTACGGCAACCTGTCTTATGGAGTGGAAGCCGCCGCTGAGACTTATTTCGGTGAGACCGCCGGTCAATTGACACTTGCTCAAGCTGCCTTCCTGGCTGGTCTCCCACAAGCACCCTCGGTTTATGATATATACACGAACCGGGACGTGACCATGGTTCGCTTTCAAAACGTTGTCATGGGAATGCTGGCGCTGAGTGCAGAGAGACATTGCATAATCGTCAGCAATGCCCCCGACCCGGTATGTGTGGATGGGACTGCTGCCGCGGCTGCCATCCAGAAAATCAAGGATCGCTCGTTCACCCCTCCCACCACGGTCATGCGCTACCCCCATTGGGTGCAGTACATCCGCACTCTCCTTGAAGATCAATTCGATGCCCAGACGATTTACCGGTCTGGTTTTACAGTCTACACCACTCTGGATCCTGACCTGGAGGATGCTGCCCAGCAGTCTGTCACGACCCAGGTGGCTTCCATTGCCGATAAACATGTGACCGATGGTGCGTTGGTGGCCATTAAACCATCCACAGGCGAAATCCTGGCAATGGTCGGTTCGCCGGATTTCTTCAATGACGCCAATGCCGGGCAGATTAATATGGCTGTCAGCCCCACGCGCCAACCCGGTTCGTCCATAAAACCTTTTACGTACCTGGCGGCATTCGAGAAAGGTTGGACACCTTCCACGCTCATCTGGGATGTCCCCTCGGAGTTTCCGCCTTCCGGCCTGCCCAATGACCCTAATCCCCCCTACGTGCCGAACAATTTCGATCACAAATTTCATGGTCCGCTTACGGTTCGGATGGCGTTGGCAAATTCCTACAATGTCCCTGCCGTCAAAACACTCCAATTTGTCGGTGTATATGATGATCCCAATACTCCGCAGAAAGACGGACTGATCGGCATGGCTGAACGAATGGGCATTACCAGCTTGACCCGGGCGGATTACGGCTTGTCATTAACGTTGGGTGGCGGAGAAGTCAGCCTGCTTCAGATGACGGGTGGATATGCCGTTATTGCCAATAACGGGATGAAGATTCCGCCTGTGGCGATCTCGAAGATCGTGGATTTCCAGGGAAACGTGGTTTTCCAATACCAGCCCCCGGCTGGCGAACAGATCATCAGCCCCGAACATGCCTTTCTGATGTCTTCCATCCTCTCTGACAATTCCGCTCGCCAGCCTGTTTTTGGTCCCAATTCAATCGTCAACCTTCCTTTCCAGGTCGCCGTCAAGACGGGTACCTCGAACGACTCGCGCGACAACTGGACGCTCGGTTTTACTCCGGACCTGGCAGTAGGGGTTTGGGTTGGAAATGCCGACTACACCCCCATGGAAAACACCACTGGTATTACAGGTGCGGGTCCGATTTGGGCCGAATTCATGACCTCCGCCATCAATCGACTGACCGGTGGAAACCCATCGCCCTTCGTCCGCCCGGCAGGGATTGAACAGCATACCATTTGTACTGTATCGGGTACGCAGCCTTCCCAATGGTGCCCCTCTCAACGCGAGGAGTATTTCGCCCCCGGGCAGCCGCCTTTGCCTCCTGAAGATGACTTGTGGCGAAAAATCCAGGTGGACACCTGGACCAACCTGGAAGCCTCCCCCGAATGCACGGATGCTTTTACCGATGAATCAATGGCGATCAATGTCAAGGATTCTTGGGCTCGCAATTGGATTACCCAGGATGCACAGGGTCAGCAATGGGCCCGGGAAATGGGGTTTGATAAAATTTCATTCGTTCCCGACCGGAAATGCAATGCAAATGACCCTCGCCCGCATCTGCAATTTGTCGGTATTGAAGATGGACAGACGATTACGCAAAATTCGCTGGATATCAGCATCGTGGCTGACGCAACCGCTGGATTCCGCTCTTGGCGGTTGGAATGGGGTCCAGGGAGTGACTCTGGCAATTTGACCACACTTTTTGGAGATATCAACACACCTGTCTCTTCTCCGACCAGGGTTTACTCATGGGATATGACCGGAATCCCAAATGGGCAGGTTACCTTGCGCCTGTTCATGCAGGGGGACGGGGGCATCTACGCGGATAAGAACATCCACTTGATTCTCAACCTTCCCACTCCAACCCCAACCCCCACTTATACTCCCACCGAAACCGCTACGCCATCTCCTTCGTCCACACCTTACCCAACGGAAACACCAACCCTCACGCCACTCCCATCCGATACACCTTCGCCGGTTCCCTCCATAACAAATACTCCCTAGTGTGGGTGATCCCCATAGTTTCCTTTCCATTCTTCCTCTGAAAGTCCTGCCGCCAAAATACTTCAGGACTGGAAAAAATAAAATGCCCCGAAACAGTTCATCTGTCCGGGGCATTTAAATATTCATGACAATTTATGGGACCCTGGTCGGCCGCCACGTTGGGTCAAACTCCATGGTCAGGGCAGTCGTCAGGCGCACGATGGACTCGCTGCCGTCCGATTTCACGCGGTAAATATCATAATCAACTCTTGTAGAGTCCTGGATATCCATACTTTCATAGGCGACCCAAAGCCCATCCGGTGAGATATCCCCGTGAGTCCCAGGGGAACCGTCTCCCCGCAGATGATGAGCATCAATGGTCGGGTTTTCATAATCAAACCACATGAGCCACCCAAGTTTCTGGTCACCGAGAGTCTCATAAAACAGGATGCTTTTCCCATCTGGTGACCAGTCCGGGAGGGAATTCCAATTGTCGGATCCCCTGTGGATTAGCAAATCCTGACCGAGCCCGGCATCACTCATTACCCAGATTTGCAGGGCATTGGTGAGAAGGCTGTGCCCGGTGAATACAATTTGCGTTCCGCTGGGCGACCAGGCAGGCTGCATGGACCAGTCTGGTAGGCGTACATCTCCCGAGGACCCTGTCAGGCGGGCGACCTGGTTGTTTGAGATGTTTAAAACATAGATTTGGGGAGAGCCGTCCCGAAGGGAGGTGAATGCGAGGTGCGCTCCGTCTGGTGACCACGTCGGGCTAAAATCACCGTTTGCTCCGGTTTCCAGGGCGATCAATCCGCTTCCGTCGGCATTGATGATGTACAGGTTTGCTCCAGGATATTGACTTTGTCGTTCTGAACAGGGAGAGACGAAAACCAGCCTTGCTCCATCTGGGGACCAGGCCGGCTGGCAGGCGCCAAAGGTCATGTTTGTCACCTGGTTGGGATCGCTTCCATCAGCGTTCATGACGAAAATTTGCGGGATTCCCGTATGATCGGAAGCGTAGGCGATCTGGCTGAATCCTCCTCCTGCAGACGTAGGGGTTGGGTCGGGGGTTTGTGTGGGTGTTGCGGTATTGGTTGGGGGGAAAGTTGGTATTGCAGTCCGCGTAAGTGTGGAAGAAGACTGCAGGGGGGTTGTTTTGCCTTGAGTTAGTGTAGGTTCTAAACCGTTCGCAGCTTGGGTTGAAAGGTGATTTGTCCCTGGTGCGAGTGAAGCTGGTTCTGGTGATTTGACAGGAATTCCCAGGACTGCTTGTGTTAGAGGCGACCAAAAAATTAGCACGGATAAAAGGATTGCGACAATGGTCAATAGGAAGAAAGATAGGAAAATCCACCTGCCCTTACCTTGACCTCTCCTGCGGGAATTGACGGGTGGAGGGGGACTGGAACCATTCCCGGAATCTTTCGGTAATTCATTGGCAAGCCTTTTATTTTCCCCGGCTTCCCCTGAATGCGGTGGTGGCTCGACGACCAGTTCACCTTCCGGTCGTTGATTGCTGCCCCGGGCGTTCAATAATGCATGCCCGAAATCCTCTGCAGATTGGAAACGGTCTTCTGGATGGACAGCCATCGCTTTCTCTATTGCAGCCGCCAGTTTTCGGGAGATTTTCGGGTTGTATTCTCGCAAGGGCAGCAATTCAGCGTTATCCATGGCTCGCGCCAGCCCGTCTTCTGGGATGACGCCGGTCAAGGCAGCGTAAAGGGTTGCCCCCAGCGAATATATATCGGTTCTTGGGCTGGTGCGTGCCGTCCCGTATTGTTCAGGGGGTGAATACCCGGGTGTCATGGCACGCGCCCCGGTGGTTGTTGCCTGTGTGCCTTTGACGAGCTTCGCAAGCCCGAAATCAACCAGGTAGATGTGTCCGTCCTTGGAGATGCGTACATTCCCGGGTTTGAGATCGCGGTGGATGATGGATGGTTTGCGGGTGTGCAGGTATTGCAGTGCGTCACACATTGCCGCACCGATTAACACGGTATCCTCTTCAGAAATGGGACCGGTGCGTTCCATGCGGTCGCGCAGGTCTTCCCCGTCAATGTAATCCATGATCAGGTATTGACCCTGTTCATCGATCACAAAGTGATCGGTCACCCGCGGCAGGTGGGCGTGGCGTAAGTTGGCGAGGATGACCGCTTCCAACCTGAATTGGCGTGCATAATCGTCGGTGGTGAACAGGTTTTCTTTAACCGCCACTTCCACCCCCAAATTCTCGTCCACGGCGCGATAAACCGATCCCATGCCGCCTTGGCCGAGAATTTCAACGATCCGGTAACGTTTATGCAGGATTGAACCGCGTTCTAGTCTCTCACCCATGCCGCATGATTATATCAGAGGCAAAATCCGGTTGGTCCCTTTGAAATCGGCTTCAAGAGTTTAGCCTCTCTCCCCACCAGCTTCAATTTACCAAATACCCATGGCGCACCGGCTGAAACCCAGGCTCCAACCATAAAATAGCGGATGTAACGTAATAAGAAGGGGAGCACCGCTTCTGCATCGGGGGCGATCAGCCCGAAGAGGATATCCAGGCCCATGTAGAAGACCAGGATGCCAACCACCCCTACCACAAAGCGCAGGACACGTTTCCACACCGGGCCACTGGTACTGAACCCTCCCTGGCGGTTTAGCCATGCCAGCCCTGTCAAAAACCCGAATAATGTTCCAGCGGAAACAAAGGCCCCTTCGAGCGAAATAGCCTGGGTGGCGAAAGCTGCCCATTCTGATGGTGGCTGCCAGTTCGTACTTTTCAGCCAGACATAAGGGATCAGGGAAAAAAGGATGAGTATTAACGAAGAGATGAATGCCCCCAGGATTTGTTGACCCAGGCTCATTTTTTTACACCACTCTGCCACGGGGTTCCAGAAACGCAAAACTAACCACAACACCAGCGCTCCAACCAGCCAGCCCAGGATTACATCAAGGGGAAAGTGGACCCCAAGATAAAGCCGGGAAATCCCAATCAATAGGATGATCAGGACGGCGGTCAGCCAGCCCCACCATTTTCGCAAGCTCGCTGCCAGCATTCCCCACACCCCGATCGCGATTTGGGCATGCCCGGAAGGTGCTCCAAATGAAGTCTCGCTGGCATACCTGATTACAGCAGAGCTAACCCAATACGGACGCGGTCCGTGAAACGCCATTTTGAGGGAGTCATTAATTGATGTTGTCAAGAGTAGGATAATTCCAACCCGCAGACCGGTGCTGGCTTCCAGGCACCAATAGAGTGCAGGCAGGAGGATGAGGAAAAAATACTCATTGCCAAGAAAGGAGAACACTTCCATGGGCATTTTTAACCAAGTGCCAAGGTTTTGAAAGAAAATATTCCAGGTGGTGCCAATGTTCCAGAGGGTTTCCATGGGGCGACTCCTTGAGATTGACGGTTATATGATAAGTATTGTACACTCAATGGATGAAACGCGGCCTTGTCCGGTTTTGGGACTTTCCATCCGCTGCCATCCTGACCCTGCTCTTGTTTACCGTTTCAGAGCGCTTTTTCGCCACCGACTGGGCTCCGGGATTGGAGATCGCGATATTTCTGGCTGCCTTCGGTGTCCTCCTCGGCATGGCACTTGGGGCAAGCCAATTTAGACCTGGCATCGCTTTCTGGTTGACCTTTGGCTATACCATCATGCTGATTTCATTGGTGGCTGCCGGAGTGTTTTATCAAAAAATTCCCTGGTTGGAACGGTTTCTCAACCTTTCCGGGCGGCTGGGAACCAGTCTGTTCCAGTTCATATCTGCTCAACCGGTACCCGACACCATACTTTTTGTGATTTTTGCTGGGCTTGGATTTTGGCTCGTCAGTGTCGTGGCAGGCTATTCCTTGACTAAGCGGGGGGATTTTGCCAGCTCTGTCCTGCCAGCAGGAATTATTCTGTTCGTCATCCAGCTATATAATTCTGGTGTGGGGGATAGCGTAATAATCCTGGCAATATTTGCCTTTCTGTCTTTGCTGTTGCTCGGGCGTCTGACCTATGTCCGCAAGCGTCTTTTTTGGAAGGCGCAGCGCGTCTCGTTTTCTGCTGAGTCATGGACCGATATAAACATTGCCATCCCGGTTGCTGCCTTGGTTCTTGTGATTGTTGCCTGGTTGACCCCTGCCACCGGGAGACCGGTTGTGGCTGCCAAGGTTGCCTGGGAGAATATCACCCGGCCGTTGGAAAAGCTGCGCCATGATCTGGGCAATGCTGTTTTTGGATTAAAGGGAAGTCAACCAGGAACGATCGTCGATTTCTACGGCGATACACTTCCCCTGGGTCAAAATGCATCGACCAGCGACAAAATCTATTTACGGATAAGTGCTCCTCTACTTGGAAAAGCAGATCGTTACTATTGGCGGGTGCGCGCTTACGATCAGTATGTGAATAACCAATGGGAAAGTGTCTACGCCTATACAGAACCTTTCACTCCTGATCAGCCTTCCATACCGTTGGCCGAATTGCATGCTCCTGGAAGCGAATTTATTTTTTCCACCTCCCGGGTATATTTGGGTCTGTTGGTCACGCCTGCCCATCCTCTTTGGGTGAGCCGTCCGTCAGTGTTGACATTCACTCCCGCAGAGGGCAACGCCATAGATCCGCTTATGATCCGGGCCGACCCGCCCATTTTGATTGGCGAACAATATGTTGTCCATGCCAGCATTTACAACCCGACAATTTTTCAACTTCAGCAGGCGGGGGTGATTTACCCTGCCTGGGTTCGGGATCACTATCTGCAATTACCTGAAAACCTTTCTCCCCGAATCACCGAATTAGCCCGGAAAATTACCAGTGATGCTGATACACCCTACGATAAGGCGATCGCAGTAACGAAATACCTCCGTGATGCAATTACATACTCGACCAGGGTGGATGTCCCCCAGGACGGGACTGATCCATTGGTTTGGTTCCTTTTTGATACGCGCAAGGGTTTCTGCAATTATTATGCCACCGCTGAAGTGATCCTGCTGCGCAGCCTTGGCATCCCATCCCGCATGGTGGTGGGGTTTGCAGAGGGGGAGTATCAACCGCCCGACAAGTACACCATCCTCGAGAAAGATGCCCATGCCTGGCCGGAAGTCTATTTCCCTGGGATTGGCTGGGTGGAATTCGAACCCACCAGCAGTCAGCCTGTACTCAACCGTGCTTCCGGTAATCCGGCACCGACCGAAGAACCATTTAATGCAACCCAAAATGGCGGACAGGACTCGACAGGGCATACCCCCACCCCCCTTCAAGCGGAAGGATCAGGCTCAGGAACAGGGTCCTCTGCAAATTCATTGCTGCGCTTATTTTGGTTATTCATTCTTCTGGTGGCAATTATTGCTGCGGGAGTTGTGGCTTACATTTCAGGGTTCCTGGATAAAGTTTTCCGTCGCACCCGCCGTGTTTCTTTAAAACCCATACCGGTATTTTTGACCGATATTTATGCCCGTCTATCCATCAATCCTCCCATCTGGTTGCAGCACTGGGCTTTTTCATCTAGCCTCAGTCCGATCGAGCGGTTTTTTAGCGTCATTTTTCAAAGTCTTCGCTGGCTGGGTGCAGAAGCCACGCCAGCCCAGACTCCAGCAGAGGCATCTGCCATTCTATCCCGCTACCTGCCTGCAGGGGCTGATGACATCGACACCCTTTTACGGGAATATCAGCACGCGCTCTTCAGTCAGAAGCACTTCAATCTGCCTGTTGCACGCCATGCCGGTAACATGATACGCCGCAGGGCATTGCGCCTCGCTTGGGGCAAACGCGTAGCTGCATTTCGAGAATCAATTCTGCTTAAGTTTTCCCGAAAGTCAGACTGATATTTTGCTTGAGATTGTGGCTGGGATCCCCATTTGGGGTAAACTTGGTGCTATATGAGCAAGGAATCCCCACTTTCAATAAATGAACAAATCCTGACCTTAAGTAAGTTGACCGGTCAAATGCGCACCTCCCTTCAAAATGGTGGTGCCAGCCTGCCCGCGGGTACTTTGGAAAAACTATCCAGCCTTGAAAGCACACTTTTCAAAGTCAGCCGGCAGGTGATTACTGTGGAAGATGAGCGGCGAAAACTGCTCGCTTTGGCGAATACCACCCAGGCTGTCAACTCCAGCCTGGAATTGGATGAAGTTCTGCAATTGGTCATGGATACCATTATTCGATTGACTGACGCAGAGCGTGGTTTCCTGATGCTTCGGGATTCCCAGGGGCAAATGGTGACGCACATAGCCCGTAATTGGGAACGCGAATCGATTAATCCAAATGAGTTCGAAATCAGTCGCACCATAATCGACCGGGTGATAGCCACCTGTGAACCGGTGCTCACCACCAATGCCCAGGAAGACCCTCGTTTCGGAGGCCAGGAGTCCATTGTTGCATACAACCTGCGCTCCATTCTTTGCGTGCCGCTGCAGGCAAAAACAGAACTTATCGGGGTTATCTACGCTGATAACCGTATTCGCTCCGGTATTTTTAATGAAGCAGAACGGGATCTGTTGAAGGTCTTTGCTAACCAGGCAGCCATTGCCATTGAGAATGCGCGCCTGTTCGCCTCCGTTCGCCAAACATTGGACGAGGTACGCGGCCTAAAGAACCTGATGGATAACGTTTTTACCTCCATTGCCAGCGGGGTCATTACCGCAGATATCACCGAAAGGATAACGCTCTGCAATCGCTCCGCAGAAGGGATCCTGGGTTATAAAATTTCCGATATCATTGGTCGCCGTCTGGATGAAGTACTGTCCACTTGTGTTGGGGATCTCCGTGCACATCTTAATAAGGTTCGGGAAACGGACCGTTCGGTGATGGGTCTTGAGATAACTCATTGCATGCCAGGTCGCGGCACGGTGGACTGGAGGCTCAATCTCTCGCCGCTTAAGGATGCTGATCAGTCAACCCAGGGTGTTGCCATCGTTCTGGATGACATGACTGAACGTAAAAAACTGGAGGCTCAACACCGGTTGCTCGAGCGCATGGTTTCCCCGGCAGTACTCGATCACCTCGATCCTGATAGTCCGCATATAGGCGGGCAGCAGAGTGAAATAACCACCTTGTTTGCCGACATTCGGGGGTTCACCAGTTTCAGCGAGAAGCATTCTCCCGAAGACCTGGTGGCAATATTAAACCGCTACCTGGCTGCCGGGGCCGATGCGGTTTTGGCCCAGCAGGGCACGGTGGATAAATTTCTTGGCGACGCGGTGATGGCTTGGTTCAATGCCCCGCTTCCCCAACCTGACCACACCTTGCGGGCTGTTCGCGCCGCCCTCGGATTGAGGTCTGCCATTCGTAAACTCCACGCTGAACTCCCCCCTGAAGCGCATCTGTCCTTCGGAGTGGGTATTCACTGTGGTAAAGCAGTATTGGGTTGGATCGGGACGGAAAAGCGCCTTGAATACACCGCCATTGGTGATGCAGTTAATACCGCCAGGCGCATCCAGGAGAACGCTGCCCGGAATCAGATCCTGATCAGCAAGGCAGCTTACGAGCGCGTCAAAAAGGAAGTTCAAGCCAACCCGCATTTCCCGCTGCACGTGAAAGGAAAAAGTGGTCCGGTGGGTGTATACGAGGTGGTGGGGTTGAAATAGATAAAAATCGAAACGAGTGACGGATTAAGCGTCACTCGTTTCGATAATAATCGAAAGATCCCTTATTGTTTAGCCGGTACCAGTCTCCAGAACAACCCTCCCGCCAGGAGTGCCAGTCCCGCTCCAAAATAGAACGGTGCGGCAGGACCGAAGCCCTTCCAGCCAAACACCCCCTGCCATAATACGCCGGCGATGGCTGAGGCCGGGAATGCCGTCAGCCCGATTGCAGCGTTGTACAGACCGTAAGCAGTCCCGCGTCGCTCGGAAGGCACCAGGTCCGCGATCAGGGCCTTGGCGGAACCCTCCGAGGCTGCGTAGTAGATCCCGTAAAGTCCGAAGAGGGTCCAGATCTGCCAGCCGGTCCGGGAAAGGGCAAACCCGAGATAGACCAGGCCGTATGCGATCCAGCCGACAATTATAAGTCGGCGGCGTCCGACTTTATCGGAGAGCGCTCCCAGCGGTCCCGCCAGGACGGAGTAGATCAGGTTGAAGGTCATCAGCATCAGCATGATCTGGAGCACGTCCAGGCCGCGCTCCTGGGCTCTCAGGATGATGAATGCGTCAGATGAATTTCCCAGCGTGAACAAAACCAGTACCAGCATGAATGCTTTGAATCGTTTGTCCATGCCTTTCATGCTGAGGATGGGTGCAGTAGATTTGCGGTCCGAGGCCACATCTCGTGCCCAGATGGCCAGCACGATCACCGCCAGGACTGCCGGGATGATGCTTGCCAGTACGGCGATCCTGAAGGTGCGACCGGTTAGGTCTACCGCCCCGGCCTGGGTCAACCATACGATCAAGGCCGCGATCATGAGTCCGAAGAAAGCGCCGGCGGTATCGCCCGCCCGGTGCAGGCCAAAAGCCAGTCCGCGCTGTTTCTCGTCGATCGACCCCGCCACCAGGGCATCACGCGGTGCGGTGCGGATGCCTTTTCCCAGCCGGTCGGCCACACGCACGCCTAAAACCCACTCCCAGGTCCCGGCGAAATACATGAACGGTTTGGCGATGGTTGAAAGGGCGTAACCCACCACGGTGATCCATTTCCGTTTGCCTAGTTTGTCCGAGAGCGCTCCCGAGTAGATCTTCATAATGCTGGCGGTCGTCTCAGCCAGTCCCTCGATGAGACCAATCACCGCCGTCCCGGCCTTTAACACATTTGCCAGGAAGAGCGGTATCAGGTATACGATCATCTCGGAGGAAATATCCGTTAGGAACGAGGTGGCGGTAACGATCCAGACGTTAATGGGTAAATTTCGCAGACCGGTTTTTTTATTTTCCATGAAACACTCCGAGGATGCAAGATGGCAAATTGTACCCTGACTTTGTGAAATAACAGATAATCAAACAACGGGCTTGCTATATGAGTTCATAAAGTTCATCGGTTTGAACCAACCCAATTGGCATCGCTCCCGGCAGCAAGCTGGGAACATATGGCATATCAAGGATGGTTTTGAGGACGGTCTTTTAACGCTGGAATAATATCCCGGCCATGACAATGGCGGGGAACTTACCCGTGCAGTATATTTGGTGCCGGCTTCATGAAATAGAGCTCCATGAAATAGAAACTGAAGGCAAGCAGGAAAGTGGTTGCCATCCCCTCGGTATATCCATCCATTTGAAATCCAGAAAGGGTAAAGAGCAGCCCGGTAACAGCTGCCAGGGTCACGGTCAGGAGAGCCAGGCTGCCGAATATCTGGACGCTTCGGACTCCGGTCCGCAAAGCGAAAATGAGGTTGACAACCGAAAAAATAACCAGCCAGACTCCCAGCGCGGCATGCACCACAGCCGGGACTCCCACCTGGTTGAGGGCATTCGAAACACCATTCAGGGAAAAGCCGAAGGGGGGAATCGCTTTGGGATCTGAGACGTTGACCGTCATGCCCAGTTCGAATTGAAGGGCAAGCAGGGTCAGGATCATCATCACGATGACCCGTGCCGCCAGGTGGCGTTTTGCTGACATGATTAAATCTCCTTATGGAGCCATTTTGGAGGGGGCAGTATTTGCTCCCGATTTTGGATGTTCGTCCATTTACTCAGTCTCGCCATGCCAATGACCCGCGTGCGAAGGTTTCTAATCTTTCCTGAAGACCTTGGCGAGAGGCGGGTTTTTCAACAAGAATTCACGTGAAAAATTCTAAATATTTGAGGAACGAATACTCTTGGCAGTGTTCCTTCCCTTTGGGGAATGCTATAAGACTCATTTGTATCCCAACTCTTTCATCCGCTGCGCTTCGTCTTTCATCTTTCCACCGCCAAGCAGCTCACTCCAGAATTCATCGTCATACCGCCTGGACTTAATCGGCAGCGGCATCGGCACACCCCAGCCCAGCAGGAGCACCTCCTCTTTTGGTTGCAGGCGCGCCAGCATGCCGCGCAGGGAGTCGCGCCCTGATAAGCCTGAGAGCACCGCATGCACATCGTCCTCGTCCCCCAGCCAGCCGGAGATGCGCGTGCCCAGCTGCGACATGACCTCGTCGTGGATCTGCGACGGGCGTTGGTCGATGATCAGCAGCGTGACGTAGTATTTTCGCATTTCCCGGGCGATGCTGGCGAAGGTGGTCTGCCCCGCCATCTCGCGGTTGAGCAGCTTGTGGGCTTCCTCCACCACGATGACCAGCTGCCGCGGCTCATTTTTTCCTTGGGATCGAAATTCGTTCGTCTTGTTTTCCCAGACCTGCTTGATCTTGCGGGTCAGCAGGTTGCTCACCAGTAGGTAATCCAGGTCGGTTTCGTACGTCTGCCCGAACGACAGGATGACGTGCTTCCCATCTTCGAGCGACTTGATGATCTCGACGACCGAATCCGTTGCTGGTTTCTCGACAATATACTGCTTGTCAAACAGGCGGCGCAGCTTGTCGTGCAGGGCCTCGGCAGCCATCACGTTGACCCCCGCATCGTCTGCCCAGGCTGCCACGCTGTCGGGATGCGGCACCTTCCTGACCTTGCCGGTCTTCTCATCTTCCACTTCCACCTCGTCGCGGTTCATGCCTTTGAAATGCCGGAACCAATCCCTGCCGAAAGAGGTGGTCAGGGCATGCAGGGTGGTGGGCGTTGTTTCTTTAAGATTCAATTCGCGCGTCAGTAGCTCAATGTCGGCCGCGGTGATATCCGCCATGGCGATCTCCAGGTGGAAGTCTGGGGTATGGGTGCGGATGGTCGTCCCGGCTCCCAGACCCACCACCCTCACCCGGCTCGCGAACTTGGTCTTCAACCCGGTCACGCGCAGACCAGTGTCGGATGCGGTGTCGTCGTAGCCGTACTCGTTGTGCATGTCGTAAACCAGGACGCAGGCCTCGGCTTGGTGCATCAACCCGGCCAGTACGATACGGGTCAGGAACGATTTCCCGGTCCCGGTGGCGCCGAATACGCCCGCCGACCGTTGGACGAACTTGTCCAGGTTGATGCAGACTGGATGTCCCTGCTCGCGGGTGATGCCAATGACGAAGTTGCCCTTATCGGCTGGGTCCCCGAAAATTTCTGCAATGTCGCCCTCGGATGCCATGCGCACCGGGGTGTGATGCGGCGGCACGGTCTTGACCGGTACCGGGCGCGGCGGGTTATCGGCGTTCTTCTTCATCCAGTCCTTGTACTCCGGAGACCCGGGCTCGGGACCGCGCTCGAGCATCAGGGCAGGCAGCACTTCGAGGTTGGTAAATAACGTCTGACCTTGCAGGGCTTGGGCCAGCGCGGGTGGCATGCGGTCCTCGGTCTGTTCATCGGCAAAGCGCGGGTCTGTTGCGCCGAGTTGCAGGTCGGTCACCAGTCCATAAAATTGCCAGTTGCCTGATTCGATGACGACAAAGGCGCCCTCCTGCACTTCCTGGGCGGGGACGGTAAGCCGGGCGCGGAACGATTCTTTCAGCCCGCCACCTATGATATAGCCGATCGGATGGATTTCCATTTTGCTCTCCCGAAATAATAATTGCTTTAAACGGCGTCCTCGCCGCTGGGGACGGCGTCTTTCACATCAATCATCATTCATCAATTAACAATCATCAATGCAGTACGGATATCTTCGGCGATCATTCGTCGTTTGGATTTCTCCACCAAGAACGCCGGTCCTGCCTGAACGTATGATGGCAGGGCACGTCCGCCGCGGAACCAGAACTCCCCGCCGCGGATCTTGTAGGTCGATCCTGCGGGGATGGCACGCGGCTCGCTATTCCTTTTGGCGATCATGTTGATGGCTTTAATGGCAACGTCGCCCATCAGCAGGAATACTTTAACATTTGGGAACAAGGCGATCTCTTTTTCGAGCAGGAGCGAGCACGCTGCGATGCTGTCGGTGGCAATGCCGTAGCCGGTCTTGCCGCACTTAACCGCCGTGGTCATGTAAATTCCCTGATCGAGAAGTTCCTGCACCGACTGCACTTTTACCCCCGCATCCTGGAAAGCCAATAGGGTGGTCCGGGTAAAGAGCGCTTCTGAGCCGCCGTAATAGTGATCCGCGGGGTTTTCCGGGCTGGCTTCGGAGATTAGGATGATGGAAACCTTCGCCGGATCAATGTCGAGTTTGGGAACGAGGTAACTGGTATGCCGGGTATCGAGACAGCGGAAATCGTCACATCGCACAACGGAATCGATTTTCATGATTGTCTCTCTTCCTTAATTCGCTTGTTAGCCAGATCGACGTATTTTTCCTCAATTTCGTAACCAATATAATGTCTGTCGCTTCTAATCGCCGCGATCGCCGTTTGACCGCTGCCCATGAAGGGATCCAAAACCACCTCATTTTTGAAAGAGTACATCTGGATCAAACGTCTCGGCAGTTCAACCGGGAAAGGGGCGGGATGTCCGATCTTGCGCGCCGGTTCTGCGGCGAAATTCCACACGGACTTGTTGTATTCCAGGAATTCGTCCCGGGTGATGGTGTTTTCACGCTTGTCGGGGTTCTGGCGTTTGAAGGTGTCTTTGCAGAATACCAGGATGTACTCATGCACGTCGCGCAGGGTCGGGTTGCCTGCTGATTTCCAGCTGCCCCAGGCTGTGGAAGGGGAGGCGCTGGCAGCTTTGTTCCAGATGATCTCGCCGCGCATCAGGAAGCCAAGTTCGATCGCCTGCTCCAGGATAAAGGCGTGCAGCGGGATGTACGGTTTGCGTCCCAGGTTTGCCACATTGATGCACATCCGCCCCCCGGGGACAAGCACGCGTAGTGTTTCCTTCCAGGCTCGCTGCAGAAATGCTAGGTAATCTTCCAGCGGCAGGTCTTCGTCGTATTCCTTGCCAACGTTATAGGGAGGGGAGGTGACCATCAGGTGTACCGAGCAGTCCGGGAGTTCGGTCATCGCCTCTGCGGAATGGCAGAATATGCTGTCGAGCGATTCTGCCGGGATCGGATTTTCAACATATTCCACTTCCCGCCCCATGAGCTGGTGGTCGTAAAGTTTACCGGCGTAAAAGGTGGACGAGTCATGTCCAATCCGACCGGGAGAGCCGAAAGCAGAAGTCTTTGTTGATTTATGTTTAGTCATAGATATTATTCTCTAACACGAAGGCACAAAGTCGCGAATGATTTAACTTTTAGTGTGTCCCGTTGTGTCCGTCGTGGTTAAAAAATTTCGCTCATCGCACCCAGCACGGACATCAGCGTTGGGTAGTCGTCCCGCAGCAGGGTGATCAATTCCTGGGTGGCTTGCGCCACCCACTTTTCATCCTTCGTTTTCTGTTTCACTTGCTGGATGTGCGCCGCCAGCAGTTCGCCGATCGGGATATCCTTTGCCTGCAGGATGTGGCGGAAATAGCCAAATTTCCCGGCACCGGTAAACTTCGCCAGTTCATGGTCCGGGCACAAGGTGATCACATCCAGGCTAAGCGGCGGGCGGGGAGGCAGCAGGTGGGAGATCACCCCATCCTGTTCATAGCCTACTGTCAGCACCGACATTTCCACTGGCACAATACGCCGCTCGCGGTTATCGTGCATCACCTCCGGGGTGATGTTCCCGGCTGTCACGAGTTGGCGCACCAGCCCGTCGTCCTCGATGTGGATGTCGTAAATCAACCCGTAAACGCTGTAACCCTCAACCAGGGGGCGCGCACCAGCGTGCCAAAAGCCGGGGTTTCCGCTTGTGAGACCGAGCAGCCGGCCACGAATTCAGAAGAACTAGAATGCAATAAATGTCCAATTTGGATTGATTCCATTAGCCCTCCAATTTATTCTGCACACTTCGGTTCGAGCAATTCCAGCAATTTCTTTGTCCCAGCCGGGCGATATTCAAGGAATTCGCCATTATAAAAATACGCCAGGGTCCCATAGGAGCAGGGGACTTGCTGGGCGGCCCTGGCGCTTTCCACGCGGATGATATTCACGGGGATGTGCAACTCCTCGCCGACCTTCATCGTGATATCCGGCACGTTTTGTGTATAGGGGCACTGATCGCTGTGATATACCGTCAACCCCCACGGTACCTTCACGTCAGGTTTCTTGAAGAGCGGCAGGGCGGCATCCGGGTTGAAGCGCCTGGCAAGCAGTATGGAGGACGGTCCGGCTTGGTCTGCTGGTTCGAATCCGTTTTTAAGGAAAAGCTTGGGCGTGGGCAGCCAGTGCGACTTGCTGACCACCACCGCCACACCATTCGTCCCGCGGGCATCCGCCAGGCAGCTTTCGAGCAGCATGCGCCCATACCCGTGGCCCCGGTTCCTGCCGATCACCCAGAGGCAATGGATGAAAAGGTATCCCTGTGCGCCCACACCACGCCAGGCGTACTCGCCTGGAATGTACTCAATTAACCCGGCATTATGCCCATTAACCTGCAGGAGCGTGTAGCGCATCCCCTCAGCCAGGCGTGCCCGCAGCCATTCCATTTTGGATTCATAGCCGCGCCGGTAGGTGGGCGAGTGCCCGCAAAACATTTGGACCTTCCCCAAATCGGATTCAGTCATGCTGATGATTTTTACATCGTCCATCGTGTCTCCCGTTCGACTACCTTTTTATCTTTCCCTGCAGGGCATGAGTCACGCTTTTATTTGATTCTGCATCCACCTCAACGCCGCTGCGGCGTAATTCGAGGTCCAGCATTTGCTCGACCTGTTTTTTATCCTCGAATTTCACCACGGCAATTTCATGGGCGCGATGCAGGATATAAGGGTAGGGACGTGCCCCCATCACCCGGCACTGCTGGAGCAGGGAAGCATGCAGCAGTGCCAATTTACCGGGATCTTCCGCCACCCAGCGCGGGAATTCGACCCTCACAAGATAGGTGTGGTTTTCAACCCCCACGTTCAGGTAGAAAAAATGCAAGGCCAGGTCGCCCGTGTATTGCAGGCGTGAACTGGACTGCATACCGAATACGGCGGAGCGATGTCCCGCGGGCAGGAAGTTGTACAGCCAGCGGTCGGTCACCCCTCGCAGCGGGTGCAGCCTGCGGACGTTCTTTAATTCGTCGGGGCTGGAGAATCCGGCGATTTCCAGCGTTCGGATGACCAGGTCTGCGCCCGGCTTATCCACGTAACCGGCAACGATTACGTTTTTTTCCTGCAGTTGCGACAGGACGGATTTATGGATTTCGAGATTTTTCCGGTAATCATCTTCACCGGCGTTTTTCCCTCCCCACAGCTCCACCGGACCATCGGTGAGAGCAAGCACCGGGGAAGGATGGTCCGGTGCCAGTTCGAGCAGCTTACGGCGCTCGGCGATATCCCGGCGCTGCTCGATGGCTTCCTCGCTGACCGTACCGGTCTCGGTGTAGAGTTCGTCCGCAAAAAGCAGGCTGCTGTCGGTGAAGATCTCCGGGGTTTGCCCCGAGCCGGTTTGCATGACGATGGCACCCACATTTACCAGGGAATACAGGAGAGCCGCGTGACGGTCGGGGAGAATCTGTGACCCGTCTGCGGCGATCAGCGTGACGTTGTCCTGAAGTGCGGGTTCCGGGATGGAAACGTCCAGAAGCTCTCCCAATGGGAGTGCACAGCGGATGGTGGAGTCTGCCTGGCGGGCGCGTTCCACCTTGTCCCGCAGCTCTGCCCCTTTATCTGCCTGGGACTCCAGTAATTGACGAGCCCGCTGGCGCAGGTCTTCCAGGTTTTGCTGGCGTGCCCGCGCCCCCAACCCGATTTGTTTGACCCTGTCCAAAACCTGCTGGTAGTTCAAAGCCATTGTCCGTCCTTGCCATTATCACGGCATTTTGTAGAACATTTGTCTTATATTGTACAAGCAAACCAATGAAAAGACAAGTGCTTTGTCCGAGGCAAGTCACGCGTCTGCACAGCTTATGTGTGTTACACTCTTTCCATCAGTTTTAAATTGGATAACTGGTTTTGTGTGGTGCAACTTGCCGCCGGCCCTGTTATGGGGCTGGCGGTCATTTTTTACCCGGCCGTGCCGGAGAGAGAAGTACAAAATGGACGTAAAACTGTATGTCGGAAACATGAATAAATCGACCACCTCGGAAGAGCTGAACACCCTGTTCACCCAGGCCGGGGCTGTTACTGCGGTCGATATCATCAAGGATCGCGATAGCGGCATGTCAAAGGGTTTTGGTTTCGTCACGATGACCGCCCAGGCAGACGCCGACAAAGCCATCAGCATGTTCAACGCCTACTCCCTGAGCGAACACGAGTTGAAAGTGAACATTGCCAAGCCGAGAGTTGAACGCTAGAACTCAGCCTGCTGGTCCCTCTCAATAGGACCTTATTGAACAATACCAAGGACCCCGCCGCAAGGCGGGGTTTTTCTTTGGTCGATTTCCATTTTCGGTTTTATAATGCCAGTAGGATGACCCGCTACGACCTTTGTCTCGCCTGGAACTGGGAATATGATGCTGATTTCGTGCGCCTGCTCGAATCCACCTGTGCGAAAATTGGTCTGACGTTTTTCTCGGTCACACCCGAAAAACTGGATTCCACACTGGCGGACATTGAAAACGGGGACACTTCCTTCGCCTGTTTCTTCGACCGGGCGTCTGAGTCCGACTCACACTTCCAGCCCCTGGTGGACCATGCCCGCCGGTCCGGGGTTTTTCGGATCAACCCGCAGGAAATGACGCTTTGGTCCGCGGACAAAGCCACCATGCACCTCGAATTCGTCAGCCGCAGGCTGGATACGCCATACACCATCCTGCTCTCATCATGCCAGGAACGACCCGACCTGGCACAGGTCGACCTGAGTCCGCTGGGCGGGAGGTTCGCCATCAAACCGGCCTCCATGGGAGGCGGCGAAGGAGTGATCCTGGATGCCAATTCCCTGGAACAGGTGCACTCCACGCGCTGGCAGTACCCGGGCGAAAAATATCTCCTGCAGGCGCATGTCAACCCGAGGATCCTGGATGGACGTCCTGCATGGTTCCGCGTTTTGGTCTGCGACGGGGCGGTCTACCCCTGCTGGTGGGACCAGCACACGCACGTTTATACCCGGGTGAGCGCGGAGGAAAGATTCCGTTTCGGACTGCGCGGTCTGTACGAGGTGGCGCGCCGGATTGCCCTGGTGTGCCGGCTGCATTTGTTCTCGACCGAAATTGCCCTGACTATGGAAGGCTGTTTCATGGCTGTGGATTATGTCAATGACCCGGTGGACCTGCGCCTGCAATCCAGGGCGGTCGACGGAGTCCCGGACAGCTGGGTGGGAAATATTGCCGGGAGGCTCGCGCGCCTGGCAGAGCGGTACAGCTCGCGCACGTGATCGTTCCAAGTATTGATGATGTTCCTCCACCCGTAATATTTGTATAATATAAAAACACCTCAACACTGCCGCGCAACTTGTTTTAATAATGTGCGTTAAGAGTTGATAACAATCTTTCATCGGGAGGAAAAGCATGCCATCCATTCTCGAAGTAAAAAACCTGGTCAAGAAATTTGGCGATTTCGTGGCAGTGAAAGGCATATCTTTCGATATCAAGGAGGGGGAGATCTTCAGCCTGCTCGGTCCCAATGGAGCCGGCAAGACCACCACCATCTCGATGCTCTCCACTCTTTATATTCCTACCGGCGGCGACGCCACCGTTGGCGGTCATTCGATCACCAAGGAGCCGATGGCGGTCCGCAATTTGATCGGTGTGGTCCCCCAGGACCTGGCGCTATATGAAGACCTGAGCGCGCGTGAGAACCTGGTCTTCTGGGGACAGATGTATGGACTTTCTGGCAAAACCCTTGCCGCCCGCGTTGACGAGGTGCTGGAACAGATCGGTCTGACCGAAAAAGCCAGGCAGCGGGTCAAGACCTATTCAGGCGGCATGAAGAGGCGGGTCAACATTGGCGTCGGCTTGCTGCACAAACCCAGACTGCTTTTCATGGACGAGCCGACCGTCGGCATCGACCCGCAATCTCGGCGCGCAATCCTCGACTCGGTAAAAGAACTGAACAAACAGGGCATGACCGTGCTCTACACCACCCATTATATGGAAGAAGCTGCGGAGCTCTCGGACCGGGTCGGAATTATTGACCACGGCGAACTGATCGCCCTGGGCACCCAGTCCGAACTGACCAAACAGGTCGGCGAGATGGAAACGCTCATCCTGCATGTCGGTGAGAACGGCGATCCAGAACTCCTGGCCGCCGCCATCAGGACACTGGATGGAGTGATGAAAGCCGACGTGAGCGACCACACCGTGACGGTCATTGTCCCCGAAGCGGAAGAAGCCCTCGCCCCGGCAGTGTCCCGGGCGAATGAATTGGGAATCAAGATCCACTCGGTGGACATGCGCGAGCCCAACCTGGAAGCCGTCTTTCTGCAACTGACGGGGCGGGCTTTGCGGGATTAGGGATTCAATTTCCGGACACAACCCATGAAAAAACTATTCCTCATCGGCTTTAAAGACCTGAAACTTGTCTTTCGCGACAGGCCCGCCCTGATCTTCATGCTCCTGGCGCCCTTCCTGCTGACCCTCGGGCTGGGGTTTGTCACCGGGGCGTTTGGACGATCCAATACCAGCGGCATCGGGCAGATCCAGCTCATCCTCGTGAACCAGGATGAAGGTCGGTTGGGAAAAGCGCTGGTGGACCTGTTCCAATCTCCAGACCTGGCTGACCTGGTGGCGCCTGCACTGGTTAGTGACCCTGCGGCAGCGCGTGCACAGATCGAAGCCGGGACAGCTGTGGCGGCGGTCATCATCCCGTCGGGTTTTACAGACAATATCATTCCTCCGCACAACCAGGCGCCCTCTGCAGAGGTCCTTCAGATCGAGGTCTACAAAAACCCGCTCTCACCGGTCAGCGCAGGAGTGATCCAGTCGATTGTCGAAGAATTCATCAGTCGGGTCGAGACCGGACGGGTGGGTGGCCAGGTCGTGGTCACCCAGATGCTGGCGGCCGGTTTGATCACACCCGACCAGGTCAGCGCTATCGCCTCTGAGATTGGCCAGCGTCAGGCTTCCGGGGCGGATTATACGCCAGCCATCACGCTTCAATCCGGGCAATCCGGACAGGCTCAGGAACCCTTCAACCCGATGGCTTACATGGCTCCTGGGATGGCGCTTATGTTCCTGATGTACACGGTCAGCAATGGCGGGCGGTCGATTCTTGCGGAGCAGACCCTCGGCACCCTGCCGCGCCTGCTTGTTTCGCCCACCAGCAGTGCCCAGGTACTGATCGGCAAGATCTTCGGCGTCTATATCACCGGGGTGGTGCAGATGCTCATCCTGATCGTAGCTTGTTCGGCCTTGTTCGGTATCCAATGGGGCGACCCGCTTGGCATGCTTGTGCTCGTCCTGTCGGCGGTATTCGCAGCCACCGGCTGGGGGATGCTGCTTACATCCCTGGCGCGCACACCTGGTCAGGTGGGCTCCATTGGGACAGCTATCATGCTCATTTTTGGTATCCTGGGTGGTTCTTTCATCCAGGTCAGCATCATGCCGGGCTGGTTCCAGGTGTTCAGTAAGATCACCCCCAATGCCTGGGGGCTGGACGGGTTTACCACCCTGGGACTGGGTGGTTCGCTCTCGGACTTGGGTGCTCCGCTGCTTGGACTGGTTGTTATGGGGGTGGCGTTGTTCGTCGTGTCCATCCTGATCTTCAGCCGCCGTTCGTTCGCGAAGAAATGAGGGTGTCATGAAGAAAATATTCAACATCATCTGGAAGGACACCATCCTGCGCTTTTCGAGCAGGTCCGAAATGCTCTTCTTCCTCATTCTGCCGATCGTCTTTACATTCATCCTGGCCGGCGGGACCGGCTTCCAGGGGGGGGACAACCGCATCCGCCTGCTGGTCGCGGACCAGGCCCAGTCTTCCCTTTCTGTCCAGGTCATCACCGAACTGGGCAAATCAGAAACCGTGCGCCCGGATTTGTTGGCGCTGGATAAGGCCGAGAGCGAATTCAGTGCCCGCAACGCCGCGGCCTTGCTGGTCATCCCGGCGGATTGTGACCGCCAGAACTCTCCGCACCGGTAAAATTGTGCTTGACCTGCGCCAGGTGCCGGACAATCTGAATGCACAGGCTGCCGAGCGCGCCGTGCAGGCGGTCCTGTTCCGGCTGGGCAGCGCGGTCAGCATCGCCAAAGACGCCGTGACCGAAGCCGAAAAGATCCGCCCCTTCGCCTCGGACGTGGACCGGCAGGCTTATTTCGACCTCGCCCTGGGAAGTTCACAATCCCTGGTGGACGCCGCGCCTGACCGGGTGAATGTCGTTTTGGGTGGGACGAAGGATCCGATCCAGTATGACCCCCGCGCCAACTCTTCGGCCGGGCAGATGATCACCTGGGTATTCATCCCATTGATCGGGATCTCCAGCGCGTTTGCCTACGAGCGCCAGAGAGGCACGCTGCGCCGCCTGCTGACCACTCCCACCGGCAAGGGTACCTTCCTGCTGGGGTCCATTCTCGGCAACGTATTCTGGGCGCTGGTGCAGATGACCCTGCTGGTGATCTTTGGCGCACTGGTGATGAAGGTTAACTGGGCCGCGAACCCGGCCGCGCTCGCGGTCATGCTGACGGCCTCGGCGCTGGCCGCGGCTGCCATGGGTACCATGCTCGGCACCTTTGTTAAAACCGAGGGACAGGCATCCGGACTGAGTATCATGCTCGGCATGGTCATGGCGTTGCTGGGCGGGTGCTGGTACCCGATTGAGCTATTCCCCCAGGTTGCACGAAATATTGTCAAAATCCTTCCCACCACCTGGGCCATGCAGGGCATGCTCGATATCCTTTTACGCGGGCAAAGCGTGGCTGGGGTTTTGCCTGTGGCGGGTATCCTGCTCGGTTTTGCGTCAGTTTTCTTCGTAGTTGGGATCTGGCGTTTTAAGTACGAATAATTCAATATGGTGAAAGACAAAATAAATCAGCCCCGCCTGGGAGTTTTTCCGGGCGGGGCTGTCTTCAGTTCGATTTCACTTATGGGTACTGGATCTCGGAAGCGCGCAGGGTATTTTTCATTAGCATGGCGATCGTCATCGGGCCAACCCCGCCCGGAACGGGTGTGATGCAGCCTGCCACTTCCTTCGCTTCCTCGAAGTTCACATCGCCCACCAGTTTTTGCCTGGGCTTTCCGGTCTTTTCACTGATGGCGGGTGTGCCATCCGGGTTGAGCACCGGGACCGGGTTGATCCCCACGTCAATGACTGCCGCGCCGGGCTTGATCCAGTCTCCGCGCACCATCTGCATCTTCCCGATGGCGGCGATCAGGATGTCAGCCTGCCGGATGACGGCCGGCAGGTCCCGCGTCCGCGAATGACAAACGGTGACGGTGGCGTTGCGGCTGATGAGCAACAATGCCGCCGGCATGCCCACGATGTTCGAGCGTCCCAGCACGACCGCATTGGCTCCCTCGATTTTCACCCCGGCCTGTTCCAGCAGATAGATGCAGCCGTAGGGGGTGCAGGGCACGAACAAAGGCTCGCGTCCTTTCTGCGCCAGGCGACCGATGTTGAGCGGTGAAAAACCGTCCACATCCTTCTCGATGCTGATCAGCGAAAGGACCCGCTCTTCGTTGATCTGTGCCGGCATGGGCAGTTGAACCAGGATCCCATTGACCTTCTTGTCCGCGTTCAGTTGTCTTACCAGCGTCTCCACCTGCTCCTGGGTGGCATCCCCGGGCAGGTGCTGGCTGATGGAACCCATTCCCAGTTCCTCGCAGGCTTTGCCCTTGGATGCCACGTAGGCTGCCGAATCCGGCCGGTCACCCACCAGCACCGTCGCCAGGGTGGGCTGCGGTTTTCCTGCCACGGTCCGTTTGGCAACCTGGGCGGCCACTTCGTCGCGCACTTTCTGTGCAATTGCCTTCCCGTCAATTAACTGAGCAGTCATGCTTCCCTCCGCATTTCATTTCTTTACACCAATTATACAGAGTGTGACATTATTCCAGAAGAGGCACTTGTCATGAAATCTCCCACATCCGGCTTGAATACGACCAGATCGATCTCTCGTTCCACCTGGATGCAAACCGCCACCTTCCATCCCGGATTGGGGATGGTGCATATCATCTTCCAGTTGGAGAATCCCTCCTGGCTGCCTCTGATCGACAACAGTGCTCCTGGTTGGGCTGGGTCCACGGAAACCGAAAAATCACTTCAGGGGAAAATTCAGCCCCATCCCCATTGCTTTAATAAAGGCTTCCTTTTGGGTCCAGGTGTGATAAAAAGCTTCCAATTGGATTTGCGGCGGCAGTGCGCGCAATCCCGCCAGTTCATCCGCCGAAAAGAATTGTCTCGCCAGGGAGGAAAGCTCTGTCTGCGGGCGGATTTGCTCGATATCCACCCCCACTTCTCCCTCAAATGTAAACACGCAGGCGACCTTGTACTCGCTTTTCGACAGGTTGAAAGATATCCGGCAGGAAGGGACGGAAAGCTTCCCATTCGGGTTTGATTGATAGCAGATGCTGGCAGGATCCACGCCGCAATACAGCCCCAGCAATCGGCGCAGGATTACCCGGCGGGCTGTGAAAAGGCGCCGGTCCATGGACGAGATGGTTCGTTTCGTGCGTGCCACCTCTTCTCCTGATAGGATGTTTTCCCAATCCGGGTAATTCAGGGAGGCGGGGTCCAGGTTGAACAGCCACAAATGGACCTCCCCTGGTTTGAGCACAGGGTCCAGGTTTCCATTAATCATCTTTATTGGTTGGCAGCAGGGACTCGATCTGTTTCGCCAGGTCAGCCACGAGTGGTGCCCGCAGTATCGACATGTGCCCACCAGGGACGGGGATGACGTCCAGCTTCCCCTTTAAGGTAATCCCCCATTGTTCCACGGGATCTTTTTTCAGGAAGGAGGGGCGCTCAGTGGCAGATAAAATGGTGACCGTCCCTGTAAAGGGTTCCGGTTTGTAGGACTCCAGCATTAGGCTTCTCACCTCTTTGATCTGCCCCTGTTCTTCAAGGTGTTCGAACACTCTCTCTTCCATCCCTGCCTTGCTTAACCAACGGGCTGTGAAACGCTTGATCGAATCACCCAAAAATTGCAGGGCTTCCCGAAAAGATTTCCCCTCAAAATTCCGGGCATAGATCGCTACCCGCTCGATAATGTTTACGTGCACTTGATAACCTGGAGGGAAAGTATCCAGTAATCCGAGGAATGCCAGGGTTTGGCCATTCTCGATTAGCATCCGTGCCACTTCAAGGGCGAAGAACCCATGTGCAGAGTGACCCAGCAGCAGGTAAGGTCCTTCCGGGTGGAAACCCACCAGGTTTTGGTAATAGATCCTGGCAGTCTCCTGGACCGATTTGCGGTATACCACTTGACCATCTTCCATCGAATTTACTCCATACACCGGACGTGACGGAGTCATGGCAAGCGCCAACTCGCGCATATAAAGACCGGCCGACATGATAAATAATGGCACGTCAGATCCGCCCGGTTTCATCGGCACGATCCCTTGTGGATGGGTGGATATTTCCCCCGAGAGTGCCTTCGCCGTTTCTTCCACTGTTCCATCCTGGAACAACAACATCAGGGGCAGGGATTTTCCAAATTCATCCTGGATGCGGGTAAACAGGCGAACAGCCATCAGGGAGTGACCGCCCAGTTCAAAGAAATTGTCCCGAATTCCGACCTGCTCGACCTCCAGCACTTCCTTCCAGATCGAAACAAGCCTGGATTCGATCTCGTTGCGGGGAGCAAGATATCGATCTTTTACATCCCCGCGATCCGGACGAGGCAGGGCATGCCGGTCGATCTTGCGGTTGGGGGTGAGCGGCATTTCCTTCAGCACAGTTATGGAGGTTGGCAGCATGTAGAACGGCAGGCGATTCGCCAGGTGGGATTTTATTTTTTCCCGGTCTGGTTCCTGGATCCCCTCCAGGAGGGTGATATAGGCTGCCAGCGTCTCGCATCCATCGTTGCGCCATAAGATCACTACTGCATCCTTTATCCCGGGGAACTCATTTACCACGGCTTCAATTTCTCCCAATTCCACCCGGTAGCCGCGGATCTTTACTTGGTCATCTGACCTGCCCAGGTAGCAGATGGTCCCATCCGGGAGCTGCCTGACGATGTCACCGCTGCGGTAAATCCTTTCACCCGACCGGAAAGGGTCCGGGAGGAAACGTTCAGCGGTCAGGGCTGGCTGGTTCCAGTACCCTCGTCCAACTCCCACCCCCCCGAGAAATAACTCTCCTTTCGCGCCGATGGGGACCGGGTGTAAATAATGGTCCAGGACGTAGGCGCGTCCGTTATCGATCGGCTTGCCGATGGGCACAATTTGCAGCCCATTGGGAAGGCTGTCAGGCACCACGTAGGTCGTATGAAGGATGCTGCATTCTGTCGGCCCGTATTCGTTAACCAATTTCACCGAATCACTAAAAGCCTTGCGTGCCAGCGCTACGTCCGCATCCCGCAATACCTCGCCGCCGGGCAGAATTAAACGCAAATGGTTTTCCATCTTCCCCACCGACAATACGGACTCGCACAGCGCTCTGAGCATCGTGGGCACACAGCTGATGAAAGTGGCTTGGTGCTCGATCACCGCTGCATTGATAAAATCAGGGTCGCGCATTTGGGCATCATCCATTAAAACCACCTTGCCGCCGTAGGACAATGTCCCAAAAAGCTCGAAAACGGATATGTCAAAGGAGAACGATGTGAGTTGGATGATAAGGTCGGCGGGGCTGAATTGGAATACCCGCTTCATATAAGTCAGGTAGTTGACTATCCCCTTGTGAATATTCATAGCCCCCTTGGGGCGGCCGGTGGATCCCGAGGTGTAAATAATATAGACCAGCGAGTCGTTATTGGTGATGGAGACAGGCTTCTCATCATCGCAGGAATCAATTGTGGCCGCTTCGCTATCGAGGCAAATTTTATTGGCCTGCTCCGGGAGCAGCTTTGTTAGATGTGAAAGGGTGATGACGATAACCGGCTTGGAATCCTCGATCATGTATGCAGTCCGCTCTGCCGGGTATGTTAGGTCCAGGGGCACATAAGCGCCTCCCGCCTTAAGCACTGCCAGCAGCGCCACAACGATGTTTTCGGAACGCGGTAAATAAATGCCCACCCTGGATTCCGCTCCCACCCCTTTGGTCCTTAGGAAATGTGCCAGGTGATTGGCTTTCTTTTCAACCTCTCCGTAGGTCAGTTTGACGCCATTGCACTCAACGGCTACTGCTTCCTTGTTCTTTTCGACCTGCTCGCTGATTAGATCCTGGATGCACACCTGGGGAATATCCGCGTGGAGTTCGTTCCAGTCGATCACAATTCGTTGTCGTTCGGAGGAGGTGAGCATTTCCAGTTCAGACAGGGGCTGCCCGGTCTTTGCCATGATTTCGCCAAGCAGGTTTTGGTAATGGGCCACCAGGTGGATGATGCTGTTCTCGTCATACAGGTCCGGGTTGTACTGGACCGACCCATTCAAATTTCCATCATCGTCCTCATCGAATTCCAGGGAAAGGTCAAATGGGCTGGGGGCATTCTCCATTTTAATATTTTCCAGCTCCAACCCCTGGAGGTCTGAATGCCGCTTGGGAACATTTTTCAGGTTTATGACCACCTGGAAGACCGGGTTGCGGCCCAGGTCGCGCTGTGGGGAGATCTCCGAAACCAGCGCTTCGAATGGTGCTGCCTGCCAGGTGAATGCATCCAGCATGGTTTTACGAACCTGGTCCAGGAAATCTCTTGTAACGGGGTTGTCCCGCAAATTCAAACGGATCGGCAGGGTGTTGACGAAAATTCCCACCAGTCCATCCAGTTCACCGCGTGACCGGTTGGCAAATGGGCAGCCGACGATTACATCTTCCTGTCCTGAATAGCGCATCAGCAGCACCGCATAAGCGCTCAAAAGCAGGTGAAACGTGGTGAGGCGTTCCTTTTGACAGAATTCTTTTACCTGGGATGATAGTCCCCGTGGGAGGCGGAAATAATACCTGGCGCCCCGGTATGACTGCATGGCTGGGCGTGGGTAATTGGTGGGTAATTCCAGCACCGGCAATTCGCCTGCCAGGATGCTTTTCCAATGATCGACAAAGGCTTCCAGCGTCTCCCCGCTCATCCATTTTCTCTGCCAAAGCACGTAATCGGAATATTGGACCGGCAGCTCGGGAAGGTTCGGTTCCCTCCCGGAGCGAAAGGCATCATAATACTGCATCAGTTCGCTGAAAAATATTTGCAGGGACCAGGCGTCAAATCCAATATGATGGGCACTAAAGAACAGGTAATCCTCATTAATTGTTTTATGCAGCAGGGCAAAACGGACTACCGGCCCCTGCTGCAGGTTGAAAGGCTGGCTGGCGTGCTCGGAAAAATAACGCCGGATGGCCTGGTTTTGTTCATTTTCGGGAAGCCCGGAATAATCCACGAAAGGGAGTGTGAGTTTCTCGAAAGGCTTGATCACCTGGACCGGGCTTCCCCCCCGGTTTGGATAGATCGTTCTCAGCGGCTCGTGGCGGCGGACCACCTCGTTGAGAGCCTGCTCGAATGCGGCTTGGACGATCCCGCCTGTAAATTTGGTGAGCAGGTTCGTGTTATACGCACAATTTTCAGGGTCGAGCTGCTGCAGGAACCAAAGGCTTTCCTGGGAAAAAGACAGGCTGGTTTCTTTGAGATGGTTGCGTTGAATGGGTGGGGGCGGAAGGATGTTCCTGGTCATTGATTAATTCCTGCGTTTTCCTGGATAAGGGCTGCCATTAATGCGATCGTCGAGGTGGTAAAAATATCGATTAGCTGCAGCTGTAAACCATAACGTTCGTTAACTCTCGTCAGGATGCGGGCTGCTTGTATGGAATTTCCTCCCAGGGCAAGGAAATCGTCCAGGACGCCGATCTGGTCATTCCCCAGCACATCCTGCCATATGCCGAGCAACTCGGCTTCCAACGCGTTGCGCGCAGGAGTGGTGCCGGCTGCTTCGCGGCAGGTGAAGGCTTCCAATTCTGCCTTCAATTTTTCGGCCAGGCCGATCCGCTGGATCTTGCCGGTTGCGCCTTTCGGGATTTCTTTTATGAAAACGATCTGGCGCGGCACCTTAAAACTTGCCAGGCTGGCGCTGGCGCTCTGACGCAGCTCCTGCACCGATACCGTTTGGCCATCTCGAAGGACCACTGCCGCGGCTACGTCCTCCCCCAGGCTGGGGTGGGGTACTGCAAATGCCACCGCCTGCCTCACCGCCGGATGGCTCAGCAGTACCTCGTCGATCTCCCGCGGAGAGATCTTCTCCCCGCCGCGATTGATCAATTCCTTGAGCCGTCCCTGGATGAATAAATACCCTTCCTCGTCCAGGGTGCCGAGGTCCCCCGTACGCAGCCAGCCATCGGAAAATCCCGAATGGTTCGCAGCAGGATTGTTCTCGTACCCGCCGATGACGTTTTCCCCGCGGATGCAGATCTCGCCGTTGGCATTCGCCGGAAGTGGCGCTCCTTTATTGTCCAGGATGCAGATCTGGACTGAACCGGAAGCGCACCCCACCGATCCAAACTTGCGCGGGCGCGGTGGCAGCGGGTTGCTCGCGATTTGGTGGGCAGCCTCGGTCATTCCGTATGCTTCCAATACCGGGGCCTTGAAAATTTCCTCCATTTCCCGGGCTAGTTGGGGCGCAAGCGATGATGAACACGACCGGATGAACCGCAGGTGAATCTTGCCGGTAATTTCTGGTTTGCGTCGGACCAGTTCCAGCATCGCCTGGTGGATGGTTGGGACGGCGGTGTACCAGGTGGGTGCCAGTTCGGAGACCCAGGCCGGTACCTGGTCGGGCAGGAATCCAGGCGCACAGATCACGCTCGCACCGGCTGCCAGCGAAGCGGATAGTGCCCCCACCAGTCCGTGGATATGGAACAGCGGCATCATGTTCAGGCAGCAGTCGTCCGGGGTTAATGCATATGTCCCGGCAATATTCTGCGTCGAGTAAAAAATGTTGCGATGGGTAAGCGGCACTATCTTCGGTCGGGAGGTGGTGCCGGAAGTGTGAAGCAAGAGAGCTGTATCATCCAAACCCGCCAGGATCGGCTCGGAAATATCTAAGTCAACCGGTAAATCGCTGATGATCTTAAATTTCCCTGCTGTCCGGGAATCAGGCTCGAGAGCCAGCACCGGAATCCCAAGGGCACTCGCTGCCTGTTGTGCCGGGCAGTCTTTATCTGGTGGCGCCACCAGAGCTTTAATATGCAGGTCTGTTAGACTGAATCGGAACTCATCCAGGGAGTAAGCCGGGTTGAGAGGTGCGCAGGCGCATACGGTCGAGACCGCCAGGAACGCGGTTGCCATTTCGGGACCGTTCGGCAGGGCAACCGCTACCCGGTCACCTGGACGGATGCCCAATTGGGATAATTGCAGTGCGGTTGACCATAAGTGCCGCGCAAGCTCCCCCGCGACAGGGTTTCTTTCCCCGGTGCCAAAATTGCCGGGGCTTGCGGCGCTTTGATACTTTCAGCGGATATCAATTTATAAAGTGAACTCGGATTTGGCATCGACTCTCGTTTTGGATCCCGGTAAATTCAAAAGGGTCTCCAGAATTGACCCTTAAATCTCAAAAGACATTTTACCAAGCTTTCCCGCCTCTGTTGTTTATCCTTCCCCCTGGTCGAGCCTGGGCGATCGGGCTGACGCATCTGGTCCAACCCAAACAACTTTACTGGACGATTACGTGCAGATTTCCCCCCATACCCCGCCGGCATCAGCGCCTTTTATGGATACATTGTCGATTCGGTTCCAATACCGCTCCGGGGCGATTGCCGACACGCGCAGGTAGTTATCCGTCAGCCCTTCGATTTTCCAGCCTTCTTTCGTGAGCATGGACCTGGCTTCCCACAGGACCGGCATGGTCTTTCCGATGAATTTTTGGTGGAAGGCTTCCGCTGATTCTGCCAGTACCGCTCTCAAGGCGGCGCTGCGGGTCTTCACATCTTCCCCGCGTACCCGGCCTTTCATCCGTTCCGCAGCCGTGCCCGGGCGGGGCGAGTAGCTGAATACATGCCCCCCTGCAAACTGCATGGACCTGGCAAATTCCAGAGTCTCTGCAAATTCGGCCGCCGTCTCGCCGGGGAAACCTGCGATGAGATCCGTGGTGATCGCAACCTCCGGGATCACCGCTCGGGCGGTATGAAGGATTGCCTTGAAATTCTCCCGGGAGGTATTGCGCCTCATCCGCCTCAGCACCGTGTCGCTCCCCGATTGCAGGGGCAGGTGTAAATGGCGGCACAGCCTGGGATCATCCCACAACTTAAAGAAATTCTCATCAAGGTCCCACGGTTCCAGCGAAGACAGCCGCAGGCGGGGTGGGGATGTCCTGTCCAGCAGCGCAGTGATCAGGTCTGCCAGGCGGGAGGAAGGCTGCAGTTCAAGCCCCCATGCGCCCAGGTGGACTCCTGTCAGCACGATTTCCTGTGCGCCTCCATTTTGTGCCAGGACGGTATCCCTGGCGATCTCCTCGACCGGTCGCGAATTCGAGCTTCCCCGCGCCACGCTGGTGATGCAAAATGTGCAGGCATTATCGCACCCATCCTGTACTTTGATGAAGGCTCGCGTGCGCTTGCGCAAACCGGGCAAAGGCTGGCGCGCCACCGGTTCAAGCTCAAAGAACTCCTGTGGCAGTCCGAGCAGGTCGGCAGCCAGGCTTCCTTTTTGCAGGTTAGGGACGACACGGGTCACCCCTGCCAGTCCGGCAGCTTTTTCCGGTTCCAGGGTCGCCCAGCAGCCGGTAACGATCACTTCTCCCGCCCCCAGTCGTTTTGCCCGGCGGATGGCAGCCCGCGAATCTGAGGCGGCTTCAGCGGTGACGGTGCAGCTGTTCACCACTGCCAGGTCTGCTTCGCCTGCCGTGGGGACGATCGTGTGCCCGGCTGACCGGAATTGTCTCGCCAGGGATTCTATTTCTGCCTGGTTTAGCCGGCATCCGATGGTGTCCAGGAATATTTTCATGGTTGTTGTTTATCAATAAAGGGTAAAGAATTTCGAATCATGGTTTATACACCAAAAAATTGTCAAAACGGATATCCACTCCGCCCTCGGTAAACGCGCCGCTGATGAGTCCGGCATCCCCTTTTGAAAAATCGGCGTCGTTGGTGATCGCGATGGTCTGCCCGTTGACATACCCTTTTAACGAATCCAGGATGCAGTCGAAGCGCAAATGGTTTGGTTCGCTCCCCTGCCGGATGAAACGGGTGTATGCCATCATTTCCTGTCCCAGCAGGGTGGTGATCCCATCTTCAACCTTGCCGATCGCATAGTATCCGTCGCTTGAGATCACAAAAAAATAAAAATTATTCATGTCCCTGACACGGCAGGTGACTCCAAATTGGTTGTATACCGGTCCTGACACGCGGGTTGTATCCACCTCGATCCGTGCGTCTTTATAAAATTGCCCGGGGACTGCCCGCAGGTCGAAACCGGGGGATAAAACCTGCATCCGGTACGCACCCTGGTCATATCCTAATGTGCCATCCAGGCTGGTTGCTTGCGGCCATCCGCTGTTGTGGTCGGAAAAATCTTCGCGGTACAGGGTCTGCCCTGGTCGAGCCAAGAGGTCGCTGATCAGGGCGCTCCTGCACGCACTTAATATGAAAACCAGGGTCAAGCTCAGCATAATCTTCATGGGTTTTGGCTCTCTCCTGTCCTTCTCCTTTCCAGATGAAGGAAATTACGGAAAATATTGTTCCAACAAGCGCCCTGCCTGCCAGCCAAGCGGCCCGTTGAGATCAAACGTCTTCGCCAGGGAAAGGTAGGAGTAGGCCTGCTCACGCTCGCCTGTTTGCAGGTAGACAAGTGCCAGGTGCAGCGCTGGTGCTGCCTGGGTGGGGCTCAATTGGACAGCTTTTTTTAGATAAATGACCGCCGCAGCGTAATTTTCCAGGGCGAACTCAGCCTGCCCGGCCAGGTCATAAGACTTCCAGTCGTCTCCTGCCAGGCCCACCAGTTTGCGCGCAGCCGGCATGCCGGTAATATCCACGTCCACTTCATTGTTCACGCTGAATGCCACCAGCGCTTGCCAGGTCGAGGCGTCTGCCGGGGCCAGTTCCACCGCGTGGACATAATACTCGTATGCTGCCACTAGGTCCCCCGTCTGTTCGGAGGCGCTGCCCAGCGCCATCTGCCAGCCGGGATTCTCCGGCTCAAGGCTTGCGGCTTTTTGGAAGACGACCAGGGCGGCCTCCGGCAGATTCTGCCGCTGCAGGAACATGCCGTACAACCCCTGCACCATGGCTGACGATGGATCCACGGAAAGGGCTTGTTCGATCGCGAGCCTGCCGTCCAGTCCCATTTGCTGTTCCGCCTCGCCCAGCCACGCCCATGCTTCGGCATAGTCGGAGTGCGCCTTGACTGAGTTGCGAAAAGCTTCGACTGCCAGGTCCCATTCTCCCAGTGCTCCCAGTGCCTGGCCCGAGACAAGGAACTGGTACCCGCGGTCTACAGAAAGAAAGGCGGTGTTCAAGGCTGTGCGCAGGTGTTGTACCTGGTCGTCCAGCCCGTCGCAAAGGGTGGCAGCCCGGAGAAATTCGGGCAGGGCAAGTTCTGGAGCAGTTGCAGCGTACAGCAGCCCCAGGGCATAATGGGCGGCTGAATTCTCCGGTTCCAGGGAAATGTTTGCTTGCCAGTAATTGATCGCTTTGCCGAAATTTCCCCTGGACCGCTCCGCAGCTGCCAGGTAACTGTCCGCCCGGGCGAGCGGCAGGGCTCGCTCCCAGGAATGGATTGCCTGGCTTGCATCACCGACAATCTTATATGCCTCTCCCAGGGTCAGCCAGCCCTCTCCAGAGAGTGAATTGTGCTCTATGGCTTTGTTGAAGGATGCGATGGCAGTTTCCGGGTTGCCGGCACCCATGGCTCTCATGCCCGCCGTTTCCCACAGCCCTGGCATCCAACCGATCCGCTGCGCGGCCGATGCGTAAGCGTTGGCTGCACTAGCCTGGTCCCCGGCCGCGTCAAAACGCGCGGCCTGCTGCATATCCAGGGCGCCGGCAATCGGTCGCGGACCCAGGATGAGAGCCAGCAGCCCGATCAGGATCAGGACCTGGGTTGCTCCGAATTTATCCTTCATGGTTGTGATGGCTATTATAAATCACGATATCGTTTCGCTGGAAACGGCCGCGTAAACCGTGTTGTTGTGATGAATTTGAAGTTTATCCCTGCTTGAAACACAATTCTCTTCCATATTTATAGTAATGTTTAATCACCCATGAAAATGGTATATGCGCACTGACCAAAATAGTATAAACTAATGGAGGAAGAAGTATAATCACTCGGGCAGTTGCCAATGAGTCTATTTTTCAATCAGATTTTTACGCTCCTTACAACCCCGCCGGGGAATCTGATCTACCATATCGTGTTGGTGGTCTCTATTGCGGGAACTCTGCAACGAGCTATCCATCTCTTGCGTTCTACTCAATTCCCACAGGTCCAGCGGACGGTCATCGGCCTTTCCATTTTATTGGGTCTGCAAGTCATTCTTTTCCTTGTAGGTGCCGCATCCTGGCTTGGGTTTATTGAACCAAAGGTCGTGCTGCCCCCGCTTGACCGGGCAGTCACTTTAATGTCCCTGGTCTGGATTGGCTGGCTGTGGGCTTTCCCGGAACCATTCCGACTGGCTGATTTCGCCGCTGTTCTACTCAACTTCCTTGTGCTGGCCCTGTTTGGGCTTACGCTGGCAGTTTGGGTGCAAAACCAGGGGACAGGCTTCAACTCCTCGCTCTCCGAAACAATCTGGCAGGTCTCCAGCCTGGCTGTCGCTGTCCTTGGCATCCTTGGAGTGGTCTTGCGCAGGCCCAATAGCTGGCTGAATGGGCTTGCCATCCTTCTTGTAGCTGTTGCCGGGCACTTTATCAGCCTGGTTTGGCGCATGGAAGGCAACCTTCCTGGGGTTGTCAGGCTTGCTCAACTGATTATCTTCCCCTTGCTTCTGACAATTGTTCAGCGCTTCACCGCTTCGGTTGCGGAGGGGGCGTCAGCCGCCAGGGCTGACCGGGCTTCCCGCGAACCCTCCCGGGAGCGCCGCCGGTACAGTACCGATTCGAAGACATTGCATGCCATGATGTCGCTGGCTGCTGAGGTTAACCCGGAAAAGATCGGCCTGTCCCTCACCCGTGGGATCGCCCAGGCTATGCTGGCTGATCTTTGTTTCCTCATCACCCTCACTGAAGACAAGAGCCTTTATATTACTTGTGGATATGATTTGATTCGTGAAGAAAACCTGGACGGGGCACCCATCCAGAAAGACGCCATACCCCTGCTTGCCAACGCCATCCTGCGCGGGCGTCCGCTGCGGCTACCCGCCAGTAGTACCTCCTCTGACTTGAAAGCGCTCGGGCAGATGCTCAACCTGAGCAATCCTGGTCACCTGTTAAGCGTCCCCATCATTGCTTCCGGGGACGTACCTTTGGGCGGCATCCTGATCCTTTCCCCGTATTCCAATCGTCTCTGGAGCGCCGAAGACCAGGATTACCTCATCAATGTTTCCACCTTGTTCATCCCCATCCTGGAACGCGGTCAGCGAGCTTCCCTTCTGCTATCAGAACGGGATCAGGCTCGCCAGGATGCCCTCTCTGCCCAGGATAAGGCTGAAGAATCAAGAAAGAATTTCGAACAAATTTCCAGGGAGTTGGAAAAACTCCATGAGAAAGATGTTCAATCGCAGGTCCAGCTCGAGAACATGGGCACCCTGCTGGTAATGCAGGAAGAATCCCAGAAAACCATCGATGCTTTTAAAGCCCAGATCGAACAACTGAAAATGGACGCCGCTGTCCACTCCAGCGACTCGGAAAAAATATCCCTGTTGTTGGCGAAGACGGAAGAATCCCAGAATACCATTGACAGCTTGAATGCCCGGATCGAACAGGCGCGCCAGGCTGCTGAAGTGGACGCCTCTTCACGCGATTCCGCACAAATAACAGCCCTGATGACCGAGCAGGAAGAATCCCGGAAAACGATTGATGCGCTTAATGCCCAGATCGAGCAAATGCGCCAGGCTGCAGAGGTTGAACTTTCGTCCGCTGACTCTGTTCAAATATCCGCCCTCCTGGCTAAACAGGAAGAATACCAAAAGATTATCGAATCTCTCGAAACCCAGGTCGAACAGATGCGCCAGACCGGGGAAGTGAGCGACTCGTCCGGTGAAAATCCGCAATTGGAAGAAGAATTGCATAACTCCCTCCAGGAACTGGCTCGCATGCAAAACGCCCTTGCCGAAGCCAATGCAAACGTCGAGAAACTGCAGCAGCGCTCCTCCTCGCCGATCTCCAGTGATCAGGTGGATGTCATCGCTTCCATTTCCCAGGAGTTGCGCCAGCCCATGTCTTCCATTATCGGTTACACCGATCTTCTCATGGGTGAATCTGTGGGCAGCCTGGGTGCCTTGCAGCGCAAGTTCATCGAGCGCATTAAAGCCTCCACCGACCGAATTGGCGGTCTGGTGAACGACCTGATCCAGATTACCAACCTCGATACCGGCAGGATGGAATTCAAGGCCGAGTCGATCGACTTGAACCTAATCATTGACAATGCCATGGCTTATACCAGCGCCCAGATTCGTGAAAAAAACATCACCCTGCGCCTGGATATTCCCGATTCCGCCCTGCTGATCCGCACTGACCGGGATGCCTTCCAGCAGATCCTGATCCACTTGCTGCAAAATGCAACCGGCGCCACCCAGGTGGAAGGGATTGTTACCCTGCGGGTTCAGATACAAAGCGAATCAAATGAGCACTTCATTTCCATCCAGGTGACTGATACCGGCGGTGGGATCTCATCCAACGATCTTCCCCGGGTCTTTGCCCGGCGTTACCGTGCAGAACACTCCTTGATCCAGGGGTTGGGAGATACCGGCGTCGGACTCTCCATCGCCAGGGCGCTCGTCGAAGCCCAGGGCGGACGCATCTGGGTTGAAACTGAAGCAAATCGTGGGTCCACTTTCAGCATCCTGCTGCCGGTCCTGCTCAAGGTTGAAGAAGAAGTATAACCAGGCTCAATAAGTGAAGAAGAGTAGCTAGATGCGGAATACACAGCAACTATTTTGGATGATAATCCTGGTCCTGGTCTCCATAGCCATGCTCTTTGGAGTCCTTTCGCTTTCCCAGGCTGAAGGGATCATTCATCTTCCCGATACCACCCTTCCTCCGTCCACCGCTCTAACCAACCTGCCGCCCAATACGCCCACCCCGCTGATTTTCACTTGCCCGACCAGCGTGCCATTGTCTTGTCCTCCTTACCTCCCTCCCACCCCGCCTCCCACTTGGACGCCTGCTATCACTCAATACATACCCACCTCGTCCGTCTCCTGGACACCTACTTCCACCCGGTACGTGCCCACCCCGTCACCGCAATCACTTACCCCAACCAAAACCATTGCGCCATTAAATTGCACGGTGCCCTCGGGCTGGGTCGCATATACCGTCCGCATTGGCGACACTCTGGAAGGGCTGGCTCTCCGTTATAAAATCACCACGACGGCGATCACCCGTGCCAATTGCCAGGGTACCGGCACCTTGCTGCCTGGACAGATCATTTTCCTGCCGCCTCTGCCTACTCGAACTCCCGTCCCATGCGGTGCTCCTCACTCCTGGGTGATCTACATCGTCCAGAAGGGGGATACCCTCTTTCACTTGGGGCAGATCTACGGCATTCCATATACCCAGATCCAGCGCGCCAACTGCCTTCCCAATTTCAATATTCAGGTTGGTCAGCATCTTTATGTCCCGCCCTGGACCCCGATTCTGCCTACCTTCCCCTTCTACTATGACACGCCCGTGCCGACTGAAATTTCGACATTTTATCTGCCATTCGAAACCCCCCCCACTGGGACACCTTCTCCCACGTACGATCCTTTTGCCACCACACCCGCTTTCGTGACCCCTACAGATTTCCCCACTCTCACACCAACCGGGACGCCATAAAATTCCTTAATGGCTGATTGGTCGAGGGTTTGATCGAACTTCACCCCATGCGCACCCGACTTGTCAACCTCGCCTGTTTACTCCTATTAATGGCTTCCGCTTGCGGAGGGAAGCCATCTCCATCTGCGCCTACTGCCACCATCCTCTACCTGGTGACAGTGCCGGCGGATGCAACACCCACTCCGACCCCCTTCCAGCCCATCACTGTCATTGATGCACTGCTTCCCACGCCCGCCTTCACTGAAACGCCTGCCCCCCTGGTAGCCACCCTGGACCCCAATTCCCTGGTCCCCACCTCCAGCACCCCTGAATCCTTTTACGTGCCCCCTTATGCCCCCGAACCTGCAATGGATCTGACCAGCGATGGGACGGTTACTTTCCTCCTGCTTGGCTCCGATAAACGCCCCGGGCAAACCTACTTCCGCACCGACACCATCATCATTGCAGTAATACGGCCCGCCACCGGGCAGGTGGCTCTGATTTCTGTCCCCCGTGACCTGTATGTCTATATCCCCACCGTCGGCATGGACCGCATTAATGCTGCTTATGAATACGGAGAAATGCCTCAATACCAATATGAAGGCGGCGGCTTTGGCTTGCTAAAAGATACCATCGCCTACAATTTGGGTCTTCGCGTGGACCACCTGGCGATCGTGGATTTTGACGGTTTCAGCCGCATTGTGAACACGCTGGGGGGAATTGATGTGCCGGTTTTTTGCCCCTACACCGACTGGCACTTGATCGATCCCAGGCTATGACCCCACCAACGAAGATAATTGGTCGTTGTATACGGTCGGTCCGGGTGTTGTCCATATGAACGGCGATCTGGCTCTCTGGTATGCCCGTTCCCGCAAACGCTCGAGTGATTTCGACCGCGGCCGCCGTTCACAGGAAGTGCTGCGCGCACTTTACACTCGCGCCCTGCAGACCAATTCCATTAGTAAAATTCCTGAACTCTACAGTGACTTCAGTTCTTCGATTATTACCGACCTGACCCTGTCCAATCTGCTTCAACTTTCCCCACTCGCACTTCACCTGACCAATGCCGATATCCGTAGCTTTTATATCAGCAAGAGCCTGGTGACCAACTGGATGACGCCCGGCGGCGCAAGTGTACAACTGCCCAATGGTCCCGCCATCCAGTCCATGCTTCAGCAGGCGCTCGCCTTTGCACCCCGTGTCACCGAAGTGGATGCCCTGACCGTCGAAGTCCGCAACGGGACGAACAATCCTGGTTGGGATTCGCTTGCCGCCGAGCGCTTGAACTATGTGGGCTATGATACCCGCCTCGCCGCAGCGGACCGGTCAGACTATCCCAATTCCCTGCTCTATGACTTGTCTGGCGTCCCCGATATGAACCGCATTAATTCGATGTTGAACGTGCTTGGCCTCCCCCCGGCAGCTTTCGTCTCCGCTCCCACCCAGGCGGATGTCAACTATGTCCTTATCGTCGGGGCGGACTACTCGCCCTGTTTTAACCCCGAAACCATAGCCCCTTAAAAGCATCGGCTCCCCATAAGGGGAGCCTTTGATTTATTCCAGCATTACACTTTTTTAAGTACCGGCAGGCCGTTGACCGTTTCGGATACTTTATAACCTGCAGGGACCGCTTCCAGGACGCCGGCCTTCTTTTCTTTCGAGAAGAAGTACAGTGTTTGGGTTTTTCCGGTCTTGGTTATCGTGCTTCTTGCGTGTAAGAAGTAAGTGACACCCTTTTTATTCTTAAAACTGAAAGCCATAAGAACCTCCTTTTGGCTAAGAGCCTGTGACAGTCATTTCAGCACAGGTGAACAGGAATAACCCATTATAAACGCTATTTTACCCGCTGCCGGGTCGAATTTTCCTGTCTAAATACGCCCCGGCAGGTGGGGTATAATCACGCCCGTGACCTCCCCGAAACGACCGGAAGACCTTTCGGAACAGGAATTGCGTCGTCTGCTGCTCGACAAGCGCCACGACTCCCGACAGAGAAGGCTGGAGCGCTTCCGCCGCACGGGTAGGGCGGTCAGTCTGGCTCCAGACCTGCCGCCTGCCGCTTTCGATGAATGGCGCACCCAGTTGCCGGATGGAGGGCAGGAGGACGACTCCGGGACCCTTGCCTTGCAGCCCTCGAAAAGACGCTGGTTCGACCGTCTCCTTTTGATTGTGGAAGTACTCGCGGTCGTCGGGCTCGCCGGAATCCTGTTCAACGGCTTTGGCTTGCTGCGCACTTTGAACCAGGAAGTGGTCGCGGCCTTGCATCAGGAGCAGGATACGCCTACTTCCACTCCGCTCATCACGGCGATTGTCCTGCCCAGCGGTCATACTCCCCCATCCGCTGCCGGTGGTGCTCAATTTAATGAAGCAGAAATACCAGAGCATCTGCGTCCGCTGGTGCAATCCCTGGCGAACCTGCCGGCACCTACTCCCGGGCCGCAGCAGGCCATCCAGATTGACATCCCGGCAATAAACATTCATAATTGGCCGGTTGTCCAGGGCGATGGTTGGGAGCAATTAAAAAAAGGCGTTGGTCAGCATATCGGGTCGGCTAACCCTGGCGAGAACGGTAACGTCGTTCTGGCCGGGCATGACGATGTCTTCGGTGAAGTTTTCCGGGACCTCGATAAACTGCAGCCCGGCGACCAGGTTATTCTGTACACCATGCAGCAGCAATTTATTTACATTGTGACCGAAACCCGTATCGTCGAACCAAGCCAGGTGGAAGTGATGAACCCCACCAGCGAACCTACGGTCACCCTTATCAGTTGTTACCCCTATATGGTTGATAACAAACGCATTGTTGTGTTTGCGAACCTTCAAATTCCTTAGGAGATTCTATGAGCAAGAAATACAAACGTCAGGCTTCCCGTCAGGCTTCCTCCCTTTCGGGTAAACCAGTTGAGTTCAACCCGGATTACACGCATCATCAAGCGCGACCTTAAACGTATCGGCATCCTGGCCGGGGCATTCTTTGCCTTTTTAATTGTCCTGGCAATTTTCCAAAATCAGCTTATCGGCATTTTCTTAAAATAGGGTTTTGAGAGCAATATTCTTGTAAACTGATCCATTGATGTGTTCCCTGTGACATTGCAGCTGCCGTACATTCTGGTTTTAACTCTTCAAGGCTCCCGGCGGCGTCATCTCCATAACGCGATCGGCATTTCCTCCCGGTGTTGTCCTCGCTCCAGTGCACTCAGATTTTGACTCATCAAGGCTCTAGGCGGCGTCCTCGCCGCCGTGCAATCAGCATTTGCTCCCGGCATCGCTCTCGTTGCAGTGCACTCAGATTTTTTGTCTCTTCAAGGCTCTAGGCGGCGTCCTCGCCGCCGTGCAATAAGCATTTGCTTCTGGCATCGCTCTCGCTGCAGTGCTCTCCGATCTTGACTCCTTAAGGCTCTGGGCGGCGTCCTCGCCGCCGTGCAATAAGCATTTGCTTCTGGCATCGGTCTCGCTGCAGTACACTCAGATTTTTTGTCTCTTCAAGGCTCTAGGCGGCGTCCTCGCCGCCGTGCAATAAGCATTTGCTTCTGGCATCGCTCTCGTTGCAGTGCACTCAGATTTTTTGTCTCTTCAAGGCTCTGGGCGGCGTCCTCGCCGCCGTGCAATAAGCATTTGCTTCTGGCATCGGTCTCGCTGCAGTGCACCCCGATCTTGACTCCTTAAGGCTCTAGGCGGCGTCCTCGCCGCCGTGCAGTCTGGGCTTGTTGATACCCGGATGACAACGTGAGCCTTTGGGAGATTTGCTGGGAAAATGTCCCGCATCAACCCTCCATGGCCTCAGACCTGCTGACCATTAAACTGGATAAACTAGCCTACGGCGGCGACGCCCTCGGAAGACTCCCCGATGGGCGCGCCGTTTTTGTTCCCTTTGCCCTGCCCACCGAAACGGTCTCCATTCGGGTATTGGAAGAAAGGCCGGGACACGTACGCGCCGCCCTGGTGGAAGTTTTGGAACCCTCCCAGGAACGGATTTTACCGAAATGCGTGCACTTTGGAGTCTGCGGGGGCTGCCATTACCAGCATTGTTCTTACCCAACCCAGTTGATATCCAAAACGGGGATATTGCGCGACCAGTTGATGCGCATCGGAAAGATCGAAGTTCCGCCTGTACACGCGGCTGTTCCATCCTCCTCTGCATGGAATTATCGCAATCATGTCCAGTTTCATTTGACACGTGACGGGAAATTGGGCTTTGTGGATGCTGTGGCTCGCAGCGTGATGCCCGTCACCGAGTGCCACCTTCCTGAACCGACCCTGGGTGCCATTTGGCCCAGGCTTGAATTCGATCCCGGTCTTGGTCTCGACCGAGTTTCCCTTCGCTTGGGAATGAATGAGCAAGCTCTGCTGGTTTTGGAATCCAGGTCTCCCCAGGCACCCGGGCTGGAACTGGAAGCGGACCTTTCGGTTGTGCATCTGGCGGGAGACGACGTGGTCGTCATGGCAGGCGATGACCATTTGGAGATTCAGCTCTCTGATCGGTACTTCCGGGTTTCAGCGGCATCATTTTTCCAGGTGAACACGGAAATGGCCGCAAAAATGGTGTCTCACCTCTTGGAACACCTGCCGGTGTCGCCTGAGACGATCATGCTGGATGCCTACTGCGGTGTTGGGTTATTCAGCGCATTTTTTGCACCACTCGTGGGGCGCTTGATCGCGATCGAGTCATCCCCCTCCGCCTGTGTGGATTTTGGCATCAACCTGGACGAGTTCGATAATGTGGAACTGTATGAGGCTCCTGCGGAGGATGTTCTCCAGGCATTGGATGTGAAACCCGACGTCGTAATCCTCGACCCGCCCCGCGCCGGTCTCGGTAAACGATCTCTCGACGCCCTTCTGGCTCTTGGACCGGCGAAGATCGCGTATGTGTCGTGTGACCCGTCCACTCTGGCTCGTGATGCTGCTCGACTCATTGCCGGGGGATACCGCCTTGCGCAGGTTACACCTTTTGACCTTTTCCCCCAGACCTATCACATAGAAAGCATTTCTTTTTTCGATAAAGGATGATCCCGGGACTTCCCGGTTCGTCGAAAGGATAAACCTATGCGTTGGGAAGATTTGACCGGAGACTATGTTTCCCCAGGCAGTCAACCAGGCTGAAGGCGTTTGCCTGCTGCCCTTCTCGTGCATCGAACGCCACGGGCATCACCTTCCACTCGGCACCGATATGTTCATTGGCCGCGAACTCTGCCGCCGAGTGTCTGAGCTCGAACCCGCAGTGATTTTCCCGGACTATTTTTTCACCCAGATTCTAGAAGCCCGTCACACCCCCGGTACCTTCGGGATACAGCCGGAGTTGATGATCAACCTGTTGGAAAATGTCTGCCGGGAGATCGCCCGCAATGGGTTGAAAAAGATCGTCATTGTCAATGCACATGGCGGCAATGATCATCTGATCAACTACTTCGCCCAGATCCAACTCGCCAGTCGGCGCGATTACGTGGTTTACATCCCCCAGCCGGCTTATATGACCGAGGATTCCGCTACTGCAGCCCGGTGGGAAACCGTCGTGGATGGACATGCCGGGGAGCGCGAGACCAGTATGATCCTTTCCATCCGGCCGGAGCTGGTCAGGGCTGAGAGCTTGCCCTCCGATGGGGAGGGGTTACCGCAGGGTCGCCTTAAAAGTCTGGCTGACCAGGGTACCTATACTGGCATCTGGTGGTATGCCGACCATCCCACCCATTATTGCGGTGACGGTCGCCCTGCCACAGCCGAAAAAGGGGAGGCATGGTTCGTTGACCGCTCGCGTGCCCTGGCGAAGGTCGTCCGCACGATCAAGGAAGATACGGTCTCCCGTTCCTTGCAGGACGAGTTCTTTGATAAAGTAAATTGAGTTCCTGGGTAAACGGATATAAACCAAACGGACACTAAGGTCGCAAGGAAAAGAGGAAGTATTTCCTTCGCGTTCCTGGGTGTCCTTTGTGTTAATTACCTTGGATAATTAGATTGACGCTGAAGCCAGCTTACGGCCCGGCATCCGCTTTTCGCTTTCACTTGCCAGGGCACAAATTCCTTCCATGATTCTTTTGGTGATCCGGTTGACATGCTCGCGGTCTTCCACGTTCCCCCTGAAGTGAGCTGGCTTTCCAACCGTGACAGCATAAGGTCCGCGCAGGTACCAGCGTGCCTCGGACTGCACTCCCCCCGCGATTCGCGATCGGATGTTGTGACAGCGCTCCCGGTGCAGCGATATTCCCACCGGCACCACCGGTGCGCCGGTGCTGAGTGCCAGCCGCGCCGCGCCGCTGCGAGGCGGCAGGAATCCGCCCTGCTCGGGGCTGATGTGCCCTTCGATAAAGATCGCCACCGAGCGGCCGTTGTCTATGTGCCGGCGGGCTTGTTCCAGGGCTGCACTCCCCTCTGTGAGCGGAACGGGGATTTCCTGCACCTTGTTCAGGAACCAGCCAAACACGGGAACGTTGAAGGCTTTTGCCGTGATCATGACATTTAATTGTTTTCGCGAAATAAGGTGGATTAAGAAGGGATCGGTGGCGCTTGGATGGTTGGCGACAAAGATCATCGGACCGGCAGGAAGGCTGCTCTGCCTGCGAATGTCAAAACGCAGCATCACCAGGGCAAACAATCGCACAACCGCCAGGCTGGCTGCGTACAGGAATACCTGGATCAAGGTCGCTCTCCTTTTATCGTCATTTGGTTTTATTATTGATGGGAAATTTATTGGAGATGCTTCGGTTTAAAGAGGCACAGGGCAAACCCGTTTTTGGCTGTCACTGGCCAGCGTTCGGATTCTCTGCATGATATTTTCGGATACTTTCTTGACGAAATCCTTGTCGTTGGCATCCCCCAGGAAGTGCATCGCCTTTCCAATGGTGATCGCGTATGGACCGTGCAGGTACCAGGTCACGATATCCGGTTCCCCCTCGAATGTTGCCGGTATTCGCCGGCAGCCCTTGTCTGATAGATAGATCCCGATTGGGATCACTGGCACACCGCTGCTCAGTGCCAGGCGGGCTACCCCGCTGCGCGGCGGGTTGAATCCCCCGCCTGCCGGGCTGATCAACCCTTCCGGGAATATCGTCACGGATCGACCGTCTTTTAATGTTTGGCGGGCTTGTTCCAGCACCTTTTCTCCCTGTCCCGGGCTCACACAGATCTGGCCCATCTTTCGCATGTAAGGTCCAAGCAATGGGATCGTGAAGACTTTCGAGTTGATCATCACGCTCATCGGTTTTTTCGAGATCAGGTGGATCAATATCGGGTCGGTGGTGCTGGGGTGGTTGGCGGCAAATAATACGGGGCCTGCAGGCAAGGCGCTGATCCAGTTAATATCCATTTTGAGCAGGAGGTTGGCATAACCGGTGATCAAAACACGGCTGAGGTTGTATAGGATTTCCGAAAGCATCTCAAAAGATCTCCTTAAGTGACAATAAGAGTAGCATACCAGGTTAACCGGGATCTGACCTATCCGCAGGCTAACGATTACCTATGGATATAACCCTGTTAAGACCAAAAAGAGCCGGTATTAATGCAGGTTTTGGGATTTAACAATGTTGTCGGTTTCAGGTTCACCAGGGAGTCCCGGCGAAAATGACTAAAATAAAGGGAGTTGGATGGGTTTTTCCCTTCCAATTCCCTTTACTTTCCCAATATTTCAAGCTTCTTGTTGATTCCCTGCTACTTCACCAGGTTTCGCAGCACTGTGTGCAGGATTCCCCCGTTGCGGAAATAATTGACCTCCACGTCGGTGTTCAGCATGCTTTCAGCCTTGAAAACGATTTCTTTCCCGTCAGGCCGGGTGGCTTTCACATTGACCATGCTCCTCGGCGGTATTTTATCGTTCAATCCCTCGATGGAATAGATCTCATCCCCTTTCAAGCCAAGTTTCTCGGCATTTTGTCCGTCCACGAACCGCAAGGGGATCACGCCCATTCCAACCAGGTTGGATCGATGGATCCGCTCGAAAGATTCGGCGATGACGGCTTTCACTCCCTGCAGCATGGGACCCTTGGCAGCCCAGTCACGGCTTGACCCGGTCCCGTATTCTTTGCCTGCCAGCACGATCGCCGGGATTCCGTCCGCCTTGTATTTCATGGCTGCATCGAAGATGCTCATTTCTTCTCCCGACGGCTGGTATTTGGTCCAGTTGCCCTCTTTGGGTGCCACCATCAGGTTCTTCAGGCGGATATTGGCGAAGGTGCCGCGCGCCATCACCCTGTCATTGCCGCGCCGGGAGCCGTACGAATTAAAGTCGCGTGCCTGCACGCCTTGCTCCTGCAGGTACTTGCCGGCAGGGCTGTCGTTGGCGATATTGCCGGCGGGGGAGATGTGGTCTGTGGTGATCGAGTCGCCCAGCAGTGCCAGCACCCGCGCCCCCTGGATGTTGTTGATGTGCGGTACTTCCAGTGTCAATGACTGAAAGAACGGAGGATGTTGGATGTATGTTGAAGCCTCGTCCCACTCGTACAGGTCGCTTTCCACCACCTTGATATTTTTCCACATGTCCGAACCTTCGAACACGTTGGCATACTTGTCCGAGAACATTCCGCTGCTCACACTAGATAATGCGGTTTCTGCCACTTCCTGCGAAGTTGGCCAGATATCCTTAAGGTATACGGGCCCATCCTTGCCAGTCCCGATAGGTTCGCTGGACAGGTCGATGTCCACCGTACCAGCCAGGGCGTATGCCACCACCAGTGGTGGCGAGGCCAGGTAGTTTGCCTTTACCAGCGGGTGAACCCTCCCTTCGAAGTTGCGGTTGCCCGAGATGACTGCCGCCGCCACCAGGTCCGAGCCGGTCACCGCCTTGGCAACCTCACCGGGCAGTGGTCCGCTGTTCCCGATGCAGGTGGTGCAGCCGTAAGCCACCACGTTGAATCCCAGCTTCGACAGCGGTTCCAGCAGGTCCGCCTGTTTGAGATAATCGGTGACCACCCGGCTCCCGGGCGCCAGGCTGGTCTTGACGTATGGCTTGACCGTCAGCCCCCTTTCGACGGCCTTTTTTGCCACCAGTCCCGCTGCAACCATGACGGAAGGGTTGCTGGTATTGGTGCAGGACGTGATCGCCGCAATGACCACCGCGCCGTGCCCGATTTCGTACGAACCCCCGTTGGTTCCCACTTTCCCCACGTCGTTTGATCGCTTCGGGTGAAAGTTCATAGCCGCGCTCCTTCACCGGCGCGCTGAGCGCCTTCTGGAACACGGATTTCATATCGGTCATGGCCACCCGGTCCTGCGGGCGTTTGGGTCCCGCCAGGGAGGGCACCACGCTTCCCAGGTCCAGTTCCAGGGTGTCGGTATATTCTGCATCCGGAGATGTCGTTTCCCGGAACAATCCCTGCTCCCGGCAGTAGGCTTCGGTCCGTTCGATGACTTCCGCAGTCCGGCTGGTCAGTTTCATGTACCTCAGCGTTTCGTTGTCCACCGGGAAGAATCCCATGGTCGCGCCGTATTCGGGAGCCATGTTGGCAATGGTGGCGCGATCGGGCAGCGACATGCTGTCCAGGCCCGGCCCGTGGAACTCGACGATCTTGTCCACCACCCCCTTCTTGCGCAGCATCTGGGTGACGGTGAGCACCAGGTCGGTGGCGGTGATGCCTTCCTGGAGTTTCCCGAACAATTTAAAACCGATCACGTCCGGCAGGAGCATGTCCATCGGTTGTCCGAGCATGACCGCTTCTGCTTCGATGCCGCCCACGCCCCAGCCCACCACCCCCAGCCCGTTGATCATCGTGGTGTGCGAATCGGTGCCGATCAGGGTGTCGGGGAACAAAACCTCCGAGGCACCCAATCCTTCCTTTTTCGCCAGCACCACCTGTGCCAGGTATTCCAGGTTCACCTGGTGGACGATGCCTGTGGCAGGCGGTACCACCCTGAAATTGCTGAATGCCTTCTGTCCCCACTTGAGGAACTCGTAGCGTTCCCGGTTGCGCTGGAATTCCATCTCAGCGTTGCGCTTCAGGGCGTCCCCCGTGGCAAAGAAATCCACCTGCACCGAATGGTCGATCACCAGGTCAACCTGCACCAGCGGGTTGATTTTCTTCGGATCCCCATTCAGTCGGGCAACAGCCGCCCGCATGGCTGCCAGGTCCACGATCGCAGGCACGCCCGTAAAGTCTTGCATGATCACGCGCGCGGGCAGGAAGGGGATTCCCGGGCGGGTTGCCCCATTAGCTGGCGGAGCGGGTGTCCAGGCGGCAATATTCTTGACGTCCTCCTGGGTGATCTCGCGCTCATTGCATTGGCGCAGTGCCGCCTCGAGCATGATCCGTATCGAGAAGGGCAGGCGCTCGAGTTTGGTCAACCCGGCCTTTTCCAGTGCGTCCAGCCGGTAAATGCTGTAATTCTTGTTCCCAATCTTCAGCACATCCCGGGATTTAAAATAATCCTTTGCCATATTGGTCTCCTTCACGCCATCGTATTTTCAGATGCTCATCTCTTTACGCAGTTGCGCAACCAGTATATCGCGTTCAACGCCGGTCATGAAACTTGCTCGTGCCGCCCCCAGGATGCTTTCTTGCAGGGTCGTGTGCCCCATCCCCAGTTCATCGCAAATATGCCTGTATTCCTCGCTGAGGGTGATTTGCGAAATGGAAGGATCGTCGCTGCACAGCGCCACCTTCAACCCGGCGGATATCATTTTCATCAGCGGGTGTTCCCCCAGCGAGTGTACCGCCCCGGTATGGACGTTGCTTGTCACGCAAACTTCGAAAACAACTCCGCGCTCACGCGCCAGGGCAACCGTACTGGCGTCTTCCAGCACGCGCACCCCGTGACCGATTCGTTCGGCGTTGAACAACTCCAGCGCCTGGTGGACGTTGTCTGCCCCCGCCCATTCGCCGGCGTGCACCGTTATTCTTAGCCCGGATTGCTGGGCTTCCTTGAAAATACCCAGGAACGGCAGAGCAGGAAATCCGGCTTCGTCTCCCGCCAGGTCCAGCCCCGCGATTCCCTTTTCCATCCGGGCGGCAGCCAGCCAGGCTACCTGCTCCGCCAGCTCCACGCTTTCGTGCCGGTTGACCGACGCGATCAGGAGCACGCCCACGCCCAATTCCTTGCTGGCCTCTTGGGCGCTCTCACACACCCAGTCCATTACCTGGCCCATCGGGAACCGCTCGGCGCGGCTCAACGCCACTGGCGCAAAGCGCAGTTCCAGGTGGCGCACCCGGTCGCGCGCCGCGTCTTCCACTGCTTCACGTGTCACCCGGTGGATGACCTCGGGGGAGCGGTAGAACATCCGCAGGGTATTGAATTTTGCCAGGAAATTTTGGTAGGTGGGGGGCTCGCTGGTTTGAACGCGCACAAGGTTGCTCAAGGGTCCCGTGCTGGTTGGCACGCTGATCCCGTGCGCACGCGCAATTTCCTGCATGGTCTTGAGCCGCAGGCTCCCTTCCAGGTGACGGTGCAGGTCCACCTTGGGCAGGTCCCTGTAAAAATCGGTCGAAGCGTCCACTAGTGCCTGTGTCGTTTCCGTTTTTTGTCGTTGTTATTGACCGGGGCTGCTGCCGCGGCAGGTTCAACCCTCGATTCCACAACCGTTTCCACCTGGGCGGCAGCCCCGCGTGGCTGGTACAGGAAAATGCGCCCGATCACGCCTGCCCGGATATCTGACAGCAGGGTCTGGAACATTTCGGACGCCTGGCTTTTATACTTGACCAGTGGGTCGCTCTGCGCATAAGCCTCCAGTCCAATCGACACGCGTAGCGCTTCCACCCGCGTCAAGTAATCCACCCACAGTTCGGTGATCGCACCCAGTAATACCTGCCGGTAGATTTGGCTCTGGATGCGCCGGCCCACTTCCTGGGCGGAAAGCCCCGCCGCGTTGTCTCCCTGCCTGGTCAGTTCGCTCTGTCCCCAGGCCAGCCGCTGGGCTTCCTGTGCCTGTTGCAGGTGGTTAAGCACGTCCTCCTCCAGGGTGGCGGTCGACTTGTTTGCCAGCAGTTCCCCCGCCAGGTGAACGTAGTGCAGGCGGGTGAAGAGTTGGCGAACCTGGCGGTGGGTCTTTGCGTCAAAAACGGTGCTTGACCCCTGTGCGATCAATCCCAGCAGGCGAATCTTGGCCTGCTCATCTGCCTCGGGTATGCGCTCGAGCGCGGTTGCGAGTTCCCGCACGATTTGTCCGTCTGCCCCCAATAGTTTCTCTTCACGCCCTGCCAGCACCTGCTGCAGGTGTTCTTCGATGGTTCTGGCAGCATCTTCCCACTCCAGCTCCTGAAGTTCGGTGCTGTCCAGCCCGAGCGATTCTCCCAGCCTGAATTCAATGGTATTGATCAGGCGGGTGATATTCGTGGAAGTGACGTACTCTTCCACCTGGGCATGCAATTCGTCAGCCAGGCCCTTTGGATCTTCGGTCAGTTGCGATAATTGGGTTGTGTCCAGTCGGAATGGCACCCGCACCAGCCCGGAGAGTTCTTCCAGGATGACGTTCGACTTGCGGGTCTCATTTTCAAGGTTGTCTGCCAGGCCGTCCAGGGCGGTATCCAGCGAATCGATCCGGTCTTCCACCTGCGGGTCCAGGTTCTCACCCGTGTGATCGATCTGTTCGAGCATGCTGTTGAGGAAATGCGCCTGGTCAGCTTGCAGCGCTCGCGATGCCAGTTCGCGCAGTGCGGTTGGCAGGTCTGCGGTCGAAGAATTGATTTCTTCCAGGAGCAGTTTGAAGGTATAGGATGGGAAAATGCCGGTGGGCGTGTTGAACGGCGGCTGGATCTGGTCCAGCCATGCCAGCAGGCGCCAAAACTCCTCGCTCGCCTTCACCTCTTCAGCCCTTCTTTCCACCTCCTGGGCCAGCAGCTCATTAACATCCTCCACCAGGTCTTCCTTCTCGAAGACCCGGTTTCGCTGGTCGTAGATGCGCTGGCGCTGGGCGTTCAGCACATCGTCGTACTCGAGCAGGTGCTTGCGCACGTCGAAGTTGGCGCCCTCCACCCGGTGCTGCGACTGCTCGATCATGTTGGTGACCATCCGGTGCTGCATGGGGTAGTCGTCGTCGATCTTGAACCGCTCCATTACGCCCTTCACCTGGTCGCCGCCGAACATGCGCATCAGGTCGTCTTCGAGCGACAGGTAGAAGCGGCTCGAACCCGGGTCGCCCTGGCGGGCGGCGCGGCCGCGCAGTTGGTTGTCGATCCGGCGCGCTTCGTGCCGTTCCGAACCGATCACGTGCAGGCCGCCGCGGGCGCGCACCCGTTCCATATCCTCGAAATACTGCAGGAAATTTTTTACCTCGGCCTCATATATTCCGAACGACGCCGGGTCTGCTTTTTGCAGCGCTTCCCGCCGTTCCTGCAGGGACATGTCGAATGGGTCTTTGTATCCGGCTTTGCGCAGCACGCGTGCCACGGCCGCGATCACTTCTTCCGCCAGGTCCCCGCCCAGTTTGATATCCACCCCGCGCCCGGCCATGTTGGTGGCGATGGTTACCGCCCCAAAGGCTCCCGCCCCGGCGATGATCTGGCTTTCCTCGGTGTGCTTGCGGGCGTTCAATACCTGGTGAGGCACTCCGCCCTGCAGCACAGCCTTTAACCTGGCTTCATCCTCGGCTTCCAGCCCCAGGATCTCCAGCAGCCGCGTCAGATTGGCTTGTTCCTCGGGGTTGAGCGACAGGCCAAGTTCCTTGGCCATCGGGCGCATCTCCTCCGGGCGTAACTGCTCGATCGGTTTGTTGAGTTCCTGCAGTTCGGGGATGAGCCGCCCGTCTTCTTCGCGTTCGTTCTTTTGCAGCCAGGTATGCCTGAGCAGCAGGATTTGCATCAGCCGGCGCACCGCTTCGGCGCGCAGCCGGCCTGACAGCCGTTCCGAACCTTCCACCGAGGTCGTTCCCACCAGGATCGGGCGTCCCATGCTGTGATAAACGACGATCTCCTTAACCAGCGAGCGCAATTTGGCTTCCACGCTGCGGTAGATGATGTCCGGGAAGTCCTTGCGTCGCCAGTACACCACCTCTTTCTCGGGGTCGTCGTTGCGGGCGAAATAGGCGTACGCGTACCCCTCTTCATCCTTGGCCTTCACTTCCACCAGCGGTGCCCCGGACCCGAACGCCTGGAATTCCAGGTTGGTCGGGATGGGCAGCACGGCCAGTTTGTAGATCTTGTCGAACTCTTCCGCCTCGGTCAGGGCTGTACCCGTCATGCCGGCCAGCTTGGCATACATGCGGAAATAATTCTGCAGGGTGATCGTGGCGTAGGTGACGTTCTCCGGCTCCACCCGCACCCCTTCCTTGGCCTCCACGGCCTGGTGCAGTCCGTCGCTCCAGCGTCTTCCCGGCATCAGCCGCCCGGTGAACTCGTCCACGATCAGCACCTTGCCGCCCTGCACCAGGTAGTCCTTGTTGCGCTTGTACAGGTGCTGGGCGCGCAGGGCCTGCTCCAAAAATCCGAGCAGGTGAGCCTGTTCGGGGGTCACGTCTTCGGGGCGGTCCGGGTCGCGCAGCGGCTGGCCCAGCAGTTGCTCCATGTGGGCGGTCCCGATCTCCGTCAGCGCCACGCTGCGGTCTTTCTCGCTCACGTCGTAATCTTCGGCTTTTAACTGCCGCACGAGTACGGCCATCTTGCTGTACCACTCGATATTCCCCGATGCGGGACCCGAGATGATCAGCGGGGTGCGCGCTTCATCGATCAGCACGTTATCCACCTCGTCCACGATGGCGTAATGGTGGCCGCGCTGCACTTTGTCTTCCACCCGGTAAACCATGTTATCCCGCAGGTAATCGAAACCGAACTCGGAGTTGGTGCCGTAGGTGATGTCGGCGGTGTATGCCTCCACCCTGTCCACCAGGCGCATCTCGTTCTGGTCCTCGTGCGGGGACCCTTTCTCCGGGTCGTACAGGAACGCCTTCTTGCCGTTCTCGGTGGCGGCAGCCATCTGCAGGATTCCCACTGACAGCCCCAGGAAATGGTAGATGGCTCCCATCCACCTGGCGTCACGCCGCGCCAGGTAATCGTTGACCGTCACCAGGTGCACCCCGTGACCGGTCAGCGCGTTAAGGTAGAGGGGTAATGTTGCCACCAGGGTCTTGCCTTCGCCGGTGCGCATTTCGGCGATCTTGCCCTGGTGCAGCACGATTCCCCCGATCAATTGCACATCATAGGGTCGCTGACCGATGGTCCGTTTGGCTGCCTCGCGAACCGCGGCAAAGGCTTCCGGCAGGATCTCGTCCAGGATCTCCTTTTCGATCTCATCGTGTTCCTTCTCGTCCTCGATGCCCTCCAGGTCCTGCGCCAGCCGGGCACGGAACTCGTCGGTCTTGGAACGCAAAGCTTCGTCGCTCAGGGCTTCGAAATCCGGCTCGAGGGCGTTGATCTGCGCCACCTGGTCGGTGGTCTTTTCGATTTCACGTTTATTGGGGTCTCCCCCAAAGGTTTTCACAAATTTCTGGAGCATGCTCGGTCCCTTTCGGGGAAATTATAGCATGGCGGTGTAAGAGCAGAGTAAGAAAAAATTCCCGGTTGAAGAACAAAATCATCTCCAATAATTCCCCCACCTCCCAAATCCGCCTTTCAAATACTAATTTTTCTTGCCACGGTTCCTTAATATTAAACAATCAAATAAGGGATGTTTGGGCTGCTTCGCAGCCCAAACATCCCTTATTTGAATTATTCTCCCCTCCCCAATTTTTTGGGGAGGGGTCAGGGGGTGGGGCTGCATGCCGCAAATCAAATATTCTTATTATCCCCTCCCGAGTCTACATTGTCCCTCTCGGGTTGGCGGCATTCACGTGTGCTCCCAATTTAAATATCCTTGCTGGAAAAGTCTTTAATCAGGGGTTTGGGGAGTTGGCGGGCGGTTCTTTGCCCGCCAACTCCCAAGAATCTTATTAGCCGAGGCGGCGTCAAGCCGCCATCGGCTTCTTCGACGCCATGAGGCGTCGAAGAAGGAACTTTGGTTTTCTTTACAGGGGTAGGGGTGGGGCTAAGACCAAAAACCGTTATTTAAGAAAATGCCACGAATGATTCACCAATATATTTGGCATAACACCAAATATATTGACTTAAAGCCAATATCATGCTAGACTCCCCCAAAGAGGTAACTCATGAGCGTCATCCCCCGCAAATGCCCAAGCTGTTCCGCCCCCTCGTCGTCACCCAGTTGAGCTGCACCCGCTGCGAGACCAACGTGGTCGGTCTCTACGAACTCAACCCCTTCCTCCGCCTCTCCAACGAAAGCCTCCTCTTCCTGGAGAATTTCATCCGGAATCGCGGCAACGTCAAGGAGATGGAGCGTGAGACCGGCGAGTCTTACTGGGTCATCCGCCGCAGGCTCGACGAGATCATCACCGAGCTTGGTTACGAGGTCGAGCCCGTTGAAGACGAATTGTCCACCCACCGCCAGGAGATCCTCGGTCGCCTGGGAAAGGGCGAGATCGATGTCAGGGAAGCCACCCGCCTGTTGAATCAACTGGGCGAGGGAATTTCGTAAGGATTTCAAGGAGAAACAATGGCCACTCAAAGTGAACAAATGCTGGTGCTCGATTTGATTTCGCAGGGGAAGATCACTGCTGCCGACGGAGAGGAATTGCTCAAAGCCCTGGCCGCCAGTACACCCAAACCCAAACCCGCCCCTGTGCGGGTGGACCCCGTCAGCGTGGCTGCCGCCGCCTATTCCCCCAATGAGGCCGGTAACCTGGCTGCTGAACTGCATAAATTGGGCATCGACCGCCTCAAGCTGTCCGATTTGCAGGAGATGCGCCTCCATAACGTCACCCCCGACTTTGTGCGCGACATGACCGAACTGGGCTTTGACGATGACGACCTCGATGAGCTGGTCAACCTGCGCATCCAGAACCTTACTCCCGAATACATCCGCCAGGTCCGCGCCGCCGGGTTGAAGGACGCCGATTTCGACGAGTTGATCGAGGCTTCCCGGCATGGTCTCACCCCTGAGTACGTCCAGGCTCTGCGCGGTTCCGGGCTCGTGGATCTGGACGTGGATGAAATGGTGCAGGGTTTCGAGCATGGGGTCACGCCCGAGTTCCTGCGCGCCGTTCGCGATTCCGGCCTGCGTGACCTGGACATGGACGAACTGGTCAATTGCTTCGACCACGGCGTCACCCCCGAATTCCTCCGCTCGATGAGGGAGGCAGGTCTCAAAGACCTCGATGTGGACGAACTGGTCAAATGCTCCGATCACGGCGTCACCCCCGAATTCCTCCGCTCGATGAGGGAAGCAGGTCTCAAAGATCTGGATGTGGATGATTTGGTCAGGTGTTTTGATCACGGCGTTACGCCCGAATTCATGAGTGCCATGCGTGCCGGCGGCATCCGGGACCTGGATGTGGACGACCTGGTCAAGTGCTTCGACCACGGCGTGACCCCCCAGTTCCTCCTCTCACTTCGCGAATCAGGGTTAAAGAAACTCGACCTGGACGACCTGGTCAAATGCTTCGACCACGGCGTGACCCCGGAGTTCCTGAAGGTCATGCGCGCTGCCGGTCTCAAGGATTTTGACGTGGATGACCTGGTGAAATGTTTCGACCACGGTGTCGCCGTGGAACTGGTCATCGCCTTGCGCGAGATCGGACTCAAGGATCTCGATGTGGACGACCTGGTCCGCGCCTCCGATCATGGCGTCGATCCGGAATTCGTCCGCAGCTTCCGTGAGCAGGGGATAAAGGACCTCGAGTTGGATCACCTGGTGGCGCTGGTCGATCACGGTCTGTCTGCCGGGGCTCTCAAGCAGGCCCGCCTTGACAACCCTGACCTCGACACCGACGATTTGGTCGAGCAGGTCATCAATGGTCAGGAGGAGGACCCGGAAAAGAGTAAAGGCGGAAAACCCCCCCGGCGCAAGCTCCACTTTCACCTGCACTAAGCATGGTTTCTTCCCAAAACAGGTGTCATTGCGAGCCGCTTAATTTACAGAGACACTGTTCTAGTGCTTTTGCTGGAAATAATCCCCTCCTGCTCAGGTACTCGGGCTGACACCGGAAAATTCATATTCCCTGTTTCTTCTCAAATGGTATCAAAAAAGGGATGCTCGAGCTGCGAAGCAGCTCGAGCATCCCTTTTTTGGATTTTTCTCCCCTCCCCACAGGGGAGGGGACGGGGGTGGGGAAAACTCTAATGTTAGTTGTCTCCCCCCTCACACCAAATGCAGATCCATCACCTGGCGGAAATGATACCCATAGATCGCGAACGTGATCGCCAGCGCAAACAACTCCGGCCTCACGAACAGCGTCCAGAACAGCAGCTTCCAGTACTGGGCGCGTTCCCTGCCGATGATCCCCAGCCGCAGCACCGACCGGAAGAATGCCCGGATATATTCCCCGTTCAACGGGATCCTGATCTTCGGCGCCTTGTATTCCTTCAAAAAGGTCTTAACCCGTGCATAATAATTCTTGGGAGTGTACAGCGTCCTCACCACCGCCCGGTAACCCTTCTGCAGCACGTCGATATTCATGATCTTCGGGATGATGTTCGTCCCGCCGTCCACGTTATCGCCCGAGAACGACCCCGTCAGCCGCCCGTCCTGCTCCATGCGCTTGTACAGCCGTGTCCCCACGGGAGCCTGCAGCAGCCCCACCATGGCGGTCACGATCCCGCTCTTCTGGATGAAGTCGATCTGCTTCTGGAATGTGGATGGGGTATCGTTGTCGAACCCGATGATGAACCCGCCCTGTACCTGCAGCCCGGCGCGCTGGATCCGTTTCACGTCCGCCACCAGGTCGCGGTGCAGGTTTTGTTTCTTGTTGCACTCCGCCAGGCTGTCGTCGTCGGGGGTTTCCACCCCGATGAAGACCGTATCGAACCCGGCCTGGGTCATCATGTTCATCAGCGGCTCATCGTCCGCAATGTTGATCGAGATCTCGGTGTTGAACGGCATCCCCTTCTTGCCCTTGCGCCATTCGATCAACGCCGGCAGCAGGTCGCCGCGCAGTTGCTTTTTATTGCCGATCAGGTTGTCGTCCACGAAAAAGACCGGCTCCCGCCAGCCGTTCTGGTACAGCCCGTCCAGCTCGCGGATGATCTGCGCCGAGGTCTTAACCCTGGGTGTGTGCCCGAACAGCGAGGTGATGTTGCAGAACTCGCAGTCGAACGGGCAGCCGCGTGAATACTGGATCGACATGGTCGCGTAGCGGTTCAGGTCTGCCAGTTCCCACATCGGCGCGGGTGTCAGCGAGATGTCCGGGAATTCCTCCGAGGTATAGATGCGCTGCGCCTGTCCCCTGCTCCAGGTCGCGCAGGAAGGGCTTCAGGGTCATCTCGGCCTCGTTCAGCACGAAATGGTCCACATCCGGGAACTGGTCGAACTCCGCGGTAAATAACGGTCCTCCCGCCACCACCTTCAGCCCTGCAGCCTTGCAGCGGGCGATCACCTCGTTCGTGGACTGCCTCTGCACCACCATCGCGCTCACGAAAGCATAATCTGCCCACTCGATGTCATTATCTTTCAGCGTTCTTACGTTCAGGTCCACCACGCGCTTCTCCCATTCCTCCGGCAGCATCGCTGCCACCGTCAGCAGCCCCAGCGGGGGGGTGGAGGCCTTCTTGCGGATGAATTTAAGCGCGTGTTTGAAACTCCAGAACGTGTCGGGGAACTCCGGGTAGATCATCAGGATCTTCATCGATACCTCCAAAGGGTATGCTAAAAAAAGTTCTGTTCTGCGGCAGGTGTTCATGCCGAAAGGGAACAGGGTTTATCGTTAATAAACTGATCTGATTGGCGAATGAGGACCACCAAACCAGGTTTTCAACTCTTGTTGAATTTCCCCGCTGCTGGCTTGGATATGGTGGGCTTTTGAAACAGGGGTAATGTGCCGGTGTTATTCGTCTAATTACATCAGACTGGTCGGATTATACCGCGAACCGCTCGAACCCGTCGGATTGATGGCGAATGGATGGGGGACTGATGGGTGGTCGATAACTTAATGACTCGGTTGACAAACCAGAACAAATATTCTATAATCACTACGCAGTGAGGGATGTGGTTATCTTCTCTTGCCGCATTCTGCTTTGTACCTTAACATCCGAAAGTAACTGGAAATGCCTCAGTTTATTTCCCTGCCACCACTCTCATGCGTTCGTCCCACACATGCCATATTGCCAAAATGGGATGTCGCCATAACATTCTCGGGCCTGCATACCGCATGACCATGCGGATTTGCTCCCGCTGCCCCGCTTTGTAGCAGTGTGTCGTGCACTGCTGACAGGTCGGTTTGTCTGGCAGGTAGGGACACCGCTCCAGTCGGCCCACTGCATACTTCTGCAGTGCTTCACAGGAATCACACAGCCCGGACCTGTTCCCATGTTTATCCCCACAGAAAATTTGGAGCATGGCTGTAATGGTCTTTTTCTCTCGCTCTGGACGGCGCGGCTCTCTTGTTTTAATTTTCTCGGATCCTTTACGGTGGTTTATGCAATACAATGCGCCAATTATACTCAGGAAGGGTTTTCGATCCGTCGCATCCATGTTTCCAGGCGCTGCTTCCCTACCCCGTTCTGGGAACTCTGCCCCGTCGCAAAATGATAAGGTTTCGTTCCGCGAAAACACTTGCTAAAGTGACTTTAATTCACCCATCCCGCCCTTGCAATATCTCATCCATTTCCCTTCCGCTCGTCCCGTACTCCGGCCGTATTCGTTTTGATTCGTTCCGCAGAACAAATTCGGCAGGATAGTATTTATATATGAAGAGACATTGAGATGGATTTGTTCCTCTTCGTTCCTCAGGAACGATGCGCGGAGGCGGCATCAAGCCGCCATCCGCCACGACGCCGATTGCACAGCATCCCGTAGGGACAAGAGTTGGCGGCGAAGCGGGACGTCGTCCCCGTTAGCCCCTGGTCTAACGGGGCAAGGGGAGGCGGCATTCGCGGAGCACTTAGTCCCCGTTTTATGGGGATTTCATCCCCGCCAGGGGACCCGCTTGGCGGGCCAGCTGCTGCAAGACAGCTCTACCCCGTCCCTCCCCAAATCATCAGATCTGGGGAGGGTGCCTCTGCGGAGCGTCCCTTGGGGGGAGAGGCGGATGAGGCGTTTGCTGCGAAATTTCTCTGCCGTCATCATAAAAAAGACCCTTAAATCCTCTCATTCGTTCCTAATCGTTTTGGCACGTCAGACTCCGCTTCCGACCAACGTCCATCGTCAATATCCTCATCTCACCTTGAACCCCCTCTTCTCCAACTGCTCCAGCAGCTCATCCGGCGTATCGTACCACTGCCCCCACTTGCGCGAGATGTGCTCCGTCCACGAATAATTCTCATACGTGTAGGTCTCCTTCTGCCCCTTCTCCAGGCGGATCTTGGCCTTCATCTTCACATAATAATCCTGCGCCAGGTACCCCTCGTCCATCACCTTCATCGCCTCCGCCACCTGCTCATCCGTGAACTCCGGGTACTTGTCCTCGAACAGCGTGAACCACATCGGCCAGCGCGGCCGGGGCGGCAGTTCCTCCGCCGGGTAGCCCATCACCAGTTGCACCAGCGGGAACACCCTCGGCGGCAGTTTGAACTCTTTGGCGATCCGGTCGGCCATGTAGGGCGCGTTCCCCAGGAAGCAGGAGAACAGCCCCAGGCTTTCCCCGGCGATCACCATGTTCTCGGCCATGTACGCCGCATCCTGGATCCCGAAGAACAGCAGGCTCAGGTCGTTGGTCACCACCTCCCAGCCGCGCAGCTTCATGAAGCGCTCCAGCTTGTACAGGTCCACGCAGATCGTGAACCACAGTGGTGCAGCATAAGGTGCTTTCTTGCGGCTCAGCAGCACGCTGTACAATTGCGACGCGAACGGTGCCTGCTGCCCGGCCTTTACGATCGTCTGGATGGTTTCCTCGCTCGGCTTTTGCTTCGTATATTTCCGCACGCTGCGGTGGTTGAGCATGGTCTCGATGACGGGGTTTTCCATAAGGCTGACTCCTTTTTGATCGATGATCTCCTGCTAGTATAAACGAAAACTCCTGCAGGTTTTTTTCTACAGGAGTATCGATCTTAGGTTTATAAATGAGGGGTTTGGGGAGATGGCGTTCGGTCGCGAAGCACACCCTTGGGTGCTACGCCGAACGCCATCTCCCCAAGAAAATTATTTCCCCCGCCCGAGTCGAGCCGGCGTCGAGCCGCCGTCGACCGCTTCGGGCTCATGGGAGCCCGAAGCTTCCTTGCGGGGGTCAGGGGGTGGGGCTAGATCTATTCCTTATTCCCCAGCCCGTGGATCTTTCCCGACCCGCTTTGGTCAAAGGTCACCACCGGGCTGCCGTAGTAACTCACGTCGCCGCTGCCGCTCATTTGCACCTTCAGCGTATCGCTTGCCCACACGGTCATGGTCCCCGACCCGCTGATGCTGATGCTGGTTTCCTTCGTGCTCAGGTCGCCCGCCTGGTATCTCCCCGACCCGCTCACGTCGATCGTCTGGCTGTCGGCTTTTCCAGCCAGCGTCAGCCCGCCCGATCCGCTGATGGTGGCGGCTAATTTCCCAACCGTCAGGCTGTCCACCTTCACCTTCCCGGACCCGCTCACACCGATATCCAGGTCTGCGGTCTTGATTTCAGCGGATCTCACTTCCCAGGAACCCGAGGAATTGATCCCGCTCAGGTCTTTGACGTGCAGGGTCAGGCTTAGTTTGCTGGGTAGCAGCGCCCGCAGTTTGGAATCCAGCCCCACGTACAGCGTCCCGCCCCGCACCTCTGAGGTGACATACTGCATCATGTTGTCGTCCGTTTCGATGCTGAGCGATTCGGTCCCATCCTGGATGATTTCCAGTGTTCCCGCCCCGCTCACCTCCACCCGCTGGTACCCGCTGACAGCCCGCCTCTCGCTGATCAGGTTCCTCGACCCCAATGTGGGGATCATCCCGCAGGCGCTTACCAGCATCATGACGATGGTCAATCCGATTGTGGCTTTATAAAATTTTCGTGTTCATCTCTTTCTCCTTCTGATTTCTAGATCCGGTTTAATTTTACTGTATTGATGTACGCCGGATGATACCGGAAGGATGCGCTTTCAACCTATCCGTTGCCTATTCCTTTACTAAAAAGGTGAAATGATGTGGCAACAAATCATCCTAGATTTGTAGTGGCGACTTTATGTCGCAACTTTTCTGCTTTTTAGAGGCAGGGGGATGGGAATATCCATTCGTTAAGCATAGGTGCAGTGCTATAATCAAATTGAGTTTACCCTCCATTTTATCGGTCTGCCCATGTCCTTCGCCCACCTCCACGTCCACACCGAATACTCCCTCCTCGACGGCTTCAGTAATATCAAGAAGCTGGTCAAGCGTGCCAAAGAGATGGACATGCCCGCCCTCGCCATCACCGACCACGGCACCATGTTCGGTGTGATCGAGTTTTACCACGCTGCGAAGGAGGTCGGCATCAAGCCCATCATCGGGCTGGAAGCCTACATGGCAGCCCGCACCATGCAGGAGCACGACCCCCAGCGAAGACCGCAAGTCCTCCCACCTGCTGCTCCTCGCCGAGAACGAGACAGGTTATAAGAACCTGCTCCAGATCGCCTCGGCAGCGCAGCTCGAAGGCTTCTATTACTACCCCCGCATCGACAAGGAATTCCTCGCCAAACATACCCAGGGCTTGATCTGCACCTCCGGCTGCATGTCTGCCGAGGTGCCGCGCCTGATCAGGCAGGGTCAGCTCGACCTCGCCCGCCGCAGCATCGACTGGTACTACCAGGTCTTCGGCAGGGACAATTTCTTCTTCGAACTCCAGCAGCACGATGTGCCCGAGTTGGAGATGATCAACCGCACCCTCCTGGAACTGGGTCCTCATTACAACGCCCGCTTCGTTGCCACCAACGACTCCCATTACATCGATCCCGAGGATGCCAAGTACCAGGATATCCTGCTCGCCATCCAGACCGGGGCGCTGCTCTCCGACCCCGACCGGATGCGCATGACCGACGGCTCCTACTACCTGCGCTCACCCGAAGAGATGGGTCGCCTGTTCTGCCGAAGTCCCCGAGTCGCTCACCAACACCTTGTTGATCGCCGAGCGCTGCAATGTCTCCCTCGATGTGAAGGAATACCGCCTGCCCAGGTTCGATGTCCCGCAGGGGCAGACGGCCGAAACATACTTGCGGGCACTGTGTGAGGATGGGTTGAAACGCCGCTTCGGCGAACGCTCCGAGAGCGAGCAGGTTCGCACTCGCCTCGATTACGAGTTGGGCATCATCCATAAGATGGGATTCGATGCCTATTTCCTCATCGTCTGGGACTTGTGCCGTTATGCCAGCCGGCAGGGCATCTGGTACAACGCCCGCGGCTCCGCCAACGGTTCCATCGTTGCGTATTCCCTGGATATTACCGTGGTGGATCCTCTCCAGCAGGAACTGCTCTTCGAACGTTTCCTGAACCCCGGCCGCATCTCCATGCCCGATATCGACCTCGACTTCCCCGACGACCGCCGGGCTGATGTGCTCAATTACACTGTCAATAAATACGGGCAGGATAAAGTGGCCCAGATCATCACCTTCGGCACTCTGGGAGCACGCGCTGCCCTGCGTGATGTGGGCCGCGTCATGGACATCCCCCTCCCCGAAGTGGACCGGGTCACCAAGATCATCCCAAACATCCCCTCCAGGGCCATCCCGCTGCGTGACATGATCGCTGATGATTTCAAGGGGAGCCCGGATTTGAAGGACGCCTACCAGTCCGCTGACCATATCCGGGAGCTGATCGATACCGCCGCCAAAATGGAAGGGGTTGTCCGCAATGCCGGCACCCATGCCGCCGGCGTGGTCATTTCCGATAAGCCGCTTTCCGAGTACCTGCCGCTGCACCGCCCCACCAACAACTCCGAAGATACTCCCATCAAGACCGTTACCCAGTTCGAGATGGGTATCCTCGAAAAGCTCAAAATGCTCAAGGTGGACTTCCTTGGCCTGGCAACCTTGACCATCATGGCGCGTGCCTGCGCCGCCATCGAGCAGCGCCACGACGTTCATTACACGCTCGACAACATCCCCACCGACGATCCGGAAACCTACAAGTTCCTCGGTGAAGGCAATACCATGGGCGTCTTCCAGTTGGAAGGTTCAGGGATGACCAAGTGGCTGGTGCAGATGAAGCCCCAGTCGCTGGATAACATTGTCGCCATGGTGGCCCTTTACCGCCCCGGTCCCATGGACTTCATCCCCGACTACATCAGCCGCATGCATGGAGAATCTGAAGTGGAGTACCGCCACCCCTCGCTGGAGCCGATATTTGGCGAAACCTTCGGCATCCCTCTCTACCAGGAACAGCTGATGCGCGCTGCCATCGAGTTGGCCGGTTTCACCCCGTCTGAATCGGACGAATTGCGCGCTGCCATATCCAAGAAGAAGACCAAGGAGATCGAGAAACAGCGCCTGAAGTTCGTGGAGGGAGCCGCAAAGCAGGGCATGGACCGTGCCACCGCTGAAGCCATCTATCACGATTGGGATGAGTTTGCCCGCTACGGCTTCAACAAGTCCCACGCCGCTGATTACGGTTTGCTGGCTGTACAGACCGGCTTCCTGAAATTGCATTATCCCGTGGAATACATGACCGCCCTGCTTTCGGTCACCAAGCATGAGACCGAGAAGATGGCCCTCTACGTCAATGATGCCCGCAACATGGGTGTGACCATCCTGCCTCCGGATATCAATGCCAGTACCTGGGACTTCGCTATCGAAGAATTGGACTCCGCGGCAACTCCCTCCGGTCAGGCGGGGAAATCTGCCATCCGCTTTGGCTTGGGCGCCATCAAGAATGTGGGCCAGGGTGCAGTGGAATTGCCGGTCCAGGCGCGCCTGAAAGGTGGTCCCTTCAAGGACCTCAATGACCTGTCTGCCCGGGTCGACCTGCGTGCGGTTGGCAAGCGCGCCCTCGAAAGTCTTATCAAGGTTGGCGCGCTGGATAAGTTCGGGCCACGCGCTGCCATGCTCGATTCGCTGGATCGCGTTGTGGCTGTAAGTTCATCCCATTTCCGCGCCGCCGAAGCGGGGCAGTTGTCGCTGTTCGGCACAGCCACCGGCGTCACCGAGAACATCACCCTGCCGCTTGTCCCCGATGCCGACCGCCGCGAGACCCTTGGTTGGGAACGTGAGCTCATCGGCATGTACATGTCCGAGCATCCACTCACTCCTTATCTTGCCGAGATCCGCAGCCTGGTCACTCATTTTTCCGCCACACTTGGCGAAGCCGCCCATGAGGAGAAAACCCGCGTTGCCGGCATGGTGTCTGGTATCCGTCCCCACCAGACCAAGACCGGCAAGATGATGGCCTGGGTGACGCTCGAGGATCTGACCGGAGTCATTGAATTGGTGCTCTTCCCGCGTACCTGGGAAAAATTTCAATTCGCTTTGGAAGTGGGCGGGGTGATCGTGGTTGAAGGCAAAGTGGATGCCCAGTCCAGCCCTTCCAAGGTGCTGGTGGATAACATCCGCACTGAGATTAAGTTGACCTCGCCAGCCAAGGTTCCGGCGCAGCCTCAATCCCCGCCATCCAAACCCGGAGTATCCGCCGCCGTCCCGCCTGCCCGCCGCGACCAGCGGGGAACCGCAGAAACAGCCTGCACCTCCAGCCGTAAAACCTGCTCCACCAGGGAAAAGTGTCCCTGGTGACCGCGCATCATTTACGGGTGAGCCTCCTCAGCCTGAAGATCCCCCCGATTGGGAAGCGTTTACGCCAGCCAATGTCGCCTACGCTGCTCCGGAGAGTTTGATTGCCGTAGAACCGGATGACAAGGAAGATGAAATGTCTGGTTCGGGTGAAAGTTCATCTGGTCCCGTCGTTGACCAGCCTTTACCCGCTCTGCCTCCTGCGCCTGTCCTGGTGCCAAAGCTCCCCGCTGGCAGCCTCCCCGCCAACCTTGAGGAAGACCACCCCCCGCAAATGGTGACCGTTATCCTGCGCCCCACCGGGGACCCGGGCCGCGACATCCGCCGCATCAGCCGTCTGCATGGCACCTTCATTTCGTACCCCGGGAAGGATCGCTTTGCCTTCCAGATCTTCGAGGAAGGTCGCGGTCATTTGATCGAGTTCCCCAACGACACCACCCACCTGTGTGCCGCGCTCGCCGCGGTGCTCAAGGACGCGGTCGGCGAAGAGAACCTGCGCGTCGAACCCATTTTGTACCAGTAAAAAAAAAGACGGGCAAGTTTGCCCGTCGCTACCCTTGTCGAATTGCGTTACATCTCTCGCAGTCTTCCTGCTGGCATAATAATGCCAGCGGATCTTTTTTGATCCGCGCCGTCACGACCTTGATTAACATTTTTAGTGGAATTGCCTGGATGATGGCTTCCCCGATCTGCACCTGCCGGGTAAACTTGCCGAGCTCCGGTTCGACTGCCTGGAACCCGGCGGAATCTCCCGGGAACCCCGGGCATTCCACCACGCCTTTCGGCGTCAGCGCCCAGCGGATGAATTGCTTGCGTCCCGCCAGCTTCTCAGCGTAATGGATGCTGGTGTTGACCGTATGGTTCACACCCATCAGGATCACCCACCCGTCTGCTTTTTCCATGACACCGATCGGGGCAAGGTGGTCGCTCATCGTTTGTGCTGCCAGGATCTTTTCTGCATTGATCCCCGCGAAGGACTGTATCGGGTGGGTGGAACGTCTCACCCGCGGGTGCCTGCGCAGCATTTCAGGGATGATCCCCATCATCGGATCTGCTGGCATCCTTTGTGTGAAAAACTCTGCCGCCTGGTTTTGCTCCAGCCCGACCCCATAGGTGATGGCGTTGTTTTCCGGCCCGCTTTGCGGGATGATCATGGTCTTGTACGTAAATGTCGGGACGATCATGGTGTTGAACACGCCCACCAGCGCGTTGACCACCGTCCAGGCGCCGCCTTCCACCTGTCCAAATGATTTCAAGGATGAATGGACGATAACCGGCGCATCCGCCAGTCGTAACTCTCGCAGTCCCAGCAACAGGTCTCGCAATCGGACGATCATCTGTCATCCGCACAGCTCCAGGATTTGTTTTGCCGGATCGCCCTTCTTATCCGGCTGGAAGTGATACACACGGATGCCATACTCCGAGAATTCGTATGCTGCCAGGGCTGATAGCGCAGCCAGCCCGGCCTTGCTTGCAAAGTAGGCTGCCCGGCTCTCCGGACCCTTAGCCCGTTCGCCCACATGGACGATCACGCCGCCCCCTTTTTCTTTCATGATGCGTCCCACCGACTGGGTAAGCAAAAACGGCCCATTCAGGTTTACATCCTGGGTGCGCTGCCAGTCCCAGTCGTCCATTTCGAGCACGGATTTTTGCGGTTCCACTTCCGCGCAATTTATCAGGATGTCTATTCGTCCGAAATCGTCCACGACCGAATTGAGCAGGGTTTGGATGGGCATTTTCTTGGCGATATCTTCCACGTATGCCTTGGCCTGCCCGCCTGCATTCAGGATATGTGCCACAGTTTCATCCAGGTTTACTGGCGAGACATCGTTTACCGCCAGGGTCGCCCCGTGGGCGGCAAAGGCTTCTGCTGTGCGCCGGCCGGTCCCTTTGCCCGCGCCGGTGATCAATACGATTTTCCCGGTGAAATCGGTCATATCAGCTCCTACTGACCTGTTCCCAGGCAAATGATCACTTTCCCATCGCTCGTCCTGGCATTCAACGGCAGTCCCAGGTAAGGGGAAGGATCAAGAGTATTGTTGATATCCAATTCGTTGCGGAAAGCACCCTTTCCATCATCCATCACGATTGAAAAATGCAGGTGCACACCGGTCGGGTTGTCTGCATTGCCTGTGTAATTACCCTGGTACCCAAGCAGTGTTCCCGCCTCGATGTATTTCTCAGCAGTGCCGGCCGGAAATTCTGTCGAAATGAAGGAATTGCCTTTCGCGTCCGACATATGGGTATAGTATAGCCAGATTTGGCGTCCCGGTACCAGCGGATCGGAAGGAACGCGCACGATGACAGCCGATTTCCAGGTCGGCAGGCGACTCAGGTAACCGGCATATGCTGCCACAACCGGCGTTTCGCCCACGCTGCCTCCCCCGAAAATATCGATCCCCTGGTGGCGTTTGCCTGCCTTGAAAGAATCATCCCACAGGTAGCCGATAAGGCCATTGGTCGGCATGAGGAAAGGGGCATCAGCTGCACACCGGGACCCGCCTTTCACAGCCCAATCCGGGTGCGCAGACACATCGCGCATCCACTCCAGCATGCGGGAGGTGCGCCCGAATGTTCGTTCCATGCCCAGGTAGAAATAAATCGCCACACCGGCCAGGATGCCAACCACCATGACTGCCAGCAGCCAGCGTTTGTCCATGCAATGATTATACCCTCGCCCAAATAATCCGAACGAGCCTCCTGATTGTCATGCCATTACCTTTGTCCTACTTGTTTTTGGCAATGAATTTTGTATACTGTAAATCTCACCTTACTTTTTTGTAAGGTAATTCTTGCCATGGAGGAATAACATGTTGAAACGTCTCGTGATCACCTTTTTGGTAATTGCTGTACTTCTTTTCAGCAGCGTCCCCGTTTCGGCTGCCAGCACCAGGCAAATGATCGGTATCAACGTGGTGTTGAACACCGGCATTACCAACACCATTTTGACCGACCTCGGGAAACATGGCACGGTGCGCGATGTGGTTTATGAGATCAATGCCCTGACCATGCAGGTCCGGGCTGGCGATCTTGCATCGATCCAATCCCTGCCATATGTAGCTGCTGCCAACCCGGATGCAGCCCGCAACGGCGCACCGATCGACACAGTAGCCGCGACAACATTTGGAGATGGACTGAGCACTTGGGATTTGGATGCCATCAATGTGACCGATTTCGGCTTTAATAATCGCCAGGTGAAGCAGGATGGCACAGGCGTATACGTGGCAGTGCTCGACACCGGTCTGCTCGATTCCTGGCGCCAGTATTTCCCGCAGGAACGCATTGCATCGCAATATGCCATCGCTTTTGGTGGTGGCGGTGGAGAGCAATGGCTCCGTTTCTTCCCAACCCAACAAGTGGGAACACGACCAGAATTCGCATGGCACCCATGTGACCAGCACCATCCTGGGCTACAGCCTGAGGGGCACTCCGGTCAACGGTGTTGCGCCGATGGCAACAGTGATCCCTGTTAAAGTTCTCAACCAGAACGGCTCTGGCTGGTCCTCTGTCGTTGCCCGCGGGATCACGTACGTGGCTGACCTAAAGGCTGGTCCGTTAGCAGGATCACCAGTGGTTATTAATATGAGCTTGGGCGGTCCTTCGCTGGATGTCATTGGAACAGGAGGCCATTGATTATGCCATTGCAAAAGGTGTGATCATTGTTGCATCCGCAGGAAATGAAGGTGACAGCCGGCATGGGCTATCCGGGCGCTTATGCTCCTGTCATCTCTGTGGCTGCTTCCGGCTGGACGGGTGAATGGTTGGGAGGAAGTAGTTGGTGGTACAGCGGGAATGTTGCAGATCCCACCAATCCAGATGATTTCTATATTACCGATTTCTCCAGCCGTGCTCTTTCAGGTCAGGATTTGGATGTAGCCGCTCCCGGTTCCTGGGTAGTTGGTCCGTATCAAGTAAACAGCGGTCACGAATAAATTGAGTTACTATTTTCTAGGTGGAACATCCATGGCTAGCCCGCATGTGGCTGGTATCGTGGCGTTGATGGTACAGAAGCATCCCATCCTTGACTGCTGCAGACGCTGAGGCCTATCTTGAGGCTTCTGCCATCCCCCTACCCGTAGGTTGCCGTGATGTGAACAATGGTTCAGGGGCAATTGTCTCCTATTGTTGGGGGGCTGATGCGACAGGTGCAGGTCTGGCCACTGCAGATGCCGCCCTGGCTGCAACCCCGTAACCTGATTTTCCTTTCACTTTTACTGCCGCAGGAGATCGTCCTGCGGCAGTACTTTTAATTTATGCCCTACCGGAAGATCTCTTATATAAATACAATCTCACTCTTCTTTATTTCTTACACTGGTTGGATAAGATAGGGTCATTCTAATGATCAATAATTCCTGAAAGGAGTTCGAAATGTCTTACTTTGTTGCCCCTTACCCGTATCGCATGGCCCGTCGCTGGGCCCACATGGCTGGAATGGAAGAACCCACTCACGATTTCACCCTGGGTGTGGATGTCCGTGACGAGGATGATGCTTATGTCATCAGCGCCCTCGTGCCTGGCTTGAAAGCCGAAGAGTTAAATATCCAGATCCTTGAGGATGTGGTTACAGTCGAAGGCGAGTTCAAAGCGGATGAACATGAATACCTGATGCGCGAACTGCCCCATGGCTCCTTCCGCCGCACGCTGCGCCTGCCTGCCACCCTGGATGCTGACAAAGCCCAGGCAAAGATTACCGACGGAGTTTTAACCCTTCGCCTGCCCAAGGCAGAATCAGCTCGGCCCAAAACAATTAAAGTTGCAGTCAAGTAGCACGCACGTTTTCACATGTTTTCTCCTCCTCGATCAGGACGCCCCCGTGCAGGGCGTCCTGATGTTTTTCCTTTATTTAGTTGGGAATCTTCTATCCTGGCAGGTTTGGGGGACTTTTGAACCCTGGTCACGTCTGTTAAAACTATGTACTTTCCTATATAACGGCATTTTAAATAACCTCAAATTCTCTCCCCAATTTGGGAAGATATTTTCAGGTAAAATACCTTCATCCTTTGCCTGGAGATTTAAACTTGCGTCGCAGACTGGTTCTTTTCATTTTCTCCTTGATTCTGGTCACTTCCTGCGCTCAACGTGGGACTGCAGTTTCCCCAACCGTTGTTCCTACCCTGGTTTCCACGGTTTCCATTACCCCGGCTTCCTCGCCATTAACCATCCTGGTGCTGCCTGCCGATATGCCGCAGAAGGAATCAAACCAGTACCAGACCCTGGTTTATGATCTAGCAAATACTAATGGGATGCGTTTCCAGGTGCGCAATAGTATAACTCCTGCGGACCTGGCGCTCGAAGGTTCATCCTTGAAGGTGGTCATTGCTCTCCCCCCCGACCCGGGTTTGGCCGCTTTGACTTCAGCCGCGCCGGGGGTCCAGTTCCTTGCTGTTGGCATCTCTAACCTGGCTCCAGTCTCCAACCTGTCCAGCATTGGCGCGACCGGAGTTCCCGTCGACCAGCAGGCGTTCCTGGCTGGCTATATTGCCGGGATGGTTGCGCCAGAGTGGAAAGTAGGCGTCTTATATCAGAAAGATACCCCGGGTGGGGATGCTGCTAAAGATGCTTTCACCAACGGGTTTTATTTTTATTGTGGCAGTTGCCGCAACCCCTTGTTTCCCCAACCTTCGGGCATTTATCCAGTCGCAGTTGGAATACCGACCGACGCGCCACTTAGTGCCTATAACGGTCATGCCGATATTTTATATCAGAACATAGTCAAGGTGGCTTACATCTACCCGGAAATTGCCACGCCCGACCTCTTGTTTTACATGGCCCAGGAGGACATGTTGCTGATAAGCCAGGCTCTGCCCAGCCAGGATATCCGCTCGAGTTGGATCGCCAGCATTCAACCTGACCTGACCTCTGCCCTTAAATCCATCTTCCCGGACCTGGTGGCTGGAAAAGGCGGGCAGGTGGCTCCAACCCCCTTGTTCCTGACGGATGTTAATCCCGACCTGCTAAGCGAGGCCAAATTGCGCCTTGCACAAGATATTTTGATTGGTTTACAAAACGGGACCATCGGTACTGGCGTTACCCCCTAATGTTTTTCTTTTCCCGGGTAATTATTTTGGTAACGTTACCCACCTCAAATTCTTAGTCTCCAATTTTGGTCGAACATTTTGTATTCAATTTGAAGCGTTATAATAAGCATATGCTGCTCACAATTGACCTCGGCAATACGAATCTGACCATCGGTCTTTTCCAGGGTGAAACGCTGCTCAATCACTGGCGCCTCGCCACGGATTCAGCCCGCATGCCCGACGAGTATGGCTTGCAATTGCTGGGTCTTTTGACAAATGCCGGGCGGACGGTGGATGATCTTACCGGGATTTGTTTGGCTTCGGTTGTTCCTCAATTGACCGGGCGAATTGTCCAGGCTTGCCAGGAGTATCTCAGCCAAAAACCACTGGTGGTGGACACCGGGGTAAAGACTGGTATCCGCATTCGTTATGAAGACCCAAAAGCGGTCGGTGCGGATCGGGTGGCGGATGCAGTGGCAGTGATGCACCTGCACGGGGGTCCGGCTTGCATCATTGACTTCGGAACTGCAACCACTTTTAATGCCCTCACCGAAGAGGGCGATTATCTGGGGGGGGCGATTACGGCAGGAATTAACCTGGCTGCCGAAGCGCTTTTTACCCACGCGGCGAAGTTACCTCATATCGATCTTCAGATACCGCCCTCCATCATTGGGCGAAATACCACTCATGCCATGCAATCTGGCTTGATTTATGGATACGTAGCCATGACAGAAGGGATGGTGGAACGCTTCCGTCATGAACTCGGACCGCAGATGAAGGTCATCGCTACAGGTGGGCTTGCAGACCTGGTCGCAAAGGAAACTGCCGTAATTCAGATCAACGCTCCCTGGCTCACCCTTGACGGGCTTGCGGATCATCTGGGAAATGAACCGCCCTTGACAGGCAGTTGTTTTTGCAGATAATAAAGCCCAACAGGCGAGCCTAATTTAATAATCGCTTTGACGGAGGAAAGTAGGTTGGCGAAAACCAACAGGGAGATGCAGGAACCAACTGAGACCTGCACCTGGCGGAAACCGACTGAAGTTCCCTCAAGAGCCGCTCAGGGGAATACCCTTCTTGGGCAAGTAGTCTGAGCCGTTTTCCCGGCGTTAGCAGGGAGGCTGATTGTATGTCAGCACAAAGTGAGCCAGCCGTTCCACAATGGTCAGGTGGCTAATTTGGGTGGTACCACGGGAAACCCTCCCGTCCCAGAGTGGACGGGAGTTTTCTTTATCGGAGGATTGTATGCTTGAAAAATTAACCGAAATCGAACACTTGGGATTGGATGCCATCAGAGGAGTCCAGGACGAAAGTGCGACTTGAAGCCTGGCGTGTGGCGCATTTGGGGCGAAGCTCTTTGCTGATGCAGCTTTTTAACGGGTTTGGTCTACTTACAAAAGAAGAGCGGCCGGTGATCGGGCAGCGCGCCAATGAGGTTAAAAAGGCTCTCGAAACGGCGTATGAGACCAGGTTGGAGGAGATCAGGCAGGCGGCATTAAAACTTTCGATCGAGCATGAGCGCCTGGATGTCACTTTACCAGGAAGACTCGTACCGCTAGGCCGCCTTCATCCTGACACACAGATCCTGCGCGAGTTATACCGGATTTTTGGAGACATGGGTTTTCAGGTCTACCGGTCACGCGAGGTGGAAAGCGACGAATATAACTTCCAGCTTTTAAATTTTCCGGTCGGACACCCGGCGCGTGATATGCAGGATACCTACTTCATTGAAGGTGAGCGATCGCGGCGAAAACCCATTCTTGTTAAGAACACATACATCTCCCGGGCAGATTCATGCCATGCGCGAATATGCCGCTCGCAACCCGCAAAATCCACCGCCGGTGAGAATTGTTCTACCTGGGATGGTCTACCGGTATGAACAGGTGGATGCTCGCCACGAAACACAATTCGACCAAATCGAGGGTCTGGCGGTCGGGCCGGGCATAACTTTCAGTGACTTAAAGGGAACATTGGCTGATCTGGCCCGCAGACTTTTTGGGCAAAATGTGCGTACACGTTTCCGGGCTTCGTTCTTCCCATTCACCGAACCAAGCGCTGAGTTTGATATTGAATGTTTCTTGTGCGGAGGTAAGGGATGTAATGTTTGTGGTGGAGGCTGGCTGGAAATCGGGGGTTGCGGCATGGTTCACCCTGTCGTACTCACGAACGGAGGGTATGATCCGGAACGGTATACCGGGTTCGCCTTCGGACTTGGACCTCAACGAATAGCCATGCTTCGTTACGGCATTAATGACATTCGCTATTTTTGGGAAAACGATTTACGCTTCCTTGAGCAGTTTTAGGAGCATGATATGAAAGCACCTTTATCCTGGTTAAAAGATTTTGTTGACATTGATATTTCGATCGCTGAATTGGCACATCTCCTAACCATGGCCGGCATGGAAGTGGAAGAAATCAAAATTATCGGCCTGCCTATGCCCGCCCCCGGAAGTGTTGATGCACATCTATCCGGCTTGGAATGGGACCGTGAGAAAATCGTGGTCGCTTCCATATTGGAGGTGATGCCGCATCCCAACGCGGATCGATTGGTGCTCTGCAAGCTCTTTGATGGAAAACAGGAACAAATCGTATTGACCGGTGCACCTAACCTTTATGAGTACAAAGGGGTTGGACCGCTGTCAAAGCCAATTAAAGTGGCATATGCCAAGGGAAGGTGCCAGGATTTTCGATGGCCACCAGGAAGGGCAGGTGCTGACCACGCTCAAACGCGCTACCATCCGCGGGGTTGAGTCCTCCTCGATGGTCTGCTCGGAAAAGGAATTGGGGATCTCCGAGGAACACGAAGGCATCATGTTCCTCGACGATGATGTCATCCCTGGGACGCCGCTTGCGGATTCACTTGGTGATGCAGTTCTTGATGTAAAGCTTCTGCCGAGCTTTGCGCGTTGTGCAAGCATCCTGGGATTGGCACGCGAAATCGCCGCCATCACTGGGAAACCACTGAAATTGTCGAACGCCACCCGGGACAATCGGCATGCTAATGATGGGAAATTTGCTTCGATCGAGATCACAAACCCAAAAATGAATCCGCGCTTTGTGCTGGGACTTGTCACGGATGTTGAAATTCACCCCAGCCCGGCAAATGCCCAGCGGCGCCTCAAGCTGGCTGGTATGCGTCCGATCAACAATATTGTGGACGCTACGAACTATGGGATGCTGGAAATTGGTGAACCGCTTCACGCCTTCGATTATGATGTTCTGGTCAAGCGTGCAGGTGGCAGGCAGGTAAGGATCATCACCCGCACCGCCAAACTGGGGGAAGCACTGACCACGCTCGATGGTGTGGACCACAAGCTGGACGTGGATACCGTCCTGGTTTGCGATGAAGTTGGAGCTCTCTCGATGGCCGGAGTAATGGGAGGTCTGGAATCGGAAGTCAGCGATAAGACGCACAATATCCTGCTTGAAGGGGCGGCCTGGAACTTTATTAATATCCGAAAAACCGCGCGCACCTATGCATTGAACTCGGAAGCATCCTATCGATTCTCACGGGGGGTTCACCCTGCAATGGCTGAACGCGGTGTAAGGCGCGGGTTGGAACTGATGCAAGCCTGGGCGAATGGGAAGGTGGCTCCTGGACTGGTGGACGTTTACCCACTTCCTTCCAAAATCTCTGAAATCGAGATCACACCTGCTGACGTAAAACGCTGGCTGGGTGTCGACTTGACTATTGAACAAATGAAATCCTTGCTGGAACGTCTTGAATTCAAGTGTGTGCCAAAGGATGACAAAGGTTTACTGGTTACTGTTCCTGACCATCGCATGGATATTGGAGAGGGTGTCTCCGGCAAGGCTGACATCGTTGAAGAGATCGCCCGCGTCTATGGGTTTGATAACATTCCTGAAACGCGTATGGCTGATGAACTCCCGCCACAAATGGGTAATGTCTCTCTCGACAAAGAAGAAAGGATTCGGGATCTTCTGGTGGCTCAGGGATTGCAAGAGGTTATCAGTTATCGCTTTACTGCACCACAGTTGGAGGCACGCCGGCTGGACCCATCCTCCCCGCCCGATGACAAGCCTTATCTTAGGATTGCCAATCCCATTGCTCCAGATAAAGTTGTCCTGAGGCATAGTGTGCTTGCCAGTGTGATGGATTGTGCCGAACGTAATGCCCATGTGCGCGATCGCCTGGCATTTTTTGAAATTGGCCCGGCGTTCCTTGCCTCCGAGAGCGGAGAATATCCTGAAGAATCCCAGCGGATTGCAGTGTTGCTTGCCGGACAGCGAAATATGACAGGCTGGCAGCCTGCGGATACTGATGCCATGGACTTCTTCGATATTAAAGGAGTCATTACCACCCTTTTGGATGGTCTGCGTATATCCGGAATTCATTTTGACCCTGCAACGCACCCCAGTTTTCACCCTGGGAAATGTGCAAGAGTACTGGCAAATGAGATTCAAATAGGCATTTTTGGTGAGTTGCACCCTCAGGTGCGCGGTCAATATGACTGGCCTGCTTCTTTCCGAGCCCAGATTCTTGCAGCAGAACTTGACCTGGACGCCATGTTGACACTCATCCCTGCTCTCTACCAGACCCAACCTGTTCCCATTCTTCCGCCCCTGCTGGAGGATCTTGCAGTTGTTGTTGACGATAATGTTCCAGCTGAGCAGGTGGCTGCACTTATTCGCCAGGTTGGAGGAAAGGTGTTGGCAGAGGTGCGACTGTTTGATGTTTATCGCGACGAAAAGATCGGGGTGGGCAAAAAAAGCCTCGCCTATAACCTGACTTACCAAGCGGTGAACAAGACTTTCTCCGACAAGGATGTGGCTGGGATGCGTGCCCGCATTGTCCGCCGTCTGGAACAGGAATTAGGAGCGGTCCTGAGGAGCTAAGTCAGCAATTTTGGTTCAAGTGCTTGCATTATGTGCCTGTCCCATGTATACTCAAAATATAATAATTCATTCAAGGAGGATGACCAATGGAAGAGAAGAAACCCAATAAAACTGGCGCCATCATTGGAACTATCGCCGCTATTTTGCTATGCGGGTGTCCTGGATTAAGCTTGTGTGTGGTTGGTATTTGGGGCGCTACCGGGACATTGCCTGATTTCTGGAGCGGCTATGGCAATTTTCCGAGCTGGATCGGTTTTGCCTCGTTGTGCATTGCACTGATATTCATAGTCATCGCAATTGTTGTACCGGTTCTCTTGCTCCGAAAAAAGAAGACTGCGCCTGAGGCCGCTCCTGTTGATATCCTGCCTCCCCAGGAACCCCTACCCCCCGCTTCATAATTCGCCTTTAATCAATTTGCGGCGCTCGAACTTCGAGCGCCGCAATCTTTTTTAGGTCGATAATAATCTTTGCGATTACCAAAAAATTATGGGGAAATCTCTATTGCATTAACGGGCGACTGGCAGATATAAAACCCAAACCAAAATCCAATGAGATAAAAATCCCGCAACGATAATATACCTGGGTTGCTGGCAACTCATTGGTTATTAATTTCTATTTGAACCAATAACTTTAGGATTGCCAGTGTCTCCGATTTTCCTCCCACCCCGTTTTCTCCGGCAGGACCCACACAAGAAGGGCATCCATCTTCGCACTCGCATTCCTCCACCAGTCCAGTGCACGGTTCAACAATTCAGAATGGATTTCAAATAACTTTTGACTGAAACCGATCCCCGCCGGTATTTGATCATACAAAACCACCGTCGGGATTTCCGAAAACCGAACCACCAGGATCGGTGTGGACTCCCAAGTCGCCACTGTCGCACATCAGGAAAAGCGGTGCCAGTTGACCTAGTACGGTTGTCAATCCACCCAGCCCACTTTTCATGCGGAGGTTGGTTTCAGCATTATGGTGACAGGTGGGACAGAGCGTAACAAGGTTATTCAATCCGGTTGGCTTCAGCAGATGAATGGGAACTGGCGAAACGGTATTTTGTGATGCACATCATGTTGACGGTTCCCGCTCTCAGGCGTGCCGCACACCACGCACCGGTAGCCATCCCTTAAGCGGACCGCATCCCGAAGCCGGGACCAGCTAGAGCCGTAATCATTGGGATCGTTGGTCCAATTACCCTGTGCACGGAGCATTTCTATTGTCTGCTCGGAAAGAGAAAGCCAGTAACCGGTAGTCTGCAATTCGGTCGGTGGCAGGTCGAGAGGTTCCTCGCCCAGATTTTCACCTCCCAACCAGGCACGCTTCCGGAAACCGGTAACCTGGCTGGTCACCTGGAGTTCTCCGTAAGACTTGGTACATGCCTCGCCCAGTCCCGAAGAGAAAGGGCAGGAAGCACTATTCAGGGTTGTTAAAAGCCTTACTTCGGATTGGCGAACCGGCTCGGTATAGTAGTCAAGCGCTGACGGGATCAAAGTGGCAATATTGCGGGACAGGTTGAGGTCTTGGACGAAATACTGCTGACCTTCGTGCAAATAGATGGCGCGCGGGTGTACCATCCAGGTGGCTGATCCCATGTCCACCTCTCCAAGGATGCGTGGAGCAGAGCCATCGTCGATCTGGAGGAGCACGTTTTCAGGCGAGGCGGAGCGCAGGGAGACAGCCGCAGCTGGGTAGGCGTCAGCCATCCAGAAATATTTGTCACCAGATAAATGCACCTCCTGGCTGTCGACCAGGAAATCGAGGTATTCTTTAAGTTTTTCGGCTGGAAAATCTCCAAATCCTTCCCCTGGTTTGAATGGCAGTTCGAATGCTGCGCATCGCAGGTGGTTTAACAGGATGAGCAGGTGGTCGGGATTGACCAGCGCATGTTCAGGTGATCGTGAAAAAAAGTATTCGGGATGGTGAGCCAGGAATTGATCGAGAGGGCTGGGGGTTGCGACGAAAACCGCAACTGCGGGATCGTTCCCACGCCCCGCCCGACCTGCTTGCTGCCATGTGGATGCAATAGTCCCTGGATACCCAACAAGTAATGCCGCTTCCAGCCCACCGATATCAATCCCGAGTTCGAGAGCATTTGTGGCTACCACGATCCGGATGGTTCCATTTCGCAAACCCTGCTCTATCTCGCGCCGCTGCGATGGGAGGTATCCGGAACGGTAACCACGAATCCACAACTTTTGAAGCTGGTCAGGGGATTGGAAATTTTTCGGATCATCCTCTCTCTTGTTTCCACTGCAAATAAGTGAGCACTATTTCGACGGAACGCCTCGAACGGGTGAAAACAATCGTCTGCACGTTTTGAGCCAGTAAATCTTTTGCAAGGCGGACACTTTCCTGGGTCGAACTTTTCCGAATGCCAAGCGATGGGTTTGTGACCGGCGGATTATAGACCAGAAAATGACGCTCGCCGCGCGGGGCGCCGTCAACATTTACCAGTGTAACTGGTGCCTCGATGAGCCGCGTTGCCAGGTCTTGCGGATTTCCTATAGTTGCGGTTGTCAGAATGAATTGGGGACTCGCACCGTAAAATTTCGCTACCCGCTTTAGCCTGCGAATCACATTCGCCACGTGGGAACCGAATACCCCTCGATAAGTGTGCATTTCGTCAATGACTACGAAGTGCAGGTTTCTGAAGAATTCTCCCCAGTTGGTGTGGTGAGGCAATATCCCCGTATGGAGCATATCTGGATTTGTGAAAAGTATGTTTACATTCTTCCGGATTGCCGACCGGTGGGAGGCAGGGGGTGTCACCATCATATGTCGCAGATCTAAGGTAATTTATCGAGGATTGAAAACTATTCAAGCCTGCGAGTTGATCCTGGGCGAGTGCCTTGGTCGGAAATAGGTAAAGAGCCCGGGTTTCCGGATCGCTAAATAAGGAAGCAAGAACGGGAAGGTTATATCCCAATGTTTTACCGCTGGCGGTCCCTGTGGAAATCACGATATTTTCTCCTCGCCGGATTGATTCCCATGCTTGAAATTGATGGCTATAGAGCATAGAGATCCCCTGCTTGATAAGAGACTCTGCAAGAACTGGGGGAAGATCAGCTGGGAAGGGGTGCAGTATCGCAGGTCGCGTGGGAGATGTGCGCCAGATTGGGAGGTTGCGGGGCAGTTTCCGGGTCGGACCGCCAGAGGGAGAGCAAGGTTTGGAGAGACATAATCTGGAAAAGATTATACCCGGCAAGTCGGACTTCCATGAATATTTTTTTTGGAATTAACAATTAATAAAAACCCTGAATCCCTTGTCTCCAGTCGACCCTGATACAAGATTTCCTTTTGCGACTTTGCAACCCCGGTCCTGATGGTTATGGTGCATCTTGGTGGTGGATTACTCTCTCACGTCTTCCACTGCACACGGATTTTGATAAAGCGATTCTTGTGCACACCCACCTGTCTTCATGCCGTGTTCTTCTGTGATTGCCAGGATAGAGCAGGATTTTCTACGAGTCCATGCAAGCGGATCAATTCACGGTCAGGATTCGGATAGTATATTTGTTAAGTATTTGATTAGAGTTATCAGCTTGAGTGTTATCGATACCAAGTTGCTTAAAAACTAATCTACGTTTGACAATAAATCATATTCCTTCCCTGTCATGGAATGTGGTTGTTATGTGAAATATTATTTGCCCTTGACAAATAATACTAACTCGTTTATTATATTCGCCGTTACATAAATAATAACCTGTAGACTAATTATGTCAGTCCGATACGCAATCCTCGGTTTACTTGCTCAAAAACCCCGCCACGGGTATGAACTTAGGGCGGCGTTTGAAGCCGTCGTTGGCGGAGACGCCAATTGGGAGGTAAAACCTGCCCAAATTTATACAACCCTGGAACGACTGGAAGAGGCAAGGTTGGTGGAACGCTCTTCTGATCTAGGGGAGGGGGACGAGCCATCCCGGCGTGTTTATGCTGTAACCAAAGCCGGTCACGAGGCATTGTTAGAATGGTTCAATCAAGGGGTGACCCCTGATCACCAACGGGATGAGTTCTTTGTCAAGTTAATGATAGCTCTGGTATCCCGGGAAGGTAAACTGGATCGGATCATCCAGACTCAACGTGCACACTTATTCCAAGATCTTCACGCTGCCACCACTCTTCGGGACTCATATAATCCACGGACAGAGATGGCTCAAATTTTATTGATGGATAAAGCGGTAATGCACCTGGAAGCCGATCTGCGGTGGCTAGATATGGCAGAGATGAGGCTGGAGGAAGTAAAGGGACAGCCTCTTCCAGAGCCGGAAATCAGGCCACGCGGACGGCCCCATAAGGTGATAACGGATGCGGTCGATCCGCCACTCAAGAATACAGAAGATAGAAAATCATAACTTTTTAATCTAAATATATCCAGTAAATTTTTGAATATGCAGTAACCCTAAGGAGTTTCCTATGTCTCTCATCCTAACTGAAAACCTGACCAAAATTTATGGTTCCGGGGAAACCGCGGTCATTGCCCTCGATCACGTTGATATCCAGGTAAAAGAAGGTGAATTTGTCGCTGTGATGGGTCCCAGCGGGTGCGGAAAATCCACATTGCTTCACTTGTTGGGCGGATTGGATCGATCCAGCGAAGGAAAGGTTGTCATTGCTGGCACCTCGCTTGCAGATATGAAAGACGACGATCTTACCAAGCTTCGCCGCAAACGCATCGGCTTTGTTTTTCAGTTCTTTAACCTCATCCCAGTGTTAAACGCAGTTGAAAATGCCGCCCTCCCGGTTACCTTGGATGGTGTGAGGCCTGCCGATGCCAAGAAGGCTGCCGCCAAATGGCTCCAACGTTTTGGCTTGGGCGACCGTCTTTCAAGCCGCCCTGATCAACTTTCCGGCGGCCAGCAGCAGCGCGTTGCCGTTGCCCGCGCTCTCGTGTCTGAACCAGCATTGATCCTGGCTGATGAGCCCACCGGCAACCTTGATACCCGGTCGGGCGATGAAATTGCCGCTTTATTACGCCAGGTAACCAAGGAATTTAGGCGCACCGTGATCATGGTCACGCACGACCCTCGCATTGCTGCATATGCCGACCGCATCATCTTCCTTAAGGATGGGAAAGTTGTCGATGAAACCCAACTGGAGCGCAAGGGTGCGGCTGAAAAAATCGCGGACAAAATGAAGGAGTTTGGAGACTAGAGAATTGAGATTGGGGAATTGTGCCTGTCAAATAGAAGGCACACCTCCAAGATCTTTGTCTCTTTTCCTCCAAAGGAGATCTTATGAAATTCCAACTTTCTCTCGCTTGGCGATACCTGAATGGGCGTAAACTTCGCACCTTCCTTACCACTCTGGCTGTTGTATTCGGCGTTATGGTTATATTCGGGATGAATATCATCCTTCCAACCATGTTGCAGGCGTTCCAAGCCAACCTCATGGCTGCGAGCAATGTGGTAGACCTAACCATAACCAGCAAGTCTGGGAGTGGATTCCCAGAGGATGTTGCCAACCAATTAACTGGCATCTCGGGAATTCGTGCCTCATCGGGGATATTAGAACGGACGATCAACCTGCCCGCTGATTTCGTGGATGAAAACCCTGTCAGAGCAGATAGTATCACAGCCATAAACCTGATAGGGGTTGTCCCTGTCGAAGCACAATCGTTGCATGCCTACCTTGTGCAACCCGGCGGCCGATTCTTGCAACCAGGGGACACCACCGCAACAGTCATTTCGCAAACCCTGGCTGATGCGTTCGGAGTTTCTCTTGGTGGGACAATAAAGGTTCCTTCGGTAAATGGAGTTGAAATCATTAGCGTGGTGGGCATATTGCCGCCAAGTACGGTGCCTGGAAATGAGGAAGTGCTCGTAAACCTAGCCCAAGCCCAGGCAATGACCAGCCAAACCGACCAGATTAACACAATCGAATTAGCTCTGTCCACGACTGATGAATCTTTACGCAGTAAAACAGTGTCGTCAATAGAGTCAGCACTGGGAGCTAATTACCAGGTGGGTACACTCCAGCCTGACTCGTCCATGTTTGCCAGCCTTAAACTTGGTCAGGCTGCATTCAACATGTTTGGCGTGTTGGCTTTATTTATGGGTGGATTCATAATCTTCAACACCTTCCGTACAGTAGTCGCAGAGCGCCGTCGTGATATTGGCATGCTGCGAGCGTTGGGAGCAAGGCGGGGGACCATTACAGGCATGATCCTGGTGGAAGGTCTATTGCAGGGGTTGATCGGTTCAGGTATTGGTTTGCTGATCGGATATATTTTTGGAGCTGGTGTAATCTCGCTGGCAGGACCAATGATGAGTCAATTCATCAACATTAAGATGGGACAACCTGTAGTTACGATATCACTCGTAGTAACATCAGTCCTTCTTGGGGTTGGCATTACTGTTCTATCCGGTCTCATCCCAGCCTTCAACGCCAGCAAAATTACTCCGATGGATGCGCTGCGTCCCTCGGTGGCTGAAGTGGAATTCAAGCGTCGTGCAGGAACCGGGTTCATTGCCGGCCTGGTGATGATCGGTCTTGCTCTCTTGGCGCTTGCCACTAAAAATATGGGACTAATTTCCCTGGGCGGACTCTTGTTCCTGCTCGGTCTAATTTTTATTGCCCCAGCCTTGCTGCGTCCAATCGTCTATGTATTTGGCCGCTTGACAGCATGGCTTTATGCCCACCAAGGGACCGGGGACCTGGCACAGGGGAACCTTACGCGCCAACCTTCGCGCGTGACGACTACTGCCAGCGCCACGATGATCGGATTGGCCATCGTTGTTGCTCTGGGAGGCATGACATCCAGCCTTAACGGGATGATGGGCAGCTTGTTACATAAAAGTCTTGGAAGCGACTACTTGTTTGTACCCCCATCGATTGCTGTCTGGAGCAGCGACATGGGTTCGGGGTCTGATTTTACCAGTCGGCTGCAAGCAATCCCGGGCGTCGGTGATATTAGCACACTGCGCTTCTCTAGCGGAATGATTAACGGGCAAGCCGTCTCCATGCTGGGCATCGATCCAGTGACCTATCCAAAAGTAAGCGGATTGGAGTTCAAACAGGGCAACGAATCGGCATACGCCGCACTTGCCAATGGACGGAACATGATTATCAATGGATCATTCCTCATGACATTTCCCGTCAAGGTTGGGGATACTTTAGATTTGGTAACTCCGACCGGCCCTCAACCTTACAAGATCGTCGCGATTGCCACTGACTTATTAAGTGCCAAAGTAGTAACTGCCTTTATCTCACAAGCTAATTTGGCAGCCGATTTTGGCCGAATTGATGATGTATTCATCCAGTTGAATCTAAAGCCCGGTGTACAACTGACTGCGGTTGATTCTGAAAATCAAGGCAGTGGCAATTGATTACCCTCAATACACTGTCATAGCAGGAAAAAGTTACATAGACCAAATGTTGCGGTTGGTCCAGGCGGTTTTCGCTGGAATGTATTTCCTGCTGGCTTTCCTTGCGTTCCCTTCCCTGATCGCCATGGTGAATACCCTGACCATCAGCGTTCTAGAACGGACGCGCGAAATTGGTATGATCAGGGCGATAGGAGGCACTCGGAAACAGGTCCGTCGAATGGTGGTGGCTGAAGCCCTATTGCTCGCTTCGGTTGGGACTGTATTCGGCATCCTCTCCGGAATGTATCTGGGTTATGTTATCGTGAACGCGCTGACGGAGCTATTTCCGATGACATACTCGTTTCCGATTTCGGGCATTCTGGCTGGAATTATCATCGGCTTGCTTTTCGGAGCACTGGCAGCCATAATTCCAGCGAGACAGGCAGCCAAACTCCAGGTTGTGGATGCTTTACGATACGAGTAAATTTAATAATCGAAGATGGGTTTACGAAACCGACCGAAGGCTTAAGCTCCCGGTCGGTTTCGTAACAGATGTTTTATTACTGGCAATTCGGGCAGAAATAACATTTCCCGCCAAGGTATTAAATCTTTTCCACAAACTGATTACAGCGTGGACAAGGTTTTCCAGGTGCCCGGCTGTACATTATGCGTTCATACCCACCTGCATTTCCGAACAAGTCAATTTCGTCACTCCGTCCACCCATTTCGATTAATCCTTGATATCGGAAGGTCTCTCTCCTTCAACGGATTTTGCCTTGGTTCCAAGGACACGAAAAGCAACCGCCCCAATTAAGAGAGGGAACCAAAAGGTAATGAACCGGTAGGTGAGTGTGATTAACGCCGCAGCCTCCAGCTTTACTCGCAAGGAAGTCAGAACCAAAGTCATCACTCCTTCCATTACCCCCAGCCCTGAAGGAGTGGGCGAGACGATCAGGAATAGGTAACTGATGGCAAATCCACCCACCAAGGTGCCTACCGTAAATGGAGTTCCTAAAGTAAGGAAGGTGAATGCGAGGACACACAAGAGTAGGGCAAAATTGTTAAGGGAATACAAGAATGGCCAAAGCAGTTCCTTCCGCTTGCCACGTAACATGGAAATTCCCTCAGAAATCTCCCGGGCGAAGAAATGCGCCCTGTCTTCCTGCAAATAATCCCGGTGAATGAACGGTTGCATAAACCGGTTGATCAAACGTGCAAGCCAGGCGAGAGCCCGTCCCAACCGTTCTGCGGATTTATAGCCAAGGTATAGAAGAAATGCCACTCCCGCAGCAATCGCAAGCAGGATGGCTACAGCGGTAAGTTCCCCGGCATTGAGATTGTTTCGGCGAACCAAGACAATCAGACCGAGTGCTAAAACACAGAAGAAGGCGATGTAATCAAAAAGGATATAAAGCACCCCCACGACTGTCACCCTACCGGTTGAGTGGTTCCGCCGATGTGCGTCGTCAAGAAAAACTGCCATCCCGCCAATTCCCACGCTTGGGGCAACCACGTTAACAAAATTGGCTGCAGTCGCCACCAGAATGAGATGGGAACTCACCTCTTTTAACCCCACCAGGCGGTACAACACACTGTAAACCGTTGCTGAGTTATAAAACCAAATTAATTCAATTACCACAGCGGCGATCAAAAACCGGTAGTTACTGTGATGAAGTGTATCCAAAATGTTCTGCAGTTCAGAAAAACGGAGGACGACAAATCCAATTGCCAGAAGGAGGACACAGGCGACGATGATTTTCCTCATGCAAGAATTATACTGGATTTTTAAATACAAACGCCTCCCGGGGATCATGAGGACCCAGTGGGAGGCGATAATAAAATTTGCGGCTGCAATCTATGAGCGCCGGCGACCTATGCCACCCACCAGGGAAACATAATAGAGTAATTGAAGAACTGCCGTTACCAGTGCAGCAACATAGGTCAAAGCGGCAGCGTTTAGTACGGTGTTGACGCCGCGCTGCTCATCAGAGCCATAAATAATGCCTGTCTCAGTCAGAAGACGGCGCGCGCGAGCAGACGCATTTAATTCAACAGGCAATGTAGCCAAGGCAAAAACTGCTCCACCGGCAAATATAAAAACACCTAGCCAGGCAATATTGATTCCCAGTGTCATCCCTGCATAGCTTAAAAAAAGGCCAAGCATAACCAGAATCCACCCCAGATAGGAACCAATATTAACCATTGGCACCAACGCAGCGCGAAATCGTAAGGGAAAATATCCTTCTGCATCCTGCTGGGCATGGCCTAGTTCATGTGCAGCGACTGCAAGCGAGGCGACCGAAGTATTTTCTGCGACACTCTGCGAGAGGTGTAGGATTTTCGTGCGCGGATCGTAGTTATCTGTCAGGTTCCCAGATACGTTTTGCACCTGAATTCCATACAATCCACCTCGAGAAATCAAGCGTTGGGCAGTTTCTGTCCCAGTCAACCGACTTCGCGACTGGACCCGACTCCACTTTTGGTACGCTGATTTAACATACCAGGAGGTTATTAACATCAGCAAGAATGCTGGAGCCATGAAAAGAAGATATTGAGGGTTGAAAAACATGGTCTCTCCTATCGTCGTGAATTCACGCCGGGTTTTAGCCCGAGAGATTGAGTATAGCTGTTATTTTTGACATCATTTACGGATGAAGTAATACCTGAATTGCTGCGTCCAATTGTGGGTCGAGCCCGGCAGTAATATCTGCTTGAGTTAATGGAACAACTACATCAGGCTTTAAGACCGATTTTATCAATAGTGCCTCCACTGGGAGTGAGCCATTTTGCGATCGTAACACGCGCAGTGCCTCCATCAGATAGTGGGAACCAGTTCTGCACCGAACCCTTGCCATAAGTAAGCTCACCAACCAACTTACCCCGGCCGTCATCCCGAATGGCTCCTGAAACAATTTCCGATGCCGAAGCAGTATTCCCATTGACCAGCACTACTAATGGTACAGAGGTCGCCAAACCACCAGGGATCGCATCATGAGGGGTTGTTGTCCCATCACTATACTTTTCTGAAACAATGACACCATGGTCGATGAATTCAGAAGCTACAGCAATACCAGCGTCGAGGTAACCGCCACCATTATCACGAAGGTCCAGGATGAGACCAGATGGGTTCTGCGACATTAATTGGCTTAATTGGTTGTGGAAATCACTGGCAGTGGTATCTCCAAACACGGTTATCTGTATATATGCGATGTTGTTGGCAAGCATTTTACTAGTGACGCTGGGAATAACGATATGTGCACGGGTGATGGTAAATTCCAGCGGTTTTTCTACATCAGTTCGCTGAACTGTAAGCTTGACTTCGGTTCCAGCAGTACCCATCACCTTTGTCATTCGCACCAAATCTGGATCAATTCCAGTCATATCCTGACCATTCACAGCGATGATCTGATCGCCCGTTTGAAGCCCTGCCTTTTCAGCAGGGAAACCAGGGATCGTCTTGGTAATTGTCAAATATGCGCCGCGTGTATCGACATACGCACCAATCCCATCATATGCCCCCTGCATCGCCATATTTGCATCCGTCGTTTCCTGAGGAGTCCAATACCCGCTGTGGGCATCTCCAAGAGCGTTCATCATCCCGCTAATCGCCCCCTGGACAAGTTTTGTGTTATCAACTGGCTGGTCGACGTAATTTTGGTGGACAAGGGTCCAAGCTTGCCAGAATGGAGCGAACTGCGATTGGAGGTCCGCAGGAGTTCCACCCTGGTTGGAACCAGGAGTGGCTGTCAATAATGAACCAGACGAGGGCTTTAATGCGGGCACGAAATTACCGACAACAAAACCGCTTCCAAAAAGGCATACGACCAAAATAATTGCTACGATGGCGATCAAGAGTGAGCGCAAGGGCTTATTTTGCATAATATTCTCCAAAATGGTTGATTGTTTATCTTAACATAACTGGATTAACAAATAATGAAATTAAAATCGAAAGGAAAACGGGCTGATATAACCAATGTCCTTTCAATTCTTAAAATTTTAAATTTTCGAGATATTTTATCAACCAGATGTAAGAACAGCGTTAGATTTACCCATCCAATAAACCGGGTAAATTGTTCCAGTATTTTAATGCTGCGTCAGCATCCATCCCCGCAGATTCTTTTCCAACCAGGATTGAAAAAATGCCAAGATGACTGGCAGCGCGTGTTATGCGTGCTTGGTCGTCAAGCAAAGCACATGTGCCAGGGTCTGGGGACCCGACCGCGAGTAAGGCCTTTTCAAAACTTTCCGGCATTGGCTTACAATACGGGGAGATCGTATGTACGTCCAGTATCCCATCGAATAAGCCCGTCAGGCCCAGTACATCCAAAACCCGATTTGCGTGAGCGCTGTCTGCGTTAGTAAAAATATATTTTTTTGCGGGGATAGCCGTGATTACATCACGCAATTCTGGATCTGGCTGAAGATGAACTCCCAATGGTACGCAATGCACGAATGCCAGATATTCTTCCATGTCCACGTTAAAATTTGCTTGCAAACCACGCAGCGTAGTTCCATAATCCCGGAAATATTGTTCCCGCAGGAGCTCGACTTGTTCCGCTGGAATCCCCACCATTTCGCGCAGGTAAGTGTTGATGCGGTCGCGGATGGCCATCCATAATCCGCTTGAAGATGGATACAGGGTTTCATCAAGGTCGAAGAGCAGGGTTTGAAAACGCATGGCGATATTATACGGTAGAATAATGCCATGCCTATTCATGTTTTACCTCCTGAAGTTGCCTCGCAGATCGCGGCTGGAGAGGTGGTAGAACGCCCAGCATCGGTCGTAAAAGAATTGGTGGAAAATGCGCTGGACGCTGGGGCGAAAACTGTCACTGTAAATATTACCTCAGCGGGAAGAACTCTAATCCAAGTGGCAGATGACGGATCCGGAATCCCGGGAGACGAACTAACATTAGCAGTTGAACGACATGCGACTTCCAAACTCGTTTCCGCTGAAGAATTGTTTAGCATAACCACCCTCGGATTCCGTGGAGAAGCGCTGGCTTCAATTGGCTCAGTGGCGCGCATGACTATTACATCGCGGACACCCGATGTTAACGTCGGAGGACGCCTTCACGTGGAAGGGGGGAACATCGGGAAGCTTGAAAAAATTGGGGCTCCGGTGGGCACAATGGTGGTTGTGGAAGATTTGTTCTACAACGTGCCCGCGCGGCTCAAGTTCCTTAAGCAGGAGAGAACGGAGCGCGGGGCAATAGAAACCATGCTGACTCGGTACGCCCTTGCCTACCCCGGTGTGCGCTTTAAATTGCTAGAAGGGAATAGCACCTCATTACAGACTAGCGGCGATGGCGACCGGCGAGCGATTCTGGCTGACCTCTATGGTGTAGACGCCGCTCGACAAATGCTTGAAGTTGTCTCGGAAGAAGAAGGTTTTAGGTTATCAGGTTTCATCAGCCCCATCGGGCTAACTCGCTCAAATCGGAAGGAAATCACCTTTTTCGTGAATGGACGCTGGGTACAAGATACCCCACTCAGTGCCGCTGTTATCCAAGCTTACCATACCCTACTAATGGTAGGCCGATACCCCATGGCAGCACTGTTCCTCGAGGTGCCACCCGAAGACGTGGACGTGAATGTCCATCCGGCAAAAACCGAAATACGATTCCGAAACGGAGAAAAGGCGTTCAGTTTTATCCAGCGGTCGGCGCGGCGTGCCCTCCTAGCATATACGCCAGTGCAGCAGTTTGCTCCCCAAAACTTGTGGGGGGGGACAAGACCCCAAGACCGGACAATTGACCCGGTATGGAGTCTTGCACACGACGAGGGAAATATAGAGGGTCAAAGATCCGGAAACAACCATGATGCTGAGCCTGGTTCAGAACTTCCTAACGCCCCCCGTTTGATGACTCCGGAGGGGCAATTTAATTCACCAAACCTGGCTGCCGTTCCACTCCTCCGGCTGATAGGCCAGATTGGGGCGACTTATCTCGTTGCAGAAGGTCCGGATGGTTTGTATTTGATCGACCAGCATGCTGCACACGAGCGAGTTTTGTTCGAAAAACTAATGGCACGGCACGGACAAAATGATTTCCCATCGCAAGAACTATTAACCCCCGCAGTGGTAAACCTGACAACAGCCAGCACCAAACTACTCGAGGGTCAGCTGGCAGTTTTGCGACATTTTGGATTCCACGTTGAATTATTCGGTCAGAATAGCTTTCAAGTGCGAAGCATGCCAAGTTTATTTTCTAATTCAGATCCTGTAATTATATTGCGTGCCCTTGTGGAAGATTTTGAAGAAGACGAATCCCCATTAAATAATGAAGTGGAAGCCATAATTGCCGGGCGTGTATGTAAACGGCTGGCTGTCAAGGCCGGGCAGATACTATCCTCTGATGAACAGCGCGCGCTCCTAAATGACCTTGAAGCTTGCAATTCGCCTCGCACCTGTCCGCATGGCAGGCCTACGATGATCCATTTATCCGTTGATTTACTCGAGCGGCAGTTTGGGAGGAAGGGTGCACGATAAATCATGAAAACAAGAGGGGAAACGGAAATCAAAATTCTGTTGTACTTTTATTATATTATTCAAGATCCAATATAATTGTCCTCTGATGGGCAAAACGATTATTGGAAAGGGGTATATTATCAGGGAAGAAAAACCGTGAAAAAAACACAGTATCGGAAAGATATCCGGTATGAAGATCGTTATTTGTAGGCCGGATTAATTGCCTTTCGGAAGATGGATAATAAAAAGTGTTCCCACACCAAGTTTTGATTCCACTTCTATACTACCGCCGTGACCAGAGACTATTTGCTTACATATCGAAAGCCCCAGTCCCGTGCCAGCAACTTTTCCTTCAGACGCCTGCACCCGATAGAATTTCTGGAAAAGATGCGCCAGGTCTTTTTCCGGAATTCCCATTCCTGTATCGCTCACTGAGAGAGTCCAATCCCGGTCATTCGTTATTGCAGTAATGGTTACAGAACCGTTTGGACGATTGTATTTTATGGCATTACTCAGCAAGTTAAATACAACCTGTTTCAATTTATCGCGATCAGCCTCCACAGTGGGGAAACCAGGTGGGATATTAATATTGATCGCTACTTTTTCAGCCTCAGCTTTACTTTGCATTATCTGTTGGCACTCTTCCAACAAGGGCCCCAGGTGAAATTTGGTTAGGAGAAATTGGACGCGTCCAGACTCCAAACGTGCCAAGTCAAGAAACGATGAAGTCAGGGTGCTTAACCGTAATGTCTCATTATGAATATTCCGTATCATCTGATCGCGTTGATCCTGTGACATTTCGGGACGGAGTAAAAGAAACGTGGCTGTGCTGATTGAGGCAAGGGGGGTTCGCAAGTTCATGAACAAATTCTGCAATCAGATCGGATTGCTGGAACAAGCGGGCATTCTCAATCGCAACTGCTGCCTGAGCTCCGAGTACCTGAAGGAGTTCAACATCTGCCTCAGTGAAAGTATCAACGTGCTTATTTATTACTTCCAAGACACCTACAACTTTTTCCTTGTTAATGAGAGGTACCCCCAGCATTGACTCGGTTGGAAAACGGGTGGCTTCTTCGATTTTTATGTAGAATCGGGTGTCTTCGTGAGCATTAGCAATCCGGACTGGTTCCCGGTGTGAAACAATCCATCCTGCAATGCTGCCTTCCAATGGGACTACCAGGCCGCGCATTATTTGCAGATCAAGGTTGGTCGCCACCTGAAAATTTAATTGCCGTGCTGCATCATCATAAAGAAGGATGGAAGCTGCACCAGCATCAGTAATATCTGCAGCAGCGCGGACAATGCGATTAAGTAAATCGTCCAAATCGAGGGTTGAAGCCAGGTCGCGGGCTATGGCAATCAGACGCTGGGATCCCTCGAGACGTTTCTCGATGTCATTCATTTATTCTTTTGTTTTTCAGAGACCAGGATGGCCTCGGCCAATTTAGTGAATTGCTGAAACGTCAAACTTTCAGGACTGGCATCGACCACAGTGGTTTTCATGCGGGTGGCTGAATAGACCAATTCAGGAGCCGGAGTAATGGCAATTAATGGAGTTTGTCCAAGAAGCTCCTCCATTTGTGTCATGGTCAGTTGAGTATCAGATCGAATGCGGTTTACAACGATAGGCTGGATGCGCTGCCGGCTGCCGGTGAGGTCAGCGAGATCGGTGATCAACGCCTTGGAGTAAATAACTGAATTCGTCACCGGTTCCACAAGCACTAATATGACGTTGCAGGCAGATAATATCTTTTGGATCAGGGGTCTTAGTCCGGCACCCAGGTCAAGGACCAAGTAAGGGGTAAGATAACTCATCTGGTCCACCAGCGTTTCCATTAATTCCGGAGCATTCACCAAAAGACCATCCCTGGCCTGGACTGATCCGAATAACAAGCGAAGCCCATTGGAGTGGGTATAGAGTTTATCCTGAATCTTCTGGCGGGAAATATCCAACTGACCTGTAGATAGCAGTTCGGCAAGGATAGCGGGATTGGGTTCACCCATGTCTGGACCGAGGGTGCCCATTCCTGGGCGTAACTCAGCGACGATCACGTCACTCCTGGCGACAATCCGGAGCGCATCGCCCAAGTTGACAGCTACTGTTGTGACTCCCTGCCCGCCGCGTGGAGCAATGACACCAATCGTAAATGAGCGTGACTGCTCCTGCAGTGGTCCAGTTGGGGTCTTTCCTTTTTTAGGCCGGGTCAAAAGAGCTTTAACATGAGCTCTTAATTCGGTGGGGTGTGTTGGTTTGGTCAGGTAATCGTCCGCACCGGATTCAAAACCGGTTACCTTATCATCCAATTGAGTCTTGGCAGTAAACATCAGGATGGGGATCTCGGCTGTCACTGGACTTGCTCGTAGACGCCTGGCGACCTGGTATCCGTCCATTTCAGGAAGCATTACATCAAGTAAAACCAGATCAGGATTTTCCGCTTCTGCAAGCGCAAGTCCCTGCTCGCCGTTGGCGGCTGCGATGATCTTATACCCCTGTTTTTGGAGCATCATGCCGACCAGTTTCAGGGTATCCACATCATCATCGATGATCAGAATTTTTTCTGGCATCTGACAACCTCTGCTTCCTTATACAAAGTCTAGCATAAAGCGACTGGAGAGACAAGCACAGCATTTTCTAAACAGCAAGGCACCCGAGCACAAATGGATTGACATACCGCAATTATCATCTCCCTGAATAACAGTTCAGGTTATTTCGCTGGACGTTCGATAAAGATTATGTTCCAAGATATAACCATATACAGCCGGAGGAAGGAAATATCGAAACGGGCGACCTTGGACGATCCGATCTCGAATTTCATGGGCTGCAATGTCAAGTAAAGGAGCATCAAGATACCGGACTTTAGCGGTGAGGCCAGGAATAATCCTTTCAAGAGCGGGCAGGTCTATAGAATCACCCGGCCTGCGCAAAACGCCAATATATCGAAGAGCAGACACCAATTCTTTTGGTCGGTGCCAGGTAGGGAGGTCTCGCAGCGAATCCCCACCCATCAGGTATGCTATCTCTACAGAGGGATCATGGTTCGCAATAAAATAAACTGTATCCAGGGCATACTGGGGACCTGGACGATCGATTTCCAAAGAAGATAGCTCAAACTGGGGATTATCCAGTATGGCTAATTTCACCATAGCCAGGCGGTCTTCAAGGGGGGTGATGGGCACCCCCTGCTTATGAGGGGGGTCGCGAGTTAAAACCCAAAATAAACGATCGAGGCCTAATTGGGCAGCTGCCTCAGCAGACAGAATTAAATGACCGACATGAGGAGGATCGAAAGTCCCACCAAAGAGCCCAATCAGATGTGACATGAATAAAGTATATCATTACCAAAGTATGAAGATGGATTGTTCTTCCTGATCATCCAATCAAAAATCGAAATCATTTCATCTGATATTCATAATGACTGGATATACTAACAGAAATAACGATCATTGATATTTTTAATGGAAAAGGGACCGTCCTGCTGGCAGTGCTTTGATTTTTCGCCTGTCATTCCAAATTTACGGATATTTCGGGGTTATTTTCCTAATACCAATTAAGGAGTAATGAATATGAAAAAAGCATGGAAATGGGTGATTGGTGCCGTGGTGGTGCTCGTGATACTGGCGACATTGGTTGGATTGGGGTTTGTTTTTCGAAACAATATGCATATCATTCGCGGCGAAGCCCAGATTTACCGTGGCTATTCCGAGCGTGGACCTGAAATGATGCCTAATGGCGGATTTGGATACCACATGCGGGGTCCGTTCATGATGGGGTATCGGAGGAGTATGTTTGGCGGTTTTATCGGCGGACTATTTATGCTGGGTTTCCTGGTGCTCGTTGTGCTTGGTATCATTTGGCTGATGGGACGCGGGCGCGCACAAACCCCTGTTCCTGCAAGCGCTGCCGTGCCGGCAGGGACTTCTCCTGCAGTCCCTGAAGAAATTACCAACCCATGCAAAAAGTGCGGCAGACCCCTCCAGGCCGAGTGGAAAGTGTGTCCTTATTGTGGGAAAAAGGTATAACCATATTGAAATTGCCACCCATCATACTTGATATACTCAGACCTGCCAGGAAAATGCGGCAGGCCTGATATTTTGTAAATGACCAGGGAGACGGATTCTGATTAATTTTCCAAAACAAAATAGGCATGAAATGATTCGAATGAGTTTTCCTGATAGTAAATAAAAGAGCAGGGAAAAATTTGCCCATGCATATATCTACGTCCAACAACCATGGGCTTAGCGATGAGAGCCGAAGAATCGTGATAGACTAGCGATGGTCAATGATGGAATGCTCTGGTTCGGATATGTTTCCTGGCATAGGAAAAAGTGAAACCCCATTTTTATTCGGTCGTATTGGCTGTGAGGGTTAAATGACAGAATTCCGGTCCGGATTTATTACCATCTTAGGGAAACCCAACGTGGGCAAGTCAACTCTTGTTAACGCCCTACTTGGACAGAAAATAGCAGCTGTTTCACCACGTCCACAAACAACCCGCCGCCGCCAACTTGGGATCCTGACCACGAGCAATGCACAGCTTGTTTTTGTTGACACACCCGGGGTACACACCCCTCGCCATAAACTCGGCAAGTTCTTCAACCAGGAAGCCGAGGAAGCCCTGGATGGTGTCGATATCATCCTCTTCCTGGTGGACGTCAGTATCGAGCCGGATGAAGACGACCAGAGAATTGGGAGCCTGCTCTCGACGCTGCGACACCGACCGGACGTTGTCCTGGGTCTTAACAAACTCGATCTACTCAAGACTGAGGCATCAACCAGTCACCGGGGCGCTTATGAGAGTATGGTTCCAGGTGCTCCAGCTCTTGCGTTTTCAGCAACGAGTCGGGATGGGTTGAAAGAATTAGTTACCGCATTGACAAATCGACTCCCGGTTCGACCACCCGAGTATCCCGAGGACCAGCTAACCGATTTGTACGAGCGCGAGATCGCAGCCGAGTTGATCCGGGAAGCGGCACTCATTTTCCTGCGTGACGAGGTCCCGCACGCGCTGGCTGTCCGGATGGACGAATATACCGAACGGGGGGAAGAGGGTGCCTTTATCGCAGCCACCCTATTCGTAGAGCGAGAATCACAGAAGGGAATCATGATTGGCGAGGGTGGGGCAATGCTCAAAAAGATCGGGTCAGCCGCTCGCAAAGAAATTGAAGCCATGAGCGGGAGAAAGGTCTTTCTTGAACTCAGAGTAAAGTTATCGAAAAATTGGCGTGACGATGATGATGCGCTGCGCCGTTTCGGGTATAAAATCAAGAAATAATCTGAGCCAATATTGATTCCAGTTGAAAAATCATGCTGACGACTATATTGTTAATCGCTGTGTTTATTGCCGCCGCAGCAGACTGGGCTGCGGTTGCCAAAGGCTGGAAGCGGATAGAATATTTTGCCAAACCGATCACAATGGTGCTCCTGTTCGGTTACCTGGCAGCGGCAGGAGGTTTTGGCTCAACGCTGCTCATCAGCTTCGTTGTGGGAATCATATTCTCCTTGGGGGGGGATATATTCCTAATGCTCTCCAACCGTTGGTTTATTGCAGGATTGGCAGCATTCCTATTTGCGCATATCTGTTACATTATTGGTCTGAACACACTCTTCGGGAAACCTTCTTTGTTGTGGGCTTTGGTCATTGGGTTCGTACTGGCATACTCTGCTGCACGCATCCTGCGACCCATCCTGGCCGCGATTCGGGAGAAGGGACTCGGGAAGCTGGGACTACCGGTGGCGGTTTATGGGATGGTCATTACGCTCATGCTGCTATCGGCGATATTAACCATCTTCCGGGCTGATTGGAAAATATCCGCGGCTGGATTGGTGAGCGTGGGAGCATTTCTCTTTTATTTCTCCGACGTCATCCTGGCCTGGAATAAGTTCGTGAAACCCATTCAGAATGGACGGTTGATGAATATGATCGCATACCACCTGGGGCAGATTGCCTTGATTACCGGGGCGGTGATCCAATTTTCACGGTAGAGAAATTTTTAGGAGTATCCAGGCGGGGGCATTATTTCAACCCGAAAAATTCACTGGTAATCATGAGGGTTTGGGGGATACAAGGTGAGAAAAGCAAAAGTACTGCCGCAAAAACAAAACCCGCTATCCCATTTCCAACCATTATTTTTTGAATGCCTGGAACCCTTCCCCGAGAGCCTCGTGAGCCATGCCAATCACCATGAATGCCTGGGGATCCGCCTCGTGGACGATGGTCTTCAATTGCTGGACCTCGGAGCGGGTGACCACGCAATAAAGTACGGGCCGTGACTCTCCGGTGTATGCGCCAGTGCCCTCAAGGATGGTGACTCCGCGCTCCATGTCGGCCAGGATGCGGTCAGCCATTTCCTTGCATTTATCCGTGATGATCAACGCGGTACGCACGGTGCCGCCACCCTCCAAGGTGCTGTCGACAACCAAACCGGAGACGTAGAGGACGATGAGGGCATAAAGGGCTTTTTGCCAGCCAAAGACGAAACCCGCCGCCAGGATGACCACCGCATCGGTGATCAGGTAACTTTGAGTCATCGGGATGGCGCGCCAACGGTTCAGGATGCGGGCGAGGATATCGGACCCGCCACTGGTACCCTGGGCACGATAGACCAATCCATAGCCGATACCGCTGACCACCGCGCCGTAAAGCGAGTTTAGGACCAGGTCGTTGGTGATTCCATCTTTTGGGAAGAAAGGCAGCCAAAGAACTGCTTCTGTGAAAATCGAGTATGCCAGGACAGCAGCCAGGGTGCGCAGGGCGAAACGCTGCCCGCCCAGGAGACGCCATCCGAGCAGAAATAGGGGGATATTCCCAATGAAAACCATCAGACCAATTGACCAGCCAGTGAAATGATGGATCAATTGGGAGATGCCGCTGATACCACCACTAGCCAATTGAGCGGGGACCATGAACAGCCGCAAAGAAATCGCCTGCAGCAGTGTGCCGGCAAGAATGAGGACATAATCACGGATGGTGGGCCAATATTTCTTTGAGTTCATTTCCACACCTCTTTACTCGGAAATCCCCTTACTTTATTTTCTCGTTCAATTTTGTTCCCGCCATTGTCTCGATCACAGCGATCACGGCCGAATTATCCAGTTCGCCCAGATCGTTCTGAAGCATGGCTTTGTACAACTGGGCGTCCAAGGCCGCGGAAGGGAGAGGAATGCCATATTCCCGGGCCGTTTCCAGGATGATGTTCAGGTCTTTGGCCATCATGTATGACTTGAAACCGGGAGTGCGGTTGCCCGCGAATAAACGGGGAGGTTTTACATCCAGGGTCCAGCACTGGGCAGCGCCACCCTTGATGGCTTCCACCACCTTCTGTGGATCCACACCAGCTTTCTGCGAAAAGATGAGCAGTTCACCCATAGCGACCATTTGAGCGGCGACCATGATCTGGTTGGCAGCCTTGGCAACCTGTCCAGCCCCGGCGTCCCCCACATGGGTAATCGTTTTTCCCATGGCTTGAAAAACAGGCATGACCTTATCCAGCGCATCGGCCGGACCCCCGACCATGATGGCAAGCGTGCCAAGACGGGCGCCAACGTCCCCGCCGGAAACCGGGGCATCCAGGGAAAGGACACCCATCCCCGCCAGCTTTGCAGCCAGGGTGCGGGCAGGTGGCAGGTTTGATGGTGGAATTGTCGACCCAAATAAGACCGGGGTGAGCAGCTGAGGCAATGCCACTTTCGCCGAGCACCACTTTTTCGACATCCGGAGTGTCGGGGAGGTTGGTGAAGATAACATCCACCTGGGAAGCAACTTCAGAGGGGGAGGAAGCAGCCTGCGCGCCATCGGCAACCAATTCATCGACGGCGTGAGACGAACGGTTGTGGACGATGAGCGGGAAACCGGCTTTGAGGATGTTGCGGGCAATGGATTTCCCCATCAGCCCGAGACCAATGTAACCGACTTTCAGCATGGATTCCTCCTGGGGTGTTGAGAGGATTATATCGCGCCAGAAGTAAAACCGGCTTCCTTGATGGAAGCCGGTTCAGGGTCCGGGAAAAATGTTTACTTTATCTCGTAGACGATGGTGACCGTGGTGGTGATCTGCATCGATCCAGCCTGGACAGGCACACTGCTGGCGGCACTCATATCGGCACGGGAATACTGGATGGTAACAGGAGCTGAACTGTCGTAGTAGGAGATGGATTGGACAGTGCCCAGCGAAACCCCGGTGGCGCCGGTCAACTCATCGGCTTGTTTTTTGGCATCCGTAACGGCAGCCAGGCGAGCCTGTGAAAGGGCAGCGGTCTTATCAGCCACGTCGAAGGAAATGCTGTTGATGGTGTTGGCTCCGGCGGTGACGCTGGCGTCGAGGAGACCACCCAGCCTGGTGAGATCGCGCACGGTAACGTAGACGGAGTTGTCAACCATGTAGATGATGCCGGTGATCTTCCCGTTGGTATCGTACTGCTGCTGGGGGTAGATGCTGAAATTGGTGGTCTGGATATCCTTGTCAGCGACGCCGGCAGCCTTGATGGCAGCAATGACAGCCTGGGCACTGGTGTTGTTGGCGGTCATGGCGACGGTGGCACTGGCGTCCTGGGAATGAACGCCAATGGTGATGTAGGCGATATCAGGGGTGAGGGTGACCATGCCGGTACCGGTGACGGTGATCGTGCGCTGGATAGGCTGAGGCTGGACGGTAATGGATGAAGGACCACAGGCTGCCAGGGCAGTACCGAGGAGAAGGACAGCGACCAGGAATAAGAATTTTGTTTTCATAAAAAACTCCTTGAATGAGTGAATTAATTGTACACCGGTAAGACGCTGAAAACGTGGGAAAGTTCCGGAGTGAGGGAGGTGTTGGGAATGGTATCCATATCCTGTCCACTACGCGCGCATCGATGGTTGCACGAAGCATCGAAGGCTCGTGCCTTCGATATGGCGTACACGCGGTCGAACCGCCTGTCGCACAAGGAACAATTCTTTTTATGTGAAAATCTAATTCTCATCGAGAGGTTCTTCATTATATGGGCAGTAATTATCGGGAGAAGGAATTGATTTATTAATTGATCCTCAGGATCAATTACCTGGCGGGATGACATAATATGCAAAGACGAAGGAAGAAATCCAGCATCAACGATCGCACATTCTCCAAAGCTGAGGGCTGACGGGTAGGAAGCCATGTCCCTGCGGGGGACTCCGTAATCGTCGACACCTGCACCCCCGGCATAACTCGCCGGGGCAGGTGTGCAGCAAACGCAGTGCGGTGCAAGTGTGCGATATTGGGCGGCTTGCCCGCCAAGCGGGTCCCCTCGGAAACCTTCGGGGATGAAATCCCCATAAAACGGGGACTAAGTGCTGTGCGAATGTAGCAGGAAGCTTCGGACTCTCGTGAGTCCGAAGCGGTATGAGGCGGCTCGAAGCCGCCTCATACCGTGAAACAACGCGTTTTTTCGCAGTCTGACGTGACAAAACGACTAGAAACGAATGAGAGGATTTATGCACCTTATTTTCGATGATGACTGCGTGAAACATGTTTTTTTTGGCCACATAGGGCGGACGCCACCCGGGGCGCACAACCTCAATATTAGAACTTCACGTCGCACAAGCCCATTTGGGATTACTGCTCTGAAGAGCGTCCTTTGGGACGCTCATTCCCATACACCCGGTGAAGACACAGGTTTTCTCCCTTTCACTGTGGTTGCAGGGTGAGGGAAAGTGATGATCATTAAATGATCAAACAACTCTCTCACCGGCAAATCCAAGCAGGAGGAGACGGAGGCACACCATGAGGGTTTACGGTTGGGAATACCCAGGGAACGATGTGAACAGACATGCCAGGCTTGATTGTTAAGGTGCGGAAGAAAAGGCAGAAGATACCAAGAAACCATTCAGCCAAGTTAATAATAGAACATATTTTCTAAAACGTCAAGAGGGAATAGGAGATGCTCATCAAGGTGAGGAGACAATTTGACAATTTGATTTCCTTTAAAGCATAAGGAGCCAAATTCTCAACACAATTTATAATCCCAGCCAGTTGGACGAAAGACATGAGATGAATCACTAACAATAGTGTAAGATGTCTACACCACTTAGGGACATTCCGTATTCCAAATCGGAGAGTATAATCAAATATTATTATTGCCCGCGCTCGAGGATTCCCTGGAAACACGGATATTCGCCTGTCGGGAAAAAACAATGGGGGAGAATTGGAATTATCTTTTTTAGATCTGGCTGTCAGGTTGACATTCATCTATTAGCCCGATGTACCGGATTGCGTACGGATAATTCGAGGGAACAGTGAGTGGAGATACCTAATACGAACAAACAAGGATCGGATCGCAGCATGAACAAGAAACCTGATGCTCCACCAGGGACCGTTCAATTGCCCCGCGATCCGCGGCAATTATGGCGCCAAGTACTGATCGGTGCCGCCTACCTCGTTGTTTTCCTCATTCTTGACCTAATATCTCGGAAGTTTCAAGAACTTCGGGGGATCGTTGCCTGGTATCCTCCCGCCGGGCTTACTTACACACTCCTATTCGTATTTGGTAGAAAATTTCTGCCAGCTGTGACGATCGCATTATTCGCCAGCAGTGTTTTTGTTTATCAAATGCCTCAACCCATCTATTTGTTACTATTATGGGCGATCATTATTTCCCTAATTTATATCGGAGCAGCGGCGTTTCTTCATTACAAAATTCATTTCGATTGGCACCTTCGGAAATTGCGGGACGTAAGCTGGTTTGTAGGTACGGTTGTGGTTGTTTCAGCGCTGCTTGCGGTACTTTCCGTTTCGAGTTCCGCCTTGAGCAGCAACATGGCGCGCAACGAGGTCTTCCGATCAATTTTTAACTGGTGGATCGGAGAAACTGTCGGTGTCCTGACCATGACACCCTTCCTGCTCATTTTTGTGATGCCCGCCATAAAAAGGTTTTTGGAGGGACAGCCTATCGTGCCACCAGCGCGATGGACATTTCAGCGTCCAGCGATTTCCACCCTTGGGCAGGTTGCAAGCATCGTTTTGACACTATACTGGGTCTTTGGTGCGCCTGTCCTCAACGAGTATCAGCCGTTATACCTGATATCCTTGCCGCTGATATGGATTGCCCTGCAGCGCGGCTTCAAGGGAATCAGCGCAGCAATCCTGGCATTGAATTCCGGAGTGGTATTAGCGCTGTGGGTATTTAAATTCGATGTCGCGCGGCTGGGTGAGCTAGAACTGTTGATGATCATCAACAGCATTGTTGGGTTACTCATGGGGGCTGCTGTCACGGAACGAATACAAGCAGAAAAAAGACTGAATGACAGCGAATTACGATTTCGGGCCCTGATCGAAAACAGCAGCGACGCAATTGCCCTGGTCAACACGGAAGGAAAAATCATCTATCGGAGTCCTGCAGCGTATTTCCTCCTGGGTCTTGACCCTGGTGACCCGCGGGACAACTCGATGCTCGGGGCAATCCACCCTGACGATGCGAAAGATGCTGAAAAGCGCTACGTTCAATTTATAAAAGCTCCTGGACACTCCATTCCATTTAAATATCGAATCCGACACAAAGATGGTTCATGGCGATGGGTGGAGGGGACCGGGATCAACCTGCTGGCAGAGCCAGGCATCAATGCCATTGTCACCAATTATCGGGATGTCACAGAGCAGAGGCGATCAGAAGCAGAGCGACAAGCCCTTTTGGATATCATGAAAGGGATGGCAGCGACCGGGAGCTTGGACGAACTGCTCGATTTAATCCGACAATCGATCGGCAAAGTGATCTATGCAGATAATTTCTTTGTCGTCTTTCACAATAACAGCAGCGGGCTGTTCGAAGAAGTGTTTGCTGTTGACCAGTTCGATCCACCCATGCCGCCATCCAAACTCGATAAAAGCATCATCTCGTATGTTTTCCGCAGCGGTGAAAGCCTGCTGTTGACGGATTCAAAGTTTGAAGAATTGAAGGAGGCGGGCGAAGTAGAACTGGTTGGCACCAAACCAAAAATCTGGATGGGAGCGCCGCTCAAGACGCCTACCGAAACGATCGGTGTTATGGCGGTCCAGAATTACGAGGATGCAGATTGTTACACGGAGCGCGACAAGGAATTCCTTTCTTCGGTAAGCGCGCAGGTAGCGGTGGTGATCGAGGGCAAGCGGGTGGTGGAGGAATTACAAAAAAGCGAAAAACGATTCCGGGCCCTCGTGGAAAATAGTTTGGAAGAAATTTCGCTAATTAATTCAGATGGGAATCTGACCTGGGAGAGCCCCACGACACGGCGCCCGCTTGGATACCCACCCAACTCGTTTGTGGGAGGCACGCTGATCGATATCATTCACCCAGACGAGCGAGAAGAGGCAACGCAACTCCTGGGGCAAATCATGGAGACCCCCGGGAGCATCAAGGAGGCGAATTTTCGCTTACGACACAAAGATGGGTCCTGGCGCTGGATGGAGGCCGTAATAACCAACCTGTTGGAAGAGCCAGCGGTGCAATCGGTTGTCATCAATTACCGGGATATCACCGAGCGCAAGGTGAAGGAAGAGGAAATTCAATTCAGGACAGAAGAACTTGGTTCTTTATATCAGCTTTCACGCGATCTAGCAGATGCCAATGACCTAGAGAGGGTGATCACCATCGTAAACCGGCACGCCGTGGAGAGTGTACACACCACCTTTGCCTCAGTCGCGCTCCTGGAGGGGAAAGTGCTGGTCCCGCAGAGCGTCCACCCGTTACGGAACATTGAGCACGAATTCATGTTAGGGGACCGGCAACCCATCATAACCCTGCCCAATTGCCAACGCGTTTTGGATCAAAACGAACCGGTCATCCTGCAAAACAGGGATGTGGATGCCGATAGTGTTGAACATGCCTTTCTCCTGCTCGATAATGCGCAAACGGTGTGCCTGGTGCCCTTACGGGTTGGGGATCCCTTGCACCGCCTGAATCAAGCAATCGGGCTGCTGATCCTGGGAGAAGAAAGGGAGGAAAAGCGTGAACCGTTCACTCCCGAGAAGATCCGCCTGGCGCGCAGCATCGGCGACCAGGCTGCGGCAGCCATCCGACGGCTCCTGCTGCGGGAAGAAGCGGAGATTCGGTTGCAGCACCTGGCGGCGATGAGCGAGATCGACCGTACCATTGCTTCCAATTTTGATCTACGCGTAAGTTTGCACATCATCCTCAAGCATGTCACAGAACAATTGAGGGTGGATGCGGCAAATGTACTGGTGTTCAACAAGAAGACACAGACACTTGAATTTGCGGCGGGCAGCGGCTTCCGGTCGGCAGCGGTGGAAGGAATCAGACAACCGCATGGTGAAGGGCAGGCAGGCCGGGCCCTGGTTGAACGGAAAATCATCATCATCCCGGATATTGCCTCCAGCGGAGTGGTTTTCGCTTATCCTGAATTCGTTAAAGAAGAAAACGCGGCTGCTTACTTCGCCGTACCGCTCATTACAAAAGGTCAAGTGATGGGAGTCTTGGAAATTTATCATCGGTCCCCACTGGACCCAAATGAAGAATGGATCGACTTCCTTAAAACCCTCAGCGGCCAGGCAGCCATCGCCATCGATAATGTGCATATGTTCGAAAGCCTGCAGCGATCGGCAGACGAACTTGAGCTGGCGTATGATGCCACGATCGAGGGCTGGTCGCATGCGCTGGACCTGCGGGACAAAGAGACCGAGGGCCACACCCAGCGGGTGACGGAAATGACGATGAAGCTGGCGCGTTCATTCGGCCTGAGCGAGGCTGAACTCATCAACGTGCGATGGGGGGCATTGCTGCACGACATTGGCAAGATGGGTGTGCCAGACAACATCCTGTTGAAGCCGGGAGCATTGACAAATGATGAATGGGTGGTGATGAAAAGGCACCCAGCCCTGGCATATGAATTACTGCTCCCCATCCGACACCTGCATGGAGCCCTGGATATCCCTTACTGCCATCATGAATGGTGGAACGGTTCGGGGTACCCGCGCGGGTTGAAAGGGGAGGAGATCCCCCTGGCTGCGAGGATATTTGCTGTTGTGGACGTGTGGGACGCGTTGATATCGGACCGACCGTACCGGCAAGCCTGGTCGAAGGAGAAATCCCGAGACCACATCCAAAGCGAAGCCGGGACACACTTCGACCCGGAAGTTGTAAATCATATTTTTCACCGCAGAGCAAGGATAAACAAAACAGCTCGAACGCCCGCAAAGATTTGACAAGTATTAAATAAAGTAGGCATGAAATGAATAAAAGTTACACACCTGCACCCCGAACCAACCAAGATCGCTACGCGGACCTTTTCATGAGTATTGTTTTCGCGATCAGCGTCCTGGCCTTGATCGGGTGGCTTGTTAACAAGCCAATCCTGGCTTCGTTCAGCAGCGCATACATTCCCATGGCACCCGGTTCGGGATTAATCCTACTGGGGTTGTGGAGCACCTGGTGCATCCGAAGAGTATTTCCCGCGAGAGGTGGGACGAGAATCGTCATCCTGGTGCTGCAACTGGGAATGTTTATCCTGGTGGTCCTGCTCGCGGTACGGGCGATGACCGGATTTGGGCCCGATCTCGAAAAAATAATTTACCCAAACCCGCCTTCATTCGGTCTAATAACCTCCGGTCGAATGTCTCCACTAGCCGCGGCGGGATTATTCCTGGCGATCCCTGCCATGCTAATAACCACAGGGCTCAACCCGAGCCAGCGAGCCAAGAATATCACAGCGATCCTGGCTCTGGTTTTATTTACTTTCAGTGGAATCCTGCTCATTGGATATTTTTATGGCGCACCACTATTTTATGGGGGCACAACCATCCCGGTGGCCTTTACAACCTCGCTTTCGTTCTTTTTCCTCAGCCTGGGAGTCCTGATGATGGCGGGACCCAACGCCTGGCCGGTGAAATCGTATATGGGGAACTCTTTCCGGGCACGGTTATTACGGGCATTCATCCCATCCACGATCCTGGTCGTCCTATTCCAGGGATTCCTGAGTTCGGCTGCAGATCCATGGATCATCAACCCGGGATTTAAAGTAGCTGTTGCTGCCATTGCCGCCACCCTGATCGTGCTCACAGTTGTCTCCCTCATCGTAACGAATTTAAGTGCAGACTTTGAACGGGGCAAAAAGGCGGAGGCAGCGTTACGGAAGAGCGAATCGTCTTTACAAGCAGTGCTTCAATCCACGGTAGATGGAATTCTGGCTGTCGGTTCTGAAAACGAAGTGCTTTACGCCAATGAACGTTTTGCCGAAATATGGCGGATCCCCAAGGAGGTTCTGGCGAGCAAAGATGACTCTGTCCTACTTCAGAATATCCTCGATCAACTTAGCGACCCGCAAAGCTTCCTTAACAAAAGTACAGGAACTTTACAAGTCGGATCAAGAAAATTTCGATACACTTGATTTCAAGGATGGAAGAGTATTTGAACGACGTTCCCGCCCGTTGATGCATGGAGTAGTGGTTCGAGGCAGGGTCTGGTCATTTCGCGATATCACCGAAGTCAAGCATTCAGCAGAGGCATTAGCACGGTCGGAGGAGGAACTGCGGGCCCTGTTCGCTTCCATGCAGGATGTGGTGATCGTCTATGATATTAATGGACACTATATCGAAATCGCCCCGACAAACCCTACAAACCTGTTTCGCCCGCCAGATGAAATGCTGGGGAAGACCCTGCACGAGGTCCTTCCAAAAGAGCAAGCGGATCTACAACCTTTCCCTTATACGAGAGGCCATAAATTCCGGAAAGGTAGCCAGCGGCGAATATATGCTGCAGATCGGCGGCAAGGAAACATGGTTCGCCGCAAGCACTTCGCGACTTTCGGAGACAACGGCAGTGCTGGTGGCACACGATATTACGAACCGCAAACGATCTGAACTGGTGCAAAATGCCATTTTCCGGATCACACAGGCTTCGATCGCTGGAGAAGGGATAGATGACCTTTACCATTCCATCCATTCCATCCTGGGGGAATTGATTCGAGCGGAGAATTTTTATATCGCGTTGTATGATGAAGTTAAAGGAGAAATCAGTTTTCCATATTACGTGGATCAATTTGACGATCCGCCTCCCACCCCGACCCCCCTGCAAGGACTGACAGGATACGTCATCCGGACAGGACGTCCGTTGCTGGCACCCAATGAGACATTTGAGCGACTCGTCCACAGCGGGGAAGTGGAGGTGGTGGGAACGACGGGGGTGGATTGGATGGGTGCGCCTCTAAAATGGAAGGGCGGACCATCGGTGTGATGGCGGTGCAAAGTTATACCGAGGGGCTCCATTTTGATCAAAAGGACCTGAACCTTTTGGAATTTGTCTCGACCCAGGTGGCGCAAGTGATCGAGCGAAAACGAATGGAGCAGGAGATCGTAAGCCTGTCCCTGACAGATGAATTGACCGGATTAAATAACCGGAGGGGTTTCTCTTTGCTTGCGGAACATGAATTGAAACTGGCGTATCGATTTAAAAGAAGCGTATCGTTATTCTTTTGCGATTTAGATGATCTCAAGACGATCAATGACACTTACGGTCATGCCCAGGGTGACGAAGCCTTGAAAGAGGTGTCGGCGATCATAAGGGAAACCTTTCGCGAGGCGGATATTCCTGCACGCTTCGGCGGAGATGAGTTTGTGATCCTGGCACCCGATACATCCGCTGAAAGTGAATACACCCTACCCAAGCGTCTCCAGGCAACAGTGGAGAATCACAACCAGAAAAGCGAGCGACCTTATCGCCTAACCCTCAGTGTGGGTATCGCGCGATTCAATCCCGACACTCCTCATACCATCGATGAATTGATCTTCCAGGCAGATGAGCTAATGTATCAACAGAAGAAGGAGAAGAAAAAGGTCTAAAGTTTCCAAGACCAATATGCGATGATGATTGACCTGTGAGGGGAGAAACCATATCCGGAAGGAAAAACCAAGGAAAAAATCGGTGGGAACCCAAACGAACCCCCCAAGGTTTCGAGACGTCTTCCGCCTAGAGTTTGTGAAATATTTGACAATCGCCTCAATTATTGTTAAACTCATGGTATAGTTGTCAGACAACCTAAGTTTCCCCTTTTTCAAACGATGAGCACTCTTTTAATCAAGAACGCAGCAATCCTGGTCACGATGGATGACCTCCAGCGGGAAATCCCCGAAGGCGGCCTTTTTATTCGTAACGGGTTCATCGAAAAAGCTGGAGCGACGATGGAGCTGCCCCAGAGCGCGGATGAAGTGCTAGACCTGAGAGGGCACCTGCTGCTGCCAGGACTGATCAACACCCACCATCATTTTTACCAGACCCTGACGCGGGCTGTTCCGGCTGCCCAAGACGCAAATTTATTCAACTGGCTAAAAACACTTATATCCCATCTGGGGGAGAATGACCCCGGAGGATATTTTTATTTCCACACAAACAGCGCTGGCGGAAATGGCGCTCTCCGGCTGCACGACTGCATCAGACCATTTATATATTTTTCCGAATGGATCACGGCTCGACGATGAAATCTCGGCTGCGCACGAGATCGGCGTGCGCCTGCAAGCCAGCCGGGGCTCGATGTCCCTGGGAGAATCCAAAGGGGGGCTTCCGCCCGATTCGGTAGTAGAAACCGAGGAGAACATCCTTGAGGACAGCCAGCGTCTCATCCAGAAATATCACGACGCAAAGGCGGGGGCATTCGTGCAAATCGTGCTGGCACCCTGCAGTCCCTTCTCGGTTACCGGCGAATTAATGAAGCAGTCGGCGAGCCTGGCGCGCGAAGCCGGCGTCCACCTGCACACTCACCTGGCAGAGACCGAGGACGAAGAGCAATTCTGCGTGAGGAAATTCGGGTCCCGTCCTGTGGCATACATGGAGTCAGTAGGGTGGGTGGGGGAAGACGTGTGGTTTGCGCATGCCGTTTATGTCAATGGAGAGGAAGTGAAGACCTTCGCCAAGCACGGCTGCGGCGTGGCGCACTGTCCCAGCTCCAATATGCGCCTGGCATCCGGAATCGCCCCGATCAAGGAGTACCTGGCGGCAGGGGTGAAGGTGGGATTGGGTTTGGATGGTTCGGCTTCGAACGACGGCGCACACATGCTGGCAGAAGTGCGACAGGCGATGCTGCTGGCAAGACTGAAGGAAGGAATCACGGGATTTTCCTTATCGAATGATCCAACGCGCAAGCTGATGACGGCGCGGGAAGCACTGCGGCTTGCCACGCGCGGGGGAGCAGCAGTGCTGGGGAGATCGGACATTGGCAGCCTGGAGCCAGGGAAATGCGCCGACTTTTTTGCCGTTAACCTAAACCGGCTCGACTACGCAGGCGGGCTGCACGACCCGGTGGCAGCGGCAGTCTTTTGCCACCCGGTGAAGGCAGATTACACTGTGATCGGCGGGCGCTTCGTAGTCCGTGATGGACACCTGGTCACAGTAGATGAGGTGAAACTGGTAGATCGACACAACCGGGCTGCCAGGCGATTATTGATGGGTGTCTAAGGGATGAGGGTTACTTTCGTGCTTTTTTCAGGATTACCAGGAACGGGCAAGAGTACCCTGGCAGAGAGACTTTCAAGAGACTTAAAATGGCCCTTGCTGAACATTGATGACCTGGCCGCCGGATCAGGGGCGGGATCGAACCGCAACACAACTGCATTTTGGGACCAGGCCATTGGAACCTTGCTGTTGATCGCTGAAACCCAATTAAAAATGGGTGTCAGCGTCATAGCCAACTCAATCTTTATGAACCTGGACCGCTTTCATGCCGGGGCAATCGCAACCCAATGCGGAGCCCGTCTCGTGCCAGTTCATACCTTTGTCTCGGATGAAATTGTTTGGAAAGATCGCGTAAATGCCAGGTTCACCAAATCAGACGCCAGCGAAGGGGTGGCTTCCTGGAGCCAGGTGCGGGATCAACAAAAAGGATTCCGTGCCTGGAAACCGGGAACGGCCTTATTCGTGGATACCGTCCAAACACCGGACGAATGCTACGACCTGGTAAGGTCCTGTGTTCTCGATCCCAACAGGAAGTTCCAGGGGCTCGAGGATGTTGCTTTCACTCCTGGAAAGTATCACAGTTAAGAACCACGGTGACAATGTCAAGAGCCTGCCGGATCAATTGGCAGCCTGGCGGGCAAATAGTCATCGTACTGATAATCTAACCTTCTGGAGATTTAATGAAATTTGACGTCCAACCGACGCGCAACCTGATCGACGTTGCCATGGGTCGAAAACCAGCTGACCTGGTGCTGTGCAAGGGAACCTGGGTCTGCGTTCAATCCGGCGAGTTTGTGCCGAATACCGATATTGCCATCAAGGACGGCCGCATCGCGTATGTTGGCCCGGACGCCTCCCACACCATCACGAAGGATACCCGGGTGCTGAGTGCGGAAGGGAAATTCCTGGTGCCGGGGTTACTGGATGGCCATATGCACGTGGAATCAGGCCTGGTAACGGTCACGGAATTCGTGCGTGCAGTGGTGCCCCATGGGACCACAGGTATGTTCATCGATCCGCATGAAATCGCGAATGTCTTCGGGCTGAAGGGCGTAAAGTTGATGGCTGACGAGGCTGCGCTGCAACCGATCCACATCTGGGTGCAGGTGCCCTCCTGCGTGCCCTCCTCACCCATGCTGGAGACGCCGGGGGCAGAGATGACCGTGGAAGACGTGGAAGAGGCCATGGGGTGGGAGAATGTGATCGGCCTGGCAGAAATGATGAACTACCGCGGGGTGGCAGCGGGGGATTCCAAAATGCTGTCGGAACTGGAAATCGCAAGGAGCGCTGGAAAAGTCATCGGGGGGCACTACGCCTCGCAAGACCTCGGCCCGGCATTCCACGGGTACACGGCGGGCGGGATCGAAGATGATCACGAAGGAACGCGGGTGGAAGATGCCGTGGCACGTGTGCGCCAGGGGATGCGGGCCATGCTGCGCTATGGTTCAGCCTGGCAGGATGTGGCTGCACAGGCGGCTGCGATCACCAGGCTGGGATTGGACCCGCGCCACTTCATGCTGTGCACGGATGATTCACATGCCGGGACCCTGGTCAACGATGGACACATGGACCGGGTGGTAAGACACGCAGTAGGGCAGGGACTGCCCCCAATGACGGCGCTGCAGATGGCCACCATCAACACTGCGGAGCATTTCGGGGTGAGCCGCCAGGTGGGGATGATCGCCCCCGGGCGATGGGCGGATATCGTGCTGGTGGATGACCTGAAGAATTTCCGCGCTGAAACAGTGCTGGTGCGCGGGGAGATGGCAGCCGAACACGGTGAAATGCGGATCGACCTGCCGAGCTTGGAGTACCCAGAGTGGGTCACCCATTCTGTCCACATCAAGCAAACCCTTAATGTAAATGATTTCAAACTACGAACAACATCGAAGGCAGCGCAGGTGACATGCAATGTGATCGGAGTCATCGAAAACCAAGCGCCAACCAAGGCTTTGCTGATGGAGATGCCAGTCTCAGGTGGAGAGGTTCAATTGGTGCCCGGGGTAGCCAAAGCGGCTCTCGTGGAGCGCCACCACAAGACGGGCGTCGTGCAAGTTGGGCTGGTGAGCGGATTCGGCTTCACAGAAGAATGCGCGATCGCTTCCACCGTGGCGCATGACTGCCACCACATGCTGGTGGTGGGAACCAACGAATCAGATATGGTGATGGCCGCCAACACCCTGGCAGAAACATGCGGGGGACAGGTGGTGGTAAAAAAGGGCAAAGTCATCGGGCTGCTGGAGTTATGCATCGGGGGCTTAATGTCGACCGAAAGGGCAGATATCGTTGCCGAGAAGGCGGGCACCATCCTGGAGGGCTTCCGGGCCTGCGGGTGCACCCTCAACAACCCGAACATGACCCTGAGTTTACTAGCACTGGTGGTCATCCCTGAATTACGCATATCGGACAAGGGTTTGGTGGATGTGGAACAGGCAGCCGTTAAACCAGTCGTAGAAACCCAGTGAGACCAGGAGCAAGGTATGAGTCATTATCCATTTCGGCGCTTGCAGAGTGAACTGGCGGAGATGATCCTTTCGCTGCCGGCTGAAACCCGCCTGCCTTCGGAACCTTTGCTGGCGAAAAAAATGGGAGTGTCGCGGGCTACACTGCGGGAAGCGATGCGTTCCTTCGAAGGCCAGGGAATGATCCGAAGAAAACAAGGCGTTGGCACCTTTGTGGCTGCCAAAGTGCCGGTAATCGAATCCGGCCTGGAAAAGCTTGAGAGCATCGGAACTCTGGCCCAGCGCTCGGGTTTGACAGTCAGGATGGGCGAATTGCAGATCCAGAAAATCGCGGCAGATGAAGAAACGGCCGGGATGCTGAACCTGGAGATCGGGACGGAGCTGACCCGGGTAGCGCGCATCATCTATACCGACAACCGCCCGATCGCGTTCCTGGTGGATTCCCTGCCGGCGGGTATCCTGCCAATTGAGGAACTCCAGGGGAACTTCACCGGTTCAGTGCTGGACCTGTTATTGCAGCGAGGAGTCCCGAAACTGGTGCAATCCAGAACCGAAATCAAGGCGGTGGGAGCCACACCAGAGGTGGCGAGAGCCCTGCAAATCCAGCGTGATGATGTGCTGCTATACTTTGCGGCTCAACTCTATACGGATGACAGCCGCGTTATCGATTATTCCATCAGTTATTTCCTGCCCGGATATTTCCGCTTCCACGTGGTGAGACGGGTGGGTTAGCCATGACACGTGAACCAAATCCCGTGCAAACTTATTTAACCATTGGAGGTTAAAATGCGCAGTTTTTCTGGTCGGGACATCCTGTCCCTCAAAGATTTCGAAAGGCAAGAGTTCTTCCACGTTTTCGATGTAGCGGCTGAATTAGAGCCGATCGCGGTGAGCCGCCGTAACAGCGACCTGCTTGCTGAAAAGACACTGGTAACGGCTTTCTACCAACCCTCCACCCGGACGCGCCTGGCACACGAAGCTGCCATGCACCGGCTGGGCGGGCACGTGACCGGGTTTGCGGATGCCAAAATGACGCGGGCTGGTGACTTCTACCAGGAATCGATCAAGGACACGGTCAAGATGCTGGAGTTCTACGGTGACGTGATCGTGATGCGCCACTTCCAACAGGGTGCGCCTCATGAAGCAGCCAAATGGGCATCGATCCCGATCATTAACGGCGGTGACGGCTGGGGAGAACACCCAACCCAAATCCTGACGGACCTGTACACGGTGTTAAAGGAAAAAGGCACCATCGACGGACTCACCTGGCTGGCCGTGGGCGATATGCGCATGCGCACCATGCACTCGCTCGGTTATGCATTGAGCCAGTTCGACTGCCCGATCACCTTCGTTTCCCCGCCGGATATGTCGCTGACCGAGGAGTTCAAGGCAGAGCTCAAACAATTCAGCGTTAATTTCAGGGAAGCCGAACACGTGGAGCAGGCGATCGCGGAAGCGGACGTCATCCTGGTCGAGCCAGTGGTCCAGCCTGATTACACCAAGTCACGCGATGAACGCTCCGGAAAAGATGTGGGTCTGACCCCCGCAAACTACAAGATCACCCGTGAACTTTTGGAAACGAAAGCCAAATCGGATGCGATCCTGCTGCACTCGCTGCCGCGCATGGATGAGGTGCCTACCGATGTGGATATCACGCGCTGGTCGCGCTACTGGCAGGAGGCATTTAACGGGGTGGTGATGCGGATGGCATTGCTGGCATTAGTATTAGGTGCGATGGAATAATCGTTATGGAATGGTTGCATATTTGAGACGCCATTCCCAACCCAAAGCATAATTGTTTTGGAGACATGGAGGTTGTTTTATGAAAACATTTTTGCATGGCCGGGACTTAATCGGCGACCTGGATTTTACGAAAGAAGAGGTCGAGACCGTCCTGGATGTGGCTTTCGATTTGAAACGCAAGCGCGCCTTGAATGAACCGCATGCATACCTGCGGGACAAGGTGCTGGCGATGCTGTTCTTCTTCTCATCCACCCGCACGCGAGGCTCGTTCGAAGCCGGGATGGCCCAACTGGGCGGACATGGCGCATTCATCGAGAGCAAGTCCACCCAAATTTCGCATGGGGATACGCCCAAGGAAATTGGTGAAATTTTTGGGCGCTATTACGATGGAATTGCGATCCGACACGTAGATTGGGGCATTGGGAACGGGTACCTGAACGCAGTAGCCAAAGCGTCGCGGGTACCGATATTCAACATGCAATGCGATATCTACCATCCGTTCCAATGCCTGGCCGACCTGATGACGATCGTCGAGAAAAAAGGCCGCGACCTGCGCAGGAAGAAGATGGTGGTTTCATGGGCTTACGCGGCTTCGTACCAGAAGCCGATGTCCGTACCCCAGTCGCTGATCCTGCAGATGCCGCGCTTCGGAATGGATGTAGTTTTGGCGCACCCTCCGGAATTCCGGTTGATGCCCGAGATCATGGAACAAGCCAAGGAACAGGCGCGAAATTTTGGCGCAGGCTTTGAAGTAACCGACGACATGGAAGCCGCATTCAAAGATGCGGATATCGTCTACGCCAAATCGTGGGGCGCCATGGTGCATACACCGGACCCGGAAGAGGGCGCAAAGATCATTAATAAGTACTCGCACTGGATCACGGACGAGCGCAAGATGGCACTTGCCAAATCGGATGCGATCTACATGCACCCCCTGCCTGCAGACCGCAACATCGAAGTGACGGACGGCGTAATGGACGGACCCCAGTCGGTAGTTTACGATGAAGCAGAAAACCGCATGCATGCGCAGAAAGCCGTGCTGGCTTTAACCATGAGTTAGGAGGATGCTTTCATGAGCAAAAAAGTCGCTGTTGTTGCCATTGGCGGAAATTCACTGATTAAAGACGAAAACCACAAAACCGTGGAAGACCAATACCTGGCTGCCAAGGAAACCACCCGACATATTGCTGACATGATCGAGGCGGGCTGGGAGGTGGCGATCGGTCACGGGAATGGACCGCAGGTAGGGTTCATTTTACGCCGGTCGGAAATAGCTGCGAAAGTGGAAGGGATGCACGAGATCCCATTGGATGTATGCGGGGCGGACAGCCAGGGCGCGATCGGATATGCCCTGCAACAGACCCTGCAAAATGAGCTCTTCCGGCGCAAAATCAAGAAAGCAGTCGCCACAGTTGTGACCCAGGTGCTGGTGGACAAGAACGATCCTGCCTTCAAGAGTCCGACCAAACCGATCGGGAGTTTCATGGACGAAGCGGAAGCCAAGCGACGCCAAAAAGAAATGGGCTGGAGCGTGGTGGAAGATTCGGGACGCGGCTGGCGCCGGGTGGTGGCTTCCCCACTTCCCAAGGAAGTGGTGGAGCTCGAGTTCAGTGGAAGTACTTATCAAGGCTGGGACTGTAGTGGTCACGGTGGGCGGAGGGGGTATCCCGGTCATCGATGCAGGGGAGGGCGAGTATGCCGGGACCGCAGCCGTCATCGACAAAGACTTTGCATCCAGTTTGCTGGCGCGCCTGATCAAAGCTGACTTGCTGCTTATCTCAACTGCAGTTGAGAAGGTAGCGCTCAATTTTGGCAAGCCCAACCAGAAATGGATCGACCGGATGACCCTGGCAGAAGCCAAACAATACCTGGCGGAGGGCATTCACTTTGCCAAGGGCTCGATGGCGCCCAAGATCCAGGCGATCATCTGGTTCCTGGAGGCAGGCGGAAAGCAGGCACTCATTACCAATCCGGAAAACATCGGTCGTGCTTTAAAGGGTGAGACCGGAACCTGGATCGTACCGTAGGTTTTTTAAGATTTGCTGGCATGATAAAATTCAAGATGTTTAGACAACTTAGCTGCCAACATCACCCTAAAGAAACATTCATAGGAGATTGATATGCCCACGTCTAAATCACCACTGCATACCCATAAAAGAAGGATGCTGTACGAAGTTACCCAAGACATCGTTGCCACTGCCATGGGCAGAGAACCAGCCGACCTGATCATTAAAAATGGACGGCTGGTCAATGTCAATACTGCCCGAATCCAGGATGGAATTACAGTGGCTGTACGCCACGGATTGATTGCATATGTTGGAAAAGGTGATCATCTCATAGCAGATCAAAAAACCAGGGTGATTGATGCTGCGGGACGTTTCCTGGTACCAGGTTTCATCGATACCCACGATCATGTTGAGAGCAGCATGGTGGATGTGGTCAGCTTTGCAGAAGCAATCCTTCCGCATGGGACCACCACCATTGCCTGTGACAACCATGAAATCACGAACGTTTTTGGAATCAGAGCGGTAGAGTTATTTCACAAGGCTTCGCAAGGCTTGCCGCTGAAAGTATTGGTGGCAATGCCGGTATGCGTCCCTTCCATCCCCGGTTTTGAAGATGCCGGCTCCACGATCACAGCGAAAGAGGTAACCCAGGCCTACGAGGAAGGGTGGGCGCAAGTGCAAGGCGAACAAATGAATTTCCCGGGAGTAATCTATGGTGACCCGCACGTTCATGCCATTACAGCGGCCTCGCTAAAATCCGGGAATGTGCTCACCGGGCATTACGCCAGCCTGGAATTGGATAAAGGACTCCCGGCATTTGTGGCGGCAGGGTTAACAGCATGTCATGAAGCCACTACCGCTGAAGGAGCCATGCGGCGAGCAGAACTGGGTTGTTATGCACAGCAAAGGTATGGGACAGCCTGGTTGGATATGCCCAACACCATCAAAGCGATCACAGAAAACCCAGGGCTAGACACCCGTTTCTTCACAATGGTAACGGATGATGTCACCCCGGCCTCAATTGGAGAGCTTGGTCACCTCAGCCGGGTGGTCCGCGATGCGATCAAGCAGGGGGTTTCCCCGATGCTGGCAATTCAAATGGTGACAATCAATGCCGCACAACTGCTGGAAAAATCACGCTGGATCGGCAGCATTTCACCAGGTCGTGCTGCAGATATCCTGATAGTCAGCGATTTGGTGAATGTGAACATAGACCAGGTATTTGCTGACGGGGTACTGGTGGCTGAAAATGGCAAAATGGTCATGGAGCTGTCAAAATACAACTACCCTGATTGGGCGTTGAAATCCGTCCACACTTCCAAACTTTCAGAAGCAGATTTCCGGATTCCAGCCCAGAAAAAGGTTAAAATCAGAGTAATGAGGATTTTCCCCGGGATGGTTCATACAACCGAAGAGTTTTTTGATGTGGAGCCTGTTAATGGGTCGCTGATGGCAGATCCTGGCCGGGATCTAGTAAAAGTGGCAAATTTCTACCGTCACGAAGCTCGCCCTGAAGTTACCAAAACAAGGGGCTTCGGTTTCGCGACGGGGTTGCAATTCAAACCGGATTCAGCATTCGCATCAACCGTTTCGCATGATTGCCACAACCTCCAGGTTATTGGTACCAGCGACAAGGCAATGGCCCTGGCAGCAAACGAATTAATTCGTGCCGGCGGAGGACATTGCATTGTTGTTGATGGCAAGGTGGAAGCTGTAATGCCCCTGCCTTTAGGCGGGTTGATGTCGCTGGAATCGGTCGAGGAAGTTTCCAAGCAACTAAAGGAGATTGAAAAAGGCCTTAAGAAAGCCGGCTGTTTGCATGATTCTGTCGAAATGACGATCAGCCTGCTGGGCTTGATCGTCCTTGAGGAACTGCACTTGTCCAACCAGGGCCTGGTTGAATTGAAACCTGGCCAGCTACCCAAATTTGTGGACCTTGTGGTAGCAGAGTAGAAGATGCTTCGAAAGGAGGCTGCAACAAGCAAAAATCGTCCATGAACCCTGCTGTTCAAACCTAAACTTAAACTATACAAAAATTCAATCCTATTGAGGAGAAAAAGAATGCGCACGAAGTTTTTAAAAATCACCTTATTAGCAATGGTCGTTGTGATCGCCGCGACAGCCTGCGGTCCTGCGGTGACTGCCTCACCGGTTCCCGCCACCCAACCACCCGTTGTCCAACCGACCGTAGTCCCTCCGACTGCAGTCCCACCGGTCCCAACCGCGGAGCCATTCGTTTTTGGAATGCTCATGGTCGGCACTAAAAATGATCAGGGCTGGAGCCAGGCGCATTACGATGCCGGGTTATACGTCGAACAGAACATCCCCGGCAGCAAGATGCTGTTTCTTGAGAACGTTTACTCCGGCTCTCCTTCCTATCCCGGGTCGACGACTTCGCAACTTGCCGAACAACTGGTTTCCCAAGGCGCAAAGCTGGTGATCTTCAATTCTGATGACATGAAGGATGAGGCCACCAAGTTCGCACAAGCACACACGGATGTGAAAGTTATCATGGCTTCCGGTGACCAGGTCTGGCAGGCAGGTCACGCATATGTTGCCATGCCAAACATGGTTAACATCATGGGCAGAGTTGAGTACATGAAGATGGTAGGCGGCTGCGCGGCTGCCCTGACCACCCAGACTGGAAAAATCGGGTACCTTGGACCATTGATCAATGACGAAACCCGCCGCCTGGCAGCCAGCGCTTACCTGGGCGCCAAGTACTGCTGGACCCATGTATTGGGCAAAGATGCCGCCAGCCTGGCCTTTAAGGTCACATGGATCGGGTTCTGGTTCAACATTCCGGGTGTCACATCCGACCCAACCACGGTTGCAGATGAGTTCTTTAATAGCGGCTATGATGTAGTCATGTCTGGCATCGATACAACCGAAGCGCTTGTCGAAGCCAAGAAAATGCATGATGCCGGTAAATCGGCCTGGGCTGTCTCGTTCGACTATAAAACCAATTGCAGTGCAGCTCCAGAAGTGTGCCTTGGCGTCCCCTATTTCAACTGGGGTCCTGCCTACCTGGCTACCATCAAGACTGCGATTGACGGTACATGGGCTTCGAACTTCCAATGGAACAGCCCAGATTGGAAGGATATCAATAATCCCGACACCAGCGCAAGTGGTTACATTAAAGGCGACGGCCTCAGTGCTGATAATTCCACCAAGCTGGATGCCTTCATTGCAGAACTGGCTGGGGGTCTGAACCTTTGGACCGGTCCGATCAACCTGCAGGATGGCACAGCCTACCTGGCAGATGGAACAGCAGGCACAGACCAGGAAGTATGGTACCTTCCGCAACTGCTCCAAGGCATGGAAGGCCAGAGCTCCCAGTAACAAGTTTCACTTTTCCCAATGGGGGAAGGCGTATGCCTTCCCCCATTTCTTAACTGGACACGGTATATGAAAGTTGAACTCAGGAATATATTCAAATCTTTCGGTAAAGTACAAGCCAATGTTGGTATAAACCTGCTTGCGCCCAGCGGAACAATTCACGGCATTTTGGGGGAGAACGGTGCGGGAAAAAGCACGTTGATGAAGGTATTATCCGGATTTATTCGAGCCGATCATGGTGAAATCCTGCTGGATGACCGGCCTGTCATTATTCATTCCCCCGCTGACGCGATCCGCCAAGGCATCGGGATGCTGCACCAGGATCCGTTGGATTTTCCGCCGATGCGGCTGATCGACAATTTTATATTGGGCCGGGAGGGAGGACTTTTCCCTGAACGGAATGGGGCACGAAAGGATTTTGACCGCCTGGCTGGCCAATTTGGATTTGCGCTCTCCCCGGATGCATATGTGGATACCCTCACTGTGGGAGAACGCCAACAGCTGGAAATATTACGACTGCTGTGGCTGGGAGCCCGTCTTTTAATCTTCGACGAACCCACCACCGGCATCAGCGCAGCCCAGAAGGACAAGCTTTTCGCAGCATTGCGCCTGTTGACCGAGCAAGGGAAAACCGTATTGTTCGTTTCGCACAAGCTGGAAGACGTGGAAGGACTTTGCCAGCGAATCACAGTACTCCGCCAGGGAAGGATGGTTGGGGAGACCCAGCCGCCTTACCAAACGGCGAAACTTGTGGAGATGATGTTTGGCAAGGTCATCCCCAAGGATGAACGTGACCCCTGCAGCAGCGAGGATAAACTTTCCCTGAGCCTGCGGGACATATCGGTTGAAGATTACCGTCTAAAGGTTCAAAACGTATCACTGGATGTTAATTGTGGGGAGGTTATCGGGCTAGCCGGGATGGAAGGCAGCGGGCAAAGCATGTTTCTGCGCTCGGTTGCAGGGCTCGTGCGAACGGTTGGCGGGCGAATCATCCTGGACCACAATGATTTAACAGGTCGTTCCTACCATGTTTTTAAGCGCCATGGTGCCGCGTATTTACCGGCGGCCCGTCTTGAAGAAGGATTGGCATCAGGAATGAGCCTGACCGAACATATCGTACTGGCGGAGGAAGCGCGCGGGTTTTTTATCAACTGGGAAAAAGGCAGGGAAATGACCCAGAATAGGATAAAGGATTTCAACATCCGAGGAACACCTGCGAGCACCGTGGAATCGCTATCAGGAGGAAACCAACAACGAGCCTTACTGGCCCTATTGCGGGAACCGCTAAACCTGCTGCTGCTCGAACATCCGACACGTGGATTGGATATCGAGTCGACCATTTACATCTGGTCAAAACTTAAGGAACGGTGCCGCCAAGGAACATGCATCCTTTTCATTTCATCAGACCTTGAAGAAATTTTACAGTACAGCGACCGCGTCCTTGTATTTTTCAGCGGCAGGGTGACTTCGCCGCTGGAGGCTGGGAATTTGACGTCAGACAAACTTGGTGAATTAATTGGCGGTAAAGGCTGGGTGGGACTACCCTCCGGGAATCTAAAATGAAAAAGAGTCTTTGGGTCAATATTACTTTTCAGGCCGGGGCTTTGATCCTGGCGCTTTTAATTACAACGTTGATCTTGGTTGCGGTGGGGGCTCCACCGTTAAAAACATATGGGAACATCCTTTTGGGGGCATTTGGATCAAAAAGTAATGTCATGGCGGTGCTGATCACCTGGTCACCATTATTATTGACGACCGCCGGGGTCCTGGTCACGTTTTCCACCGGTCAATGGAATATTGGAGTGGAAGGGCAGATGGTTTTGGGTGCCATATTTGCGACCTGGGTGCTGCGGGTGCTACAGCATTCAAATTTGCCTCCCGCACTCATTATCACGCTTGGCATCCTGGCTGGCATGGTCGGAGGGGCACTTTGGGCGGCCCTGGCGGGAGCGTTAAAAACCTTTGGGGGTGTCAACGAAATATTTGGCGGACTGGGATTGAACTTCGTGGCGACTGCGTTAACCATTTACCTGGTCTTTGGACCGTGGAAGCGTCCCGGAACCGGTTCCATGTCGGGTACACAACCTTTCGATAAAGCCTTGTGGCTGCCCACTTTGCCCGGAACGGAACTCAGTTTATGGGCGCTGGGATTGTCGCTTTTGGCAATTGTCTTGATTTTCTTTTTACTGCGAGGGACACATTTTGGGCTGCGCTTAAAGGCAGTGGGAAAAAACTCAAAAGCAGCCTTTCTTATGGGTGTGCCAACCTGGCAGTACAGCATGTTCGCATTTATCCTCTGCGGAACATTGGCTGGACTGGCAGGTGCCATCCAGATGACGGGAGTTTATCATCGCCTGCTGCCCAATATTTCGAACGGCTACGGATTCCTGGGTTTACTGGTGGCAATGCTGATTAACTACCAGGCGATATGGGCAGCACCCGTGGCGTTTTTCTTTGCAGCGCTAAATATTGGAGGAATACAACTGCAAATTCTTTACAAATTAGATTCTTCCTTTGCGGGCGTGCTGCAGGATATATTGGTCATGGTGGTCCTTCTTAGCGAAGGGGTCCGCCAGCGTTTCTTGAAGAATCGTTAGGAGCAGCCATGGAAACTAATACATTGCTTATTGGTTTGGCGGGTGTCCTGGCAGCGGCTGCGCCGGTCCTATTCGCCGTGATCGGCGAGACGATCACGGAACGCGCGGGAGTCATCAACCTTTCCATGAATGGGACGATCCTGCTTTCTGCAATGGGCGGTTTTGCTGTCGCCTATAAAACTGACAGCCTGCTGCTTGGTTTTCTGGCCGGGATGCTAATTGGTGCATTGATCGCATTGATCATTGCTTTCAGCAGCATCACCCTGAAACAATCCCAGGTTGCTGTCGGTTTCGTACTGGCACTGGCAGGGCGAGATCTCTCATATTTCCTGGGTGTTCCCTTTATGAACCAGCCAGGGCCGCGGCTGCAGGTTTGGGCCATCCCCGGTCTTAAAGATATCCCTGTTATCGGTCCATTATTTTTTCGACAAGACCTGATGACCTATGTCAGCTTCCTGCTCATTTTCCTGGCGTGGGCTTATATCTTTCGAACCCGCCCGGGGTTATTGCTGCAGGGTATTGGCGAGCGCCCAGCGGCGGCGTTCGTGCGGGGTGCAAATGTCAAGCGCCTGCGGTACTTGTATACCGTTCTCGGCGGTGCCGTCATTGGTCTGGCCGGACCGACCTATTCGCTTTCCATCAAAGCAGGATGGATGGGTACACAAACCGGACTGGATGGAATCGGCTGGATTTCCCTGGCGATCGCCATTTTTGGCGGCTGGAATCCCTTGCGGGCTGCTTTTGGGGCTTACCTGTTTGCATTCCTGCAGTGGCTTGGACTGGTGCTGCAATCCCGCCTGCCAGGTATCCCCTCCCAGGTATTGCAAGTTGCGCCTTTCCCCTTGATGATCATGACTCTCCTGCTGGTCAACATTGGCAATGCCGAATGGGTCGAACGCTTGCTGGCGGCGCTACCGGAGGGGACACGACGATTCATCGCGAAGCTGCTGCGCGCATTAAGAGCATCGCCACCCGCCTCCCTGGGCGTACCATTCGACTCCGAATAAGCTGGCAGGGCGACCATAAGTCGCCATCCGTTATAATTGGCTTATGACTAAATTTGTCGGATATCGTTGTTCGCTATGCAGGACCGAATATCTTCCGGGCCAGGTAACGTACACCTGCCCGCGGGATGGGGGCAACCTGGATATTGAACTGGATTACGACGCCATCCGTCAGAAATTTCAACCAGAAGATCTAACCAGCCGATCCGAGGGGTCCCTTTGGCGTTATCTGCCACTCATCCCAGTGCCGGACCCAGGCGGTGAAGGGACTCCCCTGCGGGCTGCAGGCTGGACGCCGGTTTTCTCGCTCAAACGATTGGCAGAGAAACTCGAGCTCGAGCACCTTTGGCTGAAAGATGAGAGTCGGAACCCAACTGCCTCCTTCAAAGATCGTGCCAGCGCGGTGGTGGTTGGGCGTGCCCGGGAAATCGGGGCGGAAGTAATCGTTACAGCATCCACCGGAAATGCAGGAGCGGCACTGGCGGGGATGTCTGCTGCGGTGGGCCAGAAAGCGGTCATCTTTGCACCAAAAACAGCGCCCCCGGCCAAGGTTGCCCAACTGCTCGTTTTTGGCGCAAAGGTCATCCTGGTGGACGGGAGCTACGACGAGGCTTTCGACCTGACCATCCAGGCAGCCAAGGAATTTGGCTGGTATTGTCGAAATACCGGCTACAACCCATTCACTGCCGAAGGAAAAAAAACCGGCGCACTGGAAATATGGGAATGGTATAAACATATTACGGACGGCAAGTCGAAAAATGATGAAGTTATCGGTGATGTTCCGCTAACCGTTTTCGTTTCAGTGGGTGATGGGAACATCATTTCTGGCATCCATAAAGGATTCAAGGACCTGAAAGCGCTGGGGTGGATGGAAAAAATGCCTCGAATCATCGGCGTACAGGCAGAGGGATCTGCTGCGATCGCGAATGCGTTCAATGCCGGGACGGAAAAGATCATCCCCGTCTCGGCTCAAACGATAGCCGACAGCATTTCCGTGGATCTGCCGCGGGACGGTGTTAGAGCAGTGCGGGCAGCGCGTGAGACCGGAGGCACCTACATCACCGTAAGCGATGACGAAATCCTGCAGGCAATCGCCGCGCTTGGCCCGCTGGGTATTTTTGCCGAACCTGCTGGAGCAACGGCCTATGCAGGGCTGGTGAAAGCGGTGAAGCAAAAGGTTGTCAAACCCGCCGACCCGGTACTGGTGCTCAATACCGGATCCGGGTTGAAGGACGTGCGGGCTGCCATGCAAGCAGTCAGCGCGGCCCCGGTCATCGAGCCAACCCTGGAAGCGGTGAAAAAAATCCTATGAAACAGCAATATGAACAATGGAGTCCAGCCCTGCGATACCTGGTTTTCGGGGTGGTACTCGTACTACTCGTAGCAGGACTGTGGTATATCCGCAGCATTTTGGAGCCTTTAATCATTGCGGCATTTATTGCCTATTTGATCCACCCGGCAGTTAACTATCTAACCAAACATACCCGCATGAAGAGACCGGTGGCAGTGGGGCTGGTTTATTTTATAACCCTGGCTGTGCTGGTGGGCACGCCATCCACGTTGACCCCCATCTTTTTCAACCAATTAAAACAAGAGACCACTGACATCCTCAATATCACGAACCAGATTATTGCCTGGCTGGCGAAACCAAATCTCATCCCGGGGATCCCTTTTGATTTTAGTCAACTTGCCACCCAGTTGTCCCAGTTCCGCACCAATTTCCTAGCGACCCTTCCAGACCAGGCCCTGCAATTACTGGGAAAGACCTCCATGGGTGCCTTGTGGCTGCTGGTGATCCTGGTGGCGGTGTACTACGTGCTGGCAGAATGGCCGCGCCTGCGGGAAGGGTTTATCAACTCATTCCCTGAAGCCTACCGCGAAGAACTCAACGAACTCTACCAGCGTGTGCGCAAAATCTGGATGAACTATTTGAGAGGCCAACTACTTTTGATGGCGATCGTGGGGGTGACCTTTACAATCGCCTGGACGATCATCGGGATCCCGGGAGCATTGCTCCTGGGAGTGGTGGCAGGTTTCCTGACCCTGATCCCGGATGTCGGACCATTCCTGGCAGCGATCCTGGCGATCATCGTAGCGCTCCTGGAAGGGTCAAATTGGAGTTGGATGCCTGCCTCAACGCTCATTGTGGCGTTAATTACGCTGGCAGTTTACCTCCTATTAATCGGAATAAAAAATTTTTGGCTGCGACCATTCATCATGGGCAGAAGCGTGCATATGAACGAAGCAGTGGTGTTGATTTCCATTATCCTGTCAACAATCCTATGGGGCATCCTGGGCGCGCTGCTCATTGTCCCGTTATTGGCCTCGATGGGGGTGATCTTTGATTACCTGCGCCGCCGAATTTTGGGCATGACGCCTTTCCCGCAGACGGAACCATTTGTGCTGGACACCCCCGTGGTATCCGGGTCAGAAAAAATGGCAGCTTTGAAATCCAGAATTTCCAGGAAGAAGAAGGGGTAGCATGGCAGTCACCTATTCGATCATTGCACCGATATTTAACGAGTTGGATAACCTAGCCGAGCTGCACCAGCGGGTGAGCGAGGTGATGTCGGGATTAAAAGGGACATGGGAACTCGTACTGGTGGACGACGGGTCAACCGATGGCTCGACCGAGGGCATCCTCGAACTGGCAAAAAAGGACAAGCACGTCAGACCTGTCATTTTCGCGCGGAACTTCGGTCACGAGGCGGCGATCACTGCCGGCTGGGACAACGCGCGCGGGGAAGCAGTGGTGATCATCGACGCCGACCTGCAGGACCCTCCGGAGGAAATCCCGGAACTCATCGCGAAGTGGCAGGAGGGGTACGAGGTGGTCTATGCCGTTCGGGCAGAACGGGAAGGGGAGACCTGGTTCAAGAAGGTGACGGCAGCGCTGTTCTACCGGATCGTCCGCCGCATCACCGACGTGAACATCCCGTTGGATACGGGTGATTTTCGGCTGATGGACCGCAAGGTTGTGGATGTGCTCAAGACGATGCGCGAGAGGCGCCGTTTCCCGCGCGGAATGTCAGCCTGGGTCGGATTCAAGCAAATAGGAGTGCCGTACAAGCGCGCCGCCCGGCATGCCGGGGTAACCAAGTATCCCTTCAACAAGATGGTCAAACTGGCACTGAACGGCATCACAGGATATTCTTACTTCCCCCTGCAACTGGCAACCTATTTTGGATTTGCCGCAGCGGGACTGGCAATCGTCGCAATCCCGGTGGTGATCATCATGCGCCTGGTGGGGCATGGGGCCTTCCTGGGCCAGGCGACCACCCTGATCGCGGTCTTATTCCTTGGTGGGGTGCAATTGATCTTCCTGGGAGTGTTAGGCGAATACCTGGGGCGGATCTATGATGAGGTGAAAGGGAGACCGTTGTATATCGTGCGCGAGGGACCAAAAGAATAGCGTGAAAGTACAGACCGATTTCCACGGGGGAGAACATCCCGAGAGGTATGACCCCTCATTTTGGAGACGAACTCCACAAAATGATTGAAGCATCCCGAGGAGGCGATACCCCTTCGAGACGACTTTCCCAATGGATTGAACTCCCTGCGGGGAATTTCCCACCCGGAATTTCCAGGAGTAAATCATGATCCCTGATTTTGACCGAACAATCGACCGGCACAAAACGAACAGTGTCAAGTGGAAACACTACGCACCTGATGTACTCCCATTATGGGTGGCAGACATGGATTTTGCCGCGCCTGAACCAATTCAGAAAGCTCTGCGAGATGCGGTGGCACATGGAATTTACGGATATGAATTCCCCTCGAAAGAGCTGCGGGAAACTGTGGCTGCACGGATGGATAACCTTTATGGCTGGAAAGTATCACCCGACATGGTAGTGGCAACACCCGGGGTGATCGCAGGGTTCACTGCAGCAGCGAAGACTGTTTGCAGCGCCGGTCAGGGGATATTAGTGCAACCGCCAGTGTACCCGCCCTTTCTTGGTGTCCATAATTGCGGCGGGCTAGTCCGACAAGATGCCCCATTAATGAGTGGAATCAGATGACGCGCTCATACACTACCGGGTCGATTTCGACGTCTTTACACGGGCAATCAACTCGGACGGCAACCAGACCGGAATGTTCCTGCTGTGCAATCCACACAATCCAACCGGACAGACCTATACGCGCCAGGAATTGCTCCGGATGGCTGAAATTTGCACAAAGAATGGGACGGTAATCTGCTCGGATGAAATCCACAGCGAGCTGCTCCTGGGAGGAGCCGAGCATATTCCGATTGCCAGCCTCTCATCAGAAATTGCAGACCAGACCATCACTTTGATAGCTCCGAGCAAAACTTTCAATGTGGCGGGCTTGTTTTGCGGTTTTGCCATCATCCCCAACCCGGTCTGTTGGAGCGCTATAAGAAAACCACCGAGCGATTAGCCATGCACCTGAACAACATGGGACTTGCTGCTGCGCAGGCAGCCTTCTCCGGCGAATGCGATGAATGGCTGGCAAGCCTGCGTGCATACCTGGTGGGGAACCGCGATTTCCTGGTGGATTTCATTAAAAGCGAATTGGGGGATATAAAGGTCACAATCCCGGATGCCACATACCTAAGCTGGCTGGACTGTAACGAGCTGGTCACTGCCGGCAGGATCCAGGGCAGTCCGTATGAATTTTTCCTTGCCAAGGCCAAGGTTGCCTTGAATGAAGGTAAAAATTTTGGAAAAGGCGGGGAGGGATTCGTACGGCTGAACTTCGGCTGCACGAGAAAAACGCTAAGTGATGCGCTGGAACGGATGAAGGCTGCCCTGGTATGAGAAATTGAAGGCGGATGGAGGTCATCCATCCGCCTGTTGATTACATCCAGAGGAAAGAGCAGGAAAAATCACCGTACGTCGGGAGACGTTTGGCGAAAGCGGAAAGCCTTCAGCCAGGTTTGGATCACCCGGTCTTTCCTCCTACCCGGTTTACATCCATGTTTTCGGTGGACACCTCCTTCCAGGCCGGTTGCGGCCTGAATCCATCATACAGTCCATTTTTAAGAAATACATTAAAATTTGTCATCAATTTTGAAATTGGTTGTTTAGACAAAGTGTAAAATCACGAGCCTCTGATCAAAAAAATACGATTAAATGTTACTCCAGCAATACACGATTGGGAAAAAATGAAGCATCAGCGAACACTGCCACCGGAAAAATGATCCAACAGATGCCTCGATCGAAAGGTTTGCATGGATAGGATTCCTGAATCGAGAACCAATGAAACCAGCCTTGACGTATAAAAAAACACATTGGAGGTTCCTTCGGCTCAACCCGTGGTTTTGGTTCGCATGCCTTGGATTAATAGGCAGCATTCTTTCGTGCAATTTCCCATGGTTAGCACAGGTACCTGCGGCAGGAACATCAACCGCGGCTGCAACCCCAAGTGCAGAAAACCCGGTGATCCCAAGTGGGTACCCAAACACCTCCTGCGGGGAGGGAGACTGCGACCCCTAAGGCTCCTTTTGATGGGAGCCCTGCGTATGGCAGGATTGTCTTTACCTGTTCCATGGATGGATTCGACCAGATCTGCTTGATGGATGCAAACGGGGGAAATATCACCCGGCTGACGACGGAAGCGGTGACGGATTTTTATGCTTCGATCGCGCCGGATGGGGGAGAGATCGTCTTTTCGAGCATGCGGGATGGATTTTTCCAGATTTACGGAATGGATATGGATGGGGGCAACCAACAAAGGTTAACAAGCGGGCTGGGGAGCCTGTACGCTGCGGAGGTTTCACCGGACGGGACCCAAATCGTTTTCACTGTGGAAACCGGAAACACGCAGAATATTTGGGTGATGAAAAGGGACGGCTCGAACCCGCAACCGCTGACGGTGACGCAAGGCGACAATATCGACCCGACCTGGTCACCGGATGGGAGCGAGATCGCTTTCGCGTCCACGCGGTCGGGCACCAGGCAGCTTTGGGTAATGGACAACGACGGGTCCAGACCCGCGGCAGGTGACCGATCTGCCGAATGTGGGCGGGCGAAGCAGTTGGGCACCTGACGGTGAGAGGCTGGCGTTTTATGCCGGGGTCGTGACAGACCACGATATTTACACCATTCGGGTCGATGGGACCGACGTCGAGCAATTAACGGAGGCGGGAGATAACCTGGGCCCGAGCTATTCTCCGGATGGAGACTGGATCGCGTTCACATCATTCCGGGACTGGAACAATGAGATCTACCGAATGCGCCCGGACGGCTCGGAAGAGACCCGGCTGACATTCGACCGCCGAGCGGACTGGCAGCCGCGCTGGGGACCATAGACCGCAAGATTGATCTTATTGAACTCGGCTGTGGTTACAAAAATCCCTGATCATGTAAATAATTCCGGTCTTCCAACCGACAGCGTGACTGGTTCAGATAAGAAAATAGATAATTACCAGCAGGAAGCACGAACAGGCGCAGGCCAGAACCACGGCTGCCATCATCCAAGCTTGCTTTGGAAACCGCTCCAACCATGCCCAACTGGGTGGGTTTGAAGTGTCAATATCCGAACCGATCAGTTTTTCACGTCGTTTCCACACCAACCAGACCACGTAGGGAATGCCGATGAACATAGCGCTCAAAGCAAAAAGGTTGTTGATCCAGGATTGAATATCCTGGGAAAGCCGGTGAGTTTCAGCGCTGCGATTATTGGACATGAAAAGCATCCAGGCCACAACGAGTAAAAGAGCTCCAAAATACAGCAATATGCGGCTGCGCCTGGGCATCACTCGACCATCCACGCCGGTAAAGGATGTGCCCATCCCAAACAAGTTGTAGGTTGTAAGTCCGACAAACAACAGTGTTGGGGGGAAGATGCCGGTCATGTTTAGCAGAAGTACCAGTAAAGTCCTGCCCTCCAAAAGCCATGGAAACTCCAAGCGACACCACCGGTGTGGCAAAGCTCAAAGTCACGATAACAGCCCTGTTGGGAGCCGACCAACGATGAGAGAGCCATACGACCAACGCATAAATGATGATCAGAACTGAAAAGACAATATCCAGGAGTAAGAAGCCATCCTGAGTTAGCCAGAAGATCAACGAAGCGACTGCCGGGTGAGCCAGGAGGAAAAATAAGATCAGGGAATTAAATGCTGAAATTGGAAGATGCTTCCAGAAGATGCGGGAAAACCACCGTCCAATGGTAATTCCCAGGTCAATAACGCTGAGACCCAGAATGACCCAGAACAAGAAGGTCAACAACTGTAACATTGAAAAATTGGCCGACAACGCGACTGCCATATCGGAAAAAGTGGCGGAGATTCCGACCGAAAGAATCATAAAAATGGAAACGGCTCCCAGCCATCCAAAAAAATGCAGACCGGGCAGATCGAGCCAAAACCTTGTGCGGAAGGTCAGTCCATAGATAACGAGAACGGCTACAAAGAATATGAGCTCAAAAAAGACGAGAAGGAGATTTCCAGATGTCACCAGGAATAATTGAACGGCAAACAATGCAAGGACGGGAAGGAAAATGCGAGCCGCGCCAGCGGCAGCGCCGGTAAGCAGGTATGCCCAGCCCAGGATAAAAGCCAGCCCGGTGATCACCAGGACCAGGAGCGGAATGATATGGTTTTCACCTGCCAGGGTATACGTTACGGTACCAAGATGTTCTCCGGCGAGTTCAACCACCAATGTAAAGAGCAATTGCCCCAGGACAGCAAGGTATCCAACCACGACCAGGATTTTCAGCACAACCGGCAAGCGCTGCAAATCAATAAAGACCCCTGAAAAGAAGCTGCGAAAAAATCCTGATCCGTGAGGGTTTGGCATATCCATGTTCTTTTCATTCCTTTCCCCCGATTATACTTATATTACCTGCCTGACTGTCCTGCGAGAGGGACCCATCAGGGCGGGGAATTCCAACAAAAAGAACGGGACGCTGAATTCAGCGTCCCGTTTTCGTTTCATTCAAAACTAAAATATTGTACCCAGCCTATCGTTAAGAGTCCCGCATGACCGTAACAGGGGTTCGAAACGAATCCACAGCCTGGTCAATATTGGCGTAAATTTCGAAGAGAGTGTCGAATCCCGCCATTTTCAGGACATCCATCACTTCTTGTGCGGGGGAAAGCAATTTGACGTGCTCCTGGGGACCTTTATCGCGGTCGCGGTCAATGGAGTGGAAGGAGGCCCAACCGCCATCCATGCGAAAACGCTTGTCTTCGCGGAACAAGAGCGCAACCTGATGGAGGGAAGAAATACCAGCGCTGCTAATAAAGGTCAACTGGCTCAAATCCAGGATCAGATCGCGGACGCCCTCACCAAATAAATCCTGCGCCTGGTCGATCAATATTTCGAAATTGGCGCGATCCAGTTTCCCTTCCAAATGCAGGATGGTCACGCGGGCCGGCTTTTGTACTTTTGTCATGGTTATAATCATATTCAGATTCCCAATGGAGGCATTCAACCTAGAATAGAACGAGAGAAATAGAGACGACAAAAGCCCTCAGGGGAGGTTTATTGTCATTTCTGGAGCAGGCTCCAGCAACGTTTCAACCGCCTGGGGAAGATTGGCATATATCTCAAAGAGCGAAGTGTACCCGATCATGTCGAGGACTTCGCGGACCTCAGGGGTGGGAGAAAGTAATTTTACGTGCTCCTGAAGCTTGCGGTATCGTTCTCGATCGAGGCCGCGGTATACCGACCAACGGTAGTCATCCCAGCCATCCTGTGGTTCCGGGGGCGTTTGACCCTGGAACAACAATGCAACCTGGTGCAATGCCCGCAACCCGGCGCTGCTCATAAAAACCAGGTCACTCAAGTCCAAAATGAGGTCGCGAGCACCTGAATTCGAAAAGAGTATAAGCCTTATCCACCAAATTCTCAGAATTGGCTCCGTCGAGTGTGCCGACCAGATGGAGGACAGTGATTGGGACTGGCTTTTCAATTTTTGTAATCTTAATCTTCATTTTATTCTCCTGGGTAAATGTATTGGATATAATGGGGAGAGTGACAGGGGTTACCGCATAGACATGGGGTGGCAATCCACCTTAGCAGCGAACTCATGATTAAATTTTAAAAGTGTACCGGGCTTGCTGATCATAAGAGGATCTACACTCTTATATTATCATAAAAATGATGATAATTATCTTATTATAGCTTGATCACGTCGACGGTACAACCCCTACTTTTGTACCGTTTTGTTGAGTTACGACTGGATCAACCTGTCTGGCAGGATTCGGGGAGAGCAAGAGGATCTGGGAATGTGAAAATTAACGCATATCCTGGAATAAAATCTTCCATCCTTTACAGCGAGCCGCTGGAAACGGAAGCATGCATCGAAATGAGCTATAATCGAGAAATTAAGTCAAGATTATTCGATTAGAGATGTTGCATCTGCGGGAGGATGGATCGATGAAGTCATGGGAGCTGCGGTATTTATTATTAGTTATCACATTGGTACTATTTTCAGCATGCACGTTAAAACAAGGAGTCAGCACACCTGCAGTAGAAACACCAACAACTGCCCCAGCGGAGCAGACCCCATTATCCCTAACCGAGCTTTACCGAACCCGACTGGAGGCAGGGGATTGGACAGAAGGGCAGGGGTTGATCACCATGCTGGGCATGTTCACCGGTTCCACGAGCGACCAAGATGGCGTTGGGAACTTCACCATCTCTGACTTTGAATTAACCGGGATGCTCAGGCTTGCAGATAATTACCTGGCAGCCAACCCCAACGGCCAGGTCCACGAGGAAATTCAGAAACAGGTAAACCAACTGGTTGTCCCGATCGATCAACTGGACCGGTTTTCCCGTCCGGGAAACCTATCGGGGGAGGCTCCCCGCCTGGCAAAGCTGAGCCAGCCTTCCCAAAACGAGGCACCAGCCGGCACGCAGGCGGAATGCCAGAGGTTATGGGCAGATGGGTTCAGCTCCTCTACGCCGGTGATCTGTTTTGAATATGGCGAACGAATCGTGGACGGGACTGCGATCCGCTTGTACTACCCGTCCTGGTGGGCAGCAGATGATCCCAACCGATCCCGACTGGCACCCATCCTGGCTGCTGCCGCCCTCGCGATGGAGACATACAATGGCTATGGTCCCGATCCACTGCCAGCAACAACCCTGGTGGTCACCGAACTGCCCGGCACTGACCCGGTCACCCATCGAAGGAGAGCAGACCTATTAGCCCTGGCAGTCCCGCGTGGAACCTCCCCGATGAGATGTTATGTAGGGGTATTTCCATCCCTATTAACCAAAACAATTGATCAAGCGCAGCAAGCTCTTGCGCACGAGATGTTTCACTGCTACCAGTACCAGAATTTAACCGCCCAGGAACACGCCCCGCTGCGTGACGCCACCGATTGGTGGGTGGAAGGCTCGGCTGAGTATTTCAGCAACGTAGTCTATCCAGCGGTAAATTATGAGCATCGGTGGTTACCTGATCTAACCGTCTCGATGATCAATAGTGAGCTTTTTGATTGGAGTTATGAATCCTTTATCTTTTTCCAATACCTTGAAAACCGCCCGGACGTTGGTACGCCAGGTGTATTGAACCTTTTGCGAGCCCTGCCAACCACCGCGGGAAGCGGTAAAGACCGGCAAATGGCAGCGTTATCGGCTTATACAAATATGAATTCCATCTTCCATGGATTTGCCGAAGCGGTTGCAGACCAAAATATCATCGATACAGACCATACCCCGATCCCGACAGGAATCCCATTTGGGGATGATGTTGAGGAGGTTACTCCAGGCGATATTTTTGGGAAGGGACCTTTTTTCATTGATATCCGGCGAGTAATTTTCCCGCAACACTTTAATTACGATATGACAATCGTAATCACCGGAAACCCCGGGCAAGTCAGCGCGCGCCCGGAAAACGGCCTCCCAGTTTGGGGACCAATACCCCCCCAGGTAGTTTCCAGTTGTTTGGAAGCCCATTACATTGTTGTGGATACCCAGACAGGATCCAGCGCGGACAACACGTACGAAGTCCTCCTGCGGGCAGTATCCCACCCGGGGACCGGTCTATGCTCCTGCCTGACCGGGCGGTGGCAAATGAATGATACCAGCTACCTGACCCACCTCAATGGCCTGATCCAACAGGCTGCACCAGGGAGCGTGGATTACACAGACGTCCAAGGCGCGGTAACCGTAGAATTCCTGTCGGACGGGCAAGTCTCCCAGCAAATTACTGGTCTGAACATCAATGCAGATATGAACGTGGAAGGGCTGCCAGTCCAGACCCTGGTGATATCCATGGATGGCACGACCGCCTCCGATTTTCATGAGTCGGATGGAGTGCTGACTTACTCAGGCTTAAATTCCCAGTTAACGATCTCGACCATCCTTAACGGCCAGCAGCTGGGCGATTCCATCCCAAGTGATTACCTGGCTTCAGGTCCGCTCGGGACAGGTGGCAATTATTCTTGCGCCGAAAACACTCTTTCCCTGATCCCGGTATACCCGAGCTACCATGACCTGCCTGCACTCCAATTCACCCGTATACAACCATAAGGTATCAATCAACGACCCTTTTCGTTTGCGGGAGACCGCCCAAACTCATTATTAAGAAAAGGCATCCAACCGGATGCCTTTTCTTTTATGTCTAGTCTGTGGGACTGAATTTTGCCATCAGGCTGGCGATCCCCTTAAATTCCAGCCACCATTGTTCTTTTGGGCGCTCATGCTGAATATCAATCATGCGCTCAAAATCACGCATGTCATGGAAATTAAACTTCCCTTTTTCCACGCCGATGAAGGCGCAATTGTCGTTTCCCTGGCTGCATTCCTTAACGAGATATTCCAGGCACAAGCGTGAGAGGCGGGTAGCCTGGATGCGGTCAAAGGGCGAAGGATCGCCACCCTGCTGCAAGTGACCCAGGACTGCCGGGCGGACGTCGAAAACATCACGGCCTTCCTCCTCGAAAAGGGCGCACATGAATGCGGTGGTATAGATTTGATTGGCATATTCAGCACGGATGATCAGACCAAGCCGCTTGCCGGCGTCGAAACCGCGATTGAGGATCCCTATGTCAACCTGCATATCCCGCAGGGTGACGCCTTCTTCGGGAAGGTAGACCCGCTCGGCACCGGTCGCCAGTCCACTCATCAATGCCAGATAACCGCACCAGTGCCCCATTACCTCAACTACGAAGACGCGCCGGGTGGCAACTGCCGACTGCTTGATCTTGTCGACTGCATCGACTATGCTGTTGAGGGCGGTATCCGCACCGATACTGACCTCCGAGCCGGGCAGGTTATTATTGATCGAAGCCGGCAAGCATATAATCGGGATGTTAAATGCAGGGAAGTTGGGCCGGGATGTGAGCATGGTGTGAACAGCCTCGTACCCATTCCAACCACCTATGACCAATAAGGCATTGATGGAATTGTTTTCAATCGTGCGCGCAATGGCATACAAGTCACTACCCTGCGGTATGAGCCGGCTGGTTCCCAGCATGGACCCACCCATTGAAGCCCAGCCGGAGACATCCATCCATTTCATTTCCTGGACCTCGTTCTTGGCAAACCCATCAAAACCATTTTTTATGCCCAGCAGTATGTGACCCTGATCCAGGCCAAGACGAACGGCTGCCCTGGCGGCAGTGTTCATCCCCGGCGCCGGGGCGCCAGAATTGAGGACGGCAATCCGAAATCGTTCCTGTCCCGGGGCAGCAGGATTGGGAAGGGCGCGCACCATGGTCGTCAATGTATTCAAGGCATCCTTGAAACTGGTGCTGCGCAAGCTCATCGCTTTTTCATAATCCCGGGCGGCAATCGCATCGACCACGGCGCGGGTCTTATTAACACATTCCATTAATGGAAAATGGGTAATGTGATTTGCACGGGTTCCCACCACGACCGGTTCGTCATCCGGTTTGGCTGCAAGCAAGGTTTCGACAGCTTCGTATCCCAACTGGGTGGCGAGAATGCGATCGTATGCGGATGGACGTCCACCGCGCTGGACATGCCCCAGGACGGTCACGCGGACTTCCTCCCCCAGGTGCTTTTCCAATACGCGTTGGACATCGGTACTGCCGATGTAATTGCCATGCCGGTCACGGGCACCCTCAGCGATAATGATGATGTGATCGCGGCGTCCGGCTTTTGTGCCGGCCTTCAAGCGCTCAACCATGACCTCCTGCCAGTTATCCACGTCGGGAGGCGCTTCGGGGATCAGGACCCAGTCAGCGCCAGTGGCCAGTGCGCTGTATAAAGCCAGGTAACCGCAATTACGCCCCATCACCTTAACGATGAATGTGCGCTGGTGGCTGGCCGCGGTGCTGGTGATGGCATCCACTGCCTCGGTGATGCGGTGCAACGCGCTGTCAGCTCCGATGGTCATATCCGGACCGGAGAAATCGTTATCAATCGAACCGACCAACCCGACGATTAGCAGGCAGGGCTGCGCTGCAGCGATTTCGGGGCTGATATCTCCATTTTTGACCAGATCATCCAACAGGGACGGCCATTCCTGGCGGAAAATATGCGCGCCGGTAAGCGATCCATCTCCCCCGATGACAACCAGACCGCCAATCTGATTATGGATCAGGTTGAGGGCTGCTTTTTGACGCCCTTCACGAGCATAGAACTCCGCGCTGCGCGCTGTCCCAATAACCGTACCGCCGCGGTGTAAAATTCCACCGACCGAGTCCCAATCCATCTTTTTAATGCAATCACCGCCCTCGACCAAACCCTGGTAGCCCTCACGGATGGCGAAGACTTCAACCCCTTTATCCAATCCAGTCCGTACCACGGCGCGCACAGCAGCGTTCATGCCTTGTGCATCACCGCCACTAGTCAGGACTGCAATTCGTTTCAGTGCCATATGATTTCACATGCTCCAAAAGATTTTTACTCAATTAGATTTTACCGCAGAACATTCCCAGGGTTCCACACCGTCAGGCAGCGCATCTGCCGAAATCATGACATTTCAAAACCGGGCACCTTTAGCGCTGATAATCGTACACCAACAAAGAACCCCAATTCTCAATATTTGCCAAGTGAAATTCAGTATCCAGCCAGGCGAGGTTTGGATTTTGGGCCAGTCCCAAAGCAGCAGATTCATCGAGTTCCTTCTGGAAAACGATGACCCAAACCCGCGCAGCCCCCATGGTCACCTCGTTAAGGGAAGCAGTCTCGGTAATACCGAGGACCTGCTGGGTTGCGGGAGCCAGCGTGTCGGTGCCGGTGCCGGGCAGGTCGGCAAGGAATTCCTGGTGAAGAGCCCGATCAAAATAGACTGCCGGCAGGAAGCTTAATTTATTTGAATGGATGATCACGTCGCCCGGCTGCAGGCGAGATTCCAGCGAAGCATCGAGAGCTTTATAAGGCGCATACGGAAAACCTGCATAGGAGAGATGGGAAACGAGACCTAGGCTGACCCCTGCGACCAGGAAGCCGATGCAAATCCCCCGGGGAATGCGGGGCATTCTAACCGCCAACAGCGCCCAGGCAAGCCACAACCAGAACATAACCCCGGACGGTAAAAACGCTCTTTCGATAAATACCGGACGCCATTGGGAAAAAAGAAATGCCAGGGCAGGAGGGGTAAAAGCCAGGTATGCAAGCCAAAGCCCTCTGCGGGCAGATGGAATTTTCTGGTGAAGGGCAAGCCAGGTCTGATAGATGGCGACAAACAATACGAGCAATGTGACAGCAAGTGCCAGGGGAAGCCAGCGGGTGTCCACGGGCAGATTGGTCACATAGGTCAGCATGGTGGTGAAAATCGCGCTGACAGTTGGTCTTTGCACCCAATAGGAATCCTGGATCTTATTAAATTGCGCGGGAATTTGGAGCAACCAGGGAAGATACAGAACAACGGCACCCAGTCCAGCCAGGAAGGTGGACCTGACCTTATCCCACCGGCGAAGAAATACCGGGGTGAGGGACAGGGGGACCAGATAGAAAACTGCCAGGTTTTGGGTATACTGGGCCAAAGCAGCACAAATGGCAAAAAGCACCCACCAGCCCTTTTTTGGAGAATGCAGCCCCTGCCAGAATGCCAACGTAGCAGCAGTGAGAGCCAATGCCAACAGAGCGTACATCCGGATTTCCTGGCTGTAATGGACCATGAAGGGGGAAAGCGCAAGACCCAGCGCGCCTGCCAAAGCGAGCCGAAAATCCGCAAACAACCTGCGTACCAGAAAAAATCCCAGAATCACGATACCAACACCCAGGAGGACGGAGAGCAGGCGCACGGATACCAGGCTTTCCCCGAAGACCTTCATCCATTCTCCAAGAAGAGTGTAGTAGGCCAGGGGGTGAATATCCGCTGCAGCGCCACTGGCATCCACTGTCAGGGTACCTGCGAGCATGGCTTTCAGTCCCTTTTCGGAAAATAAAACTGCGAAAGCTTCATCGTACCAAATGGGGCGCGATGCAATCCCCAAAAGACGCACCAGGAATGCCAGAAGAAAAACAGCCAAACCGGCAGCTGTTAGCCTGCCCCTGGAATCCTCGCGCTGATTTATAAAAATTTCCACTTATTCCCTTAATACTTCCGTTATTTAAGCATCGGCATTTTAATGCCATGCCGTTTGGCAGCATCAATGGCGATCTCGTAACCAGCATCGGCGTGACGAACAATCCCGATGCCCGGGTCAGTGGTCAATACCCGCTCAAGTCGTTTGGCTGCCTCAGGGGTGCCGTCGGCAACAATGACCTGACCGGCATGCTGACTATAGCCGATACCCACCCCGCCACCATGGTGGAAGGAAACCCAGGTGGCTCCCCCGACCGCGTTAATCATGGCGTTCAAGATGGCCCAATCGGAAATGGCATCCGAGCCGTCTTTCATTGCTTCCGTCTCGCGATTGGGGCTGGCGACCGAGCCGCAGTCGAGGTGGTCACGACCGATGACGATGGGAGCTTTTATCGCTCCTGATGCAACCAGCTCGTTAAATTTCAAACCTGCCTTGAGGCGTTCGCCATACCCAAGCCAGCAAATACGAGCCGGTAGCCCCTGAAAGGGGACTTTTTCGCGTGCCAGCTTCAACCAGCGGCGCAGGTGGTCGTCGCCGGGGAACAGCTCCAATACCGCAGTGTCGGTTTTATAAATATCTTCGGGGTCGCCTGAGAGCGCGACCCAGCGGAAGGGTCCCTTACCTTCACAGAAGAGCGGGCGGATATACGCGGGGACAAAACCAGGGAACTCGAAGGCATCCGAAACCCCGTTGTTGAATGCCTGCTGGCGCAGGTTATTCCCGTAATCGAAAACCTCGGCGCCTTTACGCTGGAATTCGAGCATGGCTTTGACATGCTGCGCCATGGAAGACATGGCACGCTTCTTGTATTCTTCAGGATTGGACTTGCGCAATTCATCCGCAGCAGCAACCGACAGACCGGTGGGGATGTACATCAACGCCTCGTGAGCGGAGGTCTGGTCAGTGACGACGTCGGGGATCACGCCGCGCAGCGCGAGTTCCTGATAGATGTCAGCCGCGTTCCCGATCAGCCCGATGGACTGGGGTTTCTCCTTATCCTTAAATTCTTCAACCAGGGTCATGGCCTCTTCGAGATTATCAACCACCCGGTCCACATAGCCAATGTCGAGGCGGCGCTTGGCGCGAGCCGGGTCAACTTCCACGATCAGGCCTACGCCTTCGTTCATGGTAATCGCCAGCGGCTGCGCCCCGCCCATACCACCCAGACCGGCAGTGAGACAAAATTTACCCTTGAGCGAGCCCCAACCCCTGAGCCTGGCAAGCGCACCAAATGTTTCATAGGTTCCCTGCAAAATGCCCTGGGTGCCGATATATATCCAGGAGCCGGCGGTCATCTGACCATACATGATCAACCCCTGGGCAGCCAGTTTATCAAAGTGTTCCCAGGTGGCCCAATGGGGGACAAGGTTCGAGTTGGCAATCAGGACGCGGGGAGCATCCTTATGCGACTTGAATACCGCCACCGGCTTCCCGGATTGGACCAGTAATGTTTCATCGTCTTCGAGGTTTTTCAGCGATTCCAGGATGGCGTCGAAACAATCCCAATTGCGGGCAGCCTGACCGCGCCCGCCATAGACAACCAGGTCCTGCGGGCGTTCAGCCACATCAGGATCGAGGTTGTTCTGGATCATGCGGAAAGGAGCCTCGGTAAGCCAGGATTTGCAGGTAAGCGTGGTGCCGCGCGGGGCGCGGACAGTGCGAGGACCAGACATGGGTATCTCCTGTTGATTAAATAAATTCCCTCCCAGCCATTATACGCAGGGAGGGAGTTTCAAGCGAATCAAATTATGCGGTGATCAGAAAATGAATCTCATAATGCCGTTCCGGGCATTCAGGACGGCGAGTTGGCCGGTCGGGATTAACTGTAAAGGACGTCGAAACGGGTGGCGCGCAAGCGACCGACGAGGCTTTCCTGAACTTCCTGCCAGATGGGATGCACGAGGCAGTCCGATTCAAAATTGCAGGGTTTATTGGTCCCGACGCATTCATTGAGCAGGATCGGACCGTCAATGGCTTCGACCACGTCCAATACAGAAATATCCTTTGGTTCGCGCGCCAATAATACACCACCGCGTGCACCGCGGGAGGTACGCAGCAAGCCCGCGATGGACAACTGCGAGATAATTTTGGCCAGGAAGGAGGCTGGTATCTGCATTTCCTTAGCCACTGTGGAAGTAGCGACGTTTTTACTTGACCCTTGTTTGGCCAGGTAACGAACGGCGCGGATTGCGTAATCAGCCTGTCGTGTAATTTGCATGGTGAATTCCTTTTCTAAAAAATAAGGTAATGTTTATCTACTTATATTGTATTGGCAGCATGCCAGCGCGACAAGTGACGTAGGTCATGCTTGAAATATGACCAATTACTCCGATTAATATCCAAAATACATGATTAGTCATATTGAAAAAGACCTCGCCAGCATATCGCGGCGAGGCGTTTATGAAAAAAAACCATGTGTTATGGACCCCCAGGGTTAGCGGGTCAGGGTCAAATTCCCTGCACCAATTTCAGCGGAAATGGTCAATTGTGGACCGGTGCCAGCCTGGGTGTATATATTGCCATGCTTAACCCAGCCGGTACCGTAGGAGACATTTGACAGACCGCCAGAGACTGTAAGCTGGACGGGAATTCCGGAGGGAATGACCAGCGTCATGTTGCTGACACCCGTCCCGATATGGACGCTGCCATCACGCTGAAACTGCCCGGAAAAATCGAGCGTGTAGTTACCCGCCCCGCTGTCGAATTCCAGGCTGGAGAAATTGGCATTCCCCAGACCGCTCAGGGAAACATTGGAAGCGCCGGTGCTGTAGCTGAGGAGAGCCATTTCGGTGAGGTTGGGGGTGGCAAAATTCAATTTGGTTTCTGCGGCACCATCCGAAATGGTCAGGTTGGTGAGAGCCAGACCGCCAAGTTCATAATCAGCGTGATATGCACCGGCATCTATGTTCAGGGAGATGGGGGCACTTCCCAATGCAAGATCCCATTCGTTTTTAATATTGGCGATATCCGGAATGCCCGTCAGACGCCAGTTGCCCTGTTCGATGCTGACTGCTGAAGAGGTGACCGTGACCGTGGGTTTGAAATCACCAATGTTGTACGTGGCGGTGCCAGTGATCAAAGCATTTGCACCAGAGTTCAGTTTCAGGGTCCCCGCCCCAAACTTCAAGGATAAATCCACGGATTGGGAGGAATTTCCGGGCAGAGGTACGCTGATCTGGTCGACAACCATTGGACCGGCTTTTTGTGTGACCGGCAGGCTGATCGTATAACTGCAAGAAGTGAGAACAAAAGCCGAAATCGAAATGATGATGAACAATTTGCGAAACATAGATTCTCCTTTTAACAATTCAAGACCGAAGGGAAATCGCCGGTCCAGTTTTCTATCCAATATACGCAATATGCAGGAAATCGTTCCAGCAAGCAGGCTATTCTGAGAATACCTGTGCCAATTCAGCCGTGTCAGAGAGGATCATATCTGCGCCGGCGCGGAGGAGCTCAGAGCGCTCACCGAAACCACATAATACGCCAACCGTCTGTGCGCGGGCAGCTTTTCCGGCGCGAATGTCCACAGGCGTATCACCGACCATAAGACAGGATTCGGGCGGTACCTGCATTGCCCGGGCGGCATAAATTACCGGGTCGGGATAAGGCTTGGTATGCCTGGCAGTCTGCCCCGATACGATCACTCGAAAATATTGTTTTAATTCAAAATGGTCCAAAAAGGCATTTGTAGTGAGGGCTTCCCGGGCGCTTATCACTGCCAAGGGGAAGCGCCGGGACAATTTTGCGAGCATCTCCGGGACGCCAGGAATCAGGAGAAAATTCCTGATCTGACGAGGATGCCGCCGATTAATCCATTCCATCACGGCATCAATCTCGTCATCCACCCCCAGGATATCCGGGAAACCGATCAAAAAGTTGCCGGGAGCTTCAGACCACATCACCAGCCGACGCGCGAGGAGATGCAGGTCCTGGTGGGGGAGCAGGTAATGGACAGGCCGCAGGATCCGCTCAGCCATGCGGACAAACAAATCGTCAGTGTCACTCAGGGTACCATCCACATCAAAACAGATGGCGCGGATCTTTTCCAGGTCCAGGGGCACGAAACTCTCTCCAACTTGGTTTTTTTCCCGTTCGTTAAAATTGTACTTCACTTCCTGTATAATACGGATATGGAGACACGGAAGGACCCGAGTGGATCGCGGGAGATTGCTGGAATTAAAAGATCCAGCCCGATAGGGGGATGAACACACCCGGGAACTCATCCGTATATAACAGTACCCGTGGATCAATAAGCGACCACGGCAAGTGCATTTTCCGCCCTGGATTTAAGGTATTGATGAGGAGACATTCAAATGGCGAACAAGCGTGACATCATTCACAACCAGAACAGCGGATTCTTCCAGGACCTGATCATGCGGGTCAAACTCATCCTGCGGCTGATCGGAGATAAGCGAATCAATTTCTTTTTGAAACTACTCCCAATCGCGGCGGCGATCTATGTCATTTCGCCGGTGGACCTGCTCCCGGGCGCGGTGATCCCGGTCATCGGGGCGTTGGATGATGCCGTGGTGATCTGGCTTGGAACAACCATGTTCGTCTCGCTGTGCCCCGATGATATCGTCCAGGAACACAATAACGAACTGCAGAAAGTGGTCACCAGCACCTGGCGGGACGCCACAGAACAGGAAGAAAGCAGCGAGATCATAGATGCTGAAGCGAGCGATGAGAAATAGTGCGAATTCCGGCAGGAGGCGCGCCCTGGTGACAGCACTGGGGTTTGTTTTACTCCAGGGCATATCAGCGTGCGGTCCGCAATCCACCCCAATGCTGCCATCCGTTCCAGCCCTCCCAACCTTAACTGTCACCAGCATATCATCCGCCGGGACGCCATCCCCGGCGCCCACTCCAACTTCATCAATACCCCCGACAACATCACCGTACTTAAACGGTTTCCCAGAACCAGCGGGCTATCAATGGGCTGCTGTGGTTTCGGGGCTAAACCTGGCGGTGGATATTCAGAACGCGGGCGACGGGTCGGGGAGGCTGTTCATCGTTGAAAAGCGGGGTCGCATTCTTATCCTGCAGAACGGTCAATTAATGCCCCAACCCTTCCTGGATATACAGAGCGAGGTAGGAAGCCTGCACACAGAACAGGGCCTGCTTGGGCTTGCGTTCCACGATAAATTCAGTGAAAGCGGCCTGTTCTATGTCAATTACACAGATGTGAACGGAAATACCGTGATCGCGCGTTTCCAGGTCTCTGCGGATGACCCGAACCGCGCGGACCCGGTTAGTGAATTCGACCTGCTCCACGTTGATCAGCCGTATGCCAATCATAATGGAGGCGGACTGGCCTTCGGACCAGACGGCTTCCTCTACATCGGACTTGGTGACGGCGGCTCAGCGGGCGATCCATTAAGGAACGGACAAAGCGTCGGCACCCTGCTTGGCAAGCTGCTGCGAATTGATGTGAGTACCCCCGGCAACTACAGCATTCCAGCAGACAACCCATTTGCCGCAGGGGGCGGGCGAGCGGAGATCTGGGCAACCGGACTTCGCAACCCCTGGAGGTTTTCCTTCGACCGGCTGACCGGCAACCTGTATATTGGAGATGTGGGGCAGGATGCCTGGGAAGAGGTGGATTTCGTTCCAGCAGGAACTCCCGGTGGGATAAACTTTGGCTGGAGTTTTTACGAAGGAACCCATATCTACCAGGACCAGCCACCCGCAGGCAGCACGATCATCATGCCGGTTGCAGAATATTCCCACGCCGAAGGCTGCTCAGTGACAGGAGGTTACGTCTATCGAGGGCAAGCACTGCCGGAGTGGCAGGGCGTCTATTTTTATGGGGATTATTGTTCCGGAAATGTCTGGGGGCTGATCCAGACCGGGCAGGAAACCTGGGAATCCAAACTCTTATTCCAGACCGGCGCGAATATCACCACATTCGGAGTGGATGAGACCGGGGAAATAACCTTCAGCGATTACAAGACAGGGACGATCCTGGTGCTAACCCGCCGGTAAATCGGGAGAACGGGTCAAAAACCGAATTCATTCACATCCGCGATATGTCATCCCAATTCATGACGGTACTCACTGGATGGGAGTCTGAAAATGCTCTAAAGTGACTGTAATATTGGAGAAACGGTATGGCTGAAAGATTCTGGGAAGAAAGTAAAGTCAGTTTTTGCAACCATGTGAAGCGTGAAGTAGCACTGGAAGCCGAGGTACTTTATCCGGCTGACACGCTGCCTGATCCGCCGCGAATCTTATCGCACCGGTGTTCCCTGGGAATCCAGTGCAACCAGTTCGCCCAGCCGACCTGCATCTGGGCGGGGACGAATCCGGAGGTCGATCCATTCCGCATATAAAACACGACTGCGACTGCCTTCCTCCCAGGCGGACTGAAATCGATTTATGCAATGCGATAAATCGGAAAGTTATCACCCTATAGCAAAATCGACATGGCAATATTGGCAGAATTACCCGGCCAAGCATTTTTTGATGATGCCCAAGGAGCTGGTCTCGTTTTGCCACATTGCACCCAACTGTATTCCATGCATTTTGAAACCGTGCATAAAAAATCGAGCGGATGATCTACCGCGAATGGAACAGCATCCTGGCGGGATGTGGCAAACCACTTGCGGCACTATTTTTTCTGTTTTAAATATCAAATGACGGAGTAGTAAATGAAGACCATCAATTTACGACCAATTAATCCGAAGCGAGATTTCGGGCAGATCGCAATTTTGATATCGAGCCAGGAAGATGAGACGACCACGGAAGATGCTCTCAAAGCAGATTACGAAAAGAATAAAGAGAACGCCATCGGAATCATAACAGCCGAAGGTGATCAGGGAGACCTGTTGGGATTCTATTGGGCATACCGGGAGAAGGTAATTCCAGACCGGGTTACCTTTTACCTGGTCGTCAAGCCGGAGAAACAAGGGCAGGGGTCAGGACGCCGATTGTACAAAGACATGGAAAGGGTTGCCAGACAAGCGCAAGTAAAAGCGTTGCGTGTCAGCGTAAGAGATACCTGCCCCGAGTGCCGGGCATTTGCAGAAAGACGAGGGTTTACCGAACTGCGCCATCATTTTGGCATGAGCCTGGACCTGGAAACATTTGATGATCAGTTATACGACAAAACCATCGCGAGGTTGAAGAGTGAGGGATTCCAATTTACTTCAATGGAAGAATTGGGAAACACGGAAGAAGCACAAAAAAAGCTTTACATCCTTAACGATACGGCGGCTGCATCCACGCCTGGCACAAATGGTGAGCACGCATGGAAATCTTTCGAGGACTTCCAGAAAAGCGTTTGCGAGACAGAATGGTATAAGCCCGCTGGACAAATGGTTGTTATTGACACCGCCACGGGCGCGTGGGCAGCGATGAGCGCCATCACACGTCAAAAAGGAAATGATTATGCGTATAATTTGTTTACCGGGGTGGATCTGCGTTATCGCGGTCGCAAGCTGGGGCAAGCGGTGAAAGTGGTTGCCCTGCGCTTTGCTCGCGAAGTATTAAAAGTGAACAAGGTACGCACCCATCACAATACCCAGAACCAACCGATGATCGCCATCGATCGCAAACTGGGTTATATAAATTTACCGGGAACTTTCCTGATGGAGAAGGATCTTGTAAAGGCAGCCATTGAGCAATAAATAATCAAAATAATGACCAGGTTCACAAATATTCTGGTAGAAGGAGAGATTTAAAAATGGCGACCCGTGATGGGCCGCCATTTGAATCATCATGGCTTTCACTTAAGTTTTATATGTACAGCCGGGGTTCCTGATGGACTCATCTTTTCCTTTGAGCGGGAGGGAGACCGGAGACGCGCCATGACCCTGGGAGCAAAGAGCAGCCCCACCAGCACCACCAGAAGGATGATAAAAACCAGCCAGGATGCAGCATGGGTTACCTCAGGCAGCACCCCTCCCGGGTTATAGGAAGCCTGGGTGGTGGCTGACCCACCAAGCGAGACAGTCAATGTGCGACTGAGACCGTCGTGGAGGATCGAAGAAGAAGTATAGGTAATACTATACTCACTTTGCAGAGCTCGACCATATTTTTCATACAGGTTGGTCAACGCAGCAGGATCATTGGCAAAACCATAAACTCCTCCAGCACGGGAGGCCAGAGACTGCAGGACAGACTCGTCAAGCCCGGAATTGATGCCCAGTTTGGAAGGGTCGCCCAAACCGATGGTGGAAATGGATAAACCACTTGTACCGATTGCCTGGATCACTTCATCGGCGGTGAACCTGCTGCGGTTATCCAGCCCATCCGTCAGGACGATAATCGCCTTGCGTCCGGGTATATCCTGTAAAATTTGTGCAGCACTGTCCAGCGCATCAAACATGGTGGTATCCCCCCTGGCATCCAGACTGTTGATAGCCTGGATCAGCGCAGCCCGGTCTGCGGTGACAGACTGAAGATAGACCACCCTGGCGTTAAAGGTCACCAAACCGGCTTGATCGCCGGGACGCATCTGATCAACATAGGCATTTGCAGCAGCCTTGGCGGCAGTCAACTTTCCGGCATCGTACATGCTGCCTGAAACATCCATGACGAGCAGGGTGGTTAGAGGGCCGATCCCGCCCGATTGGCTAATCTGACCGGGTTGCATCAACTGTCCGTTCTCGAAAACCTGGATCTTGTTTGGGTTAACACCCAATGGATCACCCGCGGCATTCGTTACCGAAACGTAGACAGTCACCTGGGGAAACCTGGAATTGTCCACCTGAGTGATGCGGATTTGAGTCCCATCACCCTGAGCAATCGCCGTGTGGAAGGGAGCGAAGCAAAGCAGCAATGCCAGGCTGACCAGGTGCAAGCGCAAGTTTGTCTTCATCCAGCCCTCTTCTCGTGATAGACCATTTCGGTGTTGCCCATAAGGATCGTACAGTTGTTGATGAGCTGGGTGCGTTCGATGCGCCGGTTATTGACCAGCGTTCCGGAAAGGCTCATATCTTTGAGCGTAAAACGAGACCCATCTCCGGTTAACATGGCATGCTGGGGAGCGATGTCGGGGTCGGGCAGGACTATCTCAGATTTAAGTGGGCTGCTGCCAATGGCGATGGCAGGACCCCGGGCGTGCATAAACTTGTCCAGGATGAATTCAGTCCCTTTGAGCTTGCCAGTGATCACTTCAAGCCAGGCACGCGACAGCAGGACAATGATCAACGAGATGAATGAGCCAATGGAAGCTCCCAAAAGCACCAAGCCGATTGCTTTCCCAAGCATGGATGCTTTCAGCAAGCTTTGCATCCCTTCCAACAGAAAACCGCCCAAGGTGCCACCCAGGAGCCCGCCGAGCATGCCCTTCCAAACCTGGTTTCGGCTGCCCACTCCTTCAGCGAAACCGATCAGGAGGCCAAATACCGCCCAACCAAGGGCGCGACCGAGTACCCCGGCACCGACAGATTGGAAAAGCCATTCGCCAAGCGGCAGACCAATGATCCCTGCGCCCATGCCCAAAAGACCACCCTTGCCCCCGGATTTAGCCGCCCCGACCAGGTTTATGGTCAAAACGCCTTCTGTAATCCCGATCAGCAAACCGATGCATAAACCCACCAGGGCACCAACAACAGCGTCACTGAAATAAATATTCGAGATGAAGGACAATCCCAGGAGGTTGCTCACCTGCCAACCGATCAACCCGCCAATGGCTCCGAAAACGGCAAAGTAATAAATGCGCATGCGCCTATTCATTCAAATCAACTCCTTTTATACCTTTGACTACCGGATCCTTTTGCAGATTATTCCATTGGACGAACCCCCTTCCAGAGATGCCATCCAGTTCATAGAAACCAAAATAGCGGCCAGGGTCCAGGGTGCCGTCTGCCTGGCGAATAAATAGGCCGCCGGAAGAGGAAATCGGATCGATCACCAACGCGACCTGCCAGGCTTCAGGGAAAAAGTGATGGTGGAGCCAGGCATCATAAGGCGAAAGGAAGACCCCCATCCCAGGATGGGTGTGATACCAACCAACAATTTGTTTATCGGGATAATGTTCATCCATTTCTTCGTGGAGGTCCACCAAACTATCCTGGGTGAAGGTCAGGTAAACGCTACCCTGCCTTGTGAAGCGTGCCGGCAAGGCGTTCTCCATGGTGATGAACTGCTGCCGGCTCCGGGTATCCATTTGCCAGGTACCCACCAGTATGCCGCCAACTTCACTCTCCAAATCGCTGGTTGAATGGTCCACCAGTCGAAGATACGCTGCCTCAGCCATAAACGCCTGGATATTGAGAAGGACACCTGGTTCTTCTGTATGTGAGAACAGGCGTCGGGAGGAGCTGATGGGCATCTGTCCCACTAGAGGAGCAGGATCATCTGCGGGGAGAACATGAAGGTGGGATATGGTCATCGATTATTCAATTTCCTGTTTACCGTGCCAGGCCGTATCCTGAGCAAACCGGGAATGGTCCACAACAAACCGGGATTTCACCCAGCAGTAACATCGGCGGTCATCATCAGGCGGTCTTCTTTAGGAATGCCAGCCTGCGCAAGTGTTTCCTCTTCCTTCAATTCCCTTCCGAGCGCTTTGCTGTCGAGCCGATAGGACATCGGGCGACCATCTGGTCCCGTAACAGGGAGTTCCAGGGAGGTGGTCAGTTCCGGGAGAAGTTCTTTGACTGCCACATCGTCGGGTAATTCTGCAGTGCGGCTGCCTCCGGAAGGAAGGACTACGGTAACGGATAGGTCAGGCATTTATTCTCCTTTTGATTGGCGGCTGGGTCTCAGCCTGATATAAAGTGGTGGAATAAAACGAAAGATGTAATTACAAAATATCTGGGGATCACGTCATTTAAGGTGGATGATGGGTTTTTCACGGGTGGGGACCGGACTCAATTTCACCCGTTCAGGACGCAATAATTCCCGCTCATCAACGGGGAATGCCTGCGGGTGATCTTTCCGGTATTCCCGACACCAGCGGGCGGCTTCAGGGTCCCAGGGAAAGGGTGGTTTGGTGGGGTCATCGTGAAAGTTTTTATATTGGAGCATTTCGCCGAGCATAACCACCAGGCGATCGAGCGAACGGCTGGCGGTCCACCAGGCGGCATCGATACAGACCGAGCCGTTATGATGATTTATATTTGGATGCCAGATGGGGGTCAGCCATTTCATACCAGGCCAACGCTGGGGGTACTGGTTATGCAGATAGATCTCCACCTGGTGACGGTTGCCGAACCTGGGTTCGCCCTGGCGGTCGATATCCATGATGCCTTTGCACAACGAAGGTCACGATATATGTTTCTGGTGGGAGGTCGGGGCGCGGTACCCGCGTTTCGAAACTGATCAGATCACTGCGGGATGCCAGTTCCTTCATCAATTCATAGTCCGCGCGCAGGCGGCGCATGCGGGGGCTCTGGTCCAGACCCGTGGATCCGGCAGTGATATCCGCAGTCAGCATGAGCCGGTCGTTTTCCAGAACTCCTGCTGAGCCCAGGGTCTCATCGTCCTTGAGCTCGCGCCCGAGGGCTTTGCTGTCCAACCGGTAATACATTGGACGCCCATCCGGGCCAACCGTGGGGAGAGACAGCAGGGAAGTCAACTCGGTCAGCAAATCATGTACGCTGACATCAAGGGGGACTTCGGCGGTGCGCGCCCCGCCGCTTGGCAGGACAATGGTCACGTTCAAATCGGGCATGTGGTTCTCCTATCAAGCAGTGAAATGCGGCACCTGGCATGAGCCGGTAACAGCCCAACAATCGGCGTGATGCAACGTGTGACAGATTTTGCACTCCACTGTGCCGCGCGGGTCGTCAGGTTCGATCATTTCCAGACAATAAGGGCACCGATGTTCTTCCATATCAGATAGTAGGAGCTGAGGTTTGGGTTGAGTGGAAACCTGGGGGTTCGATTCCGGGGAGCGCTCTTCCTGCGAGAGGGAGGCGGTTTGGGCTGCGGGACCCGCCTTGCGGCGGCGTTTTTCCAACTGTGCTCGTGGACGCGGCTGGCGGTTGACAGAGTGTGACGCCGGCGCGGGTACGGCATCCAGGGGATTGGGCTGTGTCCAGGCATATAGAGCCAGGAGCGAGATGCCGGATGATAAAAACAACTGACCCAGGCTGTACCAATCCACCCGTGTGAGGCCAATTTTTAAGGGACCAAGACCGATCTGCCATCCGGTGAACCACCCCAGCAGTTCCAAACCGCCAACCAGAAATGCCAGGATGGAGGCGATGCGAAGGAAGATGGTCTGGCTGCGCAAGACCAACCGGGTAGAAAGACCGGCGATCAACCCCATGGAAGCGTCGGATAGGATATGAGGAAAAAACAAGGATTTTATTTGCACATGTCGAAGCAGGAGGACGAGGCCGAGGGCGGCAACGATCATGAGCAGACCGAGTAGAATCAACTTGCGCACCAGGACTATATGGACTGGTTCAAGCGGATGTGGGGCAGGAGTACTCATGGTTTCCTGTGAGATGTTCATAGTGTCAACGAAAATTAATCGTGCAATTTCACGCGACCCTGGGCGGGTCTTTTGGCAGAGTCGGTGCCTTGCGGATCAGTCTTGATGTGGATTTGATGGCGCTCGCGGGAGGGCAGCCCGAGCTGTTCGAAGTGGCGGAAATGCAGTGCATCGGGCAGGTCGCCGGTCAACTCATAGAAGCGATAATCCTGCCCATTATGGGCGCGCAGGATATGGAGGGGAGGAACACCAATGAAGGCGAGACTGCGGTAAAGGTAGTTTTCCTCCCCAGTGATGACATGGGTCAATTCGGTCTCGCGCAGGTTGCCGCAGGTGGGACAATGACCGCCTTCGAAACTGACCGCACTCAAGGGTTTAAGGACCCTTTCAACTGTGTGGCAAGTGGAGCATTTCAGGGAAGTGATCAGTTCCTGGTCCAATTCGATGATGGCCTCGGGCCCCAGATCAGCGCGGGCAATGCGAAGCATGTCTTCCAGGGTGGTGCGTTCGGCACGCGCCGGCAACTCGGTTATTTCCCCATATGTCCAATGACTTTCGCAATCGGGCCGGGCAACGTATGCAGTGGTGTGCATCTCATTGACCATGCCGTTATAGTGGATGACCTTGCCAGGCTCGACCGGCATCCCATTGATCAGTTTAAGCGCTTCCTGGGACTGAATCCCGCCAATGATCGACGCAATGGTGGGAGTGGTGGGAACCTTTCCCAGCAAGATATTTTGCCGCGCCAGCAAAGGGCAGGAATAACGCAGGGAAAGATCCCGCAATGCCTGTTCGGTCAAGGTACATTCATAGCAGGCTCCCTGCCCGGGTACGAAGACTCGCGCCAGCCCAAGCAGCTCCTGGATCGCACCGTCAACCCAGGGTTTGTTCACCCAATAGCAAAAACGGTTGACTGCCAGGCGGGCTTCGCGGTTATCCAAACAGCCAATAACCACATCCATGCGGCGGAAGACTCCCAGACCAAGCTGGGTGGTGACATCACCATTCAAATATTGAACGTGGACCTGGGGATTGAGTTCCCGGGCACGCGCAGCGGCGACTTCGGCCTTGCTGCGGTGTCCATCTGATTCACGGAATAGAACCGACCTGCTCAGGTTGGCAGCTTCGATGGTATCGAAATCGATGATGAAAATGTGCCCAACTCCCATCAGCGCCAGGTTCTTGATGACATCATTCCCCAAAGCCCCAGCTCCGACCACCAACACATTGGCATTCTGAACTTTTTTCCGATCCCACCAGGATATGAACTCGAAAGTCCCCAACCGGTCGGTATGCAAGTTGGGAATATGTAAAGGCTTTTCCGGAGCAACAGGCACGCGCAACGGACCTGTAGGGGGTTCGCTGGAAGCCGGGCGGGGAGTGGTGACCGCGGCAGCTTTGGCCATTTCGCGAGCCCTGGTGATATTTCTTTCGTTAATGGATAGGGCAAACCACCCGACGTTTGGGCGTGATTCAATCAGCTTGAATTCTTCAAGCGACTTAAGTGCTTCACGGAGCGTTGCACGGCTGACACCAAGTTGAGCCATCAGGTCCCGTTCAGGGGGCAACTGAGATCCTGGAAGGAGGCTGCCGTCCAGCAGGGAGGTGGCTAATTTTCCAGCGACGGATTCAGAGAGAGGTTTGTGAGTAATCGGTTGAATTATCATAAACATCCTGTGGTATGGTGGTCAGACCAAGCATACCAACAGTATAACCATTTTGAAGAGAATGTCAACAGGTTGCAACGGTTATTTGGTTTTTGATGGTTAAATCAAAAAGGCGACCCAATTGATGGATCGCCATTTTTGATTTTGGATCACCAAAAAGCTTACTTGACTTCGACGACGGCGCCAGCTTCTTCCAATTTCTTCTTGGCATCGGTGGCGGCATCTTTGCCCACAGCAGCCATAACTTTGCCATCGGCTGTTTCAGCCAGGGCCTTGGCTTCGGTGAGGCTCAAGTTGACGAGCTGACGAATAACTTTAATGACCTCGATCTTCTTGGGCCCCGGGTCCTTGATGACGACGTCAAATTCGGTTTTCTCTTCTACAGCTTCAGCGGCAGCCGCGGGAGCAGCGCCTGCAACAGCCATAGCGACGGGAGCAGCGGCAGAAACGCCCCACTTCTCTTCCAATTTCTTGACCAGTTCAGCAGCCTCGAGAACCGAGAGCCCGCTCAACTGTTCGACGATTTTTTCCAGATCAGCCATGATAAATCTCCTTCAGATTCTTTTTGAAAAATATAATTGATCACGCGATGACGACAAAAGTCCTCATCACATATTTTCAGGCCGCAACAGGTGCGGTTTTCTCAGAATATGCCTTGACGACTGCGGCCACCTGGCGACCAGGTTCTGCCAGAGTGCGGACCAATTTGCTGGCGGGAGCTTGCAGGATCCCCAGCAGCTGGGCACGCATGACGGGCAGCGGCGGCAAACTGGCAAGTGCCTTGACCTCGGCTGGATTGAGCGTTAATATGCCCATAAAACCGCCCTTAATCCTGACGGCTTCCATACCCTTGGTCGACTCCGTGAGTGCCTTGGCGAACCCGGCGGGATCGGAGAAAGCAAAGCCGATCGCAGTGCTTTTCTCCGCATAGTCATCCGGGACCTTAAAACCAGCTTTTTCCAAAGCCAGTTTGGCCAGCGTATTTTTAACGATATGGAACTCACCGCCGGCTTCACGGACCCTGGCGCGGATGGTATCCAGGTTATTCATTTTCAAACCGGAGTATTCAACCAGGACGACAGCCTGGCTTTTGCCGACCCACTCGATGTACTGGGTCAGCATTGTTTCTTTTTGTGCTTTTGATTTTGCCAAAGAATATCACCTCCTTTCCAATCATAAAGTCTTTGCCCGGGCGATCCAGGCAAAGACTTTTACTCCCCGGAAAGGGAGGGGTGTTTCCACCAGTCTTCACCTGGGCAGGAGATTAAGCTCTGCGAGAATGCCTGGAGCGCCTGCCGTCTGTGGCGAAGGGAAAAAACCCGGGCGGGGCGAATATCGCTATTCGCTGTCCTCCATCGACTGGGCTTCGTTGGCATCAATCTTGATACCAGGCCCCATCGTTGAAGTTATTGTAATATGCTTGATGTAATTGCCCTTGGCAGCTGCCGGGCGGGCCTTCTTAATGGCTTCCATCAAAGCAGAGAAGTTTTCAAATATTTTATTTTCGTCGAACGAGACTTTGCCAATCGATACGTGAATGTTGGCAGTCTTATCCAGGCGGAATTCCACGCGACCGGCCTTGGATTCGGTCACGGCACGGGCGATGTCTTCGGGACCAACCACGGTACCAGCCTTGGGGTTCGGCATCAATCCGCGAGGTCCCAGAACACGACCGAGCTTACCAACCTTGCCCATCATGTCAGGCGTGGAAATGGCCACATCGAAATCAAGCCAACCGTTCTGGATCCTGGTCAGGGTTTCTTCGTCATCAGCGACAGTATCGGCACCGGCATTGCGGGCATTGGTTGCGCCATCCCCCTGGGCAAAGACCAGCACACGAACAGCCTTGCCCAAACCATGCGGGAGGACAACCACATCTCGAACCTGCTGATCGGCCTGGCGGGGATCGAGTCCCATACGCATATGAACTTCCACCGTGGCGTCAAATTTTGCGTAAGCAGTTTCTTTAACCAATTTCACCGCATCAGTTGGATTGTAAAATTTATCCAGATCCACTTTGGCTGCGGCAGCCATGTATTTCTTTCCGTGTTTAGCCATGAGTTCTCCTTTGTGGTACCAACGGGTGGGTATTAAACCCCGACCCTCCCACAGGGTTAATCGACTACGTTAATGCCCATGCTGCGGGCGGTGCCTTCAATTTGGCGCATGGCGCCTTCCAGGTCGATCGCATTCAGGTCCTTCATCTTCAACTGGGCGATCTCTTTCACCTGGGCACGCGTAACATTACCAACTTTTTCACGGTTCGGAATGCCTGAGCCTTTATCCACACCAGCGGCCTTGCGCAGCAATACAGCGGCGGGAGGGGTTTTGAGGACAAACGTAAATGAACCGTCAGAATAGACACTGATCTCTGCCGGAAGAACTTCCCCCGGTCGATTGGAGGTGCGGGCATTGTAATCCTTGCAAAATGCCATGATGTTGATCCCATGACCAGCCAATGCCGGACCAATTGGGGGAGCAGGGTTGGCTTTACCGGCCTCAATCTGCAGACGAACAATTGCCTTGATCTTTTTTGCCATTATTACTCCTCGTACCGGGGGGCTACCCAAGGTACTATGTGGTTTTATCGGGTGATTACGGGACACCCTCCCACCGATTCAGGCCAGGTTTCAGCCTGTTAACCGTCAAGTTATGCTTTTTCCACTTGCAAGAAGTCCAATTCAACAGGTGTATCACGACCGAAGAAAGAAACCATTACGCGCACCTTGGTGCGCTCCATGTCAATTTCAGCCACAATGCCACGGAAATCATTGAAGGGACCGTCCACGATCCGAACGCGTTCTCCGACCTTGAAGGTTACCTTAACCGTGGGAGCTTCGGCTTCCATGCGTTTAAGGATCTGGGCAACCTCTTCAGGCCGAAGGGGGGTGGGCAGGTTACCCATGCCGACGAACCCGGTCACCCCTGGCGTGTTGCGGACCACAAACCAGGATTCCTCACTGAGAGCCATGTTGACCAGCACATAACCTGGGAAGATATGGCGTTCCACGGTGCGTCGTTTGCCATCCCGGACCTCGATTTCTTCCTGGGTGGGCACAACCACGTCGAATACCTTATCTTTCATGCCCATGGTTTCAATGCGTTGTTCGAGATTATGGCGTACTTTGTTCTCGTAACCGGAATAGCAATAAATCACATACCAAGCCGGTCCCTCGGGGATCGATTCAGTCTCTTCCACCGGAGCAGGTGCTTCGGGGCGAGTAGTCTTGGGCTCGCTTAAAACAGGTTCATCCGATTGAGATGAATTCTCTTCGGATTCAACCGGTTCCTGCTCGAACTGTTCTTCCGGGTCTTGAGCGAACATCTGTCAACCTTTTCAGCCTTACTTCTCAAGATGATCAGGCACCAATTATCAGGGCAAGCATTGTATTGGCTCCCCAGTCTACCAAGCCGAGGAACAATGCCATGAAGATCAAAACAAAAATAACAATGATGGTCAAACGGCGGGCTTCCGGCCAGGTGGGCCAGTGGACTCTGCGCAACTCGCCAGTGGTTTCGCGGAAAAACCGCTGGATGCGATTCTCACGATTATTTTTTTCGTCTTTACCTGCCACGTTAGACTCCTTCTTATTGACAGTGACAACGCCGCCTGAAAAACTGCCGATTGGAAGGGCGGCGTTGCATCTACAGGCCAGGCAGGACTTGAACCCACAACCGCTCGTTTTGGAGACGAGAGCTCTACCAATTGAGCTACTGGCCTAGACGTGCCGGGCGCAGATCCTGCGCCCAGGCGCGCTTACTTCGTTTCGCGGTGCAAGGTATGTTTCCGGCAGCTTGGACAATACTTGTTGAATTCCAAGCGGTTCGGATCATTGCGGCGGTTCTTTTCCGTCACATAATTGCGGCCTTTACATTCATTACATGCCAGGATGACAACCGGGCGGACGTCTTTCTTTTTACCAGCCATTCTATTCTACCTAACTATCGACTATTCGATGATTTTCGTGATGACGCCAGCGCCGACGGTGAGACCGCCTTCGCGGATGGCGAACTTGGAGCCTTGTTCGAGGGCCACCGGGACAATGAGGGTGACGGTCAGGTCAACGTTATCACCCGGCAGGACCATTTCAACTCCCTCGGGCAGGACCACGTCGCCGGTCACATCCATGGTGCGGATGTAGAATTGCGGTCGGTATCCATTGAAGAAGGCACTGTGCCGCCCGCCTTCTTCCTTCTTCAGCACGTACACTTTTGCAGTGAACTTGGTATGCGGGGTGATGCTCCCGGGTTTGGCCACCACCTGGCCGCGTTCCACATCGGTGCGCTCAATGCCGCGCAGGAGCAGGCCCAGGTTATCTCCAGCCATGCCCTCGTCCATCATCTTGTGGAACATTTCCACGCCCGTGACCACCGAATTGCGGGTCTCGCGCAGGCCAATGATCTCCACCGCCTCGCCAACTTTGACGATGCCCCGGTCCACACGTCCGGTTACCACCGTGCCGCGTCCCTTGATCGAGAACACGTCTTCGATCGGCATCATGAACGGCTTTTCAGTCTCGCGCTTCGGCTCCGGAATGTATTCGTCCACCACGCGCAAGAGTTCCTTGATGCTGGCATACTCGGGGGCGTTCGGGTCCGTGGAAGTGCTCTCCAACGCCTTCAGGGCGCTGCCGCGCACGATCGGGGTGGTGTCACCCGGGAAACCGTATCCGTTCAACAGTTCCCGCAGTTCCATCTCCACCAGTTCCAGTAGTTCCGGGTCGTCCATCTGGTCCACCTTGTTCAGGTACACCACAATGCTCGGCACTTCCACCTGGCGGGCCAGCAGCACGTGTTCACGCGTCTGCGGCATCGGCCCGTCTGGCGCGGCCACCACCAGGATGGCACCATCCACCTGCGCCGCTCCCGTGATCATGTTCTTGATGTAGTCGCGGTGTCCCGGCATATCCACGTGCGCATAATGGCGCTTGTCGGTCTCATATTCCACGTGCGCAATGTTGATCGTGATGCCGCGCGCCTTTTCCTCGGGTGCATTATCGATCGAATCGTATGCTCGAAATTGCGCCTTCCCCAGGAACTGGCTGTATTTCGTGATCGCCGCCGTTAAGGTCGTCTTGCCATGGTCAATGTGCCCCATGGTCCCCACGTTCATGTGCGGTTTCGTTCGTTGATACTTCTGCTTCGCCATATCCTTGCTCCTTCCTTAATAAGTCCAATATATTACGAGGTCGCGAAGCCCTCAATGGGATTTGAACCCATGACCCCATTCTTACCAAGAATGTGCTCTACCAACTGAGCTATGAGGGCGGAGGTGGGCAGTGAAGGATTCGAACCTCCGAAGGCTTTTGCCAACTGATTTACAGTCAGTCCCCTTTGGCCACTTGGGTAACTGCCCATATGTCATCCCGCTTGATGAACTGCCGGCCGCCTGGTCCCGATCCAACTGGTATAAGACCAACCGACAAGCAAAAAAGCGGGAAAGAGATTGAAAACGATCCAAGCCGACGATGGGAATTGAACCCATAACCTACCACTTACAAGGCGGTTGCTCTGCCGGTTGAGCTACGTCGGCAAGCGTCCTTTCCCGGCTTAAGCGGGGGAATTATACCAAAGGCACCCCGTCCATACAAGGTTAACGCGCCGGACTACCGGTCTGTTCTTCCTTTTCCCTCCGGGACGCAACGCGCAGGGCTGGAATGACCGGCGTGGAAGTCTATCAGGGTTTGGGATGGGAGTCAAGAAAAAATGCTATACTATATTCCGTTGGTATCATTTTAGGAGACTACTCATGACAAAAATTCGCATGATCATTTTCCCCATGCTTTGCATTTTATTAATCAGCATGGCAACGCCGGTGCATGCCCAAACAACCATCCAGGTCTTAAGTGATGTGGCTTCCCTATCATTTCCAGAAACAGTTTCTTTCAAGGCCGAGTTTAAATCCGGCGTGAATATTAAATCCGTGGTGCTCGAGTATGGGGTGGACCAGTTAACCTGCGGCACCGTGGTGGCAAAGTCATTCCCACAATTCACACCGGCTGCCGATGTGCAAGTTGAGTGGACCTGGGATATGCGCCAGTCCGGCTCACTCCCCCCAGGCGCAAACCTGTGGTGGCACTGGCTCGTGCAGGATGCAAACGGCGCGGAGTTCACCACCCCCACCCAGACGATCACCTGGCTGGACAGGACGCACAGCTGGCAAGTGATCTCCGGGGGAAATATCAACCTTCATTATTATGAGGGCGGGGATGCATTTGGTCAAACCTTGCACATCGCCGCGATGCAGGCGCTGGTCCGACTGACACAGGATGTGGGGATCAGTACTGATAAGCCGGTTGATATCTATATATACGCCAATACCAGTGACCTTAAAGATGCAGTCCTTTACGAACCAGCGTGGATCGGCGGACAGGCATTCCCTGAGAATAACATCGTGATCATTGGTGTTTCGGCTGATCAATTGGATTGGGGGAAAAGTACTGAAGCCCATGAGCTGACCCATGTGCTGGTGGGACATTTGACATTTTCCTGCTTGGGATTCATTCCAACCTGGCTGAACGAAGGCCTGGCAATGTACGGAGAGGGTGGACCCCAGGATGCGGAACTGGCACAGTTCGACCAGGCCAAGGCTTCAAACCAATTGCTCACTTTGAGTTCCCTGGCGGGCGGTTTCTCGGAAGAATCCTCGCGGGCAAACCTATCCTATACAGAAGCGTACAGCGTGGTCAATTATCTCCTGCAAACATACGGGCGCGACAAGATGACAGCTTTACTCGTCGCTTTGCGCAGCGGTAATACAATAGATGAGGCATTGCAGACCTCCTATGGGTTTGACACGAATGGTCTCGAAAATGCCTGGCGCACTTCGATCGGTGCAGCACCGAGTGCCGGGATTTCCAACCCCACCCCGGCCGCCACATCGACCCAGGTACCGACTTTTGTTCCAATAGGGGCAGCGCCGGTAGCACCAGCGAACCCCACCCAACGCCCAACCCAAGTGCAATCTACAGCAACTCCGCCTCCATCCACAGCAGTCCCCGGCCCGTCATCAACAACAGTGCCATTAATAGATCGACTTGGCATCAGCCCGGGGGTGATTACGGTCGTGGAGTTCCTGTTGGTCGGCTGCATCCTGGTGGTAGTAGTGGTTGCCGTACCTGTCTTTGTTACCACCCGCCGGCATAACCGGAGGCAAAAATGACTCACACCAAGAAATTTATTGCGATCCTGGTGATCACCACTTTAATGCTGCTTGCCTGCCAGATCCTGGGGGCTGCCACCCCCACACCTGAAACCGTATCTGCCAACCCAGCCACTGACGCAACATCAACCCCCACGGTAGAGCCACTTACATATGTGAATTTGGAGAGCGGGGTGAGGGTCCATTATCCCCGCGGGTGGAGCACACAACCACCAGCGACGGGTGATACTGCATTGGCCAGTTTTACAAGCCCTGATCAGACTGTATTTTCATATTTATATGTATTTCCTGCCCAGACTGGGGATACCCCCGAATCGTCGATCGCATCCTTAAGCAGTTCCGCCTTGAGTGGGCTGACAAATATCCAGGTTGTCAGCAATGAAGCCCTGAACCGCCCCGATGGCACGCCAGCATGGACCCAGGTGGTTACAGCCAAGACCAGCAGCTCGGATCTAAAAATCAATCTAAGTGGTGCCATATACGGGTCTCGCTTGTTTTTTATGATGATCTATGGGTCGCCTTCAGCTTATGATTTTTATGCGAACGATATCAGCGCGTTATTTAGCGGAATGGCTTTCGAATCCCCGGTTGTCAACGGCGTGAACCGCAGCCAGGCACTCTTTCTATCGGGTGGGGAAAGCACAAACCCGAGAGATTATGATCCAGCCACCGAACACGATTCTGGCGACAAACGCCTTTACAGCGGATTGGTGTCGTTCGACACCAACCTGAACCTGGTTCCGGAACTGGCCCAGTCCTGGGAAATATCCACGGATGGGAAAGTTTATACATTTCATTTGCGACCGAACGCAAAATTCCACAATGGCCGTGCGGTGGTGGCGCAGGATGTGATCTACTCCTGGGAACGCGCGGCAAACCAGGCCACGCAGTCTGATACCGTCCTGACCTACCTGGGAGATATCATCGGAGTGACGGAAATGCATGCCGGAACGGCAGACCATATCTCAGGGTTGAAAGCGCTGGATGACCACACCTTGCAGGTAAGCATCGACTCGTCCAAACCGTATTTCCTTTTCAAACTGACCATGCCGGTGGCTTTCGTCCTGGACCAAAAGAACGTGGAATCAGGAGCAAATTGGTACCGCACCCCCAATGGTACTGGACCCTATAAACTTTCACGCTGGGATAGCTTCCAGGTGATGGTCTATGATGCAAACCAGGATTTTTATCTCGGTGCGCCTTCCATCCCGCAGATCGTGGTGGAATTATTTTCTGGTGTGGGTATCCGATTGTTTGAATCGGGCGAGATAGATATGACGGGGGTTTCTTCATCAGATGTTGCACGTGTACTTGACCCGGCAGACCCGCTCCACCCTGATCTTTACACTGGAGTGAGCTTATGCACCGAATATGTTGTTTTTGATGTAACCCAGCCGCCTTTCGATGATGCAAAGGTGCGGCAGGCATTTACCATGGCTTTCGACCGGCAGAAATTTATCGATGTTGTATATAATGGAGTGGGCGTCCCTGCCAAGGGGATCTATCCCCCCGCCCTCCCGGGATTTAATGTGAATCTGCAGGGCCTTCCATTTGATCCTGTTCAAGCACGACAGTTGCTGGCTGATTCCAAGTATGGCAGTGTGTCAGGACTACCGCCGATCGTTTTTACGGATGCAGGTTTTGGTAATTCAGCCGGTGCAAGCGTGGCAGCCATGGCACAAATGTGGCAGCAAAACCTGGGAGTGAACATTACCATTGAAAACCTTGAACCGGACAGGTACCAGGACCTTTTAAACTCAGGCCAGCACGGGCAACTGTTCTCAAGCGGCTGGTGTGGAGATTACCCCGACCCGGAGAATTTTGCCGATGTATTGTTCCATACCGGTGCCCAGCAGAACACCGGAAAATACAGCAACCCTGAACTGGATGCCCTCCTTGACAAGGCGCGTCTGGAGCGGGAGGTCAGCAAACGAATCCAGCTCTACCAGCAAGCTGAACAGATCATCGTTCAGGATGCTCCAGCACTTTTCATCCTAAACGATATGTCTTATGAACTGGTCAGACCGACAATCAAAGGATTTATTTTATTACCAATCGGGATCCCATTGGAACGATACTTGTATTTACAGCCGTGAGCCACCCCCCCGGTTTTAAAACCCTCTTCCAAACGGGAGAGGGTTTTGATTTATGGCCTTGCCTCTGCCAGGAAATCAACCCGGGATATACCCGGCCCCACGCTAAATACCATGAAGTCAAAGTGGAGGGGGGTACCTGCTGTAAGAGAGGATCGAGACTCCCAGCGGCGCACACCGACCACATTCCCCGTTGTATCTAAGGCGGTAGCCAGAACCCAAACGTTTTGTGCGGTCCCTGTACCATTCAATACCACGCGCCCGGTGACTTGTGCTGTGCGCCTTGAGGAATCCATCCTGCTCAGGATGTTATCCAATTCAAGAGGTAAATAGCGAGAATCCCCGGGCAGCAGGCTAATCGCTGTCAAAACCTCTACCTGTACATTTACATCCATTGATACCGAAGGGGGGAAATGAGCCGCCAGGGGCATTGATTGTCCTGGCGGAAGAATATCCAGTAAACCAAAAGATGTTTGACTGGTAAGAGCGTTTCCACTACTATCCAATAAAGTAAACTGCATGGAAAGATTTTCAAGAGTCTCAGCATATTCATTATGGAGCAGGGCGAAACACCATGACCCGCCACTGGTTTCCGGCCAACAGCGCGCCTGCAGGATCGAAAGGGGGACAGGGGTGGGTGCATTATCGGCGGGGGCATTTGACCTGGATGGGATGATGAGCTGAGTACCAACCGGCAGAGCAGATGGAAGAATTCCAGGGTTGGCAGCCATCAAGGCTTCCAGAGTGACACCGTAACGACTGGCAATCCCATTCAGAGTATCCCCCTCAACTACAGAATAAGTGAAAGTGGTTGGGGTAGGGGGGACGACTCCTGTCAGAACAGGAATGATGGAGGGAGTGACCGATGGGGTGGGGGTACGGTACGGCACTGCTGAAGGCATGTCAGTGACCGCGGTCGTGTTCCCGGCGCATGCAGAAAAAACTAAAAAAAAGAACAGGCTGGCCAGGAATCTAAGCATAGTGAGATTATACACGTTTCACTTGCCCACATAATCAGGGTGTGCTAAACTCAGTTTATGGCAAATGAGGATGGATTTCTTTCCGAGGAACCCGGGGAAAATACAATGCTACGGGAAGCCATCGAAGCGCTGCGCCTGGGGGACCGGGCGCGGGCAAGAGATTTATTGACGCGCCTGATAAAAACAGATCAAAAGAATCCAACTTATTGGCTGTGGCTCAGCGCCGGAGTGGAAACTCAAAAAGAGAGCATATATTGCTTAAAGATGGTGCTTCAGGCAGACCCGGGAAATAATTCTGCCAAGCGCGGTTTGATCCTGATGGGAGCACTCCCTCCGGACAAATCCATCCCTCCCTTCCCATTAAACCACCCGCGTTTGTGGGAAGAAAAATTAATGCACTCCCAGGAAGTAAAAGAAAAAACAAACGGCTGGGAAAACCCGCTGGTGCGACTGGTCTCGATCCTGGGTATTGCGGCGGTGATCATTGGCGGCTTATTCATCGGGCGGGCGGTTTTACTTCCCAACCGTCCACCACCATACAGGACACCGACTCCGCGTCCAACTCTCACCGTCACCTTAACGCCGTCCATTACCCCACTCTTTCGAACTGCCACACCAACATTCCTTGGCCCCACACCCTTGTGGATGTTCCTTGCCTCCACCTATACCCCCACTCCGCTCTACGTAATGACTGAACATCCAGTGACCAGCCGAAGCGCTTTTGAAGCCGGCCTGCGCTTCCTTTGGGCAAATGATTTTCAAAATGCCCTCGCCCTTTTCGAACAAGCGATCGGTCTCGAACCCAACGCTCCGGACCTTTATTACTATGTGGGCGAGACCTATCGGATCAAGGGCGATTTCCGCAACGCCAGGAGTGCGTACCAGGAAGCGATCAATCGCGATTCATCCTTTGCGCCAGCATTCCTGGGACGTGCCCGTGCCAACCAGGGATTAAACCCCACTGCCGACATTATCAATGATCTAAATGAAGCCATTAATCTTGACCGGACTTACGCTGAAGCATTTATTGCCCGGGGAGTATTCACGGTTGACAACAACCCTGCGGCATCAAAAAGGGACCTGGAGACTGCCCTCGAAATAACCCCTGATTCAGCCTCTGCCTACCTGGGCCTGGCAAATGCACAGTTGAACCTTGGGGAAAATGATGCTGCTCTGGCATCAGCCATCCGGGCGAATGAGCTGGACATGACATTGGTTCCTGTCTATCTGACCATGGCACGTGCTTACTTGAAAATCGGTCAAACTGATGAAGCGATCAGTGTGCTAAGGACTTACATGATCTTCAGACCGGATGACACCAGTACCTTCTTGAAAATTGGGACAGCGTATAACGCAGCCGGAGATTATGAGGCTGCTTTGGAAGTTCTAAATAAGGCAATTGATGCCGACCAGCGTAACCCCGAAGCTTACTACCAGCGCGGGACCGCCTACCTGAACCTGGACAGCCCCAACCTGGCAGAAACCGATTTTAAGTCCGCGGTCAATTACGACCCATTCGATTTTGATTCGTACCTGGGGATAGCGCGCTCCTATTTTATGCAAGGAAGTCCTAATGATGCCTACATCGAAGCGGATCAGAAAGCTTTACCGCTGGCCCGCTCTGATGGTATGAAGGCACAGGTTTATTACTGGGAAGCTCAATTTCTCGAGGCGATCGGAGAGCCCCTTTCGGATCAAGGAGCAAAGAATAGTTGGAATGCGTTGATCGCGCTCCCAACTGACGCAATGCCGGAGACCTGGCGCTTGGAGGCATACCAGCATCTTAAAATCACCCCCACGTTCACACCATCACTGACACCAACAAAGACAGCCACGCGGACAACCACTCAAATACCCACTGTAACCACCTCTCCGGTAACCATGGCGACACCGTAATCCTGGGTATCCATTATCTGAGGAATTATGTTCTACACATTTAGCCTGGCCGAAGTTTTTGTGATCGTCTTAAACGTTATCTTAATTTCCATCCCGATATTTTTGATTTGGCTGCTCTGCAAAACCCTCAGGAGCATTACGCGCACAAGCGAACAGGTTGTACAGGAAGTGAAGAAATTGCGTGAGGAAGTTCAGTCGCTAAGAGAAACGATTCCTGGCAATCCCCAAGAATAATATTCACATTGAAAAACTGGATCAGCGGCGCATACCCGCACCGCTGATTATTTATTTACGGCATTTTTCACAGGGGCACAAGGCACGCAGGTATTCCCACCGATAAATCCCGGCATCGTGCCCATCCTCCCAAATGGGAGTAATGCCATAAGAGCCAACTGGAACGAGATTGACCAGGCGGGTGGCAGGGTTGTCGGAAAGGGTCGAGGTAAATACGGACGGATCGGGAGTGTCCCCCATTTTGTCATGACCGCCGCGGCATTCAGCGCATGGGCAGCCTGCCCTTAGCAACGAGAATGAAAATAGACTGGCATGGTCGTCGTCCCACATGACGGATAATTCTCTTTTTTCGCGGTTGGCGGTAATGGTGGTTGGTTTCATATGTATGTCGTTGGAAATCAATGCGGTGGAATAACCGACAGGTAATCCTGCACCGCCCATCCGGTACGGGTGGCATCATAGGAAGCGGACAGGCGCCACCAGATATATCCCTCTGCATCCACAGGTCCCTCTGTGATCAGGAAAACTTCAGAATCATTTCCGGTGAAAAGAACCTTTGAAGTTATGCTTGTTTCAGCATGAAATTTTAATCCAATTCCCGTGTTGGTCACCTGGACATAAACTCCAACCGCAAATTGACCCGGGGCAGGAGTAGGAGAAGTGGTAGGGGTGGGAGGAAATGAAGTCAGGGTTGGTGGAATGGGGCGCGGAGTAGAAGAGGGAGCAGGGATGACGGTTAAAATGGCTGAGGCAGGCGTTAGGTCCGGAGCTACAGCAGCAGGGCGTCTCACCAGTATATAGGAAAAGCTGATGCATAACAACACCATGGCTACCACAACTGTAGCTATCAAGACTTTACCCGTTAAAATACTTTTCATTATTTTTCAGGATGTAATGCGATGGGTATCATGGGATCAAAAATCCATTAATCACGACTTGGACAATTCGCTTGTTAGATGTAAGAGTTCCTTGAGGTTTTCCATTGCGGTTCCGAATTATACCTTTTCGCTGCAAAGTAAATACCTGGCTTGTGGAGGGATTAGTACCTGGAGACTTCCCTGCAGGACTTCGAGGGATGTCTGGGTGGTGCCCAACATTGGCTCACCATCCATCTGGAGCGTATAGGGAGTGCCAGAGTCAATGAAAGCTTTACGAAAAGGAATGCAGCGAGCTTGGTCGGAGGTCAGGTGGCGGCCAGACTGCATATCGAAAAAGTGGCGGAAGGCATCCGCCAATGTCGAGCCAGCAAACAACCATAAATCCATGATCCCATCATCCAGGTAAGCCTGGGGAGAAATCTCAGCCACGCCCCCCACGTAATGGCGGATATTGCTGGCGACTGCCAGGAGGTAATGTCCCTCGACATGTTTATCATCAGTGCTGATCCGCAGGTTCATACCATGCCACAAGGTGGCGTTCCACACCGTGGTGGCGAAGTATTCCGGAACACCCAGATACTTCTCAAAGCGCTTGCGCGGTTCCAATTTTTTAACAGTCAGGGCATCCAAGCCAATACCCGCCCACATCAAAAATGGCTGGTTGTTACACAACCCCACATCAATTGCACAGGGTTTTTCGTCTGCCAGGAGGCGTGCGTTTTCGCGCAATGTTCCCCAGCGCGGCCATATGAATGCCTTCATCCCCAGTTCGATCGCCCATACATTTGCCGACCCGGCAGGGAGAACGGCCAGGGCAGTCTTTGAATTGATCAGCCCTGAAGCTGCCTGCCCGACGGTGCCATCACCGCCAATTACGAAAACGGCTCGAAAATTATCAGCGGCAGCCATGCGGGCCAGTTGGGTGGTATGACGACCATCCAGGGATTCTGCCACTTCCACACGCAAGCCGTGATCGCTGAGCGTGCGGATCACACCACTGATAAATGGGCGTACAGAAACGCGTCCGGCCGCCGGGTTGTAGATAAGCAGCGTGTCAGCCATGCCCATATTATACTTTGGGGGACAGGGCAAAAACGGCAAAACGCTGCGTGTTATAATCTTTTCCGGGCAAATTATGGAAGAGCCAAAGCTGCTTAATAACCGCTATCAATTGCTTGAGCCACTTGGCAAGGGAGGAATGGCCATCGTCTACCGCGCCCAGGACCTGATGCTGGAACGCGTGGTGGCAGTCAAGGTGCTGCGCGAGGATTTCTCGGGTGACCCGGCCTTCCAGGAACGATTTCGCAGGGAAGCAAAAGCCGCGGCGAATTTGTCCCACCCCAATATCGTTACGATGCATGATTTTGGCCTGGATAATGGTCAATTATTCCTGGTCATGGAGTACGTCCCCGGCAAAGATTTAAAAACCCTTATCAAGCAGCGCCTGCGGTTCAGCTCTGAGGAAGCCTTGCCACTGCTCATCCAGGCTTGCGCTGGCATCGGCTATGCTCACCGGGCTGGGCTCGTCCACTGTGATGTGAAACCACAAAACATGCTGGTTACACCGGACATGCGGTTAAAAGTTGCGGATTTTGGGATTGCGCGTGCTCTTGCCACCATTCACCCCGAAGAGCAAGCTGAAGTGGTGTGGGGGTCTCCCCAGTATTTTGCCCCTGAACAAGCCCTGGGAGCAGCCCCAGCGCCGGCGTCGGATGTCTATTCCCTTGGCATCATCATGTACGAGATGCTGACCGGGTCACTGCCTTTCAAGGCTAATACAGATGCAGAACTTGCCCGCCAGCACGTTGAGGAAAAAGCGCCGGAGTTAAGCGAGATGGTTCCCGAAATATCCCCGGTGTTGGAACAGATCTTAAGAAAGGTCCTATCCAAAGAACCTTCACAACGCTACCGGACTGCTGATCAACTTGGGCGTGTCCTGATGAACTTCGGTAATGCCAGATCCGCCCCATCACTGGCTTTGACTCCTGAAGCAGCAGCCCTGGACATGTCACCCTCAGGAACGAAGAACAACTCAACTGTGCCGGTCCAAGCGCTCGAAATTGACTGGGTCTCGGTAGGCTTGGGATTAATGGCGCTGGTGGCGGTGTTGGGATTAATCCCTTTCTGGATGTGGATATACTTCGTGTATAATCCGCCCATTCGGTAATCCAGGATGAAGTCATATATTATCGCCCCATCGATTCTATCCGCAGATTTCACCCGACTAGGTGAGCAGATTACTGAATGTGTGGCAGGAGGCGCGGATAGGATCCACGTGGATGTGATGGATGGTCATTTCGTCCCGAACTTAACGATGGGTCCATTCATCGTTGAGGCTTGCCGGCGATCGACCAGGCTGCCGCTCGAAGTCCACCTGATGGTCGAACAGCCGGAAAACCATTTGGAAGCTTTTGCCAAGGCAGGGGCAAACACCATGATTATTCACATTGAGACCTGCTCTGATATTGTCGGTTCATTAATAACGATCAAATCGCTTGGATGTAAAGCCGGTGTAACGCTTAACCCGGGGACCGCGGTGCATGAAATTGATCCTGCATTGCAAGTGGCAGACCATGTGCTGGTGATGACGGTTCACCCAGGATATTCCGGACAGGAATTTATCCCAGAGATGTTATCCAGGGTGGTGGAAATTCGACGCAAGCTGGATGAAATCCATTCACCCGCCTGGCTGGAAGTGGATGGCGGCATCTCTGCAATGAACATTTCACTGGTCAGGAATGCAGGTGCAGAGGCGTTCGTGGCAGCCAGTGCTGTTTTCCATCATCCTGAAGGCATCGGTGCAGGAATCCAGTCGTTGAGAGACCACCTGCAATAACCCCGTCACCATGACCGGGCGAAGGAAATAAAAATCACGGCTTGCGCCGTGACCTTGATTGAAGATTTTGAACTTATCAGGCTGTCTTGACCAATGTTCGAATACACTTGGTGCAAAGCGTCTTCTTAACCTTACGACCGTTCTCGATAACAGTCACCTTTTGCAGGTTTGGATGGTAAGGACGATTGGTTACCCGATGAGAGAATGATACATTATGTCCAAAAGTAGTAGCCTTACCACAGTGAGCGCATTTCGCCATTTTATAAACTTCCTTTCTTGCCAGATATACGCAGTGCCTGTCTTTTGAGAGCGGCGTATTTTACCATGAAACGTATCCTTGTACAAGTCAAGTGTTATTATTGTGTAAAGAGGACAAAACCATGGGCAAAGAAACCACAACTTTAGGCGCGATACACATCTCTCCGAATGCTTTGGCGACCATTGCATACCATGCAACGCTGACATCCTACGGAGTGGTTGACCTTGCTCCAAAGGACCTGGCTGAAGGAATTGCGACCACGCTCACCAGGGAACCAGCGCATGGTGTTGCGGTTCATTACAACGGGGAAGAAATCGATATCGATGTGCATATCATCATCGAATACGGCACCCGCATCACGTCGGTAGCCACCAGTGTTGCCAACGCGGTAAGATACCAGGTGGAAAAAGCATTGGGAATGGCGGTTCATAATGTTAATGTGCATGTCCAGGGCTTGCACGTCAGCAATCCCGAGTGAAGTAAGGAGAATTTATAAGTATGAATGCGGATGTTCAAGCCCGGCTGGAGCGGATAAAACTCTCGCCGATAGACGGGCAAGCTCTCAAAAAACTGGTTGAAGCAGGACTTACCTGGCTTAGAGCCAACCAGCAAGTTGTCAATGCTCTAAATGTATTCCCGGTACCAGATGGCGACACCGGCACGAACATGGTTTTGACCATGCAGTCGGCTTTTAATGAAATTGACCGACTCGGAGTTCGTGGAATTGGGGAGATGGCTGCTGCTGTTTCCCAGGGGGCACTTATGGGAGCTCGCGGCAATTCAGGCGTGATCCTATCCCAGTTGTGGCGCGGTTTTGCTCGTGCGCTGCACGACCATGATACTCTGGATGGACCGGGACTGGTGCATGCTTTCGCTGAAGCACGGGATACCGCCTACAAGGGGGTCGTCAGACCGGTGGAAGGGACCATCCTGACCGTTGCGAAAGACGCTGCGGCTGCAGCCGTACAGGCTCTCCAATCTACCAGTGAATTGTGCGAGATTCTCGCCCGCGTTGTCACGGAGGCGGATGCCTCAGTTCAACGGACCCCGGATCTTCTGCCGGTACTCAAGCAAGCCGGGGTTGTTGATTCGGGAGGCAAAGGTCTATTTTTTATTCTGGAGGGAATGCTGCGCTTTGCTCAAGGGGAGTCACTCGATACACCCACTGCGATCGTTCAGCCGCTGTCAGCAATGAACCTGGAGAACACGATGGATTCTATTGAACCAGGACAGGATTATGAAGTAGTTGTAGATTTCGTTCCAAGGGAAGCGCTGGATTTACCGAAATTTTATGGCGAATTGGAAAAAATTGGCAGCTCTATCCAGGTGGGTGAAGGAGAAGGGATGTACCGTATGCACATCCATGTTCCCACCGAAAAGCGATACGAACCGATCGATTATGTCTTGACACTAGGCACCATCACCAAGATTGCCATGGAGAACCTGCTCGCCCAAATGGAGGGGATTAACCATAAAGCATCCGGAGCGCGTATCGAGGTAACAAAAATCGAAGCTGGGCAGATTGCAGTAGTCGTGGTGTCGCCAGGCGCAGGCATATCACGCGTCTTTGCCAGCCTGGGTGTGGCAGCCATCGTCGAAGGTGGCCAGACGATGAACCCTTGCACAAAAGATATTTTGGATGCCTTTGAAAACCTGCCAACCGAGAAGGTAATCATCCTGCCCAATAATAAAAACATAATCCTGGCAGCTCAACAAGCAAAAGCTGTCACGGTCAAGAAAGTAAATGTGGTTCCCAGCAGCAGCATCCCACAGGGATTGGCAGCGATGATGCAACTTAACCCAGACGGTGATTTGGACACAGTGTCTGCCAGGATGAACAAAGCCATCGAAGAAGTGCAGACAATCGAGGTCACCACAGCAACGCGGACCGTTGAGATGGACGGAGTTGCTGTTGAGCAGGGCCAGGTTATAGCCCTGGTAAATGGCAAGCTGGCAGTCTCAGCAACATCGTTACAGGCGGCCTGCCTGGAAGCATTAGCATTTGCCCATGCAGAGGATCACGAGCTTATCACTTTATTTCATGGAGAAGGGTTGCCGATGACCGAGACCAACCGGATCGTGGATGTGATCCGAGCGGCTTATCCTGCACAGGAAATTGAATTACAGGACGGCGGACAGCCACATTATCAATTCATTATCTCGATCGAGTAAATAAACTTGCCGGAGATACGTCTCTTGCAATCCTATATGTCCAACGTTTGCATCCTTACCGATAGTACCGTGCAGTTTATATACCCAAATTTTCCGGGGCATGAACGGGTGTATGTAATCCCATTTGAAATTCATAACAGACCTCAACCAACTAAAAAAACCAATTCCGGGAAGGAATTTCCCCAAAGATTGGATCCGCCCTCAATTAAGGAATTTGCACGGTTTTATCGTCAATTAAGCCGGGCGTACGACACAATTTTTGTTCTAACAATATCATCTTTGCTAAACCCTGCAACCAAAATCGCTCTTTCAGCATCATCCCAATTTGGCAACCCGTCGGTAATCCAGGTTATTGACACCCAGACAACCGGGATAGGGCTGGGATTGCTCGTCCAAGCGGCTGCCGCGGCAGCTGACGCGGGTGCAATGCCAGCTGAGATTGAACGGCAGATGAGAGCCTCCATCCCACGTATCTACATGCTTTTCTGCATCCCTGAGTTGACCTACCTGGCCCACTCGGGCTATATGGATTATTCCCAGGCCTTGGTTGCCGAGATGATGGGAATGCTGCCCATCTTTGCTATCGAAGAAGGCCGCCTGACTCCGATGGAAAAGGTACGTACCCAACGACATCTATTCGAATGTTTTCTGGAATTCATTAACCAATTCGACAGGCCTGCTCATATTGCCCTGATGCGCGGTTTGGGCCACAATACCACCCGAACCAGGGCCATCCGGCAGTACGTCCAGGAGAATTTTCCAGAAACACTTTTTAGCGAACATAACATTGCTCCGCATTTGGCAGCGTTATTCGGTCCTCAGAGCACTGCACTAGTCATCATGGATAAGGTGGATTAAGGGTATTATGAAAATTGGTTTGGTGACCGACAGCACGGCTGATGTTCCGGCTGAAATGGCTGGAAAGTACGGGATCGAAATTGTTCCAGCCCTGGTAAATATTGGCAACCAGAGTCTCGCTGACGGGATCGATATCAGCCGTGAGGAGTTTTACAGCCGCCTGCCGGCATTAAACCCTCAACCAACGACATCGTCACCGTCGGTCGGGTCCATCCAGGAGAGGTACGAAAAATTGCTGCGAGCAGGGGCAAATATGGTGATTTCAATCCATCCGCCAAATGAGTTAAGTGGCATTTTTAATGCCGCCCGTCTTGCCGCGGAGGCGTTCGGTGAGCGGGTAAAAGTAATGGATAGCGGCCAGGTAAGCCTGGGATTGGGGTTCCAGGTCATCATGGCTGCAGAGGCTGCAGCCCGGGGTGCCATCCTGGATGAAGTAAGCGGAATCGTGGAGGGGGTCCGTCAGAGGGTCAGGCTGGCAGCCCTGTTGGATACCATTGAATATATCCATAGAAGCGGACGGGTTTCCTGGGCGGCGGCAAAAATTGGAGGTCTCCTCCGTCTTCAACCGCTCATCGAGCTTCGATTCGGAATTGTTCACCGGCTGGGGTTGGCGCGCACGCGCCTGCAAGGGATCGAACGACTGGCGGAAGCCCTCCAATCGTGGGGACCCTTGGAGCGGCTTGCTGTGCTGCATACAAACGCGGAATCATCTGCCCGATCATTGCTCGAAGAAGTGAAATCAAGGGTGACCGCCCAGCCCTTACTGGTCAATGTTACAACAGCTATCGGGACACATGTGGGTCCAAATGGACTGGGCTTTGCTGCAGTCCCTATAAAAACATAAACGTATTCCTTGATATCATCCTTTATGCTTATATAAAAACGGCGCTCTATTGAGCGCCGTTTTTATTATTCTCAAGAACGAAAATCAACCAAGATAATAAGTCATCCTTTGCAGACCAATAGATGGATCAAGATATTGTACGCGCACACCTGCCGGCACACTAAGGCTGATGGGAGCATAGTTCAAGATAGCCTTAACCCCAGCCTCCACCAACAAGTTGGCCACAGCCTGCGCGGCAGAAGCTGGGACGCATAACATCGCCAATTTAATCCCGGATGCTTTTAGGGCAGGCACAATGTCCTTGGTATCTCGGACAATAAAATCTCCCACCTGACCACCAACCTTTGCAGGGTCGTTATCAAAAACCATCAACACCCGAAACCCGCGATCGCTAAATCCCTGGTATCGCGACAATGCATGACCCATATCACCCATACCCACCACTGCAACGTCCCAAACCCGCTGTATTTTTAAAATTTCACGCAATTGATCAATTAAAAATGCAATTTCGTAGCCAGTACCTTGCTTTCCAAATTCCCCGAATTGGGAAAGATCTTTGCGGATTTGGGCAGCGGAGATGCCCACTCTTTCTCCCAGCTCCTGGGAAGAAGTTGTGAGTTTCCCCATACTCTGCATATGACGCAGGGCTCGTAAATAGATCGGCAGCCGACTTACGATGATGTCCGGGATTTCTTGATTATTCATTTTATGCCTCAATTTGAAAGTTCTGGACAAACTTTACCATAAAATATGGGTTTGTGCAATTCTTCATTTTACAGAAATCATGACTGTTGTAACTCCACTTCCCTTGAGATCTACCACTGAAAATGGGAAAGGAAGGAAGTGGCCCACGGGATATGCCAGATCAGGGTCTTCAGGCCAGGATAAAAATGGGAAGGAATCTGTAAAATTCCGTATTGATTGAATCGCATCTGAAACGACCACAACCTGAATGCCGGAGGCCAATCCCCAGGTCCACGTTCCAGGGGTAAGGGTGCCAAAATATATTGAATGGCTAAAATCGAATGAATAAGGGTCAAGGGCCAGTGGGATGCGGGTCGTGATAGTTGCAGCGCCCTGGTAACTTACCTCGATGCCATTTTCCAGGAGCTTGTAGATCTTATTCCATGTCCCGTCCGTGCTGCTGAAGGAGATGCTTCCGGAAGTGACCTGCGGGGTAAAGGTGATCCACGGCAGGGACTCATCAGTAAATGCGCCGGGGATTACGCTGGGATCGGCAGCCTCCCCAAATTCGGGTGCCATTCGGAGGGGTCGCTTAACCCAATGGCGAATTGACTGGTTGGCGCCACAACCTGGTGCGGACCATGGGCGTCAAGATAAACCAGGTTCGACAAGCGTGCACCAGCCTGGTTGAGGATGGCAAAATATTTATGGTTAGACAGGATGCATTCTGACAAACCATCACCATTCAGGTCAAAATCACATCTCGCGATGGATGAAGGGGCTGATGGCCCAGCGCGCAGCGGCCAATAATTCCCTCACCTGTCCCATGTAATTGGGACGGAGAGCAACAAGCTGTTCGTCATTGGTCGGGGCTGTAAGCCTAAAATAAGTCTGCCAGGCTGAATCGGTGAGAACGTTGTCAGGGGCAGCAAATAATTCAGACATGAGGAGAGATTTTTCTGTTGTGGTTGCAGAGCGATAATTGATTTTTGACGTTACAGGAAAAGTCATCAAATCTTCAGCGGTCAGTGGTTGTACCCAGGGGTGGGCCGCTATCCAGGCGAAGGTGTTACCAGCCATATCTTCGTTTCCCCAAGTTGAAAGGGGGAGGTCGCCTCCCAGAACTACAATCTCCGATAAATCATTTGAATTTGCCGCAGCGACCAGGGTTCGGCGCACGTCCAATGAAAGCCCATCCTGGGTAGCCTGGATATCATCCGGCCTGGGGAGAGGAATGATCCGTGTGTTGGCCGTACTGGAGAGGTGGGTATCATCATCAAGCGGAAGGAATTGTGCCAGGTAGTCCAGTCTGGAAATTCGACGGATTATATGCAAATTGACTGGTGGGAAGGCCAAACCCGGCTGCGGCGCGGCGGCTGAATAATATTGATTTTTCAGCAGGTTCGCCGTAAGCTACATCCGGCAGAATCAGCAAACCACGGCGTGCCAGGTCCTGGATTTGCGGGATAATCCCCATATAATTCAATGCAGCCAGGCTGTCGGGAGTTTTTATATCCAGCAACGCGACCGGGATGTCGTACTTACCTGCGTTGTCGACGATATGTTTCAGACCGTGGCGCTCGCCGCGCGGGCCCGTGTGTGCCCCGTCCCAGCGCCGTAAAGCCTGGGCAGGGGTGGTTTCGGGGAAACTATCCCAAAATGCCAGTGTAAGGGAGGCGCGCTTCTCTGGCGGGGAGGCGTCCGAACGGACGGCTGGTGTCTCATCGACCGGATTGGAGTCACCAGAAGCAAATGCGACTACTTTCAGAGAAAACGGCTGGGGAATATTCAGGCTGTTGAAGCGCACCGTCACTGTATCCAGCCAGGGATTTCGGACCAGGCGGGGAATGAGGTGCAAACGTGAAGGCGTAACCTGTGGCCGATTATCAGTTGGGATATCGATCATTAGATCCCATGGATCCCCGCCGGGTTGAGTGTCGAGATATATGCAGAGGCGGTAATCGGGGGTGAGCAGCAGGTCAAGCAGGTCCACCCGGATTTCCAGGTCAGAACCAATATTACGGGTATAAACAGCCAGAATATCAGAAGAGGGAGTGGGGGTAATGTCCATTGGATCAAGCAAACGCAAATCAGCGTATGTCCATTCCTGATTGTTTGATTCGGGGACACAAGAAACCACAGACAACAGAAACACAGAAGAAAGCAGGAGAAATAGAATAAGACGAACTGTCCTTTTCATCCTCATATTGTATATTATTAATTGGGCCAACCCATGACTGGCGCTGTCATGATCGAGTTTATTATTAATATGGGAAACACTAGGGCAAATTCTGCACTGTCAGGGAATAAGAAATTAACTGCAATCCAATTCCAGCACCAGGTGACAATTGTAAATTGTATGATAGACCTGAGGTAAGCAGGATGCTTTTTTCCGAATCACCACACCCCAGCTTTCCCCAGCCGGAGAGCAAGGTGCCAGCCTGCCAAAGATCGACTGTCAGGGTGCCATTGCCACTGCAGGTCAAGCCAAATATTAAACGTGCATTTTTCTCCGTGACCGAATAGGGGGTGAAATTAACCCAATCTTCAGCATCTCCCTGGGGTGCAGAGACGGCACTGGAATAGACGAAAAGGTGTGTGCCTCCAGCTGAAAATGTTACCTGGATAGCAGGATTTCCCGACGAATCTCCATCGGCAATCGCTGGGCTAACCGTTGGGGAGGGAATTGGTTCCGGCGAGGAAGGAGTCCCGAAAGCAGCGGGTGTGACTGCTTTGCCAAAATCGTCGAGCACGGGGATATCTGCCGCGGCATCTGCCTGGATATATTGCGATGTGACCCATCCTCGCCCAAGTGGACCTGCAGGAAAGACTATCTGGAACCAGGAGGACGTGGTGTTCTTGCCTGTGATGGAGACCGTGACCCCTGGTTCGAGCACACCAAGGGTATCAAAAGTTGTCCCAGGGCCGCTGCGGACGTTCAATTTTTGGATCACGCGCCCGGTGGGACCAGCAGGGGTGGGAGTGGGTTCAAGAGGAACAACCACCCCGGGAGCGAGGCTAACATATTGAGCAGTCACCCATCCGCGTCCTTGTGGTGATTCGGGAAAGAGAATTTGATACCATGCCCCCAAACTGTCCCTGGCGGTGATCCTGACCTTTCCCCCGGCCTCCAGCTGACCGAGCGAAGTCATAGGAAGTCCCAGGGCCGCTGCGGACATTAACCTTGATTTCCAGGGTCCCTTCTATCAGGATTGGGGTGAGAGTCGCCGTTGGTGGTTGAGAAGGTCGTGGATGAGTAGGGGTTTCAGATGAAACAGGTGAAGGGAAGGAAGAAGCAGAAGGCGTGGCCGTGGTTCCAGGCGGTGAGCAGCCTGTAGACAGCGAAGAGATGAGGATCAATACGAGATAGAGTTTCTTCATCCGTTGAATTTTACTGCTTCTTCCAAAAACTTGTGCAGCAAAGCAGTGGGATATAAAAACCAGCCGGGTGGGCTGGTTTTCGACGATCAGAACCGGTAATTCCAAATAGATGACGTTATGGAGCGGCGATGATCGCCGAATTTACGATCGATTCAAATGCAGATTGGTATTGCGACCATTCAGTCTGTGGACACACGCCAAAGAATAACAAGATCTCTGAATTCTGCAGAACAGCAGTAAGATACGCGGTCGAGAGGGTGCCATTGGAATTGGTCAAGGAATAAACCCCTGAGGCAGCCGGAATTCCGTTCAGCGTGAATGTGCGCAGGTTTTCGCCCCCAGTGATGTTGGAGAAATATGTTGTTGCAATATAATCCACTACCGGCCCCATCGAACTTGCGTCGAATGTAAAAGGGAGGTCTCCGGTTGCTAAAATTTTAGTCAAGACTGCCATGGCAGCTCCAGTCGCAGGAGCATTAGAGGAATCATTCAGGATGTCTGGCGAAGAGGCAAAAATGATGGTAAATCCGTTCGAGGCATCTCCGGATTCGGAATATTGCCATGTTGTAGGGTAAGTCAGGCTGATCCCGGCTTGCGAGTTGTTATAGAACAGCCCGGTGGGAGTGGGAGTAGGAAAGAAACTGGAAATGACCGGAACCTTAATTTGAAAGAAGTAAACCCCGGCCACCAGGACAACGCAGCAAAGGCAAAGAACAACTCCTGCGATTGCGAGTCCAATCCATAGCCATTTTCGGGAACGCCTGGGTGGAGGAGGCGGGGGCGGAAATGATTGCGCGTTATCTGGCATGGGTTGCATTGTGCAGATCTCCTTTATTTTCGATCGGATCTGGGTTCAGGTGGATGGATTCTAGCATAAAAGCAGGGTGGCGGATTAATCCACATCCACGGTTATTTTTTTGACCGGTAATTTTGGGGGCTGAAATGATATCCTTCCACAACCCCAAATTCGGTTGCCAGGATTTTATTTTAATGAATTTGTCAAACCGGTGATGAGTTGTTGCTTCTCGGCGGAAGTCAAACGGGCAGATGGGTGCATGGGTAAGTATATTAGTGGGGGCATTTCTCCACTCTGTATTTTCTCGGCTACCTCGCCTGCTCCGCGTTGCCTACCAGTATTCCACTCTGAGAAGTTCAACTGGTGGCGCCCTTCCATAGTATCGTTGTAGACAAGCCATGAGACTGGAGCTACATAACTATACCAGGGCCATATAGTCTCGTTGCTATGGCAATCAAAACAGGATCGTTTTGCCAATGCGCGAGTCTGAGGACTATCCCAGGGCGGTTCTGCAATTACCGGCGGGTTATTCCCGCGTGCCGTCAAAGGTATCAATTGGATGAGCAGCCCCACCACCACCAGGCTGATTATGACCCCGATTATCATTTTCTTCATTAATTATATTCTCCCAGTTTCATTTATGTATGCATATTCATGGACAATATTGCAGGTTTCAAAACAGGACCTGGTATTCCAACCCCTTTTTTGTTTCCTGTAACAGCTTATTGTGATTTTAATCTTAAACTTACATTTCGGATAGTTTTTTGCGACCTTCCAAGCCTCTATGCTATACTGGTGACGGAGAATACCGCATGCCTGAACTATATCATCCTAAAACTCTAAAGCAGATGGATGAACGCCTGCCTCACCTAAAAGAGTTTCTGGTTAAGGCAGTCTCAACAGAGATGCAGGATCGTGCAAGCGACAACAAACAGAATCGAGAAGCCGTGCGCCAATTATTGCTTGAAGCCTATGAGCAAACCAAGGCGAACCTCAAGCAAGAGTTGCGTGACAGGGTTGTTGATGCTGCACTGGCTGATCTGATAGGGTACGGCCCGCTGGAATTACTGCTGCCTGATCCTGACATCACCGAGATCATGGTTAATGGGGCAGATCAAATCTTCATTGAGCGCGATGGCGAACTGCTCGAAACGGATGTGAAATTTGATAATGAAGAACACCTTCTACGCATCATTGACCGCATAGTCAGCCCCCTGGGGAGGCGGGTCGATTCGGATAACCCCACTGCCGATGCACGACTGCCCGACGGTTCGCGCGTGAATGTCATCATCCCACCCGTATCAGTTGATGGACCTCATATAACGATCCGCAAGTTCCTGCAAAATAAAACAACCATGGATGACCTGGTTTCCATGGGTGCATTAACCCCCTACATGGCGAAGTTTTTGGAAGCATGCGTAGTGACACGTCTGAATATCCTTGTCACAGGTAATACCAGTTCCGGCAAGACAACTGTTCTTAATGCCCTTTCCGGATTCATTCCCGATAGAGAACGAATTGTGACGATTGAAGACGCGGTTGAATTGAAGCTCAGGCAGCGCCATGTGGTGCGCTTGGAAACCAAACTTCCGAATGTGGACGGGGATGGCGGTGTGAGCGTGCGCGAACTGGTGCGGAATGCATTACGGATGCGCCCGGACCGCATCGTTGTAGGAGAAGTGCGGGGCGGTGAGGCGATGGATATGCTTCAGGCAATGAATACAGGTCACACCGGGTCGCTTACCACATTGCATGCAAATATCCCGCGCGACGCGATCTCGCGACTGGAGACGATGGCAATGATGGCAGGTCTGGACATGCCGCTATTGGCAATACGCAAGCAAATCGCAGCAGCGGTGAACCTGATCGTCCACCTGGCACGACTTTCAGACGGGTCACGCAAGATGACCCACATCACCGAATTGTCAGGGATGGAAGGGGACATAGTCACGTTAACTGACATTTTCAAATTCGATCAAACCGGGGTTTCCCCGGAAGGGAAAATTATTGGACAAATCCGCCCGACCGGGATGCGCCCTCTGTTCAGTCCACGGCTCGAAGCATCAGGGTTTAAACTAGGCGGAGAAATCTTCGGGGCTGGATTGTAGAGTTTGGCTTTCCCTCTCTGCGATGATCTTTTCCCACCGATAGGAATGCGTACAAGAGCGGTAAGTTTTCTCGTGATATAATTTCCTCACCCAGACCAGTCATGGAACGGAGGTCAAATGGAAATTACATCCAAAAAATATAAACATTGTGATTTGCTCAGCATAAAAGGGAAAGTGGATAGTTTCACCGCACCCGACCTTATCAAAGCCATGGAAGACCTCAACAATGCCAAACGTTTTAAAATAATACTGGACCTGAGCCAACTTGAATATATGTCCAGTGCCGGATTTAGGGCACTCCTACTGGGACAGCGAAACTGCAAGCGATATAACCGCGGCGAAGTTGTGCTGGCCTCTGTGCCCAAAAAAGTGATGGATGCACTAGAATTAACAGGATTTACACCGCTATTCAAAATATTTGATGAAATTGCTCCGGCGGTCGGTAATTTTTAACCTGCACCATTAATTGAAAGATATGAAGGCCGCCTCCACCCTACCATTGTGAGGCGGCCTCGCCATTATTATGCGCACGGCAATCTTCACTGCGAATCTTAACCAATTGGACTCCATCCGTGAGTTCGCTGCCCGGGCGGCGAAGGATGCGGGGATGGATGATTCCGCCGTTTATGCTGTTGAATTGAGCATGGACGAAGCGTGCACCAATGTCATTGAACATGCTTACGAGGGGAAGGATGGTGGTGACATTGAATGCACCTGCGACACAGATGAAAAAAACCTGACCATTATCATCCACGATCATGGGAAATCTTTCGATCCGGCGAGCATCGCCCTTCCTGACCTGGATGCCGACCTTGATGCAAGACCAGTAGGGGGCCTGGGCATATTTTTGATGAAACGGCTGATGGACGATGTGCGTTTCGAATCAATGGGGGAAGCAGGAAATATTTTGACCATGATCAAACACCGGAAAAGTGATCCGGAAAAGAAAAAAAAAGCTCGTCCTCTTTCAGCGTGGAAACAGGTAATCGCACTGGGTGAGGAACTCATGCGAGCGACCTCCCTATCAGCCCAGCGAGACCTGATCCTCGCTACAACGGAAACCATCCTGGGGAGCAAAGCCGACCTATGGCTGGATGGAAGGCTATTTCGACTCCCGGGAATAAACCAGGTTCCATTATTCCCAGATCAGCCTCCAAATGAAGAAATGCTGAAAGCCTATTCCTCCGGCACAACCACCTATTCTAAAGGGAATAAAAACCGCCTCGCTCTCCCATTAAAGAACGGTGATGTGGCTATGGGCTCACTCCAGGTGGAAAGGTTAAAAGCTCCTTTCACAAAAAAAGATATGGAACTCCTGGATGGGTTGGCAGGGCACATTTCATTGGCGCTGGTAGCTTCGCACCGCTTTGCCATTGAACAATGGCGCATCGAGCAATTGACGCTTGTCCGCAGGGTAAGCGCACAAATTGCCAACGTACTCGATCTGGATAAATTATCCAAAAGGGTCACTAAACTAATCCAGCGAACTTTCCATTTTTACTATGTTGCCATATTCACCCTTGAACCGGGTGGGCCAGCCCTCGCATTCCGGTCCAGTGCGGGACAAGAACGCGGTGGAGGCAAGCGAACAAGAGCCCTTTTGGGGGAAGGATTGGTAGGGGGTGCTGCCCAGTCAGGGGAGGAAGCTGTCGCTAATGACGTCCGTTCCGACTCGCGTTACAAGTATATCGATTTGCTCCCTGAAACCCAGTCTGAAGCAGTACTTCCTTTAAAAATTGAAGATAACATTCTGGGTGTTTTGGATGTGCAGTCAAATCAGTTGGAGGCCTTCCATCCGAATGACCTCCTTGTTTTGCGAGCGCTAGCTGACACGATTGCCATCGCGATCAATGGCGCGAGGCTGTATGGCGAACTGCAATTGCGTGCAGACCACCTTTCCATGGTGAAGGAAGTCAGCGAAGAAATTACCTCCACCCTGGATCTCGATGAGTTGCTAAATAAAGTGGCAGTTCTGATCCAGAAACATCTCAAATTTACCTATGTCCATTTGTACTCCGTACACCCAATCCGGAGACAGATCATTTATGAGGCTGGCAGTGGGGAACGCAGTGGATCGCTCAAAGGATCTGTCCTTGACCTGGATAATGACCAGGGAATAATTTCCTGGGTGGCTCGCAACGGAAAGACCATGCAGGTGAACGATGTGACCAAAGAGCCACTCTACCATCCTTCGCCTCTTCCACCCGAAGATACCCGCGCTGAGATGACCATTCCTCTGGTTTTTGATACCCATGTGATTGGAATACTCGATCTGCAAAGCAACCAGCTCAATGCTTTTAGCGACGATGATCGCTTTTTATGTGAAGCGTTGGCAGATAACGTGGCGGTTGCCATGCATAATGCCGACCTCTACCGGACCGAACGTTGGCGCCGCCAGGTGGCAGATAGCTTGCGAGAAGTAGCCGGCCTCATTTCTGCTGATGTGGGTCTTGAGGATGTATTGGACAGTATATTGCGGGAATTGGAACGTAATTTGCCTTGTGATGTGGCTGCCGTCTGGTTGTTGGATGGGGAGAACCTATTTTTAGCCCAGGTCCATGGGGCTGACATTATGGAGGTGGATAATGCAGCCCATCGCTGGCCTGAAGCATATGTTTTTCTAACTTCCGCTTTGACAGCTGACCAACCGATCGTCCGAAAGCCGGACGATCCGATAGGTCCCACCGGAACAGCCCTGGGTTACTCAGCTGACTATTCTTCCATTGCAGCAGGCTTGCGTGCTGGTAACCGACCGCTCGGCGTGTTAACGCTGTCTCATCATACATCAGGGCGGTATGGCCACGAAGCCCAGGCAATGACAGCCACATTTGCGAATTATGCTGCCGTGGCAATCGAAAATGCCCGATTGTATGATTCAGCCCAGGAGCAAGCGTACGCCTCCGCTGCCTTATTGCAGGTAGCCCAGGCGGTGACAAATTCCAATGACCTGGATGAAACCATCAGCAGTATTGTCCGTATAACACCCATCCTTGTGGGCGTGAAAGCTTGTGCTGTGTATTTATTGGAAAGCGATCATTTTCACCCCACCCATTCATACGGGTTCTCTGATGCAGCACAGGTCATTCTTTGGAACAGGGATTTTCCCACCGGAGAATTTCCATTGCTTGATTCTGTTTGTGAAAGCACCCAGATGGTGGTTGGACTCCTGCCTTCCGAGATATCCGAAGATTGGCTGGATCCGGAACTTGCCCGCACGGAACAGGAAACTCTTTATGCGTTGCAGACTGGTGACCATTTGCTGATCGGTTTTCCGCTTATGATCAAAAGTGATCTGTTTGGGGTTATGCTCGTGGAGGAAAACTCCGATGCCAGGCGGTTTCGTCAAAAACGGGTGGAAATTGTCAGCAGCATCGCCCAGCAGGTGGCATTCAGCATTCAAAATGAACACCTCCAACGTGAGATGGTGAACCGCGAGCGCTTGGAACATGAAGTTCATCTTGCCCGCCAGATCCAGAAGACTTTCCTGCCCGAACACCTGCCCGAAATAAATGGTTGGAAACTGGCAGCCACCTGGATCACAGCGCGACAGGTGGGGGGAGATTTCTACGATGTATTTGAACTCCCCGGGGGACGCCTGGGCCTGTTCATCGCAGATGTTTCAGACAAGGGTATCCCGGCTGCTCTCTTTATGGCACTAACACGGACCCTGGTAAGGGCGGTCGTGTTTGACACCCCTTCTCCGGCGAATGCCATGCGGCGCGTAAATTCATTGATCATTCCAGACAACCAGCAGGGCATGTTTGTTTCGGCAGTATATGGGGTATTGACCCTGGAAACCGGAGAATTTATCTATGCCAATGCCGGGCACAACCCGCCCATTTGGTTATGCGGTGCCACGCGGGACATGGAGATGCTTCGGCGAACGGGAGCAGCCCTTGGGATCATCGAAGATCTACCCATGGAAGACCGGATGATCACACTGGCTCACGGAGACTTTCTACTGCTTTATACAGATGGTGTCACCGAAGCCTTTTCACCAGAGGATGAGACATATGGGGATGAAAGACTTAAACAGGTTCTTGAGGCTGCTGAGGCGACGACAGCGCGTGGGGTTTTGGATGTCCTGGAGGCTTCAGTGAGAAAATTCATGGGTCTGCTACCGCCGGCAGATGACCTAACCATGCTGGGGATCAATCGAACCATGTAGTTTACCTATAATTTCCAAAAGTCTGGCATTAATTCGGTCCGAATTTCCGGAAAATCTGACGATTTTGCCCTCATGGTATAATATTTGTGCTGGAAATCTCAATAGGAGCATCCCACATTGGCTTTCAATCCCCTAAATTGGCTTCTGGGTCTGTTTTCTCTGGATATAGGTATAGACCTGGGTACCGCCAATACACTGGTCCATGTCCGTGGCAAAGGGATTGTAATAAATGAACCATCCTGGGTGGCTATTGATAAACGCACCCGCCAACCTCTGGCAATAGGTTTGCAAGCCAAGGAAATGGTTGGACGAACATCGGGGAATATTCTCGTAGTCCGTCCGTTGCGGGATGGTGTTATATCTGAATTCGAAATAACAGAGGCCATGCTGGAATATTTTATCGGTAAAGTTCACGAGCAAAGTGTCGTGCCCCTGCCACGCCCCCGAGTGGTGATCGGCATCCCATCCGGTGTGACCGAAGTGGAGAAGCGAGCTGTTTACGATGCTTCCATGTCCGCCGGAGCGCGTGAAACATACCTGATCGAAGAGCCAACGGCCGCCGCACTGGGAGCAGGTTTACCTGTAGGTGAGACAGTCGGATCAATGGTCGTGGATATTGGGGGGGGAACGACTGAAGTGGCGGCTTTATCCATGGGAGGGGTGGTTGTCTCCCGGTCTTTGCGTGTAGCGGGGGATGAGTTGGATCAGGACATCGTCCAATATATCCGGAATAAATACAACGTTCTGGTCGGAGAGCGGGTCGCTGAACAAATAAAATGGAATATCGGTTCAGCGTTCCCTTTACCAGTCGAGAAAACCATGGAAGCACGCGGGCGGAACCTGGTTACCGGGCTGCCTGAATCCATTGAAATATCTTCTGTCGAAGTGCGTGAGGCCCTTTCCCAATCAGTCCAGGTGATCGTCGAAACCATCAAGGATGCCCTCGACGAGGTCCCACCAGAGATCGTGGCTGACCTGATGGACATTGGGATTTGCCTGGCGGGTGGGGGAGCCCTACTGGGAGGGCTGGCTGAGCGTCTTTCTGATGAACTCAAATTGCGCGTTTGGGTTGCTGAGGACCCCCTTACCTGTGTTGTGCGCGGAACCGGCATTGTTTTGGATGATTTCTCTGCCTCTGGCCGTTACCTGGTTGGGTTGGAGCGCGGCAGCACGCGGCACTCCTGAGCGCGTGACCGCGTCGCTCCGGCGCGAATTCCCCCTATGAAAACAAATTTTCCCCGTTCCCTGCAGAATATAATTATTATTTTGGTGGCTGTTGGCCTGATTGTATTGGCCCTTGGAGGTTATTTTAACCCGGTCACATCCTGGTTCGCGCGGATTACAGTAAATGCGCAAACCTGGATTTCCACCCGCTACCTGGCCGTAGCGGACTTCCTGACCGTCCCGCGCGATGTCGCCTCACTGCGCCAGCGAAACACTGAACTTGAGGCAGAAGTCGCGCAACTCCAAACGCAAGTGATCGACCTGCAGCAAAAGGTGACCGAGACGAACATACTTTCTGCCCTGGTAGACTTTGCACGCGCCAACCCCAACTACTCCTATAAGGCAGCGGCAGTGATCGGCCGGGACCCAAGTCCATTCCTCCGATTTATCATTGTAAACATCGGATCAAATCAGGGTATTTTACCTGGTATGCCGGTTGTTACCGACAAAGGATTGGTGGGCCGGGTGGATGCTGTCATTGCTGAAGCATCCAGAGTCCAATTGGTAACGGATGCTGCCTCGGCTGTAAATGTGCGGCTGCAGTCTTCGAATACCGAGGCGATGCTGGTAGGTTCTGTTACTGGCGACGTATCGCTGGATATGATCTCGCAGGATGCCACCGTGACAGTCGGAGATGTGGTATTAACCTCCGGCCTGGGGGGCAGTTATCCCCCCAACCTCCTGGTAGGGCAGGTGGTCAGCGTCCGTAAGCTGGCTACCGAACTATTCCAACAGGCTGCCATTCAACCAAATGTAGATTTTAACCAGTTGGGGTTTTTGCTGGTCATCACCAACTTCTCGTCGGTTGATATTACCCCATTGATCGCGACTCCCGGACCATAAAAAGATGAGGCGAAGTATTCTTGTTGCGGTCCCGGTTCTGGGCCTGGCAATCGTTCTGCAGACCTCGATCATCGAACGCATCAATCTTCTCAATGGCGCGGCTGACCTGGTACTTCTCATCGTGGCAGCCTGGTGCTTACAGGAACGATCCAAGGGTACCTGGGTCTGGGGAGTTGCGGCAGGGTTCCTGGTTGGGTATGTATCAGGAATTTCCTGGTACATATATCTGGCCGGTTATTTGATCATTGTCGGTCTAGCCCGAATACTGGCGCACCGGGTTTGGCAGGCTCCCCTTTTAGCGATGTTTACTGTTACTTTAATTGGAACAATGGTTACGCTGATGCTTACATATATTGATCGTTCCCTATTGGTTGTATCACTACCATTTAACATATCCTTCGTGCAGATCATTCTGCCAAGCATATTATTAAACCTGCTCTTGGCAATTCCCGTGCATTCACTGGTTCGGGACTTATCAAACCGTCTCTATCCCGCAAAGGTGGTTGCATGACCACGAAATCCGTCCCGACCCGATTTCTGAATTGGCGTGACCTGATGGTTTATGGGATCCTGGTCAGCGTTGGAGTGATATTTGTCCTGCGCTTATTCAACTTGCAGATCATGAACGGGAAAAGTTACGCGCTGCAAGCAGAAAGCAATCGAACTGAGACGATCAGTGATACCGCCCCGCGCGGGATCATTTATGATCGCAACGGCACCATCCTTGCCCGCAATGTCGCTTCCTATAGCATTGTAATCACCCCGGCATCATTGCCGGATGATGATGGCGACATTCAACGAATTTACCGTGAACTTTCTGTGTTGACAGGAGTCCCGGTCAACAATGGAACAGTGGATGAAGCCAAATTGCTGCAAGCCTGTACTCCTGGCCCGGGTATTACCCAACTTGTAGATCTGGGGATCTCCAATGCTCCATATGATCCGGTCAAAATCCAATGCTACGTGAATGAGAATACAGCAATGGTAGTACGAGAGCATGAAGTTGACTGGCCGGGAGTGAGCGTGGAGATCGAACCAATGCGGGATTACCCCACCGGTTCGTTGACCGCAACAGTTGTTGGCTTTTTGGGACCGATTCCGGCCTCGTTGGAAATGGAATACCGCGCCCAGGGATTTCTGCCAAACCGCGACAAGGTAGGATACGCGGGTGTGGAATACTCAATGAATGATACCTTGATCGGGACTCCCGGTGAGCGTACTGTTGAGGTGGATGTGGCCGGGCAGATATTAAGCAACCTTGCGCCTCCAATTGCTCCAGTGCCCGGCAATAATATTGTCCTGACGATCGACACCCGCCTCCAACAGGCTGCTGCTGCCATCTTGAAACGCGATATTGATTACTGGAACAATGATTTTTATCATAAATACCAGGTTTCCAGCGGTTTAATCATTGCCATGAACCCCAGGACAGGCGAAATCCTTGCCATGGTTCAATACCCGACATACGAGAATAACCGCATGGCAAGAATTATCCCGTCCTATTATTACAACCAGTTGCAACAGGATCCTGCCCACCCCTTGCTCAATCTTGCCATTTCGGCAGAATTTCCCCCAGGTTCAACTTTCAAGATCGCAACGGCTATCGGAGCGTTGAACGAGGGCGTCGTTACCCCCACCACACTCATAGATGCTCCTGCAATGATCGGCTTGAAAAATATCTTTTCGCCGACCGATTCCGGCAGCATCCAATATTACTATGACTGGACATATACTTTTTACGGTGAGACGAGCGGACTTGGAAAAATTCCTTTCCTGGAGTGCATTGCGCGCTCCAGTGATGTTTGCTTTTATAAAGTAGGGGGTGGATTTGGCAATGAGATCGAACAGGGTCTGGGCATTGAACGGCTCCAGCAATACGCCCAAGCTGTGGGGTATAACCAACCAAGCGGTATAGAACTTCCGGGGGAATTATCCGGTCTCATCCCTGACCGGGCATGGAAGCGTATTTATAAAGGCGAAAACTGGTCCACGGGCGACACGTATCTTGCTGCCGTTGGACAGGGATATGTTGGCGCTACTCCACTGCAGGTACTCATGTCGGCGGCAACGATTGCAAACGGTGGACGGCTGATGCAGCCGACCATCATCCGTGAAATTGTGGACGGTGAAGGGAATATCATCCAGCCATTTACACCACGTGTTCGCTGGGATATTACAGCCGACCCAGTCATCAAGGATTACAGTTGCGTGGATGGTGAATGCAATCCCACAGGAACCATGAAAACAGTAAGTGTTTCGACCGTGCAAGAGGTTGCAGCGGGAATGCGGCTGGCAGCCTCAGATCCTGCCGGGACGCTCAACCACGACTTCTCATTCCTTAATTATCCGATTGCGATTGCCGGGAAAACAGGGACTGCCGAGTATTGTGACGATGTGGCAAGAATAAAAGGTACTTGTAACCCGGGCAACTGGCCTGCACATGCCTGGACGGTGGCGTATGCGCCTTATGATAATCCTGAAATCGCAATTATTGCTTTCTACTATAACGCCGGTGAAGGTGGTCGCGTGGCTGCCCCTTCCGTGCGGGATCTCATGAGTGCATATTTCCAATTAAAAGGAGTCGATACCTCTCAAGGATTGGTGGGAAATCCATAACCGCGAAAGAAATAATAAGCGGCACCTTGCGGTTGCTTATGCAAGGTGCCGCTTGCTGTTGATATTCAAATTAATTTATTGAACCCTGAGCAGTATTTTCCCTCGTCCCATAACTCCTCCAACCGATAATACCGGCGCAGATCATCATCAAATAGATGGACAACGATATCACCGTAGTCCACGATCATCCATCCTGCGTCGGGAGTACCCTCAACCCGGCCTTTCTTTTTATGTTCCAGGAGTGTTTTTTCGATCACTCCATCTGCCAGGGCATTTAGCATGCGGTTACTGGTGGCAGTACATATGATGAAATAATCCGTGAAGGAAATAATCCCTTTTAGATCCAGCAGTAAAATGTCTTCGGCTTTTTTATCTTCCAGTGCATTAACAATCGTATGTGCAAGTGCCAGGGTATCCAGATTTCACCTCATTAACATTTATGATTTAAATTTCTTCCTGAGAAGGTCTCAAGGGCAGGGAATACAGGTTTGTATAGACCGAACCGTCCGCCTGCAGATCCGATTTATAAATATTCAAAGCATCTACATGGATCATTCCAAGTGCGCCAACTTTCGTCCCTTCCACCGCTGTTCGAATGGTTTGATATCCAGTCGGCGACACATTTTGACCGACCCGCCCGATGGTCAAATGTGGAGAAAATGGACGATCTTCTGACGAGTAACCAAGCCGGGACGCAACTGATTCAACACCGTGCATAACTGCCTTTAAGGCATTGGGGCATTCGAGTCCGATCCAAAGGATGCGCGCCCGGCGTGAGTTCGGGAAGGCCCCCAGTCCGCCAACACTAATGGTGAAATTCTCGTGATTTAGAACCTCCATCTTTAACGCTTCAGCCAGTTGGGAAAGGTTTTCTGGTGAGACATCCCCCAGGAATTTAAGGGTTAAGTGGACATTCTCCATGGGTACCCAGCGAACGAGAGGTTTGGAAATGATTGTTTGCAGGGGGGCGATCCTGCGAGCTGCAGCACTTTTGATTTCGGAGGGGATGTTAACCGCGATAAACGACCTTAGCATCATCCCGTGAGAGCCTCCTCCAGCATGATTCTTTCTGACCCTCGCATTAAGGAGGAACCTGTATGAATCGATAATCGTTTTTCATGAGCGGTATTGTACGAAATTTGCTTTGAAGTCTTGAAACCAGGATTTCCAATCCATTTCCACAAATACCCCATGCTCTCTTGACGAAGTGCGGGATAGTTGTATTTCTTATATGCAGAAATAATCGTTTTACCTCACCGAACATGCCTTTGTTGCCAGGATGAATAAAAATAGCACAAGAATGAATAAATTACAAGGGGATTAAGGTCGCATGCGGGCATAATCTGCCGGTGTATCCAGGTCTTGTAAAATACTTTTATCTGCAGCCACATATTCCACCTTCCCAGCGTAGGTATTGAGGAACTGCCTGGGGGTGCTCGAGAAAGGGAGTGCCATGATACCGGGCCAAAGGGAGCGCGCAGCCAGCCAGGGATGACCACGTCGTTTCTCGAAACTGGGAATGACCAGGGGAGACAATGTATGGATATATGTGTCACATATGCGCCGAACAGTCTCTTCCCGAACCTGCGGCTGGTCACCAAGTCCAATTAGCGCTGCCTCCGTTTCCGGTCCCAATGCTGCCAACCCAGCCTGCATGGAACTTAACATTTCCCCGCGCGTGAATTCCGGGTTAAATACAGTCTGCACAGGATATTTTTTTGCCAATTCGGTCACCATGCTCTCGATCAGTTCGCGAGCTCCACCAGTGACAACGATAATCTCTTCAATCCCGGCTGCAGCGAATGTGACCACAACCTGCCCGAGGACAGTCGTTATGCCCCAAGGCAGGAGCATTTTTGTCTGACCCATGCGGCTGGATAACCCTGCCGCTAGCAGGATGGCCGAGATATTATTCCCCATTGATGAGTTTCCCATAATCATCAGGAGAATCAATGTCAGATAACAGACTCTCATCCTGCCAGTTTAGGTAATTTACCGAAACGTTGCTAAATATCCCCCGCCCTCCCACATCTCCTCTGAGCGACATCAAATCCAGAAAGGTGGAGCGGTCGAAAAGGACCGGATTGGCGCGCTGCCCGGCGACCAATGGTGCCACGATTGGGGATAGCGTCCGGGAATGCTCTTCGCACAGGGCGCCCAGGATCGCAGGGGTAACTTGAGGCTGGTCGACAAGGAGAAAAATGGCGGCACCGACCCTTTCCCACCCATTTCCAATTTCTTCATCTTTGGGGGATGAAGTGTTGGAAATAGCCTGTTTTAGGAAATGCAGCCCGGCCTGGATGGAGGTACTTTGGCCGTCCTGCCAAACCGGATTGTTCACAATTGTTACAGGCAAACCGACCAGCGCAGCATTAACCAGTTCTGCATGCGCACCGGTGATAACCATAACGGGTGAAAGTCCTGCCAAAAGCGCTGTTTCCACTACAGCCCTGACAAACGGTTTTCCGTGCCAATCCAGAACCTGCTTGGGCTGACCAAAGCGAGACGACCCTCCCCCAGCCAAAACAATCCCGGCAACCGGTTCGTAGACAGCGTGGATTAACATCTTTTTCAGCGAACCAATGATAACGGAATTATAGGCGGGCAGGATTTTTTTTGCCAGCGAATTCCCCTGTGCCATTAAATCCTGCGTGTCGGCTTGATTCAGCAACGAATTTCGGAGCGCCCGACGGAGGAATGTTTTTAAACCCCCCCAAGGGGTGGGTGAGCACCCGGGAAAGCGCTTCAATCGTGATGGTTTTGTCCATGCTCAATCCACTCAGCCTGGCGAATACTTCCGGGCGATGGACGAATTGCTCAATCAGCGGTTTCCCCAAGCCGGTTAATCCTGCAACAACCACGACCTGTTCGACGAATTCCGGGATCACCGGTTCATTTTGAGAGGGGGCTTTCAAGGGCCTTTGACGGGATCCATCAGCTTCGATGAGCAGGGGAAGTTGGAGGTGATCATGGACTTCGCGTAGCCGTGACAAGGTATCTGGGTTCACCCCCAATGTCCGGTCACCATCTTGCGGTCCTGTAACCAGCATCACTCCGCCCAGGTTATTTTGGAGCTTTTCCAGGTCAACCAGCTTCTCGATAACCAAGTGTGAATCAGCATATTTGACCTGATTCACATGCAAGTGTGTGGTGGTAGTCACGATGACTGTCTTCCTGGTCAATGCGAGTTCCCGCGCCAATTGGAAAAGAGCTGATGTCTTTCCGCCGGCTCCCACAAACGCAATGCATGGCGATTTCGAAAGACGGAGCACCTGGGATAGTCTCATGAGCAATTTCCAGCATGACCTGAAGGTCCAGCTTGGCAGCGATTAATCGATTTAAGCGGGGTCCTGGTCAGGCCCATAATTGAGAGCGGACCTCTGGCTTTGAAATGATCGCCTCCAATACTCCGCCACCGATGGAAAGAGCTTTGTCTGAAACTAATTGGCAGAGACGTGGATCGTTTCGGGGATCAATATCTCCAATTTTCAGCCCACGCGTAACAAGCAATCCGGGATGAATTAGACCGCGCAAGATTCCTGCGAACGGCGCAGTTACCACGGTTCCAGCGATGTCTGCAATATTCTGCCCACTCTCGACTAAGTCTCCGATATTTAGATTGCTTTCGAGAATGCCATCCGTGGGAGCGCGCAGGACACGCGTCCGGTCTCCGTCTGGCAGCCCGGTGTCCGGGTCAGGACTTCCCTGCCAAAAAACGCGCCCCAGTGTATGGCCGCGGCGAGTTTCGATGACAGCCTGGCAGTTCACGGAAGCATCGAATCCCGGGCCGAGACCGATATAAAGAGAAGGTGAGTACCCAATTGGCTCAGGTGGACGTTTGGTCATACGCCCGTCAACTATGACAGCGGGATGGAGGAGTTTGGCAGAGATACAACCAGGATCCACCAGGACAGGGACCTGCTGTTTTCCAAGGATGCCGAGGATTCGCAGTGAATCCGAAGGATCATCCACCCGGCTGCCAGTGAGATTCTCAATGGTGATCTCACCTGAGTAGACCGCTTCGGCAAATGAGACCGTGCGACGGACTGCCAGGGGTTGGGTTAATTCGGTGATAATTACCCGCAATCCGGACCGGAACAGCCGCAAGGCAACGCCGGTAGCCAGGTCACCACCACCTCGGATCATGACAAGTGAGGGCATAGGGTTATTAAACCACAATTACAAATTCTTGCATAAGACAGGGATTCCAGGCAAATTTCACCCAGGCATATAAATCCATCCTTTAAAGCATGGACGAAAAAACCTTACAATCGGATTTGTTGTGGTCTGCGTTGTTGGAATTTTGTAAGATGAGTGAAGCCTGCGGTTTGGATGGCTGCTAAAGCAAGGTCAAGGTTTAGACCCACCTGGTTTATAGCGTGAGCGTCAGACCCAATGGTAAGTTTAACGCCACCCATTTCAGAATACCATCCCAGGATGAGAGGGTCTGGCATCAGGTTTTGAGCGGGTTTACGCAGGCCGCCCGTATTTACCTCCAGGGCAAGTTGTCGGTCAATGACCAACTGCAAGATACGGCGGACTTGGGTTTCATAACGGGCCGGGTCGTAACCGAATATGGGTTTCCCGGTGCGGCTGGGGATGTCGAAGTGAGCCAGGATATCAATGTCTGATATCTGGACCATTTTCTCGAGCTCTGCGAAATATGATTGGTACACCTCGTCTGCATTATTCTCCCTGAAGTAAGTTTCATCGAAAATAAAATTTTTATCGACGAAATGAACCGATCCGAGAACGTAATCGAAAGGTACGGTCGTCAGAATTTCCGCGGCAGGCTTAGCGTACAGATGCGGTTCAGCGATCTCGATACCGGCGCGGATGATCAATTTTCCAGCAAACTTGTTACGCAAACGGTCCAACTCCACATTCCAAGGGATAGGTTGAAAGAAACGCGGGTTCTTTTCATGGGGACCAACATCCCAATGTTCAGAAAAACCTATTTCAATTATGTCGAGTTCAACCGCCCGGTGACACATTGCTTCCAGTGTATTCTCGCCGTCTTCGGAGAAAAGTGAGTGTAAGTGGTAGTCTATCGGTATCATAATGAACGTTAATACTCGCTAACTGGAAGGGGATAACTGAAGATCAAGATATATTCGATGATTTCAAATTTGGGTCATCCTGGAGTTGTTTTTCCTGCATCACTCTCCCGAAGGCATGAATGACCAGGTAGACAAACAGGAATAGCAGAGTGAAAAGCATTGTAAATCCATAGACGCGCAGGTTTGAGAATGGGTGTCTCAACCAGCCCCAAATATCATGGACTATTGGCAATGGGTCACCAAAGATGTCCCAGCTATTCCAGCGGTAAAAGCGACCCAGGAAAATCCCCAGGCTACTTAAAATGGTGACCAGGATCGTAAAAACCCAACCTGTAAATCTTCCAAAATTGCGAGTTACGATATCCTGCATAAAATGCAAAGAAACAACCCCCAGGAGAAGCCCAGTCCATGCGAACCAGACCAGCATAAGGACGTCATACCAGAGCGGGGCGCTGTTACGATTCGTGCTGAGATGCTGAAAATCCGTCAGGATGTATGGGGCGTTTGGGAAAAAGATCAGCCAGATAAGGGCGCATATCGGGACGACCAGGTAGAGCAATTTCCGAGACCAGGATACCCCATAAGCTATGGAAGCAAATACAAATGGAATCCAAGCGAGTCCCAGGTTCCAAATTAATACGGAATAATCACTGGTGTTGCTGTATGCCATGCGCGCCCGAGCCAATAAAATGGAAATAATTGTTGCAGCCACCAGGATAAAAAATACCAACAACTTATATTTATGGCGCGAAAAGATGAATCTAATATTCATTGTTACTCCGAAAATCTTGGTGAGATACCCTGTGTTATAAAACGCGCCTCCCGCATTTGCGGGAGGCGCGGGATTGTACCATTAATACATTATTCTGATCTTTTCAATGTCACATCATTGTAGACGGGACTGCGAATGAAACTTGAATCGGGGTGGGTGACAATAAACTGATATTCCACGATCATCGTGTTGGGATAGATGGGGAGAATCGCAGGATGCCGCTTATCAAGTGTATAGGTATAAATTCCACCTCCCGCCGTGGTCATATCTTCGTTGGTCCATGCCGTGGTTTCATTGGTATTTGGGTCACGCAGGCGGAAGTAGAATTCCACCAGCTTGATTCCTGCCGGATCAGTGACCTTGATTGAAAACTTCACACTGCGAGGCATGGCATCCATATGGTAGAACACCGTTGCCGAGAGAGTCAAATTGGAGAATACCGGTCCCGGTATTTTGGTTGGAGTAAAGGTCGGAGAGCCTGTTAGCGTGGGAGAGGAAGTGAACGTCGGAGTGAAAGTGGGGGAGGATATTTCAGTTGGGGTGAAAGAAGGAGTAATTGTTGATTCGCCCACAATCACCAAGTGTGGATGAAATTCACTCCAATCCCCTGCTTCGTTTTGAGTCCGGGCGGCGATCACATAACGTCCGGGCTCTGCCGGATTCCATAAATATTTTATCGTCGCCAACTCCACGCTGAGGTCCATGAATGGAATGGCAATCGGCTGACCATTAATGGTGAGCTCCACTGCCTTGGGAGTCCCTGCGGCGAAGGCATGGACGACGATCTCGGTTTTAGCGAGAGGCAGGTGACTTCCATCCAAAGGAGCATCTATCCAAGCCTGTGGGCCAAATCCCTGGGGCAGGCTACAGCCCGCCATGAACAGCAACAAAATGACCAACAGAGAAATTCGGCGGGTCATGGCTGCCCTCCATTCAATTGATCGATCAATGCAAGCACTTCATCCGAGGAGAATGTGCGGGTGACAGGTTCCGAGCAGGGAATCTTTCCCTGGGCAACCTTGTCATAGCACAGTAAAACTGCCTGGAACGTGATCGAATACCCCGGCCTCCCAAGGTAGTAAGAACTGGTGGATTGAAGAGGCCAAATTAGCGCATCCTGGAGGTTATCGGGCATTCCCATGCCCTTGGCTTGTTCATCAACAAAGGCCTGTAAAGGCGGGAATATGTATCCCTCTCCATTTGGCGCAGTTTGTGTGGAGTTCAAAGTAACCGGGACGGTAATTTGCGATCCCGTGTCCAACCGGTCCGGAAGCAGCATGGAAACCGGCATGAACATACTTCCTTCCATGGGTCCCGGGATGGTATAGTTTAGCCTTAAGTTTCCACCCGGGACATGTACCTTATCGGCACATTCATCATGCATCAGTTCCTCCAAGGTACAGCCTGGAGAGGAGGGAGCCCATTGTGGTCCGTAGAACCAGATGTTCTGCCCCGCGACGGCCTCATTCAGGGAGGTGGAGGTGATCTGCAGCGAATAATTATCTTCGGACGCCATGAGATAACCTTTCATGGTGCGTGTCGCTTGGATGGTGACGATACCGGGAATGTAGGAACCGCCTACGACGGTCTGGGTTGTCACACCGGCAGGCAGACATAGTGCCTGTTTCCCATACCAATGCGCCCATTGGGAACTGCAGGCGGGCTGACTTTGGGCAGCGGTAACTGAATCAGCCACTGTCTGCACGCCTGCCCGGATCTTCGCGGCACAATCGGTATCGCAGGATATCCCCGCTTCGCTGATAGCCAGGCTGACCGTATAATCCACCCCCTTTTCAACCAGTTGTTCGAAGGAAGGCAGGGTGGGTGGAATACCGGTGAAATAGGTGATTGAGTAATTCAGGGCAATCATCAGACCGGACTTGCAGGCTGAGCCGCAGAAATCCGGCCCAAACAATACGTTCAATCCGGATGCAACTGCATTTACAAGGCTATTCTTGATGGAATTAAATGCCTGGACTACGCTGTTCCAAAATTGGTTCAACCCATCCCAAACAAAATCCAACGTGGTTTCTTCCGGAAGAGGTGCCGGGCAGAGTGCATCTCCCGAGGAGAGGTGGCTTTTTAGATTAATTAGCGTAGCATTGATCAAGTTGGTGCTTAACAGTGAATCACCATACATATTTTTCATATCCGCAATGAGTGCAGCTTCGTCAATTGCGGTAATATAAACGCACCCAAAATTGGATGGAATCACTTTCTGTTCCGGGGAATAACTTAATATCTCCAGGTCGTATGCGGGCGAAGAGCCTGAAGCGATGCTGTATGGTGGGGATTCCTGGCGGGCTTTATAAGTCAGCACCACGGGATTCGATAAGCGCCCGGCAGGTTTGTTGTAGTCCCATGGGACAACCCGGATGTAGTAGGTGGGGTCGGGAAGACCTTCCAGGATGTATGCACCGATCCCATTGATATTCATCACATTGAGGAGGCTCTCATCATAAGGCGAAGGGTCGTCTGGGAACAAACCCGTACCGGTTAAGATAAAGTTGTCGGTTTGGATCGAACCCGTGGGCTGCTGATAGTACGAGAAATTCACTGTAAATTTCCCATAAATTGAATCCTTCGCTTGCTCTGCAGTTACCGCGTATGAGTCCACAAGATTGGGGTCTTCCAATAGGAGGTTGGTCGTGAAGGGTCGGGCTGAAACCTGGACAAGGACATACGGGACACCGGGGGTGTTGGCGCTGAACGTGAATGTCCGGGTGGAGTTCAGGGCATTCGAGGGAACTTCCCCAACGGTCACCCAGTGGGTGGAACCCATGTCTCCGGTACAGTTAATCGCTGGATCATCCATGTTGCAGAATTTCAGTGAAGTATGATCGAAGGTGATCTTTAGACTTCCCAAATTTACCAGGGTGCCGCCGCTCCATCCCCAAACCTGCAGGCTGGCTTTATTTGCGGCTGGATATCCAGCAAGGATCGCGTCCAGGTACGGGTTCATGTCCACTTCACCATTCAATGGGGTGAAAAAACCGTCACCGGAAGGCATGCGAATCCATGGGCTGCCATCAAGCGAGGCGTAAAGGTAAACAAGGTCTAAATCATTTGGGACCTTGAGGAAGCCGAGAGAGAAGCTGATGTTTGGATTGATCGGATCCCCGCATGCCCCGTTTGGTATGTCAACAGCAACAATATCGCTGGGTGTTTTACCATCCGTGTTAAAGGATGAAACCACGTACTGGACCTGTCCTGATACCTGGACAGTATCTTTATACTCAAAAGATGGGCTTTTATTTGGTCCAAGTGTGGTCAGACGGTCGAATCCATTTACCCCGGAACGCCAAATTTCAAAACCCTGTTCATCCGTGGAATTATCCTTTACCAACAGTCGAACGGTGCAGCCATCCATACCGGCCGTAAGGCCTGGAGGAGTGGGCACGGCTGTGAAGGGGGTCAGCAGGCCGCTCAACCAGAATTCGACATTGCCAGGCGGGGAAGATGGGTAAGATGCTGGTTGCTCCACAAGAGGTGGAGTAACGGCAACATTTTGTGGCGGGGTGGGGAAGAGCGTCCCCTGAAGAATATCTACCTGTGCCCCCGTCGATAGTGGTACTGCAGGATCCAGGGCAGAGTTCTGAGCTGCGATCGTCTCGACATCGGTTTCGTATGATTCGGCAAGTGATTCCCACGTCTCGCCTTCCTTGGTTGTATGCCGCAGGATGTACCCGGCTGCCTCATTGGCATTAATTCTTAAAAGGTTGGACATGCCGACTGATCCATCCAGGTTATTTACCCGGACAGTGATGAGGTGCTCACCAGGGAATAAGGGCGTCCAGTGCCAGGTTTTATAAAAGAACTTGGGATCCTGGTCGGGCTCCGGGGGTTCGGCTGCGAACAGGCTGCCGTCGACCCACAATTCCATGGAAGTCATCGTTTGTCCGCTGGTAGCCAGGGCCGTGATTGGGATGGCAGCGTCAGCAGGGAATCGGTCTTCGGAAGCTGGATTAACGATAAAGACGGTGGTTTCATCCAGCCGGGCGAGCTGATTTGCAACTGTTGGGATTCGCCGGGCAGCGATTGAGATGAGCCCCAAAACAATGCTTAAGATGAGTAAGACCGATATCCCCGCGTACAGCCATCGTTTCTTGTGCATTAAGTCCCTCCAGGTATACGCAAATAGAACCAGATAGCTAAATCTGAGTGATACTTTAATATCGGAAAATACCTGTGGTAGTTCTCTTGAGCGCTATAAAAAACCATCGATCTGGAATGAATTTCCCCGTCATAGCGGAATTCAACAAAAGAATTATACAGTAAATCACCGGAATGCAATCTTCCCCAATAGGTGGAATTTTATACAAGGAATAGGAGCAGGTAATAGTCTCTTTCCAGGAGATAATGGAAGAATTGCCTAAGGGATAGCGTGTCAATCTTGGGTATTTGAAATTATCGAAATAGATGGTGACTAAATCTTCCCCAACCCGCGCAACACCCGCTCGGGAGTCAGAGGGAAATCGTTGAACCATATACCGGTGGCGTCGTGGACGGCTGCTGCAATGGCAGGAGCGAGCGGTAAAAATGGCAATTCTCCCAGGCCACGCGCACCAAAAGGACCATTTGGTTCTGCCACCTCCAAAATTACCGATTCAACCACATCCGGGATATCCAGCACGGTTGGAATGAGATAGGTGCTGAGCTGGTCGGTAAGGATGCGGCCGTTATGCGAGATGAGATTCTCCGTGAGAGCATATCCCTCGGCCTGGACCACTGCACCTTCGATCTGTCCCTGGACGAGCGCGGGGTTGATCGCCTGCCCAACATCATCTGCAGAAACAACCCGAAGAATTTTTATGAAGCCGGTTTCCAGGTCCACTTCAACTTCGACCGCCTGGGCGGCGTATGCATACGAAAGGTTGGGAGTTGAGTATCCTGTCTCTTTATCAAAAGGGGTTGTTTTCGGAGCCAAATACGTATATTCAGCCATGGCGGGACGTTCCTCGGCTTTCCACTTCGCAAGAGCAGCCTCCGCTGCGCCACGGATGGAATTGCCAGACATGAAGGTCAGGCGCGAGGCCGACGCACTACCGGGGTTTCCCATCGTAGCAGAGTCCGATGTGACCATGGTCACTTTTTCAAACGGTACACCAACCGTTTCGGCAGCAAATTGCGCCATGACCGTGTGTGCACCTTGCCCGACTTCTGCCCCGGCATGCCACACAACTACCTGCTCGATCTCTGTCTTCCCGAGGATTTCGACATGCGCCCAGGAATTTTCCTGGTATCCGAATGAGAAGCCAACGTTTTTGAAGCCACAGGCAAATCCACGGCCGCGGACTATGGCCGACTGCTGACCCAATCGTACAGGTTGTTTATCGGACCAGCCAAACCGGTCGCGCGCTGCTTCGATGCATTGAACAATCGTCACCCTACCTGGAGCTGGGGTACCCACATTAAGGGTATCGCCATCCCTGAGGGCGTTGAGGTGACGGAACTCGACCGGGTCGAGTCCCAGTTTTTCAGCCAGCTTGTCCATTTGTAATTCAGCCATCCAAAGGGCCTGTGGGGCGCCAAAGCCGCGGAACGCAGCCGTGGGAACATTGTTGGTATAGACCCCAAAAACGTCTTCTTTAACATTGGGGATAAAGTATGGGCCGGTGGCGGTGATGGTGCAGTTGCCGAGCACCTTGTTGGTAGTGTACATATAAGCACCGGCGTCAGCAATGATCGTTGTCTCCGCAGCCAGGAGCTTGCCTTCCCGGGTGGCAGCCCATTTTGTTTTGAGGGTCATCGGATGACGCTTGCCGTGCCCGACAATGGATTCTTTCCGGCTCCAGACGATCTTGACTGGACGTTTGAGTTTCATCGCAGCCAGAGCCAGGACAGCCTGGACTGACAAGTCCTCCCGCCCGCCAAAGGCACCGCCTATTGCCGGGTAAATCACACGCACCTGTTCATCAGCAAGACCGAGAGCATGGGCGATGCTTTCCCGGTCAGCGTGGGTCCACTGACCTGCACATTCTACCGTGATGCGTCCTGCTTCATCAATGTAAGCCAGGCCAGCTTCAGGCTGCAGGTAAGCGTGTTCCTGGTAAGGAGTCCGGTACTCTCCTTCCACAATCACATCTGCCCTCTCAAATGCAGACTCTACATCCCCCTTGCGGATCTTGTCGAGCACACAGATATTGGAATCGCCAATTTCTGGATGGACACGCGGCGCGCCAGGTTGCATGGCTTCCGCTGCATCGTACACGGCAGGCAGGTCTTCGTATTCAACATTAATCAGATCCCGGGCATGGGCCGCGATGGCTTCAGATTCAGCGACAATGGCTGCCACCTGGTCGCCCTCGCAGCGGACAACGTCGCCCCTGACCCCTGCCCCCAGTGTTGATGCCTGGGGAGAAGGACCGCAGAGGACCGGTTGATCTCTTTTTTGAAGCCCGTATTCATTTACCGGCACATCCCTAGCCGTATATACAGCCGCAACACCCGGCAAAGCGACAGCAGCGGAAGTGTCAATGCTGACAACCCGGGCATGGGGACGCCAGGCGAACAATATCTTCATGTGCAGCATATCCGGCCTGACGAGATCGCCGGAATAGAGTGCCGCGCCAGTGACTTTATCCCGGGCGTCAGGTCTTGGGACGGATTCACCGATGGAGGTTTTCATGGATTCAATAAATATTTATCGAGTATATTTCTTTACTTTATGTTTTGACGGAGGCGCGTCCATTTCCGTGTAACGCGCCGGACCAACCACCGAATAAATCCACGAATAGAGCAGAGAAGCCACTGTAGTTAAGATTAGTACAATAACAAAAAAGGTTATGATATTGAGCCATAAATTTTGAATGCTGCCAATAAAGATCACGATATCGGCCACCACTCTCACTTTATAAGCCCAGTCAGGGAAATGAACAAATCCGAGAAGTTGGTAGGGGACTTTTCCAGTGGCGATAATCACCGGTACAAAAAGGACCATCAAGCCATATGCAAGAAGCGGGACGACAACAATAAGGATACAACCTATGCCGCGCCAGATCGGATTTAGACCTTTTTTCTCAGGGGTTTTCCGTTGGAATTTCGCGTATTTTCCCATTTTTTATCTCCATCCGTACGGAATATCCTCCCGGGATGATACTGCCCGGGAGAGACACAATGAAATTATCTTACCTTATAAATTGGAAGCATCTTCAATAGCCTGTACGATCTTGTAATATCCCGTACACCGGCACAAGTTGCCTGAAATTGCCTGAGTAATCTCGTCGCGGCTTGGGTGAGGACGCTCTTCGAGCAGCTTTGCGGAAGACATGATGAATCCCGGGGTGCAATAGCCACATTGGACTGCACCATCGGCGATGAATGCAGCCTGGACTGGGTGCAATTCACCCACACCCCCAATGGCCTCATTCCTGGTGCCCAGCCCTTCCACTGTGATGATTTCAGCCCCGTCAGCACGTGGAGCAGGGACGAGACACGCCATAACTGCCTTTCCGTCCAGGAAAACAGTACATGCACCACACTCGCCTTCGGCACAACCTTCCTTGGTGCCGGTCAACCCAGCCTCCTCGCGCAGCAGTCGAAGTAGGGATTTTTCGCGCCCGGTGGTAAAGGTGTACATTCGGTCATTGATTTTAGTTCGGATGGGGCTGTCAATTGATGGACTGGTGGCAATGGTCTCCTTTTGGTTATCTGCAACACGTTTTCCCCACAGCAGCACCGGAGTTTCCGGGACCAGGTCGCGTTCCTGTCCAGCCAGCAGGGAACGCAGGGCACGCATAACCAGCACCTGTACCATTGCTTTGCGATACGCCGCTGAGCCGCGGATGTCATCAATTGGGCGAGCCGCACCAGTTGCCAGTTCTGCAGCCCGACTAATAATATTGTCGGTTAATTGTTTTCCAGCCAGGTAAGTTTCTGCTTCTGGTGCATGAATGATGGTGGGAGCAACTGCACCCAGGGTAAGAACAGCCGATTTAACCTTGGATGTTTCAAGCGTAAGGATGAGTGCGATGTTGACCAGGGAGATTGCCTGGGCTCGCCGTAAACCCAGTTTTAAAAATGTCCCTCGTTGGTTGGTTTTCAATGCGGGGAACACAATATCCACAAGCATTTCATCCGGTTGGATCACTGTTTTACGGACCCCGGTATAAAAACCCTCCAGGGGTACCCGGCGAGTCCCCCTTGCAGATGCCAGCATTAACCAAGCACCCATTGCCATCAGGGGGGTAATGGTATCGTTGGCAGGGCTGGCTGTAACCAGGTTGCCAGCCACTGTAGCCCGGTTACGGATCTGCGGTGCGCCGACCTGCCAGGAAGCACTGACAAGAGGGAAGGCGCGCTCTCGCAGCAATTTGGAGGCAGCGACCGCGTTGTGGGTCACCAAAGGTCCAATATGGATGGTTTCGTCTTCATCGATGGTGATTTGGTCCAGGTCCGGAAGACGGGTGATATCAATTATTGTATCAATGCCTTTCCGTACTCCGCGTTCGAGTTCAAGCATCAGGTCGGTTGCCCCTGCGACTAGACGCGCCTTTTCCCGCCTGTCTGACAGGAAACGTATCGTTTCTTCAAGTGAAGCGGGAGTGATATATTCTTTCCACATTCTGTAATTAAACCACAAAGTAGCGCAAGATGCCATTGTGCGCTACTTTAATAAAATCTTCCATTAATATAACATGGCTATGATTAATTCCCCGATTTCACTTCCCCTTCATTTTCCGATACTTCCCAGCGCGGAAATTATCCATAAATCCGGATGGATTTTGTATTTCTTCCTCGACCGTAACGATATGCTCGATTAGATATAGGACGGCAGCTGGAATGCCGATAATCGTCAGGCAAAGGAGAATGAAGAGAAACCAGGAACCAACATACTCATGCCAGACTACTTTACCCATAAATCCTCCTCGGGTTGGTCAACCCACGTATTCCATTTTGACAGCATGCCGGCATCACGGAATACAGTCTTCCTCGATATTATTTAATTTTACCGGCTATTATCGAGTGCACGCTTTTCCTGGCCGATAAAGAGAATGATTGATCCGGGGAGAAGGTCAGCTGCTGGCTGCCCCACTGCCCGAAATGGTTTGGTAGCGACGGTCGAAGGTTTCTCCAGCCTGTCGGGAAAGGTCATTAACGTTGCGGATGGCAGCTTTGAGTCCATCACCTGCCACTGCACTCTCGACATTATCCAGCCCACTGGAAATCTGGTCAGCCAGGGTGAAAAATGCTGTGTCAAACGAATAGATCGTTGCCAGTTCTTTCTCATTGATCTTTACAGCATCGAAGAAACCGGAATAACCGTAGGAGGCATTTTTGATCCGGTCCGCAAAGGTGCGCAGCTTTAAACCGACCGAGTCGATATCATCGAGGAAGTCAATCTGGCCTGCATCGGCAATGTCTTTTTGCAGCCTTGAGGTGCGGGCAGCCAGCTCACTATACTTTAAGGCCACCTGGTCTCGCAGAAGCTTGTCAGCGGCGCGCCGGTTGGACCGCTCAATGTAGCCGCTAAATCCGGGGATATAGGACAGCAGCTTTTTAAAGATATCCTGTCCGCCTTTAACGGTATCAAATAGATCGCTCATGGGTATTCCTCCTTAAAGGATGGTTGGCTAATTCCACATTTAATTTATTATACTGCATCGTATTCAAGTAGATTTACGTCATTTCCCGGAGGAAAGTTGTATACTGCCGCGGTGTTGGTATAATAAATAATTAAGTCAGGCCAGGGATAATTCATCATCCTCGCCATAAGCGATTGAAATCAATCCAAATAAAAAGGAGCGAAAATATGATCGTCACCACCAGGCAACTCTTCGCTGCCGCATATGGTAAATATGCCATTGGGGCATATAACATCAACAACCTGGAACAAACCATGGGCCTGTTCAGGGGAAATGTGGACAGCCTGGCACCATTCATCATCCAGATTTCGAAAGGGGCGCGCTCGTTCACCCACAAGAACATGCTAGAAGGCTTGATCCGCGCTGCAGACGGGATCTTTCCTGATGCAATTTTTGCCGTTCATTTGGACCATGGTGATGAGGCAACTTGCTTCGACTGCATTTCGAGCGGTTTTTACTCATCGGTAATGATCGACGCAAGCGCTGAGGCCTTCGAGAAAAACATAGAGATCACCAGGCGGGTTGTGGACGCTGCACATGCCAGGGGGATCGTAGTCGAAGCTGAACTCGGACAACTGGGGGGGGTCGAGGAACATGTCAAGGTTGATGAAGCCAATGCCAAACTAACCAACCCCGACCAGGCGAAGGAATTTGTGGAGAAAACAGGGGTCGACTCGCTGGCGTGCGCAATAGGCACCAGCCATGGAGCATTCAAGTTCGCGGGATCTCAGGGGCTGCATTTTGATGTGTTGGCAGAAATCCAAACGCGACTCCCAAATTTTCCATTGGTGATGCATGGTTCGAGCTCCGTTCCGCAGGAGGAGGTAGCCCGAATCAATGCAGCAGGGGGTAACCTGAAAGGCGCCAGGGGCGTGGATGAGAACCAGTTCAAACGAGCTGCAGAATTGGGTGTGACCAAGATCAATATTGACACGGATGGCCGTTTGGTGTGGACACGCGTACACCGCGAGTTCTTCCGTGATTTCCCTGAAAAATTCGACTTGCGCGATCCAGGCAAAATATTCATGAGTGAATACGCCAAGTTCATTGCGCACAAAAACGAGAAGCTCGGCAGTGCCGGGCAGCTTGAGTCTGTGCGAAAATTGGTGAAATAAATGGACAAGGATGTGACAAATCCATTTTAGAGAATATTTAACATGCCAATTTCTGACCAGGGCGTGTCCCACGACCGATACATGCTGATACCGCGTGTTTTGATTTTTGTCTGGCGCGGGTCCAGGGTATTATTATTGAAAGGCGCACCATCCAAACGCCTGTGGGCGGAAAAATACAATGGAGTAGGTGGTCACGTTGAACCAGGCGAAGACATCCAATCCGCGGCCAGGCGCGAGCTCTTGGAAGAGACAGGGCTCACAGTTGATTTGTGGTTATGCGGGACCGTGGTCGTGGAAACGGGAGAGAACCCTGGGATCGGTATCTATATTTTCAGTGGAAAATATGTGGATGGAGAAGTAATAGGTTCCAGGGAAGGAAACCTGGAATGGCATTCCGTGCGGGAAGCTCTTGGACTTCCGGTTGTGGAAGATCTGCCAGTTTTCCTCAGACGCATTCAAAAAATGAAAAAGGGGGATGCCCCTTTCAGCGCGAGGTCCTTTTATCGTGCTGACAAATTAAATGTCGTTTTTGCTTAGACAAAGGTATTGAAGCACCCGGAAGATTACCCCCGCTGGGTGCTTTTGATTTAGATCAACAAGGGCGACCAGTTTTCTAACCTGACTTATACCCAATTTTGCGCAAAAAGCTTTTTCGCCAGGCAATATCCTCTTCACCCTCTACCCCTTTCGGGACTGAGCCGTCCACCACCCCTAGGATGCCGCGTCCCAGTTCTGTCTCCGCCACCAATACCTCGGTGGGGTTGGCAGTGGCGCAAAAGATTCGGCAAACTTCCGGAGTGGTTTGAATGGTTTTTAAAACATTGACCGGGAAGAATCCCTCCCCTAAAAACACGATGAAAGAGTGCCCGGCACCAATGGCAAGTGCATTCTTCCTTGCAAGTTCGAGCATGGTTTCGTCAGTGCCAGACCAGCGTACAAGGCATTTTCCGGAAGCCTCACAAAATGCGAGCCCAAATTTAATTCCTGGGACGGCATTTACCAGGGCTTCATGCACATCTTCGACTGTCTTGATGAAATGTGATTGACCGAGAATGAAATTGATATCTTCCGGTTTTTCAATCTTCACAACGCTGATTTCCATGTGACCCTCCGAGATCATTACTCTAATTATTAATATTCATAAAGGTAGGATTTCGAAATGAACTTCTCTAGAAAGTATGCAGAACTATGGTGGAAATATTTTACCCGGCGTCACTTTTTCTCGTAGAACACAAGCAATGTGCTGCCATATTTTCGCTGATCGAACTCCCCCAGGTTTTGAAGCATCAATTCCGCATATTCACGTGGATGAATTTGTGCAATCACCTCGCACTCAGCGCTTAACCAACCCAGGTTGACATCCAGCAGTTCCAGGGTCTTCGACCACATTTCCTTGTATTGAGGAGGGGCGATATAAACATAATCGAATGCCCGGTCGGGTGGGGCGGACAACATGGCGAAGGCATCTCCGCGATGGATCTCTGCCTTGGATGTGAAGCCCGTGGTTTCCAGGTTAATTTTGATCGTTTCTATGGGCAGGCGGTTCAACTCGGAAAACCGGACGAAGGCTGCGCCGCGGCTCAGGGCTTCGATCCCAACTGCCCCGGTTCCTCCAAAAACATCCCACCAGGTTGAATCCTGCACGTCCCCTGCCAGGATATTGAACAAAGCTTCCTTGACCATATCGGTTATCGGACGGGTGGTGTCGCCGGGAACGTCCTTCAACCTGCGTCCCCTGGCAATGCCGGAAATCACACGCAGGCTCATTGTGAATCCTCAACTGTTCGCCTGGCTGTCACCAGGTTTCCGTGGGGCGCAATGACGGGAACAACACATCCCGTACCCAGTATGAACCGCCGACCACCTGTTTGGACGATGGCATCCCTCGCTTCTTTCTGGACCTCGGATTGATCACCCAGGACAATGGTTTTTTGGCTTATCCCACCGCAGACTGCCCCTCGATAATTTTTTGAAGCCTCCGACAATGATGGGCTCGTTTCTCGGTCATGCCAGTTAATAATTGGAAAAAGCCCGTCCGGGAAAATGGATTCTGTCACCAGGTCGAAGTAGACGTTAAGCCCGTGCAGATGGAGCAGGTTGCACCACATGCTTTTTGCGGGTTCGAGGCTGGTGAGATCATTGGGCAGCCCAAAGGTCCGGTATTCCTCAAGAGTAAGCAACCCAGCTTGCATATGCTGGACGGCGTAAAAAACCCCATCCAGCCCAACATCCAGGCAAGCTTCCACAAAACCGCGTGTGGTCCGTGCGATGGTATCGAGCCCTTTCAATACGGCTTCCGGATGTAAACGCAGATGAACGAGCAACCGTTCCCCTCCGGCCAGGTTTTTGGCTTGTGCCAGGGGGCTGAAGATGGTCTGCAGGAGGGGGGTTTCTGAATTCAAGCCTTTCCGGATAGTTCGCAGGCAGGTCAACTGGTGGGCAAGATGAGGTGATGATGGAGAGAGAACAGGCAATTTTTCCCAGTCCAGCGGTTTGGTGATCACCTGCCTGGTATACCGCCGCGTCCCTTCAGGATGGCCTTCCCAAACATCCTCAGCCCCCCAGTCCTTTATGGAAAATGAGGAGGCGGGGGTTACTTTGACAAGGTCGAAATCGTAATGGTTCTGAAAATCGAGCGTGGCAGCTGCCAGTGTTTCTGGATCCTGGTCGTCCACTGGGAAATGACGCCAGAGCGCGACAGGCGGACGATCAAGTGCGCTGTCATCGGTAAGACATGCTTGCAGGCGTTGTCGATGAGTAAGGGTCATGATCTACCGGACTTTAGATTCCCTGAAGGCTTGCAGCCAACCTTCGGCGATTAATTCTGCCCCGTGGCTGGCCGGGTGCATATTATCCATATACATTTTTGCCGTATAAGGATTATCCATGTAGATCTGCCATGCGTCAACCAGGAAGACTGGTTTACCCTCGATCGAATAATCCTTAACCAGTCGCCTCTGGGCTTCCACAATTTTTTCCATCCCCATATTATATTTGCATCCGCGATCTTGTTCGTAAATAACTTCATTATTTGGACCTAAATGAGACCAAAGAAGATCGCCCAATGTGGGAAGGGGAGTAACCACGAAAACGAATATCCCCTTTTCCAATAACGTATCGATTTGAAGCTTAAGGTACTTGATATGTTCATTCAGTAATACAACCAGGTGATCTTCTACAAGCGAATTCGTGTCCCTGGCAAATATTCCTCCACATCCATATAGATCATCCCACCCCCACTCCAGCGTGACCACATTCGGATTGTAGCTTAATACAGCGCGTTGAATGTTTTCATAAGCCCACTTTGCAGTTTTTCCCCCATAATTTGCTGTGATTATGGTATCGGTCGGATCAAGTTCCGCAGGCAAATAATCTACAAAAGAGAATCCGACCCCTTCCCTGCCTACCTCCCCGACTTTCAAGGAGCTGTCCCCATAAAATACAAGGGTTAACGATTTAATCGAGGTCGGAGATTGCGTTGGAATCGTTATTTGAGTTTTGGTGGGAGTGGAAATTTTTGGTACTGAAGGTGTGACCGCAGGAGAAATTGTTGGCTGGAGAACCTGGGATTGTGAGCAGGCTGCCAAAATAATCATAATGATAATGGAAATTAGTCCCTGACTGGATTTCTTCATTTGGTGGAATTATGGCAGATTTTTCTGGTCCCGAAGCAGTTCCCTCAGGCTTGATTGCAGTTCAGGAGACAAACCGGCAAGAATCCGGCGGAAGGTCCGCAGCATGAGGGGATGGGGGTTATCACGGATGACTTCACGCAGGAATGACAATGTCTCGGTTCGGGAAACTTGCTCGAGAGTGGAAAGACAGGCCTGGAGTTCCAGTTGGGTGGTGGGTCCGGTAGATTGGATGGCTGGCTTCAGAATCCGAAAGACTGCCGGCAGGTTTTCAAAATGGGTATCGGTTAAAATGGGAATCAACGCTCTTAATCCCCAGATTTTTAAGGAATTTCGGGGCGACTTAAGCCATTCTTCAAGAACAGCAAAAAGCATCTCAGGATTTTCTCGCCTGAGGCGGGCTAAAGCATCGGTCAAAAGGGCAGTGACAATTTGCTTATCGGTTGATTGTGAAAGCCAGCCGGGCAGGCGGGTGATAGCAGGGGTGGACTGGGGAATTGGGATTGCGCCAAGTAAAAATGCTGCCAAAAGTCGGGCTTCCAATGAGCCTGATTTCCAAAGGGCATTTGTCAATGATACGGCTTCTAGGGGATGAGCTTCCGCAAGGGGTTCGATTTCCGCCCGGATTTGACGCAGGACTGGCGCTGGAGTGCGATAAGTGGGAAGGGAAAAATGCTGGGCGGTCTGAGTAGCCCGCATGGTGCGGTTGGTATAGGAATCCAGCAATTCATCCAGCGCGCATACGAATGCCTCCGGGTTGCTGAATTTCTCGGAGAGGTGGGCGGCTTGGATCTTTAGTCGCGCTAGATTTATGGCTGGCATTGGACGGGAAGGATGGGGGGTTTTAGGTGAGAAGTGTTAATCCGGAAATTGGATTGGGGTGACTTTAACAGCGATCTCGTCTTGAAGCGATTGTATTACCGACCGCAGTCGGGTCTTGATTCCTTCAAATGGAACAATTTCCCTGGTTGGTTCGTGGCGCAATTTTATTTCCACACCACCCTGGGCAAATGCCCGTTCGCTTACCGTAACCCGGATTGGTATTCCAATTAGATCGGCATCGTTGAACTTGACTCCGGGACTTTCATCTCGGTCGTCATATAGGACTTCAACCCCATTGGCTTCCCAATCAGCATATAGTTTGTCCGCCAACTCTTCCGCCTGGGGGGTTCCTTTACCGCGTAGGAGAACCAGATGAACCTGGAACGGAGCAACAGTAATTGGCCACACAAGACCATGTTCGTCGTTATTTTCCTCCGCCACACAAGCCAGCAAGCGACCCACGCCAATCCCGTAAGAACCCATGATGACTGGTTTCTTTTCGCCATCCTTGTCCAGGAAGGTACATCCTAGGGCTTTTGAATAGCGTGTTCCCAATTTGAATATGTTACCCACCTCCACACCACGGGCAATTCGAAGGGGATTGCCGCATTCCGGGCAAGCATCACCATCTGCTGCCGCGGCAATATCCGTGATAAGGTCAGCCGCGAAATCGCGGGGGAAATTGGTGTTTAGTAAGTGGTAGCCCTTTTCATTTGCTCCGGCAACCAGGTTTGGACTTGAAGGAATAGAGTCGTCCACAACAACCAATACATCTACTTTTTCCCCCCCGTTCCCCATGTTGGAAATAGGAGTGATGGCTATTGGTGATGCAAACCCTGGGACTACTCCGATGGAGACAATCTCAGCCTCAGTGGCGGGGCGCAGATCGCGTGCTTTAACTATATTGGCCAGTTTGGTCTCGTTTAGTTCCATGTCGCCGCGAATGACAGCGAAAATAAATTTCTCGGTCAATACTTCAACATCAGGGATGGAGGCCATGAAGAATACTGCTTTGGCAGTTTTGGATTTTGGTACCTTTAAAAAGGTTGCCAGGTCATCGATGGTCTTGCAATTCGGAGTAAGGACTTTCTCCGCAGGTTTTAACTCTTCCGGTGCGCTCGCAGTCTTCCGAAAATGAGCGACCTGTCGATTGGCAGTGTAATTGCATTCATCGCAGATGAGCAGTGTATCCTCGCCGATGGACGAAAGATAGATAAATTCGTGCGCCAGCTTACCTCCCATCATGCCGCTATCCGATTTTACAGCAACCACATCCAGACTGCAGCGGTGGAATATGTTGAAATATGCCTGGTAATGGGCTCGATATTGTTTATCGAGGCTGTCCCAATCTGCATCCAGGCTGTAGCTGTCCTTCATCGTAAACTCGCGAACGCGGATCAACCCGGCGCGCGGTCGCGGGTCATCCCGCCACTTAGTCTGGATGTGGAAAACCAGGCGGGGGAGTTGTTTATAGGATTGAATTTCACGCCGCACCAGGTCGGCGACAACTTCCTCGTGCGTCATGGCGAGAACCATATCGTGGTCGCTCTTGTCTTTAAATCGTCCCATTTCCGAACCGATTTGATACCAGCGCCCGGTCTCCTTCCAGATCTCGGCGGGTTGGACAACCGGCATTGAAATCTCCTGGCCTCCTATTTTGTTCATTTCGTCACGCAGGATGGCTTCAATCTTCATCATCGAGCGTTTTGCGAGGTGCAGGTAGGAGAAAATCCCTGTACCTAGAGGACGAATGAACCCAGCGCGCATCAACAGGCTGTGGCTGGAAACTTCTGCCTCAGTAGGAGCATCCCGCAGGGTCTGTCCGAAAAGTTGAGAAAATTTCAAATCGATCCTCTCAAAATGGGTAAAGCGGCCGGAAAAAATCCAAACAAATCTTTTTCCATTCCTCGTCGATATTAATACGCCTTGGCGAAATACACCTTATGACGGGCATCTTCTCCGCAAACAATGCACTTGCCGGGACCTTCCTCCCCATCCAGCGGCATGCAACGAGTTGTTGCCTTGGTGTCTTCTTTTACCTTTGCCTCACACGCAGCCGACTCGCACCAGTAAGAGTAAGCCCAGCCATTTTGGACGACCTCGGTCAACTCGGCGTAATCTTTCGGGTCGAATATGTGGCTGTCACGAAAAGCCGTGGCGCGTGCAAGCATGGATTTCTGGATATCGACCATCAGATCTGCCACGGCACCTGCCAGTCCTGTCTGCGGGAGGAAGGATTTACCCTCCCTGCCAGGTCTGTCACGCCGGGCGATCGCGACCGTTCCTTTTTCGATGTCCTTGGGCCCAACCTCGATGCGCAATGGAACGCCGCGCATTTCCCAATCGTTGAACTTGAAGCCAGGAGTGACTTCGGTGCGTTCATCAACCTTGACACGGATACCAGCTGATTTCAGGTCATCTTGAATTCGTTTAACCGCCTCTTTTACGCTTTCAGCCTCGGAGTCTGATTTGAAGATCGGCACAATAACAACCTGGAATGGAGCCAGGCGGGGGGGCAGGATCAAACCTTGGTCATCGCCGTGGGTCATGATAATGGCACCGATAAACCGGGTGGACAGACCCCAGGAAGTGGTCCAGGCGAACTGTTGGGTGTTATTTTCATCAAGGAATTGGATGTTGAAGGCTTTGGCGAAATTCTGGGCCAGGAAGTGAGAGGTGCCGGCTTGCAGCGCACGAGTATCCTGCATCATGGCCTCGATGGAAGCAGACAGGTTCGCCCCCGCGAATTTTTCCGCATGTGACTTGACCCCTTTGATAACCGGTACAGCGCCCTCGTTGATGGCGAAATCAGCATATACATCGAGCATGCGCTGGGTCTCTTCGCGGGCTTCCTTTTCAGTGGAGTGGGCGGTGTGACCTTCCTGCCAGTAAAACTCAAGAGTGCGCAGGAACAGGCGTGTCCGCAGTTCCCACCGGACAACGTTTCCCCACTGGTTGATCAGCAATGGAAGGTCGCGGTATGATTTAATCCACTTTGAATACATGTAACCAATAATTGTTTCGGAGGTAGGACGCACGACCAGCGGCTCTTCCAGTTTTTCTCCCCCACCGATGGTGACCACCGCCAGTTCGGGAGAAAAACCTTCCACGTGTTCCTTCTCTTTTTCGAGGAACGACATTGGGATGAAGAGAGGAAAGGCGGCATTCACATGTCCCGTATCTTTGAAACGCCGGTCGAGAGCCTGCTGGATATTTTCCCACAAAGCCCAGCCGTACGGGCGGACGACCATACACCCACGGACAGGAGCATAATCGGCCATTTCAGCACGCAGGACGATTTGGTTGTACCATTCGGAAAAGTCCACATTTCGGGGGGTTAATTTTTCTTCAGACATGAGTTCCTCTTCAAAGTATTCATATAATTTGTTGTCATTAGCTTTCAATAACCACGGAGCAGGTTTTTTGGGTCAAAATAGATTAGGCTGTTTTGGAATTCGTTCGTTACTGCTCTCTTGCGGAACTGATAATCAATAGTCAAGGCAAGCTACTGCAGATAAAATATCCGGAGCAAAAAGCAGCAAATCGCGCTCGGTTTTGCGGGATGTAATCGTCAAATAAATCATATAACGATTTCACTATTGCTTTCCAACCTGCACCCATTAATATCAGGGGTTTTGGCGGCATGCAGTGGACAATCATCAGGTTCCATGTCAGGGCGATCTCGGTCAGCGTGCCAGGACCTCCAGGAAGGGCGATGGCTGCGTCACACGCCTTAACCAATTCGTTGAGGCGTTCCTGCATGGTGGCAAAGCGGCGCTCCTCCTGCACCCAGGCATTCGGTTTGACCATCCGCCAGGCTTCAATATCATCGCAGGTCACCCCGATGACATGTCCTCCCGCTTCGGATGCTCCCCGGCTGACCGCTTCCATCGTCCCAATATACCCACCGGTCAGGACAGTGTGCCCAGACTGGGCAAGCAAATTCCCAAGTTCCCGAGCTTCTACATAAGCCAGGGAGTCCGGTTGGGGATGGGAGCCTCCAAATACTGAAACAAACATGGTTATATTCCAACTGAGAAAAGGATAATAGCCTTGTGTTGAACGGCTATCAACTTACAATGTTTGTCCTGTCAACATCCCATTGCCGGGAAGAATTGATTTCAAGTTTCCTTAAAATTGCCTTTTCAAGATCAATGCCGGAGACCGATGCCAGTTGAAGGAGGTATAAAGCCACATCGGCCAATTCCCCAGCGAAATCATCTTTATCTTTAAGTTCTTCACGCCACTGGAAATGCTCCAATACCTCGTTGGCTTCCAGCGAAAGAGAGATTGCCAGGTTGCGCGGTGTTTGTGCCCGTTTGCTGCCTGGTTCGTACCAGCCTTTTGAATGCACAAAAGCGTGCATTTTTTCAGTCAATTCTTTCAGGTCCATTGAACGTTCCTTCCCTAAAATCCATTTGCCAATGGTAACCCATTAATTTTCCGACCTTCAAAAAATCAACGGCTCCACAAGTCTGGGAGCCGCCGCTTTACGTGACAAAACGAACCTAACCAGACCTGGTAGACTGTTACTAGCTGGGGGCCGGGAGCGGGTTCAATTTCATCGTTCAGATTATACCTGATTTCACTTGCGAGAGGCTCGATATTTTCGGAATAATCCCGGCGCGATAAATGTCCCTGCGCTAACACCTAACGCACCTATTGTTGCCAGAGTGTACGTCGTCACCAGTGCAATGACGGTTAATAAGCTTCCCGCGATCAGGAAAAATGCGGCATACGAGAGGGAACCAAACACAACTCCCCGCAGCAATCTTGCTGCGGCATCTGGTCCCTGTTGGCGGTGTGTGAAAGCGGCAATGATCGTGCCAAAGATGGGGAAAGGGGCAATCAAACCGCTCAGGTGAGGACCGAGGTGGTTTGCAAAGGTCGTCAACCCTAGCACGAACAATGTGGCGAGGATCATCCTTCCAGGCAAATCCCATTTTGGTGGGGAGGATATGGTGTTTGTGATAGTACCTCGAGGCATCAGCCATAAAACAATGCAAATTACACATCCCAGGATTGCTACGGATGGAAGCAGGGATAAATTAAAATGGTTCCAGAAATATGTGGATAATAAAAACGACAATAAGGAAAGGATGGTGGCAATGCCCCAGTTATTTTTTTTGGGCAGAAAGACCATACACCAGGCAAAAAATACACACCGATGCCTGTCCAGCCAGGTTTCCTGGAGCGGACCGGGCTGCAAAACCAGCTCCATATTGAAGTGCCAGGAAAATAGATATCGGTGCGGAAGTGAGCGGCAGGCCCATCATGAGACCGCTGACAGTCGGACCCCATTTTCGACCGGCAAGGGTGACTGCTCCAATAAAAAAGGGGGTTACGATTAATTTAATTGCCAGGATCATAAGTTGAAAGCAAAGTCAGAATACGTGTGGAGTGATCCACAGCCCGATTGCCAGCTTTTCTCCAGTTATCAGATAAGGGGAAATATTTGGATTTGGCAATCTTCCCCCCAAAATCCCAGAAACCGGCTTGGTTTCGATGGTCCCATAACCATTTAATGGCGCTTCCCCAAATATCATTGCAGCTTTGAAATTGTGACAGGATTTCCAGGGACTCCAGCCATTGGAAAATGTGATAATGGGTAGGGTGTCTTAAATCCACGCCCAGGTACTCAATGCCGGACGGGTTGGTCCAAACCCAATCCACTAACTGGCGATCGAGGAAGCCAGGCAAGTGAGCGCTGCGAGCTCCCAGCAGGAACAATACATAGCGGCTGCAGAGGTAGCGAATCCCAATGCCGCGCTGGGTTTTATGAGCGTCCCATTCTGCGGACGGATCATAACCCCCGTTTGGGAAGGACTTCAATGCGATCCCGACCCAGTATTCCCACGCCGGAAGGACAGCGGGATGTGCCGGGTCTATCTGGGCAAGGGTGGCTGCTGTAATGGCTTCCACTGCAATTGGCCAGCCCTCGGATTTTTCCACCCGATCCGACCAGGTTGTTCTCCCTTCAAGGATTTTTTGCATATATTGTTTTGTGCGAGCCAGGAGGAGGGCTTCCTTATCCAGTCCCAAGGCAAGCGCTCGACGAACCGCTATCTCCGTGGTGGGGAAGAGGGTTTTAATGGTCGAATCCATGGAATGGAAGCGGCCCCAGGAACCGTCAGGATATTGCTCACATGTCAACTGCTCGGTCCAGGGGTGTGACAGGATTTGATGGGAAGTATTTTTAAGATCTATGGTGCCGATTGATTGATGCAAAATGTCCCGCAGAATGCGATGGGTAACAATCGCGTTGGGGCGGGTTTCCAATAACCGCATCCCAAGAGAGGTTACCTGGGACCTGGTAAAAACGGGACTGTCCATATGCTACAATTATACCGATATACCAGAGGCTGCCATGACCCCTTCCAGATCGATGAAAATCGATTTTTCCACCCGTCTTAGGCAGGCGCTTGCGCCTGATCAGGGCAGACTCCTTGATGCCGTGGCTGAAGAAGCAGTCCGCCAGTACAAACCGCTCTATATTGTCGGTGGATTCGTTCGGGACCTTGTGCTCGGTGTTCCTGGATTGGATTTTGACCTGGTCGTCGAAGGGGATGCAATTGATCTTGCCAGGGCAGTGGTTCTTCGGATGGGCGGCAAGCTGACAATTCACCCCCGATTTAAAACAGCGCAATGGTTTCCCCCGCCAGCACCAGGGATCCCCAAGTTTGTGGATTTCACTTCAGCCCGTTCTGAGGGTTACAAACACCCAGCGGCTCTGCCCACTGTTATTCCCGGGTCTCTGACCGATGATTTGCATCGCCGCGACTTTACGATTAATGCATTAGCCATTCGCCTTGACGGGGAAGGCTTCGGAGAATTGCGGGATGATTTGGGGGGAGTAAACGATATTCAGGCTGGAGTTCTGAGGGTATTGCATCCCGTATCCTTTTCAGATGACCCCACTCGCTTGTTTCGGATTGTCCGCTACGAACAGCGGTATGGATTCGAAATTTCCCGCGAAACGTTGACCCTTATCCCGGCAGCTCTCCCATTGATCGCTCGGCTCTCTGCCGAGCGGGTTCGCCATGAACTGGATTTAACCCTGGAGGAAGAAAAAGTAGGTGCAATTTTGGACCGGCTGGCGACCTTGGGAATCCTGGCAGCGGTTCACCCCATGTTGAAATGGAACCACGAGTCCCGAATGCGCCTCGCGAGGGGGTTTGCTGCCTCGGCAACCCTTGACCACGTTCTATCTCGCAGAATGCTCGGCTGGTCACTCTGGCTGATGTCCGTTCCGGGTTTCGTTTTGGTGAGCATCGATAAACGACTACATTTTGATTCAGGATTAATGAGAATACTTCTGGCTGCATCGGCATTGTTGCCGAACGTAAATGGACTCGCAGGGATAAAAGCCAGCAGGTGTGTCGCCAAGCTGGATAAAATCCCGCTTAAAGCGGTCCAAGCAGTCGCCTTGGCTTTGCCTGAAGGACCAGGCCGGAAAACCCTGGATAATTATCTTGAAACCTGGCGGCATATTAAGCCGAAAACCACCGGGCATGACTTAATCAAACGCGGGATGTCGCCAGGACCAGCATATAAAACGATCCTGCACCGTCTGCGAGAAGCCTGGCTGGATGGGGAAGTGATGACACCAAAAGAGGAGCTAGTTCTGTTGGATAAACTGACACAATAATAAACAGATTGAGAGATTTTCTTGGTTCCAGTGATGAACACCCGCAGATAATCAAAAAAAGCCACCGCATTTCGCGATGGCTTTTAAGAATCATTATCCTTTATGGCTTTCCAATATCCGAAAAGAAAGTCCTGACGTTGCGTTGATAACGCTCACGGACGACCAGGTACCAGGCGCGGACGATTTGACCATACATGTGCGCCTTCCAGATGAATCCCAACCAGAATCCCCGCTCGGCTCGCAGTTCGCTGCTCGGATGCCAGACCCCATCCAAATTAACAACACGTTTACGATAGCCATTTTGATGGGCTGCCATGGTCAGGGCCACTTCGAATCCGTAACCTGCAGATGCTTCGCGAGATAAAGATTTCAGTATTTCAGCACGCAACCCGCGCTGGCCGGTTAGAAATGGTGTGATCCTGTGCGAGATATCGGTGCCGAGATGACCGCCGCGGAACAACCCGAGGGTCATATCCGTTTCATGATTGATAACTGGATCAAGCAGGGCTCGGATATGGGTGGGGGTCAGGTCTTTAAGGTCGGCGTCCAAAAGCAGAAGTATCGGTGCGGTGGTGGCAGCCCAGCCCGTGAAGATGGCCTGCCCTTTACCACTATTCGTTTCATGTTGGATCACCCGAAATCGCGGGTCCATTGATGCAGCCTGCCGCAAAATTTCGACCGTGTTATCCGAAGAACCATCGTCAACTAGGATGATCTCATCGAGAACGGCAGAGGCATGCAAAACTTCAAGAACACCGGCAACATTGATCTCTTCATTGTAAGTCGGGATGATGGCAGCGGTCAGAGGTTTGTTTTGGTGGTTATTACTTGGGTGCATAAGTTTCCCTTCTGACTGAGTATACCATCTGAAAATGAATATCACATTAGCCTAAAAGTCATGTTTATTAATTTGTGAGACGTTTTTTTTGATCGACGAAGCGATAAATTAAATAGAAATTTGGGGAAAATGGTGAACCAAAATGAAAATTACACAAGGTGGGTGGAAAAACAATAGGGGTTAATATTGCTTTTTGAGTATAATTCGCCCATTCTATAACAATTGCGGAGCAGGAATGACCCAGAAACCGACCGGTGCGCAAATCCGACAGACCTTTATCGATTTTTTTGTTGAGCAAAAACACACCTTCGTCCCGTCGGCTTCGCTGGTTCCCGGGGGAGATTCAACCCTTTTATTTACAAATGCCGGAATGGTTCAATTTAAAGACGTTTTCCTCGGCACGGATAAGCGCCCTTATACCCGTGCTGTTGATTCCCAGAAGGTGCTGCGCGTGGCTGGGAAACACAACGACCTGGACGAGGTCGGTCGTGATGACACCCACCACACCTTTTTTGAGATGCTTGGTAACTGGTCATTCGGCGATTATTATAAGAAAGAAGCCATTGCCTGGGCTTGGCAGCTTCTTACAGATGTATGGGGGTTGCCCAAGGACCGCATGTACGCCACCTGTTTCAAGGATGAAAAGGGCAGTATTCCGACCGACGATGAAGCTGCAATGATTTGGAAGCTGCAGCAAGGGTTCGACCCATCTCACGTACTGTTCTTTGGACGAAAAGAGAACTTCTGGGAAATGGCTGAGACCGGTCCTTGTGGGCCATGTTCGGAGATCCACATTGACCGGGGAGAAGCATTCGACAACCTGGCAGGGAAACCACACAGGTGTGGTGTAAACGGTGAGTGCCAGCGATATCTCGAACTTTGGAATAACGTTTTCATTCAATATAACCGGATCGATAAGGATACTCTCGAACCTTTACCAGCCAAACATGTGGACACCGGGATGGGCTTTGAACGCCTTGTCGCTGTCTTGCAAGGGGTCGACTCGGATTATAAAATTGATCTCTTCCAGGGTGCCCTGGAGGCAGTCCGAATTTTGACCGGCGATAGTGAAGAGAAAATGCTATCCAATTTCACCCCCTATCGCGTCATTGCTGACCACGCCCGAGCCGCAGCATTCCTCATTGCTGACGGTGTCGTTCCCGGCAATGTGGGTCGAAACTACATCTGCCGCATGATCATTCGCCGGGCGGCCCGGTTTGGTACAAAACTGGGATTGCATGAACCCTTCCTGGCAAAGGTTGGGGAGGCGATCGTTGCTGCCTACTGCGATTTTTACCCCGAACTGGAAAAGAGCCGGCAGACCATCCTCGACAACCTGACCCGTGAAGAGATTCGGTTTGCACGCACAGTGGAATCTGGCACCGCATATTTGCAGGGGATGTTGGACGAGTTGCAGAAATCCGGCGGGAAGCTGTTGGATGGGAAAAAGGCTTTTGACCTGTACGCCACATATGGCTTGCCCCTGGAAATTGCCCGGGATATCGCCCGTGAGCAGGGTCTGGATGTGGACGAACCTGGTTTTCGCTCCGCGATGGATGAGCATCGTCTCGCCTCGGGTGGGGGCAAGGCAATGGGCAGGATGGGCGGAGAGGACGCAGAGTTCTATAGTGGTCTTATGAAAGACCTCCAGAAATCCGGGAAACTGGGCAGGGATGGTGTGGAATATAACCCTTACGAATGGCTGCAAGTCGAGAGTTCAGTATTGGCACTGGCTTCATCCGGACAAACGATCTCAGAAGCTGGAGCTGGAGACCAGGTGGAAGTCCTTCTACCCAGGACTGGGTTCTACGTCGAATCTGGCGGGCAGGTTTCCGACACTGGTGTGATTAAGGCCAGGGATGGTTCGTGGGAGATCGAAGTGACCGGAATGAGAAAACCCTCACCGGGTGCGATCGTCCATGTCGGTGAGGTGGTTTTTGGACACCCCCAAGCGGGAGATGTTGCTTCTGCAGCGGTGGACGTTGATCGCCGCCACGATATCCGTCGCAACCACACTGCCACTCACCTCCTGCACGCGGCTCTCCACCAGGTCCTGGGAGAAAACGCGCGCCAGGCCGGGTCGGCGGTAAATCCCGACCGCTTCCGCTTTGATTTCAACCACCCAGAGGCAATGACACCTGAGCAAGTAGAGCGCGTCGAAAAGCTGGTCAATGATGCTGTCGCAGCGGATTATCCAGTGGTCCCGGTGGTTAAGTCACGCGACCAGGCAGTCGCTGAAGGAGCCATGGCACTTTTCGGAGAGAAATACGGTGATTCTGTACGAACCATCACGATCGGTAATAAATATTCCTACGAACTTTGCGGCGGAACGCATTTGGACCGCACATCGGATGTGGGTGCATTCCTCATTTTTTCTGAGAGTTCTGCAGCCGCGGGTGTCCGTCGAATTGAGGCGGTGACCGGACGGGCGGCATATGAACTGGTGGCAAAACGCTTCAGGGAGCTCAAACAGACCGCCATATCGTTAAAAGCTGCCGTGGATGAATTGCCTCAGAAAGCCGGTTTGATCCTGGACGAACTGACCGCGGCTCGGAAGCAAATTGCATCGCTTAAAATGGAATTAGCGCTTTCCGGTTTCACCAGCCGCCTTGAGAATCCGCAAGTGGTCAAGGGCATTACCTTGCTCGCGCTGGAACTTTCCGAATTGGACAAGGATACGCTCGGCAAGCTGGCAGACAAGTTTCGCGAAAAGTACCCCGTTAAAGGAGTTTGTGTGATCGCGACAGTGTCAGACGGACAGGTGGTTGTGATGGCGATGGTAACCCAGGATTTGATCAAGCAGGGTATTAAAGCCGGGGACCTTGTCGGACAGATTTCCCGCCAATTGGGAGCCGGCGGAGGAGGAGCGCCACATCTTGCCTTTGGTGGCGGTCGGGATCCAACGAAGATCCCCGCAGCTCTTGCAAGCGTGGAAAGCTGGCTTGCGGCAAAATTGAACTAATGGCCAATCCTGACTCCCAGAGTCAGGATTGATTTCTTATTGGTCCATCCGCCAATTAATCGTATGGCGGGAAGGTTTGTCAGAAAGGAGAATGGTATGTATAGGGAACGCAAGTTTTTACTGGTAATCATGGTTTTTCTGTCGTTAGCCTGTGGTCTTTTTGCCCAGGCAGCACCTGCCACACAAACTCCCGTCCCGCCCAGCATTACTGCAACAGTTCCAACACCAACCAGGGAAGTAACATTCACATTTGTACCCTCCGCTGTGAGCACCCCGACCCAATTACCCACCGCGACAGGTCCTGCCATAGCCACGATTGATTCAATGTCAGCGACTTTGGCTGCCCAGATGGGTTCGATGGGTGGCCTATCGAACATTTCAATGTATTTTCACCCGATCGGCACCCCTCTGGCGAATTGGCGTGCTGTCCCGATCATGTCTGAGGCAACTGCCGGGCAGGAGTTCCCAGGGAATATTTATAGTTATTCTGCCAAAGCAACACTTGATAGGGCTCGCCAGTTTTATGCAGAGAAGGCTCAATCGCTGGGGTTATCAAACGTCCCAGCTACAGGTTTTGCAGGCAGTGGTAGCCAGGCAACGCACCAGGTGACTTTTTTCTCTTTTAACCTGACGATCGTACTCGCATCTTATGACAACGATACCGGGAATGTAATCGTGGTAATTTCCAAGCTTCCATAAAGAGCTAATCCTTGAAGATGTAATACTTGGTTTAAGTGGCACGAGCTCAACCTAGAGAATGTGCATATCTCTTTGGGTGTCACCACTGTTGAAATTCACGCCAAACTTCGGGACGCAAAATGTACAGGAAGTTTAATCAATTCTGATAATGAGAATACTAATGGCAATAATATATTTTCCCATCAGCATAATCGCCTCCACTGGTTAAGCTTGAGAAGAGACCAGATCGTAGATCTTGGACATTTTCTCCAATATTGTCTTTGACCTGGGTCGCAAAATCATCAAAGATTACAAGGGCGGCTCCCTGGCTACAGAAAACAGTCTGGGTCTTATCACGAGAATTCGTGCCATAGGATGCATTCTGAACAGGATAACCAGTAGGGAAGGTACTCCAAAAACTATATACCGGACGTTGTGTCCATAACATGACCAATTCCCAATCATTGGAGATCACAGGGGTGTCCACAGGGAGGGCACGCACTGCCTGGATAACTTTGGAGCGGTTCCAATGATAGGCGGTCAACCCCACTCCGTGATGATATCGTTGGGTTATTTTTTGCGCCTGGGGAATATACCAATAAACGCACAAAAGTCCGACCAGCCATGCCATAATTTGAAGAATCCGCCGGCTCCGTGGGAACCATGCAGTATGCAACAAGGCGTATGCCCCCAATAATCCCATCAGGGTTCCCACAAAAAGTGGAAGAAGCATCCGATTATCAACTGCAATGGTTGGGAGCACAAACAAATACGAAAAGATCAAGACAACCAGATAGGTGAAGGAAGATAAACAAAAAAATACCATAATCAATGAGTCTGGCTTTGGGTCAATCTCCCTGGCATGTTCGGACAAATTTCTCCTGGCAAGATATATAAATATGAGAACTACGATCACAACAATACCGATCACGACAAAACGGATGCCGTAGGGCAGCGCCGATGTACTTCTCTGGAAGGGAATCCACTCCCAAACTGTATCCATAAAAGCGGCACGGAAGGACTGGAATTTGGCTCCGACACTTTCCCAGGTCAACCCAACATCCCGTCCGCCCAACCTGTTGTTCCCAATTAAATAAACCCATAAAAACCACAGGACTGTGGGGATGGAGCTAATCGATCCAAAAAGAGTGGTTCTTATTATGCGATGCCGAATTTTCCCGGGCGTCAGAAAAAAGATGGATATGCTCCCGGACACAAGCATGGCAATCCCTGCATATCTCGTAAAGGGAATCAACCCGGTCACAATCGCGGACAATAACAATATTGATGGGTTCTGATTTTTTAGTGTGAACAATAAACACAAGCCACTGGCAAGGGAAAGGAAAATAAATAGAGGTTCTGAGTAGGAAGAGCTATACATTTCCAGCATGTGGGGGAAAGCGAGCAAAAGGATACTGGCGACTATTCCAAGGACAGGTACAAGGCTGAACCGCAGGAAGATCAAGCCTGCAATAAATATCGTCCCCGTAAAAAGCAGGATATTCAACCAACGTGCTGCCGAGACCAGGTTTATTCCTGTCAGACCGATAACGCTAAGCACCAAAGAATAAAATGGCGGGTACCATGTTAAATGGATGAACTGGGCATTGCCTTCAAAGTATCCCAATCCCATACCGTGAAGCATGCTGTTCGCAGTTGAAATATATACTACCGGATCAGTGTATCCCCAGGGTCCATCTGCTGTACTGTAAGTTGCCAGGATACCACCACAGATGCTAAGCAGGAAGATAATTCCAAGATAAATGTGGTCCTTCAATCGATTTTTCATAATTCTCATGATTGCAAAGCAACTGGCTAGATATCAATTCTTTCATGGTTTGGTTATGCGGCGACTTGATAATAATTATCCCATTATTTGGGGACTCCAGCAGGGAAAATTGGCAACATTGCAGGTGTTGTTAAAAGCCCGGCAGGGATGACACCTTTATTGATATCTTTTGCTGAATTTCCAGGAATTATCAATTATTTTTTGTAATTGCTTGGCAAGAACAAGACGCATTTACTGAAGGATCGTTCTCCTATTCCCTCCATGAAGTGCCTTCAATTTTCGAAGTTATAATTGGGCTGCATGAAGACACAAGTCATCAAGCTGGATTCACATGACGATGTAAGTTCCGTACGTGACAAGATGTCATGGGCCAAAACGGAGCGCATCCTGCTTGTATTTCCACGACACTTCCGTATCCTGGAGCGAACTCTTGATCTCCGTCTTCTTCAGCGCCATGCTGACATTCTTGGTTCACAACTGGCGATCGTATCCCGCTCAAATGATCAACGCCTCTCTGCTAAAGAGCTGAATATCCCGGCGTTTGGCAGGATTGCCTCAGCTCAACGCAAGCCTTGGGAAAGGGAAGCTCGATTACCCAAACCCACCCGTCGATATGAGCGTCCCGATTTGGAGCAAATGCGGCGGGAAGCCTTTCCTCCAGAGGCGCATTGGAGGTCTCTTTTCGGTCTTCGTTTCATGTTTTTCACGTTGGGGGTCGGCGCCATGCTGGCGGTTTTTTCCCTATTCATTCCCTCGGCAAGCATCATATTAAGCCCTGCAACCAGCCTTCAAACCCTGTCGCTAAGCATGAGCGCAAGCCGGAATATAACCACATTCACGGTGAATGGAAGCCTTCCAGCCTACGTGAGCTCGGCAATCATCGAAAAAAGTAAAACAGCCAGCGTGACCGGAATGGTCGCCATCCCCCAGGGGCGGGCAAATGGCATTGCTCGCTTTCGAAATTTGACCATCGATCTGACTGGCATCCCAAGCGGCACGGTCATCAGTACTCAGGCAAATCCCCCAATCCGGTTTTCCACAATGGAGGATGCGATAGTGGCAGCAGGATTTGGAAAAACAGTAGATGTCCCCATCCAGGCGCAAGAACCCGGTTCCGCTGGCAACCTGCCTGCTGATACTTTGATTGTCTTCGAAGGTAACCTGGGTGCCAGCCTGGCTGTTATCAATCCGGATCCAACCACAGGCGGTTCGGATAAGAACGCTGCAATCCAGACGGCGGGTGATCGGTCAAGCCTCCGAAAAACCTTACTGGGCGAAATTCTCGAAGAATGTAAAACCTCCATTCAAAATAACCTCGCACCGGGTGATACCTATTTTCCCGATACCCTTGATGTTTCCCAGGTGCTTTCTGAAATCTATTTCCCTGCTGAAGGACAGAGCGGAGACATACTCTCGCTTTCCATACGCTTGCAGTGCCAGGCGCAATATGCTGATCATTCGGATGTTATCTCCCTGGCACAGGTGTCTCTGGATGCAGCCCTGCCGGAAGGATACATCCGGGCTCTCAACGGCCTGTCTATGCTTTCCGCAACCACCCCCCATACCGGATCGGACGGGGTGACGCATTGGGACGCGCAATGTCAGCAGGTACTGCGCGCCCAGGTGGATGTCATGAAGGCGGTTCAATTGTCGATCGGGCGCAAGCCAGTCGATGCAGTATTAATTCTGAAAGAAACTTTGCCCCTGGCAGACTCGCCAATTATTGTCATCCAGCCTGGGTGGTGGCCCTGGATGCCGCTAGTCCCGTTCCGTATAACGGTTACTAAAACCAATTGATGAGAATTATTGCAGTTGACCCCGGATCCAAACGCATCGGGATTGCCATAAGCGATCCCACCGGCAGCATTGCCAACCCGCTGACGGTACTCAGGCATGTCTCACGCCTTATAGACACGGCAGTGGTGGCGGAATTAGCAAAAACCAACCAGGTTGGCAAAATCGTAGTTGGGCAATCCCTGGACGATGAAGGCAATCCCTCATTTGAAGGTCGTCGGGCGGTGCGCTTTGCACATGCATTAACCTCACAAACCGAACTACCGGTTGAGTTCTGGGATGAATCCTTCTCCACGCAGGAGGCACGTGCTGCCAGAATAACCATGGGCGTTTCACGCAAAAACCGAAGAGGGCATTTGGACTCCCTCGCTGCCACAGTGCTCCTTCAATCTTACCTGGACGCGAACCCGCAAAAATGAAATCCCGATCCTCCTGTCTTCCGTGGGTACTCTTGTTGATACTCCTGGCAGCCTTTAGCCTGGTGGCTGTGGTTGTCTTTATCCCGTTGGCAGCCAGCCAGGCTTTTAGTCAGCCCAGTCCCTCTCTAAATATCTGGCAGCGATTTAGTTATGGCGTGGACCTGGTCTGGAATACCGGGAATATCACTCAAGCCCGGGATCCAGCGGGAGCAGAGCAATTATTTACCATCCTGCCAGGTGAAAGTGTGTCTTCCATTTCTGACCGGCTGGAACAGGCAGGGCTGATCCGCAGCGCGAGTACGTTCAGAACTTACTTGTTATGGGCAGGATTGGATACCGTCATCCAGACCGGCACCTATCGGATCAGTCCAGCGCAAACGGGACTTGAAATCGCCCAGATGTTGAAGTCAACCACCCTGACTGAGGTGACTCTAACCATCCTACCTGGATGGCGAATCGAAGAAATTGCCGCTACACTCCCCACTTCCGGGTTGGAGTTCCTGCCGGAGGCTTTTCTGGCTTCCGCAGCCAACCCCGTAGACAATCAGAATCTGCTTCCAATCGGGGCTTCAGCAGAGGGGTTCCTCTACCCGGATTCTTACATCCTGCCGCGCAATACAATTGGCTGACCAGTTGGTATCCACCCTCTTACTGAGTTTTTACACTCATCTTCGCGCTGACATGATCACCACATATGCAAGCCGTGGGCTTAGCCTTTATCAAGCCGTAACGATGGCCTCTATCATCCAACGGGAAGCGGTGGTTGAGGATGAAATGCCGCTGATCGCCTCGGTGTTTTTCAACCGGTTGGCAATAGGAATGATGCTGCAGACCGACCCGACTATCCAATACGCATTGGGCTATAACACTACTCAGGGGACCTGGTGGACCAACCCGCTAAGTGCTGAAGATCTTCAAATTGATTCCCCTTACAACACGTACCTGTATCCCGGTCTGCCACCCGGACCGATCTCCAACCCCGGATTGGCTGCGCTGGAGGCAGTTGCTCAACCAGCACAAAGCAATTATTACTATTTCCAGGCAAAATGTGATGGATCCGGCTTGCATAACTTTTCCGAAACCTTCGAAGAACACCAACAGAACTATTGCCCTTAGAGGTAAATTAGCATTATCGGAAAAGTGGGATTACGTTATGCTTGTATTGGAGAGAATATATTTCTCAAGGTGGTCAATGACCACTTTTTGCTCATCGATGAGAGACCTGACCAGGTCGCCAATTGTTACAATCCCGATCAACCGATCTTTTTCCATGACCGGCAGATGCCTGACATGTTTGGCCGACATGAGGGCGAGACCCTGGTCCACAGGATTATCAGGTGCAATAAATATGGGCGGCGCTGACATGATCTCCCTTACCCGCATGATTTTTGAACTCTTTCCGTGCAGAATTACCTTGCGGGCATAATCTCTTTCTGAGAATACTCCCACCAAGGTTTTTCCCTCCACAACAAGTAGAGCCCCCACATCTTTCTCGGCCATTAATTGTAAGGCATCAAAAACGCGGGTCGCGGGGGTTATCGTCCAGGTTTTGCGCCCCTTCTTTTTCAGGATCTGACGGATGGTTTTCATAACACCTCCTTATAATATGCGGATGTGTTTTCAATTAAAATTATATTCTTATTCCAGCCAGATTCAAGCGGCAATTTTGTTTGCCAGGCGAGAACCCCGTTTCAGGGGAGGAATTTTTTTGTCCCAAGTAACTGGGAATCCCACCCCACCTGGCAAGAGAGGATAATGTTTTACCTAAGGCCAGGTGCGTGAGGAAAAATATAACTGGAACAGGATCCCGGTAATTTTTACGGAGCTTTTTGGATGAACACCGGTGTTGCACCCACGGTGAAGCTTATTACCCCACCAACGCTGTGGATGGTTTGAGACTCTGGCTCGGAAACCCCAGTGGTGGTGGGAATCATAGTCAGGAGAGCAGAGGCAGCATCGAACGGCAGGTTAATGGTCACCGAAGGGGATTTATCCCCAGGAAGGTGGAGGGTGCCATCATCGTACCAAAGCACCCATATGGGGCCTGTGGGAGTCTCGAACCTGTAGACCCAAATTCCCGTTCCCGGGGCGCTGCTCGTGAGACTTGCAGCATCAATTTGTTGAACGGCTGTGAAAGTACCAATCTTTTCTATAACTAGCGATAAGGCAAACCAGGCTGGGCGCCGCTCACCGGCGCGGCGAACCCTGCTCCAATCCTGACCAGTATAAGGTAGCATCCCTCCCGGTTTTTCATTTGTGGTTGTCGTATCGGTCAGACCCATGAACATCGACCCACCAAGGGCACCCACGGCTGCTTGATCAACGCCAGGATTGCCCGTTTTCCAGTCTTCAAGGTTGCCAACATTGATGCCGCGCAGCCCCGCGCCTGCAGAAACGATGATTTTCCTGGTAAGCCCGATGGCTGTCTCGGTGTACAACCAGGCCATACTGGTTGAATGCGCCTCTGCGGATGGATTGGCGACCGATTGAAGCAGTTCAACAACCGCATCCCGTGTGCCCAGGGTGACAGGTGCAAATGGGATGGGGGGGATGAATCCACCGTACCCGACCAACCCGGACATCGGAAAAGCATCGCCGATCCAGATCGGTTTTTCGCCGCAGCCATTTGTCTTAAGCTCCATCCGGATCCAATCGGTGGTAAGAGGAATTTCTGTATAGTCACCAAGGGAATGAAAATCAACCATATCGTAGACATCACAAGCTGCAAGGATTGCCTTGATGTCAGTAATCCTTTTTCGCATATAGCCTGGGTCATGTGTCAGCCGTTGCTGAATCTCATTTGCGCTGGGATATCCATCAAAAATATCTGTCATCAGCAAAGCCACGAGCATGACATTTGCTTCCTGGTCAGCAGCTTTGACGCCAGGATACGCGATTCGCAGCAGCCGTATATATTCTTCCGCACTGCCTGGCCAGAATCCGGTGAATTCACGCTCGATACCATAGTCCTGGATGGGATATAGCAGTCCCGGCATATCGTCAATGCCGTCGCGATCATATCGTTCGACCACGGCGGATACGAAGGCGGCATAATCATCGAGGTATTCCGCTTTCGGAAACGGGTCACCTTGGTTTCCAAGTGTTGGTTGCACCGAAGAAGCCCACGGCGAAAGAGCTGACAGGTCCATTTGCAGACCTGTGAAACCTGCCTGCTGGTATTCGATAACCAGCTCATCCAGGGGCTTCCATTGGAATTTACCGGCTTCTGGTTCAATGTTCCCCCAGATCGCAAAGACATTCTGGAGCTTGGCATACCTCACTCCTGCAGCGGCATATGCGTCTGCCACCCCCAGGATGGCATATTCAACTGATATCGTGAAATCAGGGTTTGCTTCAGGAGCATTGTCAGCATGCGTGCTTGTGGGCTGAGTGTTGGGGACTATAGGCTTTCCGCATGCCAGCGTTGCCAGGATGATTACCAGAATTGATAGGACAATACGTTTCATAAGGTGCACCCTAATAAGATTGAAATCTTAACCGGTTTTTCATCAAGGCGGTCAGTCCTGGAGCATCGTGGGGAATTTCCTAGACTTAATATTTGACCTACGGGGTTTCCCTGAATGCATCCCATACCGCAAGGGCAGGCTTAGGCGTTCGATCAGACCTGGTCAATCCAACAGAAGCAAACATGCCAAGCGTGTTGACATCTTCCCCTTGTCCATTCTGGTTCATCAAGTGTGCGTAAGATTCCAGGTTGAAATCGTTGATAAGCAGGTATATCCAAAAAGTCAACCGGCTTCCTCCGATTTGGGAGTGGATGGCATTCAGGTAGTCCATTTGTGATTGCGGATCACCGGGAAATGAACCTACCGGTTCAGAGGTGTATCCGCCCTCGGCAACTGCCAATGGTTTTAATGTCCTTGTGAGCAGCGGGGTATAGTAATCAGCGGGAATTGCAGCGCCTGAGGGGAAAATTACGAATGGATAGGAGGAGATTGCCCAAAGGTCCAGGTTTGGCTCGAATTGTTCCATCTGGTCCCAGTTCACCGAATATGGTTCTCCTTGGGCAACCGACGGGATCAAGTTATTGAGTTCCTCCCATTGAAAGGTGACAAATATTATGGTTTCCGGTGCTACTGCCTTCACCTGCGCATACACCTCATTGTATAAGCTAAGGTAATTGGAGAAATCATCTGGGTGAGTGTCGTTGTAGGTGTTGATCTCGGAACCCAGTCCGAGATATTTGGGATGGAATTCCCGCACAATGCGGAGAGTATAGTTACTGAAGGCGGAGCGAACCTGCGGGTTGGCGAAATTGGCTTTCCACCCGGTTGGGAGGCCTTGGAATTCGCGCCTGTTCAGCCCGTTGAGCGGATCCACCACGAATAGCACCTCCAGCCCATTTTGATACGCGAGAATGTACTGATTGCGGATATCTGCAATAAACTGGCTTTCGGTATCCGTGCTGTTGGTAAATGCCTCCCAGGGAATGTTCTGTTGGAGGAGTACGACATCCCCATGCTGACCAATTGCTTTGTAGGTGTCAAAGATGCTTTGGGTTGTCGCTTCGGGCGGGGATGGGAAAAAGCCGTAAAGAGTTCTTCCCAGGTTATAGGGGGATGTCTTAAGGGAAGGTATTGGTGCGGGTGTACCTTGAGAAGTCCTCACTAGGGGAAGGGAGGCGCAAGCCATGCTTGCCAGGATTATCCCCAATAGGGGAGTGACGATCCTTCTCATGGGTACTTTCGTGAGGACCTGGGATTATTCACCTGGGTTGTCCCCAACCAGTTGTTGGTGGTGATCAGGATAAAGGCACAGGAATGACAGATGCATCTTGTTTACTCTTAACTTTGACATAGGATGCGCCAATCCAACCTGCCAGTCCGAATATGATCAACAAGATGGCCGGGAAAATGATCCAAACTGAAAGACCGTGAATGATGGATCGTAGAAATTCCAAGCCGATCCCGGATATATCTGGCGGAATGAAGGGTGGTATGCGTGGAACAATAATCCAATTCCAGACCATATTTAGACCCGGTACTGCCAAAATTCCCAACCCAAGGGTTGCCGCTCCCGAAACGACGAAAGGAATGCCCCACCAGCGCATCCAGCTTTTAAGATCTCGCACGGCAAATATCGTCACAAGCAGCATGAATATAAACGGCACAAGCGGACTCAGACGCATGACAAGCCGGATTGTACTGATAGTGGAAATTGGGTCTGAACCAAAAGGACCGGCTCCAGACGTTACAGTTCCAGATGCGGACGGTTTGATGATAACAGCCTTGTCTGGTATTTGTGGCACGATCGATTTAAGTAAATCCGGTAGTACTGCGCTTACGATGGATACCATATCTTCTGGAGGCCTACACAAAACCATTCCATTGCTACTGTCACCAGTGATCAACTGCTCCAGGTTTTGGTCGCTGCAGGGTTGTTGAGCGAGCAGTAGTTGCATGATGAGGTCTTTCCCGGCTGGTCCCAAAAGGCGTTCTTTCAGATCACCCAAAGGGACAGCCACCGTGTTTGTATTTCCATTTAGATAGGCAAATATCTGATCGATGGTGCTTTCGACCATGGTTTTTAAAGTGGCTGGGGGAAGAATATTTGTGAGAATGGCTTGAAAGTCTGCGGCCGTGAGATTTTGGAATATGGACGGCATCCCGCCCCCGCTTGCATCAGTTTGGGACTTGGCTGTTTCCTTGGATCCATATAGGTCAAGGCAGTTTTGCGAGCGCTGAAGTTCACTGCTAGTGGGGTTTCGTCTTCCGCTCCCGATTGCGTCATATGCATTTGCTCCAAGAGCGGTAGTCAGGCAGGCTTGAAGCTGCGGGGAAGCTCCGTCAATACTACAAACAAGTTGATTCTCGGCACACGGGTTGCTTAAAAAATCGCTTGTTATCGCCATACCCACGATCTCGGGCAGGCGGGCATATAGGTTTTGCTCGTCAAGGGCGTTTTTATAAAGACGGGCATCAAAAATCTTCTCATTAAGGTCGGATAGCACAATTGCCAGGATCGTGGTGATCACAAAAAAAAGTGCAAATATCCCGGCAATGAACCTGGCAATCACAGTAAAGAATTTGCGCATCGTTTCCACCTTCCGTTAGGCACCTGATAAATCGGCGAATGTGTCTAATATATAACCCCTGGCGGTAAGGCAAGATGTCAAATAGGATGATTATTCCCTGGGCGGATTTATCCCTGGGCAGCAATCTCTACGTAATCCAATGTGATCGTGTTCTCGAGCGCCCCTCCCAGTAGAAGGATCAATTCCGAGGAGCAATCGGCTTTTTCTTCGGCGTCACGGCGGCTCCAGGTGCGGCTCTTGATCTCGAGATAGTAGCCCAAGTCGGGGTTCTCGACGCGATCCAGGTTGATGAAAAACTCCTCATCCTTGTATCGCACCAGCCAGCGCTGACGATCCTTATCTACGGCAATTTCGCTCACAGGCTTAAAGTACTCGCGATAAAACCTCAGGCTGTTGGCTGCCGGAGCAAAATAGCGAATGCGGCTGAGCAGCACATCGTGTGCAAAATCTCCTTCCCGGGATGGTCCTATCAAGGTCAAACGGCCTCTTACCCCGGTAATCTTTTCCTTATCATCGATCATCTCGTCTTCACGGTAACGCAACCATCCTTGCTCTGTGTCGGCAAAGGAGAAATAGATATCGTGCTGGTGGTAATGCTTTTTGATCAGGATATTGATGCCGTTTTTTTTGAGCGCCTTGAGAACGGGTGCCGGGTCTTCCAGCTTTACCTTGACCTGGACTTCAAATGATTCTTCCTCCGCAGAACCTCCCAGGGCGACCAATTTTGAGAATACCGATTGTTCACGAGCCATCAGGAATACATCAATTTTGCGGGCATATTCCTGGGCAAAGCTGATCAAATCCTTTTCGTTGAGCGTAAGAAGCTCGCGATCGTGCATCAACCATTTTCCATTTACCATTACGTCGGTCACATCGGTAGCCTTCCCAGCATAGACAAGTTGCGAGTATATGTTGTCAGGGTCCCGACGGAAGTGCGGAGAATTATGGAGCGGTGAAATATCCACAAGAATTAAGTCCGCGCGCTTACCGGGTTCAAGACTTCCAGTAATCGGTCCAAGGTGAAGAGCTCGCGCTCCCAACCGGGTGGCCATCTGAAGTGCGGTAGCTGCCGGGAGGGCGGTGGGATCGTTACTGACTGTCTTGGCGACAAAGGCTGCCAGGCGCACCTCTTCGAACATATCCAGGTCGTTATTCGAGGCGGGGCCATCTGTGCCGATTCCCACGTCCATCCCCAGGTTCAACATTTTTTGGACTGGGGCAAACCCGGAGGCCAGTTTCAAATTCGACGAAGGGTTATGTGCTACACCCGCCCCCGCATGCAACAGGGTGCGCATCTCCCCTTCGTCTATGTGGGTGCAGTGCGCTGCCAATACTTTGGCATCGAACAAGCCTTGTTTCTTAAGATATGGGACCACTGGCATTCCATTATCCCTGCGCATATTTTCGACCTCCAGGAAGGTCTCGGATATATGCGTGTGCAATGGAACGTCGAACTCCACCGCCAATTGGGCAGTAGCGCGTAATATCTCTGGAGTACAGGTGTAGTGGGCATGCGGGGATACCGATGGGGTAATCAAGGTATGGCCTTTCCAACTAATAATAAATTCCCGTGCAGCGGCGAGGGAGTCTTCGAAAGAAACCGCGTCCGGTGCCGGGAATTTTAGAACTGTCTGCCCGCAAACTGCGCGCAGACCTGCTTCCGCAGTGGCTTTTGCGACGTTCTCCTCAAAGAAGTACATATCGGCAAAACAGGTAACCCCGGTGCGGATGAGTTCTGCGCAAGCCAACTGGGTCCCTAGGCGAACGAAATCCGGTGAAACGAATTCGCGTTCCACCGGCCAGATATAACCCTGCAGCCAAACATCCAGGCGCAAATCATCTGCCAGGCCGCGCATTAATGTCATCGGGACGTGAGTGTGGGCGTTGACCAACCCGGGCATTAAAACCCTGCCTCCGCAATCCATGATATTTGCTTTGGGGAACTGTTTTCGGATCTCGGCTTCGTGGCCAACAGCCATGATGGTATCTTTTTTTACTGCTACGGCACCCGGTTCAAATTGGTGCATTTCCTCGTCCATGGTCAGGACGATGGCATTAATGAGAAGAAGATCAGCAGATTTGGTCATTCTCGCTCCTATTTGCCATAATTCTACCTGAGAAAACCTTCAGCGCTCATTGTGCCGCTTTGACTGGAGTTACCGCTGCCAATTTAGAAGGGTCTCGAGGACTTTCAAATTCATCTCGTAGTCGGTATCGGTGTGATTGGTGAGTTCAACGTCCAAGGCGGCGATGCCCTTTTCGTCAGCCCAATCGGTGAATCCCCCGGTATATACACACCCTGAGTTGATGGGAGGATAGGAATATGTTGTCACTGCAGCGACCGCTTTTGCCAACCGGATGGAATAATCGTCGGGAGGGAGGCCGCCTGCAAAAATACCCAGGGCTGCGCTGTGGTAGTTAATTAATGCGTCGAAATGGTGGCTTCCGATAAATGCTGCCAGCGCTTTCGTCTCTGGTTCGGAGGCTGGTCCTTTCCCACCGGTTACGTAAGTTTGGGTCCAACAGCCGGTTCGCGGCCATTCCTTTTGCCAATTGGCATCCCAGTTGCGATTGAGATCGACGCCATTGGCGTTTGCCCGGCCCAGGTAATTATGCGCCCGCGCTTCCCCATCCGGGTTCAGGTCGCGTAAAATGTAAAGTTCCTTGTCAGCTGGAACGATTTCAGGATGCTCCTTTAAGTAGGCGATCAGCAAGTCGGCCAATTGGATCGTATTATATTCACCGCCTCCGTGCATCCCGGCCACGATTAAGCGCTCCGTCGGTCCGGTTCCAAACCGATAAACTTCCAGCGGGCGGTTTTGTACAGTATGGCCGATGATGATCGGTCCCTCGCTGTATGGAACCGGTGTCACCGTTTCGGTGGGGGTGTCCGTGGGGCTGAATGTTTCTGATGGAACTGGCGGTGATGTTGGCGTCCCTGTTGCCGACGGGGTAAATGTGCTGGTGGACGTGAGAGTCAATGTGGGTGTCGATGTTCCTGTAAAAGTGGGAGTGGGACTGATAAAAAACGCCCGCACAGCAGGGTTTGCAGAGAGCAGCCAGGCACCAATGACGAGGATTCCTAATACCAGGTTGACAACCCAAAAACCCGCCACGAATTTTCCCAGCGATTTTGTCGATGATGGCGGCATTAATCGGTCTCCTGCGCCTTGCGGCGCATTAAATCCATTGCCATGTTGACTGCCCAGCGCCGGCCATTTCCTGGGTGACCCCCATAAGTCAGGTGATGGTCTGAAGCTCCAACAGGGGTGGTGAGCACGATATGTACATCTTGTTTATTATCCTTCTGCGAGTACGAGATACCCAATCCGGCAGACGACTTATACTTTTCCTGGGTGGATTGGTTGCCAGCAGCCAGGTCCTTGGAAACATCTTTGGTATTCTCTCCGCCCACGAAGGCAGGGTGGGCGGCCTGGGAGAATCGCTTCAGCAGGATACCCTCCAGGTTGATTTCATAACAAGACAGGCTCCAGCCTCGCTGCGAAATTGCGTCAAGCATACAGCTTTCCAGCGTACTACCATCCACTCCGAAGATATTATTTCCCAATCTTTGGTACAGATCCTTTTCCACCAGGGAGATCATGTGAGTTGCTTCGCTATCTGTTTCAGCTTTTGCTGCGATGCGGATGTCCACCACCCCGGAATGTGCAGCCAGGCCCACGGTTGGGTTGGCGAGGGATTCCAGGTCGCCGATTTGATCGTCTATCATCCCTTCACCAAGGCCGCTGACGTGCAGAGTCCGAATTTTTAGCACCGCATGCAGGTCATAGTGCTTTTGCAGAAATGGAACAACTGCAATGGTCATTAAGGTTTCCATTTCGCGTGGCACGCCGGGAAGAGAAATGATGATTTTTTTCTGTTTTCCTGTCCTGGATTCCGCTTTCTGGAAAGAGGCAGCATTCACAATGAATGCTGGCGCAGTACCGACCGGGTTTTCAATGATGATGGCGTTTTTGGGAACGAAAGCCTGCCTCTTTTGATTCTCCGTGGGTGTGCGACCATATCGTGCAATCCGGGCAGTGATCTGTTCCCAGAGTTCCGGGTGAAACTCAAGCGGTAACCCCATGGAATCAGCAATGGCTTTCCGGGTGGGATCGTCAACGGTAGGTCCGAGCCCTCCCGTAGTGATAACGATATCTGACCGGTCCAATGCCTGGCGCACCGTCTCGGAGATGCGGCTGGCGTTGTCACCGATGGTCTGTGCGCGAAACAGGTCAATTCCAAGGCTTCGCAGCACTCGGGCGACATAGCGAGTGTTGGTGTCGGTGGTTTCGCCGAGCAGGAGTTCGGTGCCGATGGCGATTATCTCAGCGGTTGGCATGTTAGGTTGGATTATACAACACGGCCCGCTTGTGGCATCACGGATTGCGGGATTTTGGAATTATGCTGAACACCCGGTAGATGCGGAAAGGCGCTAATATTATTTATTTTCCAAAATTGGAATACGCTGAATTGAATGATGGGGTGGACTTTTGGGAATGGGGCAAATGGAATTGAACCGCAACTAATGGGGGAAAATTTCATCCAACCAGGTAGTAGGGTTTACTTGGATGCCGTTTACCCACAAGTCCCAGTGTAAATGAGGTCCGGTGACACGCCCGGTATCGCCGATTTTTCCGATCAATTCCCCCGCGGTTACACGGTCGCCGCTGGAAACATAAATTTCTGCCTGGTGATAGAACCCGCTGTATACCCCCTGGCCATGGTCAATGATGGTGGCATTGCCGCGTACAGTTTTAAGTCCGGTAAACATCACCACACCATCCGCGGGGGCATAGACGTCAAAGGGATGAGCCACGGAACAAACACCATAATCGATCCCGCTGTGAAACCCGGATAACGCACCCGCATTATAGGTCCGCCGGTTGCCATATTTTGATTTAATACAGAAATTGTCATCGGCAACCGGCAGCTGGAATTTTCCCTGCCAGTATTTTTCAGGTGTGACTGGGGTCACCAGGGAAAGCAGCCACGCGTCTTCAGGATCGGTGACGGCGGGGTCAATGGTGGATGGATCCACTCCGGTGATGATCTCAGTAAGGAAGTCCCCCGACTTGACCAGCACCATTTGCTCGAATGATTGTTCCGAGCCATCTTCGAGCGTGACGTCAATTCGAAGTGGGTAGAGGCCCGGTTCTGTCATGACATGAACACCTTGCAAAGCTACCTGTGAATCATCCCCCTGTGGAAAAAAGTGCAGGGGGTGATCTACCAGCATACCGCCCAAAGTTACCGGCTCGGTTGTTGTTACTTTGACCTGGACTGTGGCTCCCTGGATGATCGGTAATGGATCAACCATTGCGGAGGAGAGTGCGGCAGGAATCCCGGTTGGAGCAGTACTGGAAGTCCCGAAGGGAAGGTAAAGAAGATCGCCTGGGAGGCCTGCCTGGGGTTCGGCGAGACCATTGAGTCCTGAGATTGTCCACGGGTCTGTATTTTCCCTGGCTGCTAACTCGATCATGGTGTCACCCTTGGCAAGGGAGGTCCTGGCTGTTAATGCAGGCAGTTCTTCTTGTTGCAGTAGAACGAGATTGTACCCGGCGTACAATTCCGCAGGGCTGACAAGGTGGTTGAGTTTTATGAGCAGGCCAGGGTCAACCCGGTATTGGCGGCTCAGGCTCTGTAAGCTTTCCCCAAATGGGACTGGTTCCGTTATCAATGTTCCGGATAGACCTGTCAGTCCGGGAATGATGAGGTGGTCCCCCACAAATATATCCTGGCTGGTCATGCTGTTGGCAGAAACGATTTCATCAACGGTGACGTTGAAACGAATGGCAATATCATAAAGCGTATCTCCTGACACCACGATATAGACTGGTCCGGTGGGAGGAGGGGTGGGTGTTTGCGCTGCTGCGTGGGTTGTGGAAATTAATACAAGGAAGATGCCCAGCATGTAAACAGCTATTCTTTTATACATTTTGAAACTCGATGTGGTCGCCATTGCTAAATTCAACCAGCCGGGACGGGTGGATCTCCAGGATATACCTGGCTGGGTGACTCGGCATGTATGCAGGTCGCCAGGAACGCGCCAATACCGTATCCACGACAACCTTTTCGGAATTAATCCAAATGACCGCCAGATCCATAAAAACGAACAGCATATGGATTGAGGTATCCAACCGGCTGTCGCGTCCTTCAACGAGCAGGATGCCCTTGTCTGAGGGTAAGCTGGACCGGAACATCAGGCCCCGCAACCTGCAAAGGAAACTGTCACAATATTGAGCTTGTAACCGGGTGGGAAGCGGTCGATTTATGTTTTTGAGTTGGATTGTGGTCATATGAATAACAAAACGGGGCGTTGGATGCGCCCCGTGATGATGGCATTGGCTTAGGCGATTTGCTTTCGTCCTAGCACAGTATCAACACTTGCTAATAATTCCTGGGGACTGAAAGGCTTGGCGATATAATCATCAACCTTGGCAATGTGCAACCCAAGCACCTTGTCAATGCTTTGAGCTTTGGCGGTGACAACGATCACCGGAATATCGCGGGTGGTCTCATCTGCCTTCATTTGCTGATAGACTTCCCATCCATCCATTTCAGGCATCATTAAATCGAGCAGAACCAGGTCGGGATGAGTTTTACGAATCATTTCAAGACCTTCCTTGCCCCCGTTGGCGCCAAGTATTTCAAAACCTCGGCGGCTCAGGATCAAGCGAATCAGGTCTATCATTTCTTGTTCATCTTCAATACAGAGGATTACCTTTGTGTTTTTTTCGCTCATATGCCACCTGGTTTGATTAAGTTTACCACAAATAGCTGACCAGCATTCCAGTGCAGCATTGGATTTTTATTTAGTTTGTGTGAGAGGATATTTGTGCGTATCAGCATATGTTACCCATTATTCAACCACTTCTTTCTCAATCACAAATTATTAAAGTCAAAAAAAGCCGGCTTTTTGGATTGCCAATGTCAAATTTCGGATAAATTTGATAAATATATTAGAACTTTATATAACATATTGGTCGAATCTGGCTGAGACCTATATAGGTTGGTATAATCTGTTTTGCACGGACAGGAGGTCCATGTGAATTCACGCAATCAGTCCTATATAATTTATCTCCTGCTTTTCATAGCAATCGTGGCGATGGTCTATTTTAACGTCCGTCCGCAGCCAAACACACAAGGGCCGTTGACCATCAGCGAGATTGCCCAGCAGATCCAGGCTGGCACAATCACACGGATTGTTGTCAATGATGACAACAGTCTGCAAGTGGTTTCTTCCAGCGCCAGTGGTCCCATTGAGCAAACGGCTCGCAAGGAGCCGGAAACAACCCTGGTTTCACAATTGCTGGCATTTGGGGTTACACCCACACAACTGGCAGGAGTTTCCATCGAGGTCAACCCGCCCAGTCCCTGGGCAGGATTGTTGACTCTTGCCTCTTATATCATCCCGGTCCTGTTGATCGGTGGGCTATTCTGGTTCATTTTCCGACAAGCCCAGGGCAGTAATAACGCTGCCATGGCTTTTGGAAAATCCAAGGCGCGCATGTTTAGCGGCGAACATCCCACGGTGACTTTCGAGGATGTAGCCGGTGTGGATGAATCAAAGGAAGAATTAAAGGAAGTGGTTGAGTTTCTGAAGGAACCTCAGAAATTCATCCAGTTGGGAGCTCGAATTCCGAAAGGAGTCCTGCTGGTTGGCCCTCCCGGTACCGGGAAGACGTTGCTTGCCAAAGCTGTTTCCGGAGAAGCGGGTGTGCCTTTCTTCTCGATTTCCGGTTCCGAGTTCGTTGAAATGTTTGTCGGTGTGGGCGCCAGCCGTGTTCGCGACCTGTTCGATCAGGCCAAACGCCATTCTCCCTGTATCGTTTTTGTAGATGAAATTGATGCAGTTGGACGCCAGCGCGGCGCCGGTTTGGGTGGGTCGCACGATGAGCGCGAACAAACGCTGAACCAGATGTTGGTGGAAATGGACGGCTTCGATACAGATACGAACGTGATCGTTGTTGCTGCCACCAACCGCCCCGACATTCTTGACCCGGCTCTTCTGCGTCCTGGTCGCTTTGACCGCCGCATAACCCTCGACCGGCCTGATATGCGCGGGCGTGAAGCAATTCTTAAAGTTCATGCACGCGGCAAGCCGTTTGAGCCAGCCGTTGATCTGGGGAGCATCGCACGCGGTACCCCCGGTTTCGTCGGAGCCGATCTCGAGAACCTGATAAATGAAGGCGCCATACTAGCAGCTCGTCGCAACAAAAAGATGATCGGCCAGCCTGAACTGGAAGAAGCGATCGAACGCGTGATCATGGGTCCCGAGCGCAAATCGCGGTTGATCAGCGAAGAAGAAAAACGCATTATTGCTTATCACGAAGCGGGTCATGCAGTGGTCATAAATGCCATCCCGGAAGCTGACCCGGTGCAAAAGATCACCATTGTCGGTCGCGGTCAGGCGGGTGGATTAACCTGGAACCGTCCCACCGATGATCGCACCCTCACTTCCCGCAAGAAGATGCTGGCTCAATTAGCCCTCTTTCTTGGCGGTCGTGCAGCCGAGCAGATCGTCTTTGATGATATTACCTCCGGTGCTTCGAATGACCTGGAAAACGTGACGAAGATCGCTCGAACCATGGTTACCCGACTGGGTATGAGCATTGAACTGGGTTCGATGACATATGGCCAGAAGGAAGAACTCATCTTCCTGGGACGTGAAATTTCTGAACAGCGCGATTATTCTGAAGCCGTGGCGGAGCAGATCGACCATGAAGTGCGCAAGCTTGTGGATGATTCCTACCAACAAGCGCTTACGATCCTGAAAAAATATCGAAAAGAATTGGATGCCGTTGCCAACAAACTCCTCGAAGTGGAGACCCTTACGCGTGAAGAGTTCGAAAAGATCTTCCCGCCCCCGTTCCCCAAAAAGAGCGGCACCCCTCAGCCTGCATAATCAAACAGAACCCCGGCCTCACCGCCGGGTTTTTGTTTGATTCTTGACAAGAGACTTCCCAATGATAAGTCTGATTCCTAACTAAATGATTGGTTCTACCAAACAGATTGATCCCAGTTATTTTTATATCTAATTCGAGGCAAGTAGGTCCCACCCTGTGTTTCCTGGATGGGCAACCTATCTATTAGCGAACTCCATACTGTAATATTCTTTGGCTTCTATTTGTTTCTTCTGTGTTAAGGTGAACACTTCATCATAATTAGCATCAAGTATTTGAAATATGGTTTCGTCCAGGAAATTCATCTTGCATAAATCGTGTATTTTAGTCAAAATTTCTTGCTGGCTCATTTCCTTGTGATAAATTCTCTCTTCAGATAACGCTGTAAAAATATCTGCGATGGCCATAATTCTGGAGCCAATATCAAGTTTTTCGGCTGAAAGATGGAAAGGATAACCGGACCCATCCAACCGCTCATGGTGAAATCCGGCCCATTCGGCGATCGCTGAAATTCCTCCAACCGAATTGAGAATTGTATACGTGAAATAGGTATGCTGCCGCATGATGGCGGTTTCTTCCTTGTTAAGCAATTCGGGTTTGTCCAAAATTGAATTTGGAATTACCATTTTCCCAAGGTCATGCAAATTACCTGCCACCTCCATTAAGCCAACTTCGGTCTCAGCCAACCCCTTGAGCCTGGATAATATGGATGAGGCTGTAGCCACCCCCATGGAATGGGTGGCAGTGATCCTGGACCGAAAATCAATGATGTTTCTAAATAATTCCGAAAGGTTTATTAGGAATTCCAAATCCACTTCTATCATTCGACTGGGCCAATTTCGTAATAAATGCGAATACAGTCTTGGCGAAACGAGGGTAAGCCAAAATTCCTCTCGGCCCGCGATCGATCTAAAGAGTTGTACTACCTCGGGATCAAGTCCGGTCCCGGATATAGAATTGATCTTTAGAATTAATCCTTCAACCTGGTGGAGAATGTATGTTTTTCGGTCGATCGCCCTTTCGAGGATATCGGCTAGGAATAGGATCTGCGAAGAATTAATCTGTGGTTCCGTTGTTATTCCTTTGATTGCCTGCCATTCGGTATGATGGAAACGCACAATCTCCGCTGAGGGTTCAAACATGGGGACATGCTTGAGTATTCTTTCCCCCAACCTGGAATGGATTTCTAGATCGCTGACGATTCCTTGGTGGATATCGATCTTGTTTTCAAGAGATAAGGCTCCGATATCGTGCAGCAAGGATGCAATAAAGAGTTGGTCCGTGTTTGCTGAAGGAAGTTGGGCAGCTTTGCTTAATTCCCAGGCAATGAATGATGTTCGCAACTGGTGCAGGGATAAATCAGGACTTGCCAGGTCCATGGCATCGGATATGGAAAGAATTAGATTTAGTAAATTTATGGAAAGCTTTTGACTCATTATTTTTCTCCAAGGCCAACTTGCTTTAAGCAGGTTGGTGGAATCTGATAGGAGTTGAATGGAATTCCCGGTATGCTGTTTATGAATTGCCCGACAAGTAATTTCATGCGCAGATTTGTTATTGAACATTAATAGCAGGTAGGTTCAAAATACCGGAAAATATTTGAAAGATCTGAAAGTTCTTCAAGAGGATTATATGCATTTCCGCGAATTAACCGGGCAGGTCATTCGGTCCATTTAGGAAAGCCCGGATAACTTTTTCGATTTCATCCAAATTTTCATTCCCTGCGTCGAACCAGCGGATATTATTATCATCTTCCTTAAACCAGTTGGCCTGCCGCCGTACGAAAACGCGCGTTGATCGCCGCATCCGGACTTTGGCTTCCTCCACGCTTAGTTCGCCGTGCAGAACTGCAATACATTCACGGTAGCCGATGGATGACATGGACGGCAATTCGGGGGAATATCCATATTCGAGCAGGCTGCGCACTTCATTAAGAAAACCAGCGCTAAACATGGATTCGATGCGCGCGTCTACACGCGCGTAAAGTTCTGTGCGCGGGCGGTTCAAGCCGATCATCTTCAGTCGATAGGAACTCTCACCATGACTGCGTTGTTCAGAGAACCTTTTTCCGGATGAGAAGATCACTTCCAGTGCCCGCACTGTCCTGCGCAGGTTGCGCGGGTCGATCGACTGGGCTGCCACAGGATCCAAAATCACCAGCCATTGGTGGAGCCAAATATTCCCCCTGGATCTTGCCAGCTTTTCCAGCACTTCCCTGAGATGATTATCGGGTTTTGTGACTGGTGGTACCCAACCGAATGCCACCGCGTGAATATACTGACCGGTCCCTCCTACCAGGAAAGGAATTTTTTTACGCTTCTGGATGTCAGATATTGCGTGAGAAGCAAGCTGCTGGAAAACTGCCAGGCTGCAAGTCTCGTTCGGGTCAGCAACATCAATTAAATGGTGCGGAACCTTGGAACGCTCCCCGGATGTGGGCTTGGCAGTACCGATGTCCATCCCCCGGTAAAAAAGACGTGAATCCGCCGATACAATTTCACCATCCAGCCGTTTGGCTAATTGAATGGACACTTCGGTTTTGCCGACTGCAGTAGGGCCTACAACGATAATCAAGGGGGGTTTCATATATATAGTTAGGTGATCACGTTTTCGAAATGCTCGATGGACGCTTCCCCACCAGGGATACCTTCCACGGCGATCACGTCAAATTGCCAACTGTCCCCGGTTTCTGGATGTTCCTGTAGATATTCTTCCGCTGCAGATAGCATGAATACCTGTTTTCGACGCGTGACAGCATCTTCGGGAAACGCAAAAGAATGGGAACTTCGGGTTTTTACTTCGATAAATATCAGCAGTTCATCCTTACTGGCGACGATGTCAATTTCACCGTGCGCAAAATGCACGTTTCGCGCCAGTATCGAGTACCCCTTTGCAGACAGGTAATCTGCTGCGGTATCTTCACCCCAGTGACCGATGGTTTGCCTGCGATTGCTCATATACGCAATTTCTCCACGAGGCTTCGAATGCGGGAACTTAAACTTCGCCGGCGGGGCAATGCTGCCGAAACCAAACGCTCGTAGTGTGCAACCATGATCTTGATGAACCGTTCTATGGCGTATTTTTCTGATGCCTTGTGGGCAGCCAATCCCATTTTATTTCGTAGGTTGCGGTCCAGGCAAAGTCGGGTGAGCTTGGCAGCGAACGCAGCCTGGTTTTGACTTGCAAGCAAGCCGGTAATACCATCTTCGATGGTATCTCCCACACCCACTGAATGAATTCCCAAAGCAGGGAGCCCGGATGCCATGGCTTCGATCACTGAAAGGGGATGGACTTCAGTTACTGATGAAGTCACAAATACGTCGCACATGGTTAGGTACTGGGGAATTCGATCGTAAGGCACCATCCCCAAAAAGCGGACCCGCTCCTCTACCCTCAATTCGATTGCGAGTTTTTTTAGGGTTTCCTCCTCAGGTCCCCCCCCGAGGATCAATAAATAGACATTCTTTATTGCTTCGGCAACTCCCCCAAATGCCTGCAATAAAAAGTCCACGCTTTTTTCCGGTCCCAATCTCCCGGAATAGATCAACAGAATATCCTGCGAACTGAAACCAAACTCGGGACGGCAGTCTTCAAAATGCTGCTGGTACCGTTTTAATTCGACTCCATTGGGTACCACTTCGATGGGACTGGTTACCCCTAATTTGCGCAGCACATCCGCCATCCCTGGCGAGGGGGAAACGACCAGGTCCACGGCAGTACAGAATGGGGCCATATAACTTTGCAGGAAGCTGGCGCTAATCTCTTCCGGGAGGAGCGGCAGGTATGCCTGGGCGTAAAGATCGTACCGGGTATGATTGGTAAATACGATGGGAATGTGCAATGGACGACAATAGTTCAACGCCAGCCGACCACTAAGAAAAGGGTGGTTGACATGGACCAGGTCCATGGTCTGGAGAAGCGCTTTCGCTTTTCGACTGTAACGGAAATTCAGGTAATACCCGGTATCCACCAGGGGAAGTCCCGGGGAGCGAATAATATTTGTCTCTTCGTCATGATAATCGATATCCCCGAACGTAAAAATAAAAACATCGTGCCCGGCTTCTTCCAAATACTGTTTATTCAATGAAATAAAATTGGTGATCCCGCTGACATGCGGTTTATAAACATCTGCCATCATGCCAATGCGCATCCTGACCTCCGCAACAATTCCCGGTAGTCCTAGGGTCTCACCCTGCCGGGTGCATATTCCTGAGCCTATCCTAAGTCAAGCAAGAGGGCCTGTCAAGGTGGGGTATAATTATAATGTTCTGGACGATTCTTCCAATTATTTCGCCCCCTGTGGGTATTCTAAAAATATAAAAGGCTATTTATGGCAAGTGTTCCATTTAGTTTGCCTCCGGACTATTGGCAGACTTTTTTCCTCGATAAGAAAGACTTGGAATTCCTTAGCACCTATTTATTCGAAAACGAGACGCCTCTAACCGAGAAGGAACTTGTCCCGGTTTTAATTGGTGAGCGCATCCGCAACGAGCGTGAAGCGTTGGTCAACCGGCAGCGCTCAATCGGTAAGGTGTACATGCCTGAAGGGCATTATATGGTGGGGGAGAGCCTTGTTTTTCCTGCACTTGATTGGAAAAAAGGGATAATTACTAGCTCACGTCCCGGGGTAAATCCTTCGATGGGTGAATTTGAAGTCGTCGAGGTGGAATTTGAGGATGGCTCCTCCCGCCTGGTGGCTGCAGGTCTTGCAAACCACAAGTTAAATCAACCGGTGGAAATTTCAATTGATGACCCGATGCTAAACCTTGATAACATCATCAAGACATACGGCTCTGAATTAGAGCAGAAACTGGATAAAGCCTTGTCTGCTGATGATGATTTGGTGAAAGTTGCAGCACGCTGGTTCCCATGTGCTCTACTGGTGGATATCAACGTCGGTCAGCTTAACCTGGCCGAGGCTGTACTGGATGAGGCAGCCGCAGGCAGGCCGCTCACCACATCGGCTCTGATCGACCAATTGGATATATCCGGGAATGTCAATCCAAAATTGGTTGAATTCTCGATGAACCATGCCTTGCAGGATGATGGCCGCTTTGATGAGGTCGGTCCGGCAGGAGAGGTGTTGTGGTTTTTGAAACGTCTCGAGCCTCAGGATGTGCAGCAAATCCCAGCTCCATTGCGCTATATTGAAATTCCATACAACCGCGCCATCCTGACTCGTGAAATGCTTGCCCTGGAAGCTGAATTGGACGATGAACTTGCTGAAAATCAAATCCCCGCAGCAGAAGCTGGGGAGGTGACAATCAGCCTGAATTACCCCCATTGGCGGGCAGGTACACTCCCGGTTTCAGCCCGTGTTCGGGGTTTATTCCCGACTGCCTACGAGTTCTCCCGCGTTCGCTTTACATTGGTGGACGGGCAATCCAGGGACGAAATCCAAGCCTGGGTTGTTCGCCAGCACGGTTATGTATCTGGCCTTTCTGCCCTTTATCAAAAGTACGGTTTGATCCCTGGAAGTCTGATTACGGTGGCAAAGGGGAAAAAGCCTGGACAGGTGATCGTGACACCCAGGATTCGCCGCCCAACTCGCGATTGGGTGCGGACAGTTTTGGTGGGAAGCGATGGCATGATTGTGTTTGCGATGCTTAAGCAAAACCTTTCTGCAGAGTTCAACGAGCGTATGGTGGTTGCGGTGCCCGATCCATCCGCCGTCGATGAAGCCTGTGAGCAGGTCGCAAAACAGCACCTTCCGTTTGACCAGTTGGTTGCCGACATGATGCGCGAACTTGTCAAACTCAATGTGCAGGGTCATGTTCATGCACAGGAACTGTATTCAGCGTTAAATATTATTCGCCGCTGCCCTCCTGGAGCATTGCTGGCATTTTTAACTGGCAGTTCCAATTATAAACATGTGGGCGATTTGCATTATCGCCTGGCTGAACCGGAGGCAGAAAATGCCTGAAGTTAAAAAATTCAGCCTCATCAAACCAACTCTTCAGACCCCTTTCCATATTGATTTCGATTGGTGGAGAATTAACGACACCAATTGGCATGTCGGCCTCCAGAGCCTGTTATGCCCCGAACATCAGGAAGCTTATGCCGGTCTGCCTGAAGGCCAGATGATCGACTGGGTAGACCCGGAGACTGCCGAGGTGCGGCAGCTGGACGGGATTCAGAACACATTGATAAATCACTGTGCCCAGCAGCCCGGGTTTCTTGATGAACACACTGCACTGGTTGATGCCATCTTTCGTCTCTTGCTAGTGAATGGAAATTCCCCAATTTCCATAGCGGACCTCGCAACTCGGCTTAATCGCCCTGCAGGTATTATCCTCAAGACGATTGCCGGACCGAGGGTATATAAAGGGTTGAAGCCTTATAATTCCTGAGCATTGAAATTTGCATCACTTACGATTATTCCTGGTATGCCCCTGTAGCTCAACGGACAGAGCACCTGCCTTCTAAGCAGTAGGTTGTGGGTCCGAATCCCGCCAGGGGCGCTCCCCTCCCAATTACCATCTCCCGGCCTACCGGAAATGGAACACCTGGAGGGGTTGGAGGTAAAAAATGACAACTGAAAGATTTGGGATAGTAAAATTTAAAGGTCAACCTGTTACCGTCCTTGGCCCCGATCTGGTACCGGGCGATATGGCTCCAGAGTTTTCCGTTCAAACACTCGATTGGACGTCCTTTAATGGGTTGGAGAACACCGCTGGTAAAGTCCGCATCATTACGTCCCTTCCATCACTGGAAACAGACGTTTGTGATCGTGAGACGCGCCGCTTTAATTTGGAAGCAGCAGCAATGAGCAAAGATATTATCATCCTGGCGATCAGCACAGACTTGCCTTATACGCAAAAACGATGGTGCGGCGCTGCAGGTGTTGAACAGGTCACAGTTCTTTCTGACCATATGACCACGGATTTTGGTCTGAAATACGGTTGCCTGATTAAGGAAGTCCGTGTGTTCCGCCGGGCTGTTTTTGTGGTCGACCGGTCTGGAAAAATTACATATGCAGCTTATATGCCGGCACTCGGCGATGAACCAAATTATGTAGAGGTTTTGGCAGCTGCCAAGGCGGCAATTTAAGGTCAATGATTTCTCCGCTTCACCTGGATCGATTAATCTGGGTCAGGGTTCAAGGAAGGAGGAACGTATGTCATCGATGATCCCGAAAAAACATCAAACGGAGCTTTTATTCTCGGGCAGGCACGCCATCGGCTGGCAGGTAAGTATCCACTCATATGCCTGGAATCCTCCCACGGATGTGTATGAAACAGAAGCCAGTTTTGTTATCAGGCTGGAAGTAGCCGGAATGCGCCAGTCGGATTTCTCGATAGATGTTGACGATAATTTTCTGATTATCAGCGGAGTCCGCAGTGAATCGCCGGAACATCGCACCTATCATCAAATGGAAATTCGCTTTGGGGAATTCAGCTCCGCGGTCGAAATCCCTGCTGGAGCTGATGTAAGCAAGGCTGAGGCTGACTACGAAGATGGCTTTTTAAATGTTGTAATGCCCAAGATCAAACCGACTCCTGTCATCATAAAAGGCTGATACTGATTAATGTCTGCATCCCGCTGGCACACTGGTCCGCTCGAAGTATTTGATTGGCTCCAGGATACCGATACATCTTTGGAGGATCTTTTCCTGCCATCCATTTTTACGCGTCACCAGAAGAAAGACGATCATGACAAGGACATTATTCAGCCTTCATCAGTGGATGGGGAGACTATCAAATACCCTGACATTATCCCAATCCTTCCCTTGCGCGGGGTGGTGGTTTATCCTCAAACTGCGGTACCCCTGACCATCGGGCAGCCGCGTTCGATAAAACTGGTGGACGATGTTTCCAGCACCACCGATAAACTTATCGGCCTCCTCGCAGCACGCAACCCTGAAATTGAAGAACCGGTTCCGGCTGACCTGTATACCATCGGGACGGTTGCAACTGTACATCGTCTTTTCCGCGCCCCCGATAATACGATCCGCCTGCTCGTTCAGGGATTGATGCGTTTCCGGGTTGTGGAAATCGTGGAAACAGAACCCTATATCAAGGCTCGCATAGAGGTCTTGCCGGAAACTGTTGAAAGTGGGCTTGAAATCGAAGCCCTGGCACGTTCTGCTCGCGACCAGTTCGAACAAATATCCGGACTAACTCCCTCCATCCCGCGCGAACTGGTGTCGTCCATTGTTACTCTCGAGGACCCTCTCCAAACGGTCTACACAATTGCCAACTTCCAGCGGATTGAATTAAAAGACGCCCAGACTCTTCTTGAAATAGACTCCACCAAGGCCAAACTGGAGAAATTGGTGGATCTTTTGGTTCACGAAGCGGAGGTCCTTTCTCTTGGAGCCAAGATCCAGAACCAGGCTCGTTCCGAAATTGAGAAGGTTCAGCGCGAATATTACCTCCGGGAGCAGATGAAAGCCATCCAGAAGGAATTGGGTGAGAACGACGAACAGGCTGTGGAAGTGGAAGAGTTCCGTAAAAAGATCGATGCGGCCAAAATGCCTGAAGAAGCGGAGAAGCAAGCCCGCCGCGAGTTGGACCGTCTCGGACGTCTGCCTACTGCCGCTGCCGAATACGGCGTCATTCGTACCTACCTGGATGCCCTGGTTACTTTGCCGTGGTCGCAGGGCACAGACGATAACCTGGACATCGCCCACGCCCGGAAGATCCTTGACCAGGATCATTACGGATTGCAGGATGTCAAGGAGCGGATCCTGGAGTTCCTGGCAGTACGCAAATTACGCCTGGATCGCAAGGACGATAAGAGCGCTCCTTCCAAGGATCTGATCCGCCGTGAGCGCGAGGGGGTGATTTTATGCTTCGTGGGTCCACCCGGCGTTGGCAAGACCTCCCTCGGTCAATCGATTGCGCGGGCCATGGAGCGCAAGTTTGTTCGCATATCTCTTGGGGGTGTGCGCGACGAGGCCGAGATCCGGGGGCACCGCCGCACTTACATCGGAGCCATGCCTGGACGCATCCTGCAAGCTTTGCGCCGCGTTGAATCGCACAACCCCGTATTCATGCTGGATGAAGTGGACAAACTGACGATGGATTTCCACGGCGACCCGGCATCCGCTTTGCTTGAAGTTCTTGACCCCGAGCAAAACGTGGAATTTCGCGATAACTACCTCGAAGTGGCATACGACCTATCGCAAGTGTTCTTCATTACAACGGCCAATACCCTGGAAACAATTCCACCACCGCTTTTGGACCGCATGGAAATCATCCACCTCTCGGGATATACCGAGAGCGAAAAAATCGTCATAGCCAAGGGTTACCTTGTCCCGCGCCAGGTGCGTGAAAACGGGTTGCGGCCCGAGGAAGTGAATTTTACTAAGCCTGCCCTTCAAACCATCATAAACCAGTATACGCGCGAGGCTGGTGTCCGAAACCTGGAGAGGAAAATAGGCGCCATCTGCCGCAAGCTGGGGACATTTATTGCCGAAGGCAAGAAACAAGCCGCCAGGGTGACACCCAAATCGGTCACTGAATTACTTGGACACCCCATCTTTTTGGAAATGGAAGAGATTGACACGCGCACTTCCATCCCTGGTGTGGTTCCTGGTCTTGCGTGGACTCCCTTCGGCGGTGAGATCCTGTTTATAGAAGCTACGTCCATGCCCGGGACAAAAGGATTCCAGGTTACGGGGTCGGTTGGAAACGTGATGCAGGAATCAGCCCGGGCAGCCCTTTCCTATGTCCGGTCGCACGCGGCTGAGATCGGGATCCAAAAAGATTTCTTCGATAAGGCCGATATCCATATGCACATCCCTGCCGGTTCCCAACCCAAGGACGGTCCGTCAGCAGGAGTCACCATGGCTACCGCCCTGGTATCGTTGATTTCCGGCCGCCCAGTCAGGAAAGGCGTCACCATGACCGGCGAGATAACATTACGTGGCCAGGTCATGCCCATCGGAGGACTCAAGGAAAAATTGCTTGCCGCCCACCGTGCTGGTCTTAAAACAGTAATACTACCCAAACGCAACATCCTGGATGTTGAAGATGTGCCCGAGGAAATCCGCAAAACCATGACCTTTGTTTATGCTGAATCGATCAATGACGTTTTAAAGGCAGCCTTGGAGAAATCCGTAAAAAACACCAAAAAAATCGCGCAAGGGAAAAAGAATGGTAAAGGTACTCCTCGCGGATGACGATTTCACCATGGTTGCTCTCCTGAAAACCCTGCTCGGTATGGAGGGTTACCAGGTGGCGACTTTATTGGATAAAAGAGGCAATATTTTGGAAAACATCCGCCATGAGAACCCGGATGTTCTGCTTATTGACATATTTCTCGGTACCCGCAACGGCATGGATGTTGTCCGGCAGATCCGCGAGACTCCGGATATGAAAGACCTTAAGATCGTAATGGTATCCGGAATTGATAAGACCGAAGAATGCCTGGCTGCAGGAGCGAATGCCTTCCTGCTCAAGCCATATATGCCAGAAGCACTTTTTGACTTGCTCCGTCCATAACATGTGGGGGCTACGTGACTGACCTTCGCATCCGGGAATTTAATTACCCCGAAGATTATTCATCTGCCCGACTCCTTTGGGAGAACGCCGGTCCCGGTATTCAATTGCGCCGTTCCGATGAAGCCGGTGAGATCCAAAAAAAACTTCAGCGTGATCCAGATTTATTCCTGGTCGCCGAAGAGCATGGCGAAATGGTGGGCACTGTGCTCGGTGGTTTTGACGGCCGGCGAGGCATGATCTACCATTTGGCGGTCACTGACCGGTACCGCGAACAAGGGATTGGCGGTCTGCTCATGGATGAGTTGGAACGTCGCTTAAAGGCGAAAGGATGTATTCGCTGCTACCTGCTTGTCACGGTCGATAATGAAAGCGCCATGCGTTTCTACGAAAAACACGGTTGGTCGCACATGAATCATGTAATTACCTACGGGAAAGATCTCATATGACACTTCGCTTTGGCATTCTCACTTCATCTGACCGCTCATCACGCGGGGAACGCCCCGACCTTTCAGGCCCCGCACTGGGGAACATGGTGATCGCTCAAGGGTGGACGGTGTCATGCACATCCATCGTTCCAGACGAACTGGAAATAATTCGCGAAATTCTATCGACTTGGGCTGATGGTGGCAAGGTGGACATTATCCTGACCACCGGTGGCACTGGTTTTGCCCCGCGGGATGTTACCCCCGAAGCCACTAATCTGGTAATTGATCGTCAGGCTCCCGGTCTTGCGGAAGCTATGCGGTCGGAAAGCTGGAAAGTCACTCCACACGCCATTCTCTCCCGGGCTGTGGCAGGGCTGCGCGGCAGGGTATTGATAATAAATTTACCCGGAAGCCCCAAGGCAGCAGTTGAGAATTTACAGGTGTTGGTTCCCATCCTTGCTCACGCAGTTGAGTTGTTGCAGGATGACCCGGATGCAGAGAAACATCACTAAATCCTCTTGCCACGTTCCTTTAACTGGCATATAATCCCGCCCGCTTGCTATTTTCAAAAAGGAAGATTCCATGATCGATGTAAATGACCTGCGCAAAGGCGTCACCTTTGAACTGGATGGCAACTTGTTCAAAGTGGTTGAATACAGCCACCACAAACCTGGCCGTGGAAATGCCACCATTAAAATTAAAGCCCGCAACCTGCGCACCGGCTCCAATATTGAAAAGACATTTATCTCAGGCAGCCAGGTCCAGGAAGCCCGTCTGGATTTCCACACAGTCCAATACTTGTACAACGACGGCGACAACTATTACTTTATGGACCAGGATACCTTTGATCAGCCTGGCATCCCCAAGGATATCATTGGCGAATCAGCCGGTTTTTTGCAGGAAGGCATGGAGTGCAAGCTGACTTTTTATGAAGGCAAAGCGCTTGATATCGAAATGCCCACTTCGGTGGATCTTAAGGTCGTTTACGCTGAAGTGGCGGTGCGCGGGGATACTGCCACCGGTGTGACCAAGAAGGTCAAAGTTGAAACGGGTTATGAGGTGCAGTGTCCGAACTTTGTCAAGGTCGGTGACACGATTCGGGTTGACACTCGAACCGGCGAGTATCTCACCCGGGTTTAACAAAATTCTCCCGCAGTCAAAACCTGCGGGAGCTCGCTAATTACTGAATGAAAACACCTGCCGGCTCTGAATGTAAATATTTTTATGGCGACTATTACCGTGGTCGGGAACACGAAGAATGCCGGCTGCTTGGTCCATCCTGGACCCGCGACTTGTGTCGTACCTGCCCTGTCCCCTCCATAGATCGGGCAAACGCTTGTGAATTCATGCAACTGCGCGGCGAAGTGACACGTCCGCTTGCCGCCGGTTTCCAGAAACGGGTAAAAGTGACTCCGTTTTGCGAAAAGACCAGGCGTACTGGTTTTGATCCGCATATCGGCTGCGGGGAATGCCACCCACTCCCCCCAGTGTTCGAACTCAAGAAATAAACAATTGGCACCTCTTGCCTTCCATAATCTCTGGAGGAGCAAGGCAGCCTTCGCTCAACCCAACTCAGCCCATGACGATCACCCTTCTCCTCGACCTCGACGACACCTTGCTCGAGACCAACACGGACGTGTTTATCCCGGCTTACTTCAAGGCTTTGTCTGTGGCGCTGGCAGATAGGGTGGCACCGGAGGTGATGATCCCGGCGTTGACCGGCGGGACAAAGGCGATGATGGCGAACTTGGACCCGGCTCTAACTCTGCGGGAAGTATTCGATGCCCATTTTTTTCCTTTGCTAGGGACAGAGCGTCTGGCTCTCCAAGAGTCGATCGATCGGTTCTACGATAATGTATTTCCGACCTTGGGAGTGTTGACCAGACCCATACCCGAGGCGGTTCGCCTGGTGGAATGGGCGCTGGAGCAGGGTCATCGGGTGGTGATTGCCACCAACCCATTTTTTCCATTGAAAGCCGTCCAGCACCGTTTGCGTTGGGCCGGACTGGCGCCGGAAAAATACCCCTTCGCATTGGTAACTTCTTATGAGACGTTCCACTTTACCAAGGAAACAGTCGCATACTATCCGGAAGTCTTGGGGCAATTGGGATGGCCTGATGATCCAGTGGTTATGGTTGGCGACGATATCGACCGTGAGGTAACACCCACAAAGGCTGCTGGTTTTCCTGTCTTTTGGGTACGGGGATCAGATGAGGTCTCAAAAGAACAGCAAGGAATCCCCCACGGAAAATTGGAATCCTTCCGCGGCTGGCTGGAAAGTATCGATCCCGGGACCCTTAAAATTTCTTTGCAGACTCCTGAGGCGCTGCTGGCCTGCCTGCGTTCTACACCTGCTGCCCTCTCTACTCTGGTTGGATCACTTGCTGAGGATGAATGGAAGTGTAAACCTGCACCAAACGAGTGGTGCCTGACTGAAATCTTATGTCACTTGCGGGATGTGGAGCGTGAGGTCAATCTGCCGCGGCTTCGCAAGGTCCTCGACGAAGAGAATCCATTCCTTCCAGGTCAGGATACGGACCGTTGGGTGGAGGAACGACATTGTGACGATCAAGATGGCTGCCAAATATTGGAAGATTTTATTAACGCACGCAAAGAAATGCTTAACCTTTTGGATGACATGCAACCGGATTGGACTCGAACTGCACGGCATGCAATCTTTGGTCCAACAACGTTACTCGAACTGGTGGGCATCATCGCCGGGCATGACCGGGTTCACATCCAGCAAATCTGGAAGACGCTCCGCGCCGGCTGGTAATTTTGGATTGATTGTGGTAAATTTACCTTCGTCTTTATACGAGAGAAGGAGCGAATTATGGGTTTCTTGCGTGATTTTGGGTTGCCTGAACTGCTGATCATCCTGGTGATTATCGTCATCCTTTTTGGTCCTGGACGGATTGGCAAGGTCGCTGGCGAACTTGGCAAAGGCATCCGCTCTTTCCGGGAAGGTATCTCCGGTAAGGAAGACGAAAAGAAAGATGATAAAACAGGCGAAAAAGGAGAGTCTGTAGATCCCTCAGAACCACCGAAAGAAGGCAAATAATTGATATTTTGGAAATTTGGCCCTCTGCCTGATGGCGGAGGGCTTTTGCTTGTAAAATGACCCAATTACATTATATCGACCCAAACCCATCCGGAAACCCGGTTGTTCTGTTGTTGCACGGCCTTGGCGCAGATTCGGATTCCTGGACGCTTCAAATTCCTGCATTGACTGGGGCTGGATTCCGCCCTATTGCCCCGGATACTCCGGGTTTCGGGCAATCTCCATTTGACGGTTCAGGCTGGAGCATTCCCCGCGTGGCAGCAGGGTTGGCGGAATTGCTCGACGAAATCCATACCGGCCCGGTTCATCTGGTGGGCCTATCCATGGGCGGTATCATAGCCCAGCAGTTGGCGTTTGATGCCTCGCATCTCGTTAGGAAACTCGTACTGGTCAGTACCTTTGCAGTCTTGCGACCGGGCAATCTGAGCGGCTGGTACTATTTCCTGCAGCGATTTATCCTGGTAAATACGCTCGGATTACCTGCACAAGCGAAAGTCGTAGCACAACGCATCTTCCCCGGTCAAGATTCTGCACTATTGCGTGAAATGCTGGTGAAGACAATTTCCCAGGCTGACCCGCGTGCTTACCGAAGGGCAATGGTTTCGCTGGGTCTTTTTAATTCGATTAATCGGTTGACGGAAATAAAAGTACCCACACTGGTCGTTACCGGTGGCAGGGATACGACCGTGACTCCCGCACGGCAGAATTCCCTGGTGAAAGGGATATCCAGTGCGCAGCAGGTAGTCATTCCGGATGCAGGGCATGCCGTCCCGGTTGATCAGGCTGAACAGTTCAACCGGATCTTGTTAACTTTTCTTGCTCGCTAATACCGGATCAACAATAACCAATTCCAGAATCAAAATCCCTGGAGAATTATATCTCCAGGGATTTTTCAGCGGAGAGGGTGGGATTCGAACCCACGGTGACCCATAGGGCCACAACGGTTTTCGAGACCGTCCCATTCAACCGCTCTGGCACCTCTCCAAATGCGTATCAAGTCTTCCACCGAAAACTGGTGATTGATGCCTGCAGATTTGACCCGCTGAATCGTTCAGGGCGGGGCGATTATATCTTAATTCCCCTTTTTAATGAGGCGTTTTAGTTTTGAGCTCTGGTTTGTACTTTGTCGTTAAAACTTTTAATATTTCCTCTCCGAAATTTCCTATCCTCCAGGGTGAGTCGGGCATAAGCTCTGCCAGGTCGGTTATTGTTTTTGGGTTTTTTTCAGCGATATGGTGCATCCAGTTTCTTGGCAGGATGATATCAGATTCAACCCCGGTTTTTTGTGCTGTAGTTTTTCGCCACTCGGATAGAACATTTAACCGGTCAAGAAAAGCCTGGTTTGGACGCAGTGTGCGAGGACGGCTCACCATGTGTGACAACTTCCCGCGCTTCACAGCATGCAGGATCTCGTTCCCATAAAGATGGATTTGCCGGGATGTCAGCCCGAGTGATTCAAGGTCTTCCTGCACCTGGGGAAGTGTCTGGGTGATGGCCAACAGGCGTTTATCATCGATCACCTTGAATGCAGGACGGTCCAAGTGTTTCGCCTGGAATTCGCGCCAGGCGCATAATTCCTGGAGGATGGTTAACTGGCGGTCCGTGAATTTTTGAGCACCTTTCACGCGCTGCCAGGCAGGAAGTTCAGCCTTCCCATTTCCATTCCCGTGCGCAAGTCGAACGAATTCTTCCATTGCTAGTTCCCAGCGTCCGCGGTTTTTGAGTTCAATTTGAAGGCAATCGCGCAGGGGCAGCAAATGGTGTGTATCAAGCCGGGCGTAATTGAGCATTTCTCGTGAAAGCGGTCGTTCTCCCCAGTCTGCTTTTTGATATTTTTTGTCAAGTTTTATGCCAAGTTTATCCTCAAGGATGGAATCCAACCCAACCCGTTCGCAGCCTAAAATCCTGGCGGCTTGCATGGTATCGAATAAACTTGCGACAGTGATACCCCAATCGCGTTTAAGACAAATAAGATCATACTCTGCAGCATGAAAAACCATTTCGATTTTCGGGTTGCTGAATATCGGGTGCAGCGCTGCAAGATCATCCAGGGCAAGCGGATCCACCAGGTAATCGGTCCTTGGTGTTGAAAACTGGATCAGGCACAATTGTTCCCTGAAGGCGTGCAGGGAATTTGACTCCGTATCGACGGCGATCCGCGTCCAGCATGCCAGTTCGTTGGCCAGGTTTTGAAGCCCTGCTGAAGTGGCAATCCAGATTGGAGGCGGTAAATTTTCGGGTGGCATAAACTGTATTATATGACGTTACTACCAAAATGCCGGTAACATTAATTTAGGGAAGTGTCAAAACGAGAAATCCTGCAGCAGGCGAACTGGTATTTGCTGCCATAGAAATTCCTGGGGGTAGAGGCACACTTGAGTCCCAAATAATATATTTGATATGTGCTAGTTCGTTTAGTTCGCTTTCAGCATGTGTCTCACTGAGGAATACCAGGTGCCTGGCACCGATGGGTTGGGAGAGTTCTCCGACTAAGCCAACGTACCGCCAGAATTCCATATCACCATGCGGACCAATGGCTACCGTACCCGTGTGGGTGAATACATCCTCCAGAACAGGTTCCCTCATATCCGGGAACAGGTAACTGCTTGGCCATTTCCAGGTAGCTTCTTTAAATATGTCACCCATGTTGCTGCGAAGCGATCCGGGTGAAGCAAGCGCAATTACGTCCCGTGTGCAATATCCAGCTTCGAATAACAGCAAGAAGAGGCAGAGTGACATCCAGATGGATGCGACAAGCTTTTGCCAGGATTTGGAATTTTGATTTAAAACGGATTTGTTCAACACCGCTGCAAAATAGGGCAATCCAAGTATATAAATCCAGATCGTGTAGCGTGCCCACCAATTCATGGGAGTGATTAGAAAAGCCAGCCCGATCACTCCTATCAAGGTAAGCAGGATTCCTTTTTGGGACGAATTGAATTTTCGGTAAGAAGTGATGGAAATTCCAATGGAAGGGACACACGCCAGTAACCATAAGAAACCCAGGCCCGCGTCGCGGCTGTCGTATCCCTTGATTGATAGTGGCCATGCATTAAATCCTTGCGCCCAATCGAATAAGATTCTTACAACGGGTGAGAGATCCTTGAATCGCGAAAAGGTGTTGGAATTTTCCCATATCGCCTCTGACACGGACAATCCTGGGAATATGGTTCTTCCCAGGATGGTTATCCCAACGGGATAAAGGGGGGTGCCTGTAAAAAGGTAATTACGAATATACCAGTATCCTCCACCTGCCAGGGCAATCATGGATATCGCTAACAGTATGGAAAGTCTTCGCACCATTGCTTTTGATCGTTGTTTTGTGTGGTTACATTCAGTAGATCCGGGTACAGGAAAATAAATTTGCTTGATCCAAATCCCGGCTATTCCAAAAAGAGCAATTCCACTTAATGCGATCCCGGTACTCTTAATGCCTAAAGTCAAACCCATCGCCGCCCCGAATGTGATTATCCCTTTCCATCCCGGGGATTTATTCCTTGAAAGATAAACGAGGCCTGCGATTAATCCAGCCGCGCTGGAGGCATAGGCCGAGTCAACGTAGGTGGTTGTAGACTGGTTAATATTGACAGGGATTAGTATGAAAGTCGCCCCGGCGCAAAGCGATAGTAATCGCCCGGTTCCAAGCGAACGGGCAAGAAAGGCAATACCGATTACCCCCATTGGGAGAAAGATCAGATTAACTGCGTTGATGATGCTGTTGTTTAAAGCCTTTACAAGGATATAAGCAACTAATTCCACCCCTTTTGGATATCCGTTGATTATCGGCTCCAGGTAATTTGTGTTCACCCAAAAAATATACCCCCGCATATCCCACATTGAGATGGCAGGAATATGATAAGCATTTCCGTCAAAAGATAAATCGGGTGAAACGGTTGCCGCCGCCCATAGAATCAAATATGTCATAAAGGCAATCCCGAGGAATCCCAGCAAAGGAAATTGCCATCGTTGTAGTCTTTTGGTAACGAATACCGGTTTTAATAATCCCTTTTCTTGAAATAAGAATATCAGTGCGACGGCTATTGATATGCACAGGATACCCCGCGCCAGCCATGCTGAAATTCTTACTTGGGCAAGGCTTATACCAATGGTAATGACTTGCGCCGAAAACAAAAAAAGGATGTAACTGGAAAGCAGTCGAAATAAAATATGACCATTTTCTTGGTTATCCTGCATTTTGACTGCCTTTTAAAACGGGTTCATCGCTTGAAACAAGGATCACTCGCTGCGACTTGACTATCGAATTTTTTCCATTACCAATGCATTTTCGTTATCATTGTAATATTCCCGCCACGTGTCCATGGATAGATATCCTTCTTCCTGGTAAAGGTGGATGGCCGGTAAATTTGAAACCCGCACACATAATCGGATGCGCGGTTGGGTTATCCTCTTCTCGCATTCCCGCAGCAGTGCCCTACCGATTCCCCGTCGCTGGTGCTCCGGGAGTACACCCACCGTGGAGATCCAGGCCAAATGCTCCGAGGGACGCGGATCCCCGGCGATAAAGCCGATCATCTGCGCATTTTCGACTGCTTTTAAACGGACAATTTCCGGCCATGTCAGCACGGCGATCAGGTCGAGTAAAGGCCAGGCATCCTTGAGAAAGCACGCCTGTTCCACGCGGCGCAGGCTGCCGAGATCACGCAATGAGGCAGAGAGTATTTCCATATGGCAGTCTAATCCTGGTGTTAAGAAGCCTCCCGCAGTTGTGCGAGAGGCTTCCATTTTACTCTTACCCAATCACTTTTGGCTGATTACTTTTCCTTCCCCTTGACGAAATTCTCGATCATGCTGGTGAACTCCATCGGGAAGATGAATTTGGTGGATGCACCCGTACCGATGCTTTTGAGAGTCTCGAAATATTGCAGGGTCATCGTCTTCTGGTCAATGGTCTTGGCAGAGGCAAAGATCTTTTCCAATGCCACCGAAAAGCCTTCGGCTTTTAGTACCTGGGCTTGCTTCTGGCCCTCAGCTTCCAAAATGGCAGCCTGTTTCGAACCTTCGGCCTTAAGGATGGATGATTGTTTCTCGCCTTCGGCTACGTTAATGGCCGCCTCGCGCGTTCCTGTGGATTCCGTTACCACCGCACGACGGATGCGCTCTGCAGACATCTGCTTATTCATGGCATCCTGCACGTCCTTGGGCGGGATGATCTCACGGATTTCAACGTTGGTTACTTTGACGCCCCATCGCTCTGTCACTTCGTCAAGTTTGGTCCGCAAGGTCTGGTTGATGTGTTCACGCTGTGAGAGCACCTCATCCAGCGGAATTCCGCCGATGACGGAACGCAGGGTCGTGGTTGCCATACCAGCTGCGGACAATTCAAAGTTTCCCACTCCTACCACGCTGAGGGTCGGGTCCATCACCTTGAAATACCAAAGGAAGTCAATTGAGATGGGGGCATTATCCTTGGTGATGGATACCTGGTGAGGGACCTCACGCACCTGCTCGCGCAGATCCGCCTTGACTGCCCGGTCGATCACCGGGATGAGGATCACCAGGCCGGGACCCTTTGTGCCGATGCAGCGCCCCAGCCGGAAAACGATCAGTCGCTGGTATTCGTTAACGATGCGGATGGCGTTCATCAAAAAGATGACCAGCACGATGACGACAAATGCAACGACGCACAAGCCGGTTGTTAATGTAGTTGGCATTTTTTTCTCCTTTAGAAAAAACCAATTACTATTTTGACTGCTCGTCAAGTGTGACGACCAGAACGAATCCTTCGCGACTTAACACCCGCACCCGACTGCCCTCCGGTATGGGTGAATCACTTCGAGCGCTCCACAATTCCCCGGCCATCTGGACAGAACCATCGTCCTCCACACGGGTCTTGGCTTGTCCGATTTTACCGATAAGTGTGGAAAGGTCCTGCATGGGTCGGCTGTGATGTGCCTGTATGGTCTTCCGAACCACCAGCCACAAGAAACCGGCGCTGAGGATTGATACGACCAATGCCAACAGCGGGTTGACTGCCGGCAGCAATCCGCTTGACGGGAATAGATAGACCGAACCGATCACAACTCCCAGGAGGCTTAATCCCAGGGTTAATTCGCGCTTGGGTTTTTGGATTGAGTAAACAAACGGTACCAGGCTCACAATCAGCAGTACCAGCGCCCACCAATTGAAGCCTAAATGATAAATTGCATATCCGGCCAGTGCCAGCAGGAAAATCGCTCCAAACTCCATAAAATGAGTTCCTGGAGTGACGATTGCCATAAGCAAAAGCATGGAACCGAGTACTAATAAAATGTAGGCAATGTTGGGATCGAACAGGATTTCCATAGCCGTTCCTTTCAGAAGACTCCAGAATGATTATACATCCAATCGGATGTCTCGCACTCAGTTATGTATACGCTTTTGGCAGGATCATGGTTTTATGGGTCAGTGACATCCGCTTAGAGTCAAACAGGGAGGAATTTCATCAAATTAATGACCTGCAGAGTGCATGCGTCGTGCTTTTTTACCCCTGTGCTGGATTACCGCGCGTATCCGGTATAATACTCTTAATTCGATACGAAATAGAGTGTACTCAGGAGATTGAAATGAATATCGCTAGCGTACTTCAAGGATTGGCAACGTTCTCATGGTTGCTCGTGGTCGGCATCATTGTCCTGGCAGTATTTCGCGCCAGCCGGGCCAAACCACTTAAAAATGCGGTCGGAGTGGTGATCGGGACGGTTATTTTTTCGTTGTTGTTGACCACTTTGAGCGCCGGGTTGGTGTTTCTCCAGGCAGATCAATATGGGATTGTTATTTCCGCAATTCAACCCACAGGCTATCGCCCGGTACCATTGAATCCCGGCTTGCATTGGGTCATTCCGTTTCTCGAAAACGTGCAGCCCTACTCGATCGCAAAACAAACCTATACCATGGCTACCGCCACTGGCGAAGGGCAGGTAGTGGGCGATGACTCCATACAAGCCCGGACGAAAGATGGGCAGCAGGTATTTTTGGACGCCTCGGTCATTTATTCCATTGATCCCGCGCATTTGGTGGAATTGCACATTTCCTGGCAAAACCGGTTTGAAGACCTGGTGGTTCGTCCGGTAGTCCGGTCGGCCATTCGCGATGCGGTATCGCAGTTCGGGGTCGAAGAAATCGTCAGTACAAAACGAGCCGAGCTTGAACAAATGATATTCGATACAATAAAACAAGGTTTGGCGGCGAACAATTTGATGATGGATGATTTCCTGTTGCGCAATATTCGCTTCAGTGATGAATACGCCGCCGCGGTGGAACAGAAGCAGATTGCCGAACAATTGGCTCTCCAGGCGCAGTTTGTAGTCCAGCAAAGAAAGCAGGAAGCTGAGCAGGCCCGCCAGGTGGCGCAAGGTTCTGCCGATGCAGTTGTGATTGCTGCACAGGGTGAATCCCAGGCCATCCTCCTTAAGGCTCAGGCTCAGGCACAGGCGAACGATGTCCTTGCCAAGTCATTAACCCCTGAGTTGATGACGTACACATATATTTTAAAAATTGCCCCCAATGTTCAGGTGATGTACTTGCCGAGCGGGACTCCCCTGCTATTACCGTCGGTGGTCCCTCCCCAATAACCTTGTGAGGTTTGAATGTCGGTTGTTCACCCAACAGGGCGTGAAATCCGGTTGACCAGTTATTCGAATTGTGCAGGTTGAGCATCGAAACTGAATGCGGAAACGCTGGCGCAGGTTCTGCGCCCTGTTGAAAAAATATTTGATCCCGTGAACTACCCGGATCTCCTGGTTGGCCTGGGAAAACCTGACGATGCAGCCATCTGGAGGTTGGATTCAACGCGCGCCCTGGTGGTGACCACCGATTTTTTCACCCCCGTGGTGGACGATCCGTATGATTTTGGGAGCATTGCAGCTGCCAATAGTCTCTCCGATGTATATGCAATGGGTGGGCAGCCGTTCCTTGCATTAAACGTTGCTGCCCTCCTGCCGGAGTTGCCTCCCGACATTAATGGGGAAATTTTACGCGGTGGTGCCGAAAAATGTTTTGAAGCAGGTGTGGTTATTGCAGGGGGGCATACCGTCCAGGATAAAGAGCCGAAGTATGGATTGGTGGTCATTGGTTTTGTCCACCCGGATAAGATGCTTACCAAGGGCGGAGTCCAACCAGGAGACTTGCTGTTTTTAACGAAACCTCTTGGATTTGGCGTGACCACCACAGCCCTGAAACAGGAAAAAGCCTCACCTGCTGACATTGCCGAGGTCGTGGGTTGGATGAAAAAACTCAACCGGGATGCCGGCGCGCTGGCAATGGATTTGAATTTGCGAGGCGGCACGGATGTAACAGGTTTCAGCCTGCTGGGACATGCGAGTGAAATGGCGGCTGCTTCCGGAGTTTGTATCCAATTTGACATGAAAAAAATTCCTTTTGTATCGTGTGCTGAAAAATATGCTGATATGCATACCTTCCCTGGAGGGGCATCGGATAATCGCCGGTATTTCGGCACTCACGTTCATTTTGATGAGAAGATTTCTGAGGAAAAAAGGATGCTTCTGTTTGACCCGCAAACCAGCGGTGGGCTTATGCTGGCGGTTCCAAGGGACCGGAAAGAAATATTTATCGAAAGAGCTGGCAGGATGGATCTGTTAGTCTGGGAGATCGGGGAGGCACTTGTAGGTGAAGGGATACGTGTTTTCTAACCCTTCTTAAAGGCATGCGCTATGGAAATTGGAATCCGGATCCTGATCATACTTTTGTTAATCCTGGTAAGTGGCTTCTTCTCTATGTCGGAGGCCTCGATCTTTGCTGCTCGCAAGTCTCGCCTTCAGCACCGCGCCAATGAAGGTGACCTGCGCGCCCAGCGTGCGCTCGATCTTTCTGAAAAGCCAAACCGTTTCCTGCCGACCGTAACGATTGGAATTACACTGGTAGGCATTTTGGCAGGTGCGATAGGTGGTGCGCCGATTGCTGATGCCCTGGCAGCACAACTTGACAAATTTCCGGCACTAATCCCATATTCTCACTCTCTCTCGCTGACCCTGGTGGTCATCCTGCTTACCTTCGTCACCATGTTGTTCGGGGAACTGGTACCCAAACGCATAGCTCTTTACAATGCAGAAAAGATCGCCAGTGGGATAGCAGGCTTCATGTACTTCGTCGCAGCGGTTCTCTCCCCGTTTGTCTGGCTGCTCGCCAAATCGACTGACGCCATGCTGCATTTGCTGCGTATAAAACACAAGGATGAACCTCCTGTAACAGAAGAAGAGTTGCTTGTCCAACTCAACGAAGGCACCCAGGCGGGTGTCTTCGAAGAGGCTGAGCAGGACATGGTCGAGGGTGTATTTTCCCTCTCTGACCAGCGTGTGAATGCACTCATGACTCCCCGCAATGAGATCGTCTGGTTGGATGTGAACGATACGGCAGCGGAAATTCGCAGAAAAATCAAGGACTGTCCATTCTCCAGGTTCCCGGTTGGGGATGACAGCCTGGACAATATTGTGGGCGTGGTAAAAGCCAAGGAATTGCTCCTGACCGACCTGAAGAGTGGCAAACAACTTAAAGAGATTGCCCGGCCCCCGCTTTTTGTTCCGGAAACCGCTTTCGGATCGCGCGCCCTTGAAATCCTGAAAGAGGCCAAGCGCGAAATGGTCCTGGTGGTCGATGAGTTCGGTGTCGTGCAGGGCCTTCTGACCTTGGCTGACATCCTCGAAGAAATTGTCGGTGCATTTGAAGGGGAACCGCAGGCCACTCAGCGCCAGGACGGGTCCTGGTTGCTCGATGGGATGCTACCCAATGATGAATTCAAGGATATTTTCAATTTGCGGCGTCTCCCGGATGAAGAAGAATATGAAACTCTTGGCGGCTTTGTCATGCTGCATCTGGGTCGCGTCCCACAGGCTGCTGACCTTTTCGAATGGAACGGTCTCCGATTTCGAAGTGATGGATATGGATGACAAACGGGTGGACAAGATCCTTGTAACCACCGTACCGCCCAAACCGCCGGCTCCGGAGAAAAACCCTGGCTGAGTCGAATGACATGCAACCTGCATTCCAGTCCCGGCGATCCCCTGTTTATGGGCGCCGAGGGATGGTGGCTTCTTCTCAACCACTGGCTACGGCTGCTGGCCTCGAAATTCTATCCCTGGGTGGAAACGCAGCCGATGCGGCTGTGGCAACTGCCGCAGCTCTCAATGTAACAGAGCCCACATCCACCGGCTTGGGCGGGGATATGTTCGCCCTTTTTTATGAAGGGGAGACCAGGCCAGGTGACAGCCCTCAACGGTTCCGGTCGTGCCCCTGCTTCGCTGACCTTGAGCCTGGTTATCGAGTTAGCAGGCGCAACCCCCGACTCTCCTCTCCCTCCCTTCCATCCATATACAATCACTGTACCTGGGGCATGTGCTGGCTGGTGCGATTTAATCGAACGCCATGGCAGGTTGGAACTGTCTGCCATTTTTGCCCCGGCCATCCGCTTGGCTGACGAAGGTTTCCCGGTTGCGCCCGTAACTGCCCATTTTTGGCAGCGGGGTGTGGAACGTCAATTAAAAACCTCCTTGAACGGCGTCGAAATGACCATTGATGGACGCAGTCCGAATCCTGGAGAAATTTTTCGCAACCCCGGGCTTGCGCGCACATTGCGAGCGATTGCTGGTGGTGGAAAGAGAGCGTTTTATGAAGGCGAAATTGCCGAAGCGATCGCTTCCACGATCCAGCAGGCGGGTGGCTGTCTAAAGGTGGACGATCTGGCTGCTCATGAAAGCACCTGGGACGAACCGATTTCTGCAGCCTACGGTGGGCAATGTTTATGGGAATGCCCTCCCAACGGACAGGGTATCACCGCTTTACTCGCTTTGAACATCCTCGAGGGATTTGATATTCCTTCCGACCCCCTCTCTGCGGATCGCCTGCACCTGGAAATAGAGGCATTACGGCTGGCATTTGCCGATACCCGCTGGTTTGTAACCGACCCGCGGCATGTGGAGCCTGCTTATAAATTATCAGATTACGGAAGCTTATTCAACCCTCGTTTCCAAGGAATACGCAGCCGAAAGAAGAAAACTTATTGATCCAAAAAAAGCCACGCTTGACCAGCGGCGTGGAACCCCGGTGGCTGGATCTGACACGGTTTATTTTTGCGTCGTGGATCAATGGGGCAATGCCTGCTCCTTCATCAACAGTAATTATATGGGTTTCGGGACCGGGATTGTTCCGCACGGGTGGGGTTTTACTTTGCAGAACCGCGGCCACAATTTCAGCCTTGAACCCGGGCATCCGAATGTGCTGGCTCCAGGGAAACGCCCATACCACACTATCATCCCCTCCATGATCACCAGTGAACAGGATGGATCGCTGATCGGCCCAATGGGAGTAATGGGTGGGTTCATGCAGCCCCAGGGGCATCTGCAGGTATTTCTAGCACTATCGCAGGGTCTTGATCCGCAGGCCGCGCTGGACATGCCCCGCTTCTGTATTGATGATGGAACCTCGGGCGGGGAGGTGGCATTGGAACAGGGGATACCCGCACAAACCATGGCTGAGTTGGAAGAACGCGGTCATCCGGTCCGGGAAGTAAGTGGATGGGAGCGTGCTCTCTTCGGCCGGGGTCAGGTCATCCTGCGTGACAAGAAATCGGGCGTCCTGGCAGGTGGTTCAGATCCTCGTGCGGACGGTTGTGCAGCGCCGCTTTTATAAAATTGCATATTTTCATTGTGAAAAAAGTCTCATAAAGGTAAAATTGTGGGGATATAATTTCCTTCTTTTTCCCTAGATTCTTCGCTGGAGATGAAATGGATCCGGTAATCCTTTCCAGGTTACAGTTTGCAGCCACAACGATCTATCATTTTTTCTTTGTTCCCCTCACCCTGGGATTATCCTGGGTCGTGGCAGGGTTGCACACGATGTACACCCGCACAGGCGACGAAAAATGGAAACGCATGACCAGGTTCTGGGGAAAACTGTTCCTGATCAACTTTGCCATGGGGGTGGTAACCGGGATTGTCCAGGAGTTCCAATTTGGGATGAATTGGTCGGAATACTCGCGGTATGTTGGAGATATTTTTGGTGCCCCGCTGGCAATAGAAGCCCTGTTGGCATTCTTCATGGAATCCACCTTCTTGGGAATCTGGATTTTTGGCTGGGACAAGATACCGAAAACCCTGCACCTGGTTTCTATCTGGTTGGTGGCGATTGGGTCAACCTTTTCAGCCTTGTGGATCCTGATCGCAAATTCATTTATGCAACACCCGGTTGGTTTCGATCCGGCAAGTGTTGCAGCAGGGCGTCTTATACTTAATGATTTTTCAGCATTAATTTTTAATCAAAAAGCCTGGCTGGCGTTCCCACATACAGTCCTGGCTGGCCTGACTACGGCAGCGTTTTTTATGTTTGGGATCAGCGCCTGGCACCTTGCCCGCAAGCAGTTTATGGATATCTTCAAGAAATCCTTCCAGATTGCTGCAGTGCTTGGGCTGGTGGCTGTTACGCTTACCGGACTTATCGGGCATTCGCAGGGTGTGGAAGTAATGGTCACCCAGCCAATGAAAATGGCCTCCATTGAAGCGGTGTGGATCAACGAAGAAAACGAACCCGGGTCCTCCTTCTCGCTGATCACCATCGGCGATTTGACCGGTAAACGCGAAGTCTGGTCACTCCGAATCCCGCGCCTGCTCAGTCTGATTTCCTGCTTTAATCTTGACTGCAAAATCCCAGGGGTGGACCAGGTGCAGGCTCAGTACGTGCAGGAATATGGACCTGGGGATTACATCCCCTTGATGGTCTTCACCTATTGGGGCTTTAGATCCATGTTTTTCTCGGCACTCATCATGCTGGGGCTGGGGGGTTTAACCGTTTTGGCAGTTTTGCGGAAGCGCGAAGAGAACATCAAACTGATGAGATGGTTCCCGTTGGCGATCGCACTTCCATACCTTGCCAACACTGGCGGTTGGATCGTTACCGAGATGGGTCGCCAGCCTTGGATCGTCCAGGGATTGTTAAAAACTGAAAACGCCGTGTCCCCCAACCTGACTTCTGGAATGATCTTGATCTCTCTCATTGGTTTTGTTTTACTCTATGCTGCCTTGATGGCAGCCGATGTTTACCTATTGACCCGTTTTGCGAGAAGCGGACCGGACGCGACTGACAGGGGCGTAATTGGAGAGTTTGTTGTGACGGAAGATAAATAGGGAGGCTGCTGATAATAATATGAACACAATTTGGTTCATTTTGATCGCTGTCTTGTGGATTGGTTTCTTTTTCCTGGAAGGTTTTGATTTCGGGGTGGGTATGCTGATGCCCTTCCTGGGAAAGAAAGATGAAGATCGCCGCCTGATTCTTAATACCATCGGCCCGCACTGGGACGGTAATGAGGTCTGGCTGCTGACTGCAGGCGGAGCAACCTTCGCTGCATTCCCACAATGGTATGCCACTCTTTTCAGCGGTTTTTACCTTGCATTATTTTTATTGCTCATCGGGTTGATCATCCGGGGAGCTGCTTTTGAATTCCGCTCGAAAGACTTCAATCCCAGGTGGCGCCTTTTCTGGGACTGGGCAATTTTTACCGGATCTCTATTGCCTTCCTTTCTCTTCGGAGTGGCCTTTGCCAACCTGGCAAGGGGATTGCCGATCGATGGCCAAATGCAGTTTACCGGCAACTTATTCACTCTCCTGAATCCTTTTGGTTTGTTGGGAGGGTTGACGAGCATTGCCGTCTTTCTCTTGCACGGTTCAATATTCCTGGGCCTGAAAACAAATGGGGAGATTAAAACTCGTGCTGATAAAGCTGCAAAAACTCTTTGGCTTCCCGCTTTACTCATCGCGTTCTTGCTCTCTATTGCCACCTTCTTCTATACCGATTTCTTTAACCATCTCGGAATTTATCCTGTGGCGCTGCCAATTGCTGCTATGGGTGCGCTGTTCCTGGCTGGTTGGTTGGTCAGGAGGGAACGGGGGGGCTGGGCATTCGTCATGACTGCGCTCAATATCCTGCTTACCCTGGTTACTTTCTTCCTCATCCTGTTCCCGCGCGTGATGATTTCTAGCATTGATCCGGCTTTCAGTCTTGATATTTGGAACGCGGCCTCTTCGCCTTACACATTAAAATTGATGAGCATAGTCGCTGCCATCTTCGTCCCGATTGTCCTGGCATACCAGGGCTATACCTATTGGGTCTTCCGCAAGCGCCTTACCAGCGATAAAAAGAACCTGATGTATTAAAGATAAGATGTCCAGGACATCAGCCTGGCTCAAAAGCGCCAGGCTGATGGTTTGTTCCCAGTTTCAAGTAAATGTGATCTTTTCTTTTAAGAGGCTGCTTCCAGAATTACCGGGACGCTAATATCATTTATTCAGGCTGATGATATACGCGATGACATCGGCAATTTCTTGTTGAGTTAGTGTGTTTTGATCTCCCCAGGCTGGCATGGATTTCGAAGGGTTGGGTCCCTCGGGGGTTGAGCCGTGTTGAATGAAAAGGTCAATGTTCGTCGCGTAGATCAGGGGGTTATTATCCACCAGGGTTGAGTCTATCGGTGCTAATGGGGGGATGGTGCCGTCCGTGGAGCCGGGATTTGGTAATCCCCCGATTCCTTTCTCTCCATGACAGGTCCCGCAATTCGCTTTATAGACGAATTCACCCTGAATCGGGTCGCCGGTAAGATTAACAGCTTCGCCAGGGCCGCCAGGGTTGGAGGGGCGGGCGACTCCTTCGGCTGAAGGTGTCGGGGTGGGCGACCCTGCAGCAGCTTCCACCTGGGTGCCTGCAAAAACAACAGGTCCATCTGGTGGGACTGCCCCCGGCGGTCTGCCGAAAGGCATTTTCTGTTCGATGAATAGCATGTCATTCAGTAACGATTTGTCCCAATTCCCACCGCCCAGGATATCATTGCCATTGACTCCTGCTGTGGTCCGCCTGGAACCGGCGCGTATACCGGCGTAACTGGATAAATCCATTTGCGCAGCCGCAGTTGCCAGGTTGGAGTTATGACAGGTGATGCAGGCAGGTGCCCCTGTATACCAAAGATTCCCTTCCTGGAAGAGTGACTTTACGTCCGGGTACGACGCTTGGCAGGTGCTTCCATTGCTATCGGTGAACTGGAATGGATCGAGTTCTTTATACCCGGAATTTATCCAGCTGGAGAGCAATGTCCTCGCAGTGACAGTACATTTGGAACCTGCACCAGCTGCCTGGCCGGATGTCGGGACGGGCATGGTGGCGGGAATGATGGTTGGGATGGGGGTGTGGATGAGTGCAGGAAGGTTGGCTTTGGAGCAGTCAGCATTCAAACCGCAGGGGACGAAATAAATCCCCGCGATGTAGGCAATAAACAGGAGCGGCATGCCGAAGATAAGCAGGAGCATCCAGGTGTTAAAATCTCGCTTCACGCTGCCTCCCGGTTACGGTTTGAGAGTTCGAACAAAATTGACAATATCCCAGCGGTCCCGGACCATCAGGTTTTCATTCAAAGCAGGCATAAAGCTCGGCACCCCATTGGTGATCGTTAGAAAAATGGTCCCGTCACTCAGGTTTTGGACGACATCCGAGGTCAGATCAGCTGGTTTCTGCTTTGTCAGGTATATGGCAATTGGTCCGTCACCGTGCCCGCTCGCTCCGTGGCAATGCGAACAATTGATTCCAAAAAGCTCGGCACCGCGGGAAACGGATACGTCATCGGACGGTATCGGGTTGACCGGTGCCCCCATGCCCGGTATGGATGCCGGTCCTTCTATCGGGATCGAGTCTGCCGGGATGGGTAGGGGATTCTCCATTGGCTTGAAAGAGGGTTGGATTTCCATGAACGAGATCCAGTCGATCTTAATCACGTCGAATGTGAAGAGCAGCAGCGCACCACCCAGGAGGACCACTACCAGGCCGATCAGGAGCAAACGATCGAGCAGCTTCATAGCTTTTGCGCCTCCGCAGGTTGGACTGATTCTGCCCCAATTTCCTTCATCGCCTGGATTAATTTGGCTTCCATGTCCTCAGGGCATACAAACAGGACTGCAATACGTCCATCACTGATGGAAGGCACGTATTCCTTGGGGGAATATGCCGGGAAGCGGCTGTCCAGGAAAACTCCCAGGAAAGTGGATGCCAGCATGCCCAGCATGGTCATTTCGAACAGGACGACGACCGTGGGTGGTCCAGGCACGATTCCCTGTCCTCCCACGTGGATCGGGTAAAGGTTTGGGACCACGAAGGCCAGGAAAGCGCCCGCCAGGAACCCGGCAATTGCACCTCCAAGTGCAAGGCGCGGCACGTTGGTCCATTGGCGGGGTCGCCCCAGCATTGTCTGGGTGACCGGGATGCCTGAGATGATGTTCATATCCTCATCCGCCAGCCCAAGCTCCCGCAGCCGGTCGATCGCTTGCACTGCCGGGTCGACATCAGCAAAAACTGCCAGGAAGGAATGTTTGTCATCCATATCGAATTCCTACTCCAGGTCCGCGACGGAAACGATCGTTTCTTTTCCGACCTTGCGAAGTGTATGGGCCATTTGACCTTCCTGCACCTCCCAAACCGGGACCAGGGGCACGAGCCGTGATGCGGTCATATAAAGAAGGATAAAGAAAGCCAGGGTGCCGATGCTCAACGGGATTTCCACTGCGGGCTTGTATTCCCGCCAGGTAAAGGGCATATAGTTGACCGTAAGCGAGACTGGGATGATGATGTACCGTTCGAACCACATTCCGATATTTATCCCCAGGCCTATTGTGAACAACAGCCAGGGGTTGCTGCGAATCTTCTTATTCCACAAGGTAGCCCAGGGTATGACCACGTTGAGGATCAGCATCCCGAACCACATCCACCCTAGCGGGCCTTGCTCGTGGAAGTGAAGCAAAGAGTCCACAAAACTGTTTCCGCCGTACCACTGGACCATGTAATCATTGAAGAAAAAGTATCCCCATCCCATGGAAACGATCAGCATCAACATGCCAAGTGCGCTGAAGTGTTCGGGTCGGATGAAATATTTCATGTTTTTCATGCTGGCGCGGATGACCACCAGCACCATGGCAACAGCGGCAATGCCGGAGTGCAGGGCTCCGATGACGAAATAAGGGCCGAATATGGTCGAGTTCCACCCTGGTCGCATCGATGCTGCGAAGTCCCATGCCACAATGGTATGGACGCTGAACATGACTGGCAGGATGGCGAAGGCAAAAATATTCATGGCTGTTCGCAGGTGTGTCCACTCGCCTTCGGTCCCCCGGAAACCAAGCGACAGGATCCGGTACAGGGTCTTGCGCCAGCCGGTTGAGCGATCGCGCGCCATCGCCAGGTCAGGGATTAATGGGAGAAACAGGTACATGGTGGACGCCAGCAGGTACGTGTTGATTGCCAGGAAGTCCCATGAGAGTGGGGAATGAAAATTAGGCCACAAGGTCCGTTCGTTTGGGTATGGAAATAACCAGTAAGAAAGCCACACCCGCCCCATGTGCATGAAAATGCTCAATCCCGCTTGCACCAATCCAAATGTGGTCATGAGCTCGGCAGCACGTGTAAAGGGTCTCCTGTATTCCGCTTTGAAAACCCGCAGCAAGCGCGGAGACAAATGTCCCTGCGTGACTGATGCCGATCCAGAAAACGGTATTGACCAAAAAGATACCCCAGTAGACCGGGCGGGTCAGTCCCGCCACACCGACCCCTTCGGCGATTAGGTATCCCCAAACGTAAAAGAGACACACTGCCACAACCACGCTCAATAGGGCGAACATCACCCAAAATTTCCATGAGGTGGTCTTCATCGCATCCAGCACCAGCGAGTTCATCTCGCCGCGCGGCCGGGGGTCAAGCATCAGGTGCTCTTTCCGCATTTGCTCCAACTTGAATTGTTCGCTGGTTTCAGCTGTTGCGGGCATAGGCGGAGCCTCCCTTTAGGTATGTAATGCGCGGCTCAGTGCCGAGTTCTTCGAGAAGCCTGACCGCCCGCCCACTGGCTGCAGCCTTACTCACCTGGCTTTGTGGATCGTCTATTCGACCGAAGATCAGTGCGTCCGCCGGACATGTCTGCACGCAGGCAGGTTGAAATTCACCGTCGCCAACTTGCCTCCCTTCAGACTCGGCTTTATCTTCTGCCTTGCGGATGCGTTGGACGCAGAATGTGCACTTTTCCATCACGCCCCGTCGACGGACGGTTACATCCGGGTTTAGCTGGTTGCTAAGCGGCTCAGGCCTCTGGTAATCACGCCAGTTAAATATCCGTGCGATATAAGGGCAGTTGTTGGCGCAATAACGTGTCCCCACGCAGCGGTTGTAGACCTGGAGATTAATTTGTTCTCCTTCACTGTGTACTGCTGCAAACACCGGGCATACCGGTTCGCATGGTGCTGCGCCGCACTGTTGGCATAGGACCGGCTGGAAAGGTGTGGCCTTAACATCCGGGTATTCGCCGCTCCAGAAACGTTCGGTCCGGATCCAATACATGGCCCGGTTGTAAGCCGCATCCACCTCGCCAACGTATGGGATGTTGTTTTCCATCGCACAGGCTGTCACGCAAGCCTGGCAGCCGGTGCAAAGATCCTGGTCAATGACCATTCCCCATTTGCCTTTTTCTGCGGTGCGCGCGGTTGTTGTGAAAGCTGGGGCTTTGGTTTTCGACATTCTCACCTCTACTCCTCACCATAAACGCCCATCCGGCTCTCATTGCGAGCCAGGGGACGGGTCCTGCCTGTTTTTTCGATACGTACTTTGCTGGCCGCGTACGCCAGGTCTCCGGCTGAATTGTGCATCGGGAGGACCACGTCTGCTGGGTTAGTCCCGCGACCAGCTGCGTAGCGTCCATAGGCAGAATGGCCCTGCCCAAATGGCATCGCGATCATATCCGGGCGGATCGCCGGATAGCGATAGACGGAACCCTCAACCTCCCCAATGCTGGAAATGATTTTTACGACGTCGTCGTCTTTAAGACCAAGCTCGTCGGCCATTACTGGGTTGATCTCGACCCATGAATTCCACATGACGGTTGTCAGGGGATCAGGCGTCTCCTGCAGCCAGGGTTTGTTCGCTCCAGAACCATCGCCCATCAAAACGGATGGATAGATATGCAGGAAGAAGGTTCCATCCCCCTCGAACTTCGCATCAGGGATGGGCAGGCTGCTTGTGAGGGCCTTTGCACCATCGGGTGTGCTCAAACCGGCATCCGGTTTCCACCACCCTCCGTGCTGTTCCCATTCCGCCCAGAAGGTATTGATCTCGGGCGCATTAAAATAACCACTTTCCTTTACCAGGCCCAGGATGGAGTGCTGGATGAACTCGACCTCATCCTTGTATGGGACGGATGTTGCCAGGTCTCCTCCAATTGCTTGGACGGCTGCCAAGAATACATCCGCAGTGGCATGTGTATCGTAGAATGGTATTACCGTGGGTTGGCTTGCAGAGATCGCAGCACGGTCAGCGGCTGGTGTTGGGATCTGGTAACCCCATGATTCAAGCGGGTGGTGGTCTGGGAAAACAAAATCTGCTTGGGCGGTAGTCTCGTCTGGGAATGTCGCGAATGAAATAACCAGCGGCACGTTTGCTAGGGCTTCATTGAATCCGGATGACACCGGCAATTCAAAAAGTGGATTGATGCCGTGTACGAACAACACCTTGACCAGCCCGGCTTTCATCCTGTCGACCAGTCCTACCAGGTCGGCATAATTGTTTGGGTCGCGATTTCCTGGCACATGGACAGGCACGTCTGGGGTGAAGGCAATTCCCCCCGGCTGGCCGAGGTTGCCCACCAGCGCGTCCAGCAACAGCACCGCTTGGGCATTTTCCAGGCCGTTGCTGGTGGCGAGCGCAAGCCCGCCCGGGATGGCCAATGGGGCAGTGGCATCTGCAAAAATGGCAGCGAGACGCTGCAATTCGTCCAGGGCCACCCCGGAGGCGTTTGCTGCGACCAGCGTGTCCACATTGAGAAATGCCTCTGGAATGGACCCTCCCCGCGCTTCGGCCACCAACCGTCCAAGGGCCATGGCGACCTGGCCTTCACTCCCCGGTCGGATTGGGATCCATTCGTCAGCCTTGGCGGCAGTCTGTGACATGCGGGATTCGAACTGGACCAGGTAACCGCGCCGTCCGGGCTTCCCATGCCGCAGGGTTGCATAACCCCGCGAATATGCCACTGGTGAGAGCCACGTGCTGAGAAAATCCGCACCAAAGGAAAAGGTTACGTCGCTGTGTCCGAGATCGAAGACCGGAATGCGCCGCTCTCCAAATATAAGCCTGGCAGCTTCCGCCAGGGTGTGACGGGACTCGAGGTAAGCAAACGCGCCATATCGCTGGGGAGCAGGAACTCCCAGTGCGGCGGTAATTTCGCCAGCCAGGTCGAATAAATGATCAGGTGCAAGCCCAAGCAGGAAGGCGACTTCGGATGCCTGATGAGAAGTAAAAGCTTCTTTTACCACCGTAACTGCCTCATCCCAGGTCAGGGAGGTGTAGTTCCCTGTGCCTCTCCCGTTTTGGCGGAAGGGTCCTTTCACACGGTCGGGGTTGTAAATTCCCTGCAATGCGACCTGGCCGCGCGCGCATAACTTGCCTTGGTTTACCGGGTGCAAAGGGTTGCCTTCAATTTTTATCGCGCGCCCTTGGTGAGTGCGCACAACGATCCCGCATCCTGCCGGGCATTCCCGGCAGGTGCTGGCGTAATAGGTGCTCTGTCCATTGTAGGTATATTCGGGCATCTGTTTGTATGGCTCGCGCACCACGTAGCGCCAGGCTGGACCGCACCCGGTCAGGATGACCGAAGCAGCCGCGCTCGCCCCGGCAAGTTTGAGAAAGTCGCGTCTGGAAATCTTATTCGTCATGAATGATCCTTAAAATTGTTGAGACGAATCTCTCTTCCCATAATGGAGGGGGGAAACCCATAATTAGGATTCACCGATGGCATGTTGCACAATCCGTCAGCCGGGCAAGTTTCTCCGGATTACCGGCGGCCTTGGTTCGATGGCACCCAAGACACCAGCCCATGTTCTCGCGCGGGATCGGTTGCGCAACCGTTTCTCGACTCATCTCTCCGTGGCAGGTTTCACAGTTCAACCCGCCAGCGATATGCGGGCGGTGGTTGAAATAGACGAAATCCGGTTGGATAAAGATCGGCACCCATTGGATTGATTCCCCATTGTTGACGAATTCCACCAGTTTGGCTTGTTCAGGTTTGCTGTTTGCCATTTGCTGATGGCAGCCCCAGCACTTGGTGATCGTTGGTAGTCCGGCAGACGCCTGCCTCCAGGCACCTGGGTGGCAGTAAAGACATTGAACCCCCAGTCCGATATGCACCTGGTGGTTGAATTGGATCGGTTGAGGCGGCGGTTGTTGCATTTTCCAGACCCCGTAACCGGCCGCGCTGAATAATAAAATAAAAAGGATTCCTGCTCCCACCAGGAAGGCTGGTTTTCTAAAAAGTTTCCCGATTATTTCAAGCGGGTCGAGATTCTTGAGACGTGTCAACATGCGATCTCCTGGATGGTTGGAGTTGCGGCCCTTGTTCTGCAGGGAGTTACCTTCTCCGCCGCAGGATCATGACAACCAGGAATCCAAGTAGCAGGAATCCACCGGTGAAGACCAGCACATAGCTGATGGCACCCACGAAGGCTCCAAAGCTCGTCAGCAGCCCATTCCACCAATTATCACCGGGTCCACCCAGCTGCAGTCCTGGATCGGCCTGTTGGACGGCCGGGGCTGGGGTGGGAATGGGATGCCGGCTGGGAAGGGTTTGAACATATGCCAGCACGTCTCTCCCATCTTCCGGGGTCCAACCCATGCGGGCACCTATTGGCATGGAAGTGCCGGCCACGCCGAAGCGCGTCCGGTGCAGGAATCTCCACGGGTCCCGTTGAGCCACGTCGCCAAGGGTTTCGTCAATGCCTTCACTTCGGAATATGATTTTGCTGCCGTCTGAGCCATGACAGGGGACACATGTGTCTTCAAAAAGTCCCTTCCCATTATGGCTGTCCCCACCAATTATGCGCATCGATGTTGGATCGATGTAAAGGTTATCATCGATGATCCCGAATTTTAAGAACGCTGCCAGTTGTGACATCTCAGGTTCTGTTAGATAGGCTGAGAAATTATGAGCTGGGTCGTTGGCACCTTTTAAATGATTTACAATATCTGTTTCGTTCAACGATTCTGCTAGTGTCGTGACATCCGGGAAACCGGTGTAATGGGAACCTGTTGCGTAAGCTCCCTGTGCGCCGCGATAATCCCATCCATGGCATTCCACGCACCTCCAGGTATCCGGTCCCGAGCGGCTGTTCGTCGTCTGTCTTGGCCAGATCGGCATATCTCCGGAAGGAGCATTCACCCCCAGTGCAGCGAACCAGTTATCGTACAAGATGCCCCCCTGGATGATGTCGTCCGGGGGGGGCGTTTCCCCCTGCGCACGCGCGCTGATAATAAAAATGAACGCAAGACCGGTAACAATTAAAGAGAAAGGCAACCAAGTGTTCTTGCGTGGCCTCATTCGCGTTCTCCTCCGCCTCAAATCTAGAGAGATTAAATTATACATCAATTGTCGGGACCGCTGATATCATTTGGTGGTCGTGTTATACTTAATTGGCTATCATCTTGTTTCTTCAGCGTCGGAGGGAACGTATGAAGCATTTTATTATTATCGCCATCCTGGTAGTGGGGTCCACGCTGCTGATACATACCGGCTTGACCAACATTGGTCTTCTGCCCACTCAAGCCAGTGTCCAGGCAGTGGAGATCGACAAGCTATTTAATATTCACCTCTGGTTGGTTTCCGCCTTATTTTCCCTCATTATTGTCATATTGTTTTATAGCCTGATCGTCTTTCACCGCAAAAAGGGGGAAACCGGCGATGGTGCGTATATCGTTGGAAATACCCGGTTGGAATTCTTCTGGACGATCATACCCTTCTTCCTGGTCATTTACCTGGCTTACCTTGGAGCCCAGTCTCTGGGAATTGTGCGCCAGGTGGATACCACTGCCATGGTGGTGCGGGTGACCGCCGGGCAGTGGTTCTGGAAGTTCGAATACCAGGATACGGGTGTTGTTTCATCCACCCTTTACCTGCCGGTTGGTCGCCAGGTCGATCTGCAGATGACAAGCCTCGATGTCATTCATTCCTTCTGGGTACCGGAATTTCGGGTCAAACAGGACCTTGTGCCAGGTCAGACCACGGAGATGCGGGTTACCCCCGATTTGATCGGCACGTACCATGTCCGCTGCGCAGAGTTGTGCGGAACACGGCATGCATATATGGAAGCGCCTGTTTACGTGGTCTCCCAGCAGGACTTTGATAAGTGGATGGTGTCGCAGGCGGCAACGGTATCGCAGGATCCCGTCCAACGCGGTGAGTTGCTGGTCCAGCAGAACGGCTGTACCAACTGCCATTCGGTGTCGGGTGCCGCTGGCATTGGTCCCACTTGGTCCCACCTCTACCAGTCTCAGGTGGCATTATCGGATGGCACCAAGGTTACTGCGGATGCGACTTATCTGCTTAACTCGATCCTCACCCCCAATCTCCAGGTCGTAAATGGATACTTCCCTAACGTAATGCCCAATTTCTCCACCGTTCTAAAGCAGACGGAACTCCAGGATATCATCGCATACCTACAGAGCCTGAAATAGGAAGGCCGCATGAAAAAGATTTCTAAGATCGGGTTGGTCAATGGTTTGGTGTGGCAGGCTATGGGGATCGCTTTTGGCATTGGGTATGTAACCCTCATGCGGTACATACTGCACCTGCCTGCCTGGAAAGCGGAACCTGCGGTTGTTGTTGGGATGTTATTCGGTGCCTTGAGCTTTCTTTACGGCGTCGGGGTGCTGGACGACTGGTTGAAATGGGCTGCCGGGAGGGAATTGGGGAAGGGATTTGACGAAACACATTCCGGCTGGCGGCGTTATTTTGGCGCTTCCCTGGACCACAAGGTGATTGGCATCCAGTACCTGGCGCTCTCTCTAACCTTGATGATCGTTGGTGGTTCTTTCGCCTTGATCTTCCGTACAGAGCTGGCGGAAGTCCAGATGCAGTTCCTGTCCCTGACGAATTACAACACGCTGATGTCCTTGCACGGCATGGTAATGATTATCGGAATTTTGATGGGCATAGCAGCGTTTATGAACTACCTGGTCCCGCTGTTGATCGGGGCAAGCGATATGGCCTTCCCGCGCTTGAATTCTTTCTCTTTTTGGATTGCCGTCCCTGCTGGGCTGATCCTTCTTTCAAGTCTATTTATGGGCGGATTCGATACGGGCTGGACCGGTTACCCGCCTCTCTCGGCGCGTGCTCCTCTTGGAATGCAGATGTTCTTCCTGGGGGTATCACTGGCTGGTTTTTCGTCCATTCTCGGCGGCCTGAATATCCTTGCTACCGTTATCCGCATGCGTGCAACAGGGATGCGGCCGTTTCGAATGCCGATCTTTGTTTGGGCAGCATTGGCCACATCTTTGATCACCCTGACAGCCACCGAGTTGATCGGTCTTTCCTTTCAAATGGTCATGCTCCAGAGGCTGCTCGGGATGGGTTTCTTCGACCCTGCCAAGGGTGGCAACCCGATTCTTTTCCAGCACCTGTTTTGGTTTTACTCCCACCCGGCGGTTTATGTGTTCATCCTGCCTGGGCTTGGCTTGATTAGCGAGCTTCTCCCGGTCTTTTCTCGGAAACCGCTCTTTGGATACAAAACTGTGGCGATATCCTCGATTGGTATTGCCCTGATTGGGTTCCTTGTATGGGGACATCATATGTTTGCCTCGGGCATGGCTGAATACTTGCGCGTTCCCTTTATGTACAGCACGTTGCTGGTTGCGGTTCCAACTGGGGTGAAATTCTTCGCATGGCTGGGGACGGTCTGGCGCGGCAAGATCAGCTTCCAAACTCCCATGCTTTTTATCCTGGCAGGGATCGTTGTTTTCCTGCTGGGTGGTCTTTCCGGTCCCCCCAATGCCACTATTTCTACTGACTTGCATTTGACGGATACATACTACATTGTCGGTCACTTCCACGACACCATGTTTGGTGGCTACGTTTTTCCATTCTTTGCAGCGATCTATTATTGGTTTCCAAAGATGACAGGCCGTCGCCTAGGTGAAAAACTGGGGAAGATCCATTTTTGGCTGATGGCTCCCTCCTTTACGATAATGTCTCTTTTGATGATGCGCATCGGCCTCCTTGGCATGCGCCGCCGCATTGCCGACTACGATCCAGCCATGGGTTTTCAGCCCTACCATTTTGTGATGACAATCATGGGTTTTATCACTGCCCTTGGGGTCCTGGTCTTTTTCATCAATTTGTTTTACAGCATGAAAAAAGGAGCCCCTGCTCCTGGCAACATCTGGAATTCCCGCTCCCCCGAGTGGCTGGTGCCCTCGCCAATGCCGGAACATAATTATGAAAAGGAACTTGAAGTGGTGGGAGAGCCGTATGATTACGGTTTACCGGGCTCCCGGTATATAAAATTTAAGGGAGAGGAATAATATGACCCGCACCGAAGAGTCCCCTCACTGCGTTTGGGAGTATATATTTTTATTGGGCTGGCGTTGCTTACAGCGGTTGAGTTCGCTGTGGCTCAGATCCTGAATGTATGGGAACTTCTGGCTTTCATCGCACTGATCAAGGCTGGTTTGGTGGGTTATTACTACATGCATGTCTACCGCCTTTTCCAGGTCGATGCGGATGCCGACCGCGCATCGTTTGCTTACAAACTGGTGACAAATCGACTTGGCTTATGGTTGTTCTTGATTTCGGATGCCTTCATTTTCGGTGGTCTGCTGATCACCCGCATAAACCTGCTGGGCCTTACTCGCCCTGAACTGATCCAGGTTCTTGGTCTCATCGTGACCTCTGTCCTTCTCCTTTCGTCGTTTCTGATGAACCGGGCTGAAACATCCATGGCTCTTGGAAACCGGAAACAATTCATACTGGGAATCTCGGGCACTTTGGCTTTGGGCATCCTTTTCCTGATCGGGGTGATCGGGGTGGAGTGGCAGCTTGCTCCCTTCGGACCTGCAGATGGGGTTGAAGGTGCCGTATTTTATTCGATGACCGGCTTTCATGCCTTCCACGTCCTGACCGGCGTCATTTTCCTGTCGATCGTACTGCGCAACGGATTGCGGGGGAAGTATTCTGTAGAAAAACATTGGGCTGTGGAAGCCTGCGCGGTCTATTGGCACTTCATTGATGTTGTCTGGATATTCTTCTATCCATCGTTATATTTAATAGGGGCTCTATTACATTGATCCTTTAATCACCGTGATATCATGGAACGAAAATCTCTCTGGGTAATTCTGGTTTTGTTTGTTGTCGTTATGATTGCCATTGGAGGCACCTATTATTTCTCAGGATTATCGCGTGCCTTCAAAGGCTCGGTAATTGACCCACCTATTACAGCCCCGCAGATCTCCCTGACTGGTCCGGGTGGCAGCAATGTACGTCTCACTGATTTCCGTGGCAGGGTCGTCCTGGTCTTCTTCGGATACACCCATTGCCCAGATGAATGTCCGGCTACTTTGGCCATCCTTCGGCAGGTCCGCACTGATTTGGGGGTTGATTCGACCGGCATCCAGGTATTATTTGTAACCACCGATCCGGCTCGTGATACTCTTGCACAAATGGCTGGCTACCTGGCGAATTTTGACTCGACCTTTATCGGTTTGACCGGCACTCAAGCCGATCTGGCGGGCGTCTATAAGGATTATGGTGTCACCGTCCTCGATAATGGCGAAACTCATTCCACCCGGGTTTATGTCGTCGATCAAAATGGCATGTTGGGGTTAACCTTCCCTGTTGGCATGTCCCCGGCGGATATCGAGCACGATCTTCATATCGTGTTGCAGGGTAAATAGCATGAGTAAACCTGTTATTATCCGGTTGGTCATCTGCCTGGTGGTGGGTTTCCTGATTGGCGTGATTATCAGCGAAGTCAGTTTTCGTTCACAATCGAACCTGAGCCGCTCTGCGGATACGATTGAACTGGTTATACCTGCCGGTACTGCCGAAAAATCCAGCCAGGGAATATCCCTGATTCCTGCCGGTATGTCTTTTGTTGAAGGCGACGTCCTGGTGGTTCACAACCTGGATAGCGTTACCCATACCCTGGGCGATATGTTCATCCCCGCCGGTTCGACAACCAGCCTTACCTTGAATCAACCCGGGAACTTGGTTCTCAGCTGTTCATTCCGCCCTGCCAAAACCTTTGGCCTCGATGTGCACGAAGCCCTGACAATGAGTACCCGCATCCAGGGGATTATCCTGGCAGGCGTGCCAATGGCGATATTACTTGGGCTTTACAGCCTGGTGGCTTGGCCGGTAAAACCCGCGCAGAAACAAGCCTGACATTTCCTTTTTTATGTTGAGAATCATGTTTTCCCGCCGATGGTTGGCTACCACGCTGCTGGCTATTGCTGCCATGGCAGTAATCGTTCGTATGTGCACCTGGCAGCTTGATCGGTTTGAGGCGGGCCAGGTTTCCGATACCCATATAATTGCGATGCAAAAAGCGACATTGCTGGTACTGGATGAAGCAGCGCTTTCCCAGGACCTGGCAACGATGGAATATCGCCTGGTAAAGGTCGGCGGCACTTTTGATTTCGAGCATCAGGTTGCACTTCGAAATCAATACTGGGGGGATCCAGATGGAACGGCAGAATATGGTTACCATCTTCTCACCCCTCTGGTGCTCAAAACTGGTCAGGCCGTTTTGATTGATCGGGGTTGGATACCTGGGGTGTATGACACTCCTGAGTCCTGGAAACAGTTTGATGGTTCCCCGGAAATTGAACTGACTGGAGTTATTCGGGTCCCGATTCAAAAAGGAGAAATGGGTGGTGGAGTGCCGAATCCTGCACCTGTCCCTGGCAAACCTCTGGCTCTTTGGAACTATTTGGATCTCGGCCGGATCCAGGCACAGGACCCCTACCCGCTACTACCGATTTATATTGAGCAGGCACCCGTGGGTGACCAGGCATCTCTCCCATATAGGTCATTGCCAGCTCCAGCACTTAATGATGTCCCGCACCTGGGATATGCCTTATTATGGTTTTTCTTCGGCTGTCTCCTGTTCTTCGGTTACCCGGTCTATTTGCGCAAGCATGCCAATCCATGATCGGATTGACACCGGTCAATCCCATTCGATTCTCTTTTACAGTTGATTATCTTCTACCTCTTAAATCCCTGAAAACTGGTTTGGCTTTCTTTTTCCTAATTTAGATTGGTTCACCATCCAGGTCTTCCTAATAGTTTCCGCGCAATGAAGCGAATTCATTATGTTATCCCAGTATATCAACCCTCGCGATTTTGTTCATTCTGTCAAGAATCAATAAATCTTTCTTTGGGATATTTCCATTGAAATCATGATCGGGTTATTATTCATGGGAATAATGCTAATAAAAGATACTATAATTATCCTAATAATCTTCGAAAGATTTGGGAAGTTTGTTTAATGTCTGAACTTATTCTTGTCACAGGTGCCACTGGCTATATTGGTGGGAGACTTGTTCCTCGGCTCCTTGAGGCGGGTTACCATGTTCGCTGCCTTGTTCGTGACGCCTCCCGGTTGCAAGGATATCCCTGGCTGGACAAGGTTGAAATCACTGAAGCGGACGCACTCGACCCCCACTCCCTCGTGGAGGCAATGCGGGATACCACCGCCGCGTATTACCTGATTCATGGGATGCAGGGGAACAAATCGAATGCCGATCGTGACCTGTCTTCAGCCCGAAACTTTGCAGCCGCGGCAGAACAGGCAGGGTTGCAGCGCATAATTTACCTGGGGGAACTGGTAGATCCAAATTCCAATTTATCCCCATACCTTCGTTCCCGGTATGAGACCGGGCACATCCTCCGTCAGGGACGGGTACCGGTTACCGAGTTTCGGGCAGGGATGGTGGTCGGTTCAGGATCTGCCTTGTTTGAGATGATCCGCTATATTACTGAACGCCAACTGCTCCTTGTTTGTCCTCGTTGGTTTTTTTCCATGGCCCAGCCAATTGCCATCCGGGATGTTCTTGCCTATCTTATTGCCGCCCTGGATACACCCGAATGTGTGGGGAAACTCATCGAGGTTGGAGGTGCCACCCGGCTTCGCTACGCAGATATGATGTATGGCTATGCTAAAGAGCGCAGCCTGAACCGCTACCTTATCCGCACACCATTTTATACCCCCCGCCTGTCAGCTTACTGGGTTCACATGGTCACGCCAATTCATTGGCGGGTTGTCCTGCCCCTGATCGAGGGGCTGCATTCCGAGATCATTGTCCATGATGATCTGGCGCGCAGGCTCTTCCCGAAAATCCAGCCTCTCGATTATCAAACAGCAGTACACCTGGCACTTGAACGCCTTCAAAGCGACAAAGTCGAAACATCATGGAGCGACGCGTTGGTTGTTACCCAGGGCAATACGCAGCCGGTGATCTTGACTACTTCCGAAGGGATGATGCTTGAACGTCGCCAGGTAATTTTGGATTTGCCCCCGTCTCCGGTCTACTCGGCCTTTACCGGACTCGGCGGAGAGCGTGGCTGGCTGTTCTTAAACTGGACTTGGGAGGTCCGAGGCTGGATTGACAAATTGGTCGGCGGCGTGGGGTTGCGCCGGGGACGCCGTCATCCGGACGAACTCCGGGTTGGGGAAGCCTTGGATTTTTGGCGGGTCGAGGCGGCTGAACCGGATAAGCTGATGCGTCTAAGAGCGGAAATGAGACTGCCCGGCAAAGCCTGGTTGGAATTTCAATCCAATATGCAGCCCGATGGTAAAACGCAGCTCACTCAGACCGCATATTTTGCGCCTCGCGGGGTGGGAGGTCTTTTTTATTGGTATTTGCTTTATCCCATTCACGGGTTTATTTTTAGTGGGTTGATACGAAAAGTTTCCGATCGGGCTCGAAGACTGGCTGGACCAGGGAGGATCGCAAATGACTCCTGATAAGCTTGTACTGGTTACCGGGGCTACCGGTTATATTGGTGGATGCCTGGTGCCCCTCTTGCTGGAAAAGGGGTGCCGGGTTCGAGTCCTGGCAAGGGAACCTGGTTGCCTGGTTGGAAAGCCCTTTCGGTCCCGGGTCGAGGTGGTCGAAGGCGACCTTGACTCTCCCGTGGTCCTGGGTCAGGCGTTGCAGGGTGTTTCGACGGCTTATTATCTGGTCCATAACATGTCAAGCGGACCGAATTATGTCGATCGGGAGTTTCATTCAGCCGGTAATTTTATTCAAGCTGCCGGGTTGAGTGGGGTGGAGCACGTTATATACCTTGGTGGTCTGGCTGACTCTAATGATGATATTGGTCAGCACCTGCGTTCTCGCATTAAAACCGGTAACATTCTCCGCCAGGGCAGGGTGCCGGTCACGGAATTCCGCGCCAGTTTGATTATTGGGTCGGGCAGCATTTCATTTGAGATGGTCCGCTACCTGGCCGAGCAATTTCCCATCCTGTTTGGTCCTCGATGGGTGCACAATCGCACCCAACCGATTGCAGTCCAAAATGTGCTGGAATATCTCGTATCCGCTTTGGACAATCCAATATGCCGTGGCAAGATCTATGAAATCGGCGGGACAGATAAACTCACATATGCTGAAGTAATGTCCACGTATGCGCGGTTGCGTGGCTTGAAGCGGTGGATCATCGCCGTGCCAGGCATGTCTGCTAATTTTATGGGCGCCCTGGCAGGGATATTTACCCCTGTACCTGCCAAAATCGCCCGGCCGCTCCTCGGGGGAATGCGCAGCGATAGCGTTGTTCAGGATGAGTCAGCGATCTCGGATTTCCCGTTCATCCATCCTCTAAGTTATGAAACATCGGTCTCGATGGCTTTGGAGGATTTATCTCCCGAAAATTATGAAATCATCTGGGAAAACCCTGGATCCTGGTTTAGAAGTAAACGCGGAGGGTTGTTTGTTGAAGGACAACAGGTCCGGGCACAGGTCCTGCCCGCTGCCGCGTGGCGGGTAATAACCGGTTTGGGCGGGGAGCAGGGCTGGTTATACCTGGACTGGTTGTGGAAATTGCGCGGATTACTTGACCGGGCAATTGGAGGTCCGGGTTCGCGCGGTCGGCAAAAAGATCACACCCTTATCGAGGGGGATGTTTTGGATTATTATCGGGTGGAGACATTGGAGCCAGGGCATCTAATGCGCTTGAAGTCTGAGATAAAAGCCCCTGGCCTTGGATGGATGGAATGGCGCATTCAAGAGCAGCCAGAAGGTGGCGTCCTGATAACCCAAATGGCGTATTTTGCCCCGCATGGGTTGCTCGGTTTCCTTTATTGGTACATCTTGCTCCCGGTTCATCGTCTGGTTTTCAAAGGTTTGCTGCGGGCGATCGTCCTTCAGACCAATGAAATTCAAAAAAGTCAGTAGATGTTTTTTGGAGAGAGGAGATGTCGATCATGAATATTAATTTTAAAATGTGGGATAAGGCGTTATCCACTCTTGTAAAAATGGAAAAGAAGACAGAATGGGATGCGCTGGATGCCATTTCCAAGTGGCTGATAGCCACCCGTTCGGCCGTGACCACTGTCACAGTCTACGCTTGCACAATCGCCGGTCTCCTGGCTTTGCGTGATCATTATTTCGCTTTCCTCCCCTGGCTGATAGTGACGTTGGGTCTGTTCATCGCCCATGGGACGAATAACCTGCTCAACGATTACACCGATTTCAGCCGCGGAGTGGATAAGGACAACTATTTTCGCACCCAATACGGAGTCCATCCACTGGTACAGGAATTTTGGACCCGGCGCCAGCAAATAACCTGGTTTCTGGTCAGTGGGGTATTGGCCTTTCTGACCGGAGTTTATGCGCTTTTCTATACCAATTTTTCTCCGGCGGTCATCGGCTTGTTTGCATTTGGATCGCTGGTCTTGTTGTTTTATACCTGGCCCCTCAAGTATCTTGGATTGGGTGAACTGGCAATTTTCTTGATTTGGGGTCCGATCCTGGTGGCAGGTGTTTATATCGTTTTGGCACGCGGCTTAACCGGCAATATCTGGACTATCGCCCTGGCAGGTGTACCATATGGCTTGAGCGTGGTCAGTATCAATATCGGTAAGCACATCGATAAGTCGGCGGAAGATAAGAAAAAAGGGATTGGAACCCTGCCGGTACGAATTGGCGAAAAGGCAGCCCGGTACGTGAATATCGCTGTATTCGTCCTGATATATGCCGTCATCCTTTACCTGGTTTTTATTCCGCACTATTTCACCCCTGTTATCCTCATCGTATTTCTGGCTGGAAAACGTCTTTTATACTCGGTCGGCGCGCTCACGAAGCCGCGCCCTGCCGAACCCCCCAAGGAATGGCCGGGCTGGCCCACCTGGTTCTCTGGCTTTGCTTTCTACCATAACCGCATGTTTGAGAACTTGTTCTTGTTGGGGCTTCTGGCTGATACGCTTCTGCGATTATTCACCAATTTTTGGCCGGTGAGGTAATCGCCTCGCCGTTATGAAAGTCCCCCTCCGTTTATTTTCACTTGCCCGGGACAGTCGCCTGGCCCTGGGAGCTGTGATTCTGTTCGGATTCCTGACCGGTCTGTTGACCATAGCCCAGGCAGCCGGGTTAAGTCGCGTGGTGAGTGGAGTCTTTCTAAACGGACTGAACCTGGCTGATGTCGCACGATTGCTGCAATTGCTTTTGTTGATTGTTTTTTTGCGCGCTTTCCTGGCGTGGTGGAGCGATAGATGTGCAACTGCCGTTGCGATAAAGGTTAAGAGCGATTTACGCCAGCGCCTGTTTGACAAGCTCCTGCGTCTCGGCCCTGCTTATACTAAAAGGGAGCGTACCGGGGAATTGGTGAACGCTGCAATTGGGGGAGTGGAGGTCTTGGACTCGTATTTCAGCCAATATTTACCTCAGTTATTCATCGCTGCGCTCGTCCCATTATCAATCCTCACGATTGTCCTGCCTCGTGATCCTTTATCGGGGATCGTGCTGCTGGTCACCGCGCCTCTCATTCCAATATTTATGGTTCTGATCGGGAAGACCGGTGAAGCATTGACCAAACGTCAATGGGACACGCTCAGTCTCCTCAGCGCACATTTCCTCGACAGTCTCCAGGGATTGACCACCCTTAAGGAATTGGGCCGCAGCCGGGAGCATGTCAACTCGATCGCATCAGCCAGCAGTCTCTTTCGCGATCGGACGATGAGTGTTCTGCGCATCACCTTCCTGTCGGCCCTGGTGCTCGAATTGGTGTCTACTGTGAGTACCGCGCTGGTGGCTGTGGAAGTCGGGTTGCGCTTGCTTTATGGGCAAATGGTCTTTCAACAGGCATTTTTCCTGCTTCTCCTGGCTCCTGAATTTTATCTCCCCCTTCGCATGCTTGGCTTGCGTTTTCACTCCGGGATGTCGGGGGTTACTGCAGCCCGCAGGATTTTTGAGATCTTGGATACTCCGGAACCGTCCGGGAACGCCCAGGGGTTTGGGGATAAAGTCTCTCAGCCGACCATTTTAGTTCCACCTGCTGAGATTGTTTTTGAACACCTCTCTTACACCTATCCCGGTGAGGTTGTGCCTGCCCTGCAGGACATCTCCCTGCAAATCCATGCCGGGCAGCATGTTGCCTTCGTTGGGTTGAGCGGGGCTGGAAAAACCACCATGGCATCTCTCCTGCTCCGATTCATCCAGCCAGGCAGCGGTCGGATTACGATCAACCACGCATCATTGGTGGAAATCCCGCTGGAAACCTGGCGCCAGGCTGTTGCCTGGGTTCCCCAGGACCCGGTCCTTTTCCATGACACGATCGCGGAAAACTTGCGCCTGGCCAATCCCGACGCCTCAGAAGTTCAGATGGAGAAGGCAGCCCGTGCCGCACACTTGCATGAGTTTATTCATTCCCTCCCGGCAGGCTATAACACGATAATTGGTGAAGGTGGAGCGCGCCTCAGTCGGGGACAGGCTCAGCGGCTCGCCCTGGCGCGCGCATTCTTGAAGGATGCTCCCATCTTGATCCTTGATGAACCGACCTCCAGCCTGGACCCCAGCAACGAAATGCTGCTGGTGTCTGCCATGCACGAACTCATGCGCGGCCGGACTGTGATCACCATCGCGCACAGGATAAACACCGTCCGTGATGCCGACCGGATTTTCGTTTTGAATCAAGGACGGTTGCAGGAAGAAGGCACCCACGCTGAACTGCTTGCGAGGCAAGGGCACTATTCGCGTCTGGTTGGGGCTGCCATGCAAACGATGAACGTCTCCATTCTCTCACCAAGACCCATTCAAGCCGTTGAGATTGAACCATCAAAAATTACTGGTCCCGCCGTAAATGAGAACCACCTTGCTCACCCTTCCGCGTCGTTTTTTCGCCTACTCGGTTTCCTGAAAGGCTCCTGGGGCTGGGTGATCTCTCTCGGTGCTGCTCGGAGTGCTGACGGTCGGGAGCAATATCGGGTTGATGGGTACTTCCGCTTTCCTGATCTCAACCGCCGCGTTGCACCCGGACCTGGGCGCTTTACAGGTTGCGATAGTTGGCGTGCGTTTCTTTGGGATTGCGCGCGGCGTATTTCGTTATACCGAACGGCTCACCACCCACGATGTGACCTTCCGCTTGCTCGGGCGTCTGCGCACCTGGTTCTATCAGGCGCTGGAGCCGCTTGCTCCCGCCCGCTTGCTGGAACATCGGGCTGGTGATTTGTTGACCCGCATCGTGGCGGATGTGGAAACCCTGGAGAACTTTTATGTGCGCGTGGTCGCTCCTCCGATGGCAGCGGTGCTGATCACTGCCGTGATGGTGATTTGCTATGCCAGGGTGGATATGATCCTGGCATGGGACTACCTGGCATTTATGCTTTTCCTGGGGCTCGGACTCCCAATGCTATCTTGGATGCTTTCAAGCGTCCCTGGCAGGGTACTTGTTTCTCGGCGCGCTGCTCTCCAGGCTTGGCTGGTCGATGGTGTCCAGGGTCTGTCGGAGATCCTTGCTTTCGGTCGGGGAGTACACTTCTCTGAAAAGCTTGCTTCTCATGAAATTGCTTGTGGTCGAACTCAACGGCAGCTTGGATCGCTCACCGGTCTCTCCAACGCGCTGACCATCCTGCTGGTAAATCTTGGAATGTTGTCAATCCTGTTCCTTGCGATTCCAATGGTAAGATCAGGGCAGGTCTCAGGGGTGATGCTTGCCGTACTCACTCTGTCGGCATATGCCGGGTTCGAAGCAGTCACGCCCCTCCCGTTGGCAGCTCAAACCCTTTCCTCGAGCCTTCAGGCAGCCCGCAGATTGTTCGAAGTGGTGGATGCAGCTCCTGCTGTTCGTGATCGGCCGTCCGGCACCCTGGATTCCACTGCTCAACCCCGCATCACAAATTGCGAACTGCGAATGACCGGTCTCTCTTTCACCTACCCCGGTTGGGATCGCCCCGCCTTGCAGGATATCACCTTTCACCTGCCCCCTGGAAAAAGAATTGCGGTGGTCGGACCGAGTGGGGCAGGGAAGTCTACCCTCGTCAATCTCCTGCTCCGCTTTTGGGACTACTCCCTGGGGAGCATTTGGCTGGATGGGCATGATTTCCGGGAATTTTCCCAGGAGCAGGTGCGCCGGCAGATCAGTGTCATCCCCCAGAGGCCATATTTTTTTAACGACACCATCCGTCAGAATTTGCTCCTGGCAAGACCCCGGGCAGATGATCCGGAGATCAAGCTGGCTGCTCAACAAGCTCAAATTCACGAGTTTATTCAAGGACTGCCGAATGGGTATGAAACCATCATTGGCGAACGCGGTTTTCGTCTGAGTGGTGGAGAACGGCAGCGATTGGCGGTTGCCCGTGCATTTTTAAAAAATTCACCCATCTTCCTGTTGGATGAACCCACCGCCAACCTTGACCCGCTTACGGAGAAGAGTCTCCTGGATATGCTTTTTCCGTTGACAAGCGGTCGCTCGCTCCTGCTCATCACGCACCGGCTGGTGGGGCTGGAGAACATGGATGAGATCCTTGTTCTTGACCAGGGTCGCATAGTCGAGCGCGGCACCCATGCAGACCTCCTTGTTTCACGAGGGCTTTATCATCGTTTATGGGATTTGCAGAACCGTTTCATGCCAGAAATAATCATGGCGTAAACCGCTTGCACCGCCTCTGGATACATGCTATAATGCGCACGAACTTGAGCACTTGATTCATCCTGTCAGGATGACAAGTTGATTTATCTGAACCCTTACCCAACGTCTTAAAATCGAAAAGCCCGCACGAGCCCACCCGGGGGGCGCTTGTCCTTTGATTATTCCCACCATCCTAATCATACATACCGAACCTTGAGACAGCCAAATGAACATTCTTGAACTGGAGAATAAGCCTCTGGCCGAACTGCGCAACATGGCCAAGGATTTTAACATTCCTAATGCGCACCGCCTGAAAAAAGAAGCCCTCATATTAAGTGTTTGTCAGGCTGAGGCAGCGCAGCAGGGCATTGACATGCGCGGCGGTATCCTTGAGATTATGAGCGAAGGGATTGGATTCCTTCGCTCTGCTCGGTACAATATTGGCGAAGACGATGTATATGTCTCCCAGGCACAGCTCAGGCGCTATGAAATGCGCTCTGGCGACCTGGTCATCGGACATGTTCGGCCGCCTCGTGAATCAGAACGACACTATGGATTGATCAAGGTCGAATCCGTGAATGGGATTGATCCCGAAGAGGCCCGCCGTCGGCCGCGCTTTGAAGACCTTACCCCCATTTTTCCCGACCGGCGTTTCGACCTGGAAACCCGCGGCGATATCCTCGCCACTCGTCTGATCAATCTGATCGTGCCCATCGGACGCGGTCAGCGCGGCTTGATCGTTTCACCCCCCAAGGCCGGGAAAACCACCATCCTGAAACAGATCGCGAATGCGATTTCCACTCAATATCCGGATGTGACTTTAATGGTGGCATTGATCGGAGAGCGCCCTGAAGAAGTAACCGATATGGATCGCTCGGTGGATGCCGAAGTGGTTGCATCGACATTTGACGAGCCGGTTACCTCCCATGTCCGCACGGCTGAGATCGCCCTCGATCGCGGCAAAACGCCTGACCGAGATCGGCCGGCACGTTGTCATTTTGGTTGACTCCATCACCCGTCTGGCGCGCGCTTATAACCTGGTGGTCAACCCCTCCGGTCGCACCCTTTCAGGCGGTATGGATCCCTCTGCCCTCTATCCACCCAAACATTTCTTTGGTGCTGCCCGGAATATCGAGGAGGGCGGTTCCCTGACCATTATAGCTACCTGCCTGGTGGATACCGGTTCCCGCCTGGATGATGTGGTTTATGAAGAGTTCAAAGGCACCGGGAACATGGAATTGATCCTTACCCGCAAACTTCAGGAACGTCGCATCTTCCCCGCTGTGGATATTGAGCGATCGTCCACCCGTCGCGAAGATTTACTGCTCGGACCGGATATCCTTCAGCGTGTCTGGACCATGCGCCGCATGTACATCCAGATGGTTTCCCCGCCTCCTCAGGGGGCTGGAATGGATGCAGCCGTGGCAACCGAAGCGATCTTGCAGCGTATCTCCAAAACAAAGAATAACCAGGAATTTCTGGAGACTTTGACAGAAGGCTTATGAATAACTCTGGTAAACAATCCAAATCCCCCGCTCTTTTTAATGGGTATATCCTGGGGAATCACACTGGTCGTTGTCGCAGTCCTGGTTGGATTTACCATTTGGAAGATTAATCCTCGGCAGGTCTCTGCCGCGTCTGAACCTCCCGCACCTCCCGCATCTGCAAAAACACCCGCATCTCTTCCCTCCGTGCCTCGAACGGATACCCAAGCACAGGCCATCGTTCGTCATATCGTCCTAAAAACTGACATCTCATCGAGCACCACCTACAACGTCCTCGAATATACGGTGGAGCAGGGTGATTCTGTATTTGGAATTGCCTCGGCTCATAATATCAAGCCGGAGACTTTGTTGTGGGCCAATTTCGATACACTTCAGGACAGCCCGGACAGCCTCCGCGTCGGGCAGAAGTTGAATATCCCTCCCACTGATGGTGTTTATTATAAGTGGCAGGATGGGGATACCCTGGATTCGATCGCCAAAAAATTCGAAACCACTGTGGATGATATCCTGAACTGGCCGGGGAATAATATTGACCTGGCGAATCCGGAAATTAAACCGGATAACTACGTAATGGTTCCCGGCGGACACCGCGAGTTTGTCCAATGGATAGTCCCCACCGTGGCGCGCGGACGCTCCGGCACCGCTGCACTCAGCGGGACTGCCTGCGGAAGCGGACCGGTGGGAGGTGGAGGTTTCATCTGGCCGACTGGCAACCATTTCCTCTCTGGCAACAATTATTGGTCTGGCCATCTTGGAATAGATATTGCTGCTGGCCTTGGCGTGCCTGTTTGGGCTGCTGATGCCGGTGTCGTCACATTGGCTCAAGCCTATGGGGGCTATGGCAACATGGTCATGATTGATCATGGCAATGGCTATATTACCGTTTACGGACACTTGAGCCAGATTAATGTTGTGCCATGCCAGGGAGTGGCGGCTGGTCAATTGATTGGCTTGGCAGGCAGCACGGGCAACTCCACCGGGCCGCACCTGCATTTCGAAGTCCGCCTTAATGGTGGTTTTGTTAACCCATATTACGTTTTACCGTAGCCGTTGGATCTGATTATTCAGGTTTCAAAAAACCGGAGATGATAAATTATGGACGAACCGGCCCTCCGTAGGATCCTGTCAGATATTCCCCTCGGTGGCTTGCGATTCTTTCAGCAGGTCGGTTCGACTAATGATACTGCCTTGGCTTGGGCTGCCGAAGGTGCACCCGACCTGGCATTGGTTTGCGCTGATGAGCAAACCTCGGGGCGCGGTCGCAACCACCGCCGCTGGTTTACCCCTCCCGGCACGGCTCTTGCATTCACACTTATTAATCGACCTTCCACGACTGAGGAACAATCTATTCCATTATTCTCCGGGTTGGGAGCCTTGGCGGTCTGCGAAGCCCTGGGATTGCGAGGGCTGCACCCGGAGATCAAGTGGCCCAATGATGTTTTACTTCACCGTCTGAAAGTTTGTGGGATACTAGCTGAAGCGGTCTGGCTGGGTGATAAAGTGGATGCGATCATTCTGGGCATCGGTGTGAATGTCACCCCTGCCGCGATCCCACCATCTGAACAATTAAATTTTCCTGCCACCAGCCTCGAAGCCGAGTTGGGAAAATCCGTGGACCGCCTGCCTTTGCTCCGGGATATCCTCCAGGCTTTGTTATATTGGCGTAGCCTTTTATCAAAAGATGTGTTTCCCACCGCTTGGGAAAAGTATCTGGCTTTTAAAGGGGAACAGGTGGAGATCCAGACCGAAGGGGTCGCTGCCAGTAAAGGGCAGATCGAAGGGATCGAGCGGGACGGGAGTTTGCGGTTGCGCTCCCTTGACGGGAAGGTATTCACGGTGCAATTTGGGGAAGTGCATCTGCATCCGGTCTTGTGATATACTTTTCATCGTTAAGACACATTTTTCTTGATGGTTCCAGCACCCTTCCTTTTGAGGTGATTTATGCTCGATAATTTACGTGACCAGGCTTCCTTTCAGGAAGAAGAACCACTGGTACCCCCCAAAAAAACCAAACCACCCAGGCAGCGCAAACAGGCACGCAGCTTTGACCAGACAACCCGCTTGTCTGCTGCCCAGCGATTTGCCCTTGCCCTGATGTTGCTGATCATCGTTAGTCTGCTCGGGGTAATGATCCTGGTAATAACCGGAAAGGTCGTTCCTGGATTTATATATTAGTTGCCTTGGGAATCCCAGGTGGATGACAATAAAGAATGCGGTGCTCATTTGAGCACCGCATTTTGATTATTGGTTCCCTTCATCCAGGTACTCGGATCTCGTTTTATTTTATCGGCATTTCGAACTGCGCGCCAGCTTCGGGAGCCGGGTCCCCGTTCGTTTTTACTCCAACGCGTTTGAGCTCTGCGGTCGCTATCCGTGCGATCGAAGCCACCCGGTCCCCTTCTTTGACATCCATCATGTGATTGCCCCGTGTGGCGCGGCCTGATTGCTTGATATCCTTGACCTTCAAGCGCAGGACCATCCCATTGGCTGAGATAATGGTTAGATCGTCCACTTCCTGGACAACCCTTGCGGAAGTGACGGTGCCGATCTTATCGACAGCTTTTTTGGAGATTGTTTGTACACCGCTGGTGGCACGACCCTTGGCAGGGTATTCTGTTAGCGGGGTACGCTTCCCGTATCCCAGCGTGGTAACCAGCACCAGGTCACCACCTTCTTCAACCACTTCCATGCTCGTAACCTTATCGGTCCCGGATAGTTTGATTCCGGTCACTCCTTGGGCGCTGCGTCCGGTGGTACGCACCTTGTTTTCCGCAAAACGAAGGGCTTTGCCCTGTTCGGTGACCAGGATGATATCACTGTCCCCGTGGGTTAGTCGCGCCCATCCGAGTTCATCACCGCTTTCCAAACCGATGGCGATAATTCCCGAAGGCCGTACTGCCGATAGGTCTGATAAAGCCATGCGTTTGACTTTTCCATTTCTGGTTGCCAGCGTGATGCATCCCTCGGTCTCGAAATTTGGGACGGAAAGTGCTGCCGTAACCACCTCCCCTGCGTCCAGCGACAGGACGTTCACCAGCGGGATGCCTTTGGTGGTCCGGTCGGCATCCGGGATCTGGTAAACCTTCTCGGAATACACCTTGCCGTGGTCGGAGAAGAACAGCATCGTATCCAGGGATCGGGCCGGGATCAGGTTGAGCACCTCGTCTTCTTCCTTGGTGGCGTGCCCCGTGACACCTTTTCCACCGGCCCCCTGTGAACGATAGGCGGTGGCTGCAACCCGCTTGACGTATCCGCGGGCGGTCAGGGAGATCAGCACCGCCTCATCCGGCACGAGGTCCGATTCGCTCAGGTTCTCGACAGCTTCTGCTGCAATGTGCGTCCTGCGTTCGTCGCCATACTTGTCCGATAGTTCTTGCAGGTCTTCTTCGATGAGGGTCAGGATCATTTTCGGATTGGCGAGCAGTTCTTCAAAATGGGCGATCTGCCCCTTGACCGCTTTGTATTCATCTTCGATCTTCTGGCGCTCGAGTGCAGCCAGCCGGCGAAGCTGCATATCCAGGATGGCCTGGGCTTGCAGGTCGGACAACTTGAAGCGCGTCATCAGTCGCTCTTTGGCTGTCTCGGCGTCCGCTGACTCTCTGATCGTCTTGATGACTGCATCCAGGTTGTTGAGTGCGATCGTTAACCCTTCGAGGATGTGAGCGCGGGCACGTGCTTTATCCAGTTCGAATTGAGTGCGCCGGGTAATGACCAATTGCCTGTGTTCAAGGAAAATTTGCAGCGCTTTCTTGAGCGGCAGCAGGCGCGGCTCGCCATTTACCAGCGCCAGCATTTGCACGCCGAAGGTGGTCTGGAGCGACGTGTATTTATAAAGCTGGTTGAGTACTTTCTTCGGTTGGGCGCCGCGTTTCAATTCAATAACGATGCTCATCCCGCGCCGGTCAGACTCGTCTCGCAGGTCCGATATGGTATCCACTTTTTCATCACGTACCAGGTCGGCGATCCGCTCGATCAGCGTGGACTTGTTCACCTGGTATGGGATCTCGGTGATGACGATCCGGTGTCGGTTGCCGGCCATCTCCTCGATGTGTGCTTTTCCCCGCAGCACGATGCGCCCTTTCCCCGACCCGTATGCGGCTTCGATCCCCTCTGTTCCGACAATGATTCCACCGGTGGGGAAGTCGGGTCCCGGGATGAATTTCATCAGGTACTCGATGGGCACTTCATCCATCGTGTCGTAATTGTTCGATCAGGTAGATTAACGCTGTGGCCAGTTCCTTCAGGTTGTGAGGGGGTACGTTGGTCGCCATGCCCACGGCGATACCGGTCGCCCCGTTGAGCAGCAGGTTGGGGATGCGTGACGGGAGTACGGTTGGTTCCTGGAGCGACCCGTCGAAGTTGTCGGTGAAATCCACCGTGTTTTTCTCGAGGTCGGCCAGCATTTCTTCGGCCATCTTGTTCAGGCGTGCTTCGGTGTAACGCATCGCTGCCGGGGCGTCGCCGTCCACCGACCCGAAGTTGCCCTGCCCGTCCACCAGCAGGTAACGCATCGAAAAATCCTGCGCCATGCGGGCCATCGATTCATATACGGCTGCATCACCGTGCGGGTGATACTTTCCCAGTACTTCACCCACGATACGGGCGGATTTCTTATACGAAGTGTTGGCGCGGATGCCCATATCCTGCATGGCATACAGGATGCGGCGGTGGACGGGTTTCAGTCCGTCTCTGGCATCCGGCAGGGCACGCGCCACGATCACGGACATGGCGTAATCGAGATACGCCGTGCGCATGGTTTCGTCAATATCCGCACTCTGGATGGTGCCGATGTTTGGTTTGGACGGGTTCCGGGGGTTGGCCGGTTTGTTCGGGATCTACCATATTTGTCCTCACGCGGTAAGGGCACAGCGCTGCTGTGCCCCTACGGGGGAATCGAATAAGCCAACGAATTATACCGCAATCGGCTTGTCAAATCTTTCCCTGACGGGTATAATCCCGGCTTGCCTGCTCGGGGCGTGGCTCAGTCCGGTTAGAGCGCTGCGTTCGGGACGCAGAGGTCGGCGGTTCAACTCCGCCCGCCCCGACAAAAAGACTCTCAAAATGAGAGTCTTTTGTTTCATATTGAAAATCCTAGTTTTCCTCCTTGACGGATTGCAGGGGGCGGGTGTATCCTAACGTCCTAACTAAATACCTCGTTAGGCGAGGCGTCTGCGTGATAAACAGGCCATTGTCCCGAAACGTCGAAAGACGCCAAGGGATAGACCAGGCCGGGCCGGATTAAGGCCCCGCTCAAAGTGGCTGGGAGTTTGTACCCTACGATGCGCAGTGCCAAAGCTCGACCAGGAGGTGCCCCCGGGCTCACCGTGGGCTGTTTTGAAGTCTTAAACCTCCTGGATCACCGGAGGTTTTTTGTTTTATGCGTGATCCTGGTTCCATTTTTATCGGTTTTCGGGATTAAATTCCTCTCTGAAAGGAGGGTTTCGCGTGGACGCAGATGGTATACCGCTATATTTGAAAATGAACATGCAGAAAGCGCAATTTTTGGACTCGATGCGCGGCGTTCGCGCTTGCATCACCTTACCCCCGGATTGAACGATTGTGTACCGGGGTGTACCAGCCAAAAGGATGGTACCAGTAACTGCTCCAGGAAACGCCGCCTTCTGTGGATAACTCAGGCGGCGTTGTGTTGCTTTTCAGCACATCATTACCGCCATTCGGTACTGCTGCTATGCAGGCTCCTGGTTTCTGGAGGTGAATTATGGCTTATTTGAGTGAAATTATCGGTCGTCCTGTCACTGACCTCGATGGGATTGCTGTTGGTAAATTAACTGATGTAATTGTGCGACCTTGGGCGGAGTTTCCCCATCCCCTTATCGAGGCGGTCTCGATTGAAGGCAAGGGAGTCACCCATATTCTGCCGTTTGCAGCGGTGGCAGCCTTGCTCTCTCCCGTCATCCCTCTGAAATACCGCTTGGACGATGCCCCTCTGTTTGACTTGAAAGAGGATGATATCCTGCTATCCCGTGACGTGCTGGATAAGCAGATTATTGACACCGAAGGTGCGCGCGTGGTGCGTGTCAACGACGTGGAACTCGTGCGCGTCAATGGCACCATCTATGTCAGTAACGTGGATGTTTCCTGGGTGGGTCTGATGCGTCGCTTGGGGTTGGTTGGTCTGGCACATTTTTTGGGAAGCCACCTCAAGAAAAAAGGGATTGCCTGGGACGATGTGGAACTGATGCGCCGCGACCAGGAAATGCATTTGCGCGTCCCGGCTGAAAAGCTCCACGAACTCCACCCGGCTGACCTGGCGGAGATCGTCAGGGATTTGAACAAACTGGAGAGCGGTCAGTTGTTGGACACGTTGGATGTGCAGCACCTGGCGGATACCCTCGAAGAGGTGGAACCCGAGTTCCAGGCTGAATTGGTCGAGCACATGTCCGATGAAAAAGTGGCCGATTTGCTCGAAGAAATGGAACCTGACGAGGCAGCCGACCTGCTTGGGTGACCTGCCCAAGGACCGCAAGGAAGACCTGCTCGCCTTGATGGAGAAAGAGGATGCCGACGATGTTCGGAAACTCCTGGCATATCCCGAGGACTCTGCAGGCGGTATCATGACCACGGAGTATGCTTCGATTCAACCCGATTTAACCGCCTCCGAGGCGATAAAGATATTGCACGGCATGGCTGATGAAGTGGAGACCATGTTCTACGTCTACGTGGTCGATGCAGATCAGCACCTGGTTGGTACCTTCTCCTTAAACAACCTGATATTTGCCAAGCCCGGTCAGATGGTTTCGGATTTCATGACCAAACACCTGATTACAGTCAATTTGACAGATGATCAGGAAACCGTGGCTCAGACGGTCGCGAAATACGATCTTGCTGGCTGTTCCGGTTGTGGACGAACAGAACCGCTTGCACGGCATCGTCACTGCCGATGATGCCCTCGACAAGATCATTCCAACCGCCTGGAAGAAACGCCTTGCCGCGCTTCTATCGTTGATGGGATAAGGGGGCACCATGACCAACGCCATCACTAAACGCGGCTTTTTCCAACGCTACTGGAAGAGAATCCTGATCTTCCTGTCGGTCTTTGGCCCGGCCACCATTACCGCCATGTCGGATAATGATGCCGGCGGTGTTGCCACCTATTCCATTGCCGGTGCCAGGCTGGGCTACCCGATCCTTTTCCTGCTTGTCATCATCACCGTCCTGCTTGGTGTTACCCAGGAAATGGGGATGCGCCTGGCGATCATCAGCCGCAAGGGGCTTGCGGATTTAATCCGCGAGAAGTTCGGTGTCCGCACCGCCATGTTCATGTTCGGCGCATTGCTGATCGCCAACCTTGGTACGCTTGATCACGGATCTATCCGCGGTCAAGACAACCAGCACCATGCTCAATCTGCCGGCTATTCCAGCTGTATTGGTCGTCCTGGTCATTTCTTTCCTTTTCATAGTCAAAGGGAACTATAAACTGACCCAGGCGATCATGCTGCTTGCCAGTCTGTTTTATATCGCCTACATCGTTTCTGCGATAAAAGCAAAGCCGGATTGGGGGATGGCCATCAGCAACTTGTTTTATCCGCATGGCGTCTCGATTACTCCCACTTATATGCGCGATTATCTATTGATCGGCATGGGAGTATTGGGCACCACCATCACGCCCTGGGGTCAGTTCTTTATCAGTAGTTTTGCTTATGATAAGAAGATCGAAAAAGGAAAAATCAACTATTCCCAGCTCGAAACGTATTGGGGTGCTTTCCTGACCGACTTCTTTTCATTCTTTATGATCGTTGCGACTGCTGCAACGCTGTTTATCAACCACATTCCGCTGGAAGCGGGCGAACAGGCTGCCCTGGCGATAAAACCCTTTGCCGGTGAATTGGCAGGCACCTTGTTTGCCATCGGCATTCTCAATGCCGGTTTTATGGGAGTTATCATCGTCTCGTTGTCGACCGCCTATGCATTTGCTGAATTCTTTGGTCTTTCAGGAAGTCTTAATGACAGCTACAAGAAAAGCAAAACGTTCTATATCCTTTTTGGGTTGCAGTTGATTATCGTCGGACTTGTTGTCATTTTCACCCGGTTGTCTTTGTTCAAGGTGGCGATCGTAACGCAGACGATTAATGCCATCGCACTTCCCTTGGTCTTTTATTACCTGATCAAGTTGACGAATGACCGGCAGCTAATGGGTCATTTTGCGAACAATAAATTCCAGAAATATTTTGCCATCTTCTGCACGATCATCATTGTGATCGCCTCGGCATTTACCTTGATTTCGTATTTCATCAAAACATAGCTTTCCATGAAAGGGTGGTCGAGAAAAAATATCCGCCAACGATCTTGTTGGTGGATATATTATTACTTCCGGGGGCATTTCCGACCTGACAGGGTTGCCCGGCTTCCGCGGTGACTTTGTTCGATTATTCTGCTTGTGGGTTTTCTTTCCTCGCCGCTAGTTCCGCCCTTAATTGGGCATGCCCCTTGCGGCTGAGTGGATAGAAGAGTGCAAAGACAATTCCCCCCACCAATAAGACCGAAGGCACCGGCCCGGTCAGGATACGGATTGCCAGGATCGTGCTGGGCTTCTGCGTTGCAGCGTTGGAAACATACCCGCTCCAATCCAGGACCAGCAGGGTCAGGGGGATCGCAATGGACGAGGCCACTTTCTTGAACAGGGAGACCAGGCTGTAAAATACACCTTCGTGTCGCTGGCCTGTCTCCAATTCATCCACCTCGACTGCGTCGGGGATGATCGCCCACGTCAGCACGTGGATGGCTGAGACGCCAATGCCCGCCAATACTGACATGACCAGTACCAGCGGCAGCCCGGCGCTGGGGCTGAGAAAGATCAGGGTTATCATGATCACCGAGAGGAAAATCATTCCCGCCACGTAGGCTTTACGCTTGTCAGTTTTGCGTGATGCCCATTCCCAGAACGGCAATACCAGCAGCGCGGTGATGAAGATCGCTCCCAGGATGATGTCGCTCTGCGCTTCCAGGTGCATCCGGTATTTTAGGAAGTACAGCAGGAAGGCTTGGATGATGTCGGCTGCCGTCCAGGTGAAAAGAAAAATGCCCGCCGCGAACAGGAAAGGTCGATTCTTCCATACCGCTCGCAGGGAATCTTTCAAGTTTGGCTGGCTCTGGGCGTAATACTGTGGTTTTTCGCGTGTCCCAAAGAAAGTGAGCAGCAGCGGCAGGGCGCAGATGGCTCCAAATAGGATCCCCATGTTAAAGATGCGCCCTGCATTTTCGGGTCGCATGGTTCCGATGATTGCCAGGGGCACAATGAAAGCTACCAGGCTCCCAATGATCGAAAACGCCATGCGGAAGGAGGTCAGCGATGTGCGCTCATCGTAGTCCTGTGTCAGTTCGGGTGTCAGGGCTACATACGGCATGGTCACGAACGTATACGAAGTGTCGAACAGGAAGTAAGCCACCGCGTAATAAGCGCATAAGATGAACTGGCTGTCCGTGGGTGGGCGGTACCACATCATGGCGAACATCAACCCGAATGGGATGAACCCAAAGAGCAGGAAGGGTCGCCGGCGTCCCCAGCGGCTCCGCACCCGGTCGGTAAAAAACCCGATCAGTGGGTCGTTGATGTAATCCCATGTGCGTCCGATGAAAATCGCCAGGGCTGCATAAGCGGGTTTTATACCCACCACATCGGTCATAAAGATCGCAAACAGCACCTGCATGGTCGTGTCGGTGCAGGCAAACCCGAAGTCGCTGATACCGTAGAGGAATTTGGTCCGGCGGGAAAGGCGGTCTTGGACGGCAGTGGTCATGAGTGATATCTCCTTGGGCGCGGGCTGGGAACCGGATAAGCTGTAAGTATAACCCCGGCTTTCGCGTTTCGCTTCAGGCTGGCGCAAATCAAATCCAAATAATAATCCAGGGATGTTGCGGTCTTCGTTCGCAGCTTCCCCGGTATTTAATAACTTTGCCCCTTCGTTTGGAAGGGGCAAAGGGGGGAGTACTTGGTAAAGCCAATATTGATGGATCTTTTGGCAGGGTTGAATTTGGAGGGTTCAATTCCAAAATTTATTCGCTGGCTTTCCGGAACCGCCAAAGTGCCAGTCCAAAGAAGAGCAGCGCATACCCCATTAGCGCTGCGGCTGGCAGCAATACCGAATTGAAGCCCAGGCCGCGCGCGACGATGTTCTTAAACCCATCCATGGCCCATGCCACCGGCGAAACATGCCCCACCGCCTGGAAGGCAGCCCCGGTGGCTTCGAGCGGTACCCAGGCTCCACCCAGTCCCGAAAGGACAAACATGGGGATCAGGGAGAAAATGATCGCTTGTTCTTCGGATTTTGCGAATACACCGATCAGCAGTCCAAGGGCGGCAATGCATACCGCGGTCACCAGCGCTACCAGCAGGGTCGCCAGGGGCACGCGCAGGTAATCCACCTTCAGGATCTGGCCAAAGATGATCAGGATTATGAATTGGATGAAGACCATCGAAAAAATGGCCAGGTAATGTCCCGCAAGGATCTGGAACCGGGAGGTTGCTGTCGTTAGCAGGCGCTGGAGCGAACGAGTCTTGCGTTCGTTGACGATTACGGTGGCAGACGTCAGCAGGCCGGCGATCCCAAACTGGAGCATCATCCCAGGCGAGGAATGAGCCATTGACATCATGTTCTGACTCTGTGGAGCGGCAGAAACACCTGAAGTGATTGAAACCCGGATGGGCGGGTCCTGCCATGCAGCCAACGCTGCATGTCAGTGCCGGGTCGAACGCGGCCGGATCGTTGCTGATTTTTGCCGCTATATTGGCAGTCCGCACCGCGCTCGATCAGTCTTTGGGAAACCACCAGGATTTCGGATTCGACGGTCGTGGTCGAGATCTGCGAGGGGTCGGCATGGAATCCAAGTTTTATCGGGGTTCCGCTTCGTAATGAATCTCCGTATCCGGGCGGGATTACGATCGCAGCTGCAACTTTGCCTTTCTGGGTCAGGGTTGCAAGATCGGTCTCGCTGCGGCCGGGTGTTTCATCCAGTCGCAGCACTGTGGAGGCACTTAATAAATTTCGCAGGTCTTCGCTGAGTACGCTCCCGTCCTGGTCCAGGTACCCCACTGGCAGGCGTGTGTCGGGGGTCTTGCCCGACCCGCCAAAAGCCAGACCGAAAAGGATGGTAAATGCGATCGGCATGATCAGCATGAACAGGAATGTCAGCCGGTTTCGCATGATTTGGAGTAGGTCTTTGATGGAGATATCCAAAATTCGCTGCATGGGGTTTCTCCTAAGCGTACCGTTTCTGGAAGCGAAGCACGCCGATTACGAAGAAGACGATCGACCAGGCGCAAAGCACTCCAAGGGTCAGCACCACGTCCTGTATCTCGCCGCCCTTCATCACCTTGAGCAGTCCCTGGACTGCCCACCCCACCGGTTCGACCAGGGATACTTTGACCAGCGAATCCACGGAGCCCGATCCCACCGCAAATACCGGAAGCCCTCCCACGATGCCAAGCAAGGTCAGCAGTCCGCCGAAAATGAAGCCCGATTGCTTGGTGCTTTTCAACAGGGAATTGAGAAAGATCCCGAAAGTTGCCGCGGCCATAACCGTTCCCACCGTCACGAGCGTCAGCGGCAGCAATGCTCCCCAGGAAATCCCGAACAACAATTTTCCCAGGATCAGCAGTACCACCATTTGCACAAGCACGGTCAATCCTACAGCCAGGAATTTTCCGCCCAGGATGGTGGTATGCGTGGTCGGGGTGGTGAACAATCGTGGTAGTGTCCCGTCTTCATCTTCCCGCAGGATGGACTGCGCAGTGGATGCCCCTGTGTAGAAGGCGTAAAAGATCATGATCCATCCCATGATCGGGGCGACGACGGTCACCAGGGCACTCGATGGTTGGGGCGCAGTTGCCGAATTATGAAGATCAAGCAATATTGAAGTTTGATCGCCTCCCGGCATCGACGCCATGTATTCGCTGATTACTTGCCCGATTGTTGCCGGGTCGCTTATCCCGCTTTGCTTGATGACCACCTCCACGGCAATTTTCGCGCCCGACATCCTGTCCATGAACTGCGACAGGATGGACTGGACGATGCTTGGACCGATCGTCAGGGTGGGATCCTTGTACATTTCGATGTTGGCTTGGCCGTTCTGGACCGAGAATTGCGCAGAAAAATCCGCCGGGATGATCAAGGCTGCTCCCGCTTTTTGAGCGTCTACTTCCGCCCTTGCAGCTTCGGCGCTGTCTGCCAGGCTGATTTCCATGAGGGCTGCAAAACTTTTATCCTGCAGCGTCGTCAGGATCAAGTCACCCAGGCTGTTGGCTTGGTTTCCGCCTGGGAATTGGCCTTTCGTGGCGTTGAAAGCGTCTCCTCCCTTGTCCAGGTTTGCGATCACCACCTTGGTGACCGGGATGCTGAATCCCTGGTTATTATTTCCGGATCCGCCAAACATGAGATAGAACATGCCGGTCATCAGCAGCGGCACCCCGAACATGAAGATCAGGGCGAACGCGCTGCGGAAGCTGCGGGTCATGTCCTTGAAGGCAATATCGAGACTTTTCATGGTCAATCCCTCAACGCTTTTCCCGTCAGGTGCAGGAACACAGCTTCCAGGTTGGGTTCCTGGATCGCCACTGAGGTGATCCGCACTCCGTTTGCGGCGGCTGATTCGAACAGCCTCGGCAGTACTTCGTTGCTGTCGTCTGCCAGTACGGTCAGCGTCCCGTCTTTCGTGGTCACCTGCTTTACTCCCTGGGCGTTTTTCCACGATTGGACTACTCGCTCGCTTTCAGTATTGATTGTTAATTCGATGTGGTCCATTTCGCCCACGATCTTTACCAGTTCCTCGTTGGTACCGTACGCGATCATTTTCCCGGTATCCATGATGGCAATGTGGTCCGACAGTTCCTGGGCTTCTTCCATGTAATGGGTGGTGTACAGCACGGTCATGCCCTGGTTCTTGAGCGCCACCACGCTATCGAGGATATTCCGCCTGGACTGTGGATCGATCCCCACTGTCGGCTCATCCATGTATACAACTTTCGGTTTGTGAAGGAGGGCAACGCCGATGTTGACCCGTCGTTTCATCCCGCCCGAGTATTTCTTGATGTATTCTTTGGCCCTTTCGGTGAGGCCGATGACTTCCAGGACTTCCTCCACCCGGGACTTGAGGGCAGCCCCGCGCAGACCGTACATTTTGCCCCAGAAGGTGAGGTTCTCGCGCGCCGACATGTCTTCGTAAAGGGCGATTTCCTGGGGCACCACCCCCAGCACCGATTTGACTCCCATCTGGTCATCGCGGATCGAATGACCCATTACCAGGGCGTCACCCTCGTCTGGACGTAATAAACAGGAAAGCATTGAAATGGTGGTGGTTTTCCCGGCGCCGTTGGGACCGAGCAGGCTGAAGATCTCTCCTGTTTCCACCTCGAAGCTGACTCCGTTCACGGCTTTCAGGTCGCCAAAGGTCTTGTGCAGGTTCTTTACTTCGATTGCATGCATGCATTTACTCCTTATTTTGGGCTGAAATAGCCAGGATAAATAGGTGTCCCAGTCTCAGGTCCTGTTCGTTTGTGAAAATTTCTACCATTATATCTTTACAACCGCTGCCGCGTCTTCAACTTGGGTCACTAAATTGAGAAGAGAGACAATGATTGCTGGTTATATTCCCCAGTATAGCCCACCACCCGCACCGGGCTACCCGCCAACCGGTTGGTTATTGCCTGTCCGTTCGGACAGTGAATGTAAAGCATTCTTTTGCTAATCCTCACTTCCCTGTCAATCCCCGGGGGCAGGGGATTGACTCATCCATCTCGTACAGTCCCGCGGTATTAGCCTTGCCATGCGATACAATCAATATGCATTGTTGATTTTCCTTTGAAAAAGGATACTTGCCATGAACAGTCGCCAGCGTTTCCTCGAGACCATGCAATTTGGACACCCCGACCGAGTCCCCTATTTCGAGGAAGGCATCCGTAAAGAAGTTCTGGAAGCCTGGCGGAAGCAGGGACTGGCTGCCAATGCGGACCTGGCTGCTATGTTCAGCACCGATGCTCGTGAAGAGATCGAATTGGACGTTTATCCCCATCCCTGGCCGCGCCGCTGGCCGCTAAATTCCTCGGAACTTAAGGCGTTTTCCCGCAGGCTCGACCCTCTGGATAATTCCCGCCTGCCAGGTGACTGGCAGCAATCCCTGCCTCGCTTAAAGGATCGTGATCATGTTTTGATGATGCGGATCCATCAGGGTTTCTTTCTGACCATGGGCGTTTACGGCTGGCAGCGGTTTTACGACCTGATGAAGCTGATCCATAACGACCCGGGCTTCGTAAAAGAGCTGATGAACATCCAGGCGCATTTTGCGGCAGCCCTTGCCGAACGTGTCCTCCAGGATGTGGAGGTCGACGCGGTGATCTTCAGCGAACCCATCGGTGCCAATCACGGACCGCTGATTTCCCCTCGCATGTTCGTTGATTTTGTTTTATCGAGTTTCCGTCCAATTCTGGATGTTTTGCACCGCCATCAGGTGAAGGTGATCATCCTGCGCACCTACGCCAATGCCCGCCTCCTGGTGCCCGTGCTGATCGAGCACGGCTTCGATTGCCTGTGGGCCTGTGAGGTCAACACGGCTTCCATGGATTATCGTTCTCTGCGTCAGGAATTTGGTCATGCCCTGCGTTTGATCGGAGGAGTTGACCTGGATGTGCTTCGCACAGGAAAGGATGCCATCCGCCGCGAGCTGGAGGAAAAAGTTCCCCCCTTGCTTGCCCAGGGCGGCTATGTCCCGCTGGCTGATGGACGGGTGCGGGAGGACATCCCTCTCGAAAATTATATTTTCTACCGCCAATTGTTGGAAAAGCTTACCTGCTCGTAGTGGTCTTCGCCCATGCCATATGCTCTGCCAGCAGGGTTTTCGCCCGCCTGGTGACTGCCGGCAGGATTTGATCTGTCCCGCTTTCCCGGCGCAGGTCATCCACTCCCACCGGCTGCCCAAAAGAAATTCGCGGGCAGGTCATCAACCGGTGCGGGAAAAGCAGTTGGTAGCTCACCTGCCCAAACTCCACCAGGCGCCTCCGGTCCACCGGGTCGGATCTCAATCTGTACAAAATGCTGTTCCGCCATTTGGGTGACACCACGTGGCTGATGATCGCGATCATGACGCGCGTCTCGGGTGCTGCCCTGACGAACAATTCCACGCTGTGACTCCAATTGTCAATGCAGGCACCCGCATCGTCATAGACAGCCGGGTCCGGGTCGATGTGCCCGAATCCATACAGCAGCATGGCTCCGCCTCCCTTAAGGTGCCGGATGGATTTGCGGGCTGCCACCGTTCGGCCGTTTTCCTCGTCTGAAATGCAATAGAAATACTGCCTGGCGTTTGGAAGCTTTCTCAGGAATGGAATATCCCCGGCGATCAAATTGAGGTCGTCGCGCCGCAGTTGCGAGCCCACCACCAGGCTGTCATACGTGCCTGGATGATTGCACAGCACCAGTAACGGGCCTTCGGGCGGGAAATCTTCATTCCCACGGGCAGTAACGCCGGTGGCAAAATCTTCCAGGGTCACGCCCATCGCCTTGGATACCCCGGTCTGAAGCGCATTGCGGTCGAAGGTCAGGCCGATGCGCGCCAGCCGGTCGGTAACCGGTTTGAAGATCGGCCGGATGATGGCTTGCGCCAGGCGCGAGTTGCGGTACCCGATTGAACCCGAAAGCTCCACCACCAGGCTTCGACTCAGCTCTCTCATCTCAGCGTCCATGCTTCATTCCACATTCAGCGAAGCTGTCCAGGAATTATGGTCTGCCAGCAGGGCTTTTCCCCGTGATATAACAGCCGGTAACAGGTTGTGCGATCTCGCTCTCGAGGCGGAGATTCGGAACAGCCGCGGGTGGCGCAAAACTGACCCGCGGTGAAACAAATAACCTTCCCGGAAAAAATAATTGCTCAAGTACCTGCCCGAATTCCGCCAGCCGGCGTTTTTGCCAGGGGATCCGTTTCAGCCAGGTAACCGGGTGGTGTGCCCATTTGGCAGAGACGATTCCGCTCACGATGCTGATTAGTACGTTCACCTCCGGTACTTGCCGTAGGAAAAGTTCGATCGACGCGCTCCAGTTTTCGATTTCCTTTTCCGCGCCGCTATAAACCGCCGGGTCGGGGTCAACCAGGCCCGTGCCAAACAACAGAAGCGCTCCGCCGTCCTGCAGGTGGCGTATGCTCTGCCGCAGGGCGGACATGCGGTTATAGGCGTTGTTCTCCGAGACATAAAAGAAATGTTCATTGGTGTTGGGCAGGTTCTTCAGGAATGCCACGTCGCTGCCTATGAACTTCAGGTCATTGCGTCCCAGGAGGGAGGCAATGACAACAGAGTCGTAGGCGCCGGCATGGTTGGAGATGACCAGTAATGGCCCGCTCGAAGGCACGCTGTCCGCACCGCGGCTCCTGATGTCTTGACACCAGTTGGTGAGTACCCATCTGCAGGCATCTGGAAATCCCTCTGCAATGATTAGCCGGTCGAATCTGATTCCGATCTCTGCCAGCCGCCCGGCGGCTTTGTGGAACATCCGGTTAAAGATTTTTCTTGTCCCCTCTGATTTGGGCAGACCCACGGCATTGATGATTTCATCGATGAGGGTGTCGCTCAGGGTTTGGATGGCAGGGTCCAATTCTCTCCTTTTGATGTTGTTTGGTTGATTGCGCCCACTGCTCTCTCGCGAAGCATCCCAAGGTGACGGGGGCGGGGATAATGTCTGGAACATTATTCTTGATCTGGTTTCCAGTAGTTTAACACACGAACCCCTTAAAGAGTTTTGGTACAATCGTCTTATGCCGGGCATTAATTTAAAAATCCTCAAAACCTACCGCAATAATACCTTTCACCTGCTCCCGGGTAATCGCGTTTCCAGCTCCCTCCGAAGCGTTGGATTTCGTCAACGAACGCGGCTTTGTTTTCTTCTGGCCCATATCCGGGATCGACCTGCCTTCCCTCTGGAAAGCGGTTGCCGGGAATCGCACTGTCCCGGATAACCACGATGATCCCGGTCATGTTACCTGGGGCTGGAAGGACGCTGCCCTCCCGAAGAAGATCTGGTATTACGCCAAGATTCTGCGCCGCAAGGCAACGATGATCTCCCTGGATATCGCCCCCTATTTCTACGCCCTCTCAGAGAATTACGGGTCGCCTGGGGAAGATTACTTGCTGGCCTACACAGAAGGACGTCTTACTCAGGCCGCCAAACAGATTTACGAAACCATTTTGGACAAAGGCAGCCTCGACACTATCTCGCTGCGCAAGGAAGCCCGTCTGTTGAATGCGAAAGAATCGGCCTTCAACCGCGCCATGGAGGATCTGCAAATGGATTTCAAGATCCTGCCGGTTGGGGTGGCTGAAGTGGGCTCCTGGAAATACGCTTTCCGCTACGACATCACCTCCCGCCATATGCCCGAATTGGAGCAGCGGGCTCGTCCTATAGGCGAGGCGGATGCCCGTCAAAAATTGGTTGTCCTTTACTTCACTTCCGTTGGCGCTGCCCAGCCTCGTGACGTAAGCAAACTCTTTGGCTGGGCTCCAGGACTTGTCGATCGCACCCTGGATAAACTGGTCAAAAAAGGGGAGTTGGTCGAAGCGGATCACCCCAGGCTTCCAGGGTCCTGGCTCGCCTTGCCTGAACTTGTGTAACGCTTTCCAAATTTCCCCTTCCCTTTTGTGTAACGTGTATATAAATGAGTTGCGAGCGAAGCTCGCAACTCATCATTATTTCTAATTTCCCCTTCCCTAAAGGGAAGGGGGCAGGGGGATGGGTCAAACCTCTTATTCTTCCAGTGTGCTGATATCTCCCTCCGGCAGCCCCTGTGCGCGTGCCTTGAGTACCCGCCGCATGATCTTGCCAGAGCGGGTTTTTGGAAGTTTGTCCAGGAACTTGATTTCCTCCGGCTTGGCGATCGGGCTTAAATGCTTCGAAACATGTTGGCGAAGTTCCTCTGCCAATTCGGTAGACCCGCTGAATCCGGCTCGCAGGATGACAAAGCAAAGGATCCCTTGCCCTTTGAGTTCATTTGGGATGCCGACCGCCGCCGCCTCAGACACTGCGGGGTGGCTTACCAGTGCTGACTCGATCTCCGCAGTCCCTAGGCGGTGCCCTGAAACCTTGATCACGTCGTCCACCCTGCCGATGATCCAATAATAGCCGTCCTTGTCTTTTTTTGCCGAATCTCCGGTCATATATTTGCCGGGAAACTTGCTCCAATACTGGTTTACGTAACGTTCGGGGTCGCGGTAGATGGTGCGCAGCATTGCCGGCCATGGGTTCTTGAGCACCAGGTATCCTTCTTCTCCATCCGGGGTGGGGTTGCCGTGCTCGTCCAGGATCTCGGCTTCCTGTCCGAAAAAGGGGCGCGTACCCGAGCCGGGTTTGAGCGGCATCACCGGGATTGGGGTGATCATGAACATCCCGGTCTCGGTCTGCCACCAGGTATCCATGATTGGTGATTTTTCCTTCCCGATCACACGGTAATACCACTTCCATGCCTCCGGGTTGATCGGTTCTCCAACCGAACCAAGTAGCCGCAAAGATGATAGGTCGTGCTTGTTTGGCCAGGCCTCGCCGAAACGCATCAGCCCGCGGATGGCGGTTGGTGCGGTATAGAAGACCGTGACACCGTATCGTTCCACCAGTTGCCACCAGCGGTTCGGATATGGGTATAGCGGTCCGCCCTCGCACATGAACGAAGTTGCTCCAATCAGCAGCGGTCCGTAAACAATGTACGAGTGCCCTGTCACCCACCCGGGGTCGGCCGCGCACCACCACCGGTCTTCATCTTTTAGGTCGAAAACGTATTTGAGCGTGGTATAGGTGCCTACCATGTACCCGCCGTGCGTATGCACGATGGCCTTGGGTTTACCGGTGGATCCGGATGTATAAAGGATGTAAAGCGGGTCTTCGGCGTCCATGATTTCGGTTTGGCATTTGCCGTTGGCGATGGGCAGCGTGCACAGGTCATGGTACCAGTGGTCGCGCCCCGCTTCCATTGGGACCTCCTGGCCCGTTCGTTTGACGACGATGGTGTTCTCCACGGACGCGCAGTGCTTAAGCGCCTCATCAGCTGTACGTTTGAGTTCGAATATTTTTCCGTAGATCCAGCTTCCGTCTGCGGTGATGAGCAATTTAGACTCGCTGTCTTCGATCCGTCCCTGCAGCGCGTCCGTTGAAAAACCGGCGAAAACAACCGAGTGGATCGCGCCGATTTTGGCGCAGGCCAGCATGGCAAAGAGGATCTCCGGGATGCGTGGCAGGTAAATGGTCACACGATCTCCCTTCTTTATTCCCATGGCTTTAATGATATTGGCAAACCGGTTGACCTCCCTGTTCATGGCGTAATAGGAAAAAGTGCGCTGCTCCTTGCCGTCTTCGCTTTCCCAGATCAGGGCTAGTTTATTCTTGCGCCAGGTCTTCAGATGCCGGTCGATACAGTTGTGAACGATGTTGACCTTTGCGCCGGTAAACCATTTGTAAAACGGCTTGTTCGAGTCATCCAGCACCTTGTCCCATTTCTGGAACCATTCCAGTTGTTCGGCTTGCTCGGCCCAGAAACCTTGCAGGTCTTTGCGCGCATGTTCTGCTGGAATTTCCCAGTTCGGGACGGTAGCCTGCGCGATCACTTCATCCGATGGGTAATAGACTTCGCCTTCCATTTCGGTCTTCTTCGCATTTGCCATGGCTCTTCTCCTCGCTGGTGATCCTTATTGTTAAAAAAAGAATTAATTGGTTAAATTTTATCATAATAATCTTAGTAACAAACCAATATTGGCAGGTTTGTTTGATGGATTAGTGTTTGAAATGGACCGCCTGGTTTTCGAACCTCCTGCATCAATTGATATAATCAAATACGAATTTACTCGTAGTAACGACTTTAGTCGTTACAAAAAAGAATAAAACCGTAGTAACGACTTTAGTCGTTACCGTTATTGACTATGAGTTACTTTACAGATATCGCCATCATGCTCGAAGCAAAAACGAATTAATCCGGTTTAACGACTTTGGTCGTTACAAAAAAATATTAACGTAGTAACGACTTTAGTCGTTACAGTTATTGACTGTGAGTTTCTTTACAGCTATCGCCATCATGCTCAAAGCAAATACGAATTAAAATGGTTTAACGACATTAGTCGTTTCTCTAAATGGAGACGAGGTACCTTATGGATATCGCCATTATGATCGAAGCCCAGAACGGTCTCACCTGGTCGCGCTGGCAGAACCTTGCCGCTGCCGTCGAAGACCTTGGTTTTGCCGGTCTCTACCGCTCCGACCATTTCACCAACGCCCAGCCGCCGGATTTGGAATCCCTGGAACTGTGGGTCTCCCTTACCTGGCTTGCCTCCCATACCAGGCGCATCGAGTTCGGTCCCCTCGTCTCTCCGCTATCCGTTCGTAATCCGGTTTTGACCTCCCGCATGGCTTCCGCTGTTGACGACCTCAGCGGCGGGCGCCTCACCCTCGGGCTCGGGGCGGGCTGGCAGGAGCGCGAACATGAAAAATTCGGTTTCGATCTGTTGGAATTGAAACCGCGCTTTGACCGCTTCGAAGAAGGGCTGGAAATCATTACCCATCTCTTGAGATCAAAAAAGCCGGTTACTTATCAGGGGAAATACTACCGGCTGCATGAAGCTGCCCTCCTGCCGCCTCCAGCCCGGGCAGGCGGGCCGCGTATTCTGGTTGGCGGCAATGGTGAGAAGCGCACCATGTCGCTGGTCGTAAAATATGCCGATGAGTGGAACGCAATTTTCTCCCCGCCCGCGGAATTTTCCCGCCTTGATAAACGCCTGGACGAATTGTTAAAGGCCGCCGGGCGCGATCCAGGATCCGTGCGCCGCTCGATGATGACCGGTCTTCGCTTCGGGCGCACAAAAAAAGAACTGCAGGAGAAGTTAGCTGCCCGCAATCAAACTGTTGAAGAACTGCACAAACGCGGCATCGTTGTCGGGGTGGGGGAACAGGTTAAGCAGCATCTCGCGGCGTTGGAAAAGACCGGTCTCCAGCGCCTCATGCTCCAATGGCTGGAATTGGACGATCTGAAAGGCCTGGCGGCGTTGGCGAAGTCGGTAGTATAAATGATGTGCGGGTGTTGTTATTTGTGCGAAAGAGGCATACCATGCTTGGATTAATACCTGAACTCAGCGAAGGTGAAGTTGTTCTGGCGGAATATGGTGCAACTGTGTACATGGTTCAGGGGAATTTATCCTCCCCCGGTTCCAATATCCGCCTCTTCCTCACCAATCAGCGCCTGATCCTGAAAGCCGGATTTGGCCCCCAACGGACCCTGTCCCTGTCTGCGATCGCTGGCATCCGTGAAGAGATGCTCCACTTTCACAATATGCTCCGACTGGAATTCAGGAGCGGACATTTGGAATGGATGACGGTCCAGGATCAGGCGCAGTTCATCGAAGCGCTCCGCTCGGCGCAATCCCAGGCTCCTGAGATCCCCGAGGTCTACCCGCAAACCGCGCCTTACGATTCCGCATTTAAAAAAGTCGGATTGGGTGTTGGGGCGATCATCCTGATCGTTCTTGCGGTATGCCTTGTCCTGGGATTATGTTTCGTCGTTATTACCTCGGGTGTGCTCTACCTCCGCCTGCATTAATCCGCAGCAAAGTGGGAATAGCCTGCTCTTTGCTAATTCCAGGATCTGGGCTTGGATGATCTAAAAGGCTTGGAAGAGCTGGAAAAGGTTATGTAGTGATCTTTTAAGGGTGGATGGTGTCCGTCCTGGAAATCAACATGAAACCCCTGGAAAACTTTTCCACGTGGCTATAATTGGATGATCTAAAAAGCTTGGAAGCGGCGGTCAAAGTGGTGTTGTGGACTCGCTGGGGCAGTTTGTGTCCATAAGTGACACCAAAAAGGTGTCCCCCAAAATTAAACCCTGCTCAAGGCGGCGTCCTCGCCGCCTTTTTGGTCATTGTGTTCATTTTGGGATAATCCCACCAGAATCTGACCTTATATCGAATGATTTAGGGCGGTTATTTCCCACCGGAATTCACTTGGACCCGGATTCCACGTCGCCGAATTGGGCAAAACGTGAAATTTGATTAAAAGCCTCACTTCACATGTAAAAACAGGAGATATTTGCCGATATTTTCATCAAATAGAAGCCAAAATCACCACTTTCCACCCACTTTTGATGTATTTTGAGGTTTATCGTAAGAATCAAAATTTTACTAAATGAGTGAATCAGGTGTTTCTGGTAGAGATGCCGTGTTAAAATTTTGAGTGAAAGAAAATTTGCCGTAAGGATACTGCCGTGATCAATAAAATCGAATTCTCTGCCAAAAATCTCACCTCCAATGCCGGGTTATTTCTATTGCTGGAACATGCCAATAAAAATGGGATATTTGACCTGATTGATCACGATCTTGTTTTTGAGAATGCATCCACGAACAAAATCAAAATGAACCATATCAAGACCATGCTTTGCGGTAACTTCATTGGGATTGATTAGCTGGAACGATTGAAATTGTTGCAAAGCGATCCGTTGATCAATGAATTAGCCATCTCGATCAAAGAACCGGAAACGGTATCAAGATTTTTGGGAATTCTAACTACAAAACCACCCACATGCTGAGAGAAATCAATTTCAAGGTCTTCAAAAGGCTGTTGAGAAAGAAAAAACTAAAATCTATTACCGTTGATATCGACAGCAGCGTGGTCAATGTGGAAGGCCACCAGGAAGGAGGTGTCAAAGGATACAATCCCAAGAAAATCGGAAACAACTGTTACAACATCCAGTTCGCTTTTTGTGATGAATTGAAGTCTTATATCACTGGATTTATAAGAAGCGGCAACACTTATACCGCAAACGGCGCAGCTGAAATGATCAAGGAAATCATGTCGTATCTGTAGGATGAAGGATTGGAAATCACTTTTCGCATGGACAGCGGCTATTTTGACGATGATATCATTGCCACTATTGAATCATTCAGGTGTACTTATGTGATCAAGGGCAAGGAGTATCCAACGCTCGCCTCTCAAGTTACAGCACCAACAACCATTTCATTCACGAAAGGTGATGAAGGCAGGGAAACAACCGAGTTTGTTACCAAACTGGACACTTGGGACAAAGATAGGAGGTTTGTCGTATCCCGCGTATTGAAACCAGCAAAAGACAGGTCGCAACTGTCTTTTCTGGAAGGCAGCGATTTCAAATACTTCTACTTGTGACCAATACCGAACTGCCTTCAGAAAAATAATTTCCTTGATTATTTTAACGTTTTAAATATGGTGTTTCTTTGTGCACTGGGTGTTTAGGGATTTAACAAATCCTCGGCAGCAATTCCCCCGCCGGCACATCCACCACCCGCATTCCCCCGATCGAAGTCTTCGCTGTCACCAAGCCCGGGTGTTCGCTCACCACACGCCCGATGATGGCGGCCTCTTTCCCGTATTCTGTTCTGCGCATAGCCGATAATATTGATTCCGCCATTTCTTCCGGTACGATCGCCACCAGTTTCCCCTCGTTGGCAATGTAGAGCGGGTCCAGCCCCAGCATCTCGCAGGCGGCGTTGACCTCCCGTCGGATCGGCACTTTCCTCTCGTCGAATTCGATTCCCACCTTTGAAGAATCCGCCAGTTCGTTCAACACCGCCGCCAGCCCGCCGCGCGTCGCATCCCGCAAGCAGTGGATTGCCGGTGAGGGCGAATGTGCGTCCACCCTGTTCCGCAGCCGCGATCATCGCCTCCACCAGTCCATACAGCGGCGCCGTATCCGAGCGGATCTCCGTCTCGAACGTCAATCCCTCGCGCACCGACATGATCGCGATCCCGTGGTCGCCCATCGTCCCGCTGACCAGCACCACGTCGCCGGGTTTGGCATTTGCCGGGCCGATGTCCACGCCCGCCGGGATGACACCCAGCCCGGAGGTGTTGATGTAGATCCCGTCCCCGTGTCCTTTTTGCACAACCTTGGTGTCGCCGGTGGCGATCTTCACCCCCGCCTTCTTGCAGGCTGCCGCCATGGCGGTCACGATGTTGCCGAGCGTCTCCATCGGCAGGCCCTCTTCCAGGATGAAACCTGCCGAAAGATAGAAGGGTTTCGCCCCTCGCATGGCCAGGTCGTTCACCGTTCCGTATACTGCCAGTTCGCCGATATTTCCGCCGGGGAAGAACAGCGGGCTGACCACGAAGGAATCGGTCGTGAAGGCTAGATTCGTCGTCCGCTGGTCCACCGTCGCATCGCATCAGCGCTGTCGCATCCCCCATCTGGCCCAGCCACTCATTGTCGAATGCCGGGGCGAAGAGATGCTCGATCAGGTCGGCCATCATCTTGCCGCCCGCCCCGTGACCCATCACGATGGTCGGGTAGTTTTGCAGCGGGCGCGGGCAGGTCCAGCCCAGCAGGTTGGGTTTATCTGTCATGGTTGTACTTTGGGTTCAGTGGAGTGCTTGGCCTCTGACTGAAACTTGGAATATCGTCCATACCGGTAATACGCCGCGCAGGCGCCTTCGGACGAGACCATGGTTGCCCCGAGCGGGGTCTGCGGGGTGCATTCCTTGCCGAACGCCGCGCACTCGCTGGGTTTCTTGCGCCCCTGCAGCACCAGCCCGCTGATGCACAGCGGGGACTCCTTCGTCTCGATCGCCTGCACTTCCGGGAAGCGCAGCTTCGGCGTCGAAGGCGGCGAATTCCCGGCGCAGGCGGTAGCCCGACATCGGGATGACGCCGATGCCGCGCCAGGCCCGGTCGGTCATCTCGAAGACTTTCTGGATGACGGCCTGGGCCGGTTGGTTGCCTTCCCGGCTGACCGACCGTTCGTAGGCATTCTCCACCGTGTGCGTGCCTGCCTCCAACTGCCGGACGCACTTCAAGATCCCGTGCAGCAGGTCCACCGGCTCGAAGCCGGTCACCACGATCGGGATTTTGTACTTCTCGACCAGCGGTTCGTATTCCCAGGTCCCCATCACCGTGCAGACGTGACCGGCTGCCAGGAACCCGTCCACCTGCACGTCGGGCGAATCCATTAAGGCGCTGATCGCCGCCGGGACGGTCACGTGCGAGACCAGCACGGCGAAGTTTGTCCAATCCCTGTGCTTTGGCCTGCAGTACCGCCATGGCGTTGGCCGGAGCGGTGGTCTCGAAACCGATCGCAAAAAAGACCACGGTCTTGTTGGGGTTGTCCTTGGCGATCTTCAACGCGTCGAGCGGGGAATAGACGATGCGCACATCGCCGCCCGCGGCTTTCACCGCGAACAGGTCGCGCTTCGAGCCGGGGACGCGCAGCATGTCACCGTACGAGGTGAAGATCACCTCCGGCAGGGAGGCCAGTGCGATGGCCTTGTCCACCTGTTCGAGCGGGGTCACGCACACCGGGCAGCCCGGCCCGTGGACCAGGTTCGATCTCGCGCAGGCAGCATCTGGTCGAGACCCGACTTGATGATGGAATGCGTCTGTCCCCCGCAGACTTCCATCAGTGTCCAGTTGCGGGTGATCGTTTTTTTGAGATCCGCGAGCAGTTTCTGGGTCAGGTCTGCGTCGCGGTATTCGTCGATGTATTTCATGGAATGCTCTCGCCGCCGTCCTCGGCAGCGTGATGGACGCCGGGACGAAATCTTCATGCGACCCTTCTTCCCCCAGCGCGTCGATCTGCCTGAGCAGTTCCATCGTCTCCATGGCTTCCTGCTCATCCAGGATGGACAAGCCGAAGCCGACGTGGACGATGGTGTAATCGCCGACCTTGACCTCCGGCAGGTACTCCATGCAGGCTTCTTTAATGAGCGCCGCCGAAATCCACCCTGGCCATTTTCATGCCGTTGGCTTCATACAGTTCGATCACTTTTGCGGGGATACCGAGACACATGAGACACCTCTAAAACGACCTTTTTTGATGTGGACTCATGATTTTACCCCTGCTGTCTTGGATGGTACCGGATGGACATCCTGCTTTTATGGGAAATATGTACTGACCATTTCTACATGGTACTGAACCAGTATACCTTAATATTAGTTGACAAACCAGAACATATGTGCTATAATCAAAATGCTGCTGGGAATGTTTACATTCTACCCCGTGTGGGTTTTTCGGTGGTGCTTAAAAAACTGAATTGGACTATTCGTTCCTCGAATATTTCGAAAAATTCACGTAAAATTGGAACTCTTGCATTTGCCCTCGGATAAGTCATAACATGCCAAACTGCGATCGTATGGATACACTTTCCTCTTCCCCTCAAAGAGACTCTCACCCACTCCCTATTAATTTTATGTTTCACGCAGTCATCATCATAAAAATGATGCTTAAAATCCTCTCAGTCGTTTCTAGTCGTTTTGGCGCGTCAGAATGCTAACATCCCATTGTTTCACGGTATTGGGCGGCGTCCAGCCGCCCAATACCGCACACTTGCACCGCACTGCGTTTGGTGCAGTGCAGGTGTCGACGACATTGAGTTCGTCGATACAGAACCATCATTACGACCCGATGCCTGGGCAACTCCACTGCCGTAGGCCGCACACTTGCACCGCACTGCGTTTTGTGCACACCTGCCCTGGCGGGCGGTGCCAGGGCAGGTGTCGGGCTCATGACATGTACCCGCCGAAGGCCCCCCGTAGGGGGTAAGGGGAGGAGCTCGATGCCTTAGGCGGCATCAAGCCGCCCAATATCGCACACTTGCACCGCACTCCCGAAGGACGCCGGGACGGTGTGCGTTTGGTACACACTTGCCTGGCCCGCGGTACCGGGGCACCTGCGCGGGCGGATTATGCCAGGGGTGCAGGTGTCGACGACATGACATCGTACCCGTAAGCCCCCGGTCTTTGGGGGCCAGGGTAGTCGTCGATGCAGAACCATCATTCGAGCCGATGCTTCCTGCTACATTTCGCGGCGTCTCATTCCCCGAAAGGGGACCCGCTTGGCGGGCAAGCCGCCCAATACCGCACACTTGCACCGCACTCCCGAAGGACACCGGGACGGTGTGCGTTTGGTGCACACCTGCCCTCCTGACCCTGTCGGGTTTGGACAGGGTGGCGGTTATTGCCAGGGTACCTGCCCCGGCGGGTTATGCCGGGGTTGCAGGTGTCGGCACTCTTTGGCTTCGGTGGT
>CAWIYA010000001.1:0-2127318 GCA_963840265.1 uncultured Chloroflexia bacterium | reverse complement strand
GATGAATCACATTTAGGATATGGGTTATGAGGTTTGATGATTGGATTGCATGATTTATTACATATTGAGGAGCAAAGCTACCTTGTGAAGTCCAGGTGGTGCGTTATAAGCGCAGCCAGGAGTATAAGAAAGCAGTAAGTTCAAAAACCGTGACAACTTGTCCCGCACAGCGGGAAACAAATGACCTTTATTGTCGTGTTAGCTGTTAGGGCTCATTTAAAATATCTCCACGTGTTTATTGTCAAGGAATAGAAGTCTGTAAAAACTTAATGTAAAATTTGTCCTATTATAGCAAGTTACAAGGGATGGGCTATAGGGCTCTATTTACGCAAACGAATGCCAGTGGGAGGCCTTGTGTAGTCTGCGTAATGTGCCTGACAGCGAAGAGGTCAGCGGAATCAAGGCAATCTTGGTCAACTGGTTTTTCTGGTATGAGTCTAATTTTTATGTCTGTTAACCTTAACTGGTTACGTTGAGTTCGAGGAGCCGTACAAGTCGAGATGTTCACGTACGGTTTAAAGGGAGGTTGGTAGTAAAAATTCCCCTTACCAACATGACATAAATTTAAGTTGATTGATTTGTGAATAATTTTCTTTTCAATAAGAGTAAATTTCATATCATTATGAGGAAAGGCCATGATCCCTTAAAAGCAAGAGTTGTGATAAAGATCACAACTCTTATGAAATTATTTAGATTGCAAGTTATACCGAACGGTAATTAATTATGGTTTACAATTAGGATCTTTGAGTGCCTTGTTTTACCATCGGATACTACTACTAAGTATTTCCCATTCTTTAAATTGTTTACAGGTAATGTAAACTTTGATGAAGCCTCTTTCGAACTGTAATAAATAGTTCCTATATTGTCAATTATAGACACCGAATATTCATTAATAGGATTTTTATTATTACTTGAAACCAGTTCGACTTCAACACTGTTTGATGTTGGATTTGGATAAAGACTTAGCTGCTTCGATTCTCCACATCCAAATGGAGGCTCTGTCACCAATAAATAATCTGCATAATATATCCATGTATCACAAGCATAATTATATACATCTACCTGAACTTCATCTTCCCAGATAATGTAATCACCCGTCTGAACTAAAATCTCTGGTGAGTTTTCATTGCTTAACAGCTCCCAAGATTCGGGTATAGTCCAGTCCCACTGAGAAATATCAGAACTTGAATGAGCCCGCAGACGATAAATAGTGTTGGGGCACACTTCCCACATAGTCATTAGTATGTTCGACAAATTCATTGTTTTCACCTTTGATTTCAAGCCAAACTGGATATTGAAGATCTGATCCGACCCATACATTTTTTTGATTTAAGGAATATTGGTTTCCATCAAATGTAAACGTAGCATCGATCCAGCCGATTTCCCCGTTCTCATTAGCTTCGAATTGGCATGGATTTGATCCTTGACTTGAGATCCTTGTAATGTTTGAACTGGTTGACCATGAAATTGTCGCCCCAGGAAGCAAGTCCTCAACTGAAAACTCTGTACCTGAGGGGCACACTGTACTAGGACCTGAGATATGAGCATCATTACGTGCATAGTAATGTAAATCACCATCATCATATGGGCAATCAGCTGGGCCGTGAGCGAAAAGCGGACACGATCCCCATTTAGATAAAAACCAATTATTATAACCAGTAGTAACAGCTGAATGATTGCACTTCACCATAAGAAACTTTGGAAGCCCATGATTGATAAGGAACTTCAATATAACTCCCATCTTCCCAAAAAATATCCTCATCATCTGCAGAATCTCCTACCAATCCAATAATCTGACCGCCTTCAGTAGACCACCAAGCATACCCATGACAATTATATGAATAAGTCGCTTCACTCATAAAGACAATCCTATTATCATAATAATTAAGCCAATAGTTTTTCCAATAATTCTTCTCAGATGTTGTCATTTCACCCCCGGTCAGAATCCATGCTGTAAGTGCACTTCCTTTAGGTGTATGGATTGTGGAACTTGAATAAGTAGGTTGCGCCAATACATTTATAGTTACATTTAATGACAGCACAAATATTAAACTTAATATTTTTATATTTTTTTTCATGTTAGCAAAAATTGAATTTTAAATAATATCAGTTGATGGCATCTAATAATATTTTCGAATTAATTATTCAAATAATTTTCTGCATTTTTGAAAATCAAATCTATAGACTTGTTATCTAACATTTTAGACGTGTCTAGAAAATTCCGCAAAGTTTCATTTTGATTATATGAATTTTCAAATTCACTATAATCCAATGAATGCAAGAGTCTTCCCATAAGTAAAGATGTGGTCAATAAATCGTCAGAATATATATCTTTATTTGCCTTTTTCATTTTGAATTTTTCCAGTGAAAGAGATAATAGATGATTCTTTTTATCAATATTTAGTGGTTCAAATATTATTTTTTGTGCCAGTAATAATTCAATCCAGGATAGCTTAATAGGCCAATAATTACAATCAATCTTGTATTGTTGATTCTCCATGCCATTTTCACCAGCTTTTTCGTAAATGTTCATAAGACATTCACCGGCATCCGCTCTTTTCAATAATTCTCTTAAACCGCTAAATTTTGTTTCCAGAATTTTGTATCCATCTTGATAGCTGTCATAAGCTCCAATGTATCCAAATGCCGGTAAATTGATGCAGGAAATGACGAGCGCATTTGTTGATAGTCTGGTCAAAATACCCTCAGGTATTTTCATAGCATCAAATCTTTCCTTTTCAGTTTTTAGACCTGACTATTCCTTTGTTCCAGGCTTAACAGGAAAAGCATATGGTTCATCTATGATTTGACCATAAGAATAAACCGAATAAAAGCAAATAAAAAAAATAATTAGTATTTTCATAATATTTGAGGTTTAGGTTAATGAAAAAGTAAGTATTTTAAAATATAAAATTAAACTACCCCCAAATTAAAGTCAAGATATAAGTTGGCTAGAAAGCGCGAAATGGCTTGTTTGTGACATGAGAAGCCAAATTCTAAACGTTAAAGGCATAATTTATTTTCGAAGAATATTTTATTCTGGAAACTACATTTATGAAAATGAAAAAAATTCTTTCAAAATATTTTGTTAATTATAATGCCAATTAGGATTCAATTCAAGGACAGTACTTCTGCAAATTGTAAAAATACCGTTTCCCCCTTTTATGTTACCATTTAAATAAACCGGTTCAGCAAACGGATCATTTTTTACTTTTATATACGTGTAAAGACTTTTTTCAAATAAAAAGTATTCTTCTGTGATCGTAAATAATTTAATCTTAAACCTTGACAGGGTTGAAATTGGAGTGTGCGTATCCCCGAATGGAATTGTAAGGGATAGAATACATTCATCACCCGTGATTTGACTGCCATCAATAAATATTGCATGTGCAAGGTCTTTTTCATCGGGTACATTCATATGTAATTTGAAATGAACCATATTTATACCTTGTATGCCAGACATAAAGAATGGGACATTGGATTCCCTTACATTAAAATCAATTGGTCCATTATATAATGCTAAAGGCATGTTAAAGAATAAATCTGGGAGAGTTGTTCCTTTTGCATCAATTAATAATGCATAATACTTTTTCTCGTTATGGCTTTTTTTAAAAGATACTGTCACTTCACCAGAATAGTATTTATCACCCCATATATCTAAACTGCCGTTGAAATCAGTATTCCTTTTATATTCTTTCTTTGCCAATGAAACGAGGTTCAGCATGGGAGGCGGGTCCGGCACAATTGTCTCAGATGAAATTGCATCCAGAGTTTTTTCTTTAGCAGAAAGGAAATACTTTTCCCCAGAGATAAACTTAAGGCTATCGGGTAGCTCCATATAAAATAGATTTTCAGTTTTTACACTGTTTACATAATTAAATAGTTGTCCTGTAGAAGAAGAAATGAAATATGAAAATTCCTGCAGTGAGTCTATTAATTCATCATAATATTCGGACTGTTTTGATTTTTCCAATGAAAAATAGCTTGCGCTATTTCTCAGTTCAAATAAATGAAGAAATGAAAAGTTATAATTTGTGGTGTCATCAGCATCAATTATTGTTATGCAACATAATTTTTCCGGAAGATTCGGTCGGAAATATTCATTTTTAGTCTGACAACTTGAAATTAATATAAACAAAATAATATTGAGAAACGATTCTATTATTCTCAATTCAAGGTTTTTACCCAGTGGCATGAAGAAGAATAAACCAAATTTCGACATTTGGTAAAATCTGTTAAGATTATTTTCCATTTTCTTGATGTATTTAACAAAATTTTATGCTTCCGGGATAAACGTGAAATACTTAAGATAATCCTCAGAGACCTGAACGACAATGCCGTAACTAAGAAATAATTTACAGGTTTTTATTTCAAGTTTTTCAATATACATGCAATTAATAATTGCTGACCTATGGCACCTGTAAAGAAGATCATTACAATATTTCTTTTCTATATATGACAGAGTATGGAGTATTTTAATTATGTTATACCTTTCTGGAGGATTATCGCTGGTTGTATAAAGCAAAATCCTGTGTCCGTCGGCTTTGAACATCAGAATATTACTATAATTAAAGTAAACAAGACCGTCAAAGGTTTTAAAAACCAATGGTTTAACTGAATTCTTTTTAGCCTCACTATTTATATGTTCTTCTTGCATATATTTTCCATAACATTTTGTTTATTAAAACTTAAATTACTTAATATTTAATGGTTATTGATAAAGCAGGCATAATCGGGAATAGAGAAATATTTTTGAAATGATATTTTTGATCAGACTCCTCAAAAATCTTTTTGAAGTATAAAGTATTTTTGCGGTTATAAACATTATAGATATCCGCATCAAGATAGAACGAAAATCTTTTTTTAATTATAATATGCCTGAAAGCCAAATCAAGCCTGTTATAATCATAGTACCTGATATTATTTTTTGTTTCAAAAAATTCACCATAAGAGGTTTCATGCATATAGATCGTAGCAGGAGAGCCGGACAGGTAGATAAAAGTCAATCCAAAACTAGTCTTTCTGCTTAAATAATACTTCAGCGAAACATTAAAATTATGTGGTCTGTCCGAAATTGAGGGTATCCAAATTTTTCCTTCCGGGGAATACCAGTCTCTTTTTGACCTTGAATATGTATAACTAAGGCTTCCGGTGAGTTTGCCAGATCTTTTACTAATTGAAGATTCTATGCCATAGGCTTTACCATCTATTTTATCCAACATATCAACAAATGATGTGTCATATATAAAGCTGGCCCCGGATTTAAAATCGACCATATTAGAAGCTATTTTATAATATGCATCAATTGACCAGTCTAACTTCTTGTTTATTTTTCCCTGAACTCCGAAAGAAAAAATATCAGATATTTCTGGTCCAAATACTTTATATAATGGAAGCCAGAGAGTGATCTTAAGCCAGCGTTTGAACCTTCAATAGAATGATCATCTTGACTCAATCGGACGTAAGTAATATCGAGGAGAAATAAAACCTTCCGATCAAATGAAAGCCTGAATCTCGGTTCAGCGGTAAAGAATCCTCCATCCTTTAATATGGCTTCGGTCAATCTAAGACCAGCATCGATCTTAACTTCTATTGGGAAGGGAACCGAGGAAGAAAGATAAATCGCTATTCATTAATAAAATCGTCTACTCCCAAATTATTCTTTATTATACACCATCAATAGAACTTTCAGCATAATTGTTGGCGGAACAAACTAATCGGAATCTATTCAGATATACCACGAAAATAATATATCGCTCAATTTCCCTGTAGCCTAGCGGATACCCCTAAATTATTTATTGATGGATAAAATGATAAGGTTCATATGTAGAAGAGGAGAGTAGTTGAGAATTATTGATAATATGTCTTCTGAATCCGAATAAACTCCTTCTCCCAATAGTCAACCTCTTATAATTCAGATTAAATTTCCAATTAAGTAGGCCTTCCGTGGAGGCTCCCATTGTAATGCATGAACCATACTTTTCCACCCCGACGCCATACCATCTATATATTTTGTGATCGTATCTCCATTTACAGCCTCGAATACACATTTTCTTCTTACCGTTATCATAATTACCAAAGAACGTATAACTAAAATTACCTAATGAGGGTGAACTATTTGTAAGCCTGAAAAATCCGTCATAGAATTTGTACTTATCAGGAAGCAGGTTTTTGACATCGTTACTGACTATTTTCTTTAGAATAGGTGAGTAAATAAAATAATTGCCGGTCTCTTTTAAAGCCTACCTGAAAGATGCCAATTGGTTTTCTTAATGGGGATATCAATATTTATCCCTGATGTAAGAAGCCCAAATCTAATCTGTGCACCCAAAGAATCGACTTTAGCCCTTCTGAATTCAATATTTAGAACTGACGAAGCACCTGTTCCAATTTCGGAAGGAAAGTAGTCTTTATATAATTCAGCACTTTCAAGAAAATCGATGTCTAAGGGTGATACTATTCCAAGTAAATGATCTGGCAAGAAGAAATAACAGCCATCAGTCATGACAACATTTTGACCAGCCCCTCCGCCTCTAACGGAAAATTTCGATGTGCCCTCTTTCCCCTGAGTAACACCAGGTAAGAGCTGAAGTGACTTAAGCAGATCCGGTTCACTGAAAAGTTTTGGAATTTCATTCAAAATTGAGGGTGTAACAATGAAGCTACCATAATGAGTTACCTTCACGTTTTTTGAAGAATCACTAAATACCAGAACTTCCTTAAGCTCAAAAGGAGACAATTCGAGATTTATATTAATGATAGTATCGGTTTCAAGCCAGAATTTAACTGTTACGGTATTATATCCCAGGATTCTTACAGTCAGCTCTTTGGATCCAGGAATTAAAACAAATGCATAATCTCCTGAATTATCAGAAAAAGTTTGTTTGCCATCAGGGCTGATATGAAGAGTTGCCGCACCGACCGGATTGTTTTTCTGATCGCGAATGCAACCCGAAATACGGCATGTCTGGCCAGTCAGAATTGAGGGAATCAGAATAAGAAATGTTAGATAAACTAATTTTATTTTCATGGTTATTTTGAATTAGTTTTCGAAGAAATCTTTGTTTAATACGAAATGGATAAGATTTGTTACCTGACTTTTAAGAAAATTTGCAATTTATCCGTTATTTATATTCATTCTAAATAGGGGAGACAACTAGGAGTTTAGAAATATTGATGAATAAAATTAACACGTGTGAGAGATAAATGGTGGCAAAAAAGCATGTGTTTTGCAGTGGGACGGTTGCAGAGACGGGCTGCAAAACTCTTGCTTGTGGGTTGGCAATTATAAGGACGCCTACAAGGGCGTCAATCCTGACGAAGTCGTCGCCATCGGCGCGGCCATTCAGGGCGCTGTGTTGGGCGGCGAGGTCAAGGACGTGCTGCTGCTCGACGTGACGCCGCTGACGCTCGGCATCGAGACGATGGGTGGCGTGGCAACGCCGTTGATCACGCGCAACACGACCATCCCGACCAGCAAGAGCCAGGTCTTCTCGACTGCATCTGACAACCAGCCGAGTGTGGAGATTCACGTTGTGCAGGGCGAGCGCCCGATCGCCAGCGAGAACCGCACGCTGGGGCGTTTCATCCTGGACGGCATTCTGCCGGCGCCGCGTGGCATCCCGCAGATCGAGGTCGCGTTTGACATCGGCGCCGACGGCATCCTGTCGGTGTCGGCCAAAGACAAGGGCACCAGCCGCGAGCAGAAGATCACCATCACCGCATCGTCCGGCCTGAGCAAGGACGAGGTCGACAAGATGGTGCGCGAAGCTGAGGCGCATGCCGAGGAAGACACACGCAAGAAGGACATGGCTGAGGCGCGCAACCAGGCCGACTCGTTGGCCTACACGGCTGAGCGCACGCTGCGCGAGGCAGGCGACAAGGTTCCGGCTGAGCTGAAGAGCGACGTCGAGGGCAAGGTTGCCGCAGTGCGTTCTGCTCTGAATGGGCAGGACGTGGCGACGATCCGCCGCACCATGCAGGAGCTTTCCGACGCCATGCAGAAGATCGGCTCGGCTGTCTATGGGCAGCCCGGCGCCGGCGGACAGCCCGGCGGCCCCGAGGGTGGTCCCGAGGGCGGACCTCAGGGCGGCCCAGAAGGCGGACCCGGTGGCCAGCCCGGCAGCGGCCCGCAGCCCGAAGGCACGGTTGAAGGCGAATACCGCGAGGTATAGCGAGCAGGGAGCAGGCGGCAGGGAGTAGGGAGCCGCAGTGCGAGAAATCACAGGGGAGCAGACATTCTGCTCCCCTGTGTGTGTTTTGGGGCGCTGTCATCCTCTTGTCTTTCACCAGTAAGCGTGCTATGATGACAGGCAGAAGGCGGAGGAGGTGCGTCATGGCAACGGATGTAGTGATGAAGCATCTGCAGAAAGCAGTCAATCTGCTGCTGGGCGTGCGTGGCCTGGGCGGCGTCACGGACACGCGAAGGTTATCTCCCGTACTCCATGGAGCTGGATTTCCGCGGCGTCGACGAGACGCTGCGGCGGCAAAGTGCCTGGGCGAGCGAGCAAGCGCCCTATGCTGAGATCAGATCGTCGAGGGATCGGGGGCGACGGGCACGCTGACCGTGTTTGTGCACGTTGACCGAACACGCTCGCGCTCTATCTCGCCGAGCATGCGCTGTTGCAGGCGACCGGCCAGACGTGGGAGACGGCGCACACGAGCAGTGCCGGGGCGGCGTGCGACGTGCGACGGTACTCGGCTGCGGCGGCTAGCCTGCGCGAGAGGCGCACGTCGTCGGCTCGACAGCGCGGATCGGCGGGCGCGGACGCGACGGCCATGCAGCGCGCCACTGCTGCAGCGATGCTGCAGGCGACGTGCGGACGTGGCGAGGCGCGCGCGCGCCTGCTGAGCGAGGCCATCCAGAGCGCTGTGCCCGCCGATGCGCAGGCATGCGAGCGGCGCGCGGACTGCATCAGCACCTCGCTCGGCTGCATGCCTGCGACGTGCGACAGACATCCTTGATCGTCGGCGCTAGACCATTCGACGCGCGCTGCGGGCGACGAAAGGATTCGTCGCACTCCAGAATTGAGGTAATCGATATGGACGTTCATCAAACCCGCTGTGCACGAGCGCAGGAAGAGATGCAGCGCCAGGGCATCGATCTGCTGTGCGTCTCGCCGTCGTCGGACCTGGTGTACCTGATCGGCCATCACACGCATCTGTCGGAGCGGCTGACGCTGTTCATGCTGCCCGCCAGCGGCGACGCGGTGATGGTGGCGCCCGCGTCGAAGCGCCGGCGGCGCGCGCCGCGGCGACCTTCTTCCCGTTCCAGACCTGGGCCGACGGCGAGAACCCCTACGCGCTGGTGCGCTCGCTCATGTCGACGCGGAGCACGCAAGATCGCCGTCAGCGACCAGATGTGGAGCCTGCACCTGCTCAACCTGCAGGCGGCACTGCCGGACGCGACGTTCACGCCGGCGTCGCGTTTGCTGGCGTTGCTGCGCCGGGTGAAGGATGCCGCCGAAATCGCCGCGCTCAAGCGCGCCGGCGCGGCGGCCGACGCGGCCATGGCCGAGATCCTGGCGCATGCCGCTGGTCGGCAAGAGCGAGCATCAGATTGCGCGTCTGATCGCCGATTTGCTCATCAACCATGGCCACAGTCGCGCCGACTTCGCCATCGTTGCCAGCGGCCCCAACAGCGGCTCGCCGCACCACGTCAACAGCGACCGCGTGCTGCAGCAGGGCGATGCGCTGACGCTCGACTTTGGCGGCGTGTTCGACGACTACTTCTCGGACATCACGCGCACCGTGTTCGTGGGCGAGCCGCCCGACGAGTTCCGCCGCATCTACGAGATCGTCGGCCGCGCCAACCAGGCGGCCTTTGCCGCCGTGCGTCCGGGCGTGGCCTGCCAGGAGATCGACCGCGCCGCGCGCCGTGTCATCACCGAGGCGGGCTACGGCCAGTACTTCATCCATCGCGTCGGGCATGGCCTGGGCCTCGATGTGCACGAAGACCCGTACATGGTCGAGGGCAACACGCTGCCGCTGCAGCCGGGCATGGTCTTCAGCGACGAGCCGGGCATCTATCTGCCCGGTCGCTTCGGCGTGCGCACCGAAGACGCTGTCTTTGTGACCGAGAGCGGGGGGGAGCGCCTGAATGCTGCGCCACGGGAGCTACGCACACTTTGATCGCACTGTCCACCGGTTCGCTCTACACCTACGATGTGGCGCACGTTTTCGAGCTGGCAAAAGAAGCCGGATTCGAAGGCATCGAAGCTCTCTGTGACCAGCGCTGGGACACACGGCAGGCCGACTATCTCAACCGGCTGGCGGATCGCTACCACCTGCCGGTCGTCTCGGTGCACAGCCCGTTCTTCGCCAACGTGCCCGGCTGGCCCAGCGACGAGATAGAGCGCTGCAAGAAGGCGGTGGCGCTGGCCGAAGCAGTGGGGGCGCGCACGGTGATCATGCACTTGCCGACGCGCTTCGCCTGGGTGCAGGTCACGTGGCCGGGGCTACGTAGCAGGCCGCTGTTCCTGCGCTATCCGTCGGGCCACGACAAGGCGTACCTGAACTGGCTGGGCGACGGGCTGGCTGAGTTTCAGGCGACGACGAAGGTGACGATTGCCGTCGAGAACCTGCCGCAGCGCAAGGTGTGGTTCGGCCTGTGGAAGTCGGCCTTCCACCGCAACACGCCGGACGACTGGGCGCAGTTGCAGCACTGGACGATGGACACGACGCACCTGGGCACGTATGGTCTCGATGTGCTGGCCATCTATGAGCGCCTCAAGAGTCGCCTGGCGCACGTCCACCTGTCCAATTTCAACGGCAAGGAGCACCGTTTGCTCACTGATGGGCACCTGCCGCTGGCCGAGCTGCTGCAGCGCCTGCGCCGCGACCAGTACCAGGGCGTGCTCACCTGCGAGCTTGACCCTGACCCGCTCGGCGCAAGCGACGAGAGCGTGGTGCGCGCCAATCTGCGCGCGACGTATGAGTTCTGCAGGGAGCATTACGGGGCCACGGATTGACACGGATGAACGTGGATGTCAGGCGTACGCCGGCCACGAAAAGTTACGCATCCGTGCTGATCCGTGTGCATCCGTGGCTTTGTGGTTTCGACACACAGTCCGAATTTGATCACGATTGTGAGGTATCACTCTGAAAGAAACACGTTTTCGCAGTCAAGAGTTTGCAGATAGCACGGAGGACGTGCGCCAGGGGCGCGAGCCGGTCAGCACGGCGCACAAGCAGGCGCGGGCGTGCCTGGTGGGCGTGAGCGTCGACGACGGCAACAACCTGGCCTGGACGCTCGAAGACTCGCTGGCCGAGCTGCGCGAGCTGGCGCGCACGGCGGGCGTGCTGGTGGTGGGCGAGGTCACGCAACGGCTGAGCGAGCCCAATCCGGCGACCTACATCGGCAAGGGCAAGGTGAACGAGCTCAAAGACCTGTGCGAGGAGCAGAACTGCGACGTCGTCATCTTCGACGGCGAGCTCTCGCCCGGCCAGCAGCGCAACCTGGAAGAAGCGCTCAATCGCCAGATCATGGACCGCACGGCGCTGATTCTGGACGTCTTTGCCCAGCGCGCCCGCACCCACGAGAGGGCCTGCAATGCCGGTTGGCACCGACCCGCATGACTACCAGCCGCGCCCGCAGGACGCTGCCGAGGTAGCCTCAGCTCAGATTATTTTTTCCAGCGGGGTTGGGTTGGAGACGTATCTCCAGCCGCTCTTGGATAGCACTGGGGCAAAAGGTATTCTCATTGAAGTATCGGCGGGAATATCCATTCTGCAGTTACCCGGCACCACTCAGGCGACTGGTGACCCTCATACCTGGATGGATCCAAACAACGTAATTACTTGGGTTCAAAATATTTCCACAGCTCTGTCCGCCGCGGACCCGGCTCAAGCGTCAATTTTTCAAACAAACGCTGAAACCTATTCTGCTTCGTTGCGCTCTTTGGATTCATGGATACGTACCGAAGTGTCGAATATTCCCAAGCAAAACCAGTTGCTGGTCTCTGATCACGCGGTTCTGGGGTATTTTGCCGCGCGTTATGGGTTCACCCAGGTTGGCACCATCACCGGGTCTTTCAGCTCAGAGGCCGCCCCTTCTGCCCGCGAGTTGGCAGCTCTTGAAGATAAAATTCGGCAAATGGGGGTTCGGGCGGTGTTTGTTAGCGAAGCCGTCAACCAGACTCTGGCAGATCAGGTGGCAGCAGATACCGGCATAAAGGTGGTCTGGATATACCACGCCTCTCTGACCGCTCCCGGTGGTCCGGCCGCGAGCTACCTGGATTTCATGCGATATAATGTCACCGCTATTGTGGAAGCGTTAAAATAATGTATCTTCACATTCACCACCAGCCAGACCAGCCAATTCTGGATGTCCAGCGGCTAAATGTCTCTTACGACGGTCATTTTGCTCTGGAGAATATAACTTTTCACCTCCATGCTGGTGAACGTGTCGCGGTCGTTGGTCCGAACGGAGCGGGGAAAAGTACGCTTTTCAAGGTTGTGGCAGGTGTGTTGCCTCCTACCTCGGGAGAAGTGAAGATCTCCGGTTACAACCCGCGCGGTCATATTTGCATTGCTTATGTACCACAGCGCAATCTCGTTGATTGGCGCTTTCCTGCCAGCGTGGCAGACGTGGTGATGATGGGTCGCATAGGTCAGGTGGGTCTATTCCGCTGGCCGCGCCGTACTGATTGGGATATCGTTCATGCTTCCCTCGCAGCAGTTGGTATGGAGCCGATGGCAGATCGCCAGATTGGAGAGCTTTCTGGTGGACAGCAGCAGCGCACTTTTCTGGCTCGCGCCATGGCTCAGGAAGCCGAACTGGTTCTCATGGATGAACCGCTTAATGGGTTGGATACACCCTCCCAGGAAGCGATCTTATCTTTGTTGGAAAACCTCCGGCAACAAAAAATAACCGTCATGGTCGCCACGCATGACTTGGGGCAGGCTGCCAGTCATTTTGATCGTGTTATGTTGCTTAATCATCAAATGATTCGCTTTGGGTCCCCGCAGGATGTGCTTACTCCCGAGACCCTACTCCGCGCATATGGGGGTCATGCTCAGCTGATCCGGGGTAACGATGGCACCGCTGCTCTCGCGGATACATGTTGCGACGGGGAAGATGAGCATGACTAGTTTGTTCGATATCTTCCTCCAGCCGTTCACATATGATTTTATGCTGCGTGGGTTGATTGCCTCGGTCGTTGTCGGTGTGGTCTGCGCTGTGGTCGGAGTGTATGTGGTTTTGCGCGGCATGGCTTTCTTCGGAGACGCACTCGCACATGCTGTCCTTCCCGGGGTGGCTCTGGGTTACCTCTTGGGTGGTGGCAGCCGGGATACGCTCTTCTGGTGGGCATTAGGCGCAGCAGTCCTGGTGGCTCTCGCCGTGGGGCGCATCTCGAAACATGCCGAGATTAGGGAAGATACCGCCATAGGCATCCTTTTTGCCAGCATGTTTGCACTGGGAATCGCCTTGATTTCCACCGTTCGTAGTTATAGTGTGGACTTGAGTCATTTTTTGTTTGGGAATGTACTTGGGGTTTCGGTCCACGATTTGGTCCTGACTTCTGTTTTTGGCGGTGTAATTCTTGTAACAATTCTGCTATTTTACAAGGAGTTCCTCGTATTGTCGTTTGATCCGGTTTTGGCTGCCACTCTCCGCCTTCCCTCCGGTCTGTTGAATAATATCCTGTTCATCCTGATGGCGCTAACCGTATCTGTAGCCATGCAGACGGTTGGTGTCGCTCTTATGGTTGCGATGCTGGTTACTCCCGCTGCCACTGCCTCCCTGCTTACCCGCCGTTTGTGGCAAGGCATGCTCGTTTCAGGCGCTATAGGGGCATTTTCCTCGGTGGTTGGTCTTTATCTCAGTTTTTATTTTAATATTGTGTCCGGCTCTGCTATTGTCCTGACTGCCACCTTGATTTTCCTGCTCGTTTTCCTTTTCCAGCCTCGCCGCGGGTTGGTATGGAAAAAAAGATAGGCGTGTTCAACCGTTCCCCTTTGCTCCTCATTTTGATTCTGGTCTTCATGTCGGCCTGCACCCCTATGGGTATACCGCTTCCTATAGCAATTGCCCCCACACTAATTCCTGGCATAGAATTATTACCTACCCCAACACCATTTACCCCGGTTGAAAACACGCCTGCCGGGACCGCCATCCCCTCATTTACACCTTCTCCCACGCCAATTCACAATCCAGGCTTTATTCCGCCTCTTTACACGCTGAACGCCACCTTGGATTATGTTGCTTATACGGTTTCCGTGGATGAATCGATCTTTTACCAGAATGCTACTGGAGTAGTTCTCTCATCCCTCGTCATGGCGGTTGAGTCGAATATTTGGGCAGCCTGCTTTGTATTGGGTTATGTGACAGTTAATGGTCAGAAGCCGGGAGAAGTAACCCTCATCGGTGACCGCCTGGAGTTCCCGCTTGATTCCCCTTTGCCTCAGGGCGGTACCCTTAATATATCCCTGCATTTTGATCTGAATCTTCCCCCTGCAGATGTTTATCACGTCTTTGGATATAACCCTCTTCAGGTAAACCTGGTGGATTGGTACCCGTTTATTGTGCCCTTTTCGAATGGTTGGTTGCTTCATCCACCGGCAAATGTGGGCGAGCACCTTGTGTACGACGTGGCAGATTTCGATGTTACTTTATCTCTGGTTGGACCCACAAACGCGATCACAGTGGCTGCCAGCGCACCAGGGGATGCGGTAGGAGGATCGATTCATTATCGCTTGCAAAATGCCAGGACTTTTGTTTTTTCTGCCAGCACTGGGTACCAGTCAATTTCGATTCATACTGGGGGCGTTTCTATCACCAGTTATTATTTTGGTCCTGATGACACTTCAGCTTCTGCGGCTTTGGATGCCGTGGTAAAGGCAGTTAAAACATTTGGAGAACTTTACGGGCAATATCCTCATCCCGGTTTGAGCATTGTTGAATCCCCTTATTTTGATGGGATGGAATATGACGGGCTCTTCTTCTTGAGCCGGGATTATTATATTACTTATGATGGGACAAATCTTAATAACTTGGTCGATATTGCTGTTCACGAAACTGCCCACCAGTGGTGGTTCGGTCTGGTTGGAAACGATCAGGCTCTGGCGCCCTGGCTGGATGAAACGCTGGCAACCTACAGTGAAAACCTTTTTTACGAAGAGAATTATCCGAAGTTATCTACCTGGTGGATTTTTCGCGTTGAGGCATTCAACCCATCCGGGTGGGTGGATACGGATATTTATCACGGAGTAAATTTTCGGAAGTACGCCAATGCTGTTTATCTTCGCGGGGCACAGTTTCTCCAGGCAATCCGTGAGCGGATCGGGGATGACGCCTTTTTTGCATTCCTGAAGGACTATGCTGCCCAATTCTCCGGTAAACGTGCTACTGCGGACGATTTTTTCCGAATTCTCTCTACTCATACCAATTCAGATCCATCTGACATAATTTCCTCATTCTTCAGCCATTAATATTGATTTGTCTGGATAACTATGAGCACACAATCCTTTCCGGAACCTACTGTAAGAATTTTGATATTCAATCCAAAAGACGAACTCCTGCTCATTAAATCGCATAAATGGCCAGCTAGATACGTGGTTCCAGGTGGGCACGTGGAACTTGGTGAACGTTTGGAAGAAACGGTCATCCGCGAAATAAAAGAAGAAACAAGCTTGGATGTTTATGACTTGCATTTCCTTTGCTGGCAGGAATTCATCTATGATCCCGCCTTTTGGAAACGACGACATTTCATATTTTTTAATTACTTCTGTCGGACTAAGTCAACCGAAATCCACCTGAATGACGAAGGCGAAGATTACCTTTGGGTCAAGCCTGGATTGGCTTTGGAACTCCCGCTCGATAACTATACTCGAAATTCCTTGATGGAATTTTTAAAACTAGATATATAGCGATTTTGAATGAGGGATATTTCCAATAGCGTGTGAATGTGGAGCATAGGAGGTACTGATGGACCGAATGCCTTTGTTTTTCGTAGGGCATGGCAGCCCGATGAATGCCATTGAAGATAACGAATTTAGTCGTGCTTGGATTGCAGAGGGAAGTGCGCTGCCGGACCCTAAAGCAATCCTTTGCATTTCGGCTCATTGGGAGTCCCGGGGAACTCAAATAACGGCCATGGAGAAGCCTCGCACGATTTATGATTTCTATGGCTTTCCTCCGGAACTCTATGCAAAGACGTATCCAGCCCCCGGCTCACCCGATTTTGCTGAGCGTGTTCGAACCCTTGTGGGGCCGGACGAAATCTCCCCGGACCTGACCTGGGGCTTGGACCACGGCACCTGGTCGGTTCTCTCGCGCATGTTCCCAAATGCTGACGTACCCGTTGTTCAGTTGAGTCTTGATGTGAATAAAAGCGCTCAGGCGCATTACGACCTGGGTCGTCAGTTCCGGGTCTTGCGTAATGAAGGCATTTTGATCGTCGGTAGTGGGAATATTGTTCATAACCTGCGCATGGTTGTATTTGAGGATATTGCTTTCGATTGGGCCCTGGAATTTGATGGCGTGGTCAGGCAGGCAATCCTGGATGGTAACCACGAACCGCTCATCCATTACAACCAGGGGGGGCACGCGGCTGCCCTATCAATTAATTCTGCAGAGCACTACAAACCCTTGCTGTATGTGTTGGGCGCCCTGGAACCGGGTGAACCGGTCCATTTCTTCGCGGAAAAAGTGTGGGGAGGGTCTGTCTCCATGCGCTCACTTAGGGTCGGGTAAAATGCCTGACCATCTGGAGCATTTGCTGGTCGATACCAACGGAGTACGACTGCATGTTGTGTTAGCTGGTGTTCCTTCGGGAAAACCGGTCCTCCTCCTGCATGGTTTTCCCGAATTTTGGTATGGCTGGCGGCACCAGATACCAGCACTCGCAGATGCCGGGTTTCGCGTGATCGTCCCTGATCAACGCGGATATAACCTTTCCCAATGCCCAGTTGGCACCCGCCCATACCGGTTGGATGAGTTGGGCAGGGATATGCTCGGGCTGATGGATCAGATGGGTATTGACAAGGTTGATCTCGCTGGGCATGACTGGGGGGCGGGAGTCGCCTGGTGGATTGCAATCAATTTCCCCGAACGGGTTGATCGCCTTGTGATATTAAATGTCCCCCATCCATCTGTCATGGTGCAGACCCTCCGCAAGTCTCTTGGTCAAATGCTAAAATCCTGGTATATATTATTTTTCCAAATCCCTGCCCTGCCCGATTGGTTGATGCGCTTGAATAATTTCTCCGCAGCGGTTAACCTTTTGCGATCAAGCGGAAAAGTTTCCACATTCACCCCTCCAGAGTTGGAAGAATATCGCCGCGCTTGGAAAAATTCCGATGGTTTAACCGGGATGATTAATTGGTACCGCGCCATCGTCCTGCACCCGCCCTCAACCCCTTCGGATATCCGCGTGCATGTACCAACTCTCATATTGTGGGGAAAACACGATGTTGCCCTCACCGTTGAAATGGCCTCTGAATCCGTTCGCCTGTGCGATAATGGTCGGTTGCTGTTTTTTGAAGAAGCCACTCATTGGGTCCAGCATGACGCAGCAGTTGAGGTCAATCGTGAACTTATCAGATTCTATAAATATATCTCCTTAAATCATCAACACCTATGATTAAACCTGCCATTCACCTTCTTGAACTATGTAAAACGTATCGGGTTCCCGAACGGGAAACCGGCACGCGTGCTGCCCTGAAGTCCCTGTTCCACCGTCGCATTCAGGAGATCCTGGCGGTGGATGGCTTGACCTTTGATTTATACCCGGGAGAGATTGTTGGCTTTTTGGGTCCCAATGGAGCAGGCAAAACCACCACATTAAAGATGCTCTCAGGCCTTCTTCACCCTACTGGGGGGGAATGCTCGGTGCTTGGTTCGGTCCCTTGGAAACGCGAACGAGCATTTCTTCGCCAGATCACCCTGGTTATGGGTCAGCGCAACCAGTTGGTCTGGGATATTCCTGCAGCCGATTCTTTTGAACTTAACCGGGTTATCTATCGTCTCCCTGCCGCGGATTTTCGCCGCACACTGGACGAGCTTACCGAACTTCTTGACCTGGGTCCATTGCTTAAGAAGCCGGTCCGGAATTTATCGCTGGGTGAACGCATGAAATGCGAGATTGCTGCTGGTTTGCTTCACCGCCCGCAGGTGGTCTTCCTGGATGAACCCACCATAGGGTTGGATGTGACCATGCAGCGTCGCATTCGTGCATTTATAAGCGAGTACAATCGCCGCTCGGGTGCTACAGTTCTCCTCACCAGTCACTATATGGCCGACGTGGCTGCCCTTTGCAAACGTGTCATTGTTATCCACCATGGACAGTTGCTCTTCGATGGCGATCTTACCGATCTTGTGCAAAAGTTCACCGCCCACAAGACCATCGTCGTCCAGCTTGAGGATTGTCAGGCCGATTTGCATGCCTATGGAGAAGTCATCAATTGTGAAGATGGGCGCTTCACCTTGCAAGTCCCCAAATCGCAGACTGCCCATGTTACCGAACGGATTTTGGCTGACCTCCCCGTGATCGACTTGCTGGTGGAAGATCCGCCCATCGAAGAGGTGATCGACCGTGTATTTACCCAGGTGGCACCGTGACCGTCATGCGCGAAATCCAGGCTTTGCTGCACCTTTATGCACAGCAGTTCAGGACCACGTTTGCCAGCATGGTCCAGTACAGGGCTTCCCTGTTCATTTGGATGATATCCCAGGTCCTTGAACCGCTGGTTTATTTAATAGTATGGTCAACGGTCTCGAATGGCAGCGGAGGCAGTGTCGGGGGATATACCGCCCAGGGATTTGCAGCTTATTATCTGGCATTAATGCTGGTAAATCAAGTAACGTACACCTGGATCATGTGGGAATATGAATACCGTGTCCGCAAGGGTCTCCTTTCGGTTGCTTTGCTCAAACCGGTTCATCCCATCCATTCGGACATTTCGGACAATTTATCATCCAAGGTCATCACGCTGCCGATCCTGGTGGTTGTCGCTGCGGGCTTGTCGTTGATCTTTCACCCGGCTGCTTCGTTGGCATGGTGGTCTGTTTTGGCATTTATCCCCGCCCTGATCCTGGCTTTTTTGGTGCGCTTCCTGGTTGAATGGACACTGGCGTTGTCCGCTTTTTGGACCACTCGTGTAAATGCGATTAACCAGGTGTATTTCATCTTGATGCTGTTTTTGGCGGGTCAGATCGCCCCGCTCTCTCTTTTCCCGAAATGGCTTCAAATTGTCGCTGACATATTGCCCTTCCGCTGGATGATTGGTTTCCCGGTGGAGCTTGTGCTTGGTCGATTATCACCCCTCCAGGCTCTTGAGGGACTGGCTGCCCAGGTTGTTTGGGTTGTCATCAGTATTATCTTGATCCGGTTGGTATGGCGTGCCGGGGTCCGGGTTTATTCGGCGGTGGGGGCATGAAAACCCTGCAGTTAATATTAGTTTTTTTCCGGGTCAGCGTGCTCAACGAGACCGCCTATCGGGTCAACTTTTTCGTCCAGTTATTTCAATCTCTCCTCGAGCTGGGCACTGCCCTCGCTGGATTGGCTGTCATTTTTTCGTACACCAAGTCTCTTGGCGGCTGGCGTCCCGATGAAATGCTTGCACTGGTGGGAGTGTATTTCCTGATTGGAGGGGTGATCAGTCTGGTGATTCAACCGGGGATGGCTGCTCTCATCGACTCGGTTCGAGACGGCACCCTGGATTTCACCTTGACCAAGCCCGAAGATGCCCAGTTGCTTGTCAGCATCCAGCGCGTCGCCATCTGGAGTTTGCTTGACCTGGTTATGGGCGCAGGTGTATTGATCACCGCCCTTATTCGTTTGGGGAAAACAGTTGGGTTGGGGGAGGCCTCCCAATTTATCGGTATGCTCATTGCTGGGGCAGTGATCGTATACAGTTTCTGGTTGATCCTTGCCAGTCTCTCATTTTGGCTGGTGCGTGTCGAAAACCTTTTGGAAATTTTCCAAAGTATGTATCAAGCAGGGCGGTGGCCTGTCAGCCTATACCCCGGGTGGCTGCGCTTTGCCTTGACTTTTATTGTCCCGGTCGCATTTGCGACAACGATTCCTGCCGAGGCTCTTACTGGTCGCTTAAGTGGCACGACATTATTAGGAGGTATAGTACTTTCAATTCTTCTTTTTATCGTTGCGCGCATGATCTGGCGCTTCGGTTTGCGTCGTTACTCGGGTGCCTCTGCATAAATTCGTTGATCTGCAAATATATTGTATTCATAAATGTGAATCACCATGAACCAGGTCGCTAAACTCTTCAGGTTTATTAAACCATACTGGAAAAAATCTGCTATCTCTCTTGTCTTGCTGACTGCAGTGGTCATTATGGACCTGGCAATCCCGCGCCTGGTGCAGCAGGTGATCGACCAGGGAATCATTCGCCAGAATATGCAGGTGGTAATAAATACTTTTTTCCTAATGCTGGGAATTTCTATCCTGGATACGATCTTTGCCATCGGCAATAATAATTTTTCAGTCCAGGTGGGGGAAGGGGTCGGTAGGGATATGCGTGAGGCTATCTTCCTGAAGATTCAGTCTTTTTCATTTGGTAATCTTGACCGGCTGAAGACAGGGCAGTTGATGGTCCGACTTTCAAACGACTCTGGAGTGGTTCAGCGTTTGTTTCAAATCACGCTGCGTATAGGTACACGCGCTCCGCTCCTGATGATAGGTAGCATCATCCTGATGTTTAATACCTCCCCGCACCTGGCCATGGTTATGCTCCCCCTTCTCATCATCACTTCGGTCGGCATCGCGGTTTTTAGCATGAAGATGGGACCGCTTTTCCTGACCATGCAGCAGAAATTGGATCGGCTGAATACAGTCCTTCAGGAAAACATTGCCGGGGCACGCGTGGTCAAGGCTTTTGTACGTGCTCGTCACGAAGCTGATCGATTTGAAGTTGCAAACGAGGATTTTGCAGAACGTAACATCCGGGTGACTCAACTCATATCCACCCTGAGTCCAATTCTAACCCTCGCCCTTAATATCGGAATTGTCACAGTGGTCTGGTCCGGCGGGTTGCAGTCGATTCGGGTAGGCAACCTGTCCACGGGTCAAATAGTGGCTTTCGTTAATTACCTGCAAACCACGGTTGTGCCTTTGCTAAACCTTGTTAACCTGGCGAATATTTGGGCTGCTGCTATCGCTTCAGCTGAACGGGTGAACGAGATATTGGATGCTGATCCCGAGGTGCAGGATTCCTCCTCTGCAGTTGACTTGTCCGCCACCAGTAAGCCCAAAATTGCTTTTGAGAATGTCAGTTTCCATTATAACGGCGCCGAGGATGGAGCCGTCTTAAGGGGCATCTCTCTCACCGCTGAGCCCGGTCAGATGATCGCCATACTCGGAGCCACCGGGTCCGGAAAATCCACCCTCGTTAATCTGATCCCGCGTTTTTATGATGCCACGGAAGGCCGCATTCTGATCGATGGACTGGATATTCGGAATATTCGCCAAGACTCGCTTTTAGCAAAAATTGGTTTTGTGCCCCAGGAAACGATCCTCTTTTCAGGCACAGTTAAGGATAACATCCGTTATGGACGCCCCGATGCCTCGGACGAAGAGGTGGTGGCCGGTGCGAAAGCTGCCCAGGCGCACGAATTCATCCTGGATCTCCCCAATGGATATGAGACTCATGTGGAGGAAAGAGGCACAAACCTATCTGGTGGTCAGAAACAGCGCATAGCCATTGCGCGTGCGTTGCTTACCAATCCTTCTATCCTGATTCTTGACGATAGCACCAGCGCGGTGGATGTGGAAACAGAAACGAAGATCCAATCTGCCTTGGATGAACTGATGAGAGGTCGCACGAGTTTTATTGTGGCGCAGCGTATTAGCACTGTCTTAAAAGCGGATAAGATTCTCGTTATTGACAAGGGTCAAATTGCGGCTGAGGGCACTCACCGCGAATTGCTCCAATCAAGCCCCATTTATCGGGAAATTTTCTCTTCTCAGTTGGGGAGTGGGATTAACGGGAATTGATCATGACAAATCAATCCACCATTGGACCAAATGCGGGGGAAATTCGCACCCAGATGATGCGCGGCGGTCCCGGGAGACCCGGCAAGATAGAGAAGGCTCGAAACCCCCGGCGTGCCTTGACCCGTTTATTACCTTATTTAAATCCCTTTACCTACACCCTCATCGTCGTCTTTTTGTTTATCCTTGTATCTACCGCACTCGGGCTGGTGGGTCCTTATCTTATGGGGCAGGCAATTGATAAATTTATCGCAGTAAAAAGGATAAGCGGGCTGGCAACAGTTGCCATCTGGATGTTGGTTGTCTTTATCTTGGGCAACTGCTGTGACGCCGCATCAGGCTGGATGATGGCAAGTGTCTCGCAGAAAGCGTTAAAGAGTGTTCGTCAAGCCCTTTTCGGTCATCTGCAAACCCTCTCCCTGAAATTTTTCGATACGAATACAGCTGGCGAACTGATGAGTCGGCTGACCAATGATATTGACGCCATCAACCAGGCTGTTTCCCAAAATGTGGTTTCTCTGGTTGCCAGCGTGATGTCAATGGTTGGTATCCTTCTTGCCATGTTCCTGATGAATGTCTGGTTGACCTTGGCAGCCCTAGCAGTGGTTCCCTTGATGCTTTGGTTCACTAATTTCGTCGCTAAATACACTCGCAAAGGCTTCCGTGAATTGCAGAAACACTTGGGCGAAATGACGAGTGTTACTGAGGAAGCAATCAGCGGTCAGCGTGTAATTAAAGCCTTCCGGCGTAATGAATCGGTTATCGAATCCTTCCGTAATAGCAACCAGGAGGTGTACAAGGCTGGAGTCTACGCAAACTCTTATGCCCTTCTTTTGATGCCTCTTACCAATCAGCTGGGCAATTTGTTTGTAATTACCATTGCCGGTCTCGGGGGCTGGCTGGCGCTGAAGGGGTTGGTGACAATCGGGACCATTGCCGCATTTATTAGTTACGGGCGTTCCTTCGTGAACCCCCTTCGTCAACTGTCGAATATCTTTAATGCTATCCAGGGTGCTTTGGCGGGAGCTGAACGGGTTTTTGAAATTATTGATACCCTGCCAGAGGTCAATGATGCTCCGGAGTCTGCCACCATGGAGGATGTTCAGGGACATGTTACCTTTAATCATGTCCGTTTTGCATACACTCCCGACAAACCCATCATCAAGGATATGACTCTCGAGGCGAGGCCAGGTCAAATCGTCGCCTTGGTCGGTCCCACCGGTGCAGGCAAAACCACTCTGGTAAATTTACTTACCCGTTTCTATGAAATTGACGCGGGTCAAATCTGCATCGATGGCAAGGACATCCGCCAAATAAAAAAAGATGACCTGCGCCATCAGTTGGGGTTGGTCCTCCAGGATACTTACCTTTTTTCTGACTCGGTGATGGAAAATATCCGCTATGGGCGCTTGGAAGCCACCGATGCTCAGGTGATAGAAGCTGCAAAAATGGCGGACGCTGATCCTTTCATTCGGAATTTACCTCATGGCTATCAGACAATGCTCTCCGAAAGGGCAGGCAACCTGAGCCAGGGTCAGCGGCAGATGCTTTCCATTGCACGCGCCATCCTGGCTGATCCTTCCATTCTAATCTTGGATGAGGCTACAAGCAGTGTCGACACTCGCACTGAAGTTCGCATCCAGAAAGCTCTCTTGCGTTTGATGCAGGGTCGAACCAGTTTTGTCATTGCCCACCGCTTGAGTACCATTCAGGATGCCAACCAATTGCTCGTTATCAAGGATGGGGAAATCGTCGAGCAAGGCACTCATCAGGAGCTTCTCGCCCAGCGTGGCTTCTACCATCACCTCTATTTAAGTCAATTCAAAGGCGAGCAAATTTAACTTTTGAAATTCTCGAATTGACCGCTGATTACTGACATTGCCCGGTCCAATTCCGGGCGCTGAAGCACTCAATTAATTTTTTCCGGTTACTTCTTTTTCGCGCTTGCTGTGAGCCATATCCCCACTAGGATCAGGATCGCACCTCCGAATTTTATCCATCCCGGCTGTTCTTGAAAAATAAAATACGCTAAGACGGTCGAACCAACCGGCTCACCCAGCAAAGTCACCGATACAAATGAAGCGGGTAGGTACTTTAACGCCCAATTGAAAGTCGAATGTCCGAATAATTGCGGGATTAGAGCCAATAGCACAAACCAAAGATAGGCCGATGGGGAAAGTTTGCTCAAGCCTTCTTGCAAGCCCAGCATGATTCCAATGAGAACCAGCGCTGCCATTCCATATACAACAAATACGTAAGGGATCAACTCCAATTTTCCCCGTAGTTTCCGTCCCACCAACATGTATCCAGCTGCCATCCAAGCTCCCGCCAATGCCAGCAAATCACCAATGAAGGCTTTCCCAGCAAAGAATGATCCTAATGAGGGACATAGCAGGGCACCTGATTGCCAGGCACAAACATCCGCGAGCCCTACAATGACTCCTCCCGCCATGGCGAGGAACAATCCCACGCCGGCGGATATTCCAAGTCTTTCGCGCAGTACCAGAGGGGCAAGAATTGCCACCCATAACGGGGTCGTTGACACCAGCACTACAGAACTTGCCACACTGGTGAATTCCAGGGAATTGATCCACGAGGCAAAATGCAACGCAAGGAAAACTCCTGAGAGGAGTCCTAACATCCATTCCCGCGCGCTCAATTGTTGCAAGGCGAATCTATACCGGGTTAACGCCAAGGGCGCCAGGATGATGCTGGCGATGGTTAAGCGTGCTGCTGCAATGACGATGGAAGGGGCTCCCTCTGCTTGTGCGAACCGGATAAAAATAGCCGCCGTGGATGCAGCCGCAATCCCTGCCAGCAAGCCCAGGGTCAGAGTGGATCTTCGCGGTCCTTGGAATGTACTCATGGCCCTCCAAGTATACCGCTTGCACGCATTTCGTTAGCGATTTGTATGAATCCTTGGTTTACGCTTGACATTGATGAAATAATAAGTACAATACAGATAATAATAGTCATAATAAATTACAGGATATAAGGAGATAATACTATGTCATTCCAACTTAATCCACTCCCATACGCATACGATGCATTGGAGCCGTATATTGATACTCAAACAATGCAGATCCATCACGATAAACATCACGCTGCCTATATCACCAATCTCAATGCTGCGCTTGAGAAGCATCCCGAACTTTCGGGAAAGTCTCTTGAAGCCCTGCTCATGGATCTGAATGCCATCCCCGAAGATATTCGGATGGCCGTACGAAACCACGGTGGTGGCGCATGGAACCATGATCTTTTCTGGCAGGTGATGGCTCCCAAATCTGGCGGAGAACCCCAGGGGTCGCTGGCAAAGGCAATAGGATCTTCATTTACATCCTTTGCCAATTTCAAGACTGAGTTTGAGAAATCGGCCATGGGAAGGTTTGGTTCAGGGTGGGCATGGTTGGTTAAAAAGGGAAGTGGGTTGGCGGTGATTTCCACAGCTAATCAGGATGTCCCGATTTCAGATGGGATGGTTCCGCTCTTAGGCCTGGACGTCTGGGAACACGCTTATTACTTAAAATACCAAAACCGTCGCGCTGAATATGTCAGCAGTTGGTGGAACGTTGTAAATTGGCCTGAGGTGGCTCGCCGTTTTTCTGCAAAGTAACAGATTTTATACTTAATAATTCTCGCCCAGCCCAAAAACCCCGGGCTTAATGTTGCACATTTCTGCTGCCTTCGATATAATACATTAATCTTGTCGATAAATTTGCCAGAGGAGGCATGAAATGACGCATATTATAACCAGCCTGTGCTTGCGCGATCGCGGCTGCATTGAAGTATGCCCGGTGGAGTGCATTGTGCCAGGCGAACCGGTTGAGAAATTCCCTTGGATGTATATTGATCCTGATACTTGCATTGATTGCGGTGCATGCATCCCCGAATGTCCGTACGCGGCGATTTTCCCCGAAGATGAAGTTCCTGCTGCCTACTCTGCAAAGGGTGGGGAATATATAAGCAAGGTTGGGCTCTCCGGGCATTTTGAGGGTACCAACCATCACGGCAACCATATTGTGTTGGAAACGGTTAAACAGTTGAATGCAGGCGAAGTCGTCAACTTGCGCGATGACATCCAGCCAAATTACGATTTCTTCAAGTCCGGTCCCGGTTACGGAGCTAAAGATCAGGATCCTGGGAATTAACTTCCCGCAAATTAAATTTAATAAAATCAAGCCCGGTTCAAAAAGGAACCGGGTTTTTTCTATAATTAGGTTGAAATAATGTAGAGATTCATTCAGCTTGATTTCCCATGGAAATATGTTGTTTAAAAAACGTCGCACGCATCTTTTGTGGGTATAATTAATGAAGGGAGCGCTGTTGGCTATCTACGTTTTCAGAAGATTTCGGAAGGATCTTGTCTGGTGGCTCAAAAACTCTCCAGTCCTTGGATGATAGAATTGGTTCGTCACTTGGCATAAGGAATTTCCCAAAATTTGAGGGGCGGTCTTGTCTGAAATGATTTCTTGCTTGGATCATCGGGTTTTAAGTCAGTTATTTCTGAGTCCTTCTCGCTTGGAGTTCAAATGAGATTTGATCCCACCTTTCTCAGCGGTTTCACCCTTGTACTGACCGGTTTTACTGGCGCTTTTTTGGTCGCCTTGTGGGTCGCTTTGGTGGTCTGGACTTTTCGGGATATCCGTGCCCGCCATCGCGATAAATTGGTTCATTTCCTGGCGGCAGCTCTGGTGGCACTACTTAATTTGCCTGGAATCCTGGTTTACCTCGTCCTGCGACCTTCGCGAACTTTGGAGGAAGAATATCAACAGACATTGGAGGAGGAAGCCCTATTACAGTCTATAGAAGATCAATCTGTGTGTCCAGGATGCGAACGGCGTATCAATGACGATTGGATGGTGTGCCCGACCTGTCAGACAAAATTACGCAAACCTTGTCATTCATGCGGTAGACTCATGGAACTGCCCTGGAATATTTGCCCGTATTGCGGCGTACCTGCGCCTGGAATGCGGAAGGAAGGGGGCACGATGGATGATGTTGTGCGTGGTTTGCCTGCGGAGGAACAGACCCAGTAATCTTTCAATTTATCCATCTTCAGCCCCCGGGTGCAAAGGCATTTTCCGTTCTTAACCTCCTGGAAAACACCACTACGCCTCGCCACTTCACAATAATGTTGGGGGAATATTAATTGCCGGATTTTTACTGTATAATGCTGATATCAACCAAGGTTGGAAGGAGACACCATGAAGCGTGGACGAATTTTCATTTATTTGGCATTGATCATCATTATCGTTGTAGCTGCCGGAGGAGCATATTTATGGATGAACCGGACCCCCGGAACTTCACAGCCTCCTGCGTCTCAGGTAACCCCTCAGACAAAATTTGTCGGTATTGTTACTGCTGGTCAAAATATTAGTCCTGGATCTCCCATTACCGAGGCAATGTTAAGTTCCATCCAGATTCCCGACACTGCGCTTGTCCAGGGTCTGTTTACGAATAAAGCCGACCTGGTGAACATGTATGCAAAATATGCCATCGCCCAGGGGGTTCCCATTACCGATGCCATGGTTTCCATCACACCGGGGAATGTCAGCCTCCCTGGTTCGTCCTGGGCTCCATTTATACCCCAGGGATTGACTGCAATATCCATCCCGATAAACCGGTTGTCGTCAGTCGCCTATGGAATACGCGATGGTGACTATGTTAATATTATTGTCTCCATGCTCCTTGTTGATGTCGATCCCCTTTATCAAAGTATCCTTCCCAATTACACGGCAAATGTGATGTCTCCCGGGGCAACTGCAGACGGTGTTGCGTTAACTGCTGTAATTACTTCCGGTGGCGAGGGATCTAGAGCTGGCGAAACAATATTGGATGAAACCTTAAATCAGCCATTGTATATTGTTCCCTCTGAAGGTCAGCGCCCCCGCCTGGTAACTCAGATGATAATGCAAAATGTTCAGGTGTTGCATGTTGGTTCATTCCCCCTTCCAGGTGAGACTGTATCTGATCAATTCTCTGTGTCTCCTTCTGGAGCGGTGGCAACGGCAACCCCTGCAGCTGCAGGATCTCAGCCTCCTCCTGCTGTAATTCGTCCGGATATTGTTACCTTGATGGTTTCTCCAGACGATGCAAACACCCTGGTGTTCCTGATTTACAGCGGCGCGAAAATGACTTTGACTCTCCGGAACCCAAATAACACTGGACCTGCTGTTAAGACCGATGCAGCCATGCTTGAATATCTTCTGACCCAGTATGATATCCCCGTCCCGGCAAAGTTACCTTATTCACTCCAGCCCCGCATAGATACTCTCCTCGATCCAAAACTGCCTGGAGATATAGCTACTCCAGCTCCATAACACATTATTGGGTACTCCAACGCCGCATATGGAGATGATCGATGGTTGAAGGTGAAAAATTTCGCGTCTTGATTGTCGATGACGTGGCAGAAACGCGCGAAAACGTTCGGAAGCTTTTACAGTTTGAGTCTGATATTGAAGTGGTGGCTGCTGCACGGACTGGTCGGGAAGCTATCCAACTTGCCCAGGAAGCAAATCCCGATGTGGTTCTGATGGATATTAACATGCCCGATATGGATGGAATCCAGGCCACGGAAGCCATCCGTCAGAAGATGCCTGCTGTCCAGGTGGTGATCCTCTCGGTTCAGGGAGATCAGAACTACATGCGTCGGGCAATGCTTGTTGGCGCACGTGATTTCCTCACCAAGCCTCCTATGCCTGACGAACTTGTGGCTGCCATCAGGCGTGCTGGCAAAATGGCGCGTGAAGAACGTGCCAAGTCCACCCAGGTCTATGTTCAGGCACAGGGTAGCCCCAACCGGGCGACCACAACCACCTTGATGACCCGCGGGAAAATCGTCCTGGTCTATAGCCCCAAGGGTGGCACGGGTTGTACGACCATCGCGGTGAACCTTGCTGTTGCGCTTCACAACGAAGAAACCCGCGTGGTGATCGTCGATGCGAACCTGCAGTTTGGGGATGTTGCCATCTTTTTAAACGAACAGGGAAAAAATACCATTTTGGACCTTGCGCCGCGTGTTGATGAATTGGATCCTGACATTGTCGACAGCGTCATGATAAAGAATGCAGCCTCAGGCGTCCACGTTTTAGCTTCTCCTTCCCGCCCTGAAAATGCTGAAAAAATCAATGCAGATCAATTTTCCAAACTGCTCCGCTATTTACGACAACTCTATGCTTACATTATCGTGGATAGCAGCGCATACCTTACCGACGTGACTTTGTCCGTGATGGATATTGCCGATTGCATCGTCCTCATTGCCACCCAGGATATCCCCTCCATCAAGAACGATCGCTTGTTTCTTGACCTCTTGCTTACACTAAATATCCCGGCAGATAAGATTGCCTTCGTCATGAATAAATTCGATAAAAGGATCGCCATTTCTGCCGAAAGGGTTGGTGAGAATTTAAAACAACAGGTTTTGGCTGTCATCCCTCTGGATGAACGCACAGTTATACCGGCTGCAAACCGGGGTGTCCCGTTTATGCTCGATAACAAAACCCAGCCGGCCTCAAAGGGTATTTACACTCTGGTTGAAGCATTGCGGGCAAAACTGGTGAAACGGGAAATGGATGAGTCAGAAGCTATGGCTAAGCGGTAGGGATAATTTGGAGGTATGATGTCATTACTCAAACGAATTGAACAAGGACAAGGAAAACCAACCGAGCAGGTTCCAGGATCCCCGCAACCTCCTGCTGGAGATCCATCTCGGCTTTCCACTTTGCAGGCTCGCCGGGTGAGCGCACCAAGTGCAACGCCCCAGGCTGGAACATATTTTGACTTGAAGACGCGGGTTCAGAATCGACTTTTGGCTGAACTTGATCCATCCATGGACATTACCAAGACCGACGATGTTCGCAAGACGATCCAGGGATTGTTCGAGCAAATATTGGGGGAAGAAAATATTGTCCTATCCCGGCCTGAGCGGGCTCGCCTTTTTGAACAAATTACTGCCGAGATCCTCGGGCTTGGACCTCTCCAAACCCTGCTGGAAGATGAGACCATTACCGAAGTAATGGTAAACGGGGCCAAGAACATCTATATTGAGCGTAAAGGGAAAATTCATCGGGTCCCGGTAACCTTTGAGAGTAATGATCATGTCATGCGCATTATCGACCGCATCGTGGCTCCTCTCGGAAGGCGTATCGATGAATCCAGTCCTTATGTGGATGCCCGCCTTGCGGATGGCTCCCGTGTGAATGCCGTTATCCCTCCAATTTCCTTGATCGGTCCGACACTGACTATTCGTAAATTTTCAAAAGTACCAATTACCCTTGAGCAATTGGTAACATTTGGAACCATAACTCCAGAATCACTTCAATTCCTCAAAGCCTGTGTTGAAGCCAGGATGAATATTGTTATCTCCGGCGGTACTGGCTCGGGTAAAACCACACTTCTAAACATCCTTTCAAGCTTCATTCCGAGCGATGAACGCATCCTTACCATTGAAAATGCTGCAGAACTTCAGCTTCGTCAGGAACATGTTGTCACCCTTGAGTCTCGCCCACCCAACATTGAAGGTCGTGGGGAGATTACCATCCGAAACTTGGTCGTGAATGCCCTTCGTATGCGCCCCGATCGGATCATCGTCGGAGAAATTCGTGATGACGCTGCATTGGATATGTTGCAGGCAATGAACACTGGTCATGATGGCTCAATGACCACCTTGCACTCCAACTCTCCTCGCGATACTTTGGCCCGTCTTGAAACCATGACCATGATGGCTGGAATGGAGTTGCCGGTGCGAGCCATCCGTGAACAGGTCTCTTCGGCTATTGACTTGATTGTCCACCAGGAACGTATGCGTGATGGCTCACGCAAGGTCACATATGTTACCGAAGTGAGTGGAATGGAAGGGGATGTAATTACAACCACCGATTTGTTTATCTTCGAGCAGACTGGGCTGGAGAATGGGAAAGTTCTTGGCCACATGCGTCCCACTGGCTTGCGGCCGAAATTTATGGAGAAGATCGAAGCAGCAGGCATTCATTTGCCGCCCTCGATCTTCGGTGTCGGCAGCAGGCAGAGGTATTAGGTTGGAGCTGAACCGAATTTGGATAGGTGCTAAATGACTCCCACTTTACTGATCGGTGGCGGTATTCTTGCCTTGGTTTTGCTGGTTGTTGGTATTGTCGTTTCAGCGACCGGCGATAAAAACTCGATGGATGACCGTCTGAACAAGTACCTTGAAGAAGAGAAACCGGAGGAAGCCAGGGATTCCAAAGGCGCCCTGACCGACTGGGTCAACAAGCGTGTAGAAAAATCATCATTCGGAGACAAGATTTCCCGTGAATTGGCCCGTGCCGATCTGAAATTCAAACCGGGCGAGTATATGGCTTTGTACGTGATTGCAGTCATTGGGGGTGCATTGATCGCCTTTTTACTAGGCGGCAGGCTTGTTTTGTCAGCCTTTATTGGAGCAGGGATTGGTGCATTGCTGCCTCGGATGTATGTTAAGAGCCAGCAATCGAAGCGCCTCACCCGCTTCAACGATCAATTACCGGATATGCTCAACTTAATGGTTAATGGCCTCCGGGCAGGTTTCTCCACTTTACAGGCAATGGAAGCAGTGAGCAAGGAGTTGCCGGCTCCTATTTGCGATGAGTTTCGGCGGGTTGTCCAGGAAATGCAGTTGGGTATCACCATGGAGAAAGCGCTCGCTAATCTCCTCAGGCGAATCCCAAGTCAGGATCTTGATTTCCTGGTCACTGCCATCAACGTTCAGCGCGAAGTCGGTGGTAACCTGGCAGAGATCATGGATGTCATCTCCTACACCATCCGCGAACGTGTTCGCATCAAAGGCGATATTCGTGCACTTACCTCCCAGGCAATGTACTCAGGTCGGGCCTTGGCTTTGATGCCAATTGGCCTCTTGTGCATTTTGTGGTTTTTAAATCGAAGTTACGTGATGGAGTTCTTTAACAAGGATAATCTCCTTTGCGGCGGAATTGCTTTGGGTGCAGCCGGCTTCCTGATTGTGATTGGATACTTTGTCATGACCCGTATCGCTAACGTAGAGGTGTAACATGTTAACGACAATTATTATTATCGCAGTTGTCATCGGTGTGATTACCGGGGCAATCATACTCGTTATGGCTGGGGTTAAAAAGTCAAGGTCGCTGCAGGAAGATCCCCTTGCTGAACGATTGGCAGAGTATAGCCAGCGTGGCGAGACAGTTTCACTTGAAGAATTGGAACTATCTCAGCCATTTTCTGAACGCGTGGTGATGCCGATCATGCGTCGATTGGGAGAGATGTCCTCCCGTTTTACTCCACAGCATGTCGTGGAGCAAACCCGTATTCGGTTGGAATTGGCTGGTAACCCAGGTCGAATCGATGCCTCCACCTTTATGGTTTTACATTTTGTCTCTGCTGGTTTGTTTGGTGGCTTGGTATTCTTGATCTCTCTTTTTTCAACAACATTTACCCTGCCCATCAAGTTGGTGTTGGTATTGGCATTTATCATTATTGGATACTTCTTCCCCGATTTGTGGGTGAGGAGCAAGATTAATAGCCGGCAGAAACAAGTCCGCAAGGCGATGCCGGATGCGCTTGATCTGTTGACGATTTGTGTGGAAGCGGGATTGGGTTTTGACGCCGCCATGTCGAAAGTAAATGAAAAATGGGACAATGAATTGTCTCTGGCGTTTGGTCGTGTCATTAGGGAGATCCAGCTGGGAAAACTTCGCCGTGACGCTTTAAGGGATATGTCTGATAGGCTTGGCTTGGCTGAAATGACCAGTTTTGTGGCTGCCGTCATCCAGTCTGAAATGTTGGGTGTAAGCATGGCAAAGGTGTTGCGCATTCAGTCTGATCAGATGCGCGTAAAAAGGCGTCAGCATGCAGAAGAAGAAGCCCATAAAGCGCCGATCAAGATGATCTTCCCGATGGGTCTGTTCATCTTCCCAGCATTGATGATTGTGTTGTTGACTCCGGCCGGTTTCCGGCTTTATGGTTCATTAAAATACTTTATTTAACCCAGCAGAACTGGCGTGACTTTGTCATATCGGCTCTACCAGTGGATTTGGGGTAGTCTGGACTGGTTGTATCCTCCAATTTGTGGTGGGTGCGGTCAGGGGGGATTCAGATGGTGTCCGGATTGCCAGAAACAGGGTCTGACTGTTTCGGAACCTGTTTGTCGGGATTGCGGTCTGCCGCTCACCCGTCCAGGTCAGTGTCCCAGTTGTAAAATATCTCCTCCCCCATACTTAATGATGCGTTCCTGGTTGGTGTTTGAAGGCCCAATCCGAAATGCATTGCATGCATTAAAATATCGCCGGGATATGGCGCTTGGCGAAGCTTTGGCAAAATATCTTGCTGGGTTTGTCCGCACTCTGGGATGGCCTGTAAACTTGGTTGTACCTGTGCCTTTGGGGAAGGGACGTAAAAAAGAACGCGGCTATAATCAGGTCGGGTTGGTTGCGATGCCGCTCGCTGCCTTCAATCATTGGAACTATTCTCCCCGCGGATTGGCGCGTATTCGCGAGACCAGGTCACAGGTGGGATTAACCATTGATCAGCGCAAGGAAAACGTTTCTGGCGCATTTCAGGGAGATGAAACGCTGGTGTCTGGCTTGAATATCTTACTTATGGATGATGTAGCCACTACTGGGGCTACACTTTCTGCATCTGCAAAGGCTTTGATGGATGCAGGCGCGCACAACGTTTATGCCCTCACGTTGGCTCGCGCTCTGGCGCGGCACGGATTGACGAATATTTGAGGACCCCAAATCTTATAGGAGGAACTATGACAATAGATGTTGATTTATACGGTAGGAACATGGAAATTGGTGAAACCTTGAAAGACTATGTAACCAAGAAAGCTTCAAAATTGGATCGCTATCTGAATGAGATTGAGCATGTCAGGGTTGATCTTACCTTTATCAAGTCTGCACGCAGTGCAAAGGACCGCAATGTCGCTCAGATCACCGTCCGCGGTCATCGGGCATTACTCCGCGTAGAGGAACGTGATGATGATATTACTGCAGCGATCGATACCGCAATTGATAAGATGCAGCGCCAGTTGGATCGTTATAAGGGTAAACATTTTCACGGTCGCGGTGATGGTCGTTCTGCATCCGAGGTGATTGAAGTTCCCCCTGAGACTGTATCGATTGAAGAAGATCAGGTGATCGCGAGGCATAAGACCTTTGACCTGATTCCGATGAACGAGGCCGAAGCGTTGGAGCAAATGAAATTGCTCGGTCACGATAATTTTTTCATCTTTTATAATATCGACACGAATTCAATTAATGTTCTCTATCACCGTCGCGATGGCACTTATGGGTTGATTGAACCTAAAGTCGGTTAGTCTTCGCGCACCGGATATTCTGGTTCGGGATATTACCCGGTCCATCTTCCAAAAGAGACCCCATGGAAAATATTGATTTCGACGATAACACCACGAGTGATCAGTCCTCCAGCAGGATTGATATGAATGAAATTCAATCCGCCGTGAAAACAATATTGGAGGCCGTCGGGGAAGATACCGATCGGGATGGTCTCAAGCGCACCCCCGAGCGGATTGCTCGCATGTATGCTGAATTGCTTTCAGGTTATCAGATGGATCCGGTCAAGGTTGTGAATGATGCCCTGTTTGAGGTCAAATATGATGAGATGGTCATCGTCCGGGATATTGAATTTTATAGCCTCTGTGAGCATCACCTCTTGCCTTTCTTGGGGCGGGTTCATGTTGCTTACATCCCGGATGGAAAAGTTTTGGGTTTATCAAAGATTCCCCGCATCGTTGATCTTTACGCTCGTCGGCTTCAGGTGCAGGAACGGATGACTCGCCAGATCGCCGATTTCATTCGTGACCTCCTTCACCCGCAGGGAGTCGCTGTTGTGGTGGAAGCGCTGCACCTCTGCATGAGCATGCGCGGTGTGCAGAAACACAATGCCCGTTTGACCACCTCAGCCATGCATGGCGCATTCCGGGCTAACCTTGCTACCCGGCAGGAATTCCTGGATAATATTGGCAGGGGCGCTTCCCCTCTCCAGATCTAGACGGTATCCTCGCAACTAAAAAGGGAATCCCCCTTTTCAATTCTCCGGGAAGGTCCGCGCTTCATTACGAGGTGCGGATCTTCCATTTTTTATTGACATTTTTAGCCCAACGAACTTTCCGTGGATAGGGCTTATAAAACACATTATCTATGTTGCATTAATACCCTTTTTATTCTAAACTATCCTTGATCATACTCTCTGGTTCAGGATGCCGGTACCCTATGCTCAACTCAAAAACAACTTTCATAGGCATTGACCTTTCCGGTGGGCGCCAACCCTTTACCTGGGCAGTCCTTGACGAAACCTGCCAATTGGTGCTGCTGGCCGCTGGTGAACTGGAAGATGCGCTCGCACTCCTTGGGAGCCAGGAGGCGACGCTCGTAGCGATAAATGCACCCCATTGCCCCAATATGGGTTTAGTTCGCAAAAAAATGGAGCAGCAAAGCCTCTCCAGTGGGCACTTGCGTGGGGTTGACATGCGCATGGCTGAGCTTGAATTGCGTGATTGCGGTATAACCATTTCACCCACGGCTTCACGAACCGAATCCTGTGCTGCCTGGATGCAGACGGGTTTTGACTTTCATGCGAAACTGGGTGGGATGGGCTATATTCTTCATCCAGCCGATAATGCCAGTCTTCAATGGCTTGAGACTCATCCGCATGCATCATTTTGTGCGCTTCTGGGAAAACTGCCCTTGCCAAAACCGACCCTTGAAGGGCGTTTGCAGCGCCAATTGGTCCTTTATGAGCAGGACATGGGGATCAGGGATCCAATGGAATTTTTTGAAGAAATAACCCGGCATCGATTATTAAAGGGTGTCTTGCCAACCGAATACGTGTATACTTCCGAAGAATTGGATGCTTTGGCAGCGGCATTTACAGCCTTCACAGCCGCCAATCAACCTCGCGAGGTCATTCGGGTCGGCAACCAACAGGAGGGTCAGATTGTCTTACCGGTTTCTCAGCTAAAGGAATCCTATTCTTAAGAGTGTCAAAAAAATTATCAAAAGAGCGGCAGTTGAAAAAACTGCCGCTCTTTGGCATATTAAGATATTTATAGCCGTATGACATAACCGCAGTATTCACAGGTGATACTGTCCATTCCCCGCATTACTATCTGGGTGATGTTTCCCCCGCAGCTTGGGCATTGACTTGGCGCTGCCTTTACCTTTTCCACCGCGGATTGATCGATAGCCACAGCGCGGCCTTTGTCGAAATCCTTGCTTTTTGCGCGGTTTATTAATTGCTGCCATGTTGCGTTATCTTGCCAGATATGGAAATGTGCCACTTCAACTGGGGCACCGCTCGCGAACCTGATCTCAATATGGTCTTCGTTCTTGAGTAATCCCTGTTTGCTTAGATCCATTTTGTCTACCAGGGAGACTGGACATTCTATTTGTAACTGCTGCACTTTTTGTTTTTCGGTGGCTATGAACAACACCTTTTTGGTTACGATCTCTTCTTTCTGCTCGAATAGGATGCGCTGATCGGTCAGGTACAACACACCTTCCGGATCACCATTCTGCTCTTTTCCAGTTTTACACCAAACCGCTTTGATTGCTGCTACCCCTCCTTCCGTGGGCAGTAATTTGAAGCATGCTTCGGCTATTTGTGAAATCATGAATTCGATTTCGCTTAAATGCTTGTTAAATTGGGTTACCTCCCCCTGGAATTGGTCGTACATCCCCTCTAGCGTCCGTTCGGCAGCTGAAACCTTGCTTTCCAGCATGATCAAGCCAGATTTTACTGAATTGATCACTCCTCTCGCTGTTGCGGGATTGCTTGCCATCGCATTCAATTGCGGCATTTGCATTTCTATCGGTCGAAGGGAGTTTTCCAGCCCCGCTGCCTGGGCGTTGATTTGTTGTTCCAGGTTTGGGTGCAGGCTCATCCAGGACTTGGATAAATTTTGCGCTTGGTTTTCAAGGTCATTTTCAAAGACGTAACCTCTTGCCCGCAAGTTTGCTAATTTTTGGGGTAATCCATTTACAGTGGTTTCCAGATCTTCGACCGCGTCGCGCGCGCTGGATAATCGCACCTTTCCTTGCAGATCACCTACTTGGGATTGAATTTGACGGATCTCATCAGCAGTTTGTTGAGCGGGGCTGGGGGTCGCCATGGTATCCTCCTGGAATGGACATTAAATTTTGAGTTTATGCATTATGTCACATTTATTCTGGAACGACAACCAGCTTTCCGATTCCACCTGCATGGTAAAATCAGCCTGAGGCATTAAAGGGAATCGATTTCCTGACAAATTTCACCCTCTTTACGGAGAGTTAATTATGAATATCGCAGTTGCATGTGACCATGCTGGTTTTCCTTTGAAACTGACCACTATGGAGGCGGTGCGCACCTTGGGACACAATGCGTTGGACCTGGGGACGGATTCGATTGAACCGGTCGACTACCCGGATTACGCTGAAAAACTTGCCCGCCTCATCCAATCCGGCGATGCAGACCGCGGGATTTTACTCTGCGGCTCAGGTGTGGGAGCCAGTATTGCGGCCAATAAAATGCAGGGGGTATTTGCCTGTGTTTGCCACGATACCTATTCGGCTCACCAGGGGGTCGAACACGATGATATGAATGTGTTGTGCATCGGGACTCGTGTCATAGGTCCCGAACTTTCCAGGGAAATTATCGCCGCGTTTCTCGATGCACGTTATGTTGGCAATGACATCGGGCAGGAACGTCACGCCCGCCGGGTCGCTAAGGTTAGAAAATTGGAATTATTACGATAAATATAGTCGTATAATTGGGGGTTGTCTAAATTTGGTTAGTACGATTCTTATGAGGTCCAATATGATTTCTTCCATTCAAAAATTGCTTGAACTTGGTCAATCCATGTGGTATGACAATATTCAGCGCAGTTTACTGGTTAGATCACCTGGCGGGACTGGGAGCAAATTGGCTGCCATGATCGCACGCGGGGATATCCGTGGTGTTACTTCTAATCCCACGATCTTTAACAACGCCATCTCAAAATCGAATGATTATGATCCGGTATTAATTCCGCTCGCATGGTCCGGCTGGGATGCAGATCAAATATTCTGGCAGCTTGCTATCGAAGATATTCGTGATGCGTGTGACCAGTTTTCCGACCTGTACTGCGCTTCTGAAGGAGCCGATGGCTACGTGTCTCTCGAGGTTACTCCCACCCTGGCTCATAATACCGAGGGGACGTTGGCGCTGGCAAAGCATCTTTGGGAGCAGGTATCACGTCCAAATCTAATGGTCAAGATACCGGCAACACGTGAAGGTCTGCCTGCCATCCGGGATGCCATAGCTGCTGGTATCAACATCAACATTACTTTAATTTTTTCAATTGAACGCTATCGCGAAGTCATGGACGCCTACTTGACAGGGATTGAAGCGCGTCTCGCCCTCGGCTTGAATGTGAGCCAGATCGCCTCGGTGGCTTCCTTTTTCGTCTCCCGTATGGATACCAAGGTGGATGGTCTCTTGCCCGAAGGGTCTCCATTACGTGGCAAGACTGCCATTGCCTATACCAAGATGGCATATCAGGAATTCAACAAGGTATTTGGCAGCGAACGCTTTGAGCGCCTTCATACCTCCGGCTGTCGTCTCCAACGCCCCTTGTGGGCATCCACAAGCACCAAGAACCCTGCCTACCCCGATACGCTTTATGTGAATGGTCTTATCGGACCGAATACGGTCGATACCGTTCCACCTCAAACCCTTGAAGCGTTCCGCGATCACGGAAAGGCTGAACTCACCCTCACTGAAGACCTTGATGAAGCCCGCAAAGTCCTCGAGGGTGTTGAGTCGATGGGAATTTCAATGGTAAAGGTGACGGCAGAGTTGGAAGATGAAGGTGTCCAGACCTTCTCAGACTCCTTCGTAACTATGCTAAAGACAATAGAAGAACGGCGTTTGGCTGCGGTCAGCGCACTTGGCCCTCAAGCCGCCTCCGTCAGGCGCCGCGTGGCTGGGATGATATCTGATGGAGTCTCATCCCGCCTTTGGTCCATTGACCCCACTCTGTGGACTTCTGATAAGACTGGACAGGAGGAAATCCGCCAGCGCATGGGTTGGCTGGAACTCCCGAAAACCTCCCGCCGCGCATTGCCTGAGATAAGTGATTTCGTTTCCCAGGTACGTACTGCTGGGCTTGATCATGTTCTATTGCTTGGCATGGGAGGATCCTCTCTTGCGCCTGAAGTATTATCCCTTTCATTTTCTTCATCTCCCGATCATCCTGTCTCCTTTTCCATTCTCGATTCCACTGACCCGGCTCAGGTTCTTTCAACGGACGACGTCTTTCCTCCTGCAAAAACTCTTTACCTTGTCTCTTCCAAATCAGGCGGCACGGCTGAGGTGATTGCGTTGTTTAACTACTTCTGGGAACGCACCGGGCACGATGGGTCTCACTTTGTGGCGATCACCGATCCAGGGACGACCCTCGAAGCATTGGCAATTGCTCACGGTTTCCGCAAAATATTCCATTCTGATCCCACTGTCGGCGGGCGCTATTCCGCGTTGACCCATTTTGGGTTGGTTCCGGCAGCGCTGCTTGGCATTGACTTGGAACGATTGCTGGATCGCGCTCAATGGATGATGGATCAATGCGCAACACAAATTTCTGGGGCGCGCAACCCTGGCCTGGTTTTAGGTGCCATTCTTGGTCAGTTTGCACTCGACGGTCGCAACAAGCTCACCTTCCTGGCAGATGAATCCATTGCTCCGTTATGTTCCTGGTTGGAACAATTGGTCGCTGAATCGAGTGGAAAGGGGGGCAGGGGCATCCTACCGGTTGTCGGCGAAAAAGTGACCGACTTGGTTCAAAACATTCCGGGTTCTGCGGGTCTTGGCTCCGACCGGCTCTTTATCTACCTTCGCAGTGAAGGAAAACTGGACGATGCAATAAAGGTCATTCGGGATTCTGGGCAGCCGGTTCTGGTGTTTACCCTCTCCGACGCCTATGACATGGGAGCTGAGTTCTACCGCTGGGAGTTTGCCACCGCTGTTGCCTGCTCTGTTCTTGGGGTGAATGCATTTGATCAGCCCGATGTCCAGGATTCGAAGGATCGAACTAAAACCAAGATCTCTGCGTATAGTCAAACAAAGCGTATCGATGACCCCCAACTTCTTTGGGAAAAGAACGGAATAAAGGCGTTCTCGACCATGCGTTTGACCGGTTCCAGCCTCGAAAAGCTTTTACAGGCCTTTATGAGCTCCTCTCGCAAGGGGAATTACATTGCGATCAATGCCTACCTCCCGCGAAATTCCGAAATGAATGCTGCTTTGGAAGACCTCCGTTTTGCAATACGTTTAAAAACAGGTTGTGCCACCACTATTGGTTTCGGACCGCGCTTTTTGCATTCCACTGGGCAGTTGCATAAGGGCGGATCGGATCAGGGCATGTTCCTTCAGATCACGGCGGATCCCGTCAGGGATTTGGAGATACCCGGTCAGGGAATGACTTTTGCTACATTGGAAAGAGCTCAAGCGTTGGGGGATTTTGAAGCCCTCGCTGCGCGTGGACGGCGAATTTTACGCATTCATTTACCCTCGCCGGAAAGTATAAAATTGCTGGCCGCTGCCGCGCAATAACGAGACAGGTCGCTGACCTCGAAAGATGTTGCGAAAATACTGTTTGACCAGCCTGGAATAAAATTCCAGGCTGGTCATATTTCCTCTGTTTTCCTGAAGAAATATCGGTTCCCTCGGCGCTTGCCTTCAAGAACGAATCTTCCTCTTTCGCCAAGTGGAACTTTTAACCGCCAGGGTTGTCTGGTTTCTCAATCGCGGGGTGGAATCCCCCTATCAATTTTGTATAGGGACTACTGGCAGACAATCAGGTATGATTATTCCGGGTTGCTCTATGATGGGAAAATTATTATTCACTTCTTTGATGGTTGGTTTGTTCTTGGCTGGCTGTGCCCTATCCCCCGGGATTGAAGCACTTCTTGCTGTATTTCCACAGGCTACCCCAGTTTATATTTCGTTTTCAGAACCAACCATTCCCCAGCCATCAACTCAAACTCCTTTTCAACCTGATGGTCTTGGCAGGTCCTTTACAAAGACCCCCTTCCAGCCAGTCGCCAATACACAAACTCACACCCCTTCAGCCACTCCAACTGAAACAGCGACTCCTTCGAGTACTCAGACTCTCTGAACCCACCTCCACCGAAACAGTCGTGTTTTCCACTCCAACAAAAACCTCGACCCCACGAAGAGTATGGATTCCCCCCTCGCCCTATCCGCCGTACTTTACATTAACGTTAACCTTCTTCGATCCGCCCACACCCACCTCCACGATCGAATATTACCCAACTGCCACATCCTATCCAACCGTCACCTCTAATCCAACAGCAACATATATTTATTATATTCCGCCAACAGATACCCAGGTTTCACCACCAACGCAGACACCAACGATTACTCTCACCCCGATGCCAACGAATACTCAGCTGCCAACCGCTACGGTTATTCCTGTTCAAGGTTGCTCCCCCGGGTATGATTCCAGCCTGGAAAACCAAGTGGTCGCCCTGGTCAACCAGGAGCGTACGACGAATGGTCTTCCTGGCCTGGTGGTACAGCCCGGCCTGACTGCTGCCGCACGCGGTCACGGTGCCGATATGGCGTGTAACAGCTTTTTTAGCCATATCGGGAGTGATGGTTCTACTTCGCATGACCGGATCGCCCGGCAGGGATATTACGCAACTTGGTGGGGCGAAAATATCTACGGTGGCCAGATGAGTACTCCTTCCCAGGTGGTCAATTGGTGGATGAACAGTGCTCCCCACCGTGCAAATATCCTTAATACGAACTATTCATCCTTTGGCGTTGGCTATGTATACTTGAGCTCCTCTCTCTATCAAAAATATTGGGTGTTGGTCTTTGCCAAACCTTGAAATATTGATCTTGAGTTATTTTTCCTATTTCACTCAATAATCTATAACATCCGGGCGTGCTTCCCTTGTCAAGATGCAAAAAAACATTCCCGCCTACAGGCGGGAGTAATCGTTCTAAATTGGATTTTGATTAATCGTTCTTTTCAATCTATTTTTCCCAAGCTTGTCGAATAATCTCATAAGTATCGGTATATCAGCCAATGTTCCTAATACAGCTCCTTGCAGTCGGGAGAAATTGCCGGGTGCATTCGGTAATCCGATGTGCGGATAGAAATCTACTTTATGGTCCCCGACCTGGTAGGACGCCTCCCCGACTTTCCGAATATTTGGGGATCCATCTAAAAATCTGATCAGGGCAGCCCGCTCCACTTCGGTCAGCCAGCCCGGTATATCTGAGCTGGCTTTGAAGCCACAGATTTGCGCCAGGGCTTCCAGCAGGGACTTTTGCTCGACGGTCAACGAGTTTTCCTTGCTGCCGAATAAAACCACATCCGGGTCTGTATCAACCAGGGGGCGAAGCCATAATCGGTTTATTGTTGTTCGCATCGCGTTTCGTACCCCCGGGATTGCGAAATTCATCAGTAAGTCATCATCCCGGTGTGACCTGAAGTGTCCCGCCACATCCGGCCCCACCCGTATCCCATCACACAGCCCGATTGATGGCAGGATTGGCGCACCGCAGGTCAGCAGGTAGGCATCGCCCAATGCAGCCCGAATGGTTTTCAGACTATGGCGGTAAGCAGTCTCACGCGACATCTCGATCGTGCGCTTTCCTGGCAGGGCACCTGCATAAAGGAAGTCGAGTTTGACATAGTCGTACCCCCAGCCCCGGACTGTTTTCATCAAGCTGTTTAGCCATTCCAAAACTTCGGGATGGGAGGTATCCAAAGCATACAACTTCTCGCCCCAGTTGAACCCCGCGCTGACGGGTTTCCCGTTTTTATTTCGCAGGATCCATTCTTTGTGCTCCCGGTAAGTCCTCGACGACGGAACGACCAGAAGGGGAGCCAGCCATAACCCGGCTTTTCGACCAGTCTCGGTTATGCGTGTAGCAAGCGCTTCCATCCCAGACGAAAATTTCTTATTCGCTTCCCAGTCGCCAATGCTGATCTGCCATCCGTCATCCACTTGGAATACATCGAAGGGCAGACTCTTGGAGTTTTCACGTCCTCCAAGGTCTCCCAGCACCTTCAGGAGTTGCTGTTCATGGATCTCGGTATATAAGCTGTACCACGAACACCACACTCGCTCACGCCAATTTATTCGCCTGGTACCCAGTCTTTCGCCTAACAGCTCTGCGTATTGCAGCATGATCTCATCCTCAGCGCCAATGGCGATGAACCAGTCTCCGCTCCCAGTTTCATAAGAACCTGTCAATGATAGTCCATCTAGAACCACGTGGCTTTCTAGGCCAAGTGCCCCTAAAAAGAGAATCGATCCTTCGCCGAGGTCAACTGCGCCGTACCAGGATCCGTTTGGTCGGTGCTCTTTGGCGTAAACAGGATCGGTCTGCAATGGGTGCATGCTGGCAGGGCGCATTGGATGAATCGGGCGGTCAGTTGCTGCCCATGCAGTCAGCGACCAGGATTGCCATCCGGAATATAAAAACCGTTTTGCAGCCGAGGGAAGACTCAGGTTCAAATGGGATGATGTGGCAATCACGCCGCCCGTTGTAATACGTATGTCTTCTGTGTTGGCGGGAAGAGTGATTCCGTTGAGTTGGAGGTTCATATTGGGTATCCTTGCGCTGGAAGAGTCATGCTATTATAATTCAGCCCAACAAAATACCTTTTGGTGATGATGGGAACGAGTAAGCCCCACACTGCTGGCAGCGATCCCGGAAAAAGTGTGAGCCGGGTCAGTGGAAAGGGTTGAAAATCCTCCCGGAGCTGCGATCTGAAAACCTTGGGAAAGTAAGAAAGCCGGGTGCCGACCGTTATAATGGCGGGGTATACGCCGGGTGGCTGTACCTTTGAGCGCCTGATTTTCGGGAAGCAGAGTGGTATCGCGCGAGTCAATTGACTCTCGTCTCTGGGAAGGGACGGGAGTTTTATATTTGCTTAATTTGAAATAACCCTGAGGTGTGAATGTTCAAACCAGTTTCCCCAAAACTTGATGTTAACACCATGGAAGAGGGTGTCTTGAAATTCTGGAAGACCCAGAAAATCTTCCAAAAGACTGGTGAGCTTCGCAAAGGCTCTCCGGAATATGTGTTTTATGAGGGACCCCCTACTGCAAATGGCAAACCCTATGTCCATCACGTCGAAGCGCGCGCCTTTAAGGATTTGTTTCCACGCTACAAGATTATGAATGGCTTCCACGTTTCACGCCGCGGCGGTTGGGACACGCATGGTCTACCCGTCGAAATTGCTATCGAGAAGAAGCTGGGATTCAACAACAAGCAGCAGATCGAAGAGTTCGGGATTGAAAAATTCAACGATCTATGCAAAAAATCCGTCTTTGACTACATCCAGGATTGGGAAAGACTGACCGACCGAATCGCCTTTTGGGTTGACCTGGGCGAAGCGTATGTCACCTACACAAATGAATACATCGAATCAGTCTGGTGGATTTTAAAGACCTTTTGGGAGCGTGACCTGCTCTTTAAAGGCTACAAGATCGTACCTTACTGCCCTCGCTGTGGCACACCCCTCTCCGACCATGAAGTGGCTCAGGGTTATGCGGATACTATCGACCCTTCAGTATTTGTTCGTCTCCCTTTGGTGGACAAGCCTGGAACGTCACTGTTGGTCTGGACGACTACGCCTTGGACGCTGCCGGCAAACGTCGCAGTTGCGGCTGGGCCTGATGTTGGATATGTGACGGTCGAACGTCCGGTCCCCGAGGGGGGTTCGGAACGTCTCATCTTGGCTGAAGCTCTACTGGAGAAAGTCTTCCGTGAAGAAAAAGTCAAGGTGATTGAGCGGTTCAAGGGCAAAAAATTGAAGGGTACGAAATACCATCCTTTGTTCACTTTTATGCCTTTGGAGAAACCCGCACATTATGTGGTGCTGGGCGATTTCGTAACCACAGAAGATGGCACGGGACTGGTTCATATAGCTCCGGCGTTCGGGGCGGATGACTTGGAAGTATCAAAAAAATTTGATTTACCGGTGCTGATGACCGTCGGTCCGGATGGGGGGTTCCTGAACCAGGTCACACCGTGGCGGGGCGTTTTTGTCAAGGACGCCGATCCCTCCATCACCGCTGACCTGGACAAACGCGGATTGCTTTTCCGGTCTGAGTCCTATTCACACTCTTACCCCTTTTGCTGGCGCTGTGATACCCCCCTGATATATTATGCCCGTGATTCTTGGTACATTCGTACAAGCGCTTTCAAAGATCGGCTGGTGGAATTGAATCGCCAGATCAATTGGGTTCCCGAGCACATTAAAGAAGGCCGCTTTGGAAACTGGCTTAGCAATAATATTGACTGGGCTCTCAGTCGTGAGCGTTACTGGGGAACCCCGCTTCCTGTCTGGGAATGTACCGGTTGCAAGCATCGTGAATGCATTGGGTCAGTGAAAGAACTTTCCGAAAAGGCAGGCCACGACCTGTCGACCCTTGATCTCCATCGTCCCCATGTGGACAACATCAACTGGCCATGTCCCAAATGTAGTGGAAAAATGACCCGCGTTCCAGACCTGATTGATGTTTGGTTCGACTCAGGATCGATGCCGGTTGCTCAGTGGCATTACCCCTTTGAGAACAAAGAAAAGTTTGATAGTCAATTTCCTGCTGACTACATCTGCGAAGCGGTAGATCAAACGCGTGGCTGGTTCTATACACTGCATGCCATCAGTACCCTTCTCTTCGACAAGCCTAGTTTCAAGAACGTAATATGTCTGGGGTTGGTGGTTGACGCCAATGGTCAGAAAATGTCCAAGAGCCGTGGCAATTTTATCGAACCCTGGGAAGTACTGGACGAATCTGGTGCAGATGCATTCCGCTGGTATTTCTACACCTCCGCTCCCCCCAATGCTGAGCGCCGTTTCGCCCCCAGCATGGTGACGGATGTTGTCAAGAACTTTACATTGACCCTCTGGAACGTTTACTCGTTTTTTGTCACCTATGCTAATTTGGATAAACCCGATTTATCCAGGATTATGAAGCCAACCAATGACCTTGATAAATGGTTGCTTTCGTCATTAAATGCGCTGGTTAGGGATGTGACGAATGCTTATGAGAATTACGATGTCCCTGGTGCGACCAGGCCCATTGAAACTTTCGTCGAGTCTCTCTCCACCTGGTACCTGCGTCGTTCCCGAAGGCGTTTTTGGAAATCTGAATCGGATTCTGATAAACATGCTGCATACTCCACTCTATATACCGCCCTGGTAACCCTCGCAAAATTGCTCGCTCCTGCCATGCCTTTCTTGGCTGACGAAATGTACCAAAACCTGGTCTGTTCCATTGATGCCAAGGCCCCAGAATCTGTCCACCTGGCAAAGTGGCCTAAGGCAGATGAGGCCAGGATTGACGAGACGCTCAACCGGGAAATGGGTCTGGTTATGAAGTTGGTATCACTTGGTCACAACGCTCGCCAAAAGGCGAATCGCAAAGTGCGGCAGCCATTATCCGAGGCTGCGTTTGCCCTGGCGCGCCCTGAAGAGCGACATGCGGTCGAGACTTATTCTGGCCTCATTACCGATGAATTGAATGTCAAAAAAGTCCGCTTGTTGGATGCGAGTGGCGAGGCAGTCTCCTTCGCAGTAAAACCTCTTTCCAGGCAGCTTGGTCAGAAATATGGGAATAAGTTCCCTGGGTTGGCAAAAGCCATAACTGCTTTGGATGCGACCCTTGTTGCGCCTCTTCTTCTTTCAGGACAGTCTGTAAATGTGACCTTGGATGGTCAGGAATATGGCATCCTTCCGGAGGAAGTGGAAGTCCGTGCTCAGGCAAAAGAAGGATTTGCAGTCGCGAACGAAGGCGCTTATTTGGCGGCGCTGATTACCGAGTTGACTCCTGATTTGATCAGCGAAGGGATGGCGCGCGAATTTGTTCGCAGGGTGCAGGATTTGCGGAAAACTGCCGGATTGGATGTGGCCGATCGTATCCAGATCCATGTGAGCGCGACTCCGCGGCTAAAGGCTGCTATAGAAGCCAACCGGGAATACATCGTTGCTGAAACGTTGGCAGTTGAACTAAATTTTGTTGAATCTGGTGATCCCTTGGCAACGTTAACCGACGAGTTTGACGGTGAGGAAGTCACTCTGAGATTGAACAGGGCGTAAAGGGTCGTTACAGGCGATTGGGTGCGGTGTAATCATATTACATCGCACCTATTCTATTTAAAAATACCCATCAAAAATGGTAATAAGAGATGCTTGTCACACCGTGCAATCTTTCTCCCGTGCTCTTCTCTCTGAATTCTGGATTGGCTGTTTGCCTGTAATATATTCCTTCATTTATCGAATATAATCTTGTTAATTGAATTACTTGGGTAAGGAGAGTTTATGAAAGTAGCCATACTTGCTGGCGGATTGGGTTCGCGTTTATCAGAAGAAACTACTTTGAAACCCAAACCGATGGTCGAAATTGGGGGAAAACCGATCCTCTGGCACATCATGAAAATATACGCCTCCTTTGGTTACAAGGAGTTTGTCATTGCCCTTGGCTATAAAGGGGAGATGATCAAGGATTATTTTTTCAATTATCATTATCGATCTCGCAATGTCACGGTTGACCTTGGCAATGGTGCCTTGACAACCCATGGTGGTGAAAGCGATGATTGGATCGTTCACCTCCTGGATACAGGGTCGGATACGCAGACGGGTGGGCGGGTTAAGCGCGTAGCTGAGTTCATCGGGAATGAACCATTTATGTTAACCTATGGTGACGGGGTGGGAAACGTGGATCTTCCTGCCTTGCTGGAATTTCACAAGTCCCAGGGAAGATTGGTTACGCTTACTGCAGTTCGCCCGCCGGCTCGTTTTGGACAAATGGTGATTGAAAATGGGCGCGTTCTTCAGTTTAAAGAAAAACCTCAGATTGGGGAGGGCTGGATAAATGGCGGTTTTTTTGTCCTTCAGCCTGGCGTGGTTGAATATATAGCCGGGGACCACACGTCATGGGAATTTGAATCCCTTGAAACCTTGGCTTCCCAAAATCAGGTGTCTGCTTATCAGCATGAGAATTTCTGGCAGTGTATGGATACCGTCCGCGATGTAAATTTACTTGAAAAGCACTGGTCTGAAGGGAATGCGCCATGGAAAATTTGGAGTTAAACAGTTCCTTCTGGTTGGACCGCCCCACGTTTGTAACGGGTGGGACAGGCCTCGTGGGAAGTTGGGTGGTCCGCAGGCTGCGGGAAGCCGGAGCGGACGTCGTCTGCCTGGTTCGTGATTGGGTGCCCCAGAGTGAACTGGTCCGATCATGCACGATCGAACAGGTAACGGTTGTGCGTGGTGATATTCGGGATAGGGATTTGTTGGAACGGATTTTGGGCGAGTATGAGATTGAGACTGTCATTCATCTGGCAGCTCAGACCATTGTCACCATTGCCAACCGCAATCCGGTTTCTACGTTTGAAACCAACATCTCTGGTACGTGGAATTTACTCGAGGCATGCCGCCGGAGTCCGCGGATAGGGCAGGTGGTCATCGCCTCTTCTGACAAGGCATATGGTGACCAGGAAACCCTTCCGTACAATGAAAACACTCCCTTGCAGGGAAGACATCCATACGATGTAAGTAAATCAACTGCTGACATGATCGCCCAAACCTACGCTGCCAGTTTCGATCTGCCGGTGGTAATTACCCGCTGCGGTAATTTTTTTGGGGGTGGTGATTTGAATTGGAACCGCATTGTCCCGGGCACCATCCGGTCAGTGCTGCGTGGTCAGCGGCCGGTCATTCGTTCGGACGGGTCGTTTGTTCGTGATTACTTTTATGTGGAAGATGGCGCTGCCGCATATATGCTCCTCGCTGAACAACTTGCTATTAATCCTGAATTACGCGGGGAAGCATTTAATTTCTCTTACGGCAACCAGTTAACCGTCCTGGAATTGGCTTCATCGATTTTGGCTCGCATGGGATCAGGGCTTTTGCCTGACGTACGAAATGAAGCCAGCAATGAAATTCGTAAACAATACCTGGATGCGGATAAGGCGCGTCAGTTCCTGGGGTGGTCGCCCCTTTTCACCTTGGAAGCCGGCTTGGATAAAACGATTGCATGGTACAAGTCATTTTTGGCAGAGTCTGGATAGATTATGAGAAAGGATGAGCAACTCCGCGCCAGGATACTGAAATTGGTGGAGGAATATTTTCAGGAACGCTTCGAGGATCATCCCTTTATTCCGGGGTCGGATACCGTTCATTATGCAGGGCGGGTCTTCAATTCCTCCGAATTGGTAAACCTCGTTGATTCAAGTTTGGATTTCTTCCTGACCGCCAGCCGCTATTCGGATAAATTCGAGGCTGAATTTGCGGATTATTTTGGTCTCCCCAACTCATATCTGGTAAATTCTGGCTCTTCAGCCAATTTGGTCGCTCTGACAGCTCTCTGTTCCCCCAAACTGCGGGATCGGCGTTTGCTGCCCGGAGATGAAGTCATAACCGTAGCAGCAGGGTTCCCAACTACGGTGGCACCCATTGTACAAAACCAGCTCGTACCGGTCTTTCTGGATGTGAACTTGGGCGATTACACGGTGATTTCCAATCGAATTGAAGAAGCGATTGGACCAAAAACCCGCGCGATAGCCATGGCTCATACCATGGGCGTGCCGTTCGACCTGGATACGGTAATCCGTCTGGCTAAATTGCACAACTTGTGGGTGGTGGAAGATAACTGTGATGCTCTTGGTTCCCGCTATGGGGGAAAGTTGACTGGTACATTTGGGGATATTGCCACCGTCTCATTTTACCCAGCTCATCATATCACCATGGGCGAAGGCGGTTGTGTACTTCCCCGCAATGAACTCTTGGGATCGATAGTCCGCTCTGTTCGAGACTGGGGTCGCGATTGCTACTGTGCAGGGGGTGAAAATAACACCTGTGGAAAAAGATTCAGTCAGGCGTACGGAAATTTACCGTTTGGGTATGACCATAAATATGTCTACACCCACATTGGCTACAACTTGAAAGTCACAGATATGCAAGCCGCAGTTGGTTTGGCTCAACTGGCAAAACTGGACGGTTTCATTGCTCGCAGAAAAGCCAATTTCGAGAAATTGGTCGCCTCCCTCGAGATTTATCAGGACCGTTTGATTTTGCCGCATGCCACTCAAAACTCAGATCCATCCTGGTTTGGATTTGTAATTACGGTGCGGGATGATGCTGGATTTACTCGTAATGAATTGACCCGTTTCTTGGAAGCAAATCATATCGAGACCCGCAATTTATTCAGCGGAAACCTCCTCCGCCAGCCAGCCTTTTTGAATATCGAGCATCGCGTGGTTGGCGACTTGACTAACACCGACACGATAATGGAACGCACGTTTTTTATCGGCGTCTATCCGGGCATAGACGATACCCGGATGGAGTATATGATTTCCGCCTTTAGCCGTTTCATGCGCGGCGAACGGGTCTCTTGATGCCGCAAAAACTTCGCTGCCGCGTATCCGAAATCCTCAACCATGGCGATCGGGTTTACAGCATATTTCTAAAACCTGAAGATTTGGTACCGCGCTTTTATCCAGGTCAATTCCTCCATTTAGCGTTGGACGCGTATGCTCCGGGGGATTTCTGGCCGGACTCCCGATCTTTTTCTATCGCCAGTTCACCAGCTGACCGTCAAAGGTTGCGCATAACCTATGCAGTAAAAGGTCAGTTCACGGGCCGGATGGAAGCGGAGTTGCACCCGGGGCGTGAAATTTGGGTGAAGATGCCTTACGGTGAATTTATCGTTGATCCCGGACAGGATGTCTGTTTGTTGGCTGGTGGTACTGGCGTAACTGCTTTTACTGCCTTCCTTTCCGGTCTTTCTGGGGAACACCGCCACCAGATCTATTTATTCTACGGAGCACGCTGTCCGGGTTTGTTGATTTACCGGTCTTTGATTGAAACATCGCAAGCGCAGCATCCCGACCTTCATGTTTGGTATCTTGCTGAACAGGATGTTGGAGATGATGATTGTATTGAGGGGCGCATTAATTCAGCGATCATATTCCGGTCAATTCCCCACCCGCGGTCAATCATCTATTACCTTGCTGGACCTCCCGATATGGTCAACGACCTCACCTCGGGGCTGGGTAAACTTGGGCGTTTCACCCTCTTCCCTGATTGCGGATGCTTGGGAATGATTTATTGATAGGTTATCAGGTCTCTTAAGGGCTGCCGCAGCATGGGAGATATGGGGAAAAGCCATGAATATGTTTCATGGTAAAATCCTCTCGACTTTAAGTTGCATTTTTTGGTACATATGCAGGAAAAACCCATTTACGATTCAGCCCAATTAATCCCCCATGCCCTTCAGGAATTGAAGGAGGCAATCCGGTATCGCCACCTCCTTTACCAGCTTGTTCGCCGTGACATCCTCACTCGGTATAAGCGTTCCTACCTTGGTGTTGCCTGGACAATGCTTGGACCTTTGGGGATGATGCTTGTTCTTAGTTTTGTCTTTTCCCAGATTTTCGGTCAAACTGGGTCTTACCCCACTTTTATCCTCTGCGGATTGATCGCATGGAATTTTTTCTCTCAATGCACGATTGGCGCGATGAGTAGTTTGGTTTGGGGCGGTGGGTTGCTTCAACGGATATATATACCTCGCGCTTCTTTTGGCCTTTCAGCCATCGGAACTGGCATGATTAACGTGGTCTTGTCTTTTATCCCACTGGTAATCGTCATGCTGATTTCTGGAGTACCGATTCGCATTACTGCACTCTTTACACCAATTTCTCTTTTATTGCTGGCTTGTTTTACCTTGGGTTTGGGGTTGGCAATTTCAACCTTGGCAGTCTATTTTCCTGACGTGGTCGAGATGTACCAGATAATTTTACTTGCTTGGATGTATGCCACCCCCATTATCTATCCGGAAACGATTATCCCCCTAAAATACCAATTTATCTTGCATCTAAATCCGATGTACTACTTGGTAAAGATTTGGCGTTTGCCTTTGTATGACGGACTCTGGCCCACCTGGAGTGAGTTTTGGCCTGCTGCTGCCATCGCGATTGGGATGCTGCTGGTGGGGTGGTTTTTCTTTACCTCAAAATCTGATGAATTTGCCTACCGAATCTAAATCGATACCTGGAATGGTCGAAGCCCACCTTTCTCATCCTGATCGTTCGGTGCAACTTGAGGAGGTTTCTGTCCGCTACCGTGTACCCAGCGAGCGCATTCGAACATTTAAAGAATATATGATCCTGCGGATAAAACGCCAAATTCAAATGAAAACATTTTGGGCGTTAAAAGGGATTAATATCACGATCAGTCGGGGGGAGATATTCGGTATCGTTGGAGATAATGGAGCTGGAAAAAGCACTCTCCTTAAGGTGATTGCTCGGGTTTTGAGACCGACAGCAGGGCGCGTGATCATAACTGGAAACGTTGCCCCTCTTTTGGAACTTGGGGCTGGGTTCCATCCTGAGTTGACAGGAAAGGAGAATATTTTCCTCAACGGATCGTTATTGGGCTTCAGCAACCGGGAAATGCAGGAAAAATTTGATCAAATAGTGGATTTTTCAGAATTGGGTGAGTTTATTAATGCCCCCATCCGTACATATTCCACGGGTATGTATGCTCGTCTTGGTTTTGCAGTAGCGACCGCCAGTGAACCGGATATTCTGATTGTCGATGAGATCTTGGGTGTGGGGGATGAAACGTTCCGGAAAAAATGTGAGACGCGCATAAGCGATTATTGCCGGCGCGGCACGACGATTTTACTCGTTTCTCATTCCATGCCAATGGTTGAGGCTATGTGCCATCGGGCAGCATGGCTGGACCATGGCATCCTAAAAATCGTTGGCGATCCAGCCTCGGTGATTCTGGCCTATCGCCAAAAGGAACGGTAAGACTGATGGAATATGAGCATACTTCAATTCCTGAGGTAATCCTCATTCATCCCAAGGTTTTTGGGGATGAACGTGGGTTTTTTATGGAAACTTTTCGGGTAGAAGAATTTGCCAGGATGGGTATGGTGGGGTCATTCGTTCAGGACAATCATTCTGGTTCCCAGCAGGGTATTTTGCGAGGGTTGCATTATCAAATTCGCCAGCCCCAGGGAAAACTCCTCCGGGTTATTTCCGGGGAGATCTTTGATGTGGCAGTTGACTTGCGATTGACCTCGACAACCTACGGCAAGTGGATTTCTGCAACTCTTTCTGCACAGAATAAAGTTAATATTTGGATTCCGCCTGGATTCGCCCATGGTTATTACGTCTTGAGCGACTGGGCCGAAGTGGTCTATAAATCCACCGATTATTACGCTCCCAAATGGGAACGCTCGCTGCTCTGGAATGATCCATTTCTGGGCATTGCATGGCCGATATCGGATGGAAAACCTCCAGTGCTCTCTGAAAAAGATGCTCATGGGTGTTTATTTTCGGAAGCGGAAAAGTTCGATTAGGAGGGCTGCAGTGAAGAATATTCTTGTCACTGGCGGAGCGGGGTTTATTGGCTCGAATTTTATCCGTTATGTTTTGCGAACACAGCCTGATGTTTTCATCGTTAATCTGGATTTGTTAACGTATTCTGGAAGTCTTGAAAATCTTAAAGGTTTACCATTCTTGGAAAGGTATGCATTTATCAAGGGTGACATTTGCGATCAACCATTGGTTGAGGAGATTCTGAGAAACAACAGCATTAACTGTTTGATCCATTTCGCTGCAGAGTCGCATGTCGACCGGTCAATCCTTGGCCCGCAAGCGTTTGTGCAAACCAATATCATCGGTACTTTTTCCCTGTTGGAAGCTGCCCGCAAGGTTTGGTTGGATGAAATTAAAGCAGGGGATAAGGGTGTGCGTTTCCATCACATTTCCACCGATGAAGTATTTGGATCCCTTTCTCCTGAAGCTCCTGCTTTCGAAGAGATTTCCACCTATTCTCCCAACTCTCCTTATGCGGCTTCTAAGGCTGGCGGTGACCACTTGGTCCGTGCCTACTTGCACACGTACGGTTTGCCGGTTACTCTGACGAACTGTTCGAATAATTACGGCCCGTATCAGTTCCCTGAAAAACTTGTCCCTTTAATGATTTTGAATGCATTGGAAGGGAAACCGCTCCCAATTTATGGCGATGGAATGCAGGTTCGTGACTGGTTGTATGTCGAGGATCATTGTCAGGCAATATGGCAGGTTTTGGAACATGGGAGGGTCGGCGAGAGTTACAATATTGGAGGAAACAACAATCCTGCCAACCTTGATATTGTTAATTCAATTTGTGATATTCTGGATGACATGCTCCCGTCCTCTCCATTCTGTCCGCATGCAAAATTGATTAAAACCGTAACCGACCGTCCGGGGCATGACCGGCGATATGCGATGAATATTGAAAAGATTCGACGGGAATTAGGGTGGTCCCCCACTCATGGGTTGCAGGAAGGCTTGTTAAAAACTGTTCGCTGGTATATGGAAAACGAAGGGTGGGTTCATGCCATCCGCGAGCGGGAAGAATACCGGTCATGGATCAATAAGAATTATGCCGGGCGAATGGAGGGTAAAAAATGAAAGGAATCATCCTGGCTGGAGGCAAAGGCTCCCGGTTGCACCCTATCACCATGGCGGTCAGCAAGCAGTTGCTGCCGGTATATGACAAGCCGATGATCTACTATCCGCTGTCAATCCTGATGCTGGCTGGGATTCGGGATATTTTGGTCATTAGCACTCCTGCCGATCTGCCGCTTTTCAAACGCTTATTGGGGAACGGTCAACAGTGGGGGCTGAAATTCGAATACGCTGAACAGGCAGAGCCTCGTGGTCTTGCGGATGCATTTATCGTCGGAGAGCAGTTCATAGGGGATAATACTGTCTGTTTGATCCTTGGTGACAACATTTTTTTTGGCCAGGGATTGCACACTCAGGTGAGCCAGGCATCGGATTTAAAAGAAGGTGGCAATATTTTTGCTTACTCGGTTCGCGATCCTCAGCGATATGGAGTTGTGGAATTCGATGCACACGGGTGTGCAGTCACTTTGGAGGAAAAACCAGCATCTCCGCGCTCCAATTTTGCGGTACCAGGGTTGTACTTTTATGACCACCGCGTGGCAACTTTTGCTAGGAACCTTAAACCTTCACCACGGGGGGAAATCGAAATTACAGACTTAAACAAAGCCTATATGGAAATGGGTCAGCTTCATGTTCAACAATTGGGGAGGGGAATTGCTTGGCTGGATGCTGGCACTCATGAATCTCTTCTCCAGGCAGCCAATTTTATCCAAACCGTGCAGGAGCGTCAGGGAATCATGATTTGTTGCCCGGAAGAAATCGCATATCGGAATGGCTTTATAACTCGGGACATGTTGCGAGAGTTGGCTGGATCATATGCAAACAATAGCTACCGGGAATACCTTTTTCGACTATCTGAAGAAAAAATTTCATAGATTCAAATGAAATTGCTGTTGTTGGGAAATCTTGGTCAGCTTGGTTGGGAATTGCAGCGCTCATTGCAGCCCCTGGGCTCGGTGATTGCACTTGATTATCCTGAAATCGACATGGCAAACACCGCCAGTATCCGCGGCATTATCAGGGAACACCGCCCTGAAATGATTGTAAATGCCACTGCCTATACGGATGTGGATAAAGCCGAGAGCGAATCTGACGTTGCCCGGGCGATTAACAGTATTGGCCCTGGGATTCTTGCAGAAGAAGCCCTAAAACTAAACGCTGCGCTTCTACACTTTTCCACAGATTATGTTTTTGATGGGAAGAAGGGGGTGCCTTATACGGAAACAGACATTCCGAAACCATTAAATGTCTATGGCGAAACAAAACTCGCTGGAGAAGAGGCTGTCTCCGCCGCGGGAGGTGAATACTTGATTTTCCGCACAGCTTGGGTCTACAGCCTCCGGAGCAAGAGCTTTATTAACAAGGTGTTGGGTTGGGCTCGTAAGCACGAATCTTTGCGGGTCGTGGATGATCAAATTAGTAGTCCCACTTGGGCGCGCATGCTGGCAGAAATTTCTGCCCTGGTATTATCTGGAGGGGGGATAATATCCATGCTGCCTTGGATAATCGGACCGGAACATATCATGTTGCTGGGGAAGGATATGCCAGCCGTTATGAATGGGCTAAAAAGATCTTGTTGCTTGACCCTTCAGCGCACGAGCAGGTAACCCGCGAACTGATTCCTGTGTCTTCTGAAGAATTTCCCACACCCGCAATACGGCCACTATTTTCTGCATTGGACTGCACCAAATTTAAAAATACCTTTTGCCTGCCATTGCCGCCGTGGGAGAAAACACTTGAAATGGCAATGGACAATAATATCCATTGATTAATTCGTGGATAAAATTCATTCAGACTAGGTGATATTCTATGTGAGAGAAGGGTTTTGCAATCCCAGGAAAATGATTTTGGGTTGGTAACGATTCACACCTAAATTAAATATCGGTGGTGTTGAAGACATCCCCTCTTCCTTTAGACAAAATGAACGGGCCATTCGCCCGTTTTTTGGTTAAAGATCCCTCTGGTGACGCTTGCGGAAGGGGCAATGGCATTGCAGCCAATATATTCAAAGATACCCAAATACTTCAAGGGAATATATTCAGTAATATTTGAGATGGAATGATTATGTCCCGAGAATCTGTCGTGCCTTCTGGAAGAGTATTAATTGTGGATACCGACCTAAACTTGAGGCTTTCGTTGGCGCTCATTCTTAAGCGCGCCGGTTACTCGGTCACAACGGTTGGGCGTGCTTGCGAAGCCCAGGAACGTTTGAAAGCCGATCGATATGACTTGGTTATTTTTGATGCCTTAACGATAGACAACAGGTTAACGTTGCTGCCAAGGGTCCTGCAGATATACCCAAAAACCGCGATCCTGGCATTTACCGCTCAATGGTCGCCTGAGACGGCTGTGGAATTTCAGAATTTAGGAATTACCTCTCACCTTGAGAAACCGGTAACCCCCACTTCATTGCTGGCCGAGGTGGAAAAAATTATGGAACATCTCCCAATTAATAGTTAACTGGTCTTGTGTAAAAGAATGATTTTTTTTAGTACTAATCAAAATCGATTGAGAATGGTCAAAAGGAGAGAATTCATGAAGGCCCAAAAGTATTTTAATTATATTCTTTCGGTATTGGTCATTGCGACCATGCTCTTGGGTGGCATTAACCCGGTCCCCGTCAGAGCACAATCATTAAACTCACCGGTCAACATTTCTCAGGACCAGGCCGGGGTGAAGGTTGACGGGCCCAAAGCGCCCCAGGCTCAACCAACTCCGGTGCCATCTCCAACCCCTCTTCCCCCGGTTGGAGGAGAAAACTCTCATGGGCACGTAACCCCTGCTGAAAGAGCAGCGGCAGCAGCTCGTGCTGCGGCAGCAAGACAAGCTGGTCTCCAATCGGTGGAGCAAATGGCTGAAGCAGCAGTTACTTCCATGGATCCGGGTGGTGTACCGGACTATTTTGGTACCACTCCCAACTGGGCTAATAGCCCCATTCCAGCTAGTGTTGGAATTTCGGGCGATGGCTCCGGTGCGTTGGCTACAGTTGTACTATCTGGGGGAGCTGTGGCTGCGGTAAACATTTCAAACGGTGGCAGCGGGTATACGGATGCGGCTACCACAGCTTCGGTAATTGGTGGTGGCGGCACGGGTGCCATCATTGTGCCTGTGATTGATCCGGTTTCCGGTGCAATTACTTCCATGAATGTGGTCTCTGGAGGCTCCGGGTATGACTCTGTTCCTGGGATTAGGAAATTCGTCGATTCCCTGGCAGGGCTGGGATCAACAGGGGTAAATGATCTTGGTCAATATATTCCGGTTGCTGTAGCCAGACACAATATCGTATCCAGGATCAGATTATTATGAAATCGCACTGGTCCAATACACCGAGCAGTTGCATAGAGACTTGCCACCTACTACGTTGCGTGGATATGTCCAGCTCGAGACTTCAATTATTTCTGGAAGTCATATTCAATTGTTTTACCCGGATGGCTCCCCGATTTTGGACGCCTCCTCAAATCCAGTTTATGCGGTTGATAACCCTCATTATCTGGGTCCAATCATCGTGGCTGGTAGTTACGATCCAACCAAACCGGCAGGAGTAGCTGGAAATGGTCAACCGACCCGCATAAAATTCCACAACTACCTGCCAGTTGGCGATGCCGGCAACCTCTTCATCCCCGTGGATACCACTGCGATGGGAGCAGGAGAAGGACCGCTGGATGCTGCAACGGGGACTGTAGATTGTAACCCTCCAGCGATACCTTGTGCCACCTACACGGAAAACCGCGCAACACTGCATCTCCATGGCGGCAACACTCCATGGATCAGCGATGGTACGCCCCACCAGTGGACAACCCCGGCGAACGAAACCACTGCTTATCCTGAAGGTGTCAGTGTTTATAACGTCCCGGATATGGATGCAGGGACCGAGCCTGTCGGGACTTTGACGTTCTTTTATACTAACCAGCAGAGCGCTCGCTTGATGTTCTATCACGACCATGCTTATGGCATCACCCGCTTGAACGTTTACGCAGGTGAGGCAGCTGGATATCTGGTCACTGACCCGGTGGAACAGACCCTGGTCAATGGCGGGACCATTCCGGGGACGAGCGTGGTTGTCCCGGCTGGAACGATCCCTGCTGACGAAATCCCCCTGGTCATCCAGGATAAGACCTTCGTCCCAAGCTTGTCCCAAATGATCGTGCAAGACCCCACCTGGAAATGGGGTTCCACCCCCGGAACCGTGCATACCGGTGACCTCTGGTTCCCGCATGTTTACATGCCGAACCAGAACCCATATGACCCCATGGGTGTAAATGCAATGGGTCGCTGGGATTACAGTCTCTGGTTCTGGCCGCCCTTCACCAACATCGTGAATACGCAACGTTCCAAACCCTTTGTATCCGTCTGCAACCAATCCATTGGAAGGACCCAACAATCCCGGCACGCCAAACCCATCCCTGGTGCCGGAAGGCTTTATGGACACTCCACTGGTAAACGGGACGGTCTATCCGTATATAGATGTTAAACCTCAAGCCTACCGGTTACGGATCCTCAACGCTGCAAACGACCGGTTCCTCAACCTGCAGTTGTATTGCGCCAAGTCCAACGCCCCAATGTGGGATTCCGCTTACACCACCTTGCTGGATGCCAATGCAGGTGAAGTCAATATGGTTCCGGCAGTTGCCACCGCTGGTTTCCCGGCCAACTGGCCCACCGACGGACGCGTGGGCGGGGTGCCTGACCCGGCGGCAGTGGGACCTTCCTTCATCCAGATCGGAACCGAAGGCGGGCTGCTTCCGGCTCCTGCTGTAATTCCCAACCAGCCGGTGGGATATCTGTATGACCGCAGGAACATTGTTGTTCTGAACATCGACACACATGCCCTCTTGCTCGGGCCGGCCGAACGAGCGGATGTTATTGTTGACTTTTCACAATTACCATCCACCTGCTCAACACTCATCCTTTACAACGACGCTCCCGCGCCAGTCCCTGCCTTCGATCCCCGCAACGATTACTACACGGGTGACCCGGACCTGACCGGGGTGGGTGGTGCCCCTTCGACCCTGCCTGGCTACGGTCCCAATATGCGCACCCTCATGCAATTCCGGGTTTCTGGAACTGCAGCTCCTGCGTATAACCTGGCTGCCTTGCAGACTGCCCTCCCGGCTGCATTCGCTGCCTCGCAACCTGCTCCCCTCGTGCCAGAATCTGCTTATAACGCAGCCTACAATGCGAATTACACCGATTCGTATGCGAGGATCCAGGACCAAAAAATGACCTTCACGGCTGCCGGCGCTACTACTCCAGTGACCGTTGATTTCCAACCCAAGGCCATCCAGGAACTGTTTCGAGCTGGATTACGGACGCATGAACGCCACCCTGGGAGTTGAATTACCGCAAACGAATGGAGTCATCCAAACTACGATCCCGTTTGGCTACATCGATCCAGCCACCGAGCTCGTACAGACGTCGGATCCCATGACTGCGATCGGAACCATGGCGGACGGGACCCAGATCTGGAAGATCACCCACAACGGCGTGGATACGCATGCCATCCACTTCCATATGTTCAACGTACAGGTGATTAACCGGGTTGGCTGGGATGGCGCGATCAGACCGCCAGATGAGAATGAAGTCGGTTGGAAAGAAACCATCCGCACGAACCCACTGGAAGACATCATCGTTGCATTGAGGCCGATCATCCCCGTCCTTCCATTCAAGATTGGCGACAGCGTCAGACCGCTGGATGTGACCAGGCCGATCGGGTCCACCATGGGGTTCTGGGGACAGGATCCGTTGGGCCTCCCGTCAACCTCCAAAACCAATTGGTCAACTACGGTTGGGAATACGTCTGGCACTGCCACCTGCTGGGTCATGAAGAGAACGATATGATGCGCCCGCTGATCATTGGGGTCCCGCCGGAAGCACCGGTCAACCTGGTCGCTGCGGATGATGGGACTGGTCACCCATTGCTAACCTGGGATGACAATTCCCTGACTGCAAAAGACTTCACGGTCCAAAGGGCAACGGATCCGGCGTTCACGGCAGGCTTGGTGGAGTTCACGGTTCCCAAGGTTGCCGGAGTTCCACAATCTTTTACAGATTCTTCGGCTGTGGTCTCGACTTTGTACTTCTACCGGGTGATGTCAAATGATTACCTGGGTGGAATTGTCGGGATACCAAATGAACCCAGCCTTACTGTGACATCCATCCCTTCCAATGTAGTCAGCTTCCCGTTGGGCGTCTACACCCTGACGGTCATCAGTCTCCACGGGACTGTCGCCAAGGTTCTGGATCAAGCTACATATCTCACAGGCGACACGGTTGCCTTAACGGCGACAGCTGACGCCGGTTGGACATTTACAAATTGGACTGGTGACGTTCCAACACCACCCAATGCTGCCAATCCGGTAAGTGTTACCTTTGGTACAGCCAACCTGGTGGTCACTGCCAATTATGTTCCCACAACGGTCACGATTTCCGGGAATGCCGGGGTGGCCGGTGCGCTCTTGACCTACACCGGTGCAACTCTTGCGGATGCCGGCGGCTTGGTCACCGCTGATGGGACCGGTGCTTACGCTATTACCGGCCTCGCGCCAGGTTGGTCTGGCACGGTTGTTCCCTCGTTGGCGGGCTTCACTTTTGCGCCTGTCAGCCGCGTATATGCTGCGATTGTGGTGGATCAAACCCTCCAGAATTACGTTGCCACCCCCTTCACCCCCACCATCTCCGGAACGGTCACGTTACCTGACGGGGTGACTCCCTTGGCTGGCGTAACTTTGAGTTATGTGGTATCCAGTGTGACCAAAACGGTCAACACGAATGCACTGGGCGTATATTCCTTTACTGTTCCGTACAATTGGTCTGGCCTGGTCACCCAATCCAAGACAGGTTACACATTTGCACCTGTCTTGCCGGTCAATCCAAACTATGTCAGTGTAATTACCGACCAGACTGCGCAGAACTACATCGGAACGCTCAGCACATTTACGATCTCTGGTAACGCGGGGATAGCCGGAGCGGTCCTGAGTTATACGGATGTCACCGTCAAGACAGCGACTGCCGATGGAAGCGGGAACTACACCCTTGTTGTTTCTTATAACTGGGGTGGAACGGTAATGCCTGCACTGCCAGGTTACGCATTCTCGCCTGTCACCCGCACGTATGTCAATGTCCTGACAAACCTGACCGCTCAAAACTATGTAGCCATTCCGATGGTTCCTGGTGCTTTTGGTAAAACCAGCCCGTTGACCGGTGTGACAAACCAGCCTCCTTCGCCCGTGTTGAGCTGGGGAGCCAGTGTGTCAGCAGCCTCTTACGAATACTGCATTGACACCGTCAATGACAATGCCTGCAATGCCACGTGGATATCCACGGGAAGTAGCACGCTCGCTGGTCTCGCTGTCCTGACTCCGGGTACCTATTTCTGGCAGGTAAGAGCCACGAATGTCACCGGAACTACCTATGCGGATGGCAGCCTCACTGCCTGGTGGTCCTTCACCGTCCTGCCGGTTCCGGGCAATTTTAATAAATCCACCCCGGCCAACGGAGCAACCAACCAGCCGACCAATCCAACATTGACCTGGGGAGCTAGCAGCAGTGTTGTCTATTACCAATATTGCATCGATACTGTGAATGACAATACCTGCAACACCTCCTGGATTTCCACTGGCGCAACTCGCAGCGCGGCTCTCATCGGTCTGACCCCCGGCACGTATTATTGGCAGGTTGCCGCAGTGAATGCCACCGGGACCCGGTATGCTAACGGAGCCGCGACCGCCTGGTGGTCCTTTACCATTATCCCGTTCCCGGGTGCCTTCGGTAAGATCGCACCTATAAATGCAGCAGTCAACCAGCCAACCAGCCTGACCTTGAGCTGGGGTCCCAGTACCCTTGCTGCTTCCTACGTCTATTGCATCGACACGATTAACGATAATGCGTGCAATGCCACCTGGATCTCCACTGGCACCGCCAGGACAAGAGCTCTCACGGGTCTGCTGCCTGGAACAACGTATTATTGGCAGGCGGGAGCCGCTAACACCACCGGCATCACCTATGCCGACGGGAGCATCGCTGCTTGGTGGTCGTTCACCGTTCCCCCGATCCCCGGAGCGTTTACCAAACTAACCCCGGCCACTGCTACTGGTAACCTCCCCTCCAATCCAACCTTGACCTGGGGGGTGAGCACCAGCGTTGTCAATTATCAATACTGCATTGATACCACTAATAACAATGCCTGCGATGCCACCTGGATCAACACCGGCACCACACCGAGTGTGGCGCTCACCGGTCTCACCCCGGGCACCAAGTATTGGCAGGTGCGTTCAACCAACGCAGTTGGCACCACCTACGCCGACGGGTCCGCTGCTTCCTGGTGGTCATTGACCGTGGTCCAGGCTCCCGGCGCCTTTAACAAGATCAGCCCCGTCAATGGCATCAAGAATCGGCCCGCTGACCAGACCCTCACCTGGGGTGCCAGTGCCAGGGCGGTATCCTACCAGTACTGCATCAACACCACTGCCGCTTGCACACTTCCCGCCGTTTGGACCTCCACCGGCACCGCCACCACGGTCACCCTGGCTGGCTTGGTGCCCGGCACCTATTACTGGCAGGTCGAATCGGTTAATGGCGCTGGCATCGTTGACGCCAATGCTCTCCCCACCGCCTGGTGGTCCTTCACCGTCAAGACCACTTTGGATGACTTTAACGGGGATGGTAAAACAGATCTATCAATGATACCGACCATCTACTAGCATTTGGGCAAGTACATGGAATTTGGTTACAGCGTACATGGCAACCAGGCAGATATCCCTGCTCCTGGCGACTATGATGGAGATGGAAAAACGGATATTGCGAGTATTCCAGCCATCTAACAGGATGGTTGGGATGCAAGAACTAACCGGGATAGGGTGTTTATTTTTGGCAGGTCGAGATATCCCTGTGCCAGGTGATTATAATGGTGATGGAAAAACAGATATTGCTATATATCGGCCATCAACAACGCCCTGGTATGTGGCAATCAACTGGAATATGGGCTGGGGTTTATTGGGCTCAGGTGATATTCCTGCTCCCAGGCAGATTATAATGGAGATGGAATAACAGAACTTGCGATAGTTTACCGTCCTATCGAATAGTTTGGTGTGGTCATAGTATGGAACTGAGTAGCATTGCTATGGATCGGGTACGACTGGTGACATTCCGGTACCTGCGGACTATAATGGTGATGGTAAAACAGAAGTTGCAGTATATCGTCCGTCGAATAGCATGGTGTGGTATATTAGAGGTCGGTGTTACATGTTAGTGTAGGGAGCTATCGGTGATATCCCATGTATCCTGGGAGATTACAATGGGGATGGCAAGACCGATCATGGCGTATCATTCCATGGCCTTTACCACGGAACTATGGTATCTTGGCAATCAATTGGACCCATGGGTTGGCACATATCAGGTGATATTCCGTTGCCAGAAATGGCGACTGGAAAGCTAGCACAGCTCCATAAATTAGTGGTGAAGTGGTAATAACCTTCCCGCCTGTGGAATAATTCTCCCAAACACGGGCGGGAGGCGAAAAGAATCACGAACTCCTTTCTCGGCTGATCGATGCGATCGCTGATTAGGGAGTTCGTTTTGATTCAATTATCACAAAACTAGTTTCTTGCGCATAGGAATTAAGTGGAAAATATTTGAAATTTGAGATAAATTGGAGGACCACTGATTCTTTATTGGTTCTTCTTTCGAGGAGAACTTCCCTAGGAAAACTGGCAGCTTATGAAGCGTTGAAGGAGAACCCCTCAAACAAGCATTTATCAGAGCTGGTCGAGACCATACACCCAATAATCAATTCACCTAAGGCGAGAAAAGCTTTTCAGGAACTACCCGTCTATACCTTGGTTTTCATAAGGAAAACCCGGTTTATGCAACGGAAAGTTCACACCAGGTGGAAAATACGCTACAACTGGAAACAGTTCAACTGCTCGTCAAACAAGCTCCTTCCGGTACAACACCGGTCTCCAAATACTTCCACAATTCGATCAATAATTTCCGCGCGAGGACCTATTCTCGATCCACCTTACCCGGCTGCTGTCTTCCGCAAAGCGCCGATTGTCCCTGCAGCTCAAGGCGCTGTCTGGTTAAGAACGCAGCCAAGCCCAGGCATAATCCGCAGCCGCGGCGCTTGTCCAAGATCTCCGCTGAATCCCAGCTTCCATTTCTACTGGCTCAACTCCATTGCCATGTAGAGCCTTCCCTTTTTGGGTGTATTATTAATTGTGCAGGTCGTTTCTGGTACCGTAAGCTCCTCCTTTGGGAGCATTCACTATTCGACAAATGCAAGAGCCCCACAATCCTTGCAGGGAAATGGCCAGCGTTACCAGATCGTTTGACCTTGCATATGATATTTTCTTCACTTTTTAAAATCTATACTCGTCTGGTCTGGTTGCTGGAAGAGAGTTCATATGGCTTTTATAAAAACCAAAAAAGATCATCGTTCGGAACTCGAACAGATAATAGCTCAACGCGACGCTGAATTGGCAATAATTAATAGCGTACAGCAGGGGCTCGCCTCCCGTTTGGAGGTTCAGGCAATTTACGACTTGGTGGGTGACAAAATTCGGGATATTTTTAATGCCCAGGTTGTAATGATATCAACTTATGATCCTCAAACTTACACCATCGAGCACCGTTATGCCATAGAACGCGGTGAGCGAGTATACGCTCCAGGTTCCCATCCAACTCGTGGTTTTCGAACTCAAATAGTGCAAACACGCCAACCGGTACTGGTTAGCTCTCGTGTTGCGGAACAGGCAGCCTGCCTCGGTCAACCTACCTTACCCGGAACAATTACTCCCAAAACCTGGCTGGGTGTGCCAATGCTGGTGGGTGATCAGGTGACAGGTATCTTAAGCTTGCAGAATGTTGAGAAGGAATTTGCCTTCACTGATTCTGATGTTCGACTTTTGCAAACCATGGCGGCTTCCCTGAGTGTAGCCCTTGAAAACGCTCGTTTATTTGATGAAACCCAGCGCCTTTTAAAAGAGACCGAGCAGCGTGCCACGGAATTGCAGATAATCAATTCGGTTCAGGAAGGTTTAGCCCAAAAACTGGATACCGCGTCAATCTACGAATTGGTGGGCAATAAAATTCAAGAAATTTATAAACACGTAGATCTCTCAATTGGCATTTACGATTCTGCTACAGATCAATTATCTGCGCCCTACTTGGTTGAGAATGGAAACCGTGTACTTTTCTCTCCTTATAAAGTGGCGGGAAAGGGATTTATTGGTTACCTTCTGCAAAACCCTCACACCCTGGTAATCAATGAGAAAATGGACCAGGCCGTTGCCAGGGTTCAAGGTACGGATGTTACAGGTGCTGGATTCCCAATGTCCGCCCTTTATGTCCCACTTACTCTGGGCACATCAGTAAAAGGCGAGATTGTCCTGATGGATATGAAACACGAACAAGCTTTCAGCGCGTCTGATGTACGTTTGTTGGAGACCCTCGCCAATGCAATGAGCATAGCTCTTGAAACTGCCCGTATGTGGGAACAGGAAAAAATTTATCTAATGGGGTTGGAACGCGAGTTTGAAGTTGGCCGCGAAATTCAGGCTGGGTTTTTGCCCCGCGTCATTCCTCAGCCAAAGGGATGGGAGATCGCCGCAACGCTCCAGCCCGCCCGTGAGGTCGCTGGAGATTTTTATGATGTTTTCGAATTGCCAGATGGAAATTTTGGACTGGTCATCGCTGATGTTTGTGATAAAGGCTTGGGAGCAGCACTGTTTATGACCCTGTTCCGCAGTTTTATTCGAGGAGTATCAAATATTGATTTTTATGCTCGTTCAGGCTTGGGATACGGTAACTCCTCAGCGGATAGGATAAAAATTGCCATCTCTTTGACGAATAATTATATTATTGAAACTCACGGGGATACAGGCATGTTTGCTACGATATTCTTTGGAATTATTAATTCCCACTCAGGAAATTTGACCTATATAAATGGAGGTCACTTGCCACCGCTGATTATCAATAAGACTGGGATTAAGGACATTCTTATGCTTACTGGTCCGGCAATCGGTGGAAAATCAGATGCCAACTTTGTTATACGGGAAGTGATGATCGAACCTGGAGACACTTTTTTTGCTTATACTGATGGGTTGACGGATGCAGAAAACTCTGCAGGAGAAACTTTCAGTGAGAAGCGCTTGATCCCATTATTCGGCAAGCCTCAGACGTTGTCATCAATACTTTCCCAAATTAATATACAGGTGGATAGATTTTCCGTTGGAGCACATCAAATTGACGATATCACATTGCTTGCTGTAAAACGCTCAATTAAGTGAAATTGGGATCAGTGAATAAATTATTCTTCGGATTATTTCGCACAGACATCACTTAAAGAAATTTTACCTCTTGCAGGAAGTGTCAATATCATGGACAATTGCTGAATATTATAATTTCGAGATTAGAGTCAGGTCAATATCGATCACTCGGATTTTAGAATGATCTCGAATATTTGCCAATGGTTTCAATCTAAACCTCTAAGGAGACCTTATGACAAAAATGTTTGTCCCCACGAAGTTGAAGTTAGTTCGCCCCGTCCCGACAGATATCGACATAGCGCAAGCTTCGGATATCAAGCCCATCGCTCAGGTTGCTGAGGAAGCTGGCATATTGGCAAACGAATTGGAATATTACGGTCCTTATAAAGCCAAGATAAAACTGGAAATCCTTGAACGTTTAAAAGACATTCCCAACGGAAAATATGTGGATGTAACTGCCATTACGCCTACCCCGTTGGGCGAGGGCAAAACCACCACCACAGTAGGTCTTTCGCAAGCGCTAGGAGCTCACTTGGGGCGGAAGGTGTTTACCGCCATTCGTCAACCCTCACAAGGACCGACTTTTGGAATAAAAGGGGGAGCTGCGGGAGGTGGATATTCCCAGGTCATCCCGATGGAAGATTTTAACCTCCACCTCACCGGAGATATACATGCTATTACCGCAGCCAACAATTTATGTGCTGCGGCAATCGAGGCGCGCATGTTTCATGAAAGCGAGCAGAATGATGAGCAACTTTTTAACGCCCTTTGCCCGGCTGACAAGAAAGGACAGCGCAAGTTCTCACTTTCCATGCTCCGGCGTTTGAATAAACTGGGAATAAAGAAGGATGATCCAAATGATCTTACGCTTGAGGAACGTAGCCGCTTCTCCCGCTTGGATATTGATCCGGCATCCATCACCTGGCGTCGAACGATCGACACCAACGATCGCTTTTTGAGGGAAATCGAAGTCGGTCTTGGCCCGGAAGAGAAAGGCAAGACCCGGCGGACCGGGTTCGACATCACTGTCGCCAGCGAGATCATGGCGATCCTGGCCCTCACTACCGACATGCGCGATATGCGCGAGCGGTTGGGGCGAATGGTGATTGGTACGGATCGCAAGGGAGGCGCGGTCACCGCCGAAGACCTGGGTGTAGCTGGTGCTTTGACCGTATTGATGAAGGATGCAATAAAACCTAACTTGATGCAGACCCTGGAAGGGACCCCTGTTTTCGTACATGCAGGGCCATTTGCCAATATCGCCCATGGGCAATCGTCCATAATTGCCGATCGAATTGCCCTAAAACTGGTTGGCCCTGAAGGTTTCGTCATTACGGAATCGGGGTTTGGAGCGGATATCGGCATGGAGAAATTTTTCGACATCAAATGCCGTTATTCCGGGCTGATTCCGCAGGTGGTGGTACTTGTCGCCACTGTGCGCGCCCTCAAGATGCACGGAGGTGGACCGAAAGTAGTGGCAGGTAAACCACTGGCTACCGAATACACCGACGAAAACCTGGAATTGTTGCGCAAAGGACTGCCAAATATGGCTCGCCACATCAGGAATGCCTTGAAATATGGTGTGAACGTGGTGGTGGCTGTAAATTCATTTTCCACTGATACTCCTGCTGAAGTGGAGCTGGTGAGAAAGTCAGCGCTCGAATCAGGCGCAATGGATGCTATCGTCTCGACTCACTGGGCCGATGGTGGAGCAGGAGCAATAAAACTGGCCGAGGCGGTAATTAAGGCAGCCGACAAACCGACCCAATTTAAGTTCTTATACCCACTGGAACTTTCGATTAAAGAAAAACTTGAACTAATCTGCCGGGAGATTTATGGTGCAGCTGGCATAGAGATCCTCCCCGAAGCTCAAGCAAAGATTGATCTTTACACCAAACTTGGATTTGACAAATTACCATTGTGCATGGCGAAAACACATTTATCTTTTACAGCTGATGCAGCGATAAAGGGAGCGCCTACCGGTTTCATGGTTCCTGTGCGCGACATCCGGGCTTCAGTTGGAGCAGGCTTCCTCTATCCGTTGTTGGGGAAAATGAGCACAATGCCCGGTCTACCCACTCGCCCGGTTTTCTATGATGTGGATTTGGATTTGGATACTGGAAAGGTGCTCGGATTGTTCTAAAAGCTGCTACAAATGGGGCACAGCTTGGTTGTGCCCTTTTTTATTGCATTGAACTAATTTATGCGTTTATTATCTAAAATGAACATTGACCCTTCATCACTGACAATTTCGTCTGCGATTGCATCGCTCCGCTCTGGGGAGTATTCCGCCGTTTCCCTTGCAGAAGCTTGCCTGCGTCAGATTGAAAAGATTGATCCAGCGATTAATGCATTTATAACGCCCACTCCGGACCTGGCAGTTCAGGCTGCCATTCAGGTGGATTCCCTGTTAACCCACCACCCCCCCAATATTAACGATTTGCTCTTGTTAGGTATCCCGGTAGCAGTAAAAGACCTGATTGAAACGGCTGGGGTCCGAACCACCGCGGGCTCGCGCTTTTTTTCGGAGGTCATACCACCAGAGGATGCCCAGGTAGTTCTAAAACTAAAATTAGCCGCAGCCATTCTGCTTGGAAAAACCAATACTCATGAATTCGCCCTGGGTGTCACAGGTGTCAACCCCCATTTTGGAGCTGTAAAAAATCCGTGGGATCTAACCCGGATAACCGGCGGTTCATCAAGTGGATCAGCTGCGGCGGTCTCCACTGGAATGTGCCTGGCAGCTTTAGGCACCGATACTGGGGGCTCCATCCGTATACCAGCATCGTTATGCGGGGTGGTAGGGTTGAAACCCACCTTTGGGAGGATAAGCACCCGTGGAGTGATTCCTCTATCCTGGAACCTGGATCATGTCGGTATACTTACTCGAACTGTTCGAGATGCTGCGATTTTACTTCAAGTCCTTGCAGGGTTTGACTCCCATGATCCTGGGTCAGTTGATTTACCTGTGGATGATTACCTTGTTAATTTGGCAGATGGGGTAGGGGGCTGGCGAATTGCTTTGGGAATGGGGGAGTACATTGATGCCACTAATCCTGAAGTCACGTTGGCGGTGGGCAATGCTGGGCAGGTATTTAAAAAATTAGGCGCGCTCGTTGAGAAAGTGGATTTGTCTTGGATGGAAGGCCTCGCCCAGGCGAATACCCGCATGACTCAGGCGGATGCGGCGGCATTTCACCGCGGACGTCTGGCTTCCCATCCCGATTGGTTTGGGGACGATATTCGCCTCCGTTTGGAAACAGGTGCGGCGTTGACCTCAACCGATTATTCCTTGGCAAGACGTACTCAAGTTGAAAGCCGGCGCAATTTAGAATTGTTTTTTACCAAGTACGATTTATTACTTCTTCCAACCACCCCGAATTTTGCCCCATTGATCGAAGGGACAGGTGCAATAGAAGCTGCCCGTCAATTAACCCGCTTCACCTCGCCTTTCAATTTAACTGGTCTTCCAGCACTTTCTGTCCCATGCGGATTTTCGGAAAATGGACTACCGTTTGGTTTGCAGTTAATTTCAAAACATTGGGGGGAAGCTAAGGTTTTACAGGCAGGTCAGGCTTTTGAGCTGGCTTCTGATTGGCATCTGCGCCGACCTGAAATCGTTAAAACGCAAACCGGATGAGTGGGCGGTTATTTTTTTCTTATACCTGAAATATAGAATGGATGGAAATTACCATCTACGAACATTTATTTTGTACATACCCTCATGGACTCCTGCGAAAGGAATCTGTTATAACCTTGCGAACCTGGATTTCTCAGGGAAAATGTGGATATCCAATTGATTAAAAAGGACCCTGTAAATAATCAGATCACATAAATCACAATATTTCACTTTTGCAGGCATGTGAGCAACTCCTGAACCGCCGTCTTTTCCCTGGCATTTGAGATTGCCAATACCGGGAAGGTAAAGGCAATATTGACTTCCTTGACACGATCGGTCTTAAAGCTTCTGGTTAGAATGCCAACTGCGTTTACATCATCAGCGATGGCTTGTGTCATCTGTTCGAGATTTGCAGCAAGCCGGGCTGTGGGTGTAACCGGACTGCCATTTAATACCACGTTATTTAGGATTTTTTGAATATCTTCACCTGCGGAAAACGTCCAAACCTGAATGTTGGCTTTAATACCCCCCGCCACATCCCAATTCAAGATCTGTCCATTAAGAATTCCACGTACTTGCTCTTGACTCAAAGACTTGATAGGGTTCTGAGGATTAACAATGATTATTACCACCTCACTGCCAATTTGATACGCTGGAATAATCAATTGAGCTGGTTGTCCAATTTGGAGTGCAATATCAACCGATTCTAAATCTTGATAATCCTGCAGCTCGTTGTCCCGCAGCGACCAAGATCCCACCACCGCAATTATTAATAGTTGACAGCCATGGCGCAGAAGCAGGAGTGTACTCAACGGAGATTGAGATTGGTGTAGGGGATAATGCAGAAGGTCTACAAGATGTAATTAATATACTCGTGAGGATAAAAAAGCAAAATGGTTGTTTCATTTCTTACCATTCGCGTAGAATTGCAGTCAACAATCTAACGCGCTCAACCAGGCTTTCTACTAAAGATATATTCTCTTTCGGAATGATACTCTCCACCAGCTGGTCCTAGACCGTCTAGTAATGGAATCCCCAAGGGGGCTACGAAGTTAGCATCTGATGCACCACCGGTTCCGCTGGCCTTTAGGTCAATGCCTTCAGAGGCTGCTATTACTTTAATCTTTTCGAACGTAGCCTTGATTGTATCGTTATATGGCATGGGTGGCCGGTTCAGGCCCCCGAAAACTTCAATAGAGGAGCATTCCAAAATTGGCTTCAATGACTGCATCACTATGTCGATACGCTCGGCCTCACCTGGCTGCATAACTCGCAAATCTACTTCAAAGCTCGCATCATCAGGGACAACGTTGCTGGCAATTCCTCCACGAATCACACCTACATTTAGAGTTGTACCTTTATCATAATCCGTCAATTTTTGTATGAAAAGCACCTGATGCGCCAATTCCTCGATGGCGTTGCAGCCTTTTTCATGGTCGCCCCCCGCATGGGCAGCTCGCCCCCGCACTCGCACCGAATACTCTCCAACCCCTTTCCGCCAGGTCTTGACCGACCCATCCACCATGCCTGGTTCGAGGACCAGCACCAATGCAGCCTGGTCAGCCATTTCTTCGATTAAAGCCCTGGATGTATCGCTGCCAATTTCCTCATCGGAGGTAAATAACGCGGTAACTTGATTTGGCATGCTTCCATTTTCGATAGCGGCAGCAATAGCTTTTATCGCAACAACAATGCCACCTTTCATATCCGATACGCCCGGACCGTAAACTTTCCCTTCTTTTTCGAAGAACGGCATATTCTTCAAAGTGCCGATGGGAAATACGGTATCCATGTGTGCAAGGATAAGGATTTTATTTTCACCCTTCCCATCCAGGCGGACATCATCGCGTCCAAAATCATCATTATGTGATGGTGCAAAAATTGCCTCGATGTGATCTCCGGTTTCCCTCTGCACATGGACCTTTACTTGCGCTCCCAATCGCTCGCATTCACCTGCAATTAAAACCCCCACTCGGTCAACAGCGATTTTGTCTTTTGAGGGAGATTCAATCTCGACTAGTCGTTTGAGCAAAGAAATCATTTCGGGGATTTGGGCATCAAAATCATACATTAAATGGTCCTCTTACAACAACGCAAATACTAAACAGGCTGAACCAATAATTGCACAATATGCTGCAAAAACATAGAGGGAATGATTGGACAGGTACCCAAGAAGCCATTTAACAGCCAGCCAACCAATAAATGCCGCGACAAGGAATCCGACGGCTAACACAGGGATAAACGATCCAACTCCTGACATCTTGAACAGATCAACCGCTTGGTAACCTCCAGCCGCGAGCATTACCGGCACCGACATTAAAAAGGCAAAGCGTGCTGAGGATGAGCGGTCCAAACCTCGCGCTATTCCCGCGCTTATGGTCGTCCCAGAACGGGATGCTCCAGGAAAAATTGAGATTACCTGGGCAAGACCTACAACTAATGCATCGAGCCAATTCATATTATTTAGACTGCGTTTTGGTTTACCAATCAATTCTGCCAGGGTTAGCACAATAGCTGTGATGAAAAGCCTGATGGCTGCTTCCAATAGTGGGGTTTTAAACATTGCTTCCACAGCTGATTTTAGAAAAAATCCGAAGATCAAAGCGGGTATGGTAGCGAAAATAATATACCAGCCAAGCTTATTTTCCTTTGATGAAAATGGCTTGGCAAAAAATGCTTTGATTAATGTCATTAAGTCGTTCCAGAAATAAACCACAAGCGAGAGAATTGTACCCAACTGGACGATGACGAGGAACGAAAACATAGCATTGCTGGCAGGAATGCCGAGCAATCGTTGTCCGATGAGCAAATGTGCGGTGGATGAGATAGGGATGAATTCAGTGATCCCTTGAATTACACCAAGGATAAGTGATTGAAAAATCGTCATTAATTCTCCTTACTTTCGCTTACGATACCAGAATGATAAGTCGACAGATTTGGAAATCAATTTATGCCATAAACACCATGCGAGAATTAATCAATTGGGTTACTATTTCTTTCTGCATTCCCCTTCCACTGAGACAGCCATGCAGGGACTCTTTGAATAAATGTTCCGTCCATAATTGAAACACGGATGTTCTTTACAAGTTGGATCAACGAATATAAATTATGGATGGAAAGGAGTGTTCCTGCCAGGAGTTCTCTCGCAATTACGAGGTGATGCAAGTAAGCACGTGTAAACGTTTTGCAGGTATAGCAACTGCAGGTGTCGTCAATGGGGTGCGAGTCACGGGCATAAGAGGCATTCATGAGGTTTAGTCGCCCTTGGGATGAGAACGCTGCATTGTGGCGGGCGAGACGGGTCGGTAAAACGCAGTCGAAGATATCGATCCCACGGGCGATCCCGTTGATTAAATCTTCCGGCGTACCTACTCCCATCAGGTATCGTGGCTTTGATTGGGGCAACGATTGGAGTACCAGGTCTAGCGTTGAGTACATCTCGGCTTTGCTCTCACCTACAGATAATCCACCAATGGCAATCCCTGGAAAAGGAAGGGAGGCAATGAATTTTGCAGATTTATCCCGCAAGTCTGGATCCACCCCTCCTTGGACGATTCCAAATAACGCTTGGTCTGTCCGTTTCTTGACACTGAGACATCGTTCTGCCCATTTATGGGTCCGCTCCATGGCGATATTGCTATATTCATGATCATTTGGGTCTGAGCACTCATCGAATGCCATGATGATGTCTGCCCCCAGGTCCTCTTGGATTTGGATTGATTTTTCTGGGGTGAACTGGTGCATTGACCCGTCAATGTGACTTTTAAATGTCACCCCTCCATCATTGATTTTCCGGGTTTTGGCCAAGGAATATACCTGGAACCCGCCTGAGTCCGTAAGTATGGGGCCTGGCCATTGCATGAATCGATGCAATCCTCCCATTTCGCGGACAAGGTTCTCACCCGGACGCAGGTAAAGATGGTAGGTATTTGACAGGATAAGAACTGCCCCTAACTCTTCCAATTGAGCCGGAGTGAGTGTTTTTACAGTGGCTTGTGTTCCAACCGGGGCAAAAATCGGTGTTTCAAGGTTGCCATGGGGAGTCTTGAAAACCCCGGCGCGTGCCTTGCCTTGATTGGCGAGAACCTTATATTCAAACATCCAAAAGATTATACCCGAGTGCGATGGTGATAAGGTTATCTCAAACAATTCTCCCACGTATTAATAGCTTAAGATAATTGTACGTATTCCCATTTCAATCATTATCATCCCGTGTCACTTCAAATATGGAATTCCCCATGGATTATTTTCAATCTCCCATTCATCGACCTATTGGGTAAAATGCTTGATATATACTCTTCGGCGCTTGTGCTGTCTTTTATCGTAATATTTCCACTGTCCCTGTACATTCTGGTTCGTCTCGAGTTCGGGATTGGATTCTACCTTTTTTATACCTATTTTGTTAAATACCTCGTGCATTTTATTCATAAGGATGGCGTTAACACCCTTCCCCTGGTATTCAGACCGAACCGCGACCAGGTATAGGTCTGCTCGGTCATTTGTTTTTAAAGCTTTGAGAAGATGAATAAAACCGAATGGAAAGAGCTGGCCTTTCGATTTCTGCAAGGCAATCGATAATGACGGCATGACAATTCCAAAAGCAACCATTCGGTTGTTGTTGTCCACAACGATGGGTACGAAATCGGGGGTGACAAACCCAAAGTATTGATTTATATAAGACTGGATCTGTTCCTCAGTTAACGGAACGGTCCCATACAAATGCTTATATTCATCATCAAGTAATTTAAACAATTCTTTGGTATAGGGGAGCAACTCTTTCTTGTTTCTCAACTTAAGTAACTGTAACTTGTTTCGCCTCAAGGCAGCATCTGCAATCCGGGCAATGGTCTTGTTCGTTTCGGACGGCACGGTAAACTCGTATTCCATCCAATCCGTATCTTTGACATATCCCAAATTCTCCAAATGTTTTGGGTAATATGGATGGTTGTAAATTGTCGCTAAAGTGGAAAGTTCGTTGAACCCTTCTACAAGCATCCCCTCCCGATCCAAATCCGTAAATCCCAGGGGACCGTGCACTGCACTCATACCTTTTTCCTTTGCCCAGTTTTCGACTGAACTGATCAAGGCGGCAGATACATTTGGATCATCAATAAAATCGATCCAACCAAAACGTAAATATCGTTGTCCCCATTTTTCAATGTGACGATGGTTTAAGATGGCCGCAATCCGGCCTACAATTTTCTTTTCCCGATAAGCAATCCAATATCGTGCTTCGCAGTGGTTAAAAGCTGGATTTTTATCCCATCTCAGGGTGTTGAATTCGTCAAAGAAAAGGCCTGGGACCCAGTTGGGGTTGCCCTTGTATAATTCGAATGGAAATTGTATGAATGTCTTTAACTCTTTTTGAGTGAGGACTTCCTTGATTTTTATGTCCATTGTCGACCTTTATATCGGTTATCTTCTGCGATTGCGGTTCTTTCCGGAAATTTTGGTTTTTTCTGTAGGTTTCTTTTCGCCGATGGGTACTAAAACTGTTGCATGAAGAGTCTGTTGGTAATATTCATCCAATAACATAGCAATGATGGGAAGTTCTTCTTCACTATCTGCAAGTTCTCTGCTGAGAGGGGTAAACCTGCGAGCTCTCTCCGATTGAAGTTTATCCCGGTCACGGAGACGGGCTTCAAGGAGTGCAGTGGTTCGCTCCGCTACAATCGCAGCCACGTCCTCATCAGATGGGATGGGGCGCTCTTCAAATTGGATACTGTACGTTTTTGCAATCTTATCGAGAGTGTATTTTTCCAATTGGTTTACCAGAGATATCGCCACACCAGCCGCACCCGCGCGCCCCGTCCGGCCAGCTCGATGGATGTAAGCTTCAAGCTCATCGGGGGGTTCATATTGGATGACATGTGATAGGGCTGGGATATCCAATCCGCGTGCGGCTACGTCGGTAGCGACAAGGAAACGGAGAGTCCCACGGCGGACGCGATCGAGAACTCTTTCACGGTCTGATTGCGAAAGATCTGCGCTTAATTCATCCGCATCGTATCCGAATCGTTGCAGGACAACCGATAGGTAATGGACACGTGCTTTTGTATTGCAGAAAATGATGGCAGAAGCAGGATTCTCGACCTCGATCAATCGAACAAGGCTGCGGTCTTTATCCATCCCTACAACTTTATAATAAATGTGCGTTGTATCTGTGACATGGATGTGATCGGAACTTAAACTTAGAAATTCACCTTCATGAATAAATTCTTGTGCTGTCCGTTGTACCGAATCAGGGAAAGTAGCTGAGAACATGCATGTGTGTAGAGATCGCTTGGGTAAATAGCGTTGGATTTCGCGCATGTCGGGATAAAAACCCATCGAAAGCATCCGGTCGGCTTCATCGTAGATGATTGTTTTTAACTGATCGAGAGAAAAGGTGCGTTTAAGTAAATGATCGAGCACTCGTCCCGGCGTTCCAATGACAATATGTGCCCCGCTTTTTAGAGCTGATGTTTGCGAGCCGTACCCAACTCCCCCATACACAGCCACGGTCTTGAGCCCGGTATCACCACATATTTTTTCTGCTTCCTGCCAAACTTGACGAGCCAGTTCTCGGGTCGGAACCATGATAAGCGCTTGGCAAGCAAGGCGTGATTTGTCCAGGCGGGTCATCATAGGCAAAAGGAATACCCCGGTTTTTCCACTGCCAGTGCGGGCTTGGAGCATCATATTGCGTCCATCTAACAGGTAGGGTAGCGCGCGCGCCTGCACTGGAACGAGGGACGTCCAACCAGCACGTAAAGCTGCTTCGCGTAATTGAGCTGGCAGTTGTTCAAAGCTGATTGCTGCCAGTGGATTCTTTGGTTCTCCAAATGAGTTGGAAAGGCCATTATTCATAATATTCTCGTTTCAGGGTTGATTAGTTTATGTGCCAGTATATCAAATGATACCCTGTCAAGGAGGGCATCAGATCGATACGAATCGAATTATTTATTTTATTCTACGGAATAAGCAATTTCTAATCTTACAGGAATATAATTTTGCGTGGATGTTTACTTCATATCGGATAACCAACCGGAGGATATTATGACAGAATATACAAAACCTTCAGAATCCGAGCTCCGTAAAAAATTGACCCGTTTGCAATATGAAGTTACCCAGCAAGAAGGCACTGAACCAGCCTTTAACAACGAATTTTGGGATAACAAAAACCCCGGACTTTATGTGGATGTGGTTTCGGGGGAGCCCCTGTTTAGTTCGGTGGATAAATTTGATTCAGGTACCGGCTGGCCGAGTTTTACTCGTCCGATCGAGCCAGATCATATTCTCACTCATAAGGATCATAACTTGTTCATGTCCCGGGTCGAAGTGCGCTCGAGGGTTGCAGGTTCCCACCTTGGACATGTCTTTAACGATGGGCCTGCGCCTACTGGCTTGCGATTTTGTATGAACTCTGCTGCTCTACGCTTTATCTCAGTTGATCAGTTGAAACAGGAAGGTTATGGTGAGTATCTAAACCTGTTCAAGCAAATTACGACCACTGGGATTAACTCACACACCAAATGACTCATGCTTTATAGACAGGGATCGACTTAACCGAGCATATTTCGTGTAGCATACTATTTAGGTTTTTTCGCAAAGCATGCAACGGATACGTCTGGTGTTCTTAATAAAATGACTCCCAGCGAGGGAGTCATTTTAGGGGTGCCTGATGGGGGTCGAACCCACAACAGCCTGATCCACAGTCAGGTACTCTGCCATTGAGCTACAGGCACCACGAGCGGGCGAGATTATACCACCTGCATTATTGGCTTTCAAGGATTTTCTTAACCGAATCGATCACTTTGCCTTGCTGGACTGTTTCCTGAGTTCCAATTTTAAGATTTTTTATAGTTACTTTTCCTGCGGTCGCCTCTTCCGGTCCGAGTACCAAAACGACCTTCATCCCCATACGGTCGGCAAACTTGAATTGCTTGGGGAGTTTGACTGCTTCCGGGTAACAGTTGACTTTAATTCCACCGTTGCGCAAGTCCTCAGCAAGAGAGAAAGACGCCATTAATAGTTCTTGGGAAAATACGGTCATAAGCACCGCTGCTGGCGAGACAGGTAGCGAAGGAAGCAATCCAAGTTCTTTTAATATTAGACCAATAACAACATCACCCATCGCAAAACCCACGGCAGGGAGTTTTTCGCCTCCCACATCCTGCAAAAGGTTGTCATACCGTCCTCCACCCAAAATTGCCCGGCGGACGCCTCCAGTAATATCATACGCTTCAAATACCGTCCCAGTGTAATAAAGGAGGCCGCGCATGATATTGGGATCAAATCGAACATACTCCCGAATCCCAAGAGATTCAAGTGTACTAAATAGTCTGACCAATTCTACTGAATTCCGCCAACGCTCGGCATCTGTAAGGAGTGATTTCAACCCATTGAGTTGTTTTTTGGACAATCCGATTTCTAAAGCGTTTAATTCCCAGGGTTCCGGTTCCATTTTCTCGCGTCTGTCCACTAAATTCGAAACATCTAGCTTCATGTCAAGGGAAATTCCCAGTGCGTCGAACTCCGCATCCATAAACCTTCGATTATTAACACAAATATTAGCTTGTTCAGGAGCTAAACCAACAGCCTTTAAAAATGCCGCAGCAATGGCAATCATTTCAGCATCGGCTTCTGGGCTGTTTACACCCAACAAATCAATATTCCATTGAAAAAACTCTCGGGATCTACCTCGTCCGGGTCTTTCATAACGCCAAAACGGACCAAAAGACCACCAACGTGCTGGGAAATTAATTTCATTTTGCCGTGCAGCGACCATGCGCGCTAAAGAGGGGGTCAGTTCTGGGCGCAGAGTAATTTCATCTCCCCCCCGGTCCGTAAACACAAAAGATTGCTTTTTTACAAGTTCCTCACCTGATTTTGCAGCATAAAGGTCAATCGTCTCAAGATAGGGTGCATCCCATTCCTGGTAACCAAAACATTCCGAAACACCCCTGACAGTGTTATATAACCAGGTTCGCATTGCCATTTGCTCGGGATAGAAATCGCGAGTTCCTTTAACCTGCGGAATAGTATTCTTCATAACCTTGCTCCCATGCAAATTTCCATAGATAATTTATCCATAGGTGTCCGGATTTTAGCATATTTCCTTTGCTGAAAACGTGTGACAATCCACTGTCAGGTAAGGAAAGAACGCACTAGCGGTTATTGTGAAAAATAATACAATCAGGACAAAACGACTATTCATTTGAAAGGAGAGACAGGTATGCTACCTTCAGAAGAAATTCATGCTGCCCTCCAAAAAGTCCCTTGGTTCGAAAGTCTCACTCCTGAACACTTTAATAAGACTGCTGAACTTACTCATTTGCGCAATGTCAAAGCTGGGGAGATTTTTTTCAGGGAAGGCGATAAACAGGATTTTGTTTATATCGTGCTCGATGGGCGTGTGTCTTTGGATATTTTCGTCCCTCATCATGGCAAGGTTCGTTTTTACACCGCCGAGCCTTATGATGTTTTTGGGTGGTCTAGTGTTACACCAGGTGTCCGCCAGCGAACCGCGGGCGCTATGGCAGTATTGGACAGTACGGTGGCATGTATTGATGCTGAGAGACTTCGCCTGTTTGCTGAAAACGATCACGATTTTGGCTACCTTTTAATGCGTCGGTTGGCGAACGTCGTTGCTAGCCGCCTGATGGTTACCCGCTTGCAATTGATCGATATGTTTGCCGGTCCGACGGAGACAGTAAATGACTGATAAAACATTGAGCATTGGAGGCACCGTCGCTTTTCCAAAACCAGAATTAGACAAATTATTGGCAGACCTCCGGAAAAATGGTTACCAGACAATGGGACCGCGTCTGAAGGATGAAGGAATCGTATATACTGATATTGAGAGTTTGAAAGACTTCCCGCGCGGGATACTAAGTGAGCAAAATCCAGCATCTTACAGGATGATTCAAACCGGAAAGGATCGTTATTTCGATTTTATTCCTGCCAGCCAATCCTGGAAACAGTTCCTTTTTCCTCCCCGACACACTCTTTTTAGCGCAGTAAACGACGGGAAGTGGCAATTGAAAGATAATATGGAACCTTCCCCTCGCTATGCCTTGATTGGGGTTCGTGCGTGTGAGTTGGCAGCGATACACATTCAAGACAAAATATTCCTGCGCGAAGATTTTTATGATCCGATTTACCGCTCAAGACGGGAAAATCTTTTCATACTTGCTGTCAATTGCCTTGATCCAGATGCAACCTGCTTTTGTGTTTCGATGGGTACCGGGCCACGGCATATCGCAGGATTTGATTTATGTATTACTGAATTGGACGAAATTTTTTTGGTTGAGGTTGGTTCGGAATTGGGACGTGCCCTGTTGGCAGAACGTAAATTCGAATTGCCTTCTGCATTTGTACAAAGTACTGCCAGCCAGGCAATGGATCGCGCAGCCAATTCCATGGTTCGCTCAATGGATACACGCGATTTACCCCAAGTACTCACGGATAACTTGGATGCTGATAGGTGGAACGACGTAAGTAAACGGTGCCTCTCATGCACGAATTGCACATTGGTTTGTCCAACCTGTTTCTGCTGGGACGCTGTTGATCAGGTGGATATTCTTGGTAAATCCACGCGGCGGGAACGGGTTTGGGATTCGTGCTTCAATCCAGCCTACTCTTATGTGGTGGGAGGAAACACCCGTCCAAATATTAGATCCCGTTACCGCCAATGGCTAACCCATAAATTGGGCTCTTGGAAAGGCCAATTTAACGTTTTGGGCTGCGTTGGGTGCGGTCGATGTATCACTTGGTGCCCGGTAGGAATTGATATAACCGAAGAAGTGGCAGCCATACGTGCCGAGGTGGAAGAATGACTACTACACAAATTTACCCTTCCAGCCAAAGTGCCGGGTATGTGGATAAACTGCTCGTGCCTCACTGGGCAGAAATTGTGAAAATTGCCCCGGAAGCTGAAGGGGTAGGCACAATCCACCTGAAATTTATTGATCCGATGGTACGGGATCGGTATCGCTTCGAACCCGGCCAGTTTAACATGCTGTATGTACCCGGATTTGGTGAAGCCGCTATCTCTATGAGCTCAGACCTTGAAACTGCGGATGGACTACTTGTCCATACCATCAGGTACATCGGGAACGTGACAAAAGCGATAAGCCGCCTTAAACGGGGGGATGTCGTTGGTATTCGCGGCCCATTTGGCACTTCCTGGCCAATGGGAACCATCGAAGGGATGGATGTGGTCATTGCCTGCGGTGGAATTGGTTTACCCCCGTTGAGGGGTGCTATTTATAAAATTATCCGGGATCGTAATAAATATGGGAAAATTACGTTGCTTTACGGTGCTCGCACTCCCAATGATCTAATGTTCCCAACTGAATATGAAGCCTGGCAAAAGGCCGGGATTGACATGCAGGTCACCGTGGATCGTGGTGACGAGAATTGGACTGGAAGAGTAGGCGTGGTTCCAATGTGGTTTTATCATTTCAGGGTCGATCCGCATAAGACTGCCGTTCTAACATGCGGGCCAGAGATAATGATGAGATTTGTCATCTATGAAGCCCTGGCTCGGCGAATTCCCCCTGAACACATATATATCTCATTGGAGCGCAACATGAAATGCGGTCAAGGCGCGTGTGGGCATTGTCAACAAGGGCCATATTTTATTTGTAAAGACGGCCCGGTTTTCCCTTTTAGTGTCTTGGAAAAAATATTTAATGTGGAGGAGTATTGATGACTCTCGCTCCAAAATCCACCATGAAGCCCAAAGTAGCCATTTATAAATTCTCCTCCTGCGATGGATGCCAGTTGTCCATCTTGAATTTGGAAGACGAAATCCTCGACCTGGCCTCCGCTGTTGATATTGCCTATTTTCTCGAAGCCACTCGTTCGGTCAAGCCAGGTCCTTATGATATAGGGATTGTCGAAGGATCGATAACAACTCCTCATGAAGCAGATCGGATAAAAGATGTACGCGCTGAATGCAAGTTCCTTATTGCCCTTGGTACCTGTGCCACAGCTGGGGGAATTCAAGCTTTGCGAAACTTTGCCAGGGTCGAAGAATATGCCCGGGCAGTGTATGCCCACCCCGAATTCCTGCAGACCCTGGACACATCCACCCCAATTTCTGCAAATGTTCCCGTGGATTTGGAAATATGGGGTTGCCCGGTAAATAAAGGCACCGTTGTTGAAGTACTTGCTGCTCTTCTTCAAAACCGGAGACCCAATTTCCCTCCCAGCCCCGTGTGTTTGGAATGTAAGCGGCGTAACATAGTTTGCGTAGCTGTCGCGCAGGGTATCCCTTGCCTTGGTCCCGTGGTCCATGGTGGTTGTGGCGCACTTTGTCCTGCCAATGGACGTGGCTGTTACGGCTGCTTTGGCCCGTCCAGCGCTGGAAATTTTACCTCCCTTGTTGCCGCCATGGTACCTCACGATCGTTATCCCAATGAAACAGCAAACCTGCTCCGAAGTTTTAGCAGTCATGCCCCTGCATTTCGCACGGCAGCAGATACAGCCACGAAATTAAGTGCCAGTAAGGAGATCAAATGAAAACGATTGAAGTACCCGCTCTGGCGCGTGTGGAAGGGGAAGGTGGCTTATATATTGGTGTGAAAGACGATCAGATTGTTGAAATTCGGTTGGATATATACGAGCCGCCTCGCTTCTTTGAAGGATTTTTGGTCGGTCGTTTCTTGCAGGAAGTGCCTGATATTACCGCGCGTATTTGTGGAATTTGCCCTGTGGCTTACCAAATGAGTTCTGCAATTGCACTCGAAAAAGCCTTGAATTTGGAAGTCAGTTCACAGGTTTATGCTCTCAGGCGATTAATGTACTGTGGTGAGTATATTGAAAGCCATGCTTTGCATATTTACCTGTTGCAAGCCCCTGATCTTCTCGGTCAGCCTTCGGCTCTTGACTTGGCGGCGATTGCCCCTGGGGTGGTCAAAAATGCCTTACGGATGAAAAAAGCAGGAAATGAAGTGTTGAAGGCAATTGGCGGACGCAGCGTTCATCCGGTTAATGCTTGTGTTGGAGGATTTTACCGCTGGCCGGATGCGGCTTCCCTCACGGCATTGTTACCTGAATTGGAATGGGGTCTTGAGACAGCTAGAGAGACCGTTAAGTGGTCCATGACGCTTCCATACCCAGAATTGGAGATTGACTACGAATTCGTAGCCATTCACAATCCTGATGAATATGGCGTCATGCGCGGGGATGTGTTATCTTCAAAAGGATACAGAACCTCAGCTGCGGATTTTGAAATGCGCTATTTCGAGGAACATGTTCAGCGTTCCAACGCATTGCACGGGCATACCGCTTTGGGCGGGACTTATATTGTAGGACCCTTGGCTCGCTTGAACCTAAATCACGATCAGTTGCTCCCGGAAGCACAATCAGCTTTGAATGGGGCCAGGTTAAATCTACCACTAAAGAATCCTTACAAATCTCTTATCGCCCGCGCCATCGAATTAGTTCATTTCTTCGAAGAAGCTTTAAACCTGATCAAGTCATATCAACCTGGTGGTCCAGCACATCAAACGCTGAAACTAAACTCTGGGGAAGGCTGCGGTATGAGCGAAGCCCCCCGTGGTTTGCTTTACCATCGGTACAAGATCGACGATCAGGGGATGGTCAAATTCGCGAAAATCGTCCCACCCACCGCTCAAAATTTGCCGCGTATCGAGGCTGACCTTTTTATCCTTGCTCCCACACTATTGACGATGGAGCATGAAAAAGCCACCCTCACCGCGGAGCACCTGGTGCGTTCTTACGATCCATGTATATCATGTGCAACACATTTCCTAAAGTTGAAAGTGGATGACGTGGGTCAACGTTAATGTGTAATCAGTGGGAAATTTCAATATCATTACCGCCAGGACATTTGCTTGACGGAAAAATCCTTACATGAATATCCTTGTACTTGGAATTGGCCAATCCCTGCGTGGGGATGATGCAGCGGGGCTGGAGGCGGTCCAAATGTGGCAGGCTAAATTTCCACGTAGTGCCGATCGGGTAAAGGTCGACACAATTGAACTCCCTGGTCTGCACCTGATCGATTTAATAGAAGGGATGGATGCTGCTATATTGGTAGATGCCATCCAGGAATCATCCCCTCCTGGCACGATCCTTCACATTGGACCTGATGAGTTGGCAGGGTTTTCAGTAGATTCGAAATCAGCCCATGGTTGGGGTGTCGCCGAAACCCTGCAACTGGGACGATCATTATATCCTTCACTGGAGAAGTCCCGAATTACCCTGATTGGAATAGTTGGGAAAGACTTTTCGATGGGTGTTGGTCTCAGCCAGGAAGTAAGGGCAGCAATGACAAAAGTGGTGGAAATGATAGAAAGGGAAATCCAGAAAACTTGATACGCCAAAGCTCGGGTGGCCGATACGAATTGATTGTTATTTATTCGGAATACCGATTTGGATCATCCCATTCACAATCCGCACGGGATATGCAGGTATATCAACTAATGCCGGTAAGGATGTAGCTTTGCCGGTTCTTAAATCAAAACGTGCCCCGTGACGTGGACAGATAATTTCACTGTCCTCGATTTCACCATCGCCAACTGGACCATTATCGTGGGAACATACATCCCCGATGGCAAACAATTTTCCAGCCAGACTTAGAAGCACGATGGATTTTCCACTTATTTCAACAAATAGGCGTTCCCCATCCGATAATTGGTCTGATGGAGCAATGTCTATGTATTCGATCGTGGAGATGTCAAACAGGGTATAGTTGAACATGAAGGTTAGAATTCATTGAGAAAACTATATGCCGGCTTGCCTATTCCACTAATTCATCGCTGGCTTCACCCAACCCATATACTCCTGCTTTTAGAACTTTTAATGATAAAAGTGCGCATTTCAGACGAACTGGACCAAGCTCGATGCCTAACAAATCCAGAATATCCTGTTTGGTCAGCTTTTTTATTTCTTCTACTGGTTTCCCAATGATAGACTCGATTAGTAAATCCGCTGAAGCCTGCGAAATTGCACAGCCCTTGCCATCGAACCGCCCTTCGCTTACTTTGCCAAAATCGTCAATTCGCAGCGTGATTTCAATATGATCTCCGCATAAAGGATTATCATCTTCGAACTGGATATTATTTGGGTCCAGGTGGCCGCGGAATTGGGGATTTTTATAGTGATCGATTATTATTTCACGATAAAGGTCTTCCATTTTAATCTCCGTCCATAGAAAAACTCAACACTTATTCATCCTGAGTATAAGCGCTGACCAAGGGCATGGCAAGGGAATATATACTCTTCACCTCATTCGGTGATAACCACGTGTCCCCTCGTACTGTGTTAGAATCGCGTGAAAGCGCTTACATATTGTAATTGATCCTCTTGACCATTAGATAGGAAAAATATATGAAAGTTACGGTAATTGGCGGCGGTTCCACCTACACTCCTGAACTGGTATCTGGTTTCTTATCCCGTGTGGATAGTTTTCCTCTTGAAGAACTATGGTTGATGGATATCGATTCCGCCCGGCTTGAAATTGTCGGAGGATTTGTCCGGCGGATGGTGGAGGCTAAAGGATCGCCTTTCACAATTGTACTTACCACAGATCAAAGAACTGCCATAAAGGATGCTGATTATATAACCACTCAATTACGCGTCGGTCAAATGGAAGCGCGCCGAAAAGATGAGTATTTGGGGAAACGTCATCATTTGATCGGGCAGGAGACAACTGGCGTTGGAGGGATGGCGAAAGCCTTGCGAACGATCCCGGTCATCCTGAAAATTGCCCAGGATATGCGAGAGCTTGCCCCCTCTGCACTGCTGGTGAATTTCACGAATCCTTCAGGTTTGGTGACCCAAGCGCTGAGCGATTTCGCTTCTGATATCTCTGCATTGGGTGTATGCAATGGACCGATCACCACCAAAATGATGATAATTGATGAACTTGAGCGCACCACCGGGAAAAAAATCGATCCCAATCATTCCATGCTCGACACTTTGGGGCTAAATCATCTTTCGTGGTACCGTGGGTTTACCTTGGAGGGAGAAGATATATGGGAGCAGGTGATCCAAAGTTTTATTTCTGCCTTGAAGGTGGAGAAAGATCCAGAATGGGATCCACACATGATCGAAGTTCTAAGGATGATACCTAATTCTTATTTACAATATTTTTATGCTACTGAGCAGAAATTATCAGCCCAGGAAAGTTGGCCACCCTCGAGGGCAGAGGAAGTTATCGAGATTGAGAAAGACCTTTTGAAGGAATATGCTGATCCTTCATTAACGGAACCTCCACCTGGATTGATGTTGCGCGGCGGAGCATATTATTCCACTGTCGCTACACAGTTGCTGAATGCTCATTTCAACAACCTCGGTGAGACTCATGTCGTGAATACCCGCAATAACGGAGCTGTTCAAGAGTGGCCTGCCAATTGGGTCCTGGAAATGCCGGCAATCATCAGTAGAAGAGGGGTGGATCCGCTTTCTGCAAATCCATTGCCACAAGTCTGTTTTGGATTAATTGCGCAAATTAAGATGTATGAGTTTCTGACGATTGACGCGGCTGTTAATGGTAATCGGGAAGCTGCTTACCAAGCGTTGCTTGCTCATCCTCTCGGACCAAAGACGAATAAGATCTCAGAAGTGCTCGACGATATGCTTGAAATTAATCGACAGTATTTGCCACAGTTTTGGAATAATTGAATATTTCAGGTCTATTTGTGTAACACCGCCCCAGGCATTCTATCTGGGGCGGTACCTTAATTTGTCTCAGTTACTTTTCCAATGGAACGAGGTCTTTCAGGGTCGAGCCCTTTGGTAATGGTAAGGTGGTAGGCAAATAATTGGGCTGGAATGATGCTAATTATTGGAGTCAGCCATTCAGGGATCCCTTTTGGCAGTTCAATGGCGCATTTTGCAAGCGATAAAGCACGCTTGTTGTCTGAGATGATAACAAGATCTGCCTTATGTTCACTACGCAAGCGACCTAGCAATTCCAGCATCGTACCGAATACTTTTCCTCGCGGTGCCACAGAAAGGACCGGGAACCCTCCTTCAACCATGGCAATCGGTCCGTGGAGGAAGTCAGCGGATGAATAGGGTTCGGCCACGGTATAAGTCAATTCCTTGAGTTTTAAAGCCCATTCGAAAGCTGTGCAATAATTAAAACCGCGAGCGAGGACGACACACTGGCGCATAGTACTATAACCCTCAACTAGATGAGCAATTTGTTCATCCTGCTTCAGAACCGTTTCTGCCCAACCGGAAACTTTTTCCAGTTCGTTCTTGAGTTTTTTGCCATCTGCCAGAGCGGCGGATAACATGGCGATTGACATAAGCTCATTCGTATAGGTTTTTGATGCAGCAATAGCTTTTTCCTCACCAGCCTGGATATCAAATACGAGATCAGATGCACGAGCCAGCGGCGATTCCGGTTCATTGGTTATTGAAAGGGTTAGGCATCCTTGCCGGTGTCCTTCCTCGATTACACTGACGATATCGGGGCTCTGCCCCGACTGGGAGATGCCAACCACCAAAGCGTCCTGTAGGTTAGGAGGTTGTTTATAAAAAGTAAAAAGGGAGGGTGTCGCCAGTGCGAGGGGTAATTGGTTTTGTGCGCCCCATAAATAGTTGGCATATCTGCCGGCATTATCCGAGGTTCCCCGGGCAGCTAGAAATACATAGCGGATCTTGCGTTTTCGGATTGCTGCCGCAATATTTTCCACGCTTTTCTGTTCATTGAGTAATAAATGTGATAAGCGTACTGGCTGTTCAAAAATTTCTGAATTCAGGCTCATGGAAAATCTCCAACTTGATGGCTAAATATTCCTTTTCTATAAGCAAGATTGGGATGTATAACAACTATTGGACTAAACGTCCCTTAAATATTCAGCTAGACTAGGGTGAAACTAATGTCATGGCAGGTTTGTTTGAAGATTATTACTCGGTGAAGAATTAGGCATGTGAGGATATTGGAAAACCCAGTTGGATTAACTATTATAAATCAACATTTAGAGCGTCCTGTTCAATGTCAGGCGGGAGAAACCATATTTTGAAGAAGATGGTGTTGTGGTAAACTTTTCAACCATGGGAGTAAACCGCCGTCTCGCCATAGGTGAAGTACTCTTTACAGTGATTGTGTGGGGAGCTTCATTTGTGGCGACAAAGGTCGCTTTAAAATATACCAGTCCCGACGTGGTAGTCTGGTTGCGGTTTGGAATGGGGGTAATTATTCTTGGGGTGGCTGTATTGGTGAAAAGAAAGTTTGCCTTTCCAGAAAAAAGGGATTGGTTATATTTTGCCCTGTTGGGGTTTATTGGTATTACCTTCCACCAATGGCTTCAATCGACAGGTTTGGTGACTGCCCAGGCAACAACCACTGCATGGATCGTTGCAACTATACCGGTCTTTATGGGATTGCTTGGCTGGATTGCTTTGAAAGAAAAGCTTGTTTGGCTGCAAGGGTTTGGAATATTTCTTTCAGCTCTGGGAGTCTTGTTGGTGATCACGAATGGCGATCTGGTGCAACTTTCTTTGGGGAAAATTGGGACAATAGGGGATTTCTTGATTCTAATAAGTGCCCCTAACTGGGCAGTCTTTTCTGTCCTGTCCCGCCGTGGATTGCAGAAATACCCAGCTACCTTGATGATGTTCTATGTGATGAGCTTCGGCTGGTTATTCTCTTCAATCTTGTTTTTCGGAAAGGGTGGCCTAAGTCAAATTCGACAAATACCACTGGATGGGTGGATGGGAATTGCTTTTTTGGGAGTTATATGCTCCGGGCTGGCGTATATTTTTTGGTATGACGCGCTCCAAGCCCTGCCAGTGGCGCAAACGGGAGCATTTCTATATCTTGAACCAGTATCCACTGTGGTTGTTGCTGCGCTCATCTTGGGGGAAAAACTTTACCTGGCGACTATACTAGGCGGGATCTTGATCTTGACCGGAGTCTGGTTGGTTAACAAGAAGAACTTGGTCCCGAAGATCAAGGGGGCAATTTCTTCGAATTGAGATTATTGTTCAATTTACGGACTTAATGAAATTTTTGGACATGATGGACAATTTTTACGGAAAAATTCCCGAAATATCCTCCAAATGATCGCTCAGTTTATTTCTCAGATACCGGAGCTCTATGAAATTCCTGGACGCGTTCCTGCGAAATGTCATTAGTGGTTTGACTTTGCCGCAACCCGTCAAATGAATTGAATTTGGGCTGCTTTATCTCATACGACATACGGCAGGTCAAGGCCACCACATGAACTGGCTTGAACCAGGGTTCGGAAAGGGCATAGAGGGAACAACCTAATTATTACCAGCTATGTTTCAATTAAAACCGGAAAATATCATTTCAACAACAATTATTTACTCATCGATGGTGTGGGAAAATATTTCTGCAGTGAGCGGGGGTGGATAATAAAGATTAGTTGTTTCCTAATTCTCTTCCAGATTATGCTGATAATAACTTTCCAAAATTCCCCATGCAATTCTATGTGGTGCGCATTATTCTCGCTTCTGGTTGATCACGCGAAACGATAAGTTTGAAACAAGCATAATTATCATAAGTGCCAGCGTCCACCCACGCCGCTTCAAGTGATAAAAAACTTGTCAGCCGGGTGGTTTCACATTCACAGAATTTTGCTTATTTCGCAGAAGTTGTTTCTCCTCGTTGGACAAAAATGCCGAATCTAATGCATTGATTTGGACTTGTAAAATTTGTTCATCAGGCAGCATGGCTTTATGAGCGGCTACATAATATTCATGGGGCAGGTCGATCCCGCTGATACCCGGGTCATCAGTGTTTATCGAAGCACAAATACCATGTTCGAGGAAAGTCCTGAGGGGGTGGGTAGCGTAATCCGCTACGCAGCTTGTTTGGACGTTGCTGGTCAGGCAAGATTCTACGCCTATCCTATGTTCCGCCAGGTAGCCCATCAAGTTTGAATCCCTCACAGCACTGAGTGCGTGTCCCAGGCGCTCTGCCTTAAGGTCGAGTAATGCGTGCCAAATCGACTCTGGGCCGCATATTTCCCCTGCATGCACGGTGACATGCCATCCAGCTTCACGAGCTCGCTCAAAATGCTTTCGAAACATTTCCGGTGGAAAATGAGCCTCATCTCCGGCGAGGTCGAGCGCAGTAATATGCGTCCGCTGACTTAGGAGGGCATCCAATTCCTTTGTGGCAATTTCTGCACCATAGGTCCGGCTGATTATCCCGATTAAATTAACCTTGATTCCGAAGTCACGGACCCCTGCGGATATGCCATCTATTACCGATTCTACAACCATGAATGGGTCAAGTCCATTCGTTTCGGCCATAAACCAGGGACTGAAGCGGAGTTCAATGTAATCCACTCCATCGCGTTTTGCATCGTCTACATTTTCATATGCAACCCGACGACAGGCTTCCGAATCCATGAGAACTGCCATCGGCCAATGGAATTTGGAGATGAAGGCCATCACGCCTGGCTGTGGGTCCGTTACCTGGACATAGGGACGCAACCCATTTACATCCCAGGCTGGAAGAGGAATATGATGTTGGCGTGCCAGGTCGATTATTGTCTGGAGGCGAATATTTCCATCCAGATGACGATGTAACTCAATTATGGGGAAGGTTGGGTCGAGCAATTGTGCCAGGTTCAGTGTACGGGGTTGTCCCGCACTCCATATTTATCCACAATGCACTGAACGATTTCAGCTGCATGCGGTGCGATGTCGATAATATCAAACCCAATATAATATTGGCATGGTTCAATCGTGTCAGCCCTGCACCATTTGCTTCTTGCTACAAACCCAATGAATGCGATATCAGCAATATCGGGTGTTGTGTTCAGTCCAAGTTGAAAATCTTTCTCTATTGGGATCTGGTAATCGCTATCCAGCTTGAATCCTTTGGAAGAGATATCTGCCATCCGTCCAATGGGGTGTTGTGTGTCACTTTCTATGACCGGAATATAATAGATTAAATTCCGTCTCTTAAATTTCCTTCGTTCTTGTGGGTTTGATCCGAGCATGGTCAATCCCTTTCACTAAGTGATATTTATTATAAGGTAAAGCTAACAGGGAATCAACCCCCGTTAACAACAGGTAAGAACAAATAAATTATTCCGATTTTTCTTAAATATCAATAAAATTTGTTCGAAACAAACCAATCACTTCAAGTAGTTGATTCTACGTTTCTTCTTGAAGAGAGATCTAAATCCAGGCTAGAACATGAAAGAATTAGCTCGGGAGCTGTATTTATCTACAATATGCTTAACAATCTCAGCATCGTGGGGTGCAATTCTGATTATTTCAAAACCAATATCATACACACCTGGGTCAACCGGATCAACCTGGCACCACCTTGTCCATGCAACAAATTCAATATAATCCTTATCAGCAACATCCGGGGTGGTATATATTCGAAGATGGTACTCTTCAGGAACTTTAATCGGTTTCTGACTATCCATCCTTAAGCCAGTAAGCGTTATATCAGCAAGGTGTCCGATCATTTGATTCTCGGTTGCATCAATAACTCTCATATAATATGAAATACTTCGACGAGTGATTTTCCTTCTTTCTGACATGGATTCTCCTATTTTTAACGAATTTCCGAACTTTTGATTAAAAAGTTCCCAATATCAAGAAAATCAGGAATTATGCCAAAGAATGGGAATTAATTTTTACTATCAAGTTGGTTAATTATTTCCCGTTTGGTGTTCAAAAATTATAAGGCTTAGAGCCCTTGGAAATTTCAGACGATGATTTTAGGGTAAATCGTGTAGCCCCAATCAGAAAATCGGCGTCAAGGTTCTCTAGTTGTCCTTGATCATACAAGAAATATTGCAGATAACGTTATTTACGAAGGTGATACAAGTATACATCTTTATATTATATCTCGAGTTATTCTTGCGTTTCCTTCGATCACTCACCACTCTAGTCCAGGTTTGCAATTTACAGAATGAATGTTACACCAACAAATTCCCAGTTTTGAATATAATTCAAATAACTAGGCAATAATATTCATAAAAAATATAATATCAGTGGCATGGTTATATTAACATTTGTCAAGGAGAATCAAAATGATACAACCGATCAAACTGCCCTATCTGCAAAAAGATGAGACCCGGGGAGACATCCAGGTCTGGATAGTCGATGGTACTTTCATAAGGGGGCACATTGATGAAGAATTTACCAATTTTGGCCAGCACTATCGCTATCCTTATATCCCGGATCATGAATTCTGGGTTGACCAGGAAGCTCAGCATGATGAACGTGGTTTCTTTATTGATCACCTTTTAGTAGAACACGATCTCATGGCAAAAGGCGCATCATATGCCGATGCCATAACAAATGCCGACCAGGTGGAGCGAAAAGAGCGACGGAGGGCTGGTGATGTTCGCAAGGTGACGCACCAGGGGCAAGGATTACCAGATGTCAGCGTTGTCCACGAGTACTTATGGAAAAAATTGGAGAATGGAGTGAGTGTGTGGATTGTGAATGGCCGCTTGGTGCGAAGTGCATTTGATATCGATTTCACGGCTGGTGGTCATGATCACGTTTACGAGTTTGTTCCCAAAGGGGAAGTCTGGATTGACGATGCCATTGAGGAAAAAGAAAGGGGTTTTGTGCTCCTTCACGAGTTGCATGAAAGAAATCGTATGTCAGGTGGGTTACCGTATAGCAAGGCACATAATGAATCCAGCCGGCTGGAATTCCATTGCCGCCATCATCCGGATGAATTGCATGATGCCCTTGCTGCAGAAGGCTGGGCTTGAAATATTCAGGTTACTTCGACTAATTTCCCCGCTATAGGCAAAGAGTTGTTTAAAGTTTAAGTTGCATAAAAAAAGCTTCCGAAGATCAATCTCGGAAGCTTTTCTGTTAGACGGTTTCGGTTTTTGTTTTACGTCTAAACCAGTACCGCCATTCTTTGTTTTCCCATACAACCAGGATTTGGGATGCGTTAAAGATCGAAGAATATGTTCCGCTAAAAACCCCGATCAGTAAAATTATTACGAAGTGTCGGATGCTTATCCCTCCAAATAGCGCAAGGGCTAAGAGAGTGATCATGACTGTAAGTTGGGTGTTGATCGAGCGATCCAGGGTTTGGACGATGGAATGGTTTACAACGGTTTCATAATCCACGCGTCGGTAAAGGTTTGAATTTTCTCGAATCCGGTCAAAAACCACAATGGTATCGTGTACTGAGAAACCGATGACGGTGAGTAATGCAGTCAGGAAAAGAGAATCGGCCTGCCATCCCAGGAAGTGACCGATAATGGCCTCCATCCCAATCACAACCAAAACGTCATGCAGCATTGCAATAATGGCTGCAGTCCCATATCGGAAAGCGTGCTGGACACCGCGGAATGCGAATGTGATATAAATCAAGATCGCAAGGGCTGCCAACGCAACTGCCCCAGCAGCGCGAACCGCAACTTCCTGCCCGATAACAGCGCTTACCTGTGTGAAATTGGTAATGACTACATCCTGACCGCCTCCAAACTGGTCTTTCAGCGCTGCAACGATCTGGCTTTTCAGAGCATCATTCATTTCTTTCGAACGGATAGATAAGCTGTCTGTTCCCACTGGTTGGACGACAGGATTCGAAATATCTAATTGCGATGTCGACATTTGGTCATATAAACTGCGCAACATCGCCGATAGCGGGGGGGTTTCCCGAAACAAACTGGACTTCCAACAGGCTTCCGCCGGTGAAATCAATTCCCAAGTGGAAGCCCCCAAAGGATTAAAGCGATGATTCCAGGAATAATCACCAGCAAAGAAATGCCGAAGTAAATGTAACGGTATTTGATAATTTTCATCGCAGGTTCTCCTAAATACCGAACCAGCGGGGATGTTCGGTGGATTTGATTGTATCAAGCACAACGTGAAGGAAAGTGCGGGTGACGATGATGGCTGTAAATAGGCTTATGCCCACGCCCAATGCCAGGGTAAGTGCAAAACCTTTCACCACGCTGGCACCGAAGGCGCTGCCAAACCAGAAAAGGATGATGCAGGTGATGAGGGTGGAGGAATTCGAGTCTCGAATGGATGGCCAGGCTCGTTTCCAACCCAGGTCGATGGCCTGCCGTAGGGTGCGTCCGGCACGCAACTCTTCCTTCAACCGCTCAAAAATGAGGATATTGGCATCCACTGCCATGCCGATACTCAAAATGAATCCTGCAATACCGGAAAGTGTCAGCACAACAGGGATGAGTTTGTAGAGCATCAAGCAGATCAAGGCGAATGTTATCAGTGCCACATCCGCAATAAGCCCGGGTAATCGATAGTAAAGACCCATAAAAATGACGACCACCAGGAGCCCGATAATACCGGCGATCATACTTCGGCGTACTGATTCTGCTCCCAAGGTTGGGCCAACCGAACGACTTTCAACTACAGTCACAGGGACAGGTAAAGAACCGTAGCGCAGTTGGATGGCGAGTGTATTGGCGCTATCCTGGGTGAAACTTCCCTGGATGATGCCTTGCCCGCCTGTGATCTGGTTGCTAATGGTCGGTGTGGATATCACTCGCTTATCCAAAACAATCGCCAGAGTATTGATTGATGTGACTGCCTGTATATTCTGCAGAACATGGTGGCCGAATCTGATTTCAAAGTGAAGGCGATGACAAAACCGCTAAGCTGTCCCGCTTGCACATTTACAGAACTGAGTGCTGCACCGGTCATTACCGTATGATAAATGGTAGGCGAAGCTGTTGGTGTTGCAGCTGGGGTTGAAGCTGGGTTGGCGGTTGGGGTAGTTGCTGGTGTTTCGGTCGTTGTGACGGAAGTGCTGGATTGTTCTTTCGTTGGTGGAAGGTTTGTTTCCGCAGGTGCGCCAGTCGTTGTAGCTGAAGAAGTAGATGTACCAAAATCAGTTTGTATGATCGTCCCTGCTGCAACAGGCGATGTACCCATATCTACAAATTCGAGCAAGCCGGTCTGCTGTAATGAAGCAATAACTTGTCCCAGGGTCTTGCAGTCCTGGAAACTCTGCAACAAGACGACGCGGTGGAGCAACCTGCATAACTACTTCGCTGACACCGAGTGCATTGGCGCGGCTTTCGAGTATTTGCCGAGTGACATTTAAATCATCTGAACTGACCGAGGCGTTGGCGGGTACATCAGCCTCCAGGAGGACTTGCAAGCCACCGCGTAAATCAAGCCCAAGTTGGACATCAACATTACGGTCAACTAGATTGGATTGGGTATTGAAGGGATTGGGGATTGTGATTTGCTTGCTCACGTCCACCCAGATTGCGATTGCCATCAAAGGGATGATAAGAAAGAGCCAGTTGTATTGGCGACGATTCATAAAACGCTTCTCCATTCATAAAAATGCCAGCCTTTGGCTGGCGGCGGGGGTGATTATACTCCGATTGATATGGCATGGGTAGGGGATCGTATAAACGTCAGGCTGTCATGGATTATGTTTTAAGAGAAAATTATTGACCTGATCCAATACTTCAACTATGCTGAGATAATCAGTATTCAAAATCAAGTCTGCATGATCATACGCATGGGTCAGCCTTCTTTGCTGTTCTTCCCATTCATGTTCGCTCCAATTCAAGCTGACGTCGCCTTCCACCCACGATCCAGGATGCCTGTAAAAAAACCAGTATATCTGGCTTGGTTATCCTCAACCACATGTCTTTTACGTAAGAATGCTCCTGGACGATTGCTCTCGCCCGATATCCTTTTCGCTGTAAACCTTCCGCAAGTGTAGTTTTACCTGATCCGCAAGGACCAACGATGCCAATCATGGGTGTGACATTATTTTGAGGGCGGTAACCGCTGGAAGGATTATCTAACATTCAGCACATCGATCTGCTGGTTTGTTCGACCTAAATCGCTGGGGTGTCTTTTGTGCCAACAGTGGAAAGAAACAATCAAATAATTGATTATTATCCAGGACTTATTGGTAGTCGCACAGTCATACGGCGTACATTGTCCCCCCGCCGTTTCAATACCTTTAGAACTACCACGCTAATGTCGTCCCCAGGGCGACCTTCATCGAGGTTTACAGCTTCAGCCAGGAGAGCATCGGCAATTGCTTGTGGGGAAGGTTCCTGCTCTTCGAGCATGGCCTTTAATGAAGTGCAGACATCCATCGGGCGGCCATTTCGTTCGCCAGCATGAATCAATCCATCAGTATAAATTACGATCACCATCCCGGGCTCGACGGGAATTTCACTGATTACAGGCCTGGTGGCGCGAGCTGTACCAATCGAATTGGATTCTGAGCCGATGCTGTCGATCTCTTCTCCGTGGGCTATAAAAAAGGGTGCCGGATTGTTCCGGGTAATTACAACGGTACCTGTATGTAAATCCACTGAAAGTATATTTAGAGTGGACGTGACTTTGCCTTTTTTATCGGTGTAAAGCAAATCTGATGCTGCACGAGCTGCTGCTCCATCCCGCACGCCTTCAGCCAGGAGGCTGATGACTTTGCGTACAACCATCATGGAAACTGCCTTGGCACCTCGACCTGATGTTTGTCCGTCTGCCAATACCACCGAAAGCCCGCCATTGGGGCGTTCCACAACTTCCAGAGTGTCCCCGCTCTCAGTTACTGCATATTTGTTGGTTTTTGCCACGGCAATCTGGATTTCCATGGCTCCATTTTACTCCGAATCACCTTGGTGACGCAGGGGTCCAATCAGACCTCCTGTTTTTTTTCTGCCAGGATAACCAGTACCTGGCTTCCATTCATCTTTTCGATAACACTGCGGGCGTCGAACCCTGCTTGCACGAACCTTTCATACAGGGCGGGGGAAATCTGTTTTGGGTTTCTTGTTGACTCCCCGCTGATCTGAAAAATCCATGCAGCCAACCTTTCCAAAAAGTGATTTCCTGTGATCCAGGCCATTGGCAAAATGACCAATTTACCAGAATGAGTAAGGATGCGTCGGATTTCATTCAAGGTATGAAAATTAAAAATGAATTCTGCCGGGAAAGTTGCCGCCACCGAATTGAATGTTTCGTTGGCAAAGGGCAAATTCTGCGCATAGCCACGGACTAATCGGCATACAGCCCCATGTTTTCGAATGCGCCTGCTTGCCAGTTGTGACATTTGGCGGGATTCATCCAATCCAAAACAAGTAATCTGGTTATCGTTCAGATCCAATTGCAAATGCCCAGGGCCGAACCCTATTTCGAGCACTTGTCCTTTCAGGTAGGGGAGTGCGGCCTTGATCCAATGCTTCCAATGTCCAAGTGATACGACTGCTGCTACAAAATCATATGCCCCGGCAAACTGGTGGTAGAGCAGGGCATAGAGGGGCTTAAGTAACCACTGGACTAAGCGCATGAATTAATGATACTCCAGTAACAGCCGCATTAACTTATACTTAAAATGATTCTTTCAATTTCCCTTGGTCCAATTCGATTTTCCGGTCGGCTAATTTTTGTACGTCGGTTTCACTGTGTGTGGTGAAGATGGTGGTTGTTTTTGTCCCGATCAGGATGCGTTTTAGGTCATCTAGTAATTTGTGTCGGGTAGTCCTGTCCAGGGCGCTAAAAGGTTCGTCGAGCAGGAGCAGATCAGGTTGGATGCAAAAAGCCCTTGCCAGCACGACTCGCCGTCCTTCCCCACCAGAGAGTTGAATTGCAGGTCGTTGTTTAAGATGGAAAATGCCAAGCTGATGAAGCCAATTATCCGTCATGTTGGTGATTTCGCTTTTTGGTAAATGGCGAAAGCGCAGCCCAATGGCAACATTTTCGAAAACTGTTCGGTTCAATAATAGCGAGTCCTGCATCACCAATCCGATATTGCGCCGGTATTTTAAGTCTGAGATTCTCTCGAAAGATTGTCCGCCATATTTGATTTTTCCCTCTTTTAACTTGAGTAGTCGCGCCAGGACTAATAATAGTGTGGTTTTCCCAGCTCCGTTTGGTCCCGCTAATGCTAGAACCCCTCCTTCCTCAATACTCAGCCGCTTGATATCAAGCACCACTCGTCCACAGCGATAGACTTTCAGGTCTTGGATTTCCAGAAGGTCGCTCATCTTTTGGCTCCACGTTGTTGGATCCAGGTTAAAGCGAAGTTGATCAGGAAAGTTATCAGCAACAAAAGGATCCCCAAGGCAATGGCGCTGGTAAATTCCCCTTTGTTTGTCTCTAATACGATGGCTGTCGTTAAAACCCGTGTTTGATGCCGAATATTGCCTCCCACCATCATCGAAGCGCCTACTTCCGATATCACGGCCCCGAAGCCAGCCATCAATGCCGCTAAAAGAGGAAGACGTGCTTCCTGCCAGATGCTCAGCACCATTTGAAGGCGGGATGCGCCCAGCCCCAGCAATTGCAGGCGCAGGCTGGGATCGAGCGATTGCAGTGCGGCGGTGCTTAAACCTGTTACCACCGGGGCTGAAATAATGACCTGTGCGATGATGATGGCAGTGGGAGTATAGATTAGGTGCAACCCTCCCAGCGGACCGGAACGCCAAAGTGTCATGGCAACAGCGAGACCCACCACAACAGGTGGTAACGCCATCCCAGTGTTGACAACCGTAAGCATTAACGGAACGACCCGGAAATTTACTCAACGCTAATAATGTCCCCATTGGCAGACCTATCAATAAGCTAATAAGAGTTGCCAGGCCGGAAACCTTTAGCGAGAGTAACGTGACTTCCCAAACATCCGGGTTATTAAAAAGCATTTAACCTCTCTTCAGAATATAAATTTACCGCGCACGAAAGAACGCGGTAAATTTTAACCGAAAGTAGCTTTACGGCAAGCCCAGGCTGGCGTCCGTCTTGCCTGCATCGGGAATGAACAACTGTTGCCCGTATTTGTCCACTCCAAAATTGCCTATAAGGGCTTGGCTTTCCGGGGATATCAAGTAATCAGAGAAGGCAATTGCTCCATCCAGGTTTGTGGACGGCCACTTGTCATGGTTTACCACGATGACATGATAAATATTGAGAAGGGAGTTGTCGCCCTCGTATAAGAGTGCAAGCTGCAAGTTGGATTGGTTTGCCAGGAAAGTAGCACGGTCAGATAAAGTATACGCCCCCTTTTCAGATGCAATTGTCAATGTGGCACCCATGCCCTGACCGGATTCAACGTACCAGGTCTGTCCTGCCGGGGTGATGTTTGCTATTTTCCAAAGAGCCAATTCTTTCGAGTTTGTTCCCGATGCATCTCCGCGCGTTATGAATTGTGCGCTGGAATTAGCGATCTTCTGGAATGCATCCGCTGCTGAGGTTGATGACTTAATCCCCGCGGGGTCACCCGCCGGACCGACGATGATAAAGTCATTATGCATCACTAGGCGGCGGTCGGTTCCAAAACCATTATCCATGTATGTTTTTTCTGCTGCCGGGGAGTGAACCAATAGCACATCCGCATTGCCTTCCTCACCAAGTTTAAGGGCGGCTCCAGAGCCTACTGCCACTGTTTGGACCTTGAACCCTGTCTTTGCTTCGAATGAGGGGATCAACACATCGAGCAGGCCGGAATCCTGGGTGCTGGTGGTTGTTGCCAGGATTAGGTTGGGGTTTGAGGGGACGGTGGCAGTTGGGACGGTTGTCCCTGTTGGAAGGGGCAGTGCAGTAGGTTCTATGGATACGGGAGTTGGTGAAGTTTCTGGCGTGCAGGCAGAGAGCAAAATTGTTGCTATGAGGAAAAGAGAAAGCAAGAACATGGGTGGACGTTTCATTTAAACCTACTCCTTATGTGGAATTTGCTTGCCGGTCAACATCGTTTTATGTCTGAATTTCGATGCCCCGACTTAGTGCACGCGACTGGGTTGTTTCCAGGGAGGTCAATCGTTTCCTTCTACCACTGCGCAAAGATCGATCTGCACGGTTGATTCTAATGATTTCAGTAGATGGTTCACCCAGGCAGGGCGCTCACTTGGGGAATTCCCCGGCATGGGCAGTGAAACCGGACCGGCTATCAATTGCCTCGTTTGGTTAGCCGATGGGGTCCCCCAGGATTTTGAGTTGTTCGAAGTTTTGTAATAGTTGAATGGTTAACATTGCTGTTAAATATTTCCTTAACGGCTCTGAGTGTAGCAAAGGTCGGTTTATTTGTCAATGAAACATTCGAATTTGAATATATATTTGTGTATTGGTGGAGAAAATCAATTGATTGTTGAATATATCGAGGCGGTCCTTCGTTTGGATAGGGATTAGCTCCAAATCCTTAAATTCTGCTATAGAACAAGGGAGGTGATTTTCACATCAATTTACTTGTTCGATCGGGACTGTCACTATCTTTACAAATGTGCGGGGGTTTTAACGATATCCAATTCGATGAATTGATATCGAAAGTACCATGGAAAATGGATTATCAAATCTGTAATTAATAATAGAATCTAACCAGAATATAATGTCCCGGGGAACATTTCGACTAATATTTTTCTTCAAGATCGATTACTTACAGGTGGATGATGAAGGATAATCGTTCTCATACATTTTCAAAATGTTTAATCAGCCTCGCCATGGCGGGGGGGATTTTCCTTGTTGCGTTTGGGCTTGGCTTCTCACCCGCTGCCCGCGCCCAGGATGCATGGACGGAAACACCCACTCAAATCTCCCCTCCTCCAGAAACACCGACCGATACCCTTTCTCCCACCCCTTCACCATCCGGAACGGCTGTCTCGACAACCACTGAAATTGCTCTGCCAGCTTCCACCCTGGAACCCTCCGCTACCCCAACTGCCGCATCAAATGATTACTACCAGTTGAATGCTCTTTCGCTGTCAGATGGCACGGTCATCAACGAAATGATCATTCATGGACCGCCTGTTCCCCCGCCCGGCTTTGACATTCAGCGCCAGGCGGTTTCGCTTCCCGAGGTTCTGGCTGCTGCCGGCACAAATGTATTAACGGTTCCCGCCTACCCGTGGGTCTATGGTTGTTCCGCCGTTTCTGGTGCCATGATCGCCGGGTATTATGACCGTAACGGTTACTCTAACATGTATACCGGTCCCACTGACGGCGGTGTGATGCCTCTGTCATATCGATCCTCCTGGGGCACATGGGTGGATGTACCGCCCTCTCCCTCGGGCTCTTTCACTTACTACAATAACCCATTGGTGGCTTCGAAGAACGGGCTCGATGGCAGGACCATCCGTGGCTCCATCGATGACTATTGGGTTCAGTACTTTAGTGCAGCCTCCGATCCATATATTGGCAATTGGGTCCAGCACGCCTGGGGTGACGCCATCGGGGACTTCATGCAGACCAGCCAGTCCCATTACAACGGCTCAACTGCCTATGGTCTTGGCGATGCTTTTACCAGGTTTTACGATAATTATTCCGATGCCTCTGCCCCCCTTACGTGCGATACCATAGCTTATTACGTCACCCTGGGTTACCCCCCGGATGGCACTCTCGGCAGGAAGTTGTTTTATCAGTCGAAGGGGTACACGGTGACCGATTGCTACAACCAGTACACCGACATTTCCTCAGGCTCTCCAATTCCTGGTGGTTTTTCCTTTATCCAGTATAAAGCGGAGATCGATGCCGGTCGGCCGGTGATGATTAACCTCAGCGGTCATACCATTGTTGGCGTGGGATATGGGGATCCCGACATCGTCTATCTTAATGATACCTGGGACTCCTCCACCCATTCCATGACCTGGGGTGGCAGCTATTCTGGTATGTCCATGCAGGCTGTCAGCATCGTCAATCTCGCACCCGCGAATTTTTCCACCCTGAATGTTGCCAAAACCGGCAATGGCAGTGGGACGGTTACCAGCAATCCAACCGGCATCAACTGCGGTTCGAACTGCACCTACGCCTACGACAAAAGTGCCTCTGTTACCCTTTCTGCGGTGGCCTCGGCAGGATCCGTGTTCCTGGGTTGGAGCGGGGGCGGTTGTTCTGGCACTGGCACCTGTACGGTCCCCATGAGTGCCAATCAGGTCGTCACGGCCTCGTTCGCAGCTCCCGATCTGACCATCACCAGCCTCACCGTCCTTCCTGCGTCTCCTTCCACGAATGATGATATTCATCTCTCAGTGGATGTCTCTAACCTGGGTGTTGTGGATTCCACCACTTTCCGTATCCAGTTTTACGTGGATGATAGTTGGAAAAGCTGCTGGTATTTGGGGGTCCCCCCGCGCGAATACTTCGCCCGTGTTTCCGGTCTTGCCGGTAATTCCAGCGGCACCTGGTCATACACCATCCCTGCTGGCACATTATCTTTAGGAGCTCATGCTTTCAACGCTACGGTCGACATGGGCTGTGAAGTGGTTGAAGGGAATGAAGCCAATAACAGCGCCGGACCGGTATCGGCAACGGTAACCATTCCCTTGCCCGGTGCTTTCAATCTCACCAGCCCGGTCAACGCTGCCGTAAGCCAGCCGGTCAACCCCACCCTCACATGGGCAGCCAGCACCAATGCTGCCTCTTACGAATACTGTATTAATTCCACGGCAATTTGCACTTCACCCGCCGCCTGGACTTCCACCGGGGCCGTTGCCAGTAAAGCTCTCACGGGTCTCATCCCAGGAACAACTTACTATTGGCAGGTGCGCGCCAGGAACACCACCGGTCTCGACCTATGCCAACGGCGGCTCGGCTTCCACAGGTTGGTTCTCTTTTACGGTTCTTCCACTGCCAGGTGCCTTCAACAAATCCTCCCCTGCCAATGCAGCCGCCAGCCAGCCCTCCAATCCCACCCTGGGTTGGGCATCCAGCAGCAGCGTCGCCAGTTATCAATACTGCATCGATACCAGCAACAACAATGCCTGTAACGCCGCGTGGATTGACACCGGTTCCTCAACAAGTGCTGCGCTCACTGGCCTGACTCCCGGAGCCATTTACTATTGGCAGGTCCGTGCCTCAAATCTGGTTGGCACCACCTACGCCAACGGGAGCAGCACAGCCTGGTGGTCGTTCACCGTGATCCAGGTCCCTGGCAGTTTTAATAAGGTTAGCCCGAATAATGGAGTTTCCACTCAATCTTCCAGCCTCACTTTGACCTGGGGTGCCAGTGCCAGGGCTGCTTCCTACTTGTATTGCATTAATACTGTAGCCAGTTGCTCTGCTCCTGCTGCATGGACTTCCACCGGCACCGCAACAAGCATTGGCATAAATGGTCTAACTCCCGGAACCTATTTCTGGCAGGTGCAGGCTGTAAATGGATCGGGATCCACTTTTGCTAACGGGAGCACCACAACATGGTGGTCCATAATTATTGTAGCAACGCACGTATTCGCTGATTTTAATGGGGATGGGAAGACTGATATATCAATTTATCGTCAATCGAATAGCCTTTGGGCAATAAATGATTCAGGATTTCCAGATATATGGCAACCCGGGAGATATCCCTGCTCCTGCTGATTACGATGGAAATGGAAAGACGGATATTGCTGTATTCCAGCCCTCAACCGGTGGGTGGGGTATAAACGGCATAGGATCTTTCATTTTTGGCATCACTGGAGATATTCCCGTTCCAGCAGACTATAACGGTGATGGAAAGGCGGAAATAGCTATATATCGGCCATCAAACGCCCTTTGGGCAATCAACGGAATAGGTGCCCAAGTTTATGGGAATCCAGGAGATATTCCCGTTCCAGCAGACTATAACGGTGATGGAAAGGCGGAAATTGCCATATACCGGCCATCTAATAGTTTGTGGGGTATGAATGGAGTTGGAGCATTAATATATGGAACTACTGGCGATGTACCCGTTCCAGCAGACTATAACGGTGATGGAAAGGCAGAAGTAGCTATATACCGACCAACAAATGCCCTTTGGGCGATTAATGGAATTGGTGTTCAGGTATATGGTGATCCATGGGATATCGCAGTTCCAGGTGATTACAATGGTGAAGGAAAGGCAGAAATTGCCATATTCCGTCCAATAACAGGTTTATGGGGCATAAATGGTGTGGGATCTCATTTTTATGGGGCCTCAGGAGATATCCCGCTGCCCGAGTTGGCGACCGGCAAAGCTAGTACGGCTCCATAAAACAAATAATTCTCAAAATCCTCTTACACAACTCATCTTAGATTGAGACTTATTCATTCTAAGTATAAATTCTGGACTTGATTTAATTTCACGCCGTAATAATTATTCTGGCGGATAGCTTAAGGGCACAGTGTTGCGTGTAGATAAACGAAATTTAGCAAGGAATCTTACCCGCTTCTCTCCTAATTAAAACCAGATATAATAACCCAATCGATATTTTCTGGTCTAAAATATTTCAACATATTAATCGGGATATACTGATAATTTAGTCAATACACCGATCAATTTTGGGCATGGAATGAATAAAATAATCTTTAGGATAACGTTATGAAATTTACAGGCGAACGATATCTTCCTGAGACAGTTTCACCGGAGATCAGTTATGAACATTGGCATCGTTATCTATTTGCTAATCAATATATAAAAGGGAAAGTAATACTCGATATAGCTTGTGGTGAGGGGTATGGAAGTAATTTTCTCTCTGAAACCGCAAAAAAAGTACTCGGGGTCGATATTAGTGAAGAGTCCATAATTCATGCCTCAAGTAAATATTTGAAGGACAATCTAGAGTTCAGACAAGGGTCCGCAAGTAGCGTGCCAATAAAAGGCAAATCGATATTTGATGTAATTATTTCTTTTGAGACCATTGAGCATATTTCAGAAGTTGATCAAGGATTATTCTTAAACGAAGTAAAAAGATTGTTGAAACCGCAAGGAATCTTTTTAGTATCGACTCCTAACAAATTTCTTTATAGCGATTCGCAAACTATCAAAACGAATTTCACTTAAAAGAATATTATATTCCTGAATTTAAAGAGTTGCTTGACAAGCAATTTAAAATATGTCGATCTTCTTGGGCAAAAAATCGAAATCGGCTCATATATTAATGGATTAACAAGTCAAATTAATCGCCAATGGACAGAGTATCGATTGAGTTTTTCTGATGTTGGTTTTCGCCCAACTAATGAACCTCGGAATATTCTCTATCTGGTTGCAGTCTGTTCTGATAAACCTTTCGAAAAAGCCAACGCTTCAATGGCTATGGATTTCTCATCAAAGATGTTGACCGATAGAGAATTACAAATAACAAATTATCAACACCAAATTTCAGAGAAAGATCAAACAATAGTAGCGTTTCTTGATCAGAGCGCTGAAAAAGACCAAACTATCCAGTCATTAAAAGTAGATATTAATACAAAGGAATTTGCAATTCAATCATTAAATTCAAATTTACGCAAAAAGGATTTATTAATACATTCTTTGAATTCTAATTTGGGAAAAATTGACGAGAAAATTCAGTCAATGACCGCAAATATCGCAGATCAGAATCTGATAATTAATTCGCTCACGGTTCAATTGGAGGATAGAGATAAATCTAATAAACTCCTTTCTATGCAAGTTGCTAACATGGAAAGTGAACTTTTACAGATATTCCAGAGTAATTCTTGGCGTTTTATTATGGTTTTTCAACGTATTCGTTTATTTTTGATTCCGATTGGAACCTGGCGAGAAGGTTTTATTAAAAAGACGGTAAAAATACTTATTTCGCCTTTGTTTATTAAGCGGTACATCAGAATTCAAAAAGATATTTCTCTTATCAAATCTTCTGATCTATTTGATGCGCAATGGTACATAGCAAATAACCCAGATGTTTCAAATTCACATATGGAGCCAGCACGACACTACCTTTTATTTGGAGGTTTTGAAGGCCGGGATCGAAGCATGAGATTTAGCAGCAGGCGGTACTTGGATACTTATGCAGACGTTAAAAATGCTCATATCAATCCGCTTGTTCATTATTTAAGATATGGTCTTGGTGAAGGACGCTTAAAACAATCAAACCAGGTGCCCGAGGAAATAATTGTAAACGATCCAAAAAAATTTCTGTCAGGAAGCCGAAAAATTAGATATCAACAGCGTTTGCGTAATGCATTCAAAACCTATCGTAATGAGGGCACACGCATATTTTTAAAAAAAGCAGTAAAAAAAATAGCTCAGAATATCAGACCTCAAATCTCAAAGGGGGTGCTAGATACCTCAAAGGTATTCAATCCACAAGTGAGTATCATCGTCCCAGTCTTTAATGTTGTTGAAGAAACTAAATTATGCATAGAAAGCATTTACCGAGAGAGTTCAAGCAACATTTCATTTGAGTTAATTGTTGTTGATAATGCTTCCGAGGATGAGACGTCTTCCTTTTTAAAACTCGCTAAAGAAAAGTATGATAATTTTACTGTTTTAACAATGGACCATAATATTGGTTTTGGACCCGCCGTCAACCAGGGTATTTTAAATAGTAAGGGAGATTACATAGTCATTCTAAATAATGATACAGTTGTTTCCCCGCAATGGCTGGAAAGATTATTAGGAGCGATTGAACAAGATTTATTTATTGGTATTGTAAGTCCGGTAACTAATTTTGTGGGAGAAGGTCCACAAATCGATATTGAAGCAAAAGACCTTCCTATGGATGTAGAAGCGATAAGGCAATATGCAAAAAGTATTACAGACCGCGTCGAGTTGTGCTATGAACCTAATCGTTTAGTTTTCTTTGTGCGTTCTACTCAAACTGCAAATTAATTGATCATATCGGAGATTTAGATATTGGCTATTTACAAGGAAATTATGAAGATGATGATTACTGCCTTAGAACCCGAATCGCTGGTTATAAGCTTGCAATTGCTAGGAATTCTTTTGTATACCATCATGGCAGTATGACTTTTATAAAGAACCGAATCTCGCACGCTAATTATATGGAACTCAATCGAGAACGATTTTATAAGAAGGCGGGAAGGTTAGCATCGCATTCCCCTTTAAAAAACAATTGGCCAAAAAAACAAGAAACAATTGATATTAGCGTTATTGTCAGAACCAAGGATCGACCAATCTTATTAAAGCGTGCGCTTACAAGTATAGCAAATCAAACTTTTAACCGTTTTGAAATAGTATTGATAAATGATGGCGGTGCTGATATCTCTAATATTATTGACCAATTGGGACTGCAAATTCCAATAACGATTATTTACAATAAATCTTCTTTGGGGAGAACAGCTGCCATAAATCAGGGGCTTAATAAATGCCAAGGGAATTATATTTCATTTCTCGATGACGATGACATCATATACCCTTGGCACTTGGAATTGCTTTATCAATATATCCTAAAGGTTGGTGTTCCCTTTGTTTATAGTGATTATAATCAAGCACTATTTATGGAGGCGTCTAGAGGAATTCCGGAAAAAATAGTTGGTGCTATACCTTGGGATTATCAGCGTTCTGAACTTCTGATTTAGAACTTTTTGCCGATTTATACCTGGCTGTTTGCCCATAAAATTGTGGATGAGTTTGGCATGTGGGATGAAAGCCTTGATCGATTGGAAGATTACGATTTTCTGCTTCGGATTAGCTCAAAATATCCCTTTTATCATCTCAAGAAAGTCAATTGCGAATATCGTTATTATGTAGATAGTGCAAATTCTATTTGTACAGATCGAAGTAAGTCAATTACTGCACTAAAACAGATATATTATCATCACCCGGTTGATGATTCTCATACCCGGAGGGATGCGGCAAGAATTCATTTATGGTTTAGATGCTCAGGTTCGTAAGATTGAAGAAATTGAAAGACAAATTGGGGTAACAATTTCAGAAAGTGAAGCGAAGAGAATTATTATTTCTCTAATTACTGGTTTATAGGAAACCAGTAAAAGGGTAAATTATATTCTTCCCTCCCAGAGACTAGATAATCGAATAATCATCAAATATATTTCACATACAAGAGTAAATCTGTGATCTTAAAGAACGAGAATATTACGAAATTCTCGAAACTTATAGAAATTTTAGGATAGGATTGGATTAAGATATAACCAGGTATTGCCAAGGCAATTCAAACAGAAATAGTTATTTTTATATTGAGAAGACCCCATTCTGAAAAATATGATTGTAAAGAGGAGAGAAAAATGCCAGTCTCGTTAAATAAAACCGATAGGTTATATAGTTGGATAATTAAGGCGATCTCAAAAATATTCAGGAAGTCAATACCACAATACATTCTTGAGGATAAATCCCCATTGCAAACTCAAGATATTAACAAATATCAGTTGATTGAAGGCAATTTATCAGATATGGATATATTATTAAAACAAGTCATTTCTATACTACATCGGGAAGTAAATGTTCCACCACCTCCACCTAAGCATCTTCAGGTAAGGGTAGTTGGTGGTTATGTCCCCAATTTTATCGATAGTGGGTATTCAAGTGTATACCCGACCTTGAATAATATATTAGAGCCAGTCTCGAGGGAACTTAAAGACTTTCAATCAATTCTCGATTTCGGGTGTGGTTGCGGATCGCGCTATCCGAGCATTATCAAATCTTGTCCCAAATAGCAACCTGTATGGAACTGATATTGATGGAGAAGCAATCGAATGGCTGAAACAAAATTATTCAAAGATGGGAGAATTTTCTGTACACCTCACTTTCCGCCCACCTTATTTGAAGATGAAAAGTTTGATTTAATATTTGGTATTAGTGTTGTTACTCATTTGCCAGAAGATATGCAATTTCAATGGTTATTGGAATTGAATCGGATTTCTAAACCAAATGGATATGTAATGTTTAACCACACATGGAGAAAAACATTATAAAGGTTTAGAGCCCAAATTACTTGATATTATGAATACTAAAGGATTTTATTATTGTGAACCGGGTTTCAATTATGGGAAAAGCATTTCCCTTCCAGATTTTTACCAAACAGCTTTCCATTCTCACGCATATATTCATAGAGAGTGGGGAAAATATTTTAACGTCATCCACATTCAGGCGTTAGGAATTGATAATCACCAAGATACCGTTCTAATGCAAAAACTTCAAAATTATCACACCGATAATAAATCTAATTATTAATATATTTTCGGAATACAATATTGAGTGGTTTTAATAAAATGGAAAATGAATTAATCACTGGTTAATAATTATGGTCACCACCGAAACAGGTTTGACCCATAGGTCGATAGCTATTCCACTGTTGAGTATTATTCGGAGAAACATATGAATTTGGAAGTAGAAAGGTTAAATAATTTGGGGTTCGTAGAATTTTGTTTTAACACCATCCTTGGAAGGGAAATCGACAAAAATGGTGCAGCTTCATATGTAGCCGCATTGAATGCGAAAACTCTTACCAGGGAACAAGTGTTAATCCAATTTTTACTTTCGGAAGAAAACAAACAGCATATAAACAATCGCGAATTGTTCCCTTCGGGTCATTATTATTCTGTAATTCCTTCCTTAGAAGATCGCAAGTCTTTTTTAAACGCAACTCCACTCGAGGATGAGATCCCAGGAATATCTCTCAATTCAGAAGGTCAATTAGAATTGTTGGGGCACTTTTTGGAATATTATCCGGACTGTCCATTCCAGGAACTTAAAAATGGCACTCTTCGTTATTGTTATGAAAATCCTTCATACTCGTATACCGATGCTCTTACTTTGTATAGTATGATTAGGGAATATAAGCCCAAAAGGGTGATTGAGATTGGGTCCGGGTATTCCTCTTGCGCGATGTTAGATACAAGCGAATTATTTTTTGATGGTACGATCGATTTTACCTTTATTGAACCTTACCCCGACCTGTTAAATTCATTGCTAAAAATTCAGGATAAAAGGTATTTGATTTTACCGAAAAAACTCCAAGACGTGGATGGTAAAATCTTCAGCTCATTGGAGGCTTCGGACATTCTTTTCGTTGATTCCACTCATGTTTCAAAACTTGGCAGTGATGTAAACCGCATCCTGTTTGAAATTCTTCCGAACCTGAACAAAGGGGTATTGATCGATTTTCACGATATATTTTGGCCATTTGAGTATCCTCTAGAATGGATAAAAAAGGGTATAGCCTGGAATGAGGCTTACCTGCTGCGCGCTTTCCTTGAATACAACGACAGGTTCGAGATCAAATTCTTTTCGAGTTATCTTCACCGTTACCATCATGAATGGTTCAAGGAAAATATGCCTCTATACTTAAAAAATACAGGAGGCAATTTCTGGCTCATAAAAAAATAAGACCATGCAGGACAATAGTGTCAGTAGTGATGATTTTGATTTGAAAAAAACCCGCTTTCCCTTTACATTACCTTCTAAAGGTGTGTTGTTTCCGTGCATAAGTACGTTTTCAAACAAGTGGACAATATGCGATTTTTAATGAGCAAGTAGTTGGTCTTGCTTGGTGTTATGCATAAGGGAGGTGTAATTGCCGCCAGGTTGTCAACTCATCGTAAGAAGGGTCGGATATCTACTCTTGGTTCTCGGCGTTATCGCGGTCGTGGTTTCCGTCGCCACCCGCTGGGACGGACTCGGGGTTATCTTCCTCTGTCTCAGCGCCGGCGCGTTGTTGCTTATCCTGGGAAATCTAAAAAATTGATCCTGTTTTTAGACCCTTTGCAGTCGTTCTAACCTCCCATCCCCAAAACCACCCCCTTCCCAAAACAGAATAAATGTTCTATAATAGATCATGCATTTTATAAGGAATTTTATTCTTATTCCTTGCCGCGGTCCAATTCGAACCTTTACAATTTCAAAGTGATCATTCGCTCCTCGAAAAATGGTAATTTTCCACGCGGTTTTGCACTGACTGGTCCCCGGGAGGTATTCGTTCCTATTCGTTCCTCAGGGTCGAATGGGAGCATATCATCCCCCAACCTTACAAAGTGGATTCCTATCGAAATAAGTCCTCAAACCGGTGGCTATTCGTTTCGAGACAATTGCTGATAAAGTGACTTTTATTCTCGGTGCATCCCCCGGCTCCTGGCCATGCAGAATGTATTCCGCCCAGCTTCTACAGGGGAAAGGAACATCGTCCCTGCGTTTTGGATGAACTCCTACCAACAAATCCCCCTGGTTTGCACAATTGAATTGTTGCTCAGGGTCAATTACCAACTCGACGAAAAAAACACCCCGAGTCGAAACCCGGGGTATCTACCACTGATAATCACCTGCCGCTACTTCACTTCTTTTTCAGCCAGGGTTATGGCTTCCTCGAAGATCGCCAGCCCCTCGTCCACTTCAGCCTGGGTGATGCTCAAGGGCGGGGCGATGCGCATGACGCTCTTGCCGCAGCTAAGCAGGATCAGGCCGCGTTCGAAGGCAAGGTCAACGATCTTCGAGCAAAGTTCCTCGGCCGGGATCTTGCTCTTCCGGTCCTTGACGAACTCCACGCCGATCATCAGGCCGATGCCGCGTACATCTCCGATGGAGGGATGGCGCGCCATGATCTCGTGCAGGGCGTCGAGGGTGTACTGTCCGACGGTGGCGGCGTTTTCAAGGTATTGATTTTCGATCAGGTCGATGGTGGCCAGGGCAGCCGCACAGGACATGGGGTTGCCGCCAAAGGTGTTGCCGTGCGCGCCGCGCGGCCAGGTCATGACGGAATTACGGGCAATGCAGACACCCATGGGCATGCCGGAGGCGATACCCTTGGCAACGGTGATGATATCCGGTTCAACGTCAAAATGCTCGATCGCCCACCACTTGCCGGTGCGTCCCATGCCGCACTGGACTTCGTCGGCGATGAGCAGGATATTGTGCTTGTCGCACAGTTCGCGCAGGGCCGGAAAGAACCCGGCGGGTGGAACAATGTAGCCGCCCTCACCCTGGATGGTCTCGACCAGGATGCCGGCAACTTCATCGGGCGGGAGGATGTGACCGAGGATCTCGTCCTCAATATAACGGACGACCGTCTCGCCGTAATCTTCTCCGGACAACCGGTCCAGGATGGGACGATAGGGATTCGGGAAGGGAGCGTGAACCACACCGTTCATGAGCGGATAAAAGCCGCGGTGGTAGGTGGGCTTGCTGGCAGTGAAGGTGACCGCGCCCATCGTGCGACCGTGGAAGGCACCGGTGAAGCCGATAAAGTTGGTGCGCCCGCTGTGGTAACGGGCAAGCTTGATGGCGGTCTCGACTGCCTCGGTGCCCGAGTTGGCCATGAACGAGGCAGCATTCTCTGCAAATGGGGCGATCTCGTCGAGCTTTTCCCCCAGGGTGATCCATTTTTCGTGATAGAAGTCCGAAGAAATATGAATGAATTGCTCAGCTTGTTCCTGGATGGCTTTTACAACCTTCGGATGGCTGTGCCCGGTGGAGACGACGGCGATGCCGGCAGCAAAATCGAGGAAGCGATTCCCGTCCACATCCCATACTTCGGTGCCCTTGCCGTGGTCCATGACGAAGGGGACGCCGCGCGGGTAGGAAGGGGATATCACGGCTGCATCACGCTTGATGAGCGCCCGGGCCTTTGGCCCAGGTAATTTCATTGGTTCCATATAGTTCTCCTTTTGTGTGTCATCAAACCTTGGAAAGGCGGATGTGCGCCTGGGCAAGCGAGCCGAGCAACCCGGCGTCATCGCCACATTTTGACAAGGTAATTTCCAACCCGTCGAGATACGATCCGTCCATGATGTTGCGCTTCATGGATTCTTCGATCGGGTCGAGGATCAACCTGCCACTTAGGGATACACCGCCTCCCAAGATGACGATCGAGGGATTGAAAATGTGCAGGAATTCCGCGACCGCCTGCCCGATAAAGCCGCCGGCGCGGGTGAAAGCTTCTATTGCCAGGGCGTCCCCGCGTACCGCAGCGGCGGCGACATCGCCAGCAGTAAATTGCTGCCCGGAAAGGAATGAGGACGTCCTGCCTGCGGCTACCTGGTCTGCAACATATCTTGCGATGGCTGGACCGGAAGCCACCGCTTCGAGGTGACCGGGAACCCCGCAGGAACAAACAGGTCCACCAGGAAGGACGGTGACATGCCCGAGTTCCGTTGCCATGCCGCGGCAGCCTTCGATGAGCCTGCCGCCGCTGATAACGCCGCCGCCAATGCCGGTGCTGATGGTGAGATAGAGGACATCCTGGTGTCCCTGACCGGCGCCGTATTTCCATTCTCCCAGGGCAGCCAGGTTGGCGTCGTTCCCCAGGAAAGCCGGGACTTTGTAGCGTTTGGTTAGCAGGTCAGCCAGAGGATAGTTGGTCCAGGCGGGAATGTTTGGGGTGGACACGATTATTCCCGTGAAGGGATTGAGAGGTCCCGGCGCGGCGACCGAGATCGCATCCACCGGTTCCGCCGGCCATATGGAATCGAGCAGGGCTGTCAAGCGCTCGAAAACCCCGGATTCCATGCCGCGGGAGGGGACTTTTCTTGCGGCGAGGGGGGTTATTCCGTTGGAGGGATAAACCGCGGCACGCAGTTGCGTGCCGCCGATATCCAGGGCAACGATGGCGCTCATGCGAGAAATTATAACATGGGGGCAGGGAGGAAAATAATGGTTCCCCACCCCCAAGCTCCCTGGTTCATTAAATATCGGGCAATTGTGAAGGCAGTCATTAGCGCGGGTTCTTGTTGACACCACACATAAAGACTGCTATCATCTTTTAAATGTTAAAACGACGTGATACCTGGTTGCGAACCATCTGGCGGGGGATTTTGCGTTTCTTGCGCTGGTTCGTCCCGGGCATCGGTGTAAAACGCTGGTTCCTGGTGTTATTGGCGGGGATAACACTGCTGGGAACCGGACTCGCATTCTATTTGCTGGATGTGTACCGTACAGCTCCCGACACTTGGTGGCTGCCGATCCTTTCCCTTATCTCGTTACGTTTTCTCACCCGCCCCTGGCGGATAGCTATTTTTGCCGCGATCGGATTTGGGTTGACGGGGCTGGGAATCTGGAGACTCAACCGGGCACTGATGTTACCGTTCCTGCGCCCAGGATTGAGACTGGTGGACCAGGTGACGGATTTCCGGCGGCGCGAGCATGGTCCGCGCATCGTGGTCATTGGAGGCGGGCATGGAATCGCCACGGTGCTGCGCGGACTGAAGGGTTTTACCAATAACCTGACAGCGGTGGTGTCCGTGGCGGACGATGGCGGCTCTTCGGGCGAACTGCGGCGCAGCCTGGGAATCCTGCCACCGGGGGACATCCGCAACTGCCTGGCGGCCCTATCTGACGACGAAGCATTGCTCACGCAGTTATTCCAGTACCGGTTCGGAGAAGATACCGGGCTGGGCGGACATTCATTCGGCAACCTGTTCATCTCAGCTCTCACCGACATCACCGGCAGTTTCGAGAAAGCGATCGCCGAATCGGGGCGCGCCCTCTCGGTGCACGGACAGGTGCTGCCTGCAACGCTGCATAACGTGCGCCTGGTGGCAGACGTGCAATTGCCTCACGCCCAGACCGAGGTGAGGGTGGAGGGGGAGAGCAAGATCCCCCAGGCAGCCGGGCGGGTGCGCCGGGTATGGCTCGAGCCGGATAACCCGTCGGCATTTCCACCGGTGATCCAGGCGGTGCTGGCAGCAGACATGATCATCATTGGTCCCGGGAGCCTGTATACCAGCCTGCTGCCCAACCTGTTGGTGAACGACCTGCTGGAGGCGATCCGCTCAAGCCGCGCGCTAAAGCTCTTTATTTCGAACGTGACAACGGAACGGGGGGAGACCGACCTGTACACCTGTGGGGATCACATCCGCGCCCTGGAAGACCTGGTAGGCTCCCAACTTGTGGACGTGATCGTTTGCAATTCATGGTATGATAAAAAGTTAGAAAATGGGATACAGTGGGTGCGGATGGATGAGAAACTTGAAAAGGATTCACGGCTGTACGTGTCGGACCTGGCGGACCACCGCCAGCCAGAACACCATGATGCGATCAAACTGGCCTCGACACTGATGGACATCTATAATGATCGTACCGGACCCATGATCAAGGAAAATGCAACGCAACCGCGTTGATATTAATCTTTTCATTCAGGAGTAAACTCATGACTGTCAAAGTAGGGATCAATGGTTTTGGCCGGATCGGCCGACAGGTTTTAAAAGCCATCCAGGATTACTATCCGGATGCCCTGGAAGTGGTGGCTTTCAACGATATCGGCGACATGAAGACCATGGCGCACCTGCTCAAATATGACTCGAACTATGGTCGTTACGACGGCAAGGTTGAATTTGCCGAGGACCATTTGCTCATCGACGGCAGGAAAGTGACCGCTTTCAAAGAGACCGACCCGGCAGCCATCCCGTGGAAAGACCTGGGGGTGGAAATCGTGATCGAGTCAACAGGGCTGTTCACGATCAAAGAGGACGGGGTTAATAAAAAAGGCAAGACCGTCAAAGGCGCTGTCAACCATATCACCTCCGGCGGGGCAAAGAAAGTTATCATCTCCGCGCCGGCCGAAGGCGAAGACATCACCATCGTTGTGGGTGTGAACGACGACAAGTACGACCCCAAGGTGCATCACGTGGTTTCGAATGCCTCCTGCACCACCAACTGCCTGGCGCCGGCTGCCAAGGTGGTGCACGACAAGTATGTGATCAAGCGCGCATTCATGACCACGATCCACGCCTACACCAACGACCAGAAGATCTTGGATATGCCGCACTCAGACCTGCGCCGGGCGCGCGCGGCGGCATTGAACATCATCCCAACCACCACCGGGGCAGCCAAAGCCATTTCGCTGGTAATCCCCGACCTGAAGGGCAAGTTTGACGGGTATGCACTGCGCGTACCCACCCCAACCGTGTCGGTGGTGGACTTTACGGCTGAACTGGAAAAAATGACCACCACTGACGAACTGCGCCAGGCATTTCGGGATGCGGCAAAAATGCCGCGCAATAAGGGTATCCTGCAAGCCATCGACGAACCGCTGGTCAGCGTCGATTTCAAAGGTGACCCGCACAGCGCTTCGGTGGACCTTGCCTTTACCAGCGTGCTGGGCAAGGCAGAAAACAATTTCGTCAAGGTGGTGGCGTGGTACGACAACGAGTGGGGATATTCTGTCCGCACGGCAGACCTTGCTGCACTAATGGCTAAAAGCCTTTAGTAGTAACATTAATCGAGATCAGGGAACCAGGCAAAATGTAGTGCCTGCAACCCTGGTCTCCTTATATCCATAGGGCAGGTGGAGGCAGCATGAATAAAATGACGGTGAAAGATATCGATCTAAAAGGAAAACGGGTATTGATGCGCGTGGATTTCAATGTCCCGATGGAAGGAGGCAAGGTCACCGATGATAAGCGCATCAAAGCAGCACTACCGACGATCAAATATGTGCTCGAGCAGGGAGCATCCCTGTTATTGATGAGTCACCTGGGGCGACCGAAGGGCGGATTCGATCCCGAATTCAGCCTGAAGGCGGCTGCGGAGGTGCTGGCAGGGTTGCTCGGATCACCGGTCCAGATGGCTCCGGACTGTGTCGGTCCCGAAGTAGAAAAGATGGCAAAAGCGCTCAAACCGGGGGAAGTGATCATGCTTGAAAACACCCGGTTTCATCCAGAGGAGGAAAAGAACGACCCGGAGCTTGCCAAAAAAATGGCAGCACTGGGGGACGTTTTCGTCAACGATGCATTTGGGTCTGCCCACCGGGCACATTCCTCCACCGAAGGAGTGGCGCATTTCCTTCCGGCGGTCTCCGGTTTCCTGATGCAGGAGGAACTGGAATACCTTGGGAAGGCTACCGGAAATCCGGATCGTCCCTATATCGCCATTTTGGGAGGCGCCAAGATCAGCGACAAGATCCTGGTGGTGGAAAACCTGCTAGATAAATGCGACAAGCTGATCATCGGCGGAGGCATGGCCAACACGTTCCTGGCGGCACAAGGGCTGAACATGCAGGACAGCCTGGTTGAAGCCGGGTCGGTGGAGACCGCCAAAGCCATCCTGGCAAAATCCGGAAAACGAATCATCCTGCCCGTGGACGCGGTTATTGCCGACAAATTCGAAGCAGAGGCGAACAGCAAAACGGTGGACGTAGGCAATATCCCTGCTGGCTGGCGGATGATGGACGTGGGACCCAGGACCCTCGAACTCTACAAGGAGACCCTCAAGGGCGCTAAATTGATCGTTTGGAATGGACCGGTGGGTGTGTTCGAAATGCCCAAGTTTGCAGTGGGGACGTTTTCCCTGGCGAAGCTGTTGGCAGAGTCCGGTGCGGTGACGGTGATCGGCGGGGGAGACAGTGCCAGCGCGGTCAAAAAGGCAGGTGTTGCCAAACAAATGACGCACGTTTCGACCGGCGGAGGCGCTTCGCTGGAATTCCTGGAAGGCAGGGAACTGCCGGGAGTTGCAGCGCTACTCGATAAGAAATAAAGGGTGCAGCAGGACGGGCAACAACCCCGTCCTGCGTTCAATTTGGCTGTTGTGAGCGCAAATAAGCAGTATATCGCATAGCCAATAACTATACAAATATTGCTTATCTTTGATGTTACATAATTGATGAGAAAAGGGAATAAACTATCATGCGGAAACCGTTCGTAGCTGGAAACTGGAAAATGAATAAGACCATCGCCGAGGCACGGGCGCTGGTATCAGAGATGAGCAAAGAGCTGGGGGCGGTGACGGGAGTGGAGAAGGTGCTCTGCCCGCCATACATGGCGATCTTCCCCGTGTCAGCCTTGCTGGCAGGCACCGATATCGGGGTTGGAGCGCAAGATATGCATTGGGAAGCCAAGGGGGCTTTCACAGGCGCAGTGGCAGGCGCTATGGTGGCGGAATTCTGTAAATACGTGATCCTGGGACATTCCGAACGACGGGCTTACTTCGGTGAGACCGACGATAGTGTGAAGAAGAAAACCGCCGCGGCTAACAATTCTAACCTCATCCCAATCGTATGCGTGGGAGAGACTCTGGCGGAATACGAATCCGGGAGAACAGAGGAAGTTGTTTCCCGACAAATTCGGGCAGGACTTAATGGCCTCGACGCTGATTTTGCAAAACTAGTCGTGATCGCCTATGAACCTGTGTGGGCGATCGGCACCGGGAAAGCCTCCAGCGCGGAAAATGCGAACATGGTCATAAAGGATTTCATCCGCAGACCATTGGCAGAAATGTACGGGGAAACGACAGCACAGGGGGCGCGAGTCTTATACGGCGGGTCAGTTACAGCGGTAAATGCAGCCGAGTTTTTTGGTATGCCCGAGATCGACGGAGCACTGGTGGGAGGGGCGAGCCTGAAGGTGGAAGAATTCCTAAGCATTGTACGTGCGGCTGCACAACGACACTAATAGCAGCGAAAATTTTCACCAAAGATCCTAATGTTTTTATCTGGCAGAGGGAGCATTTCGAGCCTGGAGTAACGCCTTGACAACTGTAGCTGCGTTTCGCGGATTACTGTGGCTGCTCGCTGCCTTAACAATCTTCATTTTTCTCCAGCGAGCCCTGCACCGAGAGATCCAGGCAGTGATGCTGATCGTGACGCGATCTGCTGGAGTAAGCCAGGTGCTTTTTGCGTTGATCTTCTTTCCCGGGGTGTTGATGCACGAACTCAGTCATTTCCTGTCGGCGAAAATCCTGGGAGTACAGACAGGTAAGTTTTCGCTGATCCCCCAGGCCCAGGCAAACGGGAAACTCCGCCTCGGATACGTGGAGACAGCTTCCGGCGGGTTTGTGCGGGATGCATTGATAGGAGCAGCCCCGCTGATGACGGGCAGCGCTTTCGTGGCAGCCACAGCCATTTATTTTTTGCACTTAATCCCGTTATGGGATGCGATCCGTGTGAACGATTGGGAGATCTTCCTGGGATTGTTGAGAGGGGTGCCTGCTTCGCAGGATTTCTGGCTGTGGTTCTACCTCGCCTTTACGATAAGCAGCACGATGCTGCCTTCGCAATCCGATCGGCATGCGTGGCTCCCGCTTGGGATCCTGGCGGCTGGGCTGGTGGGGGTTGCGATTCTGGCAGGGGCGGGGACGTGGATGCTGACCAACCTGGCACCGCGTTTCAATCAATTTCTGGGAGCCCTGGCGATGATCTTCGGGCTCAGCGGGAGCCTGCATATCATGCTGATCATCCCGCTATTTATTATTCACCAAATCCTGTCAAGATTAACCGGGGTCGATATCGGCTGATGAAGTGGTCAGCCAGTCCCAAATTGACGGTCACCTGCATCTCCCAGACCCGGGACGATATAGCCGTGTTCGTTCAGGTGGTCGTCGATCGCGGCAAGGAAAATGGGCACGTCCGGATGTACTTTCTGCATGGCGGCAATGCCTTCGGGTGCGCCGATGATGCCGACGAACTTGATCTTCTTAACCCCCCAACGCTTAAGTATATCTGTTGTCGCTACGGCAGAACCACCGGTGGCGAGCATCGGGTCCAGGATTAGGCAGACAGAAACGGTAGGCTCGACCGGCAGCTTGTTGTAATACTGCACCGGGCGGAGCGTCTTTTCATCACGGAAAATACCGATATGCCAGACCTCGGCAGTGGGCATCAACTCCCAAACCCCCTCCACCATGCCCAACCCAGCGCGCAGGATGGGCACCAGGCCGATCTTTTCCATCAGTTCCACGCCGGTAGTCGAGATGAGGGGTGTCTCAACCTGGCGGGGGACGGTTACCAGGTCAGCAGTTGCTTCGTAGGCCAACAATGCAGAAATTTCGCGGACGAGTTCGCGAAATTTCTTTGGCTCGGTGCGCTTGTCGCGCAGGCGCGATAATTTATGAGCGACCAAAGGATGAGCAGAAGGATAAATGTTGGGCATGAGGCCTCCTATTTTGTCTATTATAGCCGAGCAGCTTCACTGCTGGGATGTATCAAATACCCGTAACGGAAAAATCGATTTACGACTTGACGATTTACCAGTTAATCGGGTATTCTAAAGCGAAAGGTGGTAACCCGCATGACCCATCACATCCTGATTGTCGACGATAATGACATGAATCTGGTCCTGCTATCAAAGATCCTGGAAATGGAAGGCTACGAGGTGACGACCGCCCTGAATGCCACTGATGCCTTAAAATTGGTCGAGCAGAAAAAACCCGACCTGGCCATCCTGGATGTGATGATGCCGGATATGAACGGGTACGAGTTGTGCCGGAACATGCGGCTGCTGCCGTACGCAAGGGAAATCCCGATCGTCATGTTGACTGCCATGAGCAGCGACCGGGAACGCACTCAGGCGCTGGAGGCCGGGGCGAACGATATTTGGACCAAGCCCTTCGACATGCATTTGTTCCGGCAAAAGGTGGGGGAGTTGATCAAAAAGAGCGAATAGGAAAAATCCGGTGGTGACACCGGATTTTTTGTTCGATCAGCTCCTGGAGTGTTCTAAGGGGTGGAAAACTATTCCGACCAAAATTTTAAATCGTACGAAGGCAATTCGCAACGCAACAGCGCATCTTCACGGTAACCCAGCGCATAGCCAGCTTGCAGGAGCTGGTGGATCTCGCTGGTGCCTTCGTAGATGACCGCGCCCTTGGAGTTGCGCAAGTAGCGCTCCACGTCATACTCGTCGCTGTATCCATACGCGCCATGGATCTGAACAGCCTCGTTTGCAGCGTCGAAGGAGGCATCGGTGGCAAACCACTTTGCCAACGAGGTCTCGCGAGTATTACGCTGACCCTTGTTCTTCATCCAACCCGCGCGCAGGTATAAAAGGCGCGCCATCTCGTAGGACTGCACCATGCGGGCGATCTTCTGCTGGATGAGCTGCGTTTTTGCGATCTCACGACCGAAGGCGTGCCGGTCCTTTGCATAACGGACACTGGCTTCGAGGCTGGCGCGGATCAAACCAGTTGCGCCTGATGCCACCGTGTAGCGCCCATTGTCCAGGCAGCTCATGGCGATCTTGAAACCCTCCCCTTCTTCCCCGATCCGGTTGGAGGCGGGTACATGGACATCCTGGAAGGCGATCCAGCCGGTGGAACCAGCGCGAACGCCCAATTTTCCATGTATATCGCCGGTGGTGACACCAGGGCGGTTCAGTTCCACCAGGAAGGCGGAAAGACCTTCGTGGGGATCGGCAGCCTCCGGGTTGGTGCGTCCTACCCACAGGCAGTGGTGAGCCTTGGTGGCGAGGGAGATCCACATTTTCTCACCGTTCAAAATATATTCGTCGCCCTTGCGGCGTGCCGTGCTGACCATGGCAGCCACGTCCGAACCAACCCCGGGCTCGGTCAACCCGAAACATGCAATCTTTTTCCCCTGGGCCTGGGGTGTGAGGAAGCACTGCTTCTGTTCCTCGGTAGCCCATTGAAAGAGAGCCATGCTGTTCAACCCGACGTGAACGGACATTACCACCCGCAGCGAGGTGTCGATCACCTCCAATTCTTCACAAGCAAGCCCGAGGGCGATGTAGTCCATGCCCTGCCCGCCATATTTTACAGGCAAGCAGATGCCCAAGATACCCAGCTCGCCCATTCGCGGCAAGACGAAATCCGCCATTTGTTGCTGCCGATCGCATTCCTTGATCACCGGCGCGACCTCTTTTTGCGCGAACTCGCGCACCATGTTCTGCACCATCAGGTGCTCTGGGGAAAGGGAGAAATCAGTCATACGCCCATTATAGCAAGATAATGGGCAGGGATGCTATAATTTGCCAAGAATAAAAATAAATTTAATTTCCCCTGATTCCGAATTGATTCTCAGGAAAGCATTAATCCAAATGATATTCTGGAGAAACCCAACCGAAAGGAAGCGGGCATGGTCGTCTTATTATTGTTGTTCGTTTTCGCCGGGCTGCTCTTGGCCGGGATTTCGATACCATTGATCCTAGGAAAGATTCCCCCAAACGGGCTGTACGGATTCAGGGTGAAGAAAACGATGGAAAACCCCGAGATCTGGTACCCGGTCAACGCATACAGCGGAAAATGGCTGCTGGCAGCAGGGTTAGTCGAGGCACTAGCGGCTGCCATCCTATATATCATTCCTGGGTTATCCCTGGACATATATGCTTATGCTGTGTTGGGGGTGTGGGTGGGGGTTTTTGGTGCGGCGCTGACCGCATCCATCCACTACTTAAATTCCAGATAAATATCCGAAAAAAAAACAGGTCGACCGCAAAGGTCGACCTGATCGGTTTAATCCCGGAACAATATGGTTACGATCTCATGACCTTTAACCGGGAGGTTGATGGAGCCATCCCGATCAGGTTTCAGCGCAGCCAGTTTTTTTTCAACTAAATTCACCTGCTCCACTTTCTTAAATAGCCTCCAAGGCAGCAGGGTCACTTGAATCAGGTCATTGGTGATGTTATAGCCGCGCACCAGCCAGCCTTCTCCATCTTCGCTTTGCCTGACCGCACTGACAACAAATTCAGCTGAATTTACTTTGATGAAAGAAGCGGAATTTGGGAGGGAGCCGGGATGCATGCCCGTGCGAGCCAGTCGCAGGGGAGTTTCGAAACCGTATGCTTGTTCATAGGCATTGCGCCAATCGCCGGCGTGAGGAATGATTGAATAATCGAACGACCAGGTACCGGGCATCTGCGCCTCGGGGGTTTCGAGGAATGGACCCGCATGCCCTTTACGGGTGGAGAAATCATCCCGCGACAACCAACCCACGCAGCGCATCAAGGTAAGGGCAATCTCGGCATTCCCGGCCGGATTCTTCAGGACCTCGACCTCCGTCAAACCACGGTTAGCGACCGTGAGCCCCTCCTTGCCGTCGCTGACGCTGGTAAATGCACGCTGGGGGACCTCGGGGCGAGGCTGTTCCACCCAGGTCTCATCGAAGGGGGGGATGCCAACCACCCGTTCGACGACCTCGAAATGCCCGTCATGAACGCCAAGTCCGGTCGGAAATGTAGCCGGGAAATGTACGCGGCAAACGGTGGTCACGGGCGCGGTTGTCCACGCGGGTATGAATATCCAGGCGCGGGACACTGTTGGTAAGCGAAATGGTCGATGTGATTTGTATAGCCACTTTTTGCTTCGAACGTGATTTCCGATCCGAAGAGAGCGAGAGGGAGGTGGACAGTTCCAACTCGAGGTCAAGCGACTGCTGCACGGGACCGCGTGAAACACTTACGTGGTTTAAACGTGCTGCAACGACCCGGTCTGCAGGGGGAGGGCAATAATTGTATTCATCGCCGCAATCACCGCCGTCCAAAAAGTGGTTGAGACCCTGGAAAGTTCGGTTGGTCTTTTTGTCTGAAAGGGTGAGTGTGCCGTCGTTGTGCGCTTCGACTGAGAAATAATCATTCTCGATCTTATAGGGAGGTTTGGCATAGCGTTTGCGGGTTGCCAGTGCCTGGAGGAAAGGCAGGCGTGCCAATGGAAGTAGAAGCTTAACCATCCAATTGAGTCGGACGGGAGGCTTCGTTTCAGGGGTGCGGGGACTAATCCACAGGGTGCGGTAACCCAAAGCCGGAACATCCGGGACGCTGAGCAGGATACGGGCAGCTGAGGTGGAACGGGCGCGCACATGGTAGGTGGTGATGGAGGGATCGGCAATGTACCTGTCGATCTCTTTGCGCCCGGCATACCAGGCGGAAATGTTTGGTTCCCCTCCTTCCGCCATGATGGTTTCTACGTACACCTCGGCTCCCTGGCGGCGGATTTTAATCTCCTGGATGGTCATCCCGGCAGCCCGCCCCTCGTTGATATTACCAATAGCATTTTGCAAGCCTCGCCCATCAAATTCGAAATTGATGATCTCGTGGTTCCCCAAACCACGTTCCTGGTACGAAAGAACCTTGTCGTTCTCATCGAGGATGTCAAACTCACTGACATTAGGGGGAAGTTCCATATCCGCGGTGAGTACATCCGTTCGTGCGAAGGAAGAAGGATTGAAAACTACCAGAGACCCGGACACCGTTTTTTCTGGGGATAGCATCACCCTTTCGGTGGTCACCGCTCCGGCTATTCCATCCAGCGACTGCCTGGTGATCTCTTCCCCGACCTGCTCAACCTGGTCAAATCGGACTTTCATCTCCCGGTGGACCTGGTCAACAGAGCAACCACAGATGGAGTCATGCGGGTGGTTTTCCATCAGAAGTCGCCAAGTCTGTTCCAGGATCCCGGATTTACCAGCGAGGATACCGGGCTGGGAACCAGCAACCCTCTCCTGCCAGGTGGAGAATGGTTCAGCCCATTTGGTGAGCAGGGTTTCACAGGCATGATTGCGCTGCTTGATCCACATGCGCGAGGACAATACCCCGGGAAGGAGGTGCATCCGCCGGCAGGAGCGCAATTCTCCGACCAGTGTGGGGAGTTCGATATTTTGCTTTTTAATTGAGCCATTCACCGCATCCACATAACGCTGCAGGGTGGAGTGGATGACATGCTTACCGCGTAGCATCTCGTCGGCATAAGCGATGGCTTCGGAGGTGTTGAGGGGTGGTTCCATATGGTCGGTGCCGTACATGACCAGCAATTCAGAGAGTGGCGTGGCCGAAGCGAGTGTATCTCCTTTTTCGCCGACCATCCTGGCAAATTGCTCAAGATTATCGGCTGGGAGGTCAGCCCCGTTGCCATAGCCTTCGCGGAAATATGCTAATAGCACGCGTGAGCCGTCGGGCGACTGCCACCAGAATTCAGCAGGTCCGTCATCCACCCCGCGCCAAAGGGCAGCCACATCGATCCCAAACCCGCGCAGGATCTGGGGGACCTGACCGATGTGCCCGAATGAATCGGGCATGTAGCCGATCATCATTTTCGACCCAAACCTTTGGGCCGTGCGATCTCCCTGCTGCAAGTTACGGATGTGCGCTTCAGGGCCGACCAGAAACATATCCGGCAGGATATGCCAGGGACCAATGATAATCCGTCCTTTGCGGATGTGCTCGCGCAGAATGGATTCCATGGAAGGGCGCATGTGCAGGTAATCGTCCAACACAATAGTCTGGCCGTCGAGCATGAAGTATTTGAAATCCCGGTCATTCTGCAGGAGGTCGAGCAGCCCGTCAACCAGGCGGACGAGTTTCAGGCGGAACAGCTGGAAGGTCAGGTACCACTCGCGGTCCCAGTGAGTGTGAGATACAACGTGTATATTGCGCATAGTCACTCCACCAAGAGCTGTGTCAATATTTCTCCCCAATGGGGAAATAAAAGCAGGTGAGCTTCGTGCTCAAAAATTGTGATCTTACAAGCAGGGATTTTCCCTGACATATGACGAGCCATTGCCGGCGTTGCCAGGTCATCATCAGTTCCCTGCCAAAGATGGACAGGTAATCGGATATCTTCCAGGCGAAACCCCCATGGTCGAGTGAGTAGGCGGGTATCCCAAGCAAGACCGCGCAGCCCGCCTCGGAATGATTCCAGCTCAGACTTGATACAGGCTTCCCGGACATCCGGTTTCCGCATCTGTTGTTCGTCGGCCTGGGGGCGGTGACCGGAACCGCGTACGATTTCTGCTGCGGGGTCAGCCGCGCGACGGTGATAGATGAACCAGACCATAACCCGCCAGAGTGGCCAAGGAATGAAACGTCCCACTTTTAATCCAAATTTATTAATTACAGACATGTCGTTCGTGATTTCGGGTGTTTCGAGCGGTCCTGCGCCGGAGATTACTGCCGCGGAACGCACACGTCCAGGCAGAGCATAAGCACAGGCCAAAGTATAAGGTCCACCGCCCGAATGACCCGCGACCGCAAACTTTCCCAAGCGCAAGGAATCTGCCAGTTGAAGAATATCCTTTGGCCAATCCAGAAAACCCCGTCCAGGCTGAAAGCTGGATAACCCATACCCAGGGCGGTCCACACAGACCAGATGCACACCCATGAGAGAGGTGACCTCATCAGGAGGCCGGAAGAAGCGTGAACCAGGAGTACCGTGGAAGAAAAACACAGGCGCGCCACTTGGATCTCCAAACTCAGCGTAACCGAGTATGCGGCCATTGTCCAGTTTAATCGAACCCGCAAACGCGGATATCCTGTTTATAATTTGACCTTTTCTGCAGTTAATTTCCTGGCTTCTTCCATGGCGGCAAGCCGATTGGTGATTGGGAAGTGATTATTCAAGGGACTTATACGTGCTCCGAGGGCCGTTGGTTCGTAGATACCCCAGCGGGTTAACCAACGAACACTACCGGTCAACGAAACGGCATCCTTCAGCTCTGCGAGAGTATCCTTGTCCCACCCACCGAACAATCCATAAAGGAACATGAACAGCGGAAAGCTTGGAAGGATGCCGATGAAAAAGATCAACACACTGGTGATCTGATCACCTTTCCATATTAAACTGCTTATGACCCACAGGACAAAATAATGTGCGGCACCAGCCAGCAATGGCGCTACCAGTGACTGCCAGATATAAAACCGCTGCGGGAAACAGATTTTATGATTGATGATGTACGCAGCAAAACCCTTGGTAAACAATCCAACAAAGTAAGCGATGATCAACCCCGTCACCTGAAAACGGGCAAGCAGGAACCAAGCTAGTACGACCCGGACGATCTGCTCAGAAAAGACGAGGATGGATTTTAGCCAGGGCTTGTTGGAACCCAACTGCACGTTATCGCCCACCCAGGAGGGGAACTGAACCGCTCCCCAGATGGTGAGGGGAATCACGTAGATGGCAGCGCGCTGGAACTCAGCGCCGGTAGAGCCGAGGATGAACTTTGGAGCCACCGCCAGCAAGACAGCACCGATAAAGGCACTGGTGAGGCCGTTGTACTTGTATGCCATGACACTGTAATACTGACTCAAAACACGTTTACCGTGTGAAATGGCTTCAGATATTGCCGGCATAACCCCATCGTTTAGCGTTTGGGTAACATTGAAAGCGAAAATAAAATTCTGCGCCAGCCCCCAGTTCCCCCAGATTTCTGCATAATTTATCAGGCGTGCCTGCGTGATGGCGATTTCCATTGCCTGCCCGAATGACCAGGCAGCCGAGCCGAGCATTTCAAATACCCCAAACTTGAAGCTGGTCTTGACCACCTCCAAGTCAAAATGGGCGAGGAAAAGGATGCGGGCGTTATATCCCACCCTGCGATACAGGTAAAGACCGAAAAGGAAAGTCAGCAATTCGGCGGCGTAGGCAGCAAATCCCATGCCAAGCAGGCCACCCATTGCCCCCCCAAAGATTGGGTGGGCGCGACCCCAGGCGAACATGATTAAGACGAATACCGGCTGGACCAGCATCGGCAGGACCACGTTCAAAGCGATATCCAGGAGACGGCTGTAATCCAGGCGCTGGAAGCCGGTCAGCGCATGCCTCATCACTTGGAAAAAACCGGGAATTTGGATGAAGGAATGGATGATCACGCTCCATGCATAGAGGGCGTATGCCGAGCGGGGCGCAACCGTGCTTGCCAGGGCAATCACGAGTGTTACCTGGACTGCTCCCGAAAGCGCTTGCCACCAAACAAATACTTGACCGTATTGGATGCCCTTCCTGGGATCATTCACGCGATGTTCGGAGAGAAATTTAATGAAGGCAATGCTCGTCCCCATATCAAAAAAGAACCAAGCCAGATTGAAGAATTGGGTCACCCGTCCCCAAATACCCAACGCTTGGGCTGATGGGAGAATGTAGGTAGGCAGGATCAGGTTTTGGTAAATGATGAGCGGGATGAAGAAAATAAGCCCAATGCTCAGTGCAACTAAGAAACCTCCCAATGGGCGATGGAATCCAACCTCTTCCCATTCGGTTTTCGCCTCACGAACTTCGAAACTCTTGCGATCAGAGACAATTTTATCCAGCTCCTCCGGATGCTTAAGGCTATACCTTCGCACAAGGACGAATGCACCGAAAGTGGTAATCAACATTAATCCCATGACGAGGAAGAGGATGTTCCGGTCGAAATTGTGAGGGACGGGAGAGGCAGGGTAATCTGCGAAGGAAAGGGGTGACTGGCTTGCAGCTCGAACTGTGAGATGATAAACCAGGTAGTTGAAATATGCCCATTCCTGTATTTGTGGGTTGTAAGCGGTTGTTTTTTGCGATTGCGGGTCAGTATAATTAGTCAGGTAAGCATTGAAAAAGTAAATATTTGGCTTGTTTCCCGCCCATAAAACCCAGTCCCCGCTTTCGTAATCGGTTACCAGCGGCTGAACAGAAGAGACTGGTGTCAGTACCTGCATACGTTCACGAACCTGCGGCGCACCGTTCCAAATAATTTGCTTTACAAGCGGGTCGTTGATTTTTATATCCGTCAGACTTGCGGCAGCGGTTATTTCCGAAAGCGTCACTGGAATCCCACCTATTGCTTCGACATCTGCGGCAGACATCCCGGGGCCGAGGATAAGGACGAGCCCCGCCCCACGCTGGACCTGGCTGGCAATGAGTGCCGGATCTGGGATGATGCCGTTCAGCACAAAGACATCCGCCTGGGCAGGGTCGCTGACAAGGGAGAAAGTTCCTTGCGGAGCCAGTGTGAGGGCAATATAGACACTGTTATCCTTCGGGCCGGAGTAGTAAACCCGGATCGTGCTGCTGGCAGAGGCAGGCGCGGCGATGCTAAAAAGGACAAGGAGGGTAAGCGATAAGGTGATCAACCGACGCATTAAATTTCTCCTATTCATACAGTTCTTCCTGCCTCTGTCCAAGCAGGAATCCGGCAACAATAGTGAGCGTGGTTCCCAACAAGATGTAGAAAACGGATAACGAACCTGGAGGAGTAAGACCAAAGATAAAAAAATATACCAGGATCGGTGCGATCTGAATCGGTACCTGTGCCACCGGTACAACATTGCTGGCCTGGGCGTATTTAAAAGCCAGTTGATTCTGCCAGGTTATTACCGTGGCGCACATCATCAAGATGAGGGCGGCGATGGAAAAGATGATCGATTGGGAAAGGGAGCCGTGACCGTACAGGACGATAATCAACAAAGCCAACAAAGGATTGATCCAAAAATCTGAAAGGCATGACAGGAATCCGTTCGCCAATGCGATTAACATACCTTTGCGTTTTTTTATGCGAGGCGATAGACTTCGCGCAATGATACTCATGGTTAAAAAAAGTACTGTAAATGCCACGATCCTTTGCAATGCTTTCGGGTCAGCGAGCATAATTCTTACCTGAACTGAATTAATTGCCAGCCTGCTCAAACCAAGGCAAAGGATTCCGAGGATCGATTAATGCGATCCCAACCTTCTCGGAGACATTAAGGGTTTCCCGGTTCATCCGGACAGAACCGACCGCTAAAACGACCAATCCACTTGCCATCAGCCCGGGGGTCAGCGCAGGCCCGATCGTACTTTGAGCAAGCATATAGGCAGCTGTTCCACCGCCCAAGCCAAATACCACTCCCGACAGCCAAACAGGACTTTTAACCAAGCGTCGGAAAAATCCATGCTGGTGATCGTTTCTAATTTGATTGACAGCCCGTTTTTCGAGTAATTGCCCAAACTGTGTCAGGATACCGCCAAAAATCCCAAGCGCTACACCTGCCAGATAATGCAAGCCCATTTGTTAATACTCGAAGCCGTTTTCCCGGATAACCTCGGAAAACCAGCGCCCGCTGTCTTTGACGATGCGCTGCTGAGTCTTAAAATCAACATATACAAGACCGAAGCGCTGCCCGTATCCGTGAGCCCATTCGAAATTGTCCATCAAGGACCAATGGAAATAACCTTTTATGGGCACCCCCTCAGACATGGCGCGATGAACCTGGGCGAGGTGATTGCGAAGGTAGCGGACGCGGCGTTCATCGCGCACACGGCCGTCAAAATCCAACCCGTCGGGCACCGGGATGCCATTCTCGGTGATCATAAGGTCGCACTTCGGCTGGTAATCCTTCCAGATACGCTTGAGCAGTTCGTAAATACCTTCAGGATAAATTTCCCACATGCCGGAGTATTCATTGCCTTCCGGCTGAACCTGCGAGGCAGCAACCACTGGGAATTTCCGATCATATTTTGCGACTGTGCGAGCATAATAATTCACCCCAAGTAAATCAAGATTCCTTATCTTTTCCAAATCGCCGGGTTTGATCAGGGACTTCGAAAGAAGTTTTCCAATGGCAAATTCCTGGATGGGCGAAGTCCCTTTTAATAAAGGATCCAGGGTTGCACGATTAAGGACTGCATCCATTCGTAAAGCAGCGCCCTTGTCCCTGTTGGATTCCGATGCAGGATGAACCGGGTTTAAGTTTAAGGTGATTCCCACCTTGATGGGATGTTTTGCAACCGCATGCATCGCTTCAAAAGCCAGCCCGTGTGAAAGCAGAAGATGGTGCAGGGCTTTAAAAGCCGATTGGATATCTTTTGTTCCCGGAGCATGTTCCCCCGAAAAATAACCAGCCATTGCTGCCACCCATGGTTCGTTGTGCGTCATCCAGGATTTGACCCGGTCACTCAATCGTTCGGTCACAACACGGGCGTAATCGGCGAATACCAAGGCAGTATCACGGTTAGGCCAGCCCCCTTTATCCTGAAGCACCTGCGGTAGGTCCCAATGAAACAGGCAAATATAGGGCTCGATCTTGTACTTTAGCAACTCGTCCACTAACCGGTCGTAAAAGTCCAGCCCAGACTGGTTTACCACCCCGGTTCCCGCTGGCAGGATGCGGGTCCAGGCGATGGAAAACCGATAGGCAACCAGACCAAGCTTATTCATGAGAGCCACGTCTTCTTTATGACGATGATAATGGTCCACCGCGACATCCCCGGTCTCGTCGTTAATGATGTGACCTGGCGAATGCACAAAGGTGTCCCAGATGGACGGTCCCTTTCCATCCTCATTCCATGCGCCCTCCACCTGGTAGGAAGAAGATGCGCACCCCCAAACAAAATCTTTTGGAAAGGCAAAAAAATCACTCATGGAATTTCACTCCAAGGGAAAATTGGGATTCCAGGCTACCTCCCAGGGATGACCGTCCGGATCGGAAAAATAACCGGAGTAGCCACCCCAATAGGTATCAGCAGCGGGTTTAAGGAGCTTGGCACCACTGGCAACCGCCTGCCCGATCAACTGGTCAACTTTTTCCTTGCTCGAGACATTGTGGGCCAATGTAAAACCACCAAAACGGTTTCGGCCTGGTGGCAGGCAGGCATCTTCCGCCAGCGCGTTGGATGGATATAGTGCCAGCCAGGTCCCAGTCAGTTGAAAGTATGCTATTCCTTCCCCATCTTTATAATTGGTGGGTAGGCTCAACCCAGCTCGATAAAAAATAATTGAGCGTTCCAAGTCTGAAACCCCCAGGGTGATGATGCTGATGCAAGGATCCATGGGTCAAGGATACTGGAAAAAGGCATTTCCCACAAGCGAAAGGAACTCCCAACCCGACCATCGTCGATTTATTTATGCACCCACGACATCCCAAACTGATCGTCCTCCAGGTGAACTAAGAGAAAAATTATCCGTCATTTTCGACGGAGAATTGCTGTCCAGCTCGTTCTTATCCCCATCAGGCTCCCGACGATCATTGAAACCCCAAGGATGGCTGCAGAAACAGGGCTGAAAAGGAAAACCAACATAAATTTGAGGTAGGCCGGGATTAATGCCATTATTACATGGAACGGGTCAAGTCCCACTCGAAGGACAGGCATGAAATACGTGGTCAAGTCGTTCGGCATACCTCCCTGGGGGGTAAACCCCAAGTAGATGCCGTACCCTCCATACCCAGTTAAGAAAATTCCAGCTGTAAAGAAAACCAATGCCACGACCATCATGAGGGGGAATTGGTGACGTGTGATGGCAATCTCGTTCTCTTCCTGGATGCGGTCCAGCAGAGCTTCAGCTTCTTCCCAATGTAAGCCAGAGTTCCGGCATACTGCCATCAGGATGTCATCGCGGCTGTGGGATTTGTTCAACCCGTCCAGGATGAAATCAGTGATTTCTTTTTCCTGCATGATTTCGATTATAGCAACAATTCCATGACTGCCGGATTGGAACATGGGTATAATAAACTTCATGACGAACCCATCAAAACGAGTCCTCGACCCGGAACCGAAACCCGATGACCGCCTGGACCAAACCCTGCGACCTCAATTGTTATCCGACCTGATTGGACAGGACCAGGTAAAGGAAAACCTTGCGATCCTGATCGCAGCAGCTCGCCAGAGGGGAGAAGCGCTAGACCACGTCCTGTTCTACGGACCTCCTGGACTTGGGAAGACCACCCTGGCACACGTGGTGGCAAATGAGATGAACGTCAATATCAAGATCACATCTGGGCCAGCGATCGAACGTGCGGGGGATTTGGCTGCCATCCTAACCAACCTAAGGGCTGGAGATGTGCTTTTCATTGATGAAGTCCACCGCCTGGGCAAGGCAGTGGAAGAAATCCTGTACCCGGCGATGGAAGATTACTCCCTTGATATCATCATTGGCAAAGGCCCCTCAGCGCGTTCCATCCGTTTGAAACTCCCGCGTTTCACCGTGGTGGGTGCCACCACACGTCTGGCATTAATGACCGCCCCATTGAGGGCGCGCTTCGGCGCTGTCTACAGATTGGATTACTACGATATCCGGGCGATGAAAGCCATCGTCCGGCGCGCCACAGGCAAGTTGAAGCTGGATGCTGACGAGGGCGGGGTGGAAGAGATCGCTCACCGGGCGCGGGGCACGCCGCGGGTAGCGCTGCGCCTCCTGCGGCGGGTGCGAGACTATGCACAGGTGCGCTCGGACGGTACTGTGACGCGCGCTGGTGCAAAGGATGCACTTGACCTGCTCCAGGTGGATCCACTCGGACTCGACGACCTGGACCGGCGGGTACTGAAAACCGTGATCCAGAAATATGGCGGAGGCCCGGTGGGTTTGAACACCATAGCCGCAGCCATCAGCGAAGAGCCAGAAACCATCATGGATGTGGTGGAACCTTACCTTCTGCAGCTAGGCTTCCTTGACCGGACGCCCCAGGGCAGGGTTGCAACCAAGGCTGCGTACGATCACCTGGGGGTGGAGTACACAGAAACAGTCCAACCAAAATTAATCTAGTTTTGTGGAGTAAGAACTCCATAGTAAATTTCCCTGTTTGATCAGATTCTGCCCTCATTCTAACAATCGATATCCTAAATAACCGCAAGACACAGAAATTTGGTTTTTTATGAAATACGAGGCACGTTGAAGACTTCCGATTTTGATTATGATCTTCCAGCCTCATATATTGCGCAGACTCCGGTGGAGCCGCGTGATTCGTCACGCCTGCTGGTCTTAAATCGCAATACCGGAGAAGTCGAGCACCGGGGGTTCAAGGAGATCGGTCGTTTCCTGAAACCTGGAGACTTGCTGGTCGTAAACCGGACACGAGTCATCCCGGCACGGATCTATGCCCGAAAACCGACGGGGGGCAAGGTGGAAATCCTGCTGCTTCACCGGGAAGATTACCTGACATGGGAATGCCTGGTGGGCGGGAAGGGATTGTCGGCAGGTAAAGACATTACCATCGAGAAGGGTCCAGCTGCGGAAATCGTTGAGTTGTTGGACGGTTCCCGCCGCCGGATCCGGTTTACCGAACCGATCGAACCGTTTTTTCCGAAAGTCGGCACTGTCCCACTCCCACCTTACATCCATGAACCGCTCAAGGATCCTGAACGCTATCAGACCGTTTACGCACGTGACCCAGGGTCTGCAGCCGCACCCACCGCAGGCCTGCATTTTACATCGCGGCTAATGGACGAGCTTAAAAGCGGGGGAATAAAATTTGCCGAAGTAACGCTCCATGTTGGGTTGGATACTTTTGCGCCAGTGATGGAAGGTGACCCGGAACAGCACCAAATCCATACCGAATGGTGTGAAATCCCGCCTGCCACAGTGGAGGCCATCACTCAAACCCATGAATCAGGTGGGCGAATTATTGCGGTAGGAACGACGTCGGTAAGAACACTTGAATCTGCAGCCAGGGCAGGTAAAAATGGCATCCTATCCTTCAGCGGCCCGACCAGTTTATTTATCCTGCCCGGGTTTAAATTTCGAATTGTGGATGCCATGATCACCAATTTCCATCTCCCCAAATCAACGTTGATCATGCTGGTCAGCGCTTTTGCCGGACGCGATCAAATACTCATGGCGTATGAGGCTGCCAAACGCGAACAATACCGGTTTTATTCTTTTGGGGATGCGATGTTTATTTACTAAACAGGGATTGCCCGCTTGCTTGCAGGCAACTCCGGCACAACACCCAAAGCACGGTCGTATTGATCTGCCAGGATCTTCTTCCCCATGATTTCACCATATTCCACAAGTCTCGGGATCTGGTGCGGATCGTCCAGGGGGAGTGACTCCTTCAGATCCACCTGGAACCGGCGGAAATCCAGATCGCGGAAAAATGTATCCACCAGGTGGACCTGCTGATCATCCGCTGAGGTCAGGAATGCATCTAGGGTCGGGGCGAGCCAATCCCAGGCCATAAATCGTTCCGGTTGACCCGGTGAGATTTTTGATGGATCACGTCCTGTTCCCAAACTGATCAACGTGGTTTCTGCCGGGTTCCATTTCAAACAAAAACGTGCTTCGTAGGCGGCGAGATAACATGGGTTTGCGTACGAGCCAACTCCACCATCCACGTAGCGCCCGGCGACGACCGGGAAATAAGTTGGGATGGAACTGGAAGCGAGCACAGCCCGGATGACCGGCCAATACTTGTACTCCCGCTTCCACGGCTTGATGAAACAGGTTTTGTTCGCGAGCAGGTCGAAGGTGGTGATAACCACGTCCGTCGGCGGATTCGCGGTCCAAAAATCACCCATTTTCCTATCACCCAGGTGTTCGTGCAGGGCATTGATTAGCGGTTCATGAGGAAAGCGGAAACGCGTCAGAGGCCAGAAAAACGTACGCCAGGTCTTCTTGAAGATCGTTTCGCCCAGGCTGATATAAAGGTCGTGCATGTGGGCGGCGGTTAACCCGACCCCGATACCAGCGGAAATGATCGACCCTGTCGATGTTCCCGCGGCCAAGCGAAAGATCTCATATACCGTTTTCCCTAGGTGATTTTCCAACACCGACAAGGCCCTGGTAACGATTACCCCCCGAATACCGCCTCCATCAATCGCAATTGCCACATTTTTCCGGAATGGTTTCATGCCTTCCTCCTGATAATAATGACAAGTTTAGTCCTTTTCTGCAAAATATCATAGCTCAACAAGCACCAGGGTTGGATTTTGTTCATTCATAATATATTGCCTGGTTGTAAGGTAGAATCTGGGAGTGAATTTTAAAGATCTCAACGCTGAAATCGTGTCCTGCCGGCTCTGCCCGCGTTTGGTGGAGTGGCGGGAGCGCGTTGCACGCGAAAAGCGAAGCGCATATCGAAATTGGGAATACTGGGGTAAACCGGTGCCTGGATTTGGCGACGAACGTGCGCGACGTTTTTGCGGTCGGACTGGCACCTGGGGCTCATGGTTCGAACCGAACCGGGAGACAGTTTACCGGTGACGCCTCGGGGGATTTCCTTTACCCAGCGTTATTCCGAGCCGGATTTGCATCCCAGCCAAACTCGGTCTCGCGTGATGACGGTATGGAACTAAAAGATCTATACACGGCTCCCATTTGCCGATGCGCACCACCGGATAATAGACCAACTTCCCAGGAAATCGCTAATTGCCAGCCGTTTCTGGAACGTGAATTCGAAATGATTCATCCCAAAATCCTGGTGGCATTGGGACGAATGGCATTTGACAGCATCTTGGGAATATTATCCATACCGGCAAACTACATGCGCTTCGCCCACCTGGCGGTTAAGAAAATCACCCCCGAAACCTGGATGGTATGCTCCTATCATCCAAGTCGCCAAAACACTCAAACCGGCCGTTTAACCGTTGAAATGTTTGATCAAGTCTGGAAAGTGGTCAAAGAGCGATTGGATGGCTGAGTCAGCACAATAAATCAGTTACAATACGCATAGTCGAGCAGGAGCAACCCATGCGTGCGGTGGATATCATAATCAAAAAGCGTCAAAAAAGGGAACTAACCGGTGAGGAAATCAAGTTCTTCGTTGAAGGGTTCACCCGCGGCGATATTCCTGATTACCAAGTAGCTGCTTGGGCAATGGCGGTCCTGTTGAATGGCATGACCGCCCGCGAAACTACAGAATTAACCATGGCGATGGCCCATTCAGGAGAAATCCTGGACCTCTCCGGGGTGGTGGACATTGCCATGGACAAGCATTCTTCAGGAGGGGTGGGAGATAAAACCAGCCTGGTTGTTTTGCCGGTGGCGGTTGCCTGCGGGCTCCCCGTAGGCAAGATGTCGGGACGCGGACTGGGATTTAGCGGCGGAACGCTTGATAAAATGGAATCGATTCCCGGTTACAGGGTTAATCTAACAACCGACGAATTCAAGAAACAACTTAAGGAAAATGGGATCGTCCTCTCCGGCCAATCGTTCGACCTTGCTCCCGCGGATGGGAAATTATATTCGCTACGGGATGTAACCGGGACAGTGCAATCCATCCCGCTCATCGCTTCGTCCATCATGTGTAAAAAAATCGCCGGCGGTGCGCAGGCCATTGTATTAGATGTAAAAGTCGGCCTTGGCGCATTCATGGAAACCCTTGAAGAAGCCCGTCAGCTTGCCTCCTTGATGAAGAACATCGGCAAATTGGCTGGAAGAAAAGTCGTGACATTGCTTTCGGACATGAATCAACCGCTAGGCGAGGCAGTGGGCAATTCTTTGGAAGTAACTGAGGCAATCAGTACCCTGCATGACGAAGGACCGGCGGATTTCAGAGAGCATTGCCTTCACGTTAGCGCCCATATGCTCGTATTAGGACAGCGCGCTCCCGACTTGAAATCAGCCCGCAGGTTGAGCGCAAGCGCACTCGGCTCGGGGGCAGCATTTGAAAAATTCCGTTTATTGGTTAGTGCACAGGGAGGCGATGTATCCTATGTGGATGATCCGGGAAAATTTCCACAGGCGAAATATATCGAGACCATAACCGCTGACCGCACCGGCAATTTATCACGGGTAAACGCCCGCTTGATAGGTGAAGCTGCCGTAGCGTTAGGGGCAGGTCGCGCGAGTTAAAGGGGACCCGGTAGACCATGCTGTTGGCTTGGTTATCCACCAAAAGGTGGGAAACCATGTTCGAAAAGGGGAAAAACTGTACAGCATATATGCAAACGACCCCGCAAAGAGGGATACTGCAAAAATAGGTCTCAAACCAGCATTTGGGTGGACAAATGACCTCGTTGTGCCGCTGCCTCTTTTTTATTAGTATACTTTTTAAAAAGTGAACCACCCAAATAGTAGAATAAACTGGAATTGCATAATCATAAAGATTAGTGCATAATAGGGTCAGGAGTGCGCCATGTCCAAAGCAGCTTTGCGTGTATACAATCGTGAAATTGAAACCATGATTGAGGGTGGAAGACTTGACGAGGCAGTTGCACACTGCCAGAACGTCCTGAAAACATTTCCCATGCACGTCGAAACTTACAGGCTGCTGGGAAAAAGTTTTCTCGAAGCCCGCCGCTACACAGACGCAGCTGATATATTCCAGCGCACCCTGATGGCAGTGCCCGATGATTTCGTTGCCCATGTTGGAATGAGCATTATTCGAGATGATGAAGGCAAGCTTGATGATGCTATTTGGCACATGGAACGTGCTTTCGAAGACCAGCCTTCCAACCTGGCGATCCAGAGTGAACTGCGCCGCTTGTATGGGAGACGCGATGGCATTGAACCTCCCAAGATCCGCTTGAGCCGGGATGCACTTGCGAATATGTATGCCCAGGGCGGACTCTTTCATCAAGCCATTGCCGAGATCCGTGCGGTGCTAGCAGGAGATCCCAACCGGCCTGATTTGCAGGTAATGCTGGCGCGCGCTTATTACCGCGCAGGCCAAAAGGTGGAATCGGCTGAAGTGGCTGCCAACCTGCTTAAAAAGTATCCGTTTTGCCTGGATGCATTACGGGTCCTGGTGGATGTACTCCCAGAAGAGTCGCAAACTGAAAACACCCAGGTTTACCGCCAACGACTGCATTTGCTCGATCCTTATTCTTCGTTTGTGACCGGGTCTGTCTTTGGTTCCGACCAGGTAGCTGACGGCGCGGTGAATGTGGACCGGTTGGAGTATGTGGCGGGAGCCGCTCCAGTCTCCCAGCAGCCGAATTGGGCTACCACTTTGGGAATAAAACTGGCTGAAGATAACCCAAATGAGCCATCACCAACGCGGGAAGATACTGTTACCAGCGGACCAATCCCCGCTGCTCAAAAAGATTCTCAAGGGACTGCACCAACACCTTCAAGCGAAGAGGAATCCGTGCCCGAATGGATGCAAAACGCGGGATGGAAAAAATCCACCGGGAATGTACCCGATGTAGCACCGGAAATCATCCCGGAAAAACCTGCCGAGCCGCTGGATAAAGGCGATATGCCTGATTGGCTAAAATCCCTGGAACCCCAGGGAAAAAAACCAGAAGGTCCCGGAACCCTACCTCTTTCATCAACCCCCTCGTCACAAGAGGCGCGAGACGTTCCAGAATGGCTCACCGGTCTTGGATCAATTAAAGCCGAGGAAACCCAACAAGAAGCCACCCTGCCTCCATCCACACCTAAAGATACCAATGTATTCCCGGATTGGTTAAAGAGAAATGGATTCAGGAAGCGGGGCGGCGCAAGTGCAAACTCCTGAACGAGATAAACTGGAAGAATCAAGTCAACCAGAAAGTCCCGTTGCGGATCAGCCGGATGCACCCACTCCCGAGATTTTGGAGACCAAGTTGCATCAGCAGAAAGAGCCTGCCTGGGGCGAGGATACTCCGTTACAGACTGCTGACGGAGCCAAACCACTTAATATAGAAGATGACGCCATGGCCTGGCTGGAAAATTTGGCTGCCAAGCAGGGAGCAAAGGAAGATGAACTTCTGATCAAACCCGAAAACCGGTCAGAAGTTATGCCGGATTGGTTACGACCGGAAGGCGAACAGGTACCAGCCCCGGTTGCCCCGAAATCAAGCACCTCGATGCGTGAAACGCTTCCCCTGGAACCGTTTTCCATGCCAGGGAAAGACGAGAGTGAACCTGCACCCGGATCAGCAGCTCAAATTTTACCTCCTGAAATTGTTGTATCGCTTGAACAGATTCAAAATAATTTTACAGATGAAAAGCCATCATGGTTGGGAAGAGAACCGGCGAGGGAAGAGCCAGCCAGTTCAACTGAACTTGAGTCTCAGTTCGCCGCCCAGGCGGAAGAAATTCGACCTGACACCCCACCTGTGATTCCCTCCCCACCCCTCAATTTGGTTGACGATCGGGAGGCATGGTTGAAAGACCTGGCAAGCACCGAGCCGGAAACCAAAGCGGAGGAATTGAAACCGCTTCCAGACACATCCATCAATGGGATGTCTCCGTTGGAACATGCTGATGAACCCATCCAGTCGTTCAGCACCGTCGCTGATACAGAAACCTGGTTAAAAGGGCTAAATGCGTTGGATGAGAATTCAGCGCTGGAACTGTCAGAGCCAATAGGAGAATCATTTATCCATGAGGATCGTCCCCAATCTGCACTTGATGAAGAGCTTGTGCAGCCTATCGATACGGAAGAAAAATTGATCTCCGCGCTGGAAGAAACTGAGCCTTCGCAAGAAATGACTGAATTGGCAGAATTGAACCAGCAGCCGATTTCGCCTGATGCTGAGGTTACATCCGTTGGGATAGAAGAGACTCCTGTCGAACCGTTCCGGATCGATAGTGAAAGGGGCGGCTGGCAAGAAGATTTAGTAACCACCCCGGAAAAACCCGAGGATGAAGGAATACAAGACCAATCCTTCGGCATTTCATCCGCAGTTCCGACCGATAAACCTGTGGCGAGTCCAAACCCACCTTTCAATGTGGGGGATGATACAGATGCCTGGCTGGAAGGATTGCCATTGCCTGAACAAAAACCCAAAATGGATGAAACTCCACCAGCGCCTGTCGATCGCCCCGCTGCGCCTCCAGATTGGGTGCAAACACCCACACCGGAGCCACCTGTCCAGGATAAAACCGGTGCAGTTGAAAGCCCAATGGCGTCACTTGAAGAAGATATAACCATAACCTCGTGGCTGAACAAGCATGATGTTGAAGCAGCACTGGGGAAGGCACGGTCGAAATCCCAGTCGGGACCAGAGAAAGATCCATCCGTTGCGGATTTACCCGATTGGTTAAAAGATTCCGAACCGGTCACCACCCCGGAAAAAGAGTCAAAACCCGATGAAAAAATGCCTGAATGGCTAAGCGAGACTGTTCCACTCACCGATTTTGGTGCTGGAAATGCCCCAAACTCAGAACAAATAGGGGATCAGGAATTGCCTCGTGATATTGATGAAACTATTCCATTCCTTGAATCTCCGGCGCAACCCTTTCCTGAAGAAGGGGTGCCTGTTGAGGACCAATCCGCAAAGACCCCTGTCCTAGAACCAGGTGAGAAAACGATTCCCCCAGTCGTTGAACCTCCAATACAGCGCCAGATCCTGGGAGGGACCGGTATGCTTTCACGCGTCCCGCCTGAAGACAAAGATGCTGAATTTCTCTCCGCTGCCCAAACAGCTCTGGATTCCAAGCAAATTAAGGAATCCATGCACGCGTATACAAAGTTGATCAAAAAGAACAGGTTGCTCGACGAAGTAATCCATGATCTGCGAGAAGCCATTTACCGATTCCCGGTCGATATCAGTATCTGGCAAACTCTGGGAGATGCGTCCATGCGTGCAAACAGACTGCAGGATGCGCTTGATGCTTATACAAAAGCCGAGGAATTACTGCGCTAATAAGTAAGTAGCCAGAAATAAGTGTTAATGCCTGCCAATTAATTTGAATGCGGAGGCGTGGGGGGCGTGGAATGCCCGCCATGGTAAAATCAGATCTCGAGACTACAATTGTCTCGAGATCATTTCTTGAAACGGAGAAAAACATGGAAAGATCGCTCGTGCTCGTGAAACCCGACGGTGTCCAACGCGGATTGATCGGGGAAGTTATCGCGCGCCTTGAACGCCGAGGGTTAATGCTGGTTGGAGCAAAATTTTTAAAGGTCAGCCAGGAACTGGCAGAGACTCATTATGCGATTCATAAAGACAAACCATTTTATGCCTCCTTGATCGAATATATAACTTCTGCGCCGGTCATGGCGATGGTTTGGACTGGTCCGAACGCTGTAGCAGCCATCCGACAGACTATGGGTGCCACCCGTCCTACTGAGGCTGCACCCGGGTCGCTGCGTCATGATTTTGCCCTGGAGATCGGTAGAAACTTGACTCATGCTTCGGATTCCGTTGAAAATAGTGAAAAAGAGGTTGCTTTGTGGTTTACTCCTGATGGGCTGGTAAATTGGAAACGGGAGACTGACCGCTGGATTTTTGAGAAGGGTTAAGATCAGATACCAATATTTTATTGATATTTGTATCAGTTCCAAATTGCCAGACAAACTGCCCATAGAAAAATGGATGTCATTATATAATTGAATCGGACTTGTAAATAAAAAATCCCAAATTACACTGCTGAAGGAGTGTCTCATGAGCGAAGATCTTTTCCAGAAAATGGCACAAAGCGTACTTAACGGAGATTCCGATGCTGCCACCGCCCTGGCAAAGCAGGCAATTTCAGAAGGCATCGACCCTTTGGAAGCCATCACCAAGGGTTTTGTGACTGGTGTTAATAAGGTTGGTGCAAGTTTCGCCTGCGGAGAGGCTTTCCTGCCTGAACTGGTCATGGCCGGAGAAGCCATGAAAGCTGCAGTATCCACCCTGGAACCTGAAATGAAGAAACGCGGGGTGGAGCGCACGATGCTTGGAAAGGTCGTCCTTGCGACTGTGGAGGGAGATATTCACGAGATCGGTAAATCCCTGGTGGGGACAATGCTCTCGGCATCCGGTTTCCAGGTTTACGACCTGGGAGTGGACGTGCCGGCTGCGCGAATTATCGCCAAGGTCCAGGAGGTGGGTGCCGATATAGTGGGGTTAAGCGCTCTATTGACTACAACAATGGTCAAGCAAAAGGAAGTGATCGACGAACTGGATAAACTGGGGCTGCGCAAGAAGGTCAAAGTGATGGTGGGGGGTGCACCGGTGACTAGAGATTGGGTTCAAAAAATAGAAGCGGATGGATACTCGGAGGACGCGATCGGCGCGGTCGGATTGGCTAAACAGCTAATGGGCACGGCATAGCGAACCAGGACCCAGACATGTCTAAAACGATCCAATCCATTTCCAACCCAAAACTGCGGCTGGATATATTAACGCCGCAGGAAGTCAAAAAAATCCACGATGCCACAATGTGGATCATCGAAAAAGTCGGCATTCGCTTTCCCTCCAGAAAGGCTTTGGATATCTGGGCTGCCCATGGCGCTAAAGTTGACCGTGAGAAAATGGTGGTGCGTGCCAAGGGTGAATTGATCGAAACCGCACTGAAGACCTGCCCACCAGTCTATTCGCTGGCAGCGCGTGATTCGCAGCAGGATCTGCCGCTCGACGGCAACCACGTTTTTGTTGGCACCGATGGCTGCGGCGTGGAAGTAATCGATATCAAAACCGGGGAGCGGCGCACTTCCTGCCTGCAGGACGTGCGCGATATTTCCCTCATCGCGGATGCCACCGAACAAGTGGGCTTCCATTGGGTGCCGGTCTCGGCGCAGGACATGCCTCCTGGGACCCGCGGCCTGTATGAGATTCAAGCCATTTGGGAAAACTCCACCAAGCACGTCCAGACCGAATGCATCTACAACGAACGCGAAGCGCGTGCCGCCATTGAAATGGCTGCGCTGATCGTCGGCGGGAAGGACAAGTTACGGGAACGCCCGGTCCTTTCACTTATGCAGTGCACCGCCCCTCCGCTTGGACACGATGGCGGCAGCCTGGATGCTGCGCTGGTGGCAGCCGAGTTCGGACTCCCCACCGGGTTCATGACCATGGCTGCCAACCTTACCACCGGACCGGCCACCCTGGCTGGAAACCTGGCGGTGGGAAATGCAGAGGTGATCGCAGGTACCGCCCTGATCCAGCTGGCATACCCAGGCGCGCCGGTCTTTTACGCCGCCGCCCAAACAGCTTCTGATCTGCGGACGGGCGGCTACACGGGTGGCGGACCGGAGGATTTCCTTTACGGTGCCGCAACCAATGTACTCTCTGATTTCTACAACATCCCCCTCTCAATGGGATCCTTTGCCACCGGCGCCAAAGAACCAAACTGGCAGGCGGGGATCGAGAACAGCCTTTCCACCTTCATGGCGAGCATCGTGATGTCCGACATGTTATTGGGAGTGGGATTCCTGCACGGCAGCCGCATCTGGTCGTTTGCCGAAATGATGATGGACTGCGAGATCTTCTCCATCATCCACAAGACCCTGCAGGGCATCGTTGTGGACGATGAAACGCTTGCCCTGGATACGATCGCAGCGGTTGGACCGGGGGGCAATTTCCTGTCCCAAAAGCACACGCTCAAACACATGCGTGAAATATTCCTGCCGCAGTTCATGGACCGGCGTCCATTCAACGAATGGGAAGCGAAGAAGGATGACGCCCGCGATTGGGCACTGGCAAAAGCGCGCAAGACACTTGAGACCCATCAGCCAGACCCGCTCGATAAATTAATCAGTTCTGAAATGGAAAAGATCATTTCCTCCCTGGAGAAAAAATGACCGCACTGCAACCCAGGATCGAATTACTGTCAATCGATTTGATCGCCCGCATACTGGATGAAGCGTTCCAGTTAATGCAAAAACCCGGGATAAAAGTCCAATCAGTACCAGCGCTGGACTTGCTAGTAAAGGCTGGGTCAACCGCAGATGGGGATGTGGTTAAGATCCCCGAAAAAATTGTCCGCAGCGCGCTGGACACCACACCTGCAGAATTTGATCTATACGACCGGGGTGGAACTGCCAGGGTGCATTATGGTGGCAATTCGGTACACTTTGATCCCGGTTCCTCCGGGGTCCACATCCTCGACCCAGACACGCTGGAGCACAAGACATCATATTCTCCGGACCTGGTGCGGGTGGTAAAAGTGGCAGAAATGCTGCCGCAATATGATGCACAATCCACCGCCATCGTGTGCAATGAAATCCCCAAAGCAATCGGCGACTTATACCGGCTATACATCGTATTGATGTTTTCGCAGAAACCGATCGTAACCGGATCGTTTTCACTGGATACCCTCGGCAACATGATCGATATGCTGGCAATATTCGCCGGGAGCCGACAATCGCTGGCAGAGAAACCCCAGGCGGTTTTTGATGTATGTCCATCACCGCCCCTGATTTGGAGCGAATTTGGAGCGGGAAATCTCATTGAATTGGCTCGCGAACGGGTTCCAGCCGAATTGATCTCGATGCCGCTGGCAGGAGCTGCCGCCCCAGTGACACTTCTCGGTTCGGTGGTACAACATGCTGCCGAGAGTTTAAGCGGCATCGCCATTCACCAGCTTGCCAACCCCGGAGCACCCATCGTGTGGGGAGGCGCACCTGCAATTTTCGATATGCGCCATGGCACTACGCCAATGGGTGCGGTGGAAACAGCCATGATCGATGCCGCATATGCGCAGGTTGGCAAATCGCTTAACCTGCCAACCCATGCATACCTGGGCGCATCGGATGCCAAAATCGTGGACGCCCAGGCAGGGATGGAAAGCGGGATTTCTGCACTGATTGGAGCGTTGGCAGGGATCAACATGATCTCGGGGGCAGGGATGCTGGACTTCCTGGCATGTCAAAGCCCCGAAAAACTGGTGGTGGATGCAGAAGGGATCGCAATGGCAAAGCGTCTGTTGGCCGGGATCGAGGTCCGCACTGAAACCCTGGCAACCGCCCTCTTCGAGGGGATCAATTTCAAGGGTGATTTCCTAAAACAAAAGATGACCCGCGAGCTGTTTTCCAAGGAACAATACCTGCCATCTGCGGTCATAGATCGGGAATCCAATCGAGCTTGGCAGGCGGCTGGAAGTCTTGATACCTTCGCCAGAGCGAAAATTCGAGCCAAAGAACTAATTGATGCCTATCACCGACCAGATTATCCCCACGAAATTGAAATCAAATTGAAAACGATGGTAGAGTCCCTGGCTCACGAAGCGGGGCTGGATACCTTGCCGCGATTGGAATAATCATCATACGTCATCAGAACAAAAGGCAGTTGTTCTTGTGTCGTAATTTTGCTACTATGTACATATAGTTGGCCCGTTTTCTTTCAAAGGAGGAAGGGATGATTAAAAGATCAACAATGTATGCCTGTTTTGCCGTCATGGTTGCGGCGAGCTTGATCCTGAGCGGCTGTGGAGGTGCCACCACAACTCCAATTGTGCCGGGGAACACCCCGCAAGTTTCCCAGCCTACCCAGACAGCCGTCCCGGAAAAGAAGGTTGCCACCCTAATTTTTACCCAGGAATTTGACAACCTTGCCCCGCTATACAGCAGCATGTGGTTTGTTTGGACAACCTGGCAAATGTTCGATCACTGGGCCTGGGAATTCGATGTGAACAACGAGCCTTTCCCCCGCCTGGTTACGGAGATTCCAAGCAAGCGACAACGGCGGAGTTAGTGAGGATGGGACCGTAATCACCATGCATCTCGACGAGATGATCTCAAGTGGTCGGATAACGTCCCCATGACAGCCGACGATTTCATCTTTACCTGGGAAATGGCGATGAGCCCCCAAAACACAGTAGCCACCCTGTATCCGTATGACAGATTTCAACCGTGGAAGCCCCTGATCCGCAAACAGTGATAGTCACCTTTACCAAGCCGTTTGCTCCCTGGCTTTCGGCAATCTGGCATGGAATCCTTCCAAAGCACATATCTGGAAACCAGTTTACGACGCAGAAGGTACGATAGACAATGCTGAATGGCTGAAAAAGCCCACTGTTGGTTGCGGTCCATATGAGTTTGCGGAATGGGAATCAGGCAGTTTTGCCCGTTTTGTACGCAACGAAAATTATTGGGGCACACCAGCCAAGATTGATGAAATCTTCATTCGCTTTGTTCCTGATGACGCCAGCCAGGTGGCTGCACTCCAGGCAGGAGATGCAGATCTGGGTACCTTCATTCCTTACAATGAGGTTCCCAAATCTGAAAGATGCTGGAATTAGCATCATCGACCCAGCCATCCGGTTATAACGAGGGATTGTTCTTCCTGGTGGACACCAACGGGAAACTTGGAAACCCTGCGACTTAGGGACGTCAAGTACGCAAAGCGATTGCCCTGGCGATCGACCGGGATGGGATTAACCATGATCTCCTGCTTGGGCTCACCAAAACCCCGGCTTCATTTTGGGATGCCCTTCCTTTTTATAACACCCCGCCCCTCGTAAATTACCAGTATGACCCTGCGGCTGCCAAGGCCCTGCTTGATCAATCTGGTTGGATCGACTTAAACGGGGATGGCTCAAGGGACAAGGATGGCGTGGAACTCGAGATCTCGCATGGCACCACCATTCGTGATATCCGTCAGGAAGTCCAAGCCGTATTCCAGCAACAACTGGCTGAGATTGGTATCAAGGTTGATCTGCAAAGCGTAGACAGCGATCTCTACTTTGCAAGTTATGGCGAAGGGGGACCTGCTGCCACAGGTCAACTTGATATCATGGAATGGTCCGATGGCCCCCTGTTCCCTGATGCGGACGTTTACTACTGGTTGTGCAGTGAAATTCCAAGCGCCGATTACCCCACCGGTTCTAACTGGTTCTTCACCTGCGACCCGGAACTGGATGCCCTTATCCAGCTCCAGGCTACCCAGGTGGATGCCAACGCCCGCCAGGAAACCATTTCCAAGATAAACCAGCTCTTTTTTGACAAGGTTTATTGGCTGGGACTTTGGCAGGACCCGGACGTCTGGGCCGTTGGCCCGCGACTGAGCGGTGTAAAATTTTCAGGTGTGACTCCCCTTTTCAATATTGCGGAGTGGGACATCGTTACACCGTAGCCAGGACCATCAGCAGGGGCGGCCTGCAAACCGCCCCTGCATCCTCCCCATCCCATCTGGGCAGTTTTGCCCAGTAGTATAAAAGGTTTAATGACCCGCTATATTTTACGTCGGATTCTGCAAGCAATCCCCCTGCTGTTGATAATCAGCTTTATCCTGTTTGTGCTGATGATGAACATGGGCGACCCGGTCGCGACGATGGGCGGGCGGCGTATTACCCGCTCTACTGATTATCAGCGGCTGAAACGCCAGTTAGGTTTGGATAAACCCATCATGCTGCAGTACGTTTATTGGCTGGCTGGCAACGATTGGGCAAAAATTGACATGGATGGTGACACGATCGCTGAAACGAGCGGGTCCAGGCTGGGAGTACTGCGCGGTGATTTCGGCACCTCCATGGTAAACCGCGGCACGCCCGTTATGGAAATTATTGGAGAACGAATTCCGAATACACTCATCCTCATGCTTGCGGCCGAGGTAATCGTTATCCTCGGAGCGCTGCTGGTTGGCGTATATTCGGCGTTAAAGCAATATTCGTTGTTGGATCATACCGTCACTGCATTGTCCTTTATCGGTTATTCCATGCCGATATTTTTTATCGCACTTATTGTCATGTACATCTTTGGAGTACTGTTCAAGCGCTGGGATCTCCCTTTCCTGCCTACGGTCGGGATGTTCGATCCGGAAGAAGGAAAGACGATCTGCAGGTGATGTACCATATGGTCTTGCCGGTCGTTAGTATGTCCATAGTCAGCCTTGCTTCGTATAGTCGGTACATTCGAAGTACAATGCTGGACGTATTAAACCAGGATTACATCCGCACAGCAAAATCGAAGGGGCTCCGCGTCAGAACGGTAATCTTTGTCCATGCATTGAAGAATGCATCGTTACCCATCGCCACGATCGTTGGTCTGGATCTTCCATTTCTGTTGGGCGGGGCTGTAGTAACTGAACGGATCTTCGCCTGGCCGGGGATGGGTCGTCTATTTCTCGACCACGTCTCCAGAGCTGATACGCCCGTCGTCATGGGCATCCTAATGCTGGTCGCAGTTGCGGTGTAGTTTTTCAAATTATCACCGACGTAACGTATGCATGGCTCGATCCACGCATTCGATATGAATGACCGGGTTTACGAGGATCATGGAAACTACTCCCAACCATATTGCCACCCTGATACCTGATGAACTTGAGACCCCTCCGCTCAGTCTCCGAACGCTGGCTTGGCGAAGATTCCGCCGTCATAAGCCCGCCATATTTGGCGTTGTGGTCCTGGTAATACTGTTTCTTTACGCATTCGGTGGAGCATTTTTTGTTCCGGAAAGTATCGCCAACCACACCGACACCAGCCTGCGCTTACGACCTATCTCGCCGATCCATCCTTTCGGGACCGATACGATTGGACGCGATGTCCTCGCCCGTTCGATTTATGGCGGACAAATTTCTCTACTGATCGGACTGACTGCAGTCATAGTCGAAACATTGCTCGGCATACTGGTCGGAGCAATGGCCGGTTATTACGGCGGATTGTGGATAGTATTTTGATGCGCATCACCGAAGCCATGTTAAATATTCCGGAAATCTTTCTGCTGATCGTCATGGCCAAGTATTTTGGCGGAAAGATCCCGGAAATTCAAATCTTTGGTCGCTTTTTAGCGGCAGTGTCGTTGTGATCGTTGTCATCATCGGGCTCACCTCCTGGATGTACCTGGCGCGCATCGTGCGCGCTGAATTCCTATCGCTAAAGGAAAACGAATTTGTGCTGGCTGCGCGTGCCACCGGGACGAAGCAATATTGACATCATCTTCCGGCACATCCTGCCCAACAGTATCGCTCCGATCGTAGTTTCAGCCACCCTGGGTGTTGCCAACGCCATCCTTGCCGAGGCATATATCAGTTTCCTGGGTCTGGGAGTTCAGCCGCCTACCGCCACCTGGGGCAACATGCTCGACGGTGCGAACAATTATCTGGACACGGCTCCCTGGCTATGGTTTTTCCCGGGTTTGTTGATATTATTAACTGTCCTTAGCATAAATTTCCTTGGCGACGGATTGCGTGACGCACTCGATCCACGAAGCCGGACGATATAAACATATGCCAATCCTTCTTGATGTCAAAGACCTGAAAACTCGCTTTCATACCCCCGAAGGCACTGTATATGCTGTCAACGGGATATCTTTCCATGTAGATGAAGGTGAAACTCTGGCAGTGGTCGGCGAAAGCGGGTGCGGAAAATCAGTCAGCATGCTATCAGTGCTGCAACTTATCCCGGTTCCGCCTGGTGATATTGCTGGAGGTGTCGTATCTTTCCGGGGGCAGGACTTGCTCAAAAATTCCGAACGCGAAATGGAAGATATCCGCGGGCGAGAAATTGCCATGATCTTTCAGGATCCAATGACCTCACTAAACCCTGTTCTCACCATCGGCAGACAAATCACCGAGTCGCTACGGGTACCCACCTTGGTATTGAGCAGAATACTGCCAACACCCGGTCAATTGAATTGCTGGATGTGGTTGGCATCTCGGACCCATCCCGTCGCCTTGGAGACTACCCCCACCAGTTTTCCGGCGGAATGCGCCAGCGAGTGATGATCGCCATGGCGCTGGCGTGTAATCCCAGCCTGTTGATCGCTGATGAGCCAACCACCGCGCTGGATGTAACCATTCAGGCCCAAATCGTTGAACTGGTCACTAAGATCCGCCAACAGGTTGGCATGGCGGTGATCTGGATCACGCATGACCTTGGTGTTGTCGCTGGGATTGCCGACCGGGTGATGGTTATGTATGCAGGCTTCATTGTCGAACAGGCCAGCGTGAACAATTTTACGAAAATCCACGCCACCCTTACACCACTGCCTTGCTTGGGGGCCTTACCGCGTGTGGACCGCCGCCGCGATCGGCGTCTGAAATCCATACCCGGCGCACCTCCCAGCCTGCTGGTGGAACCACACGGCTGCCCATTTATCTCCCGCTGTGAAGTAGCAGTAGAACGCTGCCAGATCGAAAACCCATCCCTGACTCCGGTCGGACAAAATCACCACAACATCGCCTGTTGGGTTGATATCCGCACGGGGGCACTGACGATGAGCCCAACTCCGCCTCTGGTGGTTGTTGAAAACCTGACCAAGCATTTTCCGGTCACGCGCGGGATTGTCATCCAGCGCAAAGTGGGGGCAGTTCGTGCCGTGGATGGAATTTCATTCACCATCGCAAGTGGCGAAACACTTGGGCTGGTAGGGCGAAAGCGGGTGCGGCAAAACGACCGCCGGGCGCACCCTGCTCGGGCTTTACCCGGCCACAGCTGGGGTGGTCACGATCGATGGACATGATGTCCGATCTGCGAAGGGAAAGGAATTACTTTTCATTCGAAGCAAAGCACAGATGATTTTCCAGGATCCATATGCTTCGCTGAACCCGCGGTGGACGGTCCATTCCATAGTAAGCGAACCGCTGAGGGTGCATCATTTGTTTAAAACCGAGGCTGAGCGCGTTGAACGGGTGCAGGAACTGATGGGCCTGGTTGGATTAAGTGGTCGTCTTATAAACCGATTCCCGCACGAGTTTTCCGGCGGGCAGAGACAGCGCATAGGGGTGGCGCGTGCCTTGGCATCTGACCCCCGTTTTATTGTTTGCGACGAACCGATTTCAGCCCTGGATGTATCCATCCAGGCTCAGGTGGTCAACCTGCTGGAAGATTTGCAGGACCGCTTTGGTCTGACATATCTTTTCATCGCACACGATCTCAGCATGGTCCGCCATATCTGCGACCGGGTGGCAGTCATGTACCTGGGAGTGATGGCTGAATTAGCCGACCGGAACGAACTATACGAGCATCCGCTTCACCCATATACCAGGGCACTACTTTCCGCCGTACCTGTGCCTGATCCAAAAAAAGATCGTGCACGCCGCCGGATTATTTTGGCGGGGGATGTTCCCAGTCCGATCAATCCTCCCACTGGCTGCCGTTTTCACCCGCGCTGCCCGCTCGTATCGGAACGATGCAGCCGCGAGGTCCCTGAATGGCGGCTCGCTGCGCCCAGCCACTGGGTTGCCTGTCATAATGTCTGAAAGGAAGTCGAAAGGCCATGATTGACCTAGGGGTACTATTGCGCGTTCCGTGTGTGGAGGTGGAGATGGGCTTCGATGTTTCGCCCGATGGCGAACGCGTTGCGTTTTCATGGAACCCGGACGGCCAGCTGGGAAATATTCGAGACTTCAATAAATGACAGAACGAAACCTCGCCTCATCTCGCAGGGACCCGGGGCAAAGTTTCACCCGCGCTATTCTCCCGATGGTCAGCAACTAGCCTTCACAGTTGACTACGACGGCAGCGAAGCCTTCCACCTTTTAGTTCATGACCTGTTTACCGGAAAGGAAAGCGATCTTACTCCGCATAAAGATTGTTCGCTTCAGGCTGATTTCTCGTGGGCGCCAGATGGAAAATCCCTGGCTTTTATTTCTGATCTATCCGGTCAATTTAACGCTTATGTCATCCCCTCGGAAGGCGGTGATGCCCGCCTGGTGCTGGATGCCGGCTATCCAGCCTGGAAAGTACGGTGGTCTCCGGATAGTCTCCACCTGGCCGTCACGGTGGAGGCGGGGGGGATAGATTTTGGGACATATATTGTCATGGCGGAAGATGGGCGCGAAATATGCAGGATCTCGGACGAAAAAGGACCTATTGACGCCGGCCAAACTTGCTGGTCACCGGACGGCTCGCGCCTGGCTTTTACATCCGACGTTCATGGTTATAACAATATCGGTGTCTATGAACTATCCAGCCAGAAAATAGCCTGGCTGACAGATGGGGAAGGAGAAAAGCAATTTCCTGCATGGTCACCGGACGGTTTACAACTGGCGTATGTGTTCAATGAGAGTACGATATCCTGGCTGGTGGTCCAAACACCCGGGGAACCACCCCAGATGAACCAGATTGAGCCGGGAGTCCATTACCACCCCCACTTTACACCGGATGGCACTCAAATCATCTTAGTATTCGACAATCCTCGCCAACCGGATGATTTATGGTCATTTTCGCTGAAGACCAGGACTTTTACCCAAATAACTCATTCCCTGCCCGAAACGTTGGCTAATGTCCCATTTGTTTTGCCGGAGGAGATCACTTACCCTGGATTGGACGGTACCCCCATCCCGGGGTTGCTTTTCAAGCCGGAGGGAGTAAAACCCGGACCAGCAGTCATCCTGATACACGGTGGTCCGGATTGGTTTTTTGAGATGACCTGGTACCCTTTGATGGCACACATGGCTTCCAGGGGATGGGTCGTGCTGGTCCCCAATTACCGGGGTTCCACGGGGTACGGGCGTGCCTGGCAGGAAGCCAGCCGGTTCGATTTTGGGGGTGTGGACAATGATGATGTCGCTGCAGGAGTTAATTATCTTCTGCAAAACGGGTTAGCTGATCCCAGGCGGATCGGTATTACCGGACGCAGTCATGGCGGTTATCTCACCATGACCTGCCTGACGAAATACCCGGATCTCTGGGCAGCCGGTTCGGCTGTTGTACCTTTCATAAATTGGTTCACAAATCATAAATATATCCGTCCCGACCTGCAGCATTGGGATTACGAAAACTTTGGTAATCCTGAAGACGACCACGACTTATGGGTTGAACGGTCACCGTACTTCTTTCTGGACCAGGTAGCTGCACCAATACAGTTGATCGCGGGCAGACAAGACCAGCGCTGTCCAGTCACCGATTCCATCGAAGCACATGCACGTCTGAAGAGCATGGGAAAACCAGTCGAATTGGTGGTTTACGAAGACGAAGGGCACGCTTTCTTAAAGTTGGAAAATATCCTGGATTCCGAGAAGCGGCGTGTGGAATTCCTCGCGAAATATTTGGAGAAGTAGGTTCGATTTTAAGCGTTGCATTTTGGAGAAAATCAATGATCCGCTTATCTGTCTTTGACGATGCCGAGCTCGAAGCCATCCACCAGGCCAGCCTGCGTATTTTGTGGGAGACTGGGGTGATATTGACCGAGCCAAAGAGCCTGGCAATCCTCACTGATTTCGGGGCAAGGATTCAAGAGTCGCGACTCTTAATCCCTCCCGACTTGGTGGAAAAGTGCATCGCACAAGCGGGAAAGAAGACAACCATCCGGGGGAGGGGAGGGGCTGTAAGGACCCTTGGAGACGGTAACTTATATTTCCATAATCTGGGAGGCGCTCCCCAGGTTTATGATGCTTTTTCAGGAAACCGCCGCCTGGCTGTCGTGCAGGACGTGAGGGATGCCACTCGATTACTGGATGCGCTCGAGAATTGCCATACGGTTACCCCGTTTTTTACACCCACCGAAGTACCAGGCGGGGTTATGTCGTTGGCGATGTACCGTCATGCACTGCCATTTACATTAAAACCACTTCAAGGTCCGGGGGTGCAACTGGCGGCAGAAGTTCGTTACGCGGTAAAAATGGCCGAAGTGATCGGTTCACCCGCAGAGGTATTAACCCTATCGCTTTCTCCAGTCAGCCCCCTATCCATTCCAAACCACGAGGCTGTTACGATTATGGAAATCGCCCGGCTGGGGATCGCCTTTGCGCCACTGCCTTGTCCAACTGCCGGCACAACTGCCCCATTCTCGATTGCAGGAGCCATAACCCAGCAAAATGCAGAGGTTTTGGCATCCCTTGTGTTGGCTGAGCTTGTCCACCCGGGCTTACCAATCATTTATTGCGGACGGCTGGCGATGATGGAACCTCGTACTGGATTATCTGTTTGGGGCGGGGTGGAAATGGGAATGGCTTCCGCTGGTACGGTGCAAATCGGACATCGATATGGTCTGCCAGTAAACGTATATGGTTTTTCAACCAATGCACATGGCATTGATGCCCAGGATGGCTTCGAACGCGGTTTGAACGCAATCGTTCCAGCTTTGGCGGGGGCTGATGAATTATCCGGTATCGGTGAAATGGAAGCCGGGGTAATGGGTTCGTACGCCCAAATGGTGGCAGATGACGAATTTGCCGGCAGCATAATAAGAATCCGGAAGGGAGTTGTCGCTGACGCGGATGCACTGGCGGTGGATGTGGTCGCAGCAGCGATGACCTCCACGCGCAATTATCTAGGTCAGAAGCACACGATGAAATATCTTAAGTCAGGAGAAGTATTCCTAACAAAACTTGCCGAGCGCGGTTCATGGGATGGGTGGGAAAAAAGCGGTCGGGTGGGTCTGGTTGAACGGGCGCAAGCTGAAGCTCAACGGTTATTGCGCGAACACCATGTATCTCCGCTCGAGCCTGCCCAAGAGCGCGAATTGGATGTATTGATGACAGCAGCAGAACAGGAACTAGTCAAGTAATTCGGTATAAATCAATGTTTAACTAGGGAAGAAAGATGAACATGCTGGATAAAGCACGCGCAATGCTAACTCAATTAGTTGACTGGAGGCGGGATTTTCATATGCACCCTGAGTTGGGGTTCAAGGAAACACGGACATCTGCCAGGGTGGCTGAAGCACTCGAACAGTTGGGTTATCGGGTCAAACGTAAAGTTGGGCGGACCGGTGTGGTGGCGGAAATCGGAAACGGCAAGCCGCTTATTGCCATTCGAGCCGATATGGATGCGCTACCACTTCAAGAGACTAACCAGGTGCCATATGCCTCCATGAACCCCGGCGTGATGCATGCCTGCGGGCACGACGGTCATATGGCAATGGGGCTTGGCGCAGCGGCATTAATTCAGCCGGGAAAAATTCCTTGGGACAGTAAGGTTCCTGTTCCAGCCTTCGGAAGAAGTGGGTGATGCTGAAGGGCTGAGCGGTGCACAGCGAATGATCCAGGATGGTGCCATGGATGGGGTCGAAACGATCATTGCCCTGCACGTTGATCCCGTTACTCCAGCAGGAGCCATCCGCATCGATTCCGGGCCTGCTTCCGGAGGAGTTGATTCATGGTTTGGAGAGATCATTGGCAAGGGAGGCCATGGCGCTCATCCTCACCAGACAATTGACCCAATTTATATTACTTCCCATGTCATCCTGGCTCTAAATGGGATCATTTCACGACGACTTAATCCTTTCGACCCAGCAGTGGTCAGCGTTGGCTCGCTTCATGGGGGGTTTACGGAAAATGTCATTCCAGCGCGGGTTAAATTGACCGGAACACTGCGCTACACGGAAAAACGCGTCCAGGAACAGCTTCATGCAGAGATCCGGCGTGCATTTGAAATTTCCCGCACGCTGGGCGGGGATTACGACCTCAAATTCGAGATAGGTACTCCGCCGATGATCAATTCCGTCGAGGTTTCCAACCTGATCGAAACTGTTGCGGTGGCACTGCTCGGCAGTGAAAATGTCCTTCCCTGGAAAAATGAATTAGGCGCGGAGGATTTTGGCTGCTTCATGGAACATGCCCCCGGTGCCATGTTTGTCCTGGGGACCGGCAGTGAGAGTTTCCATTGCCTCCTGCACAACCCGGATTTTGATCTCGATGAAAGAGCTCTCCCTGTTGGAGCAGCGCTCCTCGCAGAATCTGCAATCCGGTTCTTGGGTAAGCAGCAATCGGTCGACTAAAGAATAAAATTTGAAAGTATGTTAACATTATTAATGGCATAATCGTTTCGATAATCGTTAACAGGAGTACTCATGCACACCATTCTAAAATCTGCAACAAAAGAAGTCATCATTGGGATAGACCGACCTTTCGTGATGATCGGTGAAAAGATCAACCCCACCGGGCGCAAGAAGCTCGCAGCCGCGTTATCCGAAGGCAACCTGGAATATGCCCGACAACTGGCAGAGAGTCAGGTGGCCTGGGGAGCTGATGTATTAGACATCAATGTGGGCGTACCCGGTTTGGACGAAGTTGTGGTGGTCAAAAAATTGCTGGAAATGCTGGTCCCAATTGTGGATGTACCCTTCTGCCTGGATTCAGCCAACCCAGCGGTCCTTGCCGCTGGTCTGTCTGTCGTTCCGGGCAAGCCGCTGGTCAATTCGGTCAGTGGTGAAGAGAAAAAACTGGAAACAGTCCTTCCACTCGTAAAAGACCGCGGCGCGGCTGTAATCGGGTTAACCATGGACGACAACGGAATTCCTAAAACTCCGGAGGAGCGCCTTGCGGTAGCCGAAAAGATCATCGAGCGGGCTGCCAAGATGGGAATCCCCGCCGAAGACATCATCATCGATCCCCTGGTCCTGACCGTTGGATCAGACAGCAAGGCTGCAATGGTGACAATCCAGACCGTCGAACTACTCCGCAAGGAGTTCGGGGTCAACATCAACCTGGGGGCCAGCAATGTCTCCTTTGGTCTTCCCGATCGCCCGACCATCAACCAGGCGTTCCTGACCCTCGCCATCCAATTGGGAGCAACTTGCTCGATCACCGATCCTTCAAAGCTTGGGTCCACTGTAAAAGCTGCAGATATGCTCCTGGGACGGGATGACAACTCCATGCGCTATCTTAAATATTTTCGTGCTGCCGAGAAGTTGAAAGCCGCAGAAGCGGAAAAACCTGCTTAGGGGATTTGGAAAAAAAAAGTTCCCTTTCATATTTCCAGGAAGGAAACTTATTATTAAAGGGTGACTGGTTTTGAAATTACGATAGTCCCCTTGTTCCCAGCCATATTTCGTATAGCCCAAAAAATGTCAATGCGAAAGCCGAGATGCCCACCAATATCCGACCGATCTGTGGACCGGTTTTGCTGGCAGCCGAAAATAGAAGCGTGATACCCAGCGTAACGAAAATCAATACAACGTAAAACCCAACCAACAGAGCAATCCCATTAACGGGAGCCTCGCGCCACCCTTTGAGCAGCAGAGGTCCCATCACCAAGCTCCAACCCAAGTAGGGGGCAGGATTTAAAATGTTTACAAATATGGCTTTGAAAACAGTCTGGGGCGTGGAATCGAATTTATTAACATCCTTTGCTATGTAATTTCGCCAGGATTTAAATGCTCCGAAAGCAAGAAAGAGGATAAAAACGCCGCCTGCAATCTGCAATACCTGGATCAGCCAACCTGGCATGCGGTTTAAAACCAGAAGAACCAAAACAATGATCGGCCCATCGCTGAGCAAGGGTGCAAATGCAGCGGGGATTGTCCGACGCCAGCCATTGGTTATTGTACGGGAGATTAGAAAGGTTAATAAGGGTCCCGGTTGTACCGCGGCAGCAAAGGCGTAAGTCATTCCCAGGATCAGATAGGCAGTCAAATGGTTTTGTCCCCTTGAAATAAATTATGGCTGCGGGGTTACAAGTGAGGCATCCAGGCAAGCCTGGGGGAAGGAAATGTCAATAGGTTGGTTAACCTGCGTGAGGTCGATCGATATCTCTTCGTGCAGTACATCAGTTTGAGGGTCGATGCTTGTTTCCAGAACCAATGCGTATTTCACGATATATTGCCCGTCGATTGCCAGCCAATAGTCGCCCTGATTGGAATTTACCTGAGCGCCTGAAGACACCCCAAGCCCTGAAACTTTAAAAGTAAAGTGGTTGGAGGGGACACCGTTCATGGTCTCTTGAGCCACAAATGTGGGAGTATCAATCAGAGGAGTAAACCCCAGCATATTCGTAAGAATATCCATCATTTCAGCCTGGTTTGGAGGCATGCTGGTCCAAGTCCAGTCTTCTCCCGACCCGGAACATTGATCGTTACCGATCCGATAGATATTGCTATCGCTGTTATTGGGTTCGCTTCCTGATGGATCGATACTAGTCATAGTGAGATGGGTGTACGAAGCGCCCAAGTCTTTGTCATGTTGTGTTTCGATGGTTGTTGTACTGGATTGAGCCGGGTCAGGACCTGTGGATTTGAATTCTACAATCATTTGGTAGCTGTTTAGGCTTCCCAGGCCGTCATTAATGCTGACCGGGCTAGCAGGTGGCGTACCTGCAGGTGCGTTGCCAGGAGGTGGATTTCCGTTTCCCTGGGGGGTGCTCCCCGGTGCTTTAGGTGTATTACCCGCACCGGTACCCAGGTTGCACGCCATCAGAATAAATCCAATTATGGCAATAAAAAAAACGATTCGAGATCTCATGCTTTCCTCCATAATATTTAGAATGCAGGTTATAAACCAGCTGCAAGGTGATTACTGCAAAATAACCACATTTCTTTCCCTGCCTGAAAATGAGACAGGGTAAGTGAATTGTAAACATGGCCAACTGAGAGTAATTATATCCTTTAATAAATCTGTCGATTAAAGACTGTCCCATCCTTACAACGGTATTTCAATTCGGGAACCCATCCAATTCCCGCGCAATAGGTTCTCAAACCCAATATCGAAAGATAAACCCGCAATTTTGGATAGGGGCATGCAACATATTATGAAAAGATATTCAAGAAAATAATTAGCGTGATTACCAGGTCGTAACTTACCCGATTTTTGTGCATCTAACTTATAATCAAGAATTAAGGAAATCATATTTCATATGAGTGACAATTCTACATCCAAAACAAAACCAGAACACTTAAAAGTGCTCATTCTTGGCGCGGGACCAGCCGGCCTGTCTGCTGCTCTCTATGTGGCACGCGCAAATCTTGCCCCTCTTGTATTGACCGGTCTCCAAATAGGCGGCCAGGTTTCGCTTACGAACACCATCGAAAACTATCCGGGGTTCCCTGAGGGAGTAGGGGGGGTGGAATTAGGCGAACTCTTTCAGAAGCAAGCTGAACGATTTGGAGCGCGCGTTGAATTTGATTCCGCCCAAAGCGTGGATCTTTCCACCCGTCCCTTCAAGGTGATCGCGGACAATGCAACATACACTTCGGATGCAATTATCATTTCAACCGGAGCCAGCCCAAACCTTTTAAAAATTCCGGGCGAGACCGATTTGACCGGGAGAGGTGTCTCGTACTGTGCCACCTGTGACGGTTGGTTTTTTAAAGACAAAAAGGTTGTGGTGGTCGGCGGTGGGGATTCTGCGCTGGAAGAAGGACTATTCCTTACTCGTTTTGCCACCTCGGTAACGATCATCCACCGGCGCGACAGTTTCCGTGCAGGAGCGATTCTGCAAAAGCGCGCCCAGGATAATCCAAAAATTAAATTTATCTGGAATACCGTTGTTACCGATGTTATCGGACAGGAGCGGGTTGAATCGATAAAAATAAAAAATCTCCAAACTGGAAAAGAGGACTCCTTCCCGACCGATGGTCTGTTCATTTTTATTGGTAATACACCAAATTCCAAGTTTGTTTCCGGTCAATTGGAAATGGAGAATGGATATATCAAAATAAATGACCGGATGCAAACAACCATCCCAGGAGTCTTTGCAGCAGGCGAGGTGGCGGATGCACATTATAAACAGGTGATAACTTCTGCAGGGATGGGCGCGGCAGCAGCTATAGAGGTTACCCGGTTCATTGAACATGGGGAGAAATAAATTTGCCAGCAAGTTTTATCAAGCGGCAGGTGTTTCTGCCGCTTTTTATCACTTAAGATATTTATAAGATAAGCTTGTGACAAAGAGTACTTACAGATATGGGGTATATTTTGTAGTATTAATCAAATATCCAAGCCTAAGGAGGAACTATGACTGCGAAAATTTCCATTATTGGAGCCGGAATGACCGGCTCAACCACTGCTCATTGGCTGGCAGAGCGAGAGATTGCCGACCTGGTGCTGGTGGATATCATCGAGGGAATGCCGCAAGGCAAAGCGCTCGACCTGTTGGAGTCGCTGCCGATCATAGGCAAGGACGTATCAGTGGTGGGGAGCAACGATTTCGAGGCCACGAAGGGATCAGACATCGTAGTCATCACTGCAGGAATTCCCCGGAAACCCGGGATGAGCCGCGAGGACCTTCTCACGACGAATGCCAAAATAGTTGGAGATGCGACCACCAGTGCGCTCAAATACTCACCGGATGCATTATTTATCGTGCTGACCAACCCACTGGATACAATGGCATACCTGGCGATGAGAATCGGAAAACTTCCCCGCGAGCGCATCCTTGGACAGGCGGGCATTCTTGATTCGGCACGTATGCGGGCATTCGTGGCGTTGGAGACAGGCGTCAGCGTGGAAAACATTGACTGCTATGTGCTGGGAGGCCACGGGGATGAGATGGTCCCGTTAACCGGTCGCTCGAATATTGCAGGTGTATCGCTTCGGGAATATCTGCCCTCCGAGAAACTGGATGCCATTGTCGCCAGGACTCGCAAGGGCGGCGGTGAAATCGTCAGTTTGCTTAAGACCGGTTCAGCCTATTATGCACCGGCAGTGGCAGTGGCGCAGATGGCAGAGGCGATATTAAAGGATAAGCATTTGATTGTTCCCGTTTCGGCATATCTGAAGGGAGAATATGGCTTAAAAGACATGTTCTTCGGCGTGCCTGTGCAATTGGGGCGTGGTGGGCTGGAAAAGGTTGTGGAATATAAACTTGATCCTGAAGAAAAAGCTGCTCTGGAAAAATCAGCCGCAGCAGTAAAAGAGAGTATCAGCGTTATGGAATCGCTGGTTAAGCTTTAGCGCTGCTGCAGGAATTGTCTCAGCGACGCCCAAAAAACGGAGGCTCAAATGATTCTGCAAGAGAAATTATCAGCTCAACTTCCCGCATGGCGGGAGCGCGTCAAGACACTCGTCAAGGAACACGGTGACACAGTTATCGATCAAGTCACCATCGGCCAGGTGTACGGGGGGATGCGCGATATCAAGTCAATGGTAACGGATATCTCTTTTGTTGACCCCGCTACAGGGATAAAATTTCGCGGCATGTCGATCCCTGAAGTTCTGGAAAAATTACCCAAACCTGAAGGAGCAGCCATTCCCTATGTGGGTGGACTTTTTTATCTTCTGCTGATCGGTGAAATCCCAACCAAAGCACAGGCGGAAGAAGTGGAAGCTGAATGGGCAAAACGCGCAGGAGTACCGGCACACGTTTTTGCGATGCTGCGAGCCATGCCAAAAGATACACACCCCATGGTGCTATTCTCCCAAGCGGTCCTTGCCTTGCAGAGTGGTTCGAAATTCAACCAGGCTTACCATGCCGGCGTCAAGAAAGACATGTATTGGGAATCCACCCTGGAAGATGCTCTTGACCTGACGGCCAAACTACCCGTTATTGCAGCCTTCATTTACCGGCTGAAATATGGGGACGGAAAAGAACCCAAGTACGATGCCAAACTGGATTACGGTGCCAATTTTGCCCATATGCTTGGTGTCAAAGATGAGAAAGGATATTCCGAACTTTCCCGCCTTTACTTCATCCTTCACTCTGATCACGAGTCTGGCAACGTCAGCGCCCATACCACACATTTGGCTGGTTCCGCCCTTTCGGATGCTTATTACGCATTCTCCGCAGGTCTCAACGGGCTGGCTGGACCGCTCCACGGTCTTGCCAACCAGGAGTGCCTTGGCTGGTTGATCGACGTGCGCGACAAGTTCAAGGGTGTTCCACCCCGTGAGGATTTGTATAAATTCGCCTGGGATACATTAAATGGTGGGAAGGTCATCCCGGGATACGGTCACGCGGTGTTGCGCGTGACAGATCCACGCTTCACAGCACAACTCGAATTTGCGAAGGCACGCTTCCCGGAAGACACCTTAATCCGCATGGCGGAACTGGTGTATGACGTAGTACCGGCAGTGCTAAAAGAACAAGGTAAAGCCAAAAATCCAGCCCCCAACGTGGACGCCATCTCTGGCACCCTGCAATATTACTATGGTGTTCGGGAATTTGATTTCTATACCGTATTGTTCGGTGTTGGACGCGCCCTGGGTGTGATGCCCAACCTAGTTTGGGCGCGCGCTCTGGGTCAACCCATCGAGCGACCAAAATCCCTTACGACTGCAATGCTGGAAGAATTAGCGAAGAAGTAGGCGAGTTTTCCAACCCTACGCTAGATATTCGTTTGGAACTGATTTTAAGAGCTTCCGGAATCGGATGATTTCGGAAGCTCTGATTTAAGGAATGGATCGGAAAAGTGGACGTCGGTTTTAGACAATCAATCAAGCGGGTGGCGGTTTGACGCATACCGTTCAAGATCCGGGGTGGGGCGTTCATACTCCTGAGCCATCAAGGGAGATGAGATGATGAAATCAGCGGTGGAGCGGTTACAGGCGGTTGGGATATTGTATAGCACGGCAAGGCGGAGAAGTGCTTTGATATCAGGGTCATGGGGTTGCGGTTCAAGGGCATCCCAGAAGAATATCAGCATATCAACCGTATTCTTGGCAATGGCAGCACCAACTTGCTGGTCTCCTCCAAGCGGGCCGGAAAAGAAACGGGTAATGGGGAGGCCCAATTCCTTGGAAAGCAAGTCACCTGTTGTACCTGTCGCGAACAAAGAATGTCGAGACAGTGTTAGGACGTTGAACCGGGCCCAGTCCAGCAAGTCTGATTTTTTGTTGTCATGAGCAACCAGGGCGATTCGTTTTTTTTCTGTGATAACTTTCATTGCTATCCTCCTTCTAGAGCTTAAAGGCGCGCGTTGCAATATACGCGGGATGATATCTACTTAAGTGAGAGTCAGGACAAACATCTTCATAAAACCCCGTGATGGCAAATCCAGCATCGGTTTGACCTGCAATCAAGTCAGTGAGACTATGACCAAATTCGAGGGGAATGCCTTCTTCGATACAGATTTCCAATTCTTCAGGCTCCATATCGGCTATGTCGGAATACGGGATGGAATACCTGACCAGCAGTTTTTCATGTTCATCTGCGTGAGTGCCGAACATGTAATAGATCGGGTTCGCAAATCCCGCCAACAGGAGGCCTCCATGTCTAAGGACACGGAATGCCTCCCGCCAAATCGGGCGAACTTCCGGACAAAATACCGTGGAAACCGGGTTGAACACAAGGTCGAAGCATTCATTTTCAAAATCCGATAAATTACGCATATCCCCTTCAACTGTGCGGAGTGTCAACCCTTCCCGATCGGCTACAAACCGGTCGCGTTCCAGTTGCGCGGGGGAATTGTCGAAGATGGTTACGGTGGCGCCGAGCGCGGCGAAGATGGGGCCTTGTTGCCCGCCTCCACAAGCCAGCCCAAGCACATCCAACCCCTGGAAAGGAGGAAACCATTCAACCGGGACAGGTTTGGTTTCGGTCAGCAAGAAGGAAAATTCTCCTGCCCTTGCTGCCGCGATGGTCTGCGAATCAACAGGAATGGTGAATTTATTTTTTTGATCCACCTGATGATCCCACGCATAACGATTGTAATCCCGGATATTCAGGGTTGGATTGGGCATTGCTATCTCCGAAGAAAATTATTGGCTCTAAATAAAATCCCCGCGAGGACACCCGCGGGGAATGGAGTGTTTGGATTCAAAGGGTTATTTTGTAGGTGTGGCTGCGGGTCCAGCCCCACTCCAGCCAAAAACCCGCATTTCTGAAGCTGCACCAGCAGTCGACCAGATGGGATTTCCCTGGTCATCCGTTCCAGTCTGCCTGACCGTGACGACCCACCACTGGATGACGCTGTTGTCTGGGGGGCGGAATGTTCCAGGAACAATGAATTTGGTATCGGTAACATATTCGGTTAATTTATGCCCGGCGCCACCAGTGAGGACTTCAACAATGACCTGGTAACGCTCATTATCACGAAGTCCACCTACTGATGCCCATTGCAGGGTCACTGCGTCAGCAGAAAGATTGAACATTTCCCCGTTGGCAGGTAAAAGAAGGTTGGGTGCGGGATAGGGAGGCGGGGTGGTTGGCGTGGGAGTTGGACCAGGTGTGGCTGCCCGCATACACAAAGGGATAATCAATTTGGTATCGGTGAAAACGTTGTCAGTACTCAAACCATTCCATTCTTTTATTGCTGCCATGGACACGTTATAACTATTTGCGATTGTGCTTAAAGTATCATTTGCCTGGACCGTATACGAGGCAGTCTGGCATGCAGCGCGAGTTGCATCTGCGGATTCCAGGGTTGCCGTAGGCGGCAGGCGGTGGAGTAGCAGTGGGACGAGGAACTAATATTTTTTGCCCGACTTGCAGGTCTGTGCATTGGCTGTTTAAACTATTCAAGTTGATGATGGCTGGAACAGAAGAACCGAACAACCCGGCAATGGAAATGCAAGAATCTCCGGTTTTTACAGTATATTCATCCGGCGGCTCGGGGGTGAGTGTGGGCGTTTCGGTGGGAACGAGAGTCTCAGTGGGAGTAAGGGTGATGGTGGCTGTGGCAGTAGAGCTTGGTACCGGTGTGCTATCCGGGAGCTTTCCAGTACCTTTTAATGTGATAAAAAGAGCCAAAGCACCTATCACAAGAAAAATGGCGAGTAATCCCAATGCGATCGGAAGGCTTAAGGTCACTTCCGGCATTCGTGCCCCCTGAATTGTTTTTTCTGATTTTGCTTTTTGTTTGGGGGTGGCGCTGAATTCGGTTCCGCAGACAACACAGCGAGTGGCATTTTCAGCAAGCCGTGTCCCACATGTGGGACAGAGTTTAGTAGGGGATGCTTCAGGACTCATAGTTGAGGGATTATACCATGGGGAGAATAATCATCATTGATCGGGGCTAATTTTGGAATTGCGCATAGGAAATATCAAAATATCGATAATTTTGGATTGGAAACTGTGGCGAAGGGACAAAATGAGACTTTCACGTGCGTTATAATGTCCAAGACATGGAAGATAATTTCGCCTTATATCAATCAATGTTATTAATCCGCCGTTTTGAGGAACGGTTGTTGGTAGAATTTTCAGCTGGTAAACTAACCGGCACCACCCATGCTTATATTGGTCAGGAGGCAGACGCAGTTGGGATTTTTTCCGTCATTGATCCTGAGGATGTGGTTTTCAGCAATCACCGTTGTCACGGCCATTTTTTAGCGTATGGGGGGGATCCATATCCCCTGGCAGCCGAATTGATGGGAAGAACAACCGGTTTGGTTGGCGGCAGGGGTGGAAGCCAGCACATCTATTGGCGGAATTTTTATTCGAACGGTATTCAGGGTGGAATAACGCCAGTCGCCACCGGGATGGCTTTGGCAGAAAAAGTGCGAGAATCCGGGAAGATCACCCTGGTTTTTATTGGTGATGGAACGCTGGGTGAAGGGACACTCTACGAAAGCTTGAACCTTGCAGCTCTTTGGAAGATCCCGATCCTATTCGTCCTTGAAGATAATCATTACGCGCAGACAACCCCAGTGGAAAAAAGCGTTTCTGGGTCTATGAAGGGGCGGTTCGTCTGCGTTCGGGATCCCAGTGTGGGAAATCGAGTCAACAGATGTATTGGAGATACAGGCCGCGGCTGCGGAATCGGTGGGGGCAGTCCGATCCGGGTCTGGACCCGCGTGTTTAATCCTGCACACTCACCGTTTCGCTGCGCACAGCAAAGGCGACGATCCACGTTCACAAGAAGAACTGGACCGCATTCGCCAGTTTGATCCATTAATTGCACAAGGTGTGAGGCTGAGCCCTGAAGAATGTAACATGGCTGAAACAGTAGTTGCCATGTCGATAAATGACGCATTTGACCAAGCAGGTTCCGATCCTTTTCCAATATTAACGGCTGGAACTTAATGCACACAGTATTAGAGCGCCTTAATTACGGATTGCATAAAGCCCTGGAATTTGATGAAAGAGTATATATTATCGGGGAAGACATCCTCGACCCTTACGGAGGGGCATTCAAAGTATCGCGCGGGCTGTCAACTAAATTTCCAAACCGCGTGCTTACCACCCCCATCTCTGAAGCAGCCATTATTGGCCTTGCGAATGGCATGGCGCTGCGTGGACTTGTCCCTGTGGTGGAAATCATGTTCGGTGATTTTCTAACACTCGCAGCCGACCAGTTGGTTAATCATGCTGCTAAATTCCGCTGGATGTATAACGACCAGGTCAGGGTTCCGTTGGTTGTGCGCACCCCAATGGGCGGGAGGAGGGGTTATGGTCCAACCCACAGCCAATCCCTGGAAAAAATGTTCATGGGTATACCCGGTTTAAAAGTTGTGGCTCCGAACACCCTGGGTGACCCGGCGCAATTGCTTGGTGAAGCCATATCAGATCCCGACCCGGTGTTATTCATCGAACACAAACTGCTTTATCTCTGTCGCTTACAAGAAATGGGAAAGGGCGACCTGATTGATTTTCGAGTTGAGCAGGACAGAGACCCTTACCCTACTTATACACTGCGACCGTTATCAAACACCCAGCTGACCATTGCATGTTATGGGTATAACTTTGAGCTGGTTCGTGCCGCCGCACTTGAATTAATGATGGACTATGAGATTTTCCCTGAAATCGTCCTTTTCTCGCAGTTGAGTCCCTTTCTCATGGAACCTTTATTCCAATCCCTCAATAGAACGGGGAAGTTGTTGACTGTCGAAGAAGGGTCATTGTCCCTTGGGTGGGGAGCGGAGGTGGTTGCGCGTTCTGTCGAAAAGATGAAAGGAATCCAAGCCGAGCGCGTGGCTGCTCTCGACTTGCCGATCGCGAATGCCCGGAATTTGGAAAACATAATCCTTCCATCGATACAGAGCATCGTAAACGCAGCACTAGTTCTTGCAGGGAATTAATGGGAATCTCTTTGAGATTTTATGGTGGAAAAAATGGTCAAATCTGAAATCCTTGTGCCGTTACTGAACGCCAATGAACCTGAAGCCAAGTTAACCGGGATTCATATTAAAGACCGACAAGCAGTCGCTAAGGGGATGCTCTTATTCACAATCGAAACGACCAAGGCTTCATCAGAAATTGAAGCAATGGAATCCGGGTTCATACGGATTCTTGCAAAAGAAGGCGATACATTGGCTGTTGGGGAAAAACTGGCAGTGATCACGGAAACCAACGATGAGAATATGGAATTTCAAATTCCCTCGAAAGAAGAGCAACATATTTTTGGTGACCTCCGCATAACAAAACCAGCCCTGAAATTGGCTGAATCCTTTGGAATAGACATTCAGACACTGCCAGTTGATCAATTGGTGACAGAAAATATGATCCGGCAATTGATCGGGAAGAATGAAACACTATCCATGGAATTTCCAATATCAGATAAACCATACATGCTCATTTTTGGTGCAGGTGGACACGCAAAGTCGGTCATGGAAATGGTTGTGCAGGGTGATAAGTTCACAATTGCCGGAATTATCGATGATGATCGTCATTTGATTGGAAGCCGCACACTTGGAATTCCTGTGTTGGGAACCAGAGTGCTCCTGCCAGCACTTCTTAAGAAGGGGATAAACCTGGCGGCGAATGGAGTTGGAGGAATCGTTGATATCGGTATGCGTGTAGATATTTATGCCGTTCTTGAAAATGCAGGATTTTCTTTTCCTGGATTGATCCACCCCAGAGCAACAATTGAACCCAGCGCAAAGATCGAGGACGGGGTGCAAATATTTGCCAATGCATATGTCGGTGCTGAAGCTTTCCTTCATTCCCGGTGTATGATCAATACCAATGCAGTGGTATCTCACGATTGTGAGATCGGCGCATACACCCATATTGCCCCCGGGGTATTGCTTGCGGGACAAGTACATGTGGGAGAGCGAACACTCATCGGTATGGGAGTAACCACATCGATTGGGGTAAAAATTGGCTCTGGGGTACGGATAGGGAATGGCGCCATTATCCTGGCAGACGTGCCAGATCGAATGGTAATCCAGGCCGGCCGGTACTGGGTCGGGAAACCAAACTAATATCAAAATAATTCCAATGCAGTCGTCCCCCGGCGACCGCATTGGTTAATTCTTAAAAAGTATTAATTACTAAAGAATTGATAGAATCCAGGTGTTAAGGTCATTAAACATGGTAAGGCGTTCCGGTTCATTGTGAACTTCATGGAACAAATCCTCATAAATCTTGAGAATTTTTTTATTTGAACCGACCTTTTCATAAAGCTGAGTTGCACCAGCTGGGTCGACGATCTTATCCCCACCGCCTTGTAGAATGAATATCGGTAAGGAAATTTTCGCTGCCTCTTCGTTTACGCGTATCATGGCTCTCAGCATCCCTGCAGAAATACAGGCAGTAATTTTGCCATGGAAGACCAGCGGATCATTATTATAGGATTTAACAACTTCAGGATCATGAGAAAGACCCGCCGTGTCCAGCGCAAGGATGCCAGCCATGGGAGCCACTGTGGATAGAATCTTGCCCAAAGTAATGGTCAATGGTGAAATGTTATCCGGGATTTTCACAGGTGGGGCGGATATGATCGCCCCTTTATAACTCGCCTGATGATCTAGCAGGTGGAACAAGGAGATCAATGCACCCAGACTATGACCGTAAATAAAGACCGGTTTCCCCGGATAGCGGTCATCGATCATTTCAAAATACGTTTTGACCGGCTCGGTGAAGTCCTCAAATCTCCTGATATATTCCCGCTCGCCGCTTGATTTTCCATGACCAATGTGGTCAAGTCCGTAAACAGCATACCCAAGCGGAACGAAATGGTTGACCACATTGGCATATCGTCCACAGTATTCTCCCACCCCGTGGACGATCATAATAATTGCTTTTTCCTCTCCTTCTGGGAGCCACGCCTGGTAATAAATGCTGGAATTGCGAACCCCTGTGAAATTTCCATCCATGCGATTCATACTACTCTCCTTTGGAAGAACTCTAAGAAACCAGTATAGCACTAGTTGCTGAAGAGAAGATGCGCTATAAAACATATACTGACATGCAAATCGCCGGAAGTGAAATTAGTTGTGATTGGCTTACCCATATTCGGCGAGATCATAAATGTGACCGAATATATTCCCCGATACTTTCAATTGCTTTATGTGATTCAGGGACATAGGGAGCAAACCCTTGAAATACATGCCACATCCCTGCCCAGGTTTCCATGGTGACGTTCACCCCTGCTTCACGAGCTCTTTGTTCCAACCGGAAAGAATCATCGTACAAGATTTCTTCCGTCCCAACCTGGATAATCGTGGGAGGAAGGTTGTGAAGGTCAGCAAAAAGTGGGGAAATATACGGGTGTGATAAAGGGAGTCCATTGGCGTAAGCTTTTACCAGCCATCCATCATCGTTTAAATGGAGTAGCGGATCCCGGTGCGCACGTGTTTGAATGGATTCTCCCGAAAAAGTCAGATCGGTCCAGGGGGATAGCAAAAATAAAGCCGCAGGCATTTTTTCCCGGTGATCCCTAAGGGACAATGTTGTCGCAAGGGAAAGTCCTCCACCGGCAGAATCTCCCCCGATGGCTATATGCTCGGGCGAGTAACCCTTCTCCAACAGCCAGCGATATGCATTGAGTGCGTCGTCAAGTGCCGCTGGAAAGGGGTGTTCGGGGGCGAGACGGTAATCGATCAACAATAAATGTGCTTTGCTGGACCGGGCGATATTTCCGGCGAGACCGCGATGGGTGGAGGGGGAACAAATAACATACGCACCTCCATGCAAGTAAAGAATGGCGCGCCCGAAGACGACATCGTCCGGCTCCATCCAATCAGATGGGACACCATTTGCTGCCACCGAAGTGAGACAAACCCCGCGCGGAACCCGGATAGCCCGCCGGGCTGCGGAATCGATCCTTCGGCGGCGCGTTTGAACTGGAAGATCTCCCAGTAACGCATCCTTGGTATCCCGCATGATACGCTGAATTATTCGACTTCGAAAACTTGCCATTATTCTCCTAAAGGCTGTAATAAGGATGAAGACGATTTAGCAACGAAGGGAGCAATTTCTTATAGCCATAATCATTTTCTGAGACGTCCAACCGGATGAGATGGTCCGGAGGCAATGAGGATACCCAGTTATCAAGTAAAGAAGAGAGTTTTAGGGTGTCTCCTTGATCGGCGATATTAATCCGTTTGCGTCTTGCAAGGCGATGGGAGATTACATGCGGGGAGGCGGTCAGGTATATGACCAATTCTGGCGTGGGTAAAAAGGAACGGATTAATTTATAGAATCGTTCGCACAAATAAAATTCTTCTTCGGTAAGCCAATCATGGGATCGAAAAAGACAAGTAAAGCCGTGGAAATCCATTTCCAACCCGCCATCCATTAAACCGGTATACGGTGACTGACGCAGGAGCTGCTCTTGTTCGGCACGCAGCATCATGTAATCCAGTTGATTTGGGAGGGCAAAATGAGGATCGGCCTTGAAACCCTGTTGGAAAGGACGTTCTGTATGTTGTTCCAGTCCGACCGAAAATAACCCTTGTTTAATTAATGCCTTTACCAAGGCAGTTTTTCCGACACCTGTAACCCCAACGACAACGATTAATTTTCCCATTTTTGGGTTGGTGATTAACAAAACTAAGATTTTCGTGCTGCAGCAAGAGCTGCATTGATCTGCTCGATATGGGAAACCGTATGGGATTCCAATTCCAGTACCTGCACAGCGTTCAAGAAGTAACTTGCTTTTCGATCGATAAATGAATTTGGAAGGGCTCCAAGAAATGCGACCATTTCATCTGATAAGCATTTCAACTCACCCAACATGCGCTCGAATGTACCGTATGCAGCAACCGTGGCGTTGATGTGAGCCGGCAGGTTGCCTCCCCAATCATCAGCCAGCCGCTCATACCCACCCACGGAATCATCCAGGTTGGCAATCCACCCTCGTTCGGTGTGAATGAGATGTGCCAAAGTCTGTTTAGCGCTCCATTCACCCGGTGAGGGCTTCCGGCCTGCTTCAAGTTCTGTCACATTCTTAAAACAATGCTGTAACCGGTCTAGAGCATCATCATACATATGGCGCGCCTTTTGAGCCAATTCTGCGGGTTTCCAGGAAACGTCCGGGACAGGTCGTTTAGTCAGTTCCATGGTAACTGTATGTTTTTGAGCACCGCGATAAAAAACCACCTCTGCCTTATCCCCACCTTTTTTTCCAGAAAGCGCTGCGACGAAACTACCGAAATCGTTTGTTAGCGGTTTCCCGTTCAGTTCGACCAGCACATCATCTTTACAAAGGCCTGCCGCGAAAGCGCCCATCCCCTCACGTACATCGTCCAACCGACACCCCTGAGTGACAGGGACATTTAAATTCCGGGCAATTTCCGCGTTGAAATCGCTAATGTTTATACCGAGCATCGGGCGGTCAAACGTGCGTTTATCCACTCCGGTTTCGAGGACCGACGCCAAATTGGGGAGGGTGGAATCCCACTCAGCTTTGAATCCCTTTGCCCGCTCTTTCCACTCTTCTCCATCCGGCACGACATGAGTTAACGTAACAACGGTACCGCCATCCCTGGGGGCGAGTGAGATAGTAACCTCGGAGGCGGCGGGTTCAAACCGGGCGAACCATTTAAAAGTTACAGATTTATTTTCGTCCAGGGAAATATACTCCCCGGAAGAATAAAAATCGCCATGCCACCACAGGTACATTCGTCCCCCGGGACGGGGAGCAACCGTAGCAAAATCACATAACCATTCATGCAATGCCTCTGCGTGGGTAAGTGCATAATAGACCTGTGAAGGCTGGACATTGATGAATTGTTCCGAGGTAACATTGGTAGACATGCATCTCTCCTTTATCTCTGATTAGTTGAATCATTCAGCCACTCGGCAATATCCCTCAGGTGTTCTTCCTCGTGCTCGCACAACATCAGCATCAGTTTTATTGGGGTTGATTCTCCTCCCCAGGGAACGACAACTTTGGTTTCCAATTGCCCTTCGGGAATTTGCTCGATAATGGTTCGCAATTCCTGACGGGTAATCCGCCAATCATCGATGGTCTGTTCATGATCAAGATCCTGGCGGGAAGCAACGGACAACGAGTTATATTCATCGAGGCTGCGTATACCGGTAAATTTTGGGGGCTGGTTATTTAATCTTGCATGCAGAGCATCGATCACGGCATTATCCCAACCGGTGATATGCGCCAATAATGCATGAATGGACCAGCCAGGATAGATGAACCTGGAGGGGTTGATTTGCGGCAACACAGCCTCTGTTTTTGAACGAGTCTCGTCCATGAGCTGAAGGATGAACTGACGATTATTAACGGGCATCCCGACCTCAATAAGGCTTTGCATATTTTACACCACGCGAAGTAAATTCGTGATAATTATGGCTTTCGCCGGGTTATAATCCAGAAACTTCCTGAGAGAATTGCATAAAAAAATTTGAAGCTAGGTTTTTATAAAAATATGTTCCATCAATATTCACTACGAGTAAACAAATGATTAGCATCCCCGATTTTGAAATCAAGCTTAAACCCACTCAATTAAAAATCTTCCGGCAGTTAACCACCCCACCAGATATCCAGGCATACCTGGATAGTATTCCCTATGTGGCAGAGGACCTCGATCGATCACCTTTACGCGTATTAACCGATGGTCAAGCACATTGCCTGGATGGCGGGATTTTTGCCGCACTGGCACTTGCTCGACTTGGCCATCACCCTCTGATCATGGACCTTGTACCTGAAAACGGAGCCGATGACGATCACGTTTTGGCATTATTCAAGAATAATGGAAAATGGGGTTGCATTGCCAAATCGAATTACGCATTCCTGCGCTTCCGCGAGCCGGTCTATCGGAATCTGCGCGAATTGGCGATGACCTATTTCGAGTGCTATACCAATAATGAAAGAAAGAAAACTTTACGCGGCTATACCCGGCCGCTGGACCTTTCCGTGTTCAAGCAAGATTGGACGTGGAGTGAAGAAGGGATTGCAGAAATATCAAAAAGATTGTACCGCCGAAAGCCAATAAGCTTGATTAACCATCGCCGACGCTGCAGGATTATCGTTGTCTGATGATCGATTCTACAAGGCAAACACCCTGGGAACCAATTTTGACTGGGTATACGGTGTGCGCGACGACTAGTGAAACCATTTGAGAAATTAAACTGAAGATCGAAAGAACTTGGCTCCACAAATTCAGTCGCTTGCAATAAACATATTTATTAATTTACAGGAGAACGAGACGCACACCTAACTTCGATATATCAACCAAGCCAGACACCGCTCCAGGGAAGAAGTCTCAAGGATAATTTACCCCCGCGGACAGAATATTTCCCGTTATTGATAAGGTCATGGAAAACAGTTCCATCCTTACAATTAATGGATGAGAGCGGGACCTCGCTCTGTATAGACCGAGGTGAAGGGTTTATAGCGACCAGGACTTTTTCTTCGCCAAGTGTGCGTGCAAATACATAATGTCCATCGTCTGCCAACAGGTTAATAAAATTGCCACGGCGGAAACTGGGGGTCCGTTTTCGAAGTGCTATGAGCGTCTTTACCCAGGTACGAAGTTCCTGGTCCCAATCTGCTTCATTCCATGGAAATGCACGCCGCGAATCGGGGTCTTTCCCCCCTTCAATTCCAATCTCATCACCGTAATATATCCCAGGTGCACCTGGAAATCCCATCTGAAATAGAAATGCTAATTTTAGCTTTTCAAGAGAACCACCGACCATGGTCTTGAAGCGCTCGGTATCGTGACTATCAAGCGGGACATACATGGCAGACAGGTTTTCTGGTTGATATGCATTAATCAATCTGTATATGCGGTCTTTGAATTGAAAAACGTTCTCACGGCTCTGGAGCAATTCCACCAAAGCATCTCGCACCGGGTAATTGGTTAAACCGTCAAAATGCCCATCATTTGCCCAACGGGGATTCACATCCCAAATTTCTCCCAGCAGGTAGGCATCCCGGTTTGCAGCACGAACAACCCTGCGGAACTCTGCCCAGAAACCATCATCATCGATTTCATTGGGGACATCCAGCCGCCAACCGTCAATTCCTTGGTCGATCCAATACTTTGCAACATTAAAAATAAAATTGCGTACATGTTTGTTGGAAGTATTCAATTTTGGAAGGGATTTATGGTTCCACCAACCAAGGTAGTTAATATTCTTTTCTTCATCGTAAGCATTTAGTGGATATTTGCTGATGTGGAACCAGTCTTTGTAGGGCGAGTGTTCCCCGTTTTCGAGAATATCGACAAATGCAAAAAAGCCGCGCCCAACATGATTGAAGACACCATCGAGTACCAAGCGTACATCATTTTTGTGAAGAGTATCCACCAGCACCCGAAAGTCAGCCAAACTTCCGAGTTTAGGATCTATCTGGTAGTAATCGCTGGTATTGTACCTGTGGGTGGAAGGAGAGGAAAAAATGGGGTTCAGATAGATAGCCGTGATCCCCAAGTCCAGGAGGTAGTCCAAATGCTGGATAATGCCCCGCAAGTCTCCCCCTTGAAATCCCCAAAGAGTTGGTGCGGAACCCCATTTTTGCAGATTGGGAGGATCATTTTCAGAATCCCCATTTGCAAACCGGTCAGGAAAAATTTGATAGAAAATTGCGTCTTGAACCCAATAAGGAGTCGACATATTTTATCCAGGAGCAGATTTTGGTTGGAAGGATTTTACCGCAAATAATCCCCCGGCATTGGGATCGATACCAGGGGATTTGGCTGTATCCGGAGTTGATTGGAGATTCTTATACTCAAAGAAATTAGCCGCCTACTGATACTCCAATCATTTTTCCGATCCCGAACGTAATAATCGCAGCAAGCAAACCAATAATGACCTGGCGGAAACCGGAATAAAATACATTGCGTCCGGTCATAAGGGTTATTGAGGCTCCCACCAGGAACAGGGCAATCGCGCTAACCCCCATGCTGGTATAAACAGCCACGTTGCCACTCAGGAAGGCAAATGGAAGTAATGGGAACAGGGCTCCCACGGCGAACAGGAAAAATGATGTAATGGCAGCTACATATGCGGAGCCACCGAGTTCATGGGGATCAATGCTTAGTTCTTCGCGTGCCAGCGTATCAAGGATAGAATTTTGATCTGTAGCCATGATCGCTGCAGATAGTTCCCGCGCCCGGGCTTCGGGCAACCCTTTGGCTTGATAAATGAGCGCCAACTCTTCCTGCTCTTCCGCGGGGTTGTTTTCCAATTCCTCTTTCTCGATTTTTATCTGGTGCGCATACAACTCTCGCGAACTCTGGACCGAGAGCCATTCTCCAAGAGCCATCGAACCTGCTCCCGCAAGCAGACCGGCGACCCCGGCAATAAATACATCGTGGCTGTTCAGGTTGGCGCCAGCAACACCCATAACAAGGCTGAGAATGGATACCAATCCATCATTTGAACCCAACACTGCTGCCCGTAATGCATTTCCCCCACCCGATTTATGCCGGCCTTCCATTTGAGCTACAGTGCCGCCTGACAGTCCGCTCGTACTCGTTCCTGCCATGGTCAGCAGGCGGGCATGTGATTTCTCATCAGTGGACATTCCATTTGCCTCAGCCTCGGGTTGATTGTCGTAAGCCTGGCTGTCGGCACGTTCGTTATTCGTAATCGTGGGAAGCACAAATTGAGGTCCGAAACGATTTGCCAGGAAAGCCAGGATTCTGGCGCGCGCACTTGGTTTAACGGGAGAATAACTTACCCCCGCGTCTCTTAACCGATTTTCCCAGGCTGAGGCATGCTTTTCCTCGCTTGCGGCTAATCTCCTGTAAAGCTCGGATAGTTTTTGCTGTTTCTCCGAATCCGCTAAGGCATGGTAGAGGAATGATCCATCGATTTCTTTTTGCAAGTTGGCCAGGTAACGGGATTTATCATTTGCGGTGGTCATATTTCCCTTTCATGTGTTGAAATAAATGTAATGGTCGGATAGGTTTCACTTGCGCGATGATTTTACCTTAAAAAAAACCACCCCCACCAGCCAGCTCCAACCCACCCAATCCCATTACTGTGACCAGGAAACCCAATATTTCCATGCGTCCCATTTGCAGTTTTGTGTTCGTTTCCACGCGCACATGCCCCCAATAATTTTCGATTAAAAAAACCAACCTCTACACCATGGAACGATAACAGGTGCAGAGGCTGGCATTTTTATGAAGTATGTAAAGGGTCCCAGTTCAAGCTATATTTCTTTGCCTTCGAACTGGCTGTTATAAAGCTCTGCATAAAATCCTTTTTTCCCCAGTAATTTCGCGTGTTTGCCCTGCTCCACAATATCTCCGTCTTTCATGACCAGGATCCAGTCTGCATCACGAATAGTAGAAAGACGGTGAGCTATGATGAAGCTTGTACGCCCCTTCATCAGGGTGTCCATGGCTTTCTGGATCTGGATCTCGGTGTGCGTGTCTACTGAACTTGTTGCTTCATCCAGGATGAGGATTTTTGGGTCGGCAAGGAAGGCGCGAGCGATCGTCATCAGCTGCATTTGACCTTGAGAAATGTTGGAAGTCTCTTCATTAAGCACCATGTTGTACCCCTCTGGCAACGTGCGGACAAAATGATCAACCCGTGCAGCCCTGGCGGCATCAATCACATCTTCATCAGATGCGTTCGAGCGACCATAACGGATATTTTCCATGATGGGTCCGTTGTACAACCATGTATCCTGCAACACCATGCCAAACATACAGCGTAGATCAGCCCTGGTGTAGTCCTTGATATTGTGACCGTCCACCAGGATTTCTCCACTGTTGACATCATAAAAGCGCATAAGCAATTTAACCATCGTGGTTTTCCCTGCGCCAGTGGGACCGACGATGGCTATTTTTTGGCCAGGTTCCGCATAGAATGAGAAATCATTAATAATGGTCTTGTCAGGGTTGTAACCGAAATGGACATTCTTGAAATCGACACGACCTTCCACCTTCCCCATCTGCACCGGCATCAGTGTATCGGGAATTTCCTCCGGTTCAGCAAGGAATTGGAATACCCGCTCGGCTGCAGCCATGGTCTGCTGGAGAATGTTGGAAATATTGGCTATTTGAGCGATCGGTTGTGTATAGGATCGGACGTACTGGATAAATGCCTGGATGTCTCCGATGGTGATGGTTCCATTGACAGCCAGGTATCCGCCCAGGATACAAATTGCAACATATCCCAGGTTGCCAACGAAATTCATGATAGGGAATAACAAGCCGGTCAGGAACTGCGATTTCCAGGCCGAGTCGAAAAGTGTCGCGTTTATTTGGTCAAATTGATCAACACTCCTTGCTTCACCATTAAAAGCCTTCATCACAACGTGCCCGCCGTACATTTCTTCGACGTGGCCATTGATATGACCCAGGTAATCCTGCTGACGTTTGAAAAAGACCTGAGACTTACCCACGATCAACCCGATAATCCCAAAGGATAACGGTAGAATTGCGAAGGCCACCAGGGTCATCTGCCAGCTTATGGTAAACATCATTACAATTATGCCGACCACCGTGGATATGGAGGTGATGATTTGTGTAAGGCTTTGGTTAAGGGTTTGGCTGACCGTGTCAACATCATTGGTGATTCGGGAGAGAACCTCGCCGTGGCTTGTACTATCAAAATATTTCAACGGCATGCGGTTGATCTTTTCAGCGATGTCTTTTCGGAAACGGTAGGTAATATTCATTGCCACATTCGACATGATCCAGCCTTGCCCGTAGCTCAATAAAGCAGAAACTACGTAAAGCAACAGGATCTCCACGATAATGTTACCGATATACGCAAAATCGACTGACCCCGTTCCAGCGATCTGTGCCATTACCCCTTCGAAGAGCTTCGTGGTGGCATTCCCGAGGATCTTGGGTCCGACAATCATAGCTACAGTGGAGGCAATTGCAAGCAGCCAGATGAAGATGATTAAATACCTGTATCTACCCAGGTATTGAACCAGTTTTGTCAAGGTGCCTTTGAAGTCACGCGGTTTTTCACCCCTTCTCATCATGGCCATAGGGCCACCACCCATTGGACCGTGTCCGCCTCCTGGACCGCGATCACCTGCCGGTGAGGTTTTGGCTGCGGGATTGCTGTTTAGCCTGTTCATGCCAACTCCTCCTTGCTTAATTGCGATAGGGCAATGCCGCGGTAGATTTCACAATCTTTCATAAGCTCAGCATGAGAACCTTTGCCAACAATATTGCCTTCATCCATCACAATGATCTGCTCGGCATTCTTGATGGTGGCAATACGCTGGGTCACGATCATCATGGTGCTCGACCCGGTATTTTCCTTGAGTGATTTGCGCAGGGCTGCATCGGTCTTGAAATCAAGGGCAGAAAAGCTGTCATCAAAGATATATATCGGAGCTTTCTTTACCAGGGCACGCGCAATGGCGAGTCGCTGCTTCTGACCACCGGAAACATTCATCCCACCTTGTGCCACTTCAGTCTGGATCCCTTCCGGATTTGTGGATATGAACTCGGTGGCTTGGGCGGTAGCCGCAGCTGACATTAACTCTTCTTCGCTGGCATTTTCATCGCCATATTGAAGGTTGCTCGCGATTGTTCCGGAGAACAGGGTTCCTTTTTGAGGGACATAACCAATTTTTTCTCGCAGGTCAAATTGAGTAACCTGGCGAATATCTGTGCCATCCACATATACAGCTCCATCGGTGACATCATAGAAGCGGGGAATCAAGCTTACGATCGTGGATTTTCCCGAACCCGTGGTCCCAATCAACGCGGTTGTTTGACCCGGCAGGGCAGTAAAGCTGATATTGTGTAAAACGTCCTCCTCCGCCCCAGGGTATCTGAAGCAGACATTTCGGAATTCGACTGTCCCTGTAAAGGGTTCTGTAAATTGGCTTGGAGATTGTGGGTCATTAATAATTGGCTCAGTTTCCAGGACGTCCGCAATTCGGTCACCAGACACCGAAGCTCTAGGTAAAATTATGAACATCATTGCTAGCATCAGGAAGGCGAAAACGATTTGCATGGCATATTGCATGAACGCCATCATGTCGCCTACCTGCATGGATGACTCGGCGACCTGGTGAGCCCCCACCCAGATGATCAGCAGTGTCACTCCGTTCATCACCAACATCATCACCGGCATCATAACGACCATCACCCGGTTTATGAAGAGGCTATTACTTGTTAGATCCTTGTTGGCTTTATCGAACCGAGTTTCCTCGAATCCCTGCATGTTGAAAGCCCGAATGACCATCATCCCTGACAAGTTTTCGCGGGTGACAAGATTCAGACGGTCAATAAGACTTTGGATTATCTTGAATTTGGGTAGGGCGATGGCAAATACTGTCAGGATCAAACCCAAAAGCACGACAACTGCCAACGCGATGATCCACCACATGTTGGCGCTTTTACCTACCGCCCGGATCACTCCGCCAATCCCAATGATAGGCGCATAGAAAACCATTCGCATCATCATGATCACAACCATCTGGATTTGGGTTATGTCATTGGTCGACCTGGTGATAAGCGAGGCTGTTGAGAACTTGTCAAACTCGGTACTGGAGAAACTTTCAACCTTTTTAAATACATTTCGGCGCAGATCACGCGCAAGACCGGCTGCTGTACGAGCTGCCAGGAAACCCACAATGATGGTGCAAGTCCCGGATAGCAGGGTCACGAGCAACATTAAGAAGCCGATATGATAAATGTAATTGGACGACAACTTCCCGGTATCAATCCCAATTGCAGCGTATTCTGCCTTAACCGGTGCAACTGCTGCCTGTACGATCATACTATCTCCCAACGCGGTAAACTTCGCGTCGAATGTACTGCTTAGTTGAGATAATTGATCTGGATGAAGCTGCCCAAGGATGGAAAAAACATCAACCCCCGGCGGGAGCTTGGTCAGGTCAAAACCCAGGCTTGAAGCCATGGCAGCTGCCTTGGATGGATCCGCAAGGACTTGTTGAATGCCCGAGACTATAAGGAAGGACTTCCCCAAGAGGGGGTTCATCCACGTGGTTTCGGCAGCGTCGAGTTTGTTCAGGATATAAAGCGGCTCCTGAGCTAACAATGGATACAACTTGACATTGTCAGGGTAACCGGGAGAATTTTTATCCATCAGAGTGTAATCGGACACCACCCTGATTTTCTCTGCCGAACTCATAAAGATGGTCAGTTTGTTCATCTCGGTTTGACGGACCGCAATTGGTATGGCATTTGCGACGCCTCCCTGTTGAATACCGATATTTACTATACTCGACATATAATCCGGAAGTGCCAGGTCCGCATTCGCTTGCACAAATAACAATGCGATGGCAAACAGAATGAGAAATGTATAGGGTTTTAAGTATTTGATTAAGCGAAACATGGTTGTGAAGACTCCTCTAAAATTAACCGCAAGTTAATTTACCAGCAGTGAATATTAATATGTGCTGGATATATCACTCGAGTTTTATGGTAGTTGTTCGGGAGGGATTAATTACTCGTTCGTCTTTCGGGCTGCCTCTGTGAGCAAAGTTAGAGCAGAAATAATCAACTCTTGCTGTTCCGGGATAAGTGCATTTGTGAGCCCTTCTATCCATTTACTGCGAGCTTCGATGCCTTGCTCAATCAATATGCGTCCTTTTTTTGTTACTGCCAGTTGTTTGGCGCGTCGATCTTCAGGATCTTCCGTCCTTTCGATGAGCCCCATTTGCACCAACCGGTCTACAGCCTGGCTGGCTGCTGCATTGGTCACCCCAAGTTGTTGTCCCACATCTGAAACACTAATACTTCCGTGATGGACGAGGGGCATCAAGATGCTGATTTGGGAAAATGATAACCCTGATAGTTCCATGAATCGCCTAAAATCGCGCATGGAGCGGTGCATAAAGACTTCAGACCATTCCCGAATCACCCCGATTAATACATTAGATGACGACATAATAAACATCCTTGAATAGTTAAGAATGGTGTAATATATCCCTTTGCATCTGATCTGTCAAGTGAATTGTCGGCAGAATTGGTGCAACTGCCAAAAGCTGAAAATCTTCCCATGCCTTTTTAATTAATATATTTCACCCCCCTCATTTTCCCAATGGAAATACGATAATTAATCGGTGGGGAAATACTATTCGGAAAGTGGAATCAAGAGTAGTGGGATTTGGGTACGGCGTGCCACGCCTGCAGTGACACTCCGGTTCCAGAAGGCATCAAGTCCTACCCGCCCGTGAGTGCCAAAAATAATCAAGTTTTCCCCATTTTTCTCAGCAGTTTTGGCAATGACTGTTACTGGATCTCCTCGCGCGATCTCGGCAGTTGCGGAAATCCCTGCATTGGAAAATTCATCGAGATGTGATTGAAAATGTTCCTGAGCGATCTCCTCCGCAATATCGAGGTATGCTGTTGTCGTGGCAGGCATGAGATTGCCTGAAGCCGCTTGTTCACCAGAAAGCGTGCCCAGGGTGGGGACGACACATAACAAGTCAAGTTGAGCTTTATAGGCTTTGGCGAGCTGGCTGGCAATCGGGATGGCTCTATCGTGTCTGGATTCGTTATCCAATGGCACCAGGATACGTTTTAATTTAAAGGGGGTGGTAATTTCTGTCGGTTTTAGCAACATTACCGGGGTGCCACTCGCAGCCGCCACTTGCTGAGCGATATTTCCAAAAAAAAGGTCATGCATTCCGCTGTTACCGTGAGCGCACAATAGGATGAGGTCAGGTTGGAACTCGTCTGCGGAATGATCGACGATACTGCGAGCCACATCTGCAGATGCCGCAGTATGGACGTGCCAATCCACAATGACTTTAGGTGGAAACGCTTGACGTGCAATTTCAGCAAGATATGCTTCCGCCCCTGCCGGGTTGGTTAAGTGGCGGTCACGGTGCACTTCTCCCGGCGCATCCACCTCAATAACATGCAATAGGGTGACTGGAGCTTTTAGTTTTGCCGAAAGGGATGCCGCAGCAGGAAGAGCGGCTTCAGCCAATTTTGAACCATCCAGGGGGACAAGAATGTGTTTGAACATATGTTTATTTCCCGAAAAATGTTTTGTAAAGCAGGAAAAAATTTAAAGCAACAATCAGCGCAGCTGAAAGGCTGGCAAGGAACGTGGTGATCCAATTATTGACCAATGCTCCCATTAGGTGCTTGTTGCTGGTGAAAAGGACCAGCGGGATAACAGCAAACGGCAGACCAAAGGAAAGTACAACCTGGCTAATCACTAATGTGCGAGTTGGGTCCAAGCCTATAAAAATGACTATCAATGAAGGGATGATGGTCACGATACGGCGAATCCAGGGTGGGATGTGAAAACGGAGGAATCCCTGCATGATGACTTGCCCAGCCATCGTTCCAACCGACGAGGAAGACAACCCGGAAGCGAGCAGGGCTACTCCAAATACGATCCCCGCTGCCCGCCCCAAGAGCGGCTGGAGGGTGCGATAGGCCTCCTCCAGGGTTCCGACGCTTGCGCCTCCCACGTGAAATGCCGCCGCAGATGTGATCAGCATGGCTGCATTAACTGAACTGGCAATTACCATGGCAATCACCACATCTATGATCTCAAAATGAAACAAGCGCTTTTGTTGTTCAGGTTTCTTAACGACCACGCGTCCCTGGGTGAGTGCCGAATGGAGGAATATCGCATGCGGCATGACGGTGGCTCCAAGAATGCCTGCTCCCAGCAGGATACTTTCAGAATTAGTAAAGTGTGGAATGAATGTGCTGTGTGCAATGGAGGGCCAGTCTGGATGCCCAAGGAACATTTCGATCACATAGCCGATCGCAATTACTGCAAGGAAACCGGTGATGACCGCTTCCAACGGACGGAACCCAAAGCGTTCCAGGCCGAGGATGACAAATGTGATTACTGCCGTAAGCAGCCCTGCAATCCAAAGGGGGAGTCCAAAAAGCAAGTTTAGGGCAACTGCTGCCCCAAGGAACTCAGCCAGGTCGGTAGCCATTGCGACCAGCTCCATTAAGACCCACATTACGATAACGATTGGGCGGGGAAAGCGCTCACGACACTGTTCAGCCAGGTTTTTGCCGGTAGCTATCCCCAGTTTGGCACTTAATGCCTGGAGTAGCATGGCCATCAAATTGCTGCCTAAAATAACCCAAAGAAGTTCGTAACCAAACTTCGCTCCACCCTGGATGTTCGTGGCGAAATTTCCTGGGTCCACGTAAGCTATACTGGCAATAAACGCAGGTCCTAGAAATGGCATTAAGCGGGAAAACCAATTTTTTTTACTTCGACCTGAAAGAACAGCCCTGGCGTCCCGAGTTGTGGAGTCAGTTTGCGATAATTTTCCGCGAGGTGATTTGGAAGATCGTCTCGAAGTTGCCATTTATCGAATTTTATCCGAAATATTATTCTTCATCCCAGTTTTTTTCTCAATGGACTATATTCAATTTGAATTTATAGATGATAGACACTTACCAATTCTAAAGAGATAAACCAGACTATTAATATCCATTATACAATTACTTAACATTATTGTCACCTCCTGGAGTTCCCTTGGAATGTAATATCGGCATAGGTTGGGATAAGACGGCTGAAACGGCAAAAGCAGCGTGATCTGCCGCTAATCTGGAATTCTTAATTATTTGACGGGATCGAAAAATGATTTTGGGATCCCTTACAACCAGCTGCAACAACTTTCCGATCTGAAAGTTATCATTTTTGTCCAAGGCCGCTTCCAGGTCTATTGGAATGGGAGATTGGGGACCGTCGCTTATCGAACGAATTGATAGGAAGGGAACCCCCATTTCTTTGGAAACATCAACGATCCCGGCAGTTTCCATTTCCAATACAGGGTGGGGCATCTCGACCGAATCCTGCAGGTTTACTTGCGCTCCCCTTGTAGTAATGGTGGTCCCGATGACCATTTTTCTTCCTATCCGCTCAACAGCTCCACTGGCAGCCATCCAGGCTGACTCGGACAACGCAGGAAGAGTATGTAACAGACGAGGCAGACCTTTTTCCAGGAGAAAAGCACTACTGGCAATTACCACATCTCCAATTTGTAACTTCGGATTTGTTGCCCCTGCGATCCCGAATGAGATCAACAACTGCGGATGGATCTCATCCACCAGGAAGCGGGCGGCAGCGCCAGCCCTTTTCAGACCCATTCCACATGTGATCAAGACGCATTTTCGGTTAATTAACTGGGATTGGTAACCTCGGTACGGTCCAACGGAAAAACGCTTCCAAAGTTTGCTACAACGGAGAAGGGCCGAACTTTCCAGTTGCATAGCTGCGATCAATCCAATCGTCTCCATTTTCCAGTTCCCGATCATCCTTTTGTTAATTTACCCGGGCTAATGAAGAGATCCACACGCGCTCTCCGAAAATACCTTGTGACAGGATCAGATTAATTGTCATTCTACCCGTATGTGGTATGCGCGAATATTATAACGTTATCATTTATTATTTAGCGCCTAGAAATTGACGTTGGAGTACTGCATGGATTTAAATATTGGAACCTTTCCATTATTTTGATACTTGCATGTACAATTAAGGTATGGCCTATTTTGGATTATCCATCTTTTTGTCTGCATTCCTTTTATTCCAGGTACAACCGATGATCGCCCGTATCATCCTCCCATGGTTTGGCGGCACTTCAGCCGTTTGGTCCACAGTCCAAATGTTTTTTCAAGTGTTACTGACTGGTGGGTATGCATATGCAAATTGGCTTATTGAAAAGAGCCGCCGGCGTGAAATTATCCATTTAGCTTTGCTTGGAATTTCCCTTTTGGTAATGCTGGCACTTGGCTTTGTTTGGAAATCGCCGATAACCCCTGATGCCAGTTGGAAACCACTGCAGACAAGCTTTCCAGTATGGGAAATCTGCAAAATTCTGATCGTCTCAGTCGGATTACCATATTTTCTGATTTCCACCAACAGCCCATTAATGCAGGCATGGTTTCATCGAAACTTTCCGGATAAGACTGCATATCGTCTTTATGCTCTTTCCAACGTTGGTTCATTGCTTGGATTAGTAACTTACCCCGTGCTGGTTGAACCCTATTTGACAATAGCGTGGCAGGGGTGGCTCTGGTCAATCATGTATTTGGTCTTTGCGGGGATGGCCGGGTTTGGGGCGATAAGATCGCTTTTGAAAAAAAAGATTGCGGAACCAGCATATCAATCCGCCCTGTCAGAGACAGGGTCAAGATTAACTGCACGGGACTACAGCCTGTGGATAATCCTGGCAGCAACTGCGTCAATTTTACTTCTGGCAACTACCAGCCAGATAACCCAGGAAGTAGCCGTCATCCCATTCTTGTGGGTCCTCCCCCTTACGATTTACCTGTTCTCCTTCATCCTGGCATTTTCTGGCGATCGCTGGTACTCTCGACAGGTATTCTTAATCCTGTTTTTTATTGGGACCTTGCTGGTCGGCTGGGCTCTTGGACGCACAGACACGTTGAGCATCCCTGCCCAGATTGTTATTTATTCGCTGGGATTATTCGCGGCGTGCATGGTTTGCCATGGTGAGTTGTATCGCCTTCGTCCCCACCCAGCACACTTGACTCGGTTTTACCTGATGGTCTCGGTGGGGGGTGCTTTGGGAGGAATCTTCATCAATTTCCTGGCCCCCTTTATTTTTAAAAGCTATTGGGAATTGTCGCTTGGTTATACTCTTTGTTGGATTCTTTTCCTGATTGTAACTTTTATTAAGATACTCACTGCCCGTAAACGCTGGGTATTTGTAATAAACAGCGTTTTACTGTTGAGCATGGTACTTGTCTCAGGAGTGCGATCATACCAGCAGATACGGTCTGACCTCGGGAACGATCTTATCATCGAGCGAAATTACTATGGGGTCGTACGCGTACGCTTGCTGGATGCCGGTGATCCCTTGGCACAGCGTTATGCCCTCGTTCATGGGGTCACGATTCATGGTTACCAGTTTTTGTCCGAACAAAAACGGGATAACCCCACAGCCTATTTCGGAAAAACAAGCGGAGGTGGGCTGGCAATCCTGAATTATCCAACTCGAGGTAGCGGAATGCGAGTGGGAATACTTGGATTGGGGATCGGAACATTAGCGGCTTACGGTCTGCCAGGAGATGTCTATCGGTTTTATGAAATCAACCCGCAGGTAATTAACCTGGCAGAGGGGCAGGGAGGCTTCTTCAGTTATCTGTCTGATTGTAAAGCAAAAGTGGAAATAATTTCCGGTGATGCGCGGTTGTCTTTAGAAAATGAACTTGCCTCAGGTGGGTCGCAAAATTACGACGTTTTGGTGCTGGATGTCTTTTCAAGTGATTCCATCCCTGTTCATTTATTGGATGCGGAATCCTTTGACCTTTATTTACATCACCTGCGCCAAGAAGGTATCCTGGCTGTTCATATTTCTAACCGTCATCTAGACTTGGTCCCGGTTGTGTGGACGCTGGCTGACCATTTTGGATTGAATCGGATAGTAATTTCCGACCCTGGTTTGGCACCGGACACTTTTCCCTCGCTTTGGATGCTTCTTGCGCGTGATCCCTCCCTGCTCGCCTCCCCAGATCTGAGTATTCATGCTGCCCCCATGCAAGGATACGAATCTCCGGCTAGATTATGGACGGATGATTACAGTAACTTATTCCAGATTTTGAAGTGAGTAAATTTTGGGTTTGAATTGGTTCGTACCTGAAATCACCTCGTGAATTTGTCACTGGCATCATCAAGTGCTTTGACCGCCTCTGACGTTAACTTCCATCCTATAGCGCCGGCATTTTGTTCAGCCTGTTTGGCAGTTTTCGCGCCCGGAATGGGCAGGGTACCCTTACATATAAGCCAGTTCAAGGCAACCTGGGAGGGAGTCTTTCCTTGATATCCCTCACCAATTTCGGTCATTAACGCTATTAACCCGGGGAGGGCCATCATTCTGCTGGACGGTTGGCGCGAACGCAACCCTGGCGGAGGCGATTCAAGCGAATATTTACCAGTCAGAAGCCCTTTTGCTAGCGGGGAATAAGCGATCAGTCGCACGCCCAATTCTTTACAGCGATCCAGGAGCCCATTCTTTTCCACAGTACGATTTAGCAAATGATATTCCACCTGGTTGGAAGCAAGCGGAATTTCATACTTGGATAAGATCGTGTAAGCCTTCTGCATCTGGATCTTACTATAATTAGAGACACCCACTGCGCGCGTTTTGCCGGATTTTACAGCCGTTGACAACCCTTCCACCCAGAATTCTACCGGCATCGGCGGAAACGGAAAATGGATTTGATACAGGTCCACTTTTTCCATTCCAAGCCGTTCAAGGCTGTAATCAAGGGAACGCATTAGAGATCCCCGGCTGAGTCTCCACGGAAATGGCATAAATTTTGTCGCAATCATAACGGGGATTTTGGTGGATTTCAGGAACTGACCAAGGAATCTTTCCGATCGACCTCCCCCATAAATTTCTGCGGTATCCAAGAACGTTACTCCCGCAGACAGAGACACATGGAATGCTTGTTCGATGTCGATTTCTGAATACCCGTGACCATAATTCCACATTGTTCTGTCCCCCCAAGCCCAGGTTCCCAACCCCATTTCAACTTGGTCGAGGATAAGTGTTTCTTTGGCAGGAAGCATAGACATGATCAACTCCTTTGGAGCAGGCAACGCGATTGTAACATGGACGCTGGTCAGAGAGGATAAATCGGGTTACAATCAACCTAACAATTTTGGGAACCAAGCGGCCGCGAACCCTTACCCCTCACATATTAAGCATCATTCAATTTTCGAATTCATTTTATTCATTGAATGGTGCCGGAATGGAAATCGGAGGGGGGAGAGTTGGCGCTCTCTGAGTTCCGGAAGGTTTGAATGAACCACAACCCGGAAAGAAATCGTGAAGAACCCCCATTTTCATTGGTGCAGCGGTACGGTCTTCCTTTCAAAAATCTACTCTTGCTGACGCGTGCCCTTACGCATAGATCTTATGTAAACGAACATCCGGAATCCCTTGAAGACAACGAACGCCTGGAATTCCTTGGAGATGCAATCCTGGATTTTATTGTGGGAGCCTGGCTTTATAACCATTTCCCCGAAATGGCGGAAGGTGAGCTGACCCGCATGCGTTCTGCGATTGTGTGCACAGAACAATTGGCAGAGTTCGCCCGCGCATTCGACCTGGGGTCTGCCATGCGACTTGGACACGGGGAAGATCATGCAGGTGGACGTCAGAAAGATGTGCTCTTATGTGCGACATTTGAAGCTTTGATCGGAGCGTTATTGTTGGAAAGCGATATCCCCACAATACAGCACCTTGTTCACCCCATGCTGGAAAAGGTCAGCGAACGAATAATGCTTTCTTCAGATTCCAGGGATCCAAAAAGCCGGCTGCAGGAATGGTCTCAAGGTCAGAGGCTGGGAATCCCGAAATACAACTCTATAACCGTGAGTGGCCCCGATCACCAACGGATATTCGAAATCGAAGTGCAAATTAATGGCACAGCCTATGGACGGGGTAGCGGGCACAATAAGCAGACAGCAGAACGCGCTGCAGCCCAGGCTGCGCTGGATCAAATTGAAAAACCATAATTCGAACGTCTACTAACTCCATGCCTTTACGCTTACGCTCTCTTGATTTACAAGGATATAAGACCTTCGCGGCAAAAACCAGGTTTGAATTTGCCGAAGGAATTACTGCGATTGTTGGCCCAAACGGGTCGGGAAAATCCAATATCGCAGACGCGCTTCGCTGGGTACTGGGAGAGCAGACTTACAGCCTATTACGTGCTAAAAAAACCGAGGATATGATCTTTACCGGGTCCGAGCAACGCTCACGTGCGGGGATGGCCTCGGCTGGCATCATGTTCAATAATGAGGATAACTGGCTCCCAGTTGATTTCTCTGAAGTTGGATTGGCACGGCGCGCTTATCGGGACGGACGTAACGAATATTTACTAAATAACCAGCATGTTCGGTTGAAAGATATTAATGAATTGCTGGCGCAATCGGGACTTTCAGAGAGAACCTATACCATTCTTGGTCAGGGACTGGTGGATGCTTCCCTTGCATTAAAAGCTGATGAACGGCGGCGCTTATTCGAAGAAGCAGCTGGCATTGGTCTTTACCGTACCCGTCGCGAGGAGGCTTTACATCGACTGGAAACCTCCCTCCGTAACCTCGACCGGGTGCTTGATATCCTTTCGGAATTGGAACCTCGCCTGAAAAGCCTCGAACGCCAATCTGCGCGTGCTCAAGAATATGGTCGCGTTCAAGCGGATTTGCGTGTGCTAATGCATGAGTGGTATGGGTATCACTGGCATCGGGCACAGCAAAACCTAACCGAAGCGAACACCCTGGTTCGAACCCAGGAAACAAGGCTAAAAGAAGCGCGCGATTCCTACGAAAATATCCGCCAGGAATTTTCGGTTTTCCGTGAACGTATGAATGGTTTACGGGCACGGCTAAACTCCTGGCATCGCCAGTCGGCACACTTGCATGAAGAGCGGGAGACCGTAAGTGGAAACCTTGCAACAATTGAAGAGCGGGAACGAGCGCTCCTGGATAATCGCCGGGAGGGACTGGGCGAGCAATCCCGGTTGGCAGAGGAATACAAAATATCTTTAGAGCGCGCCTCCGCAGCCGAGAAGGAGACTGCCGATTGTATGGCAGAATTCAATGAGGCACAAGCTCAAGCACTTGCTGCTCAGAATTCCCTAAATAATCGCCAGGCTGAGAAGTCACAGGTCGAAATGGAGTTGGAGAGCGTCCGCAAGAAATTAGCTGAATTTTCTACCAAGCGGGCCAGTATCCAGGCTCATTTAAACGAACTCACAACTCGCTCAGAAAGTCAGGTGAAAAAACTTGGAAAAGTGAACGAGGCTATTTCCATAAACGAAAAAGAATCCAAATTGGCTTTGAAAGAATATAAAGCAACGGAATTATCCCGTCAAAATGCGGAAGCTTCTGTATTAACTGCAAACACAGAATTCCAGGCAGCTCAAAAAAAACTGGTTGAGCTGGAAGAAAATGTTAAGCAAAAACTTTCACAAACTGCTGCAATAAGAGCAGAGCAAGCCCGGCTTGCTGCGCAGTTGGATGTACTCGATCAGGCTGAACAATCCCTTGCAGGTTATGCTGATGGAGCGAAATTGCTTTTGGAGGCTGCCCGTCATTCAAAAATCGGGGGGGCACGCGGTGCACTATCAGCCGTAATTGAAGTGCCAGTTGAACTTGAGATAGCAATTTCCGCAGCCCTGGGTGAGTTTACAGATTCCATCTTGTTGCATTCAAGCCAGGATACCGAACAAGCCCTGGATTTGCTGGCAAGAGATCATTCTGCCAGGGCTTCCATCCTCACTCTTGATTGGATATCTCCTGGTGAACCACTCAAGTCACCCTCAGATTCGAATTGCCTTGGTGTCGCATCAGAACTGGTCAAGGCACCGGCAGATATGAGACCTGTGCTTGACTTGCTGCTGGGGCAGGTGCTGGTAATCCGAAACCGTACTGGGGCTAGGCGGTTATTGGCAGGCCTGCCGAAGCACACCCGCGTTGTCACATTGACCGGGGAAGTGTTCCATGCAACTGGTGAAGTGTTGGCTGGAAAAGAGATCAAGACTGCCGCACTTGGACGTCCGCGCCAACGGCGCGAGTTATTGGAATTATTAACCGAGGCAAACCGAAAAATTACTGCGCTTGAAAATGAAACGAACCAGGTTTCAATTTTATTCGATCAAGCCCACGGATTAGAATCCGATCTAAGAAAAAATGTTGTTCAAAAACAAACCTTGTTGGATAAAGCTTTGGATGTTGAGCGACAATCACAAATATGGGCAGACACAACCCAGCGTCAATTGGATTGGCAGATTAACCAAAAACACAGCATTGAATCTGAAATTACCCAGGAACAAAGGGAGCGCGAGCAATCCCAGCTTGCACTATCTCAAATCGAAAAAGATGAAACCGTTTCGCAGGATACTCTTAGAATTAAACAAGCGGAATTGGCTGCTTTATCATTGGAAGAACTGCAGGAGCAAATGGTACTTTGGGCAACCCGCTCTGCGGTGGGAGAACGCGCTCTTAGTGAAGCCAGGATGCGTCAGAACGAGCGTAAATCGGACGCGGAACATATGCAGGAACAGCATGCCAGGGTTGAAACCCGGCTGCTGGAAATCGAGAAATCATTGGCGGAATTGGAAATCGAACGGGAAACCCAACGCAGCCAGGTTGCAGGGATTAATTCAGAATTGGAGGAACTTCGGGTTTTGATCGGACCTGCCGAGCAGACGCTTGAAGCCTCCATTGCTCAAGAATCGGAATTGCAGAAGAAAGAGTCGGAAGAACAATTCGGCCTGGCACGTGTTGAACGGACCTTTAACCAAGTCCAGTTGGATTTGAGTCGAAAACAGGAATCCCTGATGACACTCCGGCAGAAAATTGAGGACGACTTTGGTCTCGTCGCCTTTGATTACACTACCGATGTCACTGGACCTGTGCCGCTGCCATTTGACGGTTTGGTGGAAGAATTACCGGTTGTGACGGAATTAAGTGCCGATTTGGAAGACAATATGTCCCGACAGCGGGCTCAATTACGCCGCATGGGTGCTGTCAACCCCGAAGCACAGGAAGAATACAAGGCAGTGAAAGAGCGCCACGTCTTCCTAACAAACCAGGTGGATGATTTACACAAAGCCGAATCAGATCTCCGACAGGTAATTGCCGAACTGGATGAATTAACCCGGCACGAATTTCAAAAGACGTTTGACGCAGTGGCAGAAGAGTTCCATAAGATCTTTTTCCGACTTTTCGGTGGAGGATCTGCCAGGTTGACATTAACCGACCCTGAGAACCTTACTGAGACAGGAATAGATATCGAAGCGCGCCTGCCCGGTAGGCGCGAGCAGGGCCTTTCACTTCTCTCTGGTGGTGAACGCAGCCTGACCGCTATTGCACTGGTGTTTGCTTTGCTAAAGGTTTCACCCACCCCGTTCTGCGTCATGGATGAAGTTGATGCCATGCTTGACGAAGCCAATGTAGGGCGCTTCCGGGATTTGCTCCTGGAATTAAGCAAAGATACCCAATTCATCATAATCACTCACAACCGCAACACAGTTCAAGCAGCTGATGTAATTTATGGTGTAACCATGGGGCGCGATTCAGCCAGTCAAATCATCAGCTTGAAACTTGATGAAATTACCGACGAATTCTTAAAGTAATCTATCATACTTGCGCATTTAAAAATAAAAAGCGGCTGGGGATTTGATACCCAACAGCTTTTTATTTATCCATCCCCCCATACTGACTAAAGGAATTAAGGGGTCGGAGCCGGAGATGTTTGTGTGGGTGCTTGCTTGGCGAATTCTGTCGCGGTTGCAGACAAATCTGCAAACGCGCTCTCCAGACTGGGCAGTGAGGGAACATTGGCGGTCCAATTACTGGCAACGACAATCGTTGCAGCAGTTCGTTGATCCGTCAACCATTTATTGAAGGCAGCCGTGACTGCATTCTTATACTCGGTGTCAGTAAGGGGACGAATTTCATGCCCAAGCACCTCGATAATATGCCACCCTTCTGTAGTTTGAACGGGTTGACCGATCTCTCCAATATTTTGGGCAAATGCTGCAGTTTCAAATGCTGCAATCATCTGACCTTTTCCAAACCACCCCAGGTCACCGCCCTTATCCTTGCTGCCGGGATCGATCGAGTCCTGAGCTGCAAGCGAGGCGAAATCCGCTCCTGCTAATAACTGGGTGTGAATGCTTTGTGCTGTAGCTTCGTCAGTTACAAGGATGTGGCGTGCCCAAACCTGTTCCTGTTCGTGCGCTACATTAGCAGTAATCACATCACTCACACGCTTCCTGTATAAAGAATTTTCAAAAAAGATCTTTCTAAAATCTGCTTCAGTGACACCCAACTTCGCATAGGATGCTAGCGACGTTTTATAGTTGGTTTGGAATCCATCCAGTGTGTAGGGAGTGGCAGTAGGGAGTAATGCTGGGGATGAGAGTAATGGTTACGGTAGGTTCAATGGTTGGAATGGTAGTCGCAGTAGCATTTAGATCGAAAGTGGGGGTCGGAGCTAACGTATTTGCGGGAGTGATCGTTGGCGGAATGGTTGGTGTCATTATGGCAAACTGGGTTGCTGACCAGGTTGGGTAAGAAAATGTTGTACTGGTGGGAGATGGGGTTGGCGTCCCCTCCGGGTAATACCCAAAAGCATCGTGCATCGCCTTATCCAGATCTGCTGCTGAAACAACAATCCCATTTGCCTTGGCATATTGCTTTATCAAAAGGTCGTTGGTAATGTTGTCGATCACTTGTTGACCGATGTTGGTGGGGGTGGACAACTGGTTTTCAATTTGCGTAAATGTTTGGGACAAGCTCGTGTCAGTTGACGGGTCAATCCCAAACATCTGCGCGAATTGACAGATATTGCATGTATTGATCGATGTATTGTTGGCGGGAGACTCGCACCTGAACCTGGAATTCCCGCATGCTGACTGAATCGCCATTAACCGATACCACTGGTTGACGGGATTTCAGAACAGTCTCATTTAACACCCCATAGCCGATAAGGCCAACAATGATGACCACTATGCCGATTGCAATCGAGGTAATTATCTGTGTCTGGCGACGCTCACGCTCAAGGCGAGCCAGGTGTTTCTTGGATGCAATCTTGGTAGATCTTTCTTTTGCCATAAATGCCTCGCATGACATAATGCCACTGCAGGGATGGGGCTGTCTTCAGCTTTTACATCGCAATGACACGCGTATAGTTGTAACAAGCGCAAGGAAAAAATCCACGCTTTATTACGAGAGAAATATTAGTTATCGATCGTCGCGTTCGCTTCCAGAGAAGGGCAGCAAGGCAATATGACGGGCGCGCTTTATTGCACCAGCCAGGACGCGCTGGTGTTTTGCACAGGTTCCAGTCTGGCGCCGAGGGCGAATTTTCCCTTCTTCGGTCACGAGACGGCGTAAAACATCTGCCTGTTTATAATCGATAGTCAAATGCCTGTCTGCACAGAATTGACAGACTTTGGGGCGGGCAAAATACCTTCGTTCACCGCCTTGATCCATATCATTTTCATTTCGAGGTTCACGTTCCATTGTTTCTTATACTCCAATTTCTACAGGGCAGCCGCAAGGCTTGCGGCAAATTATTATCGTCGCTGCTTTTTCGCCTAAAAGGGAAATTCATCTTCCCCTGAAAGACCAGCCGATTCTTCTGAGGTCATAGTGTCTTCACCGGAGGTGGGGTGACTGGTTATTTCTTTTCGTTCCCCGAGCATCATCATTTCATTGGCTACAATCTCAACGGTGGAATGCTTGCCACCTTCTTTATCTTCCCAGTGTCGGGTTTGCAATCGTCCTTCTATATAAACTTGCTGGCCTTTCACCAGGTACTGTTTACATATTTCAGCCAGGTTGCCCCATGTGACCACATTGAACCACTCGGTTTCTGAATGACGTTCACCATCGGCAGTGTTCCAGGAGCGGCTGGTAGCGACGGTGTATGTGGTCACTGGTCTGCCTGAAGGTGTGTACCGCATTTCAGGGTCGCGTCCCAAATGACCGATCACCATCACCTTGTTCAATCCTCGACTCATGGCGTCCTCCTCATTTGAGTGGAAATACTCAGATACCGGGAACTGGCAATGATTATTCAACGGCAGTAATCATATAGCGGATAACTGGCTCCAGGAAGCGCAAATTCTGGTCCATGGCAGCGGTTGATGTGGGTTCCAGGCTTAGATTGAAAAGAACGTATTGACCTTCGCGATGTTTCTTGATCGTGTAAGCCAAACGCTTTCGACCCCAGATCTCAACCTTGTCCACGCTGCCGCCAGTTTCAACCGCCCAACCTTTGACCTTTTCAACGACGCCGTTAAATGCGGCTTCGTCCAGATCAGGATGGACAATACAAACGAGCTCATAATGACGCATAGGGAAAACCTCCTTTCCTCGGGATATGCTCCCGGACATTCACCGTAGGTGAGCCGGGGGCGGAAGGCAAGTCGCGGGGCGACTTGAACGGGCTGTATTGTAAGCGAAAAAAAGGTTTTTGGGGAGTCCTTTATCTTATATAAATGGGATTGCTGAAAATCCATCCTCGCAATTTTCCAAGGTATTTTTTATACGCCTCTACGCGGTATACCCCCGGATTGTCAGCGATAAAAACCATTGCCTCAGAATGCGACGTTTTTATTACTCGGCCATTCCTTAGTAATCGAATTTCAGCAGCTGACGGAAGTTTGACTTGCATAGTTTCTGCGCCGGTGCACGTAATTTCGTCTCCCATAATTGCATAGCCGTCTTTGCCTTGAGCAGAGAAGTGAAACCCATTTGTGTGAGCAGGCAGGTCGTATCCAATAAAACAATGTCCAGCTGCCAGGGCATCAAAAACCATTTTTCGATCACGGATTAAATCACCTGAAAGAAGCGTTGGCGTCAAGATGTGGGTATTAATTGTTGAAAAATGATACTCATAAGGGAAGATGATTTTATGCAGCGGTCCCAGTGATTTATGTTGCGCATGGGCATCTGAACCGCCCACAGCAACCACTCGGATCCCCGTTGAAGTGAGCTGGTCCCATCGCTGTAATGTTTCTGGAAGTGGGCCGTGAGGGATAAATTCCGGGAAATATGCATACAGCAACTGCATCCCATCTTCCCTTTGCTACAGATTTTAAGTTCACTAAACCCATTCCATAATTCAATTCCAGTATAGCCGGTAACCCCCCAATCAACCCACGAAATATCCGTCTCGCCAAAGTCAGGCATAGCGGGGTCAACCGGATGGGCGATGAAGCAAATTCCACCTGCATGATGGACTGCATCGATTAATGATTGAGGATTATTTGCCAGGGGAGATAATTCAATATTTGCACCAAAAACAAGCAAGTGGTTTTTCTGTGGGACGCGCGCTTGGTCATGGACCTCTTCACACGCCAACACGAGGACTTTCTTTTTTCCATCCCGAAAATAATCATTTACTCCCTCCACCAGGATATTATGGTCTGTCACGATGAGAACATCCACTCCGGTCTTGAGAGCAGCCTGACCCAGCTCTGCATGGGTTCCAGATCCGTCAGAATAAATGGTGTGCATGTGCAGGTTTATCGTGAGTTCTTGCATCAATGATCCTTCATATTTCTTCAAAATATCAATAAGGAAAGGGATGGTCGTTTGAAGATTGTTCAAAGGGAATCCATAGGGAAAATTCCCACAATAATCTTTACAGAGCCATTAATTTACCTCGTCTTGGAAGGATATCACGAACCAGGTTTGACGCTTTTCCAGAATAACAGGTATAATTTGACGGCTAAAATAATGGAGGCATCAAATGCAAAACTTTCTAGACGGCTCTTTGATTTTAACATCAATTGCTCTGGTTATCAGTATTATCCTTCAAAGCAAAGGCGCAGGATTGGGTGGACTGACAGGATCCGATGCAGGTGGCGTTTTTACCGCGAGACGCGGCATTGAGAAGACACTTTTTTGGGTAACGATTGTGTTTAGTGTGCTATTTTTCATTCTGGCCATCACTTCTGTGATTATCGCGGCCCGACAATAATCCTGGAATCTTAGAAAGGCCATCGCTGGTTTTGAATTTCGCGCCTGCGAGCGGCCTTTCTTTATTTCTGCTGATGAAAAAACTGCGCTGGCAAATCCTGGTGGTTGTGCTGACACTGATCGTAGTGGCGGTTCTTTTGTTGACCCAGCAACCTGCCTTGAACCCTACTCTTCCCGAGCCTGCCAGCGGGGGTATTTATACCGAAGCGCTGGTTGGTCAATTTGGGAGATTAAACCCTCTCCTGGATTTGAATAACCCCGCCGATCGGGACATTGATCGGTTGTTGTTCAGCAGTTTGATCAAATTCGATTCTTCTGGAATACCGCAGCCGGACTTGGCAGAATCTTGGGGGGTTTCCGCAGATGGAACCATCTACAACGTTACCTTACGGAGCAACGCCGTTTGGCAAGATGGCACGCCTGTCACCAGTGATGATGTGTTATTTACGATCAGCCTGCTGCATACCGAGTATTCTGCTTTTCCCGCAGATGTTCGTTCCATGTGGGACCAGGTTGAAATTACACGTTTAAATGACAAAAACATTAAATTTGTTTTACCAGAGCCCTTTGTTCCTTTTTTAGATTATTTGACCTTTGGAATATTACCCCAGCATATTCTTGCAACAGTGTCCGCCGACCAACTTTCAAGCGCGCAGTTTAACCTTGCACCAGTGGGAAGTGGACCATATAAGTTTGACCATCTCACGGTTGAAAACGGACAAATCACCGGCGTCGTATTGGCAGTCTCAACGAACTATTATGGACAAACCCCATTTATAGAACAATTGGTATTTCGATACTACCAAAGCGCTGATTTAGCATTGGCGGCTTACAAGCAGGGCGAGGTGCTTGGTGTCAGTCAAGTCCCGCCAACCATAATAATGAAGGCATGTTCCGACCCAAACCTGGCGTGCTATTCAAGCCGTATGCCGCGGTTGACCATGGTGATATTCAATCTTGGGAATAATGAAGTTCCCTTCTTTCAGGATAAAAATATCCGACGGGCATTATTGAAAGGCTTAAATCGTCAGTGGATGGCTGATACTATTCTCCAGGGACAAGCTGTGGTTGCGGATAGCCCAATTTTGCCTCTCACATGGGCTTCTTACAATGGCATCGATAACGTTGGTTATGATTCCGAAACGGCAATTAATGAATTGAAAACTGCTGGGTATGTGATTCCGCCCGACGGGACATTTCGCGCTAAAGACAATGTGTCGTTCTCTTTTACCATGGTTTATCCGGATGACGCAATTCACACCCAACTTGCCCAAGCCATACAACAAAACTGGGCGGAGATGGGAGTGGAAGTAAAACTTCAACCAGCCTCCTATTCATCCCTGTTCACAGATTACTTGACCCCCCGAACATACCAGGCGGTCCTCGTGGACCTGGATTTGAGCCGGTCTTATGACCCGGATCCGTATCCGTTTTGGCACCAGGCTGAAATAAGCAGTGGGCAGAATTATTCACAGTGGGATAATCGCACCGCCAGCGAATACCTCGAACAGGCACGCGTAGTGGCTGACATGAATATCCGTATCCGTCTTTATCGTAATTTCCAGGTGATATTTGCCCGCGAATTACCCGCATTGCCTCTATTTTATCCAATCTATACTTTTGCCGTAGACCAGCGTGTACAAGGGGTGCAAGCGCTCCCGCTTTATGAACCAGCTGACCGGTTTAATGGGATATCCACCTGGTTTTTGGTTACCCGGAGAACCCTGGAACAAACCGTTCAGCCGACCGCAGCCCCATAGAAGACAAATATTATTACCAACTCTGTGGTTTAATCTTTATTATTCTCAGGAGAGTTCGATGACTGATCAAGTTGAAATTGTATTGGATTACGCTCATAAACATCAAGCGAAATTTCTGGACAACTTCAAGAAATTTCTAGCAATTCCATCCGTATCAACAGACCCTGCTCGAGTATCAGATGTTAGGCATGCTGCTGATTGGCTCTCGGCTCAATTACGTCATATTGGTATGCAGAAGGTGCAAATATTTCCTACTGCCAAACACCCCATCGTTTATGGAGAATGGCTTGGTGCTCAAAATGCCCCAACAGTTCTAATTTATGGTCATTATGACGTGCAACCTGCAGACCCAATTGATCAATGGAATTCAGGTCCATTTGATCCGGTAGTTCGCGGCGAGGACATATTTGCTCGCGGCGCCTCCGACATGAAGGGGCAAGACATGGTTATGCTTAGCGCTGTCGAATCACTTGTTAAAACAGTCGGACTACCAGTAAATGTCAAATGGCTGTTGGAAGGCGAAGAAGAAATCGGTTCTCCAAACCTGCCAACTTTTATTACAGACCACAAGGATATGCTTTCTTCAAATTTTGCATTTAACCCTGACTCGGGGATGATCGGCAAGGAATACCCGACTCTCACCTATGCGCTACGCGGGTTGGCATATTTTGAATTGCGAGTTTTTGGTCCCACTCAAGACTTGCATTCTGGAATTTATGGCGGCGTGGTTCACAACCCTGCCATTGCACTGGCAGAACTGATTGCCGGGATGCACGACCGAAAAGGGCGGGTCACCCTGACCGGTTTTTATGACCGGGTTCAAAAATTGAGTAAAGATGATCGGGATGAATTGGCGCGCCTCCCCATCGATGAGCAGCATTTCCTGGAAATTACCGGCGCTCCAGCTTTGTATGGTGAGGCAGGTTTCACCGCCAACGAGCGCACCGGGGCACGACCCACCCTGGATGTCAACGGGATGCTGTCTGGTTTTATAGGAGAAGGCTCGAAAACGGTCATCCCGGCATGGGCAATGGCAAAAATTTCCATGCGCCTTGTTCCCGACCAGGATCCCAAAGAAGTACATCAACAACTAATAAAATATCTTCAGGAACATGCTACTAAGGATATCCGGTGGGAATTAACCCCCATGGCTGGCAGCCCGGCGTCAATTTCTGATCGAAACAACATTGGTGTTAAGGCGATGGGAAAAGCCTTGGAAACGGTTTGGGGAACGCGCCCGTATTTTCGACGGGAGGGTGGTTCCATCCCGGTGGTAAGGGATATGCAGAGTCTTCTGGGCATAGAGTCGGTCATTTCTGGTTTTGGCTTACCCGATGATAATGTCCATGCTCCAAACGAAAAAATGCACCTACCCTCCTGGTACCGGGGGATTGAGGCTGCCATTCACTTTTTCTTGAATTTGAAGCCATAAGACCGGCCATTATTCGGTCAAATAAGCGCCCCAAGCTTCCTGGAGATTATTGGTATGGATGAAAAATTGATCAATTATGGCGGTCAGGCGGTCATCGAAGGCGTGATGATGCGAGGACGAAAAGCCTATGCTGTCGCAATGCGTGCTCCGGACGGCACCATATCAACCAAGGTTGACGTGCTCGGCGGAATATATAATTCTTCACTGACAAAAATCCCTTTCCTTCGCGGGTTGATCATGCTGTGGGATTCTCTTGGCCTGGGAATGAGGGCGTTGACCGATTCTGCCAACCTTCAATCAGGGGATGATGAGAAACTGGAAGGACCGGCACTCTACCTAACCCTGGGTTTTACATTTTTAGTCGCCATAGGTATTTTCTTTTTAGCCCCTGCGGGAGTCGGTTGGCTGTCAGAGCATTTCCTGCATTGGAATGCATGGTGGAGCAATTTGTTGGAAGGTGTCATCCGTTTGCTTTTATTACTGGGTTATTTATGGGGAATTGGCTTTGCACCGGATATTGCGAGAGTATTTGCATATCACGGTGCCGAGCACAAAACTATCAATGCCTTTGAAGCAGGGGTCGACCTGACACCCGCGAGCGTTGCGAAATACTCTGTCGAACATCCACGCTGCGGCACCGCTTTCCTTCTTACGCTAATGGTGCTCTCCCTGTTTTTCTTTACCATTTTGGGACCGTTGCCTATTGCCTGGCGACTATTTAGCAGGGTGGTAATGATTCCTGTCCTGGCGGGGGTGGCATACGAGTATTTACGGTGGACTGCAAACCATCTTAAATCGTCTTTTGTTCGTATGATAGTCAAGCCCAACTTGGCGTTACAGCACTTAACCACGCGGGAACCAGACGAAAAGATGTTGGAAGTTGCGATTTCCGCTTTCCTGTCGATGAGAAAAGCAGAAATGGAAACATGAATAACCCACCAGCATTCTCTCGATGGTTTACTGAATATTTAAAAAAAAACGCATTATCTATGCGTTTTTTTTGTTTGGATCTGGGAACAGCCTTAGCATTCCAAATACCCATTATGTTGGTAATCTTGGAATAATTTCCCCCAGGTGGTATTTTCCAACCATTCCCGAGCGACTCTTTTATATTTGAAAGGCCAATAGAAGTAATCCTGTTCCGCTTCAGAGATACTGATTGGAATGAATACCAGCGGAGTCCTGAACACAAGTTTTTGCAGAAATTTTGTCGGACCGTACCATGCCAGCCATGCCAGGAAGGTATGGGAATTCTTTCCAATCCTAAAGTTCCAACTTTCATTCGATATATCGTCACCCACCAATTCAAGATCATGGACATCCCCTGTGCCCAGACCTTGTTCGTGGGCAATGCGAATATATTTAATGGAAAGCGGGTCAAAACCCATTAATTTGGCTGCAACAGCGTCTATCGCCACTTGGTCTGCGGATGCCAGGATGACATTCTTCACTTCTGGGGACATCAAGCGCGGACCGGCGCCGTTCCCTGCAGTCGTCCCATCCATGATAGCAAACAATCCCGGGTGGATTTCTTTCTGGATGGCTAATAAATCCACCAGGGTTTCATGGATCCAGGAATGAGTATAGTGCCTGTGTTTATTTAATAGCCCACCAAACGCATTTTTCATCGATCCGGTAGTGGTGGTATACATGTGGGTCTTCACTGTCGGCAAGTGAACGATGTTTTTCCCTTGAAAATAATCTGGAATTTGGATCCCCTCAGGGTAGATATGGTCCAGAGCCAGCATTTTCGCTTTTGGGCGGTAGGGAACCCACGTCATCTCTGTTTTTCGAAAATTATACAAGGCGGGAACGTGATACTGTTTAAAGATCGGCAGATAGCAATTTAAATCTTCACCTTTAAAAGCATTCGTCAGCACTGTCTGGTTTTGCACACAAACCAGGTCCTCAAACCCGGCATGGCGTAATGCCAGTATAGTGCCTTCAAGTTGCCAGGGCGTGGTATTTGCCGCGGGCATTGGGAAGTGCCAGGAAATATTATCTTTAATTATCGTCGTCACATCCTGGCGTAGAAATTTGTCTCCATCAGCCAGTTCAAATAGACGCTGATAATCTTTCAAAATTGTGGCAGGCGAAGTGCGTATTACAGCTACCTTGGATTTTGCAGGCATAGACCAGTCCTTAAATTCACTTCTTAATGAATTAAATCTATTTTATCCCTTTTACAAAGATGGAGCAATTCAATTAACCCATATAATATGGGATCATTAGTCTCCTTTTGAGTTGTTACAATAATCATCATTCTACAATACTTCTTTCCTTGGAGCGAAAGTAATCCTATTTATCGACTTGTTTCTGGTGTTTCGTATAGGAAAATGATTTATTGTTTTGATAACAAAAAGCCTGAACCTTCACACAAACGAAATCAAGATTTCAGTAATATTTGAACGTCAGAATAATAAATAATCATTCCTGCTGCTACCAATAACATAATTGGGCACCACAAGAATGGATTATAATATGAACATGGAATCCTCATGTAATCCGTGAAACCAAATCATTCGTGAAGGGTTTCCTTTATGGTAAAATTCGCAGGTCAAAAATCTGTTGGAAATCTTAACGTAGACGGAGCGCTATGCAGACCCAATGGCTTTATATTGGTATTTTTTTGATAATTGGCATTATCGTCCCGATCGTACCGCTGGTCTTCTCAAGGCTTGTGGCACCTCGCAAGCCAAACCCGATAAAGCAAAGTACATATGAATGTGGTATTGAAACAGTGGGGGACTCATGGGTCCAGTTTAAAGCTCAGTATTACATTTTTGCAATAATATTCCTGGTTTTTGATGTTGAAACCGTATTCTTATTTCCCTGGGCCTTATCGATAAAACAATTGCCGCTCTTTGTAGTCCTTGAAGGAGTGCTCTTTATTGCCATCCTGGTCGCAGGTTTGGTGTTTGCCTGGCGCAAAGGGCTGCTGGAATGGGCGTAGTGAACCCAGGCAGGATATTTGAGGCTGACAGGATGTTCCTATCAGCCTTTTCTTTGTAATATTAAGGAGCGAGTAATGATTTTTCTAAATGATCCGATTAGCTTTATTTCCGAGTGGATTCGCACTTTGCTAATCGGCTGGGGACTTTCTGGTGGCTTGGCTACTGTGATCTTAAATGTTATTGGTATTACCGGATTGATCATCTTCGCTATGGTGCTTGATATTATTCTGGTGTGGGTCGAACGGAAAGTTGTTGCCCGCTTTCAAGACCGTCTTGGCCCCAATCGAATTGGACCGTTTGGCCTAATCCAACCTTTTGCGGACATCATCAAGCTTGTAATCAAGGAAGACATTACTCCCGCAGGAGCAGATAAACTTCTTTATAACCTTGGTCCAGTCCTCGCGATTGCTTCTGTAATCATCCTGTGGGCGATCCTGCCCCTATCCGCAAAGATCTTTGGCGTGGACCTAAACGTTGCTGTACTTTACCTGGTTGCAGCTGGAGCGTTGGGGACATTATCCATTATCGTGGGAGGCTGGGCTTCCAATAACAAATATGCGTTATTAGGTGCGTTTCGCATGGTAGCCAACATGGTATCTTATGAAATCCCCATGGTCGTCATATTGCTTATACCGACCATCCTTGCAAATACTATGAGCGTGCAGGGCATAACCCAGGCGCAAAGTGGGATGTGGTTTGCCATTCTTTCTCCTCTAGCGCTATTAATATTTTTGATCAGTGCAATAGCCGAATTGGGTCGTTCTCCATTTGATTTAAACGAGGCAGAGTCTGAGATTGTAGCCGGATTTCACATAGAATATACCGGAATGAAGTTTGGGTTATTTTATGCAGGCGAGTTACTTCACGCTTTTACATTTGGCGGTTTTATCGCTGTTCTGTTTTTTGGGGGGTATGGGGGATTCTTCGGTCTGGAAAAGATTGGATTCTTTTCTTGGTTGAACAATCCATTTATTCAAATGGTGGTTTTTCTAGCAAAGGCAATGTTTGGATATTGGGTGATCATGTGGGTTAAATACTCGATGCCGCGTATCCGCATAGATCATATGCTCGCATTCAATTGGAAATTCCTGACACCGTTATCCCTGGTTGTTTTGGTGAACACAGCAATTCTTAGTAAAGTCCTTGCCGGATTACCTCAATGGGGCTATGTGCTGGGAATGCTCTTTTCAAACATTATTATCGGTTATCTGACAGTCGAAATATTGCGTTCTTACGGACGCAGACAGCGAAAAGCGGAATCGATCGCTATTCCGCATCGCTCATGACAGGAGCAGGTTAAATGACTGCCGATCAAATCATTTTTATTTTATGCGCCGCACTGATCCTTGGATCAGCATTGATGGTGGTAATTTCTCCCAAGCTGATCCACGCAGCCTTGTGGCTGGTCTCTGCACTCTTTGGTGTGGCAATCTTGTTCGCCATCCTGCAGGCAAGTTTCCTTGCGGTCGTCCAGGTTGTGGTATACATCGGTGCGATTGCCATTTTGTTTATATTCGCTGTTATGTTAACCCGCCGGGAAATGTTGGATAAAGGCGCGCAAACCCGAACCCATTGGTGGCTTCCTGCTATGCTTGGCCTCTTAATTCTGGCAGGATTGATATTCCTTATCTTGGGACAACCAGCCTTTGCCCGTTCAGCGCCAGAAATGCCCGATGGAGTGGATACTCTCCGCATCCTGGGAACTGCCCTGGTATCGCCCGATGCTTTTGTTCTTCCATTCGAAGTGTCATCCATCCTATTACTGGCGTCCCTGGTTGGCGCGGTATATGTCGCTTCGGGAAAAAAAGGAAAGGAAGTCGAATGAGCATACCACTTTCCTGGTTCCTGATATTGGCAGCAGCACTATTTTCCATCGGCTTATTCGGCGTCCTTTCGCGCAAGAATGCAATCGCGATACTGCTTGGAGTGGAATTGATGCTAAATGCTGTGAATATTAACCTGGTGGCTTTTTGGCGCTACCAGGATCCTTCAAAAATGGCCGGACAGGTATTTGCGATTATTGTTTTTGCTGTCGCTGCAGCAGAAGTTGCTGTAGGGCTTGCGCTGATTATTTCCGTTTATAACCGGCGCAAGACGGTTGTGGCAGATGAATTGGACTTGATGAAGTGGTAGGAGAAATAATGGAAAAGTTGATAATCTGGTTGCTGCCCCTTCCACCGCTTCTGTCCTTTTTTATTATTCTTATATTTACCAACAAGCGCAAGGCGTTGAGCCACGGAATCGCGGTTGGCGCGGCTGGATTATCCTGGCTGGGGAGCATGTTTATTTTTATTCGCGCATTGGGTACAAGCGAATTCGGCAAAAATATTTTCCAATCTTCACTCAATTGGCTTCCAACAGGTTCAACCTGGCTGAAAATTGGTGTGCAAATCGACCCTCTTTCAGCAGCGGTCATCTTTTTTGTGGCATGGACGGTGTTGGCAATATTTATCTACAGTATCGGCTACCATAACTTTGGACAGCCTGCCGGTGACCATGATGTCCCCGGAGTACCACCGCATGGTGCAACTGTTACTGAACAAGGTAAAAAACACAGTGTCCCATCCATCGAACCGATGTATTCCCGATTCTTTGCATTTATTAGTTTGTTCGCTTTTGGGATGTATACATTGGTGGTTTCCGATAACCTGCTGACCCTGTTCGTCGGTTGGGAAATCATGGGACTATGCTCATATCTATTGATCGGATTCTGGTTTGGGAAACCATCAGCTCGAAATGCCGCTGTCAAAGCATTCATGACAACCCGCATTGGCGATGTGTTCATGCTGTTGGGGATCGCATTTGTTTATTCGTTTACCGGTTCGCTATCGTTCAGCGAAATCTTTAAACCCCAGATGCTGGCAGCACTTTCCTCCACGCCTGCGTTTTTTGGTCTTTCCGCAGCGGGTATTATCGGGTTGTTGCTGTTTATTGGCACAGTCGGGAAATCTGCCCAGTGGCCGTTACACGTCTGGCTGCCGGATGCCATGGAAGGACCGACCCCTGTCAGCGCCATGATCCATGCTGCAACGATGGTGTCAGCGGGTGTCTATATGGTTATTCGAATGTTCCCGCTCATCTCGGCTGGCTGGACGGAAGGGCTGCCGCTCAATACCACCATGAGCGTTATTGCCTTTATCGGGTCGTTTACAGCGCTCTTCGCGGCGACGATCGCGTTGGCTCAAAATGACATCAAGCGGGTGCTTGCGTACTCTACCATCTCGCAACTTGGTTTCATGATCGCTGCGCTTGGGATCGGTGCATACGTGGCTGCAGCTTTTCATCTGGTGACCCACGCTTTCTTCAAAGCACTGCTCTTCCTGGGTTCCGGTTCTGTCATCCATGGCATGGAGCATGGGGTACTCCATACTGGCGATCACGTAGATCCTCAGGATATGTTCAATATGGGCGGATTGCGGAAAAAGATGCCAATTACTTTTTGGACTTTCTTGATCGGAGGCTTTGCCCTATCCGGTTTCCCTCTCCTTACCGCTGGTTTCTGGTCCAAGGATGAAATCTTCGCCGAAGCCTTTGGAAACGGACACGTTATGGTCTTTATCGTCCTCGCCGGGGCTGCCTTCTTAACAGCTTTCTACACCATGCGTCAAATCACCCTGACTTTTTTTGGCGATCCACGCACAAAGGCTGCTGAACATGCCAGTGAGACCACCTGGACAATGACTGTCCCGTTAATCATCCTTGCTGTCTTTGCAGTGGGGTATGGATGGGTTGGTATTCCCGAACAATTCCCAGTGCTGGGCGGCCTGATCCCAAACTGGTTCCACGAATTCGTCGGGGGTACGCTGGCAGAGCTGCCAAGGGCAGTCGAGTTTAGTTGGGTTCCGCTGATCACTTCCTTTATGGTTGCACTGGGCGGTCTTTTCTGCGGTTGGCTGGTGTATCGAAAAGTCAAATCGCCAAAGCAGGATTTCCTTCAAATTCCTGCATTAAAGAATAAATGGTATTTTGATGAAATCTACGATTATTTGTTTGTCAAGCCAGCTTCCTGGATCGCAGAAAAATTTACTTCACTATATATGGACCAGATCGCTATTGATGGGATCCTCCACAACCTGGCGCGCTTCTCCCTATTCCTTGGTCATGCTTTTCGGACCTATATCGATAAACCGGTCATTAACGAATTCATCGGAGATGGGACTGGCAGTGTGGTGAAGGCTTCCGGATCTGGATTGCGGAAAATCCAGGCAGGGCGCATCCAGTATTACATGGTAGCTTCAATAACCGTGCTTGTTATATTTGCACTGCTATATTATTTTCTCGTGGTGTTATAAGGCAGTGTCCGCTTGGTACCGGAAATTTTACTGGATCCCGGCCCGATGAGTAAGTGGAGTAACTGATGGAATTCTTTGGCAATCATCTTTTGTCCCTCATCCTATTTTTTCCAGTCCTTGCAGCAGTAGTTATATTATTTTTACCTGCGGGGAATTTAAAAGCAATTCGCTGGACTGCGCTTGGAGCCAGCCTGGTCCCGTTCGTATTGACAGTCATTTTATGGACGCAGTTTTTATCAAACCAGCCAGGCTTCCAATTCCAGGAGCAATACACCTGGTACGCCGCACTCAACTCCACCTTCCATATCGGTGTGGATGGCCTTTCGTTAACAATGGTTCTTTTAACCACTCTGCTTACTCCACTTGCCTTGTTGGCATCGTTCAATATTAGCGACAGGATCAAACCATATTTTATGCTCTTCCTCTTCCTGGAAACCGGCATGTTGGGTGTTTTCATGTCGCTCGATCTGCTGATATTTTTTGTTTTTTGGGAATTGGGCCTTGTCCCCATGTATTTCTTGATCAACCAATGGGGATCTGAAAAGGGCGAACGCGAGATTTGGAAGGGGATCAAGGTTCAGTCACGCAACTACGCTTCGTTAAAGTTCATAATCTATACGATGGCAGGTTCATTGGGACTGCTGCTCGCTATACAGTTGCTTGGCGTTCTTTTCAATACCTACGACCTTCAAACCTTGTATACCAATTGGGCCGCATTGGACCCCAATAACGTAATGCTGCATTTCTTTAATGTGGCACTTACGGTGACAACCGTTAAAACGATCGCATTTTGGGCGTTTGTTATTGCCTTTGCCATAAAGGTCCCGGTTTGGCCTTTTCACACCTGGCTGCCGGATGCTCACACCGAGGCTCCTACTGCAGGTTCGATGTTGTTGGCGGGAGTGCTTCTAAAACTGGGAGCGTACGGGTTTTTGCGGCTGGTCCTACCGTTTTATCCGCTTGAATCAGCGAAATACGCTGGTTGGCTTGCATTTTTGGCAGTGATGGCTATCATTTTCGGAGCATTTGCTGCATTCGGTCAAAAAGATTTCAAACGACTCGTGGCTTACTCTTCTGTGAATCATATGGGGTTTGTAGTTCTGGGAATTGCTGCCGCAGCCAAGGCAGCGGGGACACTTAACGCCACCATAGCTTTAAACGGCGCGGTGCTGCAAATGTTCAACCATGGACTATCGGCAGCGGGGATGTTCTTCCTGGTAGGGGTCTTGTACGAACGCACTCACACTCGAAACCTTGATGATTATGGGGGCTTGTTTCCACTTGTACCCATATATGGCGGCATCTTGATTTTTACCAGTATGGCTTCGCTTGGGCTCCCTGGTCTGAACGGGTTCGTATCCGAGTTCCTGGTTGTAAGAGGCTCCTGGCCGGTCTTGACCCTTTATACAGCCCTGGCAATGATCGGTTTGCTTTTCACAGGCGCATACATTTTAAAAGGGATCAAGTCCGTACTCCATGGCCCGGTAAACGAATCTTGGGCTCACGGTGAGCATAAATTAAGTGAGATCAACCTGCGGGAGATTGTCGTGATGGCTCCATTGATGGCGCTCATCCTGGTAATCGGGATCTTCCCGGCTTGGATTTTGGATGTCATCAACAAAGCAATGATGATGTTATTCCACTAAGAGGTAATAATGCAATTTCCGTTTTTAAGTGTGATTGTTTTCATCCCGATGGTTGCGTCAATTGCCCTGCTGACATATAAGTCAGAGCAAAAAAATGCAGTCCGCGTCACTGCATTGACTGCCGCACTTTTAGCCCTGGCATTGTCCATTTGGGTGTATTTTGGTTACGATAAGGGAGCGGCCGGGTACCAATTCGTGGAAAAATATAATTGGATGCCGTTATTGGGGATCAGCCTCCACTTTGGAGTGGACGGTCTCAGCGCACCACTTGTATTATTGACCGGTATCGTCATGGTTACCGGGGTGATGATCTCCTGGGGAATCGACGACCGACCGCGCGAATTTTTTGCCTTCCTGTTTATCCTGGCGAGCGGAGTATTTGGGGTCTTTGTGTCGCTTGATTTATTCATGTTATTTTTCTTTTATGAGATTGCGGTCTTCCCCATGTTCCTGCTCATTGTAATTTGGGGTTGGATAAAAACCCACGAATATGCCGCGATGAAATTGACTTTGTACTTGTTTATTGGTTCTGTCGTTTCCCTGGTCGGTGCACTGGTCATGTTCTGGTCGAGCGGTGCACACACCTTTAATATGCTGATCCTTGAAACGGTCAATTTCTCTCGCTCGTTCCAAATCACCTGGTTCCTGCCTGTCTTTCTGGGTTTTGCCATCCTGGGCGGTATTTTTCCTTTCCATAACTGGTCCCCTGACGGCCACGTCGCAGCACCCACAGCGGTGTCCATGTTCCATGCCGGTGTATTAATGAAACTGGGGGCGTTCGCTGCCCTTCGCGTTGGAATTATGTTGTTGCCTGAAGGCGCGAAGTTTTGGGCTCCCTTGATCATGGGGCTGGCCCTGGTGAACATCGTTTATGGAGCATTTATCGCCAGTGTCCAAACCGATTTTAAATACGTCATTGGCTTCTCCTCTGTATCACACATGGGGCTGGTTATGATGGGATTTGCCACTTTGAAACCTGAGGGGCTGATCGGAGCAGGAGTGCAAATGTTTTCCCATGGCGTGATGACGGCTCTCTTTTTTGCTGCTGTCGGCATGGTCTATGATCGGGCACACACCCGTGACATCCCCAAACTCGGGGGGATGATCAAACCCCTGCCATTGGTGGGAATTGGTGTGATCATCGGAAGCCTCGTCTCCATGGGAATGCCTGGTTTTTCCGGCTTTGTTGCGGAATTTCCAATATTCATGGGAATATGGAAGACTCAGTGGGTGGTGGCTGTGATTGCAGCGATATCGATCGTTGTAACGGCTTCATACGTCTTACTGGTTGTGCGCCGGGTTTTCTTTGGGAAGATGCCCGAAGAGTTTGAAGGTCATATTCATCCCATCAATTCACTGGACAAAATTGCTCTCGTACTGCTGATGGCACTCATGGTCGGGATTGGCTTGTTCCCAGCTCTCATGGTTCCCTGGGTTCAGTCCGGGGTACAACATGTACTCACATTGCTGGGAGGTGCATAAATGACAACCCTCCTTCCGATTCTTCCTGAGGCACTCGTCCTGGCCCTCGCAATCGTATTGTTGGTGATCGATCCATTCTTAAAAAAGGATTCGAACCACCGTCCATTCCTGGGGATATTTACTGCAGCCGGACTACTCCTTACTTTAATTCTATGCTTGCTTTTCGCTCGTCCAGCGGATCCAATCCTGGTTTTTGGGGATATGCTTCGTTTTGATTGGCTTGGCTTCCTGTTCAAAATGTTTTTTATTTTTGCCGCTTCAGTCACCGCCCTGTTCTTCATGGACGTGGATCGCTTGAACCAGCGCGCCGAGGCATATCTCATGATGCTGTCAGCAACCATCGGTATGTGCCTGATGGCATCATCAGCAGACCTGGTCATGCTGTACCTGGCAATTGAAACTACTTCCATTCCGTTGTATATCCTGGCTGGCTTCCTCACTCGTGATGAAAGATCGACAGAATCGGGTTTCAAATATATGCTCTTTGGAGCCTTGACTTCGGCTGTCCTCCTGTATGGATTCAGCCTTATCTATGGATTCGCAGGGACAACCAGCCTTTATGCACTGGCCGTTCATTTCAGCAAATTTGACTTGCTGTCAGTCGGTATCATTTTCCTTGTCCTTGCCGGCCTGGCATTTAAGGTCTCGTTGTTCCCATTCCATTTTTGGGCACCCGATGTCTACGAAGGAGCACCCACTCCCGCGGCAGGTTTCCTCTCCACGGCATCCAAGGCAGCGGGCTTCGCAGTCATTATCAGGTTGCTGACTGCCGTTTTTCCGGTTATTTCTGCCGATTGGAGTATGATCCTCGCGGTGCTTGCGGCTCTTACCATGACGGTGGGCAATCTCATTGCGCTTGCGCAAAAGAACGTGAAACGCCTGCTTGCATACTCTTCAATCGCACACGCAGGGTATGCAATGATCGGGGTGGTGGCATTTTCTCAGTTGGGAATCGCAAGCGCGGTCTTTTACTTGATGGCTTACATTTTGACGAATTTACTTGCATTTGGAATCGTCAGCATCGTTGGGCGGGTGACTGGCTCGGAAGATGTTAATGCCTATAACGGTTTGGGTCGCCGAAATTCCGCCCTGTCGCTGGCTGGTTTGGTTGCATTTCTCTCACTGGCTGGAATGCCGCCGTTTGGTGGATTTGTAGCCAAGTTTTTTGTTTTTTCAGCCGCCATCCAAAGCGGCTGGATTTGGCTTGCGGTGGTAGGGGTAATAAATTCGATTGTCGGCTTGTACTACTATCTGAACATACTAAAATATATTTATCTGTACAGGATGGATAACCAGGATGAGGATCAACACCCGATTCCGGTCTCTCGACCTGTATCGATTGCCTTGATTATCCTGGTATTTGGGGTCTTGCTGATTGGAACGTTGTTTGGGCCATGGTTTGGCTTCGCCAACCATGCCGCACTGAATTTGTTCTAGACGGTATGAAAAAGCTCATGTTATAATTCCGCCGCCATGAACCAGCCAAGAGGCAGAGGACAAGACGAATTTAAAACTGCGGTAACGATGACCGTTGTCTGGGTTGCCGGGCTGACCCTTGTCATCATCTTTGCCGCATTGGTTGCAGGGTTGTGGCTGGATAAAGTTTTAAATAGCAAGCCGATATTAACAATTGTTTTTATCCTTATTAGTATCCCTGTGACGTTGATCCTGACTTTCCGGGTGGTAAAAGCGGCAACTGCCAGGATTAAACAAAATGAAAAAAAAGAAGTAACCAAGGAGGAACCGCATCGTGGAGAAGATGGTTAAATCGAGCGAGCCCGCTAAAAAATGGTGGCGCTGGGGTACCAATCGTTGGATTGTCCTTGCATTGATCATTGCCGGTTTTATCGGTGCAAAGTATATTGCACCGGTACGTCCATTTGTTCAATTGCCTGCCGAACATTGGATGGAGCATCCCTTGTTCACCCTGCCGGTGATCGGGGAGTTTTATTTTACAAATACAATATTTGCATTGTTGATCGTGGATGTGATTGTAATACTCCTGGCTTATTCCTTTAACCGGGCTGTAAAAAAGGGAAACCTGGTTTTAAAGGGGATTCCGGGTGCCTTGGAAGCGCTGCTTGAAGCACTGTACAATATGACCGAAGGTACCGCAGGAAAATGGGCAAAAACCATCTTCCCCTGGTTTGCTTCGATTACCATCCTGGTCCTCCTGGCAAACTGGATGGAATTGATCCCTGGTGTGGATAGCATCGGCATAATCGAGAAGGCGGAAGGATCAGGTTACTCTGTACAAACAGTCGCAGGCATCAACACGATTGCCAATCCACCCTTGGAAGAAGGAGGAAGTACTCTTATTCCATTTGTGCGGGTTGTATCAACCGACTTGAACTTCACTGTGGCATTGGCAATTATCGCGGTAATTGCCGTCCAGGTGGTGGGGATTAAGGCGCAGGGAATTAAATACTTTACCAAATTCTGGAATGTGAAGACGTTCTTTAAAAAACCAATCTTTGGTGTTATCGACTGGGGCGTTGGCCTCCTGGAGTTGGTCTCGGAATTCTCTAAAGTCCTTTCGTTTGCCTTTCGTCTTTTCGGCAACATATTCGCCGGATCGGTTCTTTTGTTCGTCATGGGGTCCCTGCTTGGCGCGATCGCAATATTTCCATCGATCTTTTACATGCTCGAATTCCTGGTAGGTGCGATCCAGGCTATCGTTTTTGGCTTGCTCACGATGACCTTTATGGCTCAAGCCACACACGGCCATGGTGGACAGGAAGAGGTGCATGCATAAATTCGGGCAAGGAATAGCCCGCGTTTCCATACCCTAACGGCGGTATTTCCGCCCGAATTCTTTTACGGAGGTTACTCGAATGACTGGTGATATTATTATTGCAGCGAAATTGATCGGCGCAGGATTGGCCATGATCGGAGCCATCGGAGCTGGTGCAGGTATCGGGATTGTGACCAGTGGCGCTGTCCAGGCAATGGGACGAAATCCTGATGCGACTGGAACGATCCAAACCAACATGATCCTTGGCATTGCATTTGCGGAAGCGGTGGCGATTTATTGTCTGGTTGTCGCTCTGCTCATCCTCTTTGTTGTTGGTTAATTCTGCAAAGTGTTGATGTATAGTTAAGGAGGTATCCTTTGGCACAACTGGGATTAAACTTAGGTTATTTGCTGGTTCAGATTATTTGCTTTTTTATTATTTTTGTTGTGGTGAGAGCATGGATTGTAAAACCTCTCCTGGGTATGCTGGAAAAACGACGTGCGAAGCTGGCACAAGGACTTGAAGACGCCCGTATAGCTGCTGAGGCACGCGCCAATGCAGAACAGGATGCCGCAAAAATTATCGCTGACGCACAGACAAAAGCTGCTCGAATAATTAATGAAGCCACTGAGAGGGCAGATTCTGCCATGGAAAATGTAAAAGCGGGATCAGAGAAAGAGATCGCAAAAGAACGTGAAGCGGTTATGGTAGAGGTTGAGCAGGAAAGGAACCGCATTCTGGCTGACCTGCGCGGTCAGGTTGCTGCACTCTCCATTGCGGCAGCACAAAGACTTATTGGGGATGCAATGGATGCTAAACGGCAGCACACCCTGCTGGACGAGTTTTTCTCGGGAGTTAAATCAGGAAAGCTTGTTGTGCTTGAAGGGGTAGAATTAAGTGGTGAATCCGCTGAAGTGACATCTGCTCTGCCATTAAGTAAAGAAGAGCAGGATGCTGTCAAGAAGAATGTTCTGGACAAGATGGGAACAGATACGAATGTCGAGTTCCGTGTAGATCCTCAAATATTGGGTGGATTGGTTGTTCGGGTCGGCGATAAGGTCCTTGATGGTTCAGTCTCAGGCCAACTGGAAAGCTTGCGCAAGTCATTAAAATAGTAATTCCCCATACCATTGGAGGGTTTTGGCGTAAAATAACCGTCAGAACCCTCTTTCCCTTTAATAGCAAGAACCCGTCCCTGTTATCCCAGGCTCATCCGGATAGCCAAACCGGCGAAGGGAAAATTAATAAATGAATCCAGATATCGATCACGTGCCAACTCTCACCGAAATATTTAGTGGCTTCCCCTTAAAAGTCTTGACTGGACAACCAGGGGATACCAGGATCACCGGCATAGCAATTGATAACCGAAAAATCCACCCCGGGTATCTTTTTGTTGCCATGAAAGGGGCATCAGCAGACGGTCATAATTTCATTTCGGATGCCATTACACGCGGAGCGTGTGCGGTGGTTGGGGATAGGAAAATAAGCTCCCTGCCTGTTCCATACTTGCAGGTCGAAAATTCCCGCTTGGCTCTACCCTGGCTGGCAGCTGCGTTTTTTGAAAACCCCGGGCGGAAGTTGACGGTGATAGGGGTCACCGGTACGGATGGAAAAACTACAACATGCAATCTCCTGCATCAAATATTGCTGGCTGCTGGTGTAAAGTCCGGGTTGATTTCCACAGTCAACGCAGTAATCGGGGACGAAGTGCTCGACACGGGATTTCATGTCACCACTCCCGACTCTCCGGATGTGCAAAAATACCTCGCCCGCATGGTAGCCGCCGGCCTCACCCATGTTGTACTTGAAACTACGTCACACGGGTGGGCGCAGCATCGGGTTGACGCCTGTGAGTTTGATGTGGGTGTCATAACCAATATAACTCACGAGCATCTCGACCAGCATGGTACATTTGAGAACTACCGGGCTTCCAAAGCACGCTTGTTTCAATCTTTAGGAAATACCTTACCCAAACCGCAAGGAAACCCGCGCCTGGCTGTATTAAATCGAGACGATTCGTCTTACGATTATCTTTCCAATATTGCCACAGGACATTGCGTATCTTATGGCTTAGCGGACGATGCAAATATCCGGGCAGACGCACCCAGCTATTCTCCCGAGGGGATACATTTTCGCGCGGTTGGACCGGACTTTAACATCCCGATCACCAGTTCCCTTGTTGGAGAATTCAACATTTCGAACTGCCTCGCAGCGCTGTCTGCCGCAGTTTGCGGTCTGGGTGTGAATCCCGGTGCTGCAGCGGATGGCATTGCCGCCTTGAAAGGTGTGCCAGGCCGCATGGAAAGGATTGGTTTGGGGCAGTCATTTTCCGCAATAGTGGACTTTGCCCATACCCCCAATGCATTGCGCGTAGCCATTGAAACCGTGAGAAGAATGACCGAAAAGCGAGTGATCGTCATTTTTGGTTCTGCTGGTTTACGCGATCGGGCAAAGCGAAAATTGATGGCTGAAGTTGCTGCCGAATTAGCGGATATCAGCATCCTGACTGCTGAAGACCCTCGTACCGAGTCGCTTGATGGGATCCTTGAAGAGATGGCAGCTGGCGCCCGGTCGCGAAAGGGGTTGGAGGAGATTAACTTTTGGCGAATACCCGATAGGGGTAAGGCAATCACTTTTGGGGTCCACCTGGCAGCACCCGGGGATATCGTTTTGGTTTGTGGGAAGGGACATGAACAGTCAATGTGCTTTGGAACAACAGAATTCCCCTGGGACGATCGAACAGCAATGCGGGCAGCTCTTTCCAACTTGATCGATGTGCAAGGTCCTCAAATGCCTATCCTGCCAACATCGGTGAAAATATGACGATAGAAGAATTATGGACTACAGCTCCAATTTTGGAGGGGAAGAAGGTTCGACTGGAACCATTAAATCTCAGACACGCCCCCGGTCTTGCCGCTGCTGGGAATTCCAAATCCATTTGGAAGTATATGTTATACGGGGATTTGAGTACTTTGGATGGAATGACGAAATGGGTAAAAGACATTCTACAGAAGCAGGCTGATGGCACTGACCTGCCCTTCACTGTTGTTACAAAGGAAAATGGAAGTGTAATTGGCGCGACCCGCTACCTTGAAATGCGGTCGCCTCATCGCTCGCTGGAAATTGGCGGGACCTGGTATATGCCGGAGTTTCAGGGGACATTTGTGAACACTGAATGTAAGTACTTGATGTTGAGATATGCTTTTGAAGATATGAACTGCATTCGTGTTCAGTTTAAGGCAGACCAACGCAATGAACGGTCCCTGCGAGCCATCGAACGCCTTGGTGCGATCCGGGAAGGAGTATTACGCAACCATTATATTGTGCCAGACGGGACTTATCGTGATTCAGTCTACTACAGCATTTTGGACACGGAATGGCCGCTTATTAAAACCCGGTTGGAAGAAAGGCTCGAGAAGTTATTTAAATGACTATAGAAATCGACCCCGGATCCTGCTAGGAGGGTATGGACTCCAATTTGCGAGTTGAAAGGATGAACAACCCAAGGGTGCTGACCAGACCGATCACCAATCCCCCGATCCAAATAGCCCGGGGGTTAATGTTGTCGTTCAGGTAACCGCCGATCAGTGGTGCTGCCCCCCTGGCGATACCCCACGCGAACCAATAAAAGCTCATATACCTGCCTCTCATATTGGCGGGTGCCAGATCCGCAATGAATTTGCTCACCGTGGGAATGAGAGTAAGTTCTCCGAAGGTCATGAATACCATGCTTGCCCAGAAACCCCAGAAACTATTCATTAATGCAGCGCTGCCCACCCCAACAGCGTAGATCAACATCCCGGCCCCAATTACTGATATTGGACGGAATCGGCGGGTATATTGGGTGACCGGGAATTGAACAAAAACACACATGAGGGCATTGGTGGTTGGCAGCCAGCCGAACAGGTTCTCTGGAAGTCCAAAGTTTTGTTTTACATATACCGATAATAGGGACCATAACATGGCGGGGGCAATCAGGCCAAGTCCGACCAGGAGTGCAAACACGACGTAGGAGCGATCCCGGAAGACATTGCCGTACCCTCCCAGGTTGGCAGTCCAGGACGCTTTTTCCGAGTTGTAGACTTTATCCAAAGTTTCATGGGCACGAAAAATCAGCAAAAGACTGTAAGCGATCATCCCTATCGCAGCCCCCAGGAATGCATAGGCATATGACCGGGCGGCGATAAATCCACCAATTGCCGGACCGATCGCAATCCCGGCGTTGTTGATCATCCGGATAATTGCGAAAGCGTCTGTCCGTTTTCCCGGAGATATCATATCTGCCAGCATTGCGTCTGACCCAACCTGGTATAAAGGGTTCGAAGCTCCCATGAAAACCATGATGATGGCAAACCCAAGATAAGAATGGGCCTGACTTAAAAATAAATAGCCTAGGCCATTGATGGCAAGGCTGACGATCATCACAGGTTTACGACCAAACCTGTCTGATACTGCTCCGGCAACGAAGGAAGCGAATAGCCCCATTACCGCGTTTATTGTGATCAGGGTTGAGACAGTGCTGAGGGAAAGTGCAAGTTTTTCGCTGACATAGATCATCAGGAATGGCCAGATCATGGATGCTCCGGCCGAACTGATGAACAGGCCAATACCCATCAACCAGAATTGGGCAGGATATTCAGCGATTGTGTTGCGGAGACGGTTAATCATCGAAATATAAAGAAAAAGGGCGACACCTTTGTGCCGCCCCTTTGGGGTTTATCTTCTTGGGCCGCGACGGTCATCACTGCGGCCACCGGGTCGGCGGTCCCCACCTGGGCGACCTCCTCCAGGGCGGGCACCCCCGCTTTTCCGGGAGTCTTTTTCCTGGGCTTCTTCGACCGTCCAGCCTTCCAGGACAGCTTGGCGGGACAACCGTATTTTCCCCATTGGATCGATCCCGGTCACCATAACGGTGATCTCGTCTCCCATCTTAACGACGTCTTCAACTTTCTCGATGCGTTCGCTATCCAACTGCGAGATGTGCACCATGCCGTCGGTACCAGGAAGTATCTCTACGAAAGCTCCGAAATCTGCGATCCTTACAACCTTGCCGGTATAGATGCGCCCCAACTGGGGAGTCTCGGTTATCGCCTCTATTCGCTGGCGGGCAATTTCAGCACCTTCACTGTTTGTGGAAGCAATATATACGGTACCGTCTTCCTGGATGTCGATCTTTGTGCCGGTTTCTTCCTGCAGGGCGCGGATATTCTTTCCACCAGGACCGATGATGGCACCGATCTTGTCCGACGGAATTTTAACCGTTGTGATGCGGGGAGCGTGCGGTTTCAATTCGCTTCGAGGTGCTGGAATGACTTCCAGGATTTTACCCAGGATAAATAAGCGCGCCTGGCGTGCCTGTTCCAGCGCTTGTTTCATTATTTCAGTGCTCAACCCGGAAATTTTAATATCCATTTGCAAAGCTGTAATGCCGTCGGCAGTACCAGCAACCTTGAAATCCATGTCGCCAAGATGATCTTCGGTGCCCTGTATGTCGGTCAGGATGACATATTTATCGCCTTCCATTACCAATCCCATGGCGACCCCGGCTACAGGGGCTTTTATCGGAACCCCGGTATCCATCAAAGCAAGAGTGGAACCACAAACAGAAGCCATGGAAGAGGAACCATTGGAGGCAAGCACCTCAGATACCAGGCGTAAAGCATAAGGGAAAGATTCCTCGGCAGGAATGACGGGCAGGAGGGCACGTTCAGCCAGCGCGCCGTGCCCAATCTCCCGCCGGGATTGTCCGCGCAGCATTTTAGTTTCACCGGTTGAAAATGGAGGAAAGTTATAGTGATGCATGTACCGTTTTGAATCAACAGGTGTGAGCGTGTCCAGCGATTGTGCTTCAGACAACGTACCAAGGGTCGCCAGCGTTAAAACCTGGGTCTCGCCGCGGGTAAAAAGTCCTGAGCCATGCGCCCGGGGACTAAATCCAACCTCGCACCATATCGGGCGAATCTCGGTGGGTGTACGGCCATCTGGCCGTTTCCCCTGGTTTAAAATTCGCATGCGGACAATTTTCTTTTCAGTCTCAGCGAATGCCTCTTTAATTGCCTCCAGGCTGGGAGCTTCGGGGATTACAAATTCTGGCAAGGTTTCTACATCAATCTCGTCTGCTACCTTTACCTTGGCACCTTCTGAAGGAACTAGTTCGGAAACCAGGTTTTGAAGAAGAGCGTCCATACCGGCGTAAAACTCGAATTTCATCAACGGCTTGTCAAGTAATTCGGTCATTGGACCACTGACCCGGGTATACACTTTTTCCTGAAGAGTTTGATCCGGCACCGCATAGGTCATTTCGCGTTTAGGTTTGCCAATCTCGCGCTGCATTTGATTCTGCAGTTCTATCAAGGGCAGCATAGACTTGTGGCCAAATTCAAGGGCAGCCACCATGACATCTTCTGGGACTTCATCGGAACCGGCCTCAACCATAAGGATTGCATCGCGTGTTCCAGCAATTCGTAAGTCGAGATCTGACTTGTCCATTTCGGCGAAGGTGGGGTTTATAACAAATTCACCATTTACCCGGCCCACACGTACGGCCGCAACTGGACCATTCCAGGGGATGTCAGAGATCATGATTGCAGCAGATGCGGCGTTTATCGCCAGGACATCCAGTGGATTATCTGAGTCAGCAGATAGCGAGTACATGATGATCTGCACTTCGTTCCGCATGCCTTCCGGGAATAACGGTCGCAATGGACGGTCTGTCAGGCGGGCTGTTAGGATGGCATCGGAAGACGGGCGACCCTCGCGGCGAAAGAATGAGCCGGGAATTTTACCACCTGCATACATACGCTCTTCGTATTCCACGCTCAGGGGGAAAAAATCAATTCCAGCACGAACACCGCCCATGGTGGCTGCTGCAAAGATGATGGAATCATTCAAGTGCACAGTCACTGCTCCACCGGCCTGTGCGGCTAGTCTTCCGGTTTCAATGGAAATTGTGCGACTACCCACTGTCGTGGTATAGCGTTTTACTTCGGGTTTCATTATATATCTCCTATTCCCGCCTGGTCAGGGACTGAAAGATGGCGGCAACGTTTCCTGGATGGATGACGATGTTACCAGCATTTTTCAATTCCTGACGGGCAGGCCGTTGATTTTCATCCCACATCCATTCGACAGGAAGAAGGGGATGATAATAAAAAAGAGTAGATGGGCAGAGGCCCATCTACTCGGACGAACCACTTACTATTTCCGGCGCAGTTTCAACTGCTCAGTGAGCGCCAGGTAACGCTGGTAGTCATTTTTCCGGAGATAGGCTAAAAGTCTTCGGCGCTGACCAACCATTTGGAGCAATCCACGCCGACTGGCCTCATCGTGCTTATGCGTTCGCAGATGTCCGGTTAATTGAAGAATTCGGGTGGTTAGAATGGCTACCTGGACTTCCGGTGATCCAGTATCGGTCTCATGACGGTGGTAATCCGTAATGACCTTGGTTTTTACTTCTTTATTAAGCGGCATGACGTTTGCTAATCCTTTCAGTTGATTTTGAGCAGGTCTCCGCACCGGCAGGGTAAGCCGCAGATGGGACCAGTCAAGCGGATAAGATTATACCAGAAAAACTGATGACAATAACGCGGGCAAACTCAAATTTTCGATAGCAGGGCATTCATTTCTTCTTCTTCCCCCTCTTGATTGCTGAAATAATCTTTCATAAATGAAGAACGCCTCAATCTTAAAGTCATGGGAGCCACAGAGTGCAGGTCTTCCGAGGTCACCTTGATCCGACCATCTGCCGCGGTGTATGCCCGGGCAGCTTCAAACCAGGAAATTTCAGCTCGCAGGCTGTCAATGCCCAGTTTATGGATTAATTTTATGGCTGGTTTCGCCACTTTATCCGGGATTACCACCTTTGGTAATTGGTTGCGTGCAGATTGTATTTCTTCGGCAGCGGCGCGCGTCTCATCGCTGTACGTGACTGCAAGCCCACGCGGATTTGCGAGATAAGCCTGTACTCGCCTGTAAGCTTCGAGCCGTTCGGAAAGGTTATTTAGACCGCGCACAATGACACGCAATCCGAACCGGTCCAGGATTTGAGGTCGCAGACGGCCTTCCTCGGGATTCATCGAGCCCACCAGGACGAAGCGGGCATGATATGTCGCCGAGATGGGTCCTCGCCTCACCGTATAAGATCCTTGTGCAGCTGCGTCAAGGATGGCGTCTATGATATCGTCTGCGAGCAGGTTGATTTCATCAATATAAAGCAAGTTTCGATCTGCCTGGGCAAGGATGCCCCGCCGAACACGCAAGCGTTCATGTGTCACCGCAAGACGTTCGTCTATCCCTCCAACAACGTCATCGAGTTGGCTGTTTAATGGGAGTTCGATCAGGTGGACATGGTCCTGGGCTGATAAAGGTTTGCCTTCCCCATATTTTTTAGCGCAATCAGGGCAGACGGCATCAATTCCCCCCAGCTCGATGTCTTCGGGCAGGCACCCGTAATAACACAGGCTGCGTTCGACTTTTGGCAGGATGTCCAGGAGCGACCTGACAGCAGTTGTTTTGGCAGTCCCGCGTGGACCCACAAGCAGGATTCCGCCCACGGAAGGGTTGATCAAGCCCAGCAGTAGCGCAAGTTTCATTTCCTTTTGCCCGACAATGGCAAGAAATGGGAAGGGGAGAGCTTCTGCGAGAAGTCCTTCTTCCGGTTCAGCGGATGGGAGGCTTTTCCCAGAAACGAAATCAACCAATTCCCTTAATGTGCGAAAAGGGTGTGCAATGCGTTCTTTGGGTTCGGGCTCTTCTGTAGGAATGTCGGGTGTGGTCATTACGGGATCCATAAATGGCAGTGTTCTGGAAAATCTTCCATATTAAAACCGGTGTTAACTTGATTTAATTACGTTCTGCCTTTTGAGATAACCGTCTCTGTTGACGGACCACCGCTGCATCCATTCGAGCTTGCTCTTCGGGAGTTTCTGCCACGAGGGGAGGTACCTGGGTGGGTTTATCTTCATCGTCAATTGCTACATAAACTAGATAAGCCGCATTTGTATAAATTTGATCTCCCGAGATGGGGTTTTCAGCAATGACTTTAACCTCCACTTCCATCGAAGTTCTCCCGGCGAAAGTGACTTCAGCATTGAATAAAACCAGGTCGCCAATATGAATTGGGTGACGGAAAAGCATTTGGTCGATCGCCACTGTTACGGTTCGGTGTGCGGAATGACGGGTGGAGGCCAAGGCGCCTGCCTCGTCAACCAATTTCATGATCCAACCACCGTGTACATTTCCTTGGATATTGGCATGCTCCGGCATCATGATTTGCGCCAGTTGAATCCTTGAAGCACGCATGGGTTTTGGGTTGTGTGCTGGGTTCATGGTTTTATTAATCCAGATCCTGCCGTTGTTCTCCTGCATCCAGGGTATGCAAGCGTTCCGGCTCGTCGAGTAGGACATCCAGGACACCAAAACGGAGGTCGCCCATCAGGGGAGCCAGCGGGATGGTTGCCGAGACAGCCAGGCGGGCAGGTCGTGATGGAGGCGTTCTTCGAGGTTTGAGAGTGGCAGTAATTCGTTTTCGAATAATGCGTGGCTCGGCGGTTAAATCTCCGACATAAAAGCCTAATACAGAATATACTTGCCGCTCTGCAGTGACCCATCCAATCCATTCACCTAATCGATTAAACAAATAGGGATAGACGAGGAACGCTTCTGCATCGCCGCGTGATGTGTAAATGGGGATGATTGATCGTTGTGGTTGATTATTCATGAATTCACCTTGTCTACATCATTATAAGTCCAATAGCGGTTGATAAAAAAGTTCCAGAGCATTACCACACTGACTGCCACTGCCAGAGTAAGGTTTTTTCCCAAGAATTGGGGCGAAAAAGGAAAAATCCTGGCTAATGGCACTGTCACTCGCAACATGGGTGATTCAAGAAAGTGCAGGATGGGGAGTCGGATGGCAAGACCAGCCGCATTAACCATAAAAAACATGATCAATTGCCTGGCAACAGTGCGCGATCGCGAATCTGGGTATGTCCAAAACCGGTTGAATAAGAAATTGCTGATGATGGCACAAATAAAGGATATCGTTCCTGCCAGGATAAGAGGCATGCCGAACATCTTGGAAAGCAGGTTCATGATCCCGAAATCAACGACCGCACCAATCGCGCCAACGAAAATAAACCTGATGAAACGCGTGCGCTCTTTTGTGTTGGAAACAAGACTCATTGCAGCCCCAGTTTATCTTTAAATGAGGCGATGGTTCGTTTTAACCCTTCTTTAATATCCACCTTTGGTTCCCAACCTAGCAGTGAACGAGCGCGCGATATATCCGGGCGGCGGCGCTGTGGATCGCTGTCCATCCGGTCATCCGGTGAAAAGGTCACTCCGGCAGTGTTTCCGGTGATCTGATTGATCATTTTCGCAAAATCAAGAATTGATGTTTCATTTGGGTTACCAATGTTGACTGGAAAATGCTCGTCTGATAGGAGCAGTCGATAAATACCATCCACAAGATCATCAACGTAACAAAATGACCGCGTTTGTGAACCGTCACCAAATACTGTCAGGGGTTCCCCGTGAAGCGCTTGCAGCACAAAACTGGGAACCACGCGACCGTCGTCCAGCCTCATCCGCGGACCAAAGGTGTTAAATATTCTTACAATGCGCGTATCCACACTTTTAGTTCGATAATAGGTCATAATAAGGGCTTCGGAAAACCGTTTGGCTTCATCGTACATTGAACGTGGTCCAATTGGGTTCACGTTCCCCCAATAAGCCTCCGTTTGCGGATGTTCTTGCGGGTCACCGTAAACCTCGGAGGTGGATGCAAAAAGGAACCGAGCATGGTTTTCATGGGCAAGATCAAGTGTATTAAAGGTGCCAAGCGAACCGGCTTTCATAGTCTCCACGGGTAGGTTGGGGTATCCGAATGGCGAGGCAGGATTGGGGCTAGCCGGGGAAGCAAAATGCAAGACGGCATCCACCTTACCCTTAACGGTTATGGGTTCAGAAACATCATGCCTGTTGAAAGAAAAGTTCTTTTCGTTGACGAGGTGAACCAGGTTCTCGCGGTTTCCGGTCACAAAGTTGTCCATCCCAATGACTTGATGACCCTCCTTCAGAAAGCGGTCACATAGATGGGAACCAAGAAACCCAGCGGCTCCAGTGATGAGAATTCGCATTAAATACTCCTGATCATGCTCAATCGAGGGATATTACTCGGTGAAGCAGCATTTATTTCCAGTCGATTTGACTGGTTGACCCATCGCCGGTCACTTGTTGCGATTGACCGGTCCTTGCATCTACTATCCAAAGGTTTCCTTCATAAATTACTCCAATAAAGTCTCCTCCTTCGACTGGCTTCGGTGCCCATATGGGAGGAATCCTTGGTTGAAGTCCGGTTTGCCCCTCAGCAGGAAATATCGATCGGAGGTTTGTTCCATCCCCATTCATCACTTCCAATTGGTAACGACTTGTTTTTGACTGGGTCGGGAAAATCGCTTGCCAGAATGCCACTAAAAATGTGGGTCCAGACTCATTCTGCCTTGGCGAGGACACGGCCGGATAGGCAAACATACCGGTCTGTTGGACTATGGTTGTGTTTAATTCACTGTCCGGAATTGTGGAGATCAGGTCGAAATTTGGAGACTCCTCGGGACTCACTAATCCGGTTGGAGGCGCGTGTGTGGTCAGGAAGATGGTCTGGTTATCGCTTCCCCAAGTAACCCCCGGGATCCACGCCCAATCGCTGTGGGTATTTAGCGGGGTAATATTAATGATTGGAGTAAGTTTATTCTCATTTATATCAACCAACCCAATTCCATCTGGTCGGGAGAACGCCAGGTTCTTTCCATCTGGCGACCATGAAAAACTCATTCCCCACCAGCCATAAATGCCACCTGAGTTGGTTTCAAGGACGTCGGTTTTACGACCTGGGACTCCATTTTTAAATATCAAAAAGTGCAAATCATTATTTGCCTGCCAACCAGGGGCAGTGGAACGTGGCTCGACCGTGGAATAAGCTATCAGGTAGTTTTGGCTTGGCTGCCATGCAGCGAAGTGGACAATGTTGGAGATTCCCAGGCTGACTGGTGTGGGTTGTTGGGTGGTGGTATTCACCACCCATAGGGTATTGATTTCCTGGTCTAGTGGTTTGGTAGATTTGCGGGAGAACAAAAGTAATTTTCCATCCTCCGATAAGGAAAAAATATAACCATCAAGATCGCCGCTTGTTACAAGCGGTCGGCGGTTGAGAGTGGATCCGTCCATGATCCAGGCATTACCGCCGGTAAGATATGCTAATTTGCCGGGGATGGTCAATGGTGCAAACGGCGACTGTACCCCGATCATCACGATTTCTGGAATCGGAACCTGGAGGATGTTTTCGGAAACTACTGAATTCCCAACCTCGTTCTCATTCTCAAACACGTGGCGGATGGTAATTTCACGCAACCCGTTTTGTCCGGCCTGAACCAGGCGGGTTTCACCAGTTAGTAAAGACTCGTTACGAAGTTCTTGGCGGTCGAAAGGGATGATGACCTGTTGAGTTTCGAATTCTTCCCGGACTCGCGTGACAGTGACTTTCATCCCTTCGGTCAGAAGCGTATATGCTGGGGGGGTCACCCGGTCTGATTGTGAAAGGCTGATCCCTGCATATGATAATGCTTGTTGTACGGTGCTTCCACTGGGAAGGATGATACTTTGGTTGTTCCCATCAGCGGTCATGCTGATAGTTAAGTCGGATTGCTGGACTTGTGGAGTACAAGCTGTCAATAGCCCAAAAAATATCAGTGCGGTGATGATGTTTTTTGTCATGTAAGGTTGCTGGTATAATCCAAACGCTATTTCATGAACCCAACGATGGTCATTTCTCCATCGGTGATCGAGACACTATTTAGCTTAAAACCGGATGCAACCGGTCCTAACGCACCTGTGTAAACTTCTTTGATCGTCGCTGTAATAATATCTTTTATGCCATTTGGAATCGGAAGGGGTCCGAAATTTGCAGATTTTAACTCGATCATTAACTGGCCCAGTTCATTAACTCCGGCACTCAGGATAATCAATGCCGTTGCTTCGAAATAACCTTTCCTGGCTGTCCCGTAGACCTGGAGCTCGCCGTCCCGCAAATAGACCTGCGGATTGGTGATGAAGGGTTGCGATTGCGCCTGAAGTTTATAAGCAAGATATGAAGTCAGTTGCGGTTCAGTGAAGATGAGGGTAACTTCTCCGGAAACTGCACCATCAGCAAAAGCAGTTTCAAGAGAAGATTGAAGTTCACCCATTGCCTCGGTGGAAACAGGAATTGCAGTTGTTGGATAAGCGGGTCCTCCTAAATTCATTGTGCAGGCCAAAATTGCCAACAGAAGGACGACCCCACCAGTTATATATGATACTTGGCGATTATACATAATGCCTCAAATTATTTCGATGGAATTCGGATGGTTGTTCCCTCTATAATATTCGATGTTCTGTATATCGAATACCACGCATCGCATTCCAAACCGCTGGGAGTAATTATAGCATGAGCGAATCTGAATTATCGTCCGGAATGGATGTTCCGGCGGCGATTGAAGCCCTTTTGTTCGTATCGGCTGACCCGGTGGCACCCTCACAAATTTCTGTAGTTTTGGAATTATCCACTTCGGCAGTGGAACAGGGTCTTCAGCAACTCGAGACCGAACTGCAAACCCGCGGCTTGCGCCTTCAGCGGCATGGCGGAAGGGTCCAGTTAACAACTGCCCCCCAGTTTGCAGAAGTGATCGAACGTTTCCTTGGATTGGAAGCAACCAGTCATTTAAGCCGGGCTGCCTTGGAGACTCTCGCAATTGTTGCCTACCAACAACCTGTAACTCGTCCGCAAATCGAGTCCGTGCGGGGAGTCAGCAGCGATGGCGTTATGAAATCTTTGCTTGGGAAAGGGTTGGTACAGGAAGTTGGACGAACAGAGGGTCCTGGACGACCAATCCTTTACGGGACCACGCCTGATTTTCTTCAGCATTTTGGGATAAGTTCTCTAACGGATTTGCCTCCACTGAATTTGCCACTGGTTGAAAATAATGGCAATCATAATGAGGCGTTGAAAGGGTGAAATGAAAGAACGCCTTCAAAAGATCCTTGCTCGCGCCGGTTATGGATCGCGCCGCAGTTGTGAAGAATTGATTTCTGCTGGCAGGGTCCGTGTTTACGGTCAGGTGGCTGGCTTGGGTGATAAGGCTGATTCTGCAACGGACCAGATCACGGTGGATGGAAGACCTGTTAAAAAAGCGGAAGAATTGGTCTACATAGCCCTTTACAAACCGCGGGGTGTAATATCAACAGTGACAGATCCGGATTTGCGGAGAGCAGTGCGCGACCTGGTCCCGGTGGAAGGGACTCTCTATCCTGTTGGCCGGCTGGATTTCGACTCTGAAGGGTTGATCCTGATGACCAATGATGGAGATCTGGCGAATAAACTTACTCACCCGCGATATGAACATGAAAAGGAATATCGCGTTTTGGTGGCTTCACACCCTGATGGCGATCAATTGGCTAAATGGAAGCGCGGTGTTGTGCTGGAAGACGGCTTTCATACCGCCCCCGCGCAGGTGTATGTTGTAAGCAAACAAGGGAAGGGAGCCTGGTTGAACGTGATCCTGAAAGAAGGATACAAGCGCCAGATACGAGAAATGGGCAAGGTAACAGGATTGCCGGTTGTCCGCATAGTGCGGGTACGGATTGGGGAGTTGCACCTGGGAAATCTCAAGCCAAAAGAATGGCGTTACTTAACTTCGCAGGAAGTGGTCGATCTAAAAAAACCCGCAGGTTCAAAAAGACTTAAACCTGTCTCTGAAGGTCCAAAAAAGACTAAATATATGAAACCAAATAGTCTACAACGTAACACGAGGTCCATTCGAAGAAATCGGGAAATAAAAGGAAAATAAAATGCCGAATACCCCTTTATCCAAACGGGAAGCAAGGCGCGCCGCGCGTGCCCGCAAAAAGCAATATTCACGGATCATTCTAATCGTAGGTATCGTTGTAGTTCTGGCAGTGGTATCCTGGCTGATTTATTCTTCCCTTAAAGCAAAACCGGCAAACGCGCCAGCTCCCACACCAGGAGGTCAAATACCATCCCTGGTCGGTACCAGGCAATATTCTTCCGCGCCTCCCATGCAAATTGATATTTCAAAGCAATATTTAGCCACGGTCAAAATGGCCAAGGGTGGGGAGTTCGTTATTCAGCTTTATCCTGACAAGGCTCCTATCACAGTGAACAGCTTTGTCTTTTTAGCACGTCAGGGATATTTTGATGGCCTTACTTTTCACCGTGTCCTCGAGGGATTTATGGCTCAGGGCGGGGATCCGACCGGTACCGGGGGCGGAAGCCCGGGCTACGAATTTGCCAACGAACAAAATGACCTGACCTTCGATAAGGCTGGGGTAGTCGCGATGGCGAACGCCGGTCCTGGTACAAATGGAAGCCAATTTTTTATCATGTTTGGGGCATATGGTCTCTCCGAAAAGGATTACACGATTTTTGGGCAGGTGATCAGCGGTATGGATGTCGTAAATGGGATTACCCGTCGTGACCCAATCCAAAATCCCACCTTTCCTGGGGATGCCATGGAGAGTATTACGATTACGGAAAATTAGATAAATTATTGCTCAACAAATATTCGACCCTGCGGCATTTTGCCCCAGGGTCGAATATTTTAATGACTGAATGATTGTTTCTAAAGGGAAAATTCAAATTGAGGGGTCTGCGTGGGTATTTTATCTCCCAAATTCCATCATTACCCTTGCCATATGTTTTGCATGTTTCAGGTACAAATCCAAACGAATATTTTCATTGGGGGCATGGCTGCGTCCGTCGGGGTGCCCGAGACCTGCGCTTGCGACCGGTAATCCCAGGTCATGAACAAAGGGCGAGTTTGGTCCAGACCCTCCAGTCATAGGCAGAATGCGCATAGGAACCCCATAAATGGAAATTGCAGTATCGCAGACCAACTTCACAAAAGGATCATCCGGATCGGTTTTTGCCGGAGCTTCTCCACCCAAGGAGTCAATTTTAATATCCTGAAATCCGCACCTGTCCAGGTGGAGGCGAAGTTGGTGGACAACGTCTTCAGGCTCCTGGTCGGGAACCAGGCGAAAATCCACCTTTGCTGACGCCCTGGCAGGCTGGACGGTTTTGCTTCCGGGTCCTTGATACCCTGAAGTCAGGCCACAGATCGTGCAGGTGGGGGTGAAGACTTCTTCAACGCGCAGGTCCACACCCTTGGTCAACCCTTTTATAAATGATTTAACCCCGTACTGCTCTTTATAAAAATCGGCTGTCTCAGGTAAGGAATTCATAAGTTCGATATCTCGTGCCGAAGGTTTTCGCACTTTGTCGTAAAACCCTGGCAGGAGAATTCTTTCATCAGGTCCTTTGAGACTGTTGAGCGCCCAGACCAGTCTCCAGGCGGCATTTGGGAAAATTGAACCACCGATCCCTGAGTGAACATCGATGGCTGCCGTTTCAGCAGACAGCTCCACGTAACATATGCCTCTCAGGCCAAGGTATTGGACTGGCGTTTCCGTATGGTCTACCCCGCCGAATTCCCATATGCAACCATCTGCTTTGAGTTTATCCAGATTATTGTGAATATATTCGTGCAGGTGAACACTGGATGTTTCTTCCTCGCCTTCGATAATAAATTTTACCGAGCAGGGAAGCTCTCCGAGCGTGGAAAGAAGCGCATCCACTGCGAATAAGCGGGCGACAAAATGCCCTTTATCATCGCTCACTCCTCGTCCAAATAATTTCCCTTCCCGAAGCGAAGGTTCGAATGGGGGTGTATCCCATAGATCAAGAGGTTCGGGCGGCTGAACATCGTAGTGGCAATAGAAGAGAATGGTCTTATCGCTGCTCCCTGTGCGCTTCCCAAATACCACAGGCGCTCCGCCAGTTGACATTATTTCTGTGGTAAAGCCGCGCTGGCGAAGCATGTCATTCACCAGCACAGCACATTCCTGAATTCCAAGATTTTGCGCCCCAACCGAAGGCTGCGCAACCAATCTGGACAATTCAGTTATGCTGTCGTCCATATGAGTTTCAAGATATGAATCCACCTGCGAATACTCACCCATTTTATTATTTCCTCCTATTTACCAAAAGAAACGTAGAGCCAGGAAATTGAATAGTAACCCGCATACGCGAACATCAACATTTTCAGCATCTTACCGATCGCGCAAGCTATTAGGAATTTCCAGAGTGGTAGCTTTAGCGCTCCAGATGCCATACCCGCCACGTCAAAGAGAGGATTGGGGATGAATGCTATCAGCAGGATTGCACCGTAAGCCAGGTTCTCATGTTCTTTCATCCAGGATGTCAGTCGCTTATAGAGAGCTGACTTTTCGGCAAATCCCTGCCCGCTAAAACCAGCCATGTACCCCGAAATTTCACCTAATGCCGCTCCCAGCCCCGCGGCAATTGCTACGCCGACGGGGTTGAATATGGCTCCCATCGCGGTTGTAAATGCCACACCTGGAAGCGGAATGATGATCGTGGCATTTGCCGCGATGGAAAGCAGGAATATGCCAATATACCCGTAATCTTGGAGCTTCTTAACCTGGTCCCGGAAAATAAACAAAGCGACGATAAGCCCGATCACGCCAACAAGCGTCACGATGCGCAGGACGGTGATCCGGGATCTCGGGTTCATGCTTCCTGGATGGTGACTTTATTCAGTTTGACCGCTGGAGAATTAACCTTGATCGGGTCGCGTTCCGGGATGGATAAGAGTACATCCATTCCTGAAACAAGCTGCCCGAAAACGGTGTGTTTATTGTTCAAATGTGGGGTTGGGACGTGGGTGATGAAGAATTGAGATCCATTCGTTCCCGGACCGGCATTTGCCATGGATAAAACTCCTGGTTTGTCGTGCCTTAGGGAAGGAATAAACTCATCCCCGAATCGGTATCCGGGTCCGCCGCGCCCTGTTCCCGTGGGATCCCCTCCTTGCACCATGAAATCCGCGATTACACGGTGAAAAATTGTGCCATCATAAAAACCCTCGCGCGCCAGGAAAACGAAATTATTTACGGTCATTGGTGTTTTATCAGCAAATAGATCAATGACCATGTCGCCTTTATCCGTGCTGAACGTGACCGAGTATTTTTTCTTAAGATCGAGAGTAAATTCTGGAGGTTTGTTCCACTGTTTCATTTTCTATCCTTTAAAAGATTTGATTAAATTGGTTTGATAATACTTGGTTGCAGAGTACGGGATAAAACCAAAATTCTCTAAGCTAGCATCGTTTCAATGCGCGCCACCACCATATCCAGGGCAGCCGCATTGAACCCTCCCTCGGGGATGACCACGTCTGCGTACCGCTTGGAAGGCTCTACAAATTCCAGGTGCATGGGTCGCACGGTGGACAGGTATTGCTTGACCGTCATCTCCAGCGTCCGGCCTCTTTCCGAAATGTCCCTTTCCAGCCGGCGGATGAAGCGCAAATCGGGATCAGTGTCTACAAAGATCTTGACGTTAAATATTTCCCGAAGCGCAGCCTCGGTGAATATTAAGATGCCTTCCACTAAAATCACCCCGCGTGGCTGTACAGTATACGTCCGTTCAGTCCGGCTGTGTGTTGAAAAATCATATATCGGGACTTCGACTGCCTCACCAGCCTTTAATTGAAGAATGTGATTTGTGAGTAGATCGGTTTCGAGCGAATTGGGGTGGTCGAAGTTTACTTCAATGCGTTGAGCTGGAGGTAACCCGCTTAAATCCTTGTAATAAGCATCGTGCTGCAGGAATGAAATCCGGTCCGGTCCAACTCGTTGAAGGATCGTTTGGGCTACGGTTGTTTTTCCGGATCCAGAACCGCCGGCGATTCCGATCACCAGGGGACTGCGTTTATTCATAAATGAATTATACCCTTTCCTCAAATCACACGGATTTAAATGATTTCCACGCCTATTGCAAGAGCGAAGGAAGATGAGCCGGTACTGCTAGACATGGGGTTTTTCGGTTTCATCGCTTAATGCCAGGATTTTTCCCGCAGGATTCAGGGAGGTGACATAAGTCACTTGAATTTGGGTAAATTAAACTGTAAAGTAATTAGGTAAGTCGGAAAAAAACACAAAAGTCCAAAACAATGTCTGAAAACGACCAAATTGATTTATGCATCGTCGAGCTTCTAATGCAAGATGGCCGCATGCCTGCGGCAGAAATTGCGCGACGCGTAGGTGGGGGGTTATCGGAACGGGTGGTTCGCTATCGAATTGATCGCATGATTAAAGACGAAGTGATTCAAATACGTCCAATCGTTAATCCACACGCATTTGGACTCACTACGCGTGCGGATGTTTTGCTTGAAGTTGAATCTGATGCCATTATGGACGTTGCTCATAAGGCCATGGCGTTTGAATGTGTTTCATATGTGGCTTGTTCCATCGGCGAGATGGATGTGTCCATCCAATTGGTGGCGAAGGATACATCAGAAATTTATCGGTTTGTTACCGAGGTACTCAGGAAAATGCCCGGGGTCAGGCGCACCACCACGTCCATTGTGCCAATAGTACTCAAGGATGTCTATCAATGGGGCATCCCGAAAAGCTATTCCCTGGGAAAAAATGGTGAAAATCTTTGATGTTCTTAAATTGAGGATGCTCATTTGAATCGACCTTGGCAAAACAACATAGCTCTCCAAAAGAGGGCGTATAAAGTTATGCCTTTGGGAGTTAACTCAAACTTCAGGTTTTGGGGTGAAGGAATCACGCCTTACATGCAAAAAGCCAGGGGATCCCATCTTTGGGATGTCGACGGCAATAAGTACATAGATTACCGCATGGCCTTTGGTCCAATCATCCTTGGGCACGCATATGATGAGGTCAACGAGAAGGTCAAGCAGGAAATCGACCTGGGTACCCTGTCAGCGATGACCTATGAATTGGAGATCGAAACCGCAGAAAAATTTGTGAGCATGTGCCCGGCAATTGACCATGGTCCGTTTTGCCTGTTCGGGGACAGAGGCGACCATGCACGCCATCCGGGTTGCACGTGCGTATACCGGGCGTGAGCGCATTATCAAGTTTGAAGGCATGTATCATGGTTTCAACGATTACACTCTCTGGTCTACGTATACCCCAACCGAAGCTTATGGTAATCCCGCAAATCCAATTTCAATTCCTTCTAGTTCTGGCATTCCACGCCAGTTGAGCGAATTGGTAACCACCCTGCCGTTTAATTATCCGGACGGTCTGGAAAAAATCTTAAGATCCATCGGTCGACCAGGTGGCTGCCATCATTGTGGAGCCCTGCATGGGGAATTGCGGAGCAATCCTTCCACAGAACAATTTCCTTCATGTCATTCGAAAGCAATGTGACAAGTACGGGATTGTGATGATCCTTGATGAAGTTAAAACCGGCTTTCGGATCGCCAATGGCGGCGCACAGGAATACTACCGCATCACCCCCGACCTGTCGACGTATGCCAAGGCATTTGCCAACGGCTATCCTTTGGCAGCTTTTGGTGGCAAAAAAGAGATCATGTCCATAATTGGGCATGGAGTTGCCCAGGGAGGAACGTTTACCAATAACAAACCAGGTGTGGCTGCTGCCTGGGTCACCCTGTCCATTCTCCAGCGTGAGCCAGTAATTAAAACCATAGAAAAACGGGGCAAACGGCTCATGGATGGGATTGAGGTAATTTTCAAGGAAGCCAGCATCCCAATCTGCATGAACGGCTACCCGGGAATGTTCTCATTTGCCATCGGTGTTGAAAAAGTCACCGATCAGCGATCATGGAATCAGAGCGAAAAAGGATACTACTTGGCTCTCGTTGAGGAATTGATTGAACGTGGCGTGATGCCCGACCACGATGCCGCGTGAACCCTGGTTTCTTTGCTATTCCCATAGCGAGGATGACATTGATACCACTTTGGAAGTTGTTCGAGATTCGGTCAAAGTTGTGAAAAGATGACAATAAGGTCTTACTAAAGCAATTAATTTAGATGTATTTAACTGTGGAGGTCCTTTGTCGAAATTAACTGCGCAAGAAATTGTTCAAATGAACCGGGAATATACCTTTTTCTCCTGGTCGGTGCAGGGTCAGGCCAATCCCATACCGGTTGAAAAAGCGGAAGGAGTTTATTTCTGGGATACGGATGGCAAGCGTTACCTTGACTTCTCTTCGCAATTAATGAACACCAACATCGGTCATCAGCACCCGAAAGTCGTTAAGGCCATCCAGGATCAGGCAGCCAAACTCTGCTTTGTTCATCCGGGGAACGCCACCGAGCCACGCGGCCTGCTGGGTAAAAAACTGGCTGAAGTAACCCCTGGCAACCTGAAGAAAACATTTTTTACCCTTGGCGGTGCTGAAGCGGTTGAAAACGCCATTAAAATTGCCCGTTTCTACACGGGTCGTCACAAAATCCTGGCGCGTTACCGCTCCTATCACGGCGCTACTCACGGTGCCATTGCATTAACCGGGGATTACCGCCGTCTTGCTGTTGAACCGGTCATGCCCGGTGCCGTCCATTTCCTCGATCCATTCTGTTATCGATGTCCTTTCGGACAAAAAATCGAATCCTGCAACCGGGAATGCATTTCACATCTGGAAGAAGTCATCCGCTATGAAGGTCCCGATAAAATAGCAGCCGTCATCATGGAGGGAGTGGTCGGGTCGAATGGAATTATCATTCCACCGGATGATTACTGGCCGCGTGTGCGGGAAATTTGCACCAGGTACGGCATCCTGCTGATTTCTGATGAAGTCATGAGCGGTTGGGGGCGCACAGGCAAGTGGTTTGCTGTGGATAACTGGGAAGTCACCCCGGACATGATCACCACTGCCAAGGGGATCACCAGCGGGTACCTGCCGCTGGGGGTGGTGGTGGTTTCGGATCAGATTGCCAACTTCTTTGATGATAAGTACTTGTACGCCGGTCTAACCTATAGTGGTCATGCCCTTGCCTGCGCTGCTGCTGTGGCAACCATATCAGTGTACGAGGAAGACCATCTCCTCGAAAATGCTGTAAAGGTTGGGAAACACCTGGGTGAGGCATTGGAAGCGATCAAGACGCGTCATCGCTCGGTGGGCGATGTGCGTTACATCGGGTTGTTTTCCGCAATCGAGTTGGTCTCCAACCGGGAATCCAAAGAAAGCATTTGCACCTTCCGTGATGGCTGAGGTAGGCAAGCTGCTGCGTCAAAATGGGCTGTTCACATTTATCATGGCTAATAACATGGGGAGTATTGTATTTGTCGTCCCACCATTATGTATCACCGATTCCCAGTTGGATGAAGGATTGGCAATCATCGAGAAGGCATTGGAAGTTTCCGACATGGCGGTGGCATGATTAATAGTTAAGAACTATATCAATGGAGAGTGGTTGGTCCCTGAAGCGACCGGAGACTATTGATGTAGTTAATCCCGCCACCGGTGAATTATTGGCTCAACACCCATTTGCAGTTCAACAGACGTTAATGCGGCTGTAAACGCTGCTAGTGATGCATTTTCCTCCTGGCGCCGCGTCCCGGCACAGGAACGCATTCAATATCTGTTTAAATTGCGCGATCTTATGAAGTCCAACTTGGACGAGATTTCCCGAACCATCACGAATGAATGCGGAAAAACGTTCGATGAAGCCAAAGCGGAAATGATTCGCGCAATCGAGAACGTCGAGATCGCCTGCGGAATCCCGCTGATGGCGAAGGGTGAATTCTCGGAAGATATTGCAGCCGGGATAGATGAAATGATGGTTCGACAGCCAGTGGGGGTATGCGCCACCATCTGTCCATTCAATTTCCCAGGCATGATCCCATTTTGGTACCTGCCATATGCGGTGGCGTGCGGGAACACCTACCTTATCAAGCCTTCCGAAAAAGTACCTTTGACAATGCAATTTATCTTCACCCTTATTGATCAGGCGGGTTTCCCAAAGGTGTGATCAATATGGTGCATGGCACAAAGGTGGTGGTTGATTCCATTTTGGACCACCCATCGGTGCGGGCCATCACATTTGTCGGGTCAACTCCTGTGGCGCGCTACATCTACATGCGTGCTGCTGAGAAAGGGAAACGAGTCCAGGCTCAGGGCGGAGCGAAGAATCCGGTGGTCATCCTCCCAGACGCCGATATGGAGATGGCGGTCAAGATCGTTGCCGATTCTGCCTTTGGGTGTGCCGGGCAGCGCTGCCTGGCGGTTTCGTGGGCTGTGACCGTTGCAGAAGCCCGCAGCACCTTTCCGGAAATGATCTGCGACGCCGCCCAGTCTCGTGTGGTTGGTTATGGGTTGGACGCGGGAGTTCAGATGGGTCCGGTCATCAGCCAGCTCTCCCGCCAGCGCATTGAAGGGTTGATAAGCACAGGATCGGACGAGGGTGCCACCGTGTCCGTGGATGGTCGTAACACGATTATTAAGAATTATGAAAAGGGTGCATTTATACGCCCGACCATCCTGGCGGATGTCCGCCCGGGCAGCAGCATCACCCGCACGGAGGTTTTTGGTCCGGTGCTGAGCCTCATGCACGTAAACACTCTCGATGAGGCTCTTGATCTGGTCAATGGCGGGCATTACGGTAATCAAGCAAGCATTTTCACATCGAGCGGCGCAGCAGCACGCAAATTTCGCTATGAAGCCCAGGCGGGAAACATTGGAGTAAATATTGGTGTGGCTGCGCCGATGGCTTTCTACCCATTTACCGGGTGGAAGGAATCATTCTTTGGTGACCTGCACGGTCAGGGGATGGACGCGGTCGAGTTCTTCACTCAAAAGAAAGTTATTGTGGAGCGGTGGCCGAAAGAATGGTCCCGAAAGTTTTAGGGAAAGGAGGGCAAGCCAGAGGAGAAAGCTTGTGTTGGAACACCTGCGAACCTTTGGGTTGGCGAGATTCGCAATTCATTCTTTTTCAACCTATGATAGGAGGAATGCACAATGCCTGAACAAATGGCTTTTGCACGGAAAGCAAGTGGCCTGGTAAGGGGTCTGTCGTTCATTGATGCTTTCGGCGTCGGCTTTATGAACCAGGGCCTTACCCCGAGCATGTGGGTGATGATCAGCCTGGGGCTGGGTGTATATACTGGTGGCAACCTGATCATTGCCACCCTTCTCTCGGCTCTTTTGTGCGGCATCGGCTTCTCGCTTGTTTGGGGTATTTTGGGTGGCTCCATGCCTCGCTCTGGTGGCGAATATATCTATAACTCGCGCATCATTCACCCCCTTGTCGGCATTGCCGAGTCGTTTGGGAATGCCTTCGTTTGGATCATGTGGATTTATATCCTGGCTCCCTGGACGGTTGACCCGGGACTGACCATGATGTTCCAATTCCTTGGCAGGCCGGATATTGCTGAATCTCTGATCAGCAAGGTCAATACCCCCTTCGGTCCCTTTGCGCTTTGGTTTTTCCTGATTGCCACCGTGGTGAACTTTATTGCCTTCCTGTTCGTGGTTTTTGGCATAAAGATTTTTGCACGGGTACAAAAAGTGATCATGGTGCTCGGGATTGGCGGATGCGCGGTCATCCTGCTGGTATTCTCCTTTACCAGCCACGATGCATTTGTTACCGCCTGGAACAATCTAGCAGCTCAATATGGCTCCCTGGACTACAACGGATTCCTGGCAACTGCCCGCTCCACCATCGAAGCGGCTGGAGACGTTCTGCCAAAGACCTGGAATTGGTATGACACTCTGGGTGTAATGGTGGCAGGCTCCTGGCTGTTTGCCTATTCATATTGCATCACCTTTATCGCCGGCGAAGTCAAGCGCCCCGATAAGACCATCATTTTGGCAAATTTAGCTGCCATCTTGATTCCCGCTGCCTTCATGCTTTGGCTGGCAATCGTTCTTTACCGGACGGTCGGATTTGAATTCCTTTCCGCCACCGCCTGGGTTGATAACCTCGGGGAGGGCCTGGCAGGCTATACCCTCCCATGGGCACCCAATTTCGTTGGTCTGGCTGCCGTCATCAATCAAAATTGGTTTGTGGTGTTCATGATGGCGATGTCCTTTATCGTCTTCAACCTGTGGTGGGTGGCTCTCTCCTACCTGGCTTTCCCGCGCATCTTGTTCGCCTGGGGTATGGACCGCATGGGTCCCAAGTGGTTTGCCGATATTGATTATCGCTGGGCTTCTCCGGTGAAAAACCATATCCTCTGCTTTGTTTTGGGTGAGCTCGGGATCCTACTTTATACGATTTTCCAGGACCAGATGAGTGGGCTTTCTGTTACCGGTCTGGAGATCGTATCGGTGTTTGGGGTGACCGCCGTTGCTGCTGCGATCTTCCCATTCTCAAAGAAAGCCAAGAACATTTGGGATTCCTCACCCTATAAAAAATGGAACATCCTGGGTATCCCGGTTGTCACCATCGGCGGTATCGTGAACCTGATCTATTTGGGCATCCTCTTCTACTTCTTCATTGTCATGCCCGATTTGGAAGGCTTGGCGATTGGTTCACTTCTATTTTATGTATTCATTTGGGCAGTCGGGGTGGCTTGGTACTTCTACTGGAAAGCACGCAATAAGCAGGTGGGTGTGGATGTTAATATGACCTTTGGTGAATTACCTCCTGACTAAAGGTTAAGAATGAGTTCAGGGGGCGGAGGGTTGTCCCTTCGCCCCCTCCTAAGCAATTATTTGATTTTATTAAGGAGACATTGATGGGTAAAACTACCAAGATTTTCTTTGTCACGGATATCCATGGTTCAAACCTTTGCTACAGGAAGTACTTGAACGCCTTAAAGGTATACAACGTCGACGTGGGGATCCTGCTTGGTGACCTTACCGGTAAGGTGCTTGTCCCCCTTGTTGAAAAAGCTGGCGGTGGCTGGGAAACCACTTTGATGGGCACCCATACCGAATGTGCCACCCAGGATGAACTCGATAAGCTGATCAAGACCATCGAGATGATGGGATATTACTGGGTTCATCAAACACCAGGACAGTTCCAGGAATTCAAAGCGGACCCAAAAAAGGTGGATGTTTTATTCAAGCAATTGATGCTCTCACGCCTGAAAGAATGGATCGCCCTTGCAGATGAACGTCTAAAAGGCACTGCCTTCAAGGTATACATGGCTGCCGGTAACGATGATCATTTTGAAGTGGATGATGTCATAGAAGATTCTTCGGTGATCGTGAATTGCAACAATAAAAATGTCGAGGTCGGCGACCACGAGATGGTCACCTTTTCATGGGCAAATCCCACTCCCTGGAACACCCCTCGGGAAAAGCCTGATGATGAATTGGAACCGATGTTGGAAGAACTGATTGGAAAGGTCAAAAATAAATCGACCGCCATTTTTAACTTCCATGCGCCTCCCTTTGGGTTTGCCCTGGACTTGGCTCCCAAGCTGGATGAAAATTTGGTGCAGGCTGCTGATAACAAGATCCATGTCGGCAGTGTCGCGGTCGCGAAAATGATTCAAAAATATCAACCGCTGTTGGGTTTGCATGGTCACATTCATGAGTCACGCGGCGTTCAAAAGATACACAAGACAACCATCATCAACCCCGGCAGTGAGTATTCTGAAGGGATCCTAAAAGGGGCGATCGTGGTGCTTGAAAATAACAAGGTGAAGGATTACGTTTTTACGTCCGGATAGGAGCAGAAAATGATGCCGCAAAAAGTATTCAGGCTCCCTAAAGATATTCCCTTGGACGAGTACCCGAAACCCGAGGATTACCTTGAAGAAGCCCATCACCTGACCGAAGAAGCGCAAAAGCTGGGGATCATCCTTCGGGTGATGGGTCCCATCGCGTTACATGTATATTTCCCCGATTATGTAGAGTTGTACCGTGCGATGGACCGCCTTGGGGAGCGCGTTTTTACTGACATCGATTATGCTTGTTATGGCAAAGGCCGCGGCAAAATTGTACCGTTTTTTGAAAAGCAGGGCTATGACCTTGAAAAACGTGCAGCCATGCTGAGTGGGAATAACCGTCATATCTATTTCGGCGGGCGCATCCCCATGATTGATGTGTTTTTCGATAAATTGGATTACAACCACCCTATTGATTATCGGAACCGCCTGGAACTTCACCCCTACTGCGTTTCCCTCGCAGACCTGATGCTGCAAAAGCTCCAGATTGTCCAGATCAATGACAAGGATCTGAAAGATGCCATGCTTCTGCTTCTGGCTGCCCCGGTCAGCGAAGATGATAAAGATGCCATCAATGCCAAATACCTAGCTAAAATATTTTCCGATGATTGGGGCTTTTATTACACTGCCACCAACAACCTGAAAAAGATCAAGGAAGCCACGATTGGCGTGAAAGCGTTGACCGCCTTGCACCGGAATGCCATCGCCGATAAGGCAGATTACTTCTTGAAGTATATTGAGGATGTACCCAAATCTGGCAAATGGAAGGGCCGGGAAAAGACAGGGACAAAAAAGCCCTGGTACAACGAAGTATCTGACTGGGAATGAGTGACAGCGATTGATCCCACACCGATTGGACAGAGAGGACATAATGCCACAATCTTTGATGGAAGCAAAATCATATAGCCAGCGTTGGCTGGAGATCATCCAAAAGAAGGAAGTAACAGAATTTGAAGGAAAGCAGATTATCGAAGAATCTAAAAACAATTTTGCGGAACACTTCAACAAAAACTGGCTCGAGTATCGCAAGTCTGTAACCGAGGCGGGAGACTGGGCTTCAGTGGAATGGAGTGGTTCCGGGGCAGTATTCCGCGACATCCTGGGTCGGGAGTACCTCGATTGTCTCGGCGGATATGGCATGATGGACCACGGTTGGAGTCATCCCGATGTGGTTGCCGCGGTCAAAGCGCAGTTGGGACGCTCCCCAATGCCCAGCCAGGAATTGATTGACCCGCTGCGTGGCGTTCTGGCACGCTTAATGTCCGAGATCACACCTGGTGATATAAAATATAGTTTTTTTGCTGCCAGCGGCACGGAATGCATCGAAGGCGCAATTAAACTCGCGAAAATGTTCACCCAAAAACCTGCCTTCATCGTCGCTGTAAAAGCATTCCATGGAAAAACCATGGGCTCCTTGTCAATGATCGGTAAATCCGATTACCGGCTGCCCGCTGGAATGCTTTATGGCGGTCCTGTCTATCATGTCCCATTCGGTGACGCCGCGGCTGTCGAGAAGCAGTTGGATATTTGCGAGAAAATTGGTGTTGGTGTCGCCGCGGTGTTAATGGAACCCATCCAGGGTGAAGCTGGCGCCCTTGTCCCGCCTGATGATTTTTGGCCCAGAATTCGTGCTGCCACAAAAAAGTACGGTACCTTGCTGATCGCAGACGAAGTCCAGACCGGGCTTGGACGCACGGGTAAATTGTGGGGTGTGGATCATTGGAACGTTGTCCCCGACATTCTTGCAGTCGCAAAGTCTCTTGGAGGCGGGGTAATGCCGGTGTCCGCGTTTTGCTCCACTGAGGAGATATGGCAGTGCATGATGTATCCGAACCCGTTCATCCATACCACCACCACCGGCGGCGGAGCCTTGGCTTGTTCTGCTGCCATTGCGTCCATACATGTGGTGTTGCGTGACGATTTTCCAGGGCAGGCTGCTGAAAAGGGATCCTACTTCATTGGGAAACTAAAAGAGCTGGCTGAAAAACATCCGCAAATTTATCAGGAAATCACCGGGAGAGGGTTGCTGATTGGGCAGCATTTCCACACCCCCGAGATCGGCTATAAAGTTGCTGCCGGTTTGTTCAAGCGGGGGGTCCTGGTGGCTGGTACTCTTACCAGTGCGCACACCATTCGTATAGAACCGCCAATTGTCATCACCTACCCGCAAATCGACGAAGTATTGAACCGCCTGGAAGATACTCTCGATGAAGTTGAGCAAACAATAAAGACTTCTGACGTTTTGCTCAGCCAATAATTTCTGGAAATATTCCTTTATATTGACGAACGCAGTCTAATTTCTAACAACCGGCCGGGCCGGATTTGGACCTTTCTTAAGGAGGATGGAAATGAAGATTTTGCTCGTTGGGACCGGGGGGGTGGGTGAAGCCATCGCGACCATTGCCAGGGACCATCCCTGGGTGGAACAGGTGGTTCTCACCGATTACAGTCGCGAACGGATCAAGGAAGTCCAGGCCAAGCTTGGTGATAAAAAACGATTCCCGACCGAGTGGATCGATGCCAGCAAGCAGGAAATGATCGAGAAACTTGCCGTTCAGTACAAAGTCGATCTTATTATGAATGCCTGTGACCCGTCTTTCAATGAACCCATCTTTGATGCGGCTTATAACGTCGGGGTCACCTACATGGATATGGCCATGACTCTTTCTTCCCCGCATCCAAAAGATCCCTTCCATACATGCGGGGTCAAGCTGGGGGACTATCAATTTGAACGTGCCAAAAAATGGGAAGCCAAGGGGATCCTTTGTCTGGTTGGCTTGGGTGTTGAACCTGGCATGGCTGATGTTTTTGCGAAATACGCCGAAAAACATCTTTTCGATGAAATTGAAGAATTGGGCATCCGCGATGGCGCTAACATTGAGATCAAGGGCTATGAATTTGCCCCCAATTTCTCAATTTGGACCACTATTGAAGAATGTCTCAATCCCCCAGTCATTTGGGAAAAGGACAAGGGTTGGTTTACAACGGCTCCCTTCTCTGAACCCGAAGTGTTCGATTTCCCCGAAGGGATTGGTAAAATCGAAGTGGTGAACGTCGAGCATGAGGAAGTCTTGTTAATGCCCCGCTGGATTAAGTGCAAGCGTGCTACATTTAAATATGGGTTGGGTGACCAGTTCATTGGCGTGTTGAAGACCCTACACATGATCGGCCTGGACAACAAGGAAAAGATCAAAGTTAAAGAAGTGATGGTTGCGCCTCGTGATGTGGTGGCTGCCTGCCTTCCGGATCCAGCTCACCTGGGCGATCGCATGTCAGGAAAGACCTGTGCCGGCACCTGGATCAAAGGTAAAAAAGACGGCAAATCCCGCCAGGTCTATATGTATCAGGTCGCTGATAACGAGGAGTGCATGAAGCGCCTCGGCTGCCAGTCCGTGGTTGCCCAAACCGCATTTAATGCAGTTATTGGCTGGGATCTGTTGGAACACGGCATCTGGAAAGGAAAAGGCGTGCTGGGTCCTGAAGCATTCGACCCGGATCCGTTCGTCGCGAAAATGGCAGAATATGGCTTCCCTTACGGGATAAAAGAAATGTAACCCCATTCACCCATTCTTGCGATATTTTCGCAGGAATGGGATTTTCTTTCGAGGAGGAGGATCGATGACTGAGACAATTGTGATGACCCAGGTGGAGAAAAAGAAACTTAAGCGGGAGTTAACCCTCCTGCCCTTGTTTGGGTTGCTTTACTTCACTGTTTGCGGGGGCTCGTTTGGGGCTGAACCAATGGTCAGCCTTTCAGGACCTGGTTTTGCCATGGTATTATTGTTGGTGACCCCGCTTGTTTTTAGCATCCCCAATATGCTGATGGTCCGGGAAATGCAATCCCTCATGCCTGTCGAAGGCGGCTACTACCATTGGCTGAAAAGGGCATTTGGCCCATTCGTTGGCTTCATGGGTGGCTGGATGAACTGGGTTGTTTCATGGGTCGATGTGACCATATATCCTGTCCTGGCAGCAACCTATCTTGCCTTTTTCATCCCGGCGCTGAATGTAGGAGCCACCATCGGCGGGTTATTTATTTCCGGTCCCGTTCTTTCGTTTATCGTAGCACTATTACTGATCTGGGGGATCAGTTATCTAAATGTCCGCGGCGCCAGGCTAACCGGTTTGACAACTGACTGGTTGGGAGCAGTGATGATGGTTCCTTTGATCATCATGTCTGTCATCGGTATCGCAGCCTGGATTAAGAGCGGGACGACCATTCACCTTCCCTTCCTGTTGAATGGTGAAACGGTCACCTTCAAATCCTTGATTCCCGCACTGGGAACAGGCATTTATGTCGCCATGTGGAATTATATGGGCTGGGAATTGCCGACTGCGGCGGGGGATGAAGTGGTAAATCCGAAGAAAACATATCCGCTGGCGATGTTGTTGGTTCTGATCGCCACGGTTGCCACTTATACGATCCCGACTGTCGCAGGGCTGTATGGTGGAGCTGGGGATAATGGTAAGTACAACATTTGGGGGTTGGATGCTTCTGATCCCGAAGTGGGTATCGTGGCAGATGTCCCCGAGGAAATTGGAGCCAAGTTACAGGATTGGGGTGTCGAGCCTACTGCCTCAACTGGTTGGTGGTTCCCTGATATCGCCCGCGTAGTCGCTGATAAACTGGTTGGGCAGGAAGGCAGTCCGCTGGGATCGGTGATGGGTGGTTTGGTATCGTTTGCAGCCATCCTATCCATGATCGGCTTGTTCATAGGTAATGGTCTGGGTGGCACCCGCATCCCATTCGCCCTCGCTGAAGATGGCATGATGCCTAAGTTTATGGTTAAGGTGCATTCAAAATACGGCACACCCTGGGTGTCTATTTTGATTGTGGCAATAATCTACTCGGTATTTTCTCTATCAGCCTTCCAGGCCCTCGTGGTCATTGACGTTTTCCTTAATATGCTTGTCCTCCTGGCGTGTTTCTTTGCCCTGTGGGTGATGCGTTTCAAGGATCCCGACCGGCCGCGCCAGAAAGTTCCGGGAGGCTGGGTTGGCCTGGTGCTCATCACCGTGTCCATGACTGCGATCGTTGTCCTGGCAATTGTATTCAATTACCTGGATACAGGCTTCGACTCGATTTCCTGGGCCATTTATGCCATGATCATCGGAGCAATTTTATACTTCCCGATTCGGAAATGGATTAAACCCGGGATTCCGGACGTGGATCCTCACGGCACAGGGGATTAAGCAGGCTGGTCTATCACTCTTCCTCCTCCCTCTCAAGGGGGGAGGGGGAAGAGCTTGAGGGAGGTTCTGATGCCTGACGGGTATCATGGAAAGATATTGCGTGTAGATTTATCTACTGGCAAAATTAAAGAAGAAATTCAACCTGAATCCTTCTACCGGACGTATATGGGTGGCGGGGCCATGGGTACCTATTATATTTTACGCGAAGTACCCAAAGGCGCGGACCCGCTTGGTCCAGAAAACTTGCTGACCGTCTTTCCCAGCGTGGTTACCGGGGCGGCAATTGCCGGGCAGAGCCGTATAAACGTGAATGCCAAGTCTCCCATGAGCGGAGCAATCGGAGATTCGCAGGCGGGTGGCTTCTTCCCTGCTGAGTTTAAATTCGCCGGGGTTGACGGCGTGATATTTATGGGTCAATCTCCCAAATGGGTATACCTTACCATAATTGATGGTAAAGCCGAGCTCCATGATGGAGCGCATTTGACTGGGAAACTCACCGCAGAAGTGGATACGCTGCTCAAGCGGGAAATCGGTGATGAGAAGGCTCAAGTGATGCAAATTGGCCCAGCAGCCGAGAAGGGAGTCCGTTTCTCAGGTATAGTTAACATGGCGAACAGGCTTAATGGCCGCACCGGCATGGGATTGGTAATGGCGAGCAAGAAGCTTAAAGCTATCGTGGTCCGTGGTCACACAAAGCTGCAAATTTCAGATCCAAAAGCCCTTGCCGCCCTGAATAAAATGGGTGCCCAATGGATTCCCACCAATCCCGATGTGGAAAGCGTGGGACGCCTGGGTACCGCCAGTATCGTCATGCCCCAGAATTCTTTTGGAACCCTTCCAACCCGCAACTACAACGAAGGGCAGTTTGAAGGCGCTGAATCCATCAGCGGCGAAAAGATGGCAGCCACCATCTTGATTAGGCGGGATACTTGCTACGCCTGCACGGTTCGCTGTAAACGGGTGGTTGAGATCACCGAAGGGAAAAATAAATTCGATCCGGTTTATGGAGGACCGGAATACGAAACTATCGGCACATTCGGCTCATATTGTGCAATTAATGACCTTGCAGCCGTCTCGATGGCGCACCAGGTTTGCGATATGCACGGGGTCGATACCATTTCTTGCGGCGCTACCATCGCTTTTGCCATGGAATGCTTCGAAAAAGGCATTATTACTAAAGAGGACACCGGTGGCATTGATTTACGATTTGGAAATGCCGAAGCGATGCTCGAAGTGCTGGATCAGATCGTGAATCGGACAGGCAAATTGGGAGTAATTCTTGCAGAAGGTTCCGCTCGTGCTGCGCAAGTCTGGGGTCATGGCGCAGAAGAATGCCTGATCACCTGCAAGAGCGAAGAAGTACCCGCGCATATGCCCCAGGCAAAAAGATCCCTCGCCCTTATTTATGCGGTCAACCCCTTTGGCGCTGACCACCAGTCCAGCGAACATGATTGGATGATTGAGAAAGGCATGGCTTCTGACCTGTATATGGGGCGCCTTGCAACCATGGGTCTCATGGAAATGCTGGAACCCTTTTCCCTTGGGGAAGGCAAGGTAAAATTTGCATATCTCAGCCAGGCTTTTTATAGCATGATGGATTCGCTTGATCTTTGCCAGTTTGTCTATGGACCGGCATGGTGCCTCTTTGGTCCAGCTGAAACGGCTGCCATGGTCAAGGCGGTCACGGGCTGGGATGTAACCATCGAGGAACTCATCCAGGTTGGGCTTCGCCGCATTAACCTGATGCGCACGTTTAATGCTCGCGAAGGGTTCACTCGTAAAAATGATACCCTGCCAGGCAAGTTCTTCAAACCTCTGGGTGGCACTGGTCCAACAGCTGGGATGGCGGTTGGTCGGGAAGAATTTGAGAATGCGCTGGATATGTATTATAAGATGCATGGCTGGACGTTGGATGGGTTGCCGACGTCTGACGCTCTCATTAAAACCGGCATTGGTTGGGCGGCGGAATATCTCCCCGCATAAACCCCGAAAGGGAGGAAGAAATTCCTCCCTTATCTTTTGAATTAAAAGGTGATTACCATGTCTGAACTCTATGAAAATAACTTTCCCCACATGTCTCCTGTATGGTCGCGGATCTTTCCGATAAGGGCGGATCGCGCCGAGGGTTGTTACATTTTTGCCGAAGACGGAAAGAAATATCTCGATTTTACTTGTGGAATTGGGGTAACCAACACGGGTCACTGCCATCCAAAGGTGGTTGCTGCCATCCGTGAGCAGGCAGGTCTTTTCCTCCACGCTCAGGTGAATATTATCGTCCATAAGCCGATGATGCAGTTGATTGAGGAGTTAAGGACAGTGGTCCCTCCTTCGATTGATGGATTTTTCTTCAGTAATTCCGGTGCCGAAGCTATAGAAGGGGCGGTTAAGCTTGCCCGTGCTGCAACTGGCAAGCCCAACGTAATCGTATTTTCGGGAAGTTTCCATGGGCGAACTTCGGGGGCAATGGCGCTGACCACATCAAAAACCATTTATCGGTCGGGATATCAACCTCTCCCCGCAGGCGTTTTTGTCGCCCCCTATCCTTATGCCTACAAATTGGGCATGAATGAGGCTAAAACCAGTGAATACTGCCTGGCTGCCTTGGAAGAATTACTGCTTTCACAGACCTCCCCGGCTGAAACTGCTGCCATCCTGATTGAACCGGAGTTGGGCGAGGGGGGTTACGTCGTCCCGCCTGCCGCTTTTATGAAAGGGTTGCGCGATATTTGCGATCGGAATGGCATTATGCTGATTTTTGATGAGGTTCAATCCGGCTTTGGCCGGACTGGAAAGTGGTTTGCCCAGGATCATTTCGGTGTTATTCCGGATATCATGACTGTTGCCAAGGGGATAGCCTCTGGTTTGCCTCTGTCTGGCGTTTTCAGCCGCCTCGACCTCATGAAGAAATGGCAGACCGGTTCCCACGGTGGCACTTACGGAGGCAACCCTGTCTCTTGTGCTGCAGGGGCGGCCACGATTCGCGCCATGCGGGACGAAAACATGCCAGGAAATGCCGCCAGGCGTGGACTCCAATTGACTACCGGGTTGCGTAAACTCCAGGAGGAATACCCCCTGATTGGCGATGTGCGTGGTCTGGGGCTGATGATTGGCACTGAATTTACCCTCAAGGGTAAACCAGCCGATAAAGCCATTACAAAGGCTGTGCTTCATTCATGTGAAGAACAGGGGCTCCTGCTGCTCTCATGTGGCACCCACGATAATGTCATTCGCTGGATTCCCCCCCTGGTGGTGACTGAATCTCAGGTAAATGATGCTCTGGGAATATTTGCTGCAGCCCTGAAGGAAAACGGCAAATAATCAAGCGAGTTGCGTGTAGCGATAAAGATTTCCGCCATAACAGGATATCTGATGAAACCTTTGGATAGGACCCGATTAACGGCGCTTATTCGTTCCGAGCAGGCGAAATTTCACTTGGAACATCCGCAGTCATTCGCGCTTTTCCAGCGGGCGAGCAATTCCATGCAAGCTGGCGTACCCATGCTTTGGATGGTCCGTTGGTCGGGTTCCTTTCCATTATTCGTTAAAGAAGCCAGGGGAGCTCATTTTACCGATGTGGACGGGCGGTCGTATGTTGACTTCTGCCTCGGTGACACTGGCGCGATGACCGGTCATTCCCCCGATGCAACCCAGGCTGCCGTCTGTGACCAGGCTGGGAAAGGGATTACGCTGATGCTCCCCACAGAGGATGCCCTCTGGGTCAGCGAGGAACTGCAGCGTCGCTTTGGGTTGAAGTATTGGCAGTTTACGTTATCTGCCACCGACGCGAACCGTTTCTCAATTCGCATGGCACGTCATATTACCGGTCGCCCCAGGATTCTTGTTTTCAATTACTGTTACCATGGCTCGGTCGATGAGACCTTCATCACCTTGGATGAAGAAGGGACGCCTGCATCCCGCCGTGGGAATCTGGGACCGCCAGTAAACCCTGTTGAAACGACCAAGGTGATTGAATTCAATGATATTGCCTCATTGGAGACGGCTCTTTCTAGCCGGGATGTAGCTGCAGTACTCGCTGAGCCGGTGATGACCAATATCGGCATCATTCACCCCGATCCTGGATATCATGAGGCTTTGCGTTCCATAACCCGACGAACGGGCACTTTACTGATCATCGATGAAACCCACACTATATGTGCCGGTCCGGGTGGCTGTACTGGAAACTTTGGTCTGGAACCCGATTTTTTGACTTGCGGGAAGCCGTTGGGTGGCGGTATCCCCGCTGGAGTCTATGGCTTCACGCCGGAAGTTGCAGATGCTTTCTGGTCGAAATTGGAGTTGGACCAGTCTGACGTTGGCGGGATCGGCGGCACGCTGGCAGGCAATGCACTTTCGATTGCTGCCATGCGCGCCACCCTTGAAAAAGTTCTGACCCCCGAAATGTACGCGCGTTGCGAGAAACTAGCCGATCGCTATGAGGCTGGCGTCTTGAACATCATCAAGGAGTTCGACCTGCCCTGGATAGTGAAGCGTCTTGGTTTCAGGGTGGAGTATTGGTTCCGCCGGGTGCCTCCGCATAACGGGGGCGAAGCCAATGCTGCTGTGGATAATGAACTGGATTGCTTTATGCATTTGTTTGCCCTCAACCGTGGAATCCTCATGACCCCCTTCCATAATATGGCTTTGATTGCGGCAGATACCACCGCTGCAGAAGTTGATTACCATACCGGGGTGTTTCGCGAAGCGGTTAAGAGTTTATTCGGGTAAGTGAATAAGTGGTTCTTTATCGACACGTTTATTTCCGAAACAACTAAAAATTCAACCCTTCCATAAATAGAATAAATGTTCTATAATAATCCTGTGGTTGGTTTTCCTGCCCACAGGATTATTTCTGCAGACCTGCGCCTCGGATCACTGTTCAAATATACATAAATTGTCGCTTGCATTTATTATGTTAACAAGAAACTCTTACACCACTCCACCAAATCGTTTCCACTCCTCCTTTTCCCTTCCTGAACTTCCACTGCAGCCACGATCGCAAACACGAAGGCGGGGAGGTCAACTTGGCAATATTAACGCTTTTCGGCACGGGTTGTATTCAGCTCGCAGCCCCCAATCCCATCCAATTTCTGGAAAGAGTTCTCCCGCAACCGCGGATTCTGCACCTCTTATCGAAGAATTAAGGATCAGAACGCTGGCTGCTTTAAAGCGAAATTTGGTGGAAAACCGCCTGAAGTTGGGGGGGATCCTCGACATTACCAGGGGCAGGTTGCCGCACTCTGAATTGATTTCTTGGTTTCGGGCGATCACCATCCTCATTGGGAAAAATATTAAAATTTTCAAGACCCAGTTTGAACTTGGTGGTCGGCAGGAACATTTGCACTCCCTGGTTCGACATTTACTCCCACTCCTGGACCGGGAATTCGATATCCGGGGAATCCCGACCAGGCCGGTATTCGTTCCTCAAGAATTAATTAATTATCACGCGAATTGTGCCTGGAATCATTTCACCTTGACCGACAATCAGTGGTTTCACTTGCAGGAAATCTTCACCTTTTTACGGGTTGAACGCGAACTCTTCTCGGAAATATCGCCGCTGTAAGCCGCTGCCCCCTGCACGTTTCCTGTTCGAAGGTATCATGTGGAAGTTTTCAAACAACCTGCACTGGCGGGATTTGGAAGGCAGGTATCCCGTGAGACCCTGTCAGGATCTTTATTCCACCCTTTGCCGCACAGGGTGCATGCGAGCCATCTACCGTCAGCTTCTCTGGCACCTGAATGTTTTTGGAAAATCCACCTTAATGGATCTGGTCGAATGTGGCAGTTTTCTGATCATTGGGAACCGCATCAAGCTTCGTCCGTTCGAAGAACTGACTTGGGAAAAATACACCGGGCTATTCCTTCTTCAGCAGGCTTATAGCTCCCGAAGCTCCCTCAAGCGCACAGAGGATTGGGATCGTCGCCTGCGGGGGAATTGTTATCGGTTGCCTTCCCTCAGATTTCAAGATGGCAATTCCCATTTCTTCCGTGCGCACCTCTCTACTTCACCAATTCACTCTCTGGAAACCCAAGTACCCTGGTATCTGAGCGAACTTGGTCAGAAGGATAATCTCCCCCGAATTTCTGAAGTCCAGCCAGATTTTCGACCTGCGCATCAGATTCCGCGACCCAAACAAATTTCCTGCATTCAATATTTTCAATCCAACCATTCAAATACCAGTCAAATTTCAACTGGTTCAATATTGGGTGCTTTGTGGTCATTTCCAACCCTTTGGCATAGCCTTGCAGTGGTTTCTGGTTTAAGTTGGATATTAAAATTGCTTGGTGTTTTACCTGTTTCAGCCTGCCTTCCAGAGACTTTGTCGCGTGCCCCGCCAATTTAAATTTGGCAAGCGAATACGCAGATGAAGAAATCGAGGAATTGATTATTTTGGGCAATATTAAATAAAATCTCCTCCCATTTTAATATTTAGGGAGGAGGGTCGAGATGGAGCCGCCAAAGAGAGTTGAACTCTTGACCTGGCGTTTACGAAACGTCTGCTCTACCGACTGAGCTATGGCGGCACGTCATAGCGGCGGGATTATACTATATGTACCCGCCGCCTTCAAGGTAACTGCGCATGTTATACTAAACTTGTGAATATTGCCATGCTTTCTTACCATACCTGCCCATTGGCCACCCTGGGTGGCAAAGACACGGGTGGGATGAATGTATATGTCCGTGACTTGACTCGCGAACTGGGACGATTGGGAATCCACGTGGATGTTTTCACCCGCTCCCAGGATGAGCACGTCCCGCATGTCCTTCACGATCTGGGATATGGAAACCGCGTCGTCCACGTACGCGCTGGTCCCGAAGGTCCATTGGCAAAAAAAGAACTGGCTGGGTATGTGCCACGCTTTGTTGAGGGGGTTCGTCAGTTTGCGTCAGAGAAAGGGTTATATTACGACCTGATCCACAGCCATTATTGGATGTCGGGTTTGGCAGCTGGGGCTCTGTCGGATCTGTGGAATGGGATACCGATCCTGCAAATGTTTCACACCCTTGGGGAAATGAAAAACCGCGTGGCCCTTAGCGAAAGTGACCGTGAAGGTCCTTACCGGCTGGACGGAGAACGGCAGGTGATCGCTCGCGTTGATCGGATCATTGCTGCCACTCCTGCCGAGCAGGCCCAACTGGAGTGGCTGTACAAGGTTGATCCGCGCAAGGTGACCGTAATCCCCCCAGGAGTCGATACCAGCCATTTCTACCCCATCCCGGCGGACGAAGCCCGTCAATATATTGGCTTGCAGCCCGATGCCCGCATGATTCTATTTGTTGGGAGAATAGAACCGTTAAAGGGAGTATCCACCCTTATAGAAGCTGTCGCCTGCTTGAAACTTAAAGATTTAAAAGAGCCTGTTCACCTGGCTGTTATCGGAGGCGATCCTGGCGGAGAGACCGAAATGATTAGCGATGAAATGGTCAGGTTGCAGAATTTGTGCGATGAATTGACGGTCGGGAAAATGGTGGTTTTCTTGGGTAAGCGCGGGCAGGATACATTACCCTACTATTACTCCGCTGCTGAAGTGGTGGTGATGCCTTCCCACTATGAATCATTTGGCTTGGTGGCATTGGAAGCCATGGCTTGCGGCACGCCTGTCATTGCGTCCCAGGTTGGCGGATTGGCATTCCTTGTGCAGGATGGGGTGACTGGTTACTCGATCCCGGCAGAGGATCACATTATCCTCTGCGAAAAGCTTACTTCGCTGTTAGGTGACGATTCCCTTCGACGGCAGATGGGAAGAAATGCGGCCGAGTACGCTCACAACTATGATTGGGAGAAGATTGCCCGGCAGATAACGGAAGTCTATACTGGATTGATCGAAAAAAGAAAAATCCTTGCTGAGAATTAAGGTTTTGGTAATGGTGGAAAACTTCACCTTGGATAATTCAAAATTATATAACCTCACCTTCCCAACGCAAGGGAAGTCGACCAATATTGACGGACGATATTTATTGCATTAATTGATCTCAATTAATTGTTCGAATAACCAGGCGCTCACAAAATCAGCTACTTCTTCCCAACCTTTCTGACCAATGATAAAGTGGGCTCGCCCGGGAAACTCCTTGAAGTTGGTCACCGAAGGCGATGCTTGATATATGTCATAGTTGGCTTTATTGAGCGAAGGAGGAATGAGATGGTCAGCGCTTCCCGCGATGAATAATAAAGGCGGATGCGGCTTCCTATAATCAAGTTTGACTGACAAAGCACCGCGAGGAATTCGCCGGGATTCAGGGACAACGAATTTATTATATGCTTCCCGTTGCTCGATTAAAGGCATCGTATTGACAAAGGCATATTGAAAGCGTTCGAATGACATTTCGATGGGTGAATTCAATGAAACAAAAGGAGTTATGTGTGGCCAATTGGCTTTTAGGAAAGGCCATTTGGTCGTAAAAACTCCACTTGGTGGAGCAGAATCAATTACAACCCCCGCTAATCCCAGGTCTCCCTGAAGTAACATTTGGGTGATAAGACCGCCCATGGAATGACCGATCAAGATGGGTTTTTCGCCCAAACCACTGACAACCTTTGTGAAGTGTTTGAATACCATATCTAATGTTAATTCCCCCAATTTTGGGTCAGGATGGCGTCCACGGAGAATTTCCGGTTGCAGATCTCTTCCTGGCCATCCAGGTGCAATACACTTGAATCCTTTACTTTCAAAGCGAACTACCCATTTTTCCCAGCAAAATTGGTTCATATACATGCCGTGTATGAAAACGATGGTTTTGGATAACATAAGTTTCTCCTTGAGCTTAAAAAAAATAATAGACGTTCCGGTAAGAATCGTCTAGTATTCTTATAATAATGTACGTAAAATATTTAGAAGATCATTCTTTCATCTTTACAAAAAACAACGTAGACCCATCGATCTCTTGCGTTCGCATTTGGAAAAGATCCTTGTAACTGGAGATCATCCGGGAAAGCTGGCGGTGCCCATAGGTCCGCGGGTCAAAGCCGGGATCAAGCTGGTACAAAGCATTACCCATGTGATCCAAACGGGCCCAACCGTCTTCTTGCTGGGCAATTTCATAGGCTTGACGGATGATAGGCATCGGATCGTTCTCGTTGTCTGTATCAGTTGTTGGGGCAGGAAGTTGAGCAGCCGGCGGAATGCTCGTTGGAACAGGAGGAGTTCCGGAAACTACAGTGGTCTTTTTTCTTCGCTGGCTCTGCCTGGGTGGTGCCACCCGAGTGGCCTTATGTTCGGTGACAAGGTTTGACGTATAGACGAACACATCGCAGGCGTTAACGAAAGGTTTTGGTGTCTTTTTCTCACCGACACCCATTACAAAAACGCCACTTTCACGAATGCGAGTAGCTAAACGAGTGTAATCGCTGTCGCTGGAAACGAGACAAAACCCATCTACCACGCCTGAGTGGAGCAAGTCCATGGCGTCAATGATCATTGCGCTGTCGGTTGCGTTTTTACCTATCGTATAACGGAACTGTTGGATCGGTTGGACAGCATGGAAATTTAAAATCTCTTTCCAGGAGTTCATGCTGGAGGTCGTCCAGTCCCCATATATTCGGCGCACAGTCACCAAGCCGTACTTTCCAGCTTCCACTAGAGTCTGTGGCAGGAGATTGGCTTGAGCATTATCGCCATCAATAAGGATGGCAATTTTATGTCTTGATAATGAAGATAGTTGTTCTTCAGCCATTTATTATGCCTTCTTTTAGTACATCAGGATGCAAATCGGATCGTGAATGTATTATAAGCGTTTTCCTTGGAGATGAGCGTTTCTATTTGAATTAGAAAATAAATCTCGCGATATATCGAATTTCATTTTTCGAACAAGATGATTTGATCACATGGAAAATGAGATAATAACTATAATCTTGGCTATATCCTCTGCGACTTTACAGAAGTTTTTCATTCTCTTCCAATTGGACAGATATTACTCGTGCTATACTTAAATTTTGAAAATTATTGAGCCCCTGAGAGAACCTATGGCAAATTCCTCATCTGGTATCCAACTTCATAAAAAAGCGAAAAATAATGTGACCGTCGGCGACGAACCTTTCCAGCAAGTGGCGGAATCCACATCTTCAGCAATATTCATTTATCAAGGTATGCGGCTAAAATATGTAAATCCAGCTGCTGAAAACCTGACTGGCTATCCATCGCAAGAACTAGTTGGAATTAAGTTCGAGGAATTGTTCCCTGTGGACGAAAGGAAACGGATGCGCAGGTGGGGGATGCAGGTTTTGAAGGGTGAAACAAAATTCTTTCATGATGAATTTAGGATATTAACAAAAAACGGGGAGGAGCGCTGGATCGATCTAACAACTGCAAATACTATTTTTGAAAAAAAGCAAGCTGCGATTGGGACAGCTTTTGATATAACCGAACAAAAGAGAGCTGAAGTTTTGCAAGATGCAGTCTACCGGATTGCTAAATCTGCCGACAGTGCCAAGACTCTTGAGGATCTGTATTCTGCCGTGCATTCAATTATTTCCGAAGTAATGAATGCCGATAACTTTTATATTGCTTTATATGATCAAGCAACTAATTTATTGAGCTTCCCTTATTTTGTGGATGAAGTGGATGTCCAACCCAATCCGAGTAATCCCGGAAAAGGATTAACGGAATATGTTTTGAGCACGGGAAAATCTTTATTAATCGATTTGCCAACCCACGATGAATTATGCAGACGGGGGGAAATCGAACTGGTAGGAGTTCCCTCTCCAATTTGGCTTGGAGTCCCGCTTATAGTTGGTTCTAACGTGATCGGATCGATGGTGGTTCAACATTATTTCGATCCTAAAGCGTACGGAGAACGGGAAAAACGAATCCTTGAATTCGTTTCTTCACAGGTTGCCACCGCAATTAACCGGAAACATTCTGAGGAATTATTGCGTGAAAGTGAGGAACGTTATCATCATCGTGCTGATGAATTAGCAGCATTGTACGACACTGGGCGCGATCTTGCAACACAACAAGATTTGAAAACCCTTTTAAATACCATTGCCGACCGGGTAACAAATCTAATTCGATCTCCGGGCTGTACGATCTATTTATACGATGAAGAAAGAAGAGAGTTGGAGGGCGTGGTCTCAAGGGGATTACCTGGGATGGTTGGAGTACGTTTACAGCTCGGAGAAGGCATTGCCGGAAAGGTTGCACAAACTCTGAAGCCGATGGTGATTGCAGATCATCGTGAATATGCTGAAAAATCGCCAAAGTTTGCTGATGTGCGAGCGATCGCTGTTGCTGAAGTGCCAATGATATTTAGCGACAAGTTAATTGGAGTACTAACCGTATATGAAATAGACGAAGGAGTTCCCTCTGAAATTCGGAAATATGAACAAGCAGACTTGGATTTACTCACTGTTTTTGCAGACACTGCAGCTGTAGCAGTAAATAATGCCCGCTTGTTTGATGAAACCCGGCAACGATTGCTAGAGCTTGAAATCCTTTATCAGACCAGTTTGGCAGCAATTCAAATAGACAGTGTGCACTCCGTTGGTCAACGGATTGTTGACACCATGGAAAAGTTGTTGAATTGGAATAGCTCAATTTGGATTGTTGATGACACCGGGCCGAAATTATTGGCCCATTGTTCTATGGGAAAGGCTGGGGAAATTCTTGAGAGCGAACTAAAACGAATAGATGGCTTGATTCCTTCCATGGAAGCTGGAGTGATTGATCAGGTTTGCCAGCAGGGAAAGATAATCAATATTGGAAAAGTAACAAAAATCCCGAACAATCTTATTAAGAGCGAGTATTCAAGTTCCATCCTATGTGTACCGTTAAAAAGCGGACCTAAGACCATAGGGTGTATCAATGTAGAAAGCGATCTGCCTGATGCGTTTAACCAGGATGATGAACGGTTACTAATTACTTTGGCAAACCAGGCGGCTGTAGCAATTGAGAATGCCCATTTATTTGAGGAAACACACCGACGAGCCACTCACCAGGCGGCTTTAAATTCAATTATTACTGTGTCGGCGCACAGTGGACTAGACCCGGCGGAAATATTAAGTTCAACTTTGGAACAGACACTGAATGCGTTGGACCAAAAAATGGGTTCTATTTGGTTATCCTGGTCTTCTAGGGGAGAGCAAAGGATCTCTTCAAAAAACATCCCACAATCAATTAATTCCATTTTGGCAAATGCTGCTCTTACTGCCGGGTTTTCTCAAAGATATACTCTGGTGGTTGATGATTTGCGTGATCAAAAGCATAAGTACTCGGATATGTTTGTTTCGCATGGAATTAACTCAATAATTGTTGTTCCTTTGTTTTCTAAGGAAAACAGGATCGGCGGTTTGGCTGTTGCTTCCTTTGATCCTCATCATTGGACCGTAGAAGAAATTAATCTTGTTGGTGCAATAGCCCGGGAAATTGGGTCAGCTGCAGAACGTGCAAAACTATTTGAGGAAACTACGGTCAGGTTGGATGAACTGGAGGCTGTTAATAAGGTCTCAAAATCTCTTCGTCTCGCCCGATCTCTGCAAGAGATGCTACCTTTGCTTATGGATGAGACACTAAAAATATTGGACGTAAAGTCAGGAGGAATATGGCTTTATAACCCTGAACGCGACAAGTTATGTCAATTAATTGGTCGAGGGTGGTGCACGGAAATGGCCAACCTTGAATTGGAGCGTGAAGAGAGCCTCCCAGGAAAAGTATTTTCCACCGGGGATATTTACTTCTCTCACGATGTTGCCCAGGATTCGTTAACCTCAAAAGCAATGCGAGCTTTTGTTCCTCTGGAAAGGAGTGCTATTTGCCTTCCAATTCACAGTGAACAGGAGCCCATTGGAGTATTGTTCGCCTCAACCGATCTGCCGCGTGAGTTCACGATCGAAAATGCACATTTGTTAGTAACTCTGACAGAAATTGCTGGAAATGCAATTCATCGTACGCGTTTAAACGAAAAAATGGTCCAGCACGCTGCTGAACTTGAAATCCGCGTTACCGAAAGAACGGCCGAATTACAGACAGCTTTGCAGAAGGCACAAGCTGCCGATCGACTGAAATCTGAATTTATTATTAATGTGAACCATGAATTAAGGACTCCATTGACAAATTTGGTCCTCTATTATCAGATGCTGCGAACACAGCCAACAGTAAAATCCGAAGAACGCTTGAATGTGATCGGACGGGAGCTTCAGCGGTTGCGGGCGTTGATCGAAGAATTACTCAACCTTTCTCGATTTGACCTGGGTCAGGTGGAACCTAGGTTATTAAAATTCGATTTGAACTCGTTGGTTCAGTCCCTGGTAAATGATAGGCGTAATTTGGCTGAAGAACGCAGACTGACTTTAACATTGGTTCTCCAGCAAAACCTTGACCTGGTATGGTTGGATGAGCAGACAATTACCCAAGCGATCTCCAATCTCCTTACAAATGCTATGAACTATACCCCGCCTGGAGGGGAGATCACGGTCGCGACGATGAGTGAGATTAAAAATAACAGGGCTTGGGTCGGCTTTCGCATCCAGGATACAGGTCATGGAATCAATATGGAAGATATGCCTCACATATTTGAAAGGTTCTTCAGAGGGAAAGCTGGTCACGATTCAGGTGCTCCAGGTACTGGCCTTGGATTGGCTATTGTTAAGCAGGTGGTGGATCAACACCATGGGCGAATCGAAGTTGATAACTGCTCTGGGAAGCAAGGAGCAGTTTTTACTGTTTGGCTGCCTCTTAATGAGGAAGAGGAGACCGGCTGATCGGTCTCCTGCTTTACAGCGCCCCCGGAGAGGCTCGAACTCTCAACCACTGGATTCGAAGTCCATTACTCTATCCATTGAGCTACGGGGGCCAGCAGGAAATTATACCCGAATATGAGACTTGTCCCATTTCATTACGCATGTTATAATCTCGCCCCGCAGCACTATGGCAACATAATATTTGTTAAGGAAGATATCCAATGATAGATTTGAACAAAAACTTCGATGCAAAAATCAACCCCAATATTCCCGAATTAAAAGCAGGAGATCAAGTTAGCGTGCATGTTCGAATTAAGGAAGGCGACCGTGAACGCATACAGGAATTTAAGGGAACAGTCATTCGCAGGCGAAAAGGTGGCAATAATGCCAATTTTACCGTCCGCCGTACAGCGTCCAACGGAATTGGTGTAGAGCGAACCTTCCTCCTTTTATCTCCACGAATTGATAAGGTTGTAATTGATAGACACACACACGTCCGACGCGCTCAGTTGTATTTCTTACGGGGACTTACTGGAAAAAAAGCTCATTTGAAACAGAAGTTCGAATAATTTTGGAAAAATGGCTTACAATAAAAGGGTGCAGATGTGTTCTGCGCCCTTTTATAATTATGGAGAAATCATGTCTTTTCCGTTGATTGGAATATCAACTTATCAAGGGACGAATGATGAGGGGAATCCCATTATCGCTCTCCAACAAGCCTATGTGAAGGCAATAACAAATGCTGGGGGTATACCAATATTAATTCCTAGCATATTGAATAAGGAAATGGATCAAGTAGTTCTGAAACACCTGGATGGGGTATTGTTTACGGGTGGAGGTGATATAGCAAATGAAGTATTTAATGGCGTCCCGCACCCACAAGTTGGCAATATTGATTCCGAACGCGATTCCCTGGAACTTTCACTATTAAAATCCATTATTGATGAGGGTAAACCTTTCCTGGGGATTTGCCGAGGATTCCAAGTCCTGGTTGTAGGCCTCGGGGGGTCTCTCTATACTCATATCGGTGACCAAATGACTGGTTCAATAAAGCATGATTATTATCCAAACGTCCCTCGCACATATCTTGCACATAAGGTAAAGATTGATAACGGATCTCGTCTGGGTGAGATATTGGGAGCGACAGATATCTCTGTTAATAGTTTGCACCATCAGGGTGCGAAAGTTATTCCTGCTGCTCTTAAGCCAGTAGCTTACGCACCTGACGGATTGGTTGAGGCAGTAGAATTACCAAAGCATCCATTCTTCCTTGGTGTTCAGTGGCATCCCGAATGGCTGGTTGACCAGCCTGAAACGAAACAGTTGTTTTGGAATTTTGTCGATACTGCTCGTAACCGCGTATGAATAAAATTAATGATGGCTCAATCGGAGTTTTTGATTCAGGAGTGGGGGGGATATCTGTTCTAAGGGCGATTCGCAAACAATTGCCGAAAGAATCTGTAACCTATTTTGGTGACCAGGCTCACGTTCCTTATGGGTCCCGTGCCCCGGAAGAAATCAGAGAGTTTTCCAGTTCAATCACTAGGTTTCTAAAAACCCAGGATGTAAAAATTATTGTTGTAGCCTGTAATACAGCGTCAGCAGTAGGTCTCCAATATTTGAGAAATGAATACCCAGATATTCCTTTTGTGGGTATGGAACCAGCAGTAAAGCCAGCAGCAAAGACAACGCTAACCAGGATAATCGGTGTGTTAGCTACTCCTGCAACCTTTGAAGGTGAGTTGTATGCTTCATTAGTCGAGAGATACGCTGAAAATATAACCTTGATTCAAAGCACCTGCCCTGGTTTGGTTCAACAAATAGAAAAGGGAGACTTGGAAGGAACTAAAACCCGCAATATTCTCGAATCAGCATTGCGTCCAATGCTGGACGGTGGAATTGACAGAGTTGTTTTAGGATGTACCCATTATCCCTTCGTAATTTCCATGATACAGGATATTGTCGGATCAGATGTGCAAGTAATCGATCCTTCTCCCGCAGTGGCGCGACAAGTAGCCAGAGTTCTAGAGGAAATGGAAATATCATCAGTTGGATTACTTCCTCAAAAGACGACTTTATTCTCTACCGGTAATTTAAACCGTTTCAGAAAAATACTACCCAGATTGTATGGGGAGGCGAGTTTGGTTCGAGGGGCAAGATGGGAGACTGGGGATATTCGGATTGGGTAAATGCCCGGAATTTACACGGCGTCATTACTTTAATGCATTGGTAGAAGTGTCAGGGACATTTATACTAATATGAAGAAGAATTTGCTTTTGCAGGACACTTTGTCCTGAAGCAATTTTTAAACGGGAAACTGTTCCAGAAAAAGGTGAACGAAGTTCATTTTGCATTTTCATTGATTCAAGGATTACCAGTATTTCCCCTTTTTGAACAAATTGTCCTTCGGATACTAAAACGTCAACCGCCAGACCTGGCATCGGTGCTATAAGGGTAAACTCTTTATTGGAAGGTAGATACCCTTTCTCTGATGTGCGGAGTCTCTTCTCCCGCTCATCTTCAATGCTGATGGAATAAGACCGGCCCAATAGAAGAACTTGCCAGCTCTGTTCATGTGGATATACATACCCTTCAAATGATTCCCCATTCAATATTAATGAGTATAGAGGTTGTCCGCCCACAGCCACCAAATCCACTTCAAGAATATCCTTACCAAAGCAAATATGATGCTCGTCTAGTATTTCAATTGGGAATTCCAGACCATCCACTTCAGCAATATATTTCATTTTCTAACAAACCTAGGTAAACGACTTAGCCATTTCCAATTTGACCGGTGATCGTGGGTTCCATATACTTGTGTGCGATGTTCCATTTGACCGTGAGCAACAAGTGTTGCTAATAGCGCAGCAATATCCAAATATAATTCCCGGTTTTCGGCCGCATCTAACATTGAAAATTGTTCTTCCACAAAACGCGTATCATAATTCCCGGTAATAAACGGATAAGTATCCATCATAGTCTGGTGAAATGGGATGTTTGTGCGGACACCGACAATTTTGTACTCTTCAAGAGCTCTCCTCATTCGGACGATGGCTTGTGGGCGTGTCTCTCCCCAAACAATTAATTTTGAAATGAGAGGATCATAATAAGGGGAAATTTCAAAGCCGGGATAAACGCCAGTATCGATTCTTACTCCTGGACCTGTAGGGGGTTGAGTAAGGGAAATACACCCAGACGAAGGCAGAAATCCATTATAAGGATCCTCAACATTAACTCGACATTCAATAGCTGCCCCGCGAAAATTAATTTCCTCCTGGACTTCTACTTAACTTCCATCCAAAAGCAACTCGAATTTGCTCTGCAACGATATCCATCCCCGTGATTACTTCAGTAACCGGATGTTCTACTTGTAATCGGGTATTCATTTCCAAGAAATAGAATTTTCGATTCTTATCTACAAGGAACTCCACCGTTCCGGCATTTGCATAATCTACCGCACGCGCTGCTTGAATGGCCACTTTCCCCATATTCAAGCGCAAAGAATCATCCTCCATCAAAAAAGGAGATGGAGATTCTTCGATTAATTTCTGGTGGCGTCGTTGGATAGAACACTCCCTTTCGCCAAGATGAATAACGTTCCCAAACTGGTCAGCCATGATTTGGAATTCTATATGATGAGCACCTTCGATAAGTTTTTCCAAATAAACGTTTCCATCCCCGAATGATGATTTCGCTTCTCGGCGTGCGGACTTAATCAAGGCAGGCATTTCTTCCAAATTTCGGACATCTCTCATTCCTTTTCCGCCCCCACCCGAGACAGCCTTGATAATTAATGGAAACCCAATTTTTGAAGAAAATGCGATAAGCTCCTCGTCCCGGAGCGATCCTTCACCCTCTGAACCGGGGACAACTGTTACTCCTGCCTTTGCAACTGTTGCCCGGGCCGCAGCTTTGTCTCCCATTGCAGCGATCGATGATGCCTTTGGGCCAATAAAAACCAGTCCAGTATTTTCGCAAGCTGCTGCAAAATCAGCCCGTTCAGCCAGGAATCCATATCCGGGATGTATCGCATCTGCACCACAATGATGTGCAATATCAATAATTTTTTCACTTCGCAAATATGACTCTCGAGCGGGAGAAGGTCCGAGCAAATAAGCTTCGTCGGCCAAACGGACATGCAAAGCCTGACGATCCGCAGTAGAGTAAACCGCGACAGTTTTTATACCCAGTTCCCTGCACGCCCGCAAGATTCGAACAGCAATTTCCCCACGATTGGCAATTAGAATTTTTTTAAACATTCTATATTCTTGGCATGACGCTCAACTTATTTTCACCGACAAACTCACTAAAGAAACGGATTTGCATATCTAGTTGCTCTGCAAATAGTTGCTGACCGGTTGTCGTAAAAAGCGGATTTTTCTTGCGATAATCTTCCAGACGGTGAATTCGCTCGTTGAGTTTAGCGGTTAGTTTGTCGTAATCTTCTATATCCGCAAAGCACCATTGTAGTACCCTATACGGGCCAAATCTATCGATATTATCCGCGTCGCTTAAAATCTTAGCTTCTAACGTATCTGGGTTATCATCGTCAACATGCGAGGCGATTGCATAACAGATGCTTTCGATCTGTTCCACACCATATCCAAGATTTTCTAAAACTGTCTTTGCTATTTCCGAGCCTAATCGTCCGTGATCACGACTGTTGTCTGCATTCGTGTCGAACCATGCGACATCATGGAGAAGGCATGCAGCTAAAGTAATTTCGATTTCCGCTGCTTCATTTTCAGCGATTAATTTACCGAATTGAGCAACCCGGAGAGTGTGTTTCCAACGGTACTCTGAGTTGGATAGGTACTTATTCAAGTTGGATTTATCCTTTTCCGAGCGCTGATTATAACTATCATCCAGATATTTCTGGACGAATTCGGATATACATTGCATTCTAGAATTTAGTTTGTTTTTCATATTTTATCCATCATGAGTAAATTACGATGAGATCATTTCTGGGTTTCCGGCTGGACAATCTGCACGACACCAAAGATACCCATATTGTGTATTCTCCCGGATTTAGCGTCCAAAATTTATAATGATTTGCTAATAATTATAGGGGTATGTTTCCATGTTTTTTTGATGGATTTGTGTCACGTTTATTTTGCAGCATTTCAAGAGCGTTGATTAACCGTGGTCTGGTTTCACTAGGTTCAATGATATCGTCAAGATATCCACTTTCAGCTGCAATGTAAGGATTGGCAAATTTATTCCGATATTCAGCTATTAGTTCGCCTTTTCGTTGTTCCGGGTTTTTTGCGGTTTCCATTTCTTTCCGAAATACTATAGTAACGGCACCGTCGGGTCCCATTACCGCAATTTCGGCGCTTGGCCATGCAAAGTTGATATCACCACGCAAATGCTTGCTTGACATAACAATATATGCGCCTCCATAAGCTTTCCTTAAGACGAGGGTAACTTTCGGAACGGTGGCTTCGCAATATGCAAAAAGCAATTTCGCTCCAGACCTAATAATTCCTCCATGTTCTTGAGATGATCCTGGCATAAATCCTGGCACATCGACAAAGGTTACAATTGGAATATTAAATGCGTCGCAGAATCGTACAAATCGAGCTGCTTTTTCGCTCGCGTCGATATCAAGCACCCCAGCCAGTACTTGAGGCTGGTTTGCTACAATTCCTGTGGAGTGCCCTCCAAGCCGAGCAAACCCAACGATAATATTTTGTGCGTATGCTTCATGGATTTCAAAAAATTGACCGCCATCTACCACGCGTTTTATAATTTCCTTCACATCATAAGGTTTTCCCGGGTCTTCTGGAATGATGGAATCCAGCATTTCATCTTTTCGGAGAGAATCATCTTCATTTGAAAAGAATGGGGGATCTTCCAAATTATTTTGAGGCAGGTATGATAGGAGTTTTCGAATTAAGAATAACGCGTCTGCCTCATTTTCAGCCGACACGTGACATACTCCAGACTTTTCTGAATGGACATCAGCACCACCCAATTCTTCAAATGACACTTCTTCATGGGTGACGGCTTTGACCACATCTGGTCCCGTCACAAACATATATGACGTCCCACGCGCCATAATAATAAAATCGGTTAAAGCGGGGGAATATACGGCGCCACCTGCACAAGGACCAAGAATAGCTGAAATTTGAGGAACAATTCCAGACGCCATGGTATTTTGAAGGAATATATCTGCATATCCTACCAGCGATGCCACTCCCTCCTGAATTCTCGCTCCGCCCGAATCGTTTATGCCAATGATAGGAGCCCCGTTTTGGATGGCTAATTTTAATATTTTGCATATTTTACCGGCATGAACTTCACCCAAACTTCCACCCAAGACAGTAAAATCTTGGGAAAAAACGTATGTCAACCTTCCTTCTATAGTTCCCCATCCGGTTACAACTCCGTCTCCTGGAAATCTGTTATTATCCAGACCGAAATCATGATTATGATGCACAACAAATGCGTCGGTCTCATGAAATGAACCTTTATCCAGGAGCAAATCAAGCCGCTCACGGGCTGTCAATTTTCCTTTCTTGTGCTGAGCATCGATGCGGTCAGAACCACCTCCCAAACGAGAGACTGTTTTCCGGTTCCGAAGATCTTGAATACTGTTTGAATTGGTCATAAATTTCTCCAAAAAAATTGGGTGTGCTGCTTTCCCAATTATATTTTCTTAAAAAAGCGACGAGTGTTCCTTCCAAAAAGTGCGATCGCAGTAGCTCCTTCGAGAAGAATAGAAAAAACCAATGAGAATAACCAATTGGAATGTGGAACTTGGAAAAACATCCTATCCAACCAATACCAGGTAAAATAAACAGTCATACCTACAAGAGTTCCAGCCCAAGCCCAGGATTTCCCAAGCCAAATTGTCGTCGCTAAAAAGAGACCAGCAATCAGCCAAAATCCACCACTAACAGCTATATATAAAGGGTATGCATTATATTCTGCCAACACTTTCCAAAAGAAAAAAGCTTGGCTTAAACGGAGACCGTTCCACATTGCGATACTCAACGCAAAAAAAGCTAACGATATTACACCAATTGGATGCATTCTTCTAGTTCTGATATTAATGCCTCTTTTCAAATTTCCATTCAAAATATTATAACTTTGGGTTCTTGGTTTTTTGATTCTTTATAATCCTGAAAACCGCCGCGTCTCCTATTGAGAAACACTTACCGAGTAAGTCACATATAATAATTCTCCATCATTCGCTTTCACAGAAGCCAATTGCCCAGAAGGATAATCAAGTTGGACATTTTGGACCTGATCAACATGGATTGGGAGAAAAACAAAAATCAGGTGATTAGACGTTATGTCAGGCTTATCAAGGGGGGGCCAAGGTTGATTTATATCAAACCCAATAATATCGGGAACAAGGTATTGGATGCTTGGGATTGAATAGAACCCCATATTTGGAGAACCAAAAAATAAAACTTGGGAATCTGTGGGGACGGTCATTAGGTGATTTGCGAGTGTTTGAGCAATTACTCCATTGGATCGTGCCAAAAAAATAGCGCTATGAGGAGTATATTTTCTAAAATAGAAATTCAATTCTCCAACAGCTAACAATGTGATCATTACAACAGATAATAGTCTAATCAAATGCTTTCTTTTAACAAAAACCATTTCCAGCAATTCTACGCTTTCGCTAAGTCCAAATCCAATTATTAATGCACACACCGGTGCGGCAGCTACATATCGTTGTGCAGCTGGAGTACTTTCACTTAAACCACCAATCGCCATGAAGGCAAGTACCCAAAGAACGAGTGGAATAAAATGCCATTTTCCTTTTCGAAGGAACAACAGAGTAATCCCGATTAGAAATAAGCCGGCTGAAAATGGTCTCAATAAAGGCAATTCAGGGGTGTACCACGCCTGTAAATGGTCATATGTGAAAGAGCCAAGCGCTAACCCGACTTGATTTAGCACAATTCTCCAGGCAGGTATCCCGGTATTAATTACCTCCTGTCTCAACCAAGATGTTGTCAAGGCAACGCGATCCAGAGGCTCCCAAAAAACGCTTGGATATCTAATATAATGCCATATCAACGGCAAAGAAACGATTAATGCGACAAAGAAAAATAGGGAAAGATTTACCCATGCATGTTTCAGCCTGAGATGATCAAAAATCGCTGCCAAAAAAATCCATATTATTATGACTACAAGAATTGATCGACTACTGGGGTAAAAATATGTGGAAATCCCCATCGATAATCCTGCCAATACAAATGCGTTGCGGCGATCTTTTTGCCATCCATACCAAAACGCCCCGATGGTGACGATGTACCAAAGGCCATCCCAAATATTGTTCAGCCCTATGCGACTGAAATGGATATGAAAATTAAAAGCTGTCAAGAAAACTGCGGTAAACCATGCCGCACGGTTACCAAACATTGCGCGGGCGACGAAAAATGAGGCGACAACAGTTAACGCTCCTGCTAAAGCAGACGGGATTCGTATAGCCTCGGTGGTATGTCCAAGGATATCAATAAAAAAAGATGGAATCGCGAAAAAGAAGGACGGGAACCCATACCATGACGTAATAAAAACGTTATTCCAGCTTCCGTTAGAAAAATCGACAGCAACAATACCTGCCGATGCCTCGTCACCCGTGAGAAGGATCGGGATCCGGTTTAATAAAACAACGCGAATCAGGAAGGCAGAAAGTGTTATTCCAAGGACCAATACCAAAAACCGCCAATTGGGCCACCGCAACGGCGTGGGTTGGTTCAATGATCCAGCAAGAACCAGGCTGATCGCGATTATCCACGCTAATAGTGCTGCGACAGGGTTGAGCATTTTCGCTTGGTTTCCTGCAGCAAATGGTACTATTAAAGCGATCGGGATGGATAGAACCAAGCAAAGCATTTGCCATTCGCTGATTGAGTGTTTCGCAGCACTAGATAAAATTCGAGTTATCCAATTAGGGAATCCTTTATTGAGAGTCCAACCACCCCCAAAAACCAGAAGTAGACCAAATGCCACAAGGATAAGTAATTCCCAGCGCTTTTCGAAAGGATAAATAGTCATAAGATTTTGCCCAAAAAAGACAAGAATCCCACCCAAAGCAAATAAAACTACTGAAGTCTCAGATTTCTTGGACTGCACTTGTAGGACCTCGTTTTGATTTTCCAAATGCCAGGAAAGATTAGTACAGATATATTTAAATGTGTGAAGTGGTTGATTTTCTAAGGTACCGGAAATGACTAATTTTGGTTAGTCATATTTATTTAGTTGAGTAAATATATTATTTTATTCGAAATATTCATTTGTTGAGTTAATGCACCCGTCTTGTTTGGTCAAGTATAATCGATTTAATACTAACATCTCATTGCGCTAAACAAGATTTCTCGTAGAATAGCTTGTATTGTGCAGGATGAAATTTAGTCAACCTGGTTTACTTGAAATAGCCCGGGCGAAGTGTGGGGCGGTTGACTCTAATTGGGAGAAGAAATGAAAATCCTGGTTGCAGCGGATATGGAAGGGGTGTCAGGCGTCACGCACTGGGAGGAGGTGGATCCCGCCCACATGGATTATACGCGCTTTCGCAAGATAATGACTGACGAGGTAAATGCCGCAATCACTGGTGCGGCTGAAGCCGGAGCCAATGAATTCATTGTTGTAGATGGACATGGAGAGGGAACAAATATTTTAATTGAAGACCTTGATCCACGTGCACGTCTTAATTCCGGTGGCGCTTCACCAATGTCCATGATGGAAGGGATTGACAACAAAACCGCTGGGGTTTTTTTTATAGGATATCATGCGCGAGGAGGGTCTCAGAAAGCAGTTTTGGCACATACATGGTCAAGCGGACGGATTGCGAATGTATGGTTAAATGATATCTTAGTTGGGGAATATGGATTAAATGCAGCTTTAGCTGGTCATTTCAACGTCCCGGTCCTGATGATATCTGGTGATCAGACAACATGCTCTCAGGCAGTGGAACTAATTGGACCCTTGGAAACAGCAATTGTAAAAAAAGCATCTGGATACTTTTCCGCTGAATGTCTTCCTCCAATAATTACGTTGCAGATGATAAAGAAAGCCGCTGGAAATGCAATTAAAAACCTAATAGTAAGTGATTCTCCAAAGCCCTTTCTTGTAAAAAATCCAGTAAAAGTAAAGATCGAATTCCGACAACCAGAATCTGCTGATCGAGCTGTTCGGCTTCCGGGTGCAAAGAGGTTGGATGATTTAACAATATGTTTCACTGTTCGGAATATGATCGAAGCACACGCCGGATTCAGGGCAGCGGTAAAACAGTCTTATGACTGAGTCTGTTTTTGGGACAAAAATAATTTATTTAATTCCCGTTGTGCCTTTTGGAAAATTTGACATAATGTTTCGAACCGGAACACATTTATTAAGTTTCGATTAATTTATAACAAAAAGACGGAATCAAAGAACTTGAGGAAATCACGAAAAACCTTTCCCATAGCGATATTTATTATTGCGCTAATTTTGCGATTAGTGCCGGTGCTGTTATTGAAAAATATTGGTATTGGACTGGATGATATGTATCAATACGATATGTTGGCTCGTTCAATCTCTGCCGGGAACGGTTATCGGTGGTATTCGGAAACAGATTTACCAACGGTGTTGCCATATTTGAAACTTGACTTGACTTCAATAGACTATGACCCGCGTGGAGTACTATCTTCTTTCCGTCCGCCACTATATCCGACATTATTGGCGGTAATATATTCCTTTTTCGGAACAGGCGCTGACCGTTTTTTGATCGTTAGGATATTTCAAACATTATTGGGGGCATTATTGGCGCCAATGACATATGCATTAGCTGAGCGGTTATTTCCAGGAAATATAGCGGTGGCTCGAATTTCCGCCAGCTGCATTGCATTTTATCCAATGCTTGTCATCTATCCCCTTTCCCTGGCAACCGAAAATTTATTTTTTATCCTTATACTAAGTTCAATTTTGTCGCTGCAAAAAGCGAAACAAAGTATTGAAAATAAGGGTTCATCTTACGTTAAAAATAATTCATTCTTCGTTAAAGCTCGGTGGTTTATTCTATCCGGAATTTTACTGGGTTTGACTTGTCTTACTCGTTCGGTGGCACAAATATTTGCGATACTGGCAGTGTTATGGGTATGGTTGGTTCTGAAACAATGGAAAATGGCGCTGGTCTCTCTGTCTTTGATCGCGGTCGTAATCGGACCCTGGATTGTTCGCAATTCGCTATTATATAGGAAATTTACGGGGATAGAGTCTGCACTTGGTTACGATCTCTATTTAGGGTACTACCCAACCGGAACTGGGACCTTTCAATTTCCCCAGTCATTAGACCTCATGACAATTGTAAATGATTCCCAACGTGACGAGGTTGGAGTAAAAGATACCATCGGATTTCTCAAGGCTGATCCAGGGAGATTTATATATTTATTTGCACGACGAACGGGATATTTTTTTGGTTTGGAACGCCGAGCGTTGACATATTTCTACTCAAATAATTATTTCGGGCACATCGATTCCCCAATTCTGGGTGGAATATTTGCCATATTTTGTCTCCCATTTGTTGCATTATGTTCGTCAGGCGTAGCCGGGCTGCCGCTAATAAAAATTTCCAAAGAATCCTGGTTGATCATACTATTCTTGGTGGGGTATATATCTCCGCATTTACTAATTATCGCTGAAGATCGGTTTCATCTAACATTAATCCCAATATTGGCGATTTTTGGAGCACATTTTTGGACAGATGGTTGGAAGACCATTCGACAAAAGTGGAACGGCTCAAAGGTCGGAAAAGCAACTTTGATTATTGTTATTATTGTGATCCTGCTTCTTTTTATTAATTGGGGATTGGAGTTATGGCGGGACGCTGATAAACTATCTTTACTATTCAGTTCAAACGGAAATCAATCTTTCCTCTCATATTAACTTCTCATGCGAAAACTTATTGGCGAGAAACTTGATTTGGATTGGAAGATTGCATTAACAACAATTGTTAGTACACTTTTACTAATGTTGGACTATTATCGCTTTCCACTTTTGCCATGGGAGAAGTTGTTTCCCGGATGGGGAACCACTGGCTTATCCATGAAAATTCTTGACAGATCAGCGCTTTATTTTATCGTCCCTTTGCTAATCATATTAACGATTTTTCGAGAAAACCCTAAATATTATGGATTTTCAATTGGTGATTGGAAAGCTGGGATCATCATAACCTTGATTGCAGTGATATTAATATCACCGGTCATATGGTTGGTGGGAAGAAACAATTCATCGATGCATGATTATTATAGTTCGATGGTTCCGGGTTTGCCTTGGAGCACCCTTTTGGATCTTTTTGGTTGGGAATTTTTATTTCGCGGATGGCTGCTTTTTTCTTATACACGCAAATTTGGTCCTGATGGAATATGGTTTCAGTCAGTTCCATTTGCTCTCGCCCATATTGGTAAGCCACAACTGGAAACATTTTCAACCATTTTCGGCGGATTTGCTTTTGGCTGGGTGGCTTTAAGAACAAAATCGTTTGTTTACCCCTTATTGATACACTGGTTTATATCTACAGCGATAATTATCGTTGCGGGAGGCGGGTATGGTTGATCATATACTTCGCTCAGCTACAAGAGATGATTATTCAACCATTAGTTCACTTATCAGAGCCTCCCAAATTAATCCAATTGGACTAGATTGGAAGCGGTTTTTAGTTATCACTTCACCTCAAAATATGATACTGGGATGTGGACAGATCAAGCCGCACTCTGGGGGGATTAGGGAATTGGCATCCATTGCTGTACGACCAGATGCAAGAAGTCAAGGGATTGCCAGGAAGATTATTTCAGCTCTCCTTTTGCGTGAAATAAAACGCCCAATATACTTGATGTGTCGAGCTAGGTTGGATTCGTTGTATTCAAAATTTGGATTTCATGCTATAAGATTAGAAGATATGCCGACATATTTTAAGAGAATTTGTCGTCTGGAGAGAATCCTAAATTCTAAATCGCGGCTGGAAGAACGTTTGCTTGTAATGCGTTTAGATTAAGGAAGAATTAATGAAAACTTTTTTATATGTCATCATTGGAGTATTAATAGGATTACTGGCAGCTGGGGCTACTTGGCTATTTACTTCAAAACCGCGAGGAGTTCCCGTAACCTTATTACCGACTTCAACTCCTGGGATGCTTACAGTCTATGTAAGCGGGGCAGTGGCATCCCCTGGCGTGTATGCGGTTCCGGAAGGAAGTCGGGTTGACGCTGCGATCAATGCAGCCGGAGGGTTTGTTTCTGGCGCTGAACAAGAAAACGTAAATCTTGCAGCCTTACTTGAAGATGGCCAACAAATTAATGTTCCAGGATTAATAAATACAAACCATATCAACGCGGGAAGGGTAAATATAAATTCTGCTACAGTATTAGAATTGGATGCTCTTCCGGGAATTGGCCCTTCCACAGCACAGGCTATTGTAGATTATCGTCTCCTCCATGGACCTTATAAATTTATTCAAGATATACAGAAAGTTCCGGGAGTAGGTCCAGCGACCTTTGAACGGATCCAGGACTATATTACGGTAGAGCCCTAATGTTTAATGAAATTTAACCACTTTAATTATCTTGCCAGCTTATATAATCGCTCCACGAATTTTATTCCATCTGAGACATTTCTAAAACAGCTTGGTTTATCAACGAATTGTTTATTACTTGATGCTGGTGGTGGTACCGGACGAGTTTCAATTTCTCTCAAAAAAATGGTGCGCGAAGTCATTGTTGTAGATATTTCACGAACGATGTTGAGATATGCTGTCATCAAGGGATTGACGCCGACCTGTGCGCCAATAGAACTGCTTCCATTTTCATCCGAGTCCTTCGATCGGATCATCGTTGTGGATGCACTTCACCACATTAATTGCCAAAAAGATGCGCTTGGAGAATTGTGGAGAGTTCTTAATTCCTGGCGGAAGGATTGTCGTCATTGAACCAAATATCGATAAATTCGCCGTTAAGTTGATCGCTGCCGGTGAAAAGTTATTATTTATGCACAGCCATTTTCTCGATAAAGAAAGAATCGCTGATTTATTTGCAAGCAAATTTGAACATATGGATGTAGTGTCAGATGGACTTAGTATAGGGGTCTGCTGTGAAAAAGGTAGGAAAATGTAATCACGCGTTTCATAAATTGATGCTACAATTTTATAAACGCCAAGAAAACAGGAGGCTCGAGTGAAAGAAAATTCTATAAAGCTTAAAAAGATGGCGTCATGGACAGTGGCAATCTTTGCTACCATATTTGCCGTTGTTATGGCTGTGCTCTGGATACCACTTTACAGTTCTGGAGTTCCTGCTATGAATGCGATTGGTCAAGCATTTACTGAAGGCTGGGTTATTATTCTGCTTGCCCTTGTCTTGTGTGCGGGAACACATTTGGGATATACCGTTTATGTGAAGAGATTGAAATAGTGGTGGGAATATATATATCCCGCAAAGTAAAATTGGCGGGGTATACATTTATTGGAAAGGAAAATTCGAAGATTTATTCTGCGCTTTCTCTTAAAAAAATCCAAATTGGTGTTGCTCATAGAGACACACGCTGATTAATTCTGTTTAGTTGAAGGTGAACATCAGGGGAAATATTGACTTACATAAGGATTAAATAAATATTCAAATATTAATCTTCCAAAATTCTGACACTCGTATATTTATTCGCGTCAACAAAAAGTTTTCCCTCGCTGGTTAAAAAGCTACTCATCCTTAATCCCCTCTCGAAAAGATTTATAACAATCGCGAGCCTCCAATAATTTTTCTTTGGGGACAAATATTTGGACGCGTCCAAGTCCATCTACTGTAACTGGATACGCCGAATGTCCTATTGATTCTTGAATTAGCTCGACGTCAATTCCCTGGGCTTCCAAGTAACTTTCGATCATTTCGGCTTCCAGGCGACCGTTAACTTCCACAAGAATCTCATAAGTTAATTCATCCATTTGAATTCTCCTGGACGGTTATTTTTGCAGCCATTTCGCTGCCGCGGTGGGCAGGTCAGTTATAGATCCTACCTTCAAAGTACACCGGGGAAGAGACTCGATAAACATTTTCCCATAAGACTTGGTCAATACTCGCCGGTCGAGTATGACTACAACACCGCGATCAGATTGAGTCCTAATTAGACGTCCAAACCCTTGACGAAATCGAAGAATTGCTTCGGGTAAGTGATATTCGGTAAAAGGATCTTCGAATGTTTCAGATCGGGCAGCAATCAAAGGGTCGGATGGGACTGAAAATGGCAATTTTACAATAACCAATACTGAAAGGGCTTCTCCAGGTATATCTACACCTTCCCAAAACGAACGGGTTCCGAGGAGCACAGCCCGATCTGAATTGCGAAATGATTCCAGAAGCGCATTTGGCGAAGCCCCTTCGCCTTGTTCGAAAACGATGATATCATTTTGCGCCAATGGCCCGCTAATGGTTTTTGAAGTTCGTTTTAGTTGTGCATATGATGTAAAAAGCACAAGGGTTCTGCCCCCGCTGGCTTTGCAGAGTTGGATTAGTGTCCTGTCCAATTGACGCTGGTAATCCGCAGAATTCGGTTCCCCAATATCATTTGCGATATAGAGCAGGGCAGATCCCTCATAATCAAATGGGGATCCCAGTGCCAATTCGTTCGCTTCGTCTGCAGAAAGGGTCGTACGCACATAGCCGAATTCACCGTGGGTTGTCAACGTTGCTGACGTCAGAATTACACAACGCTTCTCGTGCCAGAGGTATTTTTCGACCAAATTACCAACGCGTATGGGAGCTGCGTTTAATGCCATCCGATCATTATTTGGATTGATTTCCACCCAATATACATAATCTGGAGCAGGATTATAAACCAATGAGCTTACCATAGTCTCGGCTTCAATATATCTTCGGTATAGATTTCCAATGTTGCTTACCACATCTTCAATAGATTCCATACCTTCTGACAATAATTCTGCGGCTCCCTTCTGGATTTCACCAAGTATTGTCGTAAACAGGGATAGGGTTTCACTGGATGTTTCCCACGCCATTTCCACAGTATTCCAGCCAGGTTGAGTGCGTGTGGAAGGAAGAATTCGTTCCTGGTAGTTATATAACGTCGAAGGTTGTCCTTCTCGTTGGATTGTAACAAATTCCGTCAAGGAATTAAAAAATAGGCGGGTTTGTTCTTGTAAACGGAAAATCAAGTCAAAGGCGCGTTCGCTCTTTTGATTTAACAATGCGAAATCTGATGGCCTGGAGTTATTTCGTGCGGTAGAGATCAATTGACCAAGAATTCCAGAATTTGAGCTGCCAGCTTCCCGAAATAGACGATCCATATCGAATTGAGTTAAACGGAAGGACAAGGCGTCTGTTGTGGCAGCTTCAAGATGGTGACCTTCATCTATTATGACATGTTCGTACTCTGGCAAGATTCGATTACCAACAGCTACGTCGGTCAGCAAAAGAGCGTGGTTTACGATCAATATATGAGCGTTAATTGACGCTTGTTTAGCTCGAAAAAAAGGGCAGGCTCCCCCCGTACGTTCCAGGCAAGTCTCATTAGTGCAGGCATCATCTTCCGCGGATATGTGGACCCATACGTCTCGTTCTGAGGGACCGGTCAAATTTATCTCAGTCCTGTCGCCGCTCGAATTATCTTGCAGCCACACCAAAATCTTAGCAAAAACTCGCATCTCATCGGCATTTGCTGGACCCCGATGACGTAATATCTCGAATCGTCTGGGACAAAGGTAATTAGAACGACCTTTCAGGACAGCAGCCCGTAGATCCAATCCCAAGGCGCTACATAGATCAGGAATATCTTTTTTTATTAATTGATCTTGCAGATTGATTGTATTTGTTGAAATAAGTACACGGGTATTGTTTTTTATCGCAAATAGCGCTGCTGGAATCAAGTACGCTAACGATTTTCCGACACCAGTCCCCGCCTCGACTAAAAGGTGTTGTCCCCGCGATAAGGCTGAGGCAACTTCCCGAACCATTTCCACTTGCTCGGGACGATATTCAAAACTATAAAAGAATTTCGAAAAAGGTCCGCCGTGTTCAATTATGGAGGCAGTTTCTTCTGGATCAATCGATTCTGGTTCAGCAGGGATTTGGAGGGGAGGTGACTTTTGTTTGTCTTCCTTCTGCGAAAAAATCGGGGTGGAAAGGAGGTTTCCCTTTCCATGCCGTGAATTTAACCCATTAAGGGACCTTGTGCGCAATGCCTGTGAAAACGCCCAAGATCCATCCCATTCAATTCCTTCGCAATTTTGGACAATCTCGGTTAGAAGCTCGATGGGTAATTCTAATGCTTGAGCGAAAAGTCTTTGGTATGCCGCTGCAGTAACGCGTGCGTCGTCCAAAGCGCGGTGCGTTGCTTGCAGGGGAATTCCGAGTTGTTGACCCAAGGCACCAAGATTGTACCTGCTGGCAGAGGGCATAAGGACTGACGCGAGTTCATATGTATCAATATTGTCATTAAATTCAAAAAGTTTGAATTTATGAAGGAATGAGAGATCAAACTTAATATTATGCCCAAGTATGGGAGAATCCCCAATAAACTCAGTCAGTTCCGGCAACACTTCCCGGATATGGGGAGCATCCCGCACCATGCTATCATTAATTCCTGTTAATCCGGCTATAAACTCTGGAATATGCCTTCCAGGATTTATTAATAGAGATAACTCTTTTTCAATGCGATTTCCATCGAATCGGACAGCCCCTATTTCAATGATGGCATCACTTTGGGAATCCAAACCAGTTGTTTCGAGGTCGAGGGCGACGATAGGTTTCATATAAAATAATTTTTCATAAATCGAATCTGACGATTTTCCCCCCTTAAATAAACCAGAATAAAGTGGTTAACATAGCTAGTCTTCCCGTTCCGGTTTAGGCAAAACCTGGGTAATTGATTCTAGAACCTGATTACTCAATGCGTTTTCTTTGCTTTTTTCCCTCATGAAGTCTTTAAGATCTTTGGGAGTGATTGCCGGAAGGGGAGCATCCTCCACGCTTAATTCAACCTTTGGGCTTGTAAATAATAATAAAGCTCGAATAGGTGGAATCTCAGTATTATCTGGGAGAATTTTTAATAAATAACGCCGGGTAGCTTCGATTTCAGTCTCAGATTCAATTTCCGGGCGCCCCATATTCTCCTGACCAAATAAGCGTAAGTAGGACTGGAGAAACCCGCCTCCTTTCGACTTCCAGTGTTTTTTCTCATAAATAATTTTTCCACTCTGATAGTAAGGCATTATCGTCCAAACCCCGGCTGGACCGACAAGAAGGTGAGATGCTGGTGTTTTATAGTGATACATTGTGTATTCGCGCCCCATTCCTTTAAGCCCCTTGTCTATCATTTCATCCGGACGTGGATTCCGACCCCACCGGTTCCCATAATACATTCCAATTTGCGACATAAAAAAGCCCAAGAGTAATGCTGCCAGGGAATATACAAATTTATCCGGCATTTTAAAAGATATGTATAAGCCAATTCCCAAGACAACAAGGGCACCTATACTGGTAAATTGGCCAATCTTTGCGTTTCGTTTGATCAAGGTAATATTAGTGATAATTTTCATGATTCCTCTAATTCAAAAGTGATTTTTCGATTGCAGCTCGAATAGAATCCAGGACATTTGCTTTTACTGCATTATTCGCTACTCTTACAGCATTTTTTATTGCAACTGGATCAGAGCGACCATGACCAATAAAAACCAACCCGTTTATTCCCAGTAAAGGAGCAGCTCCCTCTTCAGAGGGGTCCATAAGTTTTTTAATTCCCCTTAGCGCAGGCTTTACTAATAGTCCACCCAGTTTGGCACGGAGCCCACCATTTTGGAGTGCGTCCTTAATTTTGTCCATGAGTAGTTTCGCAACGGCTTCGGATGATTTTAGTAGAACATTTCCTGTAAAGCCATCAGTTACAGCTACGTCTACTTGTCCTCCGATAAGTTCCTTGCCCTCGATGTTACCATAGAAGTTCAACCCAGAGTTTTTCAATAAAGCAAAGGATTGTTTAACTAGCTCATTTCCTTTCCCGGCTTCTTCTCCATTTGATAATAGGCCAATTCTTGGATTAGATATACAGCGGACTTTCTCAGCGTAGATACTACCCATAATTGCAAACTGGAGCAGGTTTTGGGGTTTACAATCAGGGTTAGCGCCGACATCCACAACGACACAGGAGCCAGTGGCTGTGGGGAACACTGGGGATAGTCCAGGACGGTCAACACCTGGAATCGTACCCAATCTAAAATAAGCGGTCACAGACGCTGCTCCCGTGTTTCCAGCGGTGACAAAGGCTTCTGCTTTACCATTTTTAACCAGGTCGATCCCAACCGCCATTGAATTATTTGATGATGGACGACGTGCCTTCAATACGAGCGCCATTCCCTTGTCTTCCATGGTAAGCATTTCAGCAGCGTGCACGATGCTTATTGGAAGGCTGCCTGGGTTTTGGGTTTTAAGAACAGGACCAATTATTTTTTCGTCACCCACCAGAATTATATCCACACCATATTCGCGGGCTGCCATCACGGCACCTACTACATCTGGGGTTGGGAAATCATCACTTCCCATAGCATCCACTACAATACGAGTCATAAGCCCTCCACGAATTTTATTTATCGTGCTTGACAAGAAGTTGAACGTGATTATAATACGACCTGCTCGCGCTGGTGCTGGAACTGGCAGACAGGCATGCTTGAGGGGCATGTGCCGCAAGGCGTGGGGGTTCAAGTCCCCCCCAGCGCACCAATAAGAAAAGCCGCCTTTTGGCGGCTTTTCTTACTTATTCCTCGATCTTCATCTTGCGTTCCAACCAATGTACTGCACCAGATAAACACAGGGTCATTGTAAGGTATAAGAAAGCCATTATATTAAAAACTTCCAGCACCCTGAAATTGCTTGCGCGCAACATCCGACCTAACTGAGTCAATTCGTTAACTGCCAGGACTGTGGCTAAAGATGAATCTTTTAGGCAAGCAATAAAGTCATTTCCAAGGGGAGGCAACACACGGCGGATAGCCTGCGGTAAAATAATAAATCGCATTGCTTGCAGATAGGTCATCCCTAACGACCGGGCAGCTTCCGTTTGACCTTTGCCGATAGATTGTATCCCGGCACGAAATACTTCCGCCTCATATGCTCCATATCCAAATCCAAGTGCAATGATGGCGCGCCCTTCCATTGAGACTGCTCGAATGGAAAAATTGGAAAGAGATAGAAAAAAACCACTTCCAGGGATTATACCGAGTCCCCATCCCCCTAATCCCTTCACCATATCTACGAATACGGGGAATAGGGCAAACGCAATGTATAATAATAAAACAACTAACGGAATTCCACGAATAACTTCAACATAAAGAGTTGAAAGGTTAAATAGGACAACGTTCTTTGAGACTCTTGCCAACCCGGCAAAAAGTCCAATGACAGTTGCGATTAAATACGAAAAGACTGTTATACGAAGAGTTGTGTACACCCCTTGAATAAGGTATAGGAAAGATTGCTGATAATTTGTGGATGCCGTAATAAGATATATAATTGCCAGCCCAGTCAGTACAAGTGCGATTACCCACCACGGCCACTTAGCGATTTTCCAACCACCTGGGATCAAACTGGGATTTGACAGGTTTGCAGAAGATTCCATAAAGGACTCCTAGAGGATTAATATCATGCGAGATGGGAGTTGTGCCCCCATCTCGCAAATGTCAGAAACGGCAAGTAATTTTATTACGGGATAAGCCCCCATTTTTTATTAAGTTGCGTAAGTGTGCCATCGGCAGTCATTGCTGCAAGGGCAGCATTCACTGGGTCCTTTAAGGTTGAAGCTTTCGGGAAAACGTATGCCAAAGTCTCGCCAGTGGCTATTTGGCCAGCGAGTTTGAATATCCCTGGATTCTCATTCATAAACCCTACGGCTGCTATGTTGTCTATCACAACGCCGTCAATGTCACTTGATTTTAATGCCAGGACCGCTGCACCAAAATCTTCAAATGACTGGATGGTTTTGTCAGTAAAATATGCTTTTGCAGCAATTTCGTTTGTTGTTCCGATCTGGGTGCCAATCTTGGCATTTGTATCGGTTTTCATTTGTTCGACAGTGCGAGTCTCGGCGGTTCGGACCAGGAGATATTGGTTTACTTCAACATAGGGTGTTGAAAAATCAACGATTTGGGCGCGTTCTGTCGTGACTGTCACACCATCTGCCAGCATATCAAACTCGCCTGCCTGCATTGCTGGGAAAATCCCATCCCATGCAGCTTGTTTGAAATCAGGTACGCAATTTAATCGCCGACATATTTCTTTGACGGAATCATAATCCCAGCCCACACCCACTCCTGTTGCAGTGTCTATGCTGTTGAATGGCGGGTAGGCGTTTTCTACCGCAACCGTAATGGTTTTTCCGCCAAGATCCGGCAGGGAACCTGTCGTAGCTGTCGTTGGAACCGCAGTCGCTGGTGCTGCCGTTGGTGTTGCTCCACAGCCAACCAAAATTATGCTTGCAACGGCGAAAATACTCAATGCGAATGTAATATTTTTCATCTCTTCTCTCTCTCCTTTTGGATTCAGAATGGCCGTTTCTAACGATGGAGTTCAGGGTCCGGTGCCTGTCTCCTTTGGTAATATAAGCATAGACCAACTTTCGAATTATGGCAAGAGGGAAAGGGCGATTCGTTTTATCTGGATAACGAGAGTCAAATAAATGAAAATGATATAATGGTTTACAGGTTTTAATGGAGGACGATGCATATGGCAATTATTTTTCCAAGCCCGGAATGGCTGCAATCCTTGTCAGATAAACTAAATTCTGATGATCGTTATTCACAAATTGCTCGCAATTGGGAAGGAGATATTGTTGTTGTTATTCAGCCCGGTGGTCCCCTGAACGAGAAATTATTATACTATCTGGATTTATGGCATGGAAAATGCCGGAAAACTGAAATTCTCAGCGACCTACCTTCTCCAAAACCGAAATTTATATTATCTGCGTCATATGAAAATATTTCGCAAATAATGAAAAATGAACTTGATCCCATGCAAGCTATGATGACCAGGAAATTGCAGGTGCACGGTAACATGGCCTATATGATGCGCAATGTTCCAACTGTACTTGACTTTGTCCGCTGCGCACGTGAAGTGACCAATGAAATTCTTACCTGAATATGCAGCCGATCCTAAAAATTAATCTGACAACCGGGGAATCGTCGGAATATGTGATTCCTCCCGAATTGGAATATGACTATCTTGGCGGTGCCTTGCTGGCTGCCCGCCTCCTTTATCCTGTTCTCACTGCTGAACTCGATCCCCTTTCACCCGAATCTCCTCTCCTATTTTTAAACGGTCCGCTCTCTGGTACAGCAGGCCCTACTGTTGGACGCTTCGTCGTATGTGGAAAATCACCAGCTACTGGCTTGTGGGCTGAATCAAATTGCGGCGGTTTTTGGGGTCCCGAGCTACGTTTCTGTGGATATGACGGGTTGTGGATCACCGGTAAGGCACGGAGGCCGGTATATCTTTGGATATATGAGGGTCAATTATCAATTTGTGATGCATGTGATGTTTGGGGTAAGGACACCTATGAAGCGCAAACTCTAATAAAAACACAAATCGAAGTACCAGGTGCCCATGTATTAACTATTGGCGTAGCTGGCGAAAAAGGTGTATTTTTCGCTGGGTTGTTTTGCGATCATGGCCGGACAGCTGGGCGGACAGGATTAGGTGCAGTAGCCGGGTCGAAAAACCTGAAGGCGATTGCCTTAAAGGGATCTAAGAAGATTCCCATAGCCCACCCTTTAGAGTACTCACCATTGCGTTCGGTCTCAAATCATCTTTTAAAAGAAGATACAGTCTCTCAGGTGACTCATGAGTTGGGCACAGCGGGTGCAGCGGATTATTCAGATTACTTGGGGGGAGTTCCCAAAAAATACTACCACCAGGGGCTTTTTGAAGGTGTTGGAAAAGTTTCTGGATCAACCATGGCAGAAACCATCCTCACGGGTGTCAGTGCGTGTCATGCATGTGTGATTGCGTGTGGGCGAGTGGTGCGCTTGCAGGATGGGCAGAAACGAAAAGGTCCAGAATATGAAACCATTATTGGTTTTGGCCCCAACCTCCTGAATGATGATTTACCCGCTATTGTTCGACTCGGGGAATTATGCGATCGATATGGAATGGATACCATTAGTGCATCCAATACCATCGGTTTAGCTTACCGGTTGTATGATATTGGAAAAATCTCTGATAACGATATTGGATTTCCTTTGAATTGGGGGGATGTGTCTGGAGCAGAGCGGTTACTTCACCTGATAGCTCAACGAGAGGGGATTGGGAAATTTATGGCTGATGGTGCTCGTCGATTTGGAGCACATTTCAATGCTGAAGATGAAGCGATTCAGGTTAACGGCTTAGAGGTGGCTTACCATGATCCGCGTGGAGTTTCCGGGATGGCATTGGTTTACGCAACAAGCCCCCGAGGCGCATGTCACAACAAATCTGATTATTTCTTAGTGGATTGGGGTCAAGCCGACAGCAGTATTGGGCTGAAATATTTTGAGCGACAAGCAGGAGCAGAAAAGTCTGCCAATGTCGCGCGTCATCAAGATTGGCGAAGCGTTTGTGATTCTCTTGTGCTATGTCTTTTTGGAAATGTTCCTGCTGAAACGATCACGAGGTTAGTAAGTGCAGCAAGCGGGTACGACTACACTGTGGATGCCTTGCTGCGTTGCGGTGAACGAGGTTGGAATTTGAAACGGGCGATCAATAACCGGTTGGGACTGAATGGAACGAACGACACTCTTCCAAAAGCGCTCCTCCAACCGCTTGGCGATGGACCTTCGGCTGGATATGTTCCTCCTCTGGAAGATATGTTGTCCGCATATTATTCTGTGAGAGGATGGGATCCAAGCACGGGTAAACCCACCCACAATAAGTTGGTCGAATTAGGGTTGGAATGGGTTTCCCGCGACATTTGGAATTAATCAAATGATTTGGATCGATTAATTGCATTATGACACATGAACATCCATCAGTGAAACCAATTATTGATTGTGAGCACAAAAAAACCGCTTGGGGATAATTATTGGTAAACCTACTGTTTGTTCACTTTTTTGAATCCTCTGTTATGGGTATATAATGCGAAATCAACAGGAGATTTCTGAAATGAAACTGGTATCGATTTCTGAAATGCATTCCATAGAACTGGAAGCGGATACGAATGGACTGACCTATTCCATGATGATGGAAAATGCCGGCCATAATATTTCTCGAGAAGTTATGCAACTGGCATACGCACAAGATGACGAGGAAGATATTCAGGTGTTGGGGTTCGTCGGTCCTGGTAACAATGGTGGCGACACTTTAGTTGCGTTAAGTCATTTAGCAGAAAAGGGCTGGAAAGCACGTGCGTATCTAATCAAACGGAAAACCACTGGTGATTTGTTGGTAAAAAGATTGGAAGAAGCCGATGGGGAGATCTATACGGCTGAAAAGGACTCTGATTTCCAACAACTAACTGCCTTTTTGGAAACTGCCGATGTTGTCTTGGATGGAGTTCTCGGTACTGGATTTAAACTCCCCATGAAGGCCGATATTAGTAAAATTCTCGGGACTATAAAATCAATTCTTAAGACCATAGAGTGGCAACCATTAATTGTTGCTGTTGATTGCCCTTCCGGTGTTGATTGCGATACTGGTGCGGTAGCGGAAGAATGTATTCATGCCGATGCGACAGTCACATTAGCAGCAGTTAAACAGGGCATATTGAAGCTCCCAGCTTATGATTTTATAGGTGAATTGAGGGTTGTGGATATTGGTCCACTTGAGGGGTTTAAGACCTGGGCTGCTCTTGATAATGAAGTAGGAAATGAAATTCTTGCAGCATCTTTGATTCCTGAACGACCCACAAATTCCCACAAAGGCACATTTGGAACAACGTTGGTGGTGGCAGGTTCGGTCAATTACACCGGTGCAGCATTGCTTGCTGGCAAGGCGGCTTACAGAATCGGTTCTGGATTGGTAACACTTGCCGTTCCTGCTCCTTTGCACACATCTTTGTCTGGACATTTTCCAGAAGCGACCTGGCTCCTCCTGCCTCACGAAATGGGATCAATCTCCTCCACGGCAGCGGATGTTTTAACGAAAAATATGGAACGTGCTACTGCGCTGCTTGTTGGTCCCGGGTTAGGTTTGGACGATACGACCAGGGATTTTATTGCGAATTTGCTGGGAGGAGCCATAAGAAAAGGACCTCATCCACAAATGGGTTTTGTGAAAAGCTCCGAAGGGAGCAAGGGGCAAAAAGGTCCAGTTCTACCCCCATTTATTGTTGATGCTGATGGATTGAAGTTGCTCGCAAAAATCCCTGATTGGCCTAGATTACTACCACAAACTGCAATTTTGACGCCCCATCCCGGTGAAATGTCTGTTCTAACGGGGGACCCAATAGAGAAAATCCAAGAAAACCGAAATGCAATATCTGTAAAATACGCCAAATTATGGGGACATGTAGTGGTATTGAAAGGAGCGTTTACAGTTATAGCTTCACCTGATGGACGCACAACTACAATTCCAGTTGCTACATCAGCATTGGCTCATGCTGGTACAGGGGATGTGTTGGCAGGCTTAATTGCTGGACTTCGTGCCCAAGGATTGGAGGCGTATGATGCAGCCAGGCTTGGAGCATGGGTGCATGCGCAAGCTGGCTTGGCAGCCGCTATTATCCAAGGGAACGCTGCAGGAGTAATGGCAAGGGACGTACTTGATGCGGTAGCTGATGTATTAGCTGAGTTGGAGTAGATCAAAGTCCCTCTAACAGAATAAAATTATGAAAAGAGTCCGGAAAACCGGACTCTTTTTGGAAAAAAAGTTCATTAACCTTTTAAGAATTCATCTACCGATTCCTTGCTAATCCGGTAAGCGTTCCCAAGTTTCTTTGCTTTTAGACTTCCATCCTTGATAGCTGCCAAGACATCTTCCTCAGATACTCTTAAGAACCCGGCAGCTTCAGCAGGGGTCATTACATCGGGCATTTTACCGCCTGCGGGGGATCCACCAGAAGGGGATTGCTGCTGTGGTTGACCTGATTGCATACCACCCTGGAGAGCTTGACCCATTAAGTTTCCGATTCCCATTCCAGCACCAATGCCAGCTGTGAGTCCTGCTCCACCGCTTGGGTTGGAGGCAGCATCTCGCATCGCATCTGCTGCCTGCAACTGGGTGTAAGTAGCCATGTCTAGCATACCCATTGCCCGCAATTCTTCTGCAGATTTATCAGACGGCTTTAAGTTGCCGACATAAAATGATTTTAGAGTTAAGCCAACTGCGTTAAAATCCTCTTCACCAATCGACCGAACAAATCCACCAAGTTCTATTGTTTTCCCGATCATTTCTGGGACAGCATATTTAGCAGCCCATTCCCCAAGGGTATCCTGCAATTTCGATAACAAAACGCTCCGTAACCGTTCCTCGATTTCGTCAATCCGATATACGGCCTGTTTACCTACGATCTGAATGATGAATTGCTGTGGATCTTTTACTTGAAAACTGTAAGTTCCAAATCCTTGAAGGAGTGCCACCCCCAACCCCATGCCTGGATTCCGAACAATGATTGGTTGTGGAGTACCCCATTTCCGATTTGGGAATTCCTTCATAGACACGAAATATATTTCGCAAGGGAAGGGAGTACGGTCGTTAAATGCCTTACCAATGAAATCGATTAATTTTGGGATGTTGGCCGTGGCGATTACATGTCGTCCAGGACCAAACATGTCCAAAGCCTGCCCATCACGGAAAAAGACAGCAGTTTGACCATCACGGACAATTACATTTGAGCCAATTCGATAATCTCCAATGGTCGTGTTATCTGGGAAGCGATGGACAATTTCATCTGTCATTTCATTTGCATATTCAATTACATCAAAAATACGCGCCATTTTATCTCTCCTTTATTTATGCGGGACTAATTCATTATATTCGATGAAGGTTATTGATTCAAGCTATTTTATCCTGATTAATGTACGTTACCATTCCCGAAAAGTATTATCTGAGCATCAGCAATATGGAAATATTCAAAGCTAACACCATCCTAACTTATCAATTATCAGGAATTTCAAACAGAATGAGATAAATATATATCGCGCTCAACGAACTTCCTTCATCTGTTTCCCGGAACCGCCTCCGCGTAACATAAGTACTTCCGCCATAATACTGACAGCAATCTCTTCTGGCGTTTCTGCACCTATCCCTAGCCCAATTGGAGAGTGAACACGCCTTAATTGTTCATCAGAGATCCCGGACTCATTGAGCATTTTTATAGTCTCCGACCACCTCTTGCGTGACCCGATAATACCTATGTAACCAGCTTTGGTTTCAAGTAATGCTGGCAAACCGGCAACATCCAGGTTGTTTCCCCGGGTAGTAAGCACCAATGCGGTCTGCTGGGTTAATTTCAGGTGCAAGGGTAATTCAGCTATCGGAATGTTGAAAAACTCGTCGGCATCCGGGTTGGCTTCGGGTGTACAGTATTCTGGTCTGTCATCGGAGATTACCACATAATAACCTATCCATTTAGCTAGATGCGCAACAGCTTTACCAACGTGTCCGCCGCCAAGAATCACAATCATGGGGGGTGGTAAAATTGGTTCCACGAATACCTCCACCTGACCTCCACAAATTCCAACGTCACCGCGTTTTGGATCTGTCATATTATACGAAAGTAAACGTGCTTCTCCGTCATGCATGGAGGCAAGCGCTTCCTTTCGAACCCGGTTTTCCAATTCCCCGCCTCCGACAGTCCCTAAAATACGACCATCAAGATACACCAACATTTTACTTGTGCTATGTCGTGGAGCAGATCCACTCGTTTTGACGACAGTGCAAAGAGCAACCGACTGGGGAGTAGTTTTAAGGTCTGCAAGTGCTTTATAGATAATATTCACTTAGTAACCCATTTTCTTTTCGCGCATACCTTTTATTTAAAATTATGATAGTTCTTTTGTGCGAATGCGCAAGCGTATGGCTTCTACAAGCGCATGTACATATTCCAACCCCGACTTGGTTGGTTTTTTCTCAAGATGTTTCCAGCGTCGTGCTTCAAAAAACAAACACGTGCGTAGTTCTGTCAAAGATTGGTTAAGAGCTTTATTTTCCTTATGCAAAGCAACCCCTTCTTTTGCCACATCCCGGCATTTCTGAACCGAACCCCAATATTCATATCCGTTGAACGAATTGGCGAAAGGGATTATTTTTAGCCACGCAGCCCGTCGGGTCGGGAGGTCTGCCTCGATGAGGTGAGAATTAGGAATTGTATTCATTTTTACCTTTCAAGTAGTCCTAGGACGACAGGTAATAATTGCTTTTTTCGTGAAACCGTTCCTTCAGCCAACCTAGTCCCATCTGGCTGCGGTGGAAAAGGAAGATCGGATAACTGTGGAGGTTCGTCAGTAAGAATCAGGCGGCTTGAACCATTTACCACATCAGTAACCATTAACATGGCAAAATCTAAAGCGCGCTTATCCCGCAAATTGGTCAAGGCAATTTTTAGATGGTTCAGGTGTTCAGTCAACTGCATTAAATCCGTCACCTCGGCTTGAGCGATAGCAAATCGAAGCCCCCCCGCTTCATAAAGTTTCATATCCGTATTTACAATTTCTTCAGTTGTTCGAGTTGATAGGCCTGCGCTGGCGCTTAATACTTGGGTTCCAAATGATTGCACAGTCTCGCCGAATAACTGGCTGCCGCGTGTAAAAGCCCACCGTCCTAGTCGTTCGGCAGCTTTTTTATCTCGGGTAGTGGTTGTGGGAGATGTCATTATCAGAGTGTCTGCAAGGAGTCCCGATAATAGGATTCCTGCGATTTGTGGAGGTGCGCTTAGTCCTGCTTCCTCAATATTTTCAGAAACAAGTGTACTGGTACTACCAACAATATCAACACTGAATTTAATTGGCACATGTGTTGAAGGATTGCCCAACCTGTGGTGGTCAAGTATTTCGAGTAGTTCTGCCTCTTCGAGGTGGGCGATTGCCTGGCGGGGTTCGTTATGATCCACAAGTATTAATTTCATCCGCGGCGGGTTGAGGACGTCACGTTGCCGGCAAATCCCCAAATATTGACCTTTGTCGTCAACCACAAAGAAGTCATCTCCATCTTCTCGCAAAATTCTCCTGAGAGAGTCCTTAATTCGGCTGCCGGCTTGGAATTTGGGAACATCAGAATCACAAGCATCAAGGCAGGTAACCTCCAGAATTTCAGCCAAACTAATATCCTGCTTTTTTGGATTTGGACCAATCAACTTGTTTACCAATCTAAAGAGGCTTATGCCGGTAATCAAACCGCATGGGACCCCATCATCATTCACCACTGGAGCCACCCCCCATGTTCGGGCGGCAATTCCCCAGGCTTCTCTAAGGGATGAATTGGGTTTTGCTGTGTCGAGATGACGGGTAATGGATTCAAATCGGGGTGACGCATCATTCAGTAATATAGGAGCATCCAATCCAACCTTTTTCAGTGCCCATGCGGTTTGGGGATTTATTGCTCCAGCACGGGCAGCAATCACCTCCATCCTATCGCGTTCGTGGAGTAGCCAGGCATACCCAATTGCTGCAGCAACCGTATCAGTATCAGGGTTTACATGCCCTATAACATAAATCTTATCTTCCATTATTTCTCCGCGAGCGATTCTCCAACTAGCTGTTTTTGATGGAGAGAAGTCCATACTTTTTCTGGCGTGATTGGTATTTCGTCAATATTCACACCAATAGCATCCAGTATAGCATTTCCTATAGCAGGAGCAACCCCATCCATGGGAATCTCTGCTACCGCTTTCACCCCAAACGGGTGTGAAGGTTCGAAAGTTTCAATAAAAATTGACGTTAGTTCGGGAATTTCGTTAGCGCGAAAGATGTGATAGCTGTCAAAATCGCGCTCCCGTGCACGACCATTTTCATCATATGTCATTTCTTCGCAAACTCCATACCCGAGTGCCTGGACCATTCCACCTTCGATCTGACCAGTGGCAGTCTGTGGATTTACGATTACTCCACTATCTACTGCCATTATAAGTTTGTCTACTGTTACTGCTCCTGTTTCGGTATCAACGGTAACTTCAGCAAATTGGGCAGCGAAAGGAGGAGGAGCTGAAGGTGAAACATATGATCCTACTCCCATGATCTGTTCTTGCTCTGTCCGGTGGAGCGTGTCTAGGGCGATCTCAGATAATGAGACAAATTGACCATCTGGGGCAAACGCATATTTATCACGAAGTCGAATTTCTTCGGGGGAAACTTGTGTTTTTCTTCCTTTGCCGGCATTTAAAGAATTAATAATTTTTGCGGCGCGCAATTTTATCCGCTCTGCCGCAACTTGAGCAGCTCTGGTTACTGCTGTGCCAGAAATATATGTCGTTGAAGAAGCGTATGCTCCCTTATCGAAAGGAGTGAAATCTGTATCGGACGAGTAAACAAGTATATCCTCTGTAGGGACTCCGAGAACTTCTGCTGCCATTTGTGCCAGGACTGTGTCGGCTCCTGTCCCTAAATCCGCCGCTCCGACCAACAAGTTAAAAAGAGCCATCCTCGTTCATTTTTATCGAAGCCCCACCCATGTCAAGATAGGGTATAGCGGTCCCTTGCATGACAAGTGCAACGCCGATGCCTTTTTTGATGGACGAATCCCGAGTTTTCCCCAACCTCCATTGCTGATTTCCATATTTATCATCCCATCCAATCTCGGATTTCCCCACGCGTATACAATCTTCCAACCCAACTGTGTTGACGGTTTCCGGGTGTGGTTCGCGACCTTCATTCCATGCAGTACTGAAGGGATGAAACTCACCTGCGCGTATCGCATTTTTCATCCGAAACATTAGTGGGTCTATATTCAATGAGCGCGCAATTTTTTCCATATGACGCTCAACCGGCCAAAAACCCTGCGGCACCCCATACCCTCTAAACGCGCCTGCTGGTGGAGTATTCGTGTAGACGACATCAGCGTAAAAGCGAATATTGGGCGATTTTCGGTATTTCCCATCACCAACATATAACGCCATGCATTTTTGTCCGGTGTTGCCGGTCACGGTCAAGGCGTGACACCCATAAGCGCCAGTGTCTGTCAAAATTTTCATTTCGTTGGCAGTAATAGTGCCATCTTTTTTTACCCCGGTCTTCATATGAATATGCATTGGGTGACGGGAACGTGAAGCGATAAATTCTTCTTCCCGCGTATATTCGAATATTACTGGACGTTTTGTTGCAATTGTGAGATGGGCAGCCACATCTTCAATCAGGATCTCTTGTTTGCCGCCAAACCCGCCGCCAATTCTTGGTTTGATGACGCGAATTCGCTTGATTGGTAACCCGAGAACTGGAGCCATTTGCCTTCGGACATGAAATGGGATCTGGGTGCTTGTTCGAATCACCAATCGATCGTTTTCGTCCCAGTATGTCACAACTACATGAGGTTCGATGTGCGCTTGTTGGACTTTTGGAACGATGTAGTCTGCCTCGAATATTTCTTCTGCATCCGCGAATCCGCTTTCCATATCACCAATGTCGATTCTAATTTCAGCTGCAAGATTTTTTTGAGGGTTGGAGTTGGCGAAATTAACATACTCATGTTCATCATGGATCTGGGGTTCGCCAGGACTCATTGCGGTATCTGGATTCATAACGGAAGGGAGAATTTCGTATTCAACTTCTATTAATTTAACAGCATTTTCAGCAATATCAAGGGTTTCAGCAGCAACAAATGCGACTCTATCCCCCACAAAGCGGACTTTTTTATCCAGAGAGAACATGTCCAACGGTCCAGGAATCGGGTCCGATTGACCTGCAGTGGAATAAACAACGCGAGGAATGTCTTTCCACGTTAGTACAGCAGCCACCCCCGGCAAGGCTCTAGCCTTGGTTGTATCGATACTTTTAATTCGTGCATGGGCATATGGTGAATGTAAAATTTTTGCGTGGAGCATGGTTCGTATATCAATATCGGCTGTGAATGCGGGTTTTCCTTGAGCTAGTTTAATTGCGTCAACTTTTTGATCTGGTTTTCCAACGCGATGGAAAAAATTGGACTCCGGAACAGTTTCTATTTTTGGCTTTTCCAATGGACCAACGGTTTCTCCGCGCATCACTGCTGCAGCGCGTAAGATAGCCTGAACGGGTTTATAGTAACCAGTGCATCGACACAACACTCCTGCTATCCCCTCCCGGACTTCAGCTTCTGTTGGATTCGGGTTTTTGTCCAGAAGCGCTTTCGCCACAAGGATTTGAGCAGGGGTGCAATAACCGCATTGTATGGCACCAGTTTCGATAAATGCTAATTGAAGTGGATGCAGTCCCTTCGTGGTTTTCCAACCCTGATTTGGATGCTCCCCCAAGCCTTCAATTGTAACAATTTTGTGACCTTCTGCTTGTGCTGCCAGGATTAACCCGGCGTTAACAGGAATCCCGTCCAATAAAACAGTATCGGAACCACTCAAACCATGTTCATCGCCAAACTTGACGCCATAAAAACCAAGATGTCGGAGAATCGAAAATAAAGTATCTGAAGGGTTATTTTCGAGAGTGAACTGGGAACCATTGATTAATAGGTTAATTTGCATCTGTGTATTCCTCACAATTAATTATCGGAGGTGGATATTAGTTGACTGATTGGGAAGATCTTGATTCTCCAATAAGACGGCTAACTCCAGCCATCACTCCTAGAAATATCAAACCAAGCAGTGCCACAATAAGCATCTGAATAAGGGAGAGAAATCCAACAAAAAGGGTATACCACTCAGGAAGCGACCAGGTAACAACCACCCCGTTTATTGCGAAATTTAGAAGTACAGGCAGCGAAAGAAGGTAGATTGTAAACCAAACAAAACCTGATGTAGTTTCGATTGCTTTGCGGAAGCCAGATTTAAAGGCATGCAGCCCAATCATCGAGATCAACCAACCAAGTAGCAAGGCGAATGAAGAAGTAATTCCCACATACTTAATGAGCCAATTGGCTCCTTCGATGGATGCAATGGAATAGGTACGTCCATCGAGGACTGTATAACGCAAGTTGAAAAGTGCGATAGTAAATATTGCGCCTGCCAACAGCCACAGGGTATTTTTCGCTTTTCGGAGGAAAAGCATATATGCAGGAAATATTGCCAGGAAGGCAGCCAAAACATTTCGCCAGATGCGCTCATTCCCTTTTCGCACTAGTTCTGCCTGTCTCATTGTAGTTTGGGTCGCAGAGACAATTTCTCCTGCCTCTGATATTCCAGTCGAACCGATGGCTTTCAAGTAAGCGCTTAATAACTGAGATTGTTGAGCTTTCAAAGCGTTCTGGATGGTAATATTATGTTCAGGGTTGATGGCTAGCATATTTATCAAAACGTGACCTTGGTTGCTGGCAGGGATGTTGGTCCCGAGCAATGCAGCAAGAGTGGGGGCGATGTCGACCATTGCGACGTTTTCGTAATTTCCGGGAATGATCCCAGCACCTGATAGTATAAACGGTTCAAGCAATGTGACTGGATCAGGTCCACCGTGACCGCCCCTATCAATTTGCCCGTGATCAGAAATCACCAGAACTGTATCCATCCTTAAATCAAGTCGCTCAACGATTTGGCTCAGCAGCGTGTCACTACGAGCTGCAGCTGCAATCCAATTCGGGCTTCGGGGACCGCCTTCGTGATGTCCGGCAAAATCCACTTGGTCAAGATGGATCAATACCAATTGATAGTTGCCGGTTAACCACGGGATGGCATTGGCTACAACAACACTATCTGCTGCATTATCCTCGCCCGGAGTAAAAAAACCCGATGAAACTCCACTATTGGTTAGCATGTCTTTAAACCAAGCAAACCCAGAGATTGCGGTAAATAACCCAGCACGATGGGCAGCGGCAAAAATGTTGTCCTGAGTAAATGCACGAGCACTTGAAACATCTGGAGGGTTGAAAATCTGGCTATCATTGATACTTGGCCACGCACCGGTTAAAATAGTCGCCCACGCGGGAGCAGAAAATGATGGAGGCTGACTATGCATAATCGCAAATGCGGAATTATTCCGCAAGGAATCCAAGAATGGCATGACAGTCGTGTTAGTCGACGTATCGTAGCGCAAGGCATCGATTAATACAATTACAACACGCCGGGTAATTGGGCTGCCGAGGGTGGAGCCAGGTCGTGGGGCTGAATTTGCCAACGGAGAGCGGTAGGTTTGAGCATATCCCATAAGGGATGTTAGCCAAAAATAACTACCAAATGAAATTAATGCCAGGCCGATGGGACTGAATAGGTGCCATTTAAGCTTGCGTGCAGAATGGGGGAATTTCATATGTCTATGACTTTTCTGCCCGGATTATTTGTCTTAATTCATCAATGGTTTTCTTTATACCGTGATCATCGTATAGCCAACACTCCCATCCGTTTACTGGAGTATTATGAAGGAGTGATTTGGCAAGAGAGTGGATTGATCCGGTTTGCATGTCATATTGGAGATGGCCATTCGCTAGGATTGTGGCAGTTATTTCCTCCCGATTTGCAAGGAATAGTTGTTGTCCAGGCACTAGGAACCCTGCTTCAAGAAGGGAGCCAAATGGAATTCGTAATCTCCTCCTTGGTTCGTCAAATAATAGAGTTCCAGGAGGCGCAGGCGTAACTGCCGCAATGCGTTCCTCAGCGCGTGCAATGTATCGTTCTTCGCGTTCTATGCCGATAAAAAAGCGCCCAAGTTTCTTAGCAATGACGCCCGTAGTCCCAGAACCAAAAAACGGATCAAGTACAATGTCATCTGGGTTCGAGGAGGACAACAGGATTCGATAGAGCAGCGCCTCTGGTTTCTGGGTTGAATGGAATTTTAGACCACGGGTCCGCAGGCGTTCTTTCCCAGTGCAAATTGGCAATGACCAATCTGAACGCATTTGAAGGTCCTCGTTAATTGATTTCATCGCTTGATGATTGAATGTATATTTCAAACCCTTTTGTTTCTGAACCCATATTAGAGTCTCGTGAGCATTGGTAAACCTTACTCCGCGAAAGTTAGGCATTGGATTTGTTTTGAGCCAAACAACGTCATTTAGAATCCAAAATCCTAAGTCCTGCATAATGGATCCTACGCGATAAATATTGTGATAAGTGCCAATAACCCACATTGTGCCACTATTTTTCATGACGCGACGGCAAGCGGAAAGCCAGAGCCGGGTAAAGTTGTCATAATTTTCAAAACTAGTAAATTTATCCCACCCATCGTCAACCGCTGCAACAGGGGTTTGGTTTGGTCGCCGAAGGTCCTGAGATAGCTGCAAGTTGTAAGGTGGATCTGCAAAAACAAGGTCCACAGAGTTTTCCGGAAGATGCTTGAGGACATCAAGACAATCACCAAGAAGGATTTTATTTAGTGGGAGAGTGAGCACAAGGGAACCCTAGAGAAATAACATGCTAGTGTTTTAAAGTAAATATTTTATTTAAACATCTATTAGTCAAGAGAACTGACATTTCTTCCCGATATTCAGAGCTGGCGCTTCCGTTGGTTCCTTTCTTTGCATAATTCCTTATTTCAGACTCAATGCTGGGACTTACATTTCCATCAAATGCCAGCGTTGGTGAATCTCCCCACCCACCAAGGACGACTCTAGTGCCTCCGGATTCCCATTGTGCAACTGCAACGGAAACGATGGGTTTATCTGAGGGACTCCGAGCGATGGATTGATAGGCGAGCTTAACTTTAAGGGGGATTTCGATACTAACTATTAGTTTATTTTTGAGAGACCCATGTCGCAGCGACAGATATTCTACCAAGCTAAATACTTCTGATTGACTAGACAATACTGTCAAATGTGCATCCAACGCCAGCATTGTTGCTGCTAAGGGTGAGCGCCCGTCGCATGTAACAAGCGCACCCGCGATAGTCCCCAGCATGCGGTTGTTAATTGGAGCTTCCAGTGTTATGGATGTGTTTAAGGGTGGTGGGGAGGATGGGTATTCAAGTAATTCTTGCATGGTTACCGTTGCTCCAATTATTAAACTGGTTCCAAGTTCGGAAAGCACATTCAATCCGAGAGCTTGTAAATCCACCACAGCAAAGTCCTCATCTGAATGGCGGCTCAACCAAGTTCCACCTCCCAAAGGAATGGTTTTTGGCTTAAGCAACAGGGTCTGAGCTTCTTCAATATGATTTGGTCGGTAATATGAAGTGATCATATTTATATCTCCGGGTAGGAAAGTTCTTTATTATACTCATTCTAGAGATTGCGTGGCGAAAATGTCCGAGAATTTGGAATTTCGGGGTAATCACGGAAATGAATAAATAATATAAAAACACATTCACTGATTGTCTATCTACTATTTGGGAATAAAAGTACACAGAATTAGAGAGGAGTTGCGCATAGGAATAATTCCCCAGACAACTAAGTGCAATAGTTAGATTACCACCCACACATTTTCTATCCGAAAGAGCAATCCAATATACTGAGATTGATCTTCGTTATGTATATTAATTAATACCTAGATACACAATAGATGTTTTAATATATTATCGTTGTACTTTTACATGAAGTGGATTAACCGTTGCCTTCATTTCTCGTAATGGGATCCTTTGGACCAAGTAATAGGGCAAGTTGTTTTAATTGAGAGGCATGTACAAGCGCGAGTATTTCGTCTGCTGGTTGTAAGAGCGAATCTCCATGCGGGATTAGTAATTGATTTTTTCTGATAATTGCTACAATTACCGAATCGTTTGGAAGGTTGATTTCCCGAATGCTTTTATTAGCGCTGGGGGAAAGCGGATGAACCTTCTCCTCAATTAATGAAAACTCCCCTTTACGCAATTTAAGCAGAGTCATCATATCGCCCAACGACATTTCCTCTGCGACCAAGCGCGCCAGAATATCTGCCTGATTAAGTGCCACGTCAACTCCCATTTCTTTATTAAACAACCAGGCGTTTTTCGGATTATTGACGCGTGCGATTACTCTTGGTACATTGAACTCAAATCGAGCCAATGAGGTAACGACTAAATTGGTTTCATCAGAACCGGTCACCGCTGCCAAAACGTTGGCTTTTCTGATGCCAGCGTTTTCCAATGTTAAAGGAGAACTGCCGTCTCCAGGAACAATAACCTCAGCTGGAAGTTCTTTAGGAAGTTTTTCAAGCAGAATTGGTCGTTCATCAATAACTTTTACTATGTGCCCACCTTCAAGGAGCATTTTAGCAAGGTGCGAGCCTATGTTTCCACCACCAACAATAATAACAAACATGCTTACCTCCCTTCCATTCCAAGTAGTTCTTCCAAGCGGTCCATTGCTGACGATAGGACAGCCAAATGAATTAAATCACCTTCGTGAAATTCAGTTCCGGTTACCGGAACAAAGGCGTGGTCATTTCGGGTGATCGAGACTACCAATATTTCCCCCGGAATGTTTAAATGCATTATGTTTCGTCCGATAAGTTGATGCGGAAGTTCCACGTGAACGAGTGCCACTTCCCCGCTCCCGAACGTGTTCCAAACATCTATGTCCACATGAGTTAAAACCTGGAAGATCCGTTCCGCTCCCCAATTTGTAGATGAAATGGTAGTTAATCCCAATCGTTGATAAATTTCTGCTCGCCTTGGGTCGTACAAACGTGCCACCACCCTTGGAACGTGGAATATATTCCGTGCAATCCGTGCTGCAACAATATTGGCATTATCTGACTGGCTTGCTGCAACAAACGCATCAACTTGTTCGATATTCGCTTGCACCAAAATGTTCCTATCAAATCCCAGGCCTTTGATTATGCGGCCTTTGAAACTGGGGCCAAGTCGTCCTTCAGAATTTGAATCATGGTCAATGATAGTCACCTCGTGATTTTGCTCTGAAAGTAATTGGCTGACTTGGGAGCCGATGCGCCCACACCCCATAACAATGACTTTCATAATTTATTCCTCCTTTCATTGGTCTCGGTATAAAGGTTTTCTCGATTCTTTTCCGTCCTTCGCACCAACCCTTTTCGAATCCATTCAAAAATATATAACACTGGGGCATAAAGTAAAAGAAGGGGCCATAATACCAGTGGGAATAATTGGTTGTCAAATGCTTTCGCCAAGGGGGGCACGAAGACCATTCCTGCAATAATGAATAAGGATATGACAATTCCGCCAATAAGAGTTTTATTGCTGGCCCAACCCATCTGGGTGGTGTGCGCCTTAAATGTTCTGCACGCTAAGGCATTTCCTACTTGTGCCGTCACAACCCCTGCCAGGAAAACGGTACTGGCAACCGAATTGATATCCCCGGAAATCATTAGGAAGTGGGGCCAAGGAATTTCATTCAGGAAGGTCAGATTTAAAAGTCCTGCGTTGCCAGAAAATAAATATATTGATAAGAATCCAAGGTAACAAAGCCCTGCTTCAAGCAGCCCTAACCAAAGAAAAGAACGCAGCAATAAGCCACGGTCCAGCAATGGCTGGGACGACGGACGGGGAGGGTAATTCATAATACCAGGTTCGGGATTTTCACTTCCCAGTGCGAGGGCAGGGAAAATGTCTGTACCCATGTCCACGGCTAAAATCTGGCGGACAGTTAGCGCAGGGGGGATCCCTACTATTCCAGTTAGAAGAAAAGGCAGAACTTCAGGGATATTGCTGGCAAATATATACGTAATAAACTTACGGATATTGTCATAAATTGCCCGACCCTCTTCTATCGCTATTACTATGGAGCTAAAATTGTCATTGGTCAAGATAATATCAGCTGCCTCTTTAGCCACATCTGTACCGATTATTCCCATTGCAATACCCACATCGGCTTTGCGTAGTGCCGGTGCATCATTGACCCCATCACCGGTTACAGCGACTATGTCGCCATGCGCCTGGTAAGCTGAAACCAATCTAAGCTTGTGGTCAGGAGCCATGCGGGCGAAAATTATATCTTTCGTAATAATCTCCTGGAGTTCCATATCACTTAATGCATCAAGATCTGCACCGGTAACGATGAGTGGATTGAGGGTTGTAACCATCCCAACTCGCCTGGCGAGTGATTCTGCAGTAAGACCATAATCTCCAGTAATCATTATTATGCGGATGCCTGCTTTTCGGCAAGTCTTTACCGCTTGTTCGACTTCAGGCCGAGGGGGATCCATCATAGCCATAAGACCTAAAAAGGTTAAATTATTTTCTATCGTATCCGCAGTATAGGCCCCCGAACGATTAGGTAATACACGCCTGGCAAAGGCAAGTACTCGTAAGGCGCGCCGCGCATAATCGTCATTGGCGGCAAGGATCTCTGATCGGATGTTTTCGTCAAGAGGAAGAATTTCCCCATTAACATTAATGTGGGTGCACAGTTGCAACACTTCGCGGGGAGCTCCTTTCGAAAGCGCAATTTCCTTATCGCCATCTCGATGAATGGTCGTCATACGTTTTCGTCTCGCATCAAATGGAATTTCGTGTATGCGAGGAATGCGAGTAGATACAACATCTTCAACCAGTTTATATTTTAGAGCTGCGACCTTCAGGGCGGCTTCCGTTTGATCTCCGAGGCTAGTCCAATTTGGTCGTTCGGTTGAAGGAGGATTGACGCGAGCATTGTTGCAAGATAAAGCTGCTTCAAGCAGATCAACCAAATCGATTTCGAAAGGGGAGTTGTCGGGGGCAGGAACGAACTGACCTTTTGGCTCGTAACCAACTCCCGTAACTTGGAGTCTTCGCCGCGCAACCCATATTTCACGTACGGTCATTTGATTTTGGGTAAGAGTGCCACTTTTATCCGTGCAGATAACTGATACATTGCCCAAGGTTTCAACAATGTTAAGTCGCTTAGCAAGCACACCGTGCCCGGCCAGGCGCTGAACAGCAATTGCCAGTGATAGAGTTAATGTAGCGGGTAACCCTTCGGGTGTCAGTGCAACGATTGTCCCAAGCGCCAGTAAAAGAGGGCTGTCGTATAGGTTTGAAATATTTGGAGCGTAATTTGTAAGTGCCCAGACGATCCCTCCAATTGATAACGCAACCACGGTGAGAATTTTCCCTAATCTTTCAAGTTCTTTCTGAAATCCCGAAGGTTCTTCCTGAACAGACTGAGTCAAGTGCGCAATGCGACCGAATTGAGTCATCATTCCGGTCGCGTATACCACTGCTTTCCCGGTTCCGGAAGCTACCGATGTGCCGGCGAAAATCAGATTTGGTCGTTCAAGATCGCTGATATTGGGAAGTATCGAGGCCTCTGCAGTTTTCTTGGCTGCCACAGCTTCCCCAGTAAGTGAAGCGTTATTTACTCGCAGCCCATATTCTTCTACTACCCGAGCGTCAGCTGCGATATTATCTCCTTCAGCCAGAATAAGTACATCTCCTGGGACGACTTCGCTGGCCTGGACATGAACTTCTGCTCCGTCGCGTATGAGATGAGCATAAGCTGGTAGTAGGTGTCGTAATTTTTCAATTGCCTGTTCTGCGCGATTCTGCCGCCAAAATGAAAATGCACCATTGGTAATCGTCAGGAGGAGGATGACAATCGCTAGAGTCCAGTCTCTTTGCCAGAAACTGATCACCACGGCAAGCAACATCAAAATGATAAATGGGTGACGAACTTGACGAAAAAAAAGTTGCCATTTCGGTTGAGCTGATTGTCCGGAAATGACATTAGCCCCATACAACGATATGCGCGACTTTGCCTCTGACGAATTTAACCCGTTAGTGGTGGTCTCCAATGATTGAAAAACTTCAAGAACGCGCAAGCTGTTTATCGGTACGGAACTCATAGGGGTGGCAAAAGGAAATGAATAATTAATATCCGCATCTTGGGGAAATTATTATTTCGAGATTTCATCATCCGTTGGGACTGTTTCTTTGGGCGCTCCACCCAATTTCGGTCTGCGCAGCGGTTTTCCATCTAAATATTGATCAAGAAATGTTTTAGTTTCATCATGGTTGATGGCTGTTTCAAATTCGCCTGCAGGAGCAGGTGGTTCGAACCGTGAAGGGCGTCGCACTCCAAACCATTCCCAGAAACGAGCGATTCCGATAAGCAAGCGATATCTATATTCTTGAACACGAAGAGACTGCCACTCGACAATGTTACCCATTTGACCCCGGACCCGTGATTTATCGCGGATGATGCGGTGGATGTCCAATGGAGTCCGAAACCCGATTGGGGAAATCAGAATCGCGTGAGCCATTAAAACCAAGACGCTTAGAGATATTAAAACCACCCAGCCTCCTTCGCCCCATTTCCCAACAATTTGGCCGATGAAAACAATTCCCGCGAGTGTTGCAGCTATAGTCGCGCCAAAACTTCCCCATAAGCGTTTTTGTCCCGTCATGGTTTTCAAAATGTGTTGACGAATTGCCAACCCCATTGCCATAATTGGCATAAAGACCCCTACGCCATAATACGGTACAGCCAGGCTGGTTTCGCCACGGACAAGAAATTGAATGATGATGGCGGCAATGGCGGCTGCCGTTACTGGTCGCGTAAAAGTACCTTTCGGATTCCGGTACACAACAACTTCTGGGATTTCACCGATTGCGACATTTCGCCAGGCCATTGATTGCAAATCCTGATAAGCAGTCATTGAAGCTGATGCTAATAATGCGACCGCCAAAATTTGGTACGCCCAATACAGAATCCATCCGCCGCTGCCAAGTTGGTTGAAACCGATATATGCCAGGTTTCCGATGAGCGAACGTCCTTCGACATTGTCAAAGGCATTAAAATGGATTGAAAAATACGCAAGAAAGGCAGTGGTCAGACCGCCATAAAAAAGAAACGAAGTTTGTACTAAGCGGCCAATACCAGAACTTCCGCTATAAAATTTCCACATCCAATTCAAGGGGCGAAAGTTCTTCTTACCCCATGCAATCACAGACATATCTTGATGTATAACGAATTGGATGCCATTTGACATCGCCTCCAATCCACTTAGCGCAACCAATCCTTTCATGGACGCAGTTAACATATGATACATTGCTTGCGTAATGCTAGGTTGAGAAACTACTTCACTAAAAGGTAACGAATCAACTCCCCTACCCTTGGCAAGCAAAAGTCCAACAGCCATTATCAAGGTTAACATGATAAAGACTGCCAGCATAATAAAGACCACACGAGCTGATTCACCCCGTCCTTTGATAGTCAGCCACCATGTGACTGAGGCAAGCAAAGCACCAATCAGAAATCGCCAGATCCAAAGTGTATCTGCCAACTGGGCTATAGATAGTAATTGCTGTACGCCAGAAAGAGTGGAGACAACGATTGTAAAAATGTAGTCTTGGATCAAGACAACGGCAACAATTAGGCTAAGGGTAGGTCCAAGATAGCGCATCGCCGCAGTAAAGGACCCGCCTCCTTCATTAAAAACCCCCAATGAATACATATACAATGCCCCGAAAACGAAGTTAGCCAAAGCAATAACTGTAACAGCAATAAATGCGTATTTCTGTAATCCGAATGGGTGCAGAGCACTCATCATTTCGCCAGTAGCATAAAAATATGATGTGAAGTAGTCTACGCCAAACAGTGCCAACGCTGCCAGAAATCCCACTTGGCCAGCCCCATGGATTAAGGCATGGTCTTTTTTTTCCACCGGAGATGCTTTGAAGGCGAGAAAAAAGATAATTATTAATAAGCCAATGGAGAAGAACATTTATAAATTTCCTGCATAAGAATTAAAAATCATCGGAAGATTTAAATGCATCCCCCAGTCTTTGAAGTTCGGTTAATAAATGTCTGCGTGTGGAAATACTAAAACGGGTATCTTGCGCAATTTTGGCTTGTTCGTCAAGAACCGCGCGTATCACAAATGCAGGGACAAACATAATCCTCCCTGCCGGAATGATGACAAAGTTGTGCGTTTTTACACGAAGGTCTTGGTCGTCGAAATATGGTAGTCGCAGGCTTAAACCACGATTAAGGCTTTGTTCAGATGCCCGTTTTTTGATGAGGTCAATAATTTCGTCAGTAAGGTGATTTGCCAACGCCCGTCCTTGATTTACCAATTGTCCCAGCATCCCGTAGCGTTTCTTTTCAAATTCTTCTTCCGCGATCATGTAAGGAGCAAGTGAACGTGCAGCAAATAATACATTTAGAAAATGTTGCATCGATGCGATATGAGCCTCAGCTTCCTTCCCCGTATTTACGAGCAACTCTCCAGTATCGCCAAATGCCACCCATTGGGGGAGATAAAAACGCCTCGCAGCCTGTACGAATGGAACCTGTAAATTGCCGCGACCACTTTCTATACTCACATCTTCTGCTATCGCATCAGTTGATGCCGTAATTGCTGATTCTGTTTCAATATCTGAACTTACAGGGATGGTCGGAATATCATCTTCTTCGATGGATGAATATGTGACGAGTCTTCCCGATGGCAACATATTATGAACCATATGTGTCGCAGAAGCGAAGCGAATCAGGTTTGCAGCGATTACAATAGCCTGGTCACTAGATTGCTCCAATTCAGTCAATCTCCGGCGAAGGGTTTCATGCACATCCCTCCGGGCAAATTTATCACCTAAATTTCCGACCCTTTGCTCACGCAATTCTTGACGGACCGTGATAGGATCAGCACCTTTAACGGGTATGACGCGGTCAGGGAGCATGAAACGAACGCTTTGAGAACGTTTTATATATGCATCAGCAATCTGTCCTGCTTGAGCTTCGAGAAACCTTTGGATGATAGGAAGTTGGGAATCGAATAGCGCATTTTGGCGGTTGTATTCAAGTCGTAATTGATTTGCTGGCGTGTTTTCTTTTACCAAACTCGGATCGATTGCCATAAATTTACCCTCTTTAGTATAAGAGTTGCCGAATAAATGATTTCATTCTGCACAACGAAACCTGGGAAAAACGCGTCAGCCTCGCTACAAGGTCTCCAAATGGATTATATCTCGAGTGGCTCAAGTCTCGGGAGCAAAAGTGTCAATGAGAAGTTTGATATCCCCCCCCGCTGAATATAGGATTGGGCAAGTTGCTCCGCGTTTCATGTACTCTTCCACTTTGGATCGAGCTTCATCCGGGGTTCCGGAGGCCGTAATATTCAAGACCAGGGAATCCGGGATCAAATGCTTTGCCAGGCTTATCTGCTCTCGGGTGGCAGGCCAACCGAGGATGGATTGAATTGCAGTCACGACATCTAGAGAGACGCCACTGCTCTTAGCAATGTGTGGTTGCTGGGCGAGATATTGGCACAAGAGCATTTTGGTTGTTTCAATTGCTTTGTCATGATCGTGATCCACTGAGCAAACGATCAATTGAGGGCGGTCAAGCTCTTCCAGATTGCGTCCGGCCTTTTGAGCGCCCTTTTCCAAAATTTCAAGTGCGGTATCATTATGCTCTGGTGGAACGCAATAGTTTAATACTACTCCGTCCGCAATTTCGCCAGATAACATCAGCATCTGATCTCCAGTAGCCCCTATCATAATGGGTACCTTTCGTGGTTCTCTTCTGCCATGCACAACATCCAATTCAATGTTGTTGACATGGATGAAATCGCCACTAAAAGATACGCGCTCCAAATTGAGCAGGCGGCGCAAAATGGTGACAGTTTCGCGCATTGCTGTAAGTGGCTTGTCTCGATTGATGCCAACGTTTTTCGCTAACGGATCCCACCATGCTCCAATTCCGCAAATTATTCGGTTCGGTGCAAGGTCGTCTAACGTGAGAAAAGTTGCTGCTAACAGACCAATATTCCGTGTCCAATTATTAATTACTGCAGAGCCTACCTTTATCCGGTCAGTGACTGCAGCATATGCAGCCATGGGGACGATGGCATCACGAACCAGCCGGGATTCTGCCTGCCAGACTGCTTCGAAGCCCTGACTTTCGGCATATCTCACGCAATCCAAGCCATCACGTAAGTCGTGCGAATCTTGAAGGTAAAGGGCAACCCGTTTCATAATTCCGAACTCCTGATACCAATAAGAAGCGTCTTAAAAATCTTTGGCTGATAAGAAAACCATTTCTTCCCCATAACTTATAAATCTTGCAAACGACGCCACATCAAGGGAGCAAGTTCACGAGACCGGGCCGCAAGGCGATCTTCATCCATAGTAGTAAATACCTTGTCTTGCATTAATATTTTCCCGCGGCAGACAGTTGTGTCAACTGTTGCGTCTACCAATCCAAAGATTAGATGACCCAGGAAATTTTCATCAGTTAATGGAGTAGGAGGCTGATAATCGACAATTGCCAGGTCAGCTGGAAGTCCTTCGGCAATTTCTCCCAGTTTTATACCAAACTGACGCTCAGCGATGATGGCGTTGTTTTGAAGGAGCAATTGAGGTGCTTCTAAAAATGCTACACGGGGATCACTATTAGCAAGACGATGTAAAAGATATGCACAACGCATTTGCGCCAACATATCAGACCCCATCCCATCACTGCCAAGCCCGACCAGAACGCCGTGTTTTAGAAGGTTTAACACAGGTGTGATACCCACTGCGTTGTTCATATTTGATTCAGGATTATGCACCACAGGTGTTTTTGTTTCTGCTAGTAGTTCCATCTCGGAATCGTCAATATGTACACAATGAATGAAGAGGGATTTTTCCCCGGTTATTTGAAGATTTGCAAGACGTTTCACTGGGGGAACTTTATATTTCTGCATGGAATCTTTGCGGTCGGATTCATCCTCAGAGACATGGATATGACACCCCACTCCAGCGCTAGATGCAAAATCCGCACATTTCTCAAGGGTATTTTCTGACAATGTGAATGGCGCATGAAGACCCATCATGGCAGCGATCTGTCCATCCCCTTTTCCCACCTTATTTATGAATCGTTCATTCTCCTTAAATCCTCCTTCAGAAACGTTTCGATCAGAAACCTCATAACACAATGAGGCACGGACACCAGACTGACGAACAGCTTTTTCAATTATATCGAGCGCACCATCTCGCATGGACGGAGAGGCATGGTGATCGATTACTGTTGTAGTTCCATTCCGAATACAGTCGATTAGTGGTAATTGGGCTGAAAGGAGGATGTCTTCTTCTCGCAAAGCGCGGTCTACCTTCCACCATAACTTCTCCAAAATCTGCGGGAAGTTTTCTGCAGGGAGTCCAGGGATGGGCATACCCCGGGCCATGGTTGAATAAAAATGATGATGCGCACAAATAAATCCAGGAAGGACTATCTTCCCAGAACAATCAACGGATTTTCCATCTGGAAATTGACTTAATATCTCATTGGAGTTACCTATTGCGATAACTACTTCGTCATCGGTGACAACTGTCGCATTCCAAATGATGCGATTATTCTTCCCAAGAGTGGCAACTATACCATTCTCAAAACGAGTAATCATAATTCGACTCCTAATTTTCTATGAGAAGCGAAAGTTCTTCAGCACTGCGCACTCGCATGTTAATTGCGCCTGCGAAGCATTTTAGAGCACATATGGAGCAACCTATACAGCGAGCGGGATCGGTGTGAGGCAACCCCGCGTCATCCAAAGAGATCGCCAGATATGGGCAACGAGCGCAATTACCACAAGAAACACATAAAGGAAAATTTGCTTCAGAAATATTCTTAACAGGAGACAAAGCCATAAAATCTGTTATGGGGTTTGGTTGCGAGATGCCAATAAGTTCTTTCATCGCATGAATACCCCGCTCTTGCATTAAGAATGATGTGCCCGATTCTAGGTCGTGCAGTATGCCATATCCATGTTTCATGACTATGGTACAAAATTGCACGGTCTTTACTCCAAGTGCGAGGAAATCCATCGCTGCTTTATAATTCATTGGCCCCCCATTACCCGATATTTCGATCCCCTCGGGAACAGCCTGCGAAAGAGTCAGGTATGAGATTGGAGTTACGCCTTCACCGCTCATTCCAACAATGACTCCTTCATCCCAAGAACGGCTGGGATCAGGGCGGAACGCAAGAGCTGGGAATGAATTCGCGAGCGTTATCCCAGCTTTCTTGTTTGGATACTTGCTAAAGACTTTGCGAATTGCGCGCAAGATTGGAACAATAGATGTCACGGCCGCAGATAGTTTAAACAACTTTGGTATTTCTGGGTCCCCAATTTCCATGATCCAGTCAATGATTTTCGCTGTCAGAGCAGCATTTTGCGAGACAATCGCTCCTTCAGTTCCGTCTCCGCCCTGAGGGCAGGAGAGTGAATACTCAATTCCCATGACCCCAGCTGATTCAAGCTTCTTGGTATTCGACTGCCAACCGGCAGCGTCGCTCTCATCATCCCCTGTCACGGGCCCCCCTGTAGAAGCTAATGTCAACCTATCAGGCCATTCCCTAACCAATAATTCTACTTCCCTGCACACTCGATCTAGCGGGTGACCAGAGACGTTGTCAGAATTTCCATAAGTCGAAGGGCTGTAAGCAAACATGTATCCTGCTGGAATATGGATTGGAACATTATCAAAAGCGGTCTTCATCACCCCTCCCGCCCAGCCAGAGTTGTACGCCTTCCTCATCTGTTCCAATCCGTCGGTGGAAGGTGATGCAGAAATCAGATATGGAGACCTGATGGGTTTACCGAAGAATTCTGTCTCCAGTGAGACTGGCAAATGGTTGTAACCGGTAAATGTATATTGAGATTTGGTTGGCTCACCAATGACCGGTATTTCTATACCTTTAAGATAAGCATCAATTTCAAGAGCAGCGTTTTTTCCAGAGGCAACTGCCTGGACAACCGTTTTCGGACCAGTTAAAAAATCCCCTGCATAGAAAACACCTTTGCTCTGATCATTAGTCATGTTTGAGCGCATCCCGATGGATATGACGACACCGGTAATACCAGTTCGAATGGATTTTGAACCAGGGATTGTGTTTATTTTTGCTGGACTAAAAAGGGAATCCTCTGGGAGCTCAACTTTCACTGTTTCAACTCCCATAATATTGTTTCCATCAGCTATGATTTTAGTTACACGAGTTCGACCGTTAACTTCAATATCGAAATCTAATAGATCTAATCGTTCCCTGGGGGTCAAAGGCAACTCTGACAGACTTTCCAAAGCGAACAATTCGACGTGTTTTGCGCCGCGTTGTTTTGCGGTGATCGCACAGTCTAGGGCTGTCGCTCCACCACCAATAATTACGGTTCGCCCACTAAAACTATATTTCTCGGGGTTAGCCAGCAATTCGACCATTTTTAATGCTAAGTGTTCATTCTCTATACCAAGCTCAATCGGTTTCCAGAGTCCTGTTGCAACACAAACTGCGTTGTACCCACTTTTAAGCAATAATTTTGGATCATTTACATGAACGCCCGTTTTTGTGCGTATATTTCCGAGACTATTAACAAAAAGAATGTCACTTTTTATAACATTTTTATCCAGGCGATGATTTGGAATCAGGTTTAACATCCCACCCAGTTGGTCAGAAGCCTCCAATACTTCCACCCAATATCCCATTTGCGCTAAAGCTGCTGCAGCCCCTAAGCCAGCAGGTCCACCACCAACAATAGCCACCTTTTTCCCCAGCGCTTTCGGTTTGGAAAAAATTGGGATACCGCCAATCTTATTTGCTAAATTGACTATGGTCGACTGTACCAAGGGGATATTTATCGGTCTGTCGAAATTCTTCCGAGTGCAGGCTGCCATGCAAAGGGTGTCAGGGCAAACCATCCCACAAATACCACCAAGTGGATTTGCGTGCATGATTTCACCTGCAGACCTGCGAATATCAGATGTATTCCCAACGCGCGCCGCCATAATAAAGTCGGCAGGAGAGCAATGTGCTGGACAGGCCTCTTTACAGGGTTTTTCTTCGCAATATTCACAACGCAATAATTCTGTCTTAAGTTGCGCAAAAGTCATGGTTTGCGAATTTATATTTTCCTGTCTCATTGGACACCTCTTGATTAAACTCATGTGGATTTACAAATAAGGAATAATTGTCAGACAACCGAGAAATATTATAGCATTTAAAATATAATATATGCACATGTGAATGTGCCTGTAAAAAATACAATTTCCTTTGCACTACACCAGGCCGAGCCTTCCTAATCCCCCCAAAGCTTCCAAGTCCTCAGGTAAATCCAAATCTAAAGCGATGTTCCTGGATTCGATGACAATCAATTTGGCACCAGCCTCAATAGCTCTGCTGCTGTGGCAGTGGAATGAACCAGGTCCGTATCCGTATTCAATTAATCCAGCTGGATTGACGAATAAACCATTAGTACCATCATTGCGTCTGTCTGGTGCAATTACAATTACAGGCTGTTTTTTGCCTCTCACGAGAAGTTTCTTAATATCCGATGGTTTGATGAGGGGTAAATCAGCAGGTAAAATTAAAACTGCATGTGCTCCTTGGGCTTTTGCAACAATAGTAGCTCGATTAATTGCAGTGTTAAATTGAGGTGCACCATCCTCCAATACTGTTCTACCACCCATCTCCCTCGTTAGTGCTAGGGCAGCTGGATCCCGACTTACGACTAGCGTGTGTTCAATTTCAGAAATTTTATTAAGAGTTGTGAGAACGTGCTCGAGAAGATATCGATTTAGGCGGGTTCGCTGATCTTCGGTCAGCATTCCAGCTAACCGCGATTTTCCTCGCCGAAGTGGTTTAACCGGAACAATCGCCCAAATAGTCATAAGTTATTAATCAAGTTTAGCACATCTTCAGCTAAACGTCTCCTGTCCTTGGGATCCACCATAAGAATGTTAGCAATCCAGGTGGGCAGGGGGAATTGATTGATGAGACTTGCGTCTGAGTTATCAATAACAAAACCCGAAAGTAAGGTACCATAATGTTCAGCGACTGAACGCGATGAAGGAATAAACCCCATTTCCAGAAACATTTTGGCTGCTGGTCCTTTTACGGATTGACCATTAAGAATTGGGGAAATTGCTATTACATGCTTACCCAAAAGGGCTGAGCGAATACCGGGGACAGCTAAAATCGGATCTATACTAACCCACGGATTGGACGGGCATATGACTACAGCATCCGAGTGCTGTATGGCTTCGATTACTCCTGGAGCTGGCAACGCCTCATCTGCTCCAGCGAATCGGAAACCACTAACCCTCGGAATACAACTCCGATGGACGAAATATTCTTGAAAATCGAGGGCTCCTTCATCAGAGTCCACAATTGTATTAATTGGTTGGTCGCTTACAGGGAAAACTGAATGAGTTACACCCCAGGATTTACAAAAATCGCGTGTGATTTGGCTTAACGGTTGACCATCTCGAATTCGCCGGGTCCGTTCAATATGCGTGGCTAAGTCTTTATCCCCTAAACGGAACCAGCTTGGGCACCCCAATTCCTTTAAACTATTAAGGAAATTGTATGTATCGCCAATGCGTCCCCAACCTGTTATTGGATTAGCTAACCCAGCCAAAGTGTAGCATACAGTATCCAAATCTGGGGAAATTAAAAGTCCTAAGAATTCAAAGTCATCTCCAATATTTACGATTATTGAAAGGTTTTCTGGCTTAAGGAGTTGGGCAAATCCATCAACCATTTTCGCCCCACCGACTCCGCCGGCAAGGGCAACAATATTCATCCGTGAGCATCCACTTTTTCAATTAGTATTTTATACAAGACACGTTGTTCACCCGGTTGGCGTGATGGGTATTTTGCGATCCCCCGATACTTCATTGTTAGGGCATCGATATGGGCATCTGCGCCATCGGTAGTAAATTCTTTTACCTTGCCGTGTATTTGAAGATAGCGATAGGGATTTGACGGGTCTTGGATGCAAAGAGCTACTTGTGATCGAACGCGCATATTCCTGTCTTTTACACGTTTTCTGGCGGTATTGATCAAAATAAATTCTCCGTTTGTGTTGAACCACACGGGAGTTACTTGTGGTGAACCGTCGGGCATAATAGTAGCCAAATAAAGGAAGGCCTTCGTACCGTCCTTCAGTAAACCAGAATGGGTTTCGGGTATTAGGTTCATAATTTTTCTCCCAGAAAGGATTTTCAGTGACTCGCATATCTACTAAAACGGTAATTGAGTCGCATGTTATAGTAATTCTTTTATCAGACGATAAATTATCGAAAAAGATCATTCCCCTTCAACCGGATTAATTCTTTTAGGGAACCTTCACGCAAGGGATGAGGAAACCCACGCACATGAACAGCTGGGATCCCTTCATTGGATTCACCCATTAAAAGAGACGCTGCGGCAGCAAGTTCATCTGCGGTCGCGACCAATGTAATTTTTAATCGGTAGCCAAACAAATCCTGCCAACCTCGCTCATCTATAATACCTGGGATGCCTGAAAAGCCAATTGCCGTTCCAACTGTACCCAGCCTCCATGCACGACCATGGGAATCGGTGATTAATACACCAATTCTTACTCCAGTGATAATTTTTATTTTTCGACGGATTTCTAGCGCAGACTGGTCTGGGTCTTCAGGAAGTAGCAAAACCCAATCATCGGGGTGACCATCACTCCCTGATACATTGGAATGGTCAACCCCTGCGCTTGCGCATACAAATCCCAACCTATGTTCGACTATGATTGTCCCTGGGCGGACGCGTAACACCTCATTGCTTTCACGCAAGATTATTTCGGTTAAACGTGGGTCTTTATCGCACCGCTTCGCTAATTCTTTGGCATCTTTTGATGGAGTGATTGTTTTCAGGTTAACCAATCTTCCTTCAGCTTTACTGACAATTTTCTGGGTAACCACCAGAATGTCTCCATCTTCCAATGAAACGCGGGAATTTTGCAATGCAACCAATAGTATATCAACGAGATTATCGCCTGGGCATATGAGCGGTATTTGGGTAACCGGGGTGAATGTGAGTGTCATGGCCCTTTAGTTAATGCCTTTACTCCAGTTATTTGAATACCTGCCGTTTGGCTTCCATATAATTTATTTATGCCAATCAAAACACTCGTTAAACCCTCAACTACAACAGAATTTGCTATTGGACCTGCATCCCAACCTGTTAGTCCAACAGCGGCAACAAGCTTTAAGGTATCCGCCCTGGCTTCCTTACTTGTTCCCGTAACCAAAACATCACATTCTATTGTTTCATTTTTTTCCAGATGTTGATAAGAAATGTTCTGGAAAGCTGTAGTTACCTGAACTTCGTCCCCTAAAATTTCGCACGCTTCCTGAGCGGCGCTTCCAGCAGGCGGCATATTCACCCTGGTTGCCTTATTTTGAACGAGGGGAACGGTTACATCAATTAGTAATTTTCCCTTCATGCAATCCTTTATAGTGTCCAGCGTCTCGCGGTGAGCGGTATATGGAACTGTTAGAACGACGATATCCGCAAGTCTCGCAGCATTTTGATTATCAGTCCCCAGGATGTCTAGACTATTAAATCGTGTTTTGGTCAGTTCATTGGCCACATTTTGCGCCTTTTGGGCTGTCCGGGAGCCAATTATTACCTTGTAACCATTTTTTGCCCAGCGGACGACGAGAGCTTTGCCTTCATTCCCTGTCCCACCAAGCACCGCTATGGTTATTAACCCGGGATTAATATTCATAAGTATATTTTTACCTGGCAGATATTATTTAGTATATATAGATTGAAAACCGAATAAGTTGCCTTGATGAACAGTGTTGAAACATGGAATAAAAGCGGAAGCCATGAGGTCATAATAATAAAACATACATTTCAAATATCAAACAGAATAATGCCACTATTAACCCACTCCAATTTGTACAGGATCGGGCACATCTACTCCACGTGCTGCAATTTCTGAAAGGGTCAGGAAGGCTGCCTCGCGGAGAGTTGGTTCGCCCTCAAACATTGCTTGATAAAGTGGCTCAAACACTTCCTCGGCAGGGATCATTCGGAAATATGCAAGGGAAGCAAGGCGTTGCTCTTCCGTGCCGGATTTGAGAGCTGTAAGCAATAGCTCAGACGGAGGCTTATCTGGTGAGACACCAAGCCCTTGTTTTGCAGCAAATGCAATGATCCAAGGAGTCTCCGTGGGAGGGGAGAGGCGTTGTGGTATATGTGGGTTCAAACTCCCACGGGCTTCTACTACTTCGGCAGCAGCAGTGCGAACTGCCCATTGTGTATCTTCATTCTGCAGTCGGTCCACCAAATTTTCAGCCCATGGTTCTGGAATTCGCCCAAGACCATAAACAACGGCTCGACGTACTAATATGTCGTCCTTTAATTCTGCGCCTTCTTTTAACATTAAGAATCCTTCACCAGGATGATTGGCGAGCGCTTCTGCTGCTGCACGGCGAAGAATATCATCCCCCTGTAGTAATGAAGAAGCAACTCGGTCCATGGCTGTTGTAGTTCCGATGCTAACCAGCGCTAGACACGCAGCCCTGCGGACGTTAGGACTCTTGTTACTTAGTTGGAAAGACAACATTTCAATGGCTTGAATATCTTTAAGGGCACCGCAGCCGAGTGCTGCTAATATCAAGAGATCGTTATCTTGTTCTTCTAGCAACTGTCGTAATCGAACCGCCACATCGAGGTTTCCGCACTGGATTAGGGCGCAAAGGGCCTGTCCACGCAATCCAAGCGGTTGCCCGGTTTCCTTTAATAACTCATATAGCTTTTTAATGATCTGTTCACGCCAATTATTAGCTTGACCAGTATATCGCAACCATCGTGCTGGAATTAGCAATTTACGGGAAAGTGGTCGGTCCACCTTGGATAGAAATTTATCAACGACTGGATTTAAATCTCCAAAAACTGCCATGAACTGGAATGCCAGGTATTTTCCGATCCATGAGGGTTGGTTTAAAAGAGATTCGGATTTGAATTTTGCCAAAGATTTCCCTGCCAAGTACCCGCAAAAAACAGGGTGGGTGAATCGCATTTGATTTTTGCGATGACGAATTAGTAATCCGCTTTCCCCCAATTTTGAAATAAGCCCAAGTGTTGGTGTAGCGATACCCCTTGGAGAATTTTTGCTTATTCCATCCCCTTCAAATTCACCATTAATATTAACTTCTGACGGTTCAAACGCCTTAATCCAACCTCGCGCAATTCGAGGGTCAAATATCGGTTCTGAATTCAATATGATTTGTAAGGCTAGCATCTCAAGGGCTTCTACCGGAGCCAGGTCAGTAGACATACGACGTATATGTGAGTTCAATTGCATCAACTGGTCGCGACCCGCTAACATCCCCAGCATACGCTGCCCAAGCCTGCAAAGTCAATTCCAATGGTGTTAAATTGTTTTCCGAATTCAACCAACCATTTAATAAGATGGGGTCTACCTGGTAATCGGGCTGCGCCCAAACCTCAACCGCAACAAAATTCGTCCATAAATTACCCCATTTTTCCAAATATCTTTTACGCTGCGTTATATTCCAGGCAGCAAGCGAAAATTGAATAAAGTTTAAAGTTAAACAATCCATCGAGAAAATCACCTGAAGAGGTAACCACCATCCTTGTTTTTGGATAAAGATGTTTAATTGCTTTTATATAATCTACAGCTATTTTAAAACCATCAGGTGTGAGTTCATCAGTACCATCCAGCAGTAGTAAGAGCGCGGCCATCTGAAAACGTTTTCTGAACGAAATCTTGGATATGAGGAATATCTTTACTGGGGGTATTTTCGGAGATGCTATTGATAATCGGATTGAGAGGTTCGTCTTTATTACTCGATAGATCGAGGTCAGCGATATGGAACATGAATGGTACAGTGTCAACTGATACACCTTGTTCTGGGACATGCTTCGCTAATAGAGAAGCAAGGTTTGCTAGCATTACAGTTTTTCCCATACCAGTCTGACCGGTTAAGACAATATCTGAGCCACCAGAAAGTGCTTGGGAAAGAGTTAACCGACTGCAGTTATAAGTGGCTGCTAGTTCTGGCCAGTCTGGTAAGTAGGGGACTGTGGAATCAACACCATCCTCGCTGTATAGTGGTCCGCCTGGCACAACCCTGGGTGGTGGTGCAAGAAGCATTGGAGGCTCAATGATTTCATCAAGCGAAAATAAAGGAGCAGCCAAATGCAAGGCCTTGAGCGTATAGCAACACCCTCTGAAGATAGCGTTCTTCAAGCCCAGCTGCTTTTAAAGATTTATCAGTTTTATTTAGTTTATTTGATTGGTAGGCGATTCGGATCTGTTGAAATGCGGGTCGCAAAATGGATAATAACCACCAACCAAAAGATGCAAAAACTATCCCGAGAATAAAAGAAAACGAGTCTACATTGGGGAGACGGAAGTGCATAGGTCACCTGGTGCTGGTTTCAACTTCCGTAAAGGATGCGACCGCATGAAGGGCAAAATGCGATTTGGGTTGATGCGCGTGAGGACTGCATTTGTGCTGCTGAGAGTCCAGAACCGCAAGCTGAACATGAGTTTTCACTTATTACTGAGACTGCTAATCCCACGGCGCTGTTGTCGCAATTTTTCATATAAACCAATAATATCTGTAGGAATCGGGTCTGCAGTTGCCGATCGTTCGGAGATGAGTTTTTCCAGTTCCTTCTGCAAAGCGGTTTGTTCAACGAGTAAATGTTTGTTTTGTTCTTCGGCGTGTTTTTGAGCAAATTCCAGGGATGTTTTTGCTGCCTGGTTCTCCGATATGGAATAATCCAAGTTTATCATCGCTTCCAACTGTGCATCTTCAAGTGTGATCAAATGACGTTTAAGCGCTCCAACGTCGTTTTGTAAATCAAGCAATTCCTTTGGTGTGTGGCCCATACCACCATACAAACTTGCTTCAGTTTGCTCGATTTTCAGGCGTTGAAGGTGGGCACTGGATTCTGCTTGCTTCAGTATTTGATCTGCTGTATCACGACCTGTGTCAGTCTTCTCAACAAGGGTTATCGCATGCATTAATTCTGAGTCATCCTTCAGGTTGTTTTGAATAATACCGAGGCGAGTTTGGACACGATCTATTTGATTGTCAACCTGCTGGAGACGGTACAGACTCAAAGTTTGACTCATAGTTTGATTATATACTGAATGGGTTTGTTCTGCGCAGTTTACAGGTGTAACCCTAACCACTTCGATCCATTTAGTGCGTGAGCTCAGTTATGAATCGGAAATATGCCAGACTTTTTGGGACACGGTCTTTTACCAATAACTATTCGCCTAATTACAGGAGGCGACGATTGAATTCGTATACGGCGGATTACCCAAGCATTGTTTTAGCGTTGGTAGGATTTCAGTATCTTCTGGTAAAAAGCGATCCATTTTCCTTATTGGATAAAAATTATCGGCGTTAAAGAACCCTTTAATCTCTTTAACGATGGATTTGGATGTTATTGAGTTGGTAAGTTGAAATAGTTATATACTGCTCGGGAAAGTTCAGCGTACAGGGGGGACACGATATCCCATAGGGCTTGAACCGGGTGATACATATAGATGGTTAAGACATAATTACCGCCCGGTGAGTATACAATTCCAGCATCGCTAAACTGGTTTAAATTGATATCCCAACCATGTTTATGGGCAACTATTGTACCCTCCGGGACACCTGCCTGGATCAAAGCACCAAGCTTATCTTCTTGAAGATATTGGATCATCTGCTGGCAGGCAGCCTGATCGATCTGACCAGGGAATGCCGCTATCAAGGAGCCGCCACCAGTCTGGGCACAGAAATAAATATCTTCCAGCAAAACCCCCATTTCGGACGGTGTGGTTTGACTAAAAGTATCCGGGTTTGTATTTATGTCAAGGCGGGAATTTGCAGGTGTTTTGAAGTGTTGTAACGGGAAGGAACCAGGTGCAAAATACATTGCGATGAATGTATTAAGTAAACCAAGTCTTTGCATCGTTTCCGTAACAACAAGAGGACCACGGCTTGGATCGAGGGATGCCATTAATGAATCTGAAGCAACATTATCTGAGCGAGCAATCATATCTTTCAATTGGGCATCAATTTCCGGGTTAACCTTGCTGCTGAATTGACGAATCACAGAGACCATGATCGGGATTTTTATCGTACTTGCGGCAGTAAAGGCAATATCAGGGTTTATAGAAATGTTTTGTCCTGCCTGATACGCAAAGTGGATGTTTTCCTGTGTTTGGAGGTCCAGGAAATAAAGATCTATCAAACCATCAAAACCACTTTGGTCTATTAACTGTTTGAGGAGTATATTCAGGATATTTAGAGTTGGTCTGCCTGCAGAAGTACTTTGGGGAGCCAGGATGACCGTTCGCTGGTTGGCAGACTGCAATGCGCCTTCGATTAGAGTGACAGCGCGATCAATATCCATCGTTTGACCAGGTAACCCGGGGGTGAAATTGGCTGTTCCGGGGATTGGTTGGGCCGTTGTGGGAGGGAGGTCATAGCGTGCTGAGATTTCTTCCTTCAGATAGGCGCGCAGACGAGTATCAGAATAAGTTGAAACCAGTGGAATCTGACTCGCGGGTGGATGGCGATTCCAAAGGAAATCCCAAAAACCCCTCCAAAATGAAGCTCCCGTGCGCTGCAAATCTGCTGCTGCCAGCATGCTTTCGGTATTCAGTTGGAAGCCAATAAGACTGGGATCCAAGGCGATAACAGCATTTCCATAATGGATTTCTATTGGCAAGGCGTATACCTGTAATAACCTTTGTACCGCGGATTGTGGTGCCAACCCGCCAACAGGAACATCTCCAATAGTCATACCCGGAGGATAGTTGTAGCGAGAAACACTGAACTGCACTACCTGGATAATGGTCACCACTACTGCCAGGAGTATAAAAACCAAGGAAACACCGCGCAGGTACACGGAAGACCCGCGAATTTTCACAAGACCTCCAAATATTCCCTAATAGTGATATTTGTCATGCTTTACGGGTAAAAAGTATATCACACCCATCGAGAGCAGGTGTGCTACAATCGTTACACGTTAGTACAATAATCCACAAATGAGGTAACCATGCTGCGATCATTCTTGATTTATTTGTCTAAGGCTGCCTGGGCTCAGCGATTCGTTGTCGGTTGGAAATTTGCATGGAAAGCAGCCAGCAGGTTTGTGGCCGGGAGTAGCGTTGAAGACGCAATCGAAGCTGTTCGAGTACTCAATTCGAATGGTAGCAACGCCACGTTGGACCATTTGGGAGAAAGCACCTCGACGCGAGAAGACGCGCTAAAGGCTGCTGACGATGTCATAGAACTATTGGATGAAATAAACGCGAGCGGGGTACGTGCGAATGTATCTGTCAAGTTAACGCAAATTGGACTGGCTCTTGATGAGAACTTGTGCGTGCAAAACCTTGAGAGGATTCTGACGAGGGCAAAGGAATATCAAAACTTTGTGAGAGTTGATATGGAGGACACACCTTACATTGATCAGACCCTACGTATCTTTCGAGAAATGCGTGACAAAGGATTCAAGAAAACGGGATTGGTCGTCCAATCTTATTTATACCGGACAGAGAAAGATACGCGCCAATTAATTGAGGAAGGGGTTTATTTCCGATTGGTGAAGGGAGCATATAAAGAACCGCCAGAATTAGCCTTTCCAAAAAAGGCGGATGTAGATGCGAATTTCGACCTGCTCACCCAAATCATGATTGATGCTGCAAAGAAAGCTGGCTGTCCTCCAGTCAGTGCAGATGGTCGCATTCCTCCCATTCCTGCTATTGGTTCGCACGATCCAAAGCGTCTTGATTTTGCCAGAAATTATTGCGACAAAATTGAATTACCAAAAACTGCGATAGAGTTTCAGATGCTTTATGGAATACGACGTGACTTACAGGAAAAATACGTTATAGAAGGATATCCGGTGCGAATCTATGTTCCTTATGGCACTCATTGGTACCCATATTTCATGAGAAGACTGGCAGAAAGACCAGCAAATGTGTGGTTTTTCGTGTCAAATTTCTTTCGTAAATAAGCTCAAACAGCCCTAATCCTTTTTATTATCAAATTCGGGAACAACTTCGCGAGCAAATTGCAAGCGGACAATTAATTGCTGGAGACCCCCTCCCGACTGAAATGGAAATATGCACAGAATGCGGTATTTCCCGAATGACTGCCCGTCAGGCACTGACGCAACTTTCCAATGAGGGAATCGTCATTCGGCAGCGGGGAAGGGGGACGTTTGTAGCCACTCCAAAAGCTACCATCCAAAACGTTTCTGCAGGAATAAAAAAAGGAGATGTGCGCGACTAGATTTTGATACTGACCAACGAACTATTCGCGAAGGGATTGATATCAGCGACTGGTGGGAATATTAGCGCTAGGTGTGTTGATAACCCAAACGAAACATGGATCACGCCAAGCGCTATATTCAAAGGAGGCCTTCGATCTGATATGATGGTTCGAATTGACTTTGAGGGAAAGATCGTTGGCGAGACTGATTATGCACCGTCGAGTGAGTTCCATGTGCGTTGTGCGATTTATAAAATGCGGCCTGACGTCGCAGCCGTGATCCATACCCACGCACCGCTTGCAACCTTGATGGCGATGACCGGCACACGCTTCCAGCCAATATCGACTGAGGCAGCATTGATCGGAGATGTTCCGGTCGTACCATTCATCATGCCCGGGACCAACGAATTAGGTGAAAAGGTGGCAGAAGCAATCGGAATGACGGGGATTGCAGTACTGATGCAGAACCATGGGCTGGTGATTGCTGGAAGCAGCCTACGTAAGGCAGCGGATATGACCAATGCGGTAGAGGAAACCGCCAAGAAAATTCTGATGTGTAAAGGATTAGGGGTTACTCCTATAGTACTGCCAAAAAAAGTAGTCAAGAGTATTATTGAAAGCGGGAGCATAATGTAATAAAGGGATAGAATAACGCTAAAAAGAAGTATGTATAAATTCCTAAATTATAAAAACCGCCAAAATGAACTGCACCCTGTAGACAAGACACAAAAAGAAAGACCCCATGTGTCAACTAGACAGGCACCTCATTTCGTAGGGTGTCTGTCTTGTTTTTAATTGTATCCTTTCATGGTTGTAAAAGTAAATATATTCGTCGATCAACTGGCGCACCTGGTCAAAGGTTGGATTTCTGACATGGCGTAGGTACTCTTCTTTGAGATGGCTAAAGAAATTCTCCATGGGTGCGTTGTCCCAACAGTTACCGCGCCGGGACATGGAGGGCGTGATGTGATATTGGCAGGTCAGGTCAAAATATAACGAAGAAGAGTACTGAGCCCCCTGATCGCTGTGGAGGATTAGTTCCTCCGTGATTTGCTCCTTTTGCTTGGCTTGTTTGAGCGTATTAGTAACCAATTGGATCGAGTTGTTGGAACTGACTTGATGGGCGACGATAAAGCCGTCGTAGAGATCCTTGATCGTTGACAAATATGCCCAGCCCTGGCGGGTCCGGATGAAAGTCACATCCGTAACCCATTTCTGGTTGGGTCGACTGGCAACAAAGTTGCGTGCCAGCACGTTCGGATAGCGGTGAAAGCTATCCAGCTGTTCCATTTTCGGATAGAGCCTGCGCCTGCGAGCGATCGAATGGATCCCCATCCTGTTCATCAAGCGTAAAATCGCCTTATGGTTGAGATTTAGCCCGCGTTTCTGGCTCAACCACAACTTGATCCTGCGGTAACCATAGATGCGATGCGAAGCCAAATAGGCTTCCTGCACCCAGCTCATGCGCTCCACATCTTTATCTACCTGGCTTACTTGCCCCAGCCAGGCATAATACGCTGCTCGAGAAACTCCAAAGTAGGCACACAGCGCTTTCACACCGTACTGCCTAACCGAATGCACGATCACCCGATATTGCGCTTCTCGAGCTCCAACTTGCGCAATTCGGCATGAAATTTTTTTAGTAGATCATTCTCCATCCGCAGTCGCTCCAGTTCTGTCTGCGGACGTGTTTCTTTCCTTGGCCGTCCTTTTGGTTTATCAAAAGACGCCGCCCCTTCCCGCCGGTACATCTGCACCCATTTCTCTATCCGCGCAGACTCCCGTATATCCAATTTCTCCGCTATCTCGTGATAGCTTAGCCCCTCCTCAAGAAACATCTTCACCGCTTGTTCCTTGATCGCCTTGCTGTAGTGTGTCATGCCCTTCTTTCCTGTCATATGAAAAGCGCCTCCTGTGCGCTATTATCACACGAGGCGCTTTCTTTTTGTGTCCGGTTTTTGGGGGTCAGTTCAAAATTGGCGGCTTTATTATTAAAGCGGGTGATGGGACTCGAACCCACGATATCTTGCTTGGGAAGCAAGCGTTCTACCACTGAACTACACCCGCGTCTCTAAAAAATTATACCAGCATTTCAAACTCTGCAAGAAAATCCCTGTTCATCAGGCAGGGCGGGATAAAAGATTATTGGCCATTTCGAATAGCGCTTCCCCAAATTCGCCTTTTGGTTCAGCACTTCGCAAAGAAGATAGAGCCAGATCAGTTAGCCGGTCAGCTGATTCCTGTGTATAAAGAAGAGCCCCTTCAGAAGCCAACTGATCTGCGAGACCTTGAACATCTTCAGGTTTTATTATGTCATTTATCCAGCGATTAGCGAAAGAGCCGTTCTTTTCAAGACCAAATAGGACAGGTAAAGATTTCTTTCTGGTAATTAGATCGGATTCATTGGATTTCCCGGTTAGTTGGGAATCCCCCCATATTCCAAGAAAATCATCATGCACTTGAAAAGCCAATCCGAGGTAGTGACCGAATGTTTTGAAGGCTTCCTGTGAAGCAGCAGTCACACCACCGAGTAGGGATCCCAACTCGCAACATGCAGCCAGTAAAGCAGCTGTCTTGCACTTAATCATTGGCCAATAGTCTTCAGTTGTCAGATGGCTTTGGTTTTCATATGACATGTCCAGGAATTGGCCGCGAGTAAGATTTAGACATGTATCGTGTAGAATTTTGGCTGATTTTAAAACAATATCACATGGGAAATCCAAATCCATAATGGCCTGGTTCGAAAGTGCAAAAAGGGCGTCTCCTGCATTAATCCCCTGTGGAACTCCCCATTTTACCCAAACCGTTTCCCGACCATGACGTTTAGGAGAATTGTCCTGAATATCATCGTGGACTAAAGAAAAGTTATGCACCAACTCCACAGCTGCTGCTGCAGGAAGAATAGAAGTCCAATCTGAATTACAGGATGCACAAGTTAGAAGAACTAAGAGAGGGCGTATCCGTTTTCCTTGGGATCCGCGCTTTGTCTTTGCAACATTCCACCCAAAATGATATGTAAGCATCGAATGGAGGAGCTGGGTTCGAGGTTCGTCCAATTTGGCTACCAGCTTGCGAAGTTCAGTCTCAATTGAAGGTAGCATATGCTCAGATATTTGAACCAAGCTCATATATCATCTCCGATGAATAAAAAGAAAATGCGTTCAATAGGATGTGCGGACAGAGGAATTAATCAGAATATTAAAAAATCTCAATTTGCGCGTAGCCATATTATCACCAATGTTAAATAATTCATATTATCTTTTCGCTCTCGAAATTAAATGCGAGTCCAAGATCAATTTATCAACATCCAAACTCTTAATGTTTCCAGCACCACAAGAAAACATTGTGATTTTTATTTGCTGGTGAAGTAATTTTAACATTTGGAGAAGCTTTTCGGTGCTGACAGCCGCTTGTTTCAATAAAGGTCCAGCCATCCCTCCAATAGATGCTCCCAGGGAAAGGCTTTTAGCTATATCTAGACCATTGATTAGTCCTCCGCTGGCGATGATTATGGTTTGGGGGGCTGCTCTCCTGACATTCAGAATTGATTCCGCTGTGGGAATTCCCCAGGCAGCGAAAGTAGCGGCGAGTTGGCGAGTAAAGTCATCTGGAGAACGATACATTTCCACCTGAGACCAACTTGTGCCACCTGCTCCCGCCACATCTATAGCTGTAACACCACATTCTTCCAAAATCTTAGCCGTTCTCTGAGAAATTCCCCAACCAACCTCTTTTACGATTATTGGAATATCGAATTAACCTGCAGACTTTTTGGATTTTCTTAGCTAAGCCACTGAAATTGGTTTCTCCCCCAACCTGGATAGACTCTTGCAGTGCATTCAGGTGTAAACAAAGTGCGTCAGCCTGAATCATATCAATAGCACGAAGGCAATGATCAATGTCGTAACCGTTATTTAGTTGAATAGCTCCCACGTTAGCGAATAAAAGAATGTCAGGAGCTGTTTTTCGGGCAATCGAATAACTCTTAATCAAATCACGGTTTTCTAGAGCTGCGCGCTGACTACCAACACCCATAGCTAGGTGCATTTCCTGGGCACCTTCGGCTAGGCGCCGGTTGATTAATTCCGCTTGTTCGGTTCCACCAGTCATGGACGAGATGAGGATGGGTGAATCTAGAGTTTTACCGAAAAGGGTGACTGTAGTGTCAATCGCTCCAAGATCCATTTCAGGGAGCGCTTCATGGACAAATCGATAGTGTTCCAACCCGCTGGTCAATCCCGATTGAACGTCCTGTTCCAAGTTGATCTTGATGTGGTCTGCTTTCCTTTTATCAATCCGCGCAACTTTTCCCATAAAATTGTGTTCCTTGTATTGAATTATAATAGCTAAACGATTACAATAGAGGCAGTATAAATTTCCAGGAGGCCAAGATGGCGAGCACTTTTGATGAAATCAAGGCAATAATCGTCGACTTGTTAGGAGTGGATGAAGCAAAGGTCAAACCTGAAGCCCGTTTCCGGGAGGATCTCGAAGCCGATTCACTCGATCTTGTTGAACTCATTATGAAGTTTGAAGACGTATTTGGAGCCGAAATTTCTGACGAAGATGCCCAAAAAATCACCACAGTGGGGGAAGCAGTCGCCTTTGTGGAAGGTCAAAAAGCAAAAAAGTAATCCATATGAATTTCATCATTTGCAGACGCCGGAGACGGCGTCTATTGTTTTAATAGCTTCCTATAGAGGAAGACGTGGGTTAAAATTGAATGAAACAGAGCCAATCAATATCTAAAAGGTATCTTTGTGAACAATTTAATTGATCTGCTTCAAAGTTTTTTATTTGCTCTTCGAACCGAGCAATTACCACAACTTGGAATCTGGACTTATTTCCTGCTAGCTGTACTAGTGGCTGTGGAAGGTCCGATTGCCACCTTATTAGGAGCTGTAGCAGCGTCAGCAGGATTAATGAAACCAGGATGGGTATTTCTAGCCGCAGCAGTCGGGAATATGACAGCTGACTCCCTCTGGTATACGTTGGGATACTTAGGGAAAATCGACTGGATTCTTCGGATCGGAAAAAGGGTTCGGATTAAGCGGGAAATCTTGGAGCGTTTAGAAATTGAAATGAGTAAACATGCTGCCAGGATTTTATTCGCTGCAAAATTAACACTTACACTCATGATCCCCGCACTAATAGCAGCGGGGTTGGTAAAAGCACCATGGCGGAAGTGGTTTCCGGCAATTTTCGGAGGTGAAATGATCTGGACTGGGTCACTTATATTGATAGGATATTATGCAACCGAAGCGATAAAAAAAGTGGAACTCGGTGTGGAATATGTTGCTTTCGTGGGTTCACTTATGCTTGTAGGATTATTAATATTCGTATGGAGAAAGGCAATTAAAAAACGGTATGGAATAAAAGATGAGCCCAAGAAACAGAAATAGATATTAAAACAGATATATGAGAATATTGATCGCTGCTTCCTCAAATTATCTTGCCTTTCATGGCCAGGCCATCTTCACAATAAACCTGGCAGAAGGATTAGTACGATCTGGTCACGATGTAATGGTGGCAGCAGGGTCTGAGCGGGGTCACCCTTATCATGGGGAAATAAATGGTGTGAAGCTGACAGCGGTCACGGCAATCAGTTTAAAGGCGTTTCATCCTGACGCATATGTGCCACTCTTCCCATCTTTCGCGGCTGGAGGAATCCTTGATTCGTTCAAACCTGATATCGTCCATATCCAGGATCATTACTCGCTGAGTAGGGCAATGGTTTTTGCGGCCCGAAAGCGGGCCATAAAAATTGTTGGAACAAATCATTTTATGCCTGATAACTTATCGGCTTACGTGCCACTAATATCAAAAATTAAACCTATATATAATTGGCTGTTGTGGCATTGGATGAGAGAAGTGTATGACCGCCTGGATGCAATTGCAGGACCATCCAGAATCGCGGCAAAAATGCTCAAAGATGTTGGTGTGAAACCTAAAATATATCCAATATCATGTGGAGTAAATACGACATTATTTCACCCGATTCCTTCGGCAAATAGATTGAGCTGGAGGGCGGCATATGGAATTGCCCCCCATAAAACCACTTTCTTTTTTGTTGGGCGTGTGGACAGGGAGAAACGTCTTGAAGTTGTCATAAATGCCGTAAAGTCCTTGAGGCGAAAAGATATCCAGCTTGTGATCGCCGGGACGGGGGCAAAAAAAGGTTATCTGGAAGAGTTGGTGAAAAAGTTAGGCATTGGGGATACGGTCCGTTTCACAGGTTTTATTCCAAATTCAGATTTACCATCTCTCTTAAACAGTATCGACATTTTTATAATGCCGGGAGATGCAGAGTTACTAAGTATCGCTTCGCTGCAGGCAATGGCTTGCGCACGGCCAATGCTGGCAGCCAATGCAGTGGCCTTGCCAGAATTGATAACCAACAATGTAAATGGGTTTCTATTCAAACCTGGGGATGTAAACGATGCTGCTCGATATATGGCTTACTTGGCAGACCACCCTGAACGTTGGGTCAGAATGGGAGCTGCAAGCCTGGAAAGGGTGGAAAGGCACAGTCTTAAATATGTTTTGCAGCAATACGAAGAACTTTATGCAGCAGTAATCTTGAATAAATAAAATCCCCGGCAATTTTTCAACCGGGGATTTTGGTTTCATTTTAGGAGAGATGGAATTTCTTCAGGATGTTTGGCAACTTTAACCCCAGCAGCTTCAAGTGCTTTTACTTTGTCTGCTGCAGTTCCTGCACCGCCCTCAATAATCGCCCCGGCATGCCCCATGCGTTTTCCGGGTGGGGCTGTTTGCCCTGCAATAAAGGAGACCACAGGTTTAGTCATCTTGGAGGCAATAAATTGAGCAGCCTTTTCTTCATCAGTACCACCAATTTCTCCGATCATAACAACTTTCTCAGTCCTGGGATCATCTTCAAACATGGTCAAACAGTCAATGAAATTCGTCCCATTAATCGGGTCCCCTCCAATCCCAACACATGTCGTGGCGCCCATCCCGACGAGCTTTAAGGCATATAGTACTTCATACGTTAGGGTGCCGGAACGCGAGACAACACCTACATTCCCTGGGATGGCTATATTTCCTGGGATGATGCCCACTTTTGCCTCGCCAGGGGTCAATAACCCTGGACAATTTGGACCAAGCAACCTGACCTGTTTCTGGTCAAGGTATTCACGCACTCTCATCATGTCCTGAACTGCCACCCCTTCTGTTATGCAAACGATGAAAGGAATACCTGCGTCTGCAGCTTCGAATATCGCGTCTGGGGCAAATGCTGCAGCAACAAAGATTATACTGGCGTTTACCCCTGTTGCGTCCACCGCGGCTTTGCACGAGTCGAAAACGGGAACTTTTCCATCTAAAACCCATTCACCACCCTTGCCTGGACGGGTTCCAGCAACAACCTTGGTGCCATATGCTAACATTTGTTGGGTGTGGAATAGCCCTTCATTGCCTGTAATTCCTTGAACTAATAGGCGGGTGTTTTTATCAACTAATATACTCATGGCAAACTCCTATACCTTTGCAGCTGCAACAGACTTCCTGGCAGCATCAGCCAGGGTTTCAGCAGTAATCATTTTGGCATCTGCCAATAACTTGCGTCCTTCTTCAGCATTTGTGCCAACCAATCGAACGACCATCGGGATTGTCGGTTTCACTTCATTCAACGCGGCCAGAATGCCTTTGGCAACCTCGTCACAGCGGGTGATTCCACCGAAAACATTAAACAATATTGCCTTGACGTTTTTGTCCGACAGAATAATGCGCATTGCGGCTGCGACTTTGTCTGAGCCAGCACCCCCCCCGATATCCAGGAAATTGGCCGGTTCGCCGCCAAACAATTTGACAATGTCCATGGTAGTCATTGCCAACCCTGCACCATTTACCATGCAGCCAATATTTCCATCCAACTTTATGAAAGAGAGTCCATACTTGCGAGCTTCGGTTTCGGCTGAGGCTTCCTCGTCAACATCTCTCATTTCAGCAAGATCAGGATGACGGAACAATGCATTATCGTCCAGTAACATTTTGCCATCCAACGCCATAAGGGATTTTTCTTTCAGGATTACCAGGGGGTTTATCTCCACCAATGTGGCATCACACTCTACATAGGTTCGCCATAGACCTCGGCAGATATCTCCGAAAGACTTCCAGTATTCCTTTGGCAGGTCAATGCCAATGGCAATGTCGCGGGCCTGATAGTCGCGCAGTCCCAAAAGAGGATCGATGTGGACTTTAATGATTTTCTCGGGGTTGGTGCGGGCAACTTCTTCGATTTCGACGCCACCGGCGGCAGAGGCCATAAAGACCGGACGACGAGCGGCGCGATCATTGGTAATTCCCAGATAAATCTCCTGGTCGATATTTGCTGCCTGATCCACGAGAACCTTACGGACTGGCAGCCCCTTGATCTCCATACTTAAGATTTGAGTCGCCATATCTTCAGCTTCTTTAGCTGACTTGGCAAGCCGGATACCGCCTGCTTTGCCACGTCCACCCACCAGCACCTGGGATTTAATAACAACACGACCACCCAACTCCTCAGCAATTTGTTTTGCTTCGGTTGCGGTGGTCGCTACCCGTCCCTTTGGGATCGGGATACCGTATTTTGAAAAAATCTGTTTGGATTGATATTCATGCAGTTTCATTCGATTATGTCTCCCTATAGATTGATAAGCTGAAAAATTATATCATTCGGAATTTATTTGCTAAGTGCAGTTAATAAGCAACCCGAAATGACATTTGGTCTGATTATGGAAGAGAAAACCGCATCAGCCGGTTATTAACTGGAGTCGCTTACCCATACGTACCCGGCAGAATCAACAGCAACAGAAGCTGCCAGCCCAAAATTACCTGCGCCTACCCCGGAATCCCCCCATGTACGGATGAAGGCACCATTAGATGAAAATTCAAGTACACGGGAAGCTTCAGGGTCCGTAACAAAAATATTTCCTTGAGCGTCTGATGCTATAAACGGTTTATTATCAAGTGATTCGCCATACCATCCTGAAATATTCCACTGAAGGAGAGGCGAATATGTCGACCCATCAGCACCAGGGGAAAAAGCTTGGATGCGTTGGTTCCAGGTGTCGGCCACGTATAGATAACCTCGGGGATCGAAAGTTATTCCGACCGGTTCTTCAAATTGTCCGATCGAAAAACCCTCACTACCGATTTGATGAATGAAGTTTCCATCCGGATCGTAAATCAAGATACGCTTATTTCCTGTATCTGAAACAAATACGCGACCTTGAGCATCCACTGCTATGCCGCGAGGCCCCCAAATCCCAAATGGATCCGTAGTTGTTGGATCGTATATTCCCACCCCCCACATTTTGAGAGGCGTTCCTCCAGTCGAAAACTTCTGTATACGGTGATTCCATGTATCTGCAACATAGACATAGTTTCCGTCCGGCGAAACAGCAACTGCCCAGGGCTGATTAAATGTTCCAGGCGGAGCATCACTCTTAGAGATGTCAGCAAATGTACCCCACGAATTTATATACTGCCCGGTAGAAGAGAGATGTTGGATGCGATTATTATTTGTATCAGCCACAAATAACGTTCCATCGGGAGCAATTGCTATCCCATGAGGTGAATTAAATTGACCATCACCAGAACCAATCTCTCCAATGAGCAAGTCAGAAGATAACGATATCTTCCCTTGTTCATAAGGATCCGCTTGAATGGATGTTGCCTCCAACACGGCGTAATCCCAGATTTTTGCAGCAATATCTTTGCGAATAAGCAATTCTCATTTTATCGCTTGGGTTCCAATCCGCATCGGTTAACCCAGTTTCACCGGTAACTTGTGCATACTGGGAATAGTTGCGGTTCAGCCATATTTGCCAGAGTGCAGACCGCATTGGAGGGTATGCAATTGCTCCAGCAAGTCGATCCCACGTAAGGTTGAAATAATCCTGGTTTGGCCAAACCATCCGATTGTAGGTAATTTGGTAATAATTGGTTCCAATGATCGGCTTGATGGCATCAAAGTTTTTCTGATCCACAATAATCACAGGCAGCTCGGATATTTCCGGACCAGGCTGATCATACGCAGTTTTGTTTTTGAAATGCCTTAAATACCAAGTAAACGGCCAGGCAACTCCGCTGTCGGGTGCGCTGTTATCATAAGCTAACGAAAGATCCGTTCTCCCCGTGGTCCGATCTGAGATTTTTACGATTTGTTGCACCACATCGACCACTCCACTTGTTCCATGGGCATAAACCAAGTATTCACCGGCATCATTCGGGTGCAGGAAAGCAGCGCGTATTGCAGTGCGCACGGTCTGAAAGCCAAGCGTTGTGACAACAACAAGTGTTGTCACGCGAAACACATTTCGAAGTGTCCAAGTTTTAAATAGCAAATTTAGTGCGAGAATGCAAACGAAGGCAGAAAGTATGGAGAACAGGAACATCCCAGTCGAAGACAATTGATCGAGAGATTTTCCTTGGAAGGGAGGGTTTGTTCCAAAACCAATAACGAATGATTCGATGAGACTTCCGAATAAGATAAAGATCAGAACGACAATCCACCCGCCACGAGCACGGAACTTATTCCAATCAAGGCGTTCAATAACCTGACCCAATCCCCAGCCTGTAAGTAGGATCATCGGAAGGGTGATGTGGACTGTCAGCCAGGGCATTTTTTCCCCGGCAAAAGAAAAAGCGAATAAGCTGGACAATGCCCACCAGAGTAGTAGTGGAAAGACGGGGGCAGAGAATCTGATAGAAGAAGCCGAAGTGTCAGACTCCCGGGATAAGTCATTTGATTGGGAGATGGATGGAGATTTCCTGCGAAAACCAAAAAACACACCCAGACAAACCCCAAGTGCTGGCAAATACTCATAAAGCGGGATTTGAATCAACAAATAGTAATACCAAGGCTGGCCGCCACGCTGGACACCCTGTTGTTCAAGCCAGTACCCTAAAGATCCAATTACGCCAGTTGCCAATCCAGGCCAGTTACTAAATATACTGGAATAGAAAAATATGTAGATTCCCCAAAATAGTGTCGAATTGACAATCCATCGTTTCCAATCCCAAAGTAACCCAGTCACTAATGCGAGAATTATCAAAACGAGTAATAGCAAAGCGGTTTTTACCGGACCTTGGACCCAGAGTGCTCCCCAATTCCATCCTGGCCAGGAAAAGGAATAATCAAGGGGGTTCCAGCCGAGTGCTTTCAATGGGAACGGTGCCAGTTGAGGAAGGACAAAGGTACCGAGCAAGATGAGCATGTCAAACGCTCGCTCAACCCGGAGGTTTTTCCACCCGAACCCGATTATGAGCAAGGCGATTGCTGCAATGCAAGACAAAATTCCAAAAGAGGTCAACACGTAAACCATTGGTTCATAAAGACCTTGATGAAAGATTGGTGAAATTCCTCCGGGAACCAGGGGTACAGACGTCTGGCTGGCGTCTTTTACTCCTTGATCATGAAATGTAATATTGATGGCCAGGGAAGCAATAATCAATAATATTCCGGCAGCCAACATCACGATAAAACTCCGCATAATGCGGTTATTCTTCCAGGGAGCATGCAATACTCGGTAAATTAGAATAAATGCCAGAAACAGCATTGCCTGAGCGGTATAAATAAATGCGGTTTCTTTGACTGTAAAATGTAGCGCAGTGACAATGGTCAAAAGAATTAAATGCCGTTTATTTCCGGTTTCTAAATATCGCAAGAGCGCGTATAGCATTAGCACACCAAGCAGGGCTACATACGCTTCATTTCGGGCATAACGACCATAGTAAAGCATGATCGGTGAAATCAACACTAGGGCTGCAGCGATAAGCGAGCCCGCCCGACCAAGGTATTTTTTCCAATTCCATAGAGCAACTACTGTCAGTATGTTTGCCAGGGCATATGGCAAGCGGGCAGTAAAATCATTGTCTCCGAAAAAAAAGTAAGTCAGTGCTAATACATGAAATTGAAAGGGACCATGTGTGGTGGGGGTGTGCTGATAGCCCTGTCCAATTGAATACAACCATGAATAATAAACGTGCAGGCTTTCGTCATGACTCATGGTGCGCACCCCAAGGTTGTACAATCGACTTACTGCCATGAGAGCAATAATGATAACGAACAGCAATAATTCTCCATTGATAAACTGAACCGAGTCAAAGATGGGGCGGTCAAGCCACGAACGTTTGTTTTGAGGAGAGATCATTGGATTTTCCATATTGTAAGGAGTATTGAAAGACGATAACTAAAGAAATCATATTATGAAAATGCGCATAGCCATTACCATATAGTTTTCTTATTATTTATCATTTATAACTAACTGACCACATCCAGCCGAAATATCAATACCACGCCGCACCCTAATCGTGCATGGGATTCCCGATCGAATTAGAATTTCTTTAAACTTTTGTGCATCACTACGGGTAGAAACCTTACCAGAATACCCTGGGGTGGGGTTGAGAGGGATTGCATTTACATGGCACAGCATGCCTTTTAACAGAATTGCCAGTAGGGACGCTTGGGCTGCCGTATCATTAATCCCATGAATTAGCGCCCACTCGAATGTGATTCGTCTACCTGTGGCAGCCACATAATCCCGACAACAATCTATCAATTCAGTCAAGGGGTAGCGTTTATTAATGGGCAGCATAGATGTCCTAAGGACGTCATCTGCAGCGTGAAGTGATATTGCCAGGTTGACTTGACGCTTTTCTCTTGTAAATCTCCTAATTGCAGGAATTAATCCTGACGTGGAAATTGTGAACCGACGTGCTCCAAAATTATATCCATCAGGATCGCTTAAACGATCTATTGCGGCCATCGTATTTTCATAATTATGAAAGGGTTCACCCATCCCCATTACAACCACATTGGTTACAACTTCCCCTAATTCGCGCAATTGACGTGCATAATAGATAACCTGGGCAGTGATTTCCCCGCTCGAGAGATTACGCTTATACCCCATCTGACCTGTGGCACAAAAAACGCATCCCATTGCACAGCCAACCTGCGTGGAAATGCAAAGAGTTCGGCGACCTTGCCTTGTACGACCACCGAATTTTTGTGTGATACCAGACCTGGGATCATATTTCATCAAGACGGTCTCAATCGACTTTCCATCATTCAAATTAAATTGAGTTTTAATTGTGTCACCATCAGTCGATCGCAAAGTAGAAATTGGTACCAAGGCAGTAAAATTAAAGGAGACAGCCAGTTTTTGACGCAGCGGGGTAGGTAGTATGGTAAATTCAGCGGGATCGATCCAATAATTCTTGTATAGTCCCTGCCAAATTTGCATCGACCGATAATCGGGTTCACCCCATAAAGATAGAAGGGAGGTGAGCTCGTAAAGGTTAAGATCGTATATTAATGGAATGTTCATACATTTAAATTTTATCACAGCATTAATAATGCACTGCCAATTATCACGGCAGTGCATTCAAAGGACTAATTAGCTATATCCAGATATTACAAATTGCATACCAAAGTGTATAGATCTTTGGCAACGATATCCACTTTCGGTGTCCAGGCTTTTTCTTGTTCCAGAGTACTTACGCCGCTTAATACCAGGGCTACTGGACATCCAGCCCCTTGTCCTCCTGCAATGTCAGTCTCTAGACGATCGCCTACGATAAGTGTTTCTTCACGGAGTGTACCCAACCGATCTCTTGCCATTTCCAGAAGGTAAGGGGAAGGTTTTCCTGCAAAAATGGGCATGATTCCCGTAGCGGTCGTAATCACTGAAATCCAGGCACCTGCTCCTGGAATCTCACCGCGTGGAGTTGGAAACGTCTTATCGGGGTTCGTCGCATAGAAAGGCACACCACATCGAACAAGCAAAGTGGCTTCGCATATTTTGGAAAAATTGATGTCACGATCAAATCCAACTACTACAGCTTTTGCTTTTCCAGCATTTTCAATTGATAACGATTCAAACCTATTTTCTCGAAGTGCAAGTAAGAGTCCAGTTTCTCCAATAGCAAATACCGGTCCACCTGTGGGTAGAATATTTTTCAACAGATTTGCGACTGCCAAGGATGAAGTAAGAACTTGCGATTGTTCAATATTTACATCAAATCCAGCCATACGGTTAACGTATTGGGCGGGTGTGCGTGTTCCATTGTTTGTAACAAAGGCGACTTTTAGGCCTTTTTCATTAATCAGGGTAAAAATCTTTTTTAGATTCCCGATGGGCGCATCGGCTTTCCACAGGACGCCATCCATGTCGAGTATCAGGGATTTTATGTCTTGAAGAGGCATAGGTTAATAAAACAGGGGCAGGCATAGAAGTCTGCCCCTGTTTATTATTTCTTTACAGGGATTTCGAGAACTTGATCCACTAACCCGTATTCAACAGCTTGAGTGGCATCAAGGTAGAAATCACGTTCAGTATCTTGTTTGATAACATCCACGGATTTGCCTGTGTGCCGGGCCATTATGTCATTCAATAAGGTTCGTAGGCGGAGGATTTGTTTGGTTTGAATTTCAATATCTGTTGCCTGACCCTGAGCGCCTCCCAAAGGTTGGTGCATATGAATGGTTGCGTTTGGTAAGGCATAGCGACGACCTTTAGTACCAGCGGTTAAGAGAACTGTTCCAAAGGAGGCTGTTACTCCCACCGCAACCGTACTGATTGGGTTGGGAATCATCTGCATTGTGTCATAAATTGCGAGTCCAGAATAGATCACCCCTCCGGGTGAATTGATATACATCTGAATTTCTCTTTCTGAGTCTTCCCTACTTAAAAATAACAACTGTGCCACTATGACATTTGCAACCTGATCGTCAATCGCCGTACCTACAAAAATTATTCGTTCCTTGAGAAGGAGGGAATAGATATCGTAGGCTCGCTCCCCGCGCCCTGATGACTCTATTACCATTGGGATAACATTCTTGATATTTGGATCCATATTTACTCCATTTCTAAGATTTATTATAAGAGTTACACTTTTGGAGGATTATTTCCTTTTTTGGAGATGAGGGTATTTCTTGTTGGTTTTGATACTTTCGAAGATATCTTGCGGGCAGGCGAACCAGCCTTCGCAACCACCTTTTCCACTGAAGATGTTTCCATTTCAGAAGTCTTGCTGCCTTTTCCCAAAGTTGTTTTTGCTTTCTTCCTTGGTGAAGTTGTTTTTGTTTCGGGTTCAAGGTCTGGAGCCTGACCAGTCGCAATATCCTTAAGACGGTTCAAGGTCTGCTGCACATAAGCGCGATTTGCTGATTCCATAGCCACTGCGTTCATCAATTGCTTTGGCGGTTGAGATTTTCCGCGCATGGATTTTTGGAAATTTGAATTGCCCTGGTATTCTCCCCATGTCTGTTGAAAAGTTGATTGAAGTACTTCCTGGCTGACATCAATTTTTTCAAGTTTCGCAAGTTCATCCATAATTAGGGAACGCTCCAACCGCTTCACAGCAATAGGTCTTGCTTCCTCGTTAGTAAATCGGTCTTCATCCATTTCGCGAGATTTCAAGTACGCAGTCATATCCAAACCTTGCTGTGCTAGTCGCGATTTTAAATCCTCCATTACATGTTCCAATTCATGATTTAAGACCTGCGGAGGGTATTTGATTACGGCAGTCTCTTTTATTTTCTCAATGAGTTTTCCAAAATACTCGTCATCGTATTCGGCCTTGGATTGGGTTGCCAGATTTGCGCCAACTGCGTCATGAAGGGCCTTCAGATTCTCAAAAGGACCAACCTGCTTGGCAAATTCGTCATTCAACTCAGGTAAGATACTCCCACGTACCATCTTGACCTTTAATGAAAAATTTATTGCCTGTCCTTGCAGTTTTTCATCCTTATACTTCTTTTCGTATTTATGGATAAACGATTTGTTTTCATCGACATTCAATCCAATCAGTTCTTTCGAAAACCCCTTAAAAGGGTATTCATCCTCTTTCTTGCTATCATTCACAAATACAGGCAAACCTGGACGATCGATCAGGGGAGCCTCGCCCTCAACGGGTTTCCCTTTGATACCTTTCAAATCAATCATCACGAAATCACCAGTTTCAATTGCACGAGTAACCGATTCGGTTTTGGCATACATCCGGCGCAACTCTTTTATTGCTTCTTCAACTTTGTCTTCCCCTGGTTCCTCCCAGTCGTAAGGCAAACGAATTTTACGGTAACCCTCCAGATTTGCAATAGGGGCAGAGAGGTACAGTAAACGTAAACTTTGGCTTCTTATCCAGGTCCTCCACCTTCTCCAGAGACCCTGCCGCGGCTGGTTCGAGTTTTGCATCTTCCAATGCCTTTGGGTATACCTCGTCCAGAAGTATATCCACTGCTTCTTCGGAGATAACATTCTCTCCAAAATTTCGGACAACCACTTCGTAGGGTGCCTTCCCAGGGCGAAACCCGGGGATGGATTTCTTTTCTGAAATTTTCCTGGCTGCGCGATGCTTCGCACCTTCCATTTGCTCAGTTTCCAATTCAACAATCAATGTCACCTGATGGTCGTCACGGGGTTGGGTCTCGATTTTCAATGCGTAATCCTTCTTTTGTGTATGATTATTCTTGGTGAAGTGTGGGGAAGACGGGACTTGAACCCGTACGCCTTGCGGCACAAAATCCTAAGTCTTGCGCGTCTGCCAATTCCGCCACTTCCCCGGAACTGAAAGATTATAAGCGTAAGGGAGGTGTGCGTCAATAAAAGGTGCGCAACTGTTAATCTTTTGCTTACAGGGCTCGAAAGGGTGGTGCCCGGTGGCTTCAGGGGGTTGAATGCGTTATAATCGCCAAAATTAGATGGTAAGGATGGGAGATTTCTTTGAGCAGGATTATCAACCCTGATAGCGTCGGGAAAGAGACGCGTCCGACTCTCTAAATCCGTGGTACTGGCTGTTCGTGAATTAGCGCTTCAAACAGAACCAGGAACGGAATCCCGCGATCTTGTCGCTTTCATTTCTCTGGCTCTCGCAAAGATAGCAGATTCCATTGATATTTCGGTTTCCGCCTGGGAGAAACGAGGTTACTGGGTCAAGGCTGATAAATTCCGATTGGAATGGGCCTGGGCGGGGGAGGTAGCAAATAAAATGAAAACCGGCTTGGCCGCAAATGATTGGAATGTTATTGCCCAGACAGCAGCATTGATTGCACAAAAATTGAACAAAATTACCGTCTCCTCCGGAAATAGGATGGGAAAACCCTGGATTGGTGCATGGAATATCTTGAAAAACCAAAAATAATACAACCCAGACTTTTTACGCCGAGGTTGTATTATTAACCGGAAGGAATTCTTTTTAAGGAGTGGTGTAAGAAACGATTAAGCTGGGGTTTGTAAGAGTAACCCGATCCTTAACTGCATCACCATTCGACCCAGCGAATTGAAGACGTAATTGTAAGCGAGGTGTCCCCAATTTTAATTGCAGGAGAGACTTAAGCTCAGGAGAGACTTCAATGTTGTTTAGTGCTCCGGCAGACCCCCAATCGGCGATATTTCCACCGGGGAATCCGAGAACGAAATCGCTCGGTTCGAGCGTGAGCCCATAATCAGTAGCATAAGCATTTAATATTCCAAGACTCCCAAATGGGTTTCCAGTTATGGAATAAGCTGAATAGTCAAATTTAACCTCGGAGATGGTGGCATTGCTCGGGATTCCTGAGATATCGTAACTCAAAAATGCTTCACATGTGCGAGTAATATCAGCATTTGACTCACCGACTGTAAAGTCTGGAAAAGGACCTGCATCAGACCGGATCGTTCCGCTTTCACCAACCTTCGGAACAAGTGTTATGGTAGTCGTAGATACCACAACGATCTTAACAATGAACGTGCCCGCGGCAGGGGTAATCCCAAACACCACACCACCGGGATCGCGCATACGCCAGAAGCCAGTGTAGGTTCCATTAGCAGCAGGGGCCTTAAGGTTGTTTACCGTAAGGTCAACCCACTGTCCGGGATTAACTACGCCGCTTGTCAGTTGCTGTGTATAGCCTGCGGTGACACCCATCCCATCACCATGATCGAAAATAAGCAGGTAACTGGAATTCCAGGAACATGTACCCACATTTAAAATTCGCCAGGTTTTGGAAAATACCTGGTTGGGAGCCATTTTGGTATTATCCGGAATCGTCACATCGATGCTAGCTGGGTCCCACGTGGCAAGGTTGCACGGAATTGGGGTATTGGTTGGCGTGTAAACCGGTGTGTTGGTAGGTACTGTGGTGAATGTGGATGTCGGCACAACCGGTACCGGGACGGTGGGAGTTGCAAGCAAAGCAACTCGTGTTAATTCAGATGCAACTGTCTGGGCTGCCTGGGTAAATATATCCTCGGGTGCACTTTGAGTTGAAGGAATTTCGGTGGTGGCAAGGTTGCATGCAACAAGAATAAACATCACAAGGATAAGTGTAATAATGGATTTCTTCATCGCCTCTCTCCTCTTCATCTAATAGTTTAATAAATAATTCAAATCAAGTCAATGGGGTAGACGATATTTCAGTTCAATTTGTTCCTAAATATATTATCTAGCGGAAATATCTTCTGAATTGATTTTGTAAGCTTTCAAGACTAGAAACGAGACGATTCTAGGGTTTATATCTGATTGTTTTCTTTTCAATTCTCGCAAATTGGACATTGAATCAATGGGGTGGGGGGAGAAGGAATCGTTTTTCTCGCATCCCTTTACCTTTAAGTATTTTAATTTCTTGCGTTGATAATGTATCGACTAGGTGATTAAATAATCCCCGGTGACAAACAGAGGGAGGGGGGGATTGACGTATATAAAAAAAGTCCTATAATGGTTATGATTTCGATAAGTAATATTATCACTAACATAAGGCGAATATTATGGATATCCCTTCAATTGATCAAACCATATCAAAATTCTTGGATACGGTCAGAATGGCCCGAAGCGTAAATACGTGTCGCGCTTATACGAATGGTATGCACCTGTTCTGCTCGGTTTTGAAAGATATGCATATGGATTTGGAACGCTCCCCCGTGACCATTTTATCAGAAGACATGACTACCTGGATGGCTGATGCGCTCAAGGATTACTCTCCAGCCACTGAACAGCTATACCTCGCTGCTACCGTCCGCTTTTTTGAATATTTAGCCGCTGAAAGACTTGCAGAAATCAACCTACCACGTTTGCGGTTGTTATTGCACCAGCGTTCACGTCGTCCAGGACAACGATTACCTCAATTTCCACGAAATGAGATCGAAACAATCCTCGAATATGTGAATAATTTCACTAAAACCATCTCAAACCGTCCAACTGAACGGTTACGCGCATTGCGCGATCGAGCATTCTTGATCACGCTTGCGGATACTGGATTACGCGTACATGAAGCGTGCAATCTACGCCGCGGTGATATTGACTGGAACGAGGGTCGCGCAGTAATCATTGGTAAAGGCGATAAACAAGCTGTGGTGCGTTTCTCAGATCAATCTCTAGCAGCTCTTAAGGATTATTTGGCATCCCGGGCAATTCTTGACGGAGGTTCCGGTCGCCCCCTCCCTTCCCTGCCCCTCTTTGCACGCCATGATAAGGGTGCCGGAAAAAAGGTTAAACCGATTACAACAACAACAGGCAGAAATATTGTTTCCGAACGTGTGCGACAGGCATTAGGAGAGAATGCGGGGGGACGCATAACACCTCACTCTTTTAGACATTATTTTGTCACCACAGTCCTACGAGCATCCGGGAATTTAAAACTTGCGCAGGAATTAGCCCGACACGCCAGCATCCAGGTCACGCAACGGTATGCGCATCTTTCTGATGATGAACTGGATAAGGGGTACCACGATATATTCGAAAATAAAGGGAAATAATTGAGAAGTTTCCAATTCTTAAGTTTATTTTCCCCAAATATATAATTTGTACATTCTACCCAGTCTTGCTATAACCCCCGTCCGTCATACTTCCCCACATTTCAGGATAAACATCACTTGCATAAGATTGTGCTAAAGGGCACAATCTAAAAAGAGAGCTTTTAACAGCTTAGGAGGTATCCGAGGTGTCTGTTTCGTTTCTAATGACAAGAAAGGAAACACCCGAATGACGTCCTCCACGCGCGCGCCCACGCAGTGTCCACCTCGCGTGGGCGTTTATGTTTGCCATTGTGGTAAGAATATCGCCGGAATGGTGGATGTAGAAAAAGTGACCCAATTCGCGATCTCATTACCAAATGTAGTAATTGCCGCGCCATTATTCATATATGTGCTCGGATCCCGGTCAAGCTCTGATTGCAGATGACATCATTAAAGTTGGCCTTAATCGTGTAATCGTAGCCTCGTGCACGCCCAACATGCATGAAGGCACCTTTCGAAGGGTTTGCTCTGACGCAGGACTCAACCCCTTCCTTTTCCAAATGACGAATATCCGTGAGCACTGTTCATGGGTTACAGATGATCCCGAGGCTGCCACTGAAAAAGCGCAAGCGCTGGTATCAGCTGCAGTTCGTCGAGTGGGCTGGCAAGTCCCTCTGGAAATGCGCCAGGTGGAAGTAAAACAAGCCGTCCTGGTCGTCGGAGCTGGGATTGCCGGCATCGAAGCCGCGCTTCGATTGGCAGACTCGGGAAAGCATGTATTCCTGGTGGAAAGGGAACCATCCATAGGCGGGCATATGTCCCGTTTATACAAGACGTTTCCAACGCTTGACTGTGCAGCCTGAATACTTACCCCTAAAATGGTGTCCGTGGGACGCCACCCCAACATCACTCTCCTGAGTTACAGTGAGGTTGAGAAAGTAGCCGGATACGTCGGTAATTTTAGCGTTAGCCGTAAGACGTAAACCTCGCTACGTCGACGAAGAGTTATGTACTGGCTGCGGAACCTGTATTGAGAAATGTCCCTGGAAAAAAATCCCATCCGAGTTTGACATGAATCTGGGCAACAGGGCTGCAATATTTTATCCCTTCCCCCAGGCAGTGCCGCGAATTCCAGTCATCGATACTGTTAATTGTGCCTACTTTAAGAATGGTAAATGCGGGGCATGTAAAAAATTCTGCCCGCGCGAAGCCATCGATTTCGAACAGAAGGAATCTCATCTCGATCTTGAAGTTGGTGACGATTATCCTGGCGACGGGATTCCGTGATTTCGATCCGCACAGCCTACCCAATTATGGATATGGAGTAATTCCGAATGTGTTGACTGGGATGGAAATGGAGCGGTTAATCAATTCCGGGGGTCCTACGAGTGGAAAAGTATCTACTGAATAATGGAGAAAAACCACAAAAAATCGCCATTATTCATTGTGTGGGAAGTCGAGGGAAAGAGCATGAGTATTGTTCGCGTGTATGTTGCATGTATTCGTTGAAACTTGCCACGCTTATTCGAGAATATGTTGATGCTGAGGTGGTTGAGTTTTACCGAGATATGCGTGCGTTTGGAAAAGATTATGAAGGGTTTTTTCACCGTGCGGAGGCTCATGGGGTTGAGTTTTCCAGGTTTGACGGCGAAATTCATGTCGAGCAACGCAATACCAGCCTGGTCGTCAGTGCAACCGACGTTTACAGCGGGAAGACAATTGAAACACAGGTGGATATGGTCGTTCTTTCCACCGGGGCAGAACCTAACCTTGACCAGCATGCTATGGGAGCTTTATTTGGTGTCAGTCGTAGCCCGGATGGTTTCTTCCTGGAAAAACATCCAAAATTAGCTCCAGTGGAAACGAGCACCGACGGTGTTTTTCTGGCAGGTGCATGCCAGGGACCGAAGGATATCCCTGACAGTGTTGCCCAGGGTGGAGCGGCAGCCGCTGCTGCCCTCACCCTGCTAGATCATGGATCTGTCGAGTTGGAACCTTTTACTGCATTTGTCAGCGCAGAAAAATGCGGTGCATGTCACACTTGTGAAGGATTGTGTCCTTACGGTGCTGTCTCCATGATCGCCTGGAATGGGAAACTGGTTGCGCAAATCAACGAGGTTTTATGCAAGGGTTGCGGCGCGTGTGTGGCAGCCTGTCCAGCGGGAGCAGCCATGCAAAATGGATTTACCAATGACCAGGTTTTAGCGGAAATTGAAGGTATGTTGGGTTTAGTGGGAGTGAAGCAATCCTTGCATGCAGAGGAGATGGTATGAATCTTTCAAAAATTAAGACAGGAGTGTACATCTGTCATTGCGGGACAAATATCGCAGCCACCGTGGACGTGGCAGCAGTGGCAGAGTTTGCTCGTGGGCTGCAGGGAGTGGTTCTGGCACGTGATTATACGTATATGTGCTCGGATCCCGGGCAGGATTTAATCAAACAAGATATTAGTGATTACGGATTAAATCGAGTGGTAGTGGCATCTTGCACCCCTTTGATGCATGAGCCGACATTTCGACGTGCATGTGCTGAAGGCGGGTTAAATCCCTTTCTTTTTCCAAATGGCAAACATTCGCGAACACTGCTCATGGGTGATCAACGACCGGGAAAATGCGACGAATAAAGCAAAATCCATGGTTGCTGCGGCTGTCGAACGAGTACACCTTCACCATCCACTGGAAATGCGACAGGTACAAATGACCCCTGCCACCCTCGTAGTTGGTGGTGGGATCGCAGGCATTGAAGCAGCCCTGAAATTGGCAAATGCAGATAAACAAGTCTATTTGGTTGAACGGGAGTCTTCTATCGGTGGGCATATGGCCCAGCTGTATAAGACGTTTCCCACCCTGGATTGTGCAGCCTGAATACTTACACCGAAAATGGTGTCCGTGGGACGCCACCCCAAAATCAAATTACTGGCATACAGTGAAATTGAATCGGTTTCAGGATATGTCGGTAATTATCAGGTGCGTATCCGCCGTAAACCGCGCTATGTCGATGAGTCCAAGTGTACGGGTTGCGGCAATTGTGCCTCGGTCTGCCCCATAGAAATCAGCAACGAATTTGATCGAGGATTGAGTACCCGCAAGGCAGCATACCGATTCTCTGCCCAATCAGTCCCTGGCGCATATGCAATCGATAAAAAAGGTATTGCTCCCTGCCGTGCTGCCTGCCCCACCGACCAGCGCGCACAAGGATATATTGCTCTGGTAAAACAGAAACGGTATGCAGATGCATATTGGGCTATTCGGCGCGAGCATCCATTCCCATCCGTTTGCGGTCGAGTGTGTAATCGCAATTGCGAGGCAGCCTGCTCACGAGGAAAGGTGGATGAACCGGTTAACGTGATGGGAATTAAGCGATTCGTAGCTGATTGGGCATATCAGCATCGCGACGAACTTCCGAATATGCGTGATAAATCAATCGTGGGAACACCTTTTCAGGATGAACCCAAACCAACGGGAAAGCACGTTGCAATAATTGGAGCAGGTCCTGCTGGGTTAACCGTTGCGCTAGACCTGGTGCGCCTTGGACATAAAGTAAAGGTTTTTGATGCCCAACCAGAAGCTGGTGGAATGATTCGGGTTGGGATTCCTCCCCACCGGCTTCCTTACGAGATGCTCGATTGGGAAATCCAACAAATCCTTGATGAAGGCGTTGAATTGCAACTAAACACATGGGTGGATGACATTCCAGCTATGCTCAACACGGAGACCCTGGGAGGTCCGTACGATGCTATCCTGATTGCCACAGGTGCTCATGTTGCCAAAAAGGTGGATATCGCTGGGAAAGATCATCCCGATAACTGGCTAAGCCTTCCATTCCTCAAACAGATTTGCCTTGGAAACCCGCCCGATCTAACCGGAAAAAGAATCGCCGTCATCGGGGGAGGAAATGTGGCCCTGGACTGCGCCCGGTCAGCGGTCCGCATTGGTGCCAGCGAGTGCCGCATGATTTTCCGCAAGCCAAAGGGCGAGATGACCGGGTTTGAATGGGAAGTGGAAATTGCCGAAGAAGAGGGTGTGACCATGTGCGGGGCGACCATGTTTAAAGAAATAGTGGTCGAAAATGATAAAATTGTAGGCGTAAAGGGAATTCGTACAGAATACCATGGCTATGATGCCAAGGGACGCATCCTCATCGATGAACTCCCCGGTACTGAACACGTTTTGCCGGCAGATATCGTAATTTGGGCTACTGGACAAGGTTGTGACCTATCGTTTTTACCGGAAGACGGATCTATCAAGCCGCTGAAAACAGGCATAGACTCTGACGACAACATGATGACCAGCCTGGATGGTGTATTCGTGGCAGGAGATGTGCACCGCGGTTCCACGTTTTACGTGGTGGATGCTATCGGGGAGGGACACCACGCAGCCCGCTGCATGGACCGATACCTGCGCGGTGACCAGGGGGTTCCCGAGCCAGTTTTGCCTCCCACTGTTGAGATAAACGAGACCGAGGTACGTGCGCGAATTTCCCGAGGTGAGGCCTCGCAGGCACATAGAGTCCGTATCCACACCATCCCTCTTGAAGAACGGTATCGCAATTTCCGCGAAGTCGATCTGACATTGACCGAGGAAGAAGTCATGCTGGAAGCAGAGCGCTGCATCCGGTGTGGTACATGTGCCGAATGTCTCGAATGTGTTGCAGCATGTGAACGCGGGGCAATCAATCACGATATGCAGGAAAGCCATGAAGAGCTTACCGTTGGAACAATCATATTAGCCACCGGATTCCGAGACTTTGATCCAGTGCGTCTCCCTGAATTGAACTATGGGAAGCTCCCCAATATCCTGACTGCCCTGGAATTTGAAAGACTTGTCAATGCCAGTGGGCCAACCAATGGCAAGGTATTATTGAAAAACGGCCAAATTCCAAAAAGTGTTGCTTTAGTCCATTGCGTTGGGTCACGGGATGCGAGGACACATGAATATTGTTCCCGGGCGTGTTGCATGTATTCCCTGAAACTCTCACAATTGGTGCATGAATCCACCGGGGCAGAAGTCCATGAAATATATCGAGATATCCGCTCCTTTGGCAAAGGTTATGAAGAGTTTTATAACCGAACATCGAAAATGGGTGTGCATTTTTATCACGGAAAAGTCAAACACATCGAGAATAATAACGGGTCTTTGCATGTCATTTGGGACGAAGCTTATTATCGGCCAACCAGATCACGTAATTGTGGATATGGTCATCCTGGCAACTGGATTTGAACCACAAGCCGATACTGCACAAGTGGCTGGGCAATTTGGGGTCAGCCGCAGCCGGGATGGATTCTTCCTGGAGCGACATCCGAAATTGGCTCCGGTTGAAACAACCAGCGAAGGCATTTATCTGGCTGGAGCCTGCCAATCACCTAAAGATATCCCCGATACGGTTGCTCAAGCAGGCGCTGCAGCTGCAGCAGCCCTATCGCTAATGGACCAGGGGATCATTTCGCTCGATCCATCCATCGCAGAAGTGGTGATCGCCTGCTGCGCTGGGTGCGGTCAATGCATGGCTGCGTGTCCATATAAAGCCATTGAATTGGAAAAGGGATCAGCAAAGTAAATGGCTTCCTTTGTAAAGGCTGCGGTACCTGTGCAGCAGCATGTCCCAAATAAAGCCATAACACTAATTCATTTCGATGATAGGGAATTGGTGGCAGAAATAATAGGTCTACTGACAATGGAATCATTGCCTGAATTAATTAATTAGCATAGCGCTTTATGCAGTTATCCGGTTTTATGGAACCTTTGTGTTAATGGAGAAATGATGTTCGAACCAAGGATCATTGCCTTCTTATGTTCATGGTGCAGCTATACGGGCGCTGACACGGCTGGAATTGCCCGGCTGAAATCCCCGGCAAACATCCGTGCTGTGCGTGTTCCTTGCTCTGGGAGAGTCTCTCCCGAAATGATTATGCGTACTTTCGACCAAGGCGCAGACGGTGTCTTAGTCCTTGGATGTCATATCGGGGAATGTCACTATGACACAGGTAATCATCGTGCAGCAAAACGGATACCCAATTCTGCGAAGTTTGATGTCGTTTGTCGGGCTTGAACCTGAGCGTCTTAGGTTGGATTGGGTCTCGGCTTCAGAAGGAGAACGATTTGCGAGGATAGCCGGAGAGTTCACCGAGAGTGTGCGCGCTTTGGGACCGGTCCATTGGAAGATCATGTCTGATGAGAAGTATCCCGAGAACCGATTATTGTCTGTGACTCACGAAGACGTTCCCTACCCGGAGTCGAACTTTACTGCAAAAACGGATGCCATTCGTCATAAAGCAAGGGAATTGCTTGAAAGTAATCGTGTCAGTTGCGTAATTGGTTACGAAGTTAGCCGCCGCGGCAGGACTCGTCCGGGATTCATTTATACACCTGAAGATACATCACGCTTGGTGTGGAATTCTGACTGCACAAACAATTTAACCACCTACCTGCCTGCCAAACTTCGTCCTTTAAAGGGGAAAGGACTGCCCCAACCAGTTGCGGTTGTAGTCAAACCATGCGACAGTAAAGCAATTAATGTATTATTGGCAGAGAATCAGATCCAACGCGAGCTTGTTTATGCGCTAGGTGTTGCTTGTGAAGGGGTCAGATCTACTAGTGGGTACCTGCAATCCCGCTGCGTCACATGCCAGGAGGCAGCCCCGATAGTTTGCGATTCATTTATTAGCGGTTCTACATCTTCTTATATTCCACGGTTATCGTCATCTGCGAAAGATGATATTGCTGTTATTCAAAACTCAAAACCAGCAGAAAGAATGGAATTCTGGCTTGGTCAATTTGACCGATGCCTCCGGTGTTATGCCTGCCGGCAGGCATGTCCCATGTGTAATTGTCCAATATGCTTATATGAGCGCGATGATTCAACGTTTATCGGTTTGGGCATTGAGTTAAATGAAAAGCGAACCTTCCATTTGGGACGGGCTTATCACCTTGCTGGAAGGTGCGTGGGATGCAACGAGTGCGAACGTGCATGCCCGATGAATATCCCCATTGGCTTGATAAATCAAAAGCTCGCTGAGGAAATTGAAGCGGCATTCGATCATCGTGCCGGAGATGCAGTTGTCCCTTCCCCAATTGTGACCATCTTGTCTGGTGAATACAAGGGAACATGAGATGAGCAAATCCCGTCAAGATAATAAACAACGCTGGCTCATTTCACAGCTCGAACTTGAATCCTGGCTTGATGGAATTTCAAATGCCCGCACTCTCATAGCTCCCCACCAGGTTGGTGGAGTAGTCGTATATCACCCCGTAACAAAAAGCGAGGAAATCGCCTGGGGTGATACAGCAAAACAGTCACCTCCTTCTGGACGCCCCATAATATCTGTCAAGGAAATATTCTTCCCCGCAACGGAACACATGTTCACAATCCAAAAAACAGGACAGGAAATTCATCTTGAGGAATCTTACCCGGATTGGGAAACAGTTATCTTTGCCGTGCGTCCTTGTGACGCGCATGGAATTAAGTTGCTTGATTCCCTTTTCCTGGATACCAACCCGGTGGATTCATTCTATGCCCGACGCCGTGGCAATACTACACTGATCGGGCTGGCTTGCAACTCTCCCGGTTCATCCTGTTTCTGCACCTCTGTCGGTGGTGCTCCCGATGATTCACGCGATGTTGATATCATGCTTTTTTCCACCGATGTTGGATATTTGGTCGAAGCAGTAACCGAGAAAGGTCGGTTCCTCATCCCCGGAGGTGAATGGAAGGAAACAATTGATGGGTATCATCCAAAAGATTACAAGAAGCAGTTCATCATTCCGAAAATCAATACATTTCTTGAACATTTTTCCGATGAGTATTGGACAAAAATATCGGAGCGCTGCCTTTCTTGTCGAGCCTGTGCATTCGTCTGCCCAACCTGCCGATGTTTCATAATTCGAGATGAAGTCCTTTCTCCTGGTCAACTTCGAACGCATCAGATGCTGGGATTCGTGTTCCGGGGAAAATTATCGTCTCGTCGCAGGGGGGCATAAACCCCGCTCTGAGAAGGGGGAGCGGTTCCGCAACCGCATATATTGCAAATTTGAATATTTTTCCAAACAATATGGTCAGGGTGATGCAGCGGCATGTACTGGTTGCGGGAGATGTATTGACGTTTGCCCAGCCGGGGTTGATATTACTGAAGTCCTCCTCGACCTGGAGAAACCGGTATGAATATCAACCCACTCCTTCCACACCTCGGAAAACTGATGGAAGTCCATGACCTAGCAGTAGATATAAAACTTTTCCGGGTGGAATTGCAAAATGGAGGCAGCGAAGCATTTCGAACTTTTCAACCGGGACAATTTGCCTTTGTCTCAGCTTTTGGACTGGGTGAAGCACCTTTTGGGATTGCAAATACATGCGGGCGTGGTCCCTTGGTCGATTTTGCTGTTGCACGCCTTGGTTCTGTGACGACTGGTTTACATGAGTTGGGTGAAGGTGACATTCTGGGAGTGAGAGGCCCGCTTGGCAATTGGTTTCCGATGAAAAAATTCAAGGGGAAAAACATAATTGTGTTGGGAGGGGGAATTGGTGGAGCACCTCTTCGCCCGGTCATCCAATATGTGCTGGATCACCGGTCAGATTACGGCACTCTGACAATTCTCTGGGCAGCGCGCTCTCCATCTCTGCTCGTTTTTACTGAAGAATATAATGAGTGGCGCGCAGCACCTAATACGTCTCTTCACTTGACAGTGGACAGCCCTGATGAGAGCTGGAATGAACATGTTGGATTAATTACCCAATTACTGGAGAATATTTCTCCATCACGGGAGAACACAATCAGCATCACCTGTGGGCCACCGATAATGATCCATTTCGTTACCAAAATGCTCCAGGAGAAGATGGGGTTTGTTCCAAAAAATAATTACGTTACATTGGAAGCGCGCATGCATTGTGGCATCGGAAAGTGCGGACGTTGCAACTTGGGCGATAAACTGATTTGCGTGGATGGTCCCGTATTCAACATGGAAGAAGTGGGGGGATTATTGGAAACATTTCTTTAATACTCTAATTGAGGGGAATTCCACGCTCACAATAAATATCCTGAAAATGTGGTATTAATGATCTTGCGATATGTTGCATTTCATGGACAAGGATTTTTACGTTTCTTCCAATCCAGCCGTGGTCATCGGCGGCGGTCCGGCGGGACTTATGGCGGCTGAAGTATTGATTCAGGGGGGAGTACCAAGTGGAAGTTTACGATAGGATGCCCTCGGTGGGACGAAAGCTCCTTGTCGCCGGTAAGGGAGGCCTTAACCTAACCCATGCAGGGTCAATGGAGGATTTTCTATCTTCATACGGGGAATATCGCTCAAAACTTGAGCCACTGCTTAGTGAATTTGGGCCAGATGACCTCCTGGATTGGGTACATGACCTCGGAATCGATACCTTTATCGGGTCCTCTGATCGAGTATTTCCATTAGGAATGAAATCTGGTCCGATATTAAGGATGTGGCTTACCCGATTACGCGCTGCCGGAGTTATATTCCACACAAAACACAAATGGTGTGGTTGGGCAGATGATCGCTCGCTGCTTTTTGATACTCCAGACGGGCTTTCTCATGTAAATCCGGGCGTTGTTGTGCTTGCATTGGGAGGTGGAAGTTGGTCCAAGCTTGGATCAACAGGTGAATGGGTCACGCTGCTTAGCGAGCGCGGGGTTGGAGTCTCTATGCTAAGACCGTCGAACTGCGGGTTTAATGTTGCTTGGACAAAACTATTTCGCACTAGGTTTGAGGGATTTCCCCTGCAATCAGTAATCATTTCCTTCACAAATACCACTGGTGTCAATTTTCGGAAGCAAGGAGAGTTTGTTATAACGAAATATGGTATAGAAGGAAGCCTGATCTATCCAATTTCTGGTACTTTGCGGGATGAAATCGAAACAAAAGGAAGCGCAACCGTAATACTCGACCTTGCACCTGGCTGGACACAAAAACGATTGAAGGACAAGCTCTCCCATCCACGCGGATCCCGAACCATGACAACTCACCTGGAAAAAGTAGTGAATATCAAGGGTGTAAAGGCTGGTTTGTTGCGCGAGTTTGTGCCAAAGAAGGATTTTTACGATTCTGAACGTTTGGCATCCGCGATCAAAGCGCTTCCTATTACGCTGGTTTCCCCTCGTCCATTAGACGAAGCCATTAGCAGCGCTGGGGGAGTTCGCTTCCAGGAACTTGATGATCATTTGATGATACGTGCCATGCCTGGAAATTTTTGTGCTGGTGAAATGCTGGATTGGGAAGCTCCCACTGGGGGATATCTCTTATCCGCTTGTTTTTCCACTGGACGCGCTGCTGGCAAAGGCGCGTTGGCATGGATTACAAAAGGTAAATGACCCGGCAGCAACATGCCCCATTCCCATTTTTGAAATTTTTGATCAATATTAATATTTTCAGGAGAGCGGAATTTCCAGGATCGCCCTTTATAATTGGGGGTAATTGCTTTTTGTATCCGGAGAAATGGTTGATCTCATATATTAATCGTGCCGTTGAATTCTACGCTGACCGGGAGTATTTCCGATTGTTGGTTAAATTAGCGTTCCCCATTGCATTACAAAGCCTGATCACTTCGGTGCTAAGTATGGTGGGAGTTATCATGATTGGGCAATTAGGAGCCGCATCCATCGCAGCGGTTGGGCTGGCAAACCAGGTATGGTTTCTTCTCAACCTTCTATTATTCGGGATTGTGAGCGGCTGCGCCATGTTTATGGCTCAGTTATGGGGCAAGAAAGACATTTCAAACATTCGTCGTGTCTTAGGAATTGCAGTCAAGTTGGGCTTGGGAGCCGCGCTGGTATTTTGGAGTCTTGCGGTATTTTTCCCAAGTGAAGTATTGAAAATATTTACCGAGGACAAAGCAGTAATCGAACTTGGTAGTGATTACCTGCAGATATACGGCTGGTCATTTGGTTTTTATGCCGTCACCACCGCATATGGAGCCAGTTTGAGGTCCACTGGGTTCGTCAGGCTGCCCCTTGTTGTAAGTACAACCGCCCTGGGGTTCAATATCCTAATAGCCTATCCCTTAATTCTTGGTTGGAAAGCAATTGGCTTCACCGCCCTTGGTGTAACGGGTGCAGCAATCGCAGCCTTAATAGCTCGTTTTCTTGAGTGTTTGTTAATGGTTGGAGCAGTATATTGGGGTCACATAAATCCTTCGGCTGCTTCGCTCCATGACCTGTTTGAATTGGATGTCAAATTCCTTTTAGCGGTGCTAAAACCGGTCTTGCCAGTCATCACCAACGAATTTTTATGGTCCACCGGAGTCACTGCTTATAGTGTTATCTATGCGCATATCGGAACGAATGCGATCGCAGCAATCAACATTGTCGCAACTATTGACCAATTGGTTTTCGTTATCTTTCTTGGAATAGGCAGCGCTACAGCGATTTTGGTTGGCAACTTTATCGGTCAGGGAGAAAATGAAAAGGCTTACAAATATGCAGGTAGATCTCTTGGAATCGAAATAATTGGATCGGTGTTTATGGGTTTTCTTGTCTTTTTGTTTGCGGGAAACCTTTTACAGTTATATAAAGTCTCCCCAGAGGTTATTTTCGATGCCAGGAGAATTCTGGTTGTTTTAGCAATGGGTTTGTCTGTGCGCTCTGCCAACTCCTTAATTATTGTTGGGATTCTACGATCTGGTGGGGATACCCGCTTCTCCCTTTTTCTGGATGGAATTATCATTTGGTTGGTCGGTGTCCCGATCACTGCAGCTGGAGCATTCCTGTTCAACCTCCCTATTGCACTTGTCTATGCGTTGACCTTGACCGAGGAATGCGCCAAGTTTATTTTAGGACTATCTCGCTATTTATCTCGGAAATGGATCCATGATTTAACTCAAAGGGTAGCAACTGGGACTTGATTTTTAAAATTGCTTGACAACTTTCCCCGTCGGATGATAAACTTTGGAACATTAATGTACTTCAAAAGAAAGGAGGCGCACTTTATGATGTTCAAGAATTCCGACAGTTTCAAGCATATCTGTGTTAATCACGCAGTTGGCTTGATTCTTCCTTCTCGGAGTGCGCCTGTTAATCTTTGAAAGATTAACCCAAGTGAGATTATCACCACGGTGCCTCCAGCACCGTGGTTTTTTTTTCGCACCATGCCGGATAGTTCCGGCGATTTCAGGGAAATATCATGACTACCACAACAAATTCCAACACATATTTTGACTTTCGAAAAGCCTTGCACAAAAACAAGCTTTTCGGGATGCTGCAGATGATGAGCGGGTATCGCCTTTCCTACACTGCCGCCAACCTGGCGCTGGCAGTGAGCGCGACCTCAAAAACCTTAACATATCTCTTGTTACGCAATTTCGCAGACACTGTGGTCGGAAACATTGCTCCTTTTGCAGGATCCCTTTCCCGGACCTTGATCATGCTCGCCCTGGGGTTTGTGGGACTCGCGATATTTGAGGGCGGATTCGCATATGTATCCAGCCGGTTGGCTTCATTCTCTGCTGAGAGCATCACCCGACGCTTGCGCAACTTCCTATTTGATCACATCCAGCGGCTGTCTTTCTCCTATCACAGCAAAACTCCCACAGGAGATCTAATTGAAAGAGTCACCTCAGATGTGGATTCCGTGCGCACCTTTTTTAATGACCAGGCCATCGGCGTGGGTCGTATACTGCTTCTATTTGTGATTAACTTTATCGCCATTTGGTGGTTGTCCTGGAAGCTGGCTCTGGCATCAATTGCAGTCGTCCCGATCATTGTTTTTGTTTCTGTGTGGTTTTTCAAGAAAGTAACCAAAGCTTATGAAGCCTACCAGGAACAAGAAGCAAAGCTTTCGACCACATTACAGGAAAACCTGACAGGCGTCCGCGTGGTTAAAGCCTTTGCCCGTCAGGATTATGAGATAGATAAATTCGAGAAGGATAATTGGAATAAATTCCTGCGCGGTCGTAAACTGATGCGGATGCAATCGCTTTTTTGGCCTTTGTCAGATCTGCTATGTGGTTTCCAGATGCTTGCTGGGTTTATCTATGCCGGCATCCTGGCAGTGCATGGTGAGATTACAATTGGAACATACCCCGCTTATGTGGGCCTCGTTGTGTGGCTAATATGGCCTATGCGCAACCTTGGTCGTATTATCGTGAACACGTCCACAGGCCTGGTGTCTTACGACCGGTTGATGGAAATTGTCAAGCAGGACCGTGAACCTCTTTCTGACGGGTCTGTCCATGTTTCGGGATCGGTGGATGGTCAAATTGTATTCGAAAACGTTACGTTCCAATATAGTGATGGAAACAATGATGTTTTGAAAAATATTTCGTTCACCGTGCGGCCTGGTGAATCTGTTGCGCTTCTTGGTTCAACTGGTTCTGGAAAGACCACCCTGGTTAACTTATTACCACGATTTCACGAATACACCGATGGGCGCATCCTGCTCGATAACGAGGAATTGAAAGAGTATCCGCGTGAGTATCTGCGCAAGCAAATCGGAATTGTTGAGCAGGAACCTTTCCTGTTCAGCCGCTCCATTCGAGAGAATATTACTTATGGAGTCGGTCGTGACGTACCACAGGAGGAGATCGAACTGGCCGCCCGTGCTGCTGCCATCCACGATGTCATCCTTTCCTTTCCAAGCGGCTACAACACCCTTGTAGGTGAAAAAGGGGTAACTCTCTCAGGAGGACAAAAGCAGCGTGTGGCTGTGGCACGCACGTTGCTGAAAAACCCACGAATCTTAATCCTGGACGATTCTTCTTCAAGCGTTGATACCGAGACTGAAGCAGAAATCCGGAATGCAATAAACGAATTGATGAAAAACCGAACCACATTCATCATTGCTCACCGGATCCAGTCTGTGATGAACGCAGACTTAATATTGGTCATGGACAAAGGGAAGATTGTTCAAATGGGAAAACATAAAGAATTGGTTTCGCAAGACGGTATGTATCGAAAGATTTTTGAAATTCAAACCCGTATAGATGAAGAACTGGAAAAAGAGATCGCTTTTATATGAAACATAATTTAAGCAGGATCATTCCTGCTGGAGTATCCCAATGCCTGACGATTTGATTGAACTTGAAGAAGAAGAATATACGACTCAACTTACGGCTCCCACATTCAAACGCATCTTGGGGTTGGTAAAACCACATTGGCGTTGGATGGTCGGATTCCTTGTTGCTATTATTTTCACTGCCAGCCTTGACGCGTTGTTCACATTCATAAATAAGGATATGATTGACCAGGGCATTGCCCAGAAAAGCATTCCCACCTTATTGAGATACGCTTCATTTTATGGTGGGCTGCAATTGGTACAGGCAATTTCAGTCTATATTTTCATTTTCCTGGTCGGAATCCTTGGAGAGCGAGTCCAATATGATATCCGCAAAGCAGTTTTCAACCACTTGCAGGATTTATCTCTTTCATACTACAGCCAAAATGCTGTTGGACGTCTGATGTCACGAGTAACATCAGACTCGGGCCGAATTTCTAGTCTCATGACTTGGGGAACCCTTGATGTCACCTGGGCAATCGTAAGCATAATCACATCGGTCATCTTCATGATGATCCTGAACTGGAGATTAGCACTAATTGTCTTTGCGATAATTCCTATCTTATTAATAATCGCGATAAATTTTCGAAGGAAGATTCTGGTGGAATTCCGAAAATCGCGCAAGGCGAATTCCAAGATTACAGGAGAATTTAACCAAAATATCCAGGGCGTGCGAGTGGTTAAAGCCCTAGGTCGCGAAACTGAAAACCTGAATGAATTCTCAGTCTTGACGGACGATATGTTCAAGGCTTCTTACCGCGCTGCCTGGTTATCAGCACTTTTCCTGCCAACCGTTCAAATAGTTGCCGCCTTTGCCTTAGGCGCTATTGTCTGGTATGGAGGGATGCAGAGCATGACTGCAAAATTTTCGGTTGGTGATATTCACGCTTTTGTGTCATACCTGACCTTCATGATCTGGCCGGTGCAAGATTTAGCACGTGTTTATGCTGACATGCAACACTCCATTGCGTCTGCAGAACGTATCTTTAAGCTGCTGGACACTATCCCTGAGATCCAAAATCGTAAAGATTCCTTCGCAGCGGAGACCATCCAAGGCGAGATTGAATTTGACCATGTACATTTTTACTATGAGGACCATAATCCGATCCTTACTGATTTCTCGCTAAAGGTACGACCAGGCGAAACCATAGCTTTGGTTGGACCGACCGGAGGTGGAAAAACCACTATCGTTAATCTCCTTTGTCGATTCTATGAACCAAAAGAAGGTGTTATTCGCATCAACGGAAGGGATTATACCGATTACACGCAGCAAAGTATCCACTCGCGTGTGGGTATCGTTCTTCAGACACCGCATCTGTTCTCCGGGTCTATTCGCGAGAATATTCGGTATGGTCGACTGGATGCTTCAAAGGAAGATGTTGAATCTGCAGGGAAGATTGCAGGAGCACACGATTTTATTAATGCATTTGAAAAAGGCTATGACCAGGAAGTTGGTGAAGGCGGAAATTTACTTTCAGTAGGACAGAAACAACTTATTAGTCTGGCGCGTGCGGTTATTTCAAAGCCCGAGATTTTTATTATGGATGAAGCCACTTCCAGCGTTGACACTCTTACTGAAGCATTAATTCAACGCGGTATGGAGGCGTTGATGACTGGCAGAACATCATTCATAATTGCACACAGACTGAGCACAATCCGTCGCGCTGATCGTATAGTGGTAATTGAAGATGGAAAAATAGCTGAGATTGGCACGCACCCAGAGCTGGTCAAATTGCGCGGCCATTATTATCGCCTCTACACCCAGCAATTCAAATACGAGAAAGAAAAAGCATATGGGATGGCAATGCCAAATGCTATCCAGGAGATAAAGTAAACATCGCAAACATGGCGTATCCCTTGCTTTAAGGATATTCTCGAGAAGCTGAATCATGGAGCCACTATGGATGATTTTATCAATACAAATCGGGAGCGGTGGAATGCATTAGCACGGGCTAATGTGGAGTATTCCCAACCATACCTGAATTTTACCCGGGAACAGGCGACTAAATATATTTGTCGCCATGACGTGCTGAAAAATGTGGAGGGGAAAAATGTTCTGTGCCTTGCGAGCGGTGGTGGGCAGGACTCAGTGGCTTTTGGGTTATTGGGAGCTCGCGTAACCGTTTTGGACTTGTCGGATGTGCAGCTCGAAAGGGACCAACAAGCCGCGGCACACCATGATCTGGAAATCAAACTGGTCCAGGGAGATATGCGCAACCTGACAGCCTTTCCAGATATTGATTTTGATATTGTATGGCAGGTATATTCGATAAATTTCGTACCGACAGTCGAACCGGTTTTTCGTGAAGTTCATCGAGTACTAAAACCAAATGGGATTTATTTTCTGCAATTCGCGAACCCATTTGCCATTGGAATTGATGAAGATAAATGGGACGGTAACGCATATGCTCTAAACTGCCCCTACCGGGAAGGGGAAGATCTTTCAATAAAATTTCCAGACTGGGATGTAGTTCTCCCGGATCGACCAACTACGAAATGTGCCAGCCCGCATGAGTACAGGCATACATTGGGGATGGTTTTTAACTCGATGGTTAGTAACGGTTTTAATTTGCTTGGGTTGTGGGAATGGATAATAACAGATGAAAGAGCCCAGCCCGGTTCTTGGGAACACTACACTCAAGTGATCCCACCATATCTCTCCACCTTTTGGCGTCGGGAATAAGTGTTTCAAGATCTAGATTATTGGACTGCTCGAAAGAAGATAATGATCCTTTTCTCAGCTAACGGATTAGTACAATGCTAGCTAGGATTAGCGAAGCAACGAAAACGACATTCCACACCCATGAATAACCTGCAGGATCTCCGGCACCATTTCCAATACCCACCGGGTGAATGCGCACCAAAGGCATACAAGCTGTTTTTTGGAGCATGACTTCATCTGTCACCCGGAAGGGATTAAAACCTTCCAGGAAGCCAGCAAACCCTGCGTTTTGAAGGATCTTCCGCAGGACGATTCTTCTTTCCTCCAAGTCATCAACTTCATCAATTCTGCCGTAATATGCTCCCCCTGGAAGGATAAGTTCTGCCTCGCGCGATGCAGTCATGTTCAGGTACCAATTAGTTCGTCGCCCCCACCCTGCTATACAGTAAACATTTCCATTATGAATGGCGTAACTTACGGGAGAATAACGAATCTTTCTGGTCTTTCGACCGGTCGTTTTAACAACCATGATATACCCTGATATTTTATTACCGACAAACTGTCCCAATCCAAGTTGAAACATTGGGACCATGAATAATTTATTAAATAGTAAAAAACCGCGGCGTCCCATATTTGACATCATTACCTCCGTTGAACTGAAATAATATCCAATTATAGTATGGGAATTAATCTGAGAGGTCAATTCCTTATAAACCCTTTCCAGGTGTTGATAATTGGGACAAATATGATATAGTATCCATGAATCAACCGGAGAGGAGTAAAAACTATGTTAAAGACAAGTTTATTGAGTCGGTTTGTCTACACTTGCGCTATTGCAGGATTATTTTTAGCTTCGTGTGCTCCTGCAACACCAGCAATCGGGGGGATTGTTCAGGGCGCTGTTTATGGTGACATGAATGGGAATGGCAGTATAGATCCTGGAGAAGTTGTCCTGAACGACGCGGAAGTCATCCTCGCGGATTGCGGTCCGAACCAAAGTCAGGTTACCGGACCCGATGGGTTATTCAACTTTAGTAATTTACCTGCTGGTACCTGCCATGTATCGGTCACCAAGGCAGGATGGCTCTTTTCCGGCTCCTTTCCTTCAATTGGCTACCCGGTTCCTGTGGCATCCAACCCAGCATCGGCAACATCTTTCAACCTATTCCTTGCCCCGGTTTTGAATAACAATCCCTCTGTCTCTCCTCCTCCACCAGGTCCGACCGAATCTCCGACTCCTGTACCTAACCCTACCTCCGTTTCACCTACACCTGTTCTTATTCCAACATCATCTGCAGCAATGGTCACCCCAAAGACGGAACCCGCCAACTGCCGATATGGACCCGCGACTGCGTTTTCTTCAGTGGGCGGATTGGCTAACGGCAGCACAGTTCCCATTTATGCCACCATCGCAGGTATGTCGTGGTGGCAGATCGAAAGTCCGCAAAACCCTGGGACGTATTGCTGGGTGTCAGCAGCTGTTACCAACACATTTGGGAATCTTGCGCTTGTACCCATCGTGCCCATTCCGACTGGCCTTGTCACCAGTGTGGCAGTATCAGTAAGTTCAGGCGCAGTCCTGCATGGTTTTTGTGGCGGTCCAAATGTTGTAAATTTCCAGGTAACCATTACAACCAACGGACCTGCAACGGTGGTGTATCATGTCTCGATTTATAATGGGGACGGTACCTTCCTCAACAGCCCGGGAGATGTCACACTGACCTTCATCAAAGCATCTACTCAATCATTCGATCCAGGTGGGGCGTACAAAACCGATTGCGGCAAATATTATATCAAGGCTATCGTGACCAGTCCAAACAGTATGTCTGCTCAAGCTGATTGGTCGGTAGTCCAACCTTAATATCACCTCCCTTCAAAATAAGTATAACTATTACCTGAAACAGCATAAATAGCACGCCATGCAGGAATATTCCTGATGGCGTGCTATTTATTAATTAATTGTTGACAATTTGATAGTGATAGCATCCACTGGTTTTCATTAAAATTAACTCTTAAAGTGGGAAAGTGAATTTAATTCGACTTCCTACGCGAGGAATCGTACTATACGAATAACTTCCTCTGCCGTCCAATAGAAAAGGATTTATGAGGAATTTTGCACGCCTAAGATTATTTCCATTTGGTGGAGACTTGCGCATTTTAATAGTCGGGATAGATTACCTTGCCTCCCCGGTCTTTTTATTCTATACTTCAAATAATTCCTTCCTACTTTAAGAAAAGGAGAACACATGTCTGAAACTCCAACAGCACCTCGCAAGAAAATTACCATTCCTTATCTTTATAAAAAAGTCACTGACAACCAGCCAATTACCTGGTTGACCTGTTACGATTATCCAACTGCTTTCCTGCAGGAGCTGGCAGGGATCGAAATGATCCTGGTTGGAGATAGTCTTGGGATGACAATGCTGGGTTATGACAGTACCCTGCCGGTAACGATGGACGATATGGTCCGTCATGCCCAGGCAGTTCGGCGAGGAGCCCCTACTGCATTTGTAGTCGGCGATATGCCCTATATGACTTACCAACCTTCTGTGGAAACCGCAATCCGCAACGCTGGTCGATTTATGTCAGAGTGCGCTTGTGATGCAATAAAGCTAGAAGGCGGTACGGCTATGGCGGATCGGATCAAAGGCATCGTGGAAGCCGGAATCCCTGCAATTGGCCACCTCGGATTAACACCTCAATCAGTCAGCGCCTTGGGTGGTTTCCGAGTACAAGGTAAGTCTGCCATTTTGGCAAAAAGGATCCTCGATGATGCAAAAGCGCTTGAAAAAGCTGGAGCGTTTTGCATCCTTCTAGAAATGGTCCCTGATCGGCTGTGTAAACTAATCACTGAACGGGCAGAGAACTGCATTATCATGTCCTTGGGCTCAGGACCAGATGCACATGGTCAATTGCTGATCTACCACGATATGTTTGGTCTTTATCCAAAATTTAAACCAAAGATGGCAAAGGTATATGGCAATGCAGGGGAAGTTATTCTCAATGGCTTGAAGAATTATCACAATGAAGTCATTGGTAAACAGTTTCCGCAACCTGAAAACTGGTTTGGAATGCCTGATGAAGAATTCTATGAATTGAAGAAGATGTTGGATTGAGTATTTTGGAAATTGGGAAATTCGGATTTATATATTAGGAGAATTATGGACAAAGATCTGCGTTCTCTACTTGCCATTCCCACAGAACGTCTGAAGATTATTAATTCTGTCTTGCTTGATCCAAATGAGAAAGTGATGACCGACTTTCTCTCTGTTGTTGTCAAATATGGCACTCCTGATGAGATAAATCGTAAACACCGAGAGTTCGCGTAAACTCGACCATTTGTTGAAAATCGTCAAGGAGCGCGCCCCCGCTTACGTCGGTGATCTAAATTGGTTGGTTGAACAACGCGACACTGGCAGATTTACTTCAATCGCGGAATACCGAACCCGTGTATTGGGAGAAAAAGCAAAAGGAATGAGTTTTAATGATGCTTTTGCAGTCACCCTCGAGGTTTCTGCCCTGCAATACTTCCCCTGGATTCGTCCAATGTGTGAGCGAGCCATTAAAGATCGCAGTCTTATTCCTGGGCGCTTTATCGCAGTTCGAAAAATGAAAGAATCTGAACTGGATGGTGACCTGCCTGCCATAGTGGCCGCACTGGATATCATGGGGGCATCCTTTGTTGAAACTCTTGATACGAAGGGAACTGACGGTTCCAACCCTCACTTGGGTGGCCCAGAAACAATCACCGGTTATTTTGGTGGAATTGGGCAACCAAATGAGCATGCGCTGATGTGGCTGGACGAGTTCCTGTATTACTACACCAACTTTGGTGTACAGCATGTGTTGAATTTTAATGCCGGAACAATTTTGCTGGGGTTTCTCTTATATCGTTTAGGTGTAGACATCCAGTTTAAAATTTCTGTCTTCTTTGGCTCTGATAATCCCTATCATGCATTGTGGATCATGCTGGCAGCCAAACTATTCAGTAGGGATGATGGTACCTCTCCTCTCATTGGGTTTAACTGGTCTAATTCGATTAACAATCAGACCATGGAGGTGACTTCTCAATTCAGGAAAGCCCTTGGTTTTGAAGAAGTTGTTCGATTCGAACATCATATTATAGAAACCTGGAAAAGCATCGTAATTCAGCCGTATGACCGACGGGCGGAATTGCTCGAGATTGCAGACCACGTTGCCAATATATCTGCCAAACATGAAGGCGGTGATGTTGCTATCGAGCAAACACGCGCTCACCCATCAGACATTCTCGATTACTTCCGGGATAAGAATGAAGTGATCGAATCTGGAGACTGGGATAATTTGCAGCAGAATTTCATGGATAAGGTGGCTGCTTGCGATAAATCCGCTTGGGCTCTAACAGGAAAAGGTTTATCGTTTATCGCGGCTAAGAATATGCATATATAAATTATGGGATATTGGCTATGCGCATTTCAAAAGAATTGTAAGGATGTCAGACATTTATCTGGTGATTTCACATGCCAATATTAAGGATGCCAAATTGGAGCTTTTATTTAAGCCACAACAAACTTCGATTGGCTGCACCGCCCCACCTCGTTTACCGATGCCCTTTGAAAGTATGCAAATCCACCCTTTTGAGAGCTTATGTATCGAAATCCAATTATTTGCCGGGGCTTATCACTCGCGTGTAAAAGCAAGCAGCGTGAAAAGCAATTCTGCGGTTCTCTCTGACCAGGTATTATTCGATATTCTACAACTATCAGATAAATTTTCTCACCTTAGATTGAGAATTAAAGCACCATTGGTGTGCCGTCACTGAAATTTCGAATCATCAATTTCCTTACGCATTCTCTCCTCTTCTGTTTCTTCCTGGACTTTAGTTTTTCCCCACTCAATTTCTGCCAGTTCTGCTTCCCGCAATTTTGAAATTGGTTGGATTCGAACCGCGCTCCATTTACCGCAATAGGGGCAGCGGGCAAGTTTGGAAATTCCAAAATGTAAACCAAAAAACGGGAGGGCGAATGGGCGGTGGCATTTTGGACATATTCCCCCCCCGGTACCATATTTGCGTTCAGCTCCAAGCGGAAGGTTTTGGATTTTTCCGCGTCCGGATATTAGAGGGATTACAAAAGAAAGCAGGATGGCACCAAAAACGATTACCAGAACTGGGATTACTATCTGTAATCCTGCCTTGTTCCCTACCGAAGCAGAAACGAAATTACTGGCGATTTTGTTGGAAGTATATTGTTGTCCGCTTGACGAAAATCCAATTGCTGACATGATGTGTTGACCAAGGGGGAAATCATCCGTTTGAAACTGCAAATTAAACGGTGCCTGTGTAACCTCCCCCAATACCGCGCTGTCGATATAAAAAACCACTTTCACCAGGTCTCCAGGTCCCGTAACCTTCATGGAAAAAAGACCTTGAATGTCATTGTTAAAACCTCCATATCCAAAATCGCGTGACATCTTCAAGGAAAGTTCTTCGGTTTGTGAGAAAACTGTTGTCGAAAGAAACAGGCTGACAAATACTGCGATCACCAAAGCAAACTGATATCTTTTCATAGTTTCACTTCCATCTTGTAAGAATTTGCTCACGTTGGAAAACGCGAGTCGTCAAATAAAGGAGGATCGCATCCAGCACGAGCATGATCAAGGCGACTATCGAAATGATCTGTTTATTGAGTACAAACAAGCCTGCCACCTGTCCAAAAAAACCTGCTAAAACAGGAACAATAACGATCATGGAGACCTGTTCCGCTACGCGGGGATCATTTACTCGCGATGAAATCATTAAGGAAAACGTCACTGCCATTACGGCTAATAATGGTCCAACTAGGAATATGGCAATAAGCCAACGGACATCCAATAATGCCACCAATAGAGTTTTATTTGCTACGATGATCCATGTTCCAAGGGCAAAAACCCCAAACGCTCCATAAGTGGCAATAATTGCGGGGATGACTGCTGCAAGGCATTTCCCCATCAATAATTCAACAGTCGTTATGGGTGTTGCCAGCAAGGGTTCCAGGCTGCGAGTGGTTTTCTCACCTACGATCGAGTAAGCTGCGATTGTTACAGGAATCGCAACTGGCACCAGCATAAAAAGCATCATAAACTGACTAACCATGAAAACTTGGAAACAATCACTGCCACTTAACCCGCTCGGGCACATGGATTGTGCCATGCCTGACGGAAGCCCGCTACTCGTGGCATTCCCGCCAATAGCGCTTGTTGAACCGCGTGTGCCATATATAACCCCCAGGGGAATTGCTGTCATTAGCAGTGGGAGGAAAGCGACTGTAAATACAACCATCCGGTTTTTAAATACTTCCGCCCATTCTTTACGAACGATAGTTTTTATTTTCTTCATATTATGCACCTTTTACAAGCTGCAAATATACTTCTTCCAGTGAATGACGTAACTCACCGACGAATTGAATATCGGCTCCAGCGTTAACCAGAACACGGATGACTTCAGGGTTTTTGGCTTCGGGGTTATCCAATGTAACCACAAGTTTGTTATCAACAGTTTTTACTTCCCTGGCAAAATCCAATTTCCGCACTTCGACGGCAAAAATATCATTTGCCTCTCGAAGGTGAAATACCACTTTCCTCCCAAATACTGAAGTCCGAAGATTTGCCGGGGTATCAATTACCAACAAGCGTGACTTGAATACTCCGATTCGGTCGCACAATCGATCTGCTTCATCCAGGTTGTGAGTGCATAGAAATATGGTACGCCCTTCCTTTTTGAGTTCAGAAATGAATTCTCTCACAAGGTGTGATGCTTCCGGATCCAATCCAGCAGTCGGTTCATCCAGAAAAAGGATGCGAGGTTCATGCAGTAACGCTCGTGCAATTGCCAATTTTTGCTTCATGCCCTTTGAAAAAGTTCCAGCAGCATCCAACCGACGTTCAAATAATCCGAGCAATTTCAAATACTTTTCAGTTTGCCCTTTTCCATCTTTAACTTCATACAACTCTGCAAAGATACGCAGGTTGTATTCAGCTGATAAATTATCATACATTCCAGGAGTTTCGGTCAGGACTCCCACGGTGCGGCGAATATCTGTATCATGCTTCCCAACTTCGAACCCAGCCACGGTTGCCAACCCTCCTGTTGGCCCGATAAGGCTGGTCAGCATGCGGACGGTGGTAGTTTTTCCGGCGCCATTCGGACCGAGAAAACCAAACACCTCCCCCTCTGCCACATCCAAACTCAGGCTTTCCACAGCCAGGAGTGAACCAAATTTCTTAGACAAATTTTCAGTATGGATCATAATTCCTCTCTATTGATATCGAGTATCGTCCAGGGTTTCCTTGCTCTCAATGATTTGCTGTGGCTTGAACTCAAACATTTTAACTCCCCCCATGGCAGTGTTCTGCACGGGTTCAGGCATTTTAAGTTTAAAAATAATAAAGACGCTGATTATTCCGAAGATCCCGATAATTCCTTCGATTGCAACCGTTGAAAATCCGATCTGCAAAACAAAAACAGCCACGCCATCCGCTGCAGCGTGGAAAAGGATCGCAAAGGCTACCCACCAGGATTGTTTGCGCGTAAACGCCTGCAAAACTAGTATGGAGCATGCCAAATGAAGCGGAATCGTAAAAAAGCGCTCTAATGCGCCAAGCAAGGTCATATACCAGGGAGCAGACCAATATGCCAGGATTTGTTCTTTTGCCAGCTCAACTCTATCAGGAGTGACAATTGTGGAAATATCCACTCCACGTACGGCAAGCATTTGGATGTAACCGTAAAGAACCAAAAGACCAAGAATGATGGCTTCTATGCCGCCGTGACCAACCCCGACTAATAATCCGCTACCCCAAGTTCGGGCTTCCTTTGCGACCCAACGATACATTGCATAGCGGGAAATTTCTTCAAATAATCCTGCACTAAATCCAAAGAACAGTGAGAGGATTATATTTTGATACACTTTTGGTAAGGAAATAAAACCAAACTGGTTGAAAACCGGGTTAATCAACGCATTGAACGGAATATGCACTATTTGCGAAATAATAAAAGTAGCTGCTCCCACCCAGAACAATCTCCAGCCTAGTTTAAATTTCCGTGCCAAATAGATCGCCAATCCAATCGGCGTCGCGATCATTAGAAAGCCATTAAGGAAGTATGTCACACCGAGAATGTTCACTTCGCACTCCCAATATTGGGTGTTTATCTGATCTCACTCATTTGATTTTCCGCGCGATCATCTTTCACTGCCTCTACCCGCACAGCGCTTATCTTATATTCCGGTATTTTCGCAACAGGGTCCAGCGAATTATGGGTCAACTCGTTGGCGGATGCACCCGGGAAGTGAAAGTTCGCATAAATCATTCCAGGGGGTACCCGTTCTGTTATCCATGCATTTGCCTCGATACTGCCTCTGCGTGAAGTCACACGTATTCGAGCTCCATCATTCAAGTTCCAGCGGGAGGCATCATCCGGATTAATTTCCACAAGCGCTCGGTCATAGACACTCATCAGTCCCTTGGCACGACGGGTCATCTGACCGCCATGCCAATGATATAGTACCCTCCCGGTGGATAGCAAGACCGGGAATTCACGGTCCGGCATCTCAGCTGGAGGGATGTGATCAATTGGCGCGAATTTTCCTTTTCCTCGTGTGAATTTCCCTACATGAAGAACGGCCGTTCCTGGATGATCGACTCCCAGGACTGGCCACTGCAAACGATCGCCAGCCTCCAACCGGGCAAACGATACCCCAGCGTAGGATGGAGTGACCGCGGCAATTTCAGCCATTATGTCATTCGTATCTCGATAATTCCAACCAGAATTTGGTGTCACGTGGATTTTCTGTTTCCTGATCCCGATTATTCGCCGCGGCAATTTCGGCTGTAATTTGCCAATCAGGTTTTGCCTGTCCCAGCGGTTCAATTGCTTTTCTGCACAATTGTATTCGCCGTTCTGTATTTGTAAAAGTCCCGGTTTTTTCCGCAAAGCTGACACCGGGAAGCATTACATCTGCATATGCTGATGTTTCAGAAGGAAATATTTCCTGCAGCACCAGAAACTCACACCGCTCGAGGCAATGCCGGATATGTCCAGTATTCGGATCGCTCATGATGGGATCTTCACCCAAAATATATAATGCACGAATCTCGCCATCTTCACATTTGGTAATCATCTCGGTCGTAGTCAAGCCTACCTTGTTGGGTAACGGTACTCCCCATGCTACTTCAAATTTTTTCCTGTCTGCTTCACTTGAAACACTCTGATACCCAGAGAAGACATTCGGGAGCCCACCCATATCGCATGCTCCCTGTACGTTATTTTGGCCTCGCAGCGGATTCACCCCTCCGCCCTCCACACCCATGTTACCAAGCAACATTTGAAGATTTGCAAGGCTCATCACATTGCTAACGCCAACAATGTGTTGTGTTATCCCCATTGCCCAAATTACTGCCATCGGTTTATTTAGAGCCAGGATTTCGGCAGCCAGATAGAGTTTATCAACGGAAACCCCGGTAATTTCACTTGCCATTTCAGGTGCATAGTTTTTAATGGTCGCAACCAACTCCTCGAAATTCTCCGTCCTTGTTTCGATAAAGTTTTTATCTTCCCAGCCTTTATTTAGAATAATGTGCATGAGCGAATTAATGAGGACAATATCCGTCCCTGGCTTGTTCCGAAGATACAGGCCTCCATATGCTGGTTTTGCGAAATCCGCTATGTCAACCCGTCGTGGGTCGACAACAACTAATTTAGTCCCGCGGCGGAGCACTGCCTGGCGAAGTCGCGAACCAAATACCGGATGCTGTTCGGTAGTGTTGGACCCTATGATTAAAATGGCGGCTGCTTTCTCAGCAACATCCTCCATTGAATTGGACATGGCACCCGAACCAAAAGAGATGGCTAAACCAGCCACTGTGGATGAGTGACAAAGACGGGCACAGTGGTCAATATTATTCGTTCCCAAAACCTGCCGTGCAAGTTTATTCATTAGGTAGGTTTCTTCATTCAAACATTTCGCGGAGGTTAATATTCCAATGCTTGAACTTCCAAACCGATCTTTTGAGCTTGATAATTTGCTGGCAGTGATTTCGAAAGCAGTGTCCCAATCCGTTATTACCCATTCCCAAGCTGACCCGGAGAATATCTTTTCACCTCCTTCAAGGAGGTATCTCCGTACTTGTGGAACAGTCAATCTATCTGGGTGGTGAATGTAATCATATCCGTAGCGGCCTTTCACACATAAATGCATTCCATTTACTGGAGCGTCTGGATTCGATGTGACCATTATTACTTTGCCATTTTTGACATTCAGATCAAATTGGCAGCCCACTCCACAATAAGTGCAGGTGGTTAATACTTTCCGATCAGCAACTCCTTCTTTGATCGAAAGTCTGTGATCCAATGCACCGGTGGGGCAATATGCTGCGCAAGCTCCGCATGACTCGCACCGAGCTTCCAGCATGGTTGTATCCGCCCCCGCAATAATTCGAGTCTGGTTTCCTCGTTCTCCGACTCCCCACACAAAGCGGCCTTGCACCTGCTCGCAAGCCCGGACACAACGAGTGCAAAGGATGCACTTATTTAGGTCCACCCATACAAATGGGTTTGGATCACTATCAACTCTATATCGAGGAATATTTATTTTATCGGTGTTTGTGTGAATATCGTAGTAATCTAGCCAGTATTCGAATTCAGTTAGGGACCCATCACGCAAGGTATAACCAGCATCCGAGTAGTTTTGAAGAAGCAAGGCTAATATGGTTTTTCGGGAATGTTCGAGTAAAGGTGTTTCAGTTAGAATGACCATCCCATCTGTGGCGGGAAGATTACAGGCTGTCACTTGTCCGCGCATTTTTTCCACTTCAACCAGGCAAAGCCTGCAAGACCCTACAGGTGAAAGGTCTTTATGATTACAGAGTGTGGGGATAATGATCTCGTTCTCTCGTGCGGCTTCAAGAACTGTCTGACCTTCAATCGCCTGGATCGATTTACCATTTATCGTTAAGTTGATCGACATCGAATCAACTCCCACCAATTCCAGCTGCAAATAATTTCACCGAAATGAGTTAAAGCAGAATTGATTGGTAAATGGACCGATTGTCCCAAACCACAAAAAGAAGAAACCTGCATAATATCAGCAAGGAGAGATAATTCCTCGATATCTCCCTTTTTCCCTTTCCCATCTGCGAGACGAGTAAGCAATTCGTAACAGCGAGAAGTTCCAATTCGGCAGGGGGTGCATTTTCCGCACGATTCCACTTTAAAAAAGTGCATTAATTCCCGCAACAAAGCTACTGGCGAAACCCGGGTATCGCAAACCATAAAGGCACCCGCTCCCATCGAAATTCCCTTAGCCGCAGAATTGTAATCAATGGGCACATCCAACAAACTCTCATCCACGATAGTCCCAGCCGCTCCGCCGCATAAAGCAAAATGGAATTTCGAGCCAGGTAGTAATCCATCCCCGAATTTATCGATAAGTTCACGAAGAGACAAGCCAAACTGTGCTTCAAATAATCCCGGACGGTTTACGTGACCCAAAACCATATAAAGCTTTGGTTCCGCCGGTACCTTTATCACCCAGGTTTTTATACCACTCTGCACCTCGCGTCAAAATTGCGGGTACAGCAGCAAAGCTTTCTACGTTATTTACCAGCGTAGGAAGTTTTAAATACCCTGAAGTAGGGGGATATGGCGGTCGCGCTCTGGGTTCACCACGATTGCCTTCAAGAGATTCGAGTAATGCGGTTTCCTCTCCACATATATATGCTCCCGCACCTTGGTGCACATGAATATTAAACGACCAGCCGCTCCTCACAATGTTTTCCCCCAACCAACCCGCTGAATACAGCCTGATCAATTGCATTCTCCAATCGTCGTGCCTGGTTTAGCGTATTCACCCCGGATGTAAATAAATCCGTTGGTGGCTCCAGTTGCATATCCAGCAATCGTCATTCCTTCCAATATTTGGTAGGGATTGGTATCGATTAATACTCTATCTTTGAATATGAGCGGTTCAGATTCATCGGCATTGCACACAACATATTTGGGGGTATCGAGGTGCCTGAAACACAAATCGCCATTTCCTCCCCACTGGGAATCCCGCTCCACCGCGTCCATTTAAGGTTGGAATTCTCCACCTCACCAATCACCTCTTCCTGGAGTGCGGTTTAATGCATTTTGCAATCCGTTGTATGCACCCATCGATAGGGCAGAATCCAGTGAATCAGGATCAATCTTTCCGGCATTCGCCAGCATGACTCGAATTTCTCCGGGGCGGGATGCATGATAATCATCCGGTCTCGAAATGTCGTTTCGCGAGCATGTCGATACCTTGATTCATCGGGACTGGACCAATCTGAACATCACCCAAAATTGCAGCAGGCGCACGATCGCATAGACCGAGGCAGCTTGTTCGCTCGATTTTCAAGTCTGACCGTGTTTCCTTTACCAAATTGCTGACTGCTTTAACATCCCCTCCACAAAGCCAGCACACTGGTCCATCACATACCCGGATAATGGATTTGGCAATGGAGGGTGAATCATGTGATATTTCAAGCATGGAATAAAAGGAAGCCACCCCATATACTTTAGCGGGTGGTAGCTCTAGGCAACGGGCCACTTCATCCAAATCTTCGACTGTCAAAGCCCCGTTCAGAGACTGTAATTCGACCAGAATATTAAGAATTGCGTTTGCTTGATGGCCGTGTTCGCTTGACTACAGCTTCGACTTTTTGTGAAACAGGTTTATAAACAATTTTTTTGTTGGTCATATTTCCGCCTTCTTCAATCTATCCGAATTGGTTCGGGGAATCCCATCCAGTTTTTCAGCCGCCAGCAGCTCTTCCGGAGTATTAACATTCAAAAATGATAGACCAAGGGCATCAAACGGTCTGGTCTCATCTTTTGTCAAAATTCGCACTTTCACGTCGGGAAACCAGGATATCAGTCGTTGCTCACCTGAATGAATTGCTTTATCTACTACCGGGAGGCATGTATTCCTGCGGTAAATGGCGTGGAGCGGTTCCAGGTCCTTCCTCCGACGACGGTACAACGACATCCAATTCATCGGTCGCAAGGATTTCCATTTGATGAATTAATAAGACCGGGCTAACGAATGGCATATCGCAAGCAACCAGTGCCACTGCTTCCTTTGTTGCAACAGAGAGTGCGGTAAATAAACCTCCCAATGGTCCGCGTCCTGGTAATATGTCCTCTGCAATTCTTATGCCAATTGGATAGTTTTCATAAGTCTTGGGACGCAATTATGATTACCTCGGCGGCTAATCCTGATAACCTATTGATAACACGCTGAATTAGCTCTTCCCCTTGGAAAGGTAAAACGGATTTATCCCGTCCCATACGCTTTGACTTGCCGCCAGCAAGAATGGCAAGAGTAAGCATTGCCGAATTATTCACGTCTCAAGCACCCGGGTTCATCACCCTTAATAATCCTGCTTCTTTAACGATGCGTGGAACAACATCCTCCCAGCCAACCGGCATGATGTGCAGCCCATGGATGCCCTGCTTTTCATACCCTTTGATTTTGCGCGCCAACTCCAGCGCGATTTGTACTCCCTCTTCCTGTGCATTCCCGGCAGCATCGGCAGCTTCCATGCGCTTCAATATCCCTTCCGGAACCCATACACCCGGCACCTCGGTCATATAGCGCGCCATTTTCAGACTTTTAAGTGGCGTAATACCTGCCATAATGAAGACTTTATCAAGGATACCTCGCTTGGCAAGTTCATTTAGCCAGGTTTCCATTCGCTCTACGTCGTATACTAGATTTGTCTGGAAGAATTGCGCCCCGGCGTTAACCTTCTTATGCTCCCGTAAGGCTTGGAATTTCGGGTCGGATGCAAAGGGGGATGCGGCGGCACCAAGGAAAAACTTCGGTGGAAACTTGATTTCGCGTCCATCCAGATACCGACCTTCATCCCGCATACGCCTCAGGATCCACAACATTTGAATCGCATCCATGTCATTGATATCCATCCGCCCGCGCGGTGCAGGTGCCAACACCGCGCTGTCTCCGGTCACACATAACACGTTTCGCACCCCCAGTGCCGATGCTCCCAGGATCTCTCCCTGAACGCCAGCCCGTGTGCGGTCTCGTGCCGCAATTTGCATTACTGGTTCCGCACCTCGCTCGATAGCGATTTTACTGCAAGCCCAGGATGTCATCCGTGGAGTGGCGGATGCATTGTCGGTGAAATTGATTGCAGTGACATAGGGTTTGACCAGGTCAATGTTGCTGCCCAGTTTGTTGGTCGAAGCAGATAATGGCGGAGTGATCTCGCATGCCACTACAAATTCCCCGGCTTTAAGCCTTCGTTCCAATTCTGAAGCAGGTTCTTCATATTTCGGAGTGTGGTAGGTGCTGTCCCCCTGCCACCAATCTGGCTGTCGCACTGGACGGAATATTCCATCCCAGGTGTTGGTGCGCTCTTCGGGCTTCCCGGCGAGTAACGATTTAATCGTTTTCCCGGTTCCCATTCGTTTGATCTGTACGACCACATCCCCCCACGTCTCTCCGCCAGTTTTCTCCCAGTCAAGGGGGGGTAGCACTTCCATCAACCTTTCCTGCCGCCCCATTTTGAACGATCGTTTGTAAATTTCGTACCAGATGCACGGGCGGGTTCTATCGACATAACATGCTTCCGGTGTGGACCCTCCGCAAGGTCCGTTACGCATTCCTTTTGGACATTCCATCGGGCAAATGAAGGCAGTCTCTTGTAACAGGCAATTTCCACACATGCGGCACCCCCACAGGGGGCTTTTGACAATTAGCTCTATGGAAGCCAACGCCCGGCCTCCTAGTGTTTCTCGCTTAAAAGGTTTATACGGCGGCTGCCATCGCCGTCCGGGAGTGAAGATCGACATGGGATTCTCCTGACGTATTATTGTACTGCCACCAGCTTTAGGAAATTCATGAACAATGTCACCTTGCTCTTGGACGAATATCCCTCACATATGCTTGGGGCACATTGTAGAAAAGGATTACCCAATTCCAATCAAATTTGCTCACAAACCACGCAGAAGTTATAATGGCGCAATGCGAAAATTGGTAGGGATCCTAATAATAATTATCTTCGGCATCACGATTTTCATTGTGCCAAACAATGCGCGTGCAAAATCGAAAGATCTGCCGAAGATCTCCACCCCTTCTGAACTCATCGATGCTGTCAATGCCTTGCGGGCTTCGCACGGTTTACCCGCTTATACCCCGAATTCCATCCTAATGAGAATCGCCCAGAAACAGGCGGAATATATCCTGCTGAGTGGTATAGGTACCCATATTAGCGCTGACGGGCTTCGCCCTTTCCAGCGAGCTCTACAAGCTGGCTACCCAGTAGCCGGAGATATTACTAATGGCAACCCAGGCTTTTTCGCGGAAAATATCGTCGGCGGGGGTGGCATGACAGCCGAAGAGGCTGTTCAAATTTGGACGGGAGATGCTCCTCATTTAGATACGATGATCTCACCCAATCTGCAAGATATTGGCGCAGGAGTGGCAGTATCAGGAGATACTTTTTATTACCTGATCGATTGTGGTCAATCTACTGGTGGCACACCCCGAGTTTTCACTCCACCCCCATCTTTCATTCCACCTCGCGCAACCATGATCCCGAACACCCCTAATGCTGATGGATCCATCACCTACATTGTCAAATCCGGTGACACTACCCTGGGCATTGCCCTGGCATATGGTCTGTCCCTGGACGATCTTCTAAAAATAAACGGATTGACAGCAAAATCCGTCATTTATCCCAACCAAAAAATCATTATCCGAACAGGGTTTACACCCACTCCCACATTTCCCACCTCAACACCTACTGGACTACCGACCATTACCTCCTGGCCAACCTCCACCCCGACTTTCAACGAAAATCCCTAACCCGCCAACTCCAATCGCTTCAACGGGGATGCCTGTTGCTACAGCTCGTAGTAACGTTAATCGGAATCATAATGGGTGCATTGGTTGCTGCAGCGACTCCTGATGCTGCTAGGTCGTAATCGCAAATAATGAATCTCACATTAATATTAATAAACTGGTGCAAATTTGCGCCAGTTTATTTATTCCTTTATTTAGCTTTTCCCTGTGCCGCTACAGCTTCTGCTGCCTTTCGGACAGTTTCTTCATCCGCCAGGTAGTAATGTTTTTTTGGCTTCAGATCTGAGTTAAGCTCATAAACCAACGGGATTCCTGTCGGGATATTTAGTTCAGGAATTTCTTTCTCCGATATGTTATCAAGGTATTTGACCATTGCCCTGATGCTGTTACCGTGGGCAACAATTAGCACACGCTTTCCTGATTTGATCATAGGTGCAAGGGTGCTGTGCCAATAGGGAAGAACTCGCTCCAGAGTGATCTTGAGCGATTCGGTCGCAGGGAGTCTGGGCGGGAGTTAGTTCTGCATAACGCCGGTCGAAGCGAGGATGTCGCTCGTCGTTCAACTCCAGGGCTGGTGGCGGGACATCATAACTGCGCCGCCAAATCTTCACCTGCTCCTCGCCAAATTTGACAGCCATTTCGGACTTGTTCAGTCCCTGCAATGCCCCATAATGCCGTTCGTTTAATTGCCACGCACGAAAGACCGGGATCCATTCAAGATCCATTTCTTCCTGAATAATATTCAAGGTTCGGATCGCCCGTTTTAATACAGATGTATAAGCAATATCAAATGTATAGCCCTTATCACGCAGCAACTGCCCGCCCGAACGAGCTTCCTGGCATCCCTGCTCGGTCAGATCCAACATCTGTCCACCCCGTGAAACGGTTTTCCAAATTCCACGTGGATTGTCCATGCCGAACCATTACAAACGTAGTAATTTGTCATTAATAAACTCACCTTACAGTATTTCGCTTCCAGGTTTATTCACCTGACGAATAATGCTTATTTTTGCATTCAAGGAATTAGCGAATTGCTTTTTCAGTTTCAGGGTCGAAGAGATGACTTTTATCCAGGTTGAATGATACCTGCACCTTGTCACCGATGTGAAAATCAGTTCTCGGATCAACCCGGGCTACAATATTGTCCGACCCAGCCAAAAGGTATAAAAAGATTTCATTCCCCATTAATTCGGTCACATCCACTTTCGTGTCAACTGCGGCGACATGGATGCCTGGGGGTACGAAAATTGGGTTGAAGATATCTTCTGGACGAATGCCAAAAACAACAGGTTTATCCACATATCCCTGGTAGGTCTTGATCCGCTCAGGCGGAATGGGGATTTTGAAAGAGTTTGCCTCCACAAAAAGATTGCCGTTGTCCTTACGAAGTTTCGCTTTGAAAAAGTTCATCGCCGGAGCACCGATGAAACCGGCCACAAACATGTTATCCGGACAATCATACAGTGTCTGAGGTGTATCCAACTGCTGCAGCATACCTTTGTTAATTACAGCAATACGGCTTGCCATGGTCATTGCTTCCATTTGATCGTGTGTCACATAAATAAAAGTCGTTTGCAACCGGTTATGCAGTTTGGTGATTTCTGAACGCATTGCAATGCGTAGTTTCGCATCCAGGTTTGAAAGGGGTTCATCGAACAGGAAAACCTTTGGTTCGCGAACAATCGCCCGTCCAACCGCCACTCTTTGTCGTTGCCCGCCCGATAGCTGGCGCGGTTTGCGCGCCAGTAGTTCCCCAATTCCCAGGATATCCGCTGCTTCCTGCACCCTGCGTTTAATTTCCTCTTTCGGAGTCTTGCGAAGTTTGAGACCAAAGGCCAGGTTATCATATACAGACATATGCGGGTAAAGTGCGTATGATTGGAAAACCATGGCGATATCGCGATCTTTTGGGGGAATATCGTTGACAACCCGGTCTTCAATCTTGATCTGTCCTTTGGTGATCTCCTCCAGGCCTGCGAGCATTCGCGAGAGCTGTGGTTTTGCCACATCCCGAAGGACCGACCAACACCAGGAATTCTTTATCCTCCACCTGGAGGTTTAAATCATTAACTGCAATGACATTTCCGAATTCTTTTGTGATATGTTCATAAGTAACGCTAGCCATTTTGATCTCCTTTTGTTTGAGTATAGTGGTTCAATTATAGCGCGGAACATTATTTTGTTAGCGTAGATTGATAAGAAGAAGTAAAATGTAAATCATGACTGATGATGTGACTCCAATCCGGCAGCAATACCTGGAAATCAAACGCCAATACCCCAATGCCATTCTGTTCTTTCGCTTGGGAGATTTTTATGAAACCTTTGACCAGGATGCCGAGACTGCTGCCAGGGAACTGGATATTGTCTTAACCTCGCGGCCGATTGGCAAAGGATTACGTGCCCCTTTGGCTGGTATCCCTTACCATGCTGTTGAAAACTACCTCTCCCGCTTGATCGAGAAGGGTTATCATGTAGCGATTTGCGAACAAGTTGGCGATCAGCCCACAAAGGGAATTTTTCCTCGCAGGGTTGTGCGAGTGGTCACACCAGGCACAATCGTTGAACCTGGTCTCCTGCCGGGCGATGCCAATAATTATCTTGCATCTATTGTGGTGGATGATGGACGAGTGGGGATTGCATATGTTGACATAACCACGGGAGAATTTGCTGTGACCGAGCTTGACATGATACGTGAGTCGGGCTCCCCTGAACAAGCGTGGGGGCCTCTACGCGCTGAAATGACCCGCCTTCATCCTGCTGAAATCATTCACCCCGATAACCTGATTATTCCCACTGGTATTTCCAGCCGCTTGACGGCCTGGCCAGCCTGGCGTTTTGAACCGGGGAAAACCCAGGAAGTCCCTGCTTGCACATTTTAAGACTTCAACCCTGGATGGTTTTGGTCTAAAGAATTTACCCATTGCGATACGTGCAGCCGGGAGCATAATCCAATATCTGAATGAAACCGAACCTGCTGCACTGCAATTGCTAACCAGTTTGCGCGTGTACAGCCTTGGCGAGTATATGACTCTTGATGCTGCAACCCGTCGCAACCTGGAACTGACTGAAACATTGCGGGGAGAAACTAAAGGGTCATTGTTGGGCGTCCTGGACCAAACCATTACACCCATGGGAAAACGATTAATTGGTCAGTGGGTCAGCCAGCCGTTGCTTGATGTGGATCGAATAAATGCCCGTCTGGACGGCGTGGAGTTCTTCTTTTCGCGCTCCATGTTACGGGCGGAAATCCGTTCTGCGCTTAAACCCCTGGCTGATCTGGAACGTCTGGTAAACCGGATCTTTTCCGGCCATGCGCAACCGCGGGAGTTGGTCTCCCTTCGGAGATACTCTCGAATGTCTACCATCAATCATAAAACTATTTCCAGTCGAGGGTGCTTCTGCCGCAGTACCGGTTGATTCCATAAATCCTTGCATTGACGAACTTGCTCTTCTTTACTCATCAATAGATAATGATCCCCCGGCAACACTTCAAAATACAGGCATCATTCGGCCTGGGTATTCTGCAGAATTGGATGGAGTTGTGGAGGCATCGCGCCATGCCCGGGATTGGATCAACAATCTGGAATCAATTGAACGGCAGCGGACGGGAATCAAAACGCTGAAAGTTGGCTATAACAAGGTTTTTGGGTATTATATTGAGATCTCCCAAGGTCAAGCTGCTAACGCCCCGTCAGATTACATTCGCAAACAAACCCTGGTCAATGCTGAGCGCTTTATTACTCCGGAGATGAAAGAATATGAAACGCTCGTCTTAAATGCAGAAGAACGCATACGGGAAATTGAACAGCGCTTATTCAAGGAAGTATGTATAACATTGTCCAAATCGGCCATTCGGTTATTGAATGTGGCTCGTACCCTTGCTGAACTCGATGTGTATTCTGCGTTGGCAGAGTCTGCAGCGCTGGGCGGTTATGTCCGTCCGGAAGTGCTGGATGATGACATACTGGAAATTATAGAAGGCCGTCATCCTGTGGTTGAAACCAGCCTTCACAACGAACGGTTTGTTCCAAATGACATAATATTTGGAAAAGGTGAAATCGTTCGGGTTGTAACTGGTCCAAACATGTCTGGAAAATCAACTTACCTTAGGCAAGCCGCGCTGATCGTGCTTATGGCGCAAATGGGATCTTATGTTCCAGCCTTATCAGCCAGGATTGGATTGGTGGATCGCATCTTTACCCGCATTGGTGCCCAGGATGAAATCCATGCCGGGCAATCCACCTTTATGGTGGAGATGATTGAAGCAGCCAATATATTGCACCATGCCACTCCAAGATCCCTCCTTATCCTGGATGAAATCGGGCGCGGAACGAGCACATATGATGGTGTTTCAATCGCATGGGCGGTGGTGGAATATATTCACAATCATCCCTCATTACGCGCAAAAACATTGTTTGCCACCCACTACCATGAATTAACTCAACTTGCAGATCTGCTGCCTGGTGTTCGGAATTTCAATGTAGCAGTCACAGAAGCGGATGGCACTGTGGTTTTCCTTCATAAAATAATCCCGGGAGGTGCAGACCGTTCATACGGCATTCACGTTGCCCAACTGGCTGGTCTCCCTGCTCCCGTTATTCATCGGGCTACCGAGATCATGGCTGAACTTGAAAAATCATCCGGACAAGCCATCCGCATCAATCCACAAGCAGCCCAACAGGCAGCTCTTTTCCCGGAAACAAATCCTCTTTTGGATGAACTGGATGATCTGGATGTTAATTCACTATCGCCCATTGAAGCGCTTAATAAGCTATTTGAATGGCAAACGCGCTATTTTGGAAATAATAAGAAGTGACTAAAGGTATAGAAATCATATAAAAACCTCCCGCATTCTTGAGTGCGGGAGGTTTTGTTTCTTGCTTTGAATTTTATAAAACCTCTTTTTTGAAAGTGGGCATCGGGGCTTTCGAGCGGGAAATTGCCCAAATAGTGGCAGCAAGGAGCACTACAGCAATACCGATAATAATAAAGTTGACTGAACCGTCTGCATTTTGAATGGGATATTTAACGATGATTGGTGCCGCCAGCAGACTGACCAGGTTCGCTACTTTTATCATCGGGTTGAGAGCCGGACCAGCAGTATCTTTTAATGGGTCTCCGACAGTATCCCCGACAACACCTGCCTTATGCCGTTCGGAGCCTTTTCCCGTATTCTCAGCCAGGTTGCGGGGTTCATCTTCAATAGACTTCTTGGCATTATCCCAAGCACCGCCGGCATTAGACATAAAGACTGCCAGCAACTGCCCAGAAAGTATGATTCCCGCCAGGAACCCACCCTAATGCTTCCACTTGCAGCACCAGGCCGATCACCAAAGGCATCAGTACCGAGATGGTTGCCAGTGGGATGAGTTCCTTCTGAGCTGAAGCTGTGGAGATTCCCACCACTTCAGCATAATCGGGTTGTTTGGTGCCTTCCATAATCCCCGGGATCTTAAATTGGCGTCGAACTTCTTCCACGATTTTTCCTGCCGCCCGGCTTACTGCCCGGATGGAAAGAGAGGAGAACAACCAGGGTAATGCTCCACCAATCAGCAACCCAACGAACACCTTTGTATCAGATAATCGAATTACTTCCATAACGGGTTGCCCCAATTGCATCTGAACGCGGGCAACATCAGCAATATAAGCTCCGAATAAGCTCACCGCCGCAATCACTGCTGATGCAATCGCGACACCCTTGGTAATAGCTTTGGTGGTATTGCCAACAGCATCAAGATCTGCCATGATTTGACGGGCCGTCTTGGTTTCTTCGTCTTCCATACCATGCCAGGCCATCTCCCCAATTCCGTTGGCATTGTCGGAAATTGGGCCATATGAGTCCATAGCCACATTATTCCCGGTATGACTCAACATACCGATACCGATCATGGCAACTGCATATAACACATAACTGGCACCATCACCGCTGTACAGCACAATGCCGATAACAAAACTGATCGCAATTACTACCACCGCCCAAACACTTGATTCCATCCCAACCGACAAACCAGAAAGAATGGTGGTTGCCGCACCAGTGTCAGTGGACTTTACGATCTCTTTGACAGGCGCTCTCTTGGTGGAGGTGAAATAAGAGGTGAGCGGATTGAAGGCCACGGCTAATCCAACCCCAACAGCGGTCAATGCAGCGAGACGCCAATCATGAGCGTAGAAGTATGCCAAAAATATGGAGAGAGTCACCGTGAAAATACTTGATACCTCATAGGATCGGAACATTGACTCTTCCGCATCATGGGCACGTAAGAATTTAAGTGGAAATTTCTCCCAAATTGGTACCGTGAAGGTACCCAACATCGAACTAATTACTCCAACTGCTCGAATTATTAAGGGGTAGATTATCCATTCCAATTTTCCAGTAAGTGCTACCAAGGCTAGGCCAAGAATCAAGCCGGAGACAATTGTAGTTTCATATGATTCGAAAATATCAGCAGCCATTCCTGCGCAATCACCTACGTTATCGCCTACTAGGTCTGCAATAACTGCGGCATTGCGGGGGTCATCTTCAGGGATATCTTTCTCCACCTTGCCAACAAGATCTGCACCCACATCGGCAGCTTTGGTAAAAATTCCTCCGCCAACGCGCATAAATAAGGCTAATAATGTTCCGCCAAAACCAAAACCCAAAAGGGCATCTGGCGCAGCTTTACCGAACACAATAAAAATCAGCGTTCCGCCAAGTAAACCAAGGCCATCGGTGAGCATACCTGTGATAGTGCCGGCATAGTAAGCGATCGATAAGGCTTCATTGAATCCTCGGCGCGACGCTGCTGCAACACGGATATTGGCTTGAACAGCCATCCGCATTCCCAACTGGCCAACCATCAATGAAAATGATGCACCCATTATAAAAGCCACAGTGCGGCCAAAGGCAATAATCAGCTTTGTGCCCTGGTCTCCAAATACCTTAAACTCTTGTGCGGCTTCCAGGCTGGGTGGAACAACATATACACTGAAGAACATTACCAAGGTAAGAATTCCAATAAGAGGCAAAATGGTGCGAAGTTGCCGGCCCAGATATGAATTAGCTCCGATTCGGATGGCATTCCACACCTCCTGCATTTTGGCCGTCCCTTTATCTTTCTTTAAAACCACTCCACGTAACCACCAGGCATATCCGAGGCTTAAAAATGCTGCCATAAGAACGAAAACGATTGAAATTTGCTCAAAATTATTTAGTCCATGCCGACTGCCAAGCCATAGAAGATTCATTTATCCGCTCCAATCCAATGAAATATTTCAGAGAAGTACGTTCCTTTTCCCTGTCGGTCAATTCTATCTAACATGGGTTGTTTCGTCAATTCGCTTCGGCATAACCTTTAATAAAGTCTTGGATTTACTCCAGTGGATAAACCTAGGTAATTTGGGAAAATAATGCAGATTAGGGTTTGATTAGAATATGTCAAACCACTTGACTTTGAATCCTCTTTAATTGTATAGTACTTATCGATTGATCGATGCCACTCCCCGGCACCGCTGCCTTTTGGCTGCTGTGCCGTTTATTTCGCCAGGCATCATTCAAAAATAAATCCAAGGAGAAACCATGATCCGTGCTGCAGGACTCACGAAAGATTATGGCTCTAGAAGGGCAATTGAAAATTTAACCTTCGAAGCCAAACAGGGCGAAGTCGTAGGATTTCTTGGTCCAAATGGAGCTGGAAAAACTACGACCATGCGCATCCTAACCGGGTATATGCCGCCGACGTATGGTACAGCCCAGGTTGCTGGCTTTGACATTATCAGCGAATCTCTTGAAGTACGTCGTCGGGTTGGTTATTTACCTGAAACCGTTCCCCTTTATCCGGAAATGACCGTTTACGAATACTTGAAATTCATGGCGGATTTGCGACATCTACCAAATGGCGATGATATGGTCGACGCAGCCTTGGATTTGGTTCAAATGGAAAATCGCGCGGATGGATATATTTCAAACTTATCCAAAGGCATGCGTCAGCGGGTTGGACTTGCCCAGGCTTTATTACATAGACCCGAAGTCCTGATACTGGACGAACCGACCATTGGTCTTGACCCAGCGCAGGTGGTGGAATTCCGTAATACAGTCCGCGAGGTGGGAAAAGAGCGTACGGTTCTTCTGTCTACCCACATCTTATCTGAAGCACAACAGTTATGCGATCGTGTCCTGATCATCAATAAAGGGCGAATAGTCGCTGAGGATACCCCTGAAAATCTGCAATCACGGTTGGTTGGTGCAGAACATGTTGTTATCCGTGTCAAGGGGGAAGCGGATGAATTACTTCCCATCATTTCAAAAATTGACGGTGTCCAAAATGCCAAGGTTCAACCGGATGGTTCCCTGGAATTTCAGTTTGCACCTGCCGCAGATGTGCGTCCAGACGTAGCCCGGGCAACGATTAAAGCCGGTTTCGATCTGCTTGAATTCCATCCGGTTGGTTTGAGCCTGGAAGAAATATTCCTGCAGCTTACGCAGGACAATCCTGGGAAAGAGAGATAATCCATGCGAAATATTTGGACAATTGCCCGTCGGGAATATCGGCATTATTTTACAAGCCCAATTGCTTACATTGCGGCACTTTTAGCACTATTAACTGTTGGGATCTATTTCGTTGTGATCATATATTATTTGACCAATCAATCCTATTACGGGAACTCCGCTCCAGGAATCGATATTGTTATCGGTCCGCTTGCAACAGTATTTTTATTTGCTACACCTGCTCTAACCATGCGTCTCCTTGCAGATGAACAAAGGATGGGAACGCTTGAACTACTATTAACCACACCTATCAAAGACGGTGAATTGGTGGTCGGAAAATGGCTCGGTGCCTTTTTGTTTATGTTGACCATAATTGCGGTTACCCTTGTTTTTCCGATTGTCTTAAATAAGCTGGTTACACCAGGAATAGACCAGGGTGTTATGCTTTCCGCATATTTGGCGATCATTTTATTATCGGCTGTGTTCCTGGCAGTCGGGACAACAATGTCATCGTTTTTTACTAACCAGTTTGCTGCCTTTTTTGCCACGCTGGCAGTGCTCATTCTTTTTTGGTGGCTCATTCGGCTACCGACCTATATCATCCAGAACGATTCCATAAACAATATTTTTAATTATCTGGACCTAAACGGCCGATTTAACTCCATGGTGGGTGGAACGCTAACCCTGTCAGACGTTATTTATCCTCTCAGTCTGACTGCATTGGGTTTATTTCTAAGTGCGTTTGCAATTGATATAAGAAGGTGGAAATAATGGCAAAAACAAAGAGAACTCAAAATAGGCCTAATCCTAAGAGGTTCGCGGTAATCGGGTTGTGGGTATCGGGTGTCGCACTGCTTGCCACGATTCTATTATTAATTGTGAAATTACTGGCGGTTGCCAAAATATATACTCTCCCAAATGCACTAGGTTTTAATTGGGCACTGGGCATTTCTGCTGCATTGATCGTTTTAGGCTTGGCATTCTTTACTTTAATTAATCCGCAACGCGTCCGGGAATTTTTGACAGGACGACAAGCACGTTATGGTAGTAATGCAGCCATCATGTTGCTTGCCTTTGTTGGCATTCTGCTAATCGTTAATGCCATTGTTCTCCAGTATCCAGGTAAGCCTTTGGATTTTACCGAAGATAAACAAAATAGTCTTGCAAAAGTATCACTGGACACTTTAAAAGGTTTACCTGCATCGGTCCAGGCAACAGCATTTTTTACTTCTCAAACACCCACTGCTACGGCACGCAAGTTGCTGGAGAATTTTAAAAACAATTCGAATGGAAAGTTTGATTTTTCATTTGTGGATCCCGACCAAAATCCTCTTGCTGCCAGACAGGCAGGAATAACAGGAGATGGAAAAATATTTCTTCAAATGGGAGATCGGCACGAAATTGTAGCGTTGGCATCCGAACAGGATATTACTTCAGCTCTTGTTCGCTTAATGAACCCCGGGCAGCTAACCATTTACTTCCTAACCGGTCACGGAGAAAGGGACATACAAACCTCTGGAAACACGGCTTACACTGCCGCTAAAGCTGCACTTGAAGCCAAGAATTACACCGTCCTTCCTCTGAATTTAATTGCTTCGAATAAAATTCCCGATAATGCAACCATTATTGTAATCGCTGGCCCCTCTCAACCAATCTCTTCTGCCGAGCAAACTCTTCTGCAAAATTATATTTCTAAGGGTGGCGCGCTTATTGCTATGGAAGAACCTTTACCACTGACCCAATTCGGCAATTCTCCAGATCCGCTGGCAGCGTACCTTGCAGCTACCTGGGGCATTACCTTCGATAATGATATTGTAATAGACACAAATACGAATCAACCACTTTATGCTGTTGCCGCATCTTATGGTACTCATCCAATAACGGAAAAACTACAAGGATTGGTCTCGTTTTTCCCGTCCGCCCGCAGCATATCACTTGCATCCAATTCAACAACTAAACCAACCGCTTTAATCTCTACCGCCTCCTCCGCTTGGGGAGAAACTGATTTCGCATCGTTACAGGCGAATGGTCAGGTCGCTTTTAATTCTGGGGTGGATTTCCCAGGACCGCTGACACTGGCAGCTGCTTCAACTGATACGACAGCTGGCAGTCATGTGATCGTTTTCGGAGATTCTGATTTCGCTTCAGATGCCTTTTTTAGTCAATATGCCAATGGGGACATGTTTATAAATGCGGTAGACTGGGCCGCCGGGCAAGAGCAATTGATCAATCTAAATACCCCCACTGCCATAAGTCGCACATTGGTTCTCCCGAGCAGTTTTTGGCTGCTCGTGATGGCGATATCATTCCTATTCATTCTCCCGGGGCTGATTATCGCTGGCGGAGTGATTTCATGGCTGGTACGGCGCTCCAGAGGCTAGAAACATGATCAAACGTCCAACAGTAATTTTGCTTGCCATCTTTGTTTTGGTTGTCGCTGCATACCTGATTATCAAAAATCGAACCACCTCTTTAGCAGCGCAATCAACCCCGACCGCAATGGGAAATACCTATCTGGTTACCCAGGCAGACGGCGTCCTGCAAGTTCTTCGCATTATTGACTCTCAGAATCGCGCGTTTCAGATGCAACGGGATACAAGTGGGACGTGGCAAATCACTTTGCCTACTTCCGGAACTGCTGATCAAGCATTGGCAAATGCTGCAGAGACTCAAGTTGGTGCTTTACGAATTGTGACAAAATTGGATAATCAACTTAGCCTTACTGATGCAGGATTGGATTCTCCTTCTTTTACCATTGAGCTTACGTTTATTGGTGGTCAAAAACATGTTATCCAAGTTGGGATGCTTACTCCAACAAGTAGTGGATATTATGTCCGCTTTGATAGCGGGAATCTATATGTAGTAAGCCAGTCAGGGATCGATCCTTTGGTAAATCTTTTAACCGCTCCACCTTTCCCTGCCACGGCAACACCCTACCCCACAAACGAAGCTACCGTTACTCAGACGCTTGAGCCGACTGCCCAATCCCCAACATTGGAGGTTGCCACTCCAACACCCTGAAAATTTGTGTATGTGACCTGCACCAATCAATTTGCATTGTGCAATTGGTTGACCCAAGTGGTCCATCCCTATTTTTTCTTAAAGGGTATTGTATTTTACTCAGAAAAAGAGTATTCTGATTCAAGAATTACTCAGTAAGGAAAAGTAATGGAAAACCCTTTATTGCTTGAAGAAGATGAAGAATATTCTGCCATTGCCCGATTGATAGAATTGGGTCGGCAGAAGTCCTATGTCACAATTGATGATATCCTGCATTTTTTCCCGGAAGCCGAACAGGATGTCGAACAATTGGAAGAAGCCTTCGCGGCTCTTTTAAGCGCGGGGGTTGCTTTTGTGGAAGACACACCGACTGGCGAACCCCCAGAGGACGAACTCATTGCTGCCGAAAAACCGGAGGCGGAGGTTGAACCTGAACTTTCCCTGGATGATTACCTCGCCAACATTGATACTGACGACACGATTGGTCTTTATCTTAAAGGAAGTAAGTCGTGTTCCACTTCTTACTGCGACAGAGGAAGTTGATCTGGCTCAGACGAATTGAACGAGGTCGAATGGCCCGCGAAGAACTGGCACGCGGCAATGTCAGCATTCGCCGAAGGGTCGAACTTCGGAAGCTGATAGAAGACGGTTGGGCTGCCCGCGAGCATTTGATTACTGCCAATTCACGCCTCGTAATCAGCGTTGCCAAAAAATATATGGGACGCGGTGTTCCCTTTCTTGATTTGATTCAGGAAGGAAATATTGGGCTGATCCGGGCGACCAAAAAATTTGATTATCGTCGCGGACATAAATTTAGCACCTATGCCACCTGGTGGATTCGTCAGGCAGTTACACGTGCAATTGCCGACCAGGGACGTACAATACGCGTTCCTGTCCACATGGGTGATCAGATTAATAAACTATTACGCGTTCAGCACCAATTAACCCAACGGCTGGGCCGGGAACCTTCTGTGGAAGAATTGGCAACCGCACTTGAAGTACCTCCCAAAAAAGTTGAAAATATGATTCAGGTGGCAAGGCGGCCTCTTTCGCTCGAAACCCCCACTGATGATGAAGAAGATTCTGTTCTTGGTGATTTCATCGAAGATGATGAAGCAGCTCCCCCAGATGATACCGCCACATATAATTTACTTCGCGAACACCTGACCGAAGTATTGAATGGTCTTCCCCCACGCGAAGTTCGCATTTTGCAATTACGGTATGGTCTTATTGGACGGTCAGGCATACACTCTCGAGGAGGTTGGCCGCAAGATGGGGGTCACCCGCGAGCGTGTCCGGCAGATTGAAGCGCAAGCTTTAAGTCGCTTGCGGCATCCGTCGATTCGGCGAAAACTCCGAGATTATCTCGGTGAATAAGTTTGGTCAATAATCCCGGCGATTTCGTCGGGATTATTTTATTTGCGACAATTCTTAATTAGAGATAAATGAATATTTGAGAGTTTGGTGAGGTGCAGGTGGTAAAATTAACATAATGAAAGCGTTTGTTCTTCCCCGCTTGCGCGATATCCTATTTCTTTCAATATTTACATCAGCACTTTTACTTGGGCCGCGTATGCTTAATGCTGATGGTGATTTACCGCACCACCTTGCTGTCGGAAAATATGTATTGCAGGGACATCTTCCCCCGACTAATGACATCTTCTCATATACGCGCAATGGGGTTCCAATTGCTCCTCATAAATGGTTATCGGGGGTGTTTTTTTACATTGCTTATTATATATTTGATGAGCGCGGTATTGTAATATTATCTGCCATTTTACTGGCGATCACATTTGCAATAATTTATTCAGACGGAGTAAAGCGTTCCGGGACTCGACTTCCGGTTTTTTTCCTTGTCGCATGGGGAGCTGCTGTTTCATCTCTGCACTGGATCGCAAGACCACACTTATTTACCATGCTGTTATTTGCGGTCTGGTTGATCTTGAACGAGAAACTTGCCAGTGGTAAAAAGGTTCCGATCTGGTATTTCGCGTTTTAATGCTGTTGTGGAATAATATTCATGGGGAATTTATTGCAGGGTTCTTGGTTACAGGCGCAACTCTTGCCGGGTGGATTTGGGAGTTTATATTCGACCGTACCAATGCAGATGTAAAGGTTGGAAAACAACTGGGGATTGTTCTGCTGGTAATTACCATTGTGACTCTGGTTAACCCAGTCAGTTTCCGGGCATTGACGACAGTAACAAGTTGGCTGGGAAACGATTACCTAATGTCGCACACCAACGAAACAATTCCTCCCAATTTTGCAGAACCAACGTTTCTGGTTTTGCTTGCCTTCCTTGTTTTTTCGATTTTTGTGCTCGTCATTAAACGTGTTAAGCTTCCTCCTCGGATGGGACTCATACTGGCAGGGTTCTCAGCCATGGTTCTTATGTCTGCTAGAAACGTTCATTTCTATGGTATTGTCGCACCATTCGTTTTGTCGGGTATTTTCTCAAATCAGCATGGTATATTGCCACTTAGTCGAATTGAACTGCTCTTGGAAAAAATCGAAAATCAAGATTAGAGGGATCTTTTGGCCTTCCATGACAGTATTGATGGGGATAATCTTGTTGGTATTCACCCCTTTAGGTAAAATCGAGCGGTTTTCCCAAGCATATTTTCCAATTCAGGCGACCGAATGGCTGAAAACCAACCCTCTACCCGGAAATATGTTTAACACATTTGATTGGGGTGGCTATATTAGCCTGGAATTATTTCCAAAACAGCTTGTTTATATTGATAGTCAGGGGGATGTTTATGGCGAAACATTCATTCGAGAGTATGAACAAATTGTCAACCTGGATGATGGCTGGCAGGATATTTTGTCCAAATACAAGGTAAATTGGATGTTAATTCCAAAGACCTGGGAAATGGTACCAGCCCTTTCTGCCGCCGGTTGGCAGGATGTCTATCACGATGATACTGCTGTAATTCTTCTTCATGGAGAATAAATTTTAATGGATCCAAAAATAGTTATCGTTCTTCCAGCCTACAATGCAGCAAAAACACTGGATCGAACTCTGGCAGAAATTCCTCCCGAATACAAAAAACACGTAATACTTGTGGATGATGCCTCACAGGATGATACGGTGGAGATTGCCAAATCTTTTGGGTTGATAGTCTTTGAACATCCAACCAACCTCGGGTATGGTGGGAATCAAAAAACTTGTTATCGAGAATCGCTGAAGCTGGATGCTGATATCGTGGTCATGCTTCATCCCGATCATCAATATGATGCTACGATGGTCCCACACCTCATACGTCCCCTGCTTACCAATGAGGCTGACGCGGTTTTTGGGTCCCGGATGCTTGGAGGCTGCCCTTTGGAAGGTGGAATGCCGTATTGGAAGTATTTTGCCAATGTAATCCTTACAGCCATGGCAAATATTGTTTTTCGTCGGTATCTTACTGAAATCCATTCAGGCTTCCGGGCTTATTCACGGAAATATTTGGAGACAGTCAGGTTGGATGAAAATAGTAACGATTTCATCTTTGATACAGAAATTATCGCACAGGGGATGGCTAACAATCTTACTTTCCAGGAAGTTCCCATAGTTACCCGTTATTTCCCTGAGGCATCCTCAATAAATTTTGGCCGCAGCATTGTTTATGGATTTGGGATTCTGGGAGTGCTATTTAAATATTGGCTTCATAAAACTGGAGTTGTTCATTTCAATCAATTTAATCCAATTTAATTATCATACATACTCTATCAAAAAAATACCAGGTGCCATTTTGGAATGCCACCTGGTATTGTTCTCCTCTAACCCTATAAAGTTTTTATCGCAGCTAACACTTCTGCGCTGTGCTCCGCGGGTTTAACATTCTCAAAAACTTTCGCAATTCTTCCATTAGCATCGACCAGAAAAGTCGTGCGTTGAACTCCTTCATACTCGCGACCCATGAACTTTTTTGGTCCCCATACCCCGTATATGCTGCATATTTTATGCTCACTATCAGCCAATAATGGGAATTGCAATGTAAATTTGGCTTTGAATTTTGCATGTGATTTTGAGTCGTCCGGACTGACCCCTAGGATTACCACGTCCGCGTTTATATAAGCACTATAATCGTCCCGGAAACCGCATGCTTCCGTAGTGCATCCAGGTGTATCGTCTTTTGGGTAAAAATACAACACCACCGGTCGTCCCCTAAAATCTGATAAACGGCGGGTGATATTATTTTCATCCTGTAAAGCAAAGTCGGGGGCTTGAATCCCAGAAGTGATGGACATTAAGATCTCCTAAATTATTTGGATACTATTGGTCTTATTATAATTAATATTGGGGGTGTTGAACAGTGTGCCGGTTAGAGTTTATATAAATCTCTAACACCTAGATGAGGATTCTTACAATACGAAACCCTCTTTATTCGCTATTTCACAACACCTTTACATGCTTCGTTCTCCATGTGCTTATTATTCTGCCACCAACTTACCAATTTGACTCACGTCATATCCTGCATTTTCATTCTTCTTGGTGGAATGGTTTCTCATTAATTTCGTACCAAAAGTGAGCAAGCAGATCCATTTCGAAATAAATTCGAGTGACGATTATTTGGTATATTTTCTTCAAAAGCAGAATTAACCCCAAGTAAAAATAGTTGGCAGCCGCTTGAACCCCAAGCCAGCAATCATCCCGCTCGGACGCGATCGCAGCTGCAGCTCCAAGATGTGTAGATTCTCCACGATCGCAGCCCTTGATCTCCTCTGACTATTTTTCGAACGGGAAAATAATTAATTCAAATAAACGCGGTTTCCAGCTCCGCGTCGGCGATTAATGTAGCAGACCTCTTTTCTATTTTTTGGATCACCCAAATTTCGGATTTCCTTTGGGTTTCCAGGTTTTACCATCAGACATTGTCAGCGCCCCACAAATATATATATTTTTGGAAATTCGGGCAAGGTTTATCTGATCCAATAGGTTAGAGTTAACAAATATGCCGCCAAACCAAGTGTGGTTGCAGCGAGAGCTGTGAGAAATATCCAAAGTGTCCGTCCGCCATTAGAAATTCGCTGCAGCCAAATAATTTGAATGGCTGCAAATGGGGATGCCAGGAAAACAGGCCAAGCTAGTTTCCATGGGTAGCCCAGGAACGGTCCTAATGCAAAAAGGAAAAAGGCGCTTAAGACAATGTAGTGATGAATGGGGATGGCTCGCTGCCATGTAAGTCGGGTAAGCAAGGTGTGTCTTCCTAGTTTCAAGTCAGTTGCAAATGTTGGAAAGTTGCAAATCAATAGATACGCTACTGCCAACAAAGTTAGCGGGAATGATGTAAATGACAATAAACGGTGGAACTTCTCGTACTGAAGCAGGAAGGACAACGCAGGAACAAGTGTACCGATAGTGATTGCGAGAATCAATTCCCCGTACCCAATCTCAGAAAGCCGAAAGGGCGGAATTGCATAAGATATCAGAAAAAGGAATGTCAATAGAATTATGAAGACTTCGGCTAGATTCAGTGATTTGTTTAATATTAACGTCAGGATCGCTATCGCCGATAGGGTTAATCCTGCAAAACCAACCTGCAAGAGAATCACACGGTATTTTTCCCGTTTGCGAAGAGTCTCCCCGTTTTCAAATGGAAGAAGCGGTGTCCGGAAATATTCAGCAAATACTAACGTGGAAATCATCAACGCAATTATTGCCAGGCCTCCGATCCCAAAGACTGCCGTGTGAATAGACTTTCCAAGGTAATGGGCAATGGCTGCGCCGAGCGAGTATGTTAGTGCAGTTATCAAAAGTAGTATTGGTCGAGAAATATTTAGAATTGATTTGTACATATTTGCATAATTTCCCTTCCAATATTTCCCTTGTGACTAAGTTCGTATACTTTATATTACGCTATTAATACCTATTAAATATCGAATTGGGGGTAATGGCGATTACAAGGTTGATTCATATTTCATTTTGGGTATGTTTCCAAGTTAATTCTTTATACCAATCGTACCCAAGCATATTTCTTAAATTATACTTCCGCTAAATCCGACACTCCCTGCTCCAACGAACGGAAATGAATTGAGCCAATGACTTTTTACTAAAGCAGTGTTTTCCACCTCGAAAGGAAACGGCAAAGTTCGCAGCCCGACAAATATTTGTGGACAAAGAAGAAATGCAAATAGATTGACTAATATTTAAAATCAGGAAATGTCTTAACACTTTGGAAGTTTTACTTCCATGAGTAAATATATTATCCGCGTCAGCAAAAAGTAATTCGGGGAGTGAGTCATACGACTAGGCGGTACCCCACATCCCGTACCGTGATAATTAGGTGGGGATGTCTTAAATCCTCTTCCAGAACCTTTCTCAATTCATGGATCTGCCAGCGGGTGATTTCTTTGGCCTCTATCCGGCTCAGTCCTTGATATCCCTGCGATTCCAGGACCAACGTGTCATAGGTTACGGGTTGAGGTGAATGTCGCATCAAGGTGACCAGGTAATCAAATGTTGACGGAGCTAACGGCAAATTGCGGTTGTTCAACAGTACATGTCGAGTATGCAGGTCAAGTACCATTTCTCCCTGTTTCATGAAGCGGGCAGGGTCATTTGGAGAGGATGCTTGAGTGAGACCGAATGGAGAATGTATCCTGTCCCTCGGGAGTATGCAATTCATCCAGCAGGGATTGGATCTGAGTAGTAATCTCCCGGCGTCGTTTGGGTAGTTTTTGATCTTTCGAGGATCTTTATTACCCGAGCCAAGATGGCTTCAGGATCAATTGGTTTTAACAAGTAGTCAGTTGCTCCTGCTCTTACGGCTTCAATCGCTGTCTCAAGGCTTGCATGCGCAGTAAGGATGACGACTGGCATATCCGGGTATATGCTACGAATTTGGGGGAGTAGTTGGATACCGCTTTGATCCGGTAGTTTGATATCCAAAAATACAAGATCATATGCCCCGGCTTGTAATCGTTCCAATCCTTCCCCCGCAGTAGCCGCAGTAGTCACTTTATATCCTGCTCGCTGCAAAATTAGCGCCAGGCTGCGGGATAATTTCGGTTCATCATCGATTATTAATATCGTCTCATTTGTTGCCATGATTATTATTTACTCCTGCACCGTATTAGATGCACCAAGAGGTAGCCAAATAGTAAAGGTTGCACCTTCCCCTGGATGGTTTTCCACCTGGATTTGACCGCCATGTCTTTGCACAATTCCGTAACTGATGGATAGCCCCAGGCCAAGTCCGCTGGCTTTGGTGGTCATAAACGGTTCGAAAATGTGTTGTGCAATCTCCTCCTGGATTCCCGGGTCCGGTATCCTTTAATATTACTCCCATTTTCTCTTCAGACTGGATCATATCAACAAACAGTGTCCCCCCGTGCGGTTGCATTGCTTCGATGGCATTCATGCTCATATTTAGAAAGACTTCCAGGATCTGATCCCTTACACAAGATATATAACACCGCTGTAAACCGGGAAGCGGTTGCCATTTAACCCTGGCGCTATTTAAATGGGGAATGAGAAGGGAATGCACTTCTTCGATGATATCGAGTATCTCATGTGGTTCTCTGATTAATTCCCGCTTTTGGTCGATATAATTCCCGGAGATGACCAACCAAATTGGTCAGACGGATGGTTTCGGACACTGCCATTTCCAAGCGGTTCCTGGATCGGGCTCTCTGGTGTCACATCCTGTTGTATCAGGTAAAGGCAGTTTTTTATTGTTTGAAGCGGGTTATTGATTTCGTGGGTGATCGAACCCACCATACGTCCAATGATGGCGTGTTTTTCCGCCTGTACAAGCTGGGTCTCGAATTGTTTTCGATCGGTTATATCGCGGGCTGCTGCAAATATGCCCATTACCTTTCCATTCTCATCGTGGTAAACAGAAGCATTGTATAAGACGGGTGTGATGCTCCCATCTTTGTTTCGAATTTCCAGGTTGTAATCTCGGACGGTCCCATTTTCAAATACCTTTTGATATCCGGCTTGTGCCATTTCTGGATCACTGAAATAGCTGTGAAAGTCCGTCCCGATCAACTCTTCACGTGTGTAACCGGTCACAACTTCGGTGGCATTATTTACATCACCGATTTTTCCTTCTGGAGTGATCGTAACCAACGGGTCAAGGCTCGCCTCGATCAGGCTACGGTTGTAAGCATACGCTAATCGCAACGATTCCTCTGCCCACTTGCGTTCCGTGGTGTCCCTGACATCCATTAAATAACCTATGGGAAGTCCATCATCATTTTTCACCACAGAAATATTTAACTCTGCTGGAAATTTTGAATTGTCTCTTGTTAATACGATGTATTCAATATCCCTGAGAGTTCCGAGTTCCAGGGTTTGTTATAAGTTCTGACAAACTCTCCCGCGATCTTCCGGAGCTATCAACTCTGTCACGTCCATCCCAATGAGTTTTTTTGCATCCTGGAAGCCATGTACAGATGCAGCTTGTTGGTTTGCAAAAAGGATTTTCTTGTTCATGTCGAGGAGGATGATGGTATCCGGAGATGTCTCAAAAAGCGTCCTATAGCGTCCCTCACTTTCTACTAATGCCGCTTCGACCCGTCTTCTCTCGCCTATTTCCATTTGCAATTGCTTATTTGCTCCTAACAATTCCTTCGTGCGTTCGTGTACACGGATCTCCAGTTGTTCACGAGCCTTTCTCAATGCTTCTTCTGCGATTATCCGGGCGGTGATCTCGACACTATAGATCCGGATACGTTTATTATCTGGAATATAAGACATCGTTTGCTGATAGTGTGATGCTCCAACGGAAATGTCTCTGGTTATTGTTTGATCGTTTCCTTTTTTGAATTCCTTAACCACCATTTCCAAACGCGCAAGCCAGGGGTGTGTTATGCCCTTTTATAAGGAGATCTGGAAATGCCTTCTTGGCAGTTGGGTTACAATATTGGATATTCCCTTCAAGATCTACCTCGACCACAGGATGTGGGGTTTAGTTCCGGAAAAGAAGCCAGCCAGTTTTGAATTTCTTCAGAACGCTTTCGTGCAGTAATATCCTGGAGTATTACTGCAATCTGGCCTTCCACTGGTAGGAATGTTTGCACGATATAAAATTTTCCGGTTTGGGGGGAATAATGCTCAAATTGGATGGGTTGATCTGAAAGAAGTAAAATATCCAGATATTCTTTAAATTTAATAATCCCCAGGAAGTTGAGATACTTTACTGCTATATTTTCCTGCAATATCTTCCAGTTTAAGTCCGGTCATCCGTTCAAAAGCAGGGTTTATATCCAGGAATCGATAATCGCAAGGATTATTGTTCTGCGTCAGAGATAATCTCATAGATCGCTAATCCTTCGTTCATGCCTTTAAACAAGCTTTGATATCGTGCCTCGCTTTCTGCCAGTGCCCATTTTGCTTGTTCCTGCTCCGAGATATCGTATGCCACTTCTCCAGCTCCAACAACATTCCCGGCTGCATCCCGGATGGGAGTATGGCGGAATGTTGTATTTTTTTTGATTACGACCTGGATCGCCAAACTCCAGGATGTTACTTATATGATTTCCTATAAATGCCTGGCTCCATTCCCTAATGGCGATATCTTTTCTGTTCTGGAATTTCCGTGAAAATGTCCACCATACTGGATCCAATTTGTATGTCCTTACCAGTAAGACGCTTTAATCTCTTCCTTATATAGATCGATTGAAATAGGTATATTTATAATTCGTATCCTGGGTGGCAATAATTACTCCCGTACCTTCGGTCACAGTCTCGAGAAGTTCGTTCGCATGCCTTAATTGTTCCCCGGTTTCCCTGAGCGCTTGCTCCGATTTTAATTGTTCATCCCGCAGCCTGAAATACAGTAATCCCATATGCAAGATCGCTGGTCAACTCAGAGAGTAATTTTACTTCTTCATCCCGAAATGAATCGGGTTCATGTGAATAAATTGTCAAGGCTCCGAATGGTTTATCTCCCGCGATCAGCGGCAACGCGATTGAGGAAGCGTACCCGCGTTTGATCGCTTGTGCCCGCCAGGGTTTAAATTTAGGGTCTGTCAGCATATTCCTGCAAATGGATACCTTTCCCGTGCGGATTGCCGTTCCTGTGGGTCCACGACCCCTCTCATTATCTGCCCAGGAAATATTGGCGCTTTCAAGATATCCATTCTCAAATCCTGAACTAACGACAGGTTTTACGAATTTTCCTTTATCATTTTCTGCCAGGCCTATCCACACCATGCTGAAGCCGCAGTCAATTTCAATATTTCGACATACTTCTTTCAAGTATTCCATTTCGCTTTTTGCGCGCATCATGGACTGGTTGCTATTGCTGAGCGCCCTGAGTGTCTGATCGACCCTTTTATTTTCCTCTTCCCTCCTTTTTAATTCAGTTTTGTCCCTGGCATATATTGTGACACCCTTCACCCTGCCATCCCGTCCCCGAATGGGGTAATGTGCTATTTCGAAATATATTTTGGAGCTGCGTTTCCTCCCCAACGAAAGACTCTTCAATTACTGTTTCGCCTTTTAGAGCCCGATCGATATTCTTTTTAGCCTTGGACCGTTCATTGGAGTTAGTGTGGTAATTAAGCAGATTGCAGCCGATTTGAATATCCGCGCCAAAAAGCGTTTTCATTACTGTAGCATGCTGCCGGTTAAAGCTCGTATAACAATAACTTGCGGTCTACAGAAAATACCGGGCCTCCTGCACAATCTAAAACTGCTTCTAGATTATCTATTCTTATTCTCTGATCATTTTCGGCCTTTGTCAAATCCTCACTTGATTTCGGGGAATTTCGACGTGTTGTCTTTACTTTCTTTTTATAATCATAATTTTCATTGATAATTGTTTTTTCAACCTTTTTTTGGGCTGAGTTATTTATATGCCCATTTATTGCATCTGGTTTCTTAGCTCCCTTTTTTGTACTTGGGAGCAATGAATTAATTTTCAAAACTTTGCCGTCCATTAGTCTCTTTTCACTCATACCATACCTCCATAAAATCTCTACCGCTGTTAGCCCGCACCTCTGACTTTCCTTTACAAAATTACAAATTCATTTGGTTCAATTAATATTTATGACTATAATTAAGATTAATAATCGCTACACGCATTAATTATTCATTAATTGCATGGCCCGATTGAAAACATTACCGATGGTAAATCCCAACTCACGGAACACGTCCTCCGCAGGTGCAGATGCCCCAAATCGGTTGATACCAAGGATGGCACCCTTATCCCCCACCCAGCGTTCCCATCCCATTGTAACGCCAGCTTCAACAGCCATTTTTTTCGTCTTTGGCAACAAAACTCTGTCTCGATACGCTTGATCTTGCTCTGCAAACAATTCCCATGAAGGAAACGAGATCAATCGCACTGCGACTGCTTCTGCCGCCAGACGCATCCCGGCTTCGATAATCAAGTTTACTTCCGACCCGGATGCCATCAGGATTAAATCCGGATCGTCATTACCCAGATCTGCTAAAACATATGCCCCTTTTTCCAGACCCTCTGCAGGTGCAAAAAGATTCCGATCGATTGTGGGGACATTTTGACGGGTTAATGCCATCAACGTGGGTCTGTCACGCCGTTCTATTGCGACTTTCCAGGCAATTGCGGTTTCATTGGCATCTGCGGGTCGTAATGACAGTCAACCCGGGAATTGCTCTTAATGTAGCCAGGTGTTCCACAGGTTGGTGTGTTGGACCATCTTCGCCGACCCCTATGCTGTCATGTGTAAAAACCCAGATACTCGGATAATGGGAAAGAGCTGATAGACGGATGGGTTCACGCATATAGTCAGCGAATGCTAAAAAGGTTGCACCAAACGGAATTACCCCACCATGAACAGCCAATCCATTGACTACCCCGCCCATTCCATGTTCACGCACACCGAAATGGAAATTTCGTCCCTCGGGAGTTTCACTTTCAAACGCCGAAGACCCATCAATCCATGTTTTGGTTGATGGAGCCAGGTCAGCCGATCCACCGATAAGTTCTGGGATCTTTGATGCGATTGCATTGATCACTTTTCCCGAAGCTACGCGTGTCCCCATTCCTTTCGGGTCCGCGTTGAATACCGGGATCGCTGAACGCCATTCCAAAGGTAGGTCATTTCGCAAACGGCGTTCCAATTCAGCGCCCTTTTCCAGGTCCGCAACCTTATATGCATTCAACTCAGAATTCCAGGCGGATTCAAGTTCAGCCCCCCTTTCAATTGCTGTTCGAAAATCGGTCAATACGTCTGCAGGGATCAGAAAACGCGGCTCTTTTGGCCAGCCCAACTTTTCCTTCGCCCCATTTAATTCGGCGTCCCCGGGTGGTTCTCCATGCGCTTTGCTCGTTCCCTGCCTGGTAGGTAATCCAAACCCAATAATAGTTTTGCAAATAATGATGGATGGACGGGGGTCTTTTTTGGCTTGAATGATGGCTGAATCGATTTCTTCAACATCATTCCCATCCGCAACATGCAAAACCTGCCATCCATAAGCTTTAAACCGGGCACCCCGATCCTCTGTGAATGCAAGTTCTGTGGAGCCGTCAATGGATATTCGATTGTCGTCATATAGATATATCAGTTTTCCTAGCTTCAGGTGCCCAGCCAGGGAGGCAGCTTCAGAAGAAATGCCTTCCATCAAATCCCCATCGGTAACAATTGCATAAACGTAATGATCGATAACTTTTATATCTGGCGTATTAAACTCTGATCCAATGTGTGCTTCGGCAATTGCCATTCCCACACCGTTTGAGAAGCCTTGGCCCAGCGGACCAGTGGTTACTTCGATACCTGGGGTTAATCCATATTCCGGGTGTCCTGGTGTTTTGCTCCCCCACTGTCGGAAGTTCATAATTTCTTCCAGCGAAAGTTTGTATCCTGTAAGGTGGAGAAGGGAATATAAAAGTGCACATCCATGGCCTCCGGATAGGATGAATCGATCCCGGTTAGGCCATGCTGGATTTAATGGATTGTGATGCAAATGCCGTGTCCAGACTGTGTATGCAATTGCAGCGCAACCCATGGGAAGCCCTGGGTGACCGGAGTTTGCTTTTTGAACCATGTCAGCAGATAAAAATCGTAATGTGTTTATGGACCGGGTTTTCAATTCGTCTGTTTGAATTGTCATTCAGTAACTCCTTAATAAATATTCGCGAAAAACCATCACTGAACTAATGAATAATCTCTTCTTCTCGATGATTTGATGGGATGAAAATAAGATTTATCACCAAACAAATTTGTCGACGATCTTTAATTTTCACGATTCCTTTTCAAATACATATCCCGTCCCCCGTACACTTACAATTCTTTTCATTATCGCTGGAATCCATGATAATTTTTGACGCAATCGACTTACGAGCGGTCGCATGATTTCAGGTGCTTCCTGCTGTGAAGTTGAATATCCCTGGACAAGTAGTACCAATTCCCTGTGAGAAAACACTTTGCCAATATTTTCAGAAAATATCTTTAGCAGCCTTCCCTCTGCTGGGGTTAGGAAGACCGTGCGCGCCCCCGAACGGATTTGCCTTCGATTGAAATCCACCACCGTGCCATCTCGCAAGGAAATCCCGTTATTTGATTCGTTATTTGTTACATCCCGCTCACCACGCGGCTGTAGTTTAGCATTTCTCCTTCCCATCCCTCGAGCAACACTCTCTAGTATTAATGTCGGCGACGCAGGTTTAAGCAAATAATCCTGGATACGGCTTCGAAGTGCTTCAATTGCAGAATCCATTGAACCATGAGCTGTAAGCATAATAATTTCCACATCCGGCGTTGTACGATTTAGCACCTTTATTACGTCGAGTCCACTCATGCCAGGCATGCGTAAATCCAGCAGGATTAAATCCACTGGGTTATGACGTATATAATCCAGGGCCGCCTCCCCGTTCGCTGCTGCCGAAACATGATACCCTTCTAGCCTTAGAATATCTGTTAGAGTCTGTCTTTCGATCTGCTCATCATCTACTACTAGAATGTTGCCCTTTTTTATCATGTCTCATCCTTAACAGGCAATGCCACCCGGAAACAGGCTCCCGGACCACGATCAGGTAACAGGTCAAGGTTGCCTCCGTGTGCTGCGATAATACCATAGCTGACTGTCAGTCCCAATCCTGTCCCTCCTATTTTTGTACTTGACAAATGGCTCGAAAATGCGGCTGCGGTACTCTTCAGAAATTCCAGGTCCGGAATCCTGTATCAGCACTTCAATCATGTCCTCCGATCGACGGGCACTTATTTTTAGATCTCCGCCTTCAGGCATTGCATCGTAAGAATTTAGGATGAGATTGATAAACACTTGTTCTAATTGACTGCTAACCGCTAGTATGGGAGGCAGCTTGGTTGATAATCGTGTAACAGTCCGAATATTTCGCCCAGCCAATTGCGATGATAGCAATTTGATCACTCGCTGGAGAAGAATCGCCAGGTTTACTAGTTGAGGTTCAACGCTGCCAGGGCGGTAAAAATCCAACATGCGTTTAACAGTGCTCCTTAAGCGATCCAATTCATGGTTCGCAAGGTCAATATATTCGCGTTGTTTTTTCGCTGATAGTTCCCCCCGTGTAGCAAGGTGCAAACAATTTTGAACCGCTTGTAAAGGGTTGTTTATTTCATGTGCGATGGATGCGGTTAAGCGTCCTGCAGCTGCTAATTTTTCTGCACGTACAAGTGCGTTTTGTGATTCTTCCATCCGCCGGATATACTCGCGCAATTCTTGATATAACCAGGCGTTTTCCATCGCAACTGCCGCTTGCCCTGTCATCAGCAGGAACATTTCCCAGTCGACTTCTCGAAATGGAACCTCCTTGGATTCTCGCCCGGCATATAACATTCCATCCACGTTGAGACGCGAGACTGGTGCAATAAATACCGAACTTAATCCAAGTGTTACTATAGAACTGTGATACTCCTGATTCGACGATCCGTTCACATTTATCCAAATTGGGGATTTTTGATCGTGTGCTTTTCCAATTATACTTTTCTCTGGATCACAAATGCCCTCAGGGAAAGTTATTCCATGACCCATTAGCAACTTCAGGATTTTGTCATTCTCACTGTATTGATAATACCCCGCGTGTTTGCAGAGCAGGTGGTCGCACACAGTGCTGACTATTAAATTGACTAATCGTTCCGGGTTTGTTTCTGCTAAAAATGTCTCGGTTACATCAAATAGCGGTCGCAGTGCTTGAATGCGAGCAATATCACGCTTCTTCTGATTATCATCGAGCGCTTGTTTAACCGATAGCACCAGTTCGCTGCTGCTATCAAAAGGTTTTAAGAGCAATCCATCCACCCCTTCACGAAGAGCTTGGATGGCTGTGTCAATTGTCCCATAACCGGTCATCACCAGCACTGCCGTGTCAGGCTGGTGTTGCTTGACATGAGCTATCAGGTCAAATCCGCTAATTCCCGGCATCCGAATGTCAACAAGCAACAAATCGATTTTGTTATTTTCTACAAATGTCATGGCCGCAGCTGGATCGGTAAATGCAGTCGCCCCATAGCCTGTTCTTGTGAGCAATCGTTCACATAATCGTGTTATCCCTGGTTCATCATCAACTATCAGGATTTGTGTCTTCGCCATTAATTTACCTCCACCGGGATCCAGATGGAAAACATCGATCCTTTTCCGAGCTTGGCTCTCTGCTTCGATAAACCCTCCGTGCTCGGCAATCAAACCATACGAAATGGAAAGTCCCAGACCGGTTCCACCTTCTTTCGCTCTTGTAGTAAAAAATGGCACAAAGATTTTTTCCAGGTTTTCTGGTGAAATTCCAACTCCGGAATCCTTCACCGATACCATGAGCCAATCTTGATGATCTCTGCTTCGGCGTGCGCTTGAAATGAGTATTTCACCTCCATTTGGCATGGCATGCAAGGCATTATGGATCAGGTTCAAAAGTACCTGCTTTACCTGGTTTCGGTCGACTGAAACCAATGGTAAACCGTTCGGGAAATTCACACTGAGTTGGACGCCACTAGTTTTTAGAAGATGATTTACTAACGCCAACACTTCCTTCGCAATTTCATTAATGTCGCAACGAGCACGAGTACTTTCACTTTGACGGGCAAAATCGAGTAGCCTCCGCACCACCTCGGTAGCACGATGCGCTTCTCGAAGAACCAATTGTAAGTCGGCATGCAACCGCGTATTAGGAGGCACTTCTTCAAGGGTTAGTTCAGTAAATCCAGATACTGTGGTCAGCGGGTTGTTCAATTCATGTGCTATTCCTGCAGCCATTTCGCCTACAGCCGCAAGTTTGGCTGCTTGAACTAACCTGCGTTCCGCCATCCGTTGCGCTGCAATATGTTCCTTAAGGTCTTCTTGAGTGGCAAGCATTTGTTTTTCGACCATTTGAAGTTTTTGATATTGCCCTACGGTTGAAATTCCACCTGCAATGATTCCAGCCATACTCTCCAGGACCTGCAGGTCGGTTTGTGAAAAAGCATTTTTCCATCTGCTTTCCACATCAACAACACCGAAGGTTTGGCTACCATTTTTTATTGCGACACACATTTCGGAACCTGCATCCCAATTTGCGATGCGAACATACTCGGTATCTTTGCTGACATCAGTGGTCAAAACGCTTTTACCGGTGTTTGACACACGCTTTACAGTCCCTTTTTCAATGGCTAGTTTCAAGCCCCTCATTTCTTTCTGAACAAGGTCCGCTTCAATTCCGCTAATCCCTGCAATCTGCAATTCTTTATTTGGTCCTCTCTCGAGGGAAACGATAACGAGTTCACCATCAAAATTATGCGAGATGATTTCTGCGGCAAGTTGCGCCATTCGCCGGACATCAGTACAACCAGCGACCTGCATGATTATTTCCCGAATTTGTCCTAAATTTCTAACCCTGGCTTCAGCTTCCTGACGTAACCATCCATTCTCCAATAAAGCGGATAAATGGCTTGCCACTACCATTAAAAAGTGTTCCTCCTGAAATGTAAATGCACCTTCATTCTCGTTTTCCAAACCCAACGCTCCAATCACGCGTTTTCGAAGTCTTATCGGGGTAATCATTGCTGCTTTTGACCCCGGATATATTGGGTTATAAGGTACAACTGATTTCATATCAGTCCGAAATGTTTCTCCCTTTATTACCTTGGCCGGAAGAGTGGAGCCCGGTTTATCCTCGGAAATGACCAAACCCCCACGCTCAAAATAGTATTTGCTACCGCTGTCGGCCGGGAACAAGGTCACAAAGAAAATTCGACTGATGCTAAAGGTGCTATGTAAAAAAGCGAATGTTCTTTGAACCATTTGGTCTAAATCTAGTGATGAGTGGATGGTCTCTACAAATTCTTTCATTAACCCCATCCGCAGAAATTGCTGATTTAGATCACGATTTATAATGAATCTTTCAATGGTTGGCGTTAATCTATTAGTAATTGCCATTAGCTTTTCCAAGAGAGCATCTGGCGGAGGTCTTATGCCCCACAATGCAACGATTCCAAATACCCGTTTCTCAATTAGTAACGGCAGCCCGATCAAAAATTGAGTCTTATTTTCTACTCCAAGGTGTGATGCACCCGCCCATTCCTCATCTTGTTTAAGCACAATTCGAGCTTTTCGAGTTTGGCAGAAAAAATTAATTAATGGTTCGGCGCTTATTGATAACCGTTTCCCATTCCAACTGGAACTTTTTGAACAAGTAATTATTTCAAGGTTATCTCCAGCTTTGGTTGCTAACCATCCGCCTTGGCAGGGATAAACCTGCAACACTTTGTTCAAAATACCACTTATGGATCGTGTTATGGATTTTTTTCCTCCCTCAATTATCATTGGGGTTAGAGTAATTTCAGGACCCAATGATAACTGTCCTGCGCTGCCCAATGAAACTCCTCCCCAATAATGCACTGCTGCTTTCGAAAGGTTGTTCGCACAAACTAAAATTAATCTTTGGGTTATTTGATTTGGGAAAACATATAATTTTTTGCCTGAGATCCCGGAGTTCTTTGGAATTTTTCGAGATATCCCTTGTTTTCCATTAAACGCCCCATCCAGCCAGCTCTCGATATACGGTCTTTTTAGGAAGTTTATTACCAAAATTCGTTGTCTCAAGACAATATTGTAAAACCCCAGAGTCTCCCAATCTCTGGAGCGTTCCACACAGATAGCCCAGTCAATACCTGTCAATTGTCCGGCTTCCTTTAGCTGATTATTCAAGTGATTCAAATTCATAAATTATTCTCTCGTTTTTGATTATATATCACATCCCCCTAAAATATCAAAATGGTACAATAACTGGGATGCTACATCCTGACCTTATCGTGATCGGTGGAGGCCTTGCCGGATCGGAAGCCGCGTGGCAAGCCGCGCAGCAAGGACTTCATGTGCAGCTATTTGAAATGCGCCCAAATGTCCTCACTGGGGCACATCAAACCTCAAATTTGGCAGAATTGGTCTGTTCGAACTCCATGGGGTCAAATCTACCAGATCGTGCATCTGGCGTCTTAAAAAACGAATTACGTATGCTGGGTTCCCTGTTGCTGGAGATCGCAGAAAAATCCGCAATTCCAGCTGGAGCTGCCCTGGCAGTCGATAGGGAATTATTTGCTCAATTGGTTACAAAACATCTCGACGACCACCCAAATATTGAAATTATCCGTAAAGAAGTGGTTGCTCTTCCTATATCCCTTTCGATCGTTGCTTCAGGTCCATTAACTTCTCAGCGGTTATCGCAGGCTATTGCAGCACTATCTGGAGAAGAACATTTGCACTTCTTTGATGCCATTGCTCCCATAATTACCGCAAATTCGATAGATATGGACATTACTTATCGGTCTTCTCGTTATGGTTCTAGGGTTGCGGGCGTTGGCGATTATATAAATTGTCCTTTTTCAAAGGACGAGTTTGATCGGTTTGTGACAGCACTTCTATCTGCAGACCGCATAAAACTCTTACCGCTTGAGAACGACCTGATATTTGAGTCAACCTCCCATATTCAAAAATTCTTTGAAGGCTGTTTACCGGTGGAAATAATCGCCCAACGAGATAGACTTGCTTTGGCGTTTGGACCAATGAGACCAACCGGTTTGACCAACCCGCGAACCGGGAGGTGGCCTTTTGCGGTGGTTCAACTTCGCCAGGATAATATGGAAGGGAGTCTATACAACCTTGTGGGATTTCAGACCAATTTGACCTACCCGGAACAAAAACGAGTTTTCCAAATGATCCCAGGATTGGGGCAGGCTGAATTCACTCGATATGGTCAGATGCACCGGAATACTTTTATCACATCTCCAAATGTCCTGCACCCCACTCTTCAATTCCGCACACGTTCCGATATATTTTTCGCTGGTCAAATTACCGGAGTTGAAGGGTACATGGGGAATATTGCCACTGGTCTATTGGCTGGATTAAATGCCGCCCGTCTTTTCCATGATCACCATCTTCTCAAATTTCCTGAATCGACAATGATCGGGGCTCTATGTCAATACATCACCCATGCTGATCCAGCGGATTTCCAACCAATGAAAGCAAACTTTGGGATCTTGCCTCCGCTTGACATGGGTATCAAACTGGACAAAATTACCCGATCAGGTCTCCTTGCCAGGCGTGCAGAGGATGCTATGAAAAAATATCTTTTGAAAACAAGCATCATTTGATGGTTACGCGCAAAGCATCAATTTTTGTTTTTTTGTTTTTAGGAATCTTTTTCGCTGTACTCGCGGTTTGGTTGGTGTTCATTGTCACCCGTCCTGAAAATTCTTTTAACGGTCAACGGGCACTCAAGGATGTTGTTACCCAGGTTTCTCTAGGTCCTCGTATTCCAGGAAGCGTTTCACATGCTCAAGGAATTGCCTACATACAACGCGAATTGATTATGGCTGGATGGAGTGTTCTAATTCAATCGACTAATTGGCAAGGGTTTGATATTCAAAACATTATTGCATCCCGATCTGATTCGAATCCCAATATTATCGTTGGTGCACACTACGATAGCCGCCTTCTGGCAGATCAAGATACAGTTCCGGGACAGCGCCTGCCGGTCCCGGGTGCGAATGATGGAGCATCCGGCGTTGCGGTGTTACTGGAATTGGCACGCTCGCTTCCTGTTGATACCACCCCGGTTTGGCTGGTTTTTTTTGACGCTGAGGATAATGGCGGTTTGAATGGCCGCCAGTGGATTATGGGGTCAAAGGCTTTCGTAAGTTTGCTTACTGAAAAACCACATGCTGCAGTCATAGTTGATATGGTCGGTGACTCAAATCTGAACATCTATGAGGAGCGAAATTCAGATCCACAATTTACGGCTGAGATATGGAGGCAAGCTGCAAAATTGGGATATTCCAAATATTTCATTTCATCTCCAAAATACGATATGATTGATGACCACACCCCTTTCCTTGAGGCTGGAATTCGAGCTGTGGACATTATCGACTTTGATTATCCTTACTGGCATACGACTGCAGATACGATCGATAAGGTCTCGGTCTCCAGTCTCCAGGCTGTCGGAAAAACTCTCTGGGCATGGATCGTATCGAAATAAGGAGAAGTAATGCATAAGAAAATTCCCACTTCCACAACTCCCCCTCGTGAACGCGCATTTTTGGTCGGTGTGGAGGTGCGGGGGCAGAAACAAACCTTAACTCTTGATGATTCCCTGTCAGAATTGTCCTTGTTATGCAACACAGCTGGATTGGAAGTTGTTGGGGAACTAACTCAGAAAATTGATCGACCTAATCCAGAGACATTTATCGGGTCTGGGAAAGTTGAGGAAGCTTAAGGCATTGGCGGAAGACTCCCTGGCACAAGCGATTGTCTTTGACAATGAGCTTTCCCCACGCCATCAGCGTGAACTTGAAGAACATATCGGAGAAAAGGTTCGTGTCCTAGATCGGACAGCGGTTATCCTGGATATTTTCGCTCAACACGCCCACACAAGTGAGGGTCAACTTCAGGTGAAATTGGCACAATATGAATATTTTTTGCCGCGCCTGACAGGTCAATGGACTCACCTGGCACGGCAAGCTGGTGGTGGTGGTGGACGCTCCGGTTCTGTTGGTGGAGTAGGGTTGCGTGGGCCTGGTGAGACCCAATTGGAAGTGGACCGTCGTGCGGTTCGGCATGAAATCTCTCACCTCAAAGAAGAACTTGAAAAAGTGCGCGCTCGCCGTCTGCGGCATCGGGTACAGCGTAAACAGAGTCGAATCCCGTCTGTTGCGCTTGTCGGTTATACCAACGCTGGGAAATCAACCATCTTAAATAAGTTGGCAAAATCGGATATTTATGTTGCCGATCAATTATTTGCCACCCTTGATCCAACCACCCGCAGAGTTGAAATTTCCGGCGGATACCAGGCACTATTTACCGACACGGTTGGCTTTATTCAGAAGCTCCCCACTACGCTGGTGGCTGCTTTTCGGGCTACTTTGGAGGAAATTTCAGAAGCAGACCTGCTTTTACACGTGGTGGATATCTCTCACCCCAACGCGATGAATCAGGCCGAATCTGTCCACGAGACACTTGCCGATATCGATGCCAATCACGTACCGGTAATTACTGTCCTCAATAAAATTGATCGATTAATGGACCCTTCGGCTGCCCGTAATGCGTTGGAGCATTTCCCGCAAGCTGTCGCGATTTCTGCTCGCACAGGTGAAGGGATTGATGACCTTCTCGGAATGCTGCGTAGTACACTTTTTGAAACATTTACTCCAATCCTTGTGCGCTTACCTTACCAACAAGGACAATTAATCTCTCTTTTTCACGAACTTGGTCAGGTCGAACGTTTGGAACACGGAAGAAAAGGCGTTCGTATTCAGGGGCGCATTCCTGGCAGGTTGACCGCACAGTTCAAACCCTGGCAGGTAAAACCTGGTGAGAAAGAATTAGACGAAGTAGACCCTCTGCTCAGCGAACAGCAAGATTAAGCGTCTTAACGCCCTATTCCAAATTCCTGTACCCCCAACCTAGAGAGTAAATATTGGGTGGGTTTACTTAGATTTTTGGCCCTGCCCCGACCACTTCCTTCGGGGTGTCTGTTTCGTACTTCTTCATATTATCAATAAATCTGGCTGCAAGTTGTTTATACTTTTTCCAATATTCTGTTTCTTTCTGCCAGGAACGGGAAGGATACATGACATCTTCCGGAACTTCCGGGCATATCTTGGGAACCTCAAATCCAAAGATCGGATCTTTGTAATATTCCCCATGCTCCAATTTACCGTTTAATACCGCGTTTAGTAAATTGCGGGTGTGTTTGATGCTGATTCGTTTTCCAATTCCATATGGTCCGCCAACCCAGCCGGTGTTAACCAGCCAGCACTTGGCATTAAACCTTTCAATTTTTCGACGGAGAAGGTTAGCATAAAACGCTGGTTTATGTACCATAAATGGTCCGCCAAAACATGCGCTGAAGGTTATTTCCGGCTCATTTCTTAATCCCACTTCCGTTCCCGCGATCTTGGAGGTGTATCCGGAAATAAAATGGTACATGGCCTGCTCAACACTCAGTCTTGCGATGGGCGGCATTACCCCCGAAGCATCGCATGTCAGGAAAATGATATTTTTCGGATGCCCGCCTCTCTTGTCAGGAATTGCGTTTTCAATAAATGTTAAAGGGTACGCAGCGCGCGTGTTCTCAGTAATGGATGAATCATCAAGGTCGATCGATCGGGAAACCGGGTCGCAGACAACATTTTCCAGCACTGTTCCAAAACGCCTGGTACAGGCATATATTTGTGGCTCAGCTGTTGGTGAGAGTTCGATTACTTTAGCATAACAACCATCTTCGAAGTTAAAAACGCCATTATCGGACCATCCATGTTCGTCATCACCGATTAGACCTCTGTTGGGGTCTGCCGATAAGGTTGTTTTTCCAGTCCCGGAAAGACCAAAAAATAAGGCAACATCCCCCTCTTTCCCCATGTTGGCCGAGCAATGCATGGTCATAACGCTGTCCCGCAATGGTAACAGGTAATTCAACAGAGTGAATACGGACTTCTTGATCTCGCCACCGTAACCGGTGTTCCCGATAATACATATCTTTTGTGCGAAATTTAGAACGATAAATGTCTCGGTGGGCGTCTGGTCAATTTGAGGGAATGACTTGAACCCAGGTACTGATATGACCGTAAATTCCGGCGCAAACCTGCGGTATTCCTCTGCCGATTCTGGTTTAATGAACATATTGCGGGCAAACACGCTGTGCCAGGCTTGCTCTGTAATTACTCGTACTGGTAACCGATAATCTGGATCTGCACCACCATAACAATCCTGTATGAAGATATCCCGTCCTTGCAAATATCCTTGCAACCGGGAGAATAGCTCGTTGAATTTATCCGGGCTGTACGGCCTGTTATATTGTCCCCACCAAATATTCTCTTCAGTTCCCGCTTCCCTTACGACGAATTTATCATTGGCTGCCCGGGCTGTATGTTTACCGGTGTTAACTACTATTGGGCCTTGGTGCGAGATAATGGCTTCCCCTCGAAAGATTACCTCTTCGTACAATGACTCGGTTGGAAGGTTCCAATATACTTTTCGAAGATTACTAAGGCCAAGTGATTCCAAACCATAATCAGCCCGGACTGAAGCTGCCTGCTCTTCGGCGGGGGTCTTAATGTTTAATATATTGTTCATTCATCTATCTCCATTACACCCGTATAATAAATAATTTCACAGAATGATGGGAAGGAGGTTGAGACTACTACCAATCTCGCACAAGTTTCCTATCTCCAATATAAATATCGCTCGGAGCATTGGGATCCAGGGCCCATTTCATCCTTTCAATTCCTTCAGTCAAATCCTTTACTGAACCGGCATAACTCAAGCGCAAGTGATTTTCCATTCCAAATTCTTTGCCGGGTACTGTAACAACAAGCGCTTTTTTTAGAATAAATTTGCATAGCTCGACAGAATTTCTGGCAATGCTATTACGACAATAAGCTTTAAAATCTGGCAACGCATAGAATGTGCCTTGCGGTTTCATACAGTAAATATCTGAGAATGAATGAAGTTCTTGCATCAAAACATCCCGGTTATTTTGAATAGTCAAGCGCAAGCTCTCAACAATGGATTGCATCCCTGTCAATGCCCCCTCGGCTGCTGCCTGCATTACAGGCGAAACACAAGTGGTGGTCTGGGACTGTACATTAGTCATGATTTCAACTAATTTCTGTGGTGCAATAACCCAGCCTACCCGAAACCCGGTCATCCCATACAGTTTTGCCACTCCATTCACAAGGATGATCTTTGAATTCTCCACGTCTTTCTGTGTAAACTTACAAGCTGGGACAGCCACTTTTCCATCGAAAACGAGCTTATGGTAAATATCATCGCAAATCATGTATATGCCTTTGCGCTCACATAGGTCAACAATTTTACTGATCAGGTCTTCAGGGTAAACCATCCCTGAAGGGTTATTTGGACTGTTTACGATGATCGCCTTGGTATAAGAACCGACCACGCGTTCAATCTCATCGAAGCGCGGAACGAAAGTCCCATCCTCTGGCGTTACCACCACTGGGATTGCTCCGATCATCTTTATCATCTCGGGGTAACTCACCCAGTAAGGTGCCAGGACGACTACTTCGTCCTGTGGATTACATAGGGTAAACAGGATGTTGAAAAGAGACTGCTTTGCTCCATCGGACACAATGATATTCTGCGGGGCTACCACTCGGTTGTAATTTTCTTCGCTGTATCGAACGATTGCCTTCTTGAGAGACGGTGTCCCATCAGTGGGAACGTATTTTACATCCCCGCTTCCCAATTTGGCTGCCGAACTAAGGATCGCTGAAATTGGGGTCTTATTTTTAGGTTCCCCAATCCCTAAATGAATTACCGGTTCTCCTTTTTCTCGCAAGAGCCGCGCTTCCTCGTTTAGCGCGATGGTCGGCGAAGCGGGGATCGAAGATGCAACTTGACTTAAGCTCATGAAGATCTCCTAATCTTTTAACATATCATTGAATTAAATAATAAATGAACATCGACCGAAATCTTGCTTATATTATAATTTAGTTGTTCCTACTGTTCCTTTGCCCCGAATACTAATAATACGGAATAAAATAAATAACGGGCCGTATGTTTCACGGCCCGTTATTTATTTTGCATTACAATTACTTTTTCTTCTCTTCCTTCTTGATCTCGACTACTTCTCGACCTTTATAAAAACCGCAATTTGGGCAAACAATGTGTGAAAGTATCATCGTCCCACAATTGGTGCACGCCACCAGGTTGGGAGCTTCTAATGCATCGTGAGCTCTGCGTCGATCGCGGCGTCCTTTTGATAGTTTACGCTTCGGTTGAGGGGGCATTCCTTACTCCTTTATATGATTCCGGTTAAGCGGGCTGATTATATCGGCGATGCCATTGAGCGTCAAGCCCAATTATTTAATATTTCGACCTTTCTGTAAATATGCCTCCATGAATTCTTCAAGATCGCCATCAAGAACTGCCTGGGTGTTGCCGGTTTCGTATTCGGTTCGGTGGTCCTTTACTAATTGATAAGGATGGATCACATACGAACGGATCTGACTGCCCCACTCCGCCTTGGTGTATTCTCCCCTTAATACGGCAATTTCTTCATCCTTTTCTGATTTCTGAATTTCCAATAATCGGGATCGCAAAATCCTCATCGCAAATTCACGATTCTGGGATTGTGACCGTTCATTCTGACAGGTGACCACAATTCCACTCGGAAGGTGGGTGATTCGAATTGCAGTGGCATTCTTTTGAACATTTTGCCCGCCCGCGCCCGATGATCGGAAAACATCGATTTTCAAATCTGTCGGGTCAATTTGAACTTCTGGGCTGTCAAATGCCACCTGGGGTAAAATTTCCACTAACGCGAAAGAAGTATGCCGCCTGTGAGCCGCGTCAAATGGTGATAGTCGCACCAATCGATGCACCCCCTTTTCTGACCTCAGGTAACCGTATGCATATTTCCCGTTGATGCTTATCGTCGTGGATTTAATTCCAGCTTCCTCGCCTTCGCTCGAGTCAAGTATCTCGGTCTGATAACTGTTCTTTTCCGCCCATCGCAGATACATCCGCATGAGCATGGCGGCCCAATCTTGCGAATCTGTGCCCCCTGCCCCAGCATGGATGGCAAGGAATGCATCGTCCGCATCATAGGGTCCAGATAGCATCGCTGTAAAAGAGCGTTTCTCCAATTCAACTTCTAATTCCAGGGTTTCAGATTCAAGATCTGCCCGCATGGATTCGTCATCCATCCTCGCCAATTCTTCAGCATCTTTAAAACGATTTTCAAAAAGCTGCCAATCCTCAACCTGCTCCCTCAACCCGGCAGCAGTTTTGCTCACCTGCTGAGCATGTGCGGCATCATTCCAAAAAGTTGCTGAACTGATTTCCTTTTCCAGCTTGGCTAATTGAGTTTCCTTTTCAGGTAAGTCAAAGACGCTCCATTAATCGTCTTAGTACTTCCCCCGCGGTTTGTAACCGATTTTTCAAATCCTGCATTGAAAGATCCCTCCTAGCTTTTATGGTTGAACACGTTCGTATAAGACCAATGCGTCTGGATAATCCGCCAGCACCCATCAAGCTCCCGACGATAACCTTCGGTACAGTTCCAACGTGATTCCTTATCTCCTTGATAAGATACATAATTAAAAGTCAAAATTGCCAGGTTACCTCCCGCCTGTATTTGCGGATTGATAATCTCGAATCGATCAAACCGGCTTTGACCGCGCTCAATCTCATAAAGAGCGGTCAGGGCGGTTAGCCCATCGATTCGAGCCTCCTGGTATGGATCAAAATAAACTACATCTGGCGCGCAAATTTCAAGGTATCCGTCTGGATCGCCCCTTCCCCATCGGGTTAGTGCAGCCGTTTCCAAAACAATAAGCTCATCAAGAATCGAGTTCATTTACTACTCGGTGAGAATACCTTTCACGAACGCTTCCGGGTCAAACGGTGTGAGGTCTTCTGCCTTCTCACCCAAACCAGCAAATAGGATGGGTAATCCAAGTTCACGCTGGATGGTAAACGCCATCCCACCTCGCGCCGACGAATCCAATTTGGCTAAAATGATGCCTGTAACTCCCACAGCTTCCTTGAACGCCCGCGCCTGAACAAGTGCATTTTGACCGGTGGTTGCATCCATTACCAACCAAACTGCGTGGGGGGCACCCGCAAGAGCTTTCCCGGCCACTCGGTGAACTTTCCTGAGTTCTTCCATCAGATTATACCGGGTGTGCAACCGGCCTGCAGTATCAATCAATACCAGGTCAAAGCTTTTTGCTATTCCAGATTGAATCCCGTCGTAAACTACAGCCCCGGGGTCCGAACCCATCTGTCCGGCGACTATTGGGAGATCCAACCGTTGTGCCCACACTTGCAGCTGGTCCACGGCTGCCGCTCGAAATGTGTCAGCAGCCACCAACAATACATGTTTCCCATCATTTTTAAAACGGTATCCAAGTTTAGCCGCAGTGGTTGTTTTCCCTGATCCATTTACTCCCACCAGTAAAATGATCGTGGGTTTGCTGGAAAAATCCAGTGGTGTTGGAGAATCCAATCGCCGGGTCAATTCCACTTTGATTATGGACTGGATTTCTGCTGAGCGCGTAATTCCTTGGGTCCGGACTGTAGTCCTCAAGGCCTCGATCACAGACTCGGTCGTCTCCAGGCCAAGATCGGCTTGTATCAACAGACTCTCCAGGTCATCCCAGGTTTGTCCGCTTATTTCTGTTGCCCCCAACAGGCTTGCCAGCCGCCCAAACGCAGCTTTGCTGCTGCGAGAAAGCCCGGTTTTCCAATTGGTAAATAAGTCAGGCATATCGGCCAGATTATACTTCATGCGAAATGAAAGGGCTGCTATTCAATCTCAAAATGCTTAATCGATAAATCCAATGCAACTTTTTCACTCGCTGCCCATCTAATCAAATAGGGCTAATATTTTATATGATATACTGACGGCAATTATTGAGTGAAAAAGTGTTATGAGCGAAGGATTAGCTGAAATTACCGCCACCTGGAAAGGGGAAATGTCATTTGAGGCTCGCAACTCAAGTGGCGGGACTGTTCAAATGGGTATGATAGATGGGAATCCAGGAATTGGTCCGATGCAATTATTATTGGTGGCAGTTGCAGGTTGCACTGGAGATGATATCCTTTCCATCCTTCAAAAGAAACGATCTGATTTGACGGATTTGCAGGTCAAGGTGACTGGAAAAAGGGCAGTGGACTTTCCGAAAATTTGGACACAAATTCATATTAAATATTTTTTATGGGGCCGTGATCTTAGGACAGAGGATGTGGAGCAGGCGATAGAGCTATCAGAAAATAAGTACTGTTCTGTTGGCATTATGCTTGGAAAATCCGCTAGTATTACATCCGATTATCAAATTCTCAAACCAGGCGAACCTGTTAATTAATGTCGAGGAAAAATGAGCGAACCAATTCATGTAACCGATGCTACCTTTGAAAAAGCAGTCTTGCAAAACCCAATTCCAGTAATTGTGGACTTCTGGGCACCTTGGTGCGGCCCATGTAAAATGGTCGATCCAATGCTAAGGAAAATTTCCGCAGAATTGGGTGATAAACTGATTGTTGCAAAGGTTAACACAGATGAGAATCCGCAGTGGGCAACCCAATACGGTGTCCAGGGAATCCCCACCATGCTTTTTGTTTTTGGTGGAAAGATAATCCATCGGCAGGTCGGTGCGCTTCCAGAAAAGATGTTGCGCGAAGCAGTGACCCAGTTTATCGATGTGACTGCTCAGCCAAAATCTTAGGCACTAATTCCTTTCAATCTAATAAGAGACGCCTGGTAATTGGCGTCTCTTTTTATTTACGTCCTGAATTGAATGTGTTTCTTAACTTTCCGTTGCCCTTTCGATTTTTGCTCCCAGAGATCGCAATTTTTCGTCAACTCTTTCATACCCCCGATCAATTTGCCCGACATTTCGGATGGTGGATTTCCCATCTGCTGCTAACGCAGCCAGTAGCATTGCCATCCCAGCACGGATGTCGGGGCTTTCCAGTTTTTCCCCGTATAGTCGGGTCGGACCATTAACGATACAACGGTGGGGATCGCATAAAATAATCTGGGCCCCCATGCCTTTCAGTTTATCGGTAAAATACATCCGACCCTCAAACATCCAATTGTGGAAAAGGACGTTTCCCCTCGATTGCGTCGCAACGACTATGGCTATGCTCATCAAATCGGTGGGGAAAGCCGGCCAAATATTGGTCTTAATTTCAGGGATCGCCCCGCCCAGATCGCTTTCGATCTTTAGTCGCTGTTTTGACGGGACAACGATGTCTTCCCCAACTACGCTCCATTCAACGCCCAGCCTGCCGAAGACCATCCGAATCATGTCAAGGTATTGTGATCCTGCTTTGCGAATGAGTATCTCACCGTGAGTAACCACGGCTGCCCCTATGAAACTGATAACTTCCAGGTAATCTGGTCCAATGGAAAATTCCCCTCCATGCAAGTTTTTAACACCATTGATCGCCAATGTATTTGATCCGATACCCGTGATGTCAGCTCCAAGTCTGTTAAGCAACTGGCATAATTCCTGAACATGTGGCTCGGAAGCAGCATTCCGAAGAACAGTTACCCCCTTGGCGGTTACCGCGGCCATGATAACGTTTTCTGTGGCTGTCACAGAAGCTTCATCCAGCAATATATTAGCCCCTTTCAACTTTTTAGCTTTAATATCAAAGGCCCGTTTATAATGAACATCTGCACCCAGGGCTTTTAGTGCCAAAAGGTGTGTGTCCAGGCGCCTTCTTCCGATCACATCTCCTCCGGGAGGGGGCAGGTGTACCTCGCAGGATCGTGCCAGCAGCGGTCCTGCTAGGAGGATGGACGCTCGGATCCGGGCGCACAGGTCTGGATCCAGAGTCTGCCGGGCGGACGTTCTCAGCCGTTATCTGCCACGAGTTGCCTCCCAGGTCTTCAATTTTCACTCCCAGGCTTCCCACGAGTTGGCACATATCCCGCACGTCTCGGATATTTGGCAGGTTGTGCAGGATTACTGGCTCAGTTGTAAGGAGCGTAGCTGCCAGGATTGGCAGGGCTGAATTCTTGTTGCCCGAAGGAGTAACCTCCCCATTTAGGGGAATGCCGCCTTCGATCATAAATTTCTCCACTGGTACCTCCTGCGCAAATGCGCGCACTAGGATTGTAAGGGATTTTACCGCTTCCGCCAAGTCGCGATTTACAATTTCTTTCAGCAGTTCGAAACCTGAAAAAACTGTAAATTCCCTCCGCAAATTACACGCTATAATCAGAGTATGGCTTTCTTGAATTTCGTCCCCATAATTCTTGGTTGGCTTAGCGGTTGGTTGGTCAATTATCTTGTAGATGTCCTCCCACAATCCCGCACATTTACTCGCCCAGTCTGTAAGTCTTGTCAGACAAAGTATAAATGGTCTGATTATTTTCTCTTTCGCAGATGTTTAAGCTGTGGAACCCGACGAAGCCTGAGAACGTTAATCGTCCAATTATTATTGACCCTTTCGACAATTTGGATATGGTTATCCCCTGGTCAGGCCCTCCCCTTCCCCCTTGCATTAATTCTCCTGATATTTTTAGCTGTCGTATTTATAATTGACCTTGAGCATCGTGTGATCTTACACCCTGTGAGTATCACAGGCGCTGTATTGGGATTGGGAATCGGGATTTTCCTACGCAGCAAACAATCCCTTAGCTTCGGGATCACCTCCACACTTCTGGGAGGAGTCACTGGGTTCGGGATCATGTTGGTCTTCTACTTCCTAGGAGAATTGTTCGTAAAAAGGATGGCGAAAAAGCGCGGGTTGGCGCCAGACGAAGTGGCCCTCGGTTTCGGAGACGTAAACCTGTCTGGTATTTTGGGTCTCTTGCTAGGCTGGCAGTTAATTTTTGTATGCCTGTTTTTTGCCATTCTGGTCGGGGGACTGGTCAGCCTGGTGATAATTATTGGCATGGTGATCGCAAAAAAATATCGGGCGTTCACCGCCATCCCATACGCACCATTTTTAATAATGAGTGCAGTATATTTCCTATTTCGCTAAGAAAATTAAAAAATCCGTAATGTGGGAAAATTTAATATTCTGCCCACAGCTCTATTTTTTGGGGGGATTTTCGTCACCAGGAAGAGGGGGGAGCGGGGCAGTGCCAAGTCGGTAACCAAACCCCCTCACAGTCCTCAACCATACAGGATTTGATGGATCCGGTTCCAGTTTTTTTCGCAACATCAGGATATAACGCCTGACAAGCGCAGGGTCGCTGCGGTTTCCTCCCCAAACTTCCCTCATCAAGTCCTCGTCAGAAGCCACTCTTCCCCTTCGCTCTACCAGGACTTCAAGTAATCGAAATTCAGTAGGCGTCAGTTCCAGGGTTCGATTACCAAGGGAAGCCTGGAATTTTTTCATGTCCAATAAGATTTCCCCATGTGCAATATATCCGGTCTCTTTTCGTTCACTTTGCACCCTCCCGATCACAGCTTGAATCCTTGCAACTAATTCAGCGAAACTAAATGGTTTAGTCACATAATCATCCACCCCCAGCTGAAAACCACGTAGTTTATCTGCCTCGCTCGCTTTGGCGGTCAACATAATGATGGGTAAATCGGTCAATTCTCGCAGCCGGGTACAAACTTCCCATCCGTCCATCCCTGGCAACATAACATCCAGGAGTACAAGGTCTGGTTTTTCACTGTAAGCCAATCGGAGTCCTAATGCTCCATTTGATGCTTCCACCACTTTAAATGCAGATTCCCTCAGGTATTGGCTCAACAACCTTAATAGTGTCAGATCATCGTCGATTAGCAGGATTTTTATGCTCATTTTGCCACCTTGAGATAGAAATAAAAGCGGGCACCGCCATTTGGTGGGTCTTCAAATGCCAGTTTGCTACCCATGGAATGTAACATTCGTTGAGAAAAATACAATCCCAACCCATATCCATAAACGGATTGAGAATCTTTTGCATCCAGCCTTTGGAACCGTTGGAAAAGCAATGGTAGTTTTTCTTTGGGAATCCCAGGACCGGAATCGGTCACTTGCAATCTCAACCTCCCCCTGGAATGAACCGCATTTAGTGTCACGGCTCCTTCAGGTGCATATTTCAAGGCATTATCGATCAAATGGTTTATGACACTCTCCAGGAAGCTGGGATCCGCCAGGACACGGGGAAGATATTCTGGAAGGTCAATGCTTATTCGATCCACCCCTGGAATGTTACAAAATTGCTTCAAGACATTTTCTGCTAATTTATCCAAAGCAACGGATACTGGATGTACTTCAAGGCGACCGGCTTCCATGGCAGAAATATTTAATATGTTTTCCACAAACCGGGTCAACCGTTGCACTTCATTCTTCATTAAAGCAAGTGGTTCATAATCTGAAATCAAGCGACCTTTTCGATTTAATAATAGCTCCAGCCCACCGTTGAGGCTTGTTAAAGGGGTCCTTAATTCATGCGATACCATGGACACAAAATCACTTTTTAATTTATCAAGGTCTTGCAAAAGAGCATTCTGTGCTTCAAGGCGGCGAAATGCCTCTTGAAGAGTACTAGTACGTCGTTCCACTTTTTGTTCAAGTTGCTCGTTTAGTTCAGCTAACTGTTTGTATACTACTTGTAACTCATCGTACGCTTTTTGCACTTCTTCTTTTTGACGTTTCTGTTCACTTAAGTCATGTGCCGCGCCTGCGATTAATACTTTTCGACCGTCAGAAAATATTGGACTGAGTGATAAAAGGAAGGGTGTTTTATGTGGTCTGAGTGGAATTTCACGGGAGAACTCCTGCTGGGATGCACGCTCGAGGAAATCTGGTGGGAGGTTCTGGTCAAAAAAAATTGTCGTCAACCTTCTTCCCACCACTTGGTTCTCGCTATTTAATTCCAACATACGTACCATTGCTGGATTCGCCAATAAAATTTTTCCCCGCTTGTCACAAATGAATGCAGGCTCTGCTAAGCTGCTGAATAGTTGCCAATATTTATATAGTTCAGCTTCCCCTGTGCGGATACCCACCCGGACGATTAAGACAAGTGCTAAAACCAGGCTCATCCAAAGCCCCATTACTGAAACTTCCCCGCTAATTCGCCATTCCATGATCACGAACCAAAAAAGAACAAGGACAAGAGTAACTGGAAGAATATTCTGAATGCGTACACCAAGATCTAATCCGCGACTTTTTGATGGACTTTCTTCCTCGTGAAAACTGCCCGAAACTACGCTTCCAAGGCTAAATATTAGCCCTCCAGCGACCCACCCGATACTTTCGACCCCCCCGGCTCTGGAACCGCCAAATTGGGCGAGAAGACTAAAAACATAATCAGAGAAAAATATTGCCAAAAGACCGGTGCCCCACCATATTAAAGTTCGGCGAGCTTTTCGGTTTGCCAAAAGCACATTAAACAAAATCATGATGAGGACAAGATCTACAATGGGATAAAGCAAAGGTATTATTGTCCCCTGGTTTGAGGAAATATATGGCTGGGCTATGGTAAGCCAGCCCAATGCTGCTACCACCCCGGAAGAAATGGCAGCATCGAGGAGGAAGCGGAATCGGGAGGGGGTATAACGGTTTTCAAATGGATAGAGGAATAAGCTGTAAAAAAAGAAGGGATATCCAAGGAAGTTGAAAATGTCTGCTGCTGAAAAATTTGATAGCGGAACACCAAGGATTCCCTCGTAAAAGGTCCGGATTCCATTACCAATTGACCAGCACAATAACCCTAAGCCCACAAACTGCCAGGTTCTCCTGGAAATGGGGCTGACCCGGGAAAGCATCAAAAATATAAGCACCACAGAAGTAATAAGTGGCGCTAATACAGCTAAGTCGCCAATTAGATATCGGCTGCTGGACTCGGGAGATCGAAAGATTATCCAGAGCACATATGCCGAGAGAAATATTAATGCTTCCGCAAGTAATCCCTTCCAACGGATCTGCCATGGAAACAACTTGCTTGCTAGCTTTTCCACAAATTTCTCCATTTACAACTCATAAAGGAATTATAACCATGTTCCACTTCTTCGCCTATTTGTTCATTCATGGGATTCGAGCGAAGGAGATATTTTGAATACCGAAATCTTATCCCCCTTGGTCGCTCCGGTTGTCGACGGCTTAATTTATCATCCATTCCTTTTCGGAAATCACAAGAGGCCTGGGCTGTCCTAGTCGGACCCAGGCCTCCCGGTTTGATTCGTTCTTTTAACGATCTGACCTTAGCTGCCCTAAATCTCTGAATTTAGTTTCCCTGTATAAAATGGTACGCGAATGCGTTGCGCGCTGAGCGCAAATATGCATCGGTAAACTGGTGGTACCGCAGGTACGCTGCTGAGAGGTGGATTCCTCCAAGATTCTGAGGTTCGGTGTACCCATAACAAGACGGACAGAATGTGGGAGTTGGAGTCTTGCTGGGTACGGTCGGTGTACGTGTCGGTGTAGGTGTGTCCGGTGTGTTAGTCGGTGTTGAGGTTCTTGAGGCCGTACGGGAAGGTGTAAAGGTTGGAGTGTTTGTCGGCACTGTGTTGGTTGGTGTAAAGGTGCGCGTATAAGTACTGGTTGGCACAGTGTTGGTTGGAGTTCTGGAAGCTGTATTGGTACTGGTGGGTACCGTATTGGTCGGAGTGAAAGTGCGCGTAAAGGTATTAGTTGGAACGGTGTTGGTCGGGGTAAACGTCCGCGTAAACGTACTGGTTGGCACTGTGTTTGTAGGGGTATTTGTCCGCGACGGTGTATTGGTCGGGACTGTTGCCGTTGCTGTTCGGGTTGGTGTGCGTGTCCGGGTGGGTGTCCGGGTTCGCGTCGCAGTCCGGGTGTTGGTCGGGACCGTGTTGGATGGTGTAAATGTTTTAGAAGGTGTAAATGTAATTGTTGGCGTGTTTGTAATTGTCGCGGTTTTCGACGCAGTCGGAGTGTTTGATGGTGTAAATGTTTTCGTTGGCGTTCCAGTATCTGTTGGGGTGGCTGTCGTAGTGGGCAAAGGAGTCGCTTGTGCATCGATCGCTACATCACAGTTATTGCCCAAATGAAGGCTGATCCCGAAGGCACTTGCATAGGCATCCCCTGGCCAAAGGGCATCGCCATCTCTAAAATCGAAATTCAATGTTTTTGCAGTACCCGCATTAAGTTCAACAGTGGAGTTTGGAAGTCCAACTAGTACCCAAGACGCTGGGGAACCCTGACTCTACGCTTGAAATGGTCGACCCTCCAAAAATAATATTGGCCAATGCCTGGGTTGGGTCTGCTGCCCGATAAGCTGCCCAATCAAACACAAGATTTTGGATATATGTGTCTTGAGCACTGGCGTTACTTATGGTTATATTTGCCCGGGGGTGCGAAGGACCGTTTGTTGTAAGCAAAAATGTTCCTGAAGTAAAGGTGAATAACTCACACTCAGGCGTTGCAGTCGGTGTCGGTGTATCTGTGACCGTCGCAGTCGGAGTCTCAGTTGGCGTTGGGGTTATTGTAAATGTCGCCGTGTTTGTGGGAGAGAGGGTGATGGTAAATGTCATGGACGGTGTTGGTGAACCCATATAAATTGCAGGTGGAGAGCTCAATGCCCTGGTAATTCTGAATTTTTCAATGATCCCTTGCTGTGCCGAAACAAGGTGAACCATCGGCCATATTTTATTGATGAATGGAGTCATGTATGGGTGATTGAAATCGACCATTATGATCACTGCATCGCCTGGTCCTCCGGGATCCTGCATAAATACGTTATCGCTTAATCGCTTGCATTTACTATAATTTGTTGCAGAACCCATGACACCGATGAAGGTTTGGAAATCCGGACTTGAACAAACCGTTATATCCAAATATCCGGGTTCGCTTTCCAGGGTAGCGCTTTGATCCACGAGTAAGCCGGAGAGATAATTTTCTGCACGATCGTGAATGGATCTTAATCGAGCCTGGTCTTCATCAGCGCTGGTTGTACATCCCGCAGTACAATAGGCTGGGTTGTATTCACCGGTTACAGCATATCGCACTGCTTGACGGGACATATTTTGGATCAATAACCAGGCGGAAAATAGCAGTGAAAAATCAATGATCCCGAATAGCAGCATCAGCAGGATGGGTAGCGCAAGAGCAAACTCGACCACACCCTGGGAACGGTTGGCGTTATGCAGGAAATGTTTCCTGGAATAATTGGGTGGTACGGTCGCAGGTCTCATAATTTATCATCCTTAATGTTCCAACCGTGTGGCAATATTGTCTGCAATTCCTTGGAAAATCTCAGCAAGTTGTGAGCTGTCCGGCGCAAACCTGATATATCCCATCGCCGGTATCGGCTGCATATTCCAGAAATAGTTCGCCAAGATGAGTTCCATCAATGCTGCTGGGCATTTCAACATTGGCTCCCAGTCCGATGGTAAAGATAAGGGAACTTTGATCGATTGCCACGTAATCGGCGGCGTCATAGGCATAATCTTCCGCATCATAATCGACACTGGATATTGGCGAGTGGCGGTTGGCGGCTTCGCTCTTCGTCCTGCCGCTGTTGCATTTGGGCAGCACACTTAATAATTCAGGAGGGTTTACAGCAAAATCGTAGGTATCAGCATTTGCCCAGGTGAAATCGGGGCATAAATAAAAATGATTCTGATCATATCCTGCGTTGGCAACCCCATCGGTCAGTAAAATCACCACCCACAAGGGAGTTTTTCCGAACCGGTGCGACATTAAATTGGATCCCAGCATAATACAATCCCATGCCAATATTGGTTGTTGTACACGGGGAAGGGTCAGGATAATTCGGAGCGGTGGGATCATCCCGTTGCGGGCAGCCCAATCCTCGATAGATCGGGTTTGAGGGGTCGCTTTCATCATAGTATCGCGAGGGGTTCCCATTTGGATATATTGCATTTATTCCAGGTAATCCGGATAAGTGGACCGGTTGCAGTTTCATCACCCTGGAACACCGTAAGAGCTTTAATATGATTGATAATATCTGCTTTGTCGTTGGAGAAATTCATTACCGTGGATGCATTTTTATCAAAAGTGACCAAAGATACTCGATCGTAAGGGAAGTATAGTGAATTTACGAAGTTCACTGCTGCTCGCTTGACATCATCAAAATGGAAGACAATATCCCTGGTAACTTGCATCAACAGGGTTGGCTGCAATATTGCATTCGGCAGGGTCTCGCTCGGGTTCACCGGGAGGCGCAGTATAGGTCATCGACTCTGACCGGTCGATCACCAGCACCACATCCACAGACGCTGTTTCTGAAATCGCCTCGGCTGTAATTGGAACAGAATTTATACCTATCACTGGCAGGAATGCCAGGGGAACGCGGCCTGCAGCAACTACACGCACCAACTTTCGATCCATTTCTCCAGCTGAAGGGCAATCACTGGCTGGTATGGTGTGGCTGGCATCCGGACCGTTACAAATTTGTACCAGGGCTTGGGGATCATTAATACTATTTAAGCTGCAAAAATTCCCTGGCCGAAGTATCCAGTTGACTAAATTGATATCCTTGCCTGAACTGGAGCGCTGCTGCCAGGGCTGCCGCATCAACTGCCCGGCGCATTCGTGCATTCCCAATAAACATCACCCCTACGTCTAGTGCAAGCCCCATAATGGCGATAATGGCAACAATCGATACTGCCACAACCATGAGAACCTGGCCGCGTTCCATCTTTGAGTCTTGCGTCTTGTACTGCTTATAGTGTTTCATATTGTTGTAATTCTCACGGACCGGGTGTGGGTGCTGCAGAGGATAATGGCATGATTGAATAAGTGTAAACACCTATCGGATCGGGTATCACTTGTGCGAAAACAGGCAGTTTTAAAATTTGCGGGTAATTATAAAAAACTTCCACCAGCAGGACACCGCTCGCGGGTGCAGTGGAATCCATCATCGATAATATTTTCGTGGTCGTGAAATTGGACCTTTTCGCTGTACACGAACTCCAATTGCTTGCGATTATTGCAGTTTGAATATTTGGATCCGAACGGTTGTCACACAAGTTCCATCCAAAAGTATATCCGGCTGGCCAGCGAACGATGGTGGGAGTACTTGGTGTTCCACCCACGCTAAAAACGGATATGACAATGTCATCACCTCGGTTTCCATTCAAAACCACCGGTGACATCACTTGGATTGTTTCCCTGGTTGTGTTTACATAAAAATCCTGGCGGCTTACATAATCGCCTAGGGCGGTATCCCATTCAAAGGCCACACCGTTGTTGGCATACCGGGCTCCCTCGCGGGTGCCATCCAACACCTTCAAATAGCTATTCAATAGAAATCCAAATTCAACCACTCCTGACAGCATGAGCGCTAGGATAAGGATCACTAAGGCGAGTTCAACAAAACTTTGCCCGTGATTTGTTCTGCGAAAGTGGTGGAAAAATCTGTTTATCATCATTTATTTTTATTAAGAAGAATTAACACCAGATTAATAATAACAGTTCCAGGGGGCATAGTCAACGAATTATGCAGAACTGTTAAGTGCAATGGACGTGGAATTCACACAATACCGACAATCTGTGGTAAATAAAGCGCGATATAATCCACTTCGCTCGAGATTTTGGAGGTGATCCGGAATTTTTAACATGGGAAAGATAGCGCATGATCCTGACCTGTACGTAAGGAATTTCTGGGCAGGTCTGGGATGACGAGGATGAGGGTTCTTTGCCGCAAGGCAAAGCCAATCCCGGTGATATATTGCCGGGAAAAAATCGAATGATCAGCGGATGCCCTCCGGGGATGCCAAACCCCCGAACTCTTTCCCTCCGAAAAACAATCCTGCACACAACGCATTCCGGGTAACCAGAATGACAAAACGCGGGAAATGGCAATATGACATCGCTAGCTTGGCGGTTTATGCACATTCATGCTGTCTACATGGATGTGAGTGATCTTCTGTCCAGGAAGCTCATATGGCTTTCACAATTAAGCCCAATCAAAAACAGCCGCTTGCTTTGTCTCATCCTTCGGAGGAACTCCATGTGTGGAATTGTTGGATATATCGGACCGCGTGATGCGACACCGATCGTTCTTAATGGGCTAAAAAAGCTCGAGTACCGCGGGTACGACTCAGCCGGTCTGGCGGTTATTCAGGATGGTAAAATCGAGGTCCGGCGCGACGCTGGGAAGCTCTCCCGCCTCACCGATCTTGTGGATGGTTCACCTCTCCATGGAGCCCCAGGGGTTGGTCACACCCGCTGGGCTACTCACGGTCCGCCCTCCGCACGCAACGCTCATCCTCACCTTGGTGCGACTGGGCGTGTGGTGGTCGTTCATAATGGGATTGTTGAAAATTTCCTCGAACTACGTGATGACCTTGAAGCAGAGGGGGTAATTTTTAACTCCGAAACCGATACCGAAGTAATAGTTCACCTTGTCGAACACCATTTGGCATCCGGATTAAAACTGGTCGAAGCTGCCAGGCAGACCTTTTGCGAGATTGCAGGTGCGCATGCTATCGTCCTCCTTTCCTCTGACGAACCGGACAAGATCGTCTGTGCCCGCATTGGGAACGCAGGCGGAGTTGTGCTTGGTCTCGGCACGGGGGAAAACTTCATTGCCTCTGATATTCCCGCCATCCTGGAGCATACCCGCCAGGTCATTTTCCTTGAATCCCGCCAGATGGCAGTGGTTTCCAGCTCCGAGGTTCAGATCGAAACCTTGGATAACATTCCGGTGATTCCCAAGATAAACACCATCTCCTGGGACGCGGCTGCTGCTGAAAAAGGTGAGTATCGCCATTTCATGCAAAAAGAGATACATGAGCAGGTGCGTTCCCTCACCGAGACTCTCGCCGGTCGCGCAGACTTTACTGCAGGGAGTATCTCTCTTCCAGAATTGCAGCTAACTCCAAAACTGGCAAAAAATATCCAAAATATTACGATTACTGCCTGCGGTACAGCAGCTTATGCCGGCATGGTCGGCAGGCAGCTCATCGAGAGTATCTCCAGGATTCCATGTCAAATGGAGATCGCCTCAGAGTTCCGCTACAGTGATCCAATTATCGATGACCACAGTGTTGTTCTGGCAATCAGCCAATCCGGCGAGACCGCTGATACCCTGGCCGCTCTTGAAGAAGGTAGGCGCAAGGGAGCGACGTTATGGAGCATAGTTAATGCTGTTGGTTCACAGGCGATGCGAGTCTCGGACGGATCGATCTCCATGCAAACAGGACCTGAGATCGGGGTCGCCTCCACAAAAGCTTTCACCGCACCCCTGGTTGATCAATATATGTTGGCGATCTTGCTCGGAGATTTGCGAGGCGTGCTGGGTGAAAAAGATCGCCGCGCTCTGGTTGCCGATCTTCGGTTAATTCCAGATGTCGTCGGAAGGGCTCTCGCCAGGGAGGAGGAAGTGAGGAAAGTGGCTTGGGCGCTTAAAGATGTGCGCGATTGCCTGTACCTGGGACGAGGTATCAATATGCCTATTGCTTATGAGGGGGCACTAAAGTTAAAGGAAATTTCCTATGTTCATGCTGAAGGCTATCCGGCAGGTGAAATGAAGCATGGACCGATCGCTTTGATCGACGAAAATATGCCGGTTGTCTGCATAGCACCGATGGATCCCTGGCACGATAAAATGATCAGTCAGATCCAGCAGGCTAAAGCTCGTGGCGGAACAGTCATCGCTGTTGCGACTGAGGGCGACTCCCTGGTTTCTTCCCTGGCAGATTATGTGCTGTGGGTCCCGGAATGCCCCTGGAGGCTGTCGCCTGTGGTCACGGTAATCCCTCTTCAACTCCTGGCTTATCATATCGCAGTGATCCGGGGTCTTGATGTGGACCAACCAAGGAACCTTGCCAAGAGCGTTACTGTGGAGTAAATCATTTCCAAATATCCATTGACTTGTATTCAGCCTCGTGGTATATTCGTGGACTAAGGATACCAGTAAGTTCGCTTTGGGAATGCAACCACAAAGGCTCACGGGTTCAAATCCGTGGGCCTTTTGTTTTAGCTCTTCTGGCGAAAAACCGGGTCCGCCAAATTTCTTTTTTGCCTAAGGAGGCAAGCAATGTCAGACCGTATCATCGGCACAGTAAAATGGTTCAATGGAAGCAAGGGCTATGGATTCATCACCCGCGAAGGCGGCCCGGATGTCTTCGTCCATTTCTCCGCCATTCAAGGCGAAGGCTTCAAGAACCTCGAAGAAGGCCAGAAGGTCGAATTCACAGTGGAACAGGGTCCCAAGGGTCCCCAGGCCAGCAACGTGACTTTGATCGCCGCCTAATCGGGTAGCGTGCCAACAAAAAAATCCTGAAATTTCCATTTCAGGATTTTTTTGTTTTGCTTGTTCTTAATCTCAGTTTTCCCCAGGTATCTCGGATCAAAATTCGCAGCGGTTTCAATCAACTCTTTCAAGCTATCCCACGCAGTCGCATCAAATGATTCGATCCTGACAAATTTTTTGTACTTTTGAGTCCCAGCTAGAAGATGGTGTGGGTCTGAAATAAACGCTCCGTGGATAAATGCCAGGCGTACATGGTCCATATGGATTCCGATCTGGCAGATTCCCGCACTGACAATCCCCCCGCGTCCTTCGTGAAAATAACTTAACCCTCCCCATCGGATAACTTCGGTCGCGTCCGGAGCAGCAGAACATATTAAGTTTCTTAATTCGAAAACAATTTCCTGAAAGGGGGCAGGCGTGCGTTGCAGGAATGCCTCAACTTGTCGTGTTGGAAGCATGGCCGTTCCTAGCGGTTTATTTCTTCTGTTCCAATTATTTCCCAACCCCGTTTCATCGCGGTCTCCTTCAGCTGTTTATCCGGGTAAACTGCTACCGGGCGATCAGCATGTTCAAGCAGGGGAATATCTAACACGGTATCCCCGTAGGCAACATCTACCCGTTTTACCCCCAACCGTCGCAGCACTTGTTCGATCTTTCTTTCATTGGCTGCCAGCTCTCCAACTATTTTCACCCGCCCATTCACTATTTCGATTGGGGTTCCAATAGCTTTGGCATGGATTCGATTCGCGAAATGTTCTACGAAAGGTTCCACAACGCTGCTTGCGATGAATACTTTCGCCCCTTTTTCATAGTGCTCAACAAGTTTATCGATAATGTCTTTCCGGCGCTTCTTCCAAAGGTCGTGCTCAACCACCCATTCTGATGCTTCTCGAAGCTTATCCTCGTCCGCGTGGTGAATGTAAGCCAGGCTGTTGACCATCAGCTTCTGACCCCATTTTTGCCAGTCAATATACCCTTTTTTTGCAAGCAAATAGGAAGGCATCACCGCTGCGAGGTAGATATTTGCACGGACCTTGCTTTGGTTATGTTTCACCCAATCCACTAGTCCTAGAAATGGGGAACCCGTGGTCAGCGTACCCATCATGTCCGAAATAACGATCATTGTTGGTATTGCAAATAAAATCAATAGAAAAGAGAGCTTTCCTGGCATTGATCACAAAATAATGACCATGCCAGACGCCCCCCACAATAAATGCCTAAATTACTTTTCAGATATAGGTGCTGGTTTTTCTTCTGGTTTAATATTCTTCTTAATCTCTTTTTGCCGGTTTTTTTCGGCCTTTTTCCTTTTCTTATCCAATTCTTTTTGACGTTTTTCGTATTTATAGTTTACGGGTGGCAAGGTTCCCTCCTTTCGGAATATATTTCCGGAAATAATGACTTGATAAGTCTCGTGATTATAGCACCCTTGCGAATAATTAAAATCTTTACTTGCCTAACGCTCGTTTTCCCATAAAGGTATGATCCACTTTTAACCAGAACTGGCTGCGTTCATGACCAGGCTAAATCAGAACGCTTCTCCAAACCCGATTATTTTCCGCATATGTCAGGAGATACTCCTGCTGCCCCCTCTAGGGTTACCATGGTTTCGACAATAATTACCAGCATGACCTTGGAATCCCCTCTACATATCAAAAAATCATAATTCGTTTGAATATCCGCGCCACAGAAATTTATTTGGAACGTACTGTTCATCAGGCAGCGTCAATATCCTCCACCATATATGAAGGCACAAAACGGCAGTCCTTTGTCATTCAATTGTAATTTCGCTGTTTGCCCCACAGATGATCCAAGGTTCCTCTCAAGGAGAAATGCATCCATCAGACACAATTGCGGGTGTTCAGTAATAATTGCCGAATAAGGACAGTGGCCAAGGATTAGCCGCGGTCCAACTACGCTCGCTTCCCACCGTGCCTGGTAATGTAACCTGTTTAACCTTGTAACCGTGTTGTTTACTCTCCTCATTATCGGCAGATTTAGATCTATGCTCCCAGCTAGTTTATTTGCTAAGGAACGCCAACGATCCTCAAGTTCATTCGGTGTAGTCTCTTCTTCCCATATGGCTAGCAATTTATCCGAAAGGGTATCCAACCCGTCTCCAAGGACTCGTTGGGACAACCCGTAAACTTGCCTGGGTCTTCCGCGCCCTTCCTGGCGTGCCCCCACTATTTCAATTTGATCGTTTATTTCCAGAGTGGCTAGGTGATGTCGAATGTCCGCCCCACTCAATCTCATACTGGTGCTTAATTCTTTCACCGTTGCAGTTTGATATTTTCGAATATGTTCAAGGATTTTGTTGTTAGTTGTTTGTCTCATCGCCCTGATTATACCAATTATGCAAATATATATTTGCATAATTAATTTGACTGGACATTTCCTTTAGGCTATAATCCGCCAGATTTGTTCTGACCAAAAATCCCAGGAGCATTATTATGGAGCCAATCACTTTGAATTCGTCAGAAAACGCGGATACCCCCCGAACTTGCAGGCACAGGTAGCCATTACAAGCCTTGACAAAATCTATAATTGGGGGCGAAGCGCTTCTGTTTGGCCTCTAATGTTCGGCTTGGCGTGTTGCGCCATCGAAATGATCTGCGCGGCAGCCAGCCGTTATGATATTGCCCGCTTCGGCATGGAGATTATGCGCCCGTCCCCACGCCAGAGCGACTTGATGATTGTCTCGGGCACAGTTACAAAAAAAATGATTCCCGTCATTGTGCGCCTTTATAACCAGATGCCTGAACCCAAGTATGTGCTGTCGATGGGTGCTTGTGCTTCTGGCGGAGGTCCTTTCAAGGAAGGATATAACGTGGTTTCCGGCGTGGACAGATTCATCCCGGTTGATGTTTATGTTCCTGGTTGCCCTCCTACCCCACAGGCACTGCTTAATGGGCTGATGAAAGTCCAGGAAAAGATAAAAGGGGAACCCATTAAAACGGCGCGTTGGTATAAAAAAGGCCCTGATATGGCAGAAATACCCGTCCCTATGCTTGGTCCAGACTTGATCGATCCCCGCAAAATCACCCTCATTCAGAACGGCGATAAGAGCTAGGAGCTATCAATGACTCCTCCAGCCCCGGTTCAATCTCTTGATCTTTCCGCCCGGTTCCCCGGAAAAATCGTCCCTGATGCTCGTCCCGGCTATTCGGGCTGGGTCGTAGAGTGTGCAGATCTTCCTGAGGTCGCTTCCTCATTGCGGAGTGAGCTTGGTTACGATTATCTCTCCTCGCTTGCCGCTGTGGATTATTTTACTGACAGCAAAATGGAAGTTGTATATCATTTCTATAAAACCACGGGCGGTCCAGGACTGGTTTTAAAGATCCAAGTTCCCCGCACTGATCCAATTGAAGTCCCTTCGTTGGTTTCGATTTACCCTGGCGCGGAACTCCAGGAGCGCGAAGCTTGGGATCTGTTTGGCATCAAGTTTACAGGGCATCCCGATCTCCGCCGAATATTTATGTGGGAAGGATTTGCCGGCTATCCGATGAGAAAAGATTGGCACGAACCTTATTTCGAGGATGAAGGCAAACCTCTTAAATCACGCTGGCCGGAAGGCAAATTCGCCATGTCGGAAAGTAAAAACCTGTACGCCGACAATATCTCCTACCCTCACGGTTTTAATCCCGCCAGCCAGACATTTGATCCAGAGAAAGCACTTTACGACGCTCTCCGCACCTATCAAAAGGAAGAAGTTGGTTTGGATACCGACCACATTATTGTAAATCTTGGTCCCCAGCATCCATCCACCCATGGAGTATTCCGGGTTGCTGTCGTGTTGGACGGAGAGAGAATTGTCAACCTGAAACCGGTCATGGGATATCTCCATCGCAATCATGAGAAAATTGGTGAGCGCAATACATTCATTATGAATATGCCTTACACCGACCGGCTGGATTATTTGGCGTCAATGAGCAATAATTTTGGCTATGCGCTAGCTGTCGAAAAGCTTATGAACGTAAAGCCAACAGAACGTGCTGAGTATATCCGCGTGATTATGGCTGAGATGACCCGTATCTCAAATCACCTTTTCTTGATCGGTTCATTACTCAATGACCTGGGTGCTTACTTTACTCCCATGCTTTATGCCCTGGAAGAGCGTGAACTCCTTCTTGATATTTTCGAAGCAGTTGCTGGATCCCGGATGATGTGTAACTACTTCCGCTTTGGGGGTGTCGCCCGGGATCTTCCCGAAGGCACCCTCCAGCAAATCAAGGATTTGTTCTTTGAAAGGCTGCCTCGCAAAATCGAAGAGATTGACCGCTTCTTGAGTGAGAACGAAATAATCCGCTCGCGAGGGGTCGGTCAGGGCGTGCTTACTCCCGAGGACGCCATAAAGTATTCTGCAGCGGGTCCTTTCTTGCGGGCATCTGGTATCCCCTATGACGTGCGCCGTGCTGAACCTTATTCCATTTACGATCGATTTGACTTTGATGTCGTGGTACGGACAAATGGCGATATCTATGACCGTTTAATGGTGCGTTTTGAAGAAATCCGCCAGAGCATTCGGATAATTCAACAGGCTGTCAAAGGACTACCGGATGGACCGGTTATGGCACTGAAGCCCATGTATCAGGTGCGTGTCCCTCCCGGGGAAGCCTACGGGCGGGTTGAAGGTCCAAAGGGAGAGCTCGGATTTTATATCATCTCAAATGGAAAACCAAACCCCTGGCGTTATCATGTTCGCGCTCCATCTTTCATCAACCTGACCGCATTCGGCCCAATGTGTATCGGACAAAAATTAGCCGATGTTGTGGCTGTCCTTGGATCGATTGACATTGTTCTCGGCGAAGTGGATCGCTAGGAGTATCCCATGAGCGATATGTATGGTAAAGGAATTCTCAAGGGTCTCAGCGTTAGTCTCAAACGTTTCATTGAAACGTATTTGGATGACTTGGTTTGGTTGGGCAGGAGGTATCGCACCGAAAAAGGGATTGCGCATCGTTCAAGTAAGGATGCTCGTGGCATTTTTACGGTGCAATATCCCGAAGAAAAAATCCCTGTCCCTGAAGAGTTCCGTTTTGTCCCCTTCCTGGTTTACGATGAGGGTCCGAATGGAGAAAAATCATTGCGTTGCACCTCATGCGGCATCTGTGCCAAGGTTTGTCCTCCGCAGTGTATTTGGATCGTCCGTTCGACCGATCCTGCCACGGGGCGCCCCATCCCCGATCCTGCTGAGTTTTATATTGATGCCGACATTTGCATGAATTGCGGGTTGTGCGCAGAATTCTGTCCGTTTGATGCCATAAAAATGGATCATGATTACGAACTTGCTTCATTCAAACGCCATATATATGATAAGGCAGGTTTATCGAAATCTTCCGGATATTATTCCAGCATTCGCCCCGCGAATGCAAAACGCGAAGACGCTGCCCGGGCTGCCAAGGCGGCTTCGCGCACGATCCAGGTCGAATAGGCTCTCGCATGAATCATACTGACACTGGTCTCATTTTTCCTCCCAGCAGTATTTCGTCCCTATCTGGTGAACGCAGCACCTCTTGGCGGGAACTGGTGATCAAGGTTGAAAAAAAGGACCGGATAGCCCGGAGCAAATGGCTTTCATTCTGATGATGGCTCGGTTGAACAGCTGTGCAAATTGCAACGCTGATTCATATCGCGCCATACATGGGTGTTCCATGTGCGCCAGGCAATCCCTCAAGCGTTATCACGGATCGGATCTTGATTTGTCGGGCATGTATCAGGCAGCCCGAACCGAAGTGGAGTTGTTCTTACAGAAAAATGCTTAATTGATTAAATCAACATATAACTTATCTTGATAAAAGGTATAGGTATCAATGGCTCAAAAATTATCCCCTGAAACAATTATGTCTGCTCTTGGTAATGTCCAGGAACCCGAATTACACAAAGATCTGGTCAGCTTGAATATGATCCGCGACCTTGAAATCCAATCCGGGGAAGTCAATTTCTCGATTGTTTTGACCACCCCCGCTTGTCCGTTAAAGGTTTCAATCGAAAATTCTGCTCGACAGGCAGTTCTGGCCATCCCCGGAGTAAAAGCTGTTAACATTAAAATGGATTCCAGCGTGCCAGCTGATGGTCGCTTGCGGGGAATGATGCAATTGCCCGTCCGTAACGCAATTGCCGTGGCATCTGGGAAGGGTGGGGTGGGGAAAAGCACCGTCAGTGCTAATCTGGCAGTCGCTCTTGCACGGGCAGGCGCGTGCGTTGGGCTTTTGGACGCTGATATTTATGGTCCTAACATTCCAACCATGATGGGCGTCCACGATATTCCAGGGACGAATGGAAACAAATTAATCCCGGCGGATGCATATGGCGTGAAGTTAATGTCCATGGGTTTCCTGGTTAAACCTGGACAGCCACTTATCTGGCGTGGTCCTATGCTAAATTCTGCCATCCGCCAGTTCCTGTCTGATGTGGAATGGGGAGAACTTGATTACCTGATTATTGACCTTCCCCCGGGCACAGGCGATGTACCTTTATCCCTGGCGCAGTCTCTGCCCTTATCGGGAGTGGTGATTGTTACTTTACCCCAGGCTGTCTCACTGGAAGATGCCAGCCGTGGGTTGGAAATGTTTCGCACGCTCGAAGTGCCCATTCTCGGCGTTGTAGAAAATATGCGAGGTGAATTCTTCGGTTCCGGTGGCGGCGAAGATCTGGCGCGTATGGCAAAAGTACCTTTCCTGGGCGCCGTACCCATGGAACAGTCTGTCAGGATTGGTGGTGATACCGGTCAGCCTGTAGTAGCTTCCCATCCGGAATCTGAAAGTGCCAGGGCCCTCAAATCAATTGCCGAACAGTTGGCTGCCCGCGTGAGCATTGAAGCCTTGCGTGAAAATAAAAAGATCCCTACAATAAAAGTAGTGTAAATATTAGATTACAAAGCACTGAGGCCAAACTAATCAGGCTTCCAGGTAGAGCATATAGCCCTATTTTGGAAGCTTTTTTATTTATAGTCGGATTATTATTGAATACCATTCTTGGAATTTCCCAGCAGATAACTGTCAGGAGTATATCCACATCAATGGTTATCATTTCTTTAATTCTCAACCAACATCACCATAACGAAATTGTAATTTTGTAGTCATGTTCCTGCAATGGTTAAATTCCGGGGCCAATATATAATGCGAATGTCTGACAATAACACTATCTTAATTTGAAGGAGAAATAATATGTTCATCAAACGTTCAGTCAAATTCTTAGCCATCATTATTGTAGCCTTTGCCTTCGCAAGTGTTGCAACCGCATATGCAGCAGGTAATACCGTTCCAGACACAAACGCAGGTGATGGCGCGGGTGTCATCAGCGGATATACGCTCAGCGCTGTGCACTATAATTTGAACGGAGCCAACCCTGGAAATATTGACTCCGTCACCTTCTCAACGAACATCACGGTTCCATCTGGTGCCACGGTGAAGATCAAGTTGGTGAATGCGGGTTCCACGTGGTATACCTGCACCGGCCAGGGCAGCACGAGTATTTTATGCCTTACCGGTGGTGCCAGCCTTGTCTCGGCTGATAGCTTGCGCGTTGTCATCGCCAATTAGGATAGGAGAATCTCATGTTTATTAAAAAGGCAATTAAATTTTTGGCAATCGTCATTGTAGCCTTCATGTTCGCCACCGTTGGTAATGCCTTGGCAGCTGCCAATACGGTCCCTGATACCGCTGCCGGTGATGGGTCGGGAGATGTCAGTGGTTATACTGTGAATAGCGTTCATTACAATTTGAGTGCAATTCCCTTGATCATTGACACGGTTACCTTCTCTACTACGACCACGATCGCGGCTGGTTCCTCGGTGAAGATCAAGCTTGTGACCTCGGGTACCTGGTATGATTGCAACTTCTCCGCGAAAGTACCTGGACCAGGCAGCGATGTAACCTGCACTACCCCCGGTGTGACTCTTCTATCAATAGACAATCTACGCATTGTCATCGCAGATTAGAGAGGCTCATCCAATCTCTAATTCATTGGCTGACCTCAGTCATAATTTGAAAAACCGAAACTGCTCCGGGTTGCCAATGGGTGATTTCACCCGGGGCGACCGGGGCAGTATCTTACTTATGCCTGGAGGACCTGGCTTGGTATGAGTTCTCACAAACGCTGGTGGCAGGCTATTTTGGCAGCCTTCTTAATAGTAAATGTCATAACTGCCTGGGTGTTATTCGTCCCGCTCCAGCTCGGGGGGCAGGCAGCCTATGTGATCGTTACTGGTAACAGTATGGAACCTGGGTTTCACCTTGGTGACCTGGTAATAGTCCACCGCTCGCTGGATTATCAGGTTGGTGATATCGTTGTCTATCATAGCCCAGAGTTGAATAGCTTTATCTTCCATCGTATAATTGGGAAGAACCTAAATAATTTTATCCTTAAGGGTGATAATAATTCCTGGACTGATTCATACGAACCAGCCTATGATGATTTGGTAGGGAAAATATGGATTCACATTCCCGGAGTGGGAAAAGTGGTGCAATGGATGAGACTCCCCGTCATGATGGGGCTCCTCGCCGGGGTTTTTGGAGTGATCCTAATTCTCGCTGTGCTGCAGCGACGATCAAAAAGTGAAATTATTGGGCATAAGAAACCTGGATTGAATTGGTTTGATCTTATGAAAAAAAGAACCTTTCAGGAATTGGTAACCGGCCTGGGTAAAATCGTACCTTTCAACAAACATCGGGGGAAAAATTCCAGCGATATCGTTCCGTTGAAGGATGTGCCTGTCCCGATCCCAACCAAACAACCTAAAAAGATGGGTGGGGTTATTGAGGGTTTATTCTTTGTCCTCGGCCTGTTGGCATTTATCTCCCTCGTCCTGGGTGGGTTTTCTTACACTCGTCCCTTGTTACAGAATGCTCCTGACAATATCGATTACCAGCAATTTGGGACATTCTCATATTCTTCAACCGCACCTGCTGGGGTATACGATACCTCTGCCATTTCTTCAGGTGATCCTTTGTTCCCCAAATTGACTTGCAAGGTGAATCTGCAATTTACTTACATCCTCCTGGGCGAAAAAATGGAGAGTTTGGCTGGTACGCATCAACTTATCGCAACCATCCGCGATGACCTCAGTGGTTGGCAGCGCACTCTCCCGCTTGAAACTCAGACAAATTTTTACGGTAATACTTTTAATTCGAGCACAACACTCGATTTATGCAGGATCGAATCGATCGTTGCAGCAATGGAAGAAGCGACAGATCTTCAACAAACCGTGTATTCCCTCATAATCAATCCACGTGTGGAGATTATTGGAAAAATGGGCGGTCGCGACCTGCAGGCGGCTTTCAATCCCCAACTACTGTTTTTGTTTGATAACGTGCATTTTTATTTATTTAAAAGCGATGTCGTGCTCGACCCCCTGAACCCTTCGCAAGCTGACTTGATCGAGGGGACCCGCACTCAGCCCAACGTATTGCCTCTCCTGGGTTTGAAATTAGATGTAGCCGGGATTCGGACGCTTTCTTTGGTCGGTCTGGGTCTCTCACTAGGTGGATTATTGATCCTTGGATTTTACATATCCCGCAAGGTGCGTGGTAGTCAGGAAGCGCTTGTCCAAATGAAATACTCATCAATGTTGGTCGATGTTCAAGACAATTCGCTGGAATTGACGGAACCGGCAATTGATGTGGTTACCATGGATGATCTGGCTAAACTAGCTGAACGGCAAAACACCTTGATTCTCCACGAAACTCGTGGCTTGACACATCGTTATCTTGTCCAGGGCGACCGGATTACGTACAGATATATCGTGGAAGAGGGTGGAAAAGGTCTCCCGGAGGTGTTATCGATTCAGGAACTTGAGGACAGCCTGAAAAGAGGCATCGATAGGGGTGAATTTCAAGTTTATTATCAGCCAATAGTATCTTTAACTGATGGCAAAATTACCACTGTCGAAGCGCTATTACGCTGGCAGCATCCTGAGCGCGGCTTGATCTCAGCTGCGGAATTCATTTCTATTGCGGAAAAATCTGGGCTGATTGACAAGATTGGTGAATGGATGTTGCAGGTGGCCTGCACCCAATTTAATAAATGGCAAAAGGCAGGTATGCATATTGGGCTCGCAATAAATCTCTCAGAATATCAGCTTGAAAGGGATCCGGCTGAGATCATTATGGGAGTTCTCATAAAAACAGGTGTGGATCCGAAAACCTTACAAATTGAAATTTCTGAAGCAAATATTAATAATAACCTGTCCCTCGTTCTTCCAGGTCTGAAGAAATTAACAGACTTGGGGATTCAACTCTCCGTTGATAACGTTGGCGGTCAATCTTCTTTCGCTGCGTTTGAGCAATTTCCGATCAACTGCATGAAAATCGACCGGCTTGTTATTGAAAAGATAAGCAATCCGGAAGACGCCACCGAAATCGGTGCAATGATTACGAAGGGAATTGGCTTGGGTTTGAATGTGGTGGCAGAAGGGGTGGAAACCCAGGAACAGGTGGAATTCCTGCGCTCCCATATGTGCACTCTTGCCCAGGGATATCTGCTCGGTCGCCCTGCCTCAGCCGCTGATGTGACTTTGCTGTTGGAGAAAACCAGGATTAAGAGTCGCGTAAAGCTATCTAAAAAGCAGCCGCGTCCAAAGGAGGAGGAGTGATGAACACAAGGCTTTTATCACGGCTCGCATTTTTTACCTTGATAACAATCGTGCTCGTCAGTATCCTTTCAGCTGCAGCAGCGGCTAACTTCGTTCCTGGTACCCGCGCTGATGATCAAACCTTGACTGGACCTTCTGCCAATATGCTTAAGCCACAAGAATGCACAATGGATTTGTCCAACATTGTAAACTGCTCGGCTTCTGGAACCTGCACAGGGACAAAATCGAACGACCTAATTTTTGATACGTCAGCCGGTCATACCATTCGGGGTGGAGCTGGAGATGATTGTATTTTGGGAGGGGGCGGGAACGATACGATTAATGGGCAGGGTGGTGACGATGTGATTTTCGGTGGGGATGGTAATGATTCTCTCGCTGGAGGCGCTGGAACGGATGTATGTTTCGGAGGCGCGGGGAACGATACTTTCAATAATAATTGTGAGACCCAAATTCAATAATCAAACGCAATCATCCTTGTTTTCCTCTTTAAGTTCCCTTTTTAACCCGCCGAATATCGTGGCTGGTGTTTTCCCCTTCCATATTTCTAAAATACCCCCACTTTGACATGTACTAGTGAAGCAGTAGATTGATTGTACTATCAAGAATAATCTAAGAAATTTCTCAATGATTACTGCTTCAATTTATTTTCGTTGATATGAGGAATAGCACGATTTTTCGTTCCTCAATAATCTAGAAATTTGCGCATGTTTTGATCGTTTCTCGTAAAATTCACATTTCTCATCCTGGTGAGTGAAATTATTGCCCTCTTCCAGGAGACCACCCCGTTCATTACGGTATAATCAGCCAATGCAACCTCTTATTGTTGGAATCCGTTTCACACAAATTGGCAAAGCTTACCATTTTGATGCATCCGCCCTTCCGGAAATCAAGGTGGGTAACCATGTTATCGTCGATACTTCGCGCGGCAAGCAGCTGGGCGAGGTTACTCAAATTGTCAAAAACCCTTCCTCCCCTCCCGAGGGTACTTGGAAACCAATTGAGCGTCTTGCCACCCCGCGTGATCTCTTGCTTCGAAGAATGTGGGCGCAAAAAGAACTCGAAGCTATGATTTCTTGTCGGGAACGAAGCGCCCATTTAAAACTTTCTGAGATCAAGATTGTCGCTGCTGAGTTCTCATTTGATGGCGCACGTCTTACTCTCATGTACAGCACTGAAAATGAAGATAAGGCGGACTTGAAATCCCTCCGCCACGATATGCAGAAAATTTATCAACAATCACAAGTGGAAATGCGGCAGATTGGACCTCGCGACGTGGCGAAGATGTTGGGCGGCATGGGTGCCTGTGGTATGGAAACCCGCTGCTGTTCAAAATTCCTTACTGAGTTTTCCCCAATCTCCATTAAAATGGCGAAAGAGCAGGGCATCTCACTTACCCCGACGGAAATTACCGGCATGTGCGGAAGATTGCGCTGCTGTTTGGTTTATGAATATGAACAGTATGCAGCTGCTCGCAAGGAATTACCTAAAAGAAATAAGCATGTTGTTACACCTTTGGGTGAGGGTAAAGTCCTGGATGTAAACCCGCTGCAATTGACCATCCGTGTGGACATTCCGGATGTGGGTTGGAGGGAATTCTCGCGCGAAGAGGTTGAACCTTGGGACGAATTGGAGGCTCTCCGCCGTAAATCCAAGGAACCCTGCGAAAATTGTCCGAATCCCGAAAAAGACATCCATGGGCGCAGATAGTGCAAACGCTCCCGATTCCTGGGAGACAAATCAAAAAATCCTGGTCATCCTGGCTCATCCGGATGACCCGGAATTTTTCTGTGGCGCCACACTCGCCCGTTGGGTAAAAGCCGGTCATGCAATCCACTATTACCTCCTTACCAATGGAAATAAGGGCGGTGGACCGGATATAACCCCCGAGCAATTGATTCCCTTGCGGCAAGCCGAACAACAAAAGGCTGCAGAAATCATCGGGGCACGATCCGTGGTATTTCTGGACAAGGAAGACGGTTATCTCGTTTCCACCCTGGAATTGCGCCGGGAAATGGTGCGCCTGATCCGATCTGAAAAACCCGATGTTCTTGTCACCTGCGATCCAACCTTGTTGTATTCCTGGTTTGGAAGAGTCAACCATCCAGATCATCGCGCGGTTGGGCAGGTTGTTCTGGATGCAGTCTTTCCAGCTGCGGGAAACAGCCACTTCTTCCCCGAGTTGTTGGACGAAGGTTTTCTACCCCATACTCCTCGTGAAGTATGGGTTTCTCTTGCATCCACTCCCACGGTCACCCTGGATGTAACCGCTACGTGGGAAATAAAAATGAATGCCCTCCGGGAGCACAAATCACAGATCGGTGACCCCCTCTTGTTTGAGCAGCGTATGCGCTCCCGTCGCACTGCAGACAGCACGGATGATGCCCCACGGTATGAGGAATATTTCCGAGTTCTTGAAATTTGCATAAAGACTATCCTGATCATTTTGACATGTGAGGTTTTCTATGAACGATTTTCTCGCAGAAGCTCAGGCTTTGTTTGAATATACCCAGTCCATGCGCCGTGATTTTCATGCGCATCCTGAACTGGGGTTTCAGGAAGTTCGCACCGCGGGAATTGTCACCCGGGAACTAACCGCTCTTGGGCTTGAAGTGCATCCCGGGGTTGGCGGGACGGGCGTGGTGGCGCTTCTCGAAGGATCCAAACCCGGTCCGGTTGTTCTAGTCCGTGCAGATATGGATGCCCTACCCATTCACGAAGAAACGGGTGCCTCCTACGCCTCCCAGAACGAGGGGGTCATGCACGCCTGCGGGCATGATGGTCATACTGCTGTTTTGTTGACCGTGGCAAAAATGCTTACTGCGCATCGAAATGAATTTTCTGGGACGGTAAAGTTCATGTTCCAACCTGCAGAAGAGGGAATGGGTGGTGCAGAAAAGATGCTCGAAAGCGGAATTCTGGATAACCCCAAAGTGGATGTTGCATTGGCTTTGCACGTCTGGAATGAAAAACCTGTTGGGTGGATTGGAATTTCCAGCGGTCCTGCCATGGCAGGTGCAGAGATTTTCAAGATCAAGGTGGTCGGTAAAGGTGGTCATGGTGCTGTTCCTCATCTCGCTGTGGATCCGATCCTGGCTGCCGCGCAGATTGTATCTGCTTTGCAGGGTATTGTTTCCAGGAACATAGCCCCCCTGCAGACTGCCGTGGTCAGCGTTTGCACCATTCATGGGGGCGAAACCTTTAATGTCATCCCACCTGCCGTGGAAATGACCGGCACGATCCGCACTTTTGAACCCGATAGTCCGGAAGCGTGTCCTTGAGCGGTTTAAACAAACAGTTAATTCGGTTGCTGATGGCATGGGTTGTCATGCAGAGATCGATATACAATTACTTACTCCCGCTACGATAAACCACCGTGAGACTGCCCAACGGGTTCAGGGTGTTGCCCACCGCTTGCTCCCATCAGCAGATATTGACTCTTCAAACTACACGACGATGGGGTCAGAAGATTTTGCATATGTCCTTGAAAAAGTCCCGGGCTGTTTCTTCTTTATTGGGTCGGCCAACCACGAAAAGGGTTTGGATGCCGGGCATCACCATCCCAAATTTGATATCGATGAGGCAGCTCTGCCGCACGGCGCAGCCTTGATGGCTGCCGCGGTATCTGATTATTTGGTATCGTAATATTATAAGCCTGGCGGAAATTTCGCCAGGCTTTGAGTAACACCTCTTATTTCGATTTTTCTAATTTTAGACTCCAGGTTCACCAATTTGCTTAATTTGTCTCATCTTTCGCGCACTGCTTTGGTTATATACACATTTATTGGCAATTTCATATTAGTAACACATATTTTTAGGTTTCCTCCCTTGACCCACCCGCACGAATGATTTACTATCAAGTGGCCTCTTTTTATCTTATTTGTCATCAAAATTATCAGGAGAAATCATGTCTGGAAAAGTAATTAATGATTTTTCAATTACCATAGCTACAGTAAACGGTTCAGGGTTCACAGACCGCAAATGTTACATTATTACGAGCATTATTTAAGATGGGTATACCAGTCTCTGGAAAAAATCTCTTCCCTTCCAATATTCAGGGTTTGCCCACTTGGTATACGATTCGATTAAGTAAAGATGGGTTATATTGCCAGGCGTGATGAACAAGAGCTGGTGGTTACACTGAACCCGGCTTCATTCGCCAAGGATTTGGCTGCTGTTCAGCCTGGGGGGGCATTTTTCTATGCAGATGATATAAAACTAGCCATTAACCGCAGTGATATTTCCGTTTATCCTATGCCGGTCAAACAAATCGCGCGATCTGCAAATGTGTCTCCTGCGTTGCGGGATTACATCGCAAACATGGTCTATGTTGGTGTCCTGGCCCAGATCCTTGGCATCGAACTTGAAACGATCAAACAAGCCTTGAGTTTCCATTTCAAAGGCAAAGCAGAAGCGGTCGACTCCAATTTCAACACGATCAAAGCTGGTGCAGATTGGGCTGCTCAAAACCTGGTAAAAGTCCGACCCTTATTCGGTTGCTCGCATGGATTCCACCTCTGAATATGTCATGGCCGATGGTAATACTGCAGCGGCTTTGGGTGCCATATATGGCGGCATCCAATTTGCTGCCTGGTATCCGATCACTCCTGCTTCATCTCTTGCTGAATCGCTAAATACTTTTCTGCCTCAATTTCGCAAAACCTCAGATGGCAAGCAGACCTATGCTGTAATGCAGGCAGAAGATGAATTAGCCGCCATAGGTATGGCAATTGGGGCAGGTTGGGGTGGGTTGCGATCAATGACATCCACCTCCGGTCCGGGGATCAGCCTGATGGCGGAATATGCCGGGTTGGCATATTTTGCTGAAGTCCCGGTGGTTGTCTGGGATGTTCAACGGATTGGACCCAGTACCGGGTTGCCAACCCGTACAGCTCAAGGTGATTTAACCGAGGTATATTCACTGGGTCACGGCGATAAACAAAATATTATCCTGTTGCCCGGTTCTGTACAGGAATGTTTTGAGTTTGGTTGGAAAGCCCTTGATTTAGCCCAACATTTGCAGGCACCCGTCTTCGTTTTGAGCGATCTGGACCTGGGAATGAACCAGTGGATGACAAAACCATTCGAATATCCCGATAGTCCTCTCGAGCGTGGCAAGGTCCTTTGGGAACCGGATCTGGAAAAACTAAACGGGCATCTGGAGCCGCTACAAGGATTCAGATGGCGACGGCATCACGTATCGCACCGTTCCAGGAAACAAACATCCCGCTGCTGCCTGGTTTGGGCGTGGCACTGGTCACGATGAGGATGCTCGCTATACAGAAGATGCGCTTTCTTGGGAAACCAACATGGTCCGGCTCAAGAAGAAATATGATACTGCTCGGACACTGGTGCCTAAACCGATCATCAAGATAACCAAAGGGGCGACAATTGGCATCATCGCTTATGGGTCCACCGAACCGGCAGTGCAGGAAGCTCTGGCATTGTTGAAAGAGGTTGCCAATCATTAAATCAGCTTTCCTTCGATTGCGTTCATTACCGTGTACGCCAGAAGTAATGAGGTTTATAAATAAATATGATCGAATATTATATTGTCGAAGCGAATCGCGATGGACAATTACGCCAGATCTTAAGCGCAGTATTCCCCGACCAGGCTTCCAAGTTCCGTTCCGTCTGTCACAGTGATGGCTTACCATTGACCGCCAAATGGGTCAAGGATACCATTTTAGCAGTGGAGACAAAATAATGACTACACCCGCTCCTGCCCAGACCAATAAAGTTGGTCTTTCCAAAAATGATTATCGCGGTCTCCCCAGCACCTTGTGTCAGGGCTGTGGACATAATTCCATTGCCAATCAGATCATCACTGTCTGTTATGATCTGAATATTGTCCCCGAAGAAATCATTAAAATTCAGTGGTATTGGCTGCTCTTCGAAAAGCCCGGCTTATTTCTTGAATCGCTCGTTCGGTTTCAATGGCTTGCATGGACGTATGTCCTCATTTGCTACCGGTGCTTTATTTGCTGATACATCCCTCCGTGCTATCGGGATTTCTGGCGACGGCGATACTGCCTCAATCGGGATGGGGGGATTCAAACACATGGTTCGCCGAAATGCACCAATTGTCTACATCGTCGAGAATAACGGAGTCTACGGATTGACAAAGGGTCAATTCTCAGCGACCGCCGAGGTGGGTCTTAACCTGAAGCACCAGGGTATCAATCAATATATGCCCGTGGACATATGCATGGAAGCACTGGCATCCAATGCCACTTTTGTAGCTCGTTCATTCGCTGGTGATGCCAAGCAGGTGAAAGAATTGTTGAAAGCTGCGCTCAGCCATCACGGGGTGGCAGTCCTTGATATTATCAGCCCGTGTGTGACCTTCAACAACCAGGATAACGCCACACACTCCTATACCTGGGGGAAGGACCATGAAGCTCCGCTGCATGACATTTCTTTTATCCCTGCCTTGGACGAAATTGAAATTCCGGGTGATTTCCCTGAAGGAACCGTACGTGAAGTGAGTATGCACGACGGTTCGACGATTATTCTGAAGAAAATTGAAAAAGATTACGACCCCACCAACCGGGCAAATGCTTTCCAGATGCTGGAAACCGCCCAAATAAATAACTGGTTGGTGACCGGATTGCTGTACATTGATGAATCTAAACCCTCCTTGATGGAGGCCTACAACCTGGTGGACACGCCTCTCAATCGCCTTCCTGATTCGGATTTGCGCCCTGCACCCGGGACGATCGATAAGATCAATGCGATGATGTTCTAGTTCCAGGCTATTTATCATATTTCTTAAATATTCCTGGGACGAGAAACCGGCGTTCGCAAACTGATAATGTAACCGGGGTGTTTTGCTTCAACTCAATGGGTTTCATGCTTCAGATCACATCCTTCCTTTTTATCCCGCGCCGATGAATTGATTATAAATTTCATTCGCGCTTCAGGTCCCGGTGGACAAAATGTAAATAAAGTAGCCACAGCTGTCCAATTGCGCTTTAATGTGCGCAATTCCACGGCACTCGATGATGAGGTCAAAGGTCGGTTGTGCAAGCTGGCTGGCAGCAAAATGACTCAGGATGGCGAATTGGTCATCGAGGCAAAGCGCTATCGAGCTCAGGAACTAAATCGGTCTGATGCTGAACAGCGTTTTGTCGCTATTAATTCGGAAAGCACTTATCAAACCAAAGAAGACGTCTTCCCACCCATCCAACTTTGGCATCCCAAGTCAAAGCGCGTGGAGTCGAAAAAACTTAAAGGGAAAAACCAAAGCATTACGAAAATCTTTGAGATGATTAGGTTGTGGGGAAATTATTTCGGGAGTTTATTCAATTTACCGGGTACTTCTATTTTCCCACCGTGTGCAACAATGCCATATTGGGCAGCCTGAAATCACGGACCGGGAACCCAGTAACCACCACCACCTGCCCCCCAGGCTTGACAAGACCGCACTCACGCAAGGTGGTTTCGACGTGTGCGATCATCTCTTCCATGGTATCCGCCCAGGGAACACGGTAAGGTGTCACTCCCCACGCCAATGCCAAGCTGTCGGTATGTTTCTTCAACCGGTGTGAATGCCAGTATTGGTACCTCAGGTCGGACTTTCGACATCAGAATCGCTGTCCGTCCGGTGCGGGTAAAAACAGCAATCGCCTCCACATCCCGGTCTTGAGCCAGTTCTCTTGCAGCTCTTGCAATTGCTACAGCATCGTCATGATCATCGGTTTCAAGGATCTGTCCGTGTCCCCATTTCGAATAATTATTCTCGGCCTGGTGCACAATTCGGTTCATTAAAGCAACGCTTTCCACTGGATAATCGCCTACAGCAGTTTCTGCAGAGAGCATGACGGCATCGGTCCCATCGTAAATGGCATTGGCAACATCAGAAGCTTCTGCTCGGGTTGGGAGCGGGTTGTGGATCATGGACTCGAGCATCTGGGTGGCAGTGATGACAATTTTTCCCTTTCGGTTGGCAGCTTGTATGATGCGTTTTTGAGCACCTGGTACATCTTCTGGAGCCATCTCCACTCCCAGGTCGCCGCGCGCCACCATCACACCATCAACCCAGTCCAGGATCTCTTCCAGATTATCCAACGCTTTTGGTCGCTCCAGTTTCGCGATCAATAATGGATTATTCCCCTCTCCTTTTTTTATATGCTCCTTCGACTGCCTTGACATCATTTGCAGTCTGGACAAAAGACATCGCTACAATATCAACTCCCATTGAGAGACCAAAAGCAAGGTCTTTTGAGTCTTTCTCTGTGAAGGCGGGGATATCAAGGAATACCCCTGGCAGGTTGATCCCCTTATGTGAAGACAACTCTCCTCCAGTTGCTACTTCCGCTGATAACTGTGTCCCTCTCTACTGACTTTACCGTTAAGGTTATCCGCCCATCATCAAGCAGGATACGGTCCCCTGGTTTTACTGCAGCTAAAGATCTGTTGAAAACCAACCGGGATGGAAATACCAAGTGGTACAACTGAATTTTCTTGATACAGTTTGACTTGTTGACCGGCCAAAAGTGTCAATGGGTTTACGAGTTCCCCAATTCGCATTTTCGGTCCTTGCAAGTCTTGGAGAATCGCAAGAGGGCTTTCCAGGCGGGCTGAAACAGCACGGAGGGATTGGATTCTGGTTGAGTGCGATTCGATCGTCCCATGCGAAAAATTTAATCGTGCTACATCCATCCCGGCCGCGAACCAATTTTTCAAGAACTGGTTTGATCCTCACTGGCAGGGCCTATTGTTGCGACAATTTTTGCTTTTCTGTTCATTGGTCTATTATATGTCAAAGGACGGCCAGGTCGGCCGTCCTCATTATTCCGGAAACTGGTATTTATTTTCTTTTTAGGTCCATTTTAATTGGCTGGCTTGCTTTTCCAAATCGGCCCGGAAATCCGGATGCGACACGCCAATAAGCGCCTTCACTCGTTGGCGGATGGACTTCCCATATAAATCAGCAACTCCATATTCTGTGACCACGTAATGGACATGATTCCGACCGGTGACAACTCCTGCTCCCTGCTTAAGCATTGGCACGATCTTGCTTGCTGAGGTGCCATCTTTAAATACATTGGTGCTCGGCATGGCAATGATCGGAACGCCGCCTTTTGATCGGGAAGCGCCGTAAATAAAATCGAGTTGTCCGCCAATTCCGCTGAAAAATTTCGGTCCGATACTGTCAGCGCAAACCTGACCGGTCAGGTCAATTTCAATTGCAGAATTGATTGCTACCATTTTGTCATTTTGGGCAATGACAAAGGGATCATTTACATATTCCGTGCGACGAAATTCGCACAACGGGTTATCGTTCACCCAGCTGTACAGTCGCTTGGACCCAAGGACAAAACCGAGCACGATCTTCCCGGGATGCAAGGCTTTTTCGAGCGCTTGTCAACACGCCTGCTTCCACCAGGTCAATCACTCCATCCGAGATCAATTCGCTGTGAACTCCAAGATCCTTTTTATGGAAAAGAAATTTTAAGACCGCATCAGGAATCGCCCCAATACCCATCTGCATGGTGGCACCATCCGGGATCAGGTCAGCCACGTATCCAGCCAGGCGTTCGGTGATTGGATCTGCTCCATCCGCAGCCATTGGCATTTCAGGAATGGGATAACTGACTGAAACGATATGGGTCAGGCGGCTTACATGGATAAATGAGTCGCCAAGGGTGCGGGGCATCTGATCATTAACTTCGGCAACAATGATTTTTGCAGATTCTGCAGGAGATTTTGTCAGACCCACTTCCACTCCCAGCGAGCAGAATCCGTGCTCGTCCGGAGGAGACACATGAACAAAAGCCACGTCCACTGGCAGCAGCCCACTCTTGAAGAGCAGGGGGAATTCAGAAAGCAGGACAGGTGTAAAATCAGCACGGCCATCCTGGACAGCCTTGCGAACATTGGCGCTGATGAACATCGCGTTGACTCTTAAATGGCCTTCCATTTCCGGGTTGACATAGTCAGCCGCGCCAACTGAAAGTGCCTGGCAAATCTCCACATCCCTCAAATTGGGCGCATAAGCCACAAGTGCAGCAAGAAGAGTCTGCGGCACAGAAACATTGCCGGTCATAAAGATCCGGTCGCCCGATTTGACTGCTTGTACTGCTTTTTCCGCCGATGTTACTCGTCGATTGATAAATACTATTCCAATCCATGTTTACTCCTTATTCTCAAGGCGGGTAAGGTGGCGCAACTCACCCTTATATGTGTTCACGCCGGCCTCGATTGCAGGATTTTCGATGGCCTTTTCCACGCCTAAGTTGGCAATTTCCAGTATGTACCCCATGGCAGCATTGACGAAACCATATGTAGCTGTCCTTGCCACCACGCTTGGCATATTGGGGACACAATAATGCACCACGTTTTCCTCAACATAAGAGGGGTGTTCAAGGGTTGTTGGACGGGATGTTTCACTGCACCCGCCCTGGTCAATACTGATATCAATAAATACTGACCGGTGCTTCATTTTCTTAACCATCTCACGTGTGATAATGATTGGGGACCGCGCACCGGGTACTAATACTGCACCAACCAGTACATCCGCGTACTCACATACCCGGGAAATGTTGCGGGGAGTAGCAAGCATGGTGACAAAATTGGCGTCGCATTGGCTGATTCGTTGAAGTGCATTGAGAGATTTATCTAGGACTGTAACATGTGCACCCAGCCCTTTAAAAGCACGTGCAGCATTTGTGCCGGTAATTCCAGCTCCAATGATGACTACTTCGGCAGGTGGGATACCGGGAAGACCACCCAGGAGAATCCCCCGTCCGCCCCGATCACTTTGCATCAGACGCGACGCAACTTCGGCTGCCATGGCTCCCCCGATCTGACTGAATGGACGCAACACGGGCAATGAACCATCAGCCTCGGTGATCTGTTCATATGCGATGGCGGTGATTTTATCTTTCAATAACGCATCGATCTTGTTTTGTCTGGCTGATGCCAAATGCAGAAGGCCGGTAATAGTCGTGCCCGGCTGCAGCATGTCCAGTTCATCATCGAGAGGGCGGGCGATTTTTAGCAGAAGTTCAGCTCGCCCGTAGATTTCATCAGTCGCATATGCGATTTTCGCTCCTACTTTTTCATATTCCCCATCTTCGAAACCTGCTCCGTGTCCTGCATCATGTTCAATAAAGACATTATGTCCATTTTGAATGAGGGTTTCCACCCCCATTGGGGAAAGTCCCACACGGTATTCAAATGGTCGGCGTTCTTTTGGGATACAAATATTCATTTCTTACCTCCAATGCTTTTAGGATATTCATAAGGTATTTAGCATACCTTTGTTATCAGAGTCAATCTCGATATTAATTATTATGATCAATTCACTTACTGGATATTTTTCCAAATGATTAAAATGCATTATTTCATATTCAAAACTTCCCGAATTGATGGCAGTGCCCAATCGATGGTTTCCTTATCGATCACTAATGGTGGTGCAAATCGAATGACCCGCTCATGCGTTTCTTTGGCCAGGATCCCTTTATTTTGCAAAGCTTCACAGAAACGGCGGGCACCGCCTGCTTTTTCATTCAACCTCAACTCCAATCAGCAAACCTTTTCCGCGCACTTCTTTTACGTGCGGGCTGGGGATCTCGCTTAATTGCTCGAGAAAGTATTCTCCCAACTCGGCAGCACGCTGAATGAGGTTTTCTTCCACGATAACTTTTAAAGCTGCTCGGGCAATGGCTGCCGCCAGGGGGTTTCCACCAAAGGTCGACCCGTGTTCTCCGGGAACAAAAAGACCCAGCACTTCCTTGTCAGATAATACTGCGGAGACCGGATAGAAACCTCCAGCGAGGGCTTTCCCGATAACCGTTACATCCGGGCGGACATCTTCATGTTGGGTGGCAAATAATTTACCCGTTCTCCCAAGCCCGGTTTGGATTTCATCAACGATGAACAAAACATTGTTGGTTTTGCATAATTTGGCAACATCTTTTAAGTAGCCTTTGGGGGGGATTATTACTCCGCCCTCACCTTGAATGGGTTCCAGGAAAACTGCAGCCGTATTTGAAGTAATGGCGTTCTTAATTGCTCCAGCATCTCCATAGGGTACTGTAACAAACCCCGGGGTAAATGGACCGAAATCATCCCGGTAAAGTGGTTCTGTGGAGAATGAGATGGTAGTGATTGTTCTTCCATGGAAATTGCCTGCGCAGGTGATAATTTCGGCGCGATGACGTGGAACTTTCTTTACCTGGTACGCCCATTTTCGCGCTATCTTTAACGCGGTTTCTACAGCCTCTGCACCCGAATTCATTGGGAGCGACATTTCGTAGCCGGTCAGTTCAGAAAGCTCCTTATAGAAGAGGGGTAATTGATCGTTACGAAAGGCACGGGAAGTTAATGTGATTTTTCCGGCTTGTTCCACAAGCGCAGCCAGGATTTTCGGGTGGACATGCCCCTGGTTTACTGCCGAGTAAGCCGATAGGCAGTCAAGATATTTCCTTCCATCGACGTCAAAGACCCATACCCCTTCACCACGGGAAATCACGACATCCAGTGGGTGATAGTTATGTGCTCCGTACTTTTCCTCTAGAGAAATATATTCCGGGATTTCCATAGATGATCCTTCTCGCTGGGCGCGCTTTTGCTGGGATCTGCTAAGCCACACCAAATAATCGTGCCAATACTGCTTTTTGAGCATGTAGTCGGTTATGAGCTTGTGGGAAGATTACCGAATGAGAGCCATCAGCGATATCATCAGTCAATTCCTGGTTTCGGTGGGCAGGTAGGCAATGCATAACAATGACATCCTTATCTGCTTCGCTGACCAGTTTCGCGTTTACTTGGTAAGGGGGGAACGTTTCCTCTCGTTTGGCCGTTTCTTCTTCTTGACCCATGCTGGTCCACGTATCCGTGTAAATCACTTGTGCGTTTTTTACGGCTTTATGTGGATTTCGCAAGAATTGAAGGTTTGAACCGCTCTCTGCAGCGGTTTTTTTAGCCTGGTTGATACTCTCGGTTGGTAGGTCATAACCTTCAGGATTGGCAATTGTAAAATTCCATCCCATTTTTACTGAAATCTGCATCAGCGACACGGCGACATTATTCCCGTCACCCACGAATGTTACATTCAGCCCTTTTTTTATCCCAAATTTCTCTTGGATTGTTAAGGCATCCGCCATCGCCTGGCATGGATGGCTTAAGTCGCTCAAACCATTAATGACAGGCACGGAAGACCACCTTGCCAGGTCCAGTATGTGTTGATGCTCAAATACCCGGGCCATCACCGCCTGCACGTACCCCGAAAGGACTCTTGACACATCCGCGATTGACTCTCGTTTGCCAAGACCGATTTCATTTGGAGAAAGGTACAGTGCATCGCCACCCATGTGCCTCATTGCCATATCAAACGAGACACGCGTTCTAAGGCTGGGTTTCTGGAAAATCATGCCCAAAACTCTTCCTTTAAAAAGTGGTAGGTTGCCTCTGGAAAAATATTCTTTCTTTAACCGGATCGCTAGATCGATCAGTTCCTGCAGCTCATCTGGTGAGTGATCGGAAATATCGAGAAAATGTTTCATATTATTTGTTCAGTCCTCCATACAAGTATCAATCTAGATTTCTGGGACGTATAGTGTTATGTGGACGGATATTTCGTGAAATTCATCACTATATAATCAGGGGTTCAAACCCCCATGTTAATGGTCGTTTTTGGGAAATACGTCTTCTTGAAAATATGTCACTGGCAGGGTCAACTTTCCGGATATATCATCGCCATAACCGATCGGACATACAGGAATATTTCGGGACCTCAGGCCGGCAATGATTGGATCGCTCTCTCCCTTTCCTCCAAAGGTCTCAGCCCTTATTAATACAACAATGGGGTGAAGTTTGCGGCGCTGTAAATCCATCGCGGCAATTAATAATTCGGGTTTCGTTGAAGGAGTGATCAGGATGACACCTGTCCCAATTGGTAATAATTTTGCTCGCATGGTAACCAGCCCCAGCATGGCCATTTTTCCATCTGCGCGGAGGAAGGCCAGCGTTTCCATGACTTTATTAACCTGACGCTCACCTCTTTCGGGAGGGACAATCGTGGTCATACCCGCCGTGCATGCTACTCCTACTGCAAGTCTATCCAGGAGGAAATATCGGGCAAGTGATGCTGCTACGCTAATGGCATATTCAAAAGTGTCACATGGCAATGCCACATTCGGACGGCGAAGCCACCAGCCGTCCTCTCTGAAAGCCATGGATTTTTCTGGCATCGATGCCTGGATATCTTTCTCGGCATCCAAAAAAAGCCAGGTATCTGCTTGCGGATCCTGCTCGAACTCCTTAACCATAAACCGGCCGCGATGTGCAGTGCTTGGCCAATGGATTCGTTTCATGGGATCGCCTGGGAAATATTCCCTCACCCCGGCGGCATGCGGAGTCACGTCCGAAGTTCGTAATCTGATGGCTTTTCCTCCAGGCAGGAGTCCCGGAGGCGGAGGAAATTCCTTGATCGGGAAAGATCATCGGCATAACTAAAAGCGTGTCTTTCGCTTCAATTCTCTTGCGACTGTTAAAAAAACCAAAAGGGTCCCCCGACGAAAGGCTGGTGGGGCCTAGTAGAAATGCTCCCCGGCGATAAAGCAATGTCCTGGCAGTATAAAACCGGCGTTGGTTTCGGCCAATCCCCGTAAGAACCCGGGACCCCCCCGCCATGGGTAAATTGGACTGGTTGATTATTTCCAACCACAGGCAGGGAATCCAGGATGAATTCCGGATTTCAAAGTGCTCTTCAAATACTTCGCCCACGCTTGCTCGTAAGATACGCGCCTGGCGTGTCAATTTTATGCCAGGCAGGGAATAATATGTAAATATTCCTGATCCAACGATCAGAATAATTGACAGGTACGCTAGACGCGCGTAAAGGAGAAGGCCGGAGACGAACCAGCCCGCCAGGCTAAAAATAAATATTCCTGCTAAAAACCAGCGAACAACAGATGGGGGCTTCATTTCCGTTTAGACTTTTCGTAATCTCCACCGGGCGCAGGTGTATTATCGACTATTTCCTGTACGATTTGCTCTGCACCCAATTCCCTTAACCGGGCTGCCGGTCCCACAATAATTCGGTGTGCCAGCACTGGAACGGCCATTTGCTTAATGTCATCCGGTAAAACATGGTCACGTCCAACTAACGCTGCAGCCGCTTGGCCAGTCCTGAACAGACCAAGGCTCCCGCGTGGGCTTGCGCCAAGATATAGATCTTCATTTTGTCTCGTGCGAGTTGTTAATTCCACAGCGTATTTTTTTATTGCTTCAGAAACATAAACCTTTTTTATGTCTACCATTGCTTCTGTGATTTCGTCCACCTTTATAACTGATTTAAGGACCTCGATTGGGTGTCGCAGTTGTTGACGATTGAGGATCTCGATTTCATCTGAAGGATTTGGATATCCCAACCGAATACGCAGTAGGAACCTGTCGAGTTGTGCTTCTGGAAGAGGGAAGGTCCCTTCATATTCTATTGGATTCTGGGTAGCCATAACCATGAAAGGTTTTGGCAACGGGTGGGTTTTCCCATCCACCGTCACCTGGCGTTCTTCCATCGCTTCAAGGAGTGCAGCCTGGGTCTTGGGTGTCGCACGATTGATCTCATCCACCAGAACGATTTGTGCAAAAATTGGACCTGGTCGGAATTCAAACACCCGCTTTGACTGGTTGTAAATAGATACACCGGTGACATCGCTTGGTAGCATATCTGGAGTAAACTGCAGTCGGTTGAATGAACATCCAAGACTTTTCGACAAACTGTGCGCAAGCACGGTCTTTCCAACTCCTGGTACATCCTCAATGAGCACATGCCCTTGGCAAAGCAGACCGACAACGATCAATTCGATGGAATGCCTTTTCCCCACGATCACCTTCTCAAGGTTTCCGATTAATTTATTTCCAAATGCCTGGATGTCTGTCATTGGACTTTTCCTATGATCAATTATTTCCGTATTTTTGACCCGATCCTGTCAGGATTACTACAACAGGGTCAGGCAAGTAATCGATTGTTTGTTTTATTGCGTCCCAAACGATCGCCGAAGTCGGCTCAACAAAAAATCCCAAACTTGCTAACTTCTTTCTGGATACCAAAATTTCAGTTTCTTCTGCCACACAAATTAACCCATTGCTATCCAGGATCGCTTTGAGGACCGCCGATTTCACGTATTGGGTCGATAACCCGAACCCCCTCTGCTATTGTGGAATTCCCCGCAGCTGTCTCAATTGCCACCCATCTGTTATAAAATCGTTCCCATAAAGGTGCGCACCCTCGCGCTTGCACGGCGATGATTTTCGTCATACTTTTTTGAAAACAATTAGCTATACGCAACGCCTCCATTCCTCGTGCAACTCCAAGTAATAACCCTCCCTGTCCTGCCGGCATGATCACTGCTCCCGGCATTTTGTTCCCCAACTGCTCATATAATTCATATGCGATTGTGGCATATCCGGGAAGGTTAAATGGCAAATATGCATGGCTTGCATAAATACTGCCTTTTTCGGCTGCATGTCTGACTGCTTCGCTGGCCTTTTTTCTTTCACCTGGGACCTGCACGAGTTCGGCACCATATGCCTCGATTTGTCTCCGTTTGGGTCCAGTCGCTGTTTCGGGAACGTAAACCCTTGCTTTGATCCCCACCCGTGCAGCGTATGCAGCGATGGACGCTCCTGCGTTTCCCGAAGAATCCTCCACAACCTCGCGAATCCCCCTTAATTTAAGCCATGTAGCCAGAACTGCAGAACCCCGATCTTTAAAAGATCCGGTCGGGTTTTGATCTTCACACTTAAATGCAATTCTACGCCCGAAAATGTCTGCCCATATTAACGGCGTATTGCCCTCTCCCAATGAAACAGGTTTATAGCCGGGGGCGATTCCAAAAGTGTGTGCATAACGCCAGATGCCGGGTTGATGTTTGTCAACATGTGCAGCACTGAAAGAAAATGGATGGCAAAAATCGAATAACCCGCCACAATGGATGCAAACATACGGCAATCCTTCACCGGGGTAAACATGATCGCACTTTATACAGGTTATATCCATTATTCTTTGGGTTTCGGGTGATACTCACCCTCAACCCAAATTTCACCTTGCGATCCAATTTCTTTCTTCCAAATCGGGACAATCTCTTTTAACCGATCTATGCCAAACCGGGCTGCATCAAAAACCCCGTTATCACGATGAGCAGATGTACATCCCACCAGGGTCGAAATCTCGCCGGGATATAACCGCCCAATCCGTTGGATAATGACGATACCTTCAATGCTGGTCCATTTCCCGCGAATTTCATCCGCTATTTGCATCATCTTGGTCTCCGCCATGGGCATATATGCTTCATAATCCAGGTAATTCGTTTCCAGGTCACCATCCCGGGTGGTTTTCCCGCGCACAACACCTGTAAACATGGCTGCAGCCCCAGTTGTTGGGAGAGTGATTTGTGCCAGCAGACTATTTAGATCGAGGGTGGTCTCGACGATGGAAATTATGGTCGGGAAGTTCATATGAACCTTATCCGCCCGAAACCGGTGGGAAGAAAGCGATTTCAGCTTCTTGAGGAATGACTTGCTCATTAGCCGCATATTCTCGGTTGATAGCTGCCATCATTGATTCTTTTACTTTATCCAGCTTCGGGTAGGTTTTTACCAACATTTCCGTCAGCCCGCCAACTGTGAGATCAGTCGGGATTTCCAATTCCAACGATTTCATTCCGACATAATCTCGTAAGGTGGCAAAGAATAATATTTTTACTTTTTGCATTTCATTCTCCGCAATGCTTACCGTTTAATCATTCGTCACCAGCTACTCATTTACAATATCTCCTGACCTCCCACCGTGTTTTTCTACGAGCCTGATATTTTGGATCTTCATCGTCTTTTCGGCAGCTTTAGCCATATCATATACTGTCAACGCTGCCACCGAAACCGCGGTTAGCGCTTCCATCTCCACTCCAGTTTTGCCGGTGGTTTTTACTTCAGCTTTGATTTGTATTCCTGGAAGGGTATCATCAAGCGAAAGTGACACGTCAATGTATGAAATTGGGATGGGGTGGCATAATGGAATTAACTCTGAAGTCCGCTTGGCAGCACTGATACCGGCAATTTGTGCCACTGTTAGCACATCGCCTTTTTTGATCATTCCTTCCTTGATTAGCTTCAAGGTTCCGCGTTTCATGACTATTTCACCCCTTGCCACAGCGCGGCGCTCGGAATCTGTTTTATTTCCAATGTCTACCATGCGCGCCTGGCCTGTTTCATCGATATGCGATAATTTGTCTGCCATGGTCAGATTATACCGTAGGGAAAGCGGTGGGAAAACGTGTTTCTGGTTATAATGGCTGTATGGAGTTCTTCCTCAACGATGAAAGCATGGATAAAAAACCTCCTGCAGAAACCCGCCTCCTCAACATGCATGCTGAGCCCTCATCTGATGGAAAACGCCTGAAGGTCGTCCTGTCAATAACCCCTTTCGAACAAAGACCTTATCTTGACCTGGCTTTAACTGACTCAAAGGGAGTTCTGATTGTTGCTTCCAGCATAGTTGAGCCCATTAATAGTGAACTTGAACTCAATCTGCATATTAGGAAAGCTCTTGCTAACCCTGGGGATGAATTAAACCTCACTGCTATAATTTCTTACCCGGATATCGGTGAAGTTGATCGCCAGAACCTTGCCGTAAGATTCCCCTTCCCAGCGGTATAAAAATGTCAAGGAATCCATACCCTCATCCCCATATGTTGTTCTTGCTGGCAGTTTCAATATCACTTCTGTCGGCATGTGGTTCTTCATCACCTTCAGCTCTGCCGGTTATCCCTTCGTCAACCTATACTTCTCTCAAGGTCATACCGACGATCGATTTACCAACTCAAACTCCCTATATCATTACTGCCTCACCCGGGAAAATGGATGATTCTTTTGGGTCGAAGGAATTATTCGTTTTATCTTATCTGGAAGGGGGTAATTTCCACCTATTTGCGTTTTCTCCCCAAACACTTCCGCTGACTCGCCTCACCGCAGACCCGTGGGACGATATTACCCCCGCCCTCAGCCCGGACGGAAAATCCCTCGCTTACTCATCCCGCCGCAATGGATATTGGGACTTATACTTGCTGAATTTATTTAGTGGCAGTGTTGTTCGTCTCACTGATACCTTGGATTATGACGCGGCTCCTTCATGGTCTCCCGACGGGGCTTGGATCGCGTACGAAAGTTACGCGCAAGGGTTTTTGGATATTTATGTTCGCTCAGTTTCGGACCCGCAGCAAGCTCCCCTCCAGTTAACTAAAAACTCCTCCTCTAACCAGTCACCTGCCTGGTCGCCGCTCGGGCGACAGATTGCATTCATATCTAATCGCTCAGGAAACCCGGATGTTTGGATTGCGGATCTCGACAATGCCGGATCTTTCATTAATATCAGCAATGATCCTCGATCGGTCGAAAAGCACCCAGCCTGGTCCCCTGATGGAACCAGGTTGGCTTGGGCATCAACGGACACCGACACTGGATTAACCGGTGTTTATGTCTGGGATACCACCAATCCTGGCGCTCCTGCACGCTGGATTGGTGCTGGTGATTGGCCTGTATGGCAGGGCAACTCTGATATCGCCAGCGAATTATCCACCCCCAATCAATCCTTCCTGACTGGTTTTTCATATTCCAATGTCATCAATATCCCGCCCATGGCTCTTCCGGGAAAATTATTCGGCTTTACTTACGGAATTACCAGCTCATCTTTGCCAGGTCCATTCCAGGCGGCTGCTCAAAAAACAGAAACTGCCATTTTTGAATCTGGTACCGCTTCTGATCCCGCTCTTCCACAAAGTCGGCATTCTTTAATTACTATCTCCGATACAACTGCAACCTATCCTAAATTGAATGAACTCGCTGCGGATTCCTATTACGCGCTGCGTGACCGGATATCGGCTCAAATAGGCTGGGACGCTCTTGGCAACTTGGAAAATGCTTATATCCCATTGACCTCACCTCCCGACCCGGGATTGGGAGACGATTGGCTTTTCACCGGACGGGCAATCACTCTCAATCCTGCCCTGATTCAAGCTGGATGGATGGTGGTGATCCGAGAAGATTTCGGTCAGCAGGTTTATTGGCGTGTCTACTTAAAAACCACAGCCCAGGATGGATCCCAGGGTATGCCCCTGACTCTGGTGCCTTGGGATTTCTCCGCTCGCACCACCAGTTCGTTTGCATATGAGAATGGAGGACAATTAATGGCTTCCATCCCCCTTGGTTACTGGTTCGATATAACCACGCAGGCGGCTCAATATGGGTGGCAGCGTCTTCCCGCACTGACAAATTGGCGTACATACTATCCTGGTGCACGATTAAATGAACTTATTTTTCCCCAAGGTTTGGACTGGCGCTCAGCCATGCTCCAGTTGTATCCTCCGGAGGTCCTTGTCACCCCCACCATCGTGATTCCTCCCACACGCACCCCCACTCGTACTCCTTTTTGGTACACCACTCCTACTCCCACAAAAACCCCCACAACCCGTCCAACCACCACGCCATAATCATGAAACCCTTTTTAGGCATTTATTACATATTCGTTTTCTCCATTCTTTCCGCTTGTGCATCCACACCAGCAATTCCTGCATCCCCGCCTGGAAACTTGCCTCCCCAAATGACCACTACTATTCCACCTACCCACCTTCCTTTGATAGGCGATACTCCTCTGGCTCCAATGACATCGCCCACTTCCCCACAAATTGCCAGTGAAACTCCTGATCCCTCTCCAACCAGTAACACCTGACCCACTGCAATTGTTCTTTCCCACTGTCATTCCTGCCCTGGGAGCAGAATACCGGCCACCTTTTTACCCCACTCCTTGGGCAATCTCACCATTTGACCATTTCTATTTCGCTGCTCCCATTGCTGCCACTTATCCCCGGTGATCCGATTTGGGACTATCGTTATGGTGGCATCTATTTTGGACCAGATGTAATTCACTCGGGTATCGATCTCCCTGCTCCGCGTGGAGCTGAGGTGCTTGCTGCCGGCCCAGGAACAGTCGTTTGGGCTGGAATTGGTCTTTATTCCGGCTCCAGCTACAATTTAAAAGATCCCTACGGTTTGGCAGTCGCAATCCGTCATGATTTTGGCTACAAGGATCAACCGCTTTATCACAGTCTATGCCCACATGGAAGATGTGGATGTAATTGTTGGACAATGGGTTAATACGGGTGATGTAGTAGGTAATGTTGGAGATACCGGCATGACAACCGGACCTCACCTCCATTTCGAGGTGCGGATGGTGGAAAACGATTTTTGGATGACACGCAATCCGGAATTATGGGTTTCGCCTCCCCAGGGATATGGTGTATTGGTTGGGCGCGTAATGAGTACATATGGGCAGCGGCTTGATTCATATATGGTGATATTAAAATCGCTTGATCACAGAAAAGGAATACTCGGTTAATACCTATGGACCGTTGACCGTCAACAGTGATGCCTATTACAATGAGAATGTAGTGTTGGGTAACTTGCCGGCTGGTGTGTACGAACTGAACATTCCTTATGGGGCATTGAACAGAAAGGTGAATATTCAAATTCTTCCGGGGCAGATCACCTATTTTTCCTTTTATGGATATAGCGGTTATGACTTTACCCCGCCTCCCGGTCCGGTTGCTGCTTTGCCCTGAACTCTTGACTTATCGAACATCTGTGCTATACTCGATCCAATTCAAGGATAAAGAGGAAAACTATGGCTCGCAAATCTGATACTTCTGCAAGCTCAACCATGGATGATGGGCGAAGCAGCATGCTTGATAAAGCCCTTGGAGATATTGTCAAGCGCTATGGTGACGGCTCCATTATGCGGCTGGGGGAAGCCCATAAAATGACCATTGATGCCATCCCAACAGGCTCTCTTTCGCTCGATTTGGCTCTGGGTATCGGAGGGATCCCGCGTGGACGCATTACCGAAATTTATGGTCCGGAATCTTCGGGAAAAACCACTCTTTGCCAGCACATTGTCGCCGAAGTCCAAAAAATGGGCGGTACGGCAGCTTATGTGGACATGGAACATGCCCTTGATCCGTCTTATGCCGCGAAATGTGGAGTGGACATTGATAACCTGCTCGTCTCTCAACCCGATACCGGCGAGCAAGCTCTTGAAATTACCGAAACCCTCGTCCGTTCCGGCGCAGTGGATCTGGTCGTGATCGATTCGGTTGCTGCACTGGTTCCCCGTTCTGAGATCGAAGGCGACATGGGCGACGCACAGATGGGAGCGATGGCTCGATTAATGTCCCAGGCGCTGCGCAAACTTTCCGGCGCGATTAACCAGACCAAAACCTCGGTTATTTTCACCAACCAATTGCGCATGAAAATTGGCGTGATGTTCGGCAACCCGGAAACCACAACGGGTGGAAATGCCCTTAAGTTTTACGCCTCTGTTCGCCTGGATGTTCGCCGAATCCAGTCAATAAAAATCGGAGCAGAAATTGTCGGCAATCGTACTCGCGTCCGCGTGGTCAAGAATAAGGTCGCACCTCCTTTCCGCACCGCTGAGTTCGATATCATGTATAACGAAGGCATCTCAAAGGTTGGCGACCTGATCGACCTGGCAACTCAGTTGGAGATTATCGATAAACGTGGCGCGTTTTTCTCATATGGAGATACCCGTCTCGGGCAAGGTCGGGAAAACTCTAAAGAATTCCTTCGTCAGAATCCGGATCTGGCTGCCGAAATCGAACAAGTCATCCGCCAGCGAGCCAGTGGTGGTGAGGTGGCAATCCCACTTGTCACTGGCGGTGGCGATGATTCCGGTGGTGAAGCCGCGGAAGAAGCCTGATTTTTCAATATTTCAAGGAGGAATGGATGGACGCAGAAAAGCATGGAAAGCTGATCTGTGCGTCCTTATTTGCGCGTGTTGAAGTGTGTCGTTTTGTGGGTCTGTGTTTGTTTCATATTATCTTCTTGCGGGGGAAAAAGCACCCTGCTCACGCCATCCGTTGTCCCTGACGCGGTCCCCCTTGATACCCCAATTCCGACTCTATTAATTTCCCTGACAACCACACCTCCTGTTGTCTTGACCTCCACTCCCGCTTGCGAGGATGGGTTGACTTTTATCACTGATGTGACAATTCCTGATTTTTCCGTTATCGCGCCTGGAATAGCCTTGGATAAACAATGGCTTGTGCAGAATTCCGGCTCCTGCAACTGGGATGATCGTTATCGCCTCCGCATGGTCGATGGAAATGGACTGGGGGCTTCCCTTGAACAATCTCTTTACCCGGCTCGTGCTGGCATGCAGGTCACACTTCGGATTGCTTTTGTTGCTCCAAATGATCCGGGGGAATATTTTAGCGAATGGCAGGCATTTAACTCACAGGGGATTCCTTTTGGTCAGACATTCTTTATCAAGATTATTGTTCAATGATCTCTATACCCACAAATAAATGTCTCGATTCTTGGGGCAACAAACATAATGGAGTTTCTATGGATAATCCCACCCTCGACCTGATCCACCGTCATACTTCTGTTCGGAAATATAAAACTAACCCAGTTCCACCACACTTGATCGAAACGATTGTCTCTTCAGCCCAATGCGCGTCCACTTCATCAAACCTTCAGGCATATAGCGTTATCGCAGTTTCTGACGAGCTTAAGCGGGCAAGATTATCAAAACTCTGCGGAAACCAATCCCATATTTGCGATGCCCCGGTTTTCCTGGCATGGTGCGTGGATTTGGCTCGACTGGATCTTGCATGCAAATTGCGAGGTTATACCCAAATAACAGAATACACTGAAAACTTCCTGATTGCAGCAATTGACACCTCCATCGCAGCACAAAATGCCGCATTGGCGGCAGAATCTCTGGGATTGGGTATATGTTACATCGGAAGTATTCGAAACAATCCTGTTGAAGTAATTGAGATGCTGGGTCTGCCCAGGTTTACATTCCCGGTCACCGGAATGACCCTGGGTTGGCCCGAGACCCTTGTTGAAAAAAAGCCCCGTTTGCCTCTTCGCTCGGTCCTGCACTGGGAATCGTACGCCCAAGAAGATGAGGAGAGTAACCTGCATCTTTACGATAAAATAATGGTCTCATTTGGTATTTATAGTGGGCGACAAGTGCCGGTCCCTGGCAATCCGAATGAGATGGAGGATTATGGTTGGACGGAACATTCTGCCAGACGTGTATCGCGTCCGGTTCGGGTGGAATTGCGCGCCGAATTGGAAAAACAAGGGTTCGCAATGAAATAATTGCAGAGGCACAATGTTTGGTACCCTCCTTGCACATTCTTGAAATAATTCTTTAATTTATTTGTTTCTAACTTTTTATGGGTAAAATCGATATCGGAGTGTTTTCGAATGACTAAAACTCGTCCCGTCAAAGAAATAATCGAACCTCAATACGTCATGGAAGGTGCTGGAGTCCTCTTGCGACGTTCTATCGCACCTCAAGTTTCCAACAAGTTTGATCCCTTCCTTCTTTTCGATCATTTTGCTTTTAATGATCCTGCAGAAGGTCCAATTCGGGGATTCCCCATGCATCCTCACCGAGGCATTGAGACTGTGACGTACATTCTGGATGGAAGTGTCAATCATCGCGATAGCATGGGGAACGCTGGGCTTATCGGTCCAGGGGATGTGCAATGGATGACTGCTGGTGGTGGCATCTTGCATGAAGAAATGCCTCGCCGCGGGCCGGATGGGATAATTAATGGATTCCAATTATGGGTAAATTTACCCGCCAGGCTCAAAATGTCCCACCCGCGTTACCAGGAAGTCGTTGCTGCTACTATCCCGGTTTTCGAAAATAATGGTAGTCATGTTCGCGTTATCGCTGGAAAGGTGGGCGGTCTCTTGGGTCCGGTGACAGAGATCGCGGCTGACCCTGTTTACGTGGACGTGGTGCTTGACGCTGGGTCAAAGTTTGATCTCGACATCCCCGTTCATCATACTTGTTTCGCATACGTTTTCGATGGGACCGGGGTCTTTGGGGGAAGCGAAGTTTCAGCAGTGAATCTGGTGGTATTTGGGGAAGGCACCAAGATCGAAATTCATTCGGAAAATACACCCGTTCGTTTTGTTCTGGTGGCAGGTGCTCCAATTGGAGAACCGATCGTTCCGTATGGACCGTTTGTGATGAATACACGTGAGGAGATCTTGCAGGCGTTGGATGATTTAAAGAAAGGAACCTTTGTCCAGGTGTAGGTCTGAGGTAATCCTTGTTCCACTCTTGGATAATGGAATAATGACCAATATCATTCATGGAGATCGGCTGAGTAAACAAGGGCAGCTTCGTTTTGGCTGTTCAGCCGTGCTTTTTGACGATACCCGTACTAAAGTCCTCCTGACACGACGAAAAGACAATGGGAGTTGGTGTCTTCCAGGGGGAATGATCGAACCAGGGGAAAGTGTCTCTGAAGGTTGTGTGCGCGAGGTTTGGGAAGAGACCGGTCTGCGGGTCCAAGTCCACCGGCTGACAGGTATTTATTCTGACCCGCACACGTTGGTAGTTTATCCTGATGGCAATAAGGCATTCATTATTGTGGTGAACTTTGAAGTGAAGATTATCGGGGGAAAACCCGGCCTTAGCAGTGAAACGATTGATTTGGATTGGTTCTTAAATTCTGAGGCCGTAGAGATGGATCTTTTTCACGGACATGCTCAAAATCTTCGGGATGCCTTGGCAGACCAGCAGGCGGCATTTATCCGATGACGAATTCTGTCGTTCGTGGAAATTACGATCGTCTGAGTCGCCTGTATGATTGGTTCGCCGGTCCTGAAAAACAATTTATGAAGATCGGTCTAAAAATACTGAACATTAAGGCTGGTGATAAGATCTTGGAAATTGGTTTTGGGACAGGTCATGCTTTGATTGAAATGGCCCACTCAGCGGGGCAGGATGGTAAAGTTTATGGGGTCGATCTATCAAGTGGGATGGTCAAACGAGCACACACAAATATGATCCGGGCGGGATTGTCAAACAGGGTTGCTTTAAAAATGGGAAATGCTGTAAATTTGCCGTATAAAAACAATGCCTTTGACGCAGTTTTTATGAGTTTCACTTTGGAAGTCTTTAATATTTCCGAGATCTCCACTGTGCTCGAAGAGGTAAAACGGGTCCTTAAACACGAAGGGTTGCTCGGAGTGGTTGCCTTGGAAAATAAGGATACCCTTCCGGTGAAAATCTACGAATGGTTTCACAAGCACATGGCTTCCATGGTGGATTGTCAACCTGTGAACCTTCTCGAAATTCTCGAAGCCTCAATGTTCGTTCCGGTTGCTCGGGCGGAAAAGTTGATGTGGGGATTACCCGTTTCAGTGATTGTTGCAAGGAACCATGAATAATTTCACCAGGGATGGTCTAAGTCCCTCTGCATTAAAGGTGCAATCGATCCTCCAGGATTTGGGGTTTGACCTGAAAATCATTGAATTCCAAGAAAGTACCCGGACTTCTGCTGAAGCAGCAGAACGCGTCGGCTGTCAGCTTGGGCAGATAGCTAAGTCGCTTATCTTTCGCGGTCAGTCTTCTGGAAAGCCCGTCCTTGTACTGGCTAGCGGTGCAAATCGCGTGGACGTAAATCTCGTTAGCGGTTACGCCGGTGAAAACATCGGTCGTGCCGATGCCGAATTTGTCCGCGCAGTCACGGGCTACGCTATCGGTGGAGTGCCTCCCGTCGGCTACCCCCAGCCAATTGAGACCTATTTTGATGAAGACCTGCTGCAATATGAGAATATTTGGGCAGCCGCGGGAACCCCAAATGCTGTGTTTGAATTGACTCCTTCCGCGCTTGAAAAGATGACTGGCGGCAGGGTGGTTAAGTTGAAAGCAGAGTCATAATTGGATTTATTCCACAAAAAAAGTGGTGCAAGGATTATGCTTGCGCCACTTTTTTCCTTATTCTTCGAGGGCTTCTTTGGTTTTCTTGTCCTGCTTTCCTCGTTCGTCCGTATTAAGTATGCGCTTGCGGATTCGATACGACAGCGGGGTTACTTCCAGCAGTTCATCATCTGACAGGTATTCTATCGCCTCATCAATGCTCATTGATCGTGGGGTTGTCAGGCGAATTTCCATATCTCCATGCGAAGAACGCATGTTGGTCAAATGCTTCTTGCGACAAACATTGATCGGGATATCACCGGGGCGTGCATTCTCGCCAATTACCATCCCCTCGTATACTGCCACACCCGGACCATAAAATAGCGTCCCCCGGTCTTCTGCGCTTTTTAGCGCGTAGGCGGTCGTGTCGCCCATTTCCCAGGCTACCAGGGAACCTGTGGAACGCTGGGCCATTGGTCCCGCCATCTCCTCGTACCCATGGAACAGGGTATTCATCACACCCATACCGCGCGTCGCGGTCAGGAACTGGTATCGAAAACCGAGCAGTCCGCGAGTGGGGACGATATACACTAACCGGGTGCTCCCCTGCCCGGTATCCTGCAGGTCCATCATTTTACCGCGCCGCCCCCCAAGCATTTCCACCACCACGCCAACTGTCTCGGGGCTGGTTTCAACATGGACTTCCTCAAACGGTTCCAATTGTGTGCCATCTTCCGCTTTCCGGAAAATTACCTCCGGACGGGACACCTGGAATTCATAACCTTCCCTGCGCATGGTCTCGATGAGGATCGCCAGGTGTAATTCACCTCGTCCTGAAACGAGGAAAGTTTCAGCAGTTCCTGTTTCCTGCACACGCAGGGAAACATTGGTACGCAGTTCGTCGAAGAGTCTTTCTCGCAGCTTGCGTGAGGTGCTCCAGCGCCCTTCCTTCCCCGAAAATGGTGATGTATTGACTCCAAATGTCATTCGGACTGTTGGTTCTTCAACCTTAATGGTGGGTAAAGCCACCGGGTTATCGATATCAGCCAGGGTTTCCCCTATTGCGATCCCTTCCAGCCCCGCGAGTGCAATTATTTCCCCAGCTTCAGCTTGTTCCACTTCAACCTTATTTAACCCTTGGTGAACGTATAAATAACGGGCACGCTCTGGCGTGTTTGTTCCGTCAATTCTAAGTCGTGCAAGTGGTTGTCCGACCTTGATTTTCCCGGCATGAATGCGCCCTACAGCCGTTACACCGCGATAATCATCGTATCCTAGTGTGGTTACAAGTAACTGGAGTGGAGCATCGGTGTCAACCATTGGAGCAGGGATGTGCCGCAAGATCGTCTGGAAAAGGGGCTGTAGGTCGGGACCGAGTTCCGGCGAGAAACCTGCCTGGGCGGTGGTTGCCTGCGCATAAATGATTGGGAAGTCTGCCTGCTCGTCGGTTGCTCCCAATTCGATAAATAGATCAAACGTCTGGTTTACAACTCGTTCGGGTTCAGCATCCTTGCGGTCCACTTTATTGATGACCACCACGGCTTTGTGGCCCATTTCCAGGGCTTTTTTTAGCACGAAACGTGTCTGCGGCATCGGGCCTTCTGCAGCATCCACAAGGAGCAGTACCCCGTCTACCATATTCATTACGCGCTCGACCTCGCCGCCGAAATCTGCGTGTCCCGGGGTATCGACAATATTTATTTTTACAACATGTCCAGTTTGCGGATCGGGAATGGTGATGGCGGTATTTTTTGCAAGGATCGTGATACCCCGTTCTCGTTCGAGGTCGTTTGAATCCATTACTCGTTCAGCCACTAGCTGGTTGTCGCGGAAAGTGTGCGATTGACGTAAAAGTCCATCTACCAGTGTGGTTTTTCCGTGGTCCACGTGGGCAATAATCGCGATATTTCGGAGGTCTGTTCGTTCTTTCAACATAGAGGTTTTACCTTTACAGGATCGTATCTGCATGCTGATTGCCTGCAGCCCATAGGTCCTGCGGTTTTCCATACAAAAACCCCGGAGTAGAGACCGGGGTCAGACATGATGAAATTAAATCCGGCGTGCGGAATGTATTTTATCAGATAGTGGTGAATTTGGGCAGGGGATTGTAACGGTTCTCTCTCCAACCCTTAAGTCAAGTGGATATTTTATACAAAACGGTTCTTTCCTTAAACCTGGGTTGTAAACAGGAGCATGACCGAAATAAAATGAGATGTTGCACCCAAAAGCACAAATATATGCCACACTTCATGAAATCCAAATTTACCGGGAACAAAATTAAACATTTTGGTCGCATAAATGATTGCCCCAAGGGTGTAGATCACCCCCCCGGCAATCAACCAAACGATGACAATTGCCTGCAGGTTTACTGCCATTTGCTCGGCAGCCGAAATGCACAACCAACCCATGATCACGTATATCATCGCGTTTAACCAGCGCGGCGCTTTGATGTAGAAAATCTTAACAATTATCCCGCCAAGGGCTATTGCCCAGATGATTGCCAGTAACCCCCAATGGAAAAATCCTGTGAAAGCAATTACGCAAAAAGGAGTGTATGTACCTGCGATCAACAAAAATATCGCTGAGTGATCTAATTTCCGTAACGTTTGAATCCGTGGTGAGTTTGCATCTGCCAAGTGATAGTAGGAACTGGCAGAGAACATGCAGACCAGGCTGATACCATATACCAAAATGGATACGATCTTTGCTGTATCTTTTCCGCCAATGATTAAAAGGGTTATTAGTCCTGCTAGTGCTGCCATGGCACCGGCAAGATGGGTTAATCCGCTTACGGGTTCGCGAAATTTGAAAAGCATATCAATCATGATCTGAATTAAACAATATTTGCCCTGGTAATAAGTTGGTATAGACTGGGGGCACCCCAAGTATCATCACTCACTTCCAATTAATATATTCTACCCTTTCACCTCGCTTTCAGCATAACATTCACCTAATAAATTGCTATCAAAATAAAAGCCTCGCAGGGATCATTTTGCGAGGCTTTTCATTAATCATATGATCTGCAAATTTATGTTCCCTCTTGCCACGAATTGAGGTATTTGACTTGCTCAGGTGTCAATTCGTCAATCCTTACACCCATGGCAAAGAGTTTGATCCGGGCAATCTCTGCATCGACTTCCGGTGGTACTGAATAAACTCGCTTCTCCAGTGTTTTGGCATTCTTGATCATAAACTCTGCCGCCAGGGCCTGGTTTGCAAACGACATATCCATCACGGAGGCAGGATGCCCTTCTGCAGATGCCAGGTTTATCAGCCTGCCTTCGCCGAGGATATTGATTTTTCGTCCATCATTGGTCTCGTATTGCTCCACAAATGGCCGTACGAGCTTGGGGTCTCCCTTTGACATTCCTTGTAGACCGGGAATGTTGATTTCCACGTTGAAGTGGCCGGAATTTGCCACGATTGCGCCCTCTTTCATCACCTCAAAATGGCGAGTGTCGATCACGTTTATGTCCCCGGTTACGGTGCAGAAAATATCGCCGATCATTGCTGCAGCCATCATGGGCATGACCTGGAAACCATCCATGACTGCTTCGAGCGCTTTAAGGGGATCCACCTCGGTAACAATGACCAATGCCCCCATCCCCCGTGCCCTTGAAGCGAGTCCTCGACCGCACCAGCCGTAACCTGCCACAACGAAATTTTTCCCCGCCAGGAGGACATTGGTCGCACGGATGATTCCATCCAGTGTGGATTGCCCGGTGCCATATCGGTTATCAAAGAAATGTTTTGTCATGGCATCGTTGACCGCGATCACCGGGAATTGAAGCATCCCATCCGCAGCCATTGCGCGCAACCGGATGACTCCGGTTGTGGTTTCTTCAGTTCCACCGATGATTTCCGGAAGCAATTCGCGTCGATCTTTGTGAATGGTGGAGACCAGGTCGGCACCATCGTCCATGGTCATATGTGGTTTATGGTCCAGGGCAGCTCCGATGTGCTTGTAATAAGTGACGTTGTCTTCTCCCTTTATCGCAAAGGTGGGCACTTCGAAAATATTGACCAGCGCAGCCGCCACATCATCCTGGGTGGAAAGCGGGTTGGATGCTGTCAGCACCAGGTCTGCACCTCCGGCAACCAATGTTCGCGCCAGGCTGGCAGTTTCACTTGTTACGTGCAGGCATGCCGAGAGACGGACTCCCTTTAGAGGTTTTTCTTTGGTGAATCGCTCACGAATTTGCCTGAGCACAGGCATCTCACGTTCAGCCCACTCGATTTTGCGTCGCCCGCCTTCTGCCAGGTTTATGTCTTTAATATCAAATTTGCTCATCATTTCTCCTTTTGAGGAAGTAACTCATTTAATTTACCTCTATCATCGAAATTTTCCCTGAAATCGCTTAACAAACTCCGTCCGGGTGTATGTATGATTTTGAGGCCCTTTTTGCTCCAGGCAATAAACAGCTGCCAGCGATCCGATTTCCCCGCACAATTTCCAGTCGAAATTCCTTGCATAACCAGCTATGAACCCACCTCGAAAAGCATCTCCTACCCCGGTCGGATCGACGATCTGCTCTTCCGCGAACGGCAGGGATGACTTGCTCTGCATTGCTGGTATAAACCGAAGCACCATCCTTGCCTCGTGTCACTACCACAACATTAACATGCTGCAGAATCTTCGCGAGGTCCCAGCCCGTCTTTTTAATGATCAACTCGAACTCGTAATCGTTGACAAATAGGAACTGAGCCCCATCCATGTCTCGAGCTAATTCTGCTCCTTCCAGGCGTAGGATTTGTTGGGATGGATCATACAGATAACAAATTTTTGCTTCCTGGCATTCTGCCGCGAACTTGGTCATTGCCTCCGGGGAATTTGGTGAAACGATCACCAGATCTGGTCGCGAGGGTCCTTGCAGGATACTCTGTTTTGACGCCACTCTCATTGCTCCTGGGTAAAAGGATGCGATTTGGGCATTTGACTGGTCAGTTGTCGCAAAGAAGGAAGCAGTAAAAAGCCCTGGAACTACCTGCATTAAGGTCGTATCAACACCTGCACTTTCAAGAAATTGCCGGTACTCCCCAAAATCCTCCCCCACAGTCGCCATAACGCGTGGTCGAATACCCAAAAGTGACATGGTATAGGCGATATTGGGCGCAACACCACCCCGTTGACGGGACATGGAATCGACCAGGAAGGATAAGCTGATCTTTTCCAGGCGTTCGGGCAGGAATTGCTCCTTGAATAACCCGGGAAAGGTCATCAGGTAATCGTATGCAACTGAACCGGTCAGCAATATATCCATTTCATTATTCCTTGTAAATCTACAATTTCGGTTACAAATCAGAGGTTATCATGCGTTGGCTTAATTTCGCTAAATTCAAATTGAAGGGTGGGTAAACAATTCCATGCTCTGTGACGATCGCGGTAATCAATCGGTTGGGCGTCACATCAAACCCGGGATTGCGGGCTTTGGCTCCCTCCGGGGCTACGCGTTCACCGTGAAATTGTATCCCTAATACTTCTTCCTGATCGCGTTCCTCGATGGGGATCAGACTTCCATCTGCAATGGATAAATCAATTGAAGAGCAGGGGGCCACCGAATAGACAGGAACATTGTTATCATTCGCCGCCAGTGCCAGCATATATGTTCCAATTTTGTTCGCTACGTCCCCGTTTGCGGCAATTCTATCCGCACCAAACAATACCTTTTGTACCTCACCTGATCGAAGGAAAAACCCTGCCATATTATCCGTGATGATTTCATAAGGAATTCCATACTGCCCCAATTCCCAGGCTGTCAATCGGGATCCCTGCAACCGGGGTCGGGTTTCATCGACGAGCACTCGAAGCCTCTTACCCTGCTCATGCGCTGTAGCGAATGACTCCTAGCGCAGTGCCCCAATCTACCGCAGCCAGCGCACCGGTATTGCAGTGATGCAGGATGGTATCTCCGTCGTTGATCAATTCCGCGCCGTGTTCGCCCATGCGTTTATTGATTGCCACATCTTCATCTGCAATTCTTTGGGCTTCATCCAGGACTACCTGGCGTAAGTTATCTGGGTCATTACCCTTTTCCTTGGTCATCCTTCGTCTTTAATTGCTTTGATCACCCTGTCGATTGCCCACCTCAAATTTACTGCAGTGGGGCGTGTTGCCTTCAACTTGACCGCAGCAGCTTCTAGGTCATTTACCGAAAGTGGCGTTCGAAGTTGCATCGTGATTCGATGGCTGCCAGTGCCAATCCAAAAGCTGCTGCCGCACCGATTGCAGGTGCGCCTCGAACAGTCATATTCCGTATTGCTTCAACCACTTCCAGGTGGGTATGTAGGGTGACCACTTCCAGCGCTGTAGGCAGCCGGCGCTGATCGATCATTCTCAGGGTGTTGGATTCCCAATATACGGTTCGCATGGACGCACAGGAAAAGACGCCCACATAGGGGCGTCATTGGTCAGACGCTCAGTTTATCATGCTGCACCAATATTGACAAGCATTGACACGTCATCTTTTCTCAATTATAAGATTATCATGATGATCAAACGCATTTTACTGGGGTTCTGTCTGATTGTCTTTGTGGTTGGTTGTACGCCAGGATCGATCTCTGCGTCACCCGGTGCACCCACGCCTAACTCCTCCCCCGATCACACTCCCGCTGATACGTCCCTGCCAACTTTTACGCTATCTCCCACCCCAACTCCCGAAGTTAGGATCGATACAGGGGAAAAAGCACTTTTCAATGGCGATTTGGATCGGGCTCTTTTTGAGTACCAGGCTGCACTTGGAGTCGTCCAATGATCCTGACAGTTAAATCGTCCGCTTTGTGGGGGTTGGGACGCGTCGAATTTGCCATAAAAAATAATGCTGCGGCCCTCGAAACGCTTTGGCAGCTGACCAGTCAATATCCGGCTTCCCCCAATGCAGTCCGCGCATATATTCTGATTGGTGAAATATTTACTCTCCTTGGGAAGAAATGCTGAAGCTGCGCAGGCTTATTCCATCTTATTTAGCCCTTCGCCCGGGTGTGATTGACAGGTACGTTCAAGAACTACGCGGTGACTCTTTTGTGGCAGCTGGAAATGATACTGATGCCATTTCCGCTTACCAGGCTGCTTTGGCTGCCCCCGGACTGCAGGATACTACCTCCTTGCAGATAAAAATTGCACAGGCTTATGTTCGTTTGGGGGATTCTGCCACTGCTTTGGGGATGTATGATTCAATATTTACCGTAAGTTCAAACGATTATGTAAAAGCTCAAATGGATTTGCTCTCCGGACAAATCTACCTCGCCCTTGGTCAACCAGACCAGGCGTACCAGCGGTTTCTCCACGCGGTGGATAATTATCCCTTGGCATACGATTCCTACTCGGCTTTGGTGGCCTTGGTTAATGCTGGCATTCCCGTCGATGAGATGAACCGTGGTCTTGTGGATTATTTTGCTGGGCAATATGGGTATGCCCATGATGCATTTCAACGCTACATTGACGCAAATCCTCAAAATGACGGTACCGCAGAGTATTACATGGCTTTGACTTATTTTGACTTGGGTCAATATGAACAAGCTGTTCAGGTCTGGAATGGATTTATTCAGAATTACCCGGATAATCCGCATTGGGCAGCGGCGTGGAATGGAAACAGTTCTCTTCCCGGCGTTGCCTATACGCAATGGTATTATTTAGGTCAGTATGATGCCGCTGCTCAGACTCTTCTCGACCTTTGTCCAGCAGGCACCCACGGATCTAAATGCTCCCATCTATCTCCTGGAGGCTGGTCGGATTCAGGAACGCATTGGGAAATTGGATGAGGCCGCCCTAACCTGGGATCGGGTCGCTGACGAATATCCTGCCAGCAGCCTGGTTCCTCAAGCTCTTTTTTGGGCCGGGATTGTTCGGTACCGCCTTGGAAAATATAATGAAGCGCTGGTTTCTTTCCAACGCGATTCCACTTCTTTCGACCGACCCTTGAAGACCAGACTGCTTCGAATTTTTGGATCGGAAAAGCACAACATGCTCTTGGTGATGTTGCTTCCGCTCAAACGGCCTGGCAGCAAACTGCAGCCCTTGATCCAACTGATTACTATAGTTTACGCGCCCAGGACATGCTTCTTTCCCGCTCCGCTTTTTCAGTTTTAACCGGTTACAAACCCGGTGATTAGATCTTGCCGCGGAACGAACAGAAGCTGACGCCTGGATACGCGTCACTTTCAACTCTTGCACCGGATACAGACCTCTCGACGCTTCGGGCACCTTGTCTTCAGACCCACGCCTTATTCGGGGAGCAGAATTTTTATCCCTTGGATTGCATGCCCAGGCTCGCCGTGGAATTCGATGCCCTTGAACACTGCCGTGGAGCAGAATCCTGCAGATTGTTATCGCCTGGCAAATTATCTTCTCGACCAGGGGTTGTACTATCCGGCGATATTTGCCTTCCGCCAGGTACTTACCCTGGCTGGGATGAGTACTCAGTCCCAAACACTGGCTGCGCCTGCCTATTTCAACCATGTTCGCTATGGGTTGTATTACCAGGACGTCATTCTTCCAGTTGCTCAAAGAACCGGGTTCGATCCCTTTTTACTGCAATCCCTCATGCGGCAGGAAAGCCTGTTCGATAAATTTGCCGATTCTGGTTATGCCCTTGGTCTGATGCAAATAACCCCCGGAACCGGTCAATTCATCGTGGACAATCTGGGCTGGCCTCCGAATTACTCTACCGATGACCTGTATCGACCGTTTGTCAGTATTGGTTTGGGTGCCACCTATCTCATGGACCAGCGCCTCCGTTTCAATGGCGATCTTTCCACCGCTTTGGCCGCGTATAATGCTGGTCCTGGATGCAGCGGCAATTTGGCGTGATCTTGCGGGCTCCGACATCGATCTTTTCGTGGAAGTGATCAGGTTTGAAGAAACCCGTAACTATATTCGCAGCATTTACGAAATATTATGCGATGTACCGATCTCTATACGCAACTGCACCAGTAATATTAAAAAATCACCCCGCAGAAATTTCTGCGGGGTGATTTTCTTTATCCAATATGATCAACGATCTTTTTATGGACCGTATTTGCATCCATGTCTATCACCGAAATCAACTTATCACGTCCATTGGCTCCAGCCACGATTTCCAACTGCCTGAGTGGCACGCCAAGGATTTTTGCCAGGAACTTGAGAAGTGCTTCATTTGCCTTTCCTTCGATGGGTGGAGCTGTTAAATGGACCTTCACCGTTCCATCGCTCAGGATGTCAACAATCTCATTCTTGCTTGCCCGCGGTGTTACCCGCACTGCGATTGCAGCACCTTTTTTGCCATCATGTAAATGAAAAGACCTAGGTTCCATTCGGCACCTCAAAGAGCGTAAAGGAAATTGATCAGGACATACTTGATTATTTCAACCAGGATAATGAGTATGAGCGGACTAAAATCAAACATCCCGACAAGTGGTACTACTCTGCGGATGGGGGCCAATAATGGTTGAAGGACCCGATCAAGTGCATTTCGAACTGGGTGGTATGGGCTCAGAAAAAAAGATAATATCGAATCGACGATCACCAAGAGGACAAGGAGATTTGCCAATAAATTGATAATCGTTGCCAGGGCATTAATCATTCAAATCCTTCAACGGTCTTGATCCAACAATTGCCTGCCCCACCCGCACCAGGGTTGACCCTTCCTCAATTGCAGTGATGAAATCCACGCTGGTTCCCATGGAAATTTCTGCCAGGTCTGCTTGGGGAAGGCGTTCTTGTAGATAAGCTTTCAATCTCTGCAGCTTCTTGAAGAACGGACGGGTTCGTTCTGGATCTCAAAATAGGGGGGCATGGTCATAAGCCCACGCACCTGCAAGCCTTGAAGAATACATATTTTTTTACATGCAGTCACGAGGTCAGGCCAGCTTTTCTCATCCCAGCCCAGAAAGCCATACTTGCTTCCTTCACCGCTGACATTGACCTCTAATAAGTACTGGGATTTTCCGATTCTTTTCCAGGCAGTCTCTGTTTAGTCTTTCGGCCAATTTCAGGCTGTCGAGGCTGTGCAGCATGGAAAAATATTCTGCCACTAGGTCCGACTTTCGGCTCTGCACATGGCCGATCATGTGCCATTCTACCTCAGGTTCCTGGACTGCAATGATTTTTGAGACTGCCTCTTCTGCGTAATTTTCTCCAAGGATGGCTGCTCCGGCTGCGATCGCAGCTCGAACTACTTCCAGTGGTTGAGACTTGGTAACCACCACTAGTCGCACCGCTCCTTCAGGGCGTCCGCTTCGAATCCCTGCTTCCACAACCTGGTCTTGGACAACTTCGAACCGTTCACGAATTCTTGAGATCAGGTCGTTTTCCATGCCTTGATTATACCAATGCTATGATTGCGCCAAACCGTCCTGTCCGTCCTTTTTCACCCCTGTGGGAAAACCAATCCCGGGTTTCACAGGCAGTACACAATCCCGAAACCTCTATATGCTTTACCCCTGACTTTTCAAGGAGTAGGGTATTGGCTTTCCATAGGTCGAGCTTCATTTTTTCCCCTTCGATTTTGGTCAATACCCCCGACGCCTCATCCAGAAAAGTATCCCGCACCTGGTTAATGACCTCTGATCCCACCTCGTAATGATCAGGTCCGATGGAGGGTCCAATACCGGCCAGGATATCTTCGCCTTTTGAGCCAAATCGTTGCTTCATCGCTTCAACTGCAAACCGGACGGTTCCGCGCACGGTTCCCATCCATCCAGCATGGGCAATTCCCACCACTTTCCGGACCGGATCATGGAGCAGAATGGGTACACAATCCGCAAACCGCATCATCAGGGTTATTCCCGGTTTATCTGTCAGAATGACATCTGCCTTCAAATGCGGTATCTCTGGATGACGCGGGGCATCGGCTATGACTACTTCTACCCCGTGCACCTGCCAGACATCGTAGACGGATGCCGGGTCTCGGCCTAGGGATGAAAGCGCTAACCGCCGGTTTTCCCTCACCCTCTGCATGGAATCGCCCACTGTGCTTCCTAGGTTAAGTGTATCCCATGGTTGCGGGCTGACACCTCCCCTGCGGGTAAAAACAGCCTGGCATAAGTCAGTTCCGAATTGCTCGAATTGATAGTACCGGATTTCTCCGTTCGATTTAAGGGGCATCGGATGATTATTTCTTGAGGATGGCAAATTTTTTGGCCATCAATCGACGTGTATCAGCCATACTCTCTTCGATCATTGGGAACATGAACCAAGCGGTGGTAATCCCAAACAGGAACCCGGTAATGACCCGCAGGAGTGGAGTGCTCTCGCGGTATGGCAGGAAGGACTGGATGAATGTATTGGGGATCTGGCTGAATAATTGTGAGAAGCCATCCAGGCCGATGGGTCCCATCCCCACGACGATCCAAAGGATCCAGTGGAGTTTGGGTAGCCCCCTTCTGAATAATGCAAATACCACCCCAAATAATGCCATGGCACCCCATATGGCCACGTCCCGCTCACAAAAGGCAACTTTATAGCCAACCTCTGGGTTGCCTTGGAACTGTCTCGCCTGGATCCGGCTGGGATCACTGGCGTCGCTTATCCCGCTAACTTGTTCAAAAGATAGCACCCCGGTCATGTTTGCCGCTGCGTGAGGATAATATGCCTGCTCTCCAAACATAAAAAACGATCGAAACGCCCATTGATGGCATAAGGGGCTGTAGATTTTGTATATTACCGCCGCGGGTCCGTTCAAACCCGCTTTTTTAAACACGGGGGCCAGGAATGGTATGCCAACGTACAGAATTAAGAAGGCATTAAAAATTGCCAGGTAATGTTTGGAAATCCAATAGGATATTTTGTCAGCTCTGCTGATGGAGTGCGTTCGCGATGTGTTTACTTGGAAAGTCTTATCGTTTATGTTTTCCAATTGCAGCCGACGATCTGCGGCCGCACCCAGAGTCATTTGCAGTTCCTTGCGGGAAAAAGGAGCCTTTAATCGGAATGGTCCCACTTCCACCACCGGAATTTCCAGGGCAAATGAGTCGATCAGGGCGGGATCCGAGTCAATGTCGAGGATTGCCAATTGATGCGGGATAACATCCTGGAGAGCTTTTAAATCTTCTTCAGCTTGTTTGCATAATTCGCAACCTGCACGGGTATATAAGGTGACAGTGATCATTTGACTTTGCCTATATTTGAAACCAATGTTATCTTTCCCTTCCTTGCTAGAAGGGTAATGCGCTGGATTTAAGCTTTTTAAATTTTTATTGGCAGGTTGGCGATTTTCATTTTATAAGCCGAAATTTATTCGGGGGAAATAATTAGCCAAAATACTGAATGAACCCAGGAAAAGCAGGATCCCAACTACGATCAGCAGTATTCCCATGACAATTTCCACTATACGCATCACTTTATTGAATCGTCGGAGGATGGTACTTACCCATCCAATCCCAAGTGCAGCCAATAAAAATGGGATTGCCAATCCAGCTGAATAAGAGATTCCCAGGGTTGTACCTTTAACGATCGATCCGCCATTGATCGAAAAGGTCATGATCCAGCCTAATACCGGTCCAATGCATGGTGACCATCCGGCAGAAAAGAAAATCCCCATTAACGCTGACGAGACGTACCCCCACCGTCTATCCACCTGCGAATGAACTCGCACATCGTATTCCAGGAATGGGATGCGGAACACCCCGATCATATGCAGGCCAAAAATAATGATGACGATCCCGCCGATTTTTGCCAGCCAAGTCCGCACATCATAAAGTAGGAGTCCAAGTGCTGAGGCCAGGATATTAAATAAAATAAAGACCAGGCTGAATCCAAGGACGAACGCCAGGCCGTGGGAAAATGTCGTCCATCGATTCTTACCTGACGATTCGCCGCCGGCAGCCCTGCCGCTCAAATATCCAATATATGCGGGTACAAGCGAAAGGACACACGGGGATAGAAACGAGGCTAAACCCGCCAGGAAGGCCAGGCCGATGGTTACATTAAAATTATTCATTGCACCTTGTCAACATTAAAATGTATTTTCTACGATCACGTGGGTGCTGCCGGTCATGCCTTGATGGGTGATATCCCCGGGTTCGAGCGGGACTGTTGGTTGTGACCAGCGGAATATCCATTTTGCATCCTCTGGCTTGCAGTTAACACATCCGTGCGATTGTACGGCGCCGAAATTGTTGTGCGAAGTCGCCCCATGAATGGCCACTCCATCACCCACAAAAAGCGTCGTCCAGGATATGCCCGGAAGATCATAGCTTGACCCCAGCGCGTTGGCTGCCATGCGGACGGAGATCAACTTCCGCCATATTGGATGATCGCCGACCGGTGTTGAGCCGTCCTGGATTCCCGTTGAGACCCGGCAAAAATAGACTTCCCGGTCCCCTTCCATGCATGTTAAGGTTTGGTAATTTAACATTTACCACGATCTTTTTGGTGGCTGGGTCAATCTCAGCATGAATTGGTGAGATGTCGTCGCTGGTCAATGGTCGGAACCCTGCTCCATCCGCCCAAAAAAGGTCTCCAGGATTACCGTACCGCTCTTTCACATGATATTGGATGCTTCCCGCATCAGTTTTGCGAATATTATCTATCCACATCACTTGCGAATAATATAAGCGCGGTTGTATTCCATAAGCTACATGGTCCTGCATCCATCCTGAAACTGGTGCGGGATTATCCATGACTAGGTCAACGTAGGGGACTGTCACTTCTCCCCAAAATCCGGGTTGTCCGTCCGGCATGGAAAGCAGCGGGGAGTTGGGAAGGTTTTTGCAGGGCTGCAGGTAAAGCGAATGGATATATCCTTCGGGAGTTTCCACCCAGCGCTGGTTTGGAAGATTGAAATCAATATGTTCGGCGCTGACTTCTTTCAACCATGGAAATACTTCGTCATAATGTGCGTCTCGCACCTTGGAACTGTTGACATCGGGACGCGCCATGATTCCGATTGTTCCACCCCATTGCAGGCTGGTATCAGTTGTGCAATTTCGTCCCAACAAGTCTGCTTGAGGAAAATCAGCTAAAAGTGATACTGCGAATAAATTTGCTGGTACCCGGACGCGCTGATATGGGTCGCAAAGCTAATGCGCCCAATCCCAGCCCAGCCAGTTTCAGAAAATCGCGCCTCGAAACAGGTCGTTTGGGGGAATTCATGGTGCCAAGGATACCCGTAAACAGAGAGATAGTCAACCGGCACCTTAAGAGCGCCTTAAATTGCTGGAGGAATCTAATGCGTTATGAGTAATGTTGTATAAATCGCGGGGTAATTAACGGTTTATCACGACATGGTTTTCGGAAATCGTACAATAATAAAAACCGCCGTCCAATTCAGGATGGCGGTTTTTATATTTGGAGGTATAGTAATTACTTGATATCACCGATTACCACCGTAGTGGTGGTAAAGGCGGTATGCATCTACTTTGGGATCAAGGTAGACCACCACTGAATACGGGTTTGTCTCCCCTGCCGCGATTGATTCTGCAGTTGGAGAGATGGAGGTGTATTCCATCGTGACAAGGTTATTTTGAGCATCTTTTACCATGACAACGATGGTTGCGCCGCTCAGGCCTTTATCGCTGGTGTTGGTAACATTGCCTGCGAAAGTCCATGTAGCGCCTTCTTTCTGGATGGTTTCCCCGCTCGTCGCCAGGTCTGTAAATTCATTTGTTGGGGGATAGGTAAACCAGGGATCGGCTTGTACCGTGGACGTGCTGACCATGGACGCCTGGTTCGGGTTATAGTTGAGGCTGCTGAACGACGAAACTGCAAACGCAACTTGCGCGCCTGGTTTCATAGGCAACGGGATAAAGGAATAACTCGCATCCAACACCGTTTTATCAGCGCCGTAAACCCCCGCAACCACGAGGGAATCCAGCGGCTTGTCTGAGTTATTGGTCGCCCAGCCAACTACGTGGAACGAACCATATTGATCGAAATATTGGTTCGCGATCGTTACCCCCACCGGATAATCAATTACGCTGCTGCTTACATCTGCATCCAAATAGACCTGCCATTTGGTCGCGCCCCCTGGATTGGGAAAATTGACCTCAAATGGGGTCCGGTCGCGGCTGGTCGCGTCCCCTGCAGGTGCCAGTTCGGTCGCGTGAAGTCGCGGTCCAGTCTGCTGAAAGGATCTTCCGGGAGTCGTCCAGGACTGCACCAGCCATGCTGTTGATATGCGCCCATTGGCTTCCCGTGTTCACCAGTTCCCCCGTCAGGTAATACCATCCCGAACCATCGTCAACAAGTTGGACGTTTTCTGTTTTGAGGGTCGCCCGGTTCGCCGTACCGGTTTGCTGACCTAATAGCGTCACATTATAAGAAGCCGGCAAACCTTGAGAAGTTTCATAGGTATATTCGAAAGGAGTAGCTTCACCGGGAGCGAGTGAGTAAAGCATCGGTGAGATTTTCGTGCTCGGCGTGATGTTTCCGCTGTCATCTTTGATCAAGGAGGTGCCGGTACCGTCCTTGATCTCGACGCTTAGCTCTATGGACGAAACCACTTCGCTGGTGTTATTGATTACCTCGCCCACCACATGGTAAGTCCCATACGAATCAACAAAGGCATTCGTGCTTGATATCGACACGGCATTTGGTTGCGCCGCTTGGGTGTCGGCTGCAGGTATTTGGGAGTTTGAGTTTGAAGTGGCAGTTGCGACACCAGGGTTTCCACAAGCTGTCAAAGAAAAGACCAGTATTCCGACCATTGCAGTCAACACGATCTTTAGTTTCATCTTCTTCTCCTCTTTGCGTAATCGGCTTAACCTGAATATTGTAGCACAGCTAATGCCATGAATGATAATCTTTGGCCTCATGTTATTTAAATAATTCGGTCAATCCTCGGAAACAATCCGCGTTGACTTTGTGTCCTCCATCAGTCTCGCAGTACTCAACCAGCGCACCTGATTTTTTCAGCATTGCCACAGATTTGCGCGCAAGTTCCACTGGAACCATGTCATCCTGCCGTCCGTGTGAAACGAAGATCGGCTTTCCAACCAGCGCGCCCCCTGCAAGCAGATCTTCCCCGCCTTTTGGAATGAATCCGGAGAGCGCAGCCATCGCAAGGATTCTTTCGGGGTGAAGGATGGCAAGTGTATAAGTTAGAGCTGTACCCTGGCTGAACCCGGTCACATAGATCTGTTTTGCGTTTATCCCCTCAGCCTTTGACCAGTCGTCCACAAAACCGAGCAATGCTTCTGCAGATGGGCGTAATTCCTCGAAAACTGGCAGCCCAGTCATATTAGGTCTCACTTTGCGCCATGTGTATCCCCCTTCGCGTGCATCGAAAAGCCCCCGGGGAGCTAGCACTGAAATATTCGCCGGAAGATTGCGGGCGAAAACCCACATGGAATTTTCGTCACCGGACAAACCGTGGATTAAAACCATCAGTCGGGATGGTTCAACACTTGCCGGCCGATATCGAAATCTCCACTCTCGGAATTCTCCCAGTTCGGCATTAATCTCGATTGACATGCTTGGTAATCCAATCCAATAGCAGGATGATCAGGGTCACCAGGATTACTGGAACCAATCCTCCCAGCAGGCAAAGGAACCCTGTAATTGCTGCGCTTCCGCCGTAAAATAAATAGATCAGCCCGTCTCCCACCACGAACAGCAGGATAAATGCCCCCACCACCAGGCGGACATTGGTCTGGCGGACGTATTTACGGATGTCACGGGTCATGATTTGATTTTACACCCGTGCCGGAAAATATTTCTTCCTCAGGCGGATCTGCCAGCCGGTTGCACGTTTAAGGTCGGGTAAGGCTGCTTCCATCGCTTCCTCGCCTTTCATCACGATATTATGCACATCCACCTTGTCAAGCAAGCCGATCCCTTCAACGTCCGGTCTAACGATAACATCCGGCGCATCCACCTTAAGTCGCAATTCTGTCAGCATCCTCGCCCCCGCGTCGGTCGCCAGCAGGTAGATATTGAGTGCTTGGGCTAGCCGCGACCGAAAAAGCCGGTCCACGATGGGTGCAGGGATTCGCGTCGGAAACTGCAGTGATAATACCTTCCTCCCCTGTCCCAATAATGGGGTTAAAACAACAGCAATGGTTGGCAAATTGGGTGCCAGGGATCGCACCACGGACACGGGCACTGGGTCCAGGGCAGCGCCGTCCACCAGTTGATGTTCGCCGATTTGTTGGGGCGGGAAGATTGCCGGTACCGCGCTGGAAGCCAGGATGGCATCTACTACGCATCCCTCCCTTAAAATGACTTCCTGTGCAGTCATAATATCAACCGCCACGACCGCGCAGGGTATCTTAAGTGATTCGAAGGTCCGGTCTCCCAGCATTTCCTCCAGGAATTTGGTCGCCCCGCCAAAACCAAGAACGGACGGTCCTTCCCCGCTCGATCGCCCAAACAGCTTGCTTTGGTCTATATCTGCGAACCTGTGTTCCATTTCATCCGCAGTAAAACCCGCAGCATACAGGGTTGCAACTATCGCCCCTGCGCTGGTACCTGCCACGGCGCGTATATTGTATCCTTCCTGCTCAAGGCGTCGAATGACGCCGATATGGGCATACCCGCGTGACCCGCCTCCACCCAGAGCCAGTGCAATATCCATTCTGTCCTCTCCTTGTTAGATTCCCTTTATGGATAATTATACCCTTCCAGCAAGATGATGAGCTTCTTCCTGGATAGTGCATCGCACTCTTTGCCCCTGCCATCACATGGCGCAATGGTTTCATGATGACAAAACCTTCCAATTTCCATAACGAGTTGGGAAAATCGAAAAATACCCCGATTAATTTTCGTGGATAATAATGGGGTAATAATTAATTTAATTGCTTTTGTGTAAGGATAAATTTACTGGATTGGTGTAATAATAGAATGGATAATCTTGATCCAGGGAGAAAGTCGTAGTGAAAAAATGCCCAAATTGCGCTGAAGAGAACGAGGATGAGGCTGTACTCTGCCACTATTGCTGGCATGAATTACCCCAATCGGTCAAATCCGTGCGTTCTGGTAATATAAATCGGTCTGTCTGGACAACTGGTGCAATTTGGGCCGCCATTTTTACTGGGTTGGCAGCAATCGGAGCGGTAATTAGGTACTACTTTTCTCCTTACAACCTGTTGGGTACGTTGGCAATAGGGACAATCCCAGGTTATGTTTTTGGGTGGCTTTTAAGCACGCTGATGACCTGGCTTTGGAGAAAGGCGGGGAAAAGAAGAATATTGAAAGGTGTGATCGTTTATTCCACCATTCTTCTTTGCGTAACTCTTGGCGCTGTGGCTGATTTTATTTTGTATAAGACGCAGCAGCGAAATTCGATCACGCAGACCAGTCCCACAGAAGTCTCCATAAGTTCGCCTACTCCTGTTCTCCTTAGCAATTGTTACTCTTGGGATGCAATTTCTCTGTCACAGGTGGGTCAAACTTTTTGCATATATGGTAGAGTGGCGGAATTTGGCGGGACCGTTCTGGTGTTCAGCAGGAACCCTTCGCAAGTTCGAATCACCTATAGGCCTGTTGGGATCTATCTGAGTTTTCGCCAGGGAGATTGTATAGTCGCGACAGGGCCTGTGACAAATGAGAATGGGATTTTAATGTTGACAACCGGTGAAATAGGTTACTGCCCTCCGGGATTTGTTCCATAACTTATTCCGGATGGTTTTTATAGTTTTATTCCAACTTATTGATGATGGACCCGGCTAATAAGCCGGGTTTCTTGGATTATTTCCAGAGCGTAAGTTGGTATATACTTCCAGGATAGGATTGATTACACCCTTCCCAGGAGATTATATGGTTGCGATCGAATCGAACGAAAGTTCCTCTCCCATTGTGACCCGCGCGGTCGCTGCAGGATTGCGTGGTGAATATTGCGACAATTATGAATTTCCTGGCTGGCAAAAGCTCCTTTTGAACGGGTTGGGAACCCTGCCCCAGGAAGTCGCTCAATTTGCGATCAGCCGTTTTGAATCTTATTCTGGCCTAAATCCTAATGTGCTTGACCATTTTTCTATCGATGATTTGATTCGCCAGCGCCTTGATGACTATGCGCAATTGCCCCGGAAATTCCCTGCAGTCACCGTCGGGGCTGCCCTCGGGGGTGCTACCGCTTATTTATCCTTGGCATTGGGTGGCCCCTTTCTCCCGCAGGCATTTGTCACTACTCTTAAACGCGGCTCTCAATCCGGTGATGTAAACGAGTACCTGCATCGTTCTCTGGATATTGCTTTGAGGCTTGCTGATGAAAATCCGGGGCTGTTGACCATCCAGCATTACGATCCGATCCATGATGGGTGGATGACCCGTTTCGTCAACCATTTGCGTTTTAAGTTACTGGATCTGCCTCCAGCGTACGCTGATTTCATTAACCAACGGCTTGAACCCGGCGGGTCCGTCGTCTTTCTCGAAGGCGGAGCTTCCTGGCTTCGCTATCGGGTGGGACCTCGCAGCGTGTTCCAGGTGGGCGGTTGGGGTGGAATATCCGCAGAAGAATTTTTGGCAGGCAGCGCCCGAATTCGAGAATATGCACCGCATGCTGGATTAACCAAAATGGAATGGAAGTTGAAAGGCTACCCGCTCGAGACGGGTCCCGAATCTGAGTGGGGTACTGAGCCTGGGCTTGCTGAAGCATTGGAATCCTTTTGTGAAAGAAAAGGTTATCGCTTCGTGCGCATCTCTCTCCCCCACCCCAACGATTTTTCCCGGCTGGCATTTTCTGCCGCCCAGAGACTTCTTGAAAAAGAAGGCCGCTCACCTGCAGGGGTTTTGGTCGAAATGTTTAGCCAGTTCGATACGAATGCCGCCCGCCAGGCTGGATTGCTTCCTTTATGGCTCATATTTAACACTCACGATAGTCTCGAATATCTTAGGGAGATGAGAACCCTTTTTCCTGCCGGCAAGCCGGTCTTTTTCTCCCCCCTGGCAACATTCTCCATCACACCTGACCTTGTACCGTGGAAGGACTGGGAATCCGTCCTGGCGGGTACGTCATGGACGAATATCGGTGCGCGCCCCGGTCATTACCCCTCTGATGCGCGCGCCCTTGTAAATTGGTTTCAGCCTCTTAGAAAATGGGTCGAAAAAAACCAACAACCGGTCAAGGGTCGGCTGAAGGCGGAAGAATTACTTGATATCCAAAGGAATTACGGGTAGGTTCTGGATTCTCAGGATACTAAGGTCTTGGGTCTAAAAACAGGGCAGCAACCCAATGGATTGCTGCCCTGTTTTTTGATGGACCTGTTTCTGGTTATTTGGCTTTAATATTGATGGTCCTGGGTTTGACGGTTTCTGCCTTGGGCAGTGTAATGGTCAGAACGCCGTTATCAAAATCAGCCTTCGCCTTGTCAGATTGTACGTCGGTGGGTAACATGACCTGGCGTTCAAACTCGCCGTATCGGTTTTCCCGCAAGTGATAGGTTGTTTCTTTTTGTTCGGATTCCTCTTTGAATTCGCCTCGCAGGGTCAATATATCTGCAGTCACGGAGATATGAACATCCTCCGCTCTGAGCCCGGGAAGGGAAGCCTTTACGACCACCTCATCTTCATTTTGATAAAGATCGATGGCAGGGACTATTTGGCCTCCGCTGGGACTAAATGGGCGGGTGAAGGCATCGTTAAAAAGCCGGTCCATCGCCTCACGCAGTGTCATCATTTCGCGTACCGGCTCCCAACGAGTTAAATTGGACATGGTGAACCTCCTTTTAAATAAATGGATTATATTTACATGAATTAATATAAACAATGATTATCAAAATATTAATTAATAATTATTAGCATTTTATAATAATTTGGGGGGTTGTCTTATTGTTTGGTATGCCCTGGTATTTCTTTCAGGGCATTGATCAGTTTTTTAATATCCCCGCTTGTGTTATACCCCTGGATGCTGAGTCGGGCCAATTTGCGGCCATTCCACAAAATCAGAGGGATTTCGATTCGATAGTCATTGTAAAGGCGCATTTTCATCGCTGATAGATCTGTGTTTTCTGGCAGGGGGATGCTGCAAAACTGCATGAACCGGGAGTCGTCCGACAAAGGAGATAAGGAATACATCTCGCATATTCGTTGTTGGGTTTCACAGGCGAGCTCATGACAAAGCTGCCGGATGGTATCCCAGTTGTGTTCACTCTGGAACTCGATGGCTGTCGGGACGGACAGGAAACTGGCGATATCGCGGGTGCCTGTCCATTCGAAATGATCGACAAACCTTGAGCTGCTGGGAAATTCTGCCTCGTATCCCCACGAAACGACAAATGGCTTTAATTGATCTTGGGCTTCCGGTCTTGCATACAGGAACCCTGCTCCTTTTGGAGCGCACAGCCATTTATGCAGGTTCCCACCGTAGAAATCCGCCCCGAGCGCATCCAGGTCTAGCGGAATTTGACCTGGTGCGTGCGCCCCATCCACGATTGTCCTTATCCCTGCTTGACGCGCCTTCTTAACAACTTCCCCTACAGGAAAAATAAGCGCCGTGGGGCTGGTGATGTGGCTGAGAAAAATCACCCGAGTATGGGGTGTCACACCTCTCCACAGCGCAGCAACGAAGGTTTCCTTGGTGGTCATTGGTACTGGGATCGGTTGATTGATGTAAACAAAACCTCGTTCTTTCGCCAGAAAGCGCCACGTCCGGTCTAACGCACCATATTCATGGTCGGTGCTGAGGACTTCGTCTCCTGGACCAAGATTTAGCGAGTGTGCCACGATGTTTAGCGACTCGGTTACGTTGGTGGTGTAGACCAGGTTGTTGGCATCCGTCCCCAGGTAGTTGGCCAGGGATTTGCGCGCTGCCATCATCAGGTCTGTGAATCGGCGTCCGAGAAATTCAACTGGTTGGCGTTCAAGTTCTCGTTGCCAGCGTTGATATTCTCGCAGTACAGGTCGCGGCGTCGCTCCAAATGAACCATGGTTGAGGAATGTGACGGAAGGGTCCAGGAGAAATTGACGGCGAAGTCCTAGCATGATTTCCTCCATTTTTCGATGCGGGCGGGAGTGAATAAATTGAGAGTGTTGATTATAATCAACCCGTGCTATCCTTCCGGCAATTCTTCAATAACCCGGCAATACCAAAAGAATATCACCAAAATTTCATCCACCTGTATTTCGATATCGCGTGGTTTGGAATTTTGAGCGGGAGCGCGATTAATTTCTTGAATGTATATGCCGCCCGCTTGGGTGCAAGTGGCATCCAGATTGGACTTCTGGGGGCGATGCCGGCAGTGGTTAGTCTTTTCCTCTCCATGCCGGTTGGGAATTGGTTGCAAAACCGGCCGGTCGGCAAGGCGGTTTTCTGGACTGCTGTTCTTTCCCGGGTTGGGTATTTTTTATGGATTCCCCTCCCATGGCTTTTTGGAAACCAGGGGCAGATCTGGGCATTGACTGCTATCACACTGGTAATGGGCATTCCAATGTGCGGATTAAATGTCGGTTTCAATGCATTGTTCGCCTCGGCAGTTCCCCCCGAGTGGCGGGCTTCTGTTATGGGTGTTCGCAATGTCCTCCAGTCACTCACATTCATTATTTCTTCTCTCGGAACTGGCTATCTCCTAAATCATCTGTCTTTTCCTCTTGGCTACCAGATTGTCTTTGGCATTGGCTTTATAAGTGCTGCCATGAGCACATTTCACTTGTTTTTTGTTCGCCCGCAGGAAGACCCGGTCGATCGGGGTGCCTCACGGATCACGGCTCCGCCAGGGTTGAATGGAGCCGAGCGGCGTAATAATTTGCGCTCCACCCTTCGCCTGGATATCTGGCGCACACCCTTCCGGAAGATTTTAATGGTCTTTATGGGCTTCCATCTGGCACAGTATCTTGCTCTTCCCGTTTTTACGATCTATACAGTAAATGTGATCCATTTAACGGATGCAAATATCGGCCTCGGCACAGCCTTCTTTTATGTGTCGGTTTTGCTCGGATCGACCCAGCTCGGTCGCTTGGAACGCATCGTGGGTCATCACAAGTTGACTGGCTGGGGTGTGGTGGGGACTTGTATTTACCCAATTGCCATGGGTCTTTCTCATACTCCTTTGCACTATTACATCCTTTCGATCGTCGGCGGAATTGCCTGGGCGTTGGTTGCTGGCGCTTATGCCAATTATTTGCTGGAACGCATCCCGGTCGATGACCGCCCTTCGCATCTGGCTTGGTATAACATCATCCTTAATGCAGCAGTCTTATTGGGCTCTCTGGCAGGACCCATTTTTGCAGGTTTCATCGGGGTGGGTGTGGCTTTGATCATTTTCGGCGCATTGCGTTTTCTGGCTGGGATGGCAATCCTGAAATGGGGATGATCAGCTCTTGCCAGGTGTAACCCATGTTACAATCTTTTCCTAATTCCTAAATTTACCGCGCGCTTTGCCGTCGTATTTTTTTCGCAGGATTTGAATGAACTGCTGGAAGCATTTTGGTCAATTATGCCTGAACACGTAAAATCTGTCGCCACCAACCGCAAGGCTGGTTTTGAATATTTTCTGTTTGAACGCTTCGAGGCCGGATTGGCTTTAAAGGGAGCGAGATTAAATCCATTCGTGCTGGACAGGTCAGCCTGGCTGAAGCATATGTTCGCGTGGACGATGTGCGCGGGGCATTCCTGATTGAGGCACACATCGCACCCTATGAACAGGCCAACCGCTTCAACCATGACCCAAAACGAGCTCGTCGTCTCCTGCTCCATAAAAAAGAGATTCGCGAATTATGGGATGCCGTTCGACAAAAGGGTGTAACGATTGTGCCACTTCGCATCTATCTGAAAGATGGTCGCGCCAAGCTTGAGATTGCCATAGCGAAAGGCAAGAAAATGCACGATAAACGTGAAGCCATTGCCAGGCGGGATGCTGAACGGGAAATGGATCGTGAAGCGCGTTAATCCAATGTAGACTTCCCCACTCAGAAAAATAAAATCAAAATGCTTTTTTTCTTCCCAACTCCTGCTTACCGGGTTAGGAAGTTTTGTATGCCCGGATAAAAACATCCACCATATCCGGGTCGAAATAAACTCCCCTGTTTTGACATATTTCTTCAATTGCCTCGTTCGCCATCATGCTGATGTGATAGGGGCGGTTGGTTGTCATGGCATCGAATGCATCCACGATTGCCAGCAAACGTCCTTCACGTGGGATGTTCACCCCCTTCAATCCCATCGGGTACCCGCTGCCGTTCCACCACTCGTGATGATACAAAACATAAGGGATGGCAGCCTTCAAATGATCGACCCCTTCCAGCATCTTTGCTCCGGCTTCCGGATGCTGTCGCATCAATTTCCATTCCTCTTCATTGAGAGGTCCGGTCTTTTTCAATACACGGCTTGGAACAATGATCTTGCCAATATCATGTAAGATCGCCCCAAATTCCAGGAATACGATTTGTTCGTTCTCCCAATCCAATGCAAATGCCAGGTTGAGTGCCAGGCGGCGGACACGTTCAAGGTGACCGGCAGTATAGGGGTCCCGGGCTTCGATGACATTTGCCAGCATGATGACCGTCTGCAAATGCGCTGTACGGGTATCGAATAATTCCACCAGGCGCCGCCTGTCGAGCCGCGACCGTACTGCGTTAATGAGTTCGGGAGCATCAAAAGGTTTAAAGAGGTAATCATCCACTCCCAGTGATCTTGCCCTGCTTACATCTGCTCGTTCCGTCCGGGCGCTGAGAAACAGGAATGGCACTGTTACCCCGTTGGGCAGGTTGCGCACCGATTGCAGGAGCTCGAAACCATCCATCTCGGGCATCATGATATCCGAGATGATCAGGTCTGGCATGCTGTTTACAAACAAATCTAGGGCTTGCTTTCCATTATTCGCCGCGTGGATTTCGAACCCCTCAGCTTCCAGGATGTTGCACATGACCTCTAGTAACAACGCGTCGTCTTCCACCAGGAGTATTGTGTTCATTAAGTTCCCTCGTTTTGTCCCTGTTCAACCCTGCTGACGCTTTATTATACGCCAACCGTGATTAATTTAGTCTCCTCGTTTATTGGTTGTTAATCTTCGCAGCTCCCACCAGGGCTTGTCCTAAAGATACTCCGCCGTCATTGGTCGGGACTTGGTGATGGATGATATACATCGAATCCGTCAGCCATGAGAATTCGGGTTGATCGTTCCAGTAGGGCCATATTTTGCCAGACGCCGCCGCTTAACGCAATTTCATTCAGACCGGTTTCTTGCTCTTATCTTGCTGCAGGCTTGCCGGACCATTTCTGCCGCACCGTTGTGAAAACGTGCAGATAAGATTGGGATGGAGGTCTTGACCCGGATATCTTTCAGGAGATCTTCGATTGCTGGACGGTAATCCACCTCCCCATCCTGGATATCGAAATGATAAGAGCCCGTTTCTGTCGCATCAATGGCTGCCTCGAACTCGATTGCTGCCTGTGCTTCATAATTTACCCTTTGCCGTACCCCGGAAAGGGCTGCCGCTGCATCGAATAATCGACCCATGCTGGAAGTTTTGGGGGTATTCAGCCCCCGCTCCAATTGGATTCGTCATCGCCAGCCGGTCTTCAAAGCAGACATCCTCGTCGGGAGCGAGATCTTCGTCCCAGTCTATACCCATCGCCCAAAGGATTGCGAGCGCCGTGCGGGCAGGTCGTTTGATCGCTGCATCCCCTCCGGGCAGGGGAAAATATTTTAAATGAAATCTTCGTTCATACCCCATGTAATCCGCTATCAAAAATTCTCCTCCCCAAATGGCTCCATCCTCTCCATATCCCGTCCCATCAAAAGCTGCCCCGATTACCTTGTGGCTGCCATCCATCCCGTTATCTGCCATGCAGGCTGCAATATGTGCATGGTGATGCTGGACTCCTATTGCAGGAAGGTTATCCCTCTCTGCCCTCTCGAGAGCATAGCGGGTGGACAGGTAATTGGGGTGCATATCGTAAGCGATTGCCTGGGGTTTGATCCGAAACAACCTCTCGAATTGCACGATCCCCTCTTCGAATGATTTCAGCGTTTCATAATTTTCCATGTCGCCAATATGATGGCTCGATAAATGCGTATCGGTCGCGCGTCAGGCAAAAGGTATTTTTAAGTTCCGGGCCTGTTGCCAGGATGGATGGGATTTCAATTGGCAGGGAAATGGAATCGGGTGCATAACCTCTTGATCGCCGCAGGGGATAGGGTTTGCTGTCAAACATTCGCACCACCGAATCGTCGCACCGTGTATGGATATCTCGGTTGTGCATCAGGAAGGCATCCGCCAGGACGTTTAATCGCTCCCGGGCTTCTTCGTTTCCTGTGGCGATGGGCTCTTCAGAGAGGTTTCCGCTGGTCATAACCAGGGCAGCCAGTTGTGGGGTGCTGCCATTAAATAATAAATAGTGCATTGGTGTATAAGGGAGCATTACTCCCAGGGTATCCTGTTTCGGTGCAACTGCTTCGGCAATGGGAGAGTCCGGGCGTTTCCTGAGCAGCACGATCGGGCGTTGCCGTGATTCCAACATCATGGCTTCTTCGGGACTTAGGAAACAATGTTTTTGGACCGATGCAGCGTCCCCCATCATCACTGCAAATGGTTTATCCACCCGTAGCTTTCGCCTTCGTAGGTCTGCAACGGCAGCAGCATTGGTCGCGTCGCAGCCAAGGTGGAACCCACCAAGGCCTTTAATTGCCAGGATTTTCCCGTTTGCAAGGAGACCCTGGGCTTTATGAATTGCAGCGTCCCCTTCGCTCCGCTGGACCTCGTTCTCTGACATGGTTTCCAGCCAAATCTTCGGCCCGCAAACCGGGCAGGCGACCGGCTGGGCATGAAAACGTCTGTCAAGTGGATTTTGGTATTCCGCCGCGCATTCCGGGCACATCACGAATGAAGACATGGTCGTGTTGGGTCGGTCATATGGAATATCGGTAATGATGGTGAAGCGCGGGCCGCAGTTGGTGCAGTTTATGAATGGATAGTGATAACGCCTGTCATCTGGATCGAATAATTCGCGCAGGCAATCGTCGCAAATGCTAACATCCGGGGAAATGGGTTGGAAGGCGCCCTCGACCGCTTTCGACTCAATGATCTCGAACTGGGTGAATTGTGATGCTGCCCCAAAGGAAACGTCCAGGCTGTCGATCCGCGCCAATGGCGGGAGTTCATTTTTCAACGCCTGCACGAATCCATCCAAATTTTCCGGGGTACCGTCCGCCTCGATGTCCACTCCGGCTGAAGTGTTTCGCACCCATCCTGTCAGGCTAAAACGGATAGCCAGGCCGTAGACAAAGGGTCTGAAGCCAACCCCTTGTACAATCCCCGTAATATGGAGCTTTGCGCCGCGCAGTTCAGACATGTCTTTGGAGGCTGGTTTATTCCATCCCCAGGTTCTTCACCAGGAACGCGTAGATATCAGCCAACTCCTCAATGAGGATCGTGGTTGGTTTCCCTGGTCCGTGACCGGCTTTTGTTTGAATCCGGATGAGCGTGGGGCCCTCACCTGCCTGGCATGCTTGCAAACGCGCCGCAAATTTGAATGAATGTCCGGGAACAACCCGGTCGTCGTGGTCTCCTGTCGTGATCAACGTCGGCGGATATTTTGTCCCGGGTTTGAGGTTATGGTATGGCGAATAGGCATACAGTGCTTTAAACTCGTCCGGGTTATCCGAACAACCGTAGTCGCTTACCCACGCCCACCCGATTGTGAATTTGTGGAACCGCAGCATATCCATCACACCCACGATGGGAAGGCAGGCTCCAAAAAGATCTGGTCGCTGGGTCATGCATGCACCAACCAGCAGCCCGCCGTTGGAGCGTCCCTCGATCGCCAGTTTCGGAGTGCAGGTGATTTTTTCAGCGATCAACCATTTGGCACACGCTGCGAAATCGTCGAACACGTTTTGTTTGGCCTGGATCATTCCGCCCTTATGCCACTCTTCTCCATATTCCCCGCCCCCGCGCAAAATGGCTACGGCGTACACCCCGCCCAGGTCCAGCCATGCCAGCCGGCTGACTGCAAAGACCGGCGTTTGCGATATATTGAACCCGCCGTACCCGTACAGCAGCGTGGGATTTTGCGAGTCCGCTTTCATATCTGCGCGATGCACCAGGAACATCGGGATCTTCGTCCCGTCCTTGCTGGTGACGAAGACCTGGCGGGTAACATATGGGCTGAAATCAAATTGGATGGATGGTTTGAAGATGGTTTCGCTTTTTCCGGCCTCGAAATCGTATCGGAATACGGTCACCGGGTGGGCAAATGAATGGAACAGGTAGAACATTTCCTTGTCGATGCGTCGTCCTGCCAGTGTTGAGGCGTATCCATAAGTCACCGATCCGAGTGTTGGTAGTGGGATTTCCCCCAGGAATTTCCCGTCCAGGGTAAACCGTTTGAGCAGTTCATGCGCATCGTGCAGCGTTATCGTAATAAATTGGTCGTTGATGATTGTGGCTGCTTCGAGTGTGTCATCTCCTTCCGGGATGAGTGTCTTCCAATGGGAGTGTTCAGGGTGATTGATATCAATGGCGATCAGCCGGCCTTTTGGAGCTTCCCGGTCAGTCTGGAAATAAAACACCGGCCCGTCATTCCCAACAAAGGTAAACGTCGCAACAAGGTCCGGGATGACTTCGATCACCCCTTCATTATTTTGAAGGTCTTTGTAGAAAAATCGATTGCGGGTGTCTGTTCCCTGCGACACTGCAATTGCCAGGTAATGTCCGTCGTTGCTCACTTCAGGACCGAATCCCCATTCGGGTTGGTCTGGTCTGGCATACACCAGTGTATCTTCACCTTGGTCGGTATTGAGCAGGTGGAAATAGATGGTTTGATTGTAATTTGCTTCCTGGTACACTTCCCCCTCGGCGGGAGCCGCATACCTGCAGTAATAAAACCCGCTGCCGTCATGCGCCCAGGCTGCCCCGCTAAATTTACTCCATTTCAGGGTTTCAGTCAGGTCTTCCCCGCTGATCACATTCCGCACCCGCCACTCCACCCAATCCGAGCCGGAGCGCGAGATGGCATATGCCAGCCAGTTGCCGTCGTCGCTCACAGACCAGGTATTCAGCGCTGCAGTCCCATCCTCGCTAAGCGAATTGGGATCGAGCAGGATACGACCGGCATCGAGCGGACTGTCCATGACGTACATCACATCCTGGTTCTGCAACCCGCTGTTCCGAAATTGGAAATAATGGCTTCCGCGGTGATGGATTGTCATCGCCCGACCAAAATCCCAAAGGCTGGTCAGGCGTTTTTGGATTTTTTCCCGTGCCGGAATTTGTTTCAGGTATCCGAAGGTGACTTCGTTCTGCGCCTTTACCCACGCAAGCGTTTCCGGGGAATCAACGTCTTCCAGCCAGCGGTAAGGGTCGCTGACTGAGGTGCCGTGATAGATCATCCACCTGGTCGCCGGTGGGAGTATTGGGGTATGTGATTTTGTTGTTCGTCATTTTGTTATTATACCGTGCTGACCCGGTTGTCCTTTCTGATGATCTTTATCATGTCCCTACCAGCGGGCATGGTGTTCTTCTGCAAATCCGATTAGGTCCTTGATTTAGAGTGTTTTCCCATCATCTCCCACCACATTTCCATTGTATCGGCCGAACATCTGGTGTACTTCGCTGAAGATGATTCCCAGGTTGGTCTTGGCTGTCCGATCCTTGAAGGGTGTAAAGGTCAGGTCCAGGCGCCCTTCAGTGTCTGTGAATTTCCAGGGTTTCATGTAATCCCCGGGTACATAATCGAACTTGACCATTTCCAGCTTGTGGATGCGGTTATCCAGGACCAGCGCATTCTCTCCAGCCTTCGACAGGTCTCCGAACCCGCATCCGAGGTTTATTCCCACTGACCTACCATCGGGTAAAAACCCGGACGCGCTTGCCCAGTTCCAGGACGACTTGTACTCCCATACTCCTCGCCCCCAATCCAGCGATCCGGAACAGTTCTTTGGGTTTAGCACTTCGGTGTCCTCACCGTATTTGATCCACCCGCTTGCAGGCAGGCAGTTGATCTTTCGGTTGTAATAGAACTTCTTCACCCCGATCGGGATGACGATATTCATCGACTCGTACTCGGCCGGGCAGTTCAGGGTAATTTCTGCCTGTATTCCGGCTCCTGCGTTAAATCCCGGCCACGATACAGCATATATGCCGCTGGTTTTGTTGAAGTCTGAAGGTCAGGCTCGCTTTTTCATTCACAAAATGGCTGTCGCCTTCCGTGCTGTTCCGCGGCAGTTCAACGCCTTTTCCAAGCGGGATGACCAGCCCTTCTTCGTGGAGTTCCGCCGTTTCGAAATCCATGGTATAGACGAAAATGTTCGCCGCATATCCAAGGTCCGCAATGGTCGCGGAGAAAAAACGTTTTGGGCTGAAGACTGCGTAATAGTCCCAGCGCTTGATTCGAAATCGCTGCAAGGATCGCAGTGACTGGAATCGGGCTTGTTCCAGGTTGCAATCCAGAAGAGGCTGGCGTGCCCAGCCCACCTGGGCAAGGCTTCCATCCGGGTTTAGCAAGGGGGTTGACACGGTTAATTCGGTCTGCATGTTTCCTCCATTACCTCTCCAGTTTATTGTGAAGTGTGAACGCTGTCAACGCTTCACGATATAATTTAGCCATGGCTTCTTTCCGCATCGGCATTGACATCGGTGGGACTTTTACCGATTTCGTGGTCTACGATCCCGATTCCCAACAGATCGGGACTTTTAAACTTCTTTCCACCCCCGCCAACCCGGCTTTGGCTGTCCTCCAGGGACTTGAGAAAATCGTTGCAGAAAAGGGCACACAAAATGCCACCATCATTCACGGTTCCACAGTGGCAACCAATGCTCTCCTGGAGCGCAAAGGCGCGCAGGTGGCACTGATCACTACCCGCGGTTTTCGGGACGTCCTCCAGATCGGGCGTCAGACCCGGCCTGCTCTTTACGATTTATTTGCCGATCCGCCTCCGCCTCTTGTCCCATCCGCCCTTCGCTTTGAAGTTGACGAACGGGTTGACCACACCTCGGAAATTTTGCGCCCCCTGGATCCTGATCAGGTTAAGGCCTTGGTTCCGGTTCTAAAGTCCCAAAATATCTCAACGGTTGCGGTCTGTCTGTTGTTTTCTTTTTTACGGCCGGAACACGAACAGGCAATTGCCTCGGAACTTCGCTCGGCTGGATTTTTGGTTTCCTCGTCTTCCGAAATTCTCCCCGAATATCGTGAATACGAGCGCACCAGTACGACCGTGGTCAACGCCTACGTATCTCCCGTGTTGGATAAGTATCTTTCACACCTCGAAAACGATCTCCACTCTGAAACTCGGCTGCGGGTCATGCAGTCCAACGGTGGGAATATAAGTCCTTCTGAAGCCCGCAGATTTGGTGTGCGCTGTATCCTGTCCGGGCCGGCTGGAGGGGTCGTGGGCTGCCAGTTTGTTGGCAACCTTATTGATCCGTCGGGTGGGTTCCGCTTGATCGGCTTTGATATGGGCGGCACCTCCACCGATGTCTCCCTTCTTGACGGGAAACCGAAGATCATCACGGACGCGGTCGTCAGCGGCTGCCCGATACATATTCCCATGCTCGATATTCATACCATCGGTGCTGGCGGTGGCTCGATCGCCCACGTGGACGCCGGCGGCGCTCTCCGGGTTGGTCCCGAGTCTGCCGGGGCTGACCCTGGTCCGGCATGCTACGGTCGCGGCGAATTACCCACGGTTACCGATGCGAATCTTGTCCTTGGTCGCTTATCACCCGCGCACTTTCTGGGCGGGCAGATGCCGCTTGATCGTGCCCGTGCCCAGGCAGTTCTGTCAAATCTTGGCGCTGAACTGAACTTATCACCAATCCAGGCCGCCTTGGGAGTGGTCGCGGTTTCCAACGCTCACATGGAACGCGCCCTTGCGCCTCATCTCGGTCGAACGCGGTCACGACCCGCGCCGCTTCTCGCTGCTCTCTTTCGGTGGTGCTGGCGGACTGCATGCTGCTGATCTTGCCCGCGGTCTTGGCATCCCGAGGGTGCTCGTCCCTCCGCAAGCTTCCACCCTTTCGGCTTTCGGAATGTTGGCCGCCGATGTCATCAAGGACTACACCCTCACGGTCATGCTCCCCGGTTCCACCTCTGACTCTGACCTGGCGGCTCAATTGGAAGTGCTTGCCAAACGCGCTCGCACTGAAATTTTGGCTGAAGGTGTCCCTTTGGATCGCATCCGCATCGAGCGCTTCCTCGACATTCGCTATCGCGGTCAGTCTTATGAACTGATTGTTCCCTTCACTACAGCTGTAATTTCCGACTTCCATGATTTGCACGAGCGCGAATACGGGTACTCCAATCGGGACGCCCCGGTCGAACTGGTAAATCTGCGCGTGCGCGCGGTTGGTCGCGGTACTCCTCCTCCCATCTCTCCGCGCCCGGTTCAAAGTCCTGATCCATCCTCAGCCTGGCTTTGGAATCATCCTGTAGTCTTCCCCGCAGGAACCATCGAGACTCCCTTTTACCAGGCTGAAGCGCTCGAACCTGGGAACCGGATCGCTGGTCCCGCCCTGGTTGTCCGTTCTGATACGACCATCTTGGTTGGCGTTACAGATCGCCTTGAAGTGGATCAGTTCGCCAATCTGCTCATTGAGGTCGGACCATGAACAGCGATCCCATCCGCCTGGAGATTTATAAATATCTCTTTGCCGCGGTCGCAGAGGAAATGGGCACCGTCCTGCGCAAAGCCAGCTACTCCCCAAACATCAAGGAACGCCGGGATTATTCCTGTGCCATCTTCGATTCTCAGGCACGCATGATTGCCCAGGCGGCTCACATCCCGGTTCACCTGGGCTCGATGCCTTTGTCGGTGAAAGCGGCTGTTGAGCATTTCGGCACCGACCTGCACCCGGGAGATGTGGTTGTCTTGAATGATCCCTTCCGCGGCGGCACGCATCTCCCGGATATCACCATGGTTTCCCCGGTCTTTTTTTCCTTCCCAGAAAATGAAATATCCGCGAATGAGCTGGTTGGGTTTGTTGCCAGCCGCGCCCATCACGCCGATGTTGGCGGGATGACACCTGGCTCCATGCCGGTTGGGCGCGAGATCTTCCAGGAGGGACTGATCATCCCGCCGGTAAAATTGCTCAGGGCCGGCCTCCTGGACCAGGATATCCTCAAATTGATTTTAGCCAATGTCCGCACCCCGCAGGAGCGCCAGGGGGACCTCTCTGCCCAGGTCGCCGCAAACCAGCGCGGCACGGAGCGCTTGCTTGAATTGGTTTCCCGCTACGGTCGTGGTGAGCTGATCTCAGCAGAAGAACAGCTTCTCGCCTATACCGAGCGGATGACCCGCCGCTTGCTCGAATCCCTTCCCGATGGGGTCTACCGCTTCTCTGATCAGCTTGACGATGACGGTGTCTCTGACCGCCCGGTGAAGATCACGGTTGCTGTGCACATCCATGGTGATTCAGCCGTGGTCGATTTCACCGGTTCCGCTCCCCAGCAGGCTGGCAGCGTCAATGCCGTCTTTGCGATTACCCTTTCAGCGGTCTACTACGTTTTTCGCTGCCTGCTCGGGCTCGACGTGCCGAACAACTCCGGCTGTCTCATTCCCATTGAGGTCATCGCCCCACCCGGGACCGTGGTCAATGCTCTTTCGCCTGCCCCGGTTGCAGGTGGTAATGTGGAAACCTCTCAGAGGATTGTGGATGTTTTGCTTGGCGCTCTCGCCCAGGCTTGTCCCGGAAAAAGTCCCGGCTGCCAGCCAGGGAACGATGAATAACCTGACCATCGGTACCCAGGGTCCCATTCCGCGCTCGGAAGACACCTCACCTCACCAGGGGCATCCCTTTGCCTATTACGAGACCGTTGGTGGCGGGATGGGTGCACGTCCCACCTCCGCTGGGGCCGTCTGCCGTCCATTCGCACATGACCAATACCCTCAACACCCCGGTCGAAGCGCTCGAATATGCTTATCCCATCCGCGTTCTTCGGTATGAGATTCGCTCGGGTTCGGGCGGTGACGGGAAGTTCCGCGGCGGCGACGGCATCGTCCGCGAGATCCAGGTCCTTACATCTTGTCAGCTAACCCTGCTCAGCTGACCGGCGAAAGTTCTCACCTTATGGGCTGGATGGCGGGCTGCCCGGCAAAACCGGAAAAAACCTGCTCATCCGGGGGGGCAAAGAAACAATTCTGCCGGGCAAAGGCAGTGTTGACCTTCAGCCTGGTGACGTGGTCTCCATCCACACGCCGGGCGGTGGTGGGTATGGGGTAAAATCATCCTGATGGAACTGTTGCAGGATTTTGACCTCATCCTTAACTCCGGACGATGTTTTGCGCGGCCAGGGAGCAGACCCGGCTGTTGTCCGCAATAGAAAACCGGCCCTGCTGAATGCCGCTTCCATGGCTTTGGAACTGGGATACCCAAAACTTCACCCGGCTGCCATCCTCCACCATGCCAGGGTGATCGAACACCGCCACGAGCGGATTCTTTTGGACGGCTGGGAAAGACCTCGTCAGTCCGTTGGTTGCTCGCCACCTTGCAGGAGCTGAACAGGTGGCGCTGGTCCTTACCACGGTCGGAGCGGAGTTGGAGCAGCACTCTTCCGCACGCATGTCTGAAAATCCGCTCCTTGGGCTTGCCCTCGACGGACTTGGAAATGCCGCTGTGGAAATCCTTGGGCAGCAGGTCTGCAGCCGTATCTCCGAACGGGCTGGAGTAGCCGGACTCACCGCCTCCACCCCGCTCAGCCCCGGTGAACCGGAATGGCCCGTGGAAATCGGTCAGCCGCAGATTTTTGCCCAGCTTGATCCATCTCAAATTGGCATCCAACTCACCTCGGGTGGGATGATGATCCCCAAAAAATCCATTTCCTTCGTGGTTGGGATCGGTCCCGAAATGGACCAGACCGAGTTGTGCGACTTGTGCAGCCTGCGCGAAAGGTGCCGTTACCGGCATGACTGAGACCTGGCGCATCGACTTTGAACCGCTTGGTCGCCGCGGGGTGATTCTCCCCGGGCAGACCCTCCTCGACGCTGCCCAGGCCGCCGGGGTCGGGCTGGCTTCCGTTTGCGGAGGCGTTGGCACCTGCGAGGAATGCCGTGTCCGCCTGGAATCCGGGAAGTTGACCCCCCTCACGCTCATCGAACAGTCTGTCTTATCGAAAGCGGATTTGATTGCCGGCATCCGACTCGCCTGTCAGGCTGAGCCTCTCAGCGATGTAAAGCTTGACATTCCGCCCGAGTCCCTCACCAGTGCTCAGCGTCTTCAGGTGGAAGGTTTGGAGTCTCATGTCTCGCCCAACCCGGCTGTCCTCACCCCCGGCGCTTATGGTCTTGCCGTGGACATTGGCACCACCAAGCTGGCCGCCTATCTGGTGCGCCTCAAAACCGGTGAGACCGTTGCCATGGCTGGGGCAATGAACCCGCAGATCGCTTACGGGGAAGATATCATCAGCCGCATAAGCTACACCATCCGCAAGCCTGGCGGAGCCAGGGTTCTCCAGCAGGTTCTCGTGGAATCGCTCAACCATTTGCTCCTGGACCTGTGCACCCAGGCGCATGTTCTTCCCGCATTGGTCTTGGATTCTGTCCTGGTCGGCAACACCACCATGCACCACATTTTCGCCGGGCTGCCGGTGGAACAGCTTGGGCATACTCCCTTCACCCCCGCCACCACTCGGCCTCTCACCCTTCCTGCCGCTGACCTGGGTCTGGAACTCGGTCCTGGCGCCAACGCCTACCTTCCGCCGGTTATCGCCGGCTATGTGGGCGCGGACCATGTCGCCATGCTTCTGGCAACCGACGCTTGGAAATCGCCTCGCAATCTCATCGCCCTCGATATCGGCACGAACACCGAGATCAGCCTGGTCGCGGGCGGACAGGTAACCTGCTGCTCGTGCGCATCCGGTCCCGCCTTCGAAGGTGCTCACATCCGCGAAGGGATGCGCGCCGCCCCCGGTGCCATTGAGCGGGCACGCTGGTCGGATGGGAAGATCCTGTGGCAGTCCATCGGGAACCTGCCTCCCGTGGGCATCTGCGGATCAGGGATTTTGGACGTGATTGCCGCTTTTCAGGATGGCAAACTGCTCAAACCAACCGGGGTCATGTTGTCCGGTTCCGGGATCACCCTCGTGCCTGCCGCGCAGACTGGTGTGGATCGCGACCTGGTCGTCACTCGCAAGGATGTCAACGAGATCCAGTTGGCAAAATCCGCCATCCGTGTGGGGGTCGAGATCCTCCTGGAAAACGCCGGGCTCACCTCTGCTGACCTGGACGAATTTATCGTTGCCGGTGCATTTGGCACCTATCTTGACCTGCGCTCTGCTGTGCGCACCGGTATGTTCCCGCCCCTGCCTCTTGATCGCTTCCGCCAGGTTGGCAACGCCGCCGGCGTGGGAGCCAAACAAATGCTCGTCTCTCTGGATAAACGCCGGGAAGCTGAAGAGATCGCCGACCGGATCGCCTACGTGGAATTGACCAGTCAGTCCACGTTTACTCCTCTTTTTGTCCATCACCTGGGCTTCGAGATCTGACATGGAAATCCATCAACGACTTCTTTCCGCCTTTCGACAGCGCTTTGGGGGTGACCCCGCCTACATCGCCCGCGCCCCGGGGCGGGTTAACCTGCTCGGGGAACACGTTGATTACAACGATGGTTTCGTCTTGCCCGCTGCCCTGGACCGCTATACCCAGGTTGCTTTCCGCAGGTCCGAATCACCCCGTACGCACCTCTTCGCCCTCGATCTCGGCAAGGAGGTCTCCTTTGATATTCATTCCGTCAAGGGAAAAAAGGATTCGGACGGTCTTTCCCTCCCTGTCTGGGCTCGCTATCCCGCCGGGGTCATGTGGAGCCTGGATAGCCTCGGGCTGGCAACTCCTGCATTCGATGCCGTATATTCATCAACGGTACCAAGTGGAGCCGGGCTGAGTTCCTCCGCTTCGGTCGAGTTGGCCTTTGGCGTAGCCTGGAAAAAGCTGGGCACATGGCCCCTGTCCCCGATCAAACTCGCCCAGGCATGTTTGAAAGCCGAGGTCGAATACGTGGGCTTGAAGTGCGGCATCATGGATCAGTTCGCCTCCGCATGCGGGGTAAAGGACCGCCTCCTGTTCCTCGATTGCCGTTCGCTGGAGTGGCGGACGGTGCGGCTGCCGGATAACACCGCCATCGTCATCGCGGACACCACCCTGCGCCGCTCGCTGCCCGATAGCGCTTATAACGACCGCTACGAATCCTGCGCAGAGGCTGTGCGGTTGTTGCGGGAATACTTGCCCAAGATCACCTCGTTGCGTGATGTACGCCCGGGTCAGTTCCGACGCTATTCCGGTCGTTTGCCGGTGCTGGTGGCGCAGCGCGCCCGCCATGTCATCGAGGAGATCGCCCGCACAGAACAGGCGGTCGAACTGCTGGAAACAAATGACGCTGTCCACTTTGGGGAGCTGATGAACCACTGCCACGCCAGCCTGCGCGACCTGTACGAGGTCTCCAGTCCCGAACTGGACAAGATGGTGGCTTTTGCCCAGTCCCTGCCGGGCTGCTTCGGAGCCCGCCTCACCGGTGCTGGTTTTGGCGGCTGCACGGTCAACCTGGTGGCGGCGGATGCTGCCGAAACCTTTGCCCGCCAATTGGCGGATGGATATTCCCACGCCACGGGTCTCCTCCCTGAGGTGTATATCTGCCATGCTGCCGATGGTGCTCGGGTGGAAACACTCTAACGAATCGGGTAAAATCATCCAATGAATATCCCCAAAGAATACGTTCCAAAATGCGCCGTGTCCGTCCATGCCCACCCGGATGACCAGGAATTTACCGTCGCTGGGCTGCTCGCCTGCTGGGCTCAGGCCGGCTGTGATGTGATCTCCGTCATCGTAACCGACGGGGCTGCCGGCTCCAACGATCCAACGAAGGACGATTCATACAAACCGGAAATGGCTCGCTTGCGCGAGCTGGAGCAGTCCGCCGCAAACGCTGTCATCGGGGTTCGCGAGACCGTCTTCCTGCGCTACCCCGATGGGACCCTGGAACCGACCCTCGAACTCCGCCGCGATCTGACCCGCGTCATTCGCAAGTACAAGCCCGAGGCAGTCGTCACCGGCGACCCCCAGGGAGTATTCTATGGCAACGGTTACATCAACCACCCCGACCACCGCGCCGCTGCCCAGGCTGCCCTCTATGCAGTCTTCCCCTCCTCGGAAACTCGCCTGATCTTTTCTGACCTTCTCAAGGAGGGTCTGGAGCCTCACAAGGTTAAACGCTTATACGTGCACGGCTCGGATCATTCGGATACCTGGGTTGACATTTCCACCACGATCGATGTCAAGATCGCCGCCCTCAAAAAACACGCCAGCCAGTTGGTAGACTGGGACCCTGAGAAAATGATCCGTGAGTGGGCTGCCGAAGAGGCCAAGGATCATGGCATGCAATATGCCGAGGCCTATAAAGTGATGATCCTGTCGGAAGACGAGGATCGTGGATAAGTGGGGATCTCAAATTCAATGACTTGAATATGCACTGCAGTTACATTACACTACCACGCATGATCACCAATAATGGGACACGTTTCATTTTATTGTGAGATTTTCCTCGAAGCCCATCCGGAATGTAACTAATCGTGGTCTGTGACTTCGTGGTATCAAATATTCTGTAATTATTATCTTCCTTATTTCCCCCTCATAGATAACGTCTAAAAAATTCGCTCACCCTCCTGCGGAACTCCTCCGGGTACACCTCGCTCGCCTTGGTATGCACCACTCCAGGCAGCCGCCAGGCTTCCTTCGGCTCTCCCGCAGCCGCATACAGTTCATCGAAATCGGGGCAGTAAATATCCAGCTCCCCGTGGATGAACAGGATCGGTCGCGGCGAAATTTTTCCCACCCAGCGGATCGGTTCATAGCGGAATAGGTTTGCTCCCAGCCGCACGGACGTGATTGCGATCGCCAGCCACGCCACGGGGACCGCCAGCCAGCGCGGCGCGTGGTACTCCTGCATGCGGGCAGCCAGCGCCACCCGCAGTCGGGTCGGTCCTCCGTCTGCCGCCACTGCCCTCACCTCCGGGCACATCGGCGCCGTCAGCATGGACGCGATCGCCCCGTACGAGAACCCCAGCAGGCCGATGCTGCGCATCCCCCGTTGTTTTCAGGAACTCCACCGCTCCCTGCACGTCGTATCGTTCCAGGTACCCGAAGGTGGCAAGACGTCCCGGGCTGCGTCCGTGTGCTCGGAAATCGAACAGGAAAACGTTGTATCCAGCTTTGTGCAGGAAAGGAGCTCGGTGCAGGTCCCAATCCAGGCTGCCGCCGTGCCCGTGCAGGATGATCACAGCTTTTTCGGAATCTTTTGCGGGGATCCAGCATCCCTGTAGCAGCAGCCCGTCCGCGGCCTTGAACTTGAGTTCTTCTCCTTCAAGCCCGTAATCTGCCGGGGTGTGGAAGGCAGTGCGCGGCCTCCGGCTGCTGACGTAGAACGACCCCGCCACCCCCAACAGCAGGAATCACCCCACCCGCCACCCCAAGGAAATAAATCAGCAGCCACCAAATAGTGTTCACAGAACACTCATTCAAATCGTAGTAACGACTTTAGTCGTTTCTTACAACTACTCCTAGTCTGTAGTAACGACTTTAGTCGTTACTGACAATGACTTCTATGCTCGTAGGAGCAAATTTAAGGTTAATAACTTTCCGGGTACATTAATTTCCTTTGCGTTCTTGGAATCTTCGCGATTGATCTAGGTTTTCCTTTGTGTCTTGGTGCCTTAGTGGTATCACCTATTTTTCTCGATTATTGTTGAAGATCTCGCATCCCCCGTACTGTCACCGCACTTAAAGCGAATAGTACCGCATAAGCCGCAAAGACCGCAAAATATCCCTATCCATCGGAAAAATGGTTGATCGCATCCGCCACCAGCCCGCCGATTCCTGCTCCCATGATTCCCGCCCCCGCTCCCGCCAGGTTCGAAACGCCCAGGTAGCGTCCCGCCTCCCCCGCTGGGACCAGGTCCGTGCCGAGTGCCCAGTTGGCGGTCATGAACAGCCCGGTGGCTAGCCCGATGATCGTGCCGGCAATGTAAACGATCGTCAGGTTGGGGATCCAGATGGTGACCAGCAGCAGCACATTCCCGATCGCCGCCACGATCCCGCTGGCAAGCACCAGCCGGGTGCGGCCCAGCCGGTCCGAGATCCAGCCGCTGGCCAGGGCTGAGAGCAGGATAAATACGCCGATGACCGAAGTCAGCGTGCCGGTCAGGCTGGTGGCCTTTTCATCGGGCAGGTCGAAGGCGATACATCACGAAGTAAAGCAGCGATCCCTGCAGCGATGTGGCTGCCGCCAGGAACATCAGCCGGTTGATGATCCACCAGACGAACGGGGTCTGCCTGCGTGCTTCCTGGCCCAGTGTGCCCAGGCATCCTGCCTGCACACCCACCACCACCGCCACGATCATCGCCACTCCCCCGCCCACGCCGATCGCGACCGCCGCCGACAGGGTTGTCGGGTAAACTGAGCGGCGGAAAAGCGCTCAGGTCCCAGCCGACCGGGATCCCGGTAATGGCCCGGGTGATCAGGCCCGCCAGTCCGCCTACCAGGGCTCCGCCCAGTAATCCGGCAATGCCGCCCACCAGGATCCCCCCCAGCATGCCCAGCACGCGCACCATCGGCGGCCAGAAAGGTGTGCTGGGTTTCTCCACCAGCGGGGTCTCTTTGACGAAGACCACCGTGATCAGCGTGACCACCAGCAGGGAGATGCCGGTGACGAAGATCGCCGCGTCCAATCCGGTCGGAAAAGTAAAATGCAGGAAATTGATGCTCAGCGGGTTCGGGCTGATCAATTTGGCGATCGTCAGGCCCACCAGGACGATCGGCAGCAGTTCCATGATGGCCTTGAAAGCCGAGGCACGCCCGCGCTGGTCGTCCGGTACCAGGTCGGGGATGAGCCCTTGCAGCGGTCCGTGCGAGATGTTGGACGAGAACTGGATCAGCAGGACCGAGATTAGCAGTGCCGCATAATTCCAGGAAAGCGCGATCGCCAGCAGGAACAGGCAGTCGAATAGTGCCCCGATCAGGATGTAAGGTCTGCGCCGCCCAAAACGGGAGGTGGAGCGGTCGCTCAACAATCCCGCTGCCGGCTGGACCAGCATGGCGATCACCAGCCCGGCCGAGCGCATCGCCCCCAGGGCGGTATTCTTGATTTCCGGCGCGAAGATGCTCACCAGGTAGGGCATGAAGAACGAGCCCAGTGCGGTGTTGCGGATGTTCAGCCCCAGCCAGAAAATATTGATGGTGATGTAATCGTACCAGCGCAACCGTTTCATTATTATTCTCCTCTGGCGGCAAGCGATCAATAATTAAGGTTGATTCAGGTTGAAATTAAGGTTTTACCACTAAGCCACTAAGTCGCGAAATGTTAACGAGAGTTCATATTAAATTCTTAGTGTCTTGGAGACTTTGTGGTTTGAATTTATTCCCGAATCGCCATTTATTCTCCTATAATTTTCACCAGCACCCGTTTCCTCCGCCGCCCGTCGAACTCCCCGTAAAAGATCTGCTCCCACGGACCGAAGTCCAGGCGCCCCCCGGTCACCGCCACCACCACCTCCCGCCCCATCACCTGGCGCTTAAGGTGTGCATCCGCATTATCTTCGCCGGTGCGGTTGTGCCAGTATTTTCCCACCGGTTCGTGCGGAGCCAGCCCCTCCAGCCAGGTTTCGTAGTCGTGGTGCAGCCCCGACTCGTCGTCGTTGATGAACACCGACGCGGTGATGTGCATCGCATTCACCAGGCACAGCCCCTCCTGCACGCCGCTCTCGCGCACCGCCGCTTCCACCTCCGGGGTGATATTGACAAACCCTCGCCGGGATGGAATATTGAACACCAGTTCCTTGCGAAATGATTTCATGGCTTGCCTCACAGGATATTTTACACGTCAATTTGATTTCGGTCACCACTTGTAGGGGCGACCCGCCGGTCGCCCATCTTGCTTGGCAAGCGTCTTTATTCAGGCGCACGGCGTCTACCCCATATTAAGTACACATTCTCCCCATTCGTTAAAAATACCCTCTCCAAATCTGCTTTTTCATTTGGGGATCGCAAAGCATATTATCCCCGAGATATCCGAGGGGATCCCGTAGCGCAGCGGAGGGAGGGCAGGGTGGGGTCGCTTTCTGCAGCTTCGGCGACCTGAGTCACTGAATCGGGCAGGGTGGGGCTGATCTTGTGCTCTCGCCGCCGTCCTCGGCGGCGATCCACTGCCATAAAGTTCTCATCTCCTCTTCACTCCCGCTGGAACCAGGCGATCATTATTGACGGCGCTTATTCAAACAGCCCTATGGCGTCCGTCACCTATTGATTTTACATCCCCCCCATTTACTGTATTTGTGCCCCCTTCTCTATAGGGGGCGTGTATGGGGGAGGCAGGAGGGGGCCGTTTTTGAACCCCAGTTCCTTGCGGAATGATTTCAAAAGAGCCTCTCAAGATATTTTGGACGTCATTTCCATTATCGAAATCAGGGAAGGATATGCCGATAATCCAAGGTAGGCGCCCTCTCCAAATCCAAGGGATTTGGAGAGGGCTGGGGTGAGGCTGGGTTAGGTCTGTCTCTCCTCCCGCATTTTTGTATTCCAAATTGGGGGAGACAGGAGGGGGCTGATTTTAAGCACCAGTTCCTGGTAAATGATTTCATGGGTGCCTAACAAGATATTTTGCACGTCTATTGGATTTTGGTCTGTAACTGTAGGGGCGACCCTCATCGTCCCCGGTCTATGGGTATATGAGGGAATAAAAATACCCCGCCCGGAGTGAGGGGGTCACCCCAGGCGAGGCAAATGCATAATACCATAAACCACCCGTAGGTGCAATTCACATCACCCATTAATTGCCCCGGTTCCCCCCTCTTTCCCTTTCCTCTCTTGACAAATCAGAACGCATGTTCTATTATTAACTTGGCAGAATACCCACCCAGTATTCTATGCATCCGTACTTTAACAACCGATAAGCAGAGGCGGCCTCAAGACGCCATCTGCTATGCCGCTGAGATGAATCAGCGGTCCCGTATTGTCGTTATCTGTTATTGGGTATATCATCCCCGTTTTGTGGGGACTTTACCCCAATTTATGAATTGATCCTCAGGATCAATTGACATTTCAATTCCCCCTCCCGATTATTAAAGCCCTTTTAATGAAGAACCACTCGATGAAAATCTGGATATTTACGGAAAAGAATTGTTCCTCTGCGCGCATATCTCGATGCGTCCGCGTCATACCGACGGCATTGGTCGTCGATGCTCTCTCGCGCATATCTCGATGTGTGCACATCGTACCGACGGCATTTTCCGTCTATGCTTCCACCCCACTCATCACTGCGTGCGCACATTGCAAGCGTCGTGTAAGGGCATGATTGCATCGTCACCGTTAGGGGATATCACGCCCAGTCATTTAAAAAACATGTTTCACGCAGCCGTCATCGAAAAAACCATGCTTAAATCCTCTCAGTCGTTTCTAGTCGTTTTGGCACGTCAGAATGCTAAAAAAACTGGTGTTTCACGGTATTGGGCGGCCTCACGCCGCCCAATACCGCATCGGGCTCAAGGGAGCCCGATGCATCCTGCTATCACCGCCGTTCACCCTGTGCGGCGCAGTCTGTCGGTCAAGGAGCCCGATGCTTCCTGCTATATTCGAGCAGCACCCGCTTGGCGGGTAAGCCGCCCAATCCCGCACACTTGCACCGCACTGCGTTTGGCTCACATCTGCCCTCCTGACCCTGTCGGGTTTGGACAGGGTGGCGGGCGGTGCCAGGGGTGCAGGTGTCGGGCTCATGAGAGCCCGATGCCATAGGCGGCCTTCGCACAGCACATCGTCTCCGTTCTTAGGGGATAACATCCCCGAAGGTTTCCGAGAGGATCCGGAGGGCAAGGTGGAGTCGCTTTCATCTGTTTCAAACTCATATATTTCTCTCATTTTCTTTTCTTCGTGGCTTTGTGCCTTAGTGGCTAAAGCTTGGTGGTAAATACTCTTCTTCATTAACGCACAATCCTCGCTATCGGCTCCTTCGACGCTATCGCGGAGAACCTCCTCGGGGTGGAGAGTCGCTGGTAATTGTTATGGCTCAAAAGTAATCAACCTCGGCATTTCCGTGCTTGCCACCGGGGGGATTGAATTTCTCGCTTTCTCGGTCTCGGTCCGACGCGTTGGTGGCTCCAAAAAATTAGGAATGTCGATTTTCAGGTATAATGCCGTTTCTTAGTGCCAGGAGGTACAAATTATGAAGAAAACAAGCAAATTGACCATCCTTATCACCCTCACCGCCCTTGCCAGCCTGCTTTTGAGCGCTTGCGGCGCTGGCAAACCCGCTCCCACCCCCACCCTGGGCGTGGAAGCCATCCAGACCAATGCTGTCGGCACCTTCGCCGCCGGGCTCACTCAGACCGCCTTTGCCCTTCCATCCCCCACCCCAACGGAGACTCCCACCTTTACCCCATCCTCGACTTCAACCAGCAGCACACCCCTCGCCACCGCGCGGCCGATCCCAACCGTCTCCTGCTATGGGCTGGTGCTCGTCACCGACGTGACCATCCCCGATAACACCCCCATGGTTCCTGGTCAGACTTTCGTCAAGACCTGGCGGGTTAAGAATAACGGCACCTGCACCTGGGATGCGGGCTTCAAGTTCGCCTTTACCAGTGGCAACGCCATGGGCGGAACCACCCTGGTCCTGGGCAACCCCGTCCTTCCCGCTGCTGAAATGGATGTTTCCATCGCCATGACGGCTCCCCTTACCGCCGGCAAGGTGGCTGGGCATTGGCGCATGTCCACCGCCGCTGGTGCTTTCTTTGGTGACGACGTGTTCGTTGTGATCATTGTAGGGAGTGCCACCGGTACCGCCACCAGCACTGCATCTTCCACCCCCACCGTTACCCCCTCCCTCACCCCTACGCCGTGAAGCCGGGATACCTTTGGGCGGGCATTAATTAAACCCTTGGGAAATGCCCTGTTTCCCGTAATAACATCTGAACTTCCCCATCCTCCCCAAATCCTTGAAAAGATTTGGGGAGGACATTATCCGGAACGGGCACCCTGTCCAGGTGTTTGACATTCGAACAAGCTGACATATAATGATTAGGTCATGCATGTATCCTGCTTTCTCCACATCCCCCTTCCCCCGAGGTAAAACATGGACCAGAAACTGACGCTTGGCAGCAAATTCCGTTACGGTCTGGCTGACCTGGGCTTTGCCCTGATCACCTCCGCCATGCAGTTCTTCCTGCTCTTCTACTACACCGACGTGGCGGGCATCAACCCGGCCCTTGCCGGTGTGGCTCTGATGGTGGGCAAGCTCACCTGGGACGCCCTCAACGACCCGCTCTTCGGTTACTGGTCCGACCGCACCCGCTCCCGCTTCGGGCGCCGGCGCATTTACATGATCATCGGCGCCGTGCCGCTGGGCATCGCTGCCTGGATCATGTTCTCCCTTCCAAAAGGACTTACCGGCGCGGCTGCCTTCTTCGCCGTCCTGCTCAGCTTCTGGCTGGTGGATACCTTCCACACCATGACCACCACCCCCTACTACGCCCTCACCCCCGAGCTGACCCGTGACTACAACGAGCGCGCCAGCCTTACCTCCATCCGCATGGTGTTCAGCGTCTTCGGCTACATCCTGGGCGCGGCCCTCACCACCATCCTGGCAGGGATCTTCCAGGGTGCCGGCATGAATATGCAGCAGGCCTGGAGCACCACCGGCGCGGTCTTTGGCGTTGTTGCCATCATCACCACGCTGGTCACCACCCTCTCCATCCATGAACGACCCGAGCTTGCAGGTGCACCGTCCAAACTGCCGCCGTTCAAAGCCATCCTGATCCCCTTCAGGAACAAGCCCTTCGTCCAATTGATGATCGCCTTCATCCTGAGCAGTTTTAGCTTCACTGTGCTCACCGCCCTGGTTCCCTACTTTATTCAATACCAGTTGAATATGAAGGACAGCGTACCGATCGTGCTCTTGGTCATGCTGGTGATGATCGGGATCTTCCTCATCCCCGCCAAGCTGGTCTCGGATAGGATCAACAAGGGTCCGGCTTATGCCCTGGGATTGTTCATCGCCTCTCTGGCAGTCATGACCAGCTTCTTCTTCCCACATGGGTCCACCCCCCTCATTTACGCTGGTGGCTGCCGTAGCCGGCCTGGGCTTCTCAGCCCAGTGGGTCTTCCCCTGGAGCATGCTCCCCGACGTTGTGGAGTACGACGAAAAGATGACCGGAGAGCGTCGCGAGGGCATTTATTACGGGCTTTGGGCATTCCTGAGCAAGTTCACCGGTGCGCTGGGTGTGGCTGTCAGTGGCTGGGCACTGGGTTTGTTCGGATACGTTCCCAACGTGGAGCAGACCGTCCGCGCCTTGTTCGGCATTCGGCTATTCTTCGCCATCGTACCCGCCGTCGTCATTTTGATCAGCCTGCCCTTCCTGGTCTGGTACCCGATCACGCGCAAGACCCACGCTGCGCTGGTCAAGGAACTGGCTGATAAAAAAGCAGCCTTGTCCCAGGTGGGGGAAGTCGAAGCGCCGGCATGAAGATCGCCATAATCGGCTCTGGGATGGCGGGTCTGACTGCCGGAGCGTACCTGTCGAGGGCTGGGCACTCCGTCACCGTGTACGAGCAGTTCCCGACCCCTGGCGGGGTGACCACCACCGTGAAGCAGGACGGCTTCGGTTGGGATATCGGTCCGCTGCTGGTGGAGGGTTTCGCCCCCGGCGACAAGGGTCGCGTGATCCTGGAGGAGCTGGGAGTCAGCGGGCAGGTCCCTGCGGTCCACGAGGACCGCGGCCTGTCCATGCCTGAATTCGCCCTTTTGAAACCGGCGGAATACGAAGGTCCCCACTGGCGGCGTGAACGGCTGAAGAAGATCTTCCCCCAGGAAGCTGAGGCCATCGACAGTTACTACCGCTTCTACGACCGCATGATTAGGTTGATGTCACTGGCGCGCCGGGCAGAAACGAACCGCGGCCTGGGCGGTCTACTGGTTAAGTTGCAAATGGCTCTCGCCTTCCAGGGAGTAAAAAAATACGTGGATTGGAACGGTGGACAGTTGATGGACCACTTTTTCAAATCGCCTGCCCTAAAAACCTTCTTCCTGGGGATTGTTGCCGATTTCGTCACCGCTCCTAGCGAGTTTCCCGCTCTGGGCGTGCCATCCATCCACCTCGAAACCGCCTTCGACAAGCGCATCCCCACCTACCCGGGCACCCGCAGCGCTCAGACCGCCTATACCTACATCCTCGGCGGCTGCCAGTCTCTGGTTGACGCCGCGCTGGGTGTGATTACCTCCCACGGTGGCAAGGTGCTGACCAATACTTCGGTCAAGCGCATTGTCATCGCAGACGGTCGGGCGACCGGCGTTGAACTGGTCGATGGGAGAATCGAACCCGCGGACCGGGTGCTCGCTTCGGGCGGGATGAAAGAGACCTTCTTCGACCTGGTCGGGGAAAACAACATTCCCCTCGAACTATCCGACCAGATCCGGTCGAACCAACTGATGGAATCGGTGCTGATGGTGCAGTTGGGCATCGATTTCGACCCCACCCCTTTCCAGCCTGCCGCCTTGTGCTACTACTACAAGACCCAGGACTTGGAAGGTGCGGTGCAAAAATTACGCGGGGGGATTACCACGAGGGCAAGGACGGCTTCCTAATCTATGTGCCCTCGCTGCATTCGCCTTCCCTTGCCCCCACCGGAAAATACGCCGTGACTATTTACACGGTCGCGCCGGATTCCCTGGCACAGGGCTCTTGGCGAGCGCGCAGGGAAGAGCTGGCAGACAAGTTGATCGCCGAGGCCGAGGTGCACATCCCCGGGTTGCGCCAGCACATTCTTACCAGGTTGATCCTGACCCCGGATGACTTCCGGATGCGCACCGCCCAAAAGCACCACTCGTTCGGCGGGGTGCCCCCTGTGATCGGTAACAAGGCACCCGCTCATAAGACACCGGTGGTGAACCTGTGGTTCATCGGCGCCCAAAGTGAGAGTGGCGGCGGGGTGCTGAACGTGATGACCGGCGCCCAAAAGGTGGCAAAGCGTATCATCAACGGGGAGTGAGCAGAACAATAAATACAAACCCGACCTGTCGATTGGACAGGTCGGGGTCATTATTCACCATCGCTTATTAAGGATGTCTTTTCCATTTCCCGGATGACCGCCTGCACCTCCTCATAACGCTTCTGGTTGAGCGGGTAGAACAGAAGAGCCAGGTTGCCAAGCAGGATCAGCAGCGCTGGCAGAGGTCCGATCAGTAGTCGGATTCCCAGGATGGAGTTTGCTGACTGGATGGCATCCGGGACGTAACCATACAAGCCTAGGGTTTGCCCCACCAGGAAGCCGGCGAATGCGCCTCCCAGTGCGATCATGAACGTCCAAGCGCTGTAATAAACGCCCTCGCGCCGCACCCCCGAACGGGCGTAACCGAACTCGATGGTATCGGGCGCCATCGACCAAGGCAGCACGTAATGGGAGGAGAACCCGAACCCGGCCAGCACCATGAAAACGAGGGCAATGCCCTGGCCCAGGCGGTCGGCAGTGAAGGCGAATAGCACCACCGCTAGTAGTGTGATCGTCATTCCGATTGAATAAGCAGCCTTCTTGCTGACCTTGCGGGCGAACCATACCCAGAATGGGATGGTGGCGATGGTGACTACCAGCAGGAGGATCATCGCCAGCGTAACCGCCCCCTCATCCCGGAAGATGTATTTGTAGTAATAAATGAGCATGGCTTCCATGATCGCCACCGCGGTGCTGTTGGTGAACCAGGCGGTAAGCAGGAGCACGTAGGGCTTGTTGGTGAAGACATCCTTAAGTGATCTCGGGATGCTCTCGCCCTTTGGTCGCTCTACGGCTTTGGGTTCGCGAACGCTGATAAAGGTGACCAATAGCGATAGGGCTGCCAGGAATCCGAAGATGGCCGCCATGCCGATGTAACCGGCAGTGCGCGAAGCGAAGAGTGCCATGATCGGCAGCGCTGCTCCTGCCCCTAGGATGGTACCGATCACTGCAAATGCCTGCTTGTACCCTGAGATATTGGTGCGCTCGTGGTAGTCCTTGCTGATCTCGGGCAGGATGGAGTTATAAGGAATATTGGTGAACGAATATACAGTGCAGAAGAAGACATAGGTCAGCAGCGCCCACCAGAACTTGCCCATCTGGGAGGCGATGTCTGGATTGCGGAACATCAGCACGAAAGCGATCCCGAACGGGACAGCGAAGAACAGGATGTAGGGTCTGCGGCGTCCCCACCGGGTGCGGGTGTGGTCTGATACATAGCCTATGAACGGGTCGATGACTGCATCCCAGATTTTACCGACCAGCAGTGCCGTTCCGGCCAGGGCGGCACTCAAGCGCACCTCGTCTGTGAGGAAATTCATCAACCAGAACGAAGTGATGGTGAAGAATATACTGCTGCTGAACTCTCCAGCGCCGAAACCGAGCTTGGTCTTGCGGGAAATTTTATCGGTCATTTGAACATCCTTTTACTTGAGTAGGAAAAATGAACAACTCAGGGCGATCAGGAGCTGACCGCCTGCATAGCAGATGGGACCAAAAAAGAACTTCAAAGCCTTCCGAAATCTGTGAATCCCAAATTCTGCATCCCCTAGGAAGAGCATGATACTGCCGATGGTCACCAGGACCGCTGAGACGGTTGAAAAGCGGTCGCCGAAAAGCGTGGAAATGGCGCGCGTCACCATGAACGGCATAACCACCCCGTATATGAGGATGGGAACCTTGAAATTTCCCAACCCTTGCCAATACAGGCGCATCAGGAAGGTGTAGATGAGGATAAAGATAGCACCGACAATAATATCCTGTCTGTGGAACCCGTTGAAGCGGGTGAAAGTTGCTGCATATTCCAGGTAGGCGATCACGAACGCGCCGATGGCAAAGTATAGGATCCTGTCATTGGTCATGTCGATATTGAAGATATCTGCCAGGAAGCACATCCCCAGCCCAACCAGGATCCACACGGTATAGACTTTGTCTGTAGCTGGGCTCAAAAGTCCTAGCGCAGCGATGAGTATGGCGAGGAAAGTTGCAGTGGGTTGTATGATGGACGTCTTCCTTAGATCGTTGCGGTTGCGGGCAACCATATAAAGGACGATCAGGATGAGATAGATGGGAACTGGAATAAGCGAATAGAACATGGGAAACCTTTTTGGAGAAGAACTAACCCGGGTATATGGATTATATAGGCGGGATGATAATGGGGCAACATGCCCGGGATATAAAAAAAACGACCCGCACTCCAGCGGGTCCTCAATATCATTTTACGTCGTCTGGGCGAACCTCGCGCCCGGTGGCAGCAGACTCTAGGGCTGCGAGTGTGAATTGTAGAACAGCTTTCCCGGTCGGACCATCCAGGCGGGGCTGACCGCCTGTCTTTAGCTTCTCGATAAAATCCTGCGTGGTGGCGATAAAGCTGTCGTGCCACTCCACGCCTTCTACCGGGATGGGTGTGGTCTTCCCGTCTTTGAAGAGCACCAGTTCCGGTAGGTCAACCGTCCGGGCAGTGTATCGGTTGATGAACAGCATGCCCTTGTCGCCGATCACCTCGATGCGGTCATCGTCGGCATAATAATCCGAGTAGATGCGCATGGCGGGGGTGTATTCGATGTCCAGCATGCCGTAGCGGTGACTTGCCTTGAACTGGAACATAATGGAAGCCGGGGCATCGATCTTGACGATCCCCCCCGCTTCCCGGACCGGGGTCTGGTCGATCCAGGCGAAGACCTTCTCCACCGGTCCGCCCAGGTAATACCCCAGTGAGAACAGGTGGTAGCCGTGATCGAAAACCAGCGGTCCGCCGCCGCATAGTTTTTCGTTAAATCGCCATACCCATGAGGAAAGCGGCACAGCCCAGGAGGTATCACTGGTCCCGGTGCTGATATGCATGCGAACGGCGCGCACATCCCCGATCTCCCCCGCATCGATCATCTGCCTGGCACGTACGGCAGGGGCGTAATAAACGAACGTCTCGTAGACGCGCAGGGTCACCCCAGCCCTATTAGACGCGGCGATCATTTCATCAGCCTCCGCAGCGGAGAGCGCCATGGGCTTTTGTACCGAGACGTGTTTTCCAGCTTGGCAAGCCTGGACTGTCATGGGGCAGTGCAGGTGGTGAGGCGTGAGCAGTTCGACCACGTCCACCTCCTTGTCGCTGAGAACCTGGTCGTAGTTGGAGTAAACCTTCTCCACGCCCCACTCCTTCGCTTGCTTTTTAGCATTCGATCGGTTGGTGTCACATACAGCAACGATCCTGGCATCCTCCCTTTCGCGGTACCCACGCTGGTGCAGACCGGAGATGCGGCCGCATCCAACGATCGCAACACGGATCGGGTTCATCGCTTCACCTTGGAGAGTGTCTTGGAGAGAGTCTTGGATAAGGGTTCAATATGCATGATGTTCATCTCCGGTTATTACCATTTGGTGGGAAGGTTCAGGCTTTCAGGATCGCGCCTTGGTTAGCCTGCGTAACTGTCTGCCTGTACAAATCAAGAAAACCACCGTCCAACGCTGGGATACGCGGCTTCCAATCAACCCTGCGGCGGGAGAGTTCTTCGTCAGAGACCAGTAACTCGAGCCGCCTGCCAGGGATATCGATCTCAATCTGGTCGCCATCCCTGACCAGTGCTATGACCCCGCCAACAAACGCCTCGGGTGAGATATGCCCGATACACGGGCCGCGGGTTGCACCTGAGAAACGCCCGTCCGTGATCATTGCCACCGAATCATTCAGCCCCATCCCGGTCAACATGGCGGCAGGGATGGACAGCTCGCGCATGCCCGGCCCACCGCGCGGCCCTTCATTGCGGATGACAAGAACATCGCCTGCCTGGACTGGTTGTGATGGAAGCGAATTTTCCAGCTCTTCTTCACATTCGAACACCCTCGCCTGACCCGTGTGCCGAAGCATGCTGGCAGCCACCCCGCTTTGCTTGACGACGGCACCGTCCGCGGCGAGGTTGCCGTGCAAAATGGCGAGACCGCCCTCCGGAGAAATTGGAGCTTCTAGAGAGTGGAGCACATCGGGACGGAGGTTAACCGTGCCAGCAACCCGAATACGCAAAGTTTCTCCAGTCACGGTTGGTAGGTCAAGATGCATGAGGGGCGAAAGTATATTCAGGACAGCAGGGATGCCTCCAGCTTTATCCAGGTCAATGACAGTAAATCGACTGCTGGGACGAAACTGTCCAATCAAGGGGGTTCGACGGCTGAGCTCGTCAAAGACATCCCAGCCCATTTCTATCCCGGCCTCATGAGCGATTGCAGGGATATGCAAAGTGGCATTTGTGGATCCTCCCAGCGCAAGGACTACGCGGATGGCATTCTCCAGGCTTTCGCGGGAGAGGAACTTGCGGGCGGTCAGCTTTTGCCTCACGATCCTGACAATTTGGTGCCCACTTTCCAAGCACAATTCCCGGCGGTCAGGATGTATGGCAGGCAGCGTGGCGCAGCGAGGTAGAGTGAGACCCAGCGTTTCGGTAACACAATTCATGGTGCTGGCCGTTCCCATGAAATTGCAGGCACCTGGACCCGGACAGGCATAGCTCTCGATCTCAAAGAATTCAGCAGGAGAAATCTCCTTTGCCGACAGTTTCCCCATCCCTTCCTTGACGTCGCTGGTCATCACCTCTCGCTCTCCCACCTTGCCGGAGAGCATCGGACCTCCAATTACGAAAAGGGTGGGAAGGTCAAGTCTAGCAGCAGCCATTAACATGCCCGGCACAACCTTGTCACAGTTACAAAGCATCACGAGCCCTTCAAAGCGGTTGGCACCCACCATTAATTCGATGGAGGCAGCGATCACATCCCGCAAGGGAAGGATATAGTGCATGCCTTTGCCTTGGGCAATCCCATCGCAGGGTGCGACCGTGTTGAACTCAGCTGGCGTCCCGCCCATCTCGCGAACTCCCTGCTTGACCCAATCGGCGAGTTGGCGCAAATGAAAATGCCCGGGATTTACCTCGCTCCAAGAATTGACGATCCCGATCAAAGGTTTCTTAAAATCAGCATCTTGAACTCCCATGGCGCGATACAGGGCGCGCGGGTAAGCTCCATGAAGTCCTTCGAAAAGGTTTGTTTCATCCATATTTACAACCCGATCTCATGTCGCAAAGCTTGAACTTCATCGCTCCAACTGCCCACGTTCCACCGCCCGTAGACTCCCATTCCTCCTTGCGGATCGGTCCCGTAATACACGGGCAAGTGGATCAGCGAAAGCCCTGCATGATTCCCAGCCTGTTCCAAGGCTAACCGGAGAGATTCCACCGTCCGACCACCGTCCAAGGCTAAAACACCGGGGACTGCCCGAGCCCAGGCAAGGTAATCCACTTTCAATGTATTCCAGGTGGCAAAACCTTCCCCATACTGGTCCATCTGTAAACCAGTGATTGCTCCCATGCGACCATTATCAAGCAGCAGGATGCACCCACGTGCGCCATGTTGTGAACCGTCAATCAAGATCTGTGGGTTCATTGTGAAGGAACCATCGCCGGTCACGGCCAGGGCGTAAAACGGTGTCGATGCCACACCCGTCGCAAGCAAAGCTGAAACAGCAAAGCCCATATAACTTGCTCCTGTTTCTGTGAAAGTCTGACCTGGAGATTCATCTTCAACAACTTGGAATCCGTTTGCCTGGACATCCCCAGCGTCAAAAATACAAACTACTCCTCGAGATTTGGCCCAATCTGTCGCCAATTTGATTGCTACTGGTTGGGTCAGTACCGGTCCGTCCCAATATTTGTCAGTCAAAACCGGAGTCTGATAACGCTTTTCCTTAAATTCCTCCCATTCCGCCTTTTTTTCCGAGCAAGCATTGAGCCACTCATGTTTTCCTCGGAGCACCTGACCGAGGGACTGGTTTAGTTTATCTAAAGTGTGTCGAACATCCCCTAGGAGTATTAATGTGTGATTATAGTGGCTGGCATCGTCCAGGTCGGCGTTGATATTGATTACCCTTTTTACATTGGGATAACCCGTGCGAGAGCAATCCGACTGGCAAACTGCCCGCGTTCCTACCGCGATCAGGAGATCAGCCTCCTCCATGGCAAAATTTCCGCAAAGAGATCCTTTTGAACCGCCCACGGCCATATTTTGTGGGTGCCGGTAAGGGACACAACCCGCAGCAATTGGTGAATGAACCAGGACTCCTCCCGAACGATCCAGTAATATGGACAATTCCGGGCCTGCCAGACGTCCACCCCCTCCGACCTTTATCACCACTTTCCGCGCTTCGTTGATCCATTCTACTGCTTGAGCGTAATTCCCAAGCGCAGCGCCAAGAGAAACATGAGGAACTTCCGGCAATTCATCCGGGTTGAAATTGGGCAGCCAGGCAGCCTGGGTATTCATGGGCAAGAGCAGGAAGAATGGTCCGGGTCGATATGGATGGTCCACGATCGCTGCTCCTCGCTGCAAGGCTGTAGGAAGCGCTAATGGTGTGTGGAGGGAATAGGCACCCCCCATTACGGCAGCCATTTGAAGGAATTTACCTTGCTCATGCCTGGGGATTTGCTGCAAGTTATAACCCTCATCCTCGGTCGTTTCGTCACCAAGCAAATACCAAACACCTATCCCATCGGATGCTGGGACTATTGAGGCGGACATGGCTTGAAGTGCGCCGGGACCGATCGAGGTAACCACTGCAGCCTTCTCATTAGTAATCCAACGTAAAGCAACGGCTGCGTGTGAGGCTTCAATTTCGCTGCGCACCCCATATACCTTGACAAGGCCGGCTTGCTGGTAGATGCGAAGTACTTCGCCAACTTCGGTTGAACCGTGTCCAAATACGGTGAAAAAAGTGTTCACCCTCTGCCGAAGCAAGCCAAGCACAAGAGCTTCTGATAAGGTCAATCCAACACTGCCAGATTGGATTCCGATGCGCACATATGATGAAGCGCGTTCGTTCCTTTGTCGGGTCAGTTTATCCTGAGACGGTTTGAACGGAGGATTCATGGCTCCTCAAATGCATGCAGATTTCGAACAATAGTTTTAGCCATATTTCGGATACTTGGACTACGCGTCTTTTTCCACCACGATGGTGGCTTCCGATACCAGCGCAGCAATGGCTCCCACCGCGGCCAGGGTGGGAGCAAGCACCAGTCCCACCACCCCAAGGGTCATCGGGAACTCGATCAGCACCTTGCCGTCCTTGTCCTTGATGATGATCTTGCGGATGTTACCCTCGTGGACCAATTTCTTGATCCTCGCGATCAGCTCTTCGCCATTGACGTGAAACTCTTCTGTTTTTGTTGGCATAATTTTCTCCTTACGCTTTTTTCGTATGACATCTCCCGGGAAACGACGGTGTTATGGTTATGAGATTCTATCCTCCGGTTAATTATCGCACAAAATCGCCATTCCACGTTGTCACCGGAAAGACTGCTCACATTAAGATACGGTGGTTCAGACCTGGAACTTCCACTGTCTGGAATATGAGAAGTAAATGGTTTTACTGGGCAATGTGCTATATACTTCATAAATAATTATTCGTACCCAAGGAGTCTTCATGCTTACCATTGAAAAAGTTGATACGGAAAACAAGGCCCAAGTCAAGCGCTTCGTGGAATTTTATTATGATCTTTACAAGGACTGTCCTCAATGGGTGCCGCCCCTCTTCATGGATGCCTATTTACCGCTGAATCGAAAGAAACATCCATTCTTTGAATTCAACGAGGCCGATTTCTTTTTGGCAGTTTTCGATGGCAAGGTTGTGGGACGTATTTGCGCAGGGGTGAACAAGCTCTTCAACGATTATCACCACGCTAAAAAGGCCCAGTTTTATTTTTTCGACTGCATCGATGACATTGACGTAGCCCGGGCGTTGTTCGGAGCCGTTTATGATTGGGCCCGTGAGCGCGGGCTCGACACGCTGATCGGTCCCAAGGGACTCTCCCCCTTCGACGGGTACGGGCTGTTGATCGAAGGTCATGACATACGCCAGATGATGACGATGATGAACTATAACTTTCCATATTATCAACGGCTGATCGACCAGTTGGGATTCGAGAAGGAAGTAGATTTCGTCTCTTGTTACTTGCCGGCGGAGGCTTTTAAAATCCCTGAGCGGGTTGAGCGCATCGCCCAATGGGCCTTGAAGCGCGGCAACTTGTGGGTTAAGCACTTCAAGAGCAAGAAAGAACTGGTGGGCTGGGCGCAGCGCATCGGGAAAACGTACAACAAGACCTTCATCAACAACTGGGAATATTACCCGTTTACCCAGGGTGATGTGGATTACGCCGTCCAGAACGTCTTCATGGTCGCCAATCACCGCCTGATCAAGTTGATCATGCACGGAGAAGATATCGTTGGCTTCCTGTTCGCCTTCCCTGACGTGTCGGCTGCCATCCAGCGTGCAAAGGGACGCCTGTTCCCGTTTGGCATCCTGGACATCTTGTGGGAGATGAAACGCACGAAGACCGTGTCGGGCAACGGAATGGGGGTCCTGCCCGATTTCCAGGGCACCGGCGGTAACGCCTTGCTGTACTACGAAATGGGTAAAACGATGCTGGACTTCAAGCAGTTCGAATTCGTGGAAATGACCCAGGTGGCCGAAACGACCAGGCAGATGCGCGCCGACTTGAAGAACCTGAACGGAGTGGAATACAAGAACCATAGGGTGTACCGCAGGGCCATCCCGTGAATCACCGCTTGTCCCTGATCTACCATCGGAACGGGAAGGCGGTCTTCCTTGGGCTACTGGCCTGGACCTTGGTGCTGTTCGCGGTTTTCCAGGTGCTCAACGCTCCCCTGGTTACCCTGGCAGCCCCTGCTGGCATCGTCTCGCACCAGTTTGCCTGGTCGGTGGAAAAGGCGCAAGCCATTCTCGCCTCATGGGCGGGACGTCCAAGTCTATCCGCAGCGTTTAGCCTCGGCCTGGATTACCTGTTCATACCCTCCTATGCACTGACGGTGGCATTGGGCGCTCTCCTCGCCGCTGGGAGGCATTCGTCTAGCCTGAGGCGGCTGGGAATCTGGGCAGTCTATGCGGTCTGCGCGGCAGCTATCTTTGATGCCTTGGAAAACGTTGGACTGGCCCGGCAACTGTTGACCGGACTGGTAAGCGCTCCGATGACATTCCTCACCGGCCTGTGCGCCAGTCTCAAATTTACCCTGCTGATCCTGGCGGTCCTTTACGGCGTGGTGTGCGGTCTGATTCCCAGAACCAGGTAAATTCTCAGCTTCTTTTTCTCCATTAGCAGGGTATTTCCCAAATCCTCTCCCCAAATCGGGTATGATTAAGAGAACGTTGTTGTAGAGATTTGTTGGAGGAGTCCGGATGAAAGAAACCTTTTTTTCGAGCCCCGGGGGCAATGGGTTTGAATTCCACGTATCCCGCAAGGCTAGGAAAAAATACCAGTTCGACGAGAGGTTGTTCTCCTTGAATGGCAATGTGATCCTGGCCGATTTCTCTGCGGCGCGGCGCTTTGCTGAGAGCATGACCAGGGTGAATGGGCAAACGGTTCCGGCGGGGGATATCAATGCCATGGGGTTGATCGATGAGATCCTGCACATCCTGGTCCGGGAGTACGAGAAGGTGAACCCGGGTGTAATGGAGCGCGCCTTGCAGGCAGTCGGTGTGGATGCGGAGGCTACACTGCTGAAATTTATCGAGTACTTTCCTCCCGCGGCTGTGTATCGGGGTGAACTTAATTCCCGGCAGTATCTTGACTTGGAAGCAGGTGAAAAACCGAATCGTTCAATGGCGTTCGAAGAGATGGTCATCCTGCACATCACCAACCAGAACCCTGCCACCCAGGCATATAAGGAACTTTTCGACGAGGAACCGCTCAAGCACTCCAGCCCTTATGAACGTACTATAAAAGTTTTGACGGAATTCTTCAATGCACAGCCCGGTTTTGGGACCGGGGCTGTAAATGTGGATAAAAGTGAGACGCTGATCGAAGTGCTGCTTGCGCCGGCACGAATCGCACCCTATTCACTCTCGGCGCAGTTGGAGTTCTTGCTGACTCGCTGGGGTGACTTGCTGGGGGAGGGTTTTGTGCTGAAGATCCGGCGTGGACTGGACTACGTCAAAGAGGAACTCATGCGGGGGATTTTCGCGGGCGGGTTCGCCGGGAACGCTGAGGTGCCCACCTTCACCGGCCTCGATTATACTGAGTACGAACGGTTCAGCCCGGACAAAGACTGGATGCCGCGGCTGGTGCTGATTGCCAAGAATTCTTATGTCTGGCTGGACCAGCTTTCGAAGAAATACCAGCGCGACATCCATGCCCTGAACCAAATCCCGGACGAAGAATTGGAACTGCTTCAACAGCGGGGCATCAGCGGCTTGTGGTTGATCGGGCTGTGGGAGCGCAGCCGTGCCTCACAGCGCATCAAGCAAATGATGGGGCAACCCGACGCAGTGGCATCAGCCTATTCATTAATGGATTACCAGATCGCGGGCGACCTGGGAGGCTGGGAGGCATTGGATGACCTGCGTTGGCGCGCTTGGCAGCACGGCGTCCGGCTTTCTGCAGATATGGTTCCCAACCACATCGGGATTGATTCGCGCTGGGTGGTTGAACATCCCGACTGGTTCCTGAGCCTGCCTAATCCGCCGTATCCAAATTACGCCTTCAATGGCCCGGATCTTTCGAATGATAGCAGGGTCGGGATCCAAATCGAGGACCACTATTACGATAAAACCGACGCGGCAGTGGTGTTCAAACGCCTGGACCGCTGGACGGGGGATGCACGCTTTATTTATCATGGCAACGACGGTACCTCCCTGCCCTGGAATGATACCGCTCAATTGGACTTTTCCAATGCGGATGTTCGCGAGGCAATCATCCAGACCATCCTCCATGTGGCACGCAATTTTCCTATCATCCGTTTTGATGCCGCCATGACGCTGGCAAAGAAACACATCCAGCGCTTGTGGTTTCCCGAGCCTGGCCAGGGAGGGGCAATCCCTTCTCGCTCTGAGCACGGGATGACACGTGCTCTGTTCGAGCAAGCCATCCCAAACGAATTCTGGCGTGAGGTGGTGGACCGGGTGGCAGCGGAAGTTCCGGATACGCTTCTTCTGGCTGAAGCATTCTGGCTGATGGAAGGGTATTTCGTACGCACCCTGGGAATGCACCGGGTATACAACTCGGCTTTTATGCATATGCTGCGAGATGAGGATAATGCTAAGTACCGGCAGGTTATAAAGAACACGCTTGAATTCGATCCGCAGGTGCTCAAGCGCTATGTCAATTTCATGAACAACCCCGACGAAAAAACCGCCTCCGAGCAGTTCGGCACAACCGATAAATACTTTGGCGTCTGTACACTGTTGGTGACCATGCCGGGTTTACCAATGTTTGGTCACGGGCAGATCGAAGGATACCGGGAGAAATATGGCATGGAGTACCGGCATGCCAAATGGGATGAGTCAATGGACGAAGGCCTGGTGCGCGGGCATGAGTGGCGTATTTTCCCATTAACTCACCGGCGGGCACTTTTTGCAGAGGTGGAGAATTTCCGGCTGTACGATTTTTATACGACGGCCTCCCGCGGCGGAGGTGGAACTGTCAATGAGGATGTATTCGCCTTTTCCAATCGCATGGGTGATGAACGCGCCCTGGTGGTCTATCACAATAAATATGCCGAGACTCGCGGCTGGATTAAGACTTCAGCGGCAGCCATGGATAAGGTTAGCGGGAACCTCGTGCAAAAAACGCTTGCTGAAGCATTATCCCTCCCAAATGAACAATATGCTATTTTTAAGGATTACGTCACTGGGCTGGAATATATCCGGTCGTGTAGTGAGCTATTCGGGAAAGGTTTGTACGTGGAACTGGGAGGGTACCAGTGTCACGTTTTCCTTGACTGGCGTGTTGTAATCGGGCAGCAATGGGGAGCGGTGTACCAGAGCCTTGCGGGAGCTGGCACTGTTTCCATCAAGGATAAATTCGCGGAATTGAATGCTCCTCAGTCGGAGATCAAATTAAAACAACCTATTAGGAAACAAGGGAGTGGGAAGAACTCGAAAGATAAAATTGGAAAAAGGGACTCAAAGAAAAGCTCAACAAAAAGAAAAGATGTCGTGAGCAGCAAAGTTGGCAAAGCTAAAATAAAGGTTAAGTAATCCTGGAGGGAATTCCATAATTTGGTTTATGGAGGTAAATCATGGGTAAAATGTCGAGGCGCGACTTTCTGAAAGCTGCGGCAGCGAGCGCAGGGGCCTTCACGCTAAGCGCATTCCTGGATGCTTGTGGGCAATCATTACCAACACCAGTACCCCCGGCCATCCTGCCAACAAACACCGCACTTCAGCCAACCCCCGACTCTACCTCCCCTGGTGGGTCTGTGGCTACAATGGATAATCCAGCTGCCACCAGGTCCAATCCCTCCCCAACTGACACTCAACTTCCAATACCAGATATGGTTGTTACAAGGGGCGGCGAACCCGAAACCCTGACAAGGCTGGCGGTCGATGCTCTGGGTGGAATAACAAGGTTTGTGCAAAGGGGGGCGAATGTGATCATCAAACCCAACATTTGCACGGCAAATCATGGTTACGAATACGCCTCCACGACCAACCCTTGGGTGGTTGGAACACTGGTTAAGATGTGTTTCGAAGCCGGTGCCGCCAGCGTAAAGGTAATTGATGCTCCCTTTCAGGGGTCAAGACAAAAAGCCTATGAGGTAAGTGGGATCCAGGAGCAAGTTGAAGCTGCTGGTGGGGAAATGGGCAGTATGCCGGCTTATAAATACATTGCCACCCAAATCCCGGCGGGAGTATTTTTGAAATCAACCAGCGTTTTCGAAGATATTCTCAATGCGGACGTTGTAATAAATGTGCCGATTGCCAAACAACACGGATCTTCGGGGCTTACCCTGGGAATGAAAAACCTGATGGGGGTGATCGAAAACAGGGGCGCACTTCATTTGGACCTTCATCAAAGCATCGCCGATCTGAACTCTCTTATCAGACCTCAATTAACGGTGTTAGACGCAGTGCGGATCCTTACAGCCAATGGCCCAACGGGCGGTAACCTGGCTGACGTGCAAAAGAGAGATACCGTGATCGCAAGCACGGATGTAGTCGCAGTTGACAGCCTGGCAACTTCCCTGTTCGGGATGAAACCTGAAGACCTGGGGTTTATTCGCTTCGGAACCAGCATGGGGTTGGGGAGGAGTGACCTGCAGAACCTGAACATTCGTGTGATCGACATATCTGCATAAAATTCTCTGGATTAACTATGGATAACCAGGCAATCCTTCCCAAAAAAGGAAGACGAAAGATCGTAAAAGGACAGGTCATGGGCCCCTGGATAATTTTCCGGAAGACCGTGCAGTACCTGGCCTTATTCCTTTTTGTTGCCTTGTTCGCTTGGTCACGCCAGGATGGCGGTCCGGCTGCCCTGGTTAACATCCCTATGCGATTGGATCCCCTCCTAATCCTGGCGCACTTGATCGCCAGCCGGACCTTCCTGGCTGGATCAGCCATGGCGTTAATTGTCATCTTTCTAACAGTCATTTTCGGGCGGGCATGGTGCGGCTGGTTGTGCCCTCTGGGTACCATCCTCGATATTTTTCCGCTCAAAAGCTGGAGAAAAAAACACCCCGCCCCTTCAGAAGGTTGGCGTAGGGTTAAATTCGACTTCGTCATCGTCATTTTGATCGCGGCGATGTTTGGGAACCTGACACTTTTATTCTTTGACCCTCTGACCCTGCTCCTGCGAACCTTTACCGTGAGTATCTGGCCTGCCCTTGACCGATTAGTCGCAGGCATTGAATCAGCCCTGGTTCATTTACCCGCTCTGGAAAAACCATTATCGGCGTTTGATAATTTTATCAGACCAGCTGTGCTTCCTGCCCAACCGGTCTTTTATCGGGACGGACTGTTATATGCAGGTATCTTCCTGGTAGTTATCTTTCTTGATCTTTTGGCTGCCCGTTTTTGGTGCCGATACCTTTGCCCGCTGGGAGGAGCACTCGGCTGGTTGAGCAAGTTATCAATCTTCCGCCGCAAGGTGGGGACGGAATGCAAAGGCTGCACAATTTGCACGGATATCTGTCCTACTGGGACGATCAACCCAGCCAAAGATTATTCGAGCGACCCGTCAGAATGCACGATGTGCCTGGATTGCCTGGAAGCCTGTCCGCGCGGACAGACTAAATTCGCGCCGGTATTTACACCAGAAAAATGGACGGGATACAACCCGGATATTAAAGAAAGCCTGTTGGCTGTAAGTGCCACCGTAGTTGCCATAGCTCTCTTGAAAAGCGATGAACCGGCCAAACGCCAGTCACCATACCTGATCCGACCACCCGGGGTGCGCGAAACCAACCAGGATGTGGTAGCTTTTACGAAATGCACCCGCTGCAATGAATGCGTTCGTGTTTGCCCCACAGGTGGGTTGCAGCCGTCAGTGTTCGAAGCGGGGGTGGCGGGGCTGGGTTCCCCCATCCTGGCACCCCGGCTGGGGTACTGTGACTATTCCTGCAATGCCTGCGGGCAGGTTTGCCCTGTGCAGGCCATTCCCTCACTTGATTTGGCAAAGAAACGGGAACTGGTGATCGGCTTGGCATATATCAACGAAAATAGATGTATTCCCTGGTCTGATCACCAAACATGCTTGGTGTGCGAAGAAATGTGTCCGCTGCCTGAGAAAGCCATCCTACTGGAATCGGCTGAGGTTTGGGGACCTGATGGTCACACTGTAAGTTTAAAATTGCCCCACGTTCTGAGGGAGAAATGCATTGGCTGTGGTATCTGTGAATACAAGTGCCCGGTCAGCGGCGAAGCAGCCATTCGGGTGTATATTCCGCAGGTCGAGGTTCCATTCTAGTCCTCAGAGAATAAAAATGAAGGAAATTTTCGGGAGTCTGAAAAAGTCAGGACAAAAATACTCCTGCTCTCCATATTCACGCAATGAGCGATTTGTGAAGCTGGGTGGTGTGATCGCTATTGCTGGGTTGATTGTGTTAATTGTATTACTCACGATTGTGGCCGAATATCCTTTTCTTGGAGCCAGTGGGGCGGACCACCTTCGCGAGATTATCGGGGACAAACCTGTGGCGAAAATTGAGATGATTGTCTTTCAAGCCCAGGACGTTATAAATATGTGGAAATACCAATTAGGAATTGCAGATCCATCAAATGATTGGGCCTTCACACCTTTATCGACCCAGAGTTTGGCCATGGCCGTCAAATCTGTCACTCCCCGAATATTGGTAGCTACTGGGACGCCCAACAGAACCCGGACTTCCATTCCCACACCCTCTGTCCTAATACCTTGGCAGCCAGTCTCAATCTCGCAAATCAGCAACGTAAATGGTGAAGGAGGGTGGATCGCATACATTCAAGATGCCCAGGGGCAGACAGTCGCTTACAAAACTTTCGTCCAACCTGATCCGGAAAGGCCATATTCATTAGTGACTATCGTTGCGATGGATCTTGGCAAAACCAGGCTGCACTATGTGCTGGGAAAGGAAGACCCCACCCTGCCAGGTGCTCCCAAACACACAGGAAATTTGCCAGAAACCGATCTTCTTGGCAAGACACTTTTAGCGGAATTCAACGGAGGATTCCAGGCTAGACATGGTCAGTTCGGAGCCATGTCCGATGGCGACCAAGCGCTTCCACCGCGGGATGGACTGGGGACGTTGGTGATCAATCAGGATGGCGAAGTACGCCTCGGAGAATGGGGCGTTGATTTGAATATGAGCCCTAATATTTCTTCCTTCAGGCAAAATGGTCCCCTGGTGATCCGATATGGGGAAATTAATCAACGGATCTACAATAATTCTCCGCAGGACTGGGGGTATACAGTTAGCGATGTTTCTCCGACGATTCGTTCTGGGATTGGATTGAGTCGAGAAAATCAAACATTGTACTATTTTTGCGGTCCCAGCCTGACAATGGAAGCTCTTGCGAGGTCCATGCTGGCTGTAGGTGCATATAATGCCATCCAATTAGACATTAATAATTATTGGGTATTATTTGTTAAAATCCAAGCTTCTGGTTCTGGATTGGCCGCGGAGCCGCTGCTACCCGGCTTAATGGTGGCGAATGTCGACCGATATTTATCCGAATCGCCGCGGGATTTTTTTTACCTTACCGGTTTGAGTATCGAATAACTTGATTGATTATCAATAAAAACCATCCCGGGATTTCATTCTGTAAACTGATTTGTCCGGTGTTCATCGATCCAAGCTCAACCCTTCCCATTCTGCCAGCCATAAGTCCATTTCAGCCTGCAATGCTGCGTACTGGTTCCCCCATTTGCGTACCAACGCAGTATCCTTGGGTGGCTTTTCTAGTTTCCGTCCAAGATCGGAGATCTGGATTTCAAGCGCAGCAATTTTATTCTCCAATTCCTGTAGCCGGGCAATTCTTCGGCGTTCCTCCTTTACCGCCGGATCGCCAGTACGGCGAACGACGCGAGGAATGGATTTTTGAGTAGATTCAATAGGGCGAAGGGAGGCAAGGCGTTCCCGCTCCTCCCGCCGTTGGCTGTACGTCCCCTCAAAAACTGATAGTTGTGATTCGTCCGGCTCAATTTCCCAGATCTGCGTCCCGAGGGCATCGATCAGATAGCGATCGTGCGTCACCAGCATAATGGTTCCGTCATAATCATCCAGGACAGCCTCTAACACTTCCTGGGAAGGAATATCGAGGTGGTTGGTAGGTTCGTCGAGCAATAGGAGGTTGGTGTCTTGCAATGCCAATTTCGCGAGTGCCAGCCTTCCCCGTTCGCCCCCACTTAATACAGACACCTTTTTAAAAGCTTCGTCTCCAGAAAACAAGTATTTCCCGAGATATTCTCGTATTTGTCCAGGTAGCCAATGCGGCATTATTGAATCGATTTCCTGGACAAGAGTGTTTTCAGGGTTCAGTCCTTCATGCGCCTGTGCAAAGTAACCGATCTTCAATGACGCCCCTAATTTTACCTCCCCTTCTAGCGGTTCCAAATCACCTAATACGGTCTTTAGGAAGGTGGTTTTCCCAGCCCCATTTGGACCAATTAGAGCTGCGCAATCTCCACGCCGCAAGACAATATCCGGGGCAGAAAACAACAACCGGCCCGGGTAACCAATGCAAAGGTCAGATGTCCGTAGAACCAATTCTCCTGAACGGACTGCAAGGCGAAGATTCAGATGAAGTTTGGGTAACGTCCGGAGGGGAGCTCGCAAACCACGGACGCGTCGTTCCGCTTCTTCAGGCCCAAAGGGTGATGTACCTATGGTAACACATTCGGCAGTTTCCGCCCATTTCTGGTTGACCACCGCCTCCATCCCAACTTGTTCGATCGCCTGTACGATGCGACTTAGCCGACGCAACTTTCCTTTTGCTTGACTGACATTTTGACCAGAAATGTTTTTCTTAATATATTCGACATCTTTTAGCAATTTTTCTTTTTCAGAATCAAAGGTTTCCCGGCGGTGCTCCCAGCGCAGTTCCCGAGTCTGAAGGTAAGCCGAATAATTTCCCGGATAATGTTCGGTGGCTCCGAAAGCCATTTCCAGGATCCCGTTTGCAACCTGGTCGAGAAAGTACCGGTCGTGAGAAACAATGACCACTGCGCCCTTCCACTGATCCAGGTACCCTTCCAACCATTCAACTGCAGCAATATCCAAATGATTTGTGGGTTCATCGAGCATCAATAAATCAGGTTCAGAGAGAAGGAGGCGGGCAAGGAAAGCACGGGTACGCTGACCTCCAGAAAGGTGACTCAAAGGCATTTGGAAATCACTTGTTGAAAAACCCAAGCCTGTAAGAACTTGCTTGATTAGAGTATGGAATGTGTACCCACCTCTGCGTTCGAATTCATGCTGGAGGGGACCGTAGCGGAACATAGCCTGATCACGAGTTTCCGGAAAGGACATTTCCGCTTCAAGTTTCTCCAATTCTTCTTGCCGGGATATGAGATCGCTAAAGACAGAAAAGCAAGCATCCCAAACCGTGCCCTCCATATCAAACTCAGCTTCCTGAGGAAGGTAACCTATGCGGAGTGATTTAGCGCGTGAAATCTTTCCCCCGGAAGGTTCGTCCAAACCAGCCAATATTCGCAGAAGAGTGGTTTTGCCACAACCATTTGGACCTACCAAGGCAAGTCGGGAACCCTTGGGAATCGCAAAGGAGACCGCAGAAAACAGGTCCACCGGACCGAATGATTTTGAAATGTTGTTTGCATTTATTAGCGACATAGAAATACCTGGAATTTAATAAACAAAACCCCGCAAATTATACTGCTTGTTATTTTGCCAGGGTGAAAGAATTACCAACGCGCAGTTCCTCAAAGAATTTCGTGTCATCGGAAATTCCTCGGTATTTCCCCTTCTTGCTTCCCCCGATTATTTATTTCACAAAATTATCCCGAATGCTTATTTCCCAGTGAACTGCTGTAATGCTAACCGCAAGCGCTGCTCAACATCATCGGGTGTGTCCATTGGGATGGATTGTATGGCGGTTTGAGCTTCGACAACGGAATAGCCCAGGGCTGTGAGGGCTGCTAAAACTTCAGAATCAGATTCTGACATTGTCGCAATTTTTTCCAATCCGCTTAGTGGTTTCAACCGATCATGAAGATAAAGCACCAATTTTTGTGCTGTCTTTTTTCCAACTCCTGGGACGCGGCTCAACAAGTCAGGCTCGTCATTGAAAACAGCCCGTTGAACGGTATCCAGGTTGAGGGTCGAGAGGACTGACAAAGCTGTCCTCGGTCCCACTCCATCCACCCCAAGCAAGGTTGTAAACAACTCGCGATCAGATTGGGAGTCAAAACCGTATACTTTCCAATCATCTTCCCGAATGACCAAGTGGGTAAAAAGGAAAATCGCTTCCCCTGCCTTGATTCGCTCGCGCAACGGTCTTGGCACAAAGACGCGTAGACCAACACCGCTGACCTCAATGATGAGACCGTTATCTTCCACTTGTGTTACTTCGCCACGTATTGTCGCAATCATAATTCACCATATTTTTGTGTATTCAGGTGTGTTATGGCTATGGCAAGAGCATCAGCAGCATCATCAGGTTTGGGAATTAGCTTTAACCCCAAGAGTACTTTTACCATCTCCTGGACCTGTTTCTTACCCGCGCTGCCATATCCAGCCACAGCTAGCTTGACTTCATTTGGGGTATATTCAGCCAGATCCACTTCTGCCTCGTTGATCGCCAACAATATGACACCACGAGCCTGTCCTACAGCAATTGCAGTAGAAATATTTCGCTGAAAAAATAACTTCTCCACCGCGACTGAATCAGGGCGATGGAGAAGCAAAATATTATTCATTTGGTGAAAAAGAGTCTGATAATCGTTTTTGAGCTTCATCACCAGCTGGAGTTCGAATGGTACCAAAAGCAACGGGTTCCAAAGAGCCGTCTGCCCGGTTGCGCACCAGACCGTAACCGGTCGTCGCAGTCCCCGGGTCAATCCCCAGAACCAGCGTCATGTTTATTCAGCCTCAAGCGCCGCCAGAGCCTCGTCAGATATTTTCAGGTTATGGAATACATTGGCGACATCATCCAATTCTTCCAATGATTCAATGACGCGTAAAACCGAAAGGGTCTGGTCTACGGGAAGTTCCAAATCCTGCTTGGCAATCATTCGCAAACCAGCATCGTCGGGAGTAACCCCTGCCTTAATGAGTGCATCACTAATCTTTTTAAATGCTTCAACAGGGCCAATAATCTCGATGTTTTCGCCATCTTCCTGAACATCTTCGGCTCCTGCATCCACCGCCAATTCGAATGCCTTGTCATACCCAAGCTGGGAAGCCGGGAATGAGAAATATGAGTTGCGACTAAATTGCCATCCAACCGAACCAGCCTCAGCCATATTTCCTCCGCCCCGGCTTAGCAGGTGACGGATTTCGGCAACAGCGCGGTTGCGATTGTCAGTGACACATTCCAACATGAGGGCTACGCCATGAGGACCAAAGCCTTCGTAAGTAATCTCCTCAAAAATCGTGCCTTCCTTATCATCCCCCGTCCCCCGTTTGATGGCACGTTCGATATTTTCCTTTGGCATGTTGCCAGCGCGTGCCTTTTCGATCGCGAGTGCGAGTCTGAAATTGCTGTCTGCATCGCCCCCGCCTTCACGTGCTGCCATTACGATCTCACGTGCAAGACGGGTGAAAATGGCACCTTTCTTGGCGTCTGCGGCACCTTTCTTGCGCCGGATTGTTGCCCAGTGGCTGTGTCCAGACATATAGATACTCTCCTATGACCACATTCGTGGGAAATTTCGCAATAGCCCGGAAATTATACCATAGCGGATTTAAGAGACAAAGAATCCCACCGCCAACACGCCAGGACCACCATGAACGACAATTGCAGGAGGCAATTCATAGACTGGGACGGAAGACAATTTCATCCTGTTTTTAAAACCTTCTGCAAGATCATTACCTTCTCCCTTCGCATCAGCATGCATAACGCACAAATGAGGAGAAGGACCCTTGGGACATTGTTCCTCCACTATTTCCAGAAGACGAGCCAATGCCCGTTTCTTCGTCCGCTGTTGTTCATAGGGTTCCACTTGTCCATTATTTACGCATAGAATTGGTTTAACCTGGAGCATTGTACCAATCAAAGCCTTGGCTCCCCCGATTCGGCCGCCTTTTTGGAGGTATTCAAGTGTATTTACCAGAAAATAAATCCGACCACGAGCTATCCAATCAACCAAGCGTTTTTCGATTGCGTCAGCGTCCAATCCAGACTTAGCCCAATCATCTGCCAATAAAACCAGTGTTGCAAGATTCCCTGCTACGGTAAGTGAATCAACTACTCGGATATCCGCATCGGGGAAATCCTCGGGCGGCAACCATAGCCGCGCGGACCGTCCCGCTTACTTTTGCGGAGGGAGCGATTACAATCACACTTTCGTGATTCCGATTGGCTTCTTCGAATATCGGGTTATACCATGCCGGGGCAGGTGCAGCTGTTTTCGGGAGTTCCCTGGATGCCTTAAGCTTTAATAAGAATGTTGCCGTATCAATTTCAGTGTCGTCACGGAATGACTTATCCCCAAAAACGACTACCTGGGGGATGACCGGAATATTCAGTGATTTTAACAGTTCGAGGGGAATCCCAGAGGTGGTATCTGCAACAATTCTTACCATATCCTTCTCCTTTTCCAATCATGCTCGCAGGCAAATAAATCTTAAGTAAGATCCTTTTGGTATGTTCGATGGGTTTTATAAAAATTCCACTCCGAAATTCTCCATTTCACGCTGCATCTTATCATTTTCCAACCCAATCTGAACCACTTCAGCGTGACGATAACGGGGGTTTTCTGCCACACTTTTCATCATCTCGCTATACAAAATGGCTGTCCCGCCCAGGCCGCGATACTCTTTAATCATCCCGGCTCCGTTGATATTAATCCATTTCGTTTTACGGAGTTCATTCAGGACAGTCACCCAACCAAAGAGGAAAAAGTCGTCCCTTAGTCTTTTGGAGAGCAGCGGAAATGTCCGGATATGCAAAAAGAAATCCCACCGGTACATCCTCTTTCATGACTATCTTGATCAAATGTGGGTCAGCAAACCATATCATTTGATCTGCCAGAGCCTTTAATTCGTAATCAGTGATAGGGGTACCGCCGGTTGTACCTTGCAATGCACCGTTATATAGGGATTTTAGATGCACCAGAGCTGCCCGTAACTCGTGCCTTGAGTGGAAGTGGGCGATATGCAACCCACGACGTTCTTTTACCCGCGCAGCCAATTCGTGAACCCGTTCAGGAAAATGAATATTCTCGCCCAAGTACCCAGAAACAATTTCATCAGCTTTATTAAATCCCTGAGCCTCGATTAGGGTCGGGATAATAAGGTGGGTTATAAGGCAACCCCATGGCTGGGCGATGTTCAAACCCTTTTACCAATACTCCCAACCCATCCAGAGCAGTAAATCCTTTTGGACCAAGCATCTTTTTCATGCCACGTGAATGTGCCCACTCGAAACCTTGATTAAACAATGCTGTGGCAGCAGGAAGATCGTTTTCGCATTCAAACAAGTAAAAAAAAGCGGTTTGCTCATGGTTGTGTTCATTATAAAGAACAGGTTCGAGCACAGCCAAACGGCCCAGCGTGCGATGAATTATTTTGTGCGATGAAAAATGCTGCCCTGGAATGTTTGAAGAATGGGTACTTTTTCGGTTGCAATCGGAGACGATCATCCATCCTAATAGGGGGAACCCATTGCGGAATTTCAGCGTAGACGCGGTAAGGCAGTGCAAGGAATTCCCGCACCTGAGACCGATCTAGAAAGATCGATTTGGATTATTTTCATAATGCCAAAAAAGAGTGAAGCTTGATTCACCCTTATGAAATCAAACGATATTATTGGCTTTATTCTGTGCCGCCCTTGCAGCTAACTGCGAACGAAGAGACTTGATGTCGCCATCCACAAAAAACAATGCTCCCAAGTACAAAAAGAAGCATAGAACCCAGGCAGAAATACATACAACCATGATGGCATATTGTTTGCTGTGAGCCGCAAACGCAATCGCACCAGCGATGGTGGGTGCAAGAGCCGCACCACTGTTTTCAACGAAATATTCAACTGCCTGGGCAGAACTTCGCACTTCCGGCAATGTGATGTCGAAGACCGTTGAAGTCACATTGGGTGAAGAAAAAGGCATAAATATTGCGGTCAGGCTCATTAAGATAAAGAAGGTAGTTTTATCCGCAACCGGGGTTCGGAGAGCGAAGAAGAGGAATATTGCGCCTAGAATGACGCCCACGCTGGAGATAAGTGATGCGTCCCTTGAGGGTGCGTTTGAATAACCAGTCCCCCAACGCACCACCCACAAAATACCCGGCTGCAAGGATTATTACGACAGGTCCCATGGTAAGGAGAACTGAGGTGTTATCGTATCCCCTTTCCAACATCAAATATCCAAAGAAGAAAAAAGTGATCACATTCCAAGGGAAAACTCCAGCGAAGCCTTGTAGGAATATGAACCACATGGTCCGTTTTTGCAATGCATTCTTCAGCGCGGGCCAATTAAAACGTACCTGTCCGATATCTTCCACCCCCTCAAATTCCGGCTCTGACTGACCGCGCGGTACTTCCTTAATTCCAAAGAATATCACAACCGCCATAACGATCCCCAACGAACCCTGTAACCAGGAAAATCGACCGCCACCCTTCCAGGTGAAATAGTTTTCCATCCAGTAGGGGAGCGACCATCAAAGCCAGGATCATGCCCACCAAATATCCAAGGGGTTGAGCAAGCTGCAGCACTCCATAAATCCTCCCGCGGATTTTTGGACCAAAATAATCAGCGATCAAACTGTACATACCGGGATAGGCCGAATCGTCAATACCGGTGGAAGAACGCGTTACCAGGAATTGAGGGTATGTTCTTACCAATGAGCTCAACCATGTTGTTGCTCCCCAAATGAAGGAAGCCAATGCAAGTAATTTGGAGCGCGCATATCGGTCGTAAAGGTACCCCCACAGTGGATAGAAAACGGTCCCAACAATCAACGCGCCTGTATTGATCAATCCCCACTGAAGATCGTTGAGATTGAAAGTTTTACTGACGGGGATTTGGAGTGAGCCGATTAGTAATTTATCAGTCTGGTGAAGGAGCGTGAAGAAGAAAAAGACGATCACGACAAACACCGGGTATGAATTGCGCTTCTTTTTCATTAATTGGCCTCATTCCAAAGGAATAATGTTAGGAAAGTTTACAATAGAACACTGAGGTGAGTCAATTGACTTATGATACAAACTTGTGTGACAAATTAAATTTGTATTATGGTTCCCAATATTTAGTTTTATTGACATAATACCTATCTTGAAATCCATAACGAAATAAATATCAAGTGATAATTAATTGGATTTAAAGTGATTTGATGATCGTGGAATATAATTATCGAAGATCGATCCAACCAGGTTTTTTAAGATTCAAAACTGGAGTATGATTACCAACAATATGGAAACATTGATTTTTATTCAACAGAAAGCAATCCACCAAGGCGCAAATGCGCTTGAAGACGTTTGCGTACCCTTCTCCCTTAAAAAGGGAGTTATTTGCATCGAGGTATCGATGAACCGGAAGAGTCATCAAGTTGTAATTCTTTTCAATGAAGACGCACAAATTTGCAGAGGCGATCCACAGGATTTACTAGCAGTCCAATTTACAGCAACTACTTCACAATGTTTGTTTGAAGCCCTGACCAGTTTGGGGTACCCTGGTTACAAAACTGGCAGTCAGGGACAATCTCGAGGACCTCGAAGACATCCTCGCTTCTTTTCCCCCAAAAAATACATTCATTTTCAATAATTGCGACGGGTTTAACGGCAATAACCTGGGTGCAGTAAATGTGATTCGTCTTATCGAGCGGATGGGGTTCAAACACACTGGAGCAGAAGCAGATTCGATTGAATTATGCATTGACAAACCACGGTCCAAAGAACGCCTGATCCAGTTTGGAGTACCCACACCGCGTTTCCAGGTATTTGAACATGCGAAAGGGGAATTTAACCTTGAATTTCCAGTCATCATTAAGCCATCGGTCGAAGATGCGAGCATGGGGATTGACCTTGATTCGGTCGTAAGCAACCAGAAACGCCTGTTCCAAAAAATCGCATATATTCGTTGAAAAGTATGAACAACCTGCGATTGTCGAGGAATTCATTTGTGGACGTGAGATGGCAGTGGCAATGTGGGGAAATGACCCTCTTGAAATCCTACCCATAGCGGAAGAGGATTTTTCCTGGGTTGCCAACCCGCTTGAGCAACTTCTCACCTATGAATCCAAATGGAAGACAGACTCCCCTTACTATAATAATATTCCCGCGCGCGTGCCAGCTGTGCTTAATCGAAAACAAACACAAGATATTAAAAAGGCAGCAGAAGGTTCGTTCCGAGCCATGGGATTGAGAGACTTGGGGCGGGTGGATATCCGATTTAAGAATGGGATTCCGTATCGTTATCGACGTAAATGAACTGCCCGACCTTTCTCCTGAAGCTGGTTTTTGGAATTCAGCACGGGCCACCGGGATTACATACCCTCATATGGTTGACCGGATACTTACTCTATGCATTGAAACGGGAAGGATGGATATAATTGATTTCGATCCCAGATAAAGATGATGGACCACAAATCCATGCAATCAATGCAACAAACACGGTTTTCAGCAAGGAAGAAGTGGTATGTGTGGATGAATTATGGGAAGAATATCTAAAACAGGGACCCTTGGTTAGCGGGTATTATTTCCTGGTTGATAAAGAGAACGGACGTGTTCTGGGTTACGCCTGTTATGGCCCCCGCTCGCTCACATCAGGAACCTTTGACTTGTACTGGATTGCAGTCGATCCCACCATTCATAGAGGCGGGGTGGGGCGAAGATTACTGGCAGCCAGCGAAGAAGCTGTTCGCACTTTAGGTGGACGTTTAATCGTCTTGGAAACATCTGGGTTGCCTGCATATGAACCAACTCGCAAGTTTTACCTTGCCACCGGTTATACACTGGAAGCAACACTGAAGGATTTCTACAAGGATGGAGACGATCTGGTAATTTTTACCAAACACCTGTAGAGGAATATCGATAAATTACAGGAGCGCGCTGCCAGATGCAGCGCGCTTTTCGATATTTCCTGGCGTGGTAGAATTATCTTTCGCGCCTACTCAACACTTCCCCCAAAATTGGCATACGAATGACCTCATCCAATTACCCGGCTGAATTTACCCTTACCCGCCGTCACACACTTGACCGACGGACACCCGTACGCTGGATACTATCGCACACCAAACGTTATTGGTGGCTGGTGGTAATCATGTTCATCGGTGCGATAGGTAATGCTGCGCTGGCTGCACTATGTGCCGGTGCTCACGGGGACGCTTTCAATGCCATGCTTAAAGTTCCCCCAGAACTGAAAGTCTTGCTCCCCCTGGCGCTGATCATGGGAGGATCACAGGTTCTTAGGGGGATTCTTCAATTGGGACGTAATTTTGGGGCAGAATTGATCGCACAACGCATCGAGCGAGATGTGCGAGATGAACTATATGTGTCTTTGCTGGGGAAAAGCATGACATTCCATAACCTACAACCCGTTGGCGACACAATGGCACGTGCAACAAACGATGTGCGGGAAGTAAATTATATGTTTAGTCCTGGCATTAACCTGGTGGTCGGTTCATTAACATTCCTGGTCATGCCATTTTTCTTCGCTCCCATCTACCATTGGTCTCTTCTACTTACTCCCATCCTATTCACAATCGCCTATTTCTTTGCATTGAGATGGTATTTGCGCACATTAAATCCCATTACCGAAGATGTAAGAGAATCCTTTGGCAAGATGAACACGCACTTATCTGAAGCCCTTGATGGTATTGAGACTATGAAGGGTGCTGCACAAGAAGAAGCAGAAATTAAACGATTCAATATCAATTCCAGGAAGTTGCGTGATAACAATATCCGGCAAGGAGACATTGAAGCGCGTTTTGTGCCACTCCTTATTATATTATATTGCCCTCGCAGGCGGACTGTTACATGCCATCCTCCTATATCGGGTGGGGATCCTAAATATCGGAGGTGTAGTAGCATATTTTGGAATCTTATTAATGCTCGAATTTCCAACCTGGACCTCCATCTGGGCGTATTCGCTTATATCATCTGGACTCGCAAGCGCTCAGCGGATACTTGAACTCATCAACCGGGAAACCAATCTTGATCAGAATATAACTGGTTACACGCAACCCATAACGGGAGAGGTTGAATTCCGAAACCTAACCTTTGCCTACCCAACAGGCGAAGCTGTGCTGCGCGATGTATCATTCATTGTTAAGCCTGGACAAACAGTTGCTATTGTAGGGCAAACTGGTACCGGCAAGACCTCGCTCGCCAAACTTGTCAACCGCACCTACGATTGCACAAGCGGACAATATCTTGGTGGATGGGGTAGATGTAAGAGAATGGAACTTGGCATCCTTACGGTCACAGATCTCAATTATTGAGCAGGATGTATTCCTTTTCTCTCGCTCAGTTGCGGAAAATATAGCTTTTGGAAACCCTGAGGCGTCCAGGGATGAAATAGAATCAGCTGCAAAATCTGCACAGGCAGACGGGTTTATTAGGGAGTTTGAAAAAGGATATGAGACAGTCATTGGCGAACGAGGGGTAACCCTTTCAGGCGGACAACGCCAGCGCCTGGCAATAGCTCGTGCTTTCCTCACCGATCCTCACATCCTGATCTTGGATGATTCCACAAGTGCAATCGACTCTGCGACGGAAGATATGATCCAACGCGCTATCGGTGCAGCAGCTAAAGGGCGGACAACGATAATTATCACTCACCGCCTCTCCCAAATTCGCTGGGCTGACCTGATCATTGTCCTTCGCAAAGGGCGGATTGCTGCCATTGGGAACCACGAAGATCTCATGGCTTCATCCATCGCATATGCTCGCATATTTCGAGAATAGGAATCAGGTAACCGGGTAAGCAGTTTTTTTTAGTACCCAATCCAAGATTACCTGATCTATTGCCCAAATGGGTTTCTACGAAGGTCTAAACGAAGAAAAATACGATCGCCAGTATAAAGATCGCGACCTGGCGAAACGGATTATTAGAAATTTCACCGCCCAACGCAAACGAGTCACGGTAATTGTAGCCGTCACTATCCTGCTGGCAGTGATTACAGCTGCACAGCCGGTCATCATCAGCCAGGGACTAAACACTTTAATGACGGTCCCAAGCATTGCCGCCAGTCTCTTAATTGGTGGGATTGTTTTTGTTATCGGTGTTACCGATTGGGGATTAAATTGGGTTCGCCGAAAACTCACAGTCAGAACCGTAGGTAATGTGGTCCTCAACTTAAGAGATCAGGCGTTCAGGGCTGCAGTTGAACACGATCTTTCCTTCTACGATCAATTCTCATCCGGCCGCATCGTCTCACGTATCAATGCCGACACCAGCACCCTGGGAGAATTGGTAACCATAATCACGGATGTTTCTGCCCAGATCCTGAACGCTATGTTACTTGGGATCATCATCATTCGCACCGAGTGGCGTTTATCGTTGGTGCTTTTTTCCTTTCTACCATTTATTTTCCTGTTGGCTCTTTTTTTCAGACGCTTGGCTCGCAAGGTTACCAAGAGCGGTATGCAAGCAATGGCAGATGTTAACTCGGCGATCAAGGAGACCGTTAGTGGAATTGCAATAGCAAAAAACTTCCGCCAGGAATCCGGGATCTTCGAGACGTTCAACACCGCAAACACGACCTCGTACCGAGTAAACGTGTGGAGAGGATTTATCCTGTCCCTGGTCTGGCCGGCGTTGAATGCTTTGGCAGGGATTGCCACAGCAACCCTTGTTTATGCCGGAGGATTGAGCGCAGCCCAGGGTGCTGTGACTATCGGGGCATGGTACTTATTCATCATTAGCTTGGGGCGGTTTTTCGATCCTGTTATGAACCTCTCGGCTTTCTGGTCGAATATCCAATCTGGTTTGAGTGCAGCGGAACGAATATTTGCTCTAATGGATGCTGAACCTAACGTTATCCAGAAGGAGAAACAGGATGTGAAGAAGCTGAAGGGGGAAATTCGATTCGAGAATGTATCATTTCGTTATGCTGAATCCGAGCCAGTTCTCGCTGATTTCAATTTAACCATCCACCCTGGGGAAAACCTCGCCATCGTAGGACACACCGGTGCAGGTAAATCTTCGCTCGCGAAATTAATCGCGAGGTTTTATGAGTACCAGTCAGGAAGCATTTTGATCGATGGTTGTGATATTCGTTTATTAAACCTGCAACAATATAGGCGGCAGTTGGGAATTGTATCGCAAGTTCCCTTCTTATTTTCGGGGACGGTTGCCGACAATATCCGGTACGCCTGCTCCTACCCAGAATGCTTGACGAATGAGGAAATCCTTTCCATGGCACGCAAAATTGGTGATGGGGAATGGTTGGAAACATTACCAAACGGTCTATCGACAGTTGTAGGAGAACGAGGGACGATGCTCTCTATGGGGCAGCGCCAGTTGGTGGCATTGTTGCGCGTTCTGATGCAAAAACCAGCCATATTTGTTTTGGACGAGGCGACTGCTAGCATTGATCCATTCACCGAGTGGCAAATACAGCAAGCGTTAATTTTGATTCTGGCAGAATCCACAAGTATTTTGATCGCCCATCGGTTATCTACAGTAAAAGCAGCGGATAGAATCATCGTTTTGGAGAAAGGCAGAATTATCGAGGTGGGCAGTCACAACGGGCTTCTTCTTCAGGGTGGCCACTATGCGACTTTATACAACACATACTTCAGGCATCAGAGTCTTGGTTACGTAGAGCAGGCAAAGGTGTTTGTTGAAGGGGATTAATTATTGAAACGGATCTTTTTCATTCTCTGCATATTAATTGGAACTTATGGATGTTCGCCTGCAAACAAGTGTGATCAAACACGAGATGCGGATACATGTACGCGCATTCTATTTATGGGGAACAGCTATATATTTACAAACGACCTGCCGTCAATGTTTTCTCAATTAGCGATTTCGGGTGGACACGAAGTGGAGGCCGGCATGTCTGCCCAGGGGGGATGGACTTTATCAGATCATGCCAATTCACCCAAGTCCCTAGATCAAATTACCTCATCAAAATGGGATTATGTGGTTTTGCAAGAACAAAGTGAAATTCCAGCAATCATGCCATCGCGGGGTGTCAGCATGTACCCTGCCGCGCGCATGCTCGTTCGTCTAATTAAATCAACAGGAGCAACACCCATTTTTTTTATAACATGGGGGCACAAGGACGGCTTGCCCGAATATGGCATAAAAGATTACCAATCTATGCAAATTCAAATTGATAATGGGTATATGGAAATTGCCAAGGAACTTTCAGTCCCCCTGGCACCGGTAGGGTATGCCTGGTTACTTGCAACGATCCAAAATTCCAAGCTCGATCTATGGCAGCAAGACGGTAGTCACCCTACAGAAATTGGAACTTATCTGGCAGCTTGTGTATTTTATGCTGTCATTTTTCGTGAGCCCCCATTAGGATTGTCCTTCAAGGGTCAGCTTGGCAACGAGACTGCGCAATTATTGCAGCAAGTTGCGTCCCATACTGTTTTGGAAGACATTGAGCAGTGGAATTTACCAAACCCATAAATAATATTACGATAACCGAATAATAAAACCTAAACAAATTCAAAGTTGGGCGATCAATTATCTCTGGTATAACCAACAGACTTCCCGGAGCCTGCCTTGGATATCGCCCGTTAGTTGTGACTCCGTCACCCTCCATTCCCAATTGCCACCCAAGCGGGAAGGGTAATTGAAACGAGCTTTAGAGTCAAGGGAAAGTGTGTCTTGCATTGGAGCAATTGCAAAAACACCAGTTGATTTCCAAGATGCACGGATCAGATCCCATGCGATATCGGAACCATCAACCCCAAGGTATTGACGAACAAATAACTTTTCATTTTCCTTTGCGGATTTATACCACCCGCAAGCTGTATCATTGTCATGGGTGCCGGTGTAAACCACACAATTTCGTTGATATGAATGAGGGAGGAATGGATTTTCAGGGCCGGAAAATGCAAACTGGAGCACCTTCATTCCTGGGAAATTATATTGGTCGCGAAGGTCTACCACATGTTGTGTGATAAAACCTAGGTCCTCAGCAATGATTGGAAGATCTGGGCCCAAGGCAGATCTGATTGCATCGAAAAAGTCAGAGCCCGGACCACGAACCCAATTTCCCATTTCTGCGGTCAAATTAGTCTGCAGGAATTTCCCAGTACTCAGCAAATCCACGGAAATGATCGATACGCAAGAAGTCTACTTGTGATAAAGCAGCACGGAGGCGATCCAGCCACCATTGGTATTCGGTCGATTTATGAATGTCCCAACGATAAAGCGGATTACCCCATAATTGACCCGTGGGGGAAAAATAATCGGGTGGAACCCCTGCCACCACGGTGGGTTTCAATTTTGAATCGAGAATGAATAGTTCGGGATGAGACCAAACATCCGCAGAGTCATATGACACAAAAATCGGAACATCACCGATGATTCGCAAACCTTTTTTGTGTGCGTAATTAATTACGGCACTCCATTGGCGATAAAAAACAAACTGATAAAATGAAAAGCGCTTAATCGACGCAGCCAATGATTTGCGGACATCCTTGATGGCATCCGGATCTCGTTTGCGTAACGATTCAGGCCAGTCAACCCAAGATCCACCACCCTGGGCTTCCTTAAGTGCCATAAACAAGCAATAATCGTCAAGCCATGATTCATTTCTCTTACAGAACGATGCAAATCCTGATTTTAGTGAAATCGACGAATTGAAGTGATCCGTGTCTGAAGTCAAGTAATCGGATTTTGCTGAACTTCCCAAATTTGATTTAGCCAATTCCACAATAAAACGGGAGAAGGCAATCTCAAGTAGACCAATCTTCCAAGGGATGAGGCTCCCATAATCTACCCGATGAGAATCAAATTGAGGCATAGTCGCCAGATCATCCGGATTTAATAATTGATCTTTCAATAAATCTTCAAGGCTAATCAATAAAGGATTCCCGGCAAATGCAGAAAAGCACTGGTAAGGTGAATCCCCATACCCAGTAGGTCCAAGCGGCAACACCTGCCAGAGTTTGCATCCAGCTTCAGTCAACCAGTCAATCCAATGATAGGCCGAGGGGCCAAGATCCCCGATCCCATAAGGACCTGGGAGGGACGTGGGGTGAAGCAGAATCCCGGATGCCCGCTCAAATTTCATAAGGTTGTCGTTTTGTCTCCAAAAATTCGCCTGACTTCACCAGCGGGAGCGAATAATCGGACGCTGTTAACGTCGGTCCCGATGGCGGCTCCTGGTTCCACAATAACTCCTGGCGGGATAACACTGTTTTTTCCAACAACCGCGAGGAGGATATCGGGATTGGCTATGCCGCCGCCCACGCGGGCATTCTGTTCGATATGCACATGTTTATCAAGAATGGCGCGCTCGATCACCGCTCCACTTTCAATTATTGTATCTGTCAGGATTATCGACTCGCGCACAATTGCACCTGGACGAACGATCACCCCTGGCGAAAGAACGCTGCTTTCTATCCGGGCGTTCTCCTGGATAGTACACCCATCCGAGATCATACTTGCGTAAATCGAAGCGTTTTGTGGAATACGGACTGGCGGGTCGCTCTTCTGTTCGAGTGTGGATAACCCAACTGCGGTCGTATAATTTCAGGGGCGGGTTCGGAGAAAGCATATCCATGTGAGCCTGCCAGTAAGACAGGATAGTGCCAACATCCATCCAGTATCCAGTGAAGGGGTATGCAATCACTCGCAATTTGCTTTTAACCAAACCTGGCAGGATATCTTTTCCGAAATCGTGAGATGAGTCTTTTCGTTGATGATCCTCCCATAGGATCCGATCAAGCAGTTCTCGATTGAATAAATAGACGCCCATATTAATCAGGTCTGACGGCGGGTTACTGGGTTTCTCGATGAACGATTTCACCCGATACTTATCATCTACTGTAAGCACACCGAAACGGGAAGCTTCCTTGAGGGGAACCCGGATCGAGGCAATCGTCAAGGTCAGCCTGTTGATCCATATGAAATGTGATCATCGTGTCGTAATCCATCGTGTAAATATGATCACCAGATAGAATGAGGATCAAGTCAGGAGAGCCGCGTTTAACAAATGAGAAATTCTGTTGTACAGCATCAGCAGTCCCCTCAAACCAATCCGATTCAAACCGGGCTTTATATGGGGTCAGGACACGAACCCCGCCAGTAAAATCTCGGTTTAAGTCCCATGGGGCTCCCGCACCGATGTGTTCTATCAGGGAATGCGGACGGTATTGCGCTAACACCATTATGTCGAAAATATTTGAATTGACACAATTCGAAAGTGCAAAATCAATAATCCGATACTTGCCAGCAAATGGTACGGCTGGTTTGGTACGCTTGGCAGTGAGTACGCTTAAGCGTGCCCCCTCACCGCCTGCCATGATGATAGCACGAGTCTTCATGGGTCACCTCAAGGGATGTATATTATTAAGAATCAGATATTAGATAATTATATATCTGTGCATATTTTTTAGCCGAACGAAACCAAGAAAAATCTTCCTGCATGCCATTTCCTTGAATTTGCTGCCATTGCCCTACATCGGAATATACCGCCAATGCGAGTTCGAGTGCTACCAGCAAGGATTCGGGTTCCGCTTCCTTGAATAGGAATCCGGTTCTCCCCTCTTGAACCGTATCTTTCAACCCTCCCGTTGCACGAACAATCGGGATACAACCGTAATGCATGGCGATCATCTGAGCAATACCGCATGGTTCATATCGCGAGGGCATCAACAACATATCCGCTCCCGCATATATCTGGTGGCTGAGAGGAGCATCATACCGAATGACCGCTCGAATCTGGTCCGGGAAATCAACTTGCAGATTATTTGCCATATTCTCAAGCGCTGGATCGCCGGATCCAAGAATCACAAACTGCCAATTTCTGACTGTCATTTGGCGTAACGCTTTAAAGGTTATATCCAATCCTTTTTGCCAATCTACCCGACCTACCATTGCTAAGACCGGGACGCGTTCATCTTCTGGCAGTCCAAGGGATTTCTGTAATGCTTTTTTATTTTCAGCACGGGCAAACAGGCGTTCAGATGTAAAACATGAAGTGAGGTTTTTATCTGTACCAGGATCCCAAGATTTTGCGTCAAAGCCATTCAGAATTCCTGTTAACCTGTCAGCATGAGAAAATAGGTAAGGATCTAAACCGCATCCGAAGTCAGGAGTAATAATCTCGCGAGCATAGGTTGGTGAAACCGTGACAATTGCATCTGCAGCCCACAATCCAAGTGGCAGAGGTTGGGTATTAGCCCACTTAGGCATTGAATCTTCATAAAGAGGGGGGAGCCCGTAAGAAGATAATATTTCAGAACTATCGCCTCCCATATAGGGCAGGTTGTGTACGGTCAATACTGTACGGATACGCTCGGGCAAAGTTTCGGACTGGCGTAAATGCAAGGCATACAGTGTCAAGGCAGTATGCCAATCATTGGCATGGATAATATTTGGCTTCCAGCCAACGTGGTTTATTAGTTCCAACACAGCTAGGGAGAAAAAGGCATATTTTTCCCGGTCTATTGCCGGATCTGGAGAATAAACTCCAGGGTTATTGCTGATGGGTTCACCATTAATAAAATAAACAGGCATACCATCCAAGGAAGTTTCAATTACTTTTGCGGGTATCCAGCCGCCATTCCTGTGAACAGGAAACTCTCCCAAGTCGTGCAGGGTGGATGGGTTAATCTGGATTGATGAGTGATATGGAAGAACCAACCGAATATCTAGAGACGCGCCACTAGCAGCTTGATAAGGGAGTGTACGCAGAGCCAATGGGAGCGATCCCGCGACATCTGCCAATCCTCCGACCTTAACAAATGGTTCCGCCTCAGCAGCGAGGAAAAGAATATTTAATGACGCAGACATTGAATATATTGTACAACGGAAAATGGCATGTTAATAGAATTTCAGCCACAGACTCAATATAGCCTGTGGTTGACCCCTGATTCGGTTATACCAGGATACCTGAATCCCTTGGGTTAACAAATCACCGAAGATAAGCGTAAAACGTAATTTCTCTATTGGCGAAATACGTTATCAAAGGTATTTTTTCCCTGCCACAAATTCACCACGAAACCCCTTTTTGATTCTTAACAAAAAACCCCCAATTATGGGGGCTATGTGGCGGCTTACTGCCATATATGAGGCTGGGGGCAATGGATTCGAACCACTACTAACTGTTCCAGAGACAGTCGTCCTGCCATTAGACGAGCCCCCAATTCCAGCGGCTGAAATTCTATCATGCTGGGACTATTCCGTCTAGGGTGAGGGTTTTTAGTTCGGGATTTGGATGACATTATCGGTTAGAAAATCGAATAATCATGAGTTATCTGTCTCGAATAAAGACTCGAAGCTTATCGACCCCTAATCTTTCGTCCCGATCTCGGATTCTTCCAGGCAAAAGTAATGATTGTGTCACCTAGAGATCCCTCCCTAACCAATTTCCCACGTATCCAGTGCGAGCCTTGCGGTTTCCAAGTGACTGTATAATAACCGACCTTGTATACTATTAGTAAGGAATGCCCACTACAATATGGACTAAAATCTGTGACAACAGGTTATGAATATACGCATTCTAATCCCCTTCAAAATTTTACACGGGCATGGAGTATAATACACGCCAATGCGGAGGCGCAATGAATGCGCCAGTTCTAGTTCTTAATGCGAATTTTGAGCCAATTAATGTCTGTAACACTCGCCGTGCCGTTGGCCTGATCCTTTTGGGGAAAGCTGATCTCGTCATGAATGGTCGCGGCCATATTAAAACTGTCAGCCAAACCATCCCAATACCTTCGGTTATTCGCCTGGAACAGATGATTCATCGTCCCCGGATGCAGGTTAAATTAACCCGTCGGGAGGTATTCCGCAGGGATAAATACGCCTGCCAGTATTGTGGTCGGCGATCCAGCGACCTCACAGTGGACCATGTATGGCCCAAGCACCTGGGGGGTGCGCATATTTGGACGAATGTGGTGGCCGCGTGCCCTTCCTGCAATCACCGCAAGGGTGGGAGAAAACTCGAAGAGGTAAAAATGGTGCTTCTTCACGCACCAAAAGAACCCCCAGCCAATGCGAAATATATTTTTGGACGTCACTTGGAAGAAAATGCCGAGTGGGAACAATTCATTCATGGATGGTAAAGGAGCATAATCCCTCTAGATAAAAACATGGGCTATTTTTAACCGTGGTGGTAGCTGGAGAATTCTTCCGGCTATTTTAATACACAAAGTAATAGTGCAGGAGTAACCCATGTTTCAATTATTGCGGCGATTGTCAGTAATGGTAATACCAAGCCAAAACCAATTCTAGCCCATTCAGCGATTGCCTCGATATAGACTTCTCCCAGCGTCTTTTGGGAACGCGGTGTCACGAGCACGACTCCGATATATAATATTGCTGCGCTGGCAAATATTAAGGCGGGAATCTCGAAGATGCCATGAGGTAGAATTCCTATTGCTCCCACTTTTATGGGTGACCCACCCGTTGCCTGGATTAATCCCAGCACCCCACCAATGATTCCCATGTTAAGAAGATAAACCAATGCACCCAGGACGCCAAAAGAGAATAGACCCAATAATAGGATTATTAGGATTGCCTGCAAATTGTGTCCCCAGATTGTTGGAAATGAGATTCCATCACTGACAAACGGTACCCGAGTCCCGATTGAAAAAATATTGGTTAAATCGCCCGGTCTAAATTGATCCAATAATTTTGGAAAGTTTTCGGTAACCCAAACATATCCGGCGAATGCTGCCCCCATCCCGACCCCTACAGTCAATATAATGGATACAAACTGCTTCCGAAGGGTTTTGACGAGCTCCACTCTAAGCCAGCTGCTCAAAGAACGCGCTTCTCCCCTGAATTCCTGCCAAAAGGTTCGTGCTATCCATCGAAGGTTTAAGACATCAATTTCCCGTCCCAACAACGCTTCACGCTGGAAATGGGCAATTCCAACTCGCGCCAGGAGTAAAGTCAGAATAGTTACGCCCACCACAGCAAGCCATAAGACTTGATCGTTGCCCCAGAACAACATGATACTTTCTCCCTGAATAAGCAGAGCGATTGGAATTACGATGAATGAGGCCATCAAATTTGCTGCCCGAACCGAAGTGGCTTGGGTGGAAATTAATATTGCTCCGCTGACCATAAGAAGTGCTTGAACAGTGGTTAATATCAATGTCTGCATCATACGATTAAAGTCGGGGAATGGGATATTCTGAAAATGGAGCCCTATCATGTAAACCGTGATCCCCAGATAAGATGTAACCAATGGAGCAGCGGTACCGGCAATCAGTTTACCGGTAAATAACTGCCAATCCTTAAGCGGACTTGACAGAAGCGGTTCAATCGTCCCGCGCTCCTTCTCTCCTACAAATGATTCTAGGGCGATAACCAGGGAAACAGTTATTGGAAAATAACCCACCACCAAAAGTAAGAATGGTACAAGTCTCTCTGCAATAAGAGGGGTACCATATTTGACAGTAAAATTAATTGCTGCTTGTGCGCCTAAATCAGCGAGAATTGGCAGGACTATTGTCAGCACGAGCATGGGGAAAACGACTCGCCAATCCCGTAATTGGTCCCTCAATTCACGCCATGCCACAAGCCAAACCATACTGAGATCTTCACGCAGATTTTCACGCATTGTTTATCTGAGCCATCGCCGCAAGATAGACTTGTTCGAGCGTGCGGGGTAATTCCTGCATCCCCACCACCTCAGCGCCATGATTCATGAATTCTTTTAACAATTTTGGATTTGAAAATTGTGGATCTTCCACCCTAAACCTTGGCCCAGACTCCCCGTCCTCCAGTAAAGTAACCCCCTGAGGCAAATTTATTGACATGGGTGGGACTTTTCCCCTTATGCGCAGTTCATATTCAGGGGGACCAAGCAGGTTCCTTTTCAACTCGTCAATTGTCCCACTGGTCAAAATTCTTCCTCGATAAATTATGGCAATTTTATTTGCCAACATTTCTGCTTCGACAAGATTGTGAGTACATATAATAATGGTTCTATGATCGGTACGAAAACTCGAAATCGCTGCCCGGACCAACTGTGCTGATTCAGGATCCATCGCTGATGTTGGTTCATCAAGGAATAGCACTAGGGGTTCATGGATTAGCACACGCGCAAGTGCGAGTTTTTGGCGCATCCCTTTCGAATATTGGCCAATATTATTCCTTGCCACCTCTCCCAGACCAAAATACTCCAACCATTCTTTACTCCGCCTTCGTCGAGTCAATGCGTCTAGCCGATAGATTTTCCCGAAAAAATCCAGGTATTCCAACCCTGTCATCCGCAAGTACAGACCATGTTGCTCTGTCAGAACCCCGACCAACCTGCGGACCTGTTCAGGCGAAGTAACCACGTCGATCCCGCCAATATAGGCGTGCCCCCTGGTAGGTGAGAGTACTGAGGTCAACATGCGGATGGTAGTTGTCTTTCCTGCTCCGTTTTGACCTAAGAGTGCGAGCACTTGCCCCGGATAAACATCGAGGTTAACCCCATCAACCGCCCAATAATCTCCAAATTGCTTGCTCAGGTCTTCGGTTTTGATCATTCGATGATTTGTTTACCACGACGGAGACGGTGGTTTAAGAAAATAACAACACCTGCAATTATTGCTACAATAATTACAAAGGTTTGATTAAAATTGATACCACCCACTTGGGCTGCATCCAACCGCAGGAATTCGAGGCTGAAGCGACCGATTGAATACAATATCATATATATGAAGAAGATGTCGCCTGGTTTCAGCCATTTTGAAAAATGACGGGCCATCCAAAGTAACACCGTCATATTAATTACGTTCCATAATGATTCATAGAAGAAAAGCGGATGGAAATAATCAAAATTTTGGTACCCATCCACGCGGTGGAGCGGGTCAATGTATAACTTCCAGGGGAGGTTTGTTGGTAAACCATATAATTCCTGATTAAAGAAATTTCCCCAACGACCTATTGCCTGAGCAAGAGCCACACCAGGTACAACCGTATCAGCCCAGGTTAAGAATGATATATGCTTCCTGCGGCAATAAATCCATAAAGCAAGAGCGCCCCCAATTACTGCACCCGGGATTCCCAAGCCCCCGTTACGGATGTTTAGCATATCTAGGGGATGCATGAAGTACCAACCGGTAGTAATCCCCTGGGCGACCATGGATGGTGGTGGGGTCAAAATATGCCAAATTCGTGCTCCAACAATCCCAGCCAAGACGACCCAAAATAGTGCGTCCCAAACAAATTCCGGATTCATCCCGCGCCGCTTTGCTTCAGCCTGTCCCAGGAAGGCAGCCGCAACAACGCCTAGGGTGATCAAAATACCATAAAAATATATGTGAAAAGATTGATTAAGAAATGGGATGGGAATATTAAAACCATCTGGTAAAGTGGGCATGGGTTACTCCTGTATTTGGGATAAGCGACGATGTGCATCACGCCGTACGCGTAGAATTCGTTGGAGGGCAGTAAAGTTTGCCAGGATGGCAATAATAATCAGGACGGGCAATGGCAAGTTAAATATTAGACCGGGGATAAGAACAATATACCGTTCAACACGGGTCAACAGCCCAACATTTGCATCCAATTTCGATGCGTCAGCGCGCGCTTTGACATACGAAACCAGGACCGACCCCGCAGCGGCTAAATATGAGAGTATTACTCCAGTGACATTTGCATTTAATAAATAATAAATCAAGAAACCCAAGAACAGGAATAATTCTGAATAGCGGTCGGTGACAGCATCTACAAACGCGCCCCATTCGCTTGCTTCATTACGGAGACGAGCCAAAGCGCCATCCATGGCATCAACGGGACCCATTAGAAGAAGCAAAAAACCTGCCCAAGACATGTGACCAAATGCAATAAGCACAGCACAGCCAATCGTGCCGGCAAGACCAAATAGGGTCACAGTATTGGGACGAATACCAAGACGATTGAAAAAACCTGCAATTGGGTTCAAATACCAGCGAAACCAAATCCGCATCTTATCGGCAAATGTCATTTTCGATTGGTCAGTTGGTTGATTCAATGGATTTCCTCAAATAAAAGTATTAAAACCTGGCAATCATACTATCCTAGGCTATATCGTCCGTCGGCATACTTCCATTTTCTTCATCGGGTTCCAGCAATACCTGGCGGTCTCGGCCGCCTCCCATGGGGGGGCCCACCACCCCGGATTCTTCAAGTTGATCAAGAAGACGGGCAGCGCGCGGGTAACCAATCCTCAAGCGCCGTTGGAGCATTGATGCGCTGGCGCGCTGCTCCTTTTTAAGTACCGTAATTGCCTGCTCAATTAATACGTCATCACTGCCTTCACCGGAAGTCTCACTAAGCATTGACTCCCAGGGTGGACGAACATCCTTTTGGGGGACAGTTTTTTGCCAATGCGCAATGACGCGTTCGATCTCCTGGTCGGTGGTTAAAACTCCCTGTGCGCGAACCGGGCTGCCAACTTCCGGGTTCAAGAATAGCATATCGCCCCGTCCCAATAAGGTTTCAGCACCGGGTAAGTCTAAAATAACCCGAGAATCCACCCCCGAGGCTACAGAAAATGCCAGGCGAGCGGGGAAATTGGCTTTAATAAGCCCTGTCACTATGTCCGTGCTTGGACGTTGAGTGGCAACCACCAGGTGAATCCCGGTGGCGCGTGCCATTTGAGCCAAGCGAACGAGGTTGTGTTCAGTTTGATCTGGAGCTGACATCATTAGGTCAGCCATCTCGTCTATCAGGACAACAATTCGAGGTAGTGTCTGCACATCCTTCCGACGCTGACGTTGACGGTTATACGCATCTACATCGCGAGCTTTTGCAGCTTCCAACAATTTGTAACGGTGTTCCATTTCCACCACTACCCACCGCAGCACGCCGAGAATTCGTTTCACGTCTGTTTCCACTTTACCAAACAAGTGAGGCAAGCCATTGAAACGAATGAGCTCAACCATTTTGGAGTCGATCATAACCATGCGGAGGTCTTCAGGAGCATTATTCATCGCGAGGCAGACTGCCAACGCAGCAATACAGACCGATTTCCCTGATCCTGTCGTCCCGGCGATTAATAAGTGCGGCATGCGAGCCAGGTCTGCGACAACTGGATTTCCTGAGACATCCCTCCCCAATGCAATCGTCAGTGGAGAACCTGATTTGAAAAAAGCTTCTGTTTCCAAAAGAGGACGCAAACGAACCAGGGAGGAACGTGGGTTTGGGACTTCTATCCCTACGAAACCACGTCCTGGAACCGGAGCTTCAATCCGAAGACGTTCTGCCGATAGAGATAAGGCCAAGTCCTTTTGAAGACTTGCGATTTGGGCGACTCGAACTTTCATTTGTTGTGCATCTTCTTCCGTCCCTTTCTTGATGAATCCTGGCTGGACGGCAAACTGCGTTACTGTAGGTCCGATCCTGAAGCCCACCACCTTGGCAGGAATCCCAAACTCTGATAGTGATTTTTCAATTTGCCCGGCAGTTTGATTGATCGTCCGCTCATCCGGGCGAGCAGCCTGTTCACCAAGTAATACATTAAGAGGGGGTAAACGTTCGCCGCGAGGTGGGAGTGCCGCGGTGTGATTGTCTTGTTTTTCCGGAATTTTGAATGATTTTCGAAATTCAGGGGGCAGTTTTTGAATGGGCTTCCGATTATTGGCGACAATACCTGCAACAGGTTTATCCAGGGGAAGAGGAGAGACCACCGGAAATTCCGGTGAAGCAGAACCTGGATCAAATGGAGGCGCTTCGCCTGATTGCTTAAATAACCATATTTCAACCGGGTGCCAAATGCGGAATGCGGTCATCAATGCCAGCCCCCAAATCACGAAAACCATAACTCCGCCCCAAACTGGACCAAAGAAACGAGTCAGCAACATTGAAAGACCCCAGCCAATTTGCCCGCCCCACATGTTCCCTTCAGTCAACCTATTTCCACTGAGTACCGATAGGATAGCCAACGACATAAAAATGGCCAATTCAGCACCAATGACCTGTCCCCAATTGACTTTCATGGTGTGACGGCTGCGACGGATAGCCAACAGCCCCATTATTCCAGACGCAAGAATTAACAAGATGCTTCCCCAACCAAGCCAGTTCCCGAGTATCGAAACCCAAATTTCTAGAAGTGTCCCTTTTGATAATCTGAGAATTCCCAGCAAGGTCATCAATGCAACTGCCAAAAGGAGTACGCCTAGGATATCCCATAGGAAACGTCCAAAATGAGTTTCAAGCCTCGCTAACCGGTCCATCCAATCATTGGCGCGGGTAGATCCAGGTTGATCAATAACAGGTTGTGAGTGGTCTTTTCGGGGTGCAGGTGGCATGTCAGGTTATCTTCATGCTTAAACCCAGTCGTTGGCGGGAAGATTCAACTTGAAGAACACGCACTTGTACACATTGTCCAGGCAATAAAATATCCTTAATCGTTTTATGAGGAGGAAGCGGGATTTCTGAAGCGTGTATCAAACCTTCCAATCCTTCTTCCAACCGCGCAAACGCGCCAAAGGACGCTAATGCTGTGATAGTTGCAGGAACGACCGAATTGACAGGATATCGTTCTTGAGCAAACTCCCAGGGATTTGGCATTAATCGTTTCAAGCTAAGCGCTATCCGGCAGCGTTCTGCGGATACTTCCAAGACCTGGACTTCTACACGTTGTCCAACCTGACATACTTGTCCTGGATGAGTGACGCGACCCCATGAAAGTTCTGATATGTGGATTAGTCCCTCAACACCACCTAGATCGACAAAAACCCCGAACTCGGTGATATTGGTCACTTCACCTGAGATTTGCTGACCAGGCTGGATAGTATTAAACAGGGCTGGTCGTTTTCCAGCTTCAGCGCGTGCAGCTCGTTCTGAAAATACCATGCGAGCTTCCTCCTGTACACATTCGATTACCTTTAAGCGCAATTTCCGACCAACATAGACAGAAAGGTAATCTTCGCGCCGTTCTTCATTGGTTTGTGCTGGTAAATCCATCAGGTGAGAACAAGGGACAAATCCATTTAGTTCGTCACCTTCTACCAAAATGCCTCCCCGGTTGAATCCGGTCACATTCAATTCAATAATTTCATCTTTACGATAAAGAGACATCGCCCTCTCCCAATTGATGGATTGTTTGGAGGTTTCGTCAAGTTTTGAGGTCTTATCAGCCACCTGGACGGTTTGGTTTTCCTCCTCTGCAAGAACCGAGGCCCACCACCCTTCATCAAATATCGGGATATCTTGATCAAAGAATTGATTATGAACCATTACCTTGCCCAACCTCCTTCCCAATCACCTTTACTTGAGACTGGCGCTCCATATCCAATATCGCCCGCGCAACTTCTTCGATAGCGACTCTTTGTTTACGGTACAAATCTGCTTCGGACATGGCTAATCGGGTCGCTACTTCACGCACCTTTCGTCCTTCAACGAATTTCATTTCAAGGATGTTATATAAGATCCATTCCCCGGTAAATCGTCTTTCCCCTTCTGGGCGGACATTGTCCATGGCCTGACGAAGGATGGAACGCAACGCATTTCCAGGATTGTCATTGTGGTCATCCAATGTTTGCTGAACAATTTGAAGATTAAGAAGGGGATTTTGAGTCAATTTTGGTCCTCCCCAATAGTGTGTTAACGCCTCTCTGACCCATTCCGCCATATCCGATTCTGGTGGTAGTGATTCTTCGAGCAAATTTGTCTTGCTATCGTAGCGACCAACTGCACGCATGCGTTGAAACATATCTACTTGTGGGCGAAGATCTTCCAAAGATCGAAAAACGCTTTTTTGCAAGCGGCGATCCTTTAGAGCCAGTGTCGCCCTCCGAATTAACAGTTTTAAAGCCTGGCGTTGTTCGTCAAGAATATCCTGATTTGGTCGGCGTACTGCGCCCAGTATGCCAAGAAGGGTTGGTTCTCCATCAGCGGTATCCGGAAGCTGGTGGAGTGGAAATATCCAATATTCCCCCCAAATATATTCTTCACCATTTCCATTTCCGGAATGGGTGACGATCTGCAGAGCATCAGAGAGATTGGATTCTTTTAGCAAGGGAAGATTTCTAGTTGATACAACCATGGATAGTTGTTCGCCGTCCAACGCCGCCACAAAAGCTGCGGGTGACTGTAAATGGTCGCGCAAAGCTGCGAGGACTGATTCCAGAAATTGACGCAGATCATTTTGCGTAATAAGTCGTTCTTCAAAATTTTGCAGGAGAACCAGATCAGCGCGATCGCGCCCATAAAATATTAGTCTTTCCCACATCGGGGCGACTAAAGTAATCGTGTGTTCCATAAGTAAAACCGTGGTTACCATGGCAGTAGGAACAGCCCCGGAATAAACCGTGCCAAATATTTCTCCCACGCGACGGACAATTGTCATCACTCCCAGAGCTGCGGAAGCAGTGACAGGTCCGCGCATGATCCATTTAAATAGCCGGCTCTTAACCACCCTGTCGGGCCAGGAAACACCGAAAAATGCCACTGCGTAAGCCATCAGGATAATCAAACCCCCTACTAACAGGTTACTGACTAATGCAATACCCCAAAATAAATACGGGTGGTTTTCGGCTAAGATGGAACCATATAAAAGGTAGGGAAAAGATCCAAGTGCTGGAGCGGTTGCGCCAGCTAAAAGATAAATCATGCGCCGGCGACCTGAGCGCGTCAAAGTATGGCGAAATGCCCGGCTAAAATTTATCCAAGCCAGAATCATGATGGCAGCATAGAAACCTGTAAATATTTCCGTCCAGATTGTTCGCTGAAGATGCGGGGCTGGCTGACCCGACATTACAAGAGGGCCGAGCAAATAGCCAAATATCAAAAGCAATAAAAATAGGCTTGATACAAGATACATTGCCCTGACGGCAATTCGCCTGCGCCCACGAGATGGTCGACCAGTCGTGACAAGAATGGCATCAGAAAGGTGCAAATATGCGGGAGGCAAAAAAACCACTCCCAACCACTCCAGGCGGAGAAATAATACAATCATATCTGGAGATGTAGCGGAACTCTCAAGCGCTTCTGAAGTAAAAACCACCACTACACACAAAAGGATAATCGCAAACGATCTGGCAACGCGATCACGCAAATTAAATGACAGGGCGTATAAAAATAGCGAAAAAGCCGTGATGGCGATCCCGGCTGTGAGAATATCATTGATCGTTCTTATCCCCACCAGAATATCGTGAAACCAACCGTTAAACATTCATACCTTTCACAAATCTACCGAATGAAACGACCAAAGAAGAGTGCTATATCCTGAGTTTCATAATATTGGTCATTATACCCGCAGAACTCATATCCCAGTTTTTGTGCGAACCGGACAGCCGGATTATTTTTTGAAGGCATTTCGAGTAAAGCTCGCTGATTTTTCCGATCCACCCCCCAAGCTTGTGCTGCTAACACCAACGTACTGGCAATCCCCTGCCTTCTGAAACGAGGAGACACTACTACATCAAGCATCCATGCGGTGTGCGGCAGGATTGCATCATTTGTGCGAACATAACCAACAGGTTGCTTACCAAGTACCGCGACTAAAACCCCCGTTCTGCGATTCCACGACTCGGATAAAGTGGCGACTTGCCGGGGATATGCAATTGATACGGAACGTGGCAGCCGTATTTCCCGAAAAATGGCACCAATCTGGCCTTCACCATGTTGCACATCCATTTGCCAAACATAGTCGGTCTGGCTGGAATGGTCGATTGCCATTAGGGTGGATAAATCTGACGCAACTGCGGTGCGGATTTGGACCTCTGGCATTCTTCACCTTATGGAGCTGCAACTCTCAATGGAACAATACAAGGTGGCAGCTCATTGCCTTGATTGTCTGTGACCATTAATCGAAGATTGTAATCGCCAGGAGAAATCTCGCTGGTGTCCCAGCTTCCGAGCGGTTCTTCCTGCTTTATTTTTCGATCCGCCTGGATGGTGGACCAAATATCAGTTCCAATGAGAGCAAATTCATATTTATAGAACCCAAAGTTGGGGATATTGGCTGTCCCGGTCAGTACCACCTGGCCTTTCACAACGCTCCCAGCTTTTGGAAAGGTGACCATAATTTGACCTGGGATACATCCAGTGGATTGAGCTGTTGAGGTCGAAAACGGGGTTGTAACACCAATTGTTGCCAGCAATTCAGGTGATAAGGTGCTGGTCGGAGTAAAGAGCGGATTCATTGTAGGTGTGACAAGTAGTGAAAATGCCGGCACGTTTGGCGCGAGGAAAACAATCAAGATGAATTCAGCTAAGGCAAAGAAGATAACCAGTGAAACGGCTGTCAATGCCTGACTCGTGTGCTGATGGGCAGACGCTTTTTCAAGCCCGTAAAATGAACCTCCCATTTCTTGCCGGGCTTTTACAAGACTCCTAACTGCAAAAAAGAGTCCAATTATCAGAAGCAGGTAAATTAAGACTGCGTAATCAATAAAAAAGTTTAGAATGAGAGCCATCCCGCCCATTAAAGAGAACGCAATACACCACGAATGAGTGTCTCAAGTTTTGGACCGATTAGTTTTCCAGCAGTAAGAACTTCTTCATGTGAGGTGGTCGTATTTCCATCAAGATTTGCTTTATTACTTATGCCAGAAAATCCAAGGACTCGGATACCACCGTGTCGTGCTACGATTACTTCTGGGACAGTGGACATTCCTACTGCGTCTGCTCCTGCGACACGCAAAAAGCGCAGGTCTGCTGGAGATTCAAATGACGGGCCGCTTAGTCCGGCATATACACCCTCACGAAGGATAATATTATTTTCCTTCGCAACCAGGCGGGATAAATCGCATAATTTCCGATCATATGATTGACTCATATCCGGGAAACGTGGCCCAAAGTCATCCAAGTTTGGCCCAATCAGAGGGTTTAATCCTGCCATCCCAGCCAGATTTAGATTATCGGTGATCAACATTAGATCACCGGGAACAAATTCCGGGTGAATAGCGCCGGCAGCATTCGTGACGATCAAAATTTCAATTCCCAGGCGCTGCATTACTCTTATAGGTAAAGTAACCTGCTGCATGGTGTAACCTTCGTAATAATGCACCCTTCCTTGCATTACCAGGATTGACTGGGCTTCCAAATCCCCAATCAACAATTGCCCAGCGTGCCCCATGACTGTTGAGGTAGGCCAATCTGGTAACTCCTGGTAAGGAATAACCGCTTCATTTGCAACTGCATTTGCTACACCCCCCAAACCTGTACCTAAAATCAGACCAATGCGAGGTTGGTTATTGATTCTTTGGCGAATAATCCGTGTTATACGGTCTATCATCTCCATCGGGTTCTGCATACCATCTCTCCGAATTCTAATAATCCCTATGCAGAGAGAATTATATCTTAACTCTCATAATGGGAATTTTTAGAGATTCTTTACGCTATTTAATAATTGTTGGGGATATTTCTGGAATTTGTCGCCTAATCACGGTCTTAATCCCCAAGTGGATAAATTATCTAAACTCTCCTCATCTAGGAGAATTCGTGTTTATAAAAAAGTTCTATCAATTTAAAACCGAGCGAAACGCAGCTATGGCTTTTTCTACCCCGGCATCATCTATCCAGTAATGTAATACAAGGCGAAAACTCCGACGACCAGTATCGCCAGCTAATATCCCCAGATCTTTAAGTTTACCGACTATTTTGTTTGCATCAGTATTTACTTGCGGAGACAGGGATAAAAAGACCATATTGGTAGCTGGAATATCCTGATCAAGGCTAAGGCCCGGGATCTGTTTCAATCCCTTTGCTAAATTTCTTGCACGAATGTGGTCTTCAATCAACCTCCCGGTCATATTCTCCAAGGCGACTATTCCTGCAGCTGCGAGGATTCCAGCTTGGCGCATTCCCCCTCCCAGCATTTTGCGTAGCCGGTGAGCTTTCTTGATGAAATCCGTCGAACCACATAAAACGGAACCAACCGGTGCACACAATCCTTTGCTTAAGCAAAAAGTGACTGAATCAACCGGTTCTGCCAATTTCTTTGCAGAAACATTTTGAGCTGCCGCAGCGTTAAATATCCGGGCACCATCCAAATGAACCAACAAGCCTCGTTGATGAGCAAAATCACTTACCTGGTTGACATATTCCGGGGTCTGGTAAGTGCCCCCGCAGCGGTTGTGGGTATTTTCCAGACAGATCAGCCTGGTGATGGGGTCATGCGGGTCGTCGGGTCGTATGGCAGCCTCAATATCATCCAATGCCAGGGACCCGTCTGGATGATTTGGTAATTGGCATGAATGGATGCCACCCAAGGCAGAAATGCCGCCCGCTTCATATAGAAAAGTATGTGCTTTGTTGCCAACGATCACTTCATCGCCGCGTTGACAATGGGCTAAAACTGCTGACAAATTTCCCATCGTTCCAGAAGCTACGAATAAGCCGCGTTCCTTGCCCATCAACTCTGCAGCCATTTCCTGCAAACGGTTGATCGTGGGATCTTCGCCATAAACGTCGTCACCGATTTCGGCCTTAGCCATTGCCTCGCGCATGGCTGGGGTGGGATGGGTCACAGTATCAGAACGCAGATCGATATACTCCATAACATTACTCCAGTTTATGCTGTAAATGATCTAGAACAAGTTGCAAATCTGGCGGAAGAGGAGCCACAAAAACTCTCGGAGTATTTTCCCCGGGTATAACGATTTTCAATTTATGGGCATGCAGAAATTGCCTGTGCAGATCCAGCGTGGGTTTTCTCTTTCCGTAAACCAAATCCGCCACCACCGGGCAATTTAGAAATGCCAGGTGGACGCGAATCTGGTGGGTCCGTCCGGTTAGCGGGTGTATTTCAAGGAAGGTGTGAGCGGGAAAATTTTCCAGAGTTCGATATTCGCTGATGGCTTCGCGGCCTTTTTCCAAAGGGACAACTGCCATAAGCTTTCGGTGAGTTGAATTCCGTCCAATTGGAGCTTCCACCCGTCCAGCCGGTGTTGGAGGCCGTCCATCCACCAAGGTCAGGTAGAATTTTTGAACCACACGGGATTTAAACTGATCTTGGAGCCACCGGTGAGCTTGTTCGTTTTTCGCAACCACTATTAGTCCAGAAGTTTCTTTGTCCAACCGGTGGACTATCCCAGGGCGTTCTTCGCCACCAATTCCTTCAAGCTGGGGGATATGCCCAAGAGCAGCATGAACCAAAGTGCCTTGATAATGCCCCGGGGATGGGTGTACCACCATCCCCGAAGGTTTATTAACAACAACAAGATCCGCGTTCTCAAAAATGATATCCAAAGGAATATTTTCCGCAACCATTTTACTAGGCAGCGGCGGTGGAATGTGTATCTCTATTTCATCTCCGCCCTCCAGGGACATGCCCGCCTTCATAACGATATCAGCGTTAATTTTGACAAATCCATCCCTGATAAGACCTTGAATTCTTGAACGGGAAAATTCCGGAAGGCTGGTCGTCAGAAAAATATCCAGCCTGTCCTTTTCATCTTTAGAATATTGAAATACTTCTATCCGATCACCCACCCTTCGCCTCATTTTCGCCCGGTCGATGTACACCATTTTCACTCTTAATCTGAGGTTCTTCTATTGATGGCGATGCAGCCCCTGCCCGATTCTTTTCCTGCCGTTCTTTGAGCCAAACGCCAACCAATAATACGGCAACGCCGGTTGAAATACTTGCGTCTGCCAAATTAAAAATTGCAAAATTCCCAACAGAGATAAAATCGGTGACATGTTCAAACCGCAACCTATCAATTAAATTGCCGGCTGCACCTGCAAATTGCATGGCCATAGCAACACGCAACCACCAATCACTCCGCTCTGTTCGTGGATAATAGTAGAAAATTAGGAGGATGACAATTATTGCCAGGATAGTAAAAATCAGGTTTCCGTTTTGGAATATTCCAAAAGCTGCACCGGAGTTGTACCAGTGTCGAATGCGAATATACGGCATCAACCAACCAAATCCGGCGGGAAGCCAGTCAGATCCCAATGGAATATCAGAACGAACCAGGGCTTTCGTCCATTGGTCAAGTCCGATAAGCAAACCACCAATCGAAAATAGGAATAAATAATCAAACAGGTGAATCTTAATAAAATTTCCAATATTACCTGGGTGAAGAATTTTCAACCGAGATGTGTGCTTCGGGGACTCCATTAAGTATTTTCCTCCGTAATATAAATGCGGGGTACGCGAGTATTGATGTTCGTTAAGATCTCGTATGGGATTGTACCAGCCCAACCTGCCAAATCCTGGACAGAAATCGTCTCGGTTCCAATTTCGCCAATGATGATAACCTCGTCCCCGTTAAATGCTGAGTTTGACTCGATGTTAATCATCATTTGGTCCATGCAAATCCGTCCGACTTGAGGATATTTCTTACCATGAATGATTACCGCAGATTTATTCGAGAGGCTGCGGAAATATCCATCTCCGTATCCGACCGGGAGGGTAACAATCCGAACCGGGTGGCTGGATTGCCAAGTTGAGCCATAGCTGACGGGATGCCCGGAATTTACAACCTTAAAGTAAACCACACGAGACTTCCAGGCAAGAGCTGGGCGGACAAGAACACTTCGCATCACTTCTGGTGAGGGATACACCCCGTACAACATGATCCCCGGACGGACCATGTCAAAATAACTATCAGGTAGTTGTAAGATCGCAGGTGAATTTGCTATGTGACGGATCGGCACAGGTAAACTGTGGAGATCAAAGAATCTTAACATTTCATTAAACCGTTCCAACTGGAGGTGAGCGTGTGACAAATCCAGGGAATCTGCGTTGGCAAAGTGAGAGAAAATCCCTTCCACCACCACGTTTGAGCACTTTAGGGCACTTTCTAGAATCGTTTGGGAATTGTAATAATGAACCCCGATACGTTCCATCCCGGTGTCAATTTTAATATGTACTTTGACCTTTACCTTCATCTGCCTGGCTGCAGCATTTATTTGCTCCAATCGTTCCACCGAGGACGCTGTAAGAGTAAGTCCATGCTTAATATAAAGAGGGATCTGATCTCCCCATATCCCACCAAGCACCAGGATGGGTGCTGAAACACCTACTTCGCGAAGCAAAATCCCTTCTTCTAAAACAGCCACTCCTATATAATCTGATGAGGAGGAAAGATGCTTTGCCACCTCCGCCAACCCATGCCCATATGCGTTGGCTTTAACGATAATCATTACCTTTGCTGGAGCCACCCGGGCCCGGATGGCGTCCAAATTCTGCGTCAGCCGGGATAAGTTGACTTCGATCCAGGTTGCACGGACTCCTTCATTGGTGGCATTTACAGGTTGGTGAATTTGCATGGGTGCGATTGTACTGCTTCTTTCAATAATGTGATAGTTGAGAGAGGTTAACCCTGGTGATTATTGCCCGATATTACGGAATTAATACTGTTCAGAAAAATGAAATATTCGAGAAATGATATGAATCCACACAAATCTGAAGGATTATCAATGTGGTGACGAATTAAATATTGTTTCTTTATTGCAGGGCAAAAACCCGCCTCATCTCTCGTGAAAATGGAGAAACCCAGCCTCCTTTTCCACTTAAGGGGATTATAATTATCAAAATAACGAGAGAGAGTTCATTAATGAAAATAGTAACCGATTGTGCAGCAGATCTGCCAACTGAAGAATTGAAATCACTCGGAATAATCCAAGCTCCTCTTTATATCCAATTTCCGGAAGGAGAGGTGAACTCTGCTGATATAAGCGCAGATGAATTCTATAACCGTTTGGAGGCCATGCGCCCGGCATTCCCTTCGACTGCTCAACCTTCGAGCGGCATTTTTAATGAAATTTATCAAAAAATTGCCGAGGTAAGTAAAAATATCCTATCCATCCACGTCTCTTCGGGATTAAGTGGGACGATTAATTCAGCCAGGATTGGGGCTGAACACATTAAAGATGCGGTAGTGAATGTGTTCGATTCCATGACACTTTCAGGGGGTGAACGGTTCCAGGTACTTGCAGCGGCCAAGGCTGCCAAAGCAGGTTGGAGCTTAAAAGCCATCGTTGAGCGGTTGGAAAAAATTCGCGAGAACACTGAAGTCATCTATACTCTCGAAACACTGGAGTACCTTGCAAGAGGGGGAGAATTGGACGAGTTCAGGCATTAATGGGTTCGGTGCTCAAAATAAAACCAATTATCCGGGTTGACCATAAGGACGGGAAATACACAACTGTGGGCAAGGGGCGCACTGTCTCACAAAACCTGGGGGTCATTGTTGATCATATAGCAGATATGTATGGAGCAATTCCGCTTTGGGCGACGGTCCTCCATGGGAGATTCGCCGAGAGCGCAGACTCCCTGGCAAAGTCGATGAGCGAGAAATTGAATATTAAAAAGATGGAAATCCTGAGAATATCCCCAGTTTTGGGTGTCCACACAGGTCCGGGCATCGTCGGGACGGCGGTAATGCCGGCTGAACTGGTTCAAGATTTGGAATAAATTTCATTCTCCCGTAAGCCTGACACTTGCGGGAGATTTTTTTATTTATCAATATGGTAACGCATGATCGGACGCGTCTCTGACCTACGTCCAGCTTCTATAAATCCAGCTTGTAAAAAACCAGAAGCCAAGCCCGTGTAAACGAACACTGGAGGCACCATCCCTGACTGGCGCGGTTCCACCGGATAACCTTCCAGTACTTTGCCACCAACTTTCTCAACATGGTCTATTGCAGCCTTCAGCAAAGATACCGATAATCCTTGGTTCCTGTAGTTTTTTGCGATGAAGAAACAAGGGACTGACCAAACCTGCAATTCGTCCAGGGGTTTAAGGATTCGGGAATTCCCAAGCACGGGGTAATTTTCCCGGGGTTCAACTGCAACCCACCCAGCCGGTGAATTATCGATGTAGGCGATCAACCCGGGGATGTGCCCAGACGAGACGATTTGTTTCTGAGCAAGGCGATTTTGGTCCCCCTTCCCCAAATTGAACAGTTTTCGAGGAATTTTCCAGTACATACACCAGCAGCCCGCGCAGGCTCCACGGGGTCCAAAAAGCTTCTCGAAATCGTCCCAACGGTCTGGCGTGAGGGGATAAATTTGATTTAGACTCATTGATTCAAAAGTATCCGAACTAGGGAATAAAGTGCCCCACCTAAACCACACAGCAAAAAGAGCAGACCGGGAATACCGAGAATATATGTCCATGTGTGTGCAATTTTCGTTTGGGAGGAGATTTTGGCATCCAAGGTCTGCCCAAGCAAGGGGCTAATGACAAACGGTTGTCCCTGTACTTTCATGACCTGTAACCCTTTCTGTCCTTGACCAATGCACCCAACGATGCTGATTGAGTGACCAGAGCGAACCTCCCAAAGCCTATACCTAAGCCGACCACGCAATATTCCCGGGGAAATCCCCAGCATGATGCAAGCAGCTTGTATTTGGTCGTCGGTAGGGATGACGCCATCTCCTAGCAACTGCTTATCCAGTCCATCGGGATCTATCCAGACCGATCCTGAACCATCATCGACCTGGAAGGGAATCCCTCGTGACTTATCAGTTAAACCCTTCCAACCGGAGCTATCAGAATCGCTTTCGTAGATTTCCACTTTCAAGCGGAGGTATACCAACGCGTTTTCAGACGAGCCATCCAAAGCAGTTTCAGTAGGGGAAATCGTTCCCTGAAGTCTAACAAGACCCGGTCCCGGAACAAGGGAAGCGACCGTGTCCTTTTTCGCAAATCCGACCGCATTTCCAACCCGGCTACGTTTACGAGCAGTAAAAAATAAAATTGCTGCAAAACCAAGCGGCAAGACCCCACAAAAACAAGCTCCCCCCAGCCAAGCAAAGATCGAAATCACATTTTCAGTCACAATCTCCTCCTTGAAGTTTTAAGGGGTATCCAGATTACTTTAGCATATTCCTCAGTGGTTTTCAACCCGAATGGTTGTAACAGGGTATTTTAATAATTTTAATATTTTTCAGATTTTTTGTGTCTGAAACGACTTAAATTAGAAGAATGCATCATCCACGAGAATTTTTACGCGAAAACGATTACAAACGAATGACCGCTTTAGAGGTAAGAAGAACGGATGGAGGAAAGCCATTAGAATAAAAGTCACTTTTATAAGAGGTTGAGTGGAACGAATACAATACATCTCAGTAAAGGGTATACATAAATGCATCAACACTTTTACAACTGTGAGTGCTAAACATAATATTCCAATTTTTGTCATAAAATAATATTATCCGGTGGAACCGAATTTCCATGCCCATCTCCACCCGGTAATTATAAAACATTTGTTCTGTCCCGTCAAATTAACAGTTGAATAATTAATTGAGTTTAGTTGTCAAACCGGTTTTAAGCTCTTCCGAATTATTAAGGTTCTAACAGGATAAACCGCGAATATCGCTAAAACGATCCAGAAAGTCAATCCTGAAATCCAGTCAAGAACCTTTTGATAGACAGGGATCTTCCAATGTGTTTTTTGATGGTTGAGAAATTGTGACAGGTTTTTTTCATCCCCAACCTTGACTCGTTCAAATGGACGAATGCCATTAATTTCCGGATAAACGTATCCACTGGGATTGGTCATATTGTAGTACCCGTTTGTAACTGTCCAAATAGGGCCAGGTACGATTTCCGGGTGAAAGGCCTCGAGTCCGTACCCAAAGATGGGCATGTATAAATTCAGGTTACTCTCATGCAGGGCTATCGCCTGAGTATTGCTCAAGTTGGCATTTATGGCGGTAATTTCCAATGTATTTCCAGTCTGAATGGATCTATAGATAGAAAACGATTCGGTGATATCGTACTCGCGACTCTGCAAATCCCTGTCTATCATAAAATAGGTTGCCAGTGGAAGCAATGTAAGGATTGTCACTCCAGCGAACAGCCAATGAACTGCCACTCCAGATAATTTTGAGATCAAACTGTTATAAATTAACGCGGCAGAGAGAGCAAGTGGAAATATTAAAGAGGCGGTGAAGCGGGGATTTACATGGATGGAACTCAGAATTGGGAGGTTTCGGATTAGGGGATAAATCAATCCTTTTGCCAAAATAAATTCGATAATCACCCATAAGAAAAATACAAAAACCACCCAAGCCACCCATTTTTTTTCTGAGAACAAGGTAGTGAGGAAATTCCGCGGTTTTCGAATAACTTTTATGGCTCCAACAATAAAAATACCGAAAACCATTGGCGATAGTGCCATATCAAATTCCCAATAGCCATAGTTTGCACCGGTGGATTGAATCAAATATTCTCTAAGATCGCTGGGATGTAAGCCGACTATCTTGAGCAAAGGAGCCAGACTCATTGTTCCCAACAATTGCTCGATAATCCCTTTAAGTCCAGACGCAGCGGTAACTGAGTAATGATCCGCCATCTGCCGCGGGAAAAAACGCATATATGAATAGATAGCTCCCAACTTAGAACCCGACATTAGAAGAGTAACAATTCCACCTACAGCCAGTATTAAGAGTATACGTTTAGATGACAATAATCCTGGCCGATAAATATAAATGATTGGGAATATCAATAGAAAAGAAAAACCGAAAATAATCAGAAGAGAATATCCTGAAGAATTGATCAAAAGGGTGACCAACGAGGCGACAAGAAGAGCGGCCAGCCATTTTGGCAAAGATTTATCCAAGAAGGTAATCAGGAAAATCGAAATCAACGGGTAAGCCTGGTAGCCAGTATGTCCGACTGCAACACGTTGCAAAAAAAAGCCTGTTGCAGTAAAAAATATTGTTCCCAAAATACTTGACGTCCAATGTAGAACCAAAACATGTTTAAAGAAGTAATAACCGCATATTCCTCCCAAAAAAAGATTGATCAACGTCGATATAATTGCGGACTGCCACGGAGAGAAAAACAAGGTCAGCAATGCCAAAATTGAAAAAGTGCCATAATTGGGGTCAGGGTAGACCGGTATCCCACCGCCAAAACTCGGGGTGTACCACTGAATACTTATGCCGTTAATCCGGTAATAAAGTGAAATGTCCAATAAAGACGGAACACTAAGTCTATAATCATGCCCAACCATCGGGTAATCCAGATTCATAAATGAAACGACGATCCACCCAATTAATGTCAGACTCAACGCAAGAATCAAAACATGCCACTTATTTTTCATATTTATGTTCCTTAAAACCATTGTTCCGGCTTTAAAGGCTCTTGGGTAAGAATTTATCCCTACGGTTGATCTGCCATAAACCTAGGAGTCCCCAGAAACCAAAAAGAAGAAGACCCAGCATTTGATTGATCAGGATATATGCCAATGCCTCTGGACGCGAGAAACCGAAGGGCATAAGTATCGTCACGGCCACAAATTGGTAAATCCCAAAATAGCCAGGGGTAGAAGGGAGAGCACTTGATAGGCCGAGGGAGGAGAGCAGTACGAGTGCTTGAGCGAGGGTCAGGGTTTGTGAGATGATACGAACCCCGATTACAGCACATATCCCATCCACGAACCAAATGGCGGCAGTCAATAAAATAAATGTCAGCAATCTCCGCCAATTGCGTAAAGTCCGTGTCCCAACCAAGAAGCGTTTTATTATTTCTGTAATATTATCCGATATGTGTTTGGACAAGGATAGCCAGCCCAGCAAATTCAGGAACAGCGCCTCTTGAGTGGGTGCGATAATAATTATTGCCAATACCAAGGCACTGCCAATAGCCATAACCTGAATTGCGTCCATAAGCATGGGAGATAAATTTCCCAGCAAAAGCATGGATATCGAGCCGATCAACACGAGGGCTATAGCATCCAGGATTCGTTCTGAAAGTGCTGTAGCCAGAACAAAGCTGGTTCCTAGACCACTTCTCTTCCCCAGGAATGCTGAACGTAAAAGCTCACCAGCGCGGGCAGGCAAATAAGCATTCCCCATGTAACCCACCATGTTCGACCAAAATATCAACGGAACAGGAACTTTTATTTCGGAACGCACAAAAATGCTCCAGCGGAGTGCCCGGATAAAATAATTAATTGATGTAATTGGGATTGTAATTAAAAGGATGACATAATGTCCGTTCTTCACCGTCGCCAAGAAAGCGACCCAATCGAGACCACGCAATGTGAGGAAAAGAAGAACTATTGCCAACAGAACTGAAATAACCAGCACCCATATTGGGCGTTTTCTTTTTGCGGTTTGATCGTTCGCCAAGGACGGAAAGTTTGACAAATTTAAAAATTGATCCGTTCTTTTTCAATCACCAAAGGTCGATGGACCGCCATTGTATATATGGAGCCGATATATTCTCCAACTATCCCAAGGAAAAAGAGTTGAACAGAACCCATAAAAAATAATCCGATAATCACAGGCGCAAGACCCAGCGAGAAGTTTTGCCAATCGATTAATTTGTACACCAAATATACCAACCCTACTAAAAAACTAAGGATCGCTGAAAGGAACCCGAGCATAGTAGCCAGACGTAACGGAATTTTCGTGTAACTGGTAACTCCCAACATCGCAATATCATAGAGCGTAAAAAAATTATTCTTGCTAATGCCGCGTTTCCTGCGTGGTTGTACAAAATCAATACGAGCGTAATCAAAACCAATATCTGCAATCAAGCCGCGAAAATAGGGATATGGGTCGTCAAACCCTCTAAGTATCTCAATGACCTGCTTGTCGTACAGCCCGAACCCCGTGAAATTGTCTATCAGTTGGGTATCTGAAAATTTTCTCAAGAGACGATAATAAAGTGATCTCACTATATAAAACAACCCGAACTCTTCACTTTGCGTTTTAACACCGACCACTATTTTATATCCCTGTTCCCATTTGTGGATAAATTCCGGAATTTTTTCGGGAGGATCCTGCAAATCGGAAGCTAAAGCCAGTATTGCATCTCCCCTTGCATTTAAGAGAGCGTGGTAAGGGGACCGGATTTGACCGAAATTGCGGGTGTTGATAATTACCTTTATGTGATTATCCTGTGCAGCCAGTTTCCGAAGAATATTTACTGTTTGGTCAGTGGAGGCGTTATCAATTAATATATGTTCGTATTCATAACCCATTCCTGCCATTATTTTACCAATCCGTTCACACAGGTCCTGAACATTTTCTTCTTCATTATAGCAAGGGGTAATAATGCTGATAAGTGTCATGGGTAGATCTCCATTATTATTAATAATATTCAATTATTGGTTTTCGTATAAGGTTACTATTTTGTTTTTAAGGTGAAGTTCATCTTGTATTTGCCTGACAATCTCTCCCTGGTAAGCACGGGAAGAAATCAAAATGGGTTCTGAATAAGTATTTAACATTTGAGGAGAAATCACCGGAGCATTTACCAATTGTTTTCCTTGATATCTTGGATTTGAGTCAACAAAGGCCCGGATGTTAGCTGTTCCTAATACACTTGTGGCCAACAACCGAAGAGTGTGTGCCCCGGTTCCCCAAACAATAATTGCTTGATTGGTCGAAACGATCTTCTCAATAGTTTCCTGAATTTGCCAATCATCTCGAATGGATTGGTTAATATATAGTTTCAAACTTTCTTCCGTTTTTAAATCGACCATCAAAGGAGTATCGTTTGAATATTGACTCTTTTGAAACAAGCCATGAATGACAGGAGTGGTTGTATCGGAGATCGAGGTAATCATGTCTTGTATAGATAAGACCATTTTGAACCCATTTACCAACATAAAATTTTCCAAGGAAACTGGGCCAAAGAAATTGATATGCTCAACACTAAATTCTTGAAATGGGGCGTCCATCCCTTCAATGTAACGGGACGCATCCGGGACAGATATAAAAATATTTCCATTATCAGCGAGCATTTTCCTTAATATTTGCATCGCGGTAGCAATGTCGCGAACATGCTCCAGTACGCCTGCTAATATTAGAAAATCGACTGAGCCATCGTCAACGTCTGCATTTAATAGTGAGTTATTTGTTACCTTTATACCGTATTGAAGAAACGCGGTTTTGGCGCACATAGGAGATGGATCCATCCCGGAGACGTTTATATAGCCCTGGTTTTTTAGCAAGGCGAGCAACTGGCCATTTGCACATCCAACCTCAAAAACTCGTAAAGTTGTGGAGGATAAAAACTGGGAGATTATGCCAGCCATCTTCCGAAAACGCGCTTGTTCGGTAGGAGTATCCTGCCCACCGCGCTCTGCCTTTTCGTATTTTGACATGTCACGGTAATACGCATCAAAAACAGGTTGTTCCGGTATTCGGTCTGCATAGCAAAAACCGCACTTGGAACAAACCACAACGTCATAACCAGATAAGAGACCAGAGCCATCTGATAATTGCGAAAATGATTGCCGATATAGAATATTATTTCCAAGGCTCCTGCATACGGAGCATGCACGCCTTGAGATCATCGATTGGTTTAAAATATCATTCATAATTTGATATCTTTTTTAATTCCAAGCGATCCAGAGGAATTGCGTAACAGACCAGATCCCACCCTTCCAAATTGTGCGGGCGGAGAAAGAAACGATATTGATCAGAAAATGAATGTATCAACAATGGAATCCGCCAAACATGATCTTGATTATGATAGGCGCAAACAGCTAAAACAGGAAGTTTCTCCTGGATTGTTTTGCGAGCTCCAACAAGAGCATCCATTTCAGAGCCCTCGATATCCATTTTTATGTACATCGACGTTTCGTTTGTTAGAATTCTCATCCAGTAAGACGCAATCAACACTAATATTTCCGGAACCAATTGCCGAGGCAGCAGTCCCAGTGGCTCCAAAGTTAACTATTCCTTTTCGCGCACCAATTGCCATTTGATATAACACCAATCGTTTATAAATATTTGTCGGCAAAGAAAGAGCAAATTGCTGTAGCTTTAAAAAATTAACCGGATCCGGTTCAAACGCTACGATTTTTTTGAAAGAATCCCCATAACTTCGGAGAAGGGTTCTGATCGTATCTCCATCAAATGACCCACAATCTACAAATGTGTCATCAATTAATAGGTTTACGAGATCGCAGGGAAAATAAGCCTCGTGCAAAGCAGGGGAAGGCAAAGAATCAAAGTTCATTGATACTCGCCATTTGATCTGTTCAAGATATTCTATTTGTGAGGGGACGTCTGCCCAAAGTGAAAAAGCAGCTCTCACTTCATCTGCTTGCTGGAAAACCTTATGAGGCAAGTCAAAACCATAGTGAGGAAGAAATATACCAGGATATTTCCAATATAAATATCCAAAAGGAATAACATTTCGGCAATTGAGATTTATTAACTGTTGGCGACGCTCAGCCATTCTATCTGTAGATTTGCCCTCCAAATTGTGATAACGAAGACCGCGCTTTGCCCGAATTTTTCTACAGCTTTTTCTAATGAAAATACTTTTATTCCATTGATCACTTTCCCCCATAAGGAGGGGTCTTTGTCTGCAAAAGCCAGCGGCTCAATCCCCAAACGACGTAATCCAGCCAACGTTTTTCGACCCAAGCCACCTGCCCCAAACAACACAAGGGATTTTTCATTTGGAGCAGATTGTTCATCAAATGTGAATTGCTCCCGGTGTAGAATTCGATTAATCGGCTCGTTCAGCAATTTTTCGAGTTGGTTTTTAATTAAGGTAGTTTTCATCAGATCAGATTATCTGCAATTTCTAGCCGTTCAGTTCTTGTTATCATGGTTTTTCCAAAATTATCATTTCACATTAAAGAGACGTTTTACAACCCAGATTCAATTAATGGGGGAATCAGCATATTGGTTATGAACTCATTACGATCCAGAAAAGGCCAAAGATCTTCTAGTGGTCTGGATACCATTGATCCATCAGAGAGAATATGGGAAGAGACCCGCGGTGAAACAATTTGGTCGGGATGAGTTATGACTTCTATAATCACAGGTCCGGGTAGTTGAAGTGCCGCCCGAATACTATCTCGAGATGTCAAATTATTCGAAATGCGCATTGATTTAATGCCATAAGCAAACGCAATTTTTAATGTGTCCGGGAGAGTTAAACCGCTGGATGGATCGCAACCGACTAAACGACCATCAAAGTAAGTGCGTTGCGACGAACGAATTGAAGCATATCCTTGGTTATTAAGGATAAAGTACTTAATTGGCAAATTCAGCCTTGCTACAGTCTCCAGTTCTTGGATGTTCAATTGAAACGCGCCATCGCCATTTACTGTGATCGTTCTTTTACGCCCACTTGCCAGGCAGCCTCCGATACTGGCTGGGACACCAAATCCCATTGCACCCAATCCCCCAGTGCTAAATAATCGTTGCCCTGCTTTTACGTGAAAAGAAAGCCAAAATTTATCGATGTCTGCTCCAGAACTATCTGGAATTATAAGATCGTCAGAGGAAAGTTCTTCTGCCAGAATTGAGGAGAACGCATAAACGTTTACATAATTCTTTTCCTCCCAATACTCGGGCAAGACTACAGGATAATTCCTTTTCCAATCGATACAGCGTTCCAGCCATTGATTTCGATTAACAGGACGTAAATCAACGCGTTTGTTTAACAATTGCTGGATGAATACTTTAGCGTCAGCACAAACCGGCACTTCAACATTCATTTTTAACTTGGACAATTCGCTTGAATCAATATCCAAAATAACTTTCTTTGCCACACGCGCAAATTTTGTTTGATCAAATCCGGTTACTGCGAAATCCAAACGAGCACCTATTGAAATTAAGCAGTCTGAATTTTGAATAACGAAATTCGCACTCCGAGCCGCGACAGTTCCAGGTTTCCCAAAGAATAGCGGATGCTCATCAGATATTAAATCCAATCCCATCCAGGTCGTCAACACTGGAATGCCGAGTGTGTCAACCAATTCCAAGATAAGGTCTTGCGCTCCAGACAACCGAACTCCGTTGCCGACCAACAATACGGGACGATTTGCATTATTCAGAATATTGATCGTTTCTTCGATTTGGTTAGCCAAAACATCTGGCACAATTTCACTCTCCTCCTCTTTTGGGTGGTATCCAGGCAGCTTCCCTGTGTCTATTGCAGCCGCCTGAACATCCAGCGGAATGTCAAGCCATACGGGGCCTTTTCGACCTGACGTCGCCATAGCTATAGCTTTTTCCAGGTGGTAGAGGATAGATTTGGGATCCATCACCGTGACAGCATATTTTGTTATGGGTTTAACAATCGAAACAATATCCACTTCTTGGGGTCCAAGTTGCCTTACGCCCAAGTCTCCTTTCAAATCCGCACGTTTTACTTGTCCTGAGATAATCAAGCAGGGTGTTGATTCCAGCCATGCTCCCGCAACACCTGTAATCGCATTTGTTCCTCCAGGTCCAGTTGTTACTATAGCAACTCCCAGGGAATTAGTTACTCGCGAATACGCTTCCGCTGCAATTGCGCTAGCCTGTTCGTGAAGGTTACAAACAAACTCAATATCCTTGCATTTTCCAAGAGAATCGTTTAAGTGCATGGCTCCCCCTCCTGGCACCATAAATACATGTTTAACCCCCTGGTCGACAATGAACTGGATAACAAAATCTGAGAGTTTTGTAGACAAATTTAATTCTCCAAAATTAATTGTAATGACTAGAAATCATAATTTGTCGAATTTCCAAATACTATATTCCCAATCAAGGTCTATTTCTGTCCACGCGGCGAAGTTTTTGCATGATGGGTATTTCCCTTTCCATTACCTTCTTTTCGCCATTGCCTAGGGATGTCTCAACCAGGCGGATATCACGAATAAGGCGTGTGATACCGTTCGGCTCCAAAGAGGGCAGCGTGATCTGAACCCCACATAGAGCGATCGAGAGTAATGTGACGTTCGACAATGCAAGCCCCCAACACGGCGGTTGCAACCGATGATGCCAAACCAGTCTCATGACCAGAATAACCGATAGGTACATCATAACGCTTTTGCAAGTTTGGAATAACCCTCAAGTTTAATTCCTCGTAAAAAGCCGGGTAGGTGCTACATGCGTGCAAGATAACCAACTCGTTTTTCCCTAATACTTCCACAGCGTGGTCAATTTGCTCTAACGTACTCATTCCAGTAGAAAGCAATATGGGCTTACCCTGGGAGCGGGTATATAGTAATAAATCATCGTCAGTAAGGGATGCGGAAGCAATCTTATAACAGGGCGGGTCGAATCTAATAAAATCCACAGATGGTTCATCCCAGCAGGAGGCAAACCAGGGCATTTTTTTATCTTTACAGTATCGATCAATCTCTAGATACTCTTCAATACCAAATTCCAATCCATACTTCAAATCTCCATTCGTGTTACCGAATGGACTTTCCCGAGGTTTTGCCAATTCTTCAGGAGTATAAACAATCTCAACCGTCCGTTTTTGGAATTTGACAGCGTCGCAGCCTGCTGTAGAAGCGATATCAACCAGCCTCTTTGCCAGGTTGACATCACCGTTGTGGTTAATGCCAATTTCTGCAATAACATAACAAGAGTGACCTTCTCCAACCATTTTTGTGTCGATTTTAACAATTGACATATCCGTTTCTCCATGAAAATTAATAAATTGGTCGTTGCACTTATTGCCACCAGATATATTTCAGATTCCAACCCTTTGATTTGTCCCAATTTTAACATATGCACTTGGATATGGGTGGATGGTTCTTCGAGTAATTTGTCAGGGCCTCTTTTTGTCGCTGCAGATAAAGTAGCGAATGATAAACTTAGGTTGGTGATACCTGTGCGGCTTATTTTAAGAATTTTAGCCTGGGGGTAATACGTGACTTCGCCTGCATCATGTTGGATAATTTCCGGATCCGATATCTGGGAGCAAAATCATTCGCCTCTTTGCTTGTATGTAACATATTATGGTTTTAGCCATACATATATTGGCCATTTCCATCCAGGAGAATCAAAAGAATCAATTTTCTGATAATTATATTTGCTTACAATTCCTTCAATCGCAGATATTAAGGTGCGTTGACCGCTTGGGTGTCCACCTCGAAAACTATCTTCATGAAATTTAATTACCCACTCTGGCAGTTTCATGTAGACAATCATCTTTGGTGGATTTTCAATCAGCTTAGCCGCATCCATTATGGCAATATTGTCTGGGCATACGTCAAAATAATGTATGGGAGAAAATGTTGGCTGCATTCTGTCAGTTACATAGTTAAATAGAACGAGAAACGGAAAGGTGTAAACATAATCCCGTGAGGTCGTGTTTATTAGAATATCACGATATATTTTGTCATAAATTCCAACTGATTCTGGAGAAAGAGAAAAACCATTAAAGGCAGGAATAATACTGGTAGCATTTTCGGTGTGACCGTACTCAATCCACCCCCACCAATTTAAGGCGATTGGTTCTTTCCGCAACACAGAAGAAAACCACCAAACAAGAGGAAGTGATGAGAAATAGTTTAAATTGCTTCCAATTTACCTGTAATCGATCGAGGAAGAAGGCCAACACCAACGATGTACCCAATAAAGTAGCGTATAGTCTCCAATTGACCTGATAACCCTGCTGAATATGTCCACACAAAAGAGGCAAGTATCAACTCCGCACAGAGGTATAGAAAAGGGAAGTTCGCTTTTTCGAAACCCATTTAATACCAATATAAATAGTGGCGATTGTCAATAAAGAAAAAGTAAAATATAACCAAAGTAAAAGATAGCATCCTCCCAAATAATTGAATAAATCGGTCGTCCTAAAATCCGGCGTATCAGAAATCCGCCCACAATATACATCGGAAAAATAAGTAGCAACAAATAATTGATACGACTGAACTCTGAAGGGGGTTTTGATTCTATACTGAGTTTGACTTTTTTATATTTCCAAAGGAAATACAAAGTAACGGACACCAAAATAAACAGGCTATAATACTGCAGTGCAAAATTACGTACCCATAAAGCGAACAACATACCGAGAATTGAACCTTTTGCCGAAATCCCACCAAAAACCTGACTGAGGTATTCGGAAAATATTTGTTCTTTATCATCCATCCGAAAATGATTGTGCCGGAATTAGTCCAGCCGAGCAAAAAACTTAAACTCTCAATAGAAAGTCCTTCGGGAGTTTTCCAAACCATCATTATCAGAACAAAAAGGAAACAAATAACCCACTTGACTGTTTAGTAAAAAACGCAAGGATGCAAATAAACCAGCAACACAATCATACAGCCCCTGCATATCGCGAATCTGTCCCAAACTGTAGACAAATCAATGACAATAAAAAGAATAATTGAGTTGTCTGAAATAAGTATAAAGAACATCAATATTAAAGCTTTGATAAAGAAAGCCGAGGAGACAACTGCAATAAACGTCGCCATGGGAGAGAAATGTTTTGAAATCAAGAAATATAAAACAAGAACCGAGATTGATCGTTCCATCATTCCGTAATAACGAAACATCATATATCCATTGCCAAATTTTAATATCAACTCGGTAATGAACAATGATATTGGTTGAGTGAAATAATAAAAATCCCTATATGGCAACAATCCTTTTGTTGTCATCAAAGCGTATAATATTGCATCCATCCCTCTTGAATTGGGATATATCTGTCATGGATTGCCCACATTATGCATCCAAGAAGAAGTATGTTACTGATCTGGAAAAATAAAAACCCAAGCAGTTCGTTTCAAATGTCGACCTTTAATGAAAATAAATCGTCCGTCGGAGAGCCAGATCGAAAGAGACCCACTGATCCAATTTTAATTCTCAGACTCGCCCTCCCAATTTTTGGTACATATTGCTCGATCAGTTTGGAAGAATCCGGAGTACCCCGAATTTCAATAGCGATCCTTGCGGGAAAGATCGCTGCCACACTTTGGGCGACCTCCGCAATGGAAATTGAATTCGTCACTGCCGACATTATATGGTCGACAGGATTGACCTTTGAATAAAATCGTCCACAGCCAAATAGCCAAGTCAGCAGCGTAGAGATATGAGCGACGAGGAGTCCCATCCCCGAGCACGACAATCGGGCCTCCACTTAATCCATCACGAATAAAATTGCCGATGGCATAATGAATATCCAACGGTAAATATGGTCCTACAAAGGCAAAGCAGCGTGCAATTTTCGCTTCGAACCCATATCTGCTTTGCATATATTGCACACAATAGTTCTGCACTGCGTTTCCCCACTCCATAAGACAGAACGAGGAATCCGTTGGATCGGGTGCCCCCAGATACTCTTCGGGGATATGGGTCATATCAGGCGGCTGCTTACCGTAGACAGCACCGGAACTAGTTAGCAGGAATTTTCGTGCACTGCACTGACGGGCAAATTCAAGGGTCCGACGTGTCCCCTCAACTATTGTATCAATCATGGTCAATGGTGATTCCGAATTTAATTTTGCACTTGATTCGGTAGCAGCGTGAATGATGTGAGAGAAAGAACCGGTTGGAAATCAAATAGGAACGAACATCCCCAACATGAAACTGAATGGCGGAGATGGGCTGCCAGGTGAGGAGCTTTATTTCGAAACGCATCCAGGTCTCGGGTCAAAACCAGACGCGGATGACTTGAACCCCAGGCGGTCATTCGCCCAAGCAAAGCTTTCCAGGAGCCAGCACCCGAAGAAGCCGGTCCCGCCAGTTATGAAAATGCGCTCCCCGCGCAGTTCGTCCCACAATTCACGCGTATGTTCGAGTACATGATCCAAGTCAGAAGCAAGAGGATTCTGAGACATTTTTCTTAGCCAAATGGAAGATTTTTAAGAAGCTGACAGGGGTATTCACCCAATAAACGAAAACTCAAATACAAATTATGCCTTCTCTTTAGCATTTCGTAATAATGCCGCAGCAGCACTGACAATTCCAAGGGATACCCAAATGTATGGCAGAGCGAAAGTATCCGTACTGAATCCCTCAGTCAGAAAAGCCACCAAAACAAATACTCCAAACCATGCAATTACCTTGAAGGGAGTTTGGAGGTTCACCCTCATTGACCAGGCAGTTCTGAACATGACGATACACCAAACAATAAATGATGAGAAACCCACAATACCAGTCTCCGCGAGCAATCGCACCCATATGCTCTTGATGTTTGGCAATGCTGCCTCCCGGAAATAAATCTGCATCACTTCCGGGAGAGTCCAACCAAATGAAGGTAATGCATGCTGAAAATAGAAGCCCGCATTCCCCAAGCCTACGCCAAGGATGGGATGAGTGTTAAAAACATTCCAACCAGCCACCCAGTATACATACCGTTCCGCAAATTGAAGGTAGTTAAACAATTGGTATATATTGCCCGCAATTGATTTTAACTGTGTAATGGATGCGATTTGGAAAAAAGCAGCAAAGCGGGGATCCACATAGGAGAGGACATATACCAGAGCTAAAGTACCAAGTCCGTAAATTCCTAGAATGCCCAGGAAGATTACTATTGGAAGCAGGGTGCGCACAAACTTTTGAAGGAGGGAGGAGAACCTGACCAAGCGCACCTCGGTCCACGCCTTTACTCCTTTTGCAAGCAGGAAACTCAAGTAAATAAGCAAGAATGCAATAATTAATAGAAGCGATAGAGTCCCAACGCGCGAAGATAGAACCAATACCACCACGCCAATTCCCAGAAGAATATTTTCCATGCTGAATTTCCACAAGCGGAAGCGAAATGTGGACCAGCGATTTATGGTGGCTGCCAACCAAAATGGCAAAAACAGGAGATTGAGTTGGTGTCCAAGCCAAGAGGGCTCAAATGCAAATCCAGTTATCCGTGTATAAAAAATGTTGCCAGAAGAAATCAGGTGCTGGAAATTATTGACAAAATGAGGGAATCTGCCGTGAAAAAAGAAAATATACACCCCCTGAATCAAAGCCCATACCAGTGAAATCGAACCCCCAATATTGATCCATTTAAAGGTTGAAACCAATCTTGATCGTGACTGCGCAAGCCAACTGGACGTTACCAAGAAGAAAGCTGTCCCAATCAATAGGGTCAGGAAGGCGCGGACTTCTTCACCAACAATGGTGCCATCTTTAAATGGCGGCGTGTCCAAAAAAAATGCAAATGCGCTGGAAACCAGTGCAATGGTAAGGAAAAGGAAGAAAGGAATACTTTCCCTTGGAAACCTGCCACGCTTGGATAAATAATAAATCAGCCAAAATATTATCAACCACAGAAGAGGGATAGACGAGGCTGGAGCGACCATCGAATGCCCAGCCAAGCGTGACAAGAGAGGAAAACTGGTAATTGGTAATAAGAGGATGACTGCCACCCAGGCGATATCGAGTGACCAACGCCCAATATTTTTAAATTTTTCAATCACGGTGAGCTCGATTAAGGAGATTGATCATCCAAAATGAAACGATCAAACCAATAAATGCACCTGCCAATACCATTCCAGCCTGACCATAGACTGAAGGTGAATCGGGAGCAGTTGCCGCCTGTGTCTGTGCAAACGTCATGATCGAAATCAAGCCCAATCCAGATTTACTCTCCAATAAAAGTGCAGTAGTTTTATCCTGTAACCTGGCTTGTATCATCTCCAGAGATAATCCTCGACAATCCATTGGAATTAATCCAGCATGCTGAGTTACTCCTGCCATGCAATTTTCCAACCCAGTAATTTGGATTTGGATCTGATCAGCAAGCAAGGAATGCGCCAAAGCGGCATCCAACGCATCCATTGCCGCACCAACCCAAATATTGGCGAGAGCAGCAGCGATGTTCGGATCCCGATCCCTGACCCGCAGTTCCCAAACGGATTGCCGACCTTCCAAATAAAAATCCCTGTGAAATCGTGCAGGATCAACTGAATATCCAATACTCTGAGCTTGCGCAATTACGATATTCATTACGGAAGAGGAAGCGATCACATCCCTTGCTGCGCCAAAGGCGTAATCCTGCTCGAATTGGGTAAGTTCACGTTTTTCGAAATCCATAGTTACTGTGACAACTGCATCGGCTTCATAGACCGGTGGGAAAAATGAATGAATTGCCCATCCACCCAATCCTCCAACAACCATAAGGATAAACATCACCCACCAGTGTGCAAAGGCACGTTCAGCAGAGACAACCGGGGAAAATTCCAGATTATTCATATGCTCAATCGAGTTGTAAGACCAAGAATAAACGGGGATTAATAATGGGCAGGTATCGAGATTGGATCATTCACAATCACCCAGATTTACAGGATTTGTAGACTGCCAAAATTTGCGGGATGATCTGTTCTGCAGAATATTGCTCCAAAGCCATCTCCCGCCCGCGAGCTCCCATTTTGGTGCGAATAACAGGGTTTTTTATCAAGTATGAAAGTGCTTCAGACAATCCAGTGGCATTCCCTGCTTCCACAAGAAGACCATTTTCCCCCGGCCGAACGACTTCGCGACAACCCGGTACATCAGTTGCGACAATTGGACGCCCACAAGATGAAGCTTCAATCAATGTTTTAGGCAGGCCTTCCCGATAAGACGGCAGACACACGATGGACGCCTGGGCATAAACATCCGCCATGTTTTCCTTCATGCCCCACAATTCTATCACACCCTCATTTTCCCATTCCTGAAGTTGACCTACCCCCACAGAAGAGGGATTTCCTTTATCAATATCGCCCACGAGAGCGAACCGAGCACGAATGCCTGCCTTCCTTAATTGGCGCGCAGCCTCCACAAATTCGCCGACCCCCTTTTCCCACAACAAGCGAGCTGCCAAAATCGTAAGAGGAACCTCACCAGTTTCTGGCCGGGGGGAAAATTTCACGGTATCCACTCCTGACCCCTGGATCAACACGATCCGGTTGGGATTAACCAGGCGATTCTTCAAAAAAAATTGACGGTCATCCGGATTCAGGACGATGACCCAAGAGGGACGGAGGACCAACCAATAGGTCAATTTTATGAATATGCGCAACCACCCCCGATTCTTTTCGGTCTGCGTAAAAACGGAACCAAGACCTTCAACCGAATTAATTACAGAATGAATTCCAAGGAGAAAGCAAGCAAATGAGCCATACAACACACATTTAATAGTAAATTGATGAACCAGATCAGGCTTTTCATGGAGATAAATAGAAAATATGCGAAATATTACCGATAATTCAATGAACGGATTCAATCTCCGACGGGTCATCGGCAAACAAACCCATCGAAAACCCAACTCCTGCAAACGGGCAGCGTAGTCTCCTCCCGGGGAAACCAGGACCACTTCGTTTCCAACGGCGCGCAGCGTTTCAGCCAGCTCCAGACGAAAGTTATACAGGTACCAGTCTGAATTGGCAAAAAGCAAGATCTTCACAAGGATTTACCAGATCTCATGCGAGTAATAAAAGAGTAAAAGGAAATATCTGAACCATTATTGGAATTACCCTCCACCACTCTCTTACGAAGAACCAACGCTTGAAGTTGGAAACAATAAAAGCCATCACATTGATGATCCCAATTTCCAACGAGCCTGCGAATTAATAAATTAATCTTACCACGAACCAGTTTTAATAATCCCAACGCCATCTTATATATAGAACATCCAGTTCGATTATTGAAAACCATCGTAACCAAATGGTTACCTGCTCTGAAAACTGCACATAATGGTGTAATTAACATTTGGGGGTTATTTCGCATAAAGATTTCGCCATGGTAGAATTGGTTATAGAAAACGCCCTCAAATCGGAGGAAATGGATGAGCAAGATTTGTGTGATTGGTACTGGTTACGTCGGGTTGGTTACCGGGACTTGTTTTGCTGATCTAGGTAACCAGGTAACATGCTTAGACCTCGATAAAAAGAGAATTGAAAACCTAAATATGGGACAGATGCCCATTTATGAACCCGGCTTGGAACAGTTGGTGAAGCAAAATGTGCAGGCAAAACGGCTTCAATTTACTGCTGATTATAAGCAGGCATTAAAGGGAGCAGAATATGCTTTCATCGCAGTAGGCACTCCCTCGGGTGTGGATGGAGAAGCCGACCTCCAATATGTTAAATCTGCGGCTGAATCCATCGCAGACCTGGTGGATTGGCCAATCATCGTGATAAACAAATCGACAGTACCGGTAGGCACGGGTGACTGGGTGGCGGATGTTATTCGCAGGCGATGCGGGGACAAAATTTTGCAATTCAGCGTGGTGTCGAACCCGGAATTCCTGCGGGAAGGGTCCGCCATCAACGATTTCATGAATCCGGACCGGGTCGTGCTTGGTTCAGAAGATCGCGCGGCTGCCAATCAAGTAGCCGAAATCTACCAACCACTTCGATGCACGATCATCATAACGGACGTACGCACCGCAGAAATGATCAAATATGCTTCAAACGCATTTTTGGCGACACGGATATCCTTCATCAATGAAATCGGTAACATTTGCGAAGAACTCGGCGCGGATGTACGCGAAGTGGCACGCGGGATGGGGTATGACAAGCGCATCGGTCAAGCCTTTTTAGACGCCGGACTAGGCTGGGGCGGATCCTGTTTCCCAAAAGATGTAAAAGCCCTGGAGCACATGGCTGTATTAAACGGGACCCAGCCGCAGTTGCTGCAGGCAGTGATGGAAATCAACCGAAACCAGCGGCGGCGGGTAGTAATGAAGCTGCGGAAAGCACTTGGATCCCTCAACGAAAAGACGATCGGAGTGCTCGGATTATCCTTCAAACCCAACACGGATGACATCCGAGATGCCGCGGCACTGGAGATCATCTACCTGCTAAAAAATGAGGGGGCGCACATTCGGGCGTACGACCCTCAAGCGATGGAAAATGCGGCGAAGGTGCTGAAAAATGTCAAATTGTGTGAAAACCCTTACCAGGTGGCTGAAGGGTCCGATGCCCTGCTGCTAGCCACGGAGTGGAACGAATTCAAACAAATCGATTTCGGACAGGTTAAAAAACTTCTAAGAACACCAATCATCCTGGACGGACGCAATTTATGGGACTGCGAGCACCTCAGAGCGCTTGGGTTCACATACATTGGGATAGGTCGCGGCACAACAGGTTAACGATCAAGATTAGGGATTCGGACCGGTCAGAAATGGTTGATCAAGATCAAGATCCGCAGAATCAAATCGTCAATGCCATTCTGACGCCAAATGCCCCTTGAAGCGGCCAAGCGAAGCCGATGTCCAAATTTTAATTTTCCAAATAAAACCAAATCCAGGGTCCTGCGCAACTCCCCGGGAATTTTATCCCCAAAGACTTGTAGAAATATTTGCGCCTGATCAGAAAACCGAAACACCCCATCCCCAGACCGAAAAAACCGTTTCACCCGGCGAATAACATCATCAGCAATCCCGACAGGTACTCCGACGGCGTTCAGGCCATGCTGCCGGTACTTAATGCTCGATAGTTCGTCAAACAAAACCCGCCCAAAACAAGAAATGACAAGATAGAACCACCAATCATGCATCAGGAAATCACCCGGGAGGCGGGACAGGATCAATTCCCGGGCAGCTCTATCCAACACGACCGTACAACCCGGGACGATGTTTTCGACCAAGGCGTTGCCGAAACCGATGCGCCGCGGAACCCCAGTCCATTTAATATGATGCAGTTTTTCGTCGACATACTCCAATCGGGAACAATACAGGGTGGGAATCCCCGGTGAAATTTGCTTCAATTTGCTGACCGCAGCCGATAATTTGCCTGGAAGCCAAAAATCATCCTGGTCACAAAAGGCGTAGAAATCAAACGAATCCCCAGCATCAACCAACAGTCGAAGGAAGCTTTTGGGCGCCCCCAGGTGAGCACCAGGAGGCAGCATCTGAAGGTTATATTTAGGCGTCCCATGATCGTCCTTCAGAATTTGAAGCGTTTTATCCGAGGAGCCATCATCCCGAACAATCAAGGTGAAAGGGGGGCAGTCCTGTGCAGCGAGACTGGAGAGCAATTCGCCCAGGTATCTTTCACCGTTGTAAGTTGACAAAAGGACGGCCAGCCTGTCATTTGTCATGGCGGTTTTTCCAGACGAGCGTGAGAAATTGGAGGATGGGATTCCAGACAGAGGCGGGGAACCGAGGACACCCTTGAATCTGGAAACGGGCATGGGAAGGGGAAGCGTTGCAGAGGCGCAGCAATAGTAGAGAGAAGCCTCCGATAAACGGGAGCAACCTCCAAGTCAGCGGAGGAAGCGGGAGGCTTGCGGACCACCCCCACCCCAAGAAGGGAGCGAACAGTCACAAGGGTAGGAGGGATCGGGAACCCACCCGATGAGCGCGGGCGATAATGGGCAGGACGCTGGGCATCCCCAGACAGCTTGAGAGCGGGAAGGCGCAAGAACCCACCCCGGCGGCGGCGGGCAAGGGTTCCCTGGCGGAGGATGGCCCGCTGGGCGTGAAACCCCTGCTGAAGGAGGAAAAGAGCGGTCAATTTCTCCCAGGTGAGGTCCTGGGACGGGGCGAGGATGACCCGATTTCCCGCGATGACAAAGCAACCCTGGCCCACGAGCGCTTCGAGAGTGGCGATCCCGTTGAGGTTGAGATGCCAATGGAGCTGCTCGTTGATGGATTGGATGAAACCGGCGCGGTAGAGTGCGCTATAGAAGTCCTGGCAAAGGCGCACGGGATATTTGCCTTCAAGATCCTGCCAGCGAAGCCCGTAAGCCAATTTCAAAAAGATGCCTTCGAAAAGGAAACAATCGGCGGGAGAAGGTTTGCGGCGGAGGTATACCCGCTCGGAGTCGAGGAGAGCATGCAGAGAGTCGAAATTTTTCTGCAGGAGAGCACACTGGTCCGAGGTGAGATAGGGCAGACCCGGTTTCCAATTCGCGTGAACATTTCGTAATTTAAGAGGAACGAATACCTTCTGACTGGGAATGCCCTGTTCTACGAACTCCCAGTTGAGAAGAGGGGGGAGGTAAAGTGCAAGACGGCGCAGATCGCCCCGGGTGTCGAGTTTATGCAATGCTTTGCGAGCCCGGAGGTTCTGACCAACAATCAATCCAACGGCGCGAAGCGGTTTGATCGCCTGGTCGAAAGGCAGGGCGCGGTTCCGTTCGGCGAAAAACTTATCCAACTTAAGGCGGTTTTCGGCAAGGATGCGCTCATGAGCGGCGATGGCCTCGAGCCGCACGGATTCAAGCAGGGCTGAGTCATCCGTGGGAGAAGGAGAAGGGGATGCGGGGACCAGCGGAGGGCGGAGAACACTACGACTGTAGAGACCGTGAACATAGGCGTTGGAGTTGCCGGGCTGCGCGCCGCGACGAAGGCGTGGAGCGGCGCTTCTGCCAGAAGAGGATTGAGGGAGTGAGCGAGAAAAAGTGGTAAGCATGGCAAGCGGGGCAATCAACCGGATGAGAGAAAGACCGATTGGGGTATTATAGAACATAATTTCTGTTTGTGGAAGGGGGCAGTTTTTTGGGGGGGAAGGGAACGACAGTAAAGGATTACAAACAGGTTCAGTTTTTCAGATTTCCCAGGATAAGCAACAACGCGCCAGCGCTTAGGCAAAGGAAGATAACCCCGAGTCCGTCCCAGCTAGTGGTGATGGAAACCACCACCGCGATAATACCGAGAGCCAAGAGGAAATATCCTATCCTTCTTACGAGGAGCTGACAACCTGGCGGCAAATAACCCTCCTTTATGCCTAACACCCATCATGCCCAACAACTTACCCTTTATATTATCGCGCATTTTCCGGATTGTGGAAGACGCACCTAGCCAATGATCTCAGCAAGAGGAAGATCCTGATCGCGGGGGATATGGCGTTCATTTGGTTCGCCATAGCTTTGACCAAATGGATCTGCCCCACCAAATTATGCTGGATCGGTTCCACTTGCAGAGGGAAGCCTGCTGGGCGTACCAGAATAAAAGTACGACCCACTGTGTGGTCGTTCGCTTACGCAATTAAGGTTTCATCGACCCGATCCAGCAATAGGATTTAATTTCGGGAAGATTTTTTTGACAGGCAAACTCTGAATTATCGACCCTAAAAGCTTCTACACTAAGTTTCCAAAATGCTTTCACCAGAAAGCCCCGAGCGAAGCCAGCATCGAGCACGGTCTTGGGATCACTTTGCTAAATTAAATATTTTGCGACCTGATCAAAGAAATTTAACCCAATTTCACCCCTTTGATATGAGGTGCCGCAATCGCGGGTGAATAAAATCCATCAAATTGAGAAGGAGAATTCATCCAACATATTCCTAATAAAATAAATCCGAAGTCCAATCACCAGTTTAATCGCAGTATAAGCTCTTGCGAAAATGTAGATTTGATCTTTCAACAAAGACCAGAATAAATTTAATTTCATGGAAATTTCGGTGAATCCAATTCCTATGGGCTGCTCAAATGTCTATACGCAAAACTATTCTTAATATTTTGAATATTGACCAACCGTCTTTGGTGTCCTTCCAGTGTTTCTGACAGGTTTCTGTCTAATTGGGCAGAGGTAACATTATTTTTGCCACTGTCTATTGCCCGATGTCCATAATTAAATGAAAGCGTATTCGTTCGCAACAAACTCGAATATTGGTGGCATAAATTCCCGCATGCCGGATTATTACACTCCTCAAACATACCAATAGCACGAATCTTACGGTTCCCGCTCCTCTCGGTGATAAAATAATCTAAGTCTCTACTTATTGAAATTAAATCATGCTTCCTGATTTCCGAGTTCGCCAACGCGACTACCTGCTCGAAATTTCCCGCGCCCTTACCCAGGAGCTCGACCTGGATAAGTTGCTGGCGCGTATCCTGCGCATTTCCATCGAGATGCTGGCGGGTCAGGCCGGCATCCTGGCTCTCAAGGAGACCGGCGGGTGGCGCGTGGCTTCTGCCCACGGCATCCCTCCCGCCTTCCTGAGCTACCTTGAACCGCTCCTGGCCGAAGAAAAAGCCGCCGAGCTCAACCTGGTCGAACTCAACCGCATGTTGAAGGACCTCACCTACACCGCCAGCATGGGCTTGCTGAACGGAGTCGGCATTCCCCTCGCTGCCCATGGGCAGGTCATCGGTGTGCTCTTTATCTTCCGCAGCTACCCTGACCTATTCTCTGCCAACGATAAACTCCTGCTGCAGTCCTTCGCCGACCAGGCTGCCATTGCGGTCTTCAACGCCCAGCTCTACACCCAGATCAGTTACGAGAAAGGCCGTCTCGACGCCCTGGTTGATTCTGCCGCGGATGGCATCCTCATACTCAACGCCGACCACACCATCGAGCGCTGTAACATCGCCTTCGAAAAACTATACGGCCGCCCACGGGCGGAACTTCAATCCAAGGCACACGCCGATATCATCCGCTGGTCGCGCCGCCCGGACGGGCTCACCCTCGAGGAATCCGAGGCCACCGGCTGGCCACTCACCACCAATGCCTATCTTTATGTGGAAGGTGACCTCCAGCGCCCGGAACCGCCTCCCTTGCCGGTAGGAATCACCTATGCCCCGCTGCTTGCCGCCAATGGCACCCTGCGCAATATCATTGCCACCGTGCGCGACATCACCAAGTTTCGCAATGCTGACCAGATCAAGAACACCTTCGTCTCCATCGTCAGCCACGAGCTGAAAACTCCCGTAGCGCTCATCAAGGGCTACGTCAGCACCTCTGCGCCGCGAAGACGCCAAATGGGATAAGGCAGTCATCAAGGATAGCCTCACCGTGATCGAGGAGGAGGCTGACCACCTCGCTGCCATGATCGAAGACCTGCTGGACGCTTCCCGGCTGCAGGCAGGCGGGTTAACCCCCAACCTTTCCGACGTTTCCATCCCAACCCTGGCCGAGCACCGGCGACGCGTTTCCGCACCCAGACCGACCGTCACACCTTCGTGGTCGACTTTCCTGACAAAATTTCCCATAATTCTTGCCGACGAGAACCGCGTCATCCAGGTCATCTCCAACCTTGTCTCGAATGCCATTAAATACTGCCCCCGAAGGCGAGATCCGCATCAGCGGGCAGGTCCGCCCCGAACAGGTGATCGTCACCGTCAGCGACCAAGGTCCCGGGATCGACCCGACCGACATCCCATATATCTTCGACCGCTTTTACCGCTCCGACCAGGCTGTCCGCAAAACCAAGGGCGCCGGGCTGGGGCTTTACCTCGCAAAGGCGGTCGTCGAAGCCCACGGTGGGCGCATGTGGGTGGACCCTCAACCAGGTTCCGGTGCCCGGATTTGTTTTTCCCTGCCGCGTTTCGCGTGAAATGCGGTAAGATAGGCTGTTTTCCTGAACTTACACATCCCTTAATTAATCGAGAGTAGCCACCATGCCCCCTCAAAAGACCCAGATCCCCTGCCCCCGCTGCCGCCAGCCGGTCGTCGCTCAAGTTGAGCAGCTTTTTGACGTCACCTCCGACCCGGGTGCCAAGCAGCGTCTGCTGGGGAATGTTTCCAATTTTGCTGTTTGCCAATCCTGTGGTTACAACGGTCCCCTGGCCACTCCGATCGTGTACCACGACTCCGACAAGGAACTCCTGCTCACCTTTTTCCCAGGTGAGTTGGGTGTCCCCGTCAATGAGCAGGAAAAACTGATCGGCCCGCTCATCACCCAGGTCACCAACCGGCTTCCCGCTGAAAAGCGTAAAGCCTACCTGCTGCGTCCGCAGAGTTTCCTCACCCATCAAAGTCTCATTGAGCGCGTGCTTGGCGCAGACGGCATCACCCCCGAAATGATCCAGGCGCAGCAAAAACGCGTATCTGTGGTGGAACGCCTACTCACCGCCAGCAGTCCTGAGGTCCGCTCGGAGATCATCAAGCAGGATGCATCCCTGTTCGATGCAGAATTTTTTGCCATTTTCAGCCGCTTGATGGAAGGCATCCCCACCTCCGGGCAGGAGAAAACCGCCCAAACCATGGCGGATATCCAGAAACAATTCTTAGCCGAGACCGAATACGGGCGCAAGGTCGCCGCCCAATCGAACGAGATCCAGGAAGCCATCAAGACCTTGCAGGCTGCCGGGAAAAGCCTCGACCGCGAGAAGCTGCTCAGTATCCTGATTGAAGCGCCCACTGACGACCGTCTTAACGCCCTGGTCAGTTTCACCCGCCCCGGGTTGGATTACATGTTCTTCTCAGAGTCTCACCGAGCGCATCGACAAGGCTTCCGGTGACGAGAAGAAAAAGCTGGAAGGCTTGCGCGAAAAATTACTGGATATCACCCGCAAGTACGATCAGCGCGCCGAGGAGGAATACAAACGCGCCGAAGCGCTTGCTAAAAAACCTGCTGGCTGCCGAGAACATTCCCGCAGGCCACAAGCGACCACTTGGACGAGATCAATGATACATTCATCCAGGTGCATCAACCGTGCCCTGCAGGAGGCCAATAAAAAGAATGATGCGGTCCTTATGCCAAAACTCCAGCAAATTGTGGACGTGTTGCAAAAAGCCAGCGCCCCGCCGCCCGAACTTGCCTTGCTTGAGGAAATGCTGGCCGCCCCCGATGAACCTGCTTTGAACAAATTGATCGAAAGCCACGCCGCAGATCTCACCCCCGAATTCAGTTCCATCGTTGCCAACGTCATCTCACGCAGCGAGGAGCAGGCTGGCGGGAAACCTGCCGGCGAGGAGGCCAAGATGCTGGAAAAACTCCAGGCCATCTACCGTGCGATTTTGAAAGCGAGCATGAAGAAAAATCTCGGATAAAAAAAAGAACTTCCGCTGTGACGAAAAGCGGAAGTATTATAATCATTCATCGATCGGTGGATTATCCAGGCGGATGCCGTGCCCGCGAACCGTGACAATATAAGTGTGCTCGGGATCTATCTCTGCAATACGGTCACGCAGGCGGCGCAGGAGCGCATCCAGGGCCTGGTCAGAAACACCCACCGCTTCTTCATCGCCCCAAGCTTCGCTCACCAAGTTGTGGCGGTCCACCACCTGCCCATAATGTTCGCTGAGCACCCGCAGCACGTGGAACTGCAAGAGCCGAAAGCGGAGGGTCGATCACCTGGTTATTTACCCACACCCTGCGCGAGCGCTGGTCCAGGCGCAATCGCCCGTTCGCGTTTTCAAAATCCGACAGTGGGACGGTTGCATCGGATGTCAGGTACAGGAATTGCTGGGCTAGCGCAATTTGCACCATATCCCCATCCTGTAACGTGACCTGTCCCACCACCTGGGTTCCGTTGCGATGAACGCCGTTCTTACTGCCCAGGTCTTCGAGTACAATCCCATCCAGGGTGGGGGTCAACCGGGCATGGAACCGGGAAACCTGTCTATCCGGAATGACGACTTCGCAGGTCAACTCGCGCCCGATGGTGAGGGGTTTATTAAGCACCCAGCGTTCGCCTTTCAATGGTCCTGTCTGTCCGATCAATAAAGGGGCTTCTTCCAAGTTCCCTGCCATAATAAATCTTCCCTCGGATTGGATTATACAACATGATTTCGAAAGGCGCTTATAATATAACCAATATCAACCGGATGCGTTACGCTGGTCAATCAACGCCGAAATATTTACCAGCCATGCTCCAACCTATTATCTAGATTGCTGAGAATCAGACCGATATGCCTGTCGCGCTAAAAACCGGAGAGGTGCTGCGCGGCCGTTATCGCATTTGCGAGCGCATTGGCCAGGGTGGCATGGGAAACATTTACCTGTGCGATGACCTGCGTCTTGAAGGACGTCAGTGTGCGCTCAAAGAAGTCGAACACGACCGTACGGTACCATCCAAACTGTTAAAGGAAGCCCGTCAGCAATTCCTGCACGAGGCCACAGTATTGGCGCGCCTGGATCATCCCAACCTGCCCAAGGTTTCGGATTTTTTCTCGATCGGGCCGCGCGATTACCTGGTGATGGATTACATTCCCGGCAAGGATCTGCGCCTCCGCATGCTGGATGCCAAGCAAAATAATTCCTTCCTGGTCGAGGAGGATGTGCTCAGCTGGGCGAACCAGCTGGCGGATGCGCTGACCTACCTGCACAACCAAAATCCGCCCCTGGTCCACCGAGATGTCAAACCATCCAACCTGAAAATTACTCCCAACGGGCTGCTCAAACTGGTTGACTTTGGCCTGGTCAAAGCTCTCGTCCCGGACGAAATGACCATAACCGTCATCCAGGGGCGCGGCACTGCGCTCTACACCCCGCTCGAACAATATGGCGGGGATGGTCTTCATACAGACGTTCGTAGCGATATCTACGCCTTTCGGCTGCACGCTTTTTCACCTGCTTACGAATACCCCGCCCACCGATGCTCGCGAACGATTTTTGCATCCTTCCAGCCTGCCTGCCCCCCGGAGCCTCAATCCGGCCATCAGCCAGCGCACCGAACGTGCCATCCTGTGGGCGATGGAACTTCACCCTGATGATCGCCCGCCATCGGCAGAAGATCTTCGAAAATTCCTGATTGGTACGCGCGAACTTCCCCCACGTCCCACCGGACAGGTTCGTCAGAATAATTCCATCCTTCGTCTCATCAAGGGAAAACCGGAACGGGTGCTGCTTTGGGTTTCCGCCAGCTTATTGGTAATCAGTCTGGTGGCTTCTTTGATCCCGTAGATAGTTGCTGCCAGATAAAACCGGATCCAAATCCAATTACCGCCCCCAGAATGACAACCAGCATTAATCCCCACCAGCCATAATTTTGGAGATATTTCTCAGCCCCAGGCATGCGAATGGCAAGATAGGTATAAGCTAGCAGCCCGCCAAGCACAATACACAACGCCCAACGTACCGCCCAGTGCGGAGTGATAAACCTTTTCCCAAGCCAGAACGTTAAACTTCCCAGTCCGCCCAGAACAATCAACATCCCAAACCACCCACCAATCCCTGGATATCCTGCCTGGATGGGCGAAACAGGCGTAACCTGTGGGGTGATAATCATTTCCGTGGTTGGAGATGGGGTGAAATTCGGAGTTGGAGCAACGATGGTCACACTGAAGCCTTCAGCGGAAACATCCAATTGCAAGACCACTGAAGTGAGAGCCGGATCACTTTCTGCCCGGATTTCAAGCAACCCCGGGCGATCAATGCTGAAGGAAGCTCTCGCAACTCCCTGAGCCGTGACTGCATCGATCTGTTGGACGACTCCACCCTCCCCGCTCAATTGAATATTAAACCGTACCCCTGTCCCATCCGGAACTGGGTGACCGTTATGGTCGAGAATGATGCTCGTTCGTACAGAAACGGTATCGCCAACCCGGAATGATGGTGTTGGAGTCACTTCGGGTGTTGCCTGGGCAGTTGAAATCAGAAACTGGTGGCATAATCCATGGAGAGTCCAATGACTTGATTTGGGTCAGGAGTGGTCGCAGTGAATAGGTCATAACCAATCCCAGGAACCGACACAGGCAAGGATCCAATTGGAGAAATTTCCTGGAAAAGCAGCCGTGCTGCCACTTCCACAAAGGGAGCGGATTTACTGTAAAGACAATAATATGCGGTTAACTTTGAAATATCGGTGGGATCGAGATAATACGGAGCATTGAATGCGAATAAGACGATCTTTTTATCGAGAAGCAAGTCCTGTCGTTCAGAGAGAAATCGTCGAATCAATGTAGTTTGAAGATTCGCCAGGTTCTGCATCCAGCATATTTATGACCACCCAATCAGCCTGTCGAAGATAGTTTTCCAACTCTGGATCTCCAGTCCCGCCTTCCAGAATGGCTCCCAAACTGGTAAATGTGTAAGAAATGAGACGGTCTGCCCGTACCTGCCCACCTGCCGCGGGACCATACAACCGCAGGGTCACATTTTGGAGAGAATCACTGGCCAGCATTGGATCCTCTCCACATGTGCTGCATTGACTTCCCCGGCGAGTGTCTGTGAGAAAAACGATCCGGTCGCCGAAAGCAGGAGGCGATGGAAGTACCGTACTCAGATCTGCCAGACTGGGGCTGAGTAAAGTTGCCGATTCCCGGGCTACCTCAAAGGTCAACTCTTGAGATTTATCCAGGTTCGCAAGCCCTTCCACAGGAGGTCGAACAAGCGTCGGGGAAAAATCTCCATACAAGCGATATTTTGCAGTAAGGATGCGAACAACTGCATCATCAACCCGTTGGGCAAAGGCCGGATCTTCACGGTATTTTTGACCGAAAAATTCAATTGCACGGACAACCGTGGTGTAATTATCCGGCGCGTCGCTGGAAACAATATTCCCCATGAAGAGCAGATCGTTCCCTGCCAGGAGCGCATCCCGCGCCACCAGCCTGGCTAAAAACGATTGCCCACCTGGGTCGTAGAAGCGGCGCACGGTTTGGCTGCCAAGATCATCGCTCACCATCAACCCTCCTGCGGTTCGCCAGGATGGAAAAAGCGGGAAGGGAAAGGATCTGGGATAGCGCCTGCGGATCAAAACTAACAGGACGGGTTGTCGAGCGAATATTGCCCTGGAACCCCTGGTACCGGATATGGGAAACCAACAGACCATCTGCCGTGCTTTCTGCATTTATTGCATTGCCAGTAACCGAAAAATATGGAGCCAATTCAATTTGTTTCAATTGCTCAAGCGATTTGCGAACTGTCGCTGGTTCCTCACCAGACGGCCGGTCTGCACTGCCACGGCCTGGAAAGTGGTTAGCTATGACCATCAAGCGCTCATTCACTTCCCTTATGCAAACCGGTAATATAAGCACTTCCCATCGCACCCACCCAATACGGATCACCACCGAACGCACTTGCCCCCAGGCCATTCCCCAGAGTGGAACCGGGTGATTCGAGAACATCCAACGAAGGGCCAAAATACAAGTTAAACCCAATGCTGGATAATTCTTTCCCTGCAAGCGCTCCCAACTTGCTCTGCAAGTCCGGTATTCCACGTAGCTCCAAGAGCCATCAAATCAGGAAGTGGAGTCAGACCATGCAGGATCTGGTCATTTGGAAACCCATCTCCAGCCTGCGAAATGCCAATGAAAAGCGGTATGTAATTGGACGGGGTAGATATGGGTGTTGGTTGGGGAGAGGGTGACGCCAGTTGCAGCAGCACCTGGAATACCTTGCGAAATCTGCCAATCCGCAGACTGCAATTGATCAATCAATTGATACGCACCTGAAACCGTATCAGGGGTGGCAACAAAATTGTCATTCCCTGCCTGTAAAACCACTCCCCCGACATGGTAATTGGCGATGAGGTCAATAATTTGGGAATCCGGATTTGCTGTGGCGCCAGTAAAAGTAACCAAAAAAAGTTGCCCCACTCTTTCTTCCGGTGTCATGTTTGCCAACATTTCAAGTGCTTTTGCAGCTGGGTCATTAGTTTGAGCCGTCCCAATTGCCCGTACATTTGCAGGGTAGTAAAAAGCGACCACCATAAAAATCAAGAGCATGAGTGAAGACAAATCGGCGAAGTATCATTTATTTGTTACCGGGGATTATGTACTTTAGGCAAGAACCAGTATAACAACAATAATAGCTTTATCAATAAGATGCAGAGTTAATCGCCTCTCCCAAGGAGATGTAAGCGCACAGCGATAAATTGCCGGTAATAAGACCATCCACACCCAATCCAATCATGCGCTTTGTATCCACTTCCTCGGTTACAGTCCAGACATTAACCCGTTTCCCGGCAGCATGAACCCGGTTAACCAACCCAGCATTCAAATCTGTGAAAAAAGGATGCAAGGCATCATAATCTCCATGCCAACCAAAGGATCGCCCCCAGAAACCCATCCACCCCCGCATTGTAAGGAGTCCACGATGGAACTTCAGGAAGGAGGGTACGAGCTTTTTGTAAGTTCCATGGCAGAAAGGATGAAAATAAAACCCGGCGTTGCATTCCATACTTTTTTACCATTTCGACCACTTTAGGCACCAAAGTGTCACCTGGAGTGGAATAATTGGTTAACTCAATATTCATTAATAATAATTTTCCGACGGTTTCAAATACTTCTTCAAGGGAAGGGATTTTCTCGTTCAGGGAATTGACCTGGAAACTGCACTCCCAGCATCAAGCATCCTCAATTCGCTAAACGATAATTTAGCTACATTCCCCGTCCCGTTCGTCGTGCGGTCCACGGTTTGGTCGTGAAGGACGATGACCTGTCCATCAGCGGTTAGTTTTACGTCAAACTCAACAGCATCCGCGCCTTTATTGGCTGCTTGTATTGAAGGCTGAAAGTGTGTTTTCCGGAGCACATGCCTTATCGCCCCGATGAGCGACGATGATCGGGGTACGGATATCATTCCACATTTATCAAATGTCCACAAAGTAGGCTTGTGATGCCCTGTCAATCATTTCATTCGACATCGTTGGATCTGTTGACAGGTATCGAGCGATATCAAGAATTTGGTCACAGAGGTCGCGAGGATGAGAGGCGCGCATTTTTCGATTTCGTTTAATATAATATTCCTGCAATAGATATGCCAACCCTTGATCGCTGTATGGAATCCCTTTCTGCTGGGATACGCGCTTAAATATTTCCCGATAGTCCTCAAAAGAAGGATTCGATATTTCTATCTTATGCCGCAAGCGGCGCAGAAAAGCCTCATCCACAAGATCGCGTGGTGGCAGGTTGGTTGAAAACACAACCAATACATCAAATGGAATTTCAATTTTTCTACCGGTATGCAGTGTCAGATAATCCACGCGGTTTTCCAAAGGAACGATCCAACGGTTGAGCAAATCTCTCGGCCTCACCTGCTGCCTGCCGAAATCATCGATGAGTAGAATCCCGCCATTCGCTTTTACCTGAAATGGAGCCTCGTAGAATTTATTTGTGTCATCAAATACGAGGTCGAGGCCTTCCAAGGTTAGCTCACCACCAACCATAATGAAAGGGCGACGAATCTTAATCCAGCGCGGGTCATGCCGCCCGCTGCGGAAACCTCCGGTGCCGTTGGGCGTAGTATCCACATTTGGAGCCAATTGGTGGTTAACCGAATCATATAGTTTTACCACCTGTCCATCCAAATAAAGGGCATAAGGGATAAACATCGTTTGGCTCATAACCAGATTTCCAAATGCTTTCGCCACGCTTGTTTTTCCGTTACCGGGAGGACCATAAAGAAATATTGACGTACCAGAATTTAATGCTGGTCCAAGCCGTTGGAAAATGGTCTCAGACAGGACCATCTGGGAAAGAAGTGTCCGCATTGTCCGGCTGGTAATTGCAACCCTACCGCGGCTCTGGCGTCGTATGGATTCGTTATAGACTTCAATCGGTACTGGTGCAGGACCTGCATACTGGCTGCGTTCCAGGGCTTCCCTGGCACGGACTATCCCTGCACCTGTGATCGCATATTGATATGAGCCTTCCCCCAATCCCATTTGTGATGATTTAACTTCGAGTAGTTTTTCCCGTTTGAGGGTTTCGAGAATTTGATCGACAATTCCCGCAAAAGGGAGGGCAATTTCCTCAGCAGCTTTAAAACCAGAAAGATATCCTTGAAAATAAAAAATCTTTAATACCAAATCCTGCAACCAAAGTAAAGAAAGACCGGTATCTTTCAACTCGCTTAAAGGGGGAGGGACAAAAGAAGTCCCCTGAACAGGTGATTCGATTTTTGGTACTGCAGTCATAACTTCCTCCCGATTGAAATTACCATTGAATTATAGCACGTCGATTTTCCTTCTGGGTTGCATTTCGTTTATAATCAATTTATGAAACTTTCGGTAATTATTCCGATTTATAACGAAATATCCACAATAAATACTCCTCTTGGAACGAGTCACTGCCACCAAGCTTGCAAGTGAAATCATCCTTATAGATGATGGTTCCACTGACGGAACCAGGGATGTACTCGCGGCGTTGGAAGGCTCCCAAGGGATCCGGGTGATTTTGCATTCCGAGAACAAAGGGAAGGGAGCGGCAGTCAGATCGGGTATCTCCCTGGCGACTGGCGACGTTGTGCTCATCCAGGATGCTGACCTGGAATATGATCCACGCGATTATCCAGCACTGCTTAAACCCATTGAAGAGGGTAAGGCTGATGTTGTATATGGGTCCCGTTTTATGGGTGGCCCCCGCCGGGTGACTATGTTTTGGCACATGCTTGCCAATAAAATACTCACGCTTACCACCAATCTGTTATATGACACCATCCTGAGTGATATGGAGACCGGGTACAAGGTTTTTCGAAGGGAAATCCTGCAGAATATCAAGTTGCGAGCAAATCGCTTTGATTTTGAACCAGAATTTACTGCCAAGATTCTTAAGCAAAAGGTCCGGATTTTTGAAATCCCAATATCCTTCAATCCCAGAGATTATGCCGAAGGAAAGAAAATTAAGTTTATCGATGCAATAGAAGCATTTTGGGCCCTGGTTAAATACCGGTTCATAAATTAATAACATTCCCGTTGATGATTATTCCTTGTAATTCCCCCAATAATATATTTAAACATTATTATTAATATACACGTGCGATTATTTTCGGTGCCTTGCCAGTATGTTGAAAATCTGTAGTAATGCCGGATGAATGAACGCTATTTTTAAAATATATCCTTTCCAGTTGCCAAAGGATTATTCATAAAAAGCGATTTTCTTTATCGCCGGATGCCTTTCTCTCCAGAGATCTCAGCAGGTTTTATATCTTTTAGATTGAGTTGCAGGGTTCGCCGCCCATTGAACTCGTTTGATTCGAACGTGTACAACACATCCACATGGGTAGGTAATTCGCTAAAATAGATGGCCCAGACGAAAACCTATTGCGTCAAATGAGATATGATCATCGGTGATCGTAAGTTTCAAATGTTTTTTATCTGCTCCAACCGTACGCTTATTTGATATTCGGACATTTCGGCTTACAAAAACCGCTTCCGGGTTTCCGTAACCAGTAGGCTGAAGATAGTCCAAACTCTGGAGCAATTCAAACGTTAATTCAGAAATGGGGATCTCGGAATCAGCTGTGAGAGTCTGACGTAAATCTCGTCCTTGCAAAGCTTCCGCTGCGAGGATTTTCAATCGTTGTTTTAGTTCTAAAAGGTTACTATTTAGAACAGTAAACCCCGCTGCGGCTGCATGACCGCCATGCCGGATGAGTAAGTCTGAGCATTTATCCAGCGCTTCCGTGATGTGAAATTCTGGAATGGAACGGCAAGAGCAACGAGTTGTCTCGCCTAATGTTTGCCCTACAACAGCTGGCCGGTAATAAGTTTCAACAAGGCGCGAAGCAGCCAATCCAACCACACCAGCATTAAAATCGGGGTGAACCGCAAAAAATAAATCCGCTTCTGGATCCTCCGCAAGAGCAATTACCTCCGCGTCCGCCTGGATTTTCCTAGTTATATCCTGCCTATGTCGATTTTGTATGTTCAGTTGCTGCGCCAATTCCCCTGCAATCATGACATCTGAAGTGGTGAGCAAATCAAACGCTGCCAACGCTGATTCCAAACGACCGGCGGCATTCAAGCGGGGTCCAAGTATAAAACCAATGCTTGTTGCGGTAATCCGAGAAATTGGCAAATCGGAAACCGCCGCAAGGGAAATTAACCCTTGTCGTTTGCCTTCTTTTGTTTTTTGTAGACCTTGCTTGACAAGGATTCTATTTTCACCAGTCAATGGAGCCAGGTCAGCAACAGTCCCCAACGCCACCAGATCCAGGAAATTTTCCGCCTGGACCTCTGACTGGTTTTTCCCAAAAGATTCGACAAGAGCCTGAATAATCTTATAAGCGACGCCCACCCCAGCCAGGTCTTTATCGGGATACAAATCGCCGGGTTGTTTTGGATTTACAACGGCCAATGCCGGTGGGAGGCTGCTCGTCGGTAGGTTGGTGATGGTCAGAGATTATCAAGTCAAGCCCGATATTCCGTGCATGTGCAGCTTCATCTGGTGAACGGATCCCACAATCCACACTGATCACCAGCTTTACTCCATCCTTTTGGAGGCTAGTAAGGGCCTCAATATTTAACCCGTATCCTTCTTCGAAACGATTTGGTATGTAGGGGCGAACCTCGCCTCCCAATTGGCGCAACGCCTGGACAAGTAAAGCTGTTGCGGTAACCCCGTCTACGTCATAATCTCCATAAATCGCTATTGGGTCCTGATGATCAAGCGCGAAACGGAGGCGTGCAACAGTTTCAGATATTCCTGTCATCTGAAAAGGAGAGGTGTCAAAAATTACTTCGCCACGCAGATACGAGCGTGCCTCTACATCCTTGGGGTATCCCCGGTTAAATAATACCTGCCGCAATATCGGCGGAAAAGCAGCCAAGGCTTCATTTGCCTCCGGCGTAATAGGAGCAGATATTTGCCAGCGTTTCCCTAATTTTGACGACATTTGAGGTTTGTTGTCCGTCAATACTATAAACTATAAATATCCCTTCAACTAAATACTTTCTTGACCTGATAAATCCCCGCGATCAATTTATCCAATTCATCTTTCAAGGTATAAATATAAAAACTTGCCCGAGTTGTTGCAGTAATGCCAAATTTCTCATGCAGGGGTTGCGCACAATGGTGACCTGCTCGCACTGCTACGCCATAGGTATCCAGAATCTGTGCCACGTCATGCGGGTGCACGCCCTCCAGGGTAAATGAGGCGACCCCTCCTTTTTTTTCGGGTGAGGGGCCAATTACCTTCACTCCGGGAATTTCTTCCAACCTTTCCAATGCATAACTTACCATCTCCTGCTCGTGAGCAGCAACCGCATCCATCCCGATTGCAGACAAGTAGTTGACAGCCGCTCCAAATCCCACCGCCTCTGCAATTGCTGGCGTCCCGGCTTCAAATTTATGTGGGATGTCATTGGGGGTAAACGATCTCAAGTGCACTGTTTTGATCATGTCACCCCCACCCAGGAATGGCGGCATGGATTCAAGTAATTTAGCCTTGGCATAAAGAGCACCAATTCCTGTTGGACCAACCATCTTATGAGCTGAAAAAGCCAAGAAATCTACATCCAGAGCTTGCACATCCACGGGCAGGTGCGGTACCGACTGAGCACCATCAATAAGGGTCAATGCCCCCGATTCATGGGCCAAATGGATTATTTCCGCAGAGGGATTTATCGTTCCCAATACATTTGACATCCCACTGAATGCAACCAATTTTGGGGATCTTTTAAGCAACTTTACGAAGGTATCCAGATCCAGGAGACCGTCACTCGTGACCGGGATGAATTCCAAGACCACACCACGTTCTGATGCTAATTGCAGCCATGGAACAAGATTGGAGTGATGCTCCATCTCGGTAAGGATGATTACATCCCCTTCCTTGAGGGTCGAGCGCGCCCAACTGTAAGCGACCAGATTGATAGACTCGGTCGTATTTCGTGTGAAGATAATTTCGCTCGAAGAAGACGCGTTAATAAAATCTGCCACTTGCTGGCGCGCAAATTCGTAACGCGCAGTTGCTTCTTCCGCCAAGGTATGAACTCCACGATGAATATTCGCGTAATTGAGCGAGTAAAACTCATTCATCGATTGAAGAACTGCGTTCGGTTTTTGAGTAGTTGCTGTAGAGTCCAAATAGACGAGAGGAATGCCAGGATGTACCTCCCGCTGCAGGATGGGGAAATCCTTCCGAATATTTATAACATTCAGGGCCATTTGATTCAATTTGTCTAGTATTCGAGAATTTCTTTACTTCCGAGTTTTTTTTGTGTCCCAGCTGGACGGATATGCTCGGATGTGATCGGATACCAGAGAATCTTGTCTGGAACCATCCAACCATCGGTCAAGAAAACATTTGATCGAAATTGGACAGCCACCATTTTATTATCCACCTGGACAACAATCCCTTTTAACCAACCACGCACCCGCTCACTACTTTTTTCGTGGTCACAATAAACTTCCACGGTATCACCGACTTCAAAACTATGTTCCAAGCCAGGTGAACGCATAAATGCAAATTGTGGCATCGGGCCTCCCCGGGATACTTTTTTTTGTTTCTTATTGTAGCTATTTGCACGGACGCTGGCAAGCACCTTGGTGGTCATATGGCAGCCGTCTTTTCATGGATCGACTGCTGGAAACGGGCACGTACGCCTTCATAGGGTATGCGTTGCATAATGGGGTCAAAAAATCCTTCCACGAGGAGTCGTTCGGCTTCCTTTTCTGGAATGCCGCGCGATTTAAGGTAGAACAGAGGTTCCTGTTCCAGTTTACCAACAGTAGCTCCGTGCGTACAACGTACGTCATCAGCGAGAATTTCCAGACCGGGGATTGAATCGGCCCGCGCGTTCGGGCTAAGGATGAGGTTACGATTAGCTTGATAACCATCGGTCTTTTCCGCACCTACAGCCACATAAATCATTCCCTGCCAGACAGAGCGACTATGTCCTTTTAAGGCCCCCTTGAATAGTAAATCGCTGGTCGTGTGGGGAGCCAAGTGATTTTGCTGGGTATCATGATCGAGATGCTGATCCCCATCGGTAAAGTAGAACCCAGACATGCGACCGGTTGCACCTTCTCCGACAAGGTCCAATTCAGAGAAATTTTTAGTTAGATGAGATCCTATCGCACCGAAAATCCAATCCAGATTGCCATTCCTACCAACACTAACTCTTTCGTGCGAAAAATTCCACACGTGCCTTCCCCATGACTGTAACTCAACAAATCTCAGAGAAGCATTATCACTGACCTTTACTTCCACTATCCCTGCATGAACAGCAGGGCTATTTTCGTCCGGTGAGGCTGCTTCGTGAATATAAGTCACCGAAGCACCTTCGTCGACCCATATTAAGATATGAGAAAGGTGGGCGATATTCTCACCAGGTCCCCACAGCAGACTATTTAATGGTTCCTCAACGATTACGCCCTTGGGAACATAAAGGAAAACCCCATCCTGGGCTAGCGCCCCAGCTAAAGCAGCAAATTTACCTTCTTCAGGTCTGACGGTCTGCCCAATCATTTTGGCGACAAGATCGGGGTTTTCCCGTTCAGCGGTCAGTAAGTTGGTAAAGATAACCCCTTTACTAATTAACTTTGGACTTAAAGATAATCTGCGCCCGCCAGGCATGAGTACTACTTGCCCACCAGGTTCATCCTCTGTAAGGGGTGTTAGTAGATCATCTGGAACTGGCGCAAGTCCTTTAAATAAACCTTCTGCAGGCAGATTTAGGGACTCAATAGGCATATCCCGTAAATCTGTCCGCCGCCAGGGGTCTTCCGTCATTGTTGGGAGTGGTAATCGATTAAAAGTTCTCCAAGCATTCTGGTGGTAATCAGAAAGAATTCCCAAGGTCGGCACCATATCTTCTGGAAATGAGAATGATCTAGCCGGTGTACCGATACGTCGCGACTTGGATACAACAACTCTGGGTTTTTCTTCCATGTTAACCCACCGAACCAGACATCTGCAATTGGATCAGCCGGTTCATCTCGACCGCATATTCCATCGGCAGTTCTTTGACCAAGGGCTCAATAAACCCGGATACAACCATTGTAGTGGCTTCTTCCTGGCTCATTCCCCTGCTCATCAAATAGAATAACTGCTCCTCACCCACTTTAGAAACCGAAGCTTCGTGCCCAATACTTACATCATCTTCATCGATTTCAATTGACGGGTAAGTATCCGACCGGGACTGGGGGTCAAGGATGAGCGCATCGCAGGTTGTGTTGGATCGCACGCCCACTGCACCTTTATTAACCTTTAGGAGGCCGCGGTATGATGCACGCCCTCCTCCCTTCGAGATGGACTTTGAAATCACTTTGCTAGTAGTGTTAGGGGCAAAATGTATCATTTTCGATCCAGCATCCTGATGTTGTCCGGGACCTGCAAAAGCCATCGATAGCATCTCTCCATGCGCCCCTGGCTCCATTAAATAACAGGATGGATACTTCATTGTCACTTTGGATCCTAGGTTGGCATCGACCCATTCATGGGTGGCATTTGCATAAACCTTGGCACGTTGAGTTACCAAGTTAAAAACGTTCGTGGACCAATTTTGAATAGTGCTATATCGAGAACGCGCTCCCTTCTTAACTATGATCTCGATAACACCAGAATGGAATGAATCGGTGGTGTATTGGGGAGCGGTGCAACCTTCCACATAATGTACCTGCGCTCCTTCATCCACAATAATCAGGGATCGTTCGAACTGCCCTACATTAGCGATATTTAACCGAAAATATGCCTGCAACGGCAAATCCACCTTTACACCTTTTGGTACATAAACGAAAGATCCACCCGACCAGACCGCGGAATTGAGCGCAGCAAATTTGTTATCTTCAATCGGAATGACTGTCCCAAAATATTCACGAAATAGATCCGGATGCTGACGCAACCCGTCTTCGATGGAGAGGAAAATTACACCCTGCTTCTCCAAGTGTTCGAGAATTGAGTGATAAACCATCTCGGATTCATATTGGGCGCCGACTCCGGCGAGAAATTTGCGTTCAGCCTCAGGAATCCCCAATTTGTCAAAAGTGTTTTTTATCGTATCTGGAACATCATCCCAAGAGCCCTTGGAGCCTTCTGTAGGCTTCACATAATAGAATATGTTATCCAGATCAAGGCCCGAAATATCAGCACCCCAGGTGGGCATGGGGCGGGTTAGAAAATGCGCCAATCCTTTCAGGCGAAACTCGAGCATCCACTCCGGCTCCCCTTTCATGCGAGAAATATTTTCGACCACCTCGCGAGTCAAACCCCTTTGCGACTTGAAAACATAATGTTCCGCATCATGGAAGCCGTATTTATATTGTCCGATACCTTCCAATGTCTTAGTCTCTTCACTCATAATTGTCACCATTAAGAATTGCGCAATATATCAAATTGAGGCTTCTTCGTATTTTTCACGCACCCAATCGTAGCCGCGTTCTTCCAATTGCATGGCAAGTTCAGGTCCGCCTGATTCAACGATCCGACCACCGAGCATAATATGTACAAATTGTGGTTTTATATAATTCAACAGCCTTTGATAATGGGTAATTACCAACACACCAATTTCAGGTCCGGATAAGGCGTTTACTCCCTCGGCGACTATACGCAACGCATCAATATCCAACCCCGAGTTTGTTTCGTCCAGAATCGCAATTTCGGGCTTCAGGGTCGCCATCTGCAAAATCTCAGCACGTTTCTTTTCCCCACCAGAGAAACCATCATTAAGATATCTCCCTGCAACTGCTGGATCCATTTTAAGCATTTCCATCTTCTCTTTGAGCATTTTCCGGAACTCCAAAATGGGGATACCTTTATCTTCATGATTAGTTGCCAGCCTGCGGGAATTGACCGCAGTTCGCAAAAAATTTGCCACTGTCACGCCTGGGATGGCTACAGGGTATTGAAATGCCAAAAAAAGACCCAGTCGAGAGCGTTCGTCAACGGCGAGATCAAGCAGGTTTTTTCCTTTAAACCAAACTTCCCCGGCTGTCACCAAATACGATGGGTGTCCCATCAGAGTATAGGCCAAGGTCGATTTTCCCGTTCCATTCGGTCCCATGATGGCGTGAATTTCACCCTGTTTTATTACCATGTCAACACCTTTAAGGATTTCCTTATTTTCGATGTTTACATGCAGGTTTTTGACGACCAATTCAGACATGAAAGACTCCTGATACCAATTTTGCTGTAACAGCCGGATTATAGCATCCCGAAAGAGATATGTCAATATTTATATTAATTATCTAGTATATTGACAAGACGAAACAGGGCTGATATACTTTTATCAAGTAATAGAGGCAATTATGAAAAGCACCCGTGATCGGATATTGCAGACACTTCTACACCAACCCAGAACTACCATCAGCGCACTTGCTGTTGCTGTTGGAATTAATCCCATTTCTGTGCGTCACCACCTAACCAACCTTCAAGTTGAGGGCCTGGTGAATACCGAAGAAGAGAGACACGGGGTGGGAAGACCCAGATTGGTTTATTTTCTAACCGAGGCAGGCACCGAGCGTTTCCCCACGCGGTACTTACGCTTAACCTCCCGATTGCTTGACCAGTTGAAATCGACCATGCCCGCACCAATGGTTAGCAAGCTATTTTCCCAGATGGCAAACGATATGGCAGATGATTATTCAGCACAAATGCAAGGGCTAAGCATGGAAGAACGTCTTGATTTAACAAAAACCCTGATGTCTGAAGAAGGGTTTAGTGTAGAGTGGGAAAAAACAGGCAATAATTATCAAATCCATGAGATCACCTGTCCTTATTTGAGGATAGGAAAGAGTCATCCCGAAGTTTGTACTGTAGATCAAACCTTGATATCAAAGATGCTGGCTGTTCCTGCAGAGAAAGTGCAATGCATATTAAGCGGGGATGCCCATTGCACCTATGTTGTCCAAGCAGAAATGTTGACAAAATGAGTGAAGAACCAAGTTCGAATCCCATCCATTGGGAAATCAATGATACTCACCCCGATCTTGTTCCGCAATTGCGGACCAAATTGTCTGAAGTTGTGGATCCTGAGATCATGTTGAATGTCCTTCAACTGGGTTTGGTCCGTAAGGTTAGAATTGAAAATGGAGAAGGGAAATTATACCTGCTGTTAACCACTCCTTTCTGTCCATATGGTCCAGCCATGGTTGATATGATCAAACAAAAAGCCGAAGAAGGTCTTGGGATGTCTGTATCAATCGAACTTGGGATGGAGCCGTGGGATTTTTCTTTAATGGAAGATCCAAGTGCACTTGACTGGGGAATGTATACATAGTCCGAATATTTTCCGCATTCTTCCAATAAAAGGATTTTGTCCCACAAAAGCAAGTCCTACCTCCTTAACCTAGGGCGAGACTTCAAAATATATTGTGCTATAATAGACCCTGTATGGCTGAATACACGGAAGAAATGGTTAACCCTGAAGATGCAGCCACCATAACAACACTTCGCAAACAGCGTTGGATGGTGGCTGGAGTTATTATTTTAGGGCTCCTGGTTCTGGCCGGGATTATTATCGCGATTATTGCATTAACGGAACACCCTGCAGTTGCAACTAATGTCCGTGACATATTTATCATCTTTATGGCTTTTGAATCTTTAATCATCGGTGCTGCCCTGGTAGTACTGGTGGTTCAAATTGCCAGCTTGATCAATTTACTTCAAAACGAAGTAAAACCAATCCTGCAGTCAACCAGCGAGACGGTTAATACCCTGAGAGGAACAACAGAGTTCCTTAGCGAGAACCTGGTGGAACCAGTAATAAAATTAAATTCATATCTTGCCGGGTTAAGGAAGTTTTTTGACGTATTTGGCAGTAAAAAATAAGTCCATAATAAAACCTACCTATTTAAAAGGAGAAGTATAAAATGTCTGACCATGATGATTTTGGAGCGTTCTTAATTGGTTTTGTTGTTGGAGGAGTTGCAGGTGCCGTTGCAGCTTTACTCCTTGCCCCTCAATCGGGCGAAGAAACACGCGCCCTTATTAAAGATAAAAGCATCGAGTTGCGCGACAAAGCCGCAGAACAAGCAGAAATGGTTGCAACCAGAGCAAATGAATTTGCCGATCAAGCAAAAACGCGTGGTAAGGAAGCGTTTGATAATGTTAAGAAAACTGTTGTCCGAAAACGGCCTGCATCTTCCACCGAGGACTAAATTCCAAAACTAATTCAAGGGTTTATCCCAATCAGGTCATACCATCGCTATTTAATTAGAAGCCGATTTTAGTTTTTTGAATTGCCAAGATTAAACTCAAGCCCAGCTATTAAGCTGGGCTTTTGGTTTTTTCCAGGGATGATTGAGAATCTTCCATATCAAACCAACATGTCGTATTAATACTTTACAAATAACCGACCCAAAAGGTTTCTCACAAAGGCATAAAATGGTGGATAAAAATAATATAAGACGAGTATCCCAACCAAAATTCCGCCCAGCAAAATGGCAAGTGTTCCTTTCTCTATATTCCCATCTTCCCAAAACCGAACAATGGTGTAAATTATCGTCACAGTAATGATCCCAATTCCTATCCATGCTACGGCTGTCATATGACCTCTCTTTCTTTTGGGGACTAATAGGAAATTAATCCGATCATGAACGTGACAATCACTCTTCATCCACACTAATAGTTGGATCTCGATTTCACAAGATTCACTTTACTCGCCATTCTCCATCAATTATCGGAAATATTATCGCGCCAATTCCTCCGAAAGTCAGCTAAATGTATGTGTCAGGGTATATGGATGTTATTTGACAAACGCAAACTGCAATTGTATAGATTATAATTATTTTTGATAAGTATTGAAAATTCATGTTTCCAGAGTGCTGGAATAAATAATTATATGAGGAAATAATATAATTCAAGTAAATTATTTCATATTGGGAATCCAAGGATCAGGTAAATAATAATATAGCAAAGTGGAATAAAAATCGGTTTTACGAACCGGGTAAATAGCGCTGGTATTCAAAAATAATTATCCTACTCAGGCCAGTTTCACTCGCTTTTTTTGAAAAATGGGATTTGGAAAACCCAACGATTTATCAGGGTCAACTGACGTAAAACTATATCATTTTATGCCCAAACCTTGGTTTCCATGGAAATTTTGACTTGATTATTTTGTCAATTCCCATTTTTTTTGCATCGCATTTCAGTTTTGAACATTTCACCCATAATTGTTTAAACCAAATTTGACTTTACTATTGAACATATTAATAAGGCTGAAATAAAAAGTGTTTTATATAAAGGAGAATAATGCATAACAGCTTCATTGATGCCATGGAAAATGCCATCCGGGAAGTCAAGCAGTGGCCTGAAAAAACTGTTCATGTTTTTCACCACAATGATTCCGATGGTCTCAGTTCAGGTGCCATCCTCACCCGCGCGTTTGAAAGGCAGGGATATACCGTCGAGCGCACCTGCCTGGAAAAGCCATATCCCTCAGTACTTAAAAAGATTTACGAACAAGAAGGGCGGATTTTGATTTTTGCTGATTTTGCTGGAAGAATCGCGCCAATGATTTCCGATTTAAACAAAGGTAGAAATTTGACTTTGATTTTGGATCACCATGTTGCTGAAGAATCGACTGATCCGAGAGTTTATAATCTTGACCCAGATTTATTTGGATTGAAGGGGGATCGAGATATTTCCGCTTCGACAACATGCTATCTATTTGCGCAAACCATGGATATCGTCAATCGTGATATGGCATATCTCGCTGTCCTAGGTGCCGTGGGAGATGGTTTTTTTGTTGAAGGCCAACTGGTGAGCCAAAACCGCGAAGTTGCTTTGGAAGCAGTCAAGCTGGGACAAATCGAGATCAGGAAGCATGGGGGCGGGGAAGAATACTTGTTGACAAGCGCCAATCGTCAAATCTCTTGCATAGAACAAGGTGATTATCTTGATATACTGGGGGGAGTCGGCTATTATAAAAAAGGACCTGATATGGGGGTCAAGGTCTGCCTTTATGGGGTTTCACCAGAGTCGGATCAACTGGTGACTGATTTAACAGCGATCAGAACGAAAATTTTTTCCGAAGAGACCGCAAGGCTTAATAAAGGGGGATTGATTAAATTCCCCACATATCCAATGGTTTCATGTCGAAAAACGCTTTTTTCCGATGGGGGTGAAAATGATTGGGGCATTCTGTGATGCCATAAAGGGTACGAACTATATCGACCCCCAAAAATACATCGCAGGATTTCAGATTATTCCTGATGAAATCCCGGGGTTCGACTCTATAGCATTTAACGAGGTGAAGGTTTCCATGAGGGTTTCACCTTATATGGAAGGGGAAATCCGATCAGGAAGAGCAATGGGTCTCAATATATTGCTACCCGAAGCGACGACCAGACTTGGAGGATTTTCCGACGCCTGCCATAGTCTGACAGCAGCTACAACAGTTGCGATTGGCAAGGAAGAAAAACTTATCGATGAAATGGAAAAAATCATCAAAGGAGAATCAAATGGCTAATGGAACGGGTTATGGAAAAACAATCCTGATAGGGGATCAATTTGTTTTGGATGAAGTGCCGGCAATTGTCTCGTCCATCCCCTTTGAAACGGAGGCGAGGGTGGAAAAGATTGACGGTGATAAATGGATCCTAGAAGACAATCGGATTGAAGTTCCGGGATACAAGGAAAAGAAAAAGGAACAGCAAGCCCGCTCGATTAACAGAATACTTGAAGTCATGAACATTGATGTTAAAAAGACCCCGATAAAGATAACCTATGGGGGGACATTATTGGCTGGAAGTGGTGTTGGCGCAAGCGCTGCCAGTTGCGTTTCACTTGCACGAGCATTGAACGGAGAATTCAATTTAGGCTGTTCAATCGAAGAGATTAACCGGATTGCCTGGCAAGGGGAATTTCCATATCACGGGGTTGCCAGTGGAGTTGACAACACTGCGTCTACGTACGGTGGACTTCTGCTATTCTATCTAAAAAACGGGCAACAAAATTTTGAAAAGATCCACACACCAAAACCTTTTGAAATCGTATTAGCCAACAGCGGAGTAACTGTAAATACCGCCGCCTTGGATGAGTTTATTGACCTGCAAAAGAAGGGAGATCCAGACCTTTTCGCTTCCCGTCTCAAGACTATCACATCTCAGACCTTTAGCATGAAACAAGCGCTTGAAACTGGTGATTTGGTTAATGTGGGAAAAATAATGTCGAAAAATCACAAACTCCTGATGGATATGGGAATGTCCCACGAAACTCTTGACTACTTATGTAAATTAGCTATTGACAAAGGCGCTTTAGGGGCAAAAGTCACCGGTGGGGGTAGAGGGGGGTACATGGTTTCCTTGACTCCAGGAAAGGAACTCCAGGATGCTGTGGCGTCAGCTTTCGAAATTGAAGGATATAAGATAATCCGAGCGACGATCGGAGGAAATTGATTGCATAAGATTGCACAGAATCTGATGAAACACGGTTGTACTTGTTATAACGATCGTGACCAATCAATTTTCGCAGATTTAAACAAACCACCGATAAAGTCGGCAAGGCGATTAATATGAATATCATGAAGGAGTATCGTTGAGCGGTTACCCTGTCCCCACACGCTTGTATGCCGGTTATATTTTTGATCTAGACGGGACGGTTTACCTGGGTGAAGCCCTGCTCCCTACGGCGGGTGAAACACTGGCCGCACTGCGGGCGCGTAAGCTGCGCACGATCTTCATCTCTAATAACCCGACGCATGCACGAGAAGATTACGGTGCCAAGCTCACTCATCTTGGAGTTCCTACTTCCATTGAGGATGTTCTAACATCATCGCTAGTCATGGTGGATTTTCTAAAACGGCGCATGCCAGGCGCCCGGCTGTTCGTAGTTGGCGAAGAGCCACTCTGCGCAGAATTGCGACGCGGAGGATTTGAACTGACCGAAGATGCTCATCATGTGGATGCGGTCATTGCCAGTTTCGACCGCACATTTGTTTACCGCAAGTTGCAGATCGCTTTCGACGCAATCCGGGCGGGGGCAAGTTTCTTCGCAACCAACCCGGACCGATACTGCCCTGTCCCATCTGGAGGTGAACCAGATTGCGCAGCCATCATTGCTGCCATAGAAGCCTGCACCGATACACGAGTTGAGGCAGTAGTTGGTAAACCATCCACGTATATGATCGAAGCTGCCCTAAACTTGATGGACCTTCCTGCTGCTGACTGCGTGATGATCGGCGACCGATTGGAGACTGACATCCTGATGGGCCAGGAGGCAGGCATGTCCACCGCACTCACGTTAACCGGTGCGACTTCAGAATCCACCCTGGCGACTTCGATCATTAAACCGACTTATGTCCTAAGTCATTTAAGTGACTTAATCCCGTAATTTCGACATCCATTCAAACTGTATCCTGACGATTTTAATCGCGTCGTCGCTGGTTCAAGCCCATCCGAACCAACTCATATTTGTATGAGTCTTTCTTTTCCAACCAGTTCATGAATCTCGTCACATTGTGACCGGGTGCGCTGATCATTCCAGAGTATGGCGGGATGCAGGACCTTTCCAGACCCGTCCAACAGCACCAACCTGTGCATCTGCCCAGTGAAGCCGATGGCTTTCCCATTAAAACCATCCAACCCAACCTGTTTGAGGGTGGTGCAAACTGCGAGGGAGGCAGCCAACCACCACTCCGCCGGGTCCTGCTCGGACCAGAGCGGCCCGGGGATGGAAAGAGTGCGTTGTGCCAAGACAGAGGCAAGAACATTCCCCCCGGTATCAATTAGAAGAGCCCTGCTGCCAGTGGTAAAGACATCAAAACCGAGGAATTAATCCATCCGTTATTCCAACCCGAGAGAGTTCGATCAGTGATTGCACTGCATCCTCGTCCGTGGGGAAATGCACATTGGGAAATAGTTCCCAGGTTTCGGTATGCAACGCGGATTCGCCAGGCGCCAATTTGTGCAGCGGGGCAAGAGTTTCCAGCTCAAGGAATTGGTGGTTGCAGTAGCATTCGCTTGAGCTTCCGAAGTCGTTGTACAGCTCACCTGAATGGTAGGCAGTTTTCTTGACGAACAGGGTGCCTTCCAGCCAGTAAGCCAACCAGCCGCGCGGGTTTGGAAAGCCTATCTTAAAGGGAGGCTGCGGCTCGGCTCGCACCAGGATAAAGCGATTGCCAAGAGTGACATTGGGAGAAGTAATATCAGTGTAGGGCCAGAACGCCAGGGCACGGTTGGGAAGGAGATTGGTTTGGGAGCAATCCTGTGGCAGGATGGCCATACCACCTATACGAAACTGGGTGATAGCCCAAGGGGCGCACTCCAGCGGGGCGGGACCAAGATTGGTTAGGCCGTGGACGATGGTGAGTTTGGCGACCCTGTTTGATAACGTGATGAGCATGGATTTCTCGAGCCCGGTCTCTGGCTCAACGGGTTTGCGAACCAAGAACCCGTCTTCTTCCTGGGAGATCTCCACGGCCAGATCATCGAGGGCGTAGGAACGGATGGGGTCTTCAGGGGCCGACCACAACCGGTGACCGCCATAAAAGGAGTAGACCTCCCCGTCAGGTCGCTCAATGGAGAAATCCGGAAGTTCGGCGAGCAAGTTGGCTCCCCCAATCAACTGCAAGCAGGTGATGCGCGGCCCAAAAGTGCAGGGAATCTGCAGGCTGAGCTTGTTCGTTTCGAGGGTGACCAAATTCTTTAGCTTGTTGATTTGCATATGACTCTCGTTTGAACCACCTATCTGTAAGGGAATCACCGGGTTCCGAGGAGTAGGTCAACTGTCAACTGGTCAAGACGTTCATACTTCAGACCATGTTGAACCATGGAAGCCCGGTCTAAGGATTTGGATTTAAAGCCGGCAGCTTTTTTTGGGCTCTAGACACTAAAATATATTTACCCGGGAGCCTTCACCCCCTGGTGGGGATGAAGGCCCTTCGGGAGGAGAGAAGGATTCCCAAAATTTGGGTTATTAAGCAATAAACCGTAATTTCAGATGGCTGCAGGAGACTCCGAAATTACTCGATCCCGGAGGTCTCCTCGGCCAGGCTTTGCAGCAATATATTATTCCAAAGTACTGACCTCTACGGGGCAAACAAACACCCGTTTCTCAACCTGGATTTTTTCCTCACCCGCGATCTCGAACCTTCCTGTCAGGCGGATATCGGAGCTGGAACTGCCAGCCATAATAGAAATCCAGCCGCGTTCCAGCACGAGATTAAGTTCGCCATCGTAGAAAGCAAGTTGATCGATCGGCAGGTGGAAGGTGACGGTTTTACTCTCCAGGGATTCAAGATTCAGGCGAACATACCCTTTTAATTCCTTCATCGGGCGCGGCACGCTGGCAAATTCGTCACAAATGTAAAGTTGTGCCACTTCATCGCCTCTCCTGCTGCCCGTATTGGTAATTCTCATTGATATATCCACACCCTCACCCCCCTTTGTGTGACTCCTCCCACTGGCGGGAACCCGCTGGATTGACAGGTCGCTATATTCGAACGAGGTATAGCTTAGTCCGTGTCCGAAGGGGTACAAAGGAGCAGCCTTCTCGGAAACATAATCTCCATACCAGTGCGATTTCATCCCCGAAGGTTTATGGTTATAAAAGATTGGCAGCTGACCGACGTGCCGTGGGAAGGTAAGCGGTAATTTACCGCCTGGATTGGCATCCCCAAAAAGGATCTCCGCCACCGCTGCACCGCCTTCTTCACCTGGCAGCCATGCTTCAAGGATGGCATTGGCACTTTCCTCCAGCCAGGGAATGGCAAGAGGGCGTCCATTGACCAGCACGGCTATAACTGGTCTGCCCGTCTCGAGGATTGTTCTGGCAAGCTCTTCCTGTACGCCGGGCAGGCATAGGTCGGCGCTGTCGCGGGTTTCACCGGTCGTGCAGCTTGGTACCAGCCCTGAGCGATCCCCAAGCACCAGCAACACGACGTCAGCTTCATGCGCAATTTTCAATGCTTCGTCAAATCCACTTTTATCAGCTTCGAGGTAGTCGCATCCCCTGGCATACAGGACTTTTGTCATCGGGGAAACTATTGCCTTAATACCGTCGAATATTGTACTTATTCGGATTCCGTGCCTGGCGAACAAATCCGTCTCATCCTTTTCGGCCAAGAAACCAAACATGGGAGAATGGACCATTAATTCTCGCGTAGCTTCAAAGGAGTAATCACCCAGGAGGTTGCGGCTGCTGTCAGCATTTGGGCCGATGACTGCCAGTGTCCGCATGCTTTTTTTGAGCGGGAGCAGACCATCATTTTTGAGCAGCACCATGCTTTTCAGTGCAATCTCACGTGCCAGGGCGCGCTGATCTACTGTTTCGAATACTTCGAGCACCTTCCCTTCGTCGACGTAGGGGTTGTCAAACAGCCCCAGTTCGAATTTCTTTTGGAGATGGTGGCTGACAGCAATATCGATATGTTTAATCTCTAAATCCCCTGCCTCGATAACGGATTTTAAAGCGTTTCCATAGCAAATTACGCTTGGTAATTCGACATCGATCCCCGCTTCGATAGCCATTTTCCCTGCCATGGAATAATCATTCGCTACATGATGGAAGTTATGGATCATGGCTACGGCATCGTAATCCGAGACCACCACACCGTCAAATCCAAGATCGTCCCGCAATAGGTCGGTCAGAATGCGCCGCGAGGTGGCGACGACTTCCCCATCCAGCTCGGGGTAAGAGTTCATAATCGATGCCAGCCCTGCATCCCGAATAGCGGCCTGGAATGGAGCCAGGAAAATGTCATACAATTCACGCCTGCCCAAATGGACCGGCGCGCAGTTTTGTCCTCCCTGTGAAAGGCTGTGTCCGATAAAATGCTTGCCCGTTGCCAAGACACCCTCTGCCAGGTTTTCCCCCTGGAGGCCGCGCACATAGGCCATGCCAAATTGGCTGACGAGCGTGGGATCTTCACCGAAGGTTTCTTCGGTTCGCCCCCAGCGCGGGTCACGTGAGACATCCAGCACAGGGCCCAAGGCCTGGCGAGCGCCTACCGCCAGTAATTGCTTACGGATTGTCTTTGTCATCTTCTCGGCCAACTCGGGCTGAAAGGTACTGGCCAAACCAATGATTTGTGGGTATACAGTGCCCCCGAGCAGCATAGCCCCTGAGCAGCTTTCTTCGTGTAAAATCGCCGGGATCCCCAGTCGCGTTTTCTCGACCAGGAATTTTTGGATCTGGTTTCCCGTTCTGGCAATTGAAATCGGATCCAGTATGGATGCGCCTCCAATTCGCGTGATTTGCCCAATTCCATGATTGAGCGTTGCCTCGATCTTGGATAAGTCTAATTTTCCGTCTGTTTGAAGTTCGAATATCCAGCAGGATCCAATTTGGGCAAGTTTTTCTTCCAGGGTCATCTGGGATAGTAGCGTTTTGATGCGTTGATGCAAGGGTTTCATTCATTCCTCAAATTAAGGATATTTTCCATACCCGCTTCTCTAGCGCTGGAAGCAGGCATCCATATACTTCAACCAATTCAAATCAAGCCAATTCAACCAACAGCATTCTCACGAACAACCGCCTGATACCATTTGGCGCTTGCCTTCGGAACACGCTTCTGTGTTTGAAAATCAATATATACAATCCCAAAGCGTTTGGAATACCCAAAGCTCCATTCAAAATTATCCATTAAGGACCAGACAAAGTAACCTTTCACCGGAACTCCAATCTGAATAGCGTTATATACCATTTCCAAATGACGCTTGATGTAAGACAGGCGGGCGGGATCTTCCACCTGCCCATCGGAATTTAATTCGTCTGGATATGCAGCTCCATTTTCGGTTATGTGTATAGCGGTAAACGCATAATCGAAGTGCAGGCGCTGTAATAGGTTATAGAGACCTTCAGGGTAGACTTCCCAGTCCATTTCGGTTATTTCATCCCCCCGCAACACGGTTGGCGAGGAATTTTCTAATTCGCTGACTGTGTCTGCACGGACGATGTTCCGAGTATAGTAATTGACACCCAAAAAGTCGACCGGTGCAGAAATGATATCCATATCTCCAGGCTGGACGTAATCCATAACATTGGCAAAACCATTGACAATATCCTGTGGGTATCCACGACCAGCCAGTGGATCAAGAAACCAGCGGTTGATATATCCATCAATCCACGTCGCTTTTTTTCTATCTGCAATACTTGGGGAGGCAGGCTCTTGCGGGGTGAAGTTCAGCGCAATGCCCACTTTTGCACCAGGGCTGTTTCCCCGAATGACAGGCAAAGCCTGTCCGTGTGCGAGCAGTAGATGATGAGCAGCAGCCATGGCCTCGCCCAGGTCTGTTTTCCCGGGGGCATGAACCCCATCACGGTAGCCAACAAATGCACTGACCCATGGCTCATTGACCGTGATCCAATTCTTAACCCGATCCCCCAATGCACGGGTGATAATCTCTGTATATTGGACAAAAGCATCCACAACCTGACGTTTGGGCCAACCGCCCTCGTCTTCCAGGAACTGAGGCAGGTCCCAATGATACAAGGTCACGAATGGCATAATCCCCGCTTCCAGGAGCGCATCCACCAACCGGGTATAAAAATCCACTCCAGCCTGATTGATTTTCGTGCCTCCCGCAGGCAGGATGCGCGGCCAGGCGATCGAAAAACGATAGGCCATTAATCCCAATTCTTTCATTAAAACCACATCTTCCCGCCAACGGTGGTAATGATCACAGGCTATGTCGCCCTTATCTCCTTGAAACACATTGCCGGGGGTATGGCTGAAGCGATCCCAGATGCTTTCACCTTTGCCATCCTCATCCCATGCACCTTCAATTTGATAGGAAGCAGTAGCCGCTCCCCAGATAAATCCTTTTGAGAAAACGAGTTTTCTATTGAGGTTCATTCCATTCCTAATAAGTCTTAGTATGCTTTTATTGGCATTCCAGCCATTCAATTGGCACGCTACCGACCCCACCCAAGCCATAACCATAGGGAAACAATGGGGCATCACAGCCGGTCAGGGTCGACGAATTATTCATATTAATGGGTAGCTGACTGTTGGCGCGTGGCCATGTAAATGGCAATTTCCCGGTGAAATTATAATCACCAAACAGGACGTCTGCCACTCCCCCGCCTTCAGATCCCGGCAGCCATGCAGCCACCCAAGCATCTGCCATTTGAAATTGGTCGGTAATTGTAAGTGGACGCCCGGAAAGGATGACGACCACCAATTTTTGGCTGTGGGCGCGCAGGTTGGTAATATCTTGTTTGTCTGTTTCCCACAGGTCCAGGGTGCTCCGATCTCCCACCCCTTCAGCATAGGGTTTCTCTCCGACTACGACGATCCCCAGTTCTGCAATGCCATCGAAGTTCCCGCTGGAATTGTATTCAACCCGTGTCCCTGGAGATACCGCCGCTCGAATCCCCTCCAAAATCGTTGTCCCCGGGAGAATATCACCAAATTTGCCTTGCCACGTAATTGTCCACCCCCCACACTGCATGCCTATGTCGTTCGACCCCCGCCCTGCCATATAGATCAGGGGAGTATTTTTATCTAATGGAAGGGTTGACTCATCATTCTTGAGTAAAACCAACGACTCACGTACGGCCTGGCGCGCCAGGGTGCGGTGTTCTTCTGACCCTACCGTTGCCAGCAAGGCCGGGTCGGCGTACGGGTGTTCGAACAGGCCAAGCTCAAACTTTACCGCAAGGATGCGGCGCACAGCCACATCTATGCGTTCTTTGCTGATATCCCCTTTTTGTACTGCATCTTTCATAGTATTGATGAACCTGATATAGTCGTAGGGAACCATGTTCATGTCTATGCCGTCATTGATGCCGGTAACAATTGCTGTCTGGTAATTGCCGCTGATCTGATCCATACCGCCCCAGTCTGAGACGACGAATCCAGGGAAGTTAAGTTCACCCTTGAGCACATCCGTGATCCAGTATTTCTGGGAGTGCATCTTGACCCCCTTCCAGCTGCTGAAGGAAACCATCACACTTTTTGCTCCGCCGTTTATTACCGCCTGGTATGCCGGGAGGAATAGTGTGCGGATGGCAGGCTCATCAAAAAGCATATCGCCTTGATCGAGCAGGTATGGTTGTTCGATCACCTGGGTTGAAGTCCCAAAAGTGGTGCCTCCATCACCAAGGAAATGCTTGGGGGTCGCCAGGACGTACAGATCCTGCCCCTTTGTGGCGACATATCCACCGGGAAAAGATTGAAGCCCCTGGATGAACGCGTTACCCAATTCGCTTACCAGGTTTGTATCTTCCCCATATGCCTCGTAGGTCCTCCCCCAGCGTATATCCTGCGGGACGGCTACAACAGGTGCAAAATTCCATTGGATGCCGGTTGCCATCATTTCTTCGGCTGTAGCCTGCCCGATTTGTCGGACCAGCCCGGGATTCCTAGTAGCGCCCAACCCGATTTCTTGGGGAAAGATGGTTGCACCTCTCAGGTTTCCATGACCGTGGACAGCATCCACACCATAAATGATTGGTATGCCCAGCCTAGTGGTCAGCGCTTCTTGCTGAAACCCATCCACCATCCCAGCCCAAGCTTCTGCTGTATTGTTCTCGGGTGATCCCCCTCCACCGCTTAAGATCGAGCCAATGAAATATTTTTTAATATCTCCCCATTGGATGCTGTTATTTTCCACTTGCGTCATCTGTCCGATCTTTTCATCCAGAGTCATCCGACTCAGAAGGTCCTCCACCCTGACCTGGATGGTGTAGGCAGAATCCATATAGGGATAGATTTGACCTGTCGTTTTGGTCAGCTCCGGGTTGGAGGAATCCACCTGACTGCATGCCGAGATGAGGAGAATCAGTACAAAAATAGCTGCCGTTAAGTGACGCATAAGTTTCATATGGTCATAAATCCTAATCCAGGGTTACCAGGACATTGACTTGTGTTTTCCCTTGTTGCGGAATAGGGATGATATTTCCATTAATAGGTTTCCCATCCACCATCAAATGGACACTGTTACCCTGCCCACGACGGTCCATCTTGATCTCGTATCGAACTCCCCGGTAAATGCGGACTACTTTAAATCCGTCCCATTTCGACGGGAGTTCTGGCGCGATCTGCAAACCATCGTAAGTTGGGCGGATGCCGAGGATCCATTGCGTGATCGCAATGTAGTTCCATGCCGCCGTGCCAGTCAGCCATGAGTTCTTTGCTTCCCCGTGGGTTGCAGCATCCTTGCCGGCAATCATCTGTGCATATACGTAAGGCTCACATTTATGTAACTCACTGATTTCCTCCCGTGCCGATGGGTTGATGCGCATGTAATAATCGTATGCCTTATCTCCCCTCCCGATCATCGTCTCAGCGATCATAATCCAAGGGTTGGTATGGCAAAAAATACCCGCATTTTCTTTATAACCTGGTGGATAAGAGGATATCTCACCGAGGTGGGAGTAGTATTTACTGAACGCTGGTTGTTGCAGAACGATTCCGTGTAATGTTGCCAGGTGGGCGGATACAGAATCCAACGCCTTAGCAGCGCGCCCATCCATGATTCCCAAACCTGCCATCACACATACCCCCTGTGGTTCGATAAATATCCGCCCTTCGTCATTTTTATGCGACCCCAATACCCGCCCGAAATCATCGTATGCCCTGAGGAACCAGTCGCCGTCCCATCCGCTGGACCAGATGACCGCCTCCATTTTGGTTGCTTCTTCTAAATAAAATCTCGCCTGGTCCGCTTTGTTCAGCCGCCTTGCAATCGCTGCCATTTCCTTACTCACCAATACGAACAATCCAGCGATAAAGACGCTTTCTGCAACCTTCCCATCTTTGTTCATCACTGTCTGAAATGATTGTCCCGGGGAGTCTGAAAAGCAATTTAAATTAAGGCAGTCGTTCCAGTCTGCCCTGCCGATCAGAGGTAATCCATGCGGCCCCAGGCGGTCCAGCGTATATTGGATCGAGCGCTGCAAGTGCCCATACAGCGGTTCTTTGCTGCCAGCCTGGTTGTCGTAAGGCAGGGCCTCGTCCAAGATGCTCCAATCGCCCGTTTCTTTTAGATATGCTGACACCGATAATATTAGCCAAAGCGGGTCGTCGTTGAAGTTACTGCCTACATCGTTGTTTCCCAGCCGGGTCAGGGGTTGGTACTGGTGATACGCTCCCCCATTTGGCAACTGAGTGGCTGCCAAGTCCATAATACGCATACGTGCAAGCTCTGGGACGAGATGTACAAAACCAAGCACATCCTGGTTTGAATCGCGAAAGCCAATCCCGCGCCCGATCCCGGATTCGAAATAAGATGCGGAACGTGATAAATTATAGGTAATCATCAGCTGATAAGGATTCCAAATATTCACCGTGCGGTTGGTATGCACATCTGGAGTAGTCACTTGCAGCTTGTTCAGCAGCCCATCCCAGTAATCCCGTAACGCAAGAAAAGCATTTTCGACACTGCCCGGCTCAAGGAAGCTCTTGATGATCGGCAACACCGTGCGCTTATTGATAGTTTGCGAATCAGGCGGGTCAAATTTTTCTGCGACAGGATTTTCGTGATACCCCAAGATAGTGATGACTTTTTTCTGTTCACCAGCATTGAGGTGGATTTTTACCTGCAGTGCACCGATCGGCTGCCAGCCATGTGCTACCGAGCCTGATAACCTGCCAACTTCAACAGCAGATGGGGAATCCCAACCTCGATATGCACCCAGAAATGCTTCGCGCTGTGTGTCAAACCCTACAACCGGTTCGGAACAGGCAAGGTATGCAAAATGATTACGGCGCTCCCGATATTCTGTTTTGTGATAGATAATGCCATCCAGAACTTCGACTTCTCCAATGGAATAATTGCGTTGAAAATTTGTATTATCGTCCATTGCGTCCCACAAGTTGAATTCCACTGCTGAGAAAATGGACAATTGAGCTGACTCGCTCCGCTGGTTGGTGATTGTCATTTCCCAAATTTCAAGGTTTTCCCCCAATGGGACAAAATAGCGCGTCGTAACTTCGATCCCAGCAATTTTTGATCGGATAATGGTATAGCCCATTCCATGTCGGCATTCATACTCGTCCAATGCGGCGCGGGTGGGCTGCCAAGATGGCGACCAAATTAATGGATTAGAGAGGTCAGAGCCGGAGGTTTCGTCTCGGAAATAAATAAAACGCCCCCCTGAATCCAGTGGTGCATTGTTATAACGATAGCGGGTCAAACGTCGTAAACGAGCGTCTTTATAGAATGAATACCCCCCTGCGGTATTCGATATGAGACCAATAAATGATCCAGAACCCAGATAATTAATCCATGGCAGGGGAGTATCAGGTCGTTCAATCACATATTCGCGAAATTTATCGTCAAAGTGGCCATAACGCATATAAGCTCGATGATACCGTGGGTTATTCTTTCACGGCACCCAAGGCAATCCCGCTGACAATGTACCTCGAGAAAATGGCGTAGATGATGATGATGGGTACAATGGTTATGGCAAGGCCCAAATAAATCGCCCCGTACTCGGTGCGGTACACATCCCCGCGCATCGTTTGCACCAGCATCGGCAGGGTGTATTTCTGCAGGGATGAGATCAATATGAATGCATTAAAGAAGTTATTCCAGGAGGCAATAAACGCAAAGATGCCCAACGTTGCAGCTCCTGGAATCGCGAGGGGCATCATGACCATTATGAAAGATGCGCAGTTCGCTGGCTCCATCGATCCGGGCGGCATCGATCAGGTCCTGTATCATAATCGACTCAAAATATTGCTTCCCAAAGAATACCGCCCCGGCATTGGCCAACAATGGCAAAATTAGTGACAGGTAATTGTCTGTCAGTCCCAGCTTGGACATGAACCGGATAGAACCCGATGATTGAAAGCTGCAGGGGAATCATCACCAGGACGATGATGAAGTTGGAAATCACTTTTCTGCCCTTGAAATTGTATACCACCAGACCATACGCAGTGAGAAGGGAGAAATATACCGTAACCACCGTGGAAGCAACGGCCAGAAAAAGGCTGTTGGCAAAGCCTTTCGGCATGTTCAATCCTCTGCCGATCAATATATCGTAGTTTTCGATCATATGCGTACTTGGTAAAAGACTGAGACCCTGTTGGATCTCTGTTGTGGAACGAGTGGCATTAACGATCAGTAACCAGATCGGGGTAATGATGACAATCAACAGAAAGAAAAGCAAAGCGTACACAAAAAATCGCATCACATAGGTGCCAAATTTATATTTGCTCATGATTGCGACCTCTCTGTATTCTTTTTGGAGTACCACTTTCGTTTTGGTGGCGAGTCGCCCAAATCCCTCTCGCGCAGCAAATAGAAGATGCCCAAGGCGCAAACGGTGGTCATAATAAATACCATCACGCCTACTGAAGAAGCCAGCCCGATATGACCCTTACTGCTGGCGAATTTCATATACATCAGGATGTTATTGGTCTGGATTGAACTTTGCGGGGAACCTCTACCGTCCGTCAGCAGGAAGGGGATGTCAAACATCTGCATGCCACCCACCAGGGAGGTGACGAAGATAAAGATCAGGATGGGCTTCAGGAGCGGTAATGTGATCTTCCTGAACATTTGCCAGACGCTTGCACCGTCAACCATGGCAGCTTCATATAAATGCACTGGGATGGAGGTCATACCTGCCATGACGATGATGATGGTTTGCCCAAACCAAGTCCACCATTGAATGAAGATCACCAGCCCGCGCGTCACCCAGATATTCTCCAGGTAGCGCATGGCTTCGCTCAAGAATCCAGCCCGCACCATGAACTGGTTCACGGGTCCATACAGGTCGAACATTGAATGGAACAATGCCGCCACTGCCGCGGGCATGAGCAGGTTCGGCAGGAAAAATATCGCCCGCCACACCCCAATTGCCTTGATCTTAAGTCGGGCGCTCGTAAAAAGAACGGATAATAGCATTGCGATGCCGATCTGGGGGATGAAATTGAGGATCCAGATCAACCAGGTGTTCCCTACCGCTCTTAAAAAAACCTCATCCTTGAATAATACTCTTGAAATTATCAAACCAGATAAATTTGTTTTGGCTTGACATCAAGGTGGTATTGGTGAAACTGAGACCCAGGGTGTTGAGTACCGGGTACAATCCGAAGGCAAGAAATCCAATAACAAATGGTGCAATAAACCAATATCCGGTGGGGATTTTCTTCAACCAAGCCACGTTCATGCTGCCTCCAAAAATATGAAAACCGGAGTAACACCCACTTCTGAACAACAGGAGGTGGGTCAGTGTATTCCAGGAATACACTGACCCATTTAACTTGCTAGAGAGAAATTATTTTACTGGAGGTTCCGGGATGGTCAGATCGGGGAATTCGCTCCGAACTGCATCCAGCCAAGCAGCCCACATTTGCGCTTCGGTCATGGTTCCGCTAAGGTAAGCAGCCAAAGGATCGTTGAGGGCGCGTTGAATTGCGTCATCAGAACCGGTCAGCAAGGCACCATTGACACTCGGGGCGGCCTTGGCAAATGCTCCATAGGAGTTTTCTCCGCCCAGGAAGGTGGCTAGCGTTGAATTATCAAAGCTGGCCGTGATCTTTTCGACCACGACCTGGCTGGAGACGAAGTCGCCGGCAGCCTGGGCCTGGTCATCAGGTGTAGTTGGATCAATGGCTTTTAGGTAAGCATTGGTGTAAACACCCGTGGCCCAATTTGTCAGGTTGGTCTCATCGAGAGCGACGAATTTTACGAATTCGGTCGCCAGATCACTATTTGGACTTCCTTTCAAGGCGCCGACCCATGTGCCGCCCCATTGGTAAGCCAGAGGCCCGTTGATCATGGCCCAGTCACCACCAGTACCAGCTCCACCGGAAGCGGGAATAGAGTTGGGGCTCAAGACATAGGGCAAACCCCAAGTGGGCAGGAAGTAGCTGAAGACTTTCTTGGGAGTGCCTGCGGCATCCACCAGGGTGTCATTCATGCCAGCAAACCACCCTTCTGTCCACTGGGTCGCTCCAGATTCATAGCCGTTGTCTCGCATCAGTTTTGCGAAGTGGACATAATCCACGATGGCGGGGTCAATGACCAGGGCGTCGTTGACGATCCATGGTTGGGCGCGGTTCGACAGGAACGGGGTGAACATTTCGCCACCCGTTCCAACCGTGAAGTAGTCGCCTGTGCCGCAGGCTTTGATCTTGGCAGCAGTTTCTACAAATTTGGTCATGTCAGCAACCATGGCCTGGACTGCAGTGAGATCATCAGTACCAAGACATTCTTTCGCAATGCTGCGCCGATAGAAGAAAGCGCCTGGAGTTGCCTGATACGAGAAAGCTTTTGCAACGCCGTTGAATGTTCCCACCTGAACCACGTTTTGATAGGTCTTGAGGGTTTTGGTCAAGGGAACCAACGAGTTCAAGTTGGCCAAAAGGTCGGACTCAACCCACTCTTTCACAAAAGCGGCTTCCAAGGCAACGACATCTGGGGAATCAGCGGTTCCAGCGGCTGCTTTCACCTTGGTCTGATACTCACCGTTTGTCATAGGGATCATGGTGTATGTGACTTTCACCCCTGGATGGAGTCCTTGAAAAGCGATCGCCATGGTCCTGATTTCATTCGTGAAAGACCATACATTCAAAGTTCCTGTTAATTCTTTCGGTTTGGCCGGACCGCAACCAGTGATGAGCATGCTCGCAATCACCAGCAGGCTAACCGTAATTAAAATTGACTTACGCATGATTCTTCTCCTTATAGTATCCATATTAGGTTATACTTTAATCGTGTGGAGAAATCCTCCGCACAAGTGGGGAGGCCTTCCTTAGTCTGAACAGGGCAAAAGGAAGGCCTTCTTTCTTTGTTTCAATCAGGTTTGTATCACCTCCTTTGTCTTGATTTTATTAGGTTATGAAACTAAAACCACAAGGATCAGGTTCCTGGCTGCTCACTTGTGGCTAATATGGTTTCGGTCAATTTCCGGCAGGAACTGCGGACCACCAATTTTGTTTGCATCTTATGTATCTGCTTGGCAATTGGTTTGTGATTAATTAACTCGATCAGCATCTGTATGGCAATGTAACCCATTTCATCAAGGAACTGGTCAATCGTGGTAAGGCCGAGGTACTTGGCCTCCGAAATATTGTCAAATCCCACTACTGACAAGTCATCCGGGATACGTAATCCCAGTTTCTCTGCCGCCTGGTATACGCCAATTGCTGACTGGTCATTGGCGGCAAAAATAGCCGTAGGGGCATCTGCCATTGATAGTAATTGAAGGGCGAATTTTAAGCCTCCAGGAGTTGAGAAATCCCCGGGTGCAATCAAAGCTTCATCCAGGAGAATTCCAGCGTTTTTAAGTGCAAACTTATATCCGTTTAATCTTTGTATCGAGCTTCCGATTTCTGGTCGCCCACAAATAAATCCAATACGTTGGTGTCCAAGCTTAATAAGATAATTTGTGGCTTCTAGTGCGCCTTCATAATTTGTCCCTTGGACAGATGGGTAGTTGGGATTGATAATATGGGGATCTACCGCCACGATGGGTGCATCTGTGACAAAGTCTGCCACGGAGGATGCCACGATGATCACGCCATCGGTTATGGAATTATTTAGCAGTGAAACATAATGTTGTTCATGAGTACCGGTACCATTCTTGTGAAAATCCCCCGTTGTGTAGAGTAACAGATCAAAACATGATTCTGCAATTGCGCGGTTGATTCCTTTCATAATTTCGATTGCATATGGGAACCCGATGTCTGGCACTACCAACCCGATCAAGTTTTTCTTATGGCTGCGCATGCTTCTTGCAGCCAGGTTCGAGGTATATCCTAATTTATCAATAACCGCTTGAATTCTTTTTTGAGTATCGCTTGCAACGTCAACTTTGGAATTTAGCACGCGTGAAACCGTAGAGACAGAAACCCCTGCTGCCTTCGCAACTTGCTGAATGTTTACCGAGTGTTTTTTTGCCGACATATCAGGATGCACATAAATTGGGCAAGTTTCCGGTATCAATACCGGTAACGTTACCGGTATTGATATTATGACACGTTTTTTAGGCAAAGTCAAGAATCTTTAAGGTTCATTTTTCGGGAAACGCACTATTACTTGCGGGTTTTTTTCATTTTGCACCCAGACCTACGTTTTTAATATCTTGGAAAATGTATGACCAGGGTTTACTAGTATTGAATAATTCTCAATTCCCAGTATGACTTGTTCGATAATCCGCATATTTTTATTATTGCGTTAAGCAATTCATAGCTGGAAAATTGACCTTTCAAAAATAATCGATCCGCGGGTTGTCAGTTAATAAAAAGGCGCGGCACACTCCTATTACGTGTGCCGAGAGCCCCCCTATAAAGGTTATAGAGCCGAATTTCCCCTGTAAAAAACCAAATCTGTGGGGCGAGAGGGGGTCGAACCCTCACGGTGTCACCACCGGCGGATTTTAAGTCCGCAGCGTCTGCCAATTCCGCCACCGCCCCAGCGGGGGTATTATACAACTTTTTTTCGATAAGAAGCATATCTTGAGAATAAAGTAATGATTTAATTTATAATCTGCAACAATCTCAAATATCGGCATATATTTCCTTAAGACTCTAAAAGGGGGCGATAATGCACGTGGCAAACTTATGGGTTACAATTATTTGCGCGCGGGCGGAGTATTTCCTGGTGTCCACAAAAAGTACCTTTCTTTAAACATTTTCCCACTTCAAGGAAACCAATGACTAATCCTTCATCCAGATACATCCGACGTTCATCTGCCGTTGCCACAGCGATTCATTCATTCGCACCAGTGGTTGCATTAGAATCTACTGTTATTACACATGGTCTGCCAAGACCACAAAACCTCGACTTGGCGCGAAACATGGAAAAGATCATCCGTGAGAACGGTGCTGTTCCCGCAACAATTGCCATCTTGGAAGGTGTAATCCGGATTGGTTTGACCGATCAAGAATTGGGACTCCTGGCAAACCTGGATCAAGTACGGAAAATCAGCCGAAGAGATTTCGCGACTGCCATCATAAAGAAAGAAACTGGGGGAACGACAGTTGCCGGGACCATGTTCGCAGCTCAACATAATGGAATAAAAGTTTTCGCGACAGGCGGGATCGGTGGCGTACATGAAGTTGAGAATCTCGATATATCCACAGATTTGCAATCCCTTGCTGATACCCCGATGATCGTAGTTTCAGCTGGGGCAAAGGCGATCCTAAATTTACCTGCGACACTTGAGTACCTGGAAACAATGTCCGTACCCGTAATAGGGTATCAAACCGAAGAATTTCCTGCATTCTACTCCAATCACAGTGGTCTTCCTGTCACTGCATGCCTGGATTCGCCCAAGGGTATCGTGGAATATGCCAAGGCTCATTGGGAAATTGGGATGAAAAGTGCAGTGTTAGTGTGCCAATCACTTCCACCCGAAGATGAATTTTCACGTGAAAAAGCGGACAATGCATTTATGATTGCCCGCAAAGAGGCTCAAGATCAAGATATCCACGGGCAGTCACTAACCCCGTTCCTACTTTCAAGGATTAATGAATTATCCAAGGGAGCCTCATTGAAAGCAAATCTCATACTACTGCAAAATAATGCCCGACTAGCTGCACAAATCGCGGTCGAACTTAGCCGAGGGGAAAGGCAAAGAGCCATATAGGCACAACCAATTTCTTGCGCGTTTATAAAAGTACATTAACATTTATATCGTCCTCTGAAATTATTCACCTGGTTGCAGTTGGACTGGGCCACCTGGTATCTGTGGGCTGAGGAGTCCTTGAAGGTGAGGGGGTCTGAGTGAGACTGGAAGTCATGGAGGGAGTTCTCGTAATTGAGGGGGTGGGTGAGATGGTCATTGTAGGAGGGATGCCCAGCACTCGAAATTCCCCCACTACCTTCCACTCGGTTCCAACAAAGAAAACCAATTGATACGTTCCGGGTAGCCATTGATCTGCAGGTAAGGTCAAGTCATCCTGGGCAAATCCACCCGTGCCGCTATCCCATGATCCAGTTTTATAATGATCATTGATCAATTGCCCATTTCTGTACCATATTTCAGTCCATTGGGCACCATCTGTCATTCCATCGTAAGAATAAGTCACGTATACCCTAGATAATGGATTCTGAAAGGCATTTTGAGGGTCGATTGGGATAAAATTCTTGACAGAAAGTGAGAATATAAATGGACTAAAAATAGCCCCCGGGTTGGGCGTGACTATGCTCTTGAACTGTGTTTCTATTGCAGCGGGTAAAAAGGGTGTTCCACTTGCAGTAGGAGTGTAACTGGCGGCCAAAGTTGGTGTGATTGTGGGAGTTAATGAAATCGTGGGTGTCATACTAATTGATGCCGTCATGGAAATTGTCGCGGTTGGTGTTCGAGTTGGACTTGGTTTAAAGATGTTATACGTGACCGGTTCACCAAAACGAGCAATCAGGGCCGATAAACCGATCAAAATCAAGGCAAATATAATGGCACGCCACCCTGCAGCAGTCTGCTTTCGTCTTAAGCGATAATAAGCCACCCTACCCCCAATGCGCAGGGCACTGATACCAGCCCCGATGCTGAGCAATGCTCCAAGGATGGTGACGATTACCACCATAACCACAGCACTGTGAATATCCAGATTCATCTGATTCGATTATACCTTCTTGACTCCGACACTGGTTCGTGCTACATTTTTCAAATGCTAATATTCCTCAAGCTCGGTGGCTCGCTAATTACCGATAAAACCCGTCCCTACACTCCACGCTTTTCAGCACTGGACGACCTGGCTTCACAGATATCTAAAGCGTTAATAAATATTCCAAGTTTGCAACTTGTTCTTGGACATGGCTCTGGCTCCTTTGGTCATCATGCCGCCAGCAAGTTTGGAACTCGAAATGGTGTTTCGGGAAAGGAAGAATGGCGCGGGTTTTCCGAAGTTTGGTACCAGGCTTCAACATTGAATCGTCTCGTCGTAGATGCATTAAGGAAAGCAGACCTACCAGTAGTAACCCTAGCTCCCCTCTCATCAGTTATTGCTAATAATGGGAAGATTTTATATTGGAATTTGACACCGATTAAAGCCTGCCTGGCAAATAACCTGGTACCGGTGATTCACGGAGATGTAGTTTTCGACGAAGCTCTGGGTGGAACTATCCTTTCCACAGAGGATTTATTTTTTCATCTTGCTCGGCAATTGAATCCTGCGCGGATTTTATTGGCTGGATTGGAAGCTGGTGTATGGAAGGACTTTCCGGCAAGAACCAATCTCCTTTCGGAAATTACCCCAAGCACTTTTAATAAAGAAGCTCTGGGAATTGGAGGCAGTGAAGGATCTGATGTTACTGGAGGAATGCTAGCAAAAGTAACCGACATGCTAGGATTAGTGGAGCAAATTAAAGGGCTTGAAGTCCTTATCTTTTCTGGAGAAGATAAGTCGAATACGTATCGCGCATTATTGGGGGATAATCCCGGGACTCGTTTATTCATTTGACATCTGAGTCGACACGCGATAAACTCCCATTTTGTTTTAAACGATAAAAATATTTCGCCGATAAGAACTCGTAGAAAATCAAATTTGCCGGTACGACTTTCTGAGCATCCCCAATTCTGAAGGGACTTTCTATCATGACCAAATTGTGAAATAATATGCCAAAAAATAATCCCGCATACCTAACATCTGAAGGCGCAGCCAAACTCGAAGAGGAACTCGAAGACTTAATAGGTCCTCAGCGAGATGCATTAGCGCGTCGACTACGTGATGCAATTCAAATGGGTGACTTGTCAGAAAATGCAGACTACCACAAAGCTAAAGAAGACCAAGGGTTCCTCGAAGGCCGAATCCAAGAATTAGAATTCGTTTTGCGAAATGCGATAATTGTAAATACTTCAATTTCCCCAAAAACTTTAGTCGAGGTAGGAGTCCAAGTGACCGTCCAAGAGGGCGATTTGGAACCTGATGTCTATTCCTTAGTGGGTTCAAAGGAAGCTAATCCACGCAATGGAAAAATATCTTATGAATCCCCCATCGGGCGTGCGCTAATGAATCACCGCGTTGGTGATACGGTTGAAGCAGAAACTCCTGGTGGTGTAATTAAATTGACAATCATAAAAATTGAATAAAAAAAACCGGGCGACTCGATGGGTCGCCCGGTTTTTTTTACGCTGGGGTCACAACTTTTGGCCAGACAGCAATTTCCAATGTCAGGCGTTCAAAATAACTATCCTCAGGCAGCGCTCCCTGCCCATATGCCATATCTGAAGCAGTAGCGACCAACTGCAAAGCGGCTGTTTCCAGCACAATTTGTTTGCCTCGCTCAACCAAGAACGGTTCGCCCTTTGCTTGCAACCGCTGGAAAGTGGGAGCATCGTTAAAAGCATGAGTACTCATCAGTACTTTAGTTACAGTCTGGATATCATTTTTGTCGAAAAGCCAGACTTCAAAGGCAGTAACTTTCTTTGGTTCTCCCACGCCGATAATTTCCGAAATCCCTATGCCGCACTCTCCCAGGAATTCGCCGGATGGGGAGTCAACGCTGAATGAGTCATCAAACAAATCGTCGCCGAGAACATAAGTGGTCATGAATTGAGCAATAGGCTGTTCATCACCAAGTGTAGAGTAATCGGTCATTTCTGACTGGTTCGTTATGTCTCGAGCTTTATTGGCAGGGCTGGCGGATTTTGTGCGCCTGAGCAGCGGGATCAAGTACTTATAGACCGTCAAACCCAGAATCGTAAATAATGTCAATGCACCAACAATGATCAAAATCCTAATATACACACTCGTTTTTGGTTGAGCCTGCCCAACTCCTGGAGTAGACGTAGGAGCAGGTGTTGAAGCTTGAACAACATCAGCGAAGGTTTTAATTCCATTTTGGTCTGGGTAAGCATTCTTAATTTTTGCCAGAACTGCGGGTCCAACTTCACCAAGAGCCTCGAAGCGCTGGATGGCAAGCTCATTTACGGGATTTTTAATAAAAAAGTCAACCGTCATGCGCAAATAATCTTCCTGCAAATCGGACCTTAAAGACAAAGGAGTGGCGTTCGTCCACTGGACAGGAAACAATCCCCATCCCAAGACAACCAAACCAATAAACAGCCCCACTACTAATCCAAGCGTTGCTGCTATGGCCGGTTTTTTAAGGTACTCAAGGATTTTCATCATGAAAAGCTCCTTCGATAGCTTCGAGTCATATGATGATTATACAGAATCTTATTCAATAAGCCAACACCTATTTTTATGGTGTTTTTACTGACTTTTATGACCATCCAGATTATTCATGGATTACCATTTATTCCACCATTTTTAGGGAATCCAAATATCCAATACAGCCATCGAATAAACAAATTTTCAAAATTATGATCTCAGCACTGAAGAAATACTGAGAAGACAGAGAGTTGAAAACCCTTGATATTAAAGGGTGATATTCCTCCGAATCATTTATTCTACGCAGTTTCTGGAACAATATCATCGAGCAGGAAAGTTGATTCGCAGGACAAACATTGCGCCTCGCGTTTGTTGGCAATTACCAGCATCCCCTTACATTTTGGACACTTTTGAGCCAAAGGACGTTTCCAGGAGGTAAAGTCGCAGGTTGGATAGTTGATACATCCGAAGAATATTCGGCCTTTTCGTGTTTTACGCAAAACGATCTCACCACCATCTTTTGGGCATATCACTCCGATTTTTTCCAACCACGCCTCGGTGTGACGACATTCTGGAAAACCAGAACAGGAAATGAATTTACCATATCGTCCATAGCGGATTACCAGATCCTTGCCACAATCAGGGCAGGCACGTCCTATAGGCTCGGGACCGGTTTTAACAACCGGCATATCTGCTTGAGCCTTTGCCACCGTTATCGCAAATGGCTTATAAAACGCATCCATAACTTTAACCCAATCTGCCTGACCTACTGAAATCTTATCCAAGTCTTCTTCCATCCTGGCAGTAAAAGTCAGATTGATGATTTCCGGAAAATACTGTCCCATTAAATCATTAACCAAGATGCCGGTCTCCGTAGGAATGAGACGCTTATCGATTCTATCCACATAGCCGCGTGCCTGGATCGTGGAGAGCGTGGGAGCATAAGTGGACGGTCTTCCAATTCCGTATTCTTCCAATATCTGCACCAATGACGCTTCTGAAAACCGCGGGGGGGGTTGCGTAAAATGCTGTTCTGGAATAAGTCTGACCAAATCCTGTCCCTGACCTTCTGCAATAGATGCTGGAATTCGGACATTGAGTTCGTCTTCCTCTTCAGATTTTTTATCTTCATCCTTTGTCTCTTCATAGACAGTTAAGAATCCCGGGAACTTAACAGCGGATCCAGCAGCTCTTAATGTATAAGCATGCTCTTTTCCCCGACCGGTAACATCTACTGAGAGAGTATCAAACACGGCTGATTCCATCTGAGACGCGACAAAGCGCTGCCATATGAGTTGATAGAGTTTAAACATGGCAGGATCAAGGAATGGTTTAACCTTTTCTGGGTCGCGTAAAACAGATGAGGGACGGATTGCTTCATGGGCTTCCTGTGCACCCGCCACTTTCTTTTTATATTCCGGAGGTGTTTTTGGCAGGAAATCATTTCCGTATCGTTGAGCGATATACGCCCGGACTTCATTTCGCGCAACTTCTGCGATATTGGTGGAATCCGTTCGCATGTATGTTATCAGACCGGTCGTTCCCCCTTCGCCGACATCCTGACCTTCATAAAGACCCTGGGCGATACCCATTGTCCGTTTGGCGGTAAAACCCATCTTTCGGGAGGCTTCCTGTTGGAGAGTAGATGTAATGAATGGTGCTGATGGTTTTCGCCGCCTTTCTCCACGTTTCACACGCGTTACAATATAGGGTGCGCTTTCCATGTCCACCAAAAGGGGTTTTACAATTTCTTCTTTGCCCAGAACCGGATCTTTTTCATCGATTTTTACCAGCTTGGTAAGAAATGTTTGCTTTTGACCTTGCGGGCGCAGTTCAGCTCCAATGGACCAATACTCGACCGGGTTGAACTCATCGATTTCGCGTTCGCGTTCCACAATTAGCCGCAATGCTACTGATTGAACACGTCCCGCCGATAAGCGACTACGGACTTTTTCCCAAAGTATGGGACTGATACTATATCCAACTAATCTATCCAGGACCCTACGGGCTTGTTGTGCATTTACCAGTTCCATGTTGATTTCACGCGGATTGGAAAATGCCTCTCTAATAGCATTCTCTGTGATTTCATGGAAAACAACCCGTTTGGCCAATTTCGGATTGATGTCTGCCGCTTCAATTAAGTGCCAGGATATTGCTTCACCCTCTCTATCTGGATCAGTTGCAAGATACACCTCGGCTGCATCTTTCGCCAATTGCTTAAGTTCCTTTACAACTGCCTTTTTCTCATTTGGAACTCTATACTTTGGCGTGAAATTATTATCCACGTCAACAGATAATTGAGATCTCAACAAGTCACGAACATGACCAACGGAAGCTCTTACTGTATACCCTTTACCCAAGAAACGACCCACTGTTTTTGCCTTGGCAGGAGACTCTACAATGACCAGTTTTCCACTGCGTTTTTCAACTTTTACCGGTTTTTCCATTCCATCATGAGCATTTGTTTTTCCAGTACGATAAAGAGTTGATCCGCAAACTCCGCAAGAACCTCGGGTGACTGGCACGCCAGCAGAATTAAACGTGGCTTGAGGGTCGACGATTTCCCTTTTGGTTTTACATTTCATACAATACGCTAGCAAGAGTCACCTCCTAGAGATATTCTCCGTGTATAATATTTCGTTTACAAGTGACAATAATTGTCGTGCGTGTTTTGCTTATCCTGTACGACACTCCGGCTATCCTTCAACTGCGTAAATAATCATCAAACAAACGACGCCAATTGAGGAGATTACTTTCTGTCTGGAAAACCAATCAGCAGGGAATATATTTAGACAGGTAGATTTGGATAATTGACTGTCCCCTTTCCCAAGGGAATCCAGACAAGGCACATTACCCAACGAATCCAATGAATTACAATCGTTCCATAATAATTAATTCCATCCGCTCATAACACATCAATACTGGAAAAGGGTACGCTCCCAAAAATAAGGCTGTAAGTGTTTTCGGGTTGTATTGCTCGAGATGAGCAAAAGTGGCGTTCATCCTTTCCCAGGTAGGATAACTGTTTGACAAAGGATCGGATCCTAAGTCTGATATTGGGCGTTTTCGTCTCTAACCGAGACATAATTAAGTCCACCCACCTGCCGAACCAACCCCTTCAATTCCAACATCACGAGCGTGGCTGATACACGCTCTACTGGTAAGCCAGATTTAATTGTGATTTCATCCATTTGAAGTGGCTCATGGGTCAGCACATTCAAAAGTATTGACTCGATTTCATCAACAGGTAAAACTTTACGGACAAAGCTTTGTTCGGTAATGCGTGTCAGATTTAACGTCTCCAAAAGGTCGCCCATAGAAAGCATCGGATGAGCGCCTTGAACAATTAATTTGTTCGTACCTCTGCTCTGGGGAGCAAGTATGTTTCCAGGAACAGCAAAAACTTCACGACCCTGATCAATAGCAAACTGGGCAGTTATTAATGCTCCACTGGTTTCCCCAGCCTCGACAACAACGGTAGCCATAGAAAGTCCTGAAATTATCCGGTTGCGAGGGGGAAAATTGGATGCATCTGGTGGTGTACCGAGTGGATAATCACTGATGAGCGCGCCACTTTCTACCACTTTTCCTGCCAATTGTGCGTGTTCAGGAGGGTAAATCCTGTCCACCCCGCTGCCGAGCACAGCTATTGTACGGCCTCCAGCTTTAAGGGCAGATTGATGTGCTATCGCATCCACACCCCGTGCCAGACCTGATACAACGGTAACTCCGTTTGCACCCAAAAAAGAACCCAATTCTTCAGCTATCTGCCGACCATACGTACTAACACGGCGCGTCCCTACCACGGCGACAGCCCAGTTGTCTTCAGGCTTAATTTCTCCCCGTACATATAATACTGGAGGTGGTTGGTCAATTTCTTTCAGGCGAGGAGGATAAAGGGCGTCGTCCCAAGTCAGGATTTTAACCCCCAGCGTTTCAATCCTATTCAGATATTTATCCAAATCGACACCAGCACGCACCTGAATTACACGCTCTGCCAGTTTTTGGCTGAGTCCACCTGCCTGAAGAGCATCCATGGGGGCTTGCCAAGCCAACTCCAGGTCTCCAAAATGATCGCGCAGGAGTTGCAGGCGAACTGCTCCAATCCCCTTGACCAGATTAAAGCCGACCCAGAAACGTTTTTCGGTAATTGTGCTCAAATTATTTCCAGGATTTAGATCAGATAAATCACAAAGTATAAAAATTGCACAGACAAGAAATCACCCTGTTCATGCAGGTCGCTGGTAACTACCGACCTTCCTCATCAGCCAGACCTGGCAATAGATGGACCTTCATTTTTTTTGATTTTAAATCGATCTTCAGTATAACCTCCCGAATAGCAGGTAGTAATAATTCGCGCCCAGAACCATCTTTAACTACATAAACATCATTCGCTCCGGTCTTTAGAATCTCCACCAACACTCCAAGGGTCTTACCGTCCTCATCTTCGACCTGAAGATCGAGGAGGTCGTGAAAATAATACCTTCCATCGGAAAGGTTAGACGCTTCTCTTGTGGAAATATATAAATTCTGGTTTCGAAACCGGCTTGCTTCTTCAGGAGAATTAATCCCCTCAAAGCCAAGAAGTAACCCCTCATTATGTTGACGCCGACTTGCAATAACAACCTGCGAATGGCTTTCCCCCAGGAAGATAATTTTTTGGGGTACTATACTTTCAGGGAAATCTGTATAGATTTCAGCAACTACCTCGCCATGAACACCATGGGGGCGGCGCACCTTTCCAACAGCCAAGTACACAGGCTCGCCAGTTTCCAGCGACCCTGCTAATTTATGTTTTGCATCACTCATGCTTTTAGGGTTCTACCACATCAAGTGTGACTTGACTTCCTTCACGCTCAGCTGCGACCCGCAAAAGGGTGCGGATTGCGTTGGCTACCCTCCCACCCTTACCGATGACACGTCCCATATCATCTTTGGCAACACTCAGTTCAAGAGTGACCCGGTTGCCATGACGAATTTCATCCACAGCCACCTCATCAGGGTGATCCACGAGGGATTTAGCAATGTATTCTGTAAGGGTTTTCATAATATCTCATTTTTGTGAGTGATCACTACTTCAGGAAATCATTTTTCAGCGATAAATAAGTCGCGAAAGTTTAAGGAGTGGGTGAAAGGATCACTTACTGGTTTTACTGCTTGAGACGCGCGCAGCCCGGGCTGATTCTGCTTCAGTTAAAAGAGCATCAATTGCCTCACCAGCTTTATAGCGCTCAAATCGCTCGACAGTTCCCGTGGTTTTGAACAATTGAGCCACAGACTCGGTCGGCTGGGCACCCTTGCTCATCCACTCATATATGCGGTCTTCCTTGAAATTTAATGTGGCAGGATCTGTGCGGGGATTATAGAAACCTACAATTTCCAAAAAGCGACCATCTCGCGGGCTTTCCTTGTCCGCAATGACCAGACGGTATGAGGGTTGACCTTTTTGACCGGTACGACGAAGACGAATACGAACCATTAGATAATTCTCCTTAATATTTACTAATTGAATGCAGGTATCAGCTAATCACACATTGAGGAGCAGAAAAGATTGCTGCGTGTTGTGCCAATAGCCTTCAAATTTGAAGGGTAAGGGTTATCAATCGTTAACATCGATCCTTACCTTTAGGGCAGTATAAGCTGCCCATCCATTTTACCTCATCCGAACAGATGCGAGAGGCCACGTCCACCTGATTTTTGGATCATTTTGAACATTTTTTGCATTTCTCGAAACTGCTTTACCAATCGATTCACATCCTGTACATCAAGTCCGCAGCCTTTCGCAATCCTCCTTCGCCGACTCCCATCCAGAATATCCGGAAACCGACGCTCCTGCAAAGTCATGGAATTTATGATTGCTTCAGTTCGCATCGTTGATCGGTCCATTTCTTCAGGTGATATATTCCTTGCTGCTCTTCCCATTTCTCCAGGCAGCATTTCTACCATTTAACTCATCGGTCCCATTTTCTTTGACGATCGTAACATTTCAACCAAATCTTCCAAAGAAAATTCGCCTTTTGAAAGCCTTTCAGCCTGCTTTTGCGCTTGATTCTCATCAAAAACTGCCTCAGCTTTTTGAATGAGACCTAAAACATCACCCATCCCAAGGATGCGGGAAGCCAAGCGCTCCGGCTGGAAGATTTCCAGTGCATCCAGTTTTTCTCCCGTCCCAATAAATTTGATTGGGACACCTGTAACAGAGCGGATGGATATTGCTGCGCCACCACGGAAGTCTCCATCCATTTTGGTCATGATAATTCCAGAAAGAGGGATTGCATCCCGAAAACCTTCTGCGATGTGAAGAGCTTCCTGGCCGACCATTGAATCTACAACGAGCAGGGTTTCAGATGGCAATATAATATCGGTGATCGCTTTTAACTCAGCCATCAAGTCATCGTCAAGTTGTGAGCGCCCTGCAGTATCGACAATTACCAACGAAAAGCCGCCGTTTTTCGCTTTTTGGACAGCCCGTTTTACAATTTCAGGTGGTTTAAGTGATGCCTCGAAAAATACAGGAACGTCAATTTGCTGCCCGATTATCTGCAATTGCTCGACTGCCGCTGGACGATACGGGTCTGCTGCCACCAACAAAATACGCTCACCTCGTCCTCGCAATAAGTATGCCAGTTTCCCTGCCGCAGTGGTTTTACCAGAACCCTGCAAGCCAACCAACATAATCGAATGTGGTTTTTCGCCGGAAAGGTTGACCGGAACAGGTTCCCCAAGTGTAGATGCAAGTTCCTGATTTACGATTTTAACGATCTGCTGTCCTGGGTTGAGAGCCTTTGATACTTCAGCCCCAATTGCACGGACCCGGATGCGGGTAATGAAGTCTTTGACCACGATATAATGCACATCCGCTTCCAAAAGGGCAAGGCGAACTTCCCGTAATGCGCTATCTACATCTGCTTCGGATAATTTACCCCGTTTTCGAAGTTTATCAAATAGTGCGGTTAACCTTCCAGTGAGTGTCTCAAACATCCATTCTCTTCATTAAAAAAGCAATTGCCCGAAGGCGGACAGATTTTAGCCGAAAACAGGGAGTTGGTCAAGGAATAGCGCGTCCAAAAGGAAATTTCCGGGTTATACATCAAGTATAATCTAATGTCTTAATATCCCCCAAAGGAGAAATTATGTCGAAAGTTGCCGTTATTACTGATAGCACAGCATACCTGCCAGACGCACTAATTAAAGCAAATAACATTTCCGTGGTTCCACAAGTATTAATCTGGGGAGAAGAGACATTCCGGGACGGTATTGACATCATGCCGGATGACTTCTATAAAAAGCTGGAGACCACAAAGGTCATGCCAACGACATCCCAGGTTTCCATCGTCGACATGAAAATCGCGTTCGAGAAACTCCTGGAAAATGACTATGATGTACTAGGGATTTTTATTTCATCCAAACTTTCCGGCACCATGCAATCTGCCACCCAAGCACTTGAAATGCTCCCAAAAGCAGCAGGCAAGATAGCCATAGTCGATTCAAATTCCACTGCGATGGCAATGGGTTTTCATGTATTAATGGCTGCCCGAGCTGCACAAGCAGGCGCCAGCCTTAACGACTGCCGAATACTTGCTGAAAAAGCTCGAGATCATACGGGCGTATTTTTCGTGGTAGATACGTTAGAGTTCCTTAGGCGCGGCGGCCGAATCGGTGGTGCCCAGGCATTATTGGGTTCTGCACTAAACATTAAACCCATCCTTGAACTGCGGGATGGAAGAATTGAATCTGTGGAAAAGGTGCGAACTAAAAGGAAAGCCTTGGATCGCATGATCGACCTGGTCGTACAGCAAGTCGCGAACCGCACTCCAGTCAGATTAGCAACATTACATGCAAATGCCGAAATTGAAGCACATGCAGCCTTGACTGAAGCTGCCCTTCGCCTGCAGCCTATCGAATCAGTTTTTGCATCCGTTTCTCCCGTAATTGGCACCCATGCTGGTCCAGGGACGATCGGAATTGCATATATGGCTGGTATGTAAAGGTAGACGAGATTGGATCAACCGCAAATAATCAAAATATCAGTGTATTTTGGGGTTTTGCCAAAGAATTAATCTTTTGATTGACGGTTACCCTCGAAGCAGGTATAATCCGCCCTCGGCTCAAATCAAGAAATATGGGAGTAACCGATATGGAAACAATAAACGCAGCGCCTGAAACTGCGCTGCAACCGAAAGCGCGTCTGACAGGAAAGGTAATTAAGACAACGATTGCGGGGGCTATTGTGGATATTGGGCAAAAGGTACCTGGGGTCATCCACATATCTCAATTACAAAAAGATTCAGTCAACCGAGTTGAAGATATTATTCAAGTGGGGCAAGAAGTGACTACCTGGGTTCGGCGTGTGCATGAAGACCGAGTAGAATTGACATTGGTGGAACCTCTAACCCTTGAATGGAGGGAATTAAAACCGGATATGGTTGTCAAGGGTAAGGTATCGCGCTTGGAAGCCTATGGTGCTTTTATTGAAATAGGTGCTGAACGCCCAGGTCTTGTTCACGTTAGTGAAATATCGCATGACTATGTAAAGAATCCAGCTGAAGTGTTAAAAGTGGGCGACGAAGTTGAGGCAAAGATCCTTGATGTAGACCGGAGGAAAAAGCAAATCCGCTTGAGCATCAAAGCCGTTCTGCCGAAACCAGAAGAATTGATGGCTGAGGTGAAAAAGGTTGAACCTCGGAAAGGCCGAACCGGGAAAAAGAGCGAGAAAAAGGAAGAGAATATCGAAGAACCAGAATCAAAAGAACCAGAAATGACAGCTTTCCAAATTGCCTTCCAGAAAGCTCACGATCGAGCTGGTGATAAGAAGAGTTCTCCAAAAAGTAGGAAATCAAAAGCAAGTCTCAAGGAAGAACAAGAAGAGATGTTTAACCGGACCCTTGAGCATAGGATTACTCCCGGATAATCCTAAAATTTATTACTACCCTGGGAGATTTAAAAAACCTTCCAGGTTTTTTTTAAGCGAATAGCACGTAAATTGGTTAAATGATGGACAATTTAATAATGCTGTCCATTTGCCTGCATTTCTTTTATAAACTTTTCCCGATTTGCCAGCCGGGCAGTTTTTCCGCTTGAGGTTTTCACCAACCAGGGATGCCTGACAAGGTGCACATGACGAAGGGCAACCGCCGATCCGCGAGTCACTGCAGCACGGATCGCATCACCAATCTTTTGTAGTTGAACCGGGTCGTCCACATCCACCTCAGCCACCATGATGACATCTTCAGTTCCGGTAGTTTCATTGAACAATCCGAACGCAGAGGCGCGTCCTGCATGGACACCAGGAACTTCATATGCCAAAAGTTCCAGATCTTGAGGATAAATATTTTTTCCTCCAACAATAATCAGGTCTTTTTTACGTCCTGTTATATAAAGTTCGCCCTCCACCATATAACCATAATCTCCTGTTAAATACCAACCGTCGATAAACGCTTTATTAGTAGCATCCAAGCGGTGATAGTAGCCGGTTAGCATACAATCACTTTTAATTGCAACTTCCCCAACTGATCGATCTTGAAGATTGACGCTGGTGGAGTCAATAATTCGGACGTGTGTATTTTGGATTGTTTTTCCAGCACTCATCATCCGGACTTTAGCCTGATCGTCAAGTGCCAGCTTAGCAACTTTCTTAATCTGGAGGGAATCGCGGTCAATATCTTCGAAAACCACCGGGGAAGTTACTCCCCCCTGAGTTACTGCAAAGACATTTTCTGCCATTGCATAACATGTACACAAACTTTCAAAACGCAAACCCTTAGTTCGGAATCTCTCAAAAAAGGTCTGGTGACTTTCCCAACGCATTGGTTCTGAACAATTTGAGATGGCACGCCAACTTGAAAGGTCTACGCCTTCAAGATCGCGATCGCGTATTTTCTGGGTACAGAAATTGTAGGCAAAATTTGGTAACCAAGATAGAGTACCTTTGTATTTCGACACAGACTGCAGCAAACGATGGGGGGCACGAATCCAATCAAACGGTGACATAAGCACAAGGGGATAACCCATTAGGATGGGCATCAACCAACAAGCGATAAGACCCATATCATGATAGAGTGGAAGCCACGAAACGAAAACATCAGAATTCCTCAGCTGGAGTGCCTGACAATAGTTATTCAGCTGGTTGATGACTGCCTGGTGGGACAGTGCAACACCCTTTTGCAAACCTGTCGTTCCAGAGGAATGCTGGAGGAGCGCGATATCATCCACTCTTCTTGAAAAACCTCCGAAGGTGGAGAACTGAGGAGGACGCGGAGTATCAGCCTGGTTACTAATTATTATCGATCTTACAGAACCCTCGCCAGGTTTGACAGCCGAACGGATTTCATTCTCGAAGGCAGGGTAGGTCACCACGGCTGTTGGTTGAGAAATGGAGATCAACCCAGCTAAATCAGCCCGATAACGCTCCGGGAGAAGCTTCTCGGTAAGAAATGGCATTATTGATGGGATGGCTCCATGGAGGATCGCACCATAATATGCAAACAACAAATCAATTCCGTGTTGGAGTATTAGTAAAACAACTTCCCCGGGATTGATGTTGTTATGTAGATAGGTCTGCACATATCCAGATGCCCCACAGAGTAATTCATAATATGTGACCTGCCGGTCAGGTTGTCCTGCATGCTGCAAGATAATGCTTACGTTATCGGGAGATTTTTCAAAATGCCCCTTGAGGAGGTCTGAAAAGGTCGGCATGTCACTTGCGAGACTGGATAAACCCAGCCAATTGCTTCAAACTATCAAAAGATGAGGCATTTAATTCTGAATCATCTATGCGAACACCAAAGGTATTTTCAATATACATGGACAGATCCACCAAGTGGAATGAGTCTATCAAGCCACTCGTCAAGAGAGGTTCATCCTGATTTATCAGTCGGTTTGGTTGCTTAAGTATTTCCGAGGCTATATATTGAGTCAATGTAGCAATGATTTCATCGGTCATCAGCTGCTCCCAAGAATGAATTTTGAAGATCCAAAATTAATTGTAACCGAAATATGTCATGGTTTTCCCATCCATGCTGCTCCATTAACAAAAAGATAGTCGGTAGCCATTATTCCTAATGTGTCTCTCAAATTAATTTCCTGACCCGAAACCACGTTTACTTCCCAAAGGTCAATGAAATAAAATGTGTCCTTCCAAGTGGTTCCCAGCCAAATCAGTTTTGTCCCGTCCGGTGACCAGATAATTTTTTGATTCATCAAGACCGGGACAGGTTGGAGTTGACGTACACCAAAATCCAGAGAATTAATCAGATAATAATAACCTCCAGTCACTTTTCCAGAATAGTCACTCCGAACGTCTAAATTTATCGCGAGCCAGGGCCCATTTGGCTGCCATGACATGTCCGCTATAACATCACCTGGTAACGGATAATTACGGGTGTTTCCTCCCGAGAGAACCATAAATGCCAGGTTTGATTTGTTTTGATCGAGCGGGGATGAATACGCGATCACCTTCCCGTTTGGGGCAATTGACGGACGAGACATCCCATTCAAATTCGTGGTTTGGGCTAATGATATATCAGTCAACCAAGCTCCTGAGGGAGTACATTGACCATTTGAAATACAGGTCCCGCTTTCCCACGTGATTCGATCCCCATCAGAAGATGGGTATATCCAAATTGGTGCAGTATCCAGGTTTATCAGTGACCTGCCAATTCCATCGGCTTGAAATAATGCCAATTCCGTTGTGGACCCTTTTTCAAGGATCGCTACAACCTGCCCGTCCGGCAACCAAAGAGCACCACAAGAACCTGAGTCGAAGAACTTGTCTGTGAGTAGGATAAGGGCGGAACCATCAGATTTATAAAGCGATTTACCATGACTAATTAATAAATGCTTCCCATCAGGCGATGCTGACTGAAATGAGAACCCCGGCTGGAAGAGTTGGGTCACAGTGCGATCAGATAGTTCAAACTTAAATACTCCCAGGGATTTATATGAATCTCCCTGACGGGATGCAAGTCCAAAAACGACTTTGTCAGTGTCAGAATCCAAATTTGTAATGCCTGTGGGTAAGGGCGAAAGATCAATTGTTTGGGTGGGAAAAGGTGTTGAAGTAGAGATATTGGAGTTAATCGAGACCTCGTCGCGCACACCGTGCCAGACACTATCCAATGCCTGAAGACCAGTAAAACTTCGCTCACTCCAACCATCTGTTGAAATATGAAAGCCATCGTCGCGGGCTGCGTCCATTCCATGGTTTGGAAGAGATTGAACTGCAAGCCAGAAATTCCAAAGCGGGAGGTCATACTCGTATGCCATACGGGCTGTCGTCAAATTGATGCTCTGGTCCCCTTCCACGTTGTCTGCTTTGGTAGCAAGAATTGGCACCGCCCCATGTGCAATGACGGTTTCAATTACCTGTCGCAGATATTTCTCATAAGTTTCCGATGTTCGACCTTCCCACCAAACTTCGAAGCTTATAAAAACAATGGTTGGTTTGGTTATACGCAACTCACATTCGAGAGAATTTTCACCCGGCTGACAAATTGCCGGGTTAGCCCACATGGGAGAGAGAACTGTTGCCACGTTAAAACCACCTTTCACTGCCTGGCCATCGGTGTTAAAGTAGCCGGAAAAGTTGTCAATTGTCTCTTGCAAATATTGATAATCAGTCCCAAGATTATATCGATCAGGCAAATCAAATAATCCCATAAATGCTTCCTTGATGTTTTGGCAGTCTCCAACTTTTGAAAAAGCTCGAGGATTATTCCCCATTTCCAACCCAGCCCTATATATCTCGATTGCCCGACCGGTAGCTGGTGGAACGACAGGCCATTCCTGCCATTGCTCAGGAGGCAGATGGGTATTGGGGGTTACCGTTGGGTTTGCAGGGAGGGTTGGAGCGATTATTGCAGTTGGTGGGAGTGCCAATTCCGCAGTAGGAGTAACTAATGTTGGAGTCGCGGTGATCGCCGGCGATGTTACCGTGCTGTCACAGGCAACCAAAACGAATAGTATGAGTATCGCTGAAAAGGTAAATTTCCTGGTCATTTTGAAACTGCCCGGTATACGGAGTCCAGCACCTGGAGGGCAGTCAAATTTCGCCAAGGCCAGGCCATTTTCATCCGCTCCGGGTCGTCAAAGATCGGGCTCGCCCAGGTTAGGTGGAATTCGTCTGAAGTCAGCCCATGGGAAGGCAATGAATAAGCTGCTACCCAGAAATTCCAGAGAGGAATTCCATAATCAAATGCAATCCGGGAGACTGCAGCGTTAATTGTGATCTTTGGATTTGGTCCCTCAGCTCGTGTTGCGAGTATTGGCACCACATCCTGGGAAAGAACATAATCAACAATTTTTCGCATGTAACTATCATACTTCACAATATCGCCAGACCAAGACTCCTCCATGCTTATTATCACAAAACTGGGATTGTTAACGCTAAATCTCACATGCAAGGGGTGTCTCACCAGGGTTACACACGTCAGGTTTTGGAGAGAGAGTCCAAAATGGATTCTGGACAGCTGCTACGTTCATTCCCCCTTTTACAGCCAGGCTTTCCCTGGACCAGGAACCTGCAAAATGATCAATCGTCGGTTGAAGGTAAGCATATTTTTGTCCAAGCCGGTACCCGCCAGGGACGTCGAAGGCGGCCAGGAAATATGTGGTTATATTTTGACAATCACCGATTTTTGAAAATTTATTTGATTCACGCCCACGTGCCAAGCCCCGCTGGAAAACATCGATCATGCGCTGAGATAATTCACTCGGAACCACTGGTAAGGACTTCCAACCATCAGGTGCAGAGGTAGCAACCAGGGTATTGGAAAAGGTGGGAGTATTTTCTGACACAGTCGATTGTGCAAGAACGGCAGTAGGGTCTGAGGTCAGAGTTTTAGTGATAATCCCTGATATCGTATCGGGTGTTTCATTTCTACAAGCAGAGAGAACGAAAATTAAACTAACAATAAGATATATTTTTTTCATGGACAGCTCATTTGTAGAATGTATTTTTCCAAATTGTTGGTTAATAACGACTCTCCTGTTGGGGTCATGTGGATAGCACTATTGGTAAATTCAATTGAAGGGACAATATTCCATAAATCCAAATATTCCCATCCATTCGTTTTCGCTCGCGTTGCCATGAATTCCCGCCATTGGTCGTACGCCCAGCGCGGGTAAAAAAAATTGTACCGTAAATCACTATTTTCACCCATGCTTATCAGCATTGGCTCATTAATAAGAACTACTCGTACGTTGCTATCTATACGCATTCCGGCGTCGAGTACAGCAAATGCCAAATTCGAAGGATTAATTGTCGGAGGCTGCATGTCATGATAGATGACATCAGTATTAAAATCCGTTTGAGTTCGCTGATAATCAACCGGATAGGTTTGATCAATACCCGTTGCTGTCCAAAGGATGCCATACATTTGGAGTCGGATTAAATCTGCCAATGAACGCCGCTGACCAACAAGCGTGCTTCCCCAAAAATCAGGCTTTACAGGAGCGGGATTATTTTCGTCAAGCGGTAGATTATAGCGCTTGATCAAATTTGTGACTCTGCCCGCATTGTTAGAAACAATCGGGGAAGTGAATTGTTTTTCAACCGGGAATGCTTCCAAAGTTGTCGCCCAGATAATCAGATCTGGTTGAAACCGCTGAGCAAAATCCAGCACCAATAAATCCTTTGTAAGCGAAATGGTCGGGTATCCAAGGTTATAGAAGCGAACCTTTTTTCCACACAATGACAAGCCTGTTTGATTCATCTGACCAGTAAGAGTGTCTTCAGGACGAAGGAGGGTACCCCAAATAGATGAATCGCCTATAACGATTACCCGGTATTCATCCACTGGTTTTGATCCATTGGCAATCACATGTGACGAAAACATGGCATCCAGATTGAACAGGCTTAGGTTATAAGACTGGGAAGGATTCTCGCCAAATGGTAAACGCTCACGTCCAGTAAACGCATGGTTGTAGAGAGATATTTTCCCTAAAGGCTCTGGATTTACATATACAAAAACCAGGTCAAATAACAGGAAAAGTACCAATCCTTTAATAAAAACATTTCTTATAAAACGGGAATTCATATTATTTCAGACCCAATAATACGCCTAAGAAATGGGCGGAAATTGAAATATCGGGAAGGGCAAAAAATACCCAACCGAGCGACACAAAGTTAAATGTCAAGAGCACTCCACCGACATTCAATATTTTTTGCCAACGAGCGGAGAGTTGATAAGAGTGCATCTTTGTGAAATCTGACCAGCGATTATGGATAAAAAGCCCCAATCCGTGCCAGATGCCCCAAGCTACAAAATTTAGAGTGACGCCATGCCAAAGTCCAATCAGAATCATTGTAGACAATTGGGTGATAAAAATGACTGCTGGTATAGGAAGCGGTTTCCTATTTGAGCGCAAAGCCCTGGTTAAGGGGTTAAAAAAGTATGCCCGAAACCATTGAGTCAGAGTCATGTGCCAGTTGTTCCAGAATTGGGTCAAATTTGGTTTTAAGTATGGCCAATTGAAGTTTTCGGGGAGTTTGATCCCAAGAAGCCGACCCAATCCAATAGCGATATCGGTGTAACCACTAAAATCAAATAATATCTGGAAGGCAAATGCGTATAATAATACCCACGCCCATCCTGCCGTTCGAACCTGGATTGCATTGGTGGCATTTAAGGCGATCATTCCCAACATGTCGGCAATAACAAATTTTTTAAACAAGCCAACGGTTAACCGTTTCCCCGCTTCCCCAATATCTTCCCCTGTTAGCGCAATTGGGCGACGCAGATCACCAACAAATCGTTCAATGCGATCAATGGGGCCAGCAGTTAGGGTCGGGAAGAAAATAATGTAAACCATATACTCTGACAAAGACACAGCAGGCAACCGGCCACTTATTCGGTCGCGAATCGTATGGAGAAGCCTAAAGGCAATATATGAAAATCCCAGCCAGCGTAAATCCTGCCCCAAAGCAAGACTTGTTGACTGATGGTTTATTTTGCGAAAAACTTCACTCACGTTAGCAGCGAGAAACGGGACTTTCAATATTACAAATATAATAATCAGAAAAACGAATAAAAAAATCAAAACAGCTTTATTTGGAGTGGTGAAACGCGCAAGCAGAATACCAACTAGGACAACAATTATCACCCCAACGAGAATTTGGAGAGTTTGGGGAGGACGGGAAGCTGTCAGATTTATTGATCCCCCCAGGTATCGAGTCAGACCTAGAAACAGTACAATTCCCCCCAAAATAATTGCCGCAGGACCAGAATTCTTCCAGGATCGGTTCTCCGGAGATGCAGTCAATATCCAAGTAAATGAAGCTAATGCCAAGGTGGCTGAAGGGAGCCAAAAATCCAATCCGCGTACTGGTAGCGAAGGTTGAAAGGCAAATACTGCCAGAGCACTAGATCCCATCAAAAGATGGATCCGCCAGTGGTTTCTGATCACCAACCCCAATAAAATTGCGATAACAAAACATATGATGATCAGCAAGAGAGTCATCAAAAACCTTGATAAATCCAAATTGGGGCACTACTGGCAGTAACAATTATGAGAGCGATGAGAATCAAACAAAAAATTAATGCCCAGAGATTTTCACGTGTGAATAAGCGAAATTTCATTGGTAGCCACAAACCAGGTAGTCACCACCCTGATGTAAAACCTGATAGGTCCGGACCGAAAGGTCGAATTGTTGGTCTTCGTTATTATAGGTTGCTAAAATTTTCCCCTGACAAACGACCTGCGAGGTGGAACCTTCAACTGCTGTTACCGAACACGAAAGACCTTCAAGCCGGGTGGAAACCGCTTGAAGAGAATCCAACTCAAGCTGGGCATTGGACTCCCAATCTGCGCAAGATAGGGTGGAAATCGCGTTTGCGTCTTTATTTACCAAAGCAGTAAGATAGTCCACAACTGCCTTTGCTGCGGGGTCAGCAGCCTTTCCACATGCAGATAATATCGTTGCTGAAAAGCACATTAACAAGAATAATGGAGTGAATTTTCTCATTAAATACTCCTTAGATATTTGGGGTATTGAGCATTATTGGTGTGCATTGGACCGGGAACTAATTGGGTGACTTGTGAGCATTTGAAGATAGAAACACGAGAAATTTGCCAAAACCTGGATTATTCCATAATAGCAGGATTTTGATTTGCGAGATTATACCTGCTTCTGGCGTGAATTGACAAAATATTCCAATCCTGATAGTATGAGTCAAAATATAATCAATGAGGTATAAATGACAACTCCAATTCAAACACAGACCGTACTACTCACCCCAGCTGCAGCTAATATCGTTAGGGAACTGCGTAAAGAGCAAAAATTGGATGATAGTTACGGGTTGCGAGTTTATATCACTGGCCAGACTTGTTCCGGGTTCCAATATGGTATGGCACTAGATAATAAACCTCGTGAAACCGATTCGACTTTTGAAAGTGAGGGTCTACTAGTCCTGGTCGATGAAAATTCCATTCAATTTATGGCTGGCGCGACAGTAAATTACATTAATGATGAACGGGGAAAAGGTTTTTTAGTAGATAATCCGAATGAAGCTCCCACCTGTTCTTGTGAAGGTGGAACATGTGGAACAAGTGAGAATTAGGGACTAAAAAGGGACCGGATAACACCGGTCCCAATATTTTAAGTTCGTTTTATCTTCCTCGCAAGTATGAAAAGATTGCACCCAGAATCCCGATCAATGCAAGTCCTAAAATGACGAAACCCATTGGAAAGCGTCCGCCAGTACCCACCACGGGCTCAAAATTTAAGGTAGCAATTGGAGGGGGAGGAGTAAAGGTAGGCAGGCGAGTAGGGGTGGACTGAACTTGAAATGCCGCAGCAAATGTTGGATTAAGAGTAGGAGTGGTTCGCGGTGTCGCAGTGGGCGGGGGTTCGACAACCGGGAGAAATCCGGGCGATAGCGACACCAAGGGCGCATACACCCAACCAACACCGCCAGGAGCACCCAAATAAATAATCTGAATCCATTCGGCTGCAGGTGACTTCCCGAGAGCAGGAGCAGTTTCTCCTGGGACGAGCCATCCAACGGGAACGGGATAATCAAACGAATTTGGTCCTGATCGAACAAAAGCTCCATCGGAGCTAATCACTGTGATAATCGGCCCAGTAGGTGTGCCGGTCACCGTAGGTATATTTCCAGTAGGTTGTTGCGCAACTGCAGGGGACCATGCCGGTGTAAGCAAAAGCATCCCGGCAAATCCAACAACAAAGAGTATCCAGAGTCCTATTTTTATCCTGGTAAGCATATATCGCAACTTGTTAACATTGTTTCCGTACTTACATATGGAGTATTGCCCGATTGGGCAAAACGATTATAATCGAAAACGATGGATAGGCGCATTTTTCACGGAAATGTTTCCCCAATCGATGTAGCTCAAGCCCTTGTGGGCGAATTTGATCATGGGAACACGCAAACACAGGTACTTGGCGAACCCGGTAACCTGACTGTGCAAATTGCATCATCCCAGTTTTCACGCTCGGGGGGGAGAACTGCGGTTAGTGTAAACCTTCAGCAAGTTGCAGATGGAATCATGGTGCAGGTGGGTGAATTACAATGGCTTGGTGTAGCCGCGAGCCTTGGGCAAACTGCAATTTCTGCTTTGCTAAATCCCCTTAATTTATTAGGTCGGTTAGATGATATTGCACAAGATGTGAGCAGTTTACAATTAAATGAGAAAATATTGCAAGTGATCTCTACCGTTGCCCGCCGAATGGGAGCAAGTCAAGAACTTTCAGAACGGCTCAACAGCGTAACCTGTGAATATTGCAGGTCAGCCAACCCTGTCGGGGCGTCCTCCTGTGCTGCATGTGGTGCTCCCCTCGGGGATTCACAACCGAAAACTTGTTGGAAATGCGGGTATGTGTTGACACATGATGAAAAATTTTGTCCCAATTGCGGACAAGCTATCCCCCAATAGTTTAATTCCCATCAAAATTCGATTTATGACTGGCAAACCCGATTAAATGGGCATCTACATGAGTCAATCACGTCCACCCATCTACCATATTGAACCTCCTGATTAATGATCACCAATTAATATGCCAACCCTTGACGAACTCGAATCTCATCTTCAAAATTTGCTCGAAGTGACATTGTTAAAATACATCCCAGGCGACAATCTTGAGAATCGGATCCTGCAGCAACTAGCAATTGCGATGAAAAACAGTCTTCGAGAGGAGGTTGGTGTAACCTACGCCCCAAACCTGTATGTTATCGTTGCTCACCCGTCCACACTGGTGCGATGGCATAACAAGCCAGATTTCTCTGGGGAGTTAGCAGATGTGGTGCAATCCATTGGGGAAAAGGCGGGGTTGCATTTTTTTGCCAAGGCTTCAATTTCTATAGTCGAAGACCCGAAAAAGAATGTTGGAGTGACGGAAGTTGTTGCTTCATTCGGAATTGAAACCATGGAAGAAACGCAAGGAATGCAAGTGGAGGTCAAAGAGGACATACCAGAAGATAATATTCTTCCGAATGGTTTTTTCATTCTTGCCGGATCAAATATTATCCCCCTAAATCTTCCAGTAATGAATATTGGGCGCCGTCTAAATAACCAGATTAGTATTGATGACGAGCGCGTCTCACGTAACCACGCGCAGGTTAGGATAACAAAAGGAAGATTCATGATATTTGATTTGAACTCCACTGGCGGTACTTTCGTCAATGGGAAGCGAATTAACCAGTCAATTCTTTTTCCGGGCGATGTGATCTCCCTCGCAGGAGTAACATTAATATTTAGTCAAGACCAACCAAAAGGGGTGACTGAAGAAAAAGTGACCACCGCGCAAAAATCGATTATTTCAAACGAGACAAGTACAGACACCTTCGTTCAACCTGAGAGTGGTACCAAGGATAATTCTGACTCGAAATGAGCGGACCAATCGTTTTTGCATTGCGCCTCATTTTAACCGCCTGTATATATGCTTTTTTGGGGTGGGCGTTCTTGACTTTATGGCGAGATATAAAACAGCAAGGAATTCTCCTTGCTTCCCGAAAAGTCCCACCCATCCGTTTGACAATTTCGCGGACAGATGCTGCACAGCAAGTGCGTCATTTTGCTAAATCGGAAATAACCATTGGCCGCGACCCTGCATGCGAATGTCCTGTAGATGATGAATTAATATCCGCCCGACACGCAAGACTAAGCTTTCACCAAAACCAATGGTGGCTGGAGGACCTCCAATCAACAAATGGTACTTTCCTTAACCAAGAAAAATTGGTCATGGCAACAGTTGTGACATCTGATGATTCCTTCAAGTGCGGAGACACTATTTTTATTGTTTCCTTTGAAGGGGACTTTATAATGCCAACGACAAAAAGAATTTAAATCAACTCCCAACAATTCCATCACTTCCTGGAAATAATCAAATTAACCAATCATCCTATCGGAGAATTCCCATGCGCGATAGACCCTCGCTTGCAATCATCGGTGGTTCCGGAATTTATAATATGCCCGGATTGACCCAATTGACAGAACAGGAAATTGAAACGCCTTTTGGAAAAACATCTGCACCCATTGTGATCGGAACAATAGAGGGGAAAAAGATTGCTTTTTTAGCCCGGCACGGAATCGGTCACCATATCACACCGAGCGAAGTGCCTTACCGGGCAAATATTTATGCATTAAAAATGCTTGGGGTTGAACGGATTGTAAGTATCAACGCCTGCGGATCTCTTCGGGAGGATTATGTTCCAGGTGACATTGTCATACCAGATCAGATCTTTGATAACACCCGAAACCGTGCGCGCTCGTTTTTTGGCGAGGGGTTAGTAGCACATGTTGGTGTTGCTGACCCATTTTGCCCTGACCTCTCAAAGGCACTTGTATCTTCTGTTAAGGAAACCAAGGTGACAGTTCATCGTGGAGGATCGTTAATTGTTATTGAAGGACCTCGCTTTTCTACAAAGACCGAGTCGAATACGTACCGCGCCTGGGGAATGTCCATTGTAGGTATGACAGCTGCTCCCGAGGCATTCCTGGCTCGTGAAGCTGAAATGTGTTACTCCGTGATGGCTCATGTGACCGATTACGATGTCTGGCATGTAAGCGAGTCACCGGTAACCGTGGATATGGTGGTCAAGACTCTCAAAAAAAATGCCCTTGCTGCACAAGCATCCATTCACTACCTGATTAAATCCATGCCAAAGATCCGAGATTGCTCTTGTGACTCGGCATTATCATCTGCAATCATTACCGAACCCTCTGCCATCCCACTTATGACGCGAAAGAAACTTGATCTCCTAGTAAAGAAATATCTAAATTAAAATAATTTAGTTACTAAATCACCCAAAAGTAATTAATGAAACGTTTCTTGTTCCCATCATTACCTGGTCAAATACAATCCCGCCTGCTCGGCATGGCGGGAGCCTTTCTTTTTGTGTATTCAGTTATCCTGACACTTGCGCCAGCAGCTCGCGAGCGCACATGGGCAGTCACCTATAACTGGAGCCATTGGATTGGATTCATAGTCTGGGTGCTTATATTTTGCCTGGCACATTTCCAGTCCCGACGCCGTATTCCCGACGCAGATCCATATATGCTCCCGATTGCTGGTTTTTTGACTGGGTGGGGTGTATTAACGATATTTCGCCTGGTTCCATCTTTTGGGTTTCGCCAGTCTGCCTGGTTGTTTTTATGTGGAATGGTTTTCATCCTTGGTGTGAGACTTTCGCCAAGTCTGAAAATATTGGCGCACTACAAATACGTCTGGCTCACCGGGGGTTTATTTATCACTGCATTAACCCTCATATTTGGTGTTGATCCTGGAGGTGGGAATGAACACGCATGGCTTGGGTGTTGTGGAATCTATTTCCAGCCATCTGAACCATTAAAACTCCTGCTCATTATTTATCTAGCCGCATACTTAGCAGATCGCCTCCCCCTTAATTTACATCCCCTGCCCTTGCTTGCTCCTACTGCAGTCGTGTTGGGTATAGCACTCTTGCTGCTTATCATCCAACGAGACCTGGGCACAGCGTCGATTTTCATATTCCTTTATACCATCATACTCTTCGTTACTTCCGGTAAAAGATGGCTTCTATTAATCAGTCTTGGAGGAATCATTGCAGCGGGTATCGCAGGATACTTTTTTATCGATCTCATCCGCCTGCGCGTAGATGCCTGGCTAAATCCGTGGCTTGATCCCACTGGGCGATCATTCCAGGTTGTGCAATCGTTAATGGCAGTCGCCAATGGTGGGACATCCGGACGTGGCCCTGGACTTGGCAGCCCTGGGCTCGTACCAGTGGCAATTTCAGACTTCATCTTTACTTCCATCGCTGAAGAGACAGGACTAGTTGGAACATTGGGAATTCTTACAATGGTTGGGATTTTTGCAGCACGGGGAATTCGTACTGCTATGCATTCACCCGATACCTTTCGAAGAACTCCTTGCCATTGGACTGACTGCTTACATTAGCGCACAAACCATTCTAATCATCGGCGGTAACATACGTCTACTGCCTTTGACAGGAGTTACCTTACCATTTATTTCATATGGCGGCTCTTCCCTACTAACCTCATACCTTGCGCTACTAATTCTCCTCCTCATATCCAGTCAACCTGAGGAAGAGCCGGCACCCTTACGAAATCCGCGACCTTACCTGATCCTGGCCGGATTAATCGGCTTGGGATTATTTGCATTGGCAGCAACAAATGCCTGGTGGGCAGTTTGGCGAGGACCGGCAATTCTTGAGCGCACTGATAATGCCCGCCGCTCAATTTCTGATCGATATGTCAAACGAGGCAGTATACTCGACCGGACCGAAACTCCAATCAACATAACCGAGGGAACATCGGGTGAATTTTTGCGTACATATCATTATCCGGACTTGGGAGCTGTCACCGGATATACAAATCCCATTTATGGACAGTCCGGGTTGGAAGCCAGTCTCGACTCGTACCTGCGAGGGGTGCAAGGCAACCCTTCAAGCAGTATCTGGTGGGATCATATGGTCTATGGGCAACCACCTCCCGGTATAAATGTGCGCCTAAGTATAGATCTTGGGATACAACAAAAAGCTGATGCCTTGCTAGGAGTTCATACTGGAGCTGTGATTTTAATTAATGCTTCAAGCGGGGAAATTCTTGCAATGGCGTCTCACCCAACATTCGATCCTAACCAATTAGATACCCAAGGAATTGAATTACTCCAAGATCCAAAATCGCCTCTTCTGGACAGAGCTGCACAGGGGAGTTATCCTACCGGCGGATCACTGCGGCCGTTTTTTCTTGCTGCCGGACTTAGCAACTCCCCATCCCAGGATGCTGCACTAAAGTTATACACTGCTCTAGGTTTCTTCGTCACACCAGAGTTGCGATTACCAGTGGCAGAAATTTCCATTTCCTGAAAACACCCTGCGGGTCAGCCCATTGCAAATGGTACTGGCCGCCGCTACTTTGAGTAATCAAGGGGTGCGTCCAGCACCGAGACTGGCGATTGCCTTAGATACGCCCGCGCAAGGTTGGGTTGTACTTCCAGCCCTGAGCAATCCTGAACCTGCGTTTACATCGACCCAGGCTGCGGAGGCTGCGCAGAAGTTAATTTTGAATGATCACCCTTTCTGGCAATGGACCAGCCAGGCATCAGAGGGAAATCAAGACTTCTCTTGGTCGTTGGGTGGAACCTTACCAGATTACCAGGGAGTACCGCTGGCGGTGGTAGTTTTATTAGAAGAGAATAATTCCACTTGGGCGGGATTAATTGCGTCGAGATCTTCTCACTGAAGCAACAATTCCGTAAATTTTATTCAGGGTTTCTGTTGAATTGGAACCCTGTTTTTACTTTTAATCCTAATGAATCGCCGCTTGCCGATCTGCAATACCCCTGTATGAGGAAAGACACTATCTGACTGATCCAAGGTTTTCCCATCCAGTTTTACTCCTTTTTGCTCAACCATGCGCTTTCCTTCAGATTTACTTGCAACCAATCCACTTGACACGAGTACGTCCAGAACGCTTTGACCGGATTGGAGTAAATATTCTGGCATATCATCAGGTACATTCTTTTGTTGAAACACGTTCTTAAATGATTCTTCCGCTTCCAATGCGACGTTATCATTGTTGAAAATTGCCACAATTTCCCGCGCGATGGACATCTTCGCATCACGTGGATGGAGTTTTACTGCCCGAATCGCTGTTTCAATTTCATCGATCTGCTTGGGTGGCCAACGAGTAATAAGGCGCATGAATGAACCCATAGCTTTGTCAGGGATGGACATTATCTTTCCGTACATATCTTCCGGTGTTGAAAGTAACGGAATATGATTTCCAAGTGATTTACTCATTTTCAACTCACCGTCTGTTCCTGGGAGAATCCCAAGAATAATGGCTATGTTGGGTTTATCGCCCAGGGAAGTCATAATCTTACGAGCTGCGGTGACGATATTAAATAGCTGATCGGTACCCCCGACCTGAACATCAGTTTTCAAAGCATGAGCATCGTACCCCTGCATGATGGCGTAAAACGTTTCATGAAGGTAGATTGGATCACCATTATCCCAGCGTTTTCGGAAATTCTCACGGGTAATGAATTGCTGAAGTGTAAAATTTGTAGCCAATTCGATAATTTCTGCAAATGTCAACTCAGACAACCATTCTGAGTTGAATCGAATTTTCGTCCTGGATCGGTCGAGGATTTTATAAGCTTGTTCCGCGTACGTTTGTGCATTGTGTTCAATCTCTGGCATGGTCAAACGCGGCCGGAGCTTATCCTTATCAGATGGATCACCAATGAGGGAGGTAAATGAACCGACCACGAAAGTAACTTCATGACCAAGTTCTTGAAATTGGCGAAGTTTTCGCATCGGCACTGTATGTCCAAGATGAAGGTCAGATGTCCGGGGGTCGAATCCGCAATAGACACGCAATGGACGGTGTTCCTTCTCTGCATCAATAAGGCGATCGCGCAATTCATTCGCCATATTTATTGCGAGAGTATCATCACCGTACTCAGTACCCTGCATCAAAAGGTCAACTTGTTCATCAATCTTCATATTGTTTCTCTCCAATAAATCCCAGTTGTTCTGCAATTGAAATCATTTTCCGAAATGACAAGGTGTATCGAATTTTTTATTCCAAAAACAAAGATGCGCCTGCCGCGGCAGGCGCATCTTTCCCACCCGCAACGGCGTTTAAGGATGGGAACCATAGTAAAAGCAATCAAAAACACTTACCATCGTGCAACAATTATACAACACAATTAATTATCGATGCCTATTGGCGATTGAAATCTCGCGCTGACCGAGCGGTGTTTTCTTCAGTATCCAAGAAAATCAACAACACTTGGGCAACCCCTTGTAAAACCACAAAATATACAACTCCCCTCAGTGGTTGTTCGAAAAGGATAAGAATATTTTGGATAATATCCGTGATCCCCATACCAGTCCAAAACCCCCGTGTAATTTGCAGCATCATAGCCAAGACCTGTACCACCCACTGTGCGGAATACACGGCAATCACCACCCAAGAAAGGATCTTTGTAACAGTTATCAGGCGAAACACGGTATCAATATTGAAGTATTTTCCAAAGAAATTAAGACGCTTTTCCTGATTCAAATGACACACTCCTTTCATTTTGTTATAATAGCAAACTAATACTTATTGAAGATATATCTTTGATAATTATCAGCTAATTATATTCACGGGATTCGCAAAACCTGGTTATTGAATTTTTTTCCCTATATTTTCTTTCACTGGAATTATACCGAAAAGGAAACAAAATGGAATCTGTTGTTACCCCCAACAAGCCGACCAATTTCATTCTAGCTGCGGTTGCCGAGGATATAAAAACCGGGCGATTCAATTACGTTCGAACCCGGCTTCCGCCAGAACCCAACGGGTATTTGCACATAGGGCATGTTAAGGCGTTCTTAATTGACTACAATACAGCCAAGGAATTTGGTGGCGATTTGATCCTTCGTTTTGATGACACCAACCCGACCAAGGAAGAGACAGAGTTTGTTGAAGCGATCGAAGAGGATGCCAGCTGGCTAGGGATCCGGTGGACAAAGGTAACTTTTGCTTCAGACTATTTCGAACGGTTATATGAATGGGCAATCAGGCTTATCAAGAAAAGTCTTGCTTATGTAGACGACCAAACTTCCGAGGAAATGAGTGCCAGTCGGGGTACGTTACCGCGTGGGACAAAATGGAGTGGGAGTGAATCTGAAGTAAAACCCGGAATAGAGTCCCCTTTCCGTAACCGGTCGGTCGAGGAGAATCTCGATCTCCTTGAGCGAATGAAAAACGGAGAATTTCCGGATGGCAGCCGTGTCCTCCGGGCAAAAATTGACATGCAACATCCCAACCTTGTCATGCGGGACCCGGTAATGTATCGAATCATTCACGCGGTTCACCACCGTACCGGAGACAAATGGTGCATTTATCCAATGTACGATTGGTCGCACGGCCAAAACGATTCCATGGAGGGGATCACGCATTCTCTTTGTTCCCAGGAATATATCATTCACCGACCTTTATACGAATGGTTCCTGGAACAACTGGGAGAGTTTAAAACGCGTCAGATTGAATTTTCCCGCCTAAATTTAACTTACGCCATGATGAGCAAACGCAAATTACGAAAATTAGTAGATGCCGGGATAGTAAGCGGATGGGATGACCCGCGATTGACGACCCTGCGTGGATTGCGTCGACGCGGAGTGACACCAGATGCCATTCGTACATTTATTAGCATGACCGGAGAAACCAACAATGACAGTTGGGTGGACATGGCTCAACTGGATGCTTGCATCCGAGATGACCTTAACAAGCACTCCCAACGCAGAATGGTTGTACTCCATCCGCTTAAATTGGTCATTGATAATTACCCCGACGGGAAATCCGAGGAAATGCTTGCCATCAATAATCCAGAAGATGCTGCCGCAGGTACGCGGATAATCCCCTTTTCGAAAGTCTTATATATCGAACAAGACGATTTCCGCGAGATGCCCCCACCTAAATATTATCGACTTTATCCTGGGAATGAAATCCGTCTCCGGTATGCATACCTAATTAAATGCACAGACGTTACTAAAGACCCGGTTTCAGGAGAAATTACTGAAGTACATTGTACTTTCGATCCAGCCACGCGAGGCGGAGACGCGCCAGACGGGCGGAAGGTAAAATCGACCATCCACTGGGTCTCGGCGAAACATGCCATAAACGCGGAAATTCGACTTTATGAGCAATTATTTACCGCCGAAAACCCTGACATAGGCGAGGATATTAATTCCATAATCAACCCAAACTCCCTTGAGGTATTGACAAATTGTTTCCTTGAACCTTCCCTCGAAAATGCGAAGCCTGGAGACAAATTCCAGTTTGAGCGAATCGGTTATTTTTGCAGGGATGTTGAGACAACAGACAAAAAGTTAATATTTAATCGAACCGTAACGCTCAAAGATACCTGGGCAAAAATCGCAAAACAACGAGGTTAACTTCATGACAGCAATTGGATTCGTTTTTGCAGGTCTGGCAGCAATCGCGGCCGGACTTATCAATGCGCTAGCAGGTGGCGGGACTCTGATCACCTTCCCTGTATTAATGGCAATCGGACTGCCAGCTGTGTCCGCCAATGTTACCAACACCGTTGCACTTTGTCCGGGGTATTTAGGGGGAACCCTGGCACAGGTAAAAGACCTAAAAGAACAGAAAAATCGCCTCTGGGTTACTCTTACAGCTGCCGTTTTAGGAGGTTTTGTTGGAGGGATCCTCCTGCTGCAAACAGGAGAAAAACTCTTCACGAACCTTGTTCCATTCCTGATTTTATTGGCGGCAGGTTTGCTGGCAATCCAAAACCCAGTCCGAGGATGGCTTTTGAAACGCCAGGAAAAGAGCTTTTCCAAACCCATTTCAGAACTGTGGGTATTTTTCCCGGTATTCCTGGGATCCATTTATGGGGGGTATTTCGGAGCGGGTTTGAGCGTTATCGTTCTAGCAGTTCTAGGGTTGATTATGAATGATAGTTTGACCCGTTTAAATGCGCTAAAACAAGGCATCGCCTTTGCCACAAATGTTGCAGCTGCGTTGTTCTTTGTATTTTCTGGAAAAGTTGTTTGGAGCATTGCGTTGGTAATGGCAATTGGGGCGCTGCTCGGCGGTGCTATTGGGGGTCGATTAGCCAGCAAAATCAAGCCAACAACCTTGCGATTGCTGGTCGTGTCGATCGGGTTTACTGTTGGGGTTATTTATTTGGTGCGGTTATTTATTTGAGACACAAGCTGCAGCAGGTATAACTTGTTGAATGTTTTATTTTATCTTTTCCATCAAATCGATTGCCGATCTTAGCCTCTCTAAAACTAATTTCTTCCCCACTATAAACATACTTTCGAAAAGTGGTGGACTCACAGTTTGCCCAGTAATCGCGGCTCGCAAAATCCCAAATACTTGATTGGGACGTAGACCAAGATGCTCCACCAGAGCCCTCATGGGCGGTTCGGCGATAGCGGGGGTGATTTCAGACAACGTATCTAATATTTCGCACGCATGGCGAATAACATCTATCGATTGTGCGACAGTCAGATCCTTCGCAACTAAGTCCATAGGGTTTGGGTTTATTTTGGGTTTAAAAAACCATGCTGCAAATGGTAGACAATCGTCCAAGGTAATCAGACGCTCACGAATTAGAGGAACTATTTTCAGGAGCTGGGAATCGTCCACATTAAGACCATCGCGCAGGAAATAAGGTTTAATCCGCGAAGCCAAGTCATCTGTTTGAAGGAGGCGGATGTGAGTGGCGTTGAAATGATCGAGTTTTGCAAAATTAATTGCCGCAGGAGAAGGAGTCAGGTTGTTCACATCAAAGCGCGCAATCATATCATCCAAAGACATAACATCCCCCTCAGAAACCCCCCAGCCCATAAGAACGATCCAGTTAAGGACACCTTCTGGAATATATCCAAGGTCTTCCATTTCACTAATAAAAATCGAATACCCATCTTTAATCGCGTCGGCAGCTTCGCGTTTACTCATCTTTCCTTTTCCGCTTGGCTTTAGGAAAACCGAGAGATGAACAAACTGAGGTTCAACCCATCCAAAGGCACGGATAATATGAGCATGCAACGGTAAAGAAGGTAACCACTCTGAACCACGGATCACATGACTAATTTCCATCAGGTGATCATCCACCATTGCAGCCAAATGATAGGTTGGCAATCCATCTGATTTTAGTAAAACTGAATCATCAAGGGCGGAATTTTCCGTAGTACTAGGACCTCGTAATAAATCCAAGGTGGTGATGCTCCCCTCCTTGGGCATTTTGAAGCGGATGACGTAATTCTCGCCGGAGGCAGCGCGACGGCGCCCGTTGTCGATATCCAAATTTCGGCAGGTCCCATCGTAGCGAGGATTTTGTTTATTCTTAATTTGTTCCTGGCGAACATTTGCCAACCGATCAGGAGTGCAAAAACACGGAAAGGCATTTCCCAGTTCCACCAGTTTCCATGCATATTCGCTATAGATTTCACGCCGCTCGGTCTGACGATATGGAGCAAATGGTCCCCCAATATCCGGACCCTCATCGTAATTGATCCCCAACCAATGCAAACCATCTATGAGTTCCTGTTCGGAGCCAGGAACAAAGCGTTTCTGGTCAGTATCTTCGATTCGCAAAATGAAAGTGCCTCCCGTTCGTCGTGCGAGGAGGTATGGATAAAGAGCTGAGCGAGCGCTTCCCAAGTGCATTCGCCCGGTGGGAGATGGAGCAAAGCGAGTCCGAACAGGTCTTGAATCCAAAAATATCTCCTTTAGAAGTCCAAAGGTTTATGCCTGATCACCACACTCTCAACCAAGCCAATTCCAAGCATTAAAGAAATTAACCCACTGCCACCATAGCTGATAAATGGGAGAGGTACTCCCGTCACCGGTATAAGGTTAAGATTTACCGCAATATTCACTGCTCCTTGAAAGAATATCAGGATGGCTACCCCATAGCAAATCAAGGATCCAAATCGATCCCGAGCGAGCCTGGCGGCCCGTAAACACCGATATACAATGAATCCTATCAGGGCAACCACAAAAAGTGTTCCGATAAATCCAAGTTCCTCTCCAATGACCGAAAAGATAAAGTCATTATGTCGAACTTTCATAAACCGTAATTGTGTTTGAGTGCCACTTCCATAGCCTTTACCCGACCAACCACCTGAACCCAAAGCGATTAATGCCTGGATTACATTATATGTTGCTCCCGCTCGAGAGCTTAAGTCGGGTCGAAAAAAGTTTATGATTCGCTGTTGTTGATATGGTTGAATGAAATTGAAAGCAACTACAGCCAAGATAATTCCGGAGAGAGCGATTATTCCAAGCTGTTTCAATTCCAGTCCACTTTCCCACGTCATAGCCCCCCACAATGCCATAATAACGATTACATTGCTCAGGTTTGGTTGAATGAAAATCAAGGCAGCGATGATTAGGGTGATTAACAATCCCTTAAACAACCACCTCCAATTTCGGGGGGTGTTTTCGTTTTTTGCAAAATAATTGGCGAGCGCAAGTATCACAACAATCTTGGCTAATTCCGTTGGCTGAATGGATACCAGTCCCGTCTCAATCCAACGCGTAGCACCGAATCGTGCTCCACCGATAGCAAATAATAATAAAAGAAAGAATATGATGATGACATATATCGGGATGATAGCACCCGACCAGAAGCGATAATCGATAGTAGCAGCTAAAATGATGACTACAAATCCAATTCCACCAAAGATCATCTGACGCGGAACAAGCGTCGCCAGGTTTTCATTTCCAGCGATCGCAGAAAGAATCATGGTCACACCAAAGACAAGCGCTGCAATAACCGCCCCAAGCAGCCAAAAATCAAAATGTCGCCAGAAACCGGTACGAAACATACTGATCGTGAAGGGCTATCCCGCCGTCCTCCCGGATTCATGCCCCCGCCTGCGCCCAACGCTCTTTAGAGGAATATCAGCGACAAGGCGCTGGGAACGCCCGTCTTGAGCGACATTAATTTGCACTGCAGATGGGTCAATTTCAATGTGTCGCGATATTGTTTCAATTAGGTCGTCCTTTAGTGATTCCAATTCTACAGGCGTCAAATCGGTACGATCATGAATCAAAACCAATTGCAGCCGCTCTTTTGCGCTGTTAGCACTCTTCCTGCGTCCAAAAAGAAAATTCATCATTATTTCCTTCCTAAAAGGCGCTGCAATAAATTCTGCGATTCGAGTGCCATAAATGGAACCTGCTCTCCAATCAAACGCCGGGCAATATTCTGGAAAGCAAGCCCAGCTTTGCTTTTTCCATCCAAAGCCAATGGCTGCCCCTTATTGGAAGCAACGATTACATTCTCATCTTCAGGAATAATGCCCACAAGCTCTATGGCTAAAAGATCAAGCACATCCTCGACCGAAAGCATATCACCACGCTTCACCATTGCAGGATCCAACCGATTAATTATCAGTCCTGCGGGACCTTTCTCCTCTGCATCAAGGAGACCAATCACTCGGTCAGCATCGCGAACTGCTGATACTTCAGGATTCGTCATTACCAGAACACGGTCTGCTGCAGCGATGGCGTTCTTAAAACCTCTTTCAATCCCGGCCGGGGAATCGATAATAATCCAATCAACTTCCTGACGCAATTCATCACAAAGACGCACCATGTCGCTTGGAGAAATTGCAGTTTTATCACGGGTTTGCGCTGCAGGGATAAGGTATAGTTCCGGTAAACGTTTATCCCGGATCATGGCTTGCCGCAAACGGCACCGACCTTCGATAACATCCACCAGATCATAGACGATACGATTTTCCAATCCTAAAACAACATCCAAGTTCCTTAAACCAATATCACCATCGATGCAAGTAACCTTTTTTCCACGGGATGCCAGCGCTACTGCAATATTTGCGACTGAAGTGGTTTTACCCACCCCTCCCTTTCCGGAAGCCACTGTCACTACTTGTGCTGTCATATCACCGTCCTGTCGATTTTTGCCACTGTTCTGCTATAAGTTGACCGTCTTTCAAGCAGGCTACTTCTGGCTGACTTTTTCCCTGTTTCTTCGGTGAGACGGCAATCTCACCGGCTATGCGTAATTGGGTTGGGACCATTTCCAGAGCACAGACGACCGCCTTTTCGTCTCCATCTGCGCCAGCATGTACCACCCCGCGCAACCGTCCCCAGACAATCACACTACCGCTTGCAACAATTTCCGCCCCCGGGTTGACATCTCCCAAAACAATTACGTTTCCTTCAAAAAGAATTCGCCCACCAGAACGGAGGGGACCTTTAACCCATTTAGCCCCCAAGCCGGGTAATGCTTCCACCTTTTCATTTTTTTCGACCAGGTGAGGTTTTGAAATGCGTGTTGCCAAACCAAGGTTTTGAGCAGTAGTTATCGTAACAGGGGAGCCACTCAGGACCGCCCATAAAGTTATACCACGTTCGGACAACTGATCACGCATTGCTGATAATTCGGCTACCCGCAACTCAACATCACCAACATTTAGAACTACGCGTGCCCCCTGGAAAAAGGACAAGCGCTCGTCAACATTTTTAATAAACGCAATAGACAGATCCAGCCAAGCAGCCCCGTCCAGGGTGATCAGTAATCCATCACGAATACCTTTGATCTGAATTAATGATTGCGTTTCTTCCATAATTCCCGAAATTATACTTCTTATTGTGAAAATAATTAGAAATGAGAATGAATACATAATGGCTAAACCAAGATTGGTACAGGTTTCTTTTAAAAACACAATATACTGCTTAATTCCAACTGATGCCAATCTGGACAGAAACCAGGCAAGTTCACCATTTATTAAGGAATTGCCATCCTTCCCATGAAGCCAACCCTCTGGTAAAATCAGCGTCCGGAGCGTTGTACCCTTCGCTCCACCATCCTATAGCAAGAAAGGGCTAGAAAATGAAAGTATTATTAATCAAGGACGTGTACAAACTAGGAAGGGCGGGGGACGTAAAAAAAGTTGCCGATGGATATGGCCGAAACTTCCTTCTCCCTCAAAAAATGGCCGTTTTGGCCACCCCTGGTGCCATTAAAACAGCTGAGAATATTCGATCAAAAGCTGCCGAGAAACGAGTCATCCTTAATGAAGAGATGAGCGTGGTAGCCAGGGCATTGGAAAAGGTACAATTGTCCTTTGGTGCCCGGGCTGGTGAGACAGGTAAGTTGTATGGATCCATCACCTCGCAAGAAGTTGCGGATGCCCTCCAAAAGAAGACCGGGTATGCCCTCAAACGGCAACAATTGGATATGCAGCCATTACGGGCACTAGGCGATCACACGGTTCGTATCCGCCTGACGATGGACTTGATCCCCGAGATCAAGGTTACCGTCTTTAGAGAGGGAGAGGCAGAACCTAGCTTGCCAATCGAAGAGCCAACTACTCCAATGGTTGAAAAGCAAACCGCAGAAAAATCAGCTGAGCCATCTTCCGAACCTGCGATCGAGGAATCAACCGTACCGGAAGAAAACTCCGAACCAGCTGCGTAAATCCCTGAAGAAAGCACCATCAGAACATCACCGGGTCACCAATAAGGGGAGCCGGTGATATTTCATTACTTCTTATGGCAGAAACCATTGGACAGCAACTTAAGCAAGCGCGCGAATCGAAAAACCTGACGGTTCAGAAGGTGGTGCAGGCAACACGCATTCGGGCACACCATATCGAGGCCATCGAAGCCGACGACTTTGAAGCGCTGCCTTCACCGATCCAGGCACGTGGTTTTTTGCGGCTATATGCTGAATTTTTGGGTGTTTCACTGCAAGATGCCATTGCCCGTCAACGCTCAGAGGTAGAAAGCCAATCAGGCAGGTTTAGTAGACTGCAAACCCATCTCACTGACCTACCAAAGTCTCCCGGGGAAGAAGAAAATCCTTCAAGCCTCGGAAACTCCATTAATTTTCGCGATGATTTAAAACAGTTCCTTGATCGTATTTTTTTGTTTGTACGTCATCGGCGAGTGCAATCAAAACCAGTTGACCCAGTCGAAACAAATGAGACAGATCCAACGGGCAAAAACGGAAATGAGAAGCGTGCCGATACCGAAGTAAATCCCATTCGACCTGAAGAAATCGCCCCATCCCAAACCATCTTTTCAGCAATTGGCAAATCACTTCGTGAGCGCCGCGAAAGCTTAAGCCTTACCCTAGACGAAATTGAGCGACATACTCATGTACGAAAGCACTATTTGCAGGCATTGGAAGTGGGAGAGTTTGCAAGTCTTCCATCATCAGTCCAGGCACGAGGAATGCTTAACAACTATTGTCATTTCCTTAATCTAGACGTAGATTCAATTCTGCTCACTTTTGCTGATGGCTTGCAAGCTCAACGAGTAGAACGTCAAGCGATTTTGGAACAAGTCTCACCAATTTCCTCTACGAAAATCCCATTTCTTTCGGGATTAAAATCCAAAATTCAATTTCCTGCGATGGTTCGACGTTATGTTTCAGTTGATATTTTCGTTGGTGGTGGGTTGGTAATATTATTACTTACCTTTGCAATATGGGGTACAAACCGGGTGATAAATTTCGGTGCAGGTTCCACCCCACAACCCACAGCCCCCTCAATATTAAATATTCTCGTTTCTTCACCCGAAATTGAAACAGTCGCCCCAGGGGTAACCGCATCAGTCAGTGGATCCAGTGCGGATTTCCCGGTGGCAGCAGAAACCCTCGTACTGACCTTACCAGCTTCCGGAAACGGACCCGTACAAGTTGTCGTCATATCTCAAGAATCTGCCTGGGTAAGGGTGACCGTAGATGGCAAAGTCCAACTCGAAGGAAGGGTGACGGCTGGCAGCGCGTACCCATTCGATGGAAATACCCAGATCGAGGTGTTGACCGGAAACGGCAGGGCGATCAGTATCCTATATAACCAAAATGCACTGGGCCCCATGGGCGATTTTGGAGAAGTGGTGGACCGCATATATACAATCAATGCCATTCTCAACCCCACGGCAACATTTACGTCCACTCCCACGATTACTCCCACACCGACCGTCACGCTTCGCCCAACTTCAACATTAAGGCCTTCTGCGACTCCTCGCCCAAGCGCAATACCACACATACCCACGCCTGTGGAATAGTTGGCGCAAATTTGTCCAGCCACGAAGAATCAATCACTCCAAAAATACCTATTTCAACTTAGAAGGCCTTATTGTTATGAACCGAAAAACATTCCACATGATTTCCCTTGGTTGTGCTAAAAACAGTGTTGATTCCGATTCCATGGCACAACTTCTGGAACACAGCGGTTTTTCCGCTGTATCCACCTCACAACAAGCCAGTGTCCTGATCGTCAATACCTGCGGGTTCATCGGCCCAGCCCGCGAAGAATCATATTCCGCGCTAAGCGATCTGGCGAAGGGTAAACGCCCGGACCAGATACTAATCGCATCAGGATGTCTAACCCAAAGATATGGTGCCGAGGTAGCTCGAAAAGTACCGGGCGTGGACGGGATCCTTGGCACACGACGATGGATGGATATCGTCGAAGTGGTACGGCAATTGCGGAAAAGACCCAATGCACCGGTTGGGTCCGGGCTACGACCGGAACCGCTGTACCACCTACCAGATGTTCCAACAATCGGAACAGATGAAAAAGGTGCGTTACGCGCCACTGTAGCAGGGGCAAGTGCGTATCTAAAAATAGCGGACGGCTGCCGCCGCCCGTGCGCGTTTTGCGCCATCCCACTGATCAAGGGCACAACTGTCAGCCGGCCACTCGAAACCATCATCGAGGAAGCCAAGAGTCTGCGTGAGGGTGGGGTCCGCGAGCTTGTCCTGATCGCCCAAGATACCACCGATTACGGTCACGAACTGGGCATGAAAGACGGACTTGCCACCCTTCTGGAGAATCTGACCAGCGAAGTTCCAGACATGGACTGGATACGGATCATGTATGCATTCCCGGGATACGTGACAGACCGATTGATCGACGTCATCGCCAGCCATGAGCAAGTGTTGCCTTACCTCGATATTCCATTACAACACGCAGCTCCTGCCATGCTCACCCGCATGAGACGCCCCGCCAATATCGAATGGGTAAATATAACAATTGAAAAAATGCGGAAGAAGCTCCCCAAATTAGCGATCCGCTCGACCTTTATCGTTGGGTACCCGGGCGAAACAGAGCAGGAGTTCCAGACTCTTTTAGATTTCGTTGCGGAAATGCAGTTCGACCGGGTGGGAGCGTTCCAATTCTCTTTTGAGGTTGGGACGGCGTCCGAAGAACTGGGTGACCCGATCCCGGTGGAGGTTAAAGAGGAACGGTTCAACAGGTTGATGGAGCTTCAACAACCCATTTCGCTGCAGATCAACCAGTCAACCGTGGGACGCACGCTGGATGTATTGATCGAAGGATTCGACAATGGAATTGCTGTCGGCAGGTCGTACCGTGATGCCCCAGAGATCGACGGGATGGTATTCGTGGAAGGGGAGGCGGAAATCGGGAGCATCATCCCTGTAAAAATTACCGGAGCAATGGTTTACGATTTAACAGGTACACCCGTGAAATGATGAGGTGCGGAAAACCACCAGTCGCACCACCAGGCTAACTGACCCGGTCAGGGTTTAAATTCTCAGGAGGAAATTTTCGGCGGAGGGGACCGAGAAAGACCAGTAGAAACAGGAGCAGCCCGATTACTGCAGCAGAAACGGAATAAACAGCGTCAAGGGTATCAACGGTAAAAAGAGAGGGGGAAGGCAACACCGTCACCGAGTAATTGGCGAAAAGGGCGGTGAACAAGTTGTTGGCAGCATGCAACCCCAAAGCGAGTTCAAGGCGTCCATCACGCAGGGTGATATAGGCCATCACTGCCCCAATGAAGAAATAATAAAAACCCAACAACCCATAATTTACCCGAGCTTCGGGATTCAGGAAATGCGGGAGCATAAACAGGAATCCAGAGATAACGCTCAGGATCCAGATATTGCGCAGACGCAAGCCGAACCCCTGCAAGATATAGCCGCGAAAGAATAATTCTTCAGCGGAAGTCTGAATAGGAATCAAGATGAGAGCAAGAAAAACAAACGGGAGATAGGCGTGCAAATCGAAGTTCAAAATATAGCGACCAGGGTACAGGAAGGCTTCCAAAATTGACATCAAACCTAAAAGGACCATCCAAACGATAAAGCCCTGGAAAAAACGCCCCACGGCGAAGGCGGGGGCAGGGGTGATCAGCGTGCGAAGGGGGCGAATGTGGATGAAACGCATTGCCAGGAAAATACCAACCACAAAAAGAACGGAAGCCAGCATTATTACAATGAAACCAAGCAGGGGACCGACGCCAAAAAATTGACCGGTGGAGGAGAAGCCGGTTTGGGGGCTGCCATCCGTTAAAACCCTGGCAAGCAAGGCGACACTCGGCAACGCACCGAGACCCTGCCAAAAGGCGAGGATCAGCACGATGGCGAGGACAAAGCGCCACCACTCATTTTTACCCAGACGGGCAAGGTCGAGATAGGAATTCATCAGGATCCTTTAGGGTTTACCAAAGTTCGACGGATGACCGTCGAACCAATAATAATTATATTGCGGGATATCAGGCCAATATTTTCTTGATCGCCAATTAAGGTGTAGTGATAGGGGTAGTGGTATCCGTTGTCGGAGATACGGTGGGAGTTTCCGAGGGAGCGCCAGTTGGTGTTTCGGTCGGGGATCCCACGAGCGTTGGGGTCGCGGTAGCGTTACCCCCGGTACCTCCATTATTACTGGGACCACCATTACAGGCATCAGCCACCATGGTGGCAGTGGGGTATGCAGTTGCATTGTAGGGGTCACCGACCATAAATGCAGCGGCATACTGTTCCTCTGCGGCACAATAAGAGCCGGCATTAAATAATTGCTCCGCCACCTTATGAGTTGCCTGAACCCAGCGGCTGGTGGCACTCAGGCAGGAGGAATCGGTCATATTTGGATAGGCCGCCATGACCTGGGAAAAGAAATTTTGAGCCTGCAGCCAATCCTGATCCCAAAAACTGGCACCAATAATGTACAGGCGGGCATAAGTGCGCAACCCCTCGGCAACACTGTCCAGGTTGCCGGTACCGACGAAATGCTCAGCGAGGGTCAAGTTGTAGATACCCCCCTCCAGGTTGACGTTCTGACAACCTGAAGAGATCTTTGCCACCCCAAGCTGCCGGAGTGCCATGTAATACATACCGTCCACCTCGGCAGTGCGATAGGTGGAATCAGCCTTACGCAGGGTATCCAGGTTGGTAATCGCGCCATTCCAATCGCTCGCATTTAGAAGCTGAAGGGCGGAGTTGAAAATTTCCGAGACACCGCGCAAATCGGGTGTGGGGGAAACGACCGGGGTGGGAGAAAACAGGGGTGTTGGGGTAGCCTGCAAATGCAGGAGTGTGTCGGTATAAGCAGCCTGGATGCCGGGATAATTTGAATCCTTAACAATGATAAATTTAAAATACTGTTCGGCGAGGACATAATTTCCAGCAGCGTACGCCTCGGACCCCAATTGGAACTGCTCGTCAAGCTGACCGGACACCACCGTGTTTTGGGCTACATAGCGCAGACCCATGCCGGAGCTGTAACCACCCAGCAGACCGAGGGCAATCAAGGCAATCACAACCAGAGCCACCAGCCAGCGCGGAAAATTCTTCTTTAATCCAGAAGGGAGGGAATCTGATTCCAATTTTTTAATGGGACTATTCGGTCGAGTATCTTTCAATTCGGGTGCAGACATGCGGGCGATTATACCTCAGGTCACAAATGGAGCAGGAGGCGGGCTTCCTTCCAAATAAACGGAAGGGCAGCGGCAGCACCGACAGCGAGGGCGACCAGGGCGGCAAATATGGGAGATACCGGCAGGAAGCGTAATGCGACATAAGAGACGAGTCCCCCGGCTATGGCAGCCAGAAGGGAACGCACCAAGGTCCCGTCCATTTTCAGCAAACCAGGGAATTTGCGGTCCTGGAACGAAAGGAGGACAACCGCCTGGGTGGTGAAGGTGAGGGCTGCGGCAAGGGGGATGCCTGGCAAGCCAATCCAGGTGGAAAACAACCAGGCAAGCAAAATGAACGATAGAGCCTGGATAAAAGCTGCCACGAGCGGTGTGCGGGTATTTTGATTGGCATAAAACGAACGGACAGCCGTTTCCAACCAGGCATCCCCCAATAAACCTGCCAGGAACGCCCAGGTGCACCAGGTGACCAGGTTAAGTTGAGAGGTCTCGTAGCCAAAGAAACCAGCCACCAACGGTCGAATGACGACCGCCAACAAAGCCGCGGCGGGGAGACTTAATGCCAGCATCACGCGCAGGGCGCGGTTGACCGTTTCACGGAACTGGTCGGGCTGGGCACGGTCGATGAATTCAGCCAGGGTTGGCAACAGGGCAATGGCGATCGCCGTGCCGATGACCGTTTCAGGAACCTGCTGGATGGTCCAGCCGAGATTTAGCGCGCCAATTCCAGCTCCACCGAAACGGGAAGCCAGGCTATCACGAGCGACAAAATATGCCTGTATGCTGGCCATGGTCAAAACACGCGGCCAGAGAAGGATGATGACCCGCTGAACCCCAGGAGTCCTCAGCCCGATGACCGGACTCCAGCGAAACCCGTAATGGATAAGTCCCGGCACCTGGATCAACAAGTGCAGGGAAGCCCCCAAAATGACCCCATAGACCATACCATACAAGCCCAGCCCGAAAGCAGGGAGTGTTATCGGACCGAGATGGAGACCCTGGGAAGGAGTCAGAACGGTCACGCCGAAAATCTGTCCGAGGTTATAAAAAATGGGAGCGAGCGCGGGAAGGAGAAAATGTTTGTTGGCCTGCAACCCTGACATCACCAAGCCGCTAATGGAAAAAAGCAGGATGGCGAGAAGGTCGAGGCGCATCAACGAAACGGTGAGAACCTGGTTTTCAGGAGTGAAACTCGGGACGATCACATAATGGACGAGGGGTTCCGCCAAGGCAATGATGATCACCGATACTGCAGCAGTAAGCAGGAATGCAATGTTAATCACCCGGGAGAAAAGGTCCCAGGCAGCGGAGCGACCATCCCGGTCCAGGTACTCGCGGAGGACAGGGATAAAAGCAACCCCAAGAGCACCCCCGGAGAGCAGGGCGGAAAGGTAATCCGGAATATTGTTGGAAGCACCAAAAATCCCCATGCCTTCCAACCCAACAATCTTATTGAAGAGGATGGCTTTAATAAAAGCCAGGCCTTTATCAAAAGTGAAGAAAAAGGCGAGCATGACCGAGATTCGGGTGAGGGCAGAAAGTCTACTCATTAGAAACAACGCCTATTCGAGAGCACCGATTTCTTTTTCAACGGCTTCCAGAATATCGCCAGACTTGACCAGCGCTTTCATGGCATTATGATCGGGGTAGAGAGGGCGGTCCACTTCGAGGTGAGCGACATGCTGCCGGATGATCTCACGGGCTTTATGGGTGCCCCTGCCGGGGGTGAACTCGCGGAAGTCCAACGCCTGGGCAGCAGCCATGAACTCGATGCCAAGCACCCCCCAGGCGTTATCCAAAATCTGCCCGTTCTTAAGGGCGGTATTCATCCCCATCGAGACGAAATCCTCCTGGTCGGCAGCGGCGGGGATGGACTGGATACTGGCGGGAGCGGATAAAATGCGCTGTTCAACAATGAGATGGTCAGCAGTGTACTGGCTGAGCATCAGACCAGAATAGAAACCTGGACTGTGGGCAAGGAAATCGGGCAACCCCTGGGAAAGGGCAGGGTTGGTGAGGCGATTGAGACGGCGTTCTGACATGACGCACACCATGGTGATGGCGATCCCAGCCATGTCCATAGGGAGGGCAACCGGCGATCCCTGGAAATTAGCGCCAGTGAGGGTCAGTTTCTTTTCGGGGATGAAAATGGGATTATCCCCCACCCCATTCAGTTCTATCTCCACCTGCGAGCGAGCATAAGCAATGGCATCGCGGGCGGCACCGACAACCTGCGGAGTGGAGCGCATCGAGTAAGCGTCCTGCACCTTGGTTTTCATCTTTCCGGTGGTCAGGTCTGACCCGGCAACAATTTTCAAAATATTTTTAGCAGAGGCGACCGCACCCTTGAAACCGCGCAATTCATGCAGCAGGGTGTTGTAGGGCTTCAAGTTGCCCAAAAGGGCTTCGATGGACATGGCAGCGGCAATCTCGGCCTGCTTGAGGAAACGCTCCATATCGTAAATGTGGAGGGCAGACATGGCGGTAAGGAGATTGGAGCCGTTGATGGCTGCCAGCCCGTCGCGGGCCTGGAGACCCGGGACAGGGATCCCGGCGCGCTGCATGGCTTCACGACCGGGGAGGCGTTCCCCCTTGTAGAATGCTTCCCCCTCACCTAAAAGGAGGAGCATAGCTTGTGCCATGGGAGCCAGGTCACCGGAAGCACCCACCGAGCCTTTATTGCACACGAGCGGGGTAACGCCCTTGTTAAGCATTTCGACCAGGGTAATGGTGATCTCGGGGCGACAACCGGAATTGCCATGCGCATGGACATTGATACGCCCGGTGAGAGCAGCGCGGACCTGCTCCAAGGGGACCGGATCGCCAATACCAGCAGCATGGTTGTAGATCAGGTATTTCTGGAATTCCATGACCTGCTCATCGGTGAGGATCTTCTCGGAAAATTCGCCGATGCCGGTGTTGGTGCCGTACATGGTTTCATGAGCAGCCAGTTTTTCTTCGAGCATAGCCCGGCAGACCTTGATGCGCTCCAAGGCAGAGGGGGCAAGTTCCACTTTTTCGTCGAAGCGAGCGATGGCAACGAGTTTTTCGATGGTGAGCGAAGAGCCGTCGAGGATAATGGTCATTAAGTGCTCCTTATCAGTTCCAGTGCCTTGATTTTACCCCATCGGGGGTGGCTGAGCCCAAAGAGGAATACGTACCCAAGGTTCCCGGGGGAGAAGAGAGAGCATTCTGACGCGCCAAAACGACTAGAAACGAGTGACTGGATTTAAGGTGGTTAAAATCGATGACGGCAGAAACTTTCGCCAATAATTGCGGGATTATTAATGGATTTTTTACATGTCCTGATAAATCGTAAATGGTAGATTGGATCTTTCTTTGCATGTTTTCACGCTCACTTTTTGATCGTTCAAGTTGTCGCAACTCGAAGCAAATATTATTTATATATAGGTAATCGATATACTCTAATATAGTGGTAAAGATAAAAGGTACAAAATAATACGCGGCATGGAATCGCATCGACCGTCCCGTGCCGCGAGGAGATTATAGCTCGTTTGTTCTAATTTGTCAATCCAAATTATGGTTTCACACTTTCTCGATTTTTTACTGTTTCACCCAATGTATTGTGGGTTTTCCCTACTGATGCTATACTCTTATAGATTTATGAATTTGAGGGAAACATAGTCATGCCAGCAAGCATTATACTTTCCTGGATTGCGCAAACGACCTTCATAAATCGGTCCAAAAATCCTAAATATTCCAAGAATTGTTGGTTATCGGTAAAACCCCTTTTCAACTAATCTTGGATAACGATATAAATAATCGATGCGGAGGGGAGAAAATGACAATCTCAATTAATACCGCAAGAATGTTTTCAACAGGTCTATTCGTCCTGTTTTGTTTCGGTTACCTTATATATTTTTTCACTGTTTTCAAACAGAAACATAATTTCCAAATTAAGAATATGTTCCTTGAAGATAAAAAGAGATTTTTGGGGATAACAAACTTAATGAAACTAAACATTGAAAAAATCAAAAAATGGTGGACCACACGTTTGGTTCCCGGAGTAATCCAAATTTCAGAAACACTTTGGGTAAGAAACTCCCGCCTAGGGGATTTTCTTGAAATCATCATTATTTTTATTTGGGCTATATATGTGGGTCGGGCATATCTGGATATGAATCTGTTAACCTGGCCTTCTGGAGGAGAGTTCCCCTCATCCATTCAAACGGGCTATATTTGGACGAATTTTATAAAATGTGGGGCGTGTGTGTTCTGGAATGGTTTTTCCCATGGCGGTGCTCCAGGTTTTGCTGATATGCAGGGAAGTATGTTACATCCTTTAGTAATTATTTTGACCCTTCTTAAAGGTGCATTAAACGGAGCCAAGCTTACAATTATCGGTAGTTTAATAATTGCTGGATTCGCGCAATGGTGGTTATCAAAAGTCTTGGGATTTGGAAGAATTCCCCGGGTTTGGAGCGGATTAATAGCAGTGGTCGGTGGTCACCTGGCTGCGCGGATGGAATTGGGAGCCTTTGGGGTTGTTTTATCGACGGCTGCCTGCAGTCTTGTTCTTGCACCTGGCATAGGTCTCGGCTTAACGGGAAAACGCCATTATACAATCTTACTGGGAGTTACTATTGGATTAGCTCTCCTGTCAGGCCAGGGTTATATGCAAGTTGGTTTGTTACTGGGGATGATCCCAACATTCTTGATATTTATCCTGGGCCGTGAAGATCAATTCAAGAATCTTTGGAAAGAATACCTGCTTGCGGGTTTCCTCGGCTTTTTAATCGCAGGTATATTTCTTATTCCCATGATTCATTTCTATCCCAATATGGCAAAAAATGAAGATCCCACTTTTGAAATAGCACAAATTCTAAAGTATATTCCTCTAAATCACTTGATTGATAATGTCGGTTTTTACTTCACTGATCAACTTAAACCAACTCCTTATCCCTATTTATATGCAAACTTTTTAGGATGGACCCCCATCATTCTAGCAATTGTAGTTTGGCGCTATATTCCAAAATCCAGGTTGAGATTAATGTTTTATTTTCTGGTTTCCATTATATTGATATATTTAATCGCCAGCGCTGATTTACTTAAATTGCTCGTGAAAATATTTCCTTTTGTTGCTGGTGTCCGAAATTCTCCACAAATCGCGGGCTTGGCAAATCCTTTAATCTTAGGTCTATCAGCCTGGGGTCTGGACGTACTTCTCCATGTAAAATGGCCGAAAATTGCGTTAATTAATGGTAATTCTTCCAGTTCGATCTTTAGTTTGAACACTGCCATAATAATCCTTTCAATCCCGTTAATTTGGTCTTTAAGAGAAGCTTATGTTTTTGGTCATGACTGGCTATCCACCGTTCAAATTGAAAAATCTTTATATCAAAAAGTAGATTTGATAAAAACGGATGTCACCGAATGGGTCAATTTGCCATTTGGTGCTCATTACTGGCAAATCCCAGCTTTTGAAAACAGCTTAAAAATCAGTAATGCATTTCGAACATGGAGTTGGAAGTCAAGGGAAGACCCCCCAATCTATCAAGAAGCTACATTTGATGTTGTTGATCCTAGTGCACCTAATTTAATCAGGGTTATTGATGGGCTAAATTATCTTTCCCATTTTGAGAATGAATACGCCTATATTCAAAATGGGGACCAGATAATCCCCTGCAATGCGAAATCCTCTGGAGGAAATATTAACGTTGTTTGCCCAGAGTCCGAAAAAGGACAACTAGTAGTAACCGAAAATAATTGGACAGGGTGGTACGCGTGGGTGGATCAGACGAGAACTCAACTGCTTCCATCTAACTGGTTAAGTGTTGATGCGCCCGCAGGGAAACATTCCTACCAGTTCAGATACAGGCCATGGGATGTGTGGGTGGGTATTTTTCTAACTATTTCAGGAATCGCGTTGAGCATAATTCTCTGGCGTCGGGGCAGATAATGCACTTGACTTGCCTTTGATAACTGATAAGTATTTACCATAATCGGACTATCAAGCTGTGGGGTATATGTATCAACCCGCGTCATAAACTATCTACGGGGAAAGTCCAATGTCAGTTTTTCATCCGTCGACATTTTGCGGGATGACCATCTGAGAGGCCCTAAAAGATTCGTTATTGCCTGCCTAGATAGGTCATCTGCGTGATGCGCTGCTCGCTAACGCTTTTCGTCGAATTGCCAATGAGAAAAACTTTACCGTAATAAAGTAATATTATGTTAAGAATCTCGCGGGCAGCTGATTCTTGAAGACACTCGGTGTAATAATCGAGCGAGTGTTAGAATCCCACAAGGGAATATGGCAATACAGGGCAAAGTTGGAGATAGGAGTGAAAACGTATATTTCTTTTTTGAGGGGCATTAATGTCAGCGGGAAGAACAGGATCAGCATGCCAGACCTGAAGAGGATATCCGTATCTTTGGGCCTGGAAAATGTCAGTACTTATATCCAAAGCGGGAACCTGGTTTTTGAAAGTGCGGAGACAAATCCCGCAATAATCGGGAGGAAAATCGCGGCGGGAATTGAGAAAACCCTTGGAATGGATGTGCGGGTCATCGTGCGGGATCAGGAGGAGTTAAAGGGGATTCTGGACAGCAATCCATTCATCATTGACAGGAACGAAGACACTGAGAAACTATATGTCACGTTCCTGTCATATTTTCCGGAAAATATAGCCGTTATGAAAACCACCGCCGCCGGGGACGGCGGCGAGAGCTCCCTATTAATAGATTCAGATAGCCGCGTGGTAATCAGTGAGGGCGGTGGGGGGAGCTTAAATGGTATCAGTTCCAGTGGAAATAGTACATTCAGTAAGGACAGCGGCTGGAGCCCCCAACAATTTGATTCAGATGGCCGCGTGGAAATCAGTGAGGAAGGCAGCGGGAGCGTAAAAGAATTTAGTTCGAGCGGAGTTAGTAAGAATAGTGGGGACGAGGAGGGAAGCAATAAAAAGCCAGGGCATAATTGGCATGGAATTAATGACAAAGATGAATTTATAATATGTGGGAAAGAGATCTATCTATTTTGTCCCAATGGGTACGGAAGGACTAAATTCTCCAACACCTTTTTCGAGAGAAAGTTGGGAGTTTCAGCGACGACCCGGAACTGGAAAACAGTTAAGGCTTTGTGCGAAATGGCGATGCAGAGGTAAATTTATATTCCAAAGGAAATTTGATGATGAAATTCAGAAAGCTCTTTTTCAGATAGAATTATAGCGATGAGCAGCAATCATTATTTGGACAGGCATTCCATTCGCCTAAAAGAGTATGATTATTCAAATGTCGGAGGATATTTCGCAACGATCGTGACGCTGGGAAGAGAATGCCTGTTTGGAGAAATAATCGACGGAGAGATGAGATTTAATACGTTGGGGAAAATTGTCCAAGAATGCTGGCTCGCGATTCCAAACCATTTCCCGAATACGGACGTGGATTTATTTGTCGTAATGCCAAACCATATTCATGGAATAATCGTATTATATGAAAAGGACAATTCATCTATAGCACGGGCGAGGCGTGCCTCGCCCCTACCAAAACCTTCCATCACACTCGGTTTCAACTCTGGGACATTAAGCGCAATTATCGGTTCTTTTAAATCCGCTGTCACCAAGCGCATTGGAAGGGAAATAAATCCCAAAAAGATCTGGCAACGAAATTATTACGAACACATTATCCGCGATGCGCAAGATTTTGAACGCATCGCAAATTATATTACTGAGAACGTTGGAAATTGGGTTGACGACGAAGAATACCTAGTTGGATAGTCGTCTCCCACAGGCTAAGAGGTGAACATGAGTGAAAAATCGATGACTACGCGCAGCGAAACAGATTCTTTTGGAACTATCGAGGTGCCCGCCGATAAGTATTGGGGGGCCCAGACGCAACGGTCGCTGGGGAATTTCAAAATCGGGGACGAACGACTGCCGCGACCCCTGATCCGTGCGCTGGGAATCGTAAAGCTGTGCGCCGCAAACACCAACATGGCGATGAAAACCATCGACAAAAATATTGGTACTGCCATCGCCGAGGCGGCAATGGAGGTGATCGACGGAAACCTGGACGACAACTTCCCGCTGGTGATCTGGCAAACCGGCTCAGGGACCCAGTCCAATATGAACGCCAACGAGGTGATCTCGAACCTGGCAATCAAGCGACTGGGGGGCACAATGGGATCCAAATCCCCGGTCCACCCGAATGACCACGTCAACCTGAGCCAGTCGAGCAACGATGCCTTCCCCACCGCCATGCATATCGCAACAGTGGAACAATTGCAGCACGTGCTGTTACCAGCATTGGATCACCTGCACAAAGCATTAGCAGATAAATCCGAGGCATGGGCAAGAATCATCAAAATCGGGCGAACACACCTGCAAGACGCCACCCCACTCACACTGGGACAGGAATTCTCTGGTTACGCGGCGCAGGTAAAATTTGGAATGGAGAGAATTATCGACAGCCTGAAGAGACTTTATCCCCTCGCCCAGGGCGGAACGGCGGTGGGCACGGGAATGAACTCAAAACCCGGCTTTGGGGAGAAATTTGCGAAGGAAGTGGCAAAGTTTACCAAAATTCCGTTCAGCTCAGCGTCCAACAAGTTCGAAGCGCTGGCGACCCACGATGCCATGGTGGAAATTTCGGGGGTACTGAACACGATCGCGGTCAGCTTGAATAAAATTGCCAACGACATCCGGCTGCTGGCTTCGGGCCCCCGCTCCGGGTTCGGGGAACTATCTCTGCCGGAAAATGAACCGGGGTCTTCGATCATGCCGGGGAAGGTAAACCCGACGCAATGTGAAGCCATGAGCATGGTATGCGCCCAGGTAATGGGCAACCACGTCACGGTCACGTTCGCAGGGGCACAAGGGCACCTGGAGCTCAACGTTTTCAAGCCGGTCATTGCTTACAACGTACTGCAGTCCATCCGCCTGCTGGGAGAGGCGGTGATGAGTCTCACTGACCACTGCATCGCGGGGATTGAGCCAAACATCGGACGGATCGAAGAGTTAATGGAGAAATCGCTGATGCTGGTGACGGCGTTGAGCCCGCACATCGGGTACGACAAGGCGGCCAAGATGGCAAAACTGGCTTTGAAGAACGGCACCACCTTAAGGGAAGAAGCTGTGGGGGGAGGATTTGTGAGCGCGGAGGAATTTGATAGGTGGGTGAGACCGGAGGAGATGGTGCATCCGGAATGACTTTTAGATTCCGGTATAAAAGATTAAACACAAAGTTAAAACAGAAGAAAAGGGCGAGACATCCCCATTTCCCCCCGATGAACGGGGGGCAAGCAAACGGGGACGATGTGCCACGCTCCTACTAGAACGGGGGAATTCTCCAGGGAAAGGAGGGTTATGCCCGTTTTAGGGAAAATGAACCCTGATAAGGGTGGTACCCCCACCACGGGTGAGCTTTTGACAGGAATTATGGTCCGGATGTGCCGTAAGGAGTGGGATCGATGATCTCTGGGATGCCGTCGCCATCGGAATCGGTCCAGCCAAAAATGACATAGGGGATCCAATCGTCGATGATCGAGCCATCCGGACCGGGCACTCCCAATATCGCGGGCCAGTTGTCCATCATGCCGAAAAGGTGGCTGAGCTCATGGTTGTAATCCATGACCAAAGCTCCCTTGACACTGCTTGAATCGGCAATACTTGACCAAATATTAACATCCCCAAATTTACCTGCCTGCCCACACCCCTGCAAGGCAACACCACCTCCCGTTTCGATCACGTTGGAAAAAACCCGATTGACAAGGGTGCCGGAGGCATCCAAGTCGATCTGCATCAGGAAATCATAGGTGGAGGGATCCTTGCCGGTGAGAGACAGGACCTGGCTTTTAGTGAGAAATTCACCCGGGGAAGGAGGGGCGGAAATGTAGGCGGCATCTGACACAACAGTCATAAATGGGGCTGATTGCCCCTGGGCCTGGGCAAACTGTGCATAAAGACCATTCAGCCAATTTGCCACCACTGGAACCTCCGCCAGGGCTGAATTGCGGTCGGTAGCGGTGTTGCCATAATCCACAAAAACCGTCAGAACGCGGAATGTGCCGACAGGACGGCATAAAACATAGCTGGTAGTGTCGACCCGGTGAGCCAGGTCGGAATACTCGGAATTGCTCCATGAATACCGGGTATCATCATAAAGGTCGATATAATATCTCATTCCTTTATAGTAAGCAGAACCAATCCATCGCGAAAAGCGAGGATCGCGGGGGGCGTCATGACGATAGACGGAGGGTTTAGGGATGGAGACACCGAAATCCTGCAGGATCAATTCAGAAATGCGCTGCTGCGCTCCCGCCATATCCAAAGGGGGTGGAGTGGCAGTAAAGACAGGAACGCCAGTAACCGTCACTTGAACAGAGGCCTCGGCAAACTGCTTATCGTTATTCATCGCCTGAACAACAAGAGAGTACTGCCCACCCCCATTTGCCGGTGACCACGGGATTTCTCCTGAGAACGGGACCACACCTGTACCATTGGATGCCTGGAGAGTGTGACCCAGGGAGTCAACAGCAGGCACGCCATTTACAGAAAGAGTGACCAGCACGGGTGCCGAACCAGTGACCTCGAATTGAACCATAACCAATGGACTGCCATCTGGATTTAGTGAACCCGGGACCGAGCCACCGTCGGTCAAATTGACAAACCGGACCTGCATGTCACCGGTGGATGCGAGGTCTGTTGTGGCAGTGGAGGAGCCGGAGGGAGTTGAACCGCCGGTTGGATGGATATCGGCAGGGGCGGTGGTGGGGATATTGGCGGAGGGAACGGAGGTGAGCCCGGCAGGCCTGACCAGGTTACAAGCTGAGAGAAACAGCATCAAAACCATCCAGAAGCAAACCCAGCGAGTCGTCTGTTTTAGAATCATCGTGCCAACCCTCCTCCAGGGGACCCATTTAAATCAGGAGACAGCCCCATCAGTGATCTCCAACGCTTTATCCAGGATCGCAAACCCTTCCTTCAACTGCTCTTCGGTGATGATCAAGGGGGGGATGACCAGAGCAGTATGCCAGTGTGTGTACAGATACAGGCCATGGTCGGTGCAATATTTGCGAAAAGCGACCATTTCAGGAGAGGAACCGTTCCAGGGAGCCATCGGTTCCTTCGTCTTGCGGTCCTTTACCAATTCAAGGATGCCAAACAAGCCGATATTGCGGGTCTCCCCAACAGAAGGATGTGCTTCCCCCAAGTCAGCCAGGAGTTTATGCAAAACGGGCCCCATTGCTGCGGCGTGTTCCACGAGATTGGTGTCTTTCATGACCTGGATGTTAGCTACAGCGGCAGCCAAGGAGACCGGATGGGAAGTATAAGTGAGCCCGCTTTCGAACGCCTGCTCATCGAAAGCAGCCGCGATCTCCGGTTTCATCGCAACTGCTCCAAGCGGTGCGTAGGCAGAGGTGAGCCCTTTTGCCATCGTCATGATATCGGGAACGACATCCCAATTATCGACGGCGAACCATTTCCCGGTGCGCCCGAAACCGCTCATGACTTCATCCGCGATCATGACAATGCCGTAGCGATCACACAAGGCACGGACGCCCTGCATGTATCCTTGCGGAGGAATGAGGATGCCGTTGGTGCCGGTGACCGATTCCATCAACACCGCGGCTATCGTGGCGGGTCCTTCATAGCGGATGAGCTCTTCCAGATGATTGAGATAATCCTGGCAGAACTCCTGCTCTGAAATGTCGGGATTGGTGCGGTGAAAAGTGGAACGATAGCGGTACGGGTCAAGGAAATGGACGACGCCCGGCATCAAGCCCGGCTCCCAAGCAACGCGGCGGGGGTCACCCGTGAGAGCCATAGCGCCGGCAGTGGCACCGTGATAGGAGCGGTAGCGGGTGAGAACCTTGAAGCGACCCGTGAAGCCGCGGGCCAGTTTAACGGCATTCTCGTTGGCATCCGCACCACCGAGAGTGAACAGAACCTTCGTGAGAGCACCATGGGGGGAAACCTCCGCCACCATCCGGCTGGCAATTGCCCTGACCCGGGTTGCCATCCCGGGCGCAGCGTAAGGCAATTCACGAGCCTGGTTCACCATGGCCTCAATCACCCGCTGATTGCCATGACCAATGTTTACACACATGGTCATCGAGTTAAAATCCAGGTAGCGCTTACCAGAAGTATCCCAGAAGTAGATTCCCTCAGCATGATCGATGGGGATCGGGTTGACTTTCGCCTGGGCTGACCAGGTCCAAAATACATGCTTTTTTGAGAGGGGCAGGATTTCATCATCTGGAAGGTCAAACATAAAAGCCTCGTTTTATTGACGAACTATGATTTTAGATTTACGATTTGCAGGTAGTATCACTTGATTATAATACGCGCCAAACAACAGGAGAGTGGAAATCCTTTCCCAATTGGGGGATCGGCAACTTCCCGCTGTCAAAAGCAAAAATGGTATCTAGAATCGGCGGCGGGACGCCGCCTGGAGCTTTTGGGTTGGGCGACGGTGGCGAGGCAACCCATAGTGAAATTAGTCAAGCCAATTGGAGCGGCGGCGAGGACGCCGCCGTGAGCCTTTCTGGTAGAAAGATGGCGGTGGGGCGCCGCCGTGAGCGAGAAAGTCGAAGGGAGAAATTACCAGTGGAGTTCCAGTCAATGAATGTGGCAAACGATTTTCCCTACCAGCGTATCTGCGTGGTGGGCACAACCGGTACTGGAAAAAGCAGTTTGCCAGTGAAATCTCCAGACGGCTGGGGATCCCGCATGTTGAATTGGATTCCCTGTATTGGGGACCAAACTGGTCACCCTGCAGCAAAGAAGAATTGCGCTTGCGAGCAGCCAAGGCCCTGGAGGGGAATGCCTGGGTGGTGGACGGAAAAACCGGCTCGGTACGGGACCTAAGCTGGCCAAGGGCGGAAGCGGTGGTCTGGCTGGATTACCCCCTGATAACCATCCTCTGGCAATTATGGAGACGAACCTGGAAAAGGGTGCTTACCCAAGAGAACCTTTGGGGGACGAACCGGGAAAGGTTATGGCCTCAATTTTTCAGCAAAGACTCGCTGTTCCTGTGGGCATTAAAAACCTATAAACGACGGAGACAGACCTACAACGCCCTGATCCATGCCCCTGAGAACGCAGGTTTGAAGGTAAAGCATTTTATATCACCAGGGGAAACAAAAACCTGGCTCCGTTCCTGGGTGTAAATCAGGCGTCCCTTTTTTGGAGCAACCCCACTACCTGCCCGATGGCCCATACCAAGAAAAATACCAGGATAATCATCCATTCAAGGGAGGGCTTTAAGTGCATCGCCAGCGCCACAGCGCTAAACGAGACAGCTATCAAGGCGAGGGGTAAAAGCCGCACGAGATGACGTTTTTCAAGCGAAGAAATATCATCACCAGGGGAAGCGAGACGAAGACGATCAACAAATCCGGTCAAATCCCATGCCAGGAGGGCAAAGACTGCGGCGGGAATCAAATAGAAAGGAGAAAGATCCAGGAGAAAACCGACGGCGGCAGAAAGGTAGGATGCAAAAAATGCAAGGGAAGGAATCCACGACCAGCGGAGAGCCAGCCCAATTGTCCAAACAATCCCGAAACCCAGGACTCCCAGGGCGACCCAATCCAAACCACCAAGGAAATATGCGGCTACAAGCAGCCCAATTGAAAACAAAAGACAAATGAAACGGAGGCGGCGGGTCACCGCAGCACCCCGCGGTGTAAAACCAAACGCTGCTCCAGCTCCTGTTTGGCGATCTTCTCAAAGGGCTGGGAAACGTCCCAATCGACCACATGAATGCCAGCACCGCGCAGACGACGCAGCATAACCAAACGCTGAAGCCTGACAACCCGAGCCGCCAAAATATTAGTCGATGTGTCCGCAATACCAGCAGCTTCAAACGAAACCGGGTCAGGGCTGACAACCAGCAGATGATAGCCGCGCATGCGAAGGGCAGCCAGCGTGTCATAATCCTCAGAAATCAGCGGGCTGACAAGCACCAACTGCGAGCGCGAGGGGAATAAATGGCGGGGGATGTACAACCCGCTGAAGGCCTGTGAATCCCCGGGCTCCAGCAGGGACAGGTCATGCAAAATACGTTCAGCCTGGATCTTTCCATAAGCGGGCATGGTCCAAGTAACCTGATGACCATAAAATAGCAGTCCCACCCGATTGCCAGCATTTAGAAAAGTGTCCGCCAGGGCAGCTACAGCCAGGACTGAATGCTCAAAGATGGAACGGTCATCAAAAACATTCGTGCGGCGACGTCCATCGAGGATGAGACCAACATCAGCAGCGCGTTCCTGTTCAAACTGGTTCGAGAAAACCTCCTGCTGGTGCCGGGCAGTGGCGCGCCAGTTAATCCAACGGGGAGAATCACCAGCCTGGTAATGGCGCACATCGAAGAATTCAACCCCAGAACCACCCTGGCGGGCGGGGATGGTCCCCGAAAAAATGCGCGTGCGGCGCGGCTGGATGGCTACACGCCTAAGGCGTAAAACCGGCGGCTGAATAAACAATTGACCATCGGTGGCAAGGTCGTAGGAAGAGGCGACAAGCGCAAGCGTTTCGCTAACCGTGGCGCGGACCATTTTCAATGAGTAGTAACCGCGCCTGCCATGCACGGTATACGCCCATGCAACAGAGCCCCCTGTCGGCAAGGAAAGCAAGCGACTGGTTGAGCCTGCAACCAGGTCAAGACCGGGGGGAACCTGGTCTTCCAGAAAGAGGTTTTCAATGGAGGAGCCAAAATTGGTGACTTTGAGGCTGATGGTGACCTCGTCACCGGTCTTCACCCGCTCGGCACTGAGCGTGCGCTCGGCTTTTAAATCCACCTTATCCGGAATGTGCCACAAACCGACAAGCAAATAGAGCAGAAGCGGCAGGGCGAGCGCCACGATCGAAGGGCGCAGGGAACCCCACCCAACAAAGAGGAGGAGGAAGATCATGACGGAGAGGATAAAGGTCCGGGTCATCAGAAGTGGATCATGAGATCAGTCGATGGGCGCGGCAAGCACGTTACCTGAGGCTATCGCGAAGCTTTTTTCCGTGATTTAAGCGTCCGGCAAAACGGGCACGGGAACCTTGGCAAATATATCGGCGATCACCCGGTCAGCGACCTGGCGGGTGAGCCAATATTCCGGCTGGAGAATGAGGCGGTGGCTCAAGACCGGTATCGCAAAGCGTTTAATATCATCGGGCAGGATGTAATCACGACCTTCGAGGACAGCGAATGCACGCGCCATCTTGAGGAAAGCAAGGGAACCGCGCGGGCTCGATCCAACCACTACGTGCCGGTCATGACGAGTTTCCTGAATGAGGGAGGCAATATAGGATTCCAAATCTTCCTCAACGTGGACAGTCTCGACCACCTTGCGCATGTCGAGGATCTTTTTTGCGTTGGTAACCTTTGAAAGCCTCACTTCCTCGTGCCGGCGGGTATGACGGCGGTTCAGAATCTCGGTCTCTTCGGCAAGATCGGGGTATCCGACCGTCAGTTTGAGCATGAAACGGTCCAATTGAGCTTCGGGGAGAGGGAAAGTGCCTTCGTATTCGATGGGGTTTTGAGTTGCAAGGACGATGAAGGGGTCTGGAAGCGGCAGGGTTTCACCTTCGAGAGTCACCTGTCCCTCCTGCATCGCTTCCAACAAGGCGGACTGAGTCTTGGGGGATGCACGGTTGATCTCATCTGCCAGGATAATGTTGGCAAAGATGGGACCCTGCCGGAGGTCAAAGCGATTCTCAGCCCGGTTGTAAACGTAGCCTCCGGTAATATCCCCGGGGAGCAGGTCGGGGGTAAATTGGAGGCGCTTAAAATCGAGTCCAAGAACGGCGGCGAAAGATTTCGCGATGAGGGTCTTGCCCAAGCCCGGATAATCTTCCAACAAGACATGCCCTCCCGCCAGGACGGAAGCCATGATTATTTCAAGCAGCGCACGCTTCCCGACTATGGCTTTTTCCACTTCAGCAATCACAGCCTGGCACATCTTGGAAGTTTCAGGAATTGTTGTCATTTTCATTCTCCAAAAGGGACTCAAGATATTCCACGACAGGACCCAGGTCCCGATCGAAGGGCGTGGGAGGGACATGACGAAAGCGCACAGGCCTGGGATAATCGGTGTAATTGGTTGAGAGAGCGGCATCCAGATACTCTCTTACCCCTGGAGGAGGGGACCAATCGGGGTCATGCAAGAGACGAGCATCTTTTTGACGGGAGCGGCGTCGATTTAGGATATCAAGCGCAAGTTCAGCAAGAAGATGAGCGAGGTGCCATTTGGGGAAAACACCCTGCCTGCTGCGCTGGATCCAGAAGGACATTTCGCGAACCGACCCCGGCGAGGGCTTCCAGGTGCCGGGCAGGTGCGGACGCTCCCAATTGGGGAGACGCAGCCCAAGTAAAACCAGGACGGCTGCGACAAACAAGGCGATACCCCAGTAGGCTGCCTGGGGGAAGGCTCCATAATACCCATTAATCACCCAGAAGAGTCTCGCCAGCGGAATTACGACCCAATCGTGAACGACCCCACGAAGGATGAATGCGAGAAGCGCGACCACGATTAAACCAAGGAAGATAAATAAATAATTCCTCGATCTCATTTAGCCCGCCGGCAATAATCCAAAATATCTGTAAAGACAATCCACTGCCACTTGAATGTCGTTGGAGGTGGCGTGTTTGTCTCCATAACGGACGCGCTCGAAAAGTCCCGTCAGCCGATTCACTGCATTTTCCGGCAAGCGGGTGGAAACCAATTCGCCAGCGAATTCGGCAGGAGTCATACCTGCCGGGCGGTGAATCCCACGCCAGTCAGCAACCACTTTGTTCATCCGATAATACGAATTAAGGATGGCGTCGCCCCAATCCCTGCCTTCTCCGATATCATCCAGTGCAGACCTGGCAATTTCGGCAAGAGCATCATAGGGTGCTCCCTTCCTACTCCTACGCCAAAGCACCCAGCCCCAAACACCTGCGATAAGCAACAAAATTGTCAATGCTACGAGATAAGAAGTCCAGGGGGAGAGGCGAGGAGGAATAAATACCGAGGGAGTAACAAGGATCTCCGGGGTAAAAGTGGGACCTGGAACCAGGGTGATGACCTCTTCGTTGGGTAATTTTTGAGGGGGTTGGAAGGGTCTGCCAAGGTCCAAGCGGGAGAGAACCAAGTAGGTTACGAACCCAGCGAACAAAAGCCAAGCCAAGGTCACCAGGAATTTTTTTCTCTGATCCGGAGGGAGGAATATGAACAAAACAATAAGCAATACAAAAAAAACGATAACCGTTAACGCAAGTCCATTCCAGGATTGCGGTGATGCCGGGGACTGGGGGGTGGATTCCTGAATATATGCGAATGGTTTGGCTGGTTTTAATTGAAGGCTACCCAAACTGGCAACCATATAAAGGATAACCAAAACACACAATCCCCCCAAAATTAGAATGGCAGGTTTCCTTCCCAATCGTTTCTTCATCCCGATTCCCTGAATGGTATTTTACTATACAAGGAAAGAAACCCAATTGAAAGAGAAAATCGAATGACCTGAGACCAACATCTGTGATATAAAATTCTCCGGGATTAATCCACGGTCAGCAAATAAATATTTCAGCATGTTATACTCTGCATGGCTAATGAAATGAAGGAGAAGCATGACTGAGAAAATGCTCTTCCAAAACAAGATCGTCCTTGTGAGCGGGTCAGGGCGCGGGATCGGGCGGGCGATAGCGCTCCACTTTGCGCGGCAGGGGGCGAACGTGGTGGTCAATTTCTTCCGAAACCGGGAACCAGCTGAAGCCACCGCCCGGGAAATCGAGCAAATTGGGAGGCGAGCACTGGTGGTGAAGGCGGACGTTGGGGATTTAGGTGACCTGAACCGGCTTTTCGACGAAACAGAACAAACCTTTGGCGGGCTGGATATCTACATCCATAACGCGGCTTCAGGTTATAACCGCGGGGTGATGGAACAAAAGCCAAAAGGGTGGGACTGGACGATGAATATCAACGCCCGGTCACTATTATTTGCAGCCCAGCGGGCAGTGCCATTAATGGAAAAAGGCGGGGGTGGAACGATCGTAAGCATTTCCAGCCAGGGATCCAACCGGGTGATGAGCGATTACGCGGTGGTGGGTGCCAGCAAAGCTGCCATCGAAAGCCTGACACGATATTTAGCGGTTGAACTTGCAAAGAATAATATCATTGTCAACGCAGTTTCACCCGGACTAGTTGAAACCGAAGCTCTGAAACACTTCGAGAAAATGGGGGACGGAACCGTTCTTAAGAAAGCAACTGCGGCAACCCCCGCGGGGAGACTGGTGACCCCGGACGACGTTGCAGAAGTGGTGGCATTCCTATGCAGCCCCGCGGCGAGGATGATCAGAGGCCAAGTCATCGTAGTGGATGGGGGATATACACTCCCGGTGGATTAATAACCGGAAAGAACCCAAATCCAGATCAAATTTCAACCGACTGGAAAAATCGAATTGTCGATAATCCTTTTAAGGACTCCCGACAACCATGAACCCGGAAATTTATGCCAGCCAAGATGCTTTTGTGTTAGAATGGATGCACTTGCAGTAGGATTTGCGTGTGGATTGCCGCCATACCTGTACAAGGTCGGCGGCTTTTTCATAGCCTGCCGCCCAATTCAGAAGGAGACGAGATAAGGATGGAAACGAAAATCTATGTTGGCAACCTGTCCTATGAAACCAAGGAAGAGGACCTGAAAGAGCTTTTTGCACAGGCCGGGACGGTTGCATCGGTGGCTCTAATCAAAGATCGCGACACAGGCCAATCCAAGGGCTTCGCGTTCATAGAGATGAGCAATCAGAGTGAGGCTGAAAAAGCCATCCAGATGTTCAACAGCTATACCCTGGGAAACCGACCCCTGAAAGTTAACCTGGCTCGTCCGAAGGAAGAGCGTGGGTTCGGCGGCGGCGGCGGTTACGGGGATAAGCGCGGCGGTCCAGGCGGCGGATTTGGTCGCGGCGGACCCGGAGGTGGCGGCAAGAGTCGTCGCGGTCCCGGCAACGCTGGCGGTCAACGCAGATATTAGACAATAAAAAAATCCCGCAGGAAATTCCTGCGGGATTTTTTTATCCAACCAGAATAGCACGAGCCGGCGCCCCATCAGAACCCACCAGTTTGAGGGGCAGGCAATACAATGTATAAATTCCGGGGGAAACCGCGCTCAAATCCAACCCCTCCAGGATGACAACCCCTGGTCCGAGCAGGGCGCGGTGGGTGGGAATGCTCTGTTTATAGGGTGCGATGGAAAGATAATCAATTCCGACCAGCTTCATCCCCCTTTGAACGAGCCATTCTGCTCCATCCAGGGAGACACCAACAAAACCAGGTGAAAACTCCTTTATCTGCTGCTCCCAAAGTCGGGAATTCCGGGTTTTCAGGAGCAGCCGAAACATACCGGAAGAAATTTCGACCTTTTCAAGAACTGATGCAGTAACCACCGGGACATCATCCGGAATCTGAACCACCTGTACCGGACCTGTGAGAATCTCCAAAGACAGTGTTTCCACCGTGCGCTGGTCATTCAAGAAATGGTTCGGCGCATCCACGTGGGTGCCGGTGTGAACGCCGCAAGCCAAGCGCGAGACATTATCATGGGCACCCGCATCCATGGAGGAAACCCGTTCCAGAACCACAGATGGATCACCGGGCCAGACAGGCAGCAATGGAGAAACTGGGAGAGAAATATCATAGATCGGCATGAAGCCCTCCTGAATACGCGGTTACCACCACCCCGCGGCATGGAAAATATTTAGCAAAAACTCCTGGCGTTCTGCCGGAGTCATCAGGCGCGGACGGGAATAATCTTCGATCTTATAAGTAAGTAACTCAGTGCTTAAGTAGCGACCATCATAAATCACATGCCGGTCAATAAAAACGTTGCGGGTATCGTAAATCAAGGTTCCATTTACCATGAGGGACATCTGGTCAAAAAATAAATTGCCCAAGCCATAATGGACGAAAGAGCCTCCGGAAAATTCCATAGCGGCCGGCATGTGGGCCTGACTGCCACTTACAATGACAGCTCCCGCAGAAGCCATCTTAAGGAAATCGCGCCGTTCGTAATCGGTCGGTTCAGGTTGGTAATACTCGTAATACTGGAAAGTCGTCACCGGAAGATATCCCGCTGACCGCAAGCTGGCAATATCAGTTGACATCTGGTCCAAATCGCACGGCAGGGCACCGGGACCTGAATCAGTCGCCCAGTCTGCAACAGGACCGGCAATAATGCATCCGATGAAGGCGATCTTGTTTCCATGATCCTCAAACAGAGCAGGCTGGCGGGCTTCCTGCAAATTCCGCCCCCCTCCAAAGTAATGCCAGTTGAGCTGATCATATATATCGAGCGTGGACAGGAATGGCTGAGAGCCATAATCAAGGAGGTGGTTGCCTGTCAATTCGACCACATCAGTCCCGACGTCTTCGAGGAGGGCAATATAACGGGGGTCGCTGCAAAATCGCATGCTTTCGGTCCATGGATCCGGGGGCGGACAGTCTGAGGTAAAAGAGATCTCGTTTGAGATATGGGTAATATCCGCGGCGCGCAAGACGGTGCGGACCTCTTCACCTGGATATAGGATGCCATTCCGTTCCATCCGGTCGGCCGTGGCACGGACGAGGGCCGTTGTACCGGTCATTGCCAGGATGGTCAGCTTGCCTGGGTCACGATTTGAAGGCATGAGTTGGTACGCCGTTGACTTCAGGCTGAAGTTAATTTTTAGTGGATAAGTCCCCGGGTCGAAATCTTTATGGATCGGTGATTGGCCGTCTACCGTGAGGACCTTCCAGCGAGGTTCAAGCAATTCGAAGGGAACCAAAGCCCAGGCAGTGCCTTTCGCCCAAGCGGATTCCAACAACTGGTCAGAAGGAGCCACGCGAAAGGATCCGGCAGCCGGCGCACCCCAAAGAGCGGTGAAGGCAGACAAGGTCGTTTCGTCCATCCCTATAGGCTGGCTGGAGAATGGGCCGGTGCCCTCACCATTCCAGGTGTTTTTAACCTCTGCAAGAGAGACGCCATCGGAAATGGTCGGAAAAGGGGCAACGAGAGCATATATCCAGACTGCGGACATAGGACCTGAGGTCTCGGATACGTCGAGATGGACAGCCGCAGTGGTAGAGTCGCTGGTTGGAGTTAAACCAAGCGCCAGAACAGATTGGCGGAGAAGATCCGGGATGGCGGGGGAAATCCACAAAGTCTGCGGTGCGGAAGTGGGGCTTTCTGCAGGAGGAATTTGCAGTCCGGTCGGTCCAGGGGGTGGCACGAAGCCTTCGGGCTGAAAGGGAGTGAGGGTAACCGAGGATGTCCCGGAAAGACCAGAAGAATAATCGTTAATCCCACCCTGCCCAGGGGTCAACGATCCGCAGGCAGATAATAGGAAGGAGAAAGTGTAAACGGAAATAGTCCCGAGAAGAAGTTTCGTCCGAAGCTGAAGATGCAATTTCACTCCGATTTTAATTGTAATTCTGCAAGCGTATATTTCTTCAAGGCAACCGGGTCCAAGGTGACACCGAGACCTGGAGCAACGGGCACGTTAATGGTGCTATCCGGGTTCAGGGTGAAACGCTCGTGAGTAATATCTTCGACATAATAACGATCTGAGGCAGAGATATCAGCAGGCAAGACGAAACCAGGCAGGGAAGCCAAAGCCAGGTTGGAAGCACGCCCAACGCCGGTTTCCAGCATGCCGCCGCACCAGACCGGTACATTTTGCTGCCGACAGAGATCGTGAATTGCGACCGCGCTGCCCAAACCGCCCACCCTCCCGGCCTTGATATTGATAATCCTGCATGCTCCCATCTCCAATGCATAGCGAGCATGACGGGGGGAGATAATGCTTTCATCCAAGCAAATTGGGGTGCGCAATTCCTGCTGCAATAAGCGATGATCCCAGATATCGTCTTCATTAAGCGGCTGCTCAATAAGCAGGAGGTCCATATCATCCAGCGGTTTCAAGACACCCCATGTTGAAAGTGTGTAAGCGGAATTTGCGTCCACCTGGAGTTTTATATCGGGGAATTTCGCACGAACAGCAGCAGCGTCACCGATGTCACGTCCGGGTTTGATCTTGATCTTTATCCGCCGATAGCCAGTGGCGAGGTATTTCTCCACTGTATCGACTAAAACCCCCGGGGAGGATTGCAACCCCACCGAGACCCCGACCTGAACACGATCCATGCCACCCCCCAACATTTCCCGCAGCGAGCGACCCTCGAGTTTGCCACGCAAATCCCAAAGTGCCATTTCCACCCCAGCCTTTGCAAGGTTGTGGCCGCGAATTTGGTCCGCCCGGGATTGAAAATCACCGGCATCTTTAATGTCCTTACCGAGAAGCAGGGGCGCAACGAAATCTTTCAGGATATGCCAAGCGGTACCCGTTGTTTCATAAGAATAGCCTGGATCCCGATCAGCAACGCACTCTCCAGTACCCGTAATCCCTTCAGACCTGAGAGAAATCAGGATACTCTCGCGATCGACGGTGCGCCCAAAAGAAGTCTCAAATGGGGCAACCAGGGGCATACTCAGATGATAAAGGGTTAGAGAGTCGATTTTCATTTTTTACCTAATTCAAGATACGAGATCAGCCACAATAGGGGATGGGTTGTTTATCCTGCGTCAACCAATTATAGTGCAATGCAGAGAAATCAAACTGATGATGCCATATTAAAAAAATACAGATTCCAAGATCATGATAAAAGACAAACAAAAATGGTACTCTGTTTTCCAGGGTACCATTTGTCAGGTTAGTGATAGCAGTTGACTACTATTGCACGCCTGTGAGGGAGTTATTAATTTTACTGAAGACGTTGCCGATGACTGGGCCGAGGATCAACAAAACAGCAATAACGACTACAGCAACTAAAACAAGGATCAAAGCATACTCGACCAGGCCCTGGCCTTTTTCTTTCGGGGCGAATAACATGGGATTTCACCTCCTTTCCGTTTTGGATTTCTCAGAATGCCAATTGAGAGATATTGGTATTATATAACAGTTGAATTAGGAAAACGTGAATTATGCATTACAGTAACTTAACAGTTATTTATATTTTTTACCCAGGCAATGAAATATAAAATGGTACTCTGTTTCCAGAGTACCATTGGTCATCATAGCGATATCAGTTGTGAATTATTGTACGCCTGTGAGGGAGTTGTTAATTTTGCTGAACACGTTGCCGATGACTGGGCCGAGGATCAACAAAACAGCAATAACGACTACTGCAACCAAAACAAGGATTAAGGCATATTCAACAAGGCCCTGGCCTTTTTCTTTCGGGGCGAATAACATGGGATTTCACCTCCTTTCCGTTTTGGATTTCCCTGATTGCCAACCCAGAGATAGCAACATTATATATCAGTTCAACCCAGGAAACGGGAAACGGACTTTACAGGAACTTTGCAGTTTTTTCGGCATTAATGGATCGGAATTGACAGCGTAACACGAGCGCCTTTCCCCGGAGAGCTGTTTATTTCAAATGTTCCGCCCAGCATTTCGCTGCGTTCTTTAATCAATTTCATACCCAAGTTTTCATCCTTGCCAAGAGCATCGGTATCAAAACCTTTGCCATTATCGTCCAAGGATAATTTGACCATGGTATCGCCCATGTCCAATTGGATTTTTACCAGCGTGGCTTGATTCTGATCGACCGCATTGCTCAGCAACTCCTGCATTGCACGGAAAACCATCACTTCGACATACGGTTCCATGCGACGTTCGCTGCCAGTAACAGTCACATTCACATCGACCCCGGCTTGTTCCTTGAACATATCCGCATAGCGGGTAATCGTAGGAGAAAGTCCCAAATCATCCAGCATCATGGGGCGAAGCTCGAAAATAAAATTGCGTACTTTTTGAAAAGTACTCATGGCAGAAGCTTTTAAATTACCCAGTTCGTTGCGTGCCTGAACAGCATCAATATCAAACAACTTTAAGGCGATTTCTGCCTGCAGAATGAAATTGGATAATGCCTGTGCGGGACCATCATGCATCTGACGGGAAAGGCGCTGGCGTTCAGCTTCCTGGACATTCACCAGCATTTCCACGCTTGAGATACCGGTGCGATCAGATTTCCCACCAGAGGACCCGCCCACCGTCACTGCATTCTTAAGGCGTTCCAACATCCCGACATAGCGTTCCAAGTGAGCCTGGTCGCCCTGCAGTTTTTCCAACTGCCCACGCATAACGAATAAACGCTGCTGGGTTTCCATGGCGGTATCGTAAACTGTGCGAACTTCCTCGCTTGGAATTTTTCCAATTTGACCTTGAATTTGCTGCAAATTCGCCGTCACGGCCGTATTGCGCTGGGTCAGCTTTCCAAGCTCGACGCGACTCTGCTCAAGCATTAAAGTTATTTCTTTTAATGCGCGGTTGGTTTCTTCCATTTCCGATTGGATCAAATTATGCGGATCTTCGACCGTGGTTGCAGTTAATTCGGGCATTGACATAGTTCACTCCTGGGAGACGTTATCATCCAGCTTTACCCAGCCTCGTTTTAGGGCAAAAACAACTGCCTGGGTACGATCCTCAACACCAAACTTGCGCAAGATCGAGGTTACGTGGTTTTTTACTGTCTGGTGGCTGATGCCCAAGGAAGAAGCGATTTCCTTATTACTCATCCCTTTCACCACGCAAACCAGAACCTCTGTTTCACGATCGGATAAGGGATGGAGAGGGCTGCCGGGCTCGCTGTAAAGGTGTTGGGCAACCTCAGTTTCTCCCTTAAGCCAACTGTCCATTTCATTCTTATTAAAGACGTGATTTTCAATCACGAATTTTCCCTTGACGACTTCCTTTACAGTCTGAACAAGCCTGGAGGGGTCAATATCTTTCGCACAATACGCAGCAGCGCCTGCCCATGCCGCGTGTACTATCTGCTCGTGATCGTCATATGCAGTTAAGAGCACGATACGGGTCGGCAATTTATCCTGAACAACCTGATGGGTAATTTGCTGTCCGTTCATCCCGGGAAGGTTAATATCCATAACAGCAATATTCGGGCGCAGGGTTCGAATCAACATTAGCGCTTCTTCCCCGTCCGATGTTTGCCCAACAATTTTAAACCCAGGCTCCAGGGAAAGGGTATCAACCACCCCCTGCCGGAATAGCGCATGATCATCCACGACGACAATTGTGATTTCTTCCATTGCGTCCCTGTATTGAATCTAAGTGTTTAGAGTATAGCACAGGTCAACCAGCCAGACAATTTAAGCGATGCCTGCGAAATAAATGGACATCAGATGATTCCAAGAAAGCAGCGAAGTCAAAATATCACTGTCATTTCACGGACCCAACCAGCGAAATACTTCCATATTGGTTCCGCCCTGGGATGGAGAATAAGAAGCGCCTGTGGAAAATATCGATCGCAAGCCCGCGGTGAGACGCGGATAAAAATCCGGAAAGGTGACAAGGTATTCCACTCGTTTCGAGTCCAGATAGTCTTTTAGCGCGGTTTCGTTGCGCAAAAAAGGGATCACTTCCGGTGAAATCAAACCAGCCATATCCACCAATTTGTGATTCCCAAAATACCCAAGAGCGCCAACATCGTGGGCTGCAATCAGCGAATTAGCTGGCAGGTTGGCTGCGACCCATTTCGCAGTTTCCACCATTTCGGATTCAATATAGCGGACATCCTCGCTATAAGATTGCATTCCCAAAAACCAAAACCCGGCGCAAACCATGGCGATAACGCCGCTCCAAACAGTTTTGACAAACCACCAACCTTGTTTTTTTGCTTTTCCATCAAGGAATACCTGAAAAAATCCGACCAGCCCAATAAAAAAATATACCGGCATAACAGGCATTAAATAGCGCCCATGCTGATAAGCTGGTAAGCGGACCAGGTAAATCCCCATGTAACCAACCAACCATAGTATTGCAGCGATATACCCCCACTTTTTACGGCGGATCGTCCAGACAGCAGCAATCAATGCTCCCGGAAGAAGAATGAGACCAGGACCTGTAAATACCTGCAATAATGCCGTACCGACCCGCAATAATATTGGACTTGCCTGCCAGGCTGCATATTCAGCCTGCTTGGCGTAAAATGTCGTCGGCAGCGCAGTTCCAGCAACAACCAAATTGAACAACAAATATGGAAAAATGAAGACGGCAAATCCGAAAATCGTTGAAAATATGGCGCGCGTTCGGATCTTCCATGTGGAGAGGGAAAAAAGGGCGGTAAAAATTACCGGTCCGAGCAATGTCACACCATCGGGGCGTACCCAAACACTTACGCCTGCCAATATCCCCATCAGCAACCATTTGGAGGACTGTTTTATCAACAAAAACAGCAAGGAGAATATTATCAACGCATGCAGTAAAGTTTCCATGCCCGAGACCGATGCCCAGACCAGATGCCATTCGAATGCAACCAAAAGTCCAACCCATGGAATTACACCCCTGTACTCCGGAAACAAGGCCCGCATGGCCAATTCAGCCAAACCAGCCAAGCAGAAAAGCAATAGACCACCCAAGAAAAATGTCCAGAAATATGGGGAGAGCTTCAACCAAAAACCAATTGCCAGGAGAGCTGACCACAAAGGAGACGTGGAACCACCAGACAATTGCCCAGGTATGAAAGACCACTCAAAATGCGAGGCGAGATTTCGGGCAAAGGTTTGATGAATCCAAAAATCGTCCAGAGGAAATCCGATGCGATATGAGACCGCGCTGAAAGCGAGGTAGACACCTGCACTAAAAAAGGCAGCGAGTAATAGAACCAACCAGGTTCGCCATCCCAGCAACTTGTTATTGAGGTCCGCTAATTTGGAGAATAATGGTTTCATCGAGCTTTCCCAAGTATTTAAAAGCCGGATATTTTTCCGGGTGGGAATAAAGGTTTTCCAGCTCACCCAAGGCACCCCTGCGTTCGAGGACCACGAAACTTGCATGAAATTTTCGTGAGACCTCCAAAAGGGTTTGAACATCCCCATAAGGGACAACAACTGCCTGGCGACCCGTCATTATGAAATATGCGGGCGGGTTACGGGTCAAGACAACATCATCCATCCGGGCACCCTGCCCCACAAGCACGCGATCCACCGTACGGTAAAGATACTCCCCTTCATTCCAACCAGTATCCAGGACTCGAATTTTAACCAAAATCCCGCTGACCATTATTATCAGAATTGCGAGAGAAAACTGAACAAGCCTGGTCACTTTAAGAAGTCGATCTTTGTTTTTTACCAGGCGAATTAGGAGAGCATCAAGACCAATAGGAGCAAGGGCAAACCAAAGCGGCTGAAACGCTGTCCCGGCATGAAAAAAACCGCCGTTCACACTTGCGAACGGGAAAAGCAAACTCTCGAATAATAGTAAAAGAATCCATCCCAACACCCCAACTTGAATGCGAGCCATACGGCGGGAAGTGTAAATGCCGATAAGGATAAGGGGAAATAAAACCAACAAGCCTTGGGCAAAAATAGCAGTACTGATGTTTTGATAGAGGGCTTCGCCTCGAACCTTTAGCACCAACTGCCAACCTGAAGCAAGCAAATTGTGGAAGGTGTAAACCTCCGGGGTAAAGGAGAAGATTTGATTGTAATTCGTCATCCAAAGAACCTGACCGCTTCCCGGCGGCAGCAACGAGCCAAAAACCGAAAGGCTGCGGACCATCCACGCACCCATTACCAGCAAATAACCCCCGATAGACAAGAAACCATATCCGACAGAGTGGATCATTCGTGACCGGATCCTTTCAGAGGATAACTGGCGGAAAGAAATCACGATCACAGCGAGAAACGTCAGGGGAACCCAAAGTAATCCATCGCCACGTGCCAAATTTAAAATACCTGCCAGTAAACCAAGCAAAATCGCCCTGGGAATATTCAACCGGTCGAGGACCAGGAAATAGAGCGCTCCCACCAGCAGGTAGAGACTATAATTATCAGTGGTGGAGATAAATGACAGGTAATACCCGGAAAATATTGCAAGAAAACCAGACAATAATGCCAAAGAACGCTTTTTTGAAATCTGCCAGGCAAGTGCCATAACCGCAAGTGGAGCCAATGCAGCCATTATTACGAAGCCAATTCGCGCAGAAATAAAATTAATGGAGCCGGTTAAAAACATGCCTCCCGCAGCAACCAGGGAAGCCATGGGGTACCAGTAAGCGTTTGAGGGGTGCGGCAGCGCCAGGGGGTGATCGAGAAAATTCCAGATGAAGGGTTCCTGGAAACCTTTCCCAGAGGCTAATTGGGTTCCACCAGCATAATAATAGGCTGCGTCCATATAACCAGGCACCGGCTGAAGCGCAGCCACGACCAGTGGGACGATCAAAGCCAAAATCAGGAGAAGCCAATAATCGCGCGGTTTCATCGTTGAATCAAGGCTCGACACGGAATACTCGCGCCGCCTCCAAGCTGCCAAGATAATCCAGGCCCGACCATCCGGCTGGATTCGCGAAAACGGGCGCCAGTCCAAGCGGGGTACTGCCTTGTTCCAATATCACGTATGAAGCCCCATAACGGCGCGTTACAAGGAGGAGAGTACTCAAGTCCCCATCCGGAACGGCGATTGCCGGGTTTCCCGATGCAAGATAAAATCCTGGCGGGTTGGCAACCATGACAATCGACCGATCATTCATCCCTTCCGAAACCAGGAAGCTTGAAATTTGGTTATACGAATTTTTTTCCTGTCCCCAAAGCGGGCTTCCCCCGCCCCCAAAAACCCGTCCGAAAATTATTGAACCTGTTAAAAGTGCTACAACAGCGACCAACGCGGCCTGGAAAAGTTTCCCGGCGCGAAACGTGTTCCAACCGCGGGCCTGGCTTGCCCAAGTAATGACACGGTCGAGACCCAGCGGAGCAAGCGCCCACCACACCGGCTGCAGGGAAGCGCCAGAGTGAAAAAAGCCACCCCGCGCACCAGCGAATGGGAAGAGCAAAGTCATCATGGCGAGCATCCCCAACCAAGCGAGACCAGCCAATTGTATCCGGCGATCGTTGCGCAAGCGCCAAAAACCAAGCACTATTAATGGGAGGAGGATCACCTCACCCTGTACCGTCAGGATATTAGAAAGATTTAAACCAAAAGCCCAAAGGCGAGCTCGAACCATTGCTGGAATTCCAAATTGCCACCATGCTGAAAATGTGATTTGACTGGCGGGATAGCCAAATATCTGGTCGTAGGAGGTCAGCCAAAGTAATTTCGGACCTCCAGGAGCAAGGGGGGTGCCAAAGACAACGAGGTTGCGGATAAACCAGGGGGTCATAACCAACAAGTAGCCGACGAAAGTTAACAGAATGGATATGACGAAAATACCTTGCCCGGTGCTGGGGGGGTTTCGGGAAAACCACAAGGATCGCCAACAAGGCCACCAACAACCAAAGCAGGCCATCAGCGCGAGACAAATGCATCAAACCAGCCAAAAGGCCAAGCATTAATGGGTTTAGTTGGGAGGGTTTTCGAATGAGAACCATAATGAAAGCGCCGCCCAAAACCATGTAGATACCAAAAGTATCCGTAACAGGCAAAAAGGGGAGGTAAAAAGCCGGGAAAACTGCCAACAAACCAGCTGTCAGTGCCAGGTCACGGCGCGATGAAATAGACCAGGCGATATAGGAGGTAATGGGAGGGATAACAGCGGCGACCAACAGAAACCCGGTGCGAGCAGCCAACCATGAGGCAGATCTGAAGATCCCAGCTCCAAGGGCAGCCAAAAGGGAAGCCAACGGCATCCAATAGGCATGCGAAGGATGCGGCAAACCGGCTGGATCATCCAAATAATTCCAGAGATAGGGTTCTGTAAAGCCATGACCGGTAACCAACTGCAATCCCCCAGCATAATAGTAGTCTGCATCCATATAACCAGGAGAGGGTTGAAAGGCAGAGACGATAGTTAAAGATACCAGACCCAGCAGCGCAAGGAGCAAATACAAGCGCCAATTCATGAGAGGCTATCGCTCCAAGTGCGGGGGGGGCGGACAGCCCACCAACGCATCCAGTACAGGCAGGATACAAGCAAGCCTGGAAGAACCAGCACCAGCACATCGGATAACGCGGTGAAAGAAGCTCCCAGATATAAGGAGGCAGTAATCATCCAAAAACCCAAAAAGAAAATAATGAGGAATATACCCGCTACTCCCCAATGACCTGGACGCTGCCAACGTTCACTTAATATGGATAGAAACAGGATCAAGGGGAAGAATAGAAGTACGTAGGATTGTGAAATGATCCGAAACCCAAGGAGCGGCGTTACTGCCAATGTAAAGGAGGAAGTCCAGAGAAAATGCCGGAATTCCCTGCGACGTACATTGCGCCATTCTAGGAAAAGCACCACCAGAATAAAGGCAGTCATAGCCCAGCCCAGGCGCGGACCGACAACAGGCCACCAAGCTGTAAAAATATCCCAAAAAGACAAGCCTGGGCGAAAGCCAAGCTGAGAAATCACTCCCTTGATGAAGGGCATAAACCAATTTGGAATAATGAAGAACGAGACTGCCAATAAAATCGTAAGGGTCATCAGAAAACCCGCAACTATACGACCACGGCGATGATAGACGGCCCACCAGAGGATGAAAAGTACGAAAAGGAGGGAAAAATCCAACTGCAGGAATGGAACCACCAACAAAGCACCGGCGAACTCGTCGCGTCCATCCCGGACAGCGATCAAAAGTGCGACAACAGCCAATGCAGAAAAAATTACCGCACTGCTGTTCGTTAAAGGGAGAAGGCCGAAAATCCAAAGAATCGAAAAGGCAAGGAGTACCGGAAGAAGACTTCGCGCCGGTTTCCAGCCAGTAAGCCTCAAAGAAAGAATTGTCATTGTAAACAACGCAATTTCGAGGCAGGTCATCCACAAACCACGGGCGAGGGAGTAATCTGAAACCAGTGCAAATGGAAAATAGAAAAGTTCCACTGGCAGGGGAACGCTCAACCGCAGGGGATCCTGCCCGGGGGCAGCCAGGCGACCATAATAATTTACCTGGGCACGCTGTGTTGCAGGTTCGCTGTAGGGACTATTCCCAAATTGAAGGAGAGTGTTTGCAGCCATCCAAGGAACAAAAAAATCCTTCTCACCGGGATGAAGGTGGGCGAAACGCGTATTGGCCCAAGATAACCCGCCGACAATCGCCAAGGCGAGAAAGATCAAGAGGACGGTAGTGAAGAGGTTGTAGAATCGAGACATTACGAGAGAATTCTACCTTACAATCCCATTTCGAGGATATAAATCTCCCCTTCGATCGGTGATAAACTATACTCAGGCAAGGAAAGTATCATCAGATAACTCCAATTTCTCCATGCCACACCCTGGAGCAACCCTAAATTGCGTTCCAACAACCCAACCATCCCCCTGTCTTGGATAAAACGGGTCAGTTACCTTTACTTACTGGTCCCATTTTTGATCTTTTGCCTAGGGTACTTGAAAGCAGCGATTTCGCTCGTTATCACTGTACTATTCTTATGGCTCATCATTAAAAATTGGGCACGATCGGCGGCAGAGAGACAATCAATTCAGCTCTCCAGAAGAAATCTTGTAATTACGGTGATCATAGTAATGGTGTGGGTTTGGTTGTCCGGGATAGGAGGCTTCGCCTTTCAAAATATCGATTTCCATACCCGTAATGCTGTTTTTCGAGATCTGGTCAATTTCGACTGGCCGGTTAGGTACTATACCAACCCAGTAAATCCATCCATACCATACAACCTGGTCTACTATATTGGCTTTTGGCTTCCTGCTGCCCTGGTGGGAAAGATTGCGGGTTGGCTGGCAGCTAATATTGCTCTCTATGTTTGGACGGTATTGGGTATCTTACTGACCCTGGCCCTGCTGGCAACAAAAATTAAGCTGACTCCCCCAAAACTTGTCCTAATATTAATTTTTTTTAGCGGCATGGATGCCCTGGGTGCCTTTATCAGGATAATCGCGGTTCCCGGAACGGTAAATTTTCTCTGGCCTCCAGTATTCCATCTCGAATGGTGGATGCCCAGTTTTCAGTATTCGTCGTTTACGACGCAACTCTTCTGGGTGTTCAACCAAGCCCTTCCTGCCTGGGTGTGTATGGCTCTATTATATGTTACTGGAGAACGAAAAGTAATCCTCCTGATCTGGAGCTTATGCTGCTTTTACGCTCCAATCCCAGCGCTAGGAATGTTTCCATACGTGGTTCTTAAAGTCTCAAAAGAAATAATAAATATAGAAAATCTCAAGGAAACCCCGAAAATTATCAAATTTACCGATTTCATTACTCGACTCTATAAAGACACCAAGTCGGTATTATCCGTTGAAAATGTACTGGGTGGAGGCGTAATACTGGGTATTTCCTTGTTGTACTTATTTTCCAACAGACAAGCTTCCCAAGGATCCGCGTTCCAAATGCAGCCAATCAGGTGGCTCATGTATGGCATATTTATCCTTTTTGAAGGAATGATTTTATGGTGGGTCTTCAAAGAAAGGTATAAAGGAAATCTTAACTGGTACCTGGCTGGAATATTGTTGATGGGTATACCATTGATCAAAATCGGTAACACGAACGATTTTGTGATGCGCGCTTCGATTCCTACTCTATTCATGCTCTTCATTTGGTCAGCTGAGACGCTAAGTTTGCCTGGAATAAAAGCCAAAGCTGCGTTAATCCTCTTATTGAGTATTGGCGCGATCACCCCCATTTATGAAATCAACCGTTCCATCTACCGAACTGCCAGTTATTATTTGTCACCTCCAACAGAGGCACAAAAAGAGGAGGGTGAGAAGGTTAATATCGGCATGTCCACATCTTTTGAGTTTGATCACCCTTTTACAGTAATCGCAGATTCATATAAGTCCCTGGCGAATTTCGACCCGGAAAAAATCGGAAATTACCTCTCCATTTCCAACAATTCTTTTTTTGAGACTTATCTCTCCAAATAATCCTGGAATAATTTCCTTTAATCTAATTTACCCCAATGCACTCCGAATATGCTATAATAGCGGTCACCTGAGGCAAGAATGACAACTATTCGCTTCACCAACAATAATAATAACGATAATCGGCTCTCCACCGCTGGGCGAAGCTTGCCAGGATAAGGACCTCTCAATCCTTTCTTATCGCCCAACGCAAATGCGGAGGGCGATTTTTATTACCCAATTATAGGCAAAGGAGATTCGCATGAAAAACCTTCTTATTCCACCGGATTATGATCCAAGGCTCAACGTGAAACAAACGGAACAAGCGATCAAGTTAATCAAGGATTTCTTTGAAGTCAACCTGGCTGCAGAACTACGCCTGAGCCGTGTGACCGCACCTTTGTTCGTCTTGAAAGGGACCGGCATAAATGACGATCTAAATGGAGTGGAAAAACCAGTTGCATTCCCGATCGTCGACATGAAAGGGCAGACCGCCGAGATTGTACAATCCCTTGCCAAATGGAAGCGCATGATGCTAGCTGATTACGAAATGCCGCACGGATATGGTCTATACACCGATATGAATGCAATCCGTCCGAGCGAAAAGCTGGATAACCTTCACTCCCTCTATGTGGACCAGTGGGACTGGGAAAGAGTGATCAACCCCGAGGAAAGGACAATCTCCTTCCTGAAAGAAATCGTACGCAAGATCTACGCCGTCATCAAACGGACCGAATTCCATCTTTCCGACCGTTATCCATTCATCAAGCCGGAACTACCGGATGAAATTAAATTCTTTCACTCGGAAGAACTGCTGGAAAAATATCCCGACTTGAGCCCAAGGCAACGCGAGGAGGAAGTCGTCCGACAACACCGGGCAGTTTTCATCATCGGAATTGGCGCGCCACTGGCAGACGGAATCCCCCACGACGGACGAGCACCAGATTATGATGATTGGACAACGGAAACCAGGGGCGGGTTAAAAGGATTAAACGGTGACATCTTCGTTTGGAACAATGTTTTAAATTGCTCCTACGAGTTATCGTCCATGGGAATCCGAGTTGACCGCGAAGCATTACTTCGACAACTGGAAGCTACCGGAACGATGGCTAGAAAGGACTTGTTATTTCACAGCCGACTGCTGAAAAATGAACTCCCATTATCGATCGGCGGCGGGATAGGACAATCACGATTGTGCATGTACTTCCTGCGGAAGGCCCACATCGGTGAAGTCCAAGTGGGGATCTGGCCCAAAGAAATGGTCGAGGAATGCCGGGAAAAAAACATTTTCCTGCTTTAAGCCAGTAGATAATATGTGCTATAATACCGCCAACCTGAGGAAAGAATGAGAACAATAAGCTTCGCCAACAATATAAACGATAACGATAATCGGCCTCCGGCAGTTGGGCGAAGCCTGCCAGGTTAAGGATATTTCGAAACGACCTCATCGCCCAACGCCACTGCGTAGGGCGATTTATTTTATTAGAATGAATTTTACAGCCCAGGAATGTGGGCGGACGTGGAACAAGAACCCAGATAAACCTGAGCGGATTTTTCTCCTGCCAGCTCTCACGGGTTCAAGATATTGTTGGAGGCATTAATGTACAAAACACACACCTGCGGTGAATTGCGTGCAAGTCATGCCGGTCAGTTAGTAACTCTTGCCGGATGGGTACATAACTTTCGCACTTTTGGCGGGGTGGTTTTCTTGGTTCTGCGCGACCGCTTTGGCATAACACAGATCGTCACCAACCCTGATAAATTCCCCGGAGCTGCGAAGGCGATCGAAGGATTAAAAAACGAATGGGTGGTGCAGGTTTCCGGAAGCGTGCGCATGCGTCCGGCGGACCAATTTAATCCCAAAATGCCTACAGGAGAGGTTGAGCTTGAGGCACGTGAAGTGACTGTTTTAAACGAGGCAAAAGCCATGCCATTTGTGGTCAGCCGGGATGATGAACAAATCGATGAGAACCTAAGGCTTAAATATCGTTACCTAGACCTAAGGCGCGAACGCATGAAGCGCAACCTTATCCTGCGCCACGAAGTTGTGTTGTTCATGCGCAAGTACTTGTCAGAACGGGGCTTCATCGAGGTCGAAACCCCAATGATGTTCAAAACCACACCCGAAGGAGCCCGGGACTACCTGGTCCCGTCGCGGGTATACCCCGGGCAATTTTACGCATTGCCGCAAAGCCCGCAGCAACTTAAACAACTCTTGATGGTAGCAGGAATTGAGCGGTATTTCCAAATTGCGCGCTGTTTCAGGGATGAAGATTCGCGCGGTGACCGCCAACCAGAGTTCACTCAATTGGACCTTGAAATGTCTTTCGTGCACCGCGATGATGTTTTGAAAATCGTGGAGGATCTCTTTACCAGCCATGCTACCAGAGGTTGCCCCGCAAAAGATATTATTGAGCACGCCCTGGCCGCGCTTGACATTCAGTGAATCCATGGAAAGGTTTGGGACCGACAAGCCTGATCTCCGCTTTGGGATGGAACTGCAAAACGTGGGCGGAATTTTCAGTAAGAGTGATTTTGTGGTTTTTAAGACCGCATTGGAAAGCGGGGGAACAATAAAATGCATCGTGGCAAGCGGATGCGCGGAGTACACGCGCAAGCAACTCGACGGTCTGACGACGACGGCGAAAGACCTGGGGGCAAAGGGATTGGTCACCCTTGCGCTAACCCCAGAAGGCCCAAAAGGATCGGGAGCCAAGTTTATCAGCGAACAAGAATTATCAGCTTTGACCCAGGCAACCGGGGCAAAACCCGGGGATCTCATCCTTTTCGTGGCGGACAACCCAAAAATCGTTCACAAAGTGCTGGGGGTATTGCGAAACTGGTTCAGGGATACCTTGAAACTGGGCGACCCAAACATGATGGCATTTGCATTCGTGCTGGATTTTCCGATGTTCGAATGGAACGAAGAATTCAAAAAATGGGATGCTGCGCATCACCCATTCACCATGCCGCGCCTCGAGCACCTTGACCGATTCGAGACTGACCCCTCCAGCATCCTTTCGGAGGCCTACGATATGGTGTGCAATGGTTATGAAATGGCATCCGGCTCGATCCGCATCCACAGGCGTGACATCCAATCAAAAGTGTTCAGCCTGCTTGGGATAGAAGAAGAGGAAGCTCAATTTAAGTTCGGGCACATGCTGGAGGCCTTTGAATATGGGGCACCCCCTCACGGGGGAATGGCACCCGGAATAGACCGGCTAGTAATGCTGCTTGCCGATGAGCCAAATATTCGGGAGGTCATCGCATTCCCGAAGAACCAGGCAGCCCGGGACGTGATGGCTGATGCACCGTCATTCCCCGACGAGCGGCAGTTGAAAGAATTGCATCTTAAAGTAATCGAATAAGGGAAGAGGACATTCCAAAATCCGGTACCTGGAGTCTGACATGGCCATCATTCGTGTGGAAGAAATCGCAAAATATACCGGGCAACTTGTTACGGTACAGGGGTGGGTCTACAGCCGAACAGACAAAGGGAAACTGGTTTTCCTGCTTGTCCGGGATGGTTCCGGTTTTGTCCAGTGTGTAGCCTTCAAGGGTGACCTGTCAGAAGAGATTTTTGACCAACTTACCCGCCTACCGCAGGAATCTTCAGTCATCATCAGTGGAGAGGTACGTGAGGACAAACGCGCTCCCGGCATCCCCGGAGGGTATGAAATCGGCGTTAAAGAAATCAAGATCATCCAAACTGCCGCCGAGGATTACCCGATGGCGCTCAAGGAGCATGGGGTGGATTTTTCACTTGACAACCGCCACCTATGGATACGCATGCCCAGCCAGTGGGCCATCCTGCGCATACGCGGGACTGTCATATCCGCCATCCGCGAATGGTTCGAGCAGAACGGTTTCATCAACATGGATACTCCCATCCTGACCCCCGCGGCAGTGGAAGGCACCACCACCCTGTTCGAAACAGAATATTTCGATGAAGGTAAAGCTTACCTGAGCCAATCGGGGCAGCTTTATAACGAGGCAAACATCATGGCCTTCGGCAAGGTCTACTGCTTTGGACCAACCTTTCGGGCGGAAAAATCCAAGACCCGACGCCACCTGACCGAATTTTGGATGGTTGAACCGGAAATTGCGTTCTGCGACCTGGATGGACTTATGGAAGTGGAGGAGCAATTCGTCACGCATATTATTAGGCGAGTTTTGCGAGAGCGAGGACCCGAGTTGAAATCCCTCGACCGCGACCTGGAAAAGCTGCAAAAAATCGTGTCACCTTTCCCGCGTATCTCATACGATGACGGCGGCTAAAAACCTCCAAGACCTTTATGAAAAAGAAACTGACGTCGAAAAAAAGGAGCAGCTCAAATTCGACTGGGGCATGGATTTCGGTGCTCCCCATGAGGCGGCTTTAACCAGCCAGTATGATAAACCCCTATTTGTTTACGGGTACCCGACCCAGGTGAAAGCGTTTTACATGGAACCATGGCCAGGGCGGCCGGAGGTATGCAAGTCGGTGGACCTGCTAGCGCCAGAAGGGTACGGGGAAATCATCGGTGGATCAGAGCGCATGTCGAACCCAGACCTGCTGCTCCAACGCATCCACGAACATAATCTTCCTGAAGCTGCTTACAAGTGGTACCTGGACCTGCGGCGATATGGCTCTGTGCCGCACTCAGGTTTCGGTATGGGGGTGGAAAGGACTGTAGCCTGGATCTGCGGGATCGAGCATATCCGCGAAACCATTGCCTTCCCAAGAATGATCAAAAGGGTATACCCATAAAACCAACCAGTACAAGCGAGTAACCGATCTTGAATTATTAGACATCTTTTCCATTCAAAGGGTGTTAAGGAGGGACGCTTAAGCTTTCCCTACCCACCCCTCTGACTTTATGGTATAAAACATCTACCCTGCTGTGCTCGCGATGCTGCACCTCCGTTCTGAGCCAACACCCACAAAAAGGGGTCCAATCTCGCGACAAGGATGCGATAGGCTTCGGCCAAGGCTGACTTGCCGGGTAGAACCCCGACCTGCGAAAGCAGGTTCAGAACCTTGCAGCACACGGCATAAGCGGGGTTATCTTAAACAACTGAATACGGAGAACCAGCGGCTGGCTCCCGGTTAAACGGGAGTACGAGGTGGAGGTTCCTCTGCGCGAGCGGAGGTTAAGACCTTTTTCGAAAACCATTTCCTGAAGGAACATCAATGGAAGTGGCAAAAGGTCGAAAATCGGATAGATCAGCGGATGCCTCTGGAGCCTGACCACAGGTTCCTTTCTCCCTTCCAGAAAAAGCGTGCGACAACAAACGGGTTTAAAAAAACTGTATTTGTTGTGCAATCCCAAAACCGACCGGCAACGGTCGGTACAAAGGAAAACGCAGTGGGCAGGCAAATTATTGCCTGTAAATCCATGGAAGGGCTGCCAGCCAGGTTATTTTGTGTCACCAAAGGCATGCCCGCAGGCATGTCTTTTTATATGAATATCAACCATTATGCAGATAGAAAGTTGCAGAAGAGACCCGCCATATTTTCAAATTTCCTGGAAATTATCAATGATTCGAAATTATCAACCCGTATCCCAACCAGCATAAGAGAGGAAACATGGAACCCAAAGAAATCATTGCGCGTGTCAAATCGGATAATGTCAAATTCATATCCTACCAGTTCACCGATGTAACCGGCGCGGTTAAAAGTGTGGATGCCCCCATCAAGCAACTTGAGTCCACATTGGAAGACGGCGTCTGGTTTGACGGTTCATCGGTGGAAGGCTTTGCCCGCATCCAGGAAAGTGATATGCGCCTGGTGATCGATCCGGAAACGTACGCGGTGCTTCCCTGGAGTCCAACTGGAGGCACGCCGGGCACGCGTATTCTGCGATATCTATACCCCCGACGGACAGCCTTTTGAAGGAGATCCCCGGGGAAACCTCAAGCGAATCCTTGCCAAGGTTACAGAAAGAGGCTGGACCTATAACGTGGGACCAGAACCTGAATTTTTCCTTTTCCGACGAAACGGAGGGGAAGGCATCCACCCGGTGCCACACGATGTAGGAAGCTATTTCGATTTCTCGGCTGATGATGAAGCGGTGCGAGTCCGCACAGAACTTATGGATGCCCTAAACAGCATGGGCCTAGAAGTTGAAGTGGGGCATCATGAAGTGGCAATTGGACAACATGAAATCGATTTCCGCTTCGCTGATGCTTTACGGACCGCCGACAACGTATTGACTTTGAAATATACAGTGAAAGCGATCGCAGCCAAACATGACCTGATCGCATCTTTCATGCCCAAACCTGTTTTCGGGATCAATGGATCCGGGATGCACTGCCACCAATCCATTTTTGACACCAAAGGTAATAACCTGTTCTATGACGAAAAAGATGAATATCACCTTTCTCCACTGGCATTTGGGTTCATTGCCGGGCAATTAAAACACGCGAGAGCACTGGCTGCCATCGTTGCACCGACCGTCAATTCGTACAAGCGTCTCGTCCCCGGGTATGAAGCCCCGGTTTATATTGGATGGGCACAGATAAACCGCTCAGCTCTGATCCGCATCCCGCGATTTACTGAAGGGCGAATCAAGTCGATGCGAGTTGAGCTGCGCTTCCCGGACCCATCTGCCAATCCATACCTGGCCTTTACGACCATTTTGGCTGCAGCGATGGATGGTATTGATAACAACCTCCTTCCCCCCGCTCCGTTGAACAACATCAACGTTTATCACCTGGACGAGGACGAACGATTAAAAATGGGAATCGCCTCCCTACCCGGTTCCCTCTCAGAAGCCCTTGCAGAATTGGAGAAAGACAGGGTGGTGCGCTCAGCATTAGGCGAGAACATCTACGAGGCATTCACGCGCGCCAAGCGGGATGAGTGGGATGCATTCAGGATAAACGTTACAGACTGGGAAGTGGAGCATTACCTTGAAACCGCCTAGGGTCAAGGTAATGCATAGATGGAGGTTATTAACCCGCCCGAAATTTTAAACTTGAATTCTGTAACCAAAAATTCAAATAAGGTTAAAAAAAAGCGATCCAGAATGAATCTTGATCGCTTTTTTTCTGCCTACCATTCACTCAATTTAGGGGGTCGAAGAAATAATGCCTACTGTCATAATGGGATGGATGCACCTCCTGCCGCCACCAATGGAGCCCTAGAAATTAAAGGGGTTAAAATTTGTGTCCATGTCGAAATAATCTTCGCTTTCTGCTTTCTTTAACCTGGCAACAGCGAAATAGGTCAGCGGGGTCATCAGCGCTTCGACGCCAACCTTAAAGAAGTAATTGGTAAGAGTCAACGTTAAAAACAAGCTCCATGGGAAAACATGGAAAATGGAAGCAATAATGATAAACACAAGCGTGTCCACCAACTCGCCGACAATGGTACTCCCAATGGTGCGGGCCCAAAGCAAACGACCGCGGGTCATAATTTTCATTTTTGCCAATACGAACGAGTTGGAAAACTCTCCCGACCAATATCCTGCCAGGCTAGCGAGAACGATGCCACCACTCGACATTCCTCCAAGAATGGCAGAGTAAGCCGCGTTGCCCGCATATTGCTGCCACTGAGATTCCCCGGGCAGGATGCTGACCAGCCAAAATACCGCAGCGCTCAGAGCCAAACAGGCAAACCCCACCCAGATCACGCGACGGGAATTTTTGTAACCGTACACTTCGGTGAGAATATCCCCAAAAATGTAACTGACTGGAAAAAGGAGGGTTCCAGCATCAAACGCCATGCGGACACCGAAGATGCCGAATCCCCAATCCACGATTTTTGCTGACGAGGCGATATTGCTGACCACCAAAACTGTCACAAAAACAGCCATAATCAAGTCAAGATAACGATATCGTCTCCCAGTAGTCCCGGACATTATCAGCTCATCATCCTGCAAAATGAACATTGACCCGGCGCGGAGGTAGGCTGACCACAATTGGGGCAGAGGTGTAGTTCAGCCTGGATCGTTGCGCGTTCAGCAAACAGACCTGATTTGCGGGCTTCAAGAAAGGATATATAAAATGATTGTTTTGCTCCAGGACGATCACTTTCCAGCCGATTTAGCAATTGCTTGTAGTAAATTGATGTCGAGCCAATAGAGAACGGACATTCGTCGTAAATATAATCAATGCCACGCAAGAGGGCATAAGCCAACATCTCGCGTTCGTAAATCCGGAAGAGTGGTTTTACCTTGCGAGCCAAGACCTGGAGTTCCCGGTAAGACGGGCCCTTGCCGAAGCAGGTATTCCCCCGCCCAGTTGAGGGTATTCCCGAAAAGCGTTGCCACCTCATCATCCAAATTGTGGCCGGTGGCCAGGGCATGGTACCCAAAGTCACGCGTGACGCGATTCATCACATGACGTTTCACCAAGCCGCAAACAGAACACGTCTTGAGGCGGGCGCGATGGGTTTTCTGGGCGAGCTGGGAAATGGTGGCGCCATATTCCTTTTGAATATCCACCACATGCAGTTTCAAACCGCGCCCGGACAGCAAAATTCTCGGCAAAACGCTGAGATTCTGCAGAATAATGGAGATCTCCCGAAGAAGAGGATCCGTTGTCATCAATGCCAAGGCAGATGTATAAACCGTCAGCTTGATATCCCAAGCGCTGGAGAATTTCCCACAAGTGAAAGAGAGTCTTTACCCCCCGAAACAGCCACTAGGATCTTTTCCTCACGGGTGAACATCTGATATTTCTCAATGAATCGCCCGGTTTGGTCCGGGAGCCATTCAAGGAAATGCTCTTTGCACAACGCCAACTTATGCTGGCGCATATTGACCACGGCTTTCTCACCGCAAGTACGACACTTCACTTACCCTCCAGAAATCGCGGCAATGAGCTTGATCACATCACCATCCCTTAATATTTCATCTTCGGTGATCAACTCCCCGTCCCGGGTGCAAATAATACCTTCGGAAAGGATGTTGTTTTTCTTTAGAGCATCCAACAGGTTCATACCAGGACGGACTTCATACTCATCGTTTCGAAAAATCAGTTTTACCATTAAACTCCTGATAGAAATTCGATTTGGAAGCAACAAAGATTATACCTTCCAAGGAATAAATAATCGCGGGCGCTTTCAACCTTCCGCGATGAACTCAGGCAAAGCGCAGGTATTTCTGGGGCGGAGGGGTACTATCAGCATATTGGCCCCGATATTCTTCCGGCATCAATATCGCAATCTGAGACATAATCTCATCTGCCATAGACTGACGAACTTTCCCGTTCACCTTTTCTCCGCGAGCATCCAGGAAAAACGGTTGCCCCACGCGGAAGTGAAAATCCGTCCGTTTTAATTTTTTTACGTTGGAGCCGAAATTTTCTGCTCCCCAATGAGCAATCGGTAGAATGGGGGTACCAGCGTGCAAGGCAATTAATGCAATTCCGGGCTGGCCTGGGAGCAAACGACCATCACGGGAGCGGGTTCCTTCAGGAGCAATAGCCAGGATATCCCCCCCTTTCAGTACCCCAAGACAAGAACGGATGGCATCGAGATCCACTTCACCTCGCCGAACAGGGATGGCGTCCCATAGATCAAAAAGCCAGCCCATGAATTTATTATTCCAAGTCTCAATTTTCGCCAATCCAACCATTTTTCGAGGTTGGAGGTGAACGAACAAGAGAGGGACTTCAAGCGAGTTGATGTGATTCGTTACCAAGATCAGAGGACCGACCGTGGGTACTTTAGAAAAATCAGCCTTATCAATCCGGCAGAGGATGTCGGTCCCAATCCGGATAACATTATTCATAAACCATCGAAAGATGGAATTCATACAGGTTTTTGGGTAATAAATTCGATCTGCTGTGGAAGAAGCTCGATGGTTAATTCCGTGCCTTCAAAACAGACTGTTTCGCCATCGCAGTGGACTGGAAGAGTACCTTGGAGTGCCTTAACATGAACCTTGCGAGCCTGAGCCATGGTCACTTCCTTTTGAGTAGCCTGGGTGCCCTTCATAAAGTAGGGAATTAAACCAAAAATGCGTAATTGACTTGCGGAACGGGCGATACACAGGTCAAATTTTCCATCTCCGGGGTCGCCATCGGGAGCAAAAAAGAACCCTCCACCCATGCGACGACCATTCATGATCGAAAGCATCAATGGGGATACTTCCATCGTTTTATCATCGTAAGTCAATTTTACTGTGGGAGATTTGTAATAAACGAAGACCGTTTCAATGGCGGCGATGAGATATAAGAGTAAGCCGCGGGTCCAACGGATTCGGGCAGCAACAAAACCGGTAGCGGCATCGAAACCTATCCCAACCCCATTGCCGAAATACCGACCATCAGGGTAGTCGCCACCTTTAACCATCCCGACATCCATGCGGCGGCGATAATTCCCGGCAATTATTTTGCAGCCAACATCTATACCCCCCGGTATCCCCATTCCATATGCAAAATCATTTCCAGTACCGACGGCAATCTGCGCCATTGTGGTTTTAGTAAATCCGGCAAGCCTGGCGCGCATCAGGCCATTCAGCGCCTCGTTGGCGGTGCCATCTCCGCTGGCAACTATGACGGTGTCAAAGCCGTCGCGAGCCCCTTGCTCGGTCAATTCTGCAGCGTGCCAGGGACGTTCAGTAAGCACCAATTCATAGTCGATCTTGTATTTTTTGAGTTCCTGTTCCATGAGTGGAAGGGAACGTCCAGCAAATCCACGACCGGAGGTGGGATTAACGACGAGCAGGGAACGGGGCATAAAACATTCTCCTCAGCAAGGGTATCCTGTATTTTACTTGTAACCCCGAGAAAGGGGTAACGTTTCTGTTACAATAAATGAGGCGTATGTTTATACTTTTACCCATTTTTATTTTACTTTTGACGGCTGCGACGCTCTTCCTGTTGCGTTTTGTCCGGCCAACCTTTAAATATCCCTGGCTGATAGCCGCTTCCGGGGCCGTGGTTGCCTTCGCCAGCATATTCTTCTGGCAACTTCATCTTCCCGAAAGCATTTCCATGGGTTCCTGGCAACCAGGGACGGTTTTCAATTTTTCGCCAACCTGGCTAGCTGATGGAATTTCGTGGCCGTATGCCCTAGCCCTTGGAGCTATCTGTGCAGGTGTAATCTGGACCTCAGTTGTCCGAGCGGAGAACGATCCAGCTGCGTGGGCGGGCACGCTCTTGCTCACCGCATTCGGCATCCTTGCGGTCGCTGCCGGGAACCCCATAACCCTCATCCTGATGTGGTCAGCTATCGACCTGGCCGAGTTAATTGCCATGCTTCGCTCCACGGACGGAGTGGAAAGAAACCAGGGAGTGGTAATCGCTTTCGCTACCCGCGTGGCGGGGACAGGGCTGGTATTGTGGGCAATCCTGGTCGTGAATGCCAGCGGAAACCTGATGACCCTCACTGCCATTCCAGATATCGCTGGGATTTACTTATTAATTGCTGCAGGCTTGCGGCTAGGCATCTTCCCGCTACATCTCCCCTATCGAAAAGAAAACGTCCTGCGGCGAGGGTTCGGGTCAACCCTGCGGCTCATTTCTGCGGCTGCGAGCCTGGCATTACTCGCTCGTATCCCTGCCAGTAGTGTCCAATCATCCCTCCTCCCGACCTTAACCGTTTTGACAATCATTGCTGCTCTTTATTCAGGCTGGATGTGGCTGCGTGCTTCTGACGAAATATTGGGACGTCCTTTTTGGGTCCTTGGTACAGCATCCCTCGCAATTGCAGCGTGCTTAAGAGGTAACCCTACTGGCAGCATAGGGTGGGGTATCATTTTGATCCTTGGAGGAGGGCTATTATTCTTATTTTCAGCCCGCAAGAAGAGCATCATTTGGATACCATTAATATGCCTTTGGGGACTTTCGACATTACCTTATTCGCCCACCGCCCCTGCGTGGCAGAGTGGAAACCAGATATCATGGGTGTATATTGTTCCTTTCATTCCTGCACAAGCTCTTTTAATGGCAGGGGTAATCCGCCATGTCCTCCATCCCGGAGAAACGAGTCTCGAATCGCATGAGAAGTGGGCGAAATTTCTTTATCCAACCGGGATGTTCTTTCCGGGTTCCATAACAATCCTTCTTGGATTTTGGGGTTGGAACGGGGCGCGCACTCTTGGGATTTGGTGGGCAGGGATTATAGCCACCGTCCTGGCTGCAGGTTTTACCATCCTAGCAGTTTCAGTATTGGATAGGTCGAAACCAGCCTTCATCCCAAGTCAATGGACCCGTATCTTCCGAATAAACTGGTTGTATAAAAGCCTAACAGCTGTTTATGATTTTCTCTGCCGAATTGCAGGAGTAATTACCTCATCCCTAGAAGGAGAAGGCGGCTTATTGTGGTCGCTACTCCTTCTCGCCCTGATCCTCTCCGTCCTAACGACGCAAGCCCGATAATCATGTTGACCCTCATTAATTGGATCGCCTTAATATTGGCTTTGACCACCTCCACAGGGGTACTTCTTCATCGAAATTGGAGGGTGGGAATTGGATTTATGGCTGTCCAATATCTGTGCATTTTTTGGCTTGTGCAGACTCATTGGCCAATTTCGATGGCAGCAGGGAAATTAGTGACTGGGTGGATGGCTTGCACAGTACTTGGAATGGCACAACTTAGCGGAAATCTGATTCAGGAGACCGAGTCGGCCTGGCCGCAGGGACGGTTATTCAGGATTTTTACCTCCGGAATCATCGTAGCGGCCACCTTTGCACTTTCCCTGCGAGCGTCGACCTGGTTAGGATTAAACCTGCCGATCGCATGGGGAAGCCTACTCCTGGTTGGAATGGGTCTTTTTCAACTCGGGATAAGCGCCCAGCCTTTTAGAGTGGTACTCGGCCTATTAACAGTTCTCGCCGGATTTGAAATTATTTACGCTGCTGTAGAAAGTTCCACACTCGTGGCAGCGCTATTATCTGCAGTAAACCTTGGGCTCGCATTAACAGGCGCATTCCTCATAAATATGCAGCAAGAGGGAAAACGATGAGCGCGCCAATTATATGGATATTTACGCCACTCATTATAGGGGGAGTCCTTGTACTGGTCCGCAATCAGAAAGCAACCCCGCTGATCGCCTGCATTTTCACCCTGGTACTGACCCTGGCTGCCTGGCTATTGCCAGTAGATACAGTGATGACGATCGGAAACTGGTCATTTAAACTTGCTCCATCCCTCACAATCCTGGGGCGCAGACTAGTACTGGGATATACCGACCAACCGCTTCTTGCTCTTATCTATGGTTCAGCGTTTGTATGGTTTGCCTCAGCCCTAGCTATAAATTCAGCACGCCTGTTATATTCCCTGGGCCTGGCGATCGTCGCCCTTTTAGTTGCTGCACTTTCAGTAGAACCCTTTCTATACGCGGCATTATTGATTGAAATGGCTGTTCTACTTTCCATCCCGCTCCTTTCAACACCGGGAAAAAGCGCCGGCAAGGGATTGATCAGGTTTTTAATTTTGCAGACTCTCGGCATACCCTTCATTTTATTTTCAGGATGGTTATTGGCAGGTATTGATGCCAACCCCGGCAATATCGGGTTGGTTCAGCAAGCGGCGATCCTGATCGGTTTTGGATTTGCGTTTTTACTGGCAATTTTCCCATTTAATAGTTGGATCCCATTATTAATGGAAGAAGCATCACCAATCATGGTAGGGTTCATATTGTGGATGTTCCCCACCGTTGGTTTATTTTTCGGGTTGGGATTCCTGGACCATTATTCATGGTTACGGGATGCGTCTTCACTTGGAAATGTATTAACCACAGTAGGATTAATTATGGTGGTGAGTGGAGGGATCCTGGGAGCCTTCCAGCAGCATTTGGGGCGAATCATGGGATATGCGGTCATCACAGAGACAGGATTTTCAATCCTGACTCTAAGCTTGCTGGGAACATCTGGTCTGAACTTATTCTTCTTCCTTCTTGTACCACGGACCATCAGCCTGACTGTTTGGGCACTTTCATTAACCATCCTAAAAGAACAGAATCCTACTCAATCCCTTATTGACAGCAAGGGTCTAATCCGCAAATGGCCGTTTGCTGCAACTGGTCTGGTGCTTTCGAACCTGGCAATTGCCGGAATGCCTTTATTGGCTGGATTTCCTGCTCACCTGGCCGCATGGGAAGGGTTAGCCACAACAACCCCCGCATCGATCATTTGGGTCGTCGCCGGTACCCTTGGGCTTTTCTTCAGCGCGATCCGGGTACTTTTAGCATTGGCAGCTGCACCTGAGGGAGTCTATTGGGAATCTACGTGAAACCCTTACCCAGCGAATCCTCATATCCGTGGGGATATTCGTATTAATCCTGTTGGGAATATTTCCACAATGGGTGTCTCCGCTGCTATCCAAATTTCCATCAATTTTTGTCCATTTGGGAGGGTAATCCGGATTTATTACGAAATGGAATCACTCATTTCCGCCAATAATCCAAAAGGGGAAGGAAAGAACCAAATTTCTGAAATTTTCCGACAAGCAGTATAATCGTACTCGTGCTTCTTTAAGAATATTACCCCCACCCATCGGAGGATATAGATGGAATTCGAACAAATCTTAAAGCGTTTGGACTGGCTGGATGAAGAACATCGCAAGGATAAAAGTACGGTGGATGCGCTCGTTCAACGCGCCAGTAATCTTGAAGGTGACTTGAAGACTGCAAATAAAAAAATCAAGGAACTCAACACCCAAATAACCCGCCTATCCAGCGCACCTGCAAGGATTGAGCAGTTTGATAATGCCCTGGCACAGCAACGGATAGAAATCATCAATTACATTGATGAACTAGATAAAAAGCATCTTGATCAACAGCCTGAAATTGACAAACGCTATCAAATCCAATTTGAGGGAATCCATAAATCGGTCACAGACCTAAGAAAAGTCAAAGAACCTATCGCAGAGATCAAACGCGAACTCAAATCCCGCGCTGATGAGGAAATCCATCGCAACAAACTTATTGCAGAATGGGAATCGCGGATGCAGGAGATGGTAAAAACTGTCGAGGGGATACAAAGTGCACAAAAAGCCACCGAGGAACCCAGGAGACAAGACAGCAAACGCCTAGCTGACCTACAGGGGGAGCTCATCGCAGCTCGTAAACGACTGGATGAGGCACGCGAGAAAACAGATCTATTTACTGACAGCATTCGTCGAATTGAAACACGTTTAAATGAAATTCTTACAACTGAAGCCGAACGACGGCAGATGCAGATCAATTTCATTGAAACGCAAGCGCGGTTACAGGTAGATCGAGACCGCACCTGGAAAGAATGGGAATCAAATTTAAATAGCCTGCACAAGCAATCTGAGGCACTGGATCGAAATTTGCAGGACCTAGAAGTTACTCAAAGGACCGTGAAACGCACCCAGGAAAAATACGATGAAATGGTGCAAAAATTTGAACGCAGAATCAATGAGATTACGGAAATGCAGAGATTGGTCGAAGATCGGTTCCGGCAGGAATGGGTTACTTTCAAAGCAGATGATCAAAAACGATGGACAAGTTTTACGCTTTCGCAAGAGGAAACTCATAAAGATACCCGCAGCGATGTGGCAAAAATTGAAGTGCGGTTGACGGCACTGGAAGACTTAACCCAGACCCAGCAGGATGTCCTTCAACAAACAAAGGATGCCAACGAGCAATTATTCCAGGGTATGCTTGCTCAAATCCATGAGCTTCTTTCAGCCTATGGGCGCATCATGAGTACAAAATAATTCGCAGACATTTTGGAACGATGCGCTGCCTCTGCGAAAATGAGGTAACATGCACGTTATCGGTACTGCCGGGCACGTGGATCATGGGAAGTCCACCCTGATTGCCTCGTTAACTGGCATTCACCCTGACCGTCTTAAAGAAGAGCTAGAACGGGAAATGACCATAGACCTCGGGTTTGCCTGGCTGAACCTGCCAAGTGGCGAGGAAATTGGTATCGTTGATGTACCGGGGCACCGAGATTTCATCGAGAACATGCTAGCGGGTGTTGGAGGTATAGATGCCGCCCTGTTTGTCATTGCAGCGGATGAAGGAATTATGCCCCAGACGCGCGAACACCTGGCTATCCTTGATTTGCTGCAAATTCAGGGTGGGATCATCGTAATGACCAAAATTGACCTGGTAAATGATCCCGCGTGGTTGGATTTGATCGAAGTGGATATACGCAATTTTGTTGGGGGTACAGTTTTACAAAATGCTCCCATCCAACGTGTTTCATCCGTTACCCGCGCAGGCTTTCCAGAGCTCCTTCAAGAGATCGATAATCTATTACTGTCAACGATGAAACGCCCCAATCTCGGCAGACCACGGCTGCCTGTGGATAGAGTCTTTACCATCTCAGGATTTGGGACAGTTGTTACAGGCACACTTATAGATGGAATTCTGTCCTGTGGAGATGAAGTTGAAATCCTGCCATCAGGATCAAGAGGGCGCATCCGCGGACTCCAGACGCATAAAAAAACTGAAGAAACAGCGGTTCCTGGAAGCCGAACGGCAGTAAATATCTCAGGAATGAATTTAGGGCAAATTAAAAGAGGTGAGTTGGTTACCATTCCGGGCCAGTACCAAACAACGCAGCGACTGGATCTCAGCTTCCGCCTCCTCCAAGATGTATCAGCCCCATTTCATCATCATACCGAAGTAAAAATATATCTTGGAACATCTGAGACGATTGCCGACGCGCGGCTGTTAGGCACGGAAATGCTTAACCCAGGAGAAACCGGCTGGCTGCAACTTGAACTACACACTCCCGTGGTGGCTGTACGAGGCGACCGGTACATTCTGCGCCGCCCATCCCCTGGAGAAATCCTGGGGGGAGGAGCGGTGGTGGACCCACATCCAAAGGGACGTCATAAACGATTCGACCTTGCAGTTCTTGAGGGGCTTAGATCCACCGCACAAGGTTCCCCCTCAGAGGTTTTACTGCAAACGAGTCTTGCGCTGGGGATGGCGATAATCAATGATATTGGTGCACGTTCCAGGTTGGATGACGCCACAATTACATCAGGTATTAACGAACTACTGGATACCGGTCGGCTGGTTATATTGGAAGATGGCCCTTGGACTATAGACAGTTTAGTACTTCCGAATTCGCAATGGATAGAACTCAAACAAACGGTAGCAGGGGTATTAGGCGCCTATCATAGTTCCCTTCCCCTCAGACATGGGATGCCACGGGAGGAACTCAAAAGCCGGTTAAACCTTGCCCCCCGCTTGTTCAATATGGTCATGATAAAAATGGCAAAAGAGGGAGTACTCACGGAAGGTCCAAAATGGATTGCATTACCAGAACATAAAGTCCGCTTTTCCCCTTTCCAGCAGGTGAAAGTGGATAAGTTAATAAAATTATTTTCTGCGACCCCTCACACTCCCCCTACCATAAAAGAATGTCAGAATGAAGTGGGAGAAGATATATTCAGTGTTATGCGAGAGTCGGGCGACCTAGTGGTGGTGTCAGACGAGATCGTCTTTGAAAAGACGGTTTATGATGAAATGGTGGAGAAAATCCAGGTTACACTACGAGAAAAGGGACAAATTACACTCGCTGAAGTTCGAGATATTTTACATACCACGCGGAAATACGTGCAACCATTGTTGGAACACCTGGATGAAATTGGAGTAACCGTACGAGAAGGTGATATCCGACGTTTAAAAATTTAGGAGAAGAATCATGTGCGGACGATATGCGTTAACCATAGACCCCGGGGACTTGCAAGCAGCTTTTCCTGAATTTGCATTTCCACCTGTGGATGCCCCGAGATATAACATCGCTCCCAGCCAGCCCATCCTGGCTCTTCCAAATGATGGAACAAACCGTGCCGATTTCTTTGTGTGGGGCCTTGTGCCCTCATGGGCAAAGGATCCTTCAATCGGAAACCGAATGATCAATGCCCGCGCCGAAACCCTGGCTGAGAAACCAGCTTTCCGGTCGGCATATAAATACCATCGTTGTTTAATCTTTGCAGACGGCTTCTTCGAATGGCAAGCGCGCCCCGAGACAAAATCCAAAGTGCCACATTTCATCAAGTTAAAATCCGGAGCTCCGTTTGCATTTGCCGGATTATGGGAACACTGGCAGTCGCCGGACGGGTCAGAGGTTCGATCTGCCACGATAATTACGACCGAGCCTAATGAGCTAATGGCGAAGTTGCACAACCGGATGCCGGTTATTTTATCTTCAAATACCTACACGCAATGGATCGATTCCTCCCCCCAAAGCCCAACCCGACTTCAACCTCTTTTGGTTCCGTTTCCAAGCGAGGAAATGGAGGCTTATCCCGTTTCAACCCTGGTCAACAGTCCTGGCAACGACCGCGCAGATTGCATCATTCCTGCGTAACCCTGGAGTAAATTTCGCTAAATTCGAGATTAAAAGGCAGCTTGACTGTCAATTATTGACATGTTATGATGGCGCCCTATGGATAACAACCCACTGCAGGAATTTCCTCAGGTGAACGAGGATAAACGGGGAGAATTACCTGATCGCCAGCCAAATATAATCACAAGATGGATGGAACGCCTTGCCCACCTGGGATTAGGTGAGCTATCAGCACGCGTTGGAACCAACGCTCTCGCGGTGGTTATGGTGGTTGCAGTGGTTTGGCTGCTCGGACAAGCAAATCTGGGGAGAGCTACAAGCCTGCCAGAACAATCCAACTTGACACCTGTCCCTACATCCCTTGTATCCCAGCTCCCTGTTGAAATTGCTTTTGCACTGGATGGTATTCCTCGCCAGGCCGAGATACACACGATCATCCCAAGCCGACCCCGCATGGAGGTAATCACTTATACCGTCCAGAAAGGTGATTCGCTCTTTATTATTGCCGATAAATTCGGGTTGAAACCGACTTCGATCCTTTTTGGCAATTATGCTACTTTAAAGGATAGGCCGGACTTAATCAAAGAAGGGCAACAACTTAATATTTTGCCCGTAGATGGGACGTATTACCAGTGGCAGGGTACAGAAAGCCTAACCAAAGTATCTGAAGTTTTCGGCGTGGATGCAGAGAGCATAATTAATTATCCAGGCAACCATCTTGATCCGGATAAGATCGGAGACTTGAGCAATCCAAATATTGCAGCCGGGGCATGGTTAATCGTTCCGGGCGGGAAACGCGAATTTACTTCGTGGACCGCACCTGCGCAACTCGTGCAATCCAATCCCTCGGTGCACGTGTGGGGCCAGGGAGTGTGCGGAGGGATAAGTTTTATCCAAGTGGGGTATGGAAACTTTGTTTACCCCACGACCGAACACTGGCTCTCTGGAACTCCTTTCACTCCAGAACTGAGACACTTTGGGGTCGATTTTGCAGGGGCCAGCGGGAATGGCGTGTTTGCCACGGATGCAGGAACTGTCGTATATTCCGGCTGGAATGACTGGGGGTATGGCAACCTAGTCATCATAGATCATGGGAACGGCTGGCAGTCACTGTATGCCCATCTCAGTCAAATCAATGTATCATGCGGTCAAAACGTAGGTCAAAATGATTTGATCGGATTAGTGGGGATGACAGGCGGTACATCAACCGGACCACACCTGCATTTTGAATTAATGAATTCAACATTGGGTTATGTAAACCCGCTTGATTATTTACCGTAGAAGATCGAATCCTTGCTAAAGCCAATAACCTCGACTATAATCCCGCTCACCCCGGGCGCGTAGCTCAGCCGGTTAGAGCGCATCACTCACATTGATGAGGTCGGGGGTTCGAGCCCCTCCGCGCCCACAGTCAAAAAGCCATTACGGCTTTTTTAATTCCAGGGTTCGAGTGCTGCGCGATCCGCGCCCACAGTCAAAAAGCCATTACGGCTTTTTTAATTCCAGGGTTCGAGTGCTGCGCGATCCGCGCCCACAGTCAAAAAGCCATTGAGGCTTTTTTTAATTCCAGGGTTCGAGTGCTGCGCGATCCGCGCCCACAGTCAAAAAGCCATTACGGCTTTTTTAATTCCAGGGTTCGAGTGCTGCGCGATCCGTGCCCACAGTCAAAAAGCCATTACGGCTTTTTTAATTCCGGGGTTCGAGTGCTGCGCGATCCGCGCCCACAGTCAAAAAGCCATTGAGGCTTTTTTAATTCCGGGGTTCGAGTGCTGCGCGATCCGCGCCCACAGTCAAAAAGCCATTGAGGCTTTTTTAATTCCAGGGTTCGAGTGCTGCGCGATCCGTGCCCACAATTTTGCTTCAAGGGAAGAAAACGGGAATCCCATAAATCCAGCATATTAGTAAAAAACGCCTCATGTGGTTAATTGTCACACGAAGCGCTTTCTTTTTATCAATGCCGGGTTTTTGGTGGTCAGTTCCACGCAGAAGCGTTGGTTATTTTTGCAACCAATTAAGGCATAAGCATTTGGAGCCTAGCGGGGTAAATGTGATATTCCAAATCCTGGATCGCATTTGAAAATATCTCTCCATCCGTATGTGCGGGGGAAGTATTTTCAAGGTGGATCTTTATCCAAGTTGCGTTCTGCTCGAAAATCCCATCGACCTCCACATAACTTCCCACATCCGGTTTCATGGCACGGGGTAAGGTGGATAGCATCGCAAGGCGGGTCGGTCGGTAACCATAAACAAAAGTCAATTTCCCATCGAAAGGGTCAGCATGGGGGATCATATAAAACACCCCACCGGATCGAGCGCCATTTCCGACCGTTACCAAGGAGATGGGACCGTTGTATTCGCCATCGTCCCACGTAATATTTGCCACCCATTTGGGACGTTCCATGATCGCCCAAACTGCCGCAACCAAATATCGAAGGATTCCGCTGATCCACGTTATCCGGACTTGTTTTGTGGTGACATAAGGTTCAAGACCTGCAGCCGAATTATTAGCGAAATAGCGATCATTGACCCTGCCAACATCCATGCGGCGGGTATTTCCAGACTTTATGACATTCGCAGCAGCCTGAAGATCCAAAGGCAAGGATAAGTTGTACACCATATCATTGGCTGTACCAAGCGGGAGAATACCAAATGGACCCAACAAGTCTGAATCGGATTTTGCAGCACGAGACATTCCATTCACAGCCTCGCCAATAGTTCCATCTCCACCCGCAGCAATAATCGGTGAATAACCCTGTCGGACTGCCTCTTCAGCCAAGTCAGTTATGTGACCCGGTCGTTCAGAAATGGATAATTCAAAATCCACGCCAGCAGCTTTCAGGGCTGCCTCCGCTTCGGGCCAGCGATCCCTGGCCTTCCACCTGTTCGAATAGGGGTTGAGTATCACTTTTGCTGGCATATCACCTCAACGTTACAGCTAGAATTGGGAAATCAATACTGAACGACGTGACACCTTCAAAATAAAAACCATGTGAATCCTGTGATTTCCAGTATAACAAGGTATTTCATCCACGCAAACATCATCCGCGATTCAGAATGGCATATTTCCATAAAATAATTGTTTTCACCGTTCAAATAATGTGACAAGGATATTTTCGATTTTATGGAACGAAAACATGAAATAATTGTCAATCAGATGATCCTTTCCAGTCTGAAGCATTATCCAGGGTCGATTTTTCTGCCGAGGTAAGGTGAACATCCAGGGCACCAAGATTGTCTTTTAACTGTTCGACCGAATTCGCCCCGATAATTGGGCTGGTTATGAGAGGGTCGGCAAGAAGCCAGGCAAGTGCGATTTGTGAGATGCTCGAGCGCTTCTCTTTTGCCATCGCATCCATGACATCAAGCAGGGACCAATTCCTCTCAGTATAGTAACGTTTTACTCCACTCGCGCGGGATGAAATGGGGGTGAGATTTCGGCGATATTTTCCAGTGAGGAACCCACCTGCGAGAGGGCTATAGGGGATAACTCCAAGGTGATACGTTTTTGAAACGGCTGCAAGTTCGCGCTCAAATTCGTCCCGATGAACCAAATTATAGTGCTGTTGAAGCGTATCGTAACGGGGCAAGCCATTGCGGTCTGAATCCCAAAGGGCCTGCATTAATTCCCATGCCGAATAATTCGATGCACCGATATAACGAACTTTCCCCTGCCTAACCAGTTCATCAAACGCACGCAGAGTCTCTTCAACAGGAGTTTTCTCATCCGTCCAGTGAGCCTGGTAAAGATCAAGATGATCAGTCCCCAACCGGCGTAAAGAATTCTCGACGGCATCAAATATGTGTCTATGCGAAAGACCTTCGTCATCCGGTCCCCCACCCATATTGCCGCGAACTTTTGTGGCCAGGATAACTTTTTCGCGAGGAATTTGATTCTGTTTCATCCAATGACCGATAATTTGCTCTGCAACCCCACCAGGATTCCCGTCCGCCCAACGCGAATAGATATCAGCGGTGTCAATAAAATTTACGCCCAACTCGTAAGCTGCCGTCAAGACCCGGTGCGATGCGGTCTCATCCGCGGTCCATCCAAATTGCATTGTACCCAAACAAAGTGGTGAAACCTTTAAGCCAGTCAACCCAAGAATCCGGTACTCCACAAAACACCTCCTCCAGCGATGGATCAGATCTAAATAGTATTAATGACCAGGATTGCAGCGAGTATTTGTCAAAATTAGAAATTTATCATGCAAAACTCTTTTGCTTCAATGTCGAAGAATTAGTTTATTGTAGATTCCAGTAATTTTACTAGAATTATCCAGATATTGCTGGAAGAACAACTCCGCGCTATAATCCAGAAATGATAAGGAGTATTCATATGCCTGAAAAAACCGCACAAACCTATAAACCATTTGAAGGAAAGATTTCCGAAGAAACCAGACAACATTTCCGTACCGCGCGGGAAGAATTCCACAAGAGTATCGAAGGGATGCTCCCCCAAGGGTTCAGCGAGCACCGCCGCAAGGCAAGAAAAGAAATGCTGCTGGCATGGCGTAGCATGATCGACGCAACGCTTGAACGGATGGACGAGCCAAAGAAAAAGGAATAAATATAGATCAAAAGCCACCCAGCATAGGCAGGGTGGCTTTTTTTAATTATGGGTGGAACCGACGTGAGCTTGACTTGATAAAGAAGAGTGTCCAAACCAGAACCATTGATGAAATTCCAAATAAGATATATGCGAGGAGCTGCTCCCCATCTCCATACATTAAAACACCGCCAAGAAGAAGAGCTGTAAAAATGACACTGCCAGTCAAGCGGTTGACAGCCTTCTCCAGGGAGCCCATTTGCCGGCTGATCGCAGGGACCTGAACGGTTATATCACCCCGTTCCACCTGGCTTAATACGCGCCCCATTTTGGCGGGGATTGAGATCAATTCCTTGAGCACATTCCCGATTTCATCAAGCCAAACCCGCCAATTGGACCCTACTTCCTGGGAAACGAGCTTGGTTGCATAAGGACCAAGTTGGTTCCAAAGATTAAACTCTTTATCGAGCCCGACGCACATGCCAGAAAGGATGGCCACGGTCCTCCCCAGCATCAAGAGATTATGCGGGAGCTGGAATGGCATGTTGTACATCAGGTCACGGAATCGGTCTGCAAACCGGATCATTTCTTCCGGATTAAGTTGGCGAATCGCGTCCATTGACTTCCCCCAGAACATGTCAAACATTGATGCACTCATCTGTTCAAGTTGTGCCAAATCCGTGCCGGGCAATAGAACGTTGAGGGTTTGGAAAGAACGGATAAGACGGGAAGCGTCCTGGATTCCTATGGCTACAAGCATTTCGCGCAACCCTGTGCGGAGGTTATCAGGAACATGACCCACCATCCCGAAATCGACAAATGTGAGACGCCAGGCCTGTTTTCCATTATCAGCGAGACCAGCTACCGGGGTAATAAACAAGTTTCCTGGATGCGGGTCAGCATGAAAAAAACCATCCACAAAAATCTGTTTAAGGTAAATGTCGAGCAGCTCATTAGCGACTTCCAATCGATCGATGCCTGCTGAAGAGATGGCATCATAATCGGTTATTTTTATTGCAAACACATCTTCCAAGGTTAAAACACGGCGAGTTGTGTGACTCCAAACCACGCGTGGAACGTGAACGCGAGATACGTCTTTAAAATGTTCCGCGAATATTTCAGCATTGCGACCTTCAGCAAGGTAATCCACTTCTTCGCGAATGGTTGAAGAAAATTCTCCAACCAAGGCAGGAACATCCGTGCGCTTGGAAATGGGAGGATATTTCTCCAGCCAAGACCCGACTTGTCCAAGGGCAGTTAAATCCACTTCGATTAATTGTTCAATATAAGGGCGTTGAATTTTAACAACAACATTACAAAATTCGCCTGGTCTATCATCGATACATAATCTCGCCCGGTGAACCTGACCCAGAGATGCTGCTGCAAGAGGGGTTTCATCAAAATAAATAAATTTCTCTGCCAGGGGAGCCCCCAGCCCTGCCTCTGCTTCACGACGAATATCGTCAAATTCTTCAGGAGGCACTTCATCCTGCAGACCTGACAATTCCTCCGTTATTTCTGGGGGGAGGACATCCAGGCGGGATGAAAGGAATTGACCAACTTTGATCATTACCCCGCCCATGCGGATTGCCAGAATGCGGAACTGCGCCGCAACGCGCCGGTAGCGGTCTGGGCGTGTTCGACGAGTTAATTTTCGAAATCCGATCCGTGCAAGAATTAATTCCCAAAAAATAAATCCAAGCGTTGTTCGAGCAAAAAATGCCATGATACGCCAGTAACGCAGGCGCAGTTGTGAAGATTTCATTCAACCTCCAAATATATTGTTCGATTGTAACACCAAGAGGAATTCACTCTTTCGCGGGTTACAATGAGTCCGTGAAAAGACAGCTGAAGGAAGAATGTGTTTCAAATTATGTTGCATCCCACCTGTTTCATGCTACAATAAATTTCCAATCACTATTCCATAATTATCTTCCGGGAGAAAATTTTGTTTACCTGAAAAAATCATCGAAAAAAGACCGGAATTACGCTGGTACTTCACTGCGCCCAGAAAAATAGTGATTGAATTATTCTATAAGAACCTACCAGCCCCAAAGAGGTGCAAATCGATGGCACCTAGAATAATGACTCGATCCATAAGAAAGCACCAATCGTGCCTGGAACTATCGCATCCAATTTTCTAAAAAAGAAATAATAATCAGGCTTTCCTTCCATCGGAATATCCGCATTTTTCAATTTAAACAAGGAGAAAATAATGAAAATCAGTGATATTGAAGGTATCGGACCAGCCTATGCAGCTAAGCTAGCCAAAGCCGGGGTTCGCTCCGTGGAAACGCTCTTGAAAATGGGAGCATCCGATAAAGGCCGCAAGGATATCGCAAAAACAACAGGGATTACCCATACTATGATCCTGGAATGGGTGAATCGAGCGGACCTGTACCGAATCAAAGGTGTAGGGAAGCAATTTTCGGACCTGTTGGAAAAAGCCGGCGTGGATACGGTGGTGGAATTGTCCAACCGGGTGGCAGACAACTTATATGCAAAGATGGTCGATGTCAACAAAGCCAAGAACCTGGTAAATGGGATGCCGGGGGTTAAGCAGGTAAAGAAGTGGATCGTTCAAGCGAAAAAGCTGCCCAGGATTGTTTCCTACTAATTATAGAAGATCTTCTCGGATACAACTTTCACCAGGAATATTTCCGCCAATTATGAATAACAGGCGTTTGTTATCTACGCCAGTTTTTGATTCCATCCCGAGTAATACGCGCTACCTTCGTTATAAAAATCACTTGGAGACAATGGTGGGTTTTGATAACCCGGATTCCAAGCGCAGATCATTCCTTCCTGATCTCAGATTATTCAAGAATTGTTGGGGTGGGAACAGGTCAAAGAAATGACCAATATTTTTTACGTATACTCTATTATTTAATATATTACCCTGGCTAAACAATTTATCAACTTTGACAAATCTCCCTGCACCTGCTATACTGACCCTGCCTAGATAGAATATCACTTTTGTGCACTATCGTTTAAAAGTAAACTTTTACTGCCTCACGGCAGTTGGCAATTAAAATTTACCTGTTCAGATTACCCCTAAACAATTCAAGGGGGGTTTGTGTTTTATTTTAATGGGCGGGTAGAAAAAAGGAAAAATAATGAGTAAAGAACAAAAATTACGTATCATTCCCATAGGTGGGCTGGGCGAAGTGGGCAAAAATATGATGGCCTACGAGTACGGCGGTCGAATCCTGGTAGTGGATGCCGGACTTATGTTTCCGGATAACGATATGCTGGGGGTGGATTACATCATCCCTGACTTCCAATACTTGCGAGACAATGCCACCCGGGTGGACGGAATATTTATCACCCATGGGCATGAAGACCACATCGGTGCCATACAGCACCTGCTTGCAGTTGTCCCCGCTCCCGTGTACGCCACTCCCCTGACCCGGGGATTAATCGATGTGAAATTAGCTCGAAACGGGCTTTCGGGCAAAGCTGACTCTGCGGACCGTTCAAGCGGGAGAAACCGTAAAGATTGGACCATTCCAGGTGGAAACTTTCCACGTTTGCCACTCCATCCCGGATGCAATTGGCCTGGGGATCACCACCCCGGCAGGGTTGATCGTCCACACGGGCGATTATAAATTTGACCAAACTCCGGTTGACAATTGGCCAACCGATTTTGCCAAATTGGCCGAGTTTTCTGCCCGGGGAGTGGCAGTGCTGCTGGGTGATTCGACCAATTCTGAACGACCTGGCTGGACACCTTCAGAACGGGTAATCGGCCCTGCTTTTGACGAGGTTTTTCGGAGCGCACCCGGACGCATCATCATTGCGACCTTTGCATCCCTTATTGCCCGAATGCAGCAAGTGGCAGATGCTGCCGTGCGACATAAGCGGAAAATGGCTTTTGTTGGGACCAGCATGGTGGACAATGCAAAAATCGCTCAAAAGATGGGTTACCTTGAGATCCCTGAAAATACCCTGGTTGGGCTTGAAGAAGCCCTGCATCTTGCATGACAAGGATGTCGTGTTGATGTGCACAGGGTCACAAGGAGAACCTTCATCCATTATTGGACGACTCGCAACAGGGACCAACCGCCAATTTGACGTGCAAAGCGGCGATACCATCGTGCTCTCTTCCCACCCGATCCCCGGCAACGAGGAAGCCATCAGCAAAACAATCAACCGACTCATGCGACGCGGAGCAGAGGTGGTTCATGAGGCCATCTCACCTGTGCATGTTTCAGGTCATGCCAGTTCGGAGGAACAAAAACTCCTGCTAAACCTGGTGCGCCCAAAATTTTTCATGCCCATACACGGTGAACTACATCAATTGAGGCGACATGCCAACCTGGCGAAACAAGTAGGTATCCCGACTGAGAATATTGCTGTAGTTGAAAACGGACAAGTGGTGGAACTGGTTGATGGGAAATTTACACTTGCAGAACGCATGCCTGGAGGATATGTATTCGTTGAAGGGGAAAGCGTGGGTGAAATTGGTCCAGACGTGATGCGCGAACGTGAGCAACTTGCGCGGTCGGGGATCGTCTTGATAACAGCAACCTTGGATAAATATTCCAACCGGTTACTGAAAGAGCCCGAGGTCATCACCCGCGGATTTATTTCCCCGGAAGATGCTGAAACGCTCGTTCCAGCTGTCCAAAAAAAGGTCACTGACCTGGTAAACAGCGGCGGATCCGATGATGAAAAAACCATCACCGATGCGGTGAGAAGCCTGCTTCGAAACCAAACTGGCCGCCGGCCGATGATTTTTGTAGCAGTTTCGAAAGCGTAAAACCAACAGACCGAATTCAAGAATAAAAATACCGCGCACCTGTTAGTGCGCGGTATTTTTATTCTTTGGGATCCTAGCGGCCCAGTGCATCCCAGCCGGCGTATTTTGCAGTATCAGCCAATTCGGCCTCGATGCGAAGGAGTTGGTTGTATTTTGCGACGCGATCAGAACGTGCGGGAGCGCCAGTCTTAATCTGACCCATGTTTAAAGCCACAGCCAGGTCAGCAATGGTGCTGTCTTCGGTCTCGCCGGAACGATGAGAAGTGACCGCCCGCCAGCCAGCACGATGACAGGTTTCGACGGCCTCGATGGTCTCAGTCAAGGTGCCAATCTGGTTGAGTTTCACAAGCAGGGCATTGGCTGCGTTTTCTTCAATAGCGCGCCGAACCCGGTCAGGATTGGTGACAAGCAGGTCGTCCCCTACTATCTGAATTTTATCGCCCAGAGTTTTGACCATCAATTTCCATGATTCCCAATCATCCTGAGCCAGACCGTCTTCTATCGAAACAATCGGATAATCCTTGACCCATTTTGCCCAGAACTCGACCATTTGTGGTCCGGTCAATTTCTTTCCTTCTTTACGCAAGGTTGTACGTTTTAGTTTCTTCGTCATAAAGTTCTGAAGCAGCGGGGTCGAGAGCAATTGCGACTTGTTCACCGCGGCCTGCCTTGAACCCGGCCTTGAGGATGGCTTCCAATATAACTTCAACTGCTTCACTATTTGCCTTGAGAGAAGGAGCATATCCGCCCTCATCTCCAACCAGGGTGACGTAGCCCTTGTCTTTAAGAACAGATTTCAGGGCATGGTAGATTTCTGCGCCCCAACGCAGCCCTTCCGCAAAGGTGGGAGCACCGAAAGGCATGACCATGAACTCCTGGGCATCGGTGGACTGCCAAGCGGTGTGTGCACCACCATTCAAAATGTTCATCATTGGAACTGGCAGAATATGGGCATACACGCCACCGATATATCGATAGAGGGGCAAGCCAAGCGCTGAAGCGGCAGCCTTGGCAACCGCAAGCGAGACACCCAATATTGCGTTGGCTCCAAATTTGGATTTATTAGGCGTGCCGTCAAGAGAGAGCATTTCAGAGTCAATGGCTTTTTGATCAGTAGCGTCCCAGCCAAAAAGGTCATCGGCAATTTCACCATTCACAGCAGCCACGGCTTTCAGCACACCTTTGCCGTTGTATCGTTTCTTATCTCCATCACGAAGTTCCAGAGCTTCGTGGATGCCAGTAGATGCACCTGATGGGACTGCGGCTCGTCCCCAAGAACCATCCGCCAGGATGACTTCAACTTCCACGGTCGGATTGCCGCGTGAGTTCAGAATTTCCTGACCAGATATGATTTCAATTGTAGTATCCATAAATTCACTCCATTTGATAAATTCCTGATTTCCCATTAGAGGGTTGTTAGCAGGAGAGTATAACTTATTTTTCCACCGTGATCCCAGCTTTTTTCCCTGCCTCTTTTAGCAAGCCCACAAATAGCGGATGCGGGCGCATCGGGCGCGAGAGGAACTCGGGGTGAAACTGACTGCCGACCATGTACGGATGGTCTCTTAATTTCAGCTATTTCCACCAGGAGGCCATCCGGGGAGATACCAGAAAAGGACATCCCAGCTTTTTCGAAATCTGTCGCGGTATGAATTATTGAATTCCCAGCGGTGGCGATGACGCTCCTCCACCTGCTTTTCACCATATGAAGCAGCAGCCTTTGTTCCGGTTTGAAGTACGCAAGGGTACAGTCCCAGACGCATGGTGCCACCCATATCCGTAATCGCACGCTGTTCAAGCATGAGATCAATTACCGGGTGAGAAGTACTGCGATCAAATTCGGTAGAGTTGGCGTCTTCATATCCAAGCACATCGCGAGCGAACTCCACACACATCACCTGCATCCCAAGGCACAAACCCAGGTATGGGATTTTTTCCTCGCGCGCAAATTTTGCAGTCTGGATCTTTCCTTCAATGCCTCGTGAACCGAATCCTCCGGGAACGATAATTCCATTTGCGGATTTTACCAGGTCCCAGCCTTTGCCTTTCTCCAGGTCACTGGAAAGTACCCACTGGATTTCCGCTTCCAAACCCAGCGATAAGGCAGCATGATTGACGGCCTCCCGCACCGACATGTATGCATCTTTCAACTCAACATATTTTCCAACCAAGGCAATTTTTACTGACCGGTTTTGGTGTGCGGACCCTTTCCACCAACTGCCTCCACGGACTCCAATCCGGTTTGATCGTGGCTTTTAGACCCAGTTTTTCCACCAGATAATCCCCCACCCCGGCTTGTTCGAGAAGGAGGGGAACTTCATATAAAACTTGTGATGTGACCATTGGGACAACGGCGCGCTTGTCCACATCACAAAACAGGGCGATCTTTTCGCTTAATCCATCTTCAAGCGGGTAATCTGACCGTGGCAATTATCATATTGGGAGAAATACCGATGGATCTTAATGCAGCCACCGAGTGCTGGGTCGGTTTCGTTTTGAGTTCCTGGGTAGCACCGATGAATGGGAGCCAGGTTACATGGACAAAAAAAGTGTTCTCGCGTCCCACCTCGTTGCGTAATTGCCGGAGGGCTTCCAGAAAAGGTTGAGACTCAATATCACCAACCGTCCCCCCGATCTCAAGGATGACAATTTCCGCACCGGATTCTTTGGCAGCCAATCCGATGCGCCGCTTGATCTCATTGGTGATATGCGGGATAACCTGAATGGTCCCTCCAAGGTAGTCGCCATGACGCTCTTTGGCAATCACCTCGGCATAAACCTGGCCAGTGGTGAAATTGCTAAAGCGACCCAAGCGGATGTCAACAAAACGTTCATAATGTCCCAGATCCAGGTCAGTTTCCGCACCGTCATCCAGCACATACACTTCACCATGCTGATAGGGGGACATCGTCCCAGGGTCTACGTTGATATAGGGATCGAGTTTTTGGACCGTGACCTTGAAGCCGCGAGATTTAAGAAGAAGTCCGGTTGCTGCAGCAGTAACGCCTTTCCCAACGGAACTAACAACCCCTCCAGTAAAGAATATATATTTTGTTGGCATGATTACCTCTCAAAATACAAAGGACGTGGGGAGGGCCATTGGGTGGCTTCCTCCCCACGCGGGTTGATGAGAGACGTTATTAAGATTAATAATAAATTTGCTTCATCCGACCAATTTAACCAGGTCCTCTGCTGCCCGGCGCATCTCCAGAAAAATAATACCAAGCTTGCCCTCCTGACGGGCTAAAGCAGTCAATACTGCTTCAGAGCCAACTGAAGTCAGGACGATGAAGCCATTACTACCTTTGATGTACACCTGGTTCAATCCCCCGCGACCAAGTTCTTCCGCAATCCGTTCGCCCAAGGCTGAGCATTGCCGCGGACATTGCAGATACCCGATCTTCTTCGACTTCAGCCGGGAGTGCCGAGGCCATAATTAATCCATCCACCGAAACAATCGCAGAGGCCTCAATATCCGGTGCAGCAGTCTTGCATAGCCCGGAGGCGGTTTACCATCTGTTCGCTGCGATTTTGATTCATTTTCAAACTCCATAAGGGCTGTATTCGAAGACTGCTTCATTATACGGGAAAGTTGGAAAATGTGCAGATATATCCTGGTCTAAATTTCTATTTATTCTTTTTGACCAGAAATTTCCAAAAAGTCCTGCGCAGGAAATTTCCTGCCAATGCTCCAACAAACACAGCCACCACCAACCCACCAAAAAAAATAATGCATGTCAAATTGGTAAACAAATTTACCGAAAGTGATTGCGCAAATAATTGGTTTCTAAATAAAAGGAAACCAGTAATCCAAAGCCCCAAACATAAAACAACAACGATAAACGTCAATGCACTAACAACCCGCCCTGCACAAGAGTGCTCCAATGCCCGGTCAGCCTGGGTTGCAGCGGTCTGCCTGCCAGACTTCCACATCGGTGATCAATCGCTGCTTCACTTTTAATCCTGAGTCAATTGATAATTTGGGGCTTCCTTAGTGATAATAACGTCGTGCGGATGACTTTCTATGAGGCCAGCATTGGTTATGCGCACTAATTGTGTCCTGGTCACGCAAATCATCCAAATTTTGCGCACCTGCATATCCCATCCCGGCACGAAGTCCGCCGACCAGTTGGTAAACGAAATCGTGTAATTGACCTTTGAATGGGACACGTCCTTCTATCCCTTCCGGAACAAGTTTTCTTCCAACATCTTTTTGTGAAGTGCGAGGGGCTTGCCTGTCCGCCAGCGTATCGATCCTTTCCATACCCTTGCATTGCACCCATGCTACCCATACCGCGATACTCTTTGAAACGCCTTCCTTCGAGGAGAACCACCTCCCCGGGAGATTCATCCAGACCAGCAAGCAGGCTTCCCAACATAACCGTATCAGCACCAGCCACGATCGCCTTGATAATATCGCCGCTAAATTTTATTCCACCATCTGCAATGATGGGAATATTGAAAGGACGGGCTGTGCGAGAACAAGCATAAATAGCCGATAATTGAGGCATCCCTGCCCCTGCAATAACGCGGGTTGTGCAAATGGAGCCGGCACCGACCCCAACCTTGACTGCAGCTGCGCCAGCTTCTATTAGTGCTTGAGTCCCTGCAGGTGTCACAACATTTCCGGCAATCACCGGGAGTTTCGGCCACTTATCATGAACCCGGCGAATAGCATTCAGCACCCCTTTTGAGTGACCATGTGCAGTGTCAATGACAAGGACATCCACCCCCGCATCCGCAAGATGACCAACACGCTGCTCGAGATCCGGACCGACACCAACAGCCGCTCCCACCAGTAATCGACCGCGATCGTCGTGAGCTGCGCTGGGATAATCGCGCTCCTTCTGAATATCCTTGACGGTTAATAATCCTTTCAAGTGACCGATGGAATCAACCAGCGGAAGTTTCTCAATGCGATGCTTTTGGAGTATAACTTTTGCATCCTGGCGATTAATTCCGACTGGTGCCGTTACGAGCGGCTGGGGGGTCATGAAGTTGCTGATGGGTTGATCGTAATCGGATGGTTCCACAAAACGGATGTCACGATTTGTCAGGATTCCCACTAATTTCTTTTCCTGATCCACAATTGGAACACCACTAATTTTATAATTGGACATGATTTCTTCCGCCTGCTGGAGTGTGGCATCTGGCGGCAGGGTGATGGGATCAGAGATCATCCCCGACTGAGAACGTTTAACCATATCCACTTCATTGGCTTGTTGTTCCACCGACAGGTTTCGGTGAATAATCCCATACCCCACCCTCCCGAGCCAAGGCGATAGCCAGGCGTGCCTCACTGACTGTGTCCATAGCGGCAGAAAGCAGGGGAATATTCAAGCGAATATCTGCGGTCAACCTGGCAGTCACATCAGACTCAGCTGGAAGGATCTCACTATATGATGGGACCACCAACACATCGTCGAATGTTAGTGCTTCGGAAGACTGAAAAATCTGTTCATTAATATCCATAGTTCTCCTGTAATAACACTGGCCATGTTCAGACGATTTTACATCAAAAGAGGTCGAAATGAAGAACAGAGTATAATTCTTCCAATATTTCTAAATAAATAAATTAAATAACCGGGGACTTTACCAGGGAATTTTCTAAATCCACAGGTCTATTGAGTAGTTTCCCCTGAAAATCGCTGAAATGACTTACAGCAATCTGCAAATTGTCCGGGATATATTTTGTGATCGGGGGACCCTCATAAGCGGGAAATTTCCAGCGATAAAAAATTGATTGATGGAATCCCAAAATCAAATAAATTTTTCGACATGTAAAACAAATTCATGATAGCCAAGTTTTCGGAATTAGCATATTTCCATACAAATCTGCTACTGATCCGGACGCGATTATATGATCTTGTCTAAATATGTTGACCCACGCCTTCCTTCGTGTTAGACTCAATCCTTGGTTTTCTATGCGCATCTTGACCGTACCCCTCATATTTTGGATGGTTTTTTCCTTCCCTAACCTGGATAAATTACCCCAGGTTACCGACCCGGCTATTTACGAACCACAAGCCGGAAGTGTACTCATGGGCGTGCAGGCGATAACCGGGTCGACTGATCTTATTGGGTTTAATTCGGCAGAAATCTCGTTTAGTTACGTGGATGATACGACCGCCACATGGTTCCTGATCGCTACAAACAGCCAGCCGGTTTCGTCAGGCACACTCATTACCTGGGATACAACCGTCATCACGGATGGGAATTATGTAATCCGGCTGCGAGTGTTTCTTTCAGATGGAAGTTTTCGTGACTTTCTTGTTTCGGATGTGCGAGTAAGAAACTATACTCCCGCGGAGACCCCGACACCTCTTCCAACGGCTCCAGCGCCAACCCAATTTCCCACGGTAGCACCAACTTTGATCCCCTTCCCATCCCCAACCTCCCTGCCGCGCAACCCTGCAACTTTGGCACCAGCGGATGTCTCCATTAGCATTGTATACGGGGGTCTTGCGACAATCGCAATTTTTTCCATTATCGGAATATACCTTTGGCTGAGACGGAAATAAGAATGACAGAATCCTTTTTAATCATCGGCCTGGGAAATCCCGGTCGTGAATATCGAGAAACGCGACATAACGTTGGTTTCATGCTCCTGGACAAATTAACGCTCAAACTCAATACGCGCTTCACGCGAATGCAATCCAAAGCACTGGTGGCGAGCTCAATCTATAAAGAGCGCAAGATCGTTTCTAGCCAAACCGCAGACATTTATGAATCTATCCGGACAATCGGTGCAGGGATTACTACACTTTTATAAATTACCTTTAGAAAACTTATTAATTGCCCACGATGACCTTGATCTACCAGTCGGCACGATACGGATCCGCCCAGATGGCAGGTCGGCGGGGCAAAAAGGGATGTCGTCAACAATAGAGAAACTTGGAACTGATGAGTTCCCCCGATTACGGCTGGGGATCGGTCGTCCGCCGGGTCAGATGCAGGCTCCAGATTACGTGCTCCAGAATTTCACAGGAAGCGACCTGACAATCATCTCTGAGACAATTGACCGTGCGGTAGAAGCGGTCCTGCTCTGGGTAACAGATGGTTTGGAACCGGCGATGAACAAATATAACGGGATAATTGCCTAGGAATCACGACCATCATATATTCGAATATTGACCTGGAATAATGAATAATCGCTTGTCGTTATCATGAAATTTCTCCTTGAACAAATTCGTTCTCTGCCCAGTTACAAACAGTTACTGGGTAACCTGCAGCCCGGGAAACAACTTCCTGGGCTTGCCTTGCCACGCGCGGCACGTTTGGCTGTTTTAACCAATTTGAGCGAAGACCTGCACCAACCTGCAGTTCTAATCACTGACCGGGCTGACCATGCTCTCCGGTTGCATGATGAACTGGCATTCTGGGCAGAAAATGTCCCTCGATACATTTTTTCCGAACCAAATCCACTGTTCTATGAAAATGCGGCCTGGGGAAATACCACCCGGCGTGAACGCCTGCTCACCTTAACGGCACTTTCAGCATACCACCTGCCATATCTCGAAAAACCGTCCACACCGCCAATCATTGTAACGACAGCGCGAGCGCTGATGACGCGCACTCTGCCCCGGCCAAGTTTTCTCAAGGGGAGCAAATTGCTCAAGGCCGGACAAAGTATTCCCCCCAGGTCTCTCCTGGAAATATGGGTGAGTATTGGTTATCAACCTGTTGATACCGTACTTGAACCGGGACAATTCTCCCATAGAGGAGGACTGCTGGACGTGTGGCCGCAATCCGAACTTCACCCAATTCGCCTTGATTTCTTCGGGGACGAAATTGACTCATTGAGGCGTTTTGATCCCGCATCACAAAGGACGGTCGAAAAAATCACTTCCATTTTGATCGCTCCCGCACGTGAATACATCTTAACCGGAGAAGAACAAACTCCCATCCCGGAAATTTCGGAATTCCATATCCCGCTGCTTCACCCCCAACCAACAAGCCTGCTGGATTACCTCCCGAAAAAATCCCTGGTTATGGTGGAAGACCTGAGCATCCTGGAGAATGTCGGTGCCGAGATCGAAGAACAAGCTGTAAAACTACGGAGCGAAACAATCTCCGAAGGAATCCTCGCAGAGGATTTTCCAGTCCCATATATATCCTGGTCCGAATTGGAAGATACCCTGCAAGGTTGTACATTCCTTGAGCTTGGACATTCAAGCGCCGAGGAAACAACCGGTGATCTCGCTTCTCATTTCAGCCACATCGAGCGTTTCGGGGGGCGAATAAAGCCTTTTGTTGAATTTCTGGGAAGGATCGTCCAGAAAAATCAAACTGTCGTAATCGTTTCGCGCCAAGCATCCCGGCTGGAAGAACTATGGGCCGAGCAAGAAGCAGGGGCAACCGACCAGGTCCCTGGCAATCCGCAATTTCTCGAGGCTTCGCTCTCCGACGGCTGGGCACTCACCACCGACGAGCAAATATCCAATTACCTGATCACTGACTCAGAAATATTTGGATGGGAACGTCCACAGCCACGCCAGCGCCCGAGACCAGGAGCGGAAACTCCTGAATCTGCATATGCAGACTTGCACCCGGGCGACTGGATCGTGCACGTGGATTACGGTATTGGGCGATATGTAGGCCTGGTGCAACGGACCCTGGAGGGGCTGAAACGGGAGTTCCTTTGCATCGAGTATAAAAATGGCGACCAAGTCTATGTCCCGATACATCAAGCTGACCGACTTACCCGATATATTGGACCAGACGGCTCACCACCTTCTCCAGGGAACCTGGGCAGCCAGGAATGGCCGGAGACCAAGCGAAAGGTTCGTGAAGCCGTCCAAGAAGTGGCGCAGGATTTGCTGGAGTTGTACGCCCGCCGCCAGGTAGCCGAAGGTTTCGCATTCAGTCGCCGATAATTCCTGGCAGGGAGAATTGGAGTCTAAGTTTCCCTTATGTAGAGACGGATGACCAGGTTAAAGCACTGATCGATATTAAAAGGGATATGGAAACGCCACGCCCAATGGACAGACTGTTATGCGGCGACGTGGGATATGGCAAGACAGAGGTAGCGTTACGGGCGGCGTTCAAAGCCGTGATGGACGGCAGGCAAGTAGCAGTCCTCGTCCCGACAACAGTCCTTGCACAGCAGCATTTCGACACATTCAGGCAGAGACTTTCCGCGTTCCCGGTCACTGTTGAGATGTTATCCCGATTTCGAACCCCGCGCGAACAAAGCCAGATTTTGTATGCCCTTTCGCAGGGCGCGGTAGACATCGTCATTGGAACCCACAGGCTCATCTCAGCGGATGTGCAGTTCAAAGACCTTGGTTTGGTCATCATTGACGAGGAGCAACGCTTTGGGGTGGCACATAAGGAGCACCTTAAAAAATTACGCACAGAGGTAGATGTATTAACATTGACCGCCACCCCCATACCCAGAACGTTGTATATGGCATTAACCGGTGTACGGGATATTTCCAATTTAAACACGCCTCCTGAGGAACGCCTGCCAATCATTACGCATGTGGGTCCATACTCACCGAAACTGGTTCGGCAGGCGATCTTGCGTGAATTAGAACGCGGGGGGCAGGTCTTTTTCGTACACAACCGTGTTCAGACAATTGACGCAATGCGGATGCATCTTGAAAAACTTATTCCAGAGGCGCGGATTGCCATTGGACACGGTCAAATGCCTGAGAATGAACTTGCCAGTGTGATGCACCGCTTCACGGCAGGGGATGTGGATATCCTGCTTTCCACTTCCATCATCGAATCAGGCCTGGATATCCCAAACTCCAATACACTCATCGTTGACCGGGCAGATGCCTTCGGGCTTGCCCAACTTTACCAATTGCGCGGCAGAGTAGGACGCGGAGCTGCGCGGGCCTACGCCTACTTCTTCCGGCACAATAAACTGCGTCCCACCCCTGAAGGCCAGGAACGACTGGAGGTCATCGCTGAAAATACCCAATTGGGGGCTGGTTATTCGATCGCGATGCGTGACCTGGAAATGAGAGGGGCGGGTGAATTACTTGGAACACGTCAATCAGGGCATATTGCTGCTGTCGGTTTTCACCTTTATACCCGTCTCCTGGCGTGCTGCGGTCAAGCAGGCACGAACCCTGGGAAGATTTGAAGGTCTAAAATTGGATTTGAAATCTGCAAACCTGGATTCGGCTCAACCAATGGGATTACCAGTAAATGTGGATCTTCCACTGGCAATCGGAATCCCTGAATCTTATGTCCCCGACACAAACCTGCGCCTGCGCCTCTACCGCAGACTGGCAGACCTGACCGATGAGGCAGCGCTGGAGGCACTCACAGCTGAATTTGCAGACCGGTTTGGTCCCCTCCCAGAAATGATCACCAATCTCTTCTATCAAATGCGGGTCAAAATACGAGCCGAAAATGCTGGATTGATCATGATCGGAATGGAAAGCGGACAAATCGTGCTCCGCTACCCCACTGCACCTGAAGGAGGGGAGGCAAAACGCCTGCCAGACCTGGGACCAGGAATTCGTGGGGGAAAGAATGCTTATTGGTGTTTGTTTGGGAAGGATGAAGACTGGCAGGAAAAATTATTGGAAGTGTTGAACAGGTTGCAGGAATAATTAATTGGTTGGACCGTTTCCTGCAGCATTGTTATCAACCTTCTGGTAGGTATGTCCTTTATGACATTTTCCGAATCCTGATTTCGATTTCCATCTCCCCTTTCAACAACCCAGCCAGTTTTGAAACATCCGTTTCTCCATAATGATACGGATACAAAATATGGGGACGGAAAGACTTGGCGGCATCCGCAACCATCTCGGGTGTCATGGTGTAAGGGAGATTCATGGGTAAAAAAGCAATATCTATTGCTTTCAGTGCCTTCATCTCCGGAACATTTTCAGTATCTCCGGCGACATAAAGGCGTGTCCCCCCAAAAGTGAAGATATAACCGTTTCCACTCTTTTTGGGGTGGAAGGGGTCTCCACTCGGGCGTTTGTGAATCACGTTATAAGCAGCAACAGCTTCAACCGGGATACCTCCAACGGTTTGTCGATCTCCATTGCGCATCACGATCCCACCCTTAACCATTTGTTCACATGTCTCGGTATAAACCAGCAGCGTTTTTTCAGTCCGGATGGAGGCGAGAGCTTTTGGGTCCAGGTGATCGAAATGTTCGTGGGTGAAGAAAACGATATCAGCTTTTGGTAGTTTGGAATAATCCGCCACTTCGCCGAAAACGTCGACATAGATGGTTTTCCCCTGGAATACCAAAATGAGGCTGCCATGACCCAGAAATGTAATTGACAGATCCCCACCATCAGTAGAGATTACGTCTGTTTCGTATTGTTTGTCAGGGGTCATAATTTCCTTCCTTTATGCAATTTTATTCCACATCTTCATGTTTGCCATCGCAAAATGGTTTATTGGATGATTTGCCACAACGGCAAAGAGTTACCCGATTGCGGATTTCGTACAACGCACCATCGGCAGCCTCGATCGGGATCCCACCCCTTACCCAAAGCGGACCGTCCACGTGTTTATATGGATCTATCACCAATCCAATGGATGGTGCAAACCTGGGTTCAACGAGCTTTCCGGTCTTATCATGTAAAACCAGTCTTCCAGCGGGGCAATCCCAGACTTCCTGTAAGGCAAGCTTCTTTGCGTCCGGATTATCTGATGCGCGGGTAGCATCCCAAGCGCCACCTGCCCGGTCGCAAAAGCGTGCATCAGCGCACAGGGAGATGACGTCTGTCATGACCAATTCGGGACCTATCGTTTCTGGTTCAATCTGCTCGATAAATGGTTTTCGACTGGCAGTCTCGGTCCCATCAAAAAAAATATCCCCATGGGTTAAGTCGCAGAAAGGTTTGTCTTTTGATTTACCACATCGGCACAAATCGTATTCTTCCCTGACAGCGTATTGCTTACCTTCCTTCCACCCTTTTGACAAGCCCTCCGAATCCGGGACCATAATTTGCTCAACCAGTGGAATCCCTCCGGAGACAGTATATGCTCCGTCCTTATTAACTTTGATTTTCATCCTGTTATTTTTTATTGGCATTATTCGCTCCCTTTCAAAGATACATAATCATACCCCATTTGTCCGATTACTTCAATCTCCGAACCGCCGATAGAACCAAGCTTTGATTATTTGGGTCAAAACGACATATGCCGCCAGCATTCCAAGCAGTAATAACCAGTAGAGGGGTGGAAGTGGCACGAAACCCAGCCATGAGGCTACAGGTGAATAAGGCAGATATGCCCCAATTGCAACAATAAGCACCGATGTGAATGTAAGAGCTTTACTTGCCCGGCTCTGCAGGAAAGGAATCTTATTTGTACGGATGACATGAATTATGAGAGTTTGTGTAAAAAGTGATTCTACAAACCACCCAGTATGGAAGAGGTCTGCATTTGTCCAGCTGCGAAAAACATACAACATGATGAAGAAAGTAGCGTAGTCAAAAATGGAACTGATCGGGCCAATCAGGAGGATGAAACGGCGAAGCTCTCCAATTGCCCACTTGCGTGGCCGGGTCAGCCATTCTGCATCCACATCATCGGTCGGGATGGTGGTCTGCGAAAAATCGTAGAGCAGGTTGTTTGTAAGGACCTGAATCGGCAGCATCGGAACAAATGGAAGGAATATGCTGGCTCCCAAGACACTGAACATATTACCGAAATTGGATGAGGCAGCCATCTTGATGTATTTGGTAATGTTCCCAAAAACCCGGCGTCCCTCCATTACTCCCGCTTCCAGTACCAGTAGGCTGGTTTCCAGCAAAATTATATCGGACAATTCCTTGGCGATATCCACCGCGCTGTCCACCGATATGCCCACATCTGCCGCTTTTAGAGCCGGGGCATCATTAATCCCATCTCCCATAAATCCGACCACATGTCCCTTACTTTGCAAGGCACGAATAATGCGCTCTTTATGTGATGGCGAAAGTTTGGCAAAGATCGTGTTGGTTTCAGCAGCTTCAGCTAGTTGGGGCTCATCCATTTCTTCAATATGACTGCCGAGCAGAATATGATCGACAGACAAGCCAACCTGTTTACAGATATTGCCAGTGACTATGTCATTATCTCCAGTAAGTATCTTGACAGAGACATTATGATCTTTTAGCCTGCTTAATGCCTCCGTGGCGGAAGATTTAGGAGGATCCAAAAAAGCCATATATCCAAGCAAGGTCAAATCCGATTCATCGCTGATGGTGTAATGAGGCGTATCATCTGTACCCGGGAACATGCGGTACGCAACGGCGATCACCCGAAATCCATCTGAGTTCAATTCCCGGACACGCTGTTTGCGGTGTTCATCATGTTCCGCAGTCACTTCGAGGACTTCCCCATTAATCTCCACGTGTGAGGAGAGTTGCATTATCTCCTCAACAGCACCTTTGCATATCAGGATGTGCTGGTCCTGACCGGTTTCAACAATCACCGACATGCGTTTGCGCTGGAAATCGAACGGCAGTTCGTCGATCTTTCGATACAGTTCATCAACCTGAAGTTTTTCATTCAAATCGCCATGATTAAGGATGGCTTCATCCATTAAATTTTTTAGCCCAGTCTGATAATAACTATTCATATAGCCGTAATCCAAAACCCTTTGACTGGGGTTGCCTTTCACATCCATATGTTTTTCCAAAACTATCTTTCCTTCGGTAATGGTCCCGGTCTTATCTGTGCAAAGTACATCCATCGCGCCAAAGTTTTGAATTGAATTTAACCGCTTAACAATCACCTTCTTTTTGGACATGGAGATTGCGCCCTTCGACAGGTTCACCGTCACTATCATTGGCAGCATCTCGGGAGTTAAGCCAACAGCTACTGCCAGGGCGAATAAAAAAGCTTCCAGCCAGTTATGCCGGCTTAGACCATTTAGCAGGAAAACCAATGGGACCATGACGATCATGAAACTGATCATCAACCAGGTGAACTGGTTGATACCTTTATCAAAACTTGTAAGGACTCTTTGACCGACAATGCTGCTTGCCAGTGACCCAAAATAAGTCCCACTGCCTGTTTGGACAACAACCGCAGTACCCGTACCACTCTCGATGTCGGAACCCAGGAAACAAATATTTGTCATTTCAAGGGGATTCTCAATGGACTCATTCACAATGGCATGGGTCTTCTCCACTGGTAAAGATTCTCCAGTAAGGGCTGCCTGGTTGAGAAACAAATCTTTGGCCGAGATCAAACGAACATCTGCGGGAATCATATCTCCTGCGGATAGTGTCACAATATCCCCGGGGACCAAGTCTTTTAATGGAATCTCCCTGCGTTGACCATCCCGGATCACTGTCGTTGTCGTCCGGACCATGGCTTTGAGCTGTTCTGCGGCATTATCGGCGCGGCTTTCCTGCACGTAGCGAAGAACTATCCCCAAGATAACCATCGTCAGAATAACGATGGTAGCCCGCAAGTCGCCGGTAATAAATGAAATAACTCCCAGCAATATCAGGAGGATAACCAAAGGATTCTTTATATTGTCCCAAAGACGCATAAACCAGTTTCGGCGCTTTTCCCTGGCGACCTCATTTACCCCGAATTTTTCCAACCGCTTTTCAACCTCGATCGACGAAAGACCAGTTGGACCTGAATTCAACTCTCCCAGTACCTTCGAGATATCTGTACGTGCGCTTTCCACCAGCTTTTTGGGTATCTGGACCCCGATAGTACGGCCAACATCATGCGATCGTATAGGAATTTTGATGGAAGGCAAAAGGCTCATATCATAGCTCCAAATAGAAATAATCAACCCCCGCTCGGGTTAAGATTCGGGGGTCGGAAAAATCAACCATCATTCGATGGTTATACAAGCCATCACAAGGTCATCTTCCACCCGGAGGGAAAAATTTGGCAATTGCATCCGTTATATGGGTCCACTTACAGATTATGATCCATCCGTTTGTCGATCACGACGCGGGCAGTATATGCCTCCATAAAAGGCGTGTCAAGAGGAGAAATTCTGGAATTTTTAGGTATCCCAATCAACAAGAAATTTGCCCTATAATGGAGATGTTTGACACCAGGGAGAAGAAAATTCCCTCAATCAGCGAGTGAAAGAGAGAACGGATGCTGTCCAAGATCAAAGATGTACTTATCGGTCCATCACTTCCAACCCGGAGCCTCGGCAAAAAACAATTGAACAAGATCCGGGCGCTGGCGGCCTTCTCGCCTGACGCACTGGCTTCGATTGCATATGCGAACCAGGAGATCTACCTGGGCTTGATCGTTGCGGGGAGCATGGGCTTATCATACGCCTGGCCAATAGGGTTGGGTATTACAAGCCTGCTATTCATTGTCGCATTGTCTTATTTCCAAACCATACATGGGTATCCATCCGGCGGAGGATCATACATTGTCGCACGCACAAATCTAGGCACCCTGCCGGGTTTACTGGCAGGAGCAGCATTACTGGTGGATTACCTTCTTAACGCAGCAGTCAGCCTCACTGCAGGTGTTGCAGCACTTGCTTCGGCGTTTCCTGGTTTATTGCCTCATCGGGTGACCATTGCCCTGATTTTACTGCTTGTCATTACACTCGTAAATTTACGCGGGCTGCAAGAGGCCGGAACATTCATGGCAGTACCCGTATATTTCTTCCTTGGAGCTTACCTTTGCATGCTTTTGTATGGAGTCGTCCGCCTTGCAATAGATGGTCCCACCATTTTGGCAACCGTCGCACCTCCTGCGATACAACCTTTAACTTTATTTTTGATCCTGCATACATTTTCCACTGGAAGCACAGCATTGACCGGAGTGGAAGCCATCAGCAATGGAGTCCCAGCCTTCGAATCTCCACAAGCTAAAAATGCAGGTCGAACACTCATGGTTATGGCAGTTTTAATGGGTTTGCTTTTTGCTGGAAGCATCGGATTAACCCAATTCCTGGGAGTGATAGCAAGACCGGAAGAGACAATTCTATCTGCACTTGCGCGCCGGTTATTTAATAGCGGAGCACTTTATTATGTGATCCAATTCGCAACTCTTGGCATTCTGACCGTTGCGGCAAATACCAGCTTTGCCGGTTTTCCTCGCCTGGCAGCCATCCTGGCGCGTGACGGGTACCTTCCACGTCAATTTAGCAGTTTAGGTGACCGCCTGGCTTTTACAAATGGGGTCCTCATATTGGGCTTTTTGACCGCCATACTAATTATCCTTTTTGGTGGTGACACACATGCGCTAATTCCTCTTTTTGCCATCGGAGCATTCCTGGCTTTCACGCTATCGCAAGCAGGTATGGTAGTCCACTGGTGGAATATCCGTGGAAAGCAATGGGGCTTGAAATCAATTATCAATGGCATTGGCGCCCTGGCAACCCTGACAACATTGGTTGTAGTAATCATAAGCAAGTTTTTGGAAGGAGCATGGATCACAATATTGCTGATCCCGCTGATAGTTTTTTTGTTCCTAAAAATTTTCTCCCACTATCAACGGGTCGGAAAAGAACTATCTTTGAAGGGGCTGCCCCCGTCGCTGAAACCAATCGAAACCACGCGAGTCGTCATCCCCATATCCGGCATCCATCGCGGGATGGTGGATGCGGTAAATTTTGCACGATCCATTTCAAAAAATGTCACTGCGGTTTACATTGAACTGGAACCTGGAGCGGGGGGAAAGGCACGTGAAGAATGGGAAGCCTGGTGGCCGGATGTCCCTTTTGTGGTGGTGCCATCCCCCTTCCGCTCAATCGTTGAACCCCTGCTGCAATTTTTAGACGAAACGGATATGGAGCATAACGACGGTCAATTGGCTGCTGTGGTCCTACCGGAATTTATCCCCGGAAAATGGTGGCAGACCCTATTGCACAACCAGACTGCCTTTCTGATTAAAGCGGCGCTGCTTTATCGCCGGCGAGTGTCAGCACGAGAGCGGATCGTGATTGATGTTCCCTTCCATTTGCGGCAGTAATGTCCCGGATAATAAATGGCACGAAAGCGCATTTCCTCAATCCTTTTGAATATATGCGAGGTATCGAATTTTATTCCGATGAGGTTTGTTCCATAATGCACTTCTCCCACTCTTATATTATTGAAATCGGGAGTCAATCCAAATAATCAGGAGGAATTCACAAATGAAGAGCTTGTGTTCCCGCGTGGCAAAGGTAACCTTTTTGATCATCCTTTTGACAGGCTGCAATATGCCACAAGGAGGAAACCCAGTGAACCGACACTGGATTATTGGAAACCAAGGTGGCAGCCACCCTGGCTGCAATGACCCAGAATGCATTACAAACACCCGGCATTACCCTTTCTGCAATAACCACTGTACCACCGGCAAACACCCAGACGATTTCATTAAGCCCCAGTGCGACCATTGAAATTGTCACGCACCCCGACTGTCACACAAAGTCCCACAGTGACTGCGGGACCCACCACATCGCCCACTCCGGGCTTGGGAACCATTGCGGGGGGCATTTATGGATATCCTTACGGTTCTGTCCCTGGCCTGGCGATCGTAGCCTGGGGACAGGAACCACCATACCGCTACTGGTGGCTGATCATTCCACCTGGTTCATCATCATTTTCGATGGATGGGTATATTACCGCCGGCAATTACCAGGTGGTTGCATATGATTCTTCCGGTCACGCCGGTGGCTGTGCCGCAACTGTGAAGGTGGTAACCAACCAAACTGCGATCTGTGATATCGGCAACTGGGGCGGCGGGTACCCTGCAAAACCATCCGGTGTTCCAAATCCTTAGGGGTATGCCAGAAATCTGTTTTGCGGAGTGAGCCGTCTTTTATCGGACATGCATTCCAAGATAGAATAATTTGTAACTCAGCGATTTCATATATGTATGACTCTAAATGGAGCAAATACTCCAAATTAAGCTTGCTTAAATGGAAGTCATAATTTGTCATCTTTCGAATCGATGTTCCGACCATTGCTTGTGGCTAAACGCGAATTGGTCCATGCAGCCAAGCAGCTGTAACTAAGATGTTTCCTTTGCTGCGGGGACGGTTATTACACCCAAAAAAGTGGCAGCATCAATCCTCCCAATGGTATGTCAATCCAGGCACTTTCCCTCCCATGGGTATCGTGAAAATTTTTAGTAATTATCATTAATATTTATTGAACTCATATTCGATATATGAGAGAATATTTAAGCTTGGATAAAATTCAATCCTAAATGTGGAGTGAAAGCATTGAAATTAAATCCCCTAATTTAACATCCATTTTAAGGGGAAGTTTCATTGAGGTTGTCGGCTGTATATCCCAAGAACAATGAAGGAAGTAAACATTTATTATACAGAAACACTATCCGGCAATTGGAAGACATGGTGATGTATAATTAAAGAGGCGATCTGTCGGTTTAACCACAAGCACGGCGTAAAATAAAAATAGTGGGAGTCTCAATGGATAACCTGGTCGGACAAAACCTTGGAAGATACCATATCATCGAGCCACTTGGACAGGGAGGCATGGCTTCAGTATTCAAGGCATTTGATACCGTCCTGGAACGCAATGTGGCGATCAAGATAATCCGAACTGACAAGAAGGAAGGTACGGAACAAAACGAATTTCTGAAACGATTTCAGCGGGAAGCCAAAGCGCTCGCACAACTAGACCATCCTTATATTCTTAAGGTTTTGGACTATGGAGAACAAGATGGTGTACCTTACCTGGTCATGCCTTTTGTCCAGGGAGGAACATTGAAGGAAAAAATGGGACGGCCGATGCCCTATGGAGAGGCATCAGCCTTATTAGCGCCGATCGCCCAAGCCTTGGACTATGCTCACCGGCGAAAGATCATTCATCGCGATGTGAAGCCCGCCAATATCTTGATCAGCGAGTCCAACACGCCACTCCTCTCGGATTTTGGAATCGCAAAAATCCTCGAATCAGGGGAATCGACACAGCTTACTGGCACCGGGGTGGGGATTGGTACTCCAGATTACATGGCACCCGAGCAGTGGATGGGAAAAGCGGATGCTTGTACAGATATTTATTCGCTGGGGGTGGTTTTCTTCCAAATGATCACCGGACGCCTGCCGTTTATCGCAGAAACCCCGGCAGCTGTATTGATCAAACATATGCAGGACCCGCTGCCGCGTGCCAGTTCTTTGGTTCCCAACCTACCTGAGCCGGTGGAACAAGTATTATTCAAAGCGCTGGCCAAGGAACCGCAAAACCGTTTTCAGGATATGCGAGCATTCAGCGATGCGCTGGGGAAGTTAGCCCTTGGCACCCAGGAGAGTTTGTTGACTGTGACCACGATGATGGAAACAGTCAAGGCCTCCATGGCGGGCATCTCTCCTGGTCGCCAGGCGGAAACCGTACGAGCAGCGGCCCTAGTACGACCTTTGAAAAAAAGGGTCCCCGGGTGGATGATAGGCCTGGCCGTGTTCGGAATCATTTCTGTTGTGGTATTTTTAGTTGTCCTTGTAGGTGGAGTTTACCTCGCTTCACGGATTGGATCCCAGGCGAAGCCAATCGCAACCACGACCTTATTTGTTGCAGGTTCCCAGGGGATTTCTACATTAACTCAATCCGGGTCGTTCCAAGCCTCTCCAAATCTACCTTACACAACCCAAATCGCTTCCACCCAAAGCACCACAAAACCGCCCTTCCAGAGCATAGAAGGATTACCCACGGATATCCCGATATTAACGAACAATAACGGGGATCTGCTCAAGTCGGTGAGCCAGGGGATGACGATGTATCATTTCACGACCAAGTTAGCGCTCCAGCAAGTGGTTGATTTTTATAAATCCGGTATGCCTTCCAACGGCTGGCAGATTATGAATGAAACCACACAGGCTGATATGTATCTTTGGACTTTCACTAAGGACACTAATCGCCAAGTAATGGTCACGGTCATGACCCAAAGTGGAGAAGCAGTTCAAGTGAGTATCATCATACAATAAAATAATTCTGCCATCAAACGAAAGAATCCAGAATCTAAGAAAGGGCGGATATAGAAAATCACAAAAGTCATACCGCATTCGATAATCGTATTATCCTTTTATTATGATAGGCATCTTTTACGGTGGGACCTCTGATTGGTTGGAAAATTCAACAAACCAATATTTACCCCAATTGATTTTGCATTTCCGATTCTTATTGTATAATCCTTGAGTTATTTTGATCCTTGCCATTTTCGTTCATTTGTTCTATACTGCATCCAATTTCACCCCAGATTTCGGGCAGACTATTAAAACTGCTTTTCTTATTCCTTGAAACCTCGTTAAAACCTTATGGATTTTAAACTTAACGCCCCCTTCCAGCCCACCGGCGACCAACCGGAAGCGATCCGCCAACTCGTAGACGGCGTTCAGCGAGGATTAAAACACCAGGTTCTGCTCGGCGCGACAGGTACAGGCAAAACGTTTACCATTGCGTCTGTGATCCAGCAGGTGCAGAAACCAGCCCTGATCATGGCACATAACAAGACCCTGGCAGCACAACTGTATGCCGAATTCCGGGAGTTCTTTCCTGAAAATGCCGTGTCGTATTTTGTTTCGTATTACGATTATTACCAACCTGAGGCATACGTTCCCCGCCATGACCTGTTCATTGAAAAAGAGACTGAGATTAACGAGGAGATCGAGCGCCTTAGATTAGCCGCCACAACTGCATTAATGTCTCGACGGGATGTAATTATCGTGGCTTCCGTTTCCTGCATCTATGGACTGGGAAACCCGGAGGAATATGGGAAAGGCGTGGTGCAATTGAAAATGGGGGAAATCACCCGACGAAATGCCCTTATCCGCCAGTTAGTGGATGGACAATATCAACGAAATGATATGGAGCTGCGCCCGGGAACGTTCCGGGTGCGCGGGGATACGTTGGAGATCATCCCAGCGTACGAAAACAAACGCGGTTATCGGATCACTTTTTTCGGGGACGAAGTGGAACGCATCTCGGAGGTGAACCCCCTTACCGGTGAAATTCTCTCTGAACCTCAACAGGTGGATATTTATCCCGCAAAACATTACCTCGCCGGGGAAGACCGGCTAAAAGTGTCAATCGCCAATATTGAAAAAGAGCTGGATGAACGTGTAGCATTTTTCAAATCAAATGAGAAATTACTCGAAGCCCAACGCATCGAGCAGCGCACTCATTACGACCTGGAAATGCTAAGGGAAGTTGGAACCTGTGCCGGGATAGAAAACTATTCAAGACAACTTGACCAGCGTGCCCCCGGAACGCATCCCTGGACGCTGGTGGACTTTCTACCAAGTGATTACCTGCTGGTCATCGACGAGTCGCATATGAGCATCCCGCAGATTCGCGGTATGTATAACGGTGACCGATCCCGGAAAGAAACCCTGGTGGAATATGGGTTTAGACTTCCCGTCGGCGCTGGATAATCGCCCGCTCAAATTCGAAGAGTTCGAACAAGTGATGGGCAGCACGATTTACACTTCCGCGACACCAGGACCATATGAGATGGGTCATGCGGATCAAGTGGTCGAACAGATCATCCGTCCTACTGGTCTTGTTGATCCGGAAGTGGAAGTTCGACCGACAAAGGGGCAGGTTGACGACCTGGTGAAGGAAATCCGCGGAAGGGTCGAAAACGGGCAACGGGTTTTGGTTACCACGCTCACGAAACGGATGTCTGAAGACCTTTCGGAATATTTGATGGAACTCGGTATCAAAGTTCATTACCTGCACTCAGAAGTGGAGACCCTGGAAAGAATCGGAATATTAAGGGACTTGCGCCTGGGCGTGTTCGACGTGATCGTAGGGATCAACCTGCTGCGTGAAGGTCTCGACCTGCCCGAGGTTTCATTAGTGGCAATCCTAGATGCGGACAAGGAGGGATTCCTGCGCTCAGATACGGCACTCATCCAGACCACAGGTCGAGCAGCGCGCCACATCGATGGCAGAGTGATCATGTATGCTGACCGAATCACTGACTCAATGAAGCGCGCCATAGATGAAACAAGCAGACGACGGACCAAGCAAGTAACCTTCAACAAGGAACACGGAATCGTGCCGGTCAGCATCCACAAAGCCATCCGCGACCTGACCGATCAAATGTCACCCCAGGCGGTTTCCGAAATGAAGGGGGAATATAAGACCGGAAAACATAAAGATGTCACCTCCCGCTCGGAATTGCAGAGGGTAATTGCTGAAATGGAAAAACAAATGAAAGAAGCAGCGAAGAATTTGGAATTTGAACGGGCTGCAGCGCTGCGGGATGAGATGTACGAATTAAAATCGATCCTTGCGGATGATCAGAATTTAAAGCCATGGGAGCGATTAAAATTATTGGTGGGAGACGATTAATCAATACCCGGAGAGCATGCCGCTCTCCGAATTTTTTGTGGATTTGGAGTGGAAATTCCAAAACACACCATACAATTACTTCCAGCCCCCCACGCCCCTTAATGGCACGAAAGCCACAGCCAGGTTAACCTGGCAACCAAAATCCTCCTTTTTTCGTTCCCAAACTTCCAAGTGCTGGGATCCGCGAGCCCCCACAGGGATGACGAGGCGACCTCCATCAGCCAACTGCTCCAGCAATGGTTGTGGCGCTGAAGGTGCGGCTGCTGCCACCAGAATCCCATCATAGGGTGCTCCTTCGGGCCATCCCATCGACCCGTCCCCGGTGTGGACCAGTATATTATTAAACCGCAGCAATTTGAGTAACTTTGCGGCTTGCGAAGCTAAATTGGGGATCAATTCCACAGTATGAACTTCCGCAGCCAACATCCCCAAGACAGCCGCCTGGTAACCGGACCCGGTACCCACTTCCAAAACATGGTCAGATACATCCAAATTCAACAATTCAGTCATCAACGCGACGATGTAGGGTTGAGAAATTGTCTGTCCGTACCCAATCGGAATTGGACCATCAGCATATGCCCAAGCCAGATCGTCTTTGGGAATGAACTGGTGACGCGGCAATGATCCCATCACCGATAGAATGCGGGGATCGATGATGCCGCGAGCAGCAATTTGATCCTCGACCATCTGTGTGCGGGCAACGTGGTACTCGTCATTGCTCATTGCAGTCGCCCAGCTATTTGTCGATCCACTTTACCCATCGGGTAGTCTAAAAGGTCGGAAGGGAAAACCCAAACTAATTCTGCCGCTTCAATAGGTGCTGGTTCTCCTTCCGTTAATTCACATATAAATGCGTGCAACGTGATCCGGAAGTGGGTATATGCATGGTGATAAATCCCGAAATTCTCACCTACACGAATATCGGTGCCAAGTTCTTCCCGAATTTCGCGTTCCAAACACTTCTCCAGGCTTTCGCCCGGTTCGACTTTTCCTCCCGGGAACTCCCACATTCCACCCAGCAATCCTTTTGAAGGGCGCCTGGCAAGCAGGATTTTCCCCTCACGTCGGAGGATCGCAGCAGTTACGGTGAAATGGGGGACGACAGGTTTTGGCTTCATAACCGGGCGCTGTGCCTGAAGGCCAAGACCGAATGATTTACATAAGCCTTTAAGCGGGCATAGGGAACAGGCCGGGTTGCGCGGCAAACAAATGCTGGAACCAAGGTCCATCAATGACTGGTTATATTCCCCCGCACGTCCTTTCGGCAAGTGTTTTTCGGCAATTGTCCAAAGGATATCATTTCCTGTTTTAGAGTCTGCAGGTTCGGTAACATTAAAAACGCGAGCATAAACCCGCTTCAAGTTACCATCAAGCGCGGCAGCATCCAGACCAAAAGCCATGGAAGCAATTGCCCCGGCCGTATAACGCCCAATTCCGGGAAGTTTACGCAGTGCAATAAGATCGTGGGGAAGCGTGCCACCGTATTTTTCCATCACAATCTGCGCGGCCTTATGGATATTGCGCGCCCGACTATAGTAACCAAGCCCCTCCCAAAGGGAAAGTACATCCTGCTCGGATGCTGCCGATAACACCCCAACATTGGGGAACCTGACCATCCAACGCTTGAAATAGGGAATAACCGTATCAACACGCGTTTGCTGCAGCATTATTTCGGAAACCCAAACCGCATACGAGTCTGGGTGCCCGCGCCAGGGTAATTTCCGTCCCTGATGGGAATACCATTCCAGGATTTTTTTGGAGAAACGAGTCATATAAAAACCACGAAGGTACGAAAGGCTGAGCTGCCTTCATGCGTAATCCTTCGTGGTGCCTGCCTTTCAAGGCGGAGGACGAAAATCCTCGTTAAAATTGAAAACCGCTGCGTGCCGGGATGACCTTATAAGAGAAATTCAGCACAAGTGCGAAAAGTTTGTCCTGCAACTGCGACCAACTGTCCGAATTCAGTGCCCGTTGGACATCTGCCAATCCTTCAGCCAATATACTAACCTGTATCTGCGGGTATTCTCCAAAGACTGTCGCCCAAGCCTCTGCTGGTTGGAGCCCCAATCGTTGAACTCCGGGGACAAATTCGTTAATAACAAACTCAAAATAATCCTGTTCGTGGTCGGGAGCGATGTCCCAAGTCATGATAAGTTTAACTGCCATGTCACTGAATCCTTACATGAATTGCTTCCGGGCAAGTAAATCAAAATTGGATAATCTGCCGATGAATTGCATGGGAATTAGGCATTGATTGTAGTTCATCAATTCCATGCATCCAATTATTAATACACTGTTACTCCCGTTGGTAATCCAATACGATCACCTTTGTTTCGTCGGGGAGGGATGACTTGGAGACTTTAAGGGTTGGCATCGTTTCAGCCTCATGCAGACCCATTTCTTTCATAAATTTATCCAACTTGTCGAGCGGCACTTTTGCTTCTGGTGAAAAGAAATGCATCGGAATTACTATGTTTGGTTCCAGCAGGCTAACCACTTCCGCTGCCTTGGCAGCATTAAGCCCGGTCCCTCCGCCAACAGGAACCAGCGCAACATGCACGGTCCCCAATGCTTCAATCTCAGCCTGTGTTGGCACCGAGCGAAGATCTCCCAAATGTGCCACAGTGATGCCCATATAATCAAACACATAAAGCGTGTTCCGAGGCTTGTCAGAGGCTGCCTTTTTGCCGGAAATATCTGTTTGAACACCGGTAATAAACACACCACCAATCTCAAACTCTCCCGGTCCGGTAATTGCGTGACTGTACCCTTTCACTGTGTTCAGGCAATTATGTCCGGGTGCATCATGACTGGAAGTAACAATATCAGCTTTCAGCTTTAGAGGTTCATATCCAACCGTCTCTGCATCAAATGGATCAGTGACAACGGTTGCCATGGTTCGCTCAGTCAATCTAAAACAGGAATGCCCGTACCAGGTTATCTCCATAAAGTTCTCCGTGAAGGCTATTATACTCGTATAATAATGGGGTGAATAATACCGCCAAATCGCGCCATACCGCGGGTGCATCGGTCGACCAAACAGAGAATGGTTGGCGGCTGAGTATCACATCAGGAGTGCGCGGCACGTATCGCCTGGCCCAGGTCGATGACTACGTCATAATGAGACGCAGGCAATTTCAACATGCTCCTCCATGGAGAATGCGGTTACAAGCGAAGGTTTCCGCCCCCAATCTTCCAGGGACTTGGGGATTTGGACTCTGGAACGATCCATTTGGTTTTTCTCTCGGGTTCGGCCGTACCGAGGGTCGATTACCGGTTCTTCCGAATGCAGCCTGGTTTTTCCATGCATCTGAACCCAATTGGTTATCCCTGCGAAGTGATATCCCTGCAAATGGATTTTTCGCCGGGACTTGGAACTCTCCACGAATTCCATCCCTTCTCTTAGCACCAGCACTAATCACCCTGCCCATGCTATTAATCAAACCGATCTCGCGCTTCCTGCGCCGGATAATTGCAAAAATTATGACGCAAGACGCCGCCCCGATTTCGATAGATGTAACAACCTGGCATGAATATTCGATTGATTGGCTACACGAATTTTTAGAGTTCAAAATTGACGGTGAAACCTGCTTAAAATCAAAAATACCACCACGTCCCCCTCTTGGGGTGGTTCTTTGGATCGATAACCAGTTCGCAGCCTGGACTCCAGAAGGACAGCTTGGTTATGGGACGCTAGACAGCCCAAACGCGAGTATGGAAATAAAATCCCTGGAAATCTTCGCCTGATTCGAGTTTAGAGTGTCTGAAAAAGGGGGGGTAACTTCTTCACTGAATATTTTTAATTATATGGACCATTAAAGTGCTGCCATTATGTTCATCCGAACCTGCCAGTTCCTCCAATTATTCCGTGGGTTGGTTCTCTGGAGAAAAGGAAGACTTATTAACTTCAATATTGGCTGCTTTTAAGAAATTCATAGCATTTTCATCTGTACGGTAAGCTACACTGTAGACCAGGCGGGTTATTCCAGCATTAATCAATGCTTTTGTGCAATTTATGCAGGGAAGGTGTGTGACATAACAAGTAGCACCCTTCGTGGAAACACCATGCAGTGCACCTTGAATGATTGCGTTCGTTTCTGCATGGATGGTCCTAATGCAGTGACCGTCAACCATTAAATGCCCATCTTCGTCGCAATGCGGCTGGCCAACTGGAGAGCCATTAAATCCGGTTGTCAGGATACGCTTATCAAGGACCAGAACACAACCGACAAATGCCCGGTCACAGGTACTGCGCTCGGATACGGCATACGCTATTTTCATAAAATACGAATCCCAATCTGGACGCATTTGATTTCCTTTCGAGAAATAACGATAATTGCGGCGATTATACTTCTCCCTGGTGATTTTTCTTATTTTATGAAGCCCAAGTCAGGATAAATTGACTCAAACATTTATATTACTCGAATTGGTTTTTGCTAAACGATGCAGGGTGGCAGTTCCTGACAGGGCAGCAATCTCCCGGTCTCACGATGAACCTCATGCGAATATAGATATTATTCAACCAATACGTCGTCCAGCCATGTGGATTAAAATAACCGATATGTGGGAGGCAAGACTGGATCTCCCCGAATTAATAAAAGGTTCTCGCAATTTATTATATTTCCATCCTTTCACGCAACTGTCCGAGGAAATTGCGCGGCAGGACACCTGCATTAATCGCTTTATGCAATAATTCAAGCAAATCCGTTTCAGAAAGGATGATCGGGTCAGAATATTTTTCCTTTCCATACCGGGCTGAGAACCGAATTTTCCCACGACCATCCTCACAAATTAGCTTTTCAACCCTGATTTCCTGGTCTTCAAATTTGACAAAAGATGATGTTGTTACCTTAGCATTTTCTTGAGAGTCCATATTACCTTCCAATACCATACAATCTCGATGGTTGTCCGAAGAACTTAGTTTACCATATCGATTAAGGTGAAATGCAAAAGTCCCCGGAGAATCGCGAAAGCGAATTTCAGAGGACTTTGATAATGTCTTAAGAGTTTTCCGTGAATTGGTGTTTCAGGGTCCAGACCAACCGGTCAAACCTCGATAAAGGCGGAATCGACGATCCCCACAATCACTGAAATAATGCAGGCATCAGGATTTCTTAGAACCTGGCGAGCGCCATTCCCTTCCCGATTCACAAGGACAGTGTCGCCAATCCCGGCATGGCTGTTATCCAACGCAATAAAATCATCATCGGAGGATTTCCCCTCCAAAACCATCGGTTGTACGACCAGCAGCCTCCGGTTCTTATAATCCCGGTGGCTGATCGTGGTCACCACAGTCCCAACAACCTTGCCAAGTACCATAATTATTTCTGTCAGGAAAACTGATTCCTGCCTTGTGAAAGTGTGAAATTGAACTCACCATCCGGGTGGACTGCCAGCTCATCTACAACGCCAACAAGGGCAAGGTCGACCGGTACAAATTTGACGTCCGGCATTGCCAACGCGGCTTCACGCGATCGGACCATTAAGCAAAGATCTCCTGGACCAGCATCAACAATATCGGCAGCCACCTGCAGGCTCCCGATGGGTTCCAAATTTTTATTCAACGGCTGAACGACCAGCAATTTCAACCCCTGGGTGCCAGTGTACTTAAGCGAGCAAATTGCAGAACCCTTCACGCGTCCGAAAAGCATTGATTATTTCACTCCCGTGCTTGTCAGCACCCGCTGAATAATGACATCCAGCATCTCGGGATCCACCTGGTTTCCCATACGGGAGAGGACTGCAGCGCGAATGCGCTTTGGCAAGTCTTGTTCCGATTGATCAAGAGATATTCCCTGGATTTGAGAGGACGCGGCCGGTTGATTCTTTTGAGCCAGGTAAGGACGCACAGGCGCACTGGGAGGGTTGTCTGGTTGGGTGCGGACAAGTTGCAGCCCCAGCCGGTTTGCTTTTTCATAGGCCAATTCAGTCAGCACCACATTCTCGGTAACCTTAAGGGACATTTCTCCGCGCTTGAACATGTCTTCGATATCCCGTTCGGTATAGAATTCTTTTGGCATAGCATCTCCCTTCAAGCCGCGATCCAATGCGCCTTACACGCCTTTCCGACCTTCCAAATTCTCAAGCGTTTGGACTGCAGCATTCTTGGCAGTGAGTATTTCAGCTTCCGAGCCTGAGAGCCACATTCGGCCGAAACGTCCAACTGAAGACACATGAACCAGCTTGATACTTGCTGTTTTTTCCGCCTCATTACAGGCAATATTAATATAGGCAGCCGGGGCACATTCAAGAACAAGCATGGTTTCCCCGGCGACCAGCATGCTGCCCCGCCGGAACCGGTTGATCAGTTGGGCTTGATATGGGTCAACGCGGGTTATAACCTGGATAGAAACCACTTCCGGTTTAATCCGGTCTGCCATGCTCATCCCCAACCGGCTAAGAACCACATTCCCTGCTTCAAGAACCGCCGCCTGGTTGGGCGAATGAACCTCAAACATCCCGAATTCGCGTTCAACGATCTGCGCTCCAGGGCGGGCTTCAGTGGCTTTCACAGCAATATCCACCACACGAAAAACTTCGTTTCCGGGAGCCATCTCCACATATAAAGCTGCCATTCCCTCGGTTGGAAGGTCGCCCTGGGTTATAGTCCCCACAAACGATGCATATTGCGGCTGCATTTTGTCAAGATAGCAATAACACCGCAGCGAAAAAGTATCAGCCATGGACAGTTCTCCTTTCCACCGAAATCACTGGAAAGACAATCGTCACCAAACCAGGCATCCATGCCTTAAAAAGCGCACAGGTTGATTTCAGCAAGGTTTTTTCCTGGTGAAGGACTTGAGTAAATCACCAGCCATCAAATTGAGGGTTATTTAGTTTTTGGTTCTGACGAGCGACCACCTATGCTGCCCTTGCTGGTTTTCGGGAGAATCATTTCCACATCCAAATGGGGACGAGGAATTACATGGACCGAAACCAACTCGCCAACACGCTTTGCCGCGGCAGCGCCGGCATCGGTGGCAGCTTTGACTGCGCCTACATCACCGCGCACCATCACTGTGACGTATCCACCGCCGACATACTCAGAGCCAATCAAATTCACATTGGCAGCCTTGACCATGGCGTCTGCAGCTTCCACCGCACCGACCAGGCCCTTTGTCTCGACCATTCCGAGAGCAATCAAAGTGGGATCTAAAGCCATTTTGTACCATCCTTTCAAAATTTGGATTGATTATTTCAGTTTTTCTTGAAATCCAGAATATCGCTTACGACTTGTCGAACAACCCGTTCAATTTCTTCAGCGGTTGCAGAAGATGATTTCTCGCCTGGTAAAAAGGCCTCCAGTGGAGGTGCGATTGTTTCATATGCCAGGCGTTTAATGTTGATCAAGTGATAAGCAGAAACATTGTCTCCAGTAATTGCACCTCCTACACCGCCAGAGCCAAGGGTCAATGAGGGCATTACACCGGCTGTCAAGCCAATCGCTCCCAACGTGCCCATGGTATTAACCAAGATACGAAAAACAGGTTTTTCCAGACCAAACGCCATAATGACGCGTTCGTCGTTGGCATAAATGATCTGCGTATGACCAAGCCCGCCTGCCTGTATGATGGCGATGGACCTTTCACATCCCTGCTCCCAACCATCCACCACGTACCATGCCAACACTGTTGTCATCTTTTCATGAGAGAGGGGTTCTTCTTTTCCAGTTTTGGTGAGGGAAGTAACAAGGATACGCGTTTCAGGAGGAACATGGAACCCCGCCATTTCAGCTACATAAAGGGCCGATTTCCCCACAACCGATGTATTGGGGCTGCCATCCGGGTGGAAAATGATCTGTCGCAATGCATCAGTTTCTTCGGGACTGGTAAAGTAGGCACCTTCCGCTCGCATGCGGTCTGCCAATTGGGTAGCAATTGGATTATCCGCAATTACGGACTGTTCGGTGGCGCAGATGGTGGAATAATCAAAAGCTTTTGAAGCGACAATATATCGGGCAGCTTTTTCAATATCCGCACTTCGGTCCACATATACAGGGACATTTCCTGGACCAACTCCGTAAGCTGGTTTCCCGGTCGAATGTGCTGCCCTGACCATGGGCGTACCACCCGTTGCCAGGATTATCGCAGTATGCCGGTGAGTCATCAATTCCTGTGTCCCTGGCAGGGAGATCTGCTCGAGGCACCCAATCAGACCCTTGGGAGCGCCCGCATTTTCGGCAGCCAAAGCCATGGTCCGTGCAGCTTCCAATGTACAGCGTCTTGCTGCAGGATGGGGGGAAAAAACAATGGCATTGCGCGCTTTTACAGCGATCAACGCTTTAAAAAATGTGGTTGAAGTTGGGTTTGTAGATGGGATTAGAGCCGCCACAACACCCATTGGCCAGGCGATTTCATATAATCTACGGGCGGAATCATGCCGGATTACTCCAACTGTTTTCAAATCTCGGATGCTTTCCCAAACCACTCTTGATCCAAATTCATTTTTTAATTTTTTATGGGCTGCCACGCCATAACCGGTTTCTTCCTGGGCCAGACGCCCAAGCCGTTCCGAAGCCTGTACTCCAGCGGCGGACATGGCAGCGCATACCCGATCAACTTCTTCCTGGGAGGCGCGACTCCAGGATTTCCAGGCTTCATGCGCTGCATTAACCTGGTCACGTGACTCTTGAATTGAGGAGAGATCTTTATCGAGTCCCATCGTGATTTCCTTAATCCAGCCTGTTTAGGATTTACGGAAAGAAACTTTACCGTCCACTTCAAGTGAATCGATAACTGCCATAATGACCGCGTCCACCGGGGAATCCTTGGTTATGTTCGTCTGACGAGCTGAGGAGCCTGCGCAGGTGAGCACCAATTCACCAATACCTGCATCGACCGTATCCACGGCAACATAAGGCTTCCCAACCGGATCCCCCCGTTCATCCGTTTGGCGAACAATGAGTAATTTCCTGGAAAAAAGTTTCTCATCTTTTATTGTCGCAACAGTGGTTCCAATTACCCTGGCAATTAGCATCGCATATCTCCAAAATTAATAATTCCTGGCGGGCGCCTGGACTGGCGCAACCGGAGCAGGAGCGCTCGTAGGGCCTTGAATGATTTTCACCCCCGCGCTGGCACCGATGCGGGTAGCGCCGGCTTTGATCATATTTTCAGCGTCTTCATATGTACGAACTCCCCCAGCTGCTTTCACGCCCATCTCGGGACCAACCACTCTTCGCATCAAAGCGACATCATGAACAGTGGCTCCCCCGCTGGCGAAACCGGTGGATGTTTTCACATAATCTGCCCCTGCTTCTTTTGCGAGAAGGCAGGCAATGGTTTTTTCCTCATCAGAAAGAAGGATGGCTTCGATAATTACTTTGACGATCGACTTTCCAGTGTGAGCAACTGCAACCACGCCGCGAATATCCTTTGCGACCAGATCCAGATCGCGCGCTTTTAATGCTCCGACGTTGATAACCATATCAATTTCTGTGGCGCCATGGCTCAGCGCAACCTGGGTTTCGAAGGACTTTACCTCTGGTGAAGTAGCTCCGAGTGGAAACCCGATCACCGTGCACACTTTTACCGTCGATCCCTCCAATAATTTTGCACATAATTCCACCCAGGTGGGATTAATGCACACCGATGCAAAACCGTACTTTCGGGCTTCGAAACACAATTGGGCAATTTGTTCCTGTGTGGCATCTGGTTTTAACAGAGTATGGTCAATCAATTTTGCGAGGTCAAGGTCATTGGGAATAACGCCAATCGTGGATGAAAGCCGTTCCGCGCCAGCACTTACCACGTTTCCAGCGCGGTCGAAGCAGGTGCGCACACACTGCGATTCTGCACAGGTATATTTGCAGTGCCCTCCGTCCGGGATATTGGTCTTTTCCTGCTTTTCCAACATGGCGGCAAGGACTTCGTGAGTTATTATTTCAACCAATTGCTCTACTGACCTGTTATCAGACAACATTCTGGCCTCTATTTGAAATACCTCTTTTCTACAAGAGAAATCTTCTCTACGCGTCGAGCGTGGCGATCTCCACCGAAATCAGTAGATAACCACGTTTTAACAATTTGCCTGGCCAAATTAATACCAATCAATCCTGCTCCAAGAGTTAACACATTTGTATCGTTATGCTCGCGGCTATTTACAGCCGAGGAATAGTCATAAGCCATACCAGCCCGTATCCCTGGCACCTTATTTGCTACTATGCAACTACCAATCCCTGCCCCATCGATCATGATGCCCCGCCAGGCTATTCCTGTACTAACCAACTTTGCCACTTCATGAGCATAATCCGGGTAGTCCACCGCAGCCTTACTATAGGTTCCAACATCCCTAACATCCAAACCCATCTCACTCAGATCAGCTTTTAGCGCTTCCTTTAACTCAAATCCACCGTGATCAGAGCCAATTGCGATTTTTTTTCGACCCACGCCCATTATTTCTGGTTTTGGAAGTCCATTAATTTCAATGTTAGGATCTGTTGATATTGGGACGGTTGGCACGCGCCCCATTACCTGCATGAGAACGCGGTGCACAATTTGTTCAAGTTGATTTTCGTCTAGTGCGGACACGAATTAATACCATCCAATGACAAACTTACTAAGTGGTAATGACCACATGACCACATTACAACAACATAATAGCACAATGATAATAAATAGTCAAGCCTTCCGTTTCCAAAGAAGGCGAAAATCCCCCATACAAAACTCAAATATCGTATATCTAACGTGTTAGTTTGGCAACGTAACGATACCGGTCCCCCCGGTAAAGAATTTTTACAAATTCAAAAACCCGGCGATACTGGGAATATGTAGTGCGTTCGCTCAGCAGCAAGGGGCTCCCCGATTCGATCTGTAAAAGAGATGCTTCGTGCGGTGTCGCAAGGGTTACTTCCAGGGTCTCATCCGCTTCAGTTGGAATAAGGTGAAATTTTTCCTGAAGGTACCGATAAATCGAACCGTACTCCTCAAGTTCTTCGCGAGTAATCGTCTGTTCTTCATTTAGGCAGTAATAGGAAGTTTGAAGTCCCATTGGCACCCCATCTCCCAAACGGATCCTTTCAATAAAAAGAACCTTGCTTTCCCCTGCAGGAAGTTCTAAATGTTGACGGACCTTTTCCGTTGGTTGAACATACCCGATCTCAAGAATCTTTTGTCCTGGGACAAGTCCCCGCTGCTTCATGTCCTCCGTAAAACTTGTTAATTCAGAAATTCCTTTTTGCAACTTCTGAGGTGAAACAAAAGTCCCGCGTCCATGCTCACGATAGAGAAATCCCTGGCGTACAAGCAAATCAATAGCCTGTCTTATTGTCGGCCTGCTTACTGAATAGATCGACTCCAATTGACGTTCGGATGGGATGGGTTGATGCGCCACAAGTTTTCCATTGGCAATCTGGTCGCGCAATATATTCGCTAATTGATAATAGCGTGGTAAATGGTCATTGGGATCGATTAGTTCAGGCATCATTTCCTCCCAACTATTTTACACGAAACAATCTATGAAGACGCCGGCAAATTGAAAAGCTATAGAAATTATTCGATTAAATGTTTTTAAATTTCCTTTCTGTGAAAGCAATTGTTTAATCCAATTTATTTCGGAGCGGGCGTAAAAGCAATGAAAGACCGATCACTCCTGCGACGATCACAACGGCAAGAATGAGTGACCCTCCTCCCAATAAAATAAAGGCAGCCAATGCCACAGAAGCCCCTTGAAAGAGAATCAATCCCCAGCGCTTCCAATGCCAAAGCACAAGGGCAGCCAGGTAACACAGGAAACCCAATATCGCGATCACTTCCACTGCCCAGGGAGCTGGAGCGTTGACAGCTCCAGGTGCCGGGTATCCGAGCAACCCGTATACCGTCACCAACAGGCTTTCAAACATCAATAAAATCAAGAACACGTTAAATTGCCCGGCGTGACGATTCTTAATTTTGGGACCTGTTTGAAGCCAATAAGCAGAAAAAATGAAAATTCCCGGAATAAAAAGCCACAGAAATCCCTGGAACTGATTAATTAATGAAGAGTCCAGTTGACAAGCCTCCCGAAAACCCTTGACCTGATCTGAGTTGAATTGGCTGTAAGTGCTGGGCATCGGATAGCATGAGGCTATCCTGCCAGCATACACGGCAAAGGCAGCGACAATAAGCACAATTCCAATAACCAACAATCCAATTTTCCAATTCTTCATCGAAATCTCCGAGTCCTATTTTTTGCGCAGATCCAGTTCTTCCTTGCCACCCAGCCGTTCCTGGATACGCCCCACCACCACTTCCAATGCCATGGGTTGGTTTACGTAATCCAAATCGTCGGTCCGGATTGTCAATACAGGGCAAATGTCAAACGCGCGCAGCCATTCCTCATAAAACGAATCCAACAATGAAAGATAACTTGAAGAAATCCCCGTTTCCATGTTTCTGGCTCGCCGCTGAATACGCGCCATCAAAACGTCCACGGGGCATTTTAGATACACAAGCAAGTTCGGTGGTGGCAGGCTGCCCACAACAAGGTCAAAAAGCTTCCGATATGCAAGATAATCACGCTCGGCAAGATTCCCCATATGATGCAAAGCGCGTGAGAAGATATGAGCATCTTCGTAAATGCTTCGGTCTAGAATGGTAGAACGTGGATCGTGCGCAGCCTCGAGATATTGATCCGCCCGGTGACCAAGAAAATATATTTGCAGGTGGAAAGACCAGGAGCGCATGTCAGCATAAAAATCCGGCAAGTAAGGGTTGTCAGCAACCGATTCAAAATCTGTACGCCATCCAAGTCGCGAACCAATTCGCTCTGTTAGGGAGGTTTTCCCTGCCCCAATATTCCCCGCCACCACTACAAGTCGTTTAGACATTCCGTCTCCTTCATTTTTACTATTTTACACGAAGTTAACTCAAACGCCTTTGCCATCTGGAAGGAAGATGTAAACGAATAGACAACATGAGAATCCGGTAAAGTAGCAGGTATTGGTTTATTTAAAGGTAAGTGCGGCTTGGAGCGCGAAGCTCTCCTAATTAATTTCAAGAACCCTTTACCGCCCTCAAAAAAATTTAACCTTTCCCGTATGTTACTATGGCTGCCTTCGGATGAGTGGTAAGAATATCCAGGATCCAATTGCCATTGCCATCATTACCCCTGCGCCTATAACCACAGTTAGAGGTTCGGAGAATTTTTGTGCAAATACCCCGGCAAATAATGATCCAAGCGGCATTGAACCGAAGAAAACAAGCGTATAAATGCTCATCACCCGCCCGCGTAAATGATCCGGCACCTGGGACTGCACCATGGCATTGCTATTATTCATGATCATCATGAAACTCCATCCAATCCCGACCAACGTCAGAAGAGATAGGGGCAACCATCGTATCCATGCAAATATAAACAACATTACTGGCATGATAAAGGCTCCAACGGTCCATAGTTTTCCTCGAAGGTTGCGATTCCCCAAATAAGCTAACATCAAGGCGCTGACCAACGATCCGAGGCCACGCGCAGAGACCAGGACGCCATTCGTTGTAACATCTCCGTGGAGGATATCTGTTGCCCAAGCAGGGAGAAGGGTCAACATCCCCACTCCGAAAATACTAACAAGGCCAATAGATCCAATCAGACTCAGAATCAATCTATGGGAGAAAACGTATGCCAAGCCTTCCTTCAGATCTGTCATCACTGAAGCACGTATTTTTGGCCGATCCACCGGTTTAATTCGCATGAAAAGCAATGCCACAATCACAGCAATAAAAGAAATCCCGTTTAGTGTGAAGCACCAGGCAGGACCAAATGCTGCATAGGTCAACCCAGCCACGGAAGGACCGACCACAGTGGCAAAGTTGAACATGGTAGAGTTAAGGGCGATCGCATTGGTCATATCCTCCCGGCTGACCAATTCGAGCACAAACGCGACCCGTGCGGGAGCATCAAACGCATTGGCTATACCCAGTAAAAAAGCCAGAACAAGGATATGCCAAGGCTGGACCACATTCGTAAATGCCAATATGGCCAGGACGAAGGCCAGCACAAGCATGGAGGTCTGTGTAATTACCATCATATTTCGGCGGGAAATGCGATCTGCGATCACTCCGCCGAACAAAGTAAACAATAAAGCCGGCACCCCCCCGACGAACCCCACCAGGCCCAAGTATGCAGGAGAACCGGTCAGTTGGTAGATCAAATAACCCTGGGCTGTGCTCTGCATCCAGGTCCCCATAAGAGACACCATCTGTCCGAAAAACCATAACCGATAGTTGTAGTGCTTAAGGGCTGCAAAGGTTTCCTGCAGGCGTGCATTTATTTTGGGTTTCACGATACTTTCATTATCGCTCAATGAATCCCTTTCATGAAAAAATGTTGCTGTTAGCCCAGCAAGTATAAATTATAAACTTTTTGATTAAAACAGAATAAGCAGAGAATCAACTCTGCTCATCCATGGATCAATTTTTTAAAGGAGTTTAGCACTCACTGTACCCGCAAGTATAACACTTGCGGCAACCTTCTTCGTTCACCATTGTGGCTTCCCCACATTCCGGGCATAAATCACCCATCTTTAATGGTTGCACCGCGACTTCTCCAACAGGAAGATCAGAAATATCATTCGAAATCGCCGTATCTGATTTTGCATCGGTTTCCGTCACCTGGTGAGTTTTCCTGTTATTTAAGTATTCGTCCAAAACCTGGCCAACACCGTCGGGCAGGGATCGAACCCGGTTTGGACCAAAGCCCAATGAACGCCCGCCTCCGATACCCGATAATTGGCGTACTACCTCGGCAAGTCGTTCACGAGGTGTAATTGGTGAGGCCAGTCTGAGTACATATGATACGAGCCGCCCAATTGCTTCGGAAACAGCGGCAGTCTCCGATCCAGCTTTGGCAGTGTTAATAAATACTTCAAACGGTTGTTTCCCCCCGTTCTCATTTACAGTGATAAAGGCTTTGCCTAACGGGGTTTCAACCCGAAAGGTACTGCCGGGTAGCAGGCGTGGGCGTGGTTTCTTGGACTCGTGCCAGGCCGCCAGTTGAGTCGCGATTTCTGTCTCGGAGACCGGTTTCCCATTGCCATTATTACCGAAAGGCAAAACTACAGTGGCGTTAGAACCATTTTCTCCGGTCGATATCCCATGTGCCTGCTTTTTCTGCGAGGTAGCGTTGGTCTCGAGTACCACTTTCTCGCGGGAGCCGGTCACGTAAACCGTAATTCCTTTGCATCCCAATTCCCACGCAAGAAGATATGCATTAGCCACATCTTCCTGGGTAGCATCTTCGGGGAAATTTATCGTCTTTGAAAGAGAATTATCTACGAATGCCTGGAGGGCAGCTTGCATGTGGACGTGCTCGTCAGCGGGAATATCCCCAGCCACAACAAATATGTTACGAAGGGATTCGGGAATCTCAAGGACATCCTGGCATGTGCCCTGCTGCATAACTCGCTCGATGATTTCCTGACGCGCCTCCCCGGTGATTCCCGCTTTTTCCAAGGCCAAATCGAAACGGGGGCTGGCATAAGTCAATTTTAAATCCTTGCCATTATCATTTACATGGCGAACATATGCCAATGCGAATACTGGTTCACAGCCATATCCTTCGCACCCGGCCACTGTCGCAATTGTACCGGTGGGTGCCACAGTGGTTTGTGCTGCATTGCGTATACCGTATTTTTGGATCGTCTCCAGGATTTCATCCCAATCCAGCGAAGGGCGATCCCACTGACGGGTATAAGTAGCTTTTGGTTGGGGCGGTTCCCATTGAATCTTCTCGAAGTCGTATATGCTGCCCTTGATGGCTGGAAACGCTCCCCTTTCGCGCGCCAAGGCTACGCTTGTACGCACTGCATGGAAACGAATGAACTCCATTACCTGGGCGCCAAATTCCTGTCCCTCCGGTGAGCCATATCGAACACCGACATGGTACATAATGTCAGCTAATCCCATTATTCCAAGCCCGATGCGGCGCGCTCTAAGGGCGGCTTCTCTTAATTGAGGGACTGCCGGGACGTAAGCGTTGACATCCACCACATCATCCAGAAACCGGGTCGCTGTTTCTATACTATGCTGAAGATCGACCCAATCCACTTGACCATCTGCTGCACAATGTTCTGCAAGGTTGACTGAACCAAGGCAACAGTTTTCATAAGGTCCAAGCCATTGTTCTCCGCAGGGATTAGTGGCTTCCAGCGGATACAGGTGCGGAACGGGATTATCGCGATTGGCGGCATCTAAAAATAATAGTCCCGGCTCTCCATTATGATGAGCCTGGTTGACAATTTTCGCAAAAAGCTCGCTTGCACGCACTGTCTTGTAGGTGCGTAATGGGATTCCCTTTGCCAATGCCTGCTCGGGAGTACCACTAAATCCACGATACCCTTGAGAAGTAACATCAGGGAAAACCAAATCCCACTCCGCGTCATCCTTTACAGCCTTCATAAAGGCATCGGTTACTCCCACGGAAATATTGAAATTAGTAATCTGGTTCTCATCAGTTTTGCAGGTGACGAATTCTTCAATATCAGGGTGATCTACACGAAGAACACCCATATTAGCTCCGCGCCGGGTCCCCCCCTGAGCAATCTCGCCAAAGGCATGGTCATAAACTCGCAAGAATCCCACCGGACCGGTTGCCTGTCCGGCTGAAGATTTCACAAGCGATCCCTTTGGTCGAATTCTCGAAAAAGAGAATCCATTCCCTCCACCGGTTTGTTGGATAAGGGCGGCATCGCGCAGGGATTGAAAAATTCCTGCCGGATCACGGCCCATATCATCGGTGATTGGGAGAACAAAGCATGCCGCAAGCTGTCCCAAAGGAGTCCCTGCTCCGGTAAAGGTGGGAGAATTTGGGAAAAATTTCCTGGAAGTCATTAGCTCATAAAACTCTCTTGAGCGTAATGCAACATCACCGTAATAGGATTCTTCAGCTTTCGCAATATGATACGCCACTCTCCAAAACATCTCTTCGACGGTCTCCGCAGGATTTCCATCATCCCCTCGGCGAACGTAACGGCGGACGAGCACCTGTCGAGCGTTACCAGTCAATTCCACCCCAAGAAGGTCCGTAGGGATCGGTGGCGTATTTAATTTGTGGTTTTTGGAGACAGTGGTCGTCATGGACATTAAATGGTTCTCCTCGAAATTCCTGGTTTTGGTAGAAAATTATTACAAGGCTGGAAAAGAAGAGGCAAAATTGCGCTGACATTTCGCCCGGGGGTATGGAATCAGCGCAAAATTACGGTTATGATTCTAATAATAGACGGTCGATTTCGTTCCGCAGGGAATGCAAATCGTCAAGGCGCAAATATACAATCGCATAACGAATATAAGCAATCTGATCCAGTTCCTTCAATCCTTTGATAACCAAATCACCTACCACGCGTGATGAAATCTCGGATTTACCCTGGCTCTGTAGCGCAGCTTCAACCTGTCCCAATAACCTTTCAATATCAGAAGCTGAAACTGGTCGTTTGGCGCAAGCAATTCGTATGCCGCGTTCCAATTTCCCCCGTTCGAACTCTTCACGGGTCCCATCCTGCTTAATAATTAGCGGTATTGCCAGGATTGGGCGTTCATAACTACTGAAACGTTGTCCACATTTCAGACATTTTCGTCTTCTACGAATGCCTCCATGGCTATCATGAGTTGTATCAATAACCTTCGAGTCTTCATTCTGGCAATACGGACACCGCATTTGAATGACTCCGTGAAATATAGAACAAACGTAGCCGCCACATTTGGTGGTAAGAAAAATAAATTCCCCTATATGTGGGGTTTGTTTTGAATATTCTAACATGATTACTTACGGTAATCAAGGGGAAACCCCAAGAAATAACCTTAAAATATTGTCCTTCCCTTATTAAGAAATGAATATTTTAATAAATTGGTGGAATAACAGGATTGATGAAGCTAAATTTTGGTCTGCACCCCATTGACTCTAATTGTCCTTGTAGTTGATTCAAATTTTTGTAAGAAGAAATCTATGTCAAGACTTGAAATCAATTTGGAAATTTTTCCTGTCTTCCACAGGAAAAAAAGCGGCATTGGGTAAAGTGTTTTTCAGGAGGCTAATGTCACGATTCAGGCTGGGTGACTGGTATACATTTTAGGCTGCTACTGAGAAGTATAATCAACGCATTCGCACTTGGAATAAAAAAAGGAATTAGGTATATTCGACAAAAACTCTTAAAGAAACACCACGGAATTTTTGGAAAATCGCATGACAATCATCAAATTCGAACAAAAACCAAGCGAGAAAATCCTTTATCGAAACAAACCAAACCGTAAGTGGTATGTATTTACCTGGAAAATAATCAGTGGGTTGGGAGGTATTGCCGTTTTAACGATCATCGTATATTCCATACTCGCTGCTAAAACATCGGGAGCCATTAACTCATTCTTGCCAACCTGGTTTGCCAGCCTGATTTCCAAATTGATATTTTCTAGGATTGATTCCCATGGCTGGAGCTAGCCTGGGTAATCGAAGATATCGCGTGCATCCTTACGGGTGAATTTATCCTGACCGATCAGCGCGTGTGGATACGTGGTTCGCCTTATGCCTGGAGCAACAGCGAGATCCCTTTGGAAGAGATCTTGTCTATGACATGGCGGAGAGATGCGATATTTATCAGACAAAACTCAACCCGGAAGATGCAGGTTCATATGTTTTCGAACGGCAAATCATTCGTCCAAGCTTACCAACAATTCGCTGGGAAGAAAAATGACTTCTAGTTTTTCGATGTGACGACCCCAATTCTCGAAAACTTTTAATTTTCATTGCATTCCGGGCAGTTTTATGGGATCATAGCTGTTTCGCTTCCTGCCATAATAACTCCATCTCCTCGAGAGACAATTCGGATAATTTCCTCCCTTGCTTCCTGGCGCCCTGTTCGACATGTGCAAAGCGCTTTTTGAAGCGCATACTTGTAAGCCGCAATGCGGATTCAGAGTCAACATTCTTCCAGCGAGCAAGGTTGACCAGCGCAAAAAACAAGTCACCTAATTCATCCTTAAGTTCCTGTTCTGTTGTTACTTCCCTAATTTCCTGAATTTCTTCGCTAATCTTTTCCAACACTCCAGAAACTTCCTTCCAGTCAAAACCGACCCGAGCAGCGCGATCCTGGAATTCCTGCGCTTGTGAAAGAGCAGGTAACGCCAACGGAACACCATCGAGCAGCCCTTTTCCAGGTTCGTCACTGCCTGCCCGTTCAACCGCCTTGAGCTTCTCCCAATTCTTTAGAACACCCTGAACTCCGTCCAAGGTCACATTACCAAAAACATGCGGATGGCGACGGATAATCTTGTCGTAAATGCCTTTAAGAATATCCGCCATATTAAATTCGCCTTCTTCGCTGGCGATTTGAGCATTTAAGACAATCTGCAGGAGCAGATCACCAAATTCTTCAGACATGGCAGCCGGATCCCCAGAATCCATTGCAGCAAGCGCCTCGTATGCTTCCCCCATTAAATGAGTCCTCAGGGAGGCATGTGTCTGCTCACGATCCCAAGGGCAACCATCCGGAGCACGCAAGTGAGCTACGATATCCTGAAACGCTTCAAATGACGTTCCCTCGCCCAGTGGCGGAACAAATAACACCGTTAATAAGCCGATCTTTGTAGACCGGTCGATTTCATATAATTGAATATCCTCAATGATTTCTTCAGAGGTCCCGGCAGCATGCACCAGGCGAACCATATGATCATCGGGATAAACAGCATTTAAAGTCATTTTGACTTCAGCAGCAACCATTCTTGAATAAATTTGGGCAACCAACACCGGCATGTCTGGAGGAAAATTCGGGATATGTGCCTGGCTCAACTCGAGAGCATCCACCATCACAAGGTGTGGATACGGATCCAAGCCCAAAGCTGAAAATACCGGCTCAATGAAGGAAAGTCCGTTTATTATTCTCAGAGGCAAACCCAAAGCCCGGGCTCGAAGAGCGATCTCGGGACAAGTTGCCTCAGCAACAAATGGATCCCCTGGAACCGCATAAACGACCCCCAAAGGGGAGGTTCCCAATTCAAGGACCTTTTCAACGATGGTTTTATACAAATCATCATATGATTCCCCGTTTTCGTAAAGTTCATCAAAGCTGTGGATTGTGAGTGATGGAGGAAGACCTGCGACCGAAGGATGTTGATTTGTGCGCAGCCACACTTCTCCGGCAGACGCAAGTATATCCCAAGCCTCACGTGTCAGCTTTGCAGGGTCTCCGGGACCCAATCCAACCAAAATTATTCCGGGCATAAGTACTCCTTAAAAGGAAAACGTAATGCGTGATCGCAGTAGCTTACCGCGGCACACGCATTACGTTGAGCGTGTCATCGTTAACGTGCGAGCGAATTAACGCTTGGTGTAAGTGGGCGCTTTGCGAGCACGCTTGAGGCCTGGCTTCTTGCGTTCCTTGATCCGAGCGTCTCGCGTCAGGAAACCACCTTTGCGCATGGCCGAAACATTCTCTGGATTCATTTTTACCAAAGCACGTGCGAGGCCAAGTTGAACCGAGTCTGTCTGACCGGTTACACCACCGCCGCTTACTATAACAGTGATATCAAATGTTTTTGGTTCCTGACCTGCAGCTTTCATCGGAGCCAATATGGCATCCATATCACCCAGTCTGGTAAAGAAAGCAGGAGCATCTTTTTCATTAACAATGAAGCGACCAGACCCAGACATTATCCGAACCCGGGCGATGCTTTGTTTACGACGTCCAACACCTTCAAAATATTGCACTGACATTTTCCTGCTCCTTTATGATACCTGCTTTGGATTCTGGGCACCATGCGAATGTTCCGCTCCGCCATATATCTTGAGCCGGGTAATGAGGTGACGACCCATTTTATTATGCGGTAGCATACCCCACACAGCAGTTCGAATCACGCGATCTGGATGGGTGCTTAACTGATCCCGCAAGCTTATGGTTTTTAAACCACCAGGATATCCTGAGTGATGATGATACATTTTCTCGGTCAGCTTGGTGTGAGTTTTGGTCCCGGTAACCGTTATTTTTTGGGCATTTATCACGACGACGAAATCTCCCATTTCCACGCCGGGAGTAAAGCTGGGCTTGTGTTTGCCAAGCAGAAGAGAAGCAAGTTTGGTCGCGAGGCGACCCAGGTTTTCACCGTTGGCATCCACCAGCAACCATTGGCGGTCAATCTCAGCGACCTTGGGATAGTAAGATTTATACACTTTTGTCTCTCCAAATTATGACTGATTCAAACCAGGTTATCATAACGAACTTCGACAAGCGTGAGGCCACACGCCGGGGCAAGATTAGCAGGGATTCTTCCTTGTGTTTGTTCCCGGACTGATCTTAATTTCCCGGGGACATGCCTGAGAGCTTTGATCAGGACCTCAACTGGTAGTCTGCCTTGTCCGGCGATCACCTGGACATATACAAGTTTACGAACCATACGGTAGAGGAATGCATCAGCCTGAATGTCAAAGATCCATTCATCACCCAAATTTGTCCATTTCGCAGAAAAGACCGTTCGCACGGTGGTTCCCTTGGGACTTGGCGAACTGCCGAAAGCACCGAAATCGTGTTTTCCACACCAGATCGAGGCAAAGCGGGATAAATCAGTGACGGGCGGCCAAACCCGCCAGGCATAGCGTTCCCTCAATGGTTCCCGCACTTCTGCGCAATAAAGCCTATACCGATAACTACGCGATGTGGCATCAAAACGCGGGTGGAATGAACTGGGAACTACATTTACTTCCCGTACCGCCAAATCTTTTGGAAGGTGGCTATTCAGCGCCTTGTGCAGGTCTTTGAGTCCGTGACCCCAATCAAGGTCAACGGCAGCCACCTGCCCGGTGGCATGAGTGCCAGTGTCTGTGCGCCCTGCCAGATAGACAGATTTCCCATCCCAGCCGATATTTCGCAGGGCTCCTTCAAGTTCGCCCTGTACGGTTCGAGATGAGGCTTGACGCTGGCTACCTAAAAATTTAGTGCCGTCGTAAGTCAGGATAATCTGGTAACGTGCCATGTTACATGCTTGAGCAATCCGAGAATTGAAATATTATTTGTCCCCGGATTGCCAAATCCTTAATGACTTATTCTTCGACAAGTTCGAGAATGGCCATTTCAGCTTTATCGCCAAACCGGGGGCCGAGCTTGAGCACCCGGGTATAGCCACCATTACGTTCCGCAAAACGTGGGGCAATCTCATCAAATAATTTCTTCACAATCTCATTGCTATTCCCACCCAGCCTGGCAACGATTAATCGCCGTGCGGCAACTTTTTCATTGTCGCTGGCATCCTTGACGTTACGGGCAACGGTGATCATTTTTTCAGCTTCGCCACGAATGGCAGACGCCTTAGTAACAGTGGTGCGAATGCGTTCGTTTTCAAAAAATTGCTTGATCAGATTGCGGCGCAATGCAATTCGGGCGCCTTTGGTACGGTTGAGTTTAAAACCTGCTACTTGGTGTCGCATTGTTCAATCACTCCGACTCTTTCTTGGGTTCGTCTTTCAAATATCCCTTTTCACGCATCTTGAGGCGAAGTTCTTCAAGACTCTTTTCGCCAAAATTGCGGATGGACATTACCGCTTGATCCCCTTTTTCAAGCAGTTCAAGAACATCACCGACTGTTATGATCCCAGTACGCTTGAGCGAATTGAAAACACGCACCGAGAGGTCAAGGGATTCGACAGGTGTCTCTGCAACCTCGCTGGTCAGGCGGGAACCAGACACTTCTTTTTCAAGGGCAATAGCCAAAGTCTCTTCGCTGATTCCTGCTACATAACGAAGATGCTCTATGAGGATTTTTGCAGAAGTGCTTAATGCAGTTTCAGGGGCAATTGCTCCATCCGTCCAAATCTCCAAGATCAACTTGTCAAAATTAGTACTTTGCCCTACTCGAGCTGATAACACTTCCCAGTTGATTCGCTTAACTGGACCAAAGATTGCATCTACCGGGAGTTCTCCAATAGGCATCCTTCCGCGTTCATTTGAAGGAGCATATCCCCGTCCTCGTTCAACCGTGAATTCAATATCCAGGCGTGCTTTGGCGTTATCTGCAGTAAACAGGTATAGATCCGGATTTATGATCGTGATCTCCGGCGGGGCGATGATATCAGCCGCGGTTACTACACCTTCTCCTCGAACTTCAAGGTGCATGCGGATTGTGTCCACACCTTCCATGATCAAGCGAAGTTGCTTGACTTGCAGCATGACTTGCAACACATCTTCTCGCACACCCGGAATGTCACTGAATTCATGCAGAACATCAATGATTCGAATGGATGTAACTGCCGCCCCCTCAAGAGAGGAAAGCAATACGCGCCGCAGCGCATTCCCCAACGTTACGCCATAGCCATGTTCCAACGGGCTGATGACGAATTTGCCGTAATTCCGAGCTTCAGCTTCGCGCTCGATCTTTGGCATAACCATATTCGTTATAGTCACAGTACCCTCTCATCGACGTACAAACGGTACGCCGCGTCTAATACAGTGGACTCGGATTAGCGCGAGTAGTACTCAACGATCAATTGCTCGTTCAGGTTGCCATCAATCTCAGGGCGTTCCGGCATGCGCAGAACGCTTCCTGATAATGTTTTGACGTCGCGACTTAACCAAACTGGTGCATTCCGTGTCTCAACCAAAGCAGCCAAATCTTTGAAGTAAGAAGCATCCATCGAGCCAGGCCGAACTGCCAGCACATCACCAACACCCAGGTTCATCGATGGGACGTCAGTCCGACGGCCATTAATGGTGAAATGTCCATGAGTGACCAGTAATCTAGCTTGTGCACGGCTGGAAGCGAATCCCAAGCGGAAAACAACATTATCCAGTCTGGATTCCAGAATCTGCAAAAGGAACAAACCCGTGATACCACGCTCTCGTAAAGCATGGCTGTAATAGCGCCGGAACTGGCGCTCAAAAACACCATAAATACGACGAGCCTTCTGCTTGGCGCGCAATTGCTTGGCATAGTCAGATTCCCGACCTGTACCACCCCGCCCTCCACGACTACCTCGACTGCCGGTTGGACCGTGTTGGCCTGGAACAAAACTGCGACGTTCAAACGCGCATTTGGGAGAAAAACATCGCTCTCCCTTGAGAAACAATTTTTCACCTTCTCGCCGACATAGTTTACAAGCCGGCCCAGTATATTTCGCCATTCTACCTTACCTCTCTCAACAAAGCTAAACGCGACGTTTCTTTGGAGGCCGGCACCCATTATGCGGGACCGGTGTAACGTCAGCAATCGATTTGACTTTCAAACCCATTGCCTGGACAGCACGAATTGCATTCTCACGACCAGGACCAGGACCTGTGACAATAACATCCACTTCCTGAACTCCCATCGCTTGGGCAGCCTTGATTGCTTGTTCGGCCGCCAGGCGGGCAGCGAAGGGTGTGCTCTTTCGAGAGCCTTTAAATCCCACTGAACCAGCGCTTCCCCAACAAAGGGTGTTGCCGTCAGGGTCTGTTACGGTGACAATCGTGTTGTTAAACGATGCGAAAACATGCACTTGTCCAGAAGATAACGTGCGTTTTCCCTTTTTTGCGCCGCTGGAACGGCGTGCCGAACGTACTGTCTGAGCCATAATACCTCTCTAGTTCCTAGATCCGGATTATTTCTTACCGCCCTTGCGGCGGCCGCGCCCGGCGACTGTCTTCTTAATACCTTTGCGTGTGCGGGCATTCGTACGGGTACGCTGCCCATGCACTGGCAGGTTGCGGCGGTGACGCAGGCCACGATAGCAACCAATTTCAACCAAACGTTTAATGTTTAATTGTTCCTGGCGGCGTAAGTCGCCCTCGACTTTCCAATTCTTATTAATATAATCGCGGATTGCCGCAACCTCGGATTCAGTCAAGTCTTTGACTCGCGTATCCGGAGATATTTTTGTCGCTGCGAGAATCTCGCGCGAACGAGCAGGGCCAATTCCGAATAAGTAATTCAGGCCAACTTCGACGCGCTTATTGCGCGGCAGGTCAACACCTTCGATTCTTGCCATATATCGTTATCCTATCCTTGTCGCTGTTTGTGCTTCGGATTTTCGCAGATGATAAACAATATGCCTTTGCGCTTGACAATCTTGCACTTCGCACAGCGCTTGCGAATAGAGGGACTTACTTTCATGATTGCTTTCTCCTTGCATATAGTAGATCAACCAAACATTGAATTATACTTGTTCTATACTCATCCGTCCAGTTTTGACAGCATCTCCGTGGATCAGGGGAGAGTCAAGACGAGAGGGTCGCCATCGGTTATTGCCACCGAATGTTCCTGGTGGGCTGTCAAAGAGCCGTCAGCGGAGACAACCGTCCACTGATTGGACAAAACTCGGGTACGATGGGTACCTACCAGTACCATTGGTTCAAGAGCAATCGTCATACCGGGTTTTAATAAGACACCGGTTCCAGGGGTGCCGTAGTTCGGTACCTGCGGTCCCTCATGCATTTTCCGACCAACGCCATGCCCGGTATATTCACGGACGACATGGAATCCCTGTGCCTCCACATATTGTTGGATGGCAGCTGAGACATCGCCCGTTTTATTCCCGGCGCGCATCATGGCGATCCCAACATTAAGGGCTTGCGCGGTCACGTCGATGAGCTTGGCAGCCTGGGACTGTATCTCACCCACGCCGGCTGTAAAAGCCGAGTCTCCTACAAAGCCTTCCAGGACTGTGCCGCAATCCACAGAAACAATATCTCCTGCCTGGAGTTTTCGAGCTCCAGGGATGCCGTGAACCAACTGCTCATTAATACTGACACAGATGGATGCCGGAAATGGAGGCTGACCATAGTTCTTGAAGGGCGAGTAAGCCCCATGCTTGTGCAAGATTTCCTCGGCAGCCGCGTTGAGGTCTGCAGTGGCAACACCTGGTTGTAAAAGTTCTTTAACTCGCGCCAACGCTTCAGCATTGACACGTCCAGCCTCGCGCATGAGAGCGATTTCTGCCCTGGTTTTTATAATAATGTCGCGATCCGAGTTCATCTCGACTGTCCAAGGACTGCCAAAAGGGCAGCAGTCACTTTTTCGATGGATTGTGCGCCATCAACTTCTAAAAGGAGACCTTGATCATGGTAGTAATTGATCAAAGGTGCGGTTTGGGAAAAATACACCTGAATGCGCCTTACAACCGTCTCGGCTTTGTCATCATCTCTTTGATATAGTTGCGATCCATCAAAGTCACATACGCCAAATTGCTTGGGTGGATTATTTTTCTCGTGAAAAATATGTCCCTGCGCTTTGCAGGTCCACCGTCCACTTAGCCGACCTATCAACGTGGGCTCAGAGGCTGTAATATATGGGACATAGTTAACCTTGCCACCAAATTCATCCAGCAAGGTCGCTAGAGAATCTGCCTGAATGGTAGTCCGTGGAAAGCCATCCAACAATGCTCCCTCTTTACAATCTGGTTGTGAAAGTCGAGCACGGATCATTCCAATGGTCACATCATCTGGCACCAGTTCACCCTTGTTCATATATGACTGTGCCAATTTTCCGAGTTTCGTTTCTTTTTTAATGTTCTCTCTAAAAAGATCGCCGGAGGAAATATGGGGTAAACCGGTCGATTCTGAAATAAGTTTCGCTTGAGTACCCTTACCGACGCCAGGAGGACCGAGAAGAACTATGAAAGTGGGCATGCTAAAGGCTACTTAACCAGCTGAGCATCATCGTAACCGTGAAGTTTTAACTCGGCATCGATATTCAGGAAAGTATCACGCACAACTCCAACCACAATCAGGAGGCCAGCTGACGAAACAAGAAAAATGGAGGTGGACGATAGTGCAGCACCAATACCAACTGCTTTCAATATCAGGTTGATAATGTATCCCAGCACCGCGACCAGGCCCAGGAATAGCGCTCCAGGAAGAGTGATGCGACGCTGAACTTTGGTCAAATACTTTTGTGTTGGAGAACCTCGATTAATGCCGGGTATCTGCGCACCCACTTTCTTTAGGTTTTCTCCGTAATTCTGTTGCGAGAACATCACATCTGTGTAGAAGAATGTGAAGATTACAACCATCAAGAAATATAGGAGTTGGTAGACCCAATTATTGGGGTTAAAGGTAGTCTGGGTACCCGAAGCAAAATTTGCCACCCAGGCAACCTTTGAACTGGTAAAGTAACTTGAAATAATCGCCGGGAACTGCAAGATTGCACTGGCAAAGATGAGCGGGATCATGCCAGCCAGGTTTACCATCAACGGCAGGGTTCCTTTTACCGGCATGGACATCCGGTTTCCGACACGTCGTCCCGGGTACATAACTGGGACATTTCGGCGCCCCTGATTGACATATACGATGGCATAGATGACTGCCACCATGACGACTATCATGGCAATTACAAGGATCCAACCATGCTGCTTATCCGCCAGGAGGGTACCAAATTGGGATGGAATTCGAGCCACAATACCCGCGAAAATGATCAAGGAGAGACCCTGACCACGAATCCCATATTCTGAGATCAACTCACCCAGCCAGATGGCAAACATTGTTCCACCAATCATGGTTATCAGCACCGTAAGGGAGGGGAGCCAAAGTGCGCTTGTAAACCCAAAGGGAACGATTGCTGCTCCACCACTCTGAGCCGAATAAGAGTTGAATATATTGATCTGACCAAGAGCAGAAAGGGCAGCCATTGGGACGGCAAGGTAATAAATCCATTTTTCCTGCCACTTGCGACCCTCGCGTGGATCTTCTTCCATTTTCCTTTGGAGAGCTGGGAAGATGGGGGTCAGAAGTTGCAGGATAATTTGTGCTGTGATATATGGGTAGACACCCATGGATAGCAGTGAAAAATGAGAGACCGTACCACCTGAGAGCAAATCAAGGAAAGAAAAAAACGATCCTGAAGCGCTCAGGTTCGACATCAAGGATTTAAGCGCAGCGCCATTAATACCCGGAACAGGAACATTCGCCGCCAACCGAAAAATCACCAAAATAACCAGGGTTATGATTAGTTTGCGACGGATATCCTGCGACTTCCAGAGGTAACGCACTCCTGAAAATGGGTTTTTCATAATGGGGCTCCAGGTAAGGACGAGTTATCCAATCAACTCCACCGTACCACCGGCGGCTTCGATTTTTGTTTTGGCGGTTTTGGTTACGCGATCCACCCGCACTTTCAGGGCAATCTTCAATTCACCACGGCCCAATAATGCAACTGGGTTACGCGGGTTACGGATCAGGCGAGCCTGATCCAATGTAGCTGGAGTAACTTCAGCATTGGCTGCGAAAGAGATTAACTGATCAAGATTGATTTCATTAAATACGACCTCAGTCGGCGGTGTAAAACCTTTACCCCGCACAAACGGCAGACGTCGAAAGAATGGCAGGGCACCACCCTGACGTGCTAGATGCCCTCCTGCGCCTGCCCTTGAATTCTGTCCCTTTGTTCCCCTACCGGCTGTCTTTCCCTGACCAGCGGAAATTCCACGGCCAACGCGTTTCCGGTTCTTTTTTGATCCTGGATTAGGTATGAGATCATTCAGTTTCATTTTGTTCCTACTCTTCAACGCGTACCATGTGGATTACTTTCATAATCATTCCACGCATGGCAGGCGTGTCTTTATGTTCCACTGTCTGGTTGAGATGGCGCAGGCCCAAAGCCTGTAATGTGGCTTTTTGAGGAATCGGAAATCCTATTGGACTGCGAACCAGGGTTATCTTAATTGTCTTTCCATCGGCATTTTTAGCCATGGTTCTTTTTCCTTTCCCAATATGGCAACAGTTCTTCAACTGATTTGCCGCGCCGGGAAGCCTCTTCCCTGGGAGACTTGAGACCATCAAGCGCCTGCAGGGTAGCCTGGACGATATTTAAGACATTGGATGAGCCCAGCGATTTGGTCAGGATATCGTGTATGCCAACAGCTTCAAGCACAGCACGCACTCCGCCCCCCGCGATCACACCAGTACCTCGAGAAGCTGGCTTGAGCAGAATGACTGCACCGCCCACTTTCCCGGTGGTTTCGTGAGGGATGGTCGTGCTCGAAAGAAAGACAGGATGCATATTCTTGCGGGCACGATCCGTTGCCTTACGCATGGCATCTGGTACGGCATTTGCCTTGCCAATTCCCATACCGACTTTGCCATGATTATCACCCATGATCAATGTCACACGGAATTGAAACCGGCGTCCACCTTTAACCACCTTGGCAACTCGAGCGATTTCAATGACACGCTCATCCAATGATTCTGCTTGCTGTTCAGCTTCTCTTACCTGGTAATCCGACATATAGCGTTCTCCAATCAAGCCCTAAAATTCCAGGCCGCCTTCACGGGCGCCATCGGCCAGAGCTTTAACCCGGCCGCTATATTTGAAACCGCCGCGGTCAAAGACCACCGCTTTCACACCCTTGCCCAATGCTCGTTCGGCGATTACTTTTCCAACCAATTTCGCCTGCTCAGATTTCTTCAGGCCTTTCAGCTTGGCACGCAATTCCCCGTCAATCGTCGATGCGGATGTAATGGTGTTTCCTATGCCATCATCGATGACCTGGGCATAAATCTCCGAGAGACTGCGGTAGACATTTAACCGGGGTCGCTGGGCGGTTCCCAATACATTTATCCGCACACGTACGTGCCGCCGCACGCGAGCTTCAGAACGCGATTTCACTGCCATAATTTACTTTGCTGCCTTTCCGGCCTTGCCAGCCTTGCGTCGGATCTTCTCTCCCTGATAATGCAACCCTTTTCCATGATAGGGCTCCGGTGGGCGCACATTTCGTACATTCGCTGCTGTCTGACCGACCAGTTCCTTATCAAAGCCGCGAACATAAACGAGGCGAGCTTTTGGTTCCACATCAAAGGAAATTCCAGTTGGAGGTTCCATTTCCACGGGATGAGAATACCCCATATTTAGCACCAAATTCTTGCCATTCATCTCAGCCCGATACCCGACACCTTCGATTTCCAAAACTCGTTCAAACCCAGCGCTGACACCGTGAATCATATTCGCAAGGACTGCGCGAGTGGTCCCATGCAAGGCGCGCTCAGCAGGCAGGTCAGAATTTCTAGTAATGACAATTTGACCATTTTCCATGGCAATACCAACTAATGAGGAGAACGTGCGTTTCATTTCACCCTTGGGGCCTTTCACGCTCACGCTCGAACCTTTTAGTTCGATATTTACACCAGCAGGTATAACTACAGGCATTCGTCCAACTCGAGACACTTTATTTTCCTCCTCTCCTACCAAACCTTACAGAGGATCTCACCGCCCACACCCAACTGGCGAGCTCTCTGGCCAGTCATGATGCCTTTGGGGGTGGACAGGATGGCGACACCGATGCCTGAAAGAACCCAGGGGATCTCCTGTTTCTTGGTGTAGATTCGCCGACCAGGACGGCTAATGCGTTCCAGGCCAGTAAGGACCGGTTTGCGCTCGCGGCGTTCACCGATGTACTTGATCTTCAGTCGAAGAACCTTCTGGCTGGGCCGTTCACCATCAGCAACCTCAAAATTCTCCAGGTAGCCTTCTTCTTTCAAGATCTTGGCAATTTCCACTTTGACCTTTGAAAGAGGCATAGCTGTCAGGGCTTGACCACTCATCACGGCATTGCGGATTCTGGTCAACATATCTGCAATTGGATCAGTCATGCTCATAATCTACCTCCACCCGGCTACCAAGATGACTTCATGACGCCAGGGATTTTGCCTTCCAGCGCGTATTCGCGGAAACAAATCCGGCAAAGACCAAACCGACGAATATACCCGCGTGGGCGGCCGCAACGCGAGCAGCGATGGCGTACCTGGTTGGAATACTTGCGACGGGCTTCACGATACTTCATGCAAGTGCTTGCCATAGTTATTCTTCCTTCTTGAACGGCATGCCCAGCAGCGACAACATCAGCCGCGCATGATCGTCAGATTTGGCAGTAGTCACAATCGTGACTTCCATGCCTCTTATTTTGTCTATCTTATCGTACTCAATTTCCGGGAAAATTAATTGGTCACGTAAACCCAGAGTATAGTTTCCGCGTCCATCAAAAGCTTCCGGAGAAACGCCGCGGAAGTCACGCACGCGTGGCAGGGCTGTATTAATTAACCGGTCCAGGAACGCCCACATCTTGGCGCCGCGTAATGTCACTTTTGTACCGATTATCCGACCCTCGCGCAGCTTAAAGTTGGCAATACTCTTGCGCGCTTTGGTCATGATAGGTTTCTGACCGGTTATGATTGTCATGTCACCCATCGCGGCTTCAAGCATTTTTGGGTTATCCATTGCTTCACCGCCAAGACCGATATTTACCACGATCTTTTCTATGTGCGGTACCTGCATAATATTCTTATACATGAATGCTTTGCGGAGTGCCGATACAACATCTTTCTGGTATTTTTCTTGCATCCTGTTCATAAATTATTGCTCCACGGGCGGCTAATCGATCAAAGCCTGGCAATTTTTGCAAACGCGATGTGCACCATCGTCGTCACGCTGCACACTGATGCGACTCGGTTCATTACATTTAGGGCACACTAACATGACATTTGAGATGTCGAGTGGTGCTTCGAACTTGATCCGACCAGGGTTTATTGTCCGTCCCTGGGTTTGGACCTGGCGCTGATGCTTGGTATGGACATTTACACCCTGCACAACCACACGGTGCTCGTCAGGCAGAACCTTAATGACTTCACCGCGCTTGCCTTTTTCCTCAATCTTGCCGCTAATAATTTCAACGGTATCGCCCTTACGAATCTTGACTCTCATCGTTCGCTCCTCGACTGGCCTAAAGTACTTCCGGGGCCAGCGAAACAATTTTCATAAAGCCCTTTTCGCGCAATTCCCGCGCGACCGGACCGAAAATGCGGCTGCCACGCGGGTTTTGACCATCAGTATCCAGGATAACGGCAGCGTTGTCGTCAAACCGGATATACGAACCATCTTCGCGGCGCCATTCCTTGTTACAACGCACGATGACAGCCTTAACGATTTCGGATTTCTTGATCGCTCCATTTGGGGTGGCTGATTGGACCGCGCCGACTACGGTATCACCAATCCTGCCGTACCGGCGGGTTGAACCGCCCATTACATGGATAACCAGGATTTCACGTGCCCCGGTATTATCTGCAATTTTTAGACGAGACTCGTGCTGAATCATGGCTGCGCCTCTACTGGTGATTCTCCAACCGAAGGAGCTGCTTCTTCTGGCGCAGAGGCTACTTCAGCGACACCCTTATCAGCTGTACGAATTTCGTGTTTGGTGATCGACTCTACCACCCAGCGTTTATCACGTGAAAGGGGACGACTTTCCACTATTTGAACATGGTCTCCGATTTTGCAACCCAGTTCATCGTGAGCCTTAACTCGCTTACTTAAATGAACCACCTTGCGGTAGAGAGGGTGTCTAAAAGTCCGACCAATTTCCACAACAACGGTCTTGGTCATTTTATTACTGGTTACGACGCCAGTTATTCTACGACGGTCATTCATGCTTCACCTTCCTGTACAGGTGTCCGGGAGCGCTCACTAAATATGGTTTCCATACGGGCGACATCCCGACGGAGCAGGCGCAATCGGCTGGTATCTGTTAGTTGACCGGTTACTTGCTGGAATCGGAGTTTCATCAACTCTTCGCGCATATCCGATATTTTGGTCTGCATTTCTTCCACCGACATTTTGCGAATTTCTTCTGTTTTCATGCCTATTCTCCCGCCGCAATATCAGTGCGGGCAATAATCTTGGTCTTGATCGCAAATTTATGTCTGGCAAGTCCCAGGGCTTCTCGGGCTGCTGCTTCATCCAAACCACCAATTTCGAACATGACACGTCCCGGTTTTACAACTGCGACCCAATATTCCACGTTTCCCTTGCCTTTACCCATGCGGGTTTCGGGCGGCTTTTGTGTATACGGTTTGTCCGGAAATATGCGGATCCAGACTTTGCCACGACGCTTCATGGCATGGACAAGCGTGCGACGGGCAGCTTCAATCTGGCGGGCGGTAACCCAGCCGGGTTCCATTGCCAACAGACCGTAATCGCCAAAGGAGATCTCGACACCGCGTGATTCCTTTCCTTTCATCCGGCCGCGCATTTGCTTGCGGTATTTAACACGTTTTGGCATTAACATAGCATCAACCTCACTCCACGGAAGCCGCGTCTACTCCGAAACGTAGACGCCCTCGGTAGTTTCAACTTTTTCTTCAATTTCTGTTTTCATTTCACCGTGGTAGACCCAGACCTTGATTCCGATCCGACCATACGTGGTTGCAGCCTCAGCACGGGCAAAATCGATGTCAGCGCGTAACGTTTGCAGGGGAACCCGGCCATCTCTTAACCATACAGTTCTAGCCATTTCCGCACCTGCCAAGCGACCAGCAACTTCAATTTTTATTCCTTTTGCACCCTGGCGCATCGCCTGTTGGATGGCACGTTTCATTGCGCGGCGATAACTTATACGGCGCTCTAATTGGTCTCCAATATTATGCGCAACCAGGTAGGCATCGCAATCGGGGAATTTAATCTCTTTGATGTCCAAATCAACCTTTTTACCGGTTAATCCTTCAAGAGCAATGCGTACTTTCTTGATGCCCTCACCTTTTCGACCGATCAGGATACCCGGTTTGGCTGTAAACACTGCCACCTTCAATTTCCCAGGATAGCGTTCCACATCAATTCTTGACACACCTGCTCTGCCTGATTCTTTGTAGAGCATATCGCGAATAGCGAAGTCTTGTGATAATTGCTCTCGATATTGGGCACCTTCAGCGAACCAGCGGCCACGCCAGTCCTGATTGACATTCAAGCGAAAACCAATCGGATGTACTTTGCGACCCATAAGATCTCCTTCGTCTTTTCTTTGCCGGTCAGGCTACTTCGCGTTCGCGTAAAACAACTGTCACGTGGGATGAACGCCGCAAGACCGGCTTGAAGCGACCGCGTGCTCCGAAACGGCGCCATTTACGGGTGGGCGCTTCATCGGCAAAGATTTTGGCGACAAAAAGGTCATCTCGACTGACACCAAAATTCTCCTCCGCATTGGAAACAGCAGAAGCAAGGAGTTTTCCAACCGGCAGCGCTGCATTTTGCGGGGAGAAGCGTAATAATTCCATCGCCTGCACTGCATTTTTTCCGCGCACCAGGTCGACAACTAGGCGTACTTTCTGGGCCGATATGGTCAGGAAACGTAATTGCGCACGAATATCATGAGTCATATTAATACTCCTACGCCACCTTTGAGGCCTTCTCAGCAGCCATATGGCCCCTAAAGAGCCGGGTTGGCGCGAATTCGCCCAAACGATGCCCAACCATATTTTCGGTGATATAGATCGGAACATGACGGCGGCCATCGTGGATGGCAATCGTGTGCCCAACCATTTGCGGGAAAATCACGCTTGCGCGGCTCCAGGTACGAATCACCTTCTTTTCGCCTTTTTGGTTCATCGCTTCAATTTTCTTCAATAGTTTTGGGGCAATGAAAGGCCCTTTTTTCAATGAACGAGACATATTTTCTTACCTCGCATATTCTCCGCGCTCTAGCGGCTTGACTTGCTGCGGTGGCGCACGATGTACTTATTGGTCGACTTGTTGCGGCGTGTCTTATAACCACGGGCTGGTCTACCCCAGGGGGTTTTGGGACCAGGCATACCAGTCGGCTGCCGGCCTTCACCACCTCCATGGGGGTGGTCACGCGGTGACATTGCAGTCCCACGTACAGTCGGTCGGATACCCATATGGCGTTTGCGCCCGGCTTTTCCCAATTTGATGTTGCTGTGATCCAAATTACCAACCTGTCCAATTGTTGCAAAACACACCTGGCTGACCAGGCGAACTTCACCAGAGGGGAGTCGGATCTGTGCGTACTCCCCTTCTTTCGCAAGAACCTGTGCTGATCCCCCGGCCGAGCGGACAAGTTGTCCTCCCTTACCTGGTTTTAATTCGATATTATGCACAAGTGTGCCCACCGGGATATTTGCGAGTGGCAGGTTATTGCCTGGACGGATCTCAGCCTGAGATCCGGAAAGCAGAGTGTCGCCAACCTTGATGCCGAGGGGAGCGACAATGTACCGTTTCTCGCCATCGGCATAATTTAACAAAGCCAGTCGGGCAGTCCGGTTGGGATCATATTCGATTGCAGCAACCTTGGCTGGAATGTTTTGTTTGTCACGCTTGAAATCCAGTATTCGAATATAGCGGCGATTACCTCCACCACGGTGGCGAACTGTGATTCGGCCTGTGTTATCTCGCCCACCATGTCCGCGCGGGTGAATAATCAGACTACGCTCTGGTGTGGATTTAGTAATCTCGTCAAACGTATATCCAGTCATCCCTCTCTGACCAGGAGTCGTTGGTTTATACTTTTTAACTGCCATTACTTCACCCCTTCAAGAAACTCGAGGGAGCTTCCCTCGGCAAGGGTTACAACTGCTTTCTTGAAACCGGCATCCCTGATCATGAGACGGCGGTTGCGACGACGACTGCGTTTACCAGCAGTATTTAGAATATTTACACGCGTGACCTTTACGTCGAACAACGTTTCCACTGCGTCTTTCACCAAAGTCCGGGTGGCACTTGGTGCCACCTCAAAGGAGTATTGGCGAAGTTTGCTAGTCTGATAGTTCGACTTTTCAGTAACAAGCGGGCGGCGAAGCACGTCATAAATCGTAATCATGCTGCCCTCCTAAACCAGAAAAGATTTCAAAACGTCCAATGCCTTTAGCGGCATGACGAGTTTATCGTACCCAAGCAGATCGCGGATATTCAGGTAATTAGCCATCAGCAATCTTGCGTCTGGAAGGTTATTGGTTGAGCGGGCAACCACATCGTATTCAGCATCCTTTTCAGCGACAAGAATCAGGACTGTTGAATCTCCCACCAGAACATTTAAGGCTTGAGCCATCAGCCGGGTCTTTGGCTCGGAGAGTACAAATTCATCCACGATCACAAGGCCCGCCTCAGCTGCCTTTGCCGTCAACGCAGAACGGAGTGCTGCTCGACGCATTTTCAGCGGCATATGTTGAGTGTACTTGCGAGGCCTGGGCGTGTGGATCTTGCCACCGTGAACCCATTGAGGAGCACGGGTGGACCCCTGGCGGGCACGACCAGTTCCCTTCTGTTTCCACGGCTTTTTTCCACCACCAGACACTTCGCTGCGTGTTTTGGTTTTATGGGTGCCCAGGCGGGCATTTGCCATTTGCTGAATGTAAGCCTGGTGCATCAAATCGATATTAATTGGAGCTTCAAAAATCTCAGCCGGAAGTTCCACCGTTTTGATCTTTTCGCCCTTCATGTTGAGAACGTCTGCTTTCATAATAGAAATGCTCCCATCATCCGCGCTATTGCTTGCGCGCTTCCTGGACCACGACGAGACCGCCTTTGGACCCGGGAACAGCGCCAGTGACTCCGAGCAGGTTTCGCTCTACGTCAACCAGAACCACCTTCAGACCTTGAGCAGTCACGCGTTCTTGACCCATATGGCCGGCGCGGCGTGAACCTTTATAGACGCGACCAGGAGTGGTAGTAGAAGAGTTCGATCCGGGAGCGCGCAAGCGGTCTGACCCACCATGCGTCTTGGGTCCGCCAGCAAAGTGGTAACGTTTCACAACACCAGCAAAACCTTTGCCCTTGCTGGTACCAACCACGTCCACATGCTCGCCAATACCGAATACTTCCACCGTGACTTTGTCACCAACCTTGTATTCAGCATCCTTGCTGTGGAATTCACGCAAAAAACGCAGGGGTGGCAATTCGTTTTTCTTGAGATGGCCCAATTCGCCAGATGTCAGTCGCTTGGGTTTTGCCTCTTGGAATCCGAGTTGCACCGCTGCGTAGCCTTCCTTCTCAGGTAGGCGTACCTGCGTTACGTAACAAGGCCCAGCTTCGATCAGAGTTACCGGCAGTGCAGCACCGGTCTCATCGAAGATCTGGGTCATGCCGATCTTCTTGCCAATCAGCCCTTTTAACATGCTCGGTTTTCTCCTTCAAAAGATATATTGAGACTGTCAGCCGGGCTTGGCTGCATCATCTCGGTCACAGCACAGTCAATCAGTCTGCCGCGGCACACAGGATTATGGGGCCTACGAACAGAACCGTTCTTGCGCTGTCATTTCGGTCTACCTGATGGGACCAAACTATCAATCCACCGAGGTAAACCCAAATATTTATTAGATTTTTATCTCGATATCCACACCCGCTGGCAGGTTCAGCCGCATGAGCATGTCAATCGTCTTGGAATCTGGATCAAGAACATCAATCAGACGGTTGTGTGTGCGAATTTCAAAATGCTCATGCGAGTCTTTGTCAATGAAAGTCGAGCGGCGTATTGTAAACCGTTCTATCTTGGTTGGCAAGGGTACAGGGCCAACAACATGGGCACCAGATCGCTCGGCGGTTTCGACAATCCGCTTGGCAGACTGGTCGAGGACACGATGATCGTATGCCTTAAGGCGGATGCGGATTTTTTGTTTGGTCATTTCTATACCTATTCGATGATTTTCGTGATGACGCCAGCGCCGACGGTGAGACCGCCTTCGCGGATGGCGAACTTGGAGCCTTGTTCGAGGGCCACCGGGACAATGAGGGTGACGGTCAGGTCAACGTTATCACCCGGCAGGACCATTTCAACTCCCTCGGGCAGGACCACGTCGCCGGTCACATCCATGGTGCGGATGTAGAATTGCGGTCGGTATCCATTGAAGAAGGCACTGTGCCGCCCGCCTTCTTCCTTCTTCAGCACGTACACTTTTGCAGTGAACTTGGTATGCGGGGTGATGCTCCCGGGTTTGGCCACCACCTGGCCGCGTTCCACATCGGTGCGCTCAATGCCGCGCAGGAGCAGGCCCAGGTTATCTCCAGCCATGCCCTCGTCCATCATCTTGTGGAACATTTCCACGCCCGTGACCACCGAATTGCGGGTCTCGCGCAGGCCAATGATCTCCACCGCCTCGCCAACTTTGACGATGCCCCGGTCCACACGTCCGGTTACCACCGTGCCGCGTCCCTTGATCGAGAACACGTCTTCGATCGGCATCATGAACGGCTTTTCAGTCTCGCGCTTCGGCTCCGGAATGTATTCGTCCACCACGCGCAAGAGTTCCTTGATGCTGGCATACTCGGGGGCGTTCGGGTCCGTGGAAGTGCTCTCCAACGCCTTCAGGGCGCTGCCGCGCACGATCGGGGTGGTGTCACCCGGGAAACCGTATCCGTTCAACAGTTCCCGCAGTTCCATCTCCACCAGTTCCAGTAGTTCCGGGTCGTCCATCTGGTCCACCTTGTTCAGGTACACCACAATGCTCGGCACTTCCACCTGGCGGGCCAGCAGCACGTGTTCACGCGTCTGCGGCATCGGCCCGTCTGGCGCGGCCACCACCAGGATGGCACCATCCACCTGCGCCGCTCCCGTGATCATGTTCTTGATGTAGTCGCGGTGTCCCGGCATATCCACGTGCGCATAATGGCGCTTGTCGGTCTCATATTCCACGTGCGCAATGTTGATCGTGATGCCGCGCGCCTTTTCCTCGGGTGCATTATCGATCGAATCATATGCTCGAAATTGCGCCTTCCCCAGGAACTGGCTGTATTTCGTGATCGCCGCCGTTAAGGTCGTCTTGCCATGGTCTATGTGACCCATGGTCCCCACGTTCATGTGCGGTTTCGTTCGTTGATACTTCTGCTTCGCCATGAAATCTCACTCCTTCTAGGAAATACCAAAGAATTATGAATTTAGAATATCATGCGCTACAGACTCTGGAACAGGCGCATAGTGGTCAAATTCCATCGAAAAAACACCTCGACCCTGTGTCGTTGAGCGCAATTCGGTAGCGTACCCAAACATCTCACCTAGTGGGACCGTTGCATTGATCGCCTGGGCATTACCAGGACGCATTTCCATGCCTCGTATGGTTGCCCTCCGTGCATTTAGTCCACCGATAATATCACCCAGGAATTCTTCCGGAGCAACTGCTTCCACTTTCATGATCGGCTCCAGGAGAACTGGCCCACCTTTCCGTACACCTTCCTTAAAAGCAAAGGTTGCAGCCATTTTGAAAGCCATATCATTCGAATCCACTTCGTGGTATGAACCATCGAAAAGGGTCACTTTAATATCAACAACCGGGTATCCCGCCATGACTCCGCTTTCAGAAACTTCTTTAATGCCTTTTTCGACAGCAGGAATATATTCGCGGGGAATTGTACCGCCAACAATTTTATTTACAAAGACAACACCACTACCACGCTCACCTGGTTCCAGGGAAATGACTACGTGTCCGTATTGACCGTGTCCACCTGTTTGCTTGACATATTTATAATTTACTTCTTCTACAGGTCGTGTAATAGATTCCCGATACGCAACCCGTGGTTTGCCGACATTAGCCTGGACGCGGAATTCACGCATCATACGGTCAACAATTACATCCAGGTGCAATTCTCCCATCCCAGAAATGATCGTTTGACCCGTGTTTTCATCCGAATGGACACGGAAAGTGGGGTCTTCCTCTGATAATTTCTTTAAAGCTTCACCCATTCTGGACTGGTCCGCGCTTGTCCGTGGTTCAATCGCAACTGAAATCACCGGCTCAGGGAACGTTATGTTTTCGAGCATGACCAAGCGATTATCACAAAGAGTATCGCCTGTGAAGGTATCCTTAAAGCCCAGCGCAGCAACGATATCCCCAGCTCGTACTTCTGTAACATCTTCACGATGGTCTGCATACATGCGCAACAAACGACCTATGCGCTCACGTTTCCCTTTTGTCGAATTTGTGACCATTTGACCTTGACTCAAAGTCCCGGAATAAACCCGGAAATAAGCGAGGCGTCCCACGTATGGATCGGTCACGATTTTAAAAACCAATGCGCTTAGTATCGCATCATCTTGAGGAGGCAACTCGACAATTTCATCCGTTCGAGGATCGGTCCCGCTTACCGGGGGAACGTCGAGGGGAGAAGGAAGGTAGTCAATTACAGCGTCCAACACTAATTGAACGCCTTTATTTCGCAACGAACTCCCACAAAAAACCGGTGCAGCTTTACTGGTCAAAACTGCCTGGCGTAGAGCCTTTTTTAACTCTTCGTTGCTGATATCCTTGCCTTCCAAGTACTTTACAGTTAATTCATCGTCAAGTTCGGCAATTCGCTCAATCATGGAGTGACGGCGATCTTCAGCTTCAGTTTTTAGATCTGCGGGGATTTCAGCTTCGCGCGGATCTCTTCCCAACTCATCATCCCAATAAATTGCTTTCATTACCATTAAGTCAACTACGCCCTGGAACGATGCTTCCAAACCAATTGGCATTTGCATGGCAATCGGATTGGCTCCCAGGCGTTGTTTGATACTCTCCAATGTACGCTCATATGAAGCACCGGTGCGGTCCATCTTATTTGCGAAACAAATGCGCGGAACACCATATCGATCTGCCTGCCGCCACACCGTCTCACTCTGAGGCTCTACGCCTTGGACCGCATCGAAAACCACAACTCCCCCATCCAACACACGCAGGGAACGTTGAACTTCTGCAGTGAAATCAATGTGGCCAGGAGTATCAATAATGTTTATTTGATAGCCCTTCCACTCAGCAGTCACTGCCGCAGACACGATGGTTATCCCCCGCTCACGCTCCTGTTCCATCCAGTCTGTGACAGTTGTGCCATCATCAACAGACCCCAGACGATGCGTCTTGCCCGTGTAAAAAAGGATACGCTCGGTGGTTGTGGTTTTACCAGCATCAATATGAGCGATGATGCCGATATTTCTATACCTTTCGAGCGGGAACGCACGGGCCATGGATTTCTATACCTGATTATTAAGGTTCAACACCGCAGGTTACATGCGGTAATGTGAGAACGCGCGGTTAGCATCCGCCATTTTATGCGTTTCTTCCCGTTTACGAATGGCCGCGCCTTCATTTTTAAATGCGTCCAAAAGTTCGTCTGCCAGTTTTTCAGCGAACGATTTCCCGGAACGCGCCTTTGACGAATCCAAAACCCAGCGGATCGCCAGAGTTGTACGTCGAGCCTGGGGGACTTCCATTGGGACCTGGTAAGTAGCACCACCTACACGGCGGGGACGAACTTCCATGGCGGGGGCGACATTTCTCATGGCAGTATCAAAGATCTCAACCGGATCCTTGCCACCGCTGCGTTCCCGAATAATATCCAAAGTTTCATACATCACATTCGTAGCCGTGCTTTTCTTGCCACGGTGAAGCATGTGATGAATCATGGTTTGGATGGTGATGCTGTTATAGCGGATATCGGGTAGGATTTCACGCTTTTCTGGCTTTGCACGACGCATATGAATACTCCATCAAACGAATAAATCAGGCGGCATTTTCTTTCGGGCGCTTGGCACCGTATTTAGACCGGCTTTGCTTCCGGTTATTAACCCCGGTTGTATCGAGCGACCCGCGCACAATATGATATCTTACACCTGGCAAATCTTTCACACGACCACCGCGCACCAATACGACAGAGTGTTCCTGGAGTTGATGTCCTTCGCCTGGAATATACGCGGTGACTTCGAGACCGTTGGTCAGGCGTACACGGGCAATTTTCCGTAAGGCTGAATTCGGTTTCTTGGGAGTCGTGGTTCGAACGACAGTACAGACACCGCGTTTTTGCGGTGCACCCTTAGCCTGACGAACACGGCGTTGCTTTTTCGTGTTTAATGTATAGAGTAACGCCGGTGCCTTGCTCTTGAGTTTCTTTGACTGACGTCCTTTTCGAATCAATTGGTTAATTGTTGGCACACTTGCCTCCGAAGCAAATTTCTTTTTATTAGCTAGGTTTTTTTCAATAAGTAAGGCCATCACAAACGTGCCAGATGGCCTCACTCGTACTTAATACGCAGTGGGCAGTGCGAAGCAGCCGCCCATGTAGGCAACGAACTTCAATTTTATCATGACGGGTTGTAGACCGTCAAGGAAAATACTAAGATCTTTCGCGTTTGGTACCTTTCACCAATTCTTCACCGATGTCGATCAGACCGGTGGTGTATTTGGGCGGGTGAATTTTTTCTTCATCCTTGCCAAATTTTATTACTTCTCCAGTGTCGGTCACAGCCTCAACAGCCAAGCCAAGAGACTGCAATTCTTTTACCAAGACGCGGAATGAAGCCGGAATGCTTGGTTCCTCAATTTGTTCACCCTTAACAATGGCCTCATAGGTATTGACTCGCCCTTGGACATCATCGGATTTAACAGTCAACATTTCCTGCAGTGTGTATGCTGCGCCGTAAGCCTCCAACGCCCACACTTCCATTTCACCAAAGCGCTGGCCGCCAAACTGTGCCTTGCCACCGAGAGGTTGTTGCGTAACCAGGCTGTAAGGTCCAGTTGAACGCGCATGAACCTTATCTTCAACAAGGTGGTGTAACTTTAGCATACTCATTACACCAACGGTGACGGGTTGGTCATATGGATCTCCAGTCTTGCCATCATGCAGGACTTGCTTGCCCAGGATTGGCGCAGGTACTCCCCACTCGAGCGTGATCGCCTGGATCGTGGCTTCCATTTTATTCTCAGAAACATTGTCGTGACCAAATGTATGCAACCAGAGTTTCAGACAGGCTCTAACGGCATTTTGATCAAATGATTTTCGCTGTGATGGAACTGGAATCTCATCTTTAAAGATAGTTGATGGATCAAACTCATGATCTCGCAGCCATTCGGTTACGGTTGCATGGCGGGCATAGGTGTCATCATTCAATTGATACACATCATAACCACGGTCACCCAACCACTGCTCCAGGTACAATCGCCGGACTTCATCATCATCCTCGATCATTTCCGGTGTATATTCCTGTTCTTTGAGCCAGGTCCAAGCAGTTTCTGCAGTCTCTTTCCAGGCATAATCCATCATCCAGGCACGTGCTAATTCAGCCTCGATTTCCTCTTCAGTTGCGCCATCGAAAACCGGCGTGATTGCCCGGAAACCAAGTTTTTGTGCAGCCCACCCTAAATGAACCTCCAGAACCTGCCCAAGGTTCATGCGTCCAGGAACGCCAGTGGGGTTCAAAATGATGTCGATTGGAGTCCCATCATCCAGGAACGGCATGTCTTCAACGCGGACGACGCGAGACACGACACCCTTATTTCCATGTCGACCAGCCATTTTGTCGCCGGCTGTGATCTTGCGGCGTTGAGCTACAGAGACGCGTACCATCATATCCACACCTGCAGAAAGGTCAGCATTATCTTCGCGGGTGAATACTTTGACATCTACAACTTTTCCGCGCTCGCCGTGGGGCATGCGAAGTGAAGTATCCTTTACGTCGCGGGATTTCTCACCAAATATGGCTCTCAGCAAGCGCTCTTCAGGGGTTAATTCTTTCTCACCCTTGGGGGTGATTTTCCCCACCAGGATATCATTCGGACCTACTTCGGCACCGATCCGAATTATGCCGCTTTCGTCGAGATCCTTGATTGCTTCCTCGCCGACGTTGGGGATATCCCGAGTGATCTCCTCCGGGCCAAGTTTCGTATCGCGCGCTTCAACTTCGTATTTCTCAATATGGATGGAAGTGAATCGGTCATCTTGGACAAGGCGTTCAGAAATCACGATGGCATCTTCATAATTTGCCCCTTCCCATGACATAAATGCCACGGTCACGTTCTGTCCAAGTCCAAGTTTTCCCCTTTCGGTTGATGAAGAATCTGCGATGATGTCTCCGGCGTGGATTACTTGCCCCTTAATGACCGCGGGACGCTGGTCTATGCAAGTCGACTGGTTCGAGCGTTGATATTTGCGTAAATTGTAGGTGTGATTGCTACCATTTTTTTCCTTTACCGCGATCGAGGAACCCGTTACAGATATTACATCCCCGTCAGCCTCGGCGACAATAACCTGACCTGAATCCAAGGCGGCAAACGGCTCCATTCCGGTGGAAACAATCGGGATTTCAGGTCGGACCAATGGCACGGCTTGAGCCATCATGTTGGAGCCCATTAGGGCGCGGTTGGCATCGTCATGCTCCAAGAACGGAATCAGAGCTGCACTGATACCCACGACTTGATGAGGGGCAACATCCATATAATCTAGGTTTTCAGGTGCAGTGAAAATGAACCCGGAATGGTAGCGGCAGGATATACGCATGGTTTCAAATTCGCGATATTCAGTCAGAGTGGCATTCGCCTGGGCAATTACATATTTGTCTTCTGCATCGGCTGACAGGTATTCAAATTCATCCGAGACATAGGGGATAATTGCTACATCCCGTTTTGCCTTGGCAACGATTTTAAGTGTCTTCGCCGTAATGCGCTCTCCGGATTTGAGCAACACTTCCCCACTTTTGGAATCGGTAATATCTTCACGCAGGACACGACCCACTAAAATGGGATCATTGCATGCTGCTTGTTTTATTACCCGGCGATAAGGAGTTTCAATGAAACCGTACTCGTTGACACGCGCAAAGGATGCCAGACGCCCAATTAAACCAATGTTTGGTCCTTCAGGGGTTTCTATTGGACAGATTCTTCCGTAGTGAGAATGGTGAACATCCCGCACATCGAACCCTGCGCGTTCGCGACGCAAACCACCTGGGCCGAGAGCCGAGAGGGTTCGCTTATGCCGTAATTCTGCAAGAGGATTGGTTTGATCCATGAATTGGGAGAGTTGGCTCGATCCAAAGAATTCCCGCAAAGCAGCCACAACTGGTCGAATATTGACTAATGTGACCGGTGACAACTGCTCCTGGTCGCGGATGGACATGCGTTCTTTAATTACACGCTCCATACGGCGCAGGCCAATGCGGAGCTTGTTTTGAATTAGTTCACCTACGGTTTTAACACGCCGGTTCCCGAGATGGTCAATATCATCTGGGGGTTCAATCCCGTTGTTAATCAGGATCATACGCCTAAGGAGACGAATAATATCAGCCTTGGTGACTGTCCGGTGAGGGATCGGGATATGCAAATCGAGTTTCTGATTCAGTTTATATCGACCTACCCGTTCCAGATCATAGTGCCTCTGATCAAACAATTGCTCTTCCAGGAAAGCTCTGGCATTATCCAATGTTGCAGGGTCACCAGGGCGCATCCGCTTAAAGAACTCGATCAGTGCCGTTTCGGCAATGCTCAGACCACCCGAGGTATCCCATTCTGGTTCCTGCCGCAATGTCGAGGCCACAAACATTCGTTCAGGGTTGGAATCCACGTCCTTGAAAAGGTTAATTAATTCCTCGTCAGACCCTGTTGTTAGAATTGGATCACCAGTGTCTCCATCATCTACAGCGGATAAAGCGCGTAAAAAAACTGTAATTGGGACAGTCCGCTTCCGGTTGAATTTTAGGATTATATAATCACTCTTACGGGTTTCAAATTCCATCCATGCGCCGCGATCCGGTATGAGTTTTGCCATCGCCAATGGACGGCCTGTGGCGCGGTCAGTCGGGGCCTCAAAGTACACACCGGGTGAGCGAATCAACTGGGAGACGACAACGCGCTCAGTACCATTGATGATAAAGGTGCCTTTATCAGTCATCTCGGGGAAGTCGCCAAGAAAAATGTCTTGCTTAAGCGGTTCAGGGACATCCGTTCCAGCCAGCAACACGGAAACGTAAAGTGGACTGGCGTAAGTTAAGTCCCGCTCAACACATTCTTCTATACTATGTTTTGGATCCCCGAACCAATACTTCAATCCCCACTGCTTGGATTCGGGTCCCCGGCTGGGAAAGAATAATTTCATCCCCTTGTTGTATGACTCGATTGGTGAGATTTCGTGAAAGAGATCCCCCAATCCCTCGGCTTTTAGACGTTTGAAAGAATCCAACTGCACTTCTATGAGATTGGGCAAGCTAAGAGTAACCGGGATACGCGCGTAATTCTTCTCGGGTATAACAGAAGCCATGGCTTTCTCCTAAATTTTGTACCCTGGGCGGAAAGGAATTTCTGAAATTGCAACCCCTGGTGGGGGAAGTAGCTGCGAATATGCAAGGGGTGATTATAATGACTCCATGAGGTAAAGTCAAGTAAATTTATGACCAATCTTTCTGTATTTGTCCACATCTTTTTGAAATCGTTGACAAAAATGCATCCCCATAGTAACATCTAGCGCGCTTGGCGAGGTAGCTCAACGGCAGAGCAAGGGCATCATAATCCCTAGGTTGTGAGTTCAAATCTCACCTTCGCCACTCAAATCCCATATTTGCGTTAAGAATAAACAAGTAAGACAATTTTCATATCATTGACCTGCCAACCAGCAGGTTTTTTGTTTTTGCATTAACAACTAAAATTTAATTCTTTGATGCTCTCGAGGTTTCTTTATTCAATTTGGTATACTCCATAACATGGCCATCTTCATTGATCAGATAATTCATACCAGACGAAAAACTGTGTCGCTGGTTATCCAATCAAATGGCAAATTGACTGTTCGCGCCCCCGTGCGAATGTCGGAAGCTATGATTCTGGAATTCGTCCAAAATCATTCAGATTGGATTCTTAAACACCAGGCCCGGATAATCGCCCACCCCCCATCGCCGGTAAAACAGTTTATTGAAGGAGATTTATTTTTATTTCTTGGGAAAGAATACCCATTAACTATTGATTCGGGTGGAAAGCCTCCAATATTGTTTTGTGGTAAAAAATTTCATTTGGCAAAATCCCAATTGTCAAATGCACGACATGAATTCACCCTTTGGTACAAGACTCAAGCAAGAAAAGTGATTTCACAAAGGGTCACATTACTTTCAAAGGAGAACGATTTCTCCTATCAGAAAATTCGGATATCTTCCGCACGAACCCGCTGGGGATCCTGCAGTTCAAACGGGACGTTGAGTTTCACCTGGAAGCTAATCATGGCTCCCACAGAAGTAATTGACTATGTTGTAACTCATGAATTAGTGCATACGATTATAAAAAATCATTCCAATAATTTTTGGGTAAAGCTGGGGGAGATCCTGCCTGGTTATAAAACACACGTCAGGTGGCTCAAACAGAATGGGAAATATCTTACTCTCTAGAAAAATTTTAACAGGGAATTTTTACCATTTATTATCCCGCAGTAGGTTATATCCAAGTCATTTAAAAAAGATCTAAGCGGTATAATCATGTCTGCCCATATGGGAAAGGAGATATTATATGAAACTTAGTGCTCGAAATATGTTGAAGGGAAAAGTAGCCAAGATCGTGCGCGGAGCTGTAAATGCTGAAGTGACAATTCAATTACAAGGCGGGGATCAAGTCGTTTCCATTATCACAAACGCATCAATCGATTCTCTTGGATTAAAAGAAGGTAAGGATGCGTATGCGGTTATTAAAGCATCAAGTGTAATGGTCGCGGTTGATTAACATTACTTTCCCACCAAAGGTACGCCCTTCCTGATTTTCGGAAGGGCTTTCTGATTATTTCCCATCGTTAACTCCACCATCGAATATGAGGGTGACATTCGTATCCGCTTATCGACAGCCTATTTGGATGAAATGGATTGCGCATGCGAATAAAGGCTAACTTTACACTATTGGCTGTCGCGATAATTTGGGGTTCAGGGTTCATCACACAAGGGCTTGCCGGGGAATATAAAGTAGCATACCTTTTTAATGGCGTCAGCTTCATTCTGGCATCAATCATTTTGATTCCGTTCTTCCCACGCGGAAATAAAATATCGATGCAGCAGATAAAGTGGATGTTAATCGCTGGAATCATTCTGTTTATTGCTACAGCATTACAACAAGTTGGTATTTTGTATACCAAGGTGGCCAATGCTGGTTTTCTTACCAGCTTGTATGCTGTTTTCACACCTTTTCTTTTGTGGCTTGGTTTCCATGAACGACCTCATTGGATGGACCTGATTGCTGTCATCGCGGCCACGATCGGTGCATATTTCTTATCAACGGGAGGAAGAGGATTCCAATTTCAAAAGGGGGACAGCCTGGAAGTCATAGGGGCGGTTTTCTGGGGAATGCACTTCGTAATCCTGGGGAAATATGCTTCCCGTTTCGAACCGATATCTTTTGCGTCGGGACATTTTTTTATTACCGGGGTGCTCAATTTCATAATGGGGTTGAGATTCGAGAGCTTGTCTCAACTCACTCCCCTTCCCCTGGTATTGGCAATCATATATCGGGCATCCCTTTCAATTGGTATTGGTTACACACTACAAGTTTGGGGGCAAAACCATACTCCACCCACAGATGCTGCCCTCATTCTTGGGTTGGAGGCTGTTTTCGCTGTTATTGCTGCATGGCTCATCCTCGGACAGTTTTTACTTCCAATGCAAGTGATGGGATGCGTGATTATCCTTTCAGCTGTAATGTTTTCCCAGTTGAAAGGCCGCATATTTTTAAAACTCTAAATTTCAATTTTCGAGTGTAATCCCATCCCCTATCATAACCATTCGAAAACAACACGATGAAAGAAATCACCGGTTTTTATTTATCGCTCGCAGAACTTTTGATTCTTGATGTTCCAGAGAATCCCTGTAAAACCAGCTGAAGAAATAAATTACATCCATCACTTCCCATGCCTCGTTGTCTCCAGTACACTGGGGTAATGGCGAGTATATCCCCTGAGATTACTAAAATTCGCGTCGGGTGTCCAGCTCATAATTGTGGCGGACGGTGCCTGCTAATTGCCCATATACAAGACGGCAGGATTACCCGCCTTGACACAGACGACCGCCCAGACACCCTGGCCGCGCCTCAATTGCGCGCTTGTGTTCGAGGACGGGCTTATTTAAAGAGGCAATATCACCCCGACCGGTTGATAACCCCGCTAAAGAGATCGGGAAAACGCGGAGAGGGCGAGTTCCACCCAATATCTTGGGAGGAAGCGCTGGATTGTATCGCCGCAGAATTCGAACGGGTCAAACGGAAATACGGATCGTCTGCTCTTTTTGTTCCTTATGGAACTGGCAGTTATAACCAGCTGAATGGCTCACATATTGCCCGCCGGCTTATGAATTTGTTCGGTGGGTGCCTGGGTATTTACAATTCATATTCGTGGGCAGCTACAAATATGGCCACACCCACTATTTACGGTACGCTTATCACCGGCAACCAACGTCAAGATTGGCTGAATTCGAAATATATCCTAATGTGGGGATGGAATCCAGCCGAAATGCGCGATGGCACCAACAGTGATTACTTTATCAAATTGGCGCGTGAGGCGGGTGCCCACGTTGTTTGCTTAGATCCTCGCCACACCTTAAGCGCTGCAGCTCTTGCAGACGAGTGGATCCCCATTCGTCCAGGAACCGATACTGCCATGATGAGCGCAATGGCTTATGTGATGATCACCGAAGGACTTTTTGACGCTGTATTTGTTTCGACTCATTGTGTAGGTTTCGATGCCGGACAAATGCCAGTTGACGGTGCAGAGAGTTACAGCGAGTACATTCTGGGAATTAGGGATGGAACACCCAAGACTCCAGAGTGGGCGGAATCCATATGTGCCGTCCCAGCAGAGACAATCGCCAGGATTGCACGGGAATATGCAACAATCAAACCTGCAATGCTTTACCAGGGCTATGGGATGCAGAGACGTGCATTTGGGGAACAAGTAGTTCGCGCTGGGTGCGTGCTCGCAGCGATAACCGGGAACGTGGGGGTCCCGGGCGGTTGGGCAAGTGGGTTGGGATTGCAGGCTCCGGATGGAGGCAGTTTATGGACCGTTTTCCCGACAGGGGAGAATCCTGTAAAATCTGAAATTCCGGTTTATTTATGGACCGAGGCATGTTTGCGGGGTAAGTCACTGACCACCGCGGAAGGAGTGCGCGGGACCCAGCGCCTCGACAACGATATTAAGTTAATTTACGGGGTGGCAACGAATTGTCTGATTAATCAGCATGCAGACATCAATCGTACTTCTTCAATTTTACGCGATGAGAAGATGGTGGAATTTATAGTAATTCAGGATAATTTTCTTACCTCCACAGCTCGATTTGCAGACATAATTCTTCCTGCCTGTACACAATTCGAGACCTGGGGAGTGGAGGATGGCTGGAAGTACGGTGACGAGGTCATTCTTCAGCCTAAATTGGTGGAGCCGCCCGGTGATTGCAAATCCGATTATCGCATTTGCGCAGAATTGGCAGAGCGTTTGGGAATTGGGAATAACTTTACGGAGGGACGCGATGAGAAGGCTTGGGTAAAGTTTTGTCTGGATGAATTCAGACGGATACGATTTCCAGAATTGCCAACACTTGAAGAATTTATCGATCGAAACCTGGGTGCTTGGACTCGCCCGGTTACTAAACCCGCAATTGCATTTGAGGGCTTTCGTCGGGATCCTGTAAATTTCCCCCTGCATACTCCGAGTGGAAAGATCGAAATTTTCTCCAAGCAATTATACGATCTGGACGATCCAAAAAAGATTCCTGCCGTGCCGAAATATATCCAGGAATGGGAACATCCAATTCGATCTGAGAATAACCAGACTTCTTCGGAAAAAAATCCACAATCGGTAGCGCCCGAAAATTTCGATGGATCAACTATCCCAAATGACCATGATATAACCGCGTTTCCCCTTCAGGCGCTGGGGCATCATACACTGCACCGAGTCCACTCAACGCATGACAATAATGATTCGCTGGAAGAAGCCTTCCCCCAACGAGTATTTATTAATCCTATTGACGCATCTGCCCGGAGGATAAAGGATGGTGATGAGGTAAAAATATTCAACCATCGGGGGGCATTGGTACTGCCCTGCAGGGTTACGGTACGCATCATGCCCGGTGTGGTGGATATTCCCCAGGGTGCCTGGTATTCCCCGGATGTAGACGGAGTGGATTATGGTGGGAATGTTAATATCCTGACATCCCACAGGTGGACTCCCTTTGCATTTGGGACAGCTCAACAAACCATAATGGTGGAAGTTGAAAAGCTACAAAAAAAGGCAACAAAAAAAGCCTTGTTCAATTTTCGTCCAGGGAAAAAGCAGGGGAAATAACCACTTGGTTTCTAACACTTTCAATTCGATGACATACGCCTTTTATTTTGACTCAAGTTCATGCACAGGCTGTAAAGCCTGTCAGGTCGCGTGCAAAGATAAGAACAATTTACCGCTCGGTGTCCTATGGAGGCGTGTTTACGAAGTAAGTGGAGGCGAATGGGCGGTTGACGGGGAGGCGTGGACAAATACCATTTTCTCCTACAATCTATCCATTGCATGCAATCACTGCGTGCATCCGAAATGCGCAGGGGTCTGCCCCGTAGATGCATATGAGGTCCGACCTGATGGAATTGTCTTAATCAACTCGCAAAAATGTATCGGGTGCGGATACTGCGCTTGGGCGTGTCCATATGATGCACCCCAGTCAGATAAAACATCGGGGAAAATGACAAAATGCAATCTTTGTTATGACAATCTGGATTCTGGTCTTCCACCAAGTTGCGTCGCTGCTTGTCCGATGCGTTGTTTGGAATTGGTAGACAGTGCCAACATGGAAGTAGATGAAATGGGAAAAGCACTTTGGAAGATTCCCGGAGAGGATCACCCTTTTCCATTACCCAAGCTTTCGCGGACAGAACCTCATCTCGTGGTTAAACCACATCCAGGGTTAATAAAGGTCTAGCGAAAGTTCTACTGTAAGCAACAGGGAAGAGACCTCCCCTGAACGAACCTTATGTTTCTGCCAGGGGAGAAATACCTCTCATTATATTTACTCTACTAGCACAAATGGCAATTGGAGCTTTCGGGACAATCTCGATTATTAATTGGTTAAACCAGGGTGTAAATAATATACGTCAAATCACCAATATTCCTTTACTGGGTGTCGGCGTTGCGATAATCACTTCCTTATTTGCATCTTTTTTCCACCTTGGTGCTCCAAAATATTCCTGGCGGGTGTTAAATCACTTGCGAAAATCATGGTTGAGCCGCGAGATATTATTTATATCTTTGTTCGCAGGGCTGTGGGCAATTCTATTTGGGTTTCATGTTTTCTTGATCTCCAATTTATTAATTGAGGATATTTTCACCCTAGCCACATTCATATGCGGAATCGCCGCGCTGTTTTGCATGCAACGTGTTTACCAACTCCGTAGTATGCCGGGGTGGAATTCAAACCGAACAATAATTGAGTTTTCTATTTCATCGGTGGGGCTGGGATGTTTTCTGGCAGGCACACTTCTTCCCCCAATCACCCCTCCACATATTTTGGGTTGGACAACACTTGTCGGAATTGTTATGTTTTCATTGGCAATATTGATGACCTTATTCGGAAATAATTCAGAACATTTGAACGCCAAAACCTGGAGGGTTACCCTGCTCGTGGCAGGAATATTTGGTGCCATGTCCTTATTTATTTGGCCCACTAAGGTAGGTATTTGGGGTTGGCTCCTGGTGTTTCTGACTGCAATTGCTGAAGAAGCGGTAGGACGCTGGCTGTTTTACTCCCGCAGGAATCCCGGAATATAATTCATCATAAATCAATAACGAGGGAGGATAATCATGGTTCTTACCATGAAGTTAGGACATTTTCCATTCCAATTAATATAGTGAATAGATGTATTGTGTCCTCTGGTTGATTTTTTTTGCGATCACACATCAAAGTACAGGTTCATTTCATACGGGTGTGGTCGATTGCGAACGGCAAAATATTCCTGATTTCGTTTGAAATCGATCCATTGATTTAACAGTTCTTCCGTAAAGACCCCGCTTGAGGTCAGGAATTCATGGTCGGATTCCAGTGCGCGCAACGCTTCTTCGAGTGAGGATGGTAATGCCTTGATCTTTGAGCGTTGATCGTCTGTCCACATAAAAACATTCTGGTCAATCGGGCCAAATCCAGCTTCAGTCGGATCAATTTTGTTAAGGATTCCATCGAGACCCGCCATCAGCATCCCTGCCAGGGCGAGGTAGACATTGCAGGTTGCATCTGGCGGGCGGAACTCAATCCTGGCGGTATCAGACTGATTTGCGTATTTTGGGATTCGAACGGCAGCACTTCGATTACCGAGTGAGAAAAAGGCATTAACAGGTGCTTCGAATCCAGGAATAAGGCGGCGATATGAATTTGTGCTAGGATTGGTTAGGGCTAGAAGAGCTGGACCATGAACAAGAAGACCGCCAATATAATGTAAAGCATCAATTGATAGACACCCATATCCCAGCGCATCATAAAAAACGTTAATATTCTTTTTGAACAGATGTTGATGAAAATGCATTCCACTTCCCGCCTCGCCAAACAGGGGTTTTGGCATGAATGTGGCAGTCTGGCCATGCGAATGAGCAGTCATTTTAGTTACGTACTTAATTAACATGGTGGCATCTCCTGCCCGAATGAGACCCATCATTGGTGTTTCGATTTCTGATTGTCCCGGTCCCCCCACCTCGTGGTGGTGGTACTTGACAGGTACTCCCATTGCCTCAAGTTTTTTGACTATCTCTGTGCGTAATTTAAAGAGGGAGTCTTTTGGGGGTATGGCGTGGTAACCACCATGCAAGGGGATGTAATGACCGTGCCCTCCTGCTGCACTGTTCCAGTCTGCCTCTCCAGAGGTAATGGCATAGCTGGCTCGATTTACGCCATATTCATAAGATATGCTGTCGAATATGTAAAACTCGTATTCAGGTCCCCAACGGCTTTCGTCAGCTATCCTGGTTGATTTTAGAAATTCCTCTGCCCGGATAGCCACGTTGCGAGGGTCGTTTTCAAAAATAATGTGGGTGTCAGCCTCAAGGGTTGTACAGATGAAAGACAATGTCGGGGAATCCCAAAATGGATCCATAAATGCCGTTTCCAGGGAAGGAATTAAGATCATATCCCCGGCTTTTACCGATTTTAATCCGACCGCTGAGCCATCAAAACCAATACCTTTTTCCATCAGGTCCGGTCCAAACTGAGTTGAGGGTATGGTAAGGTGGTGCCATCGTCCCCATAGATCACAGAATTTCAAATCCACCATTTCTACATGTTTTTCATGAATATGTCGCAGAACTTGCTCCATGGATTTAAACATCACTCCTCCATTTGAGGTTTCTTTAACCTCAATCATTGATAGTTGTCCCGTCTTTTATTAAATGGGGAAATATCTATTCATTAATTTACGATTGCATCGTAGGTTTAACTAATGAGAATTTAAGCGCTTATCAATATCCATTGTGTTATGCTATACTGCTATTATAAAGATATTATGGGAATATTAACCATAGCAATCGCATGGGGTAAATTTTTTCTCTGGAGCCGGACATGACGTGGATTTACACGATTTATGCAGCGGTTCTCCATTTCACAGCCATCTTATCCGCATTCGTGGTTTTCTTGTCATTACGTCGCCGCAATTCCGCCGGGACAAGGATATTAGCCCTGCTAATGATAGCCGTAACCGAATGGGCGCTTATGTCCGGTATGGAAGCTGCAGCAGTTGGAATCCAGAATAAGCTATTTTGGTCAAAATTGGAGTACATCGGTGCCCTAAGTGCACCAGTTCTTTTCCTGGCATTTGTCCTGCAATACTGCCAAAAAACCGATTGGCTTAAACCCGGAAATTTGGCCTTCCTATCGATCATTCCAGTTATCGGTTTCTTAGTTGCATTAACTAACGATTTGAACCACCTGATATGGACAAGTTACTCGCCCAGTGTATCTCTTACAAACGTATTGATATATAAACCGGGGGTTGGTTTTTATTTTTTGGTTGCCTATGAATACCTGATCATCTTAATTGGAATCTTTTTCTTATTGCAGGAATGGTTTCAGAGGAAAAGAACCCTCTCGACGGCAGAATGGTACCCTTTTAATTAGTACAATTCTTCTCTTGGTTGCTGGAATCGTATATCTATTCGTTCCTGGTTTTCTGACGGGGTTGAACCTTACACCCATCGCATTTTCTATAACTGGTCTGGTGATTGCCTTCGGGATATTTCGTTTCCGGTTGGTCGATCTCGCTCCCCTTGCCCGCCATGTATTAATCGAAAATTTGGACGATGGAATTCTTGTATTAGATGCCCAAAATCGAGTTGTGGATATTAATCCGGTCGCACAACGAATCTTAAGTGCGACATCAATCCAAAGTCTCGGGCAGCCTATCTCTAAAGTTTTAAAATTTTGGCCGGGGCTGGTAAAACGTCTACATGACAATGAAGATAAGGGAGAAACTGAGGTCAGGTGGGGGACTAATCCACCCCGATACTTTCATTTAAATGTATCTCCTCTGTATGGTCAAAATAACCTGCTTGCAGGAAGGTTAATTGTCCTTCGCGATGTCTCCAAACGGCATCAGACGGAGGCAGAACTGGCGCATACGATTAAAGAGCTTGGGATTATTAATCAAATCGGCCTTGCGGTAAGTTCGGGACTGGATATGGAGCATGTCTTAAAGACACTTTACGAGCAATGCAGTCAATTGGTCCCGATAGATATCTTTTATGTCGCACTTTTCGATGAAACCAATTCTTTAATTCAAGTACCTCTATTTTATGAAGCTGGGCTCTATCAGGCTGGACCGTCAAGGGATATTGAAGACCGTCCGGGTACCATCGGGGCAGTCATTCGATCGCGAAAGACCCTTTATCTAAATAACATAAATACTGATAAAGCCCTTTCAGATACTCATCCCCAACAGCTATCTGCTTCTGCGCCAGAAAGAACATCCAGATCTTACATTGGCATTCCTCTAACCCTGCGGGAAAAGGTAGTGGGTGTCTTATCAATTCAAAATTACAATGCTGATGCTTACACTGAAGACCACCTCCGAATCCTCGAAAGAATAGCTATCCAGGCTGCCATTGCTATTGAAAATGCTCGTCTTTATGCTGAAATCCAACGCCTGGCAATCGTTGACGAACTTACCGGCATTTATAATTACCGCGGTCTACAGGAACTTGGTGCACGTGAAGTGGAACGCGCTAACCGATTCAGCCGCCCGCTTTCGGTATTATTTTTTGATATAGACAATTTCAGAGATTTTAATAACAAATATAATCATGCCACAGGGAATTTAATTCTCAAATCCGTCTCGGAAAGGTGTCGTGCCATCTTACGGACGGTTGATGTCCTTGCCCGTTTTGGAGGAGATGAATTCGTTGCATTACTACCAGAAACGGATATTGCCAGCGCCCATATAGTCGCCAGGAGGATGGTCGACGAGATTTCTTCCAGTAAAATTGCGACTGCATTTGGAGATCTAGGGGTGACGATCTCAATTGGGGTGACAGTATTATCTGAAGAAAGACCAAACCTTTCCGCGTTGATAGATCGGGCAAATAATGCTGAACATAAAGCTAAACAAGGTCAAAAAGGGGTGGTAATCGTCGCAGCTTAATCGGCAATATATGAATATAAAAATTAGTCCGCACGATTGTCCGGGCAATTAATTTATGGGCGGATTCCGAAAAATAATTCCCACCATATTCGCCAAAAAGGAAGCTTTTCAGATTGCGGTTGGATTGTTTGGCCGGGAGTTGGAGTCGTATCTACGGCAGGTACAATACCAACTGGATGCTCCCCAGGACGAACCATTTTATTGTCATAAGCCCATTCTTCTACTGCCACATCCGATGTGGCGTAAGCCACCTGGCCAGCAAGGGCGGTTTGCGTTTGAATGATCGCCGTCGCCTCGGCACGCACTGCATTCATTTGAGTGGACAAACGATTCAATTCCTCCATTCGATGGTTAAAATCTACCAGGAGAACTACAGCAATTATTAAACCGATAACGATTAAAATATTGCGCCACTTGATCTTCATAAATATTATCTTACCCTGTACCAGCCGGTTTGACAAGCCGGATGTGGCACGGTAAAAGGTCCTTGGAAAATCGGTCTTCCTCAGCAATTAAACAAAACACCCGCGTTTCCGCGGGTACCTTGTGCCGAAGGAGGGACTTGAACCCTCACGACCGTAAGGCCACTAAGCCCTGAACCTAGCGCGTCTGCCAGTTCCGCCACTTCGGCATGCGGGATGTATTTTATCCGAATCCAAGGTTTTGTCAACCTGGGGGAACGAATTCTACATGGCAATATACTCACGCAGGTTATGACCAACTGCATATGCGGCAGCTTCAGCGCGATTATTTACCCCGAGCTTAGACAAAATGCTGCTCACATAATTTCGTACAGTTCCTTCTCCAAGAAAAAGCGACTTGGCAATTTCCCTGTTGGTTTTGCCCTCGGAAACAAGCAGCAGTACGTGTTTTTCTTGCTGACTTAGGTGGGCAAAAGCAGATGCTTCCTCTTCCTTGACAGCCCTGCGCACTTCCTGAAAAACCCGTTGAGTTACTGTTGGATCTAGCATTGCTTCGCCCCGTCCCACCGCCTCGAGCGCCCGCACAAGATCCTCGCCACCAATTTGTTTTAAAATGTATCCGGAAGCACCAGCTCGAATGGCAGAGAAAAGCATCTCATCCTCCGCATAAGAAGTCAGCATAATAACTTTGATTTCAGGAAATCTCCCGGTTATTTCTTCGCATGCCTCGATCCCCGAGGTTCCTGGCAGGCGGATATCCATCACCACAACATCTGGATGAGTATTATTCACAATTTCCATTGCTTCCCGCGCCGAAGAGGCTTCGCCAACCACATCAAACTGAGGGTGGCGTTCCAAAAGGGATTTCAATCCCAATCGGACAACTTCGTGGTCATCTACCAATAAAATTCGTTGTTTGGCCATGGGTAATCTTACCTCCGGCAAAAGTATATTCGAGAATGGATTGTAACACAATGAAGAGGGTTGGTTTTATCTGGCAAAACCAGGTAAAAATGTTCATTCAATATTTGATCGCACTGAAACGGTTGAGTTTATCCCAGCGATGGGTGGCAATAATTTGTCTGACAGTACCAGTCTGACCACGCACAACAAGGCTGTCAGTTCGCGCTCCAGATCCAAAATATTTTACACCGTCCAGGAATTCCCCATCAGTGATCCCGGTAGCAGCAAAAAATACATCCTCCGTGGAAACTAAATCATTCATTGTCAGGGTTTTTTCAAAATCGTATCCCTTTTTCGTCCGCGACGTAATTCATCATCATTGCGCGCAAATAATCTACCCTGGATTTCGCCTCCCATTGCTCGCAGAGCACATGCAGAAATAACACCTTCTGGTGTTCCACCGATGCCCAATAATACGTCGATTCCAGAATCCGGCCATGATGTCATTAATGCTCCGGCCACATCTCCATCCGGGATTAACCGGATCCGTGCCCCTGCAAGGCGTACTTCTCCGATCAACGCTTCATGACGGGGTCGGTCGAGGATTACCACTGTCACATCTTCTATGGATTTACCGCCGGCTTTAGCAATGGCTGCCAGATTTTCCTTCACGGGAGCATTAATATCCACCTTTCCTTTGCCTTGAGGTCCAACAGCAATTTTATCCATATACAGGAAAGGACCAGGATCGAACATCGTTCCGCGAGGTGCCAACGCCACGGTGGCGAGAGCACTCCAGGTTCCCTTTGCCAGGGGGCGCGTACCGTCGATGGGATCGACTGCAATATCCATCTCTGCCCCGTTTCCATTGCCGACATGCTCCCCATTGAACAACATCGGGGCGTGATCCTTTTCCCCTTCCCCAATGACAATGACTGCATTCATATATATCGTATTTAATACCAGCCGCATGGCTTCCACAGCCGCATGGTCGGCTGCATTTTTATCTCCCCGCCCCATAAAGCGACCTGCTGATAATGCTGCAGCTTCGGTTACACGCACCAATTCAAGGGCAAAATTGCGTGTCGGTTCAGTAATCATCGTAAGGCTCCTGGATAGAAAAGAATTATATAAAAAACCAGATGATTAGCAAATATCCCAAAGCTCCTGCCCAAAGCCACGAATCCATTCTGTCCAGTACTCCACCATGACCAGGGATGATTTGACTTGAGTCTTTCACTCCGGCCTGTCGCTTAAACATGGATTCTCCCAAATCGCCCAATGTAGTCAGAATGGAAAGCGCAGCTCCCAATGCAGCCCCCTGCCACCAAGTGATGGGAGGACCCCCCAGCTTATGCCATAATACAGCCAGTCCAGCAGTACCAAATGTTCCAAAAAAGACTCCACCTAAATATCCTTCCCAGGTTTTTTTGGGACTCAACCGCGGGCTAAGCTGATGTTTTCCCAGACTTCTTCCAACAAAATAGGCTGCAGTATCAGCCAACCATACTGCAGGCAACACTAGGACAATCCACCAGAGACCCCCCTGCAGGTTCCGGATGTCTATTAGATATGCCCCGATCCACCCAAGGTAAACGATTCCTCCAACAGAAACTACAAAGTCTGCAGCAGCCAAGTTCCGACCTTTTTCGTAATCAAATAGGTGCCATGTCATCGCAATTAGAATAAGCAAGGTCAAAACAGTGGGTGCAAGTCCTGGGAAGTATGCTCTTGCACCTAAAATAAAAACAACACCTCCGACCAGGATTGGCATGGAGGCGTGATATCCCGCGGTTTGGAAGATCTTCGCAAATTCCCATGAAGCTATGCCCAATAAGGCAGTAATCAGGACAAAATAGAAAAACCCGCCAAAAATGATGGCTGGAATACCAATCACCGCCAAAACAAGGGCGGCAAGAGTTCGTTTAATCAGCATTGAACAAATTATTCCTCTTCGCTCGGGGTTATGCCGCCAAAGCGTCGGTCACGTCCTGAAAAAGTGTCCAGCGCTTTTTTTAGTTCTTCTTTATTAAAATCGGGCCAATAAACGGAAGTAACATACCACTCGGAATATGCCCCCTGCCAGATCATAAAATTCGAAACGCGCAATTCCCCGGAAGTACGGATTATCAAATCCGGATCCGGGACGCCTGCAGTGAACATATAATGACTTACCAGGTCAGAGTTCACATTTTCTGGCCTGACACCATCTTTGATAATACGCTGAATTGCGCACACAATTTCATCCCGTCCTCCATAGTTAAAAGCAACATTAAGAACAAGGCGGTTATTATTTTTTGTAAGTTCGATTGCTTCAAGGACCTTTTTTTGAAGCTTGGGATCCAGCCTTTCCAAACGTCCAATGTGACGCAACTGCACCCCCTCCTTGTTCAACTCAGCGAGTTCCCGATCTATCACATCCTCAAGGATATGCATCAGTCCGTCAACTTCTTCGCGAGGTCGTCCCCAATTTTCGGTCGAAAACGCGTAGATAGTCAGGTACTTTACCCCAAATTCAACACAAGCGGTAATTATCCGGCGTAAATTCTCAGTACCGGCGCGGTGACCGGCAAGTCGCGGGAGGCCGCGTGAAATGGCCCAGCGGCCATTCCCGTCCATTATAATGGCAACGTGTGTGGGGATACGGGTCTTGGAGGCCTCGCTTTTCTTTGCCATAAAATTGGTAGCGGTGATTAAAAACCCTCGCTACACCTCCATGATCTCACGTTCTTTATGCTGGCCATGTTTATTGATTTCTTCAATATGGTGGTCTGTAATTTTTTGCAGTTCGTCTTCACCCCGTTTTAGATCATCTTCGGAGATCAGTTTCTCTTTTTCGAAATCTCTCATATCATTATGATGCTCACGTCTAACATTTCGAACAGTGATGCGAGATTCTTCCAGGCGTCCATGAACAACTTTTACGAGATCTCGCCGGCGCTCTTCGGTTAACGCTGGAAGATTTAATCGGATTTGTTTACCATCATTATTTGGAGTGAGACCCAGGTCTGATGCAAGAATGGAGCGTTCAATACTTTTCAAAGATGTCGGATCAAAAGGTTTGATCAGGAGGCTGCGCGGTTCTGGAACTGATATGGATGCTAATTGCACCAGCGGAGTAGGTGTTCCGTAATATTCGATTGGCAATTTTTCCACCAGTGCGGGCGTTGCGCGGCCAGTACGAATGGCAGCCAAGTCATCATCTAGGTTTTGGATTGCGGCGTGCATTCGTTGCTCAGCTTCTTTAAGAATGTCTTTTATCACGTCGGCCTCCAGGGATGATATTTTTGCTTTCATAAGGATACCTTAAAATCGAAAAAAACGCCAATAAATTTAGGTGCCCAGGAAATCCCGATACCTGGGATAAAGAACAGGGTCGCCATGAATTATCTCAGGACGACCCTGGCAAAATATATCAAAGGACTATCAAACCAATGACCTATGATGTTATTAATGTACCCACTTTTTCCCCACACACTGCCCTTTCTAATGCAGATGGATCCCATAAGTTGACGACAAGGATGGGAAGATGGTTGTCCATACAAAGCGAAATCGCAGTACTATCCATTACTTCCAAACGACGATTTAAAACATCAATATAACTGAGAGAATCAAATTTCGAAGCACCAGGTTTTTTTTGTGGATCAGCATCGTAGACCCCATCAACCTTTGTCGCTTTAATCAGTACACCGGCATCAATCTCGACCGCCCTTAATGCAGCAGCAGTATCCGTTGAAAAGAATGGATTCCCAGTCCCCGCCCCAAAAATGACTACGCGTCCCTTTTCAAGATGACGGATGGCGCGTCTTCGAATATACGGTTCAGCAACTGCCCTCATTTCAATTGCTGATTGGACGCGAGTATAAACGTCAGTCCTTTCCAATGCATCCATTAATGCCATCGCATTCATCACAGTGGCCAACATTCCCATATAATCTGCTGTTGCGCGGTCCATTCCCCGATCAAGACCCTGTTTTCCACGCCACAAGTTCCCTGCCCCAATGACAATAGCTACTTCCACTCCCATTTTATATACAGCTTTTACACGTTCGCCAATCGCTTCGGCCTGCTCCGGATCAATTCCATAGCCATTGGGACCTGCAATTGCTTCGCCGCTTAGCTTGAGCAAAATTCGTTTGAATTTTAGATTCGCCATATTTGTCTCCTCTGAAATTCTGGTAAGAAAAAAGCCAACCATTCGGTTGGCTTTTTAATTATTCACTTATTTCGCCCAGTTCCCAGCGCGCGAATCGCCGGACAACAATATTTTCCCCAAGTGATGCGACCTGTTCAAGCAACAGCTTCCCTACGGTAACTTTATCATCACGGATATAAGCCTGCCGCAATAAAACTGCCTCATCTTTAAATTTCTCGACACGTCCCTGGGCAATCTTTTCTAATATTGCCTCAGGTTTGCCTTCTTCTAAAGCGCGTGCCTTGGCAATCCCGACTTCATGATCCAGCACATCTGCCGGAATATCTTCTTCCTTAATATACAGAGGTGCAGCTGCTGCCACCTGGAGAGCCACTTCATGCGCAAACTTTCGGAATTGTTCCGCGCGAGCCACGAAGTCCGTCTCGCAGTTGACTTCTACCATTACCCCCACGCGTCCGTTACCGTGAGAATATAATTCGACAATCCCATTAGAGGCTTGTCTGTCAGCCCGCTTGGCTGCAGTAGCCATTCCTTTTTCCCGCAGAAAATCCACCGCCTTCTGATAATCGCCGTTCGAAGATTCTAATGCCTTTCGACAATCCAGTACACCCGCCTTGGTGGCTTCACGTAATTCTTTGATCATTTCGGTTGTAATTTCCATTCCAATTCCTTAATTATTCCCTTTCTTCTCATTTCCGGTGTCGCTGTCACTCAATTTCTCTTCCGTAGGGGATGCTTCTGCCACACCTTCTTCAGGAGTAATTGCTTCTGGTTCGGGTACTGGGGCGAGCTTCGCAAGCGTGGCTTCACCAAGTAATTCATCATCTTTTAGTTCTTCCTCGATGTCATTTACATTTGCAGTTATTTTGATTGAGCCCATCGAGACTTCGTCCACTCTGGATGCAGCAGCTTCTGCTTCAAGTTCCTCATCCTTACGCATTGCCTTGCCTTCTTCTACTGCATCTGCCATTTTGGATACCAGCAACTTGATGGCACGAATTGCGTCGTCGTTGGAAGGAATGACATAATCAACATTATTGGGATCACAATTCGTATCTACCAATGCAATTACTGGAATATTTAGCAAATTGGCTTCATGGACGGCTGCATATTCACGGCTGACATCCACGACAAATATCAGATCCGGAACGCGCACCATGTTCCGAACACCTGATAGGTGGATATTTAGACGCGTGATCTGGCGTTGTATAAGAAGCGCTTCTTTTTTGGTGAGTTTTTCAATATCACCAGTGGCAAACAACTTCTCCATTCGCTCCAGTTCCACAATCCGTTGGTGCATGGTAGACCAGTTGGTCAGCATTCCGCCCAGCCAGCGTTCTGTGACATATGGCATCCCGCAGCGAACCGCTTCGTCGTGAACTGTCTCTTGAGCCTGCCGCTTGGTGCCGACAAACATTACAAAGCCTCCGGTTGCTACACAATCGCGGATTGCATTGAATGCGTTGGTGATCGCCTTAACAGTCTGCTGCAAATCAATGATGTGGATCCCATTTCGCTCGGTAAATATGTACTGCTTCATACCCGGATTCCACTTATTTGTCCGGTGACCGAAATGGACGCCACTTTCCAGCAGTGCTTTCATAGAAACAACAGCCATTTTCTCTCCATTCAATTAGGTTCGTCCCCAAAAAGAACCTGAAAGTTTAGCGGGAATATTTTACCCGCTCAGGGACGCTTATTGCCCGTCCCGGGCAAAATGTGCTTCCGAACTTGGAGGCGGCGGTAGTATACCACGGATTCAGCATAGAGGAAGTAAAATTATCCCATGGAAAAATTTCCCCCAATAAACATCATCCCCTTACCAGAAATAATTGAATACCTGCCCGGAATGCACCGGTTTACAAAGGAATCAATCATCCTTACCGATTCGGCCAACCTGTGGAACGCGAATTTTCTTCGAAAATTGCTTTCCGCTCCTACTGGATTTCAATTTGCGATTCAAGACGAAAGTTTGAGCAAATCAAACCAGATCCACCTTTGCCTGGACTCAAGTCTTAATCGGCTCGGACAAGAAGGGTACATGCTTATAATTCGACCAGGTACCGTGGTTATTAAAGCTGTAAATACCTCGGGAGTATTTTACGGAATTCAGACACTGCGATCTATACTCCCCGTGGAAATTGAAACGCGTTCTTTGGTTGTTGATATGGAATGGGTCATCCCATGTATGCTCATAGAAGATAGGCCGCGATTTCAATGGCGTGGTTTCATGCTCGATGATGGGCGATATTTCCATGGAAAAGAGACTGTTCTTTTGACCCTCGATTTAATGGCTCTACAAAAACTCAACGTGCTGCATTGGCATTTAACAGAAGACCAGGGCTGGCGGATTGAAATTAAGAAATATCCCAAATTGACCGAAATCGGATCCAGGCGGGCGGGGACGAGTAAAAATTTTTTCCAGAATAATCACGATGGCATCCCCCACGGTGGCTATTATACCCAGGACGATATTCGGGAAATCGTGACATATGCCGCAGATCGAAACATTATGATTGTGCCGGAGATAGAAATGCCTGGACATTGCATGGCGGCTCTGGCGTCATATCCCAACCTCGGATGTACCGAAGGTCCATATGACGTTGCAACTCATTTTGGGATATTTCCCGATATATTTTGTGCAGGGAAGGAGACTGTTTTCAACTTCCTGCAGGATGTCTTTGATGAAGTTTTAGACCTTATCCCTGCACCGTTCATCCATATTGGGGGGGATGAAGCTCCCAAAAAAAGATGGAAAAACTGCCGATTTTGTCAACGTCGGATCAAAGAGCTTGGGTTACCAGGGGAACACGCTCTTCAGATTTATTTTACTAATCGTATTGCCGCATATATAGACAAAAAAGGTCGCAAGGTGGTCGGGTGGAACGAGATATTGCAGGAGGGACTGTTGGATACGGCGGTTGTCCAGTATTGGGCGAGAGATTACGACCGGTTAATCAAGGCCATAAGGACTGAAAAGCGCTCGGTCGTTATGTCACCTTATTTAAAAACGTACCTGGACCATAGTTACAGCTTAATGCCATTAAGTGTTGCTTATAATTATGAGCCAATTCCGGTTGAATTGGCTGTGGATAAGGCAGAAAGAATAATGGGTGTGGAATTTCCACTGTGGTCTGAATGGGTACCGAATCGAGCTCGTCTCGATTTTCAAGCCTATCCCCGTCTGACAGCCATGGCTGAAACTGGCTGGACGATAAAATCCAAAAAAGACTTTAAATATTTCCTGCATAGATTGGAAACATTTACGAAGCGGTTGGATCATTTCGGCATTGGTTATGCCTCGCTAAAAACTGCAGAACCGGCAAAAATCACACAGTGGTTGGGTATTTTTACCATTTTTCTTCCACAGACAAAAATAGCTAATCCCGACCAGGCACCCCTCATTGAGTAGAAAACAGTTGATTATTAAAATAACAAATAATAATCCCCCCGAATAATTCCTGGGGGAATATTATTTATGGTTTATTAGGTGAATCAGGCGTATAACTGTTGTCGGATCTGCACCACTTGTCGACGCACTTTATCATCCCGTTCGAGCAGATCTGCCACTTTCTCGCAGGCATACATAACCGTGGTATGGTCGCGACCACCCAGGGCTAATCCGATTTGCGGAAGGGAGATATTGGTTTCACGCATTAAGAACATGGCAATTTGACGAGGCAAAGCTACGTCCCTGGATCGGTCTGGGCTAAGCAAGCGGTCAACAGTCAAATTGAATGTTTTTGCTACCATGTCAACGACTGCACCTGGTTTCACATCGCTTCTTTGTGGAAGGAGATCAGCAAGTGCCACGTCAGCAAGCTCGGGTGTAAGTGCCATCCCGCTAAGATCAGCGAATGCCACAATCCGATTAAGAGCCCCTTCCAATTCACGTATGTTTGACTGGACACGACGGGCAATTAAATTCATCACCTCTGCCGGAACATCATGTCCCAAGCGTTCAGCCTTTGACCTGAGAATTGCCAGGCGGGTTTCAAGGTCGGGAAGTTGAATATCAGCGGTTAGACCCCATTCAAAGCGGGATCGCAACCTTTCTTCCAGAGTAACCAATGATTTGGGTGGGCGATCTGATGACACAATTATCTGTTTGTTTTGCCCATGGAGCGTGTTAAAGGTATGAAAGAATTCTTCCTGGGTTGATTCCTTCCCCGCAATAAACTGGATATCATCCACTAATAATACATCTGCAGAACGATACTTGTCCCTAAACGCCTGGGTGGTATGCGTTCTTATTGCATTGATCATATCGTTTGTAAATTCTTCGGAAGAGACATACAGCACATGTAATCCATGCTCTTGACAGTAATTGCCGATTGCATGTAATAAGTGAGTTTTTCCAAGTCCCACTCCTCCATACAAGAAAAGAGGGTTATAAGCTGTGGCTGGACTTTCTGCTACAGCTTGGGAAGCTGCATGTGCCAGACGGTTATTTGGGCCAACGATAAAATTATCAAAGGTGTACCGAGGGTTTAGTGTCACGCTGCGCAGACCCTGGGAAATATTTATCGTGGGGGGGATGATTTCTTTTACTTCGCTTGTTTCCGGCTCAGGTTCGCCGCTTATTGAATTGACGACAAAGGAAACATCGACGTTCCGATTCATGATGCCCATCAACAAGCGGGTCACCGTGCTTGATAGACGACATTCCAACCAATCTCGGGCAAATGCATTCCGCACGCCGATTGTGAACACGCCATCCACATATGAAAAGATCTGAGTGTCTCTCACCCAGGTATCAAAAGATGCCTTAGGCATCTCCATTTGGAGTTGCCCCAATGCTGACTGCCAGGCTTGCTCGGCGTCCATCTCTTCCTCCAAACAAACTAATTTTCGGCGTCGTGGAACAGTAATACTTACCCACAATGAACGAAGTGGGATAGCACTTATGGTTTTCGATTATTACGATCTTCTTTCTTTGGGGGGAGGATAGTGCCCGCTATCCTTCACTCGTTCATTCTAGCAGATATGTAAGATTAATTCCATACGCCAAACCTACGCTTAATTAAAAACATACAAATTTTTAAGGTATATCCAACCTTAACACGACTTTCAGAATTTATGGGTCGCCAGCTGAATATGTTGGGACATCCTCCCCCCACAATCGCCCTGATTCCTTTTTGTTACCGCCATATGTTGGGGTTAGCGATAATTATTTTATGAATTCAGTTGAGCACTTGACACAACCTTAAGAAATCCTGAGCGATAAATTGACTAAGTGCGTGAAACGTGAAACGTTTAATAAAACGTTTCGTTGGACGTAAAACCTTGGTTTATACCATTGGCGTGGTCGGGAGACGTGGGACCCATGCGAGGATGGACGTACCTTCTCCGGAAGCAGTGGTAATATCCACATCCCCGCCTACATTTTGCACCCGAGTAAGCATGTTGGCTAATCCATGGCCAACAGTTTTGTTCGTATTATCCAGATCAAATCCCTGTCCGTTGTCAGATATTTCCAGGAGAACCCGTTCAGAGGTGGTCCATAAATCTATTGTAACCTTGGTAGCCTTGGCATGTTTGGCGATGTTCGCCAAAGCCTCCTGGCAGATATGGAATAGGGACATGGCATGCATCTGTGGCAGGTCAGCTAATGGTTCCTTTGGTGCCGCAAGGCTGACTTCCACTTTTGCATTTTGACGGAACTCCGAAATTAACCGTCCCAATCCTTCAATCAGGCTCTCCCCCTGCAATTGGCGCGGACGCAAGTCAAGGATATAGCTGCGAATGTCGCGAATCGTGTGGTTCAAATCTTCGATTGCTTTCTGCAGGCGTTTTTCAGCTCCTTCGGGATCTTCTCGTAATAAATTTCGGGCATTTTCCAATGCCAGGCCAACTCCATAAATGGACTGAATTGTGCCGTCATGAAGGTCCATTCCGATACGTTCACGCTCTTCCAGAACTGCCAAACGGCGAACATTAGAGTGCAGTCGGGCATTCTCAATGGCAGTTCCCGCTCCTGCGGCTACCGAAACCAACAGCTGCAGTTCGCTTTTTGAAATGTTCTTGCGACTCCGGGTGGCAATAGTCAACACACCAACAACCTCCCCACGAGCAGTCAGGGGAATGCATGCAATCTGTTTAAACCCGGCTTCCACCACCGCTTTACGTGTTCCCTGTTCATCCCGATCGAGATGATTGCTGATGATCGGTTGAAGAGTTTGAGCAGCTTGCCCAACCATGCCCTCACCGATCTTGAAACGGTTTCGTGTCCAGAAGGCTTCCGCTGCTTCGCCACGATGCAATACTAGCCGGAGAGTCTCTTCATCTTCTTCTTTAAGGAATATTTCACCAGCCTCTACCCTGAAATGAGCCATTAATAGTGCCAAAGTCTTATTTAATATTTCCTCAAGTTCCAGAGAAGATGCCAACGCTGAACCGATCTGATTGATCAGAGCCAATTGCTCGTTGCGCCGGGTGAGAGTAGCCTCACGTTCCTGCAATCGCTCATATAGTCGGGCGTTCTCAATTGCTGCGCCAGCGTATGCAGCTAAAATTTCAATTATCTTTTCATCATCGAGACTGAATTCTGAATCCCCAACCTTTTCAGTCAGGTATATCTGGCCCAATTGCCTTCCCCCAATGCGGATAGGTACACCCAACAGGGAATGCATTTCGGCATGCCCAGGGGGAAAACCGACTGCACGGGGATCATCTTCAATTTCCGGTATGCGGATGTTCCCGCTGTCTCCATGCATCAACGCACCGATCAACCCCAAGCCCCGAGGTGAATGGGGGATTTGTTTAATTTCCTCTGCCGACATTCCAACGGTTATAAATTGCTTAAGTTTCCCCTCATCGTCCAATACTCCCAACGCGCCATATTTAGCACCAGATTGTTCGCAAGCGAGTGCAGCAATCCTTTCCAATAAGGTTTCGAGTGAGACCTCTTTAACTAATTCCAGGCTTGCCTGGTGTAACGCAATTAACCTTTCTTGTAGTTCCTCACGCGTCAAAAGCATTTGGATACCTCAATAAAGATAATTTTACTCTACATATCCGCTTTATGCCAAGTTTGATAGATTTTGCCAGCCCACCCTGATAAAATGTATACATGACCACGTCCCGGATTGCTGGTTTTTACAATCTTCCTCAAGATTCACGACTGGATGCATTGGCTGAGGCTGCTGGATTAAATTCCAATGAGCTTGCTGCCTTCCAATTCCCTGGGATTATCATCAGAACAAGCAGATCACATGGTCGAGAATGCCATAGGCGTATTTGGTCTTCCACTTGGAGTAGGGTTAAACTTTGTTGTAAACGGGCGCGAGGTGCTTATCCCAATGGCAATTGAAGAACCATCTGTTGTGGCAGGAGCATCGTATATGGCAAAACTTGTCCGCTCTGCCGGAGGGTTTATAGTCACCACTTCAGCTCCAGAAATGATAGGCCAAATGCAGATCCTGGATGTCAAAGATTTGATATCAGCCAGGAAGAGATTATTGGACCATAAATCGGATTTACTTGCTGAGGTCGACCTGCTTGATCCAGTTTTACAGGCATTGGGTGGGGGTGGAAGGGATTTGGAAGTACGCATAATTGAAGATTCCCCCATTGGACCCTTCCTGGTTATCCATATAATTTATGATGTCCGGGATGCTATGGGTGCCAACGCAGTCAATACCGCTTGCGAAAAACTGGCACCGTCCGTCGAACAAATAACTGGGGGCCGAGTTCACCTGCGCATCTTATCCAACCTTTCAGACAAGCGCTTGGTAAAGGCGAGTTGCACGGTGTTTGCCAGGGATCTTGAATTCAAGAATGTTGATGGACATGCATATTCTGGTGACCTGGTAAGTAAAGGGATCGTGGAAGCTTGGGCTTTCGCCTCGGCAGATCCATACCGTGCTGCCACGCATAATAAGGGAATCATGAATGGGGTTGACTCTGTGGTTATAGCCACAGGTAACGATTGGCGTGCAATCGAGGCTGGAGCGCATGCTTTCGCCGCCCGTAATGGTCGCTATACCAGCCTTAGCATATGGAAAAGGGATGTGACGGGGAATTTGACTGGAGAACTGGAAATGCCCATGGCGGTCGGTATTGTAGGGGGTGCGACCAATGTTCACCCAGCTGCCAAAGCTGCCTTAAAATTAATGGGTGTAAAATCTGCAGCTGAATTGTCAGGCATTATCGCATCTGTCGGACTGGCTCAAAACCTGGCTGCTCTGAGAGCACTGGCTACCGAGGGTATACAACTTGGGCATATGTCTTTGCACGCCAGGCAGGTCGCCACGGCGGCGGGAGCAACCGGTAACCAGGTTGAAGAAGTGGCTACCCAAATGGTAGCAGAGAAAACTGTAAGAATTGATCGAGCCCAGGAAATTTTAAATTCGTTGAAACCGGCATAATCCCAGGGCATAGAAAGCTGAAAGAATTTCATCTGGTAATAATTGGTTTGAATAATATCCCCGAGTCTGTCTTTCCATTCCATTAATAAAAAGGAAATTTATGTCTTCTCCTCAACAATCTCCCACGCTTCTAAAGCCTGCGAACCCCGTTGGCATAATCGGGTATGGTGCTTATGTTCCACGGTACCGCCTTCCCGCTCGGGAAGTAGCTCGTGTATGGGTCGGTGGTCGATCATCCGGATTACCCATAAAAGAAAAGGCTGTTCCTGGATTGGACGAAGATGTTGTCACCATGTCGCTCGAAGCAGTTAGAAACGCGTTAAAACGAGCTGGCATTGACCCGGCAGAAATCCGCGCAGTGTGGATCGGATCTGAATCACACCCCTATGCGGTTAAACCAACGTCTACTATTGTCGCTGAAGCAATCGGAGCTGCTCCTCATGTCCAGGCTGCAGATTTGGAGTTTGCCTGCAAGGCTGGCACCGAAGCAATGGTCATGGCGATGGGGTTGGTTGGATCGGGGATGGCACGTTATGCAGTAGCTGCAGGACTGGATACGGCTCAAGGTAAACCAGGAGACGCTCTTGAATATACCGCTGCCGCAGGTGGTGCTGCATTTGTAATTGGTCCAGCGGAGGAAAGCCTTGCAATCATCAATGCCTCTTATTCATATGTGACGGATACACCTGACTTCTGGCGGCGGGAATACCAGCATTATCCCGAGCATGGCAACCGGTTTACCGGTGAACCAGCTTACTTTAAGCATAGTGTTGCTGCAGGGAAAACCCTGATGGACTCTTTGGGTACCAGGCCAACGGATTATCAATGGGCCATCTTTCATCAGCCAAATACCAAATTTCCTCAACGTACTGGCTCATTGCTGGGATTTTTACCAGAGCAAATCAAACCAGGACTCCTATCGCCAGTTATCGGGAACACATATGCTGGAGCTGCAATCATCGGCTTAACTGCGACGTTGGACATTGCCCAGCCTGGCGATCGTATCTTGATGGTTTCATTCGGTTCTGGAGCTGGGTCAGATGCATTCGATATTACCGTTACTGATAAACTCCCTGAACGGGTTAATAAGGCGTTCAAAACCCAGGATTATATTGCCCGGCGAACTGAGATCGATTACGCCACCTATGCCCGTTATAGGGGAAAGATAGCGATGAAATGACCAAGTCTGATATCGTTATCGCAGGAATTGGACAAACTCCTGTCGGTGAACATTGGGACTCATCCTTACGTTCCTTGGCATTGCGAGCGATTCAAGCTGCCATTCAGGATTCGGGGGGACTAAAACCGCAAGCATTATTCGTCGCCAACATGCTTGCCACCACTTTATCCCGTCAGGCCCATTTGGGTGCATTGTTGGCAGACTATGCTGGCCTGACAGGAATTGAAGCTGAGACTGTCGAGGCAGGAGGTGCTTCGGGTGGTGCAGCAATCCGCCAAGGTTTCCTGGCAGTTGCCAGTGGTCTGGTAGATGTCGCGTTGATTGTAGGCGTTGAGAAATTCACAGATGTGATTGGCCCTGATTTGGAAGCTGCTCTTTCCACCCAGATCGATGCGGATTACGAGTCTATCCATGGGCTGACACTCGCTGCCCAGGCTGCCCTCATTACCCGACGCTATATATATGAGAATAATATTCCAACAGATGGTTTAGCAGGGTTTCCTTTGACAGCTCATGCAAATGGTGCCAGTAATAAGAATGCAATGTTCCAAAAGCCAATTGAACCCCTTGTCTATGCGAAAGCCGAATCATCTTGTGACCCCCTTAATCTTTATGACCTGGCGCCCAATGCAGACGGCGCAGCGGCAATAATTCTTAGCCGAAGGGACCTCCTTCCAGTCGGATTCCCCCATCCGATTGTCCGCCTGGCTGCTTCGACAATTGCTGTAGATACATTTTCATTGGGAGAGCGTACGGATCCGTTATGGTTGTCAAGTGTGCAAGCTTCAAGTGAACAAGCTTACAAAAAAGCCGGCATCACTCGTGAGCAAGTGGACTTATTCGAATACTATGACCTTTTTTCGATTTTCGCAGCCTTGTCGCTTGAAGCAGCCGGGTTTTCTAAACGTGGAAAAGGCTGGCAACTTGCCTCAAATGGGTCGATAGCGTTGACAGGTCAAGTTCCCTGCGCTACTTTGGGTGGCTTAAAGGCACGCGGAAATCCGGGTGGTGCTACTGGCGTATATCAGGCTGTCGAAGCAGTCGAACAACTTAGAGGTCAGGCTGGGGGGAACCAAATTCCAGGAGCTCGATATGCTCTTATTCAATGTTTGGGCGGGCCAGCCTCAATCGCGGCAACTCACATCCTGGAAAAAATGCTTTAATTCTTCAGTCCCAAAAGAAATAAAGCCTGATAGTTCCTGATAGATAAGCCGAATACAATTTTACTGTAATCAATTAAGGAGTGAGATAAATGGAAATTCCCCGTCATTGGCGACTAAATCAGCAGCGGTACGGGCTTGTGGGTGAAGTATGCCCTCATTGTGATATCAAAATTTTCCCGCCGCGGGATATTTGCCCTGCCTGCGGGAAAGATGCGAAAACAGCCTTCGCTTTCAGCGGACGGGGAGAGGTATTTTCATTTACTACGATTTACGAAGCTCCAACTGGATTCGATGAGACTGCCCCATATACCGTTGCATTGGTAAAACTTGAAGAAGGGCCTATGATCACCGCCCAACTGACTGATCTTGGAGAAATCAATCCTGAAATTGGAATGCCGGTTGAAATGGTAACCCGTCGGCTTCGTTCAGATGGTGACGAACGCGGCATGTTGATATATGGCTATAAGTTTAGGCCGGTAATGACTCCCTGATATTCTTGAACATATTAAATAAAAGCGCCTTCCATTTTTTGGAAGGCGCTTTTATCGCTCAATCACCTGAGGAATAAAAATTACGCCGAGCATAGTGGCATGTTTTTTTTGGAACCAGCGAATCGTAATGCCGGTCCTAACCCGAATCTTAACTTTAACTAATCATTTTTCTTTTCCACGATCCACGACGGCCTTCACAAGTTTTACAGCAATACTTCCCCCTGGCACGACCAACCCCACTGCATCTGCGGTTACATCAAAAATCAGGTCACGAGTGACCATTCCCTTGATCTGGTTGTTCACTTTCTTGCCACCTGAATGGACTTCTCCCGTCAGCCCATCGAACTCCAAAACGACTCGTTTCGCCTTGGTCACCCACTCATATTCGAGTGCGTAAACAGGACGAAAATTGATGTCGAGCGCTTCCACGGTTATACGCTCTTCATGAATTACTTGTGCTTGTACTGGTTTGATGACATCTGCAAGCACTGCCCGTATGACAGTGGAAGCATGAGCTTCAGGTGGAACAACCAGGACTCCTGCAGGGGCAAACTTACCAATATCTGTGATTTCAGTTTTCGCAAATGACTGGTATTTGCTCAAATCCATCTTTTTCCCAGAACCATCAAACGTAAAGGTTTGCCGGGATTCTTCAATGCAATGCTCAATCCCAAAAAGTGAAAAATTCGCACCTCCCTTGGTATTGGTATTCACCGGCAGGTCCTGTCCAAGAGCTGTAACATGATGAATTTCTGGACCATTCACAGGAATGGTATATGTCTGGTTTCGTTCATACACTGTGTGCATAAAAACGCTGATAAGCCAAAAAGGTTCCAACCGGCTTTCGAATGACACAATTCGAATATCCTCTGGTTTTGGGCGAGCGATTAATGCCCCCAAGGTACCAGATACCAGACTGGCTTTCTTCTGTTCGAGACGGTCGCGCGCAACTTCTATTGTAACTTGAGGAACTAAATGAAAGGCGCGTTCATTGGCAAGAATTATTTCCATATTCTCTCCTGGATCGACTTTCTGCACTTAATGATTTCAAATAATATCGGATCAATTTCAATTATCGCACATTTTTTAGAAATTCTGCATCCCTTGTGGATAAAGTGAAGTAGCAATGGACTATAGTTGAAAGTTTGAAATAATCATTGAGCAGGAACTAAATACAATTTACTCTTCCCCGCTCACTTCCATCCATAAGTGTTTGAATTTTTCAGCGTCTACTTCCATAACCGGGCTTTCACACATTATTCGACCTTTTGCACCGGCAGTATGGAGTGCTCGCATCAAATTCCGAAAATCCAGATCGGCATCTTCCATGATCAGGTGGTTCTTCTCCCCCTTCGGTCCATAATTAATCCCGGATAAATGAATGTGCATATTTTGCAAGGCAAAGTTGCCAAGAGCCATCCGATAATCATCCAAAACAGACATCCACTCATTAAAAGAATTCATCGCTCCATCCCCCAATCGAGCGTGCAGGTGAGCAAAATCGATACATGGAATTACTCCAGGGATAGCTTTCGCCATCTCAAGTACATCGCTTAGGGACCCAAGCATTGCAGCTTTTCCACTTATCTCTGGCCGCAATGTGACTGGGTTTCCGTTTGACCGCAGTTCTGCTACACATTCCCGCAAGCGAGGAATGGTCACCATGAGAACCTCATCAGCCGATCGACCAAAGTAAGTCCCGGGGTGGAAAATGATGTCCGTTGCACCTGCCAGGTTGCCAAAGTATGCAGCATCAATCAGGTACTTACGCAAGCGGGGCCACTTCTCTTCATCCCCATTTAAGTTAATGTAATAAGGCGCATGAACTGACAATGCCATGTTGGTCTCATCAGCCGCCTGCTTGATCGCATCACAGCTCTTCTTACTGACTCGTACCCCTTGTACCCAGGCTAATTCAAGGGCATCCAGGCCTATTGATGCTGAGAATAGTATTCCCCCCACCGATCCACCGGGTTTAGGTGGCGTGGCCTTAGGAGAGCCAACTGTGCCAAATTTAAAAGACAAAGACATTGCTTCTCACTTTCATCCCCGGCTGTCCTCCAACACCTTTATTAATAAAAAACCCTCCTCCAAGCTATTATTACCGATGTTAATTTCCTCCAACCTTAAGTTCCAAAAACCCCCTTCAATTTTTCTAAAAGCGGAGGCCCCAGGAGCAATAAACCTACCAATATCGAAGTTAGTGCCGCGATTAACACTGCTGCAGCCCCCACATCTTTGCCCACTTTTGCCAGAGGGTGTTGTTGAGGACTGGCAAGATCTACCACAGCTTCCAATGCCGTGTTAATAAACTCTGCAGTCCAAACCAAAGCGATCGTTACCAATAACACAGCCCAGTCTCGCACTGGTAATTTTAGCCATAACGCCATCACTAAGACCAGGGAGGAAATAATCGCATGCAGCCAGGCATTTTGCTGGGACCTGATCACAAACCACCAGCCTCGAAACGCATGGACAAAAGCATGTGCCCGTGAGACAAAAAAATTATGGATTCTATTCATGCACGAATTTCACGGGAATGCCAAGAAGGGTCAGGACCTCGTTCTGGGCTGCCCACATTCGCTTTTTTTCTTTTACGGCGGCATGATCGTGACCCAATAAGTGCAAAACCCCGTGAATTACTAGCAAGGATAATTCTGCTTCGAGAGAATGTCCTGCAGCAATAGATTGGGCTTCCGCGCGTGGAACAGAAATGATGATATCTCCCAGGTAACGACGACCAGTTTCCGGGTCGATTTCATTTGACGGGAATGAAAGCACATCCGTTGGATAATCTTCTTTCATATATTCCCGGTCCAAGGCTTGAATCTGTAAGTCCCCGGTCAGAACCAGGGTCAGATCGACGTCCGGTGCATCCTGGTGTGACAAAGCAGCGTTGGCTGCCCGTTCCAGAATGGTGGGAGTAAATACGCGTCTAAATTCTGGGATAATCTCAATATTAATCATTTGTGGATCTTCAATAAGTGAGGATCAAGGGATATTTGGAGCTTTAGTCACGGAAGAAATTTCCTGAGCTTGTGGATCCTGGGGGTATACCAGTCGTTGATGGTAGGTTACACGCAAGGTGGCCGTAAACGACTCGCTGATCATTGCCAGGTCCCGTTGGGATAGGGGCGTGGATTCTAACTGCCCTTCCTTCTGGCATCGTTCAACAACATTCTTCACAAGATCTCGTACCTCATCATCGTTGCGCGGGCGTTCGGCGCGGGCTCGCGCTTCGACGCAATCAGCCAACATTAATATTGCCGTCTCTTTCGATCGTGGTGATGGGCCGGGATATCGAAACCTAGTCTCGTCCACTTTTGTTGCATCACCGCCCGCTGACTCGATGGCACGATTATATTGATATCTTGTGACGAGGGTGCCATGGTGCTCGGCAATAAAATCATATAATCGGCGAGGCAGGTGGAATTTTCGGGCAAGCCCCAGCCCATCCGGTACGTGTCGGATGATGATCTCTGCACTGCTTTCGGGAACTAGATTGTCATGTGAATCAATCTGGTTTGGAGGTTGGTTTTCGATAAAGAAAAGTGGATTAATTGATTTTCCAACGTCGTGAAATAATGCTCCTACCCTTAATAGTAATGTATCCGCATGGAGTTTCTCACCTGCTTGCTCAGCCAGGTTTGCTACTTGCAGGCTATGCTGATAAGTCCCCGGAGCGTGCTGGAGAAAATAATTCAGCAATGGTGAATCAGGACGGGATATCTCCAGCAATTGCAGCGCTGTGGTCAACCCCAAAAATTGAGCCAATAAATACTGCATCGGCAACGCAATACTGGTCGATGCAATTCCATTAAAAACCGCCGCGCCTATCAAGGTAGCCAGGCCGACCCAGTCAATGTCGGTAAAAGGAAGTCGGTAAGCTGCTACAATAAATGAACCGGCGATAGCGATGGCAATCCCAGCGTACAAAAACTGTCCTACTCGTCGCGCCTGTCCTAGAGCCAATACTCCGCATAAACTGCTAAGGGTGTAATAAGGCAGCAATCCAAGTGCATCTGGCATCGCATATGCTGCCAGGAAGCTCATCAGCAATCCAAAGACAAGGCCATTCTCTATACCAAAGAGGGCAGAAACCAGGAGGGCAAATGCAGGAATTGGAAAAAGGTAAGGTACGATCGTTCGGTTAGGGTTGCTAACACGAGCTGCAATCAAAAAGATGGCGAAAAGTAGCGCTAACAGGATTTTGCTTCGGAGATCGCTGATAGCCAGTGGCTTTCTTCGAAAAAAATATAGAGAAGTGAATACACCAGATAGAATCACTAGAGCAGCTGAACCAAGATAATTAAAGGCTGGATTTATGGGTTTTACCATCCCCATTGCAGTTAGAGCCTCCATGTCGACCGCGGTTATTACCTGCCCATGAGTGACAACAGTTTGCCCGGTCACGTACGATTGAGTTATTGGTTCAATTGCTTCCCGTGCGGTTTGGCGCGCCGCGTCGGTCAATTCGGGACTGTAAAAACTATTCGCGACCACCAGCGGTGAAACAATTTCGACTGCCAACGCAGCTTCCCTCTCGGTCAATGTCAAACTCACAAGCGACGGAAGATTCCTTCGCACAGAATCCAGATCTTCTGTGCGAACGGGATTTTGCATCGCCTGCTCCAATAATGTAAATGTTTCCGCCTGCAACAATTCCCAGCGGGTGTCGGTTAATTGAAGGAGAACATTCAACGAATCTGGCTCAAGAACAAGACCTTTTACCTCAGATAATTCGCTTTTCTTTTGCTCAAATGAGGTGACTTGGTTTAACCGGATGGCAGAGATGGATCCAAGAATTGAATTTAAAGCCTCGTTTTCAGCCCGGGCAATTCCCGTATCCGCGGGGTTATATACGGGAGCTACGGCACGTTCTGCTTCTGCACGCGCATCTTCGGTCAACAAACTACTGGCATATTGAATATTTCGAGGGGCTCGTAAATCCTGGGATGCCACATCCCCAACCGATAATTGGAGGCTCACTTGACGCAACGACCAGGGTTGGACAATCGCTGCATACACCAGGATACTTGTGCAAACCAATACAAGTGCAGGAAGGAAGTTTCGGAGAGAGAAAATTCGAGAGGAGTTTGGGTTATTCATTAATCAAACCGATTGGAAGAAAAACGAATTCTTCCTTGTTTTCTTTATTTCTTCTCCAATAATTGGCGGACAACCAAACTAATCTGATTACCGGTGGCACGTCCTGCAATGCGCGGTATAACCAGCTTCATTACCTTGCCCATGTCTGATGGAGAGGTTGCCCCAACTTCTGTGATGGCACTTTTGACCAGTTTTAAAAGTTCATCTGTGCTTAACGCTTGCGGCAGGTATCCTTGCAACACCGTGATTTCTGCCTCAGTGTCCGAGACGATATCTGGACGGTTTGCCGTTCGAGCTTCTTCCACTGTGTCATTCCGAGTCTTGATCTCCTTTTGAATAATCGCAATTACCGCGATTCCATCCAGTTTTACCTGCTTGTCAATTTCCATCTGGCGTGTCGCAGCCAGTACCATGCGAATTGTTCGCCTGCGAACATCATCACCAGCTTTCATGGCTGTTTTTAAATCATTTTCTAGTTGAGCTAAAATTTCCATGGTTTCATTATACCTCGGGGATGAAATGTTCTGAGCAAAGGGGTAATTTAGGGTTCCGACCGACATGTTTTGAGAATTTTCTTGTACATTTTGGTGGAATTTAAATTTTGTTCTATCCCAAATTCTATAGTGGCCTTTCAGATATTGTCCCAAATACAAATTATTTTGTGAATATGCTGGTTTTTCCTCCAATTTGGTTATAATCTAATTATGTCTCCCTTTTATACTCGCTCTGGTGACGATGGCACTACAGGTCTTTTAGGGAAAGGGCGCGTTCTTAAGAATCATCCCCGCGTGGAAGCTCTCGGCACGCTGGACGAAGCATCTGCCGCCCTCGGGCTCGCCCGAGCTTTTTCTAAAGCACCGCAGACAGGACCGATTCTCCTGGAGATTCAACGCGACTTGTATGCCTTGATGGCTGAGATTGCGGCCACCCCTGATAATGCTGAACGCTTCCAGGCCTTGAGCCAGCCGCGTATCCAATGGTTGGAAGCAAAGGTGGACGAACTTGCTGAACAAGTCTCGTTCCCTAAAGAATTCATAGTTCCCGGAGACTGTTTACCGGGTGCAGCCTTAGCATTAGCACGGACCATCGTCCGACGTGCAGAAAGGCGGGTTGTTGAATTGAAAGATCCGGGTGAATTTAACAACCCGATCATCCTCCAGTACTTGAACAGGCTTTCATCGTTATGTTTTACTTTGGAGCTGTTGGAAAACCAGTACGCTGGAACCGGTACTACCTTGGCGAAAATATGATTGGAACATTACTAAACGTCGTTACGGTCTTGATCGGTGGAACACTTGGCTTATTCCTAGGTTCACGATTACCAGACCGTTTCCGAAATACCGTGATTAATGGACTGGGACTTTTTACTCTCGCTTATGGTCTATACAATTTCTTTAAGACTCAAAACCCACTCATAGCGCTGGGCAGCTTATTGGTTGGAGCCCTCCTGGGTGAATGGTGGAAAATCGAAGAAGGTCTTCAATCCTTGGGAAGGCACCTTGAATCCCGCTTTGAGAGGATCTGGCCAAACGGTAGTGAAAAAGACCACAGTAGATCCACACTAATCGGAAAGAGCGATCGCATCGGGATTGAAAATGACTTCGTTCGTGGATTTCTTACAGCCTCCCTGGTATTCTGCGTAGGTCCCATGACAATCCTTGGATCCATTCAAAATGGGTTGAACGGTGATTACAATCTGCTGGCGATCAAGTCAATCCTGGATGGATTTGCCGCTTTCGCCTTTGCTTCCACCCTGGGTGTGGGGGTATTATTCTCTGTTGTCGTTATCCTGTTTATCCAAGGAGGGATCAGTTTGCTTGCAGCTCAATTGAACTCGGTGGTCTCACCGGCAATGATGGCAGAGATGACAGCAGTGGGGGGAATATTGCTTATTGGAATTGCCATTAGCAGTCTCCTTGAAATTAAATTCATTCGAGTGGGAAGTTTTCTTCCTTCCCTTGCCATGGCTCCGCTAATCGTGGCTTTCCTTGCATTAATGGGAATTAAATAATAACAGGGATGGTTAACCCATCCCTGGATATTTGGAAACTTATTTTCCCGCCAATGCAGCGTCAATCGCTGAAGATAAATCACCAAAAGATTGGATTAGCTTCCCATCTACCAATATACTGGGTGTGAAAGTTAGGTTTAAAGAACGAGCCTGAGTGATATCAGCCTGGATATCAGGAGCGTATTGTTTTGCCTGGAAGCACTTGTTAAATGCTGTCATATCAAGTCCAATATTCTGAGCCATGATAATTAATCGTGCATCTGTAAAAAGTGATGCGCTTTCTGTTACCTGATTAGCAAACAGCGTATCGTGGTAATCCCAAAACCGTCCTTGTTCACTTGCGCACATTGCTGCGTTAGCTGAATTGTAAGATGCAACAGACCCATCATTACCGTCGATCACAATAAATGAATGGAAGGTGTAATACACTTTTCCGGTTTCTACATAAGTCTGGATGATTTGAGGCTCATAATCTTTGGTGTAATTTAAACAGGCGGAACATCTGAAGTCTTCATACACATCAATTCTCACTTTGGCATTGGGATCTCCAAGATGAACTCCATTGACTTGGGTGGTGAATGCCCTTGGAGTAATTGCTTGGACAGGTACTTGAGTTGCATTGGCATTTGCCTGAGTATTTAATATTAATGGCCTGATAAATGCAAAGGCAATAAGTAGTGCACCCGCTGCCACAAGAACGATTACCAGGATCCGGTTACGCGTTCTTTCCCGTTGTCGGCGTTGGCGGATTTCTTGACGTTTGCTCATCTAATGTCTCCTTTTCAGGGTGGTGTGTAAACATCTGCAAATTTCTATGATTATTTCAATCCCTTTCGATAATTGAAAGTAATATCTTTGGCGTTTTCAAATGCCAGAAAATCAAATGAAATTTTCCCATATTCGGAGAAGTTTGTCCAGACAAAACTCCCACTCCACATAATATTTTACCTTGTTCTAATCAAAAACTCATCTTGATACTTTCGTGTTAAGCTCTTGGAAAATCTCATTTCTTTTCAACCAGAACTGACTTTCATCTGATATACCTGATATCTTTCCCCGGTTTCCTTGAATCCCATGCGTTGGTAAAGCGCCAGGGAACTGACGTTGTCGCCCTGTGTATTGACAGTCAGATGCGTAATGCCGTGCTGACCAGCCACCTGTATCAAGCTCGCTGCGAGAGCATAGCCTACCCCTTTTCCTTGCATATACGGCTCGACAGCTAGCCTGGCAAGATGAATTCCGGTTGGATTTCGAGTACTTAGCTGGTACCCAATGACTTGACCGCCGGATTCAGCCAGTGTTGGCCAAACCGCCTGCGGGTAAGCGCGCTCCAGAACTGGGAGACTATTCTGCCAGAGGAGGTCAAAAGCAGCCGAATCCAATTCCGCAACAGCAGGCAGGTCATATGGCATCATCGCACGAATGATAATATCTGGTGGTAAAGTCAGTTTTATCGGGGAACCCCCGTCCCGTTCGAGCATGACGATGGATTGACGACTGTTGAACCCGGCTGAAAGAAGTAAGGAGCGCAGCCAGTCCTGCAAGACAATTGCAGCTGTGATAATTTGTCCTTTTTGTTCCAGTTCTCCATAAGCTTTGTCCCAAAGCAACTTCCAGGAATCCTGGTAAGGAATCTTTCCTGAGTTTACAAACAACCGTATCCATGCGATGGACGGTGGCTCAGGCGGACATCCTAGAGCAGCAACAATTTCCCCTTTTTTTTCGAGTACATAAAATGGAGGCGAACCGATCCACTCAAGAGGACCCCGCCAATCAAGGTGCCGATGTACATTCGAACCAAAATGAATCAGGTTGCCAATCTGACGCTGATCGGTCAAAACAGCAGGACGAATCCATAATTCCCCATCAATGCTCATAACCGGAAGAAAAGGAGCTTCTTCATTAACCTTTGCTTTGGAGTCGGGTTCTCAAGAGCAATTAACCCTGATTGCAAAGTGATGATTGCGTCGTAAAACTTTAATCGTCTTAGATATAGGGTGGAAAGCAATTGCATCACTTCGAGGCGTAATTCAATTTCTCCTGCCTTGTTAAGGGAATCGGCTGCTCTAATAAAAAGCTCTATGGCTTCTTTGGGACGTTTGAGCGCTGACAGAGCCGCTGCCTGGTTAGCCAGTGCTATCCCCTGCCGATGGCTATCGCCAGCATTTGCGAAAACTTCGTCCGTTCCAAGAACGACGTCCAAAGCGGCTTGGGCTTGTTTTCCACGAAGCAATGCCACAGACTGGTTGTTGCTCATTTCTGCAGACATGAGCAAATCGCTTGTTTCCATAAATGCCTCTGCAGCATTTGCATATCCCTCAGCCGCACCAGAATAATCACCAGACTGATAAGTAAGTTTTGCTTGATCTGCAATTTCAAGCGGTGTGGGTTTGTCTACCATATTAGAATGTAATTTCCAAAATATCTTCAGCCAACGACCTTAATTTATCTGTTGACATCCCGCTCAATTTCTTCGCCAGTTCCAAATAAGGGCGATTAACTGGTTTGGACACAAAATTCTGTAATTCTGGGGGAAGGAGTAAAAATTCCTGGATGGCTTTTTGTTGGATCATCCACATCCCAATTTTACCGGTTTGATCAAATAATGACTCCACCTGCCCGCCCAGCAATGTGGTGAGCTCTTCCAATTCCGGTAATGGTATTGGTCGTTCCCCCAATTCATAAACCTTTAGTCGGGAAATTGATATCCCTGAAATCTCCGCAAGAGCGTGAGGAGACATATTTGCCTTTTCACGTAATTGACGCAGAAGTGCTCCGATCAGACGTTGGCGTATGCTAACAATCGCAGGAAGGTTCAACGCATCAGAAGACGCCGAATCTTCGGATTTGGCATCCTTGCTCCAGAAGCGGTGCAAGGGTATGTGCAATGAATATGCCAGGACTTCCAATTCCGGTAATGACGGAGACCTCCGGCCTTCTTCCCAGGCATGGAAAATACCTGTCGCTACTCCAACCGAACGGGCACATTCCGGTACGGTTTTTCGAGATGATAAGCGCGCATCCCGAATTAGCACACCCAATTTCCTTGATCGAAGGATTACCTGGTCTTGAAGAGTCATAATTTTCCTCGCATTGCTTCAGAAAGCACAAATCAATTATAGCAGAATGCCATCGATAATTATTTTCGCTGTTGACGGGCAGCCAGAATATCAGCTGCCGTCGCCCCAAAAATCTCCGCTCCTAGTTTAAAACCGGCGGCTTCCAGTCGTGGACCAAAAAGTGGACGAATGCCCGTTGGTTTAACCTGTCCTAGAATTTTCCCTTCTGCACCCACTCCGGTTTGGTTGTACTTGAATATGTCGCTTAAAACTACAACATCCCCTTCCATTCCAGCAACCTCGGTTATTGCGGTAATTTTTCGCGATCCATCGCGGACTCTGGACATTTGGACAATGACGTCAACCGCAGAAGATATTTGTTGGCGAACGATTTTTATTGGCAGATCCATTCCGGCCATAAGCACCAGCGTTTCAAGCCGGGAAATTGCGTCCCGAGGTGAGTTCGCGTGAACAGTGGTCAAGGATCCGTCGTGTCCGGTGTTCATTGCCTGAAGCATATCCAAGGCTTCGCCTCCGCGGCACTCACCAATTACAATCCGGTCAGGCCGCATGCGAAGTGAGTTCCTCACCAATTCGCGAACGCTCACCACGCCATGCCCCTCCACATTTGCCAATTTAGTTTCCAAACGGACAACGTGTTCCTGTTGAAGTTGCAACTCTGCTGCATCTTCTATGGTGACAATGCGTTCATCTTCTGGGATAAAGCCGGATAATACATTAAGAAAGGTTGTTTTCCCGGACCCCGTCCCTCCGGAAATGATAATGTTCAAGCGACCTAATACGCAGGCTCTAAGAAAATCAGCCATTCCCTGGGTTAAAGTACTTAATTCGATCAACTGCACAATGGATAATTTTTCTTTGCGAAATTTCCGAATGGTGATAGATGCTCCATCAACAGCACAAGGGGGGACGACGGCGTTTACCCTGGAGCCATCGGGTAACCGGGCGTCCACCATTGGACTGTCCGAGTCAATATGTCGTCCAAGAGGGGTAACAATGCGGTCAATTATTTTTAGGATGTGAAGGTTATCCTCAAAAACCACATTCGACCGCTCAAGGCGACCCTTCCTCTCAATATATATTTTTTGTGGTCCATTTACCATGATCTCGGTAATTTCCGGGTCATCCAGCAAGGGTTGGATTGGTCCATATCCGGTAATTTCATTAACTGTTTCCTGGATTAATCGATTTCGAATTGTGTCAGACAGCGTGAATTTCGCCGAAGATATCAATTCGTTCAGCCGGTTTTTGATCACTAGTAGGCGCTGATCCCTGGTAAGGACTCTGCCCCCAAAGTCTTGGGCGATTACCATTAAAAGGTTTTCGCGAAGCTTGGAGAAATCCTGTATCGATATTTCCCCAGGCAAATCCCCTTCGTATTCAATCATTTTTCGCTTCCGTTCGATTGTCCAGAAACCTCACTATCAGGCATGACCCAGAGAATCTCGTCACGCTTAACTGCAAGGAAATTCGTTTGAAACAATAATTGGCCTTCTGGCGTGTAGATATTGGCATCTGTCATGGCAATAAATTTTTCTGGAAGGTCCAGCTCATCTTTGAGCCGCCGGCCTTCACCAATATGGATATTCCCATGAATCCGGTGGATAACGGTCTGTATCATGACTGGCACAGGGGATTTTGAAACAATATCTGTAAAAAACTTCCCATTGTCATCAAATTCAATTGTCATGACGGTCTCCAGAGAATTAAGACTACATTTATCCTTGGCGGATATTTTTTTCCCAACCATGCGAATGCTGTACTAATTCAGCAATTTGGATTGCTGCTTGTTTCAACGTAAATGTGGATGAGTCATTTGGAAATTTTGCGATGACAGGTTCGTGCCGGTTATTGGAGACAGTAAAATTTCCACCCATATAAGGAAGAGTTATTGGAATTTGAAGTCCGGTCATCTGCTCGAGTTCGATTTTCGTTAAACCCTCCAAACCAACCGCTCGATTTTGGAGTGGGTACAATCGTCTCGGGTCGATACCTTGTGTTTTTAAATAATTCCAAACTGTATGTGTCAAGATGGCGGTTGAAAGATCTGTACCGATAATGAGAGCAACCACATCTGCCAATTGAATAATCGGCAGGCTGATACGTGACAGGGCTCTGCCCAAATCAACAAAAACATAGTCATATGATTCTATGATCGATTGCAGGATGCTATCAAGGCGATTTACCGCCAGTTGGTTGGCAGATTCTGGATCAGGAGACCCCGCCAGCAGGTGAAAATTCCAATTCGAAATGCGTGGGAGGTTATCTTTGAAATACCCACTATTAGTCTGAGATGGATCTAACTTTGTCACTGACACAAGGTTTAGAGGGTCGGAATAACCAACAATATCCGCAATTGAGCCGATCGGAAGTACCAGATCCATTACCGCAACGCGGGAATCAATTTTTGCACTCCCCAGGCACATGGCGATGTTTGCACATAGTGAAGAAGTTCCAGTTCCTCCCTTGGCACTCAGAAAAACAACCAGGTCTCCTCTTTTCCCCGTATGGGATGATTCTCCCTGCAATAATCGCGGAATTAATTCCACAAGAATCTGAAGTGCATGGCTGGATTTTGCTATGTATTCATTGCATCCAGCAGAAAGGAGGTCTGTCTTATCCTGGGAATCCTGGCGGCTGCTGAGTGCAACTAGCGGGACTTTGGATGTACGGCGGTCCTGGCGCAGGCGGGTCACCATCTCCAGACCATGCAAGTCAGATAATGCCGGATCAAGGACGATAATATCTGGTTGGTCTTTCCATGCAGAAATCAACCCTTCTCGACCCAGGGATGCAAATAGCACGTTAAAGCCGCTTTTCCGCAACATTACTGTTAAATAGTTACGGCTGGTTGTGTCCCCATCAATTACCAGGATCGAAATCGGTCTGGCATTCATGCGCACCTTTTAATTATGATTCTTCCATCGGAGTCATCAAGTACCCCAGGCCGGAACGAGTGGCGATGTGTACTGGAGTGTGGGGGTCATCCTCCACCTTTTGTCGCAAACGAGCTATCGTGACCCATAAGATTTCCTTATCATCACGATACTCAGGACCCCAAACACCGGTTAATAACTCTTCGGCTGAAAGAACTTTACCAATATTATGGGTAAATTGTAGTAAGAGTCGGTATTCTGTTGCTGAAAGGTACACTGGCTGTTCACCCAGCCATACTTCGGCGCGAGCAAAATCGATTCGAAGGTTTCCATGTGCAAAGAATCGGTCTTGTTCAGTTTCGGATACCTGGGCTCGGCGAAGTACAGCCCTGACTCGGGCAAGCAATTCCATCACCGAGAAGGGTTTTACTAGGTAATCGTCCGCACCAACATCCAAGCCTCGCACCCGATCCTGTTCTTCACCCTTTGCAGTTAGCATGATTATAGGTACATTAGAGAATTGGCGGATTCGCTGGCATACCCCAAACCCATCCAAGCGTGGCAACATGACATCAAGAAGTACCAAATCCACCGGGTTGGCTGAAAAAGACTCCAGTGCTTCTTCACCATCTGCGGCAGTAAACACCTCATACTTCTCTGTAAGCAAATTGGCTTCAAGCAAGCGGAGATAGCGTGGTTCGTCGTCAACGACCAAAATTCGAGTTGGCATGGTTTAAGTCTCCTTGATCACTTTTCCTATTCGATCAGGCAATTCGATTCGAAAAGCAGTCCCTTTTCCGGGTGCAGTCTTGACAGAAATTCGACCATGATGAGCTTGAATAATCTGTTGGCAAATGAATAATCCAAGTCCGGTTCCGCTTTTACTGAATTGACCAGGTACTCGGTAAAAGCGTTCGAAAAGGAAGGGAATATGTTCTGGGGGAATTCCAGGACCAGAATCGGAAAATGTAATTATTTGTAAATTATCTTTTACTTGAAGTGAGATGGTAATTTTTGAGCCGGGAGCATACTTGATGGCATTATCAAAAAGGTTGTCAAATACCTGGGAAAGGCGCACAGTATCTGCCTGGATGGGTGGCGCAGGAGTTAAGTTTAGAGTTACCTCCACTTCTTTATGATGACCATTTATCCGCTGAACCATATCTCTCAGGAGAGAATCCAGCCGTACAAGCTGGAAATCCATACTCATATTACCGCTCTGTAATCGCGCGGAGTCAAGCATGTGGTCAATTAGTGTTAGTAGATGGTCAGATTCTTCATCAATAATGGCCAAAAATTCCTGCTGGGTGGCAGTATCCCATGTTGTATCAGAACGTAGCAGTGATGTGGTGTATCCTTTTATGAAACCCAGGGGGGAATGCAACTCATGGGAAATCGTAGCGATAAAATCATCCTGGAGTTGAGCACGATGACGGGCGTGCTCCAATTGGGTTAGGCTATCCAGGAGAATGTTCTGTTCGAGCGCTCGCGCTGCCTGGGTGGCGGCCAAGGTGGCCAAAGGCATTTGTTCCGAAGAAAATTTCGGGCCTCCGAATCGGACAAACACCAACGCTCCTCGCCTGTCCGGAAGGACAAGTGGTAAACCAAGCAGATGAGGCATGGCAGTTCGATCGCTTGATTTTTGTTTCGCCGGAACGCATTGGGTCACTTTTCCAGAGTAGATGACCTGATTGGCAATTTCCTCCCCCCAGGAAGCTTCTGCTTCTTTATTCCGCCCACGACCGGCTGCGCGTGCATATACTACTTCCGGGGAACTTCCGGTTCCCTCTCCTAAATAAATTGCGAGGTTGTCAAAAACAAATACTTTGCGGAATAGAATGAACAATGCATTGAGGGATTTCTTCCAGTCATCCCTTACGATGGAACTACTCAAGCGAGTAAAAATTTCAAGCGTTTCACTATCCATTGTCCGCAATCCCAATCATGATTTTCTCTTTACCGTTGGCAAAGGGAAACGGAACATTGTTCCCTTCCCATCTTCAGATTGCACTTCAATAACTGAACCATGCGCACTGATAATTTGGCGCACCAGTGCTAGCCCCAAACCGGTGCCACCATAACGGCGTGTGGAAGATGAATCCAATTGGTGAAATGGTTCGTAAATCTCGTTTATTCGATTTGCAGGAATTCCAATCCCGGTATCTGTGACGGATACCATGATTAGCGTATCCATTTCCGGCTGGATGGATAAAGTCACCTCACCACCTGAGGGGGTAAATTTTATTGCATTATCGATTAATTGAAGAATTGCCCATGAGATTTTTTCTTCATCTGCATGTACGTTGGGGATATCCGGCATAATATTAAAATTTAATGAAACGTTTCGATCGTTTGCCTTTGCGAGGGAATAACTGATGATTTCACCCCCTACTTTATTAAGATTTACAGGCGCAAGCGACAATGTCATTTCACCGCGCGCGGCAAGTGAAAATAGGATTAAATTATCAATCAAGCTTTCTAATCTTCCCGCCGCCCGTTGACTGACCTGAATTGCGTTTTTCTGTTCCTGGCTTAATGATCCAAGAGATTCGGTTGACAACAACTCAAGATATCCCTTTACATGTGTCAGCGGGGTACGCAATTCATGAGATACATTCGCAACAAAATTTGCTTTCATCTGGCTAAGTTCTGAGAGCCTGCGTAACGCCTCCTGTAATTCTGCTGTGCGTTCTGCCACCCGCTGCTCGAGGAAACGATTGGCATCCTCAAGCGCATTTCTTAGTTGGATGATTTGCTCTGTTACTGCATGGTCGATCTGCAAGCGAGTTAGGAAATTTAGGTCCATTAAAGCCTGGCCTAAAAGATAACGTTCGCCGCCTTGCTGTTTCTCCCTTTGGTGTGCAAGCGCTTTCTGCAATTCAACTTCGGAAATTAACCCGCTTTGTACAAGGGCTTCCCCCAATCTGGGGACGAGAACTTCTGGGGTCAGAGGGATTGTCATTTGATTTTCCTCACAACTGCACGACCCACTTGCCGCCGACCATCGTCGCTGTCGGTTGAATTTGGATTAGTTCAGCAGGTTCGCATTCAAACGGATCGTTCTCAAGAACGATCAAATCTGCCAAAAAACCAGCAGCCAATCGCCCTTGACGATTTTCCATCCCGGCACAGTATGCTGGCCCAAATGTATATGCTTTAAGAGACTCTCCCATCGTTAAGCGTTCACCTGGAATCCAGCCTTGAGGTCCAGGAGATCCATCGGGTCGGCATCTGGTGGTGGCTGAATATAAGCCAAGGAACGGGTTCGGGCTTTCAACAGGTGCATCCGATCCAAACGCAAGCAGCGCATTATGGGTTAATTGGGTTTTCCACGCATATGAAAGCTGTGCCCGTTTACCCAGGAACCGATCCGCCATTATCATATCGGAAGGAGCGTGCGCTGGTTGCATTGAGGCAATGATATTTAACTCACCCAACCTCCCGGCATCTGCGGGGTTAATGGTTTGTACATGCTCGATACGATGCCTCAACATTGGTAAGCTGTGCTCATGTTCATAAGTACGCAACCGTGCAAAACCATTTAGAACTTCATGGATTGCTCGATCACCTATGGCATGGACCGCCATACTTATCCCGGAAGTGGCTGCCAGGCAGCCCTGCTCGAAAACTTGTTCACCATCCATGATTAGAATACCACGATTTTTCGGTTCGTCAACATATGCTTCGAACATTGCTCCGGTATGCGGGCCAAGTGCACCATCAGCAAAATATTTCACAGCGCCGATCCTCAACTGATCGTCACCAAACCCACTCCGCAATCCAAGGGATGCAGCATTTGCAAGAAATTCAAAGGGAATGGACTTAACGACCCGGAAATCCAATTCTTTACGTTCATTCAAGATCTGTAACGCTTGGAAACAGGTGGATTTATCAAAATCGTGGACTCCGGTAAGACCCATGCGCCATAGACTTGCAATAATTTCCTTAATTTTTTTAGCTAACGCTTCAGGGGTTGGCTCTGGAATTACAGACTCTGCCAGCTTGACAGCTTCTTCAAATAATATCCCGGTTGGCGTTCCGCCAACATCCCTTTGAATGCGCCCATTGATGGGATCAGGCGTGTTTGGTCCTATCCCCGCTAATTTCATCGCTGCATGATTGATCCATGCCGCATGAAGAGACTTCGCTGTTATATAGATAGGATTCTCAGGTGCCACAGAGTCAAGATCCGAGGCATTCGGGAACTCACCTCCCCACGAATTCTGATTCCATCCATGACCGCGCACCCATTGTCCATGCGGAGTTTCTTTGACTCGTTCACCCACCCTGCTTAATATTTCCTTTTTTGAGTCTATTTCGCAATTCACAAATCCCAAACTTAGAGCGTATTCCTGGAGGTGAATGTGAGCATCGATCAATCCGGGTAGAATTACTTGACCGCCCATGTTTTCGCAATTTGCTGGATCAACCTCCGATAGTAGTTCTTCTCCACCCACAGCCAGGATAATTCCATTGTCTATAACTAATGCCGTTGCATATGGATCGACATCATCGAGCGTATGAATTCGAGCATTGTAAAGAAGTTTCATTATTTCTCAATGGGTTATAAAATGAGATGAAGCAAATCATTCCTTCAACAGCCGGGTGGTCAAGGTGTTTAATTCTTCGTTGGAATAAAAATGAATGACCAATGTCCCTCCCTTTTGTCCTGAACGAAGGGTAACCTTGGTCCCCAGGCTGGACCTTAGTCGATCTTCCAGTTCAACAATATCCGGGGGGATTGTGGGTTTTGCCTTGGGAATTGGGTTCTCCCCCGATAATTTCCGCACCAGGTCTTCGGTCTGGCGGACGTTTAGCTCTTGTTTAATAATTCTCTGTAACGCCGCAGTTTGTGCCTCGGGTGTTGGGAGCGCCAGCAATGCACGAGCATGACCCTCAGAAATCCGTTTTTCAATCAAGGCATTTTTTACAGAGTTTGGAAGCCGGAGCAACCTTAAAGTATTTGTCACCGCCACTCGACTCTTGCCAACTCTGCTGGCAATCCCCTCGTGGGAAAGTTCGAAGTCTTCTGCCAATTGGCGGTAGGCCTCCGCCTCTTCAAGTGCTGAAAGGTCCGCACGCTGCACGTTTTCGATAATCGCCAATTCCAAACGTTGCTGGTCAGTAGCCTCGCGGACCAGGACCGGGACACTGGCTAAACCTGCCAATCGAGCAGCTTGTAAACGACGTTCCCCAGCAATAAGAATGTAATGTCCCACCGACTCTCCCAACGTAACGATAAGAGGCTGGAGGACTCCATGTTCGCGCACGGATAAGGTGAGTTCTTCCAGGTTTTCAGGGCGGATCATGTTTCGCGGCTGGCGTGGGTTTGGTAATACTTTTTCCACTGGCACCAGCATAACTCCATTTCCGACCTGTACATTATCCCCTCCGGGGATCAATGCTCCCAATCCGCGCCCAAGTCCCGATTTTTGTGGCATAGATTTCTCCTGCTAGGCACTTTCCATAACTGCAATACCATCTCCCAAGAGCAGTTCGCGTGCCAAAGATTCATAGGACTTCGCTGCACTTGATTCCGGAGCATATCTCGAGATTGGCAGCCCGTAAGAGGGTGCTTCTGCCAGTCGGATACTGCGTGGAATGATGGTTTCAAAGACTTGATCAACGAAATATTTTCGCACCTCAGCCACCACATCGCCCGATAAGTTCGTTCGTCCGTCAAACATTGTCAAGATTACCCCCCTCACCTTTAATGCAGGAAATAACGCTGAACGAACTCGCTGGATGGTATGAGTTAATTCGCCCAACCCTTCAAGAGCCAGGTATTCGCACTGTACTGGGATGAGGACACCATTCTGGGCGGCAACCAATCCATTAATTGTCAACATGCCCAGAGAAGGTGGGCAATCAATTAATATATAATCAAATCTGTCTACAAGGGGGGCAATCGTCTGGCGTAATCGAACCTCTCTTCCTAATTCATTAACCAATTCAACTTCTGCACCTGCCAATGATGGTGAGGAGGGTAATAAAGCCATTTTCAAGTGGGGATTTTGTAGTACAAGCGACTGTGCTGGAGAACCTCCCATCAATGCCGCATATGTTCCCCCCTTGACTGTATGTTTATCCACACCGAGGGAAGAGGTGGCATTAGCTTGTGGATCGATATCTACAATTAAGACGCGTTGACCTAATTGTCCCAAAAAGGCACCCAGGTTGATGGCTGTGGTTGTTTTCCCCACTCCACCTTTTTGATTAACCATTGTATAAACACGTCCCACTACAGAACCTCCACCAGGCAGCCTTGGATTTCTTCCTTTGTGGGTATTCCTTCCAAACCTTTTCGGCTTACAGACAAAGATGCAAGGTTTGTTGCAAACCGGGCTGCAGCCCAGGGATCTCTCGTAAGATAAAGGCGCCAAAAAAAGGCAGCAGCAAAAATATCACCGGCGCCAGTGGCATCTATTTCCTCCAAGGACGGGGCTCTAAAACGGCGTAAATCCCCATTCCAATAAAGCCTCGCTCCTGCCGGACCCTCGGTTATAGCCAGCACACGGCATTCGCTTGCCATCGTCTCGATCATATCCTCATTTCCCCCGACATCCTCTATACTGAGTACCGCTGCACCAGCCTTTGTTAACATTTCCCGAGCTTCCGGCCATGGGCCAGGTCCCACCCGTCCAGTGTCATCCCACATTCGCAGCCATCCCTGGGGAGTTAAAGCGATTAGAGATGACTGGAAATGTCCATAGATAAGAGTTTTCCCTTCCCCAGCAATTGGTCCAATATGGACGATGGGAGTATGCCGCCACACCTCCGGAATATGTGCTGGTAATAAGTCTGGTGCATTATGGTGAATATACTGGACGCGCCCCTCAGGTGCATAAATATTCTCAAAGCTCGTACTTTGAGTGGTAGGTATGCTTTGAACTTTAATCCCGTCCAAAACATCGAGAGGTGTTTCTCCCCCCCAGGCAGTAACCACTCCTACCCGGAGTCCAAGAGCATGGCCTGTCAGCGCAGCATATGCAGCCGTTCCTCCCAAGCGTGGACCATCGGGGGTTATATCACAAGACAGATGACCGATGACAAGATAATCCACCGGCTCGGGTGGAACGAGCGAAAACATAAACACATTATACCTGAGGAGGGAAAAAGAGAAGCGATGCTGCGTTTATCCCAAATTACTTGAGGTATCAAATTACAAGTGCAAGTTAATAATTCCCTCCAATTATCGCGGCAAGTTCCCAATGATACGACATTGGGAACTTGCCGTTGAAAATTTTAGGTTTTTTTCCAAGAGTGTTATGAACTTCAACCGCCATTACCCCATATTAGGTGCGGTCTCGGTTTGAATTTCGGATGGCTTTAATCCAGTGAGTCGAACATTTATGATCTTTTTTAATACATCAAACCAGAACGATGCACCTGGACTGGCCGCAATGCCCGATATGAGAATTCCTGCAAGTTTTATTAGCCACCCAGTTAAATCGGATACCTGTGGAGAATTGATGATCGGGTAACACTGACCAGAAATTACCATACCATAGATATCACTCTGTGCTGAGGGGAATAAACTGCATGCCGGAATAAGGTTTGTAGCCGTCTCAACTGTGGGTGAAATTGGTGATCCAATCCACCCCACCGGCAGACTAATTTCAGAAAATTGCTGTTGTATAGCTGACAATTGTCCTAAGTTTAACGGGGTTGTATTATCTTCAGTAAGAATATTCTCTATGTTTGTTATGATCGCGAAACGGAGATCGGGTTCTTTCCACAATCGTCCGACTAAATTAATTGAGTCTACATTCACGATTATCGCCAATAAAGTCCCGACTAGCAAGGTTGTAACCAAACAGCGTCTCTTATACCATCCGGTCAACCGGTTCATTGAATTGTTAAACCATTCTTCAATATTACTGCGAACCAATTCCAGTTCGTTCTCTTTTTGCCACATGGATTGCGGCATGCTATTCATAATGGCATACATGGTTTGCTTTAACTGCGGGTGAGTGATGCTTAGCGCGGTCACACCTGCCCGAATTCGCGTCATGGTTTCATCACCAGAAGTGTTTGGCTTGAAAGACAATTTAACTAAAGCGTCGTTGATTTGTTGTTTTTGAACCCTAACAGCATCAAATAAAGAATTTATTGATCCTTGCAGCCGGGGCATATCCTGCCCCAATATCAAAAGATCGTTTTTTACTGTATCCATGATTTCAGCTGTTGCATCTTCCCCGGTTTCAGATACCAATGCTTTTCGGATCATCCCCAGCATTAGGCCAATTCTGTTACGTGCAACCATGCGTTTCTTTTTTGGCAATCGCTGCGTTTCGCTGTAAAGTTTATACAGTTGCTGCTGGATCAAGGAGGCCTCTGTTCCGGTAGCTGCCAGGATATCGATCATCGCCTGGGAGAATTGGTTGGCAGGGATATAAGATGGTTTGTTGTCATTATTTTTCCCCGTGTAGAGACTGCGGATTAATGGATGATTATAGAATTGATCCACCAATGTGCAATCCGTCAGCATTTTCCCAAGTGATTCCTCCAGCATTCTAGCGCGCCATTTTAATCTGGTGGCGATCCATTCCTGTACTTGCATGGATGCGAGGCTCAACAACGACCAAGTTAGGAAAAGGCCGAGTAAAACATTTAACAATATGGTTATGGACATTTGGGTCACCTCGTCAAGGAATGGTTCAATATTGGCAGGAGCTTGTTTCGTTTCCCTTCAAGCTCGGAAGAAAAGTAATTTTCATTGTCGCGATCGGATGCAGGTTGATCTTCCTCAGAAATTAGTTCCAGGTATCGTCGATCAGTCCGGATTGGGTCCAGGTCGGGATCGGATTTAATCCAATCTATGGTGGTCTCTTTGTTTTTTAGGGCAAGCCGGAGAAACTCAAAAGCCAATTCCTGGTCTCCGCAAATCACATAAAAACAAGCCCGATTATAAGTACTTTCATTATTCATCCTGGGTAAAGCGATGGATATGTGGTGGTTGGCCTTGTTTTCTTGACCCATCCTATGGTAGACCCCGGCCAGGGCACTATGCGCAAGAACATAGTCAGGGTTCTTCCGTAGGACAAATTGAAATGCCTGGATGGCATCATCGTGTTGTTGTTCGACCGAGAAAAGCAAACCAAGGTAGTAATAGTAAACTTCTTTATCCGGAGCCACTTCAATTGCCTTCTGGTACGCTCCTATGGCGTCCTTATACCTGCCCAATGCTTTGTACAACTTCCCAAGGGTATCCCAACCACGGTCACTGGTTGGATTTACTCTGGTAATATTTTCATAGATATTTACTTTTGCCAGAAGTTCTTCCAAATCATCATTTCTGGGGCCAATGTTGGATTGGCCCTTTGGGTTTCCTTCCCTCGATTGTTCCCCAATTCCTGCTGATCCAGGTTTTCGAGAGGATTGAGCGTCTGGATTGGAAGTCCTCCCATTATTGGGTCCGCTTGGACCGGGCTTTACCGGCTCAGGAATTATGATAAGCGGGCGATCTTTCCCATATATGGGGTTTTCATTTTCCCTTGCTAGACCGGGAATATTTTTTGGGTCATCCAATTTTATAGGAGAATATTCTGAGCCCTCGTTTCTGATTGGTTTGGGCGAGTAAACAGGCTTTGTATCCGTAGGGTCTGGAAACGTGCCAGCTTCTTCTGCATAATTTTCTTTATCGATCAACTTAAACCCATCAGCGCGTGCCTGGTCTTCTATGGAGACTTCGCTTAACGTCGCAGTTTTTATCGGAGCTGGTGACATCGATATAGATTCTTGATCGATGCTATTTGCGTCACCAGGTATACCAGTGTTTTTATCTTCTTGATAATTTAAATGTTCGCCATGGTTGAGGTCCCCTTTTGGGTCGGCAAGTTCCACTCCCATATCAAGTGCATCAGCCTTTCGATATGCTTGGATTGCATTTTCAATATCTTTTAAAGCTCGGTATGCATCGCCAATTTTATTCCAGACCACTGCTTGATTTTCAGGTGTATCCAGGAGTTGGATGCTTTTTCGGAACAGGAAAAGAGCATGCCCATATTCTCCAGTGAGGAGATAGGCTTGTCCTAAACTACTGTAAGCCCATCCGGAATCTGGGTTTAATTCAACTGCTTTCGTAAAAGCAGAGATGGCATCCTTGGATGCTCCGAGTTTCAAATAGATGTTTCCAATTTCAGTCCAAAGCATTGCGTCGCTCATTTCGGCCTCAGGACTAACCTGCAGCAATATTCTCCAATAAAGTCGCCCTGGCGCGTGCCATTACTGGACTCTTGGGAGGTTCCATATCATTGGATTTTTTATAAGCAGACAAAGCATTTCCATAGTCTCCCAATCGCCTGTAAGCGTCACCCAATCTGTTCCATGAAATGGATTTATCTTCTACCGAGTCCAAAAGGTCTACACTTCTTTTGAAAAGCAAGACCGCAAAATCATACTTGCCAAGGCGATAATAGATTAATCCCAGGTTGCTGTACGGCTGGCCAAATTTTGGATCCATTTCTATCGCCTTCTTGTACGCCTCAATGGCATTATTAAATTTCTTTGAGGCGGCAAATGAATTCCCCAATTCATTCCAATCGCTGGGTGATTGTGGTCCGTTTACAGCGGAGTCCGAGGTTGTGCTTTGTTCTGGTTGATCGGCAGGTTCAGCCGCCAAAGTTTGTAAATCAGCAAGCTTGGATTCGAGAGTTTCTATCGCTTCAGATTTGACGTTTTTTCCAGGATCTAATTCGGTCTTCATCTTGCACGCGCAACCCTGGGTGGATTCGGAATTGTTTATTTCTTCGCTTTTAACAGGGCTATCGACGAGAAGTTCGTCTGCAACCTCGCTTTTACTGGATTTATCCAGCCCGGGTTCTTTACTATCAACTGCAAGCTCTTGGTTGAATTGTGCATCATAACCAAAAATGGGAGCCTCTTCTTCTTCTCCCTCCCATACCTCGGGGTCTTCTGTTTTCCCAATAAGCTGTTTTCCCTTGGCTTTACCTTTTTGGTAATGTACCTGGGCTAAATTCTGGATATATGGCCAACTCGTTTCGGGGGCTAACTCAATTGCTTTTGTGTAGGCAACAATTGCATCATTGTAAGCGCCAGCCTTAAAATGGATATTGCCTTGTTCATTCCATTCAGCTGCAGTTTTTGAGTCAAATATATGGTTGGCTTCTATCATCTCATCACCTCTTTCTTCTCCGGAATTGTTCTGATCCGTTTCATTTTCGTTGTTGGTATCTTCCTCATTGATTTCGTCAGGCAATCCGACGATTTTCTCACCATTATTCTTGTTTTCAATTTGAAGGTCTTCAGATTGCTTGTATGCACCAATCGCTTTTTCGTAATCTTTCAAATATAAATATGCATCTCCCAAACGATTAAATAGTGCAGAGCGTGTGACTATATCTTCAAATAATGGGATGGTCCCCTCGTAGATCGAAGCCGATGTTTCATAATCACCAATTTGGAAAAGAGCGTGAGCCAGCCTTATGGATGCTTCTCTTGATTTGGGATTAAGGGCAATTTCTTTTTGAAATGCTGAAATACATTCAGGGTAATTATGGCGTTGCAGGAGAAGTTTTCCCAGTTCATCCCATAATTCAGCAATCTCAGGGTTAAATTCAATTGCTTTCCGGTACACAGCAATCGCATCGATGTCCCTTTTTTGTTTGTTAAAACATCGCCCCAGGTTTTTCCAGGCATCGATTAATCGAGGATTTAGTTCTACAGCCTTTCGTAATGCCACCTCTGCCTTATCCAACTGTTCTGATTCAAGGTAAGCCCATCCGATACCTGCCCAAGAAGTTTCATAATAAGGCGCAATTTCAATTGCTTTTTCTAATATCGAAATGGCGTTTTCATAAACTCCCATTTTGATATAAATGTGACCAATGCCATTCAAACTTAGAAAATCCCGTGGAGAGCACGCTAGTGCTTTACTAAAAGCATTAATGGCTTCTTCATTTCGTTCATTTTTTGAAAGAAGTTGTCCCAGGTTGTTCCATAAGAATTCTGATTCTGGGGACAAGGTAATAGCACTTTGGTATGCTGCCACGGCTTCATCTACATCCCCAATTTCTGTGTATACCAACGCAAGTGCATTTTGACATTGAGCCTGGAGAGGCTGATCCCCTGCCAATTCGGAAAGTCTTTTTGATTCCAGCACATATTTTAGAGCTCTTTTCAGGTTGCCTTTTCTCCAAAATAGGATTCCCAGGTTAAGGAATGCATTTGCTTTTGATGAATCTGCAGGCGAATGATCTTTTTCCTGGACCTTTTGAACTTCCACCGCTGGATTTTCGGGGGAATTTCCTGCTTCCGGCAACGGTTCCTGACTTTTCCATAGCGATTCCAGGGATTGAAGGGTTTCTTGTTCCATTTGAGGGATGTCAACAAATTCAACCATCCGGTGGCGGAGGACCCAGCACTCTGTGGCATTCGCTGCAAAGTCAGACACTTCGTTTTCAAACAGCCAAAAAATTGCGCGAATATTATTGTCTACGAAATATTCCCGGTTTTTATTAAATTCTCGAAATACCCTTGCACCCTCTGGTCCACACTCCCAATTAAACCCATCAATGAGCAGCACAGTTTTTGAGAGGTCAGGAAGCAGTGTTATTTGTTCCAGAAAATCAAATTGACTATTAAAGGTGGTTTTTATCGAGTGGGTTTTTTGGTCAATGATATTCAGTTTTTCTTGTAATATTGAGTTGACCTCATCCCGAATGATGTCAGACTTATAGATCGCGAATAAGATTGATGGTCGATCCCACCTCACGGCCAGTTCAATCTCGCGGAAAAGAATATCAATTCGTTCCTGGAACGACAGGCTTAAATCTTGTTCCTGGAGATCAGGTTCATTGCTCATTTACAAGTCTCTTTAGAACCGGGTGAACATCGCACCAGTTTTCACTGTCGCGGTATTCAAGGATGGCAAGTAATTGGAGTAAGGGTCTTAACCTGTCGTTATACTCAAGACGATTATGTTCATTGATCTTCTTTAAGTAAGCCAAGTCATTCTTATCCAGAATGCGGCGGTACTCATTTCGAATTTCCGTTGCAGCCCATTCAATATCATCTTGATTAATCATCAAAGCTTTCCGCCGCCTGGCGCACCCGATGGCAGAACGCATGATCCTGGCCATTTCACGGAATACCCCCCCGCTATAAGTGATCGCATCTTCCAATGCCTGCCCATCTATCAGGGATTGATCCATCCTGACATGGGCGAATTGACGCATGGCATCATATCCTTCGATAATATGTCTTTCGGGCTGTTTGCACGGATGCAAATTGATGTTGGGTAAAAATATTGCCTGGTCCCGAATGGCATCAAATTCCTTGCTGTAGAACAACGCACTTGAAACCGTGTATATGATTGCACAATTTGGCTGCATCATGATTTCTCGCCGGTCATGGAAGATTGCAGTCGCTTTGTTGAGATCCGGTTTATCCATATCATCGATCAGGATGAGAGGAATTCTTTTTTCTTTGGAATATATTGCTGCTGCAATCATATTGATTACATCAATCAAGCCGGTAATATCTTTTTCAAATACCTGCCGTAACTCAATGCGAGTCTTTGGCTCAAGTTTCATTTTCATGCCGGCATTTAAGAAAAATGCATCAAGGGAGCCACCAAATTCATAGGAAGACTGACCGGATAACACAGTTTTAACTTCCTGCTCCACTTTCCCTTTCCAACTGTTTAATTGTTTCAACAACCGCTCAGGAATCTCCCCCCCATTTTTTCTATATTTCCGGTACATCTGGCTGCCTATTGCCAGTAGTACATCGTGGAAGTCCAGGTCTACAATATCGGTTTCTTCCCGGATGCTGAAATTGATCGGCCAAAATTTCTTGTGAATTTCTGTATGAGATAGGATATGCAATAATTCTGTACTCTTTCCGCACCCGCGATGACCGGAAAAGAAAAATTTTGGTGGCCTGAAGAACGGCGCCAGGATGGCATCTGCCAATTCATTGATCGGATTTCCCGGCCGGGAAATATAAAATGGATTGGGCTGACCATTTTTCCCCGGCGCAAGCGGAAGGTCAAGTTCAAAATTCAACCAAGCCCGGTCGAAATCCTTAGCTTTGATATATTCATAAGTTGTCATGGCTGTTCCTGGCACAATAACTGATGAGGGCGAAGTGGTATTTTTTTAATGCTGTATTTTGAAAATAGTTTTAGGGTTCAAGCAAAGCTCAGGTAACTCTCATTGCACCATCCCGGAGGAGTCTCAATCTGTGCCCAACCCGTGTTGTGACCGAGAATCTTAATTCTTTGGCCATAAATGAGGCCTCCAACGATTGGGTTCGCGGCTCCGGGTCCACTCCGCACATTCAATCCGCTGGTATTGCAAATTCCAAAGGAATTTGATATGGTCTCGGGTTGCGAATTGGTTTCAGGAGCAACCGATTCGCTATGGTCTATGGATAGATAAGCCTCAATGCTCCAGCCAGCAGGTTCCTGGAACTGTGCCCAGCCATCCTGTCGGTCAACAATCTTCACCCGTTGACCATATCGCAGGCTGGCAACGATCGGAGAGGATGCATCTGGGCTACTGCGAACATTAAGTGCCTTTGTGATGCATATGGCATAGGGAACATTCCCTGGTGTGGCGTCCATTGGGGAGGGCGTTTCGGGAGGAAGGTCGGTGGGAACCGGAGCATCTACCGGAAGATCAGTTGGGACGGGAGTAGCTGCGGCGATATCTCCGGTCAACGGTGGGTCAGCGGGGTGTCCGTCCAGTACCTGTTGAACTTCCGGGAAGTTCGGTTTTGTTGCTGCAACTGATGATGAAACTGCAGGGTTAGGCTGGGGTGGTGCAGTATTTCCGAGATCGATAATGGTCTTTTCGATCGCGTCAATTCGCTGGGAAAGGGTTGCCGAAAAATTGGATAGAGACCCGTCAAGGACAGATATTTTCGTTTCCAGCGCATCAACCTTTTCCAATGCATCGGAAGCAGAAGCAATCCCGTTTTGATTAATGGTTGAAATTTCCCCTTCCAATTCTCTGACTTTATTTTCCAGCGATTCCAGTTTTTCATTATGGTTAACGACTGGAATCCCCATGCCGGAAAAATCCATTAGCTCGCTGAGCGTTCCGTTGAACCGGTTCATGTCCATGGAAAGGCATTCAGAACCGAATGCTTCACCCGGGCCTTTGGACGTGAATTGCCAGAAATTCCACATGGTCCAGGGTGATGGAACCTTTGGCGTATTGGCAGTGATCCAATGGGCGTTCCAAAGGGGGAACTGGATCCAATAGTCTCGTTTTGTTTGGTCCCCGTATTCAACCCAAAACCCGGGACTTGTATATATCATGGGCCGTTTAAAGCTTGCATTCTCAAACAACTCAGTTCTTTTGGTCAATTGATCCAGGCAATCCCTTAAAAAAACGAGTGCTGCCGAAGGATCATTATCCGTTCTGCGCAGCTCATAATCAATTACAGGAGGAAGCTCGCCCGGGTCGTCCTTCAATAAATCAGCAAAATAATTGGCCTGGTCTGCGCCTGGCTTGGTGTAATCGAGATAATGGTAAGCTCCCCGCAGGAGCCCGGCGTCTTTTGCTTTTTGCCAGTTAACCACAAATTGGGGATCCGTAAACGTGGCCTCGGATGCTTTGACGAATACAAAAGTTGCCCCGGCCTGTTTGGCTTTATTGGCATCCCAGTTGCCGTCCCATTTTGAAATATCAATGCCAAGTATCGTCATGGTAGCTCTCCAACAATTGTTTGCTTGTGAATTAGATCTTGGTCGATTCACCAACATTAAGCCAGGGAAATATGGAACTTCTCAAACCGATGGGTATTGGCTTCAAAATCATTCACACTTTCCATCTGTTTCTGCCAAAGGTCGGGAGACCATATCTCTGAATACTCACCCTGTCCGACGATTACGATTTCCTTGCCCAATTCAGCGTAAGCACGCAGGCCATCTGGTAATTCGATTTGTCCCAAGCCATCTATCACGAGTTCGGTCGCACTTCCCATAAATAACCTGTTCATGAGCCGGGCCAGGGGGTCTGAAATGCTGGCAGCCTGAACATGTGAAGCGATCTTATTAAATGCCTGGTGGGATAGGAGCATAAGATTCCGGTCAAACCCTTGGGTTAAAAAGACAGAGGTACTCCCCGCTTCACGAAAATCGGAAGGTAGGGCAAGCTGGCTTTTTTCACTTACCGGAAGAATACATTTACCGAAATACATTTTTTCCTTGGTGTTTCGAACCAAATTCCAATTATTAGCTGCCATTGGACCGGGATTCGATGAATGCAGCTTTTCCTGCAATCTGTGGCGGCTTGGTTTCAATGGGACAATCATATTTTCTCGCTTTTCCATCGAATGGGGAACCGCATAAACCCGTTATTTCTTTAGACAATATAAGAATATGACTTGGGAAGTATTATGGTGAGGAATCATCATGTTTTTGTGGTGTTACGGCTAACATACAATCCAAAGGAAAGTGGCTATCTCCGTTGAATTTATTCTCTGATTTGCCAGGTAAACGGACAAGGCAAAATCGTCAAACGGTGAGTTTTTTTTGTCCAAATTGGGGATTTGGTCTGTATATATATGCTGAACGCCTGTCAAAACCCATAAGTCTGCATTAATTTGGAAATTGAGTCCACCGGTGTCAATTTCATCCAGGTACGATCCATATAAATAAATGAGCCCCTCAGAATTGGGGGGCTCACGCGTGGATTTGGTGTGATTGAATTTTATTCAGTCAACCCTTTTCGAATGGCATATAATGCCGCTTGCGTTCGATTTGCCAGGTGGAGTTTATCCAAAATATTGCTTACATATTTTGCCACCGTGGATTCTTGAACGAACAATTTTTGACCGATTTCCTGGTTGCTCAAGCCGCTCGAGATCAGCCTCAAAGTTTCCAATTCGCGAGGGGTAAGTGGTTCAGTAGTGTACATTAATTCAGCCGGGTTGTTTAGTTCCCGGATTACCCGCATTGCTATGGATGGGTATAAGGTTGATAGACCCTGGGCTACATCGCGGATCCCTTGCAGAAGCTGGGTATGGGTCGCGTCCTTTAACATGTATCCTTGCGCCCCAAATTTTATCGCCTGGTAAACACGGTCATTATCTGCAAAACTCGTCAGGACTAAAATATGTACATCGGGCTTTTTCTCTTTTAGGATCGGGATGGTTGTAAGACCGTCCTGGCGTGGCATTACCAGGTCGAGCAGGATGACATCAGGTTTGGCAGTCTCCAACATCTCCACGGCTTCAATCCCGTCTTTTGCCTGGCCCACCACCTCTATGTCAGCCTGGAAAGATAATATTGCCGCCAAGCCTTCCCTGACAACCGCCTGGTCTTCAACGATCAGCACCCGGATTTTTTTTATGTTTTTCATGAGAGTTCCTTCCTGTGTATATTATAGTGGAACAGCCAGCGAAATTTTGGTCCCATGATCTGGGGAGGACGAAATCTTCAACTTGCCCTTAATTCGTTTTGCCCGGTCTTTGATATTACCCAGGCCTTTCCCGCCAAATTTTACATTTTCCGAATCAAAACCGCACCCGTTATCCTCTATCTCAAGAAAAATCGATTCTTTCCTCTGCTTCAATTTCACAAGCACTGATTTGGCATTGGCATGTTTGAGGATGTTATTGAGAGCTTCCTCAACGATATAGTAAATTTCCGTTTCTTTTTCCACCGATAATAATATCTCAGTATCCGCAAGCATGCGGGCTTGAATCCCTGACCGCCCCTCTACGGATGCCAGGCGCTGCTGTATCGTGGAAACAAGGCCATCCCGTTCTATATCCACCGGTTCAAGCTCAAAAAGGAACAGTCTCATTTCCCTGAGTGCCTGCCGGGCGTTCTCACTGATTTTTTCCACCATTTTGTTCTCATCCACCGGAGCGCCAGATTCAAGTCCCATCTTTACCGCCTCTGTCAACGTTACCAGCCCGTATAGTTTTTGGGTGATCGAATCATGGAGGTCCTGCGCGAGCCGGTGTCTCTCAGCCAAGGCAATGTCAGATTTTCGCTTGCGGTCAGAGTAAATGAAAGATGCCAATTCTTCTGTTACGACACTCAACCTGACAATTTCATCAGTGATAAACCCCGTCTGCTCTGACCTGGCAAGGATTAGCACACCCATAAGTTGTTCGGTATATAGCAATGGAATAATGGCAATCGTAAATGATTTAAATTGTTCGATGATTTTGGCAAACTGCGGGGTTTGTTCAGCGTCCGGTATGATCAACGGTTCTTTTGTACCAATGATCCACTTCGATGACACCAATGCTTCCTGGAGGTTCGATAAAGTAGCCTTATCCTCCATCAATTCCCCATATTTTGCCATCAATGAGAATTTGAATTTCTTCGATTTTGGCAGGGGGTCGATCAAACAGATCGCGCCACTGTCTGCATGGAATGTATATGCAATTTGAAAAAGGACGTCCCGAAAAAAATCATTGGTCGATTGCGAAGTATTTGCAGATTTAAAAAACGACCTCAGCAGGTTGAACATTTCTTCCCTTGCCTGCTGGCGGACTTCATTGGTGTCTTTGCGATCAGTAATATCCCGAAGGAATATTACTTTGCCGCGATCATCATCGAATTTGTTGATCCGGACACTGATATGATGCCACTGTTGGTTTAAATTTATGCTGCCTCTAAATTCCTTTTCCTCGGCGTCACTTGAATTGGAGATACTGTTCCAGTTGGTCAATATGGTTTCGACGGAATTTCCATAGACCCGGTTGGTGGGGATCCCGATCAATTCTTCCGCAGCATGATTCAGGTCCAGGATTTTATCCTGGTTATTAATGATGATTATGCCGTCGTTAATGCTGTCGAATAATTCGTCCCGGGTGATCAGGTTTGATTGCAGGATCTTATGGTTGGAAAACACCAGCGCCAATCCAATCAAGGTAAAACCCAACAGGGGCAGGTTGTAACCGGTGATCATGGGTCCGAGGCTGGACAAGCTGACAGCATCAAGAAGGATGGCCACCATTATCGCCATATCGAGCGCAACCAACGGTCCGACTCTTAAAGGCTTCAATGAATTGGATGGGGTGGATACGGTGAGGATGATGGAGGCGATCAGGACCCCGATGGTATAAACCAGGACAAGCAATCCCCATTCATCAATGGGGGAGAGTGCCGTGCTGGCTTGTGATCCCAGGGATGAAAACAGAGCACCTGGGATTAATCGGGAAACTGCCAATCCCAATAATAAGACGGGGACGAGTGCCAGAACAAAAAAAATCCGGTACGATAAGCGTTTACTTTGGATGACATAACCAAGAATGTAGGTAAAGGCAAATGCAGGCAGATACCCGCCAAGTAATGTTGAGATTATTTTTAAAGTAATCGAGACCTGCAAATGTTGAACCGGGGCAAAAGCCAGCATCGAAACTGCGCCGAGACAGAGACAAATTGAATATGCGAGAGTGCTGGCATACCCGATCCCTTTTTGCCGGCGAAGGACAATAAGCAGAACGCCAACGATGATGGCAAAAATGGAAAGGATGGACTCTATCGCGATGGTGGCAGTCATTATGATTTTAGGTTGTCAGGTCAGTGAAACCAGCCTTCGAAATATGCCCAGAATTTACTGCAAGGTTTAAGCGGGTTAATTCATTCATATAGGTTGCTGACGGGAAACCTGCCTTGCGTGCTTTAATCAGGATTCGTTTCGCAAGAGAGAGCCTGCCCAGGGAAAGGTTGATCCTCGCAAGCTGCAGGTTTACGGCAATCTGGTCTGGATACATCTGAAGGATTTTTCGATACTGCAGGATGGCTTCATCGAGGCATCCCTGGTTATACAACTCGTCAGCGGCTGCCATCAGTCGTCGAAACCCGGTTGCTTGATTTGTGTAAAGGGATTTGGAGCGACTGCCTTTGGTTCCTGGAGCGGGAAGCTCAGTCTGATTTGGCAACTCGGGAAATTCAACAACTTTATGGCGGAAAGCCCAAAAATCAGGTGCAAAACGAGGCAATTGTTTCGCTTCATTATTGGTGAGCCAAAATATTGCCCGAATATTCCCGTCAATAAAATATTCCCTATGCATATTCAAGGCTCGATATGCGTTTGAATATCCCCGCCCACCCCCCCAGCGCAACCCGCTTGCAAAATACACCGCTCGATCATGCAGGGGGTGATTTATCATTTCAATGGGGATATCGTAATGGAGCTTGTCCACCGAATAAAGGATTACTGCCTGCCCGGATTTTTTGAGCGACTTCCCGAGCATGGATTGAACCCGGGTCTTTGTGTGCTCTGAGCGATAGATTATCACAATGAGACTGGGCCGATCCCATTGGATTCCCAGCGCTAACTCATCCAAAACAATATTAATGCGTTCCTCAAACGATGCCTTCCCATTATCCTCTGGCATGATTAACCATTACCTTAAAGATTCAATTGGGATTCGGTGTTAAAGATTATATCATGCTCCTTTGGAGAGCCTTTTAATCGGGATTTCGATGGGATCTAGATGCATTCCATTCTTCGGGATGCCAGAAATGATCAGTATTAATAATTATCGAATTGCCCCTCTCACCGGGGAAAGGGGCAATATATTTCGATTTTCTCAGGAAATCAGATAATAGAATTAAGTTCAAAACCTGTTTTGCGACGACACTGCAGGTTCACATGAACATTCCCTGATGCCATTTATTCTTTGGGAATGATCGTAACTTTACGGGTGGGTTCCTCCCCCACGGACTGCGTGGTCACACTGGGATGATCGCGTAATTCCAGGTGGATGATGCGCCGGTCGCTGGCTGACATCGGCTCCAGCACCTGGCGGCGACCGGCTTTCATGGCCTGGTCCGCCATACGCTGCGCCATCTGGCGCAACTGGCGCTCGTGACGCGCCCGGTACCCCTGCACATCGATGATCACCTGCACCCAGCGTTCCACCTGCTTGCTGACGATCAGGTTGGTGACGTATTGAAGAGCATTCAGGATCTCAGCCCGGCGGCCGATCAAAACAGCCAGGTCGTCACCCTGAACATCCACCATCACGGGGCGCTGCCCTTCTTCATCGGGTTCGCCATAACGGACCTCGATATGGGCGGTGATCTTCATCTTTTCAAGAAGTTCCGCCACTGTCTGGCGTGAGACAAACAGCAGGTTGTCGTCCAGTACGTTAAAGGCCTCTTCAGGGAATTCTTCCGTCCCACCGCCAGCGGGGGTTGCCTCGGCATTCCCCTTGGCAGTGCCTGTTTGAACATTGCTGGTTGCAGGTTCTGTTGAAAGATTTTTCACCGTCAGGCGGACACGCGCTTGCCGGCTGCCCACTCCAAACAGGCCGCGGCTGCCACCATCCAGGATCTCGACGTCCACAGCCTCGGCATTCAAACCGAGTTCGGCCAACCCGCCGGCGACCGCTTCGTCAACGGTGGGAGCAATTTTTTCGAGCGTGGTCCGTTCGTTCATTTGTTCCTCGCCAGGGCAGTTGTCGGAGGTTTATAACCGGGGATCAACGCCTTCCAATTGACCTTCCCCAACAGGGCATATTGGGCGATCCCGATCAAGTTACCGGTAATGAAATAGATGGAAAGGCCGGAGGCAAAGGTCAGGGCAAAATAACCCAAAAGAAGCGGCATATAGAGAGCCATCATTTTGTTCATCATGGCACCCTGGTCGCCGGGATTGGTGGAGGCCGGCATCGTCACCTTGGACTGGACGTACGTGGTGATGGCTACAATGATGGCCAGCAGCGGGATCCCGACCCCAAACATGTAGACGCGTTCCGGCTGACCCAGGTTCATCCACAGGAATTTGCTGTGGAGCGGAACAAGGTCGGCGGTATTGACGTGGAAGAAATCCATGAGTGGAGAAACAGCCCGGGTCAGGATAAGCAGTTGACCGGGAGTTGCAGCCAGGGCGCGCATGATGCTCTGATACAGGCCGAAGATGAGAGGGATTTGGATGATGGACGGCAGACAGGAGGCAAATGGACTGATCCCAAGTTCCTTGTAAAGAGCTCATCTGTTCCTGGGCCAGCTTCTCTTTATCACCCTTATGCTTTTTCTGAATATCCTGCCATTGCTTCGACTGCTGGAACTCGGTCATCTTGGTGCTGGATTTGATCTGCGACACCATCAATGGATGGGTGATCAGGCGGATCAGGATGGTGAAAAGGATGATCGCAATCCCGAAATCTCCGCCGATCAGTTTATAGATCAGAAGCAATACGGTCGTAAATGGGTTGACAATAATGGTTTCCCACATAGGCTAATTCCTTATTTTGCCGTGAATGACCACTTTATGGCCCCGGTTTGATCAAGAGCCACAAGAGTGTTATCTCCGCCAGTCGGCGCAACCAGGACGAGGGTCCCGGCAGCCGCTGGGGTGGCGTAAATTTTACCGGTAACGGTAAAGGGCCGGACGTTTTCACCGGTATTGTCCATGAAGTAGACATTTCCCGCCTCGGTTCCCACAACAACAGTCGTGTCCAGGACGAGGGGAGAACCGACAATGGCACCGTTCAACTGCTGGGTCCAGGGCTGTCCCGTGCCGGTCTGCGGGAAAGGCATAAATCTTGCCGTTAGCATCGCCAACATAAACGTTGGTGCCGTCCTGCGCCGGGCCTGACCAGATCCAGGAGGAAACAGGTTCCGTGTGAATGAGCTGGCCATTGCTGGTTTTGAGAGAAAGCAAGCACTCCACTATAAGTTCCAACATAAAGCGTGTTGTCGGGTCCAAGAACGGGAGAACCAAGAATGGCGCCGTCCACTGTCTGCACCCAGGTCTGCCGGCCGGTCTGAGCATTCACTGCAAAACCTGCCGTCCCAGAGTGCCAAAATAGACATTGGTCCCGTCCGAAACCGGGCTGCCCCAAATGGCCTGGTCTGCCTGGAATGGAGTAACCCACTTAAGCGTCCCGGTGAAGCTCAAGGCGTACAGGTTGTAATCGGCATTGGTGGCATAGATCGTATCTTTGGTGACCAGCACGCCACCGATCCAGCGATCCTTTGCCTGTTCAAAGCGCCAATTCTCAGCGCCGCTCTACGGGATTGAGACTGTAGAGTTTATGGTCGAAACTGCCGACGATCAATTGCCCGTCCGGAGTCAACATCGGCGTGGCATAGAAGGGGGTTGCGGTGGCAGCCTTGGCCGGAAAACGCCAGACTTCCGCGCCGGTCTGCAGGTTTACAGCATACACGTAAGGCCCATCGGCAATGTAGGCATTGGTGTGCATCAGCAGTAATGCCAGGCCAGGAAGAAGCCGTCAGACCCGTGGCACAGCCGCCAAGGACCACAGCCAGGACCAGAAACAACCCGATCAAAACCAGGTATTTTGTCTTCATGAAGTCTTGTATCTCCTAATGAACGGGGTCATAACCCCCGGGATTGAACGGGTTGCAGCGCACACACGCGCCAGAGAGCCATTGCACCGCCCTTAAGGGCACCATACTTGTAAACCGCCTGGTAGCCATAATGCGAGCAGGACGGGTAGAAACGGCAGGTATCGGGAGGCATGGTCTTGGCAAAACTTGCCTGGTACAAACGGATGAGACCCAGCAGGACCAGGCGCGGCCAATTCCAGATCGTGCGGGGGAGGTCGCGCAGGCGAGGTTCATCAGAATAATCGTGAGGCAGGTGTTCAAACGTCATAGGCCTGGGTAAGGAGTCCGGCGCGCTTCAGCAGACTGGTCAAGGCTTCGCGAGCCTGGTGGACATGCTGGCAGCCGCAAGCGGGGAACGGGCGATCAGCAGCAGGTCGGACCCGGGAACGGTCACCGGAATAAGCTCACTCATCGCTGCCCGCAGGAGACGCTTGGCGCGGTTGCGCTTGACCGCATTCCCGACCGCCAACCCGGCACTAACCCCCACGTGCGTTTCGGAACCATCCGATTTGAGCACATATAAAACAACAAGCGGGTGGGCATACGACTTGCCGGAACGCCGCACCCTCTTGATATCGGTTGACCGGGTCAGGCGAAAACTTCGTTTCACCTGTGCTTGTCGTCTCCAGAGCAGATCACCAACTCCCAGTCCGCTGAAATCCTACCAACGGACATGCTTGACATGCTGGTTGCTGCGGACGGTGAGACGAATGCGGCCCTTGAGCCGCCGCCGCTTCAGTACCATCGCGGCCGTCTGCGGTGGACATGCGCTGGCGGAAACCATGCACACGCACGCGCCGCCTGATCTTGGGTTGATAAGTACGCTTGGGCATTCACAAACTCCAAATAAAAGAATTAAAACACCAAACGGCGGTTTTCCGCCGGGGTTTTCGAGCTGGTCCCGGCAGCTTCACGGGATGTGGACGGTTGGCAATTATAACCGAGGGGGTTGATTCGGTCAAAGGATAATCAACCTGGGAACCCGCGGGTAATCATAACACACCCGCCCACCCCGAATGTATTTTGCCCTGGTCCGATGCCGTTTGTGGCAATAACCTGCACTTGACGATCAGGGTCGAAGGCTAATTCCGTCGAGGTAGCCGAGGACGGCTTGTTGGCGCCTGGGCTTATTACAAATGCCTGGTTTTGCAGTCCGCATTATTTGAATTAATGGAATAAACGACCTTTTCATCAAATTTGCGTGGTTTTTCATTAATTATTGAGGAACGAATACTCCTTCGCTGCAGGAATTTCCAGGGATTTATCGTTCTTTGCGGTGAATTAAAGTCACTTTTTCAACAGTTGTCGTGGAACGAATACCCTCCTGGAAGGTGTAGACTCATCTTCAGAAGCACTCCAGCCTGAAAGACTGTTGGGATTAATATTGAAATGTAAAGGTGCGAAAGAACACGCGACAAGGATCCCAATAAACGTCCCTTGTCGCGTATAGATTATAGCACTAACGTTCTAATTTTTCAATATGAATAGCTTATACCAGAAAGCGCTCTCCTGCTTGAATTTTTCTTTGGGTAACCTGTTGGAGAAAAATACCTGGGTTCGGCAGACCTTTGCCAGGTGCCCATTCAGGTTGCAAATCTGACCAGGCGTTTTTTATAGCGCTCCAGCAACCAGCCAAGAGCGATTATGGAAGTTGGAAGGAAAATCCATAGGTAATAAATCGGTGGGGCAAAGATCAGCTGGTAATCCAGTCCGTTCCGGGAAAGGCCCAAAAGCAACCAATAAACCGCCAATGACAACCAGCGCACATTGCGGTCCCTGACCAGGAAAAATGGGACGAGGATGAACACTTCAGTGAACCAAACAAAATTTGGAATAATGAGGTAAATACGAAAAAAGAATATTTCCAGCGGTTCGTACGCGTAGGTGTTCCCATTGGCAAAATGCCTGAATGCAACTGCCAGAAGACTCATCATAAAAGGCAGTGATGCAAAGATGCCTACCAAAATATCGCCGCGATTCTGCCAAACCATCCTGCCCAATAGAATGATCAACCCGGCAAGGACGACATACCAGAAAATTGTCTGCAATCCGTCAAAAGGACCATGAAACAACCACAAAACGAACATCAGCTGACCTGCAAGATCAGCGACCCAAAACAGGGTCAGCAGGATCGAACGCCGCCATAATCCAATAGCGATCAGGATCATATGAAATATCATGACCAGCCGCACATCCGCCCAGGGGTACTTCGGCATCAGGCTGACGAGCAATAGATTTATAGGCAGGTTAAGTAATAGGGGAATGGCAATCAGCAAATAATCGATCAACCCGCCAGGCTGGTAAATCTTTCGGAAACCTTTGGCCATCTCTCCAGGAGAACCAAGTTCAGACATCAGGTTTTGCCTCCTTTTGGCTGGATCCTTCCCCAGCCTGGGATCATCCCCGCCGCTTTCGATGTGGCTGCCGATCTCCTCGATCAGTTCAGCCTGCTCGATGCGGGAGAAGCCTTTCAACTTTTTTCGCAAGGCATGCAGGAAATCATCCGGTGTCATGCCCCGATCTCCTGGGATTCACCCGAATGCTGCAAGGTCTTAAACAAGTTGGTCAGAAAAGTTTGCCACTCGGCCTGGCTGGCGGCGATATCCTTCCGTCCCTTTGAGGTGATGGTGTAATATTTGCGGCGCCGCTTGCCGGGTAATTCCTGCCATTCGCTCTCCACCAACCCGTCTTTTTCAAGCTGGTGCAAGGCGGGATAAAGCAATGCAGCCGTCATGGTGAAATAGCCATCACTGCGCTGTTCGAGCTCGCGCATGATCTGGTACCCGTACATTTTTTCGGCAGCCAATATGCTCAAGATCAGGAGCGGCGTGCTGCCTTTGCGGACCTGTTGAAGTTTCGCCATCGAATAACCTCGGAGAAGTAAGATTGTTATATAACATTATTATACATAAGAACATTATCATTGTCAACTCCAACGAGGACCCACTTTAGGTACTAATACAATCGGTACCTCACTCTATTAAATCCACCGGCGGGGTCCCTGCAGGATGCCCCCCTCAGTGCCTTCGGGGACGATGCCGCAAACGCAGCCTTGAGCAGTTTTTTGTTAACGTAGAATTTTTGACACACTCCCCCATCGGAAATATTATGCAATGTATATGGCTTGCATCACAGGGTTAAGTCATCCGCTGATCCATTTGCACGCAATCCACATTTAATTTTCAACATAAGCGTACTCGCCGCGAAATTCCGGCGGGAGCTGGCGGGCGAGGGCTTCCATAATGAAACGAGTCCCCATCTGCAGGGCATCCTGATCCTTCTTTTGAACCGGCAGCGCAAGCGGCTTGCCGATCGTCACCGTCACCGGGCTGCGGCGCAGCTTTTTCAGGCTGTTCTCAATGCGCCGGAATTCGCTGCCAACGATGGTAAGCGGCACCACCGGCACCCCTGCCTGGAGCGCCAGGTAGGCAGCTCCCTCCGTCCCCAATTCAAGGGCACCGCTGACCGACTCGCGCCCCTCCGGCGCGATGAGAACGCAGCGACCTCGGCGGAAAGCCTGAAGAGCGGCGGAAATCGCCCTCCGGTCAGGACGTCCCCTATGCACCCAGATAACACCAAGCATATCCCCCAGCCAGCGGAGCAACAGGAATATCGCGCAATTCAATTTTCCCGATCACTTCGGGGAAATCCGGCAGGGCAGCGACCACCAGGACCGCGTCGGGGTCGCCCAGGTGGTTGATGACGATCAACGCGGGGCCACGAGCCGGGTAATTCTCACGTCCATGGACGACCGTCCTGGTACAAATGGAGACGACGACCCGGCACAGGGTTTGGAAAAAGCGTCTGAAGAGTCGCCGGCTGAATGTCAATTCAGGCAGGCGGGTCAGGTCGGGACGCCAGATTTTACTTACTGGTTTGGGGGTCGGGGAGGATTGGACTGGAGGAGTAGACACCGCGATATTCCTCTGGCAGCAACCCGGCGATGGTACGCATCACCATATCAGCGTTGCGCTGCCTGGAGTGACGCCGTTCTTCCCCTTTCCCTTCCACCGGGGGTAAATGGAAAGGTTTTCCGATGATCATTTGCAACAGAGGCCGCCCTCCCCGGGAGGCTTTATGCCAGAAATCGTCGGTGGTACCGATAATGGCAACCGGGATGACCGGCGCCCCAGACTGCTCGGCGAGGTAGGCGATACCGGGCCTGGCCTGCTGCATGCCGGGTTTATGCGAACGCTCCCCTTCGGGGGCGATGAGCAGTGGGTACCCGGCTGAAAGTGCACCAAGGACTTTATCGAAAACGGCGCGGTCATATTCCCCGCGATGGACAGGGATGCCTCCCCACAGCCGCGCCAGGATGTTCTGCCCGGGACGGCTCCAGACATCCACCGCCCCCATCACTTCCAGTTGTTCCGGCCAGAACACGCCGATAAACGGCGCTTCGTACAGGGAGACATGGTTGATGGCGACAATGTACGGCTTGCCGCGCAGGACGTTCCTTTTACCGATGATCCTGACCGGTGCCAGGAAATGAAAAACCAGCCCCAGAACGAGGCGAATGAACGGGCGGGACAACAGCCTTCGCCACCAGGCAAGGCGATACTCCGTTACCGGCATAACGCCTGCACTTTCGCAAAAACCTGGTCGGCATCCATGTTATCCGAGTCGAGAATAACGGCATCTTCCGCCGCCCGCAAGGGGGAGAAGGCACGCGTGGAGTTGATCGCGTCACGACCGCGAACCCCTGCCAGCACCTGCTCGTAATCCGCCTGACCGCCCCGCTGGAGGATCTCCTTGTGGCGCCGCCGGGCGCGTTCCTCCGCCGAGGCATCCAGGTAGATCTTCAGGTCCGCTTCGGGCAGAACCACGGTCCCGATATCACGCCCCACCATGATGACGCGGCCACGCAGACCGATCCGGCGCTGCTGGGATGCCAGGGCTTTGCGCACATCCCGGTATGCCGAAACCGGAGAGACATTGGCTTCCACATCCGGGCGGCGCGTCTCCCAGGTGATATCCACCCCGTCGAGCAGGACATCACAGGCACGACCATCCTCCTGCGAGGGGGGGCGCACGTCAATCTGGGCAGTTTCAGCCAGGGTGGAAACGGCGGACTCATCGCTGATCTTCAACCCGCGCTGGAGGGCACCCCAGGTGACCGCCCGGTACATGACGCCGGTATCGAAAAAGAGGTAACCCATGGAATCAGCCAGCCGCCGCCCGAGGGTGGACTTGCCAGAGGCTGCAGGACCATCAATGGCTATGATATTTGGAATTGGCATAGGGTTTTATCGATCAGGGGGTTTGAACACCCTGGCTGTCGAGCATCAGGTCGGAACGCACCCACAGGATGATATCCTGGCGCAGGATGGGCATCTGGCGATAAACGAACCACTTCAGCCAATCGGCAGTTTTGGCATGACCCCAATCGGCCACTTCGCTGAGAGGGAGCGCCTCGCCCCGATAATTGGCTTCCAGGCTGATTTTATCAATGGTGGAAATAATCATTTCAGGGGTCGCATCCGGAGAAAGCCCGGAGACATTTTGGACCTGCCAATCGCGGAACTGCCAGTCCAGGGCGGGGGAGTCCACACCCAGGATCGTCAGAGGCAATGATGCAATCGAGCCGGTGTTCAAATCCGAAATTTGATTGGCAACCTTTAAGAGGATGTCCACCCGACCTGTACGCGGCTCAGGCGGCCATAATTCAACCGTGAGCGGTTGACGGAAGCCCGCTGCGCCTGTGCTCATGGCGACCGTGAAGGCGGTCAGGCACAGCACGGCACTCCACACGCCGCCCAGCCGGGCCGTGGCAGCCGACCAGCCTGCCCTTACCAATAACAGTCCCAGGCCCACCAGGAGCACCACGGCAAGCAGCAGGGATAAGCGCATGCGCGCCGTTTGGGAATCCAGAGCCATGGTCGTAACGGCTGCCAGGTTCAACCAGCCAAAGACGAGCAGCGAACTCAGCAGAACCATTACCCCGGCCAGTTCCCAGCGATTGCGGCCTTCGAAATCGAAGTGGTGTCCAATTTCGATGGCTGCCAGGACCCAAAGCGGCAGGAGCGCCCAGACCAGGTCGCTGGTCTGCTTGCCCGGATAGATCAGCGCCAGGATCAATGCCACCGCCGCCCATATCCCAAGGAGCAGGGAGTCGCGATCGCGCTTCAGGATGCCGCGGACCGCGCCCGCGACAGCGAATCCCAGCGGCAGGATCTCGTAAGCAGGCAGGGCTAAAAGGGGCTGCCAAACCTGGACGTCAGACAGCGTCCACCAGCCGCGCAGGAAATCCACAACTGAGACCACAAACGCTGACAAACCGATGGGTGAAAAGATGAACAGGCTGCCAAGCACAAGCAGTGTCCCCAGGCCCCAGGCGAGTGGACCCTGGATGTCTCGCGCGGGACAAGCGCATCGAGGCGGGAATAGCTGCTTCTCCACCGGCGATTCCCCCAATCTCATTCTCTCTCAGCTCTCCAGGCAATCCTTCTGATTTCTGACTCGCCATTTGTTCCGCTTTTTGTTCCGCTTTTTCTTCCAGTTTTCCCAGCGGCTGTTCAATACCACCTGCGGCTGGAACCTGTACTGCACGTTTTCTGCCAAGCACGGTGGTAAGTGCCCAGGTCAGCGCCAGCCCAAGCAAGCCAAACCAAATGGAGGGTCCTGAGAGGAGCGCCACGCCGGCGAATAAGCCCGCAGCCGAGCGATGCCCGTTCAGCCACAGCAGCCCGGTCAGAACCAGGCAGGTGATCGCCAGCATGGGTCCGCCTGCCAGGTGCGACATGGCGACCAGCCCAGGGTCAATGGCAAGCCCGTAGGCCAATACGAGGGCGGGGATGCGCCCGATCCGTCCGCGCAGCAGCCAGGCAGCCGGGATGAGGGCACAACCGGCAAGAGCCGGCCAAAACCGGGCCAGGAAATTCGTGCCATTAAATATGAAGAACAGGATGGCGGTAAGGTGAACGTAAGCAGGGTTGGAACCGATGGACGGGTGAAGCCCCTGGGTCACGTGCAAAGCCTGGAGTGCCCATCCCGCTTCGAAATCAGAAAGCGGCAGCGCGCCAAGGTTCAGAAAACGGAGGCCGACAGCGAGCGCCAGGGCAAGACCATACAAGGCGTGTTCGAGCGTGGGCTGAAAATTTTTCATTGTGCCTATTTTAACATGGTAGTAAAGACTTTAACCGCATTCAGGGTACTTCATAAACCGTCACCTGCCCCTGTGTAAAGACGGGCATGAGATGGGTCCGAAATTTGGTTTCGTTGAGGTGATAGGTGCTGCGCTCCAGCGTACCGACAAATACATAACGAATGCCATACTGCGAGAGGATGGTCTGCGCCTCGTCCCAACTGGAGGTCTGGTACAGGCGTTTAATATCATCCTGGCGGGCTCCCTGCGGATCATACGTGCCGCGCCATTGCGCTTCGTGCATCGGCCAACCCAGCACGGTGGGAAGCCCGCTGTAGGTGGAGATGCGGGCATAATCCGAATAACTGGCATCGGGCTTGCTGGCTTCCACGATGACGCCATACGCCGCTGAACGAAGCCAGTCCGCCGCAGCCATATCGTCGGGTTCGACCTTATCGAAGAAGGCACCCCCATCCAGGGTCCAGACCGCAGCCGCAGTCTGAAACGCCATTGGATCTCCGCCTGCACGGGACAACTGCAGACTCTGCTGGAAGGCGGGCACCTGGAAATTTTCAGTCTTGGTAAGCACGCCCAAGACCGGATAAACCAGCGCCATGAAGAGGACGACTGCAAGTCCCAGGCGATAGACCCAATTCCAAGTCCCGCGCAGGTTTTGAACCAGGACCGCCACTCCAAAGGCAGCAGCCACGCTGAGCAGCCACCATGCCTGGTAATAGAATTTGAAAATGGTATTCATCCGGTTGGCAAACTGGTCGCGCAGGAACACAAAATCGGGGGCGAGCACGAGCACCCCTGCGACCAGGATCAGGAATAAGACAAATGGGTAAGGATGGGTGTCTGACTGCGAGTCAAGATCCGCAGATACTTCAGTTATTTCCGTTTTTCGCCCGGACAATTCCGCCTTCAATAGAAACGCCAGCGCGGTTCCAAGCAGGATGACCAGGGTAAGAAGACCGCCAATAAATGAAAGACGGCGGAGAAGTGCGGCGGAAAAGAAAAGTGCGATGTTCGCCATGCCGTCGCCTGCCAGGTAGCCTGCCACCAAATCGGGATTGGTAAATTTTGCCAGCAAGCCGAGCAGCCAGGAAAGGACCCAAAGCAGCACAGCCAGGGCGGAAGAGGCGCCAATGCCAGCCTTCCAATTCGCAGGATGCTTTTCAGTCCGCCACAAGTAGATGAGGAAAGCAAATATCGCCAGGAATAACGGACCAAACATGATCCACAACTGGGCACCGCGGGTCGGGTTCTCCAGGTTGGGCAGGATGCCCCCAGCCTGGGAAGAGAATCCCACATAAAAGGGCAGGTATAACAGGACCGCCAGCAAGCCAAGCGGCACTCCCAGGGCGAAAACATCTTCCAGCCTTTTCCATGCCCAGCCGGACTCCAGCGCCCGCAGCAAAGCGAATGCGCCCACCAACAGGGCAAAGCCACTGAGGATATCCCAGGTATTCAGGAAAGCCAGCCCGCCCAGCACCAGCGCGCCAAAGAACAAGCCAGCCGGACGGACAGGCAGCCGGTATAACCCGAGGTTCGTGACTCCCTTCCAGCCGCCCAGGAACAGGTTTAGCGCCACGCCGACCGCCAGCAAATCGAACGGCATCGCCAGGACGTGCGGATGGAGATCCCCCAGCAGGTAGGAAAAGAAGGGGAATTCATCGATGATCTCGTGCCAGACCCCGGCGAGGTTGTACTCGGTGATCACCCGGGAGGCGCGCCACCACCAGTAAAACCGTTCCGGCATCCATCCAAGGGGCAGGGTGGGCGGGGTACGCAGGTCCTGCAGGTCCAGCCATTTCCAGAAGCCGGAGGAGGCGATGCCATCGGGGCCAAATTTCCAGAACGCTCCCAGGCGATGAAGGACTTCAAAAAAACCTTCGAAATTGCTGACGATGAGCAGGAAGATGGGGCCCAGCAGCGGCAGACCGGTGACCGGGCGCGCAGCAGGATTGCCTGGATGATCCTTCCTCCAGGCTGCCAGCAGGTTATAGAGCACACCGTAAGCCCCCACCGCGCTCGAGGGTGAACACCAGCGCCAGCATCAGGTTAAAGGCAACGCTACCCAACGTGCCGGTGGCCTTGGCAAGCATGGCGGTCATCACGTACCCAAAGTAGTAGTACGAAATGGCATATCCCGAAAGCCAGGGGTCGTGGGGAGGAAACGCAGGAGAGCGCAGTATGGCATTGATGAATGCCAGTTCCATCGGCTTTTCGGTGCCGACGATCTCCGGGTTGCCGGCACGCACAAATGCCAGGAAGGCGAACGCCAGGAAGAAAAGGACCTCCACCATGACGATCAGCCTGCCATGCGAGCGGATCCACTCCTTGATCGAGACGCGCGTTTCTTTATGGAACAGCACCGAGCCGGAAACAGCACCCAAAACCACCCCCCCAAGCAGCAACCCGCCGCCATCGTTTTGAACAATTCCGAGCGAGGCCATCATCCAGAATGCAAACGCCCACACCAGCACCCCCAAAGTGCGCGCCATGCTGAATCCCCGGTCGGCGAGGGCGGGGAACAGGCGGAAGGTCAGCGGGAAGGTGATCCAGCCGACGGATGAAACGAGCAGGTACCAGAGAATGAATTGCGTCATAATCAGCGGGTGTCAAACCCAGGATCGGGAGGGAGTCTGAATTTCCCATCCTCTCCCGGGGAAAAATCGAATGCCCCGGTCACGGCTTCCAGGTTTAGCGGTCCGTAGAGGTGAGGGAATACCTCATCAGGTTTATCAGCCCCAGGCTCCCATTTCACCGGCGCGGTGAGAAGGGTTGGGTCGATCTTCAAAATTACCAGACCAGGTTGACCAGCAAAGATATTATTGGCTACGCGAATTACCTGATCCATCCTGGAACAATGGATAAAACCTGCACTTGCCAGGGATTTGGCAGCGTATACCCCTGCCCCCTGCGCAGCAGACCAGGAACCTGCCGAGGTGATGTGGTAGATAAAATCCGTCACGGGGTCACCTGGGCAGGCGCCATGACTTCATATAAAACGGTCTGCGCATCCCGATAAACGGCATGCCAGAGAATGTCATTGCTCAACTCGAACTTAAGCAATCCGTCCGGTGAACCCAATGCGACCGGTCCTCCGGGAGCGCCGGGCACATATTTCGCGCGCTCCAATTGTCCGACCACGATATAGCGGACATGATACTTATCAATGAAAGCCATCGCGGCAGCCAGGTCGGTGGTACCATAAAAGTCATCCACCTCCCTGCCGCGTGCAACCACCGTGGTGGTATCCACCACGCGCTGCTGTTCCTCGTGCCATTCCCAACCGATCACATCCGGCAATCCCGTGTATATGGAAATCCGTCCCAGCCAGGCGTACTGGACCCCGGCAGGGGCAGCTTCAACGGTAACGGGTGAGCCCTGAATATTTTCCTGCATCCAGCGGATAAGGCGGTAATCCTGGCTCAAGTCCATATCCACGCCAAACTCGGAATAGTGGGCATAGGCCATATAGGTCAGGCTGTCGAGGGTATGGGGGGTGCCGGCGGTCATCCGGTCACGGACCTTGTCGGATCCGGCAACGATCAGTACAAGCCCTGCACCGGTAACCAGCAGAACAGACGCAACCTGCCAGGCCACGCGCCATCCCGCCAGCCACTTGCGAATTTCAGGAAGGAGCCAATTAAAACCGGCCGCGGCGCTGATCCCCAGCAGGATCCAGCATTGGATGCCGAATTTGAACACCGTATTAAAGCGCCCAATATCGCCCGTGACGACGATCAATTCCACCATCATGGTCAACAGCAGCCCGGTTCCGGTCATGAACAGAACCAACCGCTTCGGGTCGGGCATCCCAGGGCGGAAGAGCAGCAGCGCAGCCCAAATCGCAAGTGGAAGTGCCAGCCAGATGATGGTGATCCCTTTCCAAGGGACGTTTTGGGACGAACTCATCACCCAGGCCTGCTGTGCAAACAACGCCACCAGGATGACCACCAGTCCGGCAATGATCACGTCCCGCCAGGGGCGCAGTTTTCGCAGGGCGGACAGGGGCGTCTCTGCCAACCACTGGCGAGTCTCCCACGTCATCCAGGATGTGATGAAGAAAAGGAACACGCCCCATTGTGTCAGCCAGGTGGAGATGGGGGTACGCGCGCCCGTCCATTTCTCTACCGAATTGTAGGACTGCCCAAACCATTGCGAGAAAGGCTGGTACAACAAAAAGGAAAACGCTGCCAGGGCTGCCAACGCCCCGGCAGTCACAAGGAGACGCTTCCACCAGCCGGGTATCTGCAAACGGATCTTGTCCGGGTTGGTATAGCGCCAAACCGTGTAGCCCAGGACGACCGCCCCAAGCGGCAAATATGTGTAGAAGTCCCAGGTATTGGTTGGTTTTAAGGACCCGATGATCAACCCCCCCATGAAGAACCCTGCCACCACAGACACTGGACCATTCCAGCGCGCTTTCGAGAGCAGCACCGACATCGCCCAGGATATTGCCAGGACGGTCAACATGAGGGCGATCACATGCGCGTGCAGGTCGGACCAAATAAAAGTGAATACGGGGAATTCATAAAAATCGCCATACCCCGGCGGGAAGATGCGGCTGGAGAACCAGTACCAATCCCCAGGTCCATAGGGCAGGTTCAGCCCACCCAGGACCAGGAAGAACCCTTTGAGAGCATACCAGGTGCGTTGGAAAAAATTGGCTCCTTCCACCACACCACCGGGAGCTGCCACGCGCTGGAAACCCTGGTTCAACAGGTGAATAATGCCAAGGTTGCCCAAAATGACCATTGCTGCGGAAGCAGAGATGCCACCAACAAATCGGGATCCGAAAAGTTTGCCCTCTTCTGCAGCACCGCCCGATGTCATTGCCGTCTGGATGCCATGCAGGATATTCCAGCCGACAGAGAAAGCGCTGACCGCCAGGCAGGCAAACAGGGTTGGGAGGATGAAATTGAAGGAGATGGACGGCACAATTCCCAGCAGCTTAACGGGCGTGCCGACGATCACGTATCCGTAATAATAATAGTTTATGTACCCACCGGCAAACCAGGGGTCATAGGGCGGGAAGGTGGTGCTCTTCAAAATGGCATTGAAGAAGGCAAACTCCATTGGCCGCTCTCCGCCCTTCGAAGGGTGCCAGAGATCTGGGTTGCCTATACGAATGGCTAAATCCAACAAGAAAAAGCCCAGGAAAATCCCTTCCACCATCAGGTAATACTTCCAGCGGGTCCGGAATTCCTGCACCAGCTCACTGCGCTGCCTCCAACCCTGCCACAACCCGATCAGCACCACAACCCCCAGTGCGATCCCGATGGTCAGCCTGCTGTATGTGAGTCCCAGTGAAGCAGCCATCCATGCCAGCCACGCCCACAGCAGCAGACCAACGATCCTCGCCAGCGGGTAGCCATGATCTGACAGGCCCGGAAAAGCTGCCCGGACCAGGGGATACACGACGAGTCCGAGCATAAAAATGACAAGATACCAGAGGACCAATCCCAGCAGAGGGAAGCGATTAAGCAAAGCGGTGTAGTTGAACAGGCTCGACCATGTCCCGCCTGCCTGCTGGACTGTCAACTGGTCGGTGGGAAGTAAAAGGCTCTTATAGGTATCCGCCTGTCCTGGAGTTAAATGAACTGCCCCGGAATAATCCACTTTCCCCAAAACCGCTTGAACGCCTGCAGGGGTATAAGCAGCGCTTTTCTTGAAGATCAGGACCTTTGGATGATCGTAAAAGGTGAAGGCTTCTTCGGCAGACTGGTCGTTAATGACTACTGGACCGATTGCCGGATACGATTCGAAGGTGGCAACCAGATCAAAACCCAGGCTGCCCTGGAACATGCCCGGCTCTGCCACGCGGTAGCACCAAATAATATTCTTTTCCGGGGGACAGCCGATGAGCTGGCGGTAATACTCGGTTGTAAGCGGATATCGCTCGGGAAGCCGGGTGATCTGGGCATACTGGTGGTTGGTGGGGATAAAAATATAATCGGTCTGGTCGAGTACGCTCTGGAAACGAGCCAGTTTATCGGCATTATCATCCCAGTAGACCTGCAGGTTCAGGTCACCGCGATAGATTCCGCCGAACGGGTCGTATGTCGCCATGCGGAAAGGCAGGGACCAGTCATAATCCGTTTCATTCGCCACGGTAGCACCGTACAGGACCATAATCCCGCCCGTGGTCTGGATCTGCAGGTAATAGGTGAGGTCATGCTGGAGGGTTACGGGGTGATCCAGTCTCAGGGTGACCGGGTCACCACGCGGGTCGCCGGTGGGAGCAAAGACTGCCGTAACGGAAAGGTCTGCCAGGACCTGGTCGGGCTGTGCCTCGGGGGTGTTGGACAGGATGACGCGCAAGGTCTGCGAGCCGCTATCCGCGGTATCGGTAACGTGGGCGAGGACGATCGAGTTGAGCAGACCCTCGTTCTGGGGGACAAAGGCTGTCTGGTAGGTCGCTCCGGATTGGATCGTCGCCCCTGTTGAAAATGGCAGCGGCTGCTGGGCGGTCGTCCCGGCGGCTGTCTGGACGTACAGGTTGATCGGACCGGGAACATTTTGAAAGATCCATTCCGAGGCGGCGATACGCGTTTCCGGGCGGACGTATATGCGGCTGAAAGCATACGCATAGGCTGCGGTAAGCAGGAGAACGATCACGCCTACAATTGATGCCAACAGACCGGTGATGTTGACCCGTTTCCGATTGTCGAGATTTCGTCTGCCTCGATCCCACAGCCAGTTGATTAGCCAGGCTGCCATCATTCCCAGCAGCGGATAGACCGGCAGTTGGTAGCGCATGGTGGGGTTGTATTGCAGCGATTGCCAGACGAAATAGATGGCCGTCCAGCTCCACAACAGGATATGCTGGCGCCACTCCCCTTTTAACATGCGCCAACCCATCCATAGGAACCCGGCCCAGGCCAGGATACCAAGCGGAAGACCGAGACCCCAGAGGGTCACGTTCTGACCGGAGTACAAATGGTTGCGGCGTGCCCACTGCAGAGCCCAGGGCAGGTCTGCGTTGGGGCTGGCTTGCAAAAGCTGTTCATGTACTTTTTGGACCCACTCGGTATTGAGCTTGAGGCCAAAAAATCCCGGTCCGCTGAATGCGTAAGGTTGGAAAACGCGGAAGGCAATCAAGGAGAAGACCGCACCGATCACGAGGAAGACAAATGCCCTGGCGATGAATTCGTCCACCCGCCTGGGTTCTTCCTGCCCCATACCGGCGTCGGATGACAAGGCGGGATCGCGCGGTCGCGTCTTGAAATAGCGGACCACCAATGCAATTGGAAGCACCACCGCCATGGCAACGGCATTAAGCTTGGAAGCGGTTGCCATGCCAAGGGCGATCCCAAAAGCGATCGATAAGACGGTAAGCGGGTCCCTGGAAAGCCGCTGCAGGGATTCGAGGAATCGGTGACGAAAGGAACCTTCCCCCGAACCTGGTCCGGATGAAATACGCCCAGGCTGCCAATCACCGCTGGCGATCACTGCTGCCACTGCCAGGGTCAGGAACATGAAGAAGGTGGAAAAGTTATCCGAGGTATAGAAATGCGACTGCTGGATCTGCATGACGGTCAGCGCTGAGAATGCTGCTGCCAGCAGGGCCACGCGGGCCTTATAAAACCGTCTGACGATGAAATACAAAAGGAAGATGGTTCCCAAATCCGCCACGGCTGAAAGCTGCCTGCCAAACAGGGTCAGGGAATTCAACCTGTGGGAGACCTGAGCCAGTCCATGCACAATAAAAAGCGGCAGGGTGCCATAGACATAAGCCGGGTAACCAACGACGGCTGGATTAAGCGTGGACTGGGCGGTATTAAAGTAATCCGCCAGGCCGTGCACCGGCTGGATGGCCAGGGTGACGGAGGTCATGAAATCCTCGTCAGGGTGCTGGATATTCAATTGCCCCCAATCGCTGCCCGTGAGGCGGAGATATGCTGCGCCCAGCAGGACGACGATCAAAAAAATATCAATCAGCCAGGTGAACTGCTTTTTGGGGCGGGGAATGCCAGCAACCGTCATGGAACCTCGATCATCCCTGTAATATTGAGGGTATTAACCTGCGCCGGGGGAATAAACAAGATCATGAAATCCTTGCCCTCCTGCCTGGTATTGGAAATAAACCGGCTCCAGGCGCCGTGTGGGTATAAAGCAGACAACTGTTCGATCGAGGTCGTATCCTGCCAATTAACAATGATCAATTTGGGTCCGTGCACAACCAGCGTGGTGTTAAAGTTTTCCGGCCAAAGGGCAAAATCGCGGTTCGGGATCCCCGCCCACGCACCTGGCAGGCGCGTGTCCACCCAATACGGAAAAGGTACGATCCAGGCATTTTCTGTCGACCCAAAGGTGATCCCAAAATCCTTGATGACAGCCCCCATCTCGGATGAATTCCAAGAGGCTGCTGTGTATTGCGCGGAAAACTGGTTGAAGACCAGGTCGTAATTCTGCCAGGCTGACCCGCCCGCCAGGGCAAGCACGAGCAGCGAAGCCAGGACGGTCCCCATGCGTGCTTTCTTCCCCGGTCCATTCCTCACGGAGGAAGAGCCTGCCTTTTCCGGTTGGTCACCAGCGGTAGGCAGTCCGGTTTTTAACAGGGACGAAACCAGACCGTCCAGGGCGATCGCAACCAGGAGGAAGGTAAGCACCAGGGCACCGCTTGTGCGGTAGGTATTGGGATTTTCTGATGGAAATGCCAGCGAGAGGATGGATGGCAGCAGCAGCACCGGGAGGGAGACCAGGACCAACAAATCCTGCCAGTGGCGTTTCCTGAAGTACCGGATTAATACCAGCGCAATGCCAACGATAAAAAGTGCACCCGTAACCACATCCAGGGCTGGACGGTGGGGAATGGAATGCGGCCACACCTCCCCGTTGTCCCAATTGAACATGCGCGCCGCGTTCCAAACGTTAGAAAGGAAGATCTGCCATGCCTGGACCGGCCAGGGGCTGTTCCATGCCAGTCAGGCGGGTCAATGATCGCACCATCACCGTTTCGGGACTGTCTACAAAATAGCGTAACAAGGGCAGGAAAACCACCAATGCCATCGAGACCACGATCAGCAGCCACATGGCTGTCTTGCGCAAGGTGTCTTTCGAGCGAAGATGCAGCAGGTATATTCCGAAGATAATGACCACCACGACGGGCATGATGCGAAATGAACTGTAGCCGTGCAATCCCAGCCCAAGCGCCAGTCCCGCCAGGATGAAATCATTGCGGTTCTGTGTCCGCAGCCCCCGCACCAGGTGGAAGAGTACGGCTGCTGTGAATAGGGGACAGAGCGGAAAGCGTAGTCCCGCTCGTGAAATTACGTTCGGCCAATATGCAATCCCTGCAAAAAACACTGCCAGCAGGGCGATACGCCTGCCGCCGAACTCCCTGCCAAGCAGATAAATATACGGCAGGGACGCCAATCCTAAAAGGACCGTGCCAATTTTTAAACTCATGAACGAAAGACCCGTCTTGAAAATCCACGCCACGAGGACGGTCAGGTACATCTGAAATCCTTCCCGGCCCGAGTTGCGCGGGAAGAAAATATGCGTTTGCCCCGTGGTGATATCGTAAACGTCCAGGATCTTTTCAGCATGATCGCTGGAAGGTTCGGACGGGACTCCGCTGAGGTTGTATACCCGGTAGAAGACCGCGATGGCAGCCACCACCAGGACAAGCAGGGTCCAGCGGGTAAGTTGGAGCTGCCAGGAATCGCGGGTAAAAAGGTCCTTTACCCGCGCCCAGACAGATGGTTGATTTTCAAGCGGTTGCCAGAATGCCCGGGTAAGAAAAATGATTGCCAGGATCCACAAAGTAACATTCAAAATGGTGAACAGGTTGTTTCCCAGGGTGGCGAATGCGGCTAATGAAAAGAAGATCCCCAGGACGAGAGGAAGCCTGCGCACGCGCATCGATTCGGAGTTGGTGGTCAATTCCGGGTACGGGGCCAGCCTCCACTCTTTATAACCATAGGCCAGGATGAGCCACCCCAGGGCGAACCCATAAAACACCAGTCCTGGAAGTGCGGTTCGGGAAGGGGATGGTTCAAATGCTCTTTCTCCAAGCAGGGCAAAACCGAGGGCAAAGAGGGACCGCCAGGGCAGGGTCCGGGTTGAGACCCGCGTTGCAACCATTTCCCTCGCCTTTCCAGGCATCTCCTTTTGGGAGGCCAATGATTCTTCCTCCGTTTGAAGCCTGGCTGGAGGTGCCGAGGCATCCAGTTCGATCTTCGGGCCGCGGTCCCAGAATCTCAGCCTGGATTTCAGGTAATCCAGCAGGCTGGGTTCGTGCTCTGGAAGTTTTTGTCCTGGGTTCATATATTCTTATCCATGGGTAATTTCCTGGCGACTACCATGATACTTTCACCCCAGCGCATGGGCAGGAACGGCAAACCAAGGATCGCCTGGATCCCGCCCAGGGAACCGAATAGCATTTTTTGCAGGGTCCTGGGTATCGCCCGAATATACGGAACATCCCAAAAACCATCCGAAAATACCTTTTGAAGGGTGAAGCCCGCCCGCCTGATCGAATCCAGCCAATCGGCTGGCGGTTTGAGTGAAATGTGGGTGGGGTCCTGGTATCCGATCCACTTCTCCCCTTTCCAGGGTTTTAGAAGCGATGAAAGGTTGGGCGTAGCCAGGATCAACACTCCACCGGGACCGATCACCCGGCCCAGTTCAGCGATCGCGGTTTCGGGGTGGGGTAAATGTTCGACAACATGCTTGATAATGACAATGCCGAATGAACCATTACAAAAAGGAAGGGATTCGGCACTCGAAGCCACGTGAGAGGAATGACAGGCAACATCCAGGGATTGCCGGAGCGCCCAGGGATTAACGTCTGTCGCCACCGTTTCGAACGAGTTTTCCAGCTGCCCAACCAGGTGACCGAGCCCGGAACCGATCTCCAGCAGGCGGGTCCCAGGCTTGCCGTATCGGCGTGAGAGGATGGCATAAAACCGGTTGGACCACCAGTACTGGCTGTACCTGGCGAAAGAAACATCCTGGTATGTATGAGTACTGAAATATTTTTCGTCGAAGGGCATGACTTTTTTGATTAAACGACTATACCCGAATTATTTTTTCCTGGCGACATAAAAGGTGAAAGTGCCATCTTCAACAGGCGCAGCGGAGGCATAATTGCGCACCGCTTTTTCTGTGAGCCAGAGGTTCCACCGCCCGGGAGCCAGGATCCATTTGCCCGTCAGTTTTTTCGCCACCAGCGAAGGCAGGCCGAAATAATGACCCCATTCTAACACGCGCATGGCAGCCGGTGAAAAGTAGTGCCACCAGCGTTCCAGTTTGAACCCGGCCTGCTCCAGCCGCTTCCCCCAGGTCTGCGGCCCGTCTGCGTGCTGGACGCGCGAGATGCGCCGGAACCACCCGGTATACCCCTTCCCCAGCAAGTGGGAAATGGATAGTTCTGAAAGATAGCGTTCGTTGGGAACGCAAAAATAGAAAGGCGCTCCTGACCGGAGCACCCGGGCGGTATCAGCCAGCACGGCATCGATATGCGGGATGTGCTCCAGGACGGAATTGCTGAAAGCGCTGGCAAAACATCCATCAGCGAACGGTGATTTCGCCCCGTCTGACTGGACCAGTAAATGGTAGCAGTCCCTGCGCCCGGCTTCATGGATCGGGCCGTACCAGGGGTCCAGGCCCACGTCAATCTTGCGGTCGAAGACCAGCGAAGCAAAATGCCCGTCACCGCAGCCAAGGTCCAGTACCGGCGAGGGCAGGTCAAAAGTTTGGTAATAGCTAGCTTCCACCCCCCGAACCAGGGCGCGGAAGTATGGCAGGTCGCGGAGGTGGAGGTACAGGTAATCTTTCATGAAGCCTCAGCCGGATGCGCATTCGACCCCTTGAAAAGCTGGTCCTTAATCCAATTCATTTTTTAGTCAACAGCTTTCCGAATAATTTCTCGTATTCTGCAGCCACCGTGTCCGGGTCGTATTGGTGTGCCAGCGCAGCCTTGTCACTATGATAAGGTTCTTTTTCTCCAAACATGTCCAACAGCGCCGCTGCCAGGGCTGCCGGATCACCGATCGGGACCACCTTGCCCATGGCGTGCATCTGCACCGGGCGGCGTACGCCCGGCAAAGCTGATGCGATGCAGGGAGTGCCGCTCATCATGGCTTCAACCTGGACCAACCCGAAAGCCTCGGTTGAATTCAATGAAGGGACCACAAGTACATCCAGGTTTGGATAGAAAGAAGCCAGCTGCTGCTGGGTGAGGTTGCCCAGGAATGTCCAGCAGCCCCGGGTTTCATATTTCCTGATGCGGGGCATCAGCCGCTCAAAGTAAGATTGTTCGCCCATCACATTCTGATACTGACCGGCGAACAGCACCTGTGCCTGCGGGTACTTCTCCAGTACGGAGGGCAGGGCCTCGAGCAGGACCTCCACCCCTTTTTCAGCCGCAAAACGCGTGACCATGCCGATGACCGGTTTCCGCTTCCGGGTCTGGTATGTGGCTGCGAAAGCGTCCACCGCGCCTGGTTCCGGCGAAGGAAGAACCACTGGCGGCAGGAATGGGGTCAATTTGCGGCGGTAACGGGAAAGGTAGGAGGAATTGTCGGCATAATCCTGGGTGTAGGTGACGATATGGTTCGCCAGCAGCGCGGCCATGTTGTTTTGAAATTTCACCACCAGGTTAACGATCCGGTTGAAAATGCCGGGGGGCAGGAACAGGTCGCAGTGATAGGTGAGCACCACCGGCCTGCGAAAAAGCCGTGCCCGCAAAGCCACTCCTGGGGCATCGAATTGCGGCAGGTGCAGTTGGACCACATCGTGCTTCAATACCTGTTTCGTGGCTTCCAGGCCAAACGAAGGGGAAATGACCCCCTTGCTGACCCGCATCGCCACCGGGATCCGGATCACGTGCACTCCGTCCATCTCTTCCGTAAGTGGCAGGGTTTTGTCGTACTGGCTGGTCATCACGGTCACATGGTGACCGTGTTTGACAAAGGCGCGCGCCAGCCGTTCCGCGTAGATGGTCAGCCCGGAGGTATGGGGGCGGTAATAGGTGAGGACGGTAAGGATGCGCATGGCTAGTGGTTGTGGTTGTCGACAGATGATGTCGCAGTACAAGCCGACAGGCGCACAATCCAGGCATTCCAATTGAAGTGTGGCGTGGTTGATCCCATAATGATGAGCCAGCATCTCCCCCATCGCGATCTGGACCGTTGCCCCGACGCTGACCGGGACGTCGTCGGTAACCAGGTGCGCCGAGAGCGTGCGCAGCGATCGGGTGATGCTCCAGACGTGCAGGTCGTGGACGCCGCGCACCCCTTCCACTGCCAGCATGTCCTGGCGGAGGGTGTCCATATCGACATCCGCGGGAGTGGATTCCATCAGGATTTCCAGTGATTCGCGCAGGATGATCCAGGCATTCCATAAGATGAGGAAACCGATCAGCACGCTGACCAGCGCATCGAGCCAGTTCCAACCGGTAAATCGAATGATGATCCCGGCGATGACTGCCCCCACGGTGGAGATTACATCTCCCATCAAGTGCAGGAAAGCGCTCCGTAAATTGAGATCCTTTTCACTGCCGCGCCGAACCAGCAATGCAGTCACAAGATTTACAACCACGGCTACCGCGCCCACTCCGATGAGGATGTCCGCCTGGATAACCGGGGGTGCGGTGAAACGCCTCCAGCCCTCATAGAATACCCCCAGGGCGATGATCGCCAGCGTAGTGGAATTGACCAGCGCAACCAGAATGCCCGCCCGATGATAACCGTATGTTTTCGCTGAATTTGCCGGTTTATTGGTGATCCACAAAGCCCACCAGGTAAGCCCCAGGGCAAGCGCGTCGGTAAAGTTGTGGGCGCCATCGGTGAGCAGCGCCAGCGAATTCGCCAATACGCCGGCAAGGATTTCAACGATCACGAACACAACCGTGATGACCAGGGACAGGGACAGCCGGCGAATGGTGGAACGGGAAAGGTCTGTGGAGTGATTATGGTTCATAGTGAAAGCCGGCTCGATTATAACCCACGGGAATAAAAACTTCCGAAGCTTCAGCTTCGGAAGTCTGGCACCTAGAATAGATCCTGGTTCTCCCTGACCCACTCGAAAAGCCGACCGACCCCTTCATTTACGCCCACTTTTGGCTTCCAGCCCAGATCCTGCCCGGCCTTGCGGATATCGGCGACAAACACCTTCTGGTCGCCGGGACGCCAATCACTGCGTTTGACCGGGACAGGCCTTGCCCAGCAGTTTTTCCAGCAGCGGTCCAAACTCCGTCCAGATCGACATGGTGTTTTCCGGTCCGCCGCCCAGGTTATAGACCTGGCCTTTGACAGCATCAATTTTCGCGATCGCAGCGTCATAAGCGTTCAGGAGATCCTCCACGTGGAGAACATCCCGTATTTGTTTCCCGTCGCCGTAAATCGTGAGTGCCGACCGGTGACCGCAGCGATGATCATCCACGCCAGCCAGCCCTGGTCTTCCACGCCAAACTGGCGCGGCCCGTAGATGCAGGACTGCCGCAAGACGACGGTGGGCAGGTCATAGATCCGGGCATAGTCCCGCACATATTGATCCCCGGTGCCTTTCGAACAACCGTAGGGGGAATGGAAGTCGAGCGGTTGGGTTTCCGGGCAGCCCAGCGGAAGATCTGCATAATGCCAGCGGGTGGCATCTTCCACCACCTGCACATCCTCCATCCCGCCATAAACCTTGTTCGTGGAGGCATACAGGATGACCGGTTTGCGCTGATTGAGGCGCGCCGCTTCGAGCATGTTGAACGTCCCCTGGGCATTGATCTCGAAATCTTCACGCGGGTTTGTGACCGAGGTGGTCACTGCCACCTGCGCAGCAAGGTGGATGATCACATCCGCGGTGCGGCTGGAGTCGGTCAACCGGGCCGCGTCTCGTACATCCCCCACCATGAGCTGGAATGCTTTCTCCCCAAATTTACCCTGCAGCCAGGCCAGGTTGCGCTTGGCTCCCGCCCGGCTCAGGTTATCGTAGATGATGACCTTTTCACCGCGGTCGAGCAGCCGGCTGACATAATTCGAGCCGATAAACCCTGCCCCGCCGGTGATAAAAAATGTTTTTGACATAAGTTACTCCTAATCGTTTCCTTTCGAGGAATCCTGGGGAACGTCGTGCGCGGGATGGGAATTGGGCTCCTCATCCTCTGCAGGTTTGGGAAGGTCTCCCTCAGTCGCAGGAGAGATGCCTCCCGATGAGGTTTGCCTGTTCCGTAACTGGCGGTAAATGCCCATCAGCGTTTCCCCTTCGGTGGACAATGCAATCAAGCCGAATATCCCGGTGAATAAATAATTTGAAAAATGTGCCACCAGCGCGGCAGCCAGCGCGGTGGATTGGTCACCGCTCACCAGGGTGATCGCTCCAACGAAAGCCGCTTCGAACGTACCCACCGCGCCCGGCAGGGAGGGGATGGCGTTGCCAAAAGCCTGGGCGCCAAGTCCAAACAGGGACCAAACCGGGGTTGCCTGGGAAAGAACGCCAGGAGTAACAGATAGAATGTAATAAAGGAAATCATCCAGTTGAGCAGCATCCATAACAAAACCCGCACGAAAAGCCAGCCGTCGGTGAGGATGGACAGTCCTGAAAAAAGGGATGCCAGGAAATCCCCGCCTTGTTTTTGGACAACCGGCCAGCGGGAGCTCAAACGACCAAACATCCCCAAAGCCCAATCCCGGTTGCGTGCCAGGATATAAAGGGCAACCAGCCCAATCACCACCAGCGCTCCGATGACCACTGCAACCCTGGCAGCCTCGGTTGCGCCAACGACGAATGGGATTGCACTCAACAGGATGGCTGCGGCAAATGCCAGGTCAAGGATGCGCTCGATCATGATCGTCGGCAGGACTTCCATGAATCCCAGCCTGGATTTTCGGCTCAGTAAAAATGCACGCCCGATTTCTCCCAGCCGGAAGGGGAGGAAATTATTCAATAAATAGCCTTCGCAAACGGTGAAAAAAGTGTCACGAAAGGAGGCTTTTCCCCTCAGTAATGTCAGCCAGACCATCCCGCGCACGAGCAGCCAGACAACCGACCCGAAAAAGACGATGAGCAGAAGCCAATAATTGGCCGACCGGATCGCATCGATAAAACGCTGCAGATCGACAAAATAGAGGACGGCTGCAATGGCTGCCAGCGCTGATGATCACCCCGGGCAGCCAGCGGCGGGTTGATTTCCAGAAGTTTGACATGGGAGGTCTTTGATTCGAAGGGCGCAATTTATATTACATTTCCCGGATTTTCGATTCTCTTCGAGGAACTTTTATCCTTTGTGTTGACCTTATTCTTCTTCCAATCGCAAGACCGCCATGAAGGCTTCCTGCGGGATCTCCACGTTGCCGATCATCTTCAAACGCTTTTTACCCTTCTTTTGCTTTTCGAGCAGTTTCTTCTTGCGGCTGATATCGCCGCCGTAGCATTTGGCAAGGACATCCTTGCGGGTGGCTTTGACATTGGCGCGGCTGATGATCCGCCCGCCCGAAGAGGCCTGGATGGCGACATCGAACAATTGGCGCGGGATGAGTTCCTTGAGCTTGGTAATGAAACGCTGCCCCTTGTGATAGGCATCCTTCTCATGCACGATCGCTGCCAGTGCATCCACCGGTTCACCGTTGACCAGGATCTCCAGTTTCTGCAACAGGTCAGCCCGGTATTCCGAAAACTGGTAATCCAGCGAGGCGTAGCCGCGCGTCCGGCTCTTAAGTTCATCAAAAAAGTCGATGATGATCTCGGAGAGCGGGATCTCGAAATTGAGCTGGACCCGGTGCGGGGCGGGATATTCCTGGCTTTTATAGATGCCGCGCCGCTTGGTGACCAGGTCCATGATCGGACCGTAGAAATCCGTGGGCGTGATGATTTCGATGTTCATCCACGGTTCGCGGATCTCTGCCACCAGTCCCTCATCCGGCAGATCAGCGGGCGAAGCCACGATCCTGGTGGAGCCATCGTGCATCATCACTTCGTAAGCCACCGTGGGGGCGGTGAAGACCATATCGAGGTCGTACTCGCGTTCCAGGCGTTCCTGGATGATCTCCATGTGGAACAACCCCAGGAAGCCGGCGCGGAAGCCGAAACCCAGCGCCTGGGATGTTTCCGGCTGGAAAGTCAGCGATGCGTCATTCAACTGCAGTTTATCCAGGGCTTCGCGCAGGGATTGGTAATCATCCGCTTCAGCGGGGTAGATCCCGGCGAAGACCATCGGCTTGGGAGTGCGGTAACCTGGCAAGGGGCCTGCAGCCGGGTGGACCGTGCTGGTGATCGTATCGCCGACACGGGCGTCATGGACGGTCTTCAACCCGGTGGCAACGTAACCCACCTCCCCTGCCGAAAGGATCGGCACCGGCTTCAGGGTGGGAGCGAAAATGCCCACCTCGATCGGCTTGACATCCACGCCGGTTTGCATCAGGTGGATGCTTTCGGTGGCTGTCAGTTTTCCTTCCACCACGCGCACATAGGTGATGACACCCTTGTAGGCATCGTAATGCGAATCGAAAACCAGGGCACGCAGCGGGGCATCTTCATTCGCGATTGGCGGGGGCACCTTGCGGACGATGGCTTCGAGCACCGCCGCGACGTTTTTTCCATCCTTTGCAGAGACGCGCAGCACACTTTCAGGCGGGACGCCAAGCAGAGCGCCAACATCCTCAGCCACCTCATCCGGCCTGGCAGAGGGCAGGTCAATCTTGTTGATGACCGGGATGATGACCAGGTCGGCTTCCAGTGCGGAATACAGGTTGGCCAGGGTCTGCGCTTCGATGCCCTGGGTGGCATCCACCACCAGCACAGCCCCTTCGCAGGCGTTGAGAGCGCGGCTCACTTCGTAACCGAAGTCCACGTGCCCGGGGGTATCGATCAGGTTGAGTTCGTAAGTCTGACCATCGCCGGCGGTATATTTCATCCGCACCGCGGAAGCCTTGATGGTAACGCCCTTCTCGCGTTCCAATTCCATCGAGTCAAGGATCTGCTCGGTGGTATCGCGGTCCGGAACCGTACCGGTGAGATGAAGCAGCCGGTCGGCCAGGGTGGACTTGCCGTGATCAATGTGGGCGATGATGCAGAAGTTGCGGATTTTTTCAGACATGGTTTGTGCAAAGAAAGTATAACCGATTTTATTAACACAAAACCGGGGAGCAAAGTCCCCGGCTAAAGACGAAACACGCGATGCTGGTTAATCCACTTTTAGGAAACCCAGGGTGCCCCAAAGCCAATGCATCATCCCATGTCCAATATCAGGTTTCAAGAACTGGTTCGGGCACGAACCCGGGATAACGGCGATCCCGTTTTCACGGCAAAGGCGCACCGCCTCGGGTGAGACGCTGGACATGCTGGCTGCCAGGCCGGGCTTTGTCCCCATCATGCAGTGCATCCACACATGCTTTACGCCCAGGTCCACGCATTCGCGGACGATCTGCATCGGTCACCCTGGGGTTGGTGAGAATGAAAACGGCATCGGGTTTCTCAGGCAGCGCTTTTAAATTCGGGTAACACGGGCTGCCGTCGTAGGTGGTGATGCGCGGGTTAACTGCGTAAACCTGGTAGCCTGTGTCCTTGAACTTTTTGTAATTCAGGTTGCAGCCGGTGTCGCGCTTGTCGGAAACCCCGACCACCGCGATCTTTTTTTGTGCCAGGAAATCTTGCACGAGCTGATCAATTTTTACCATGGAGATCCTCCTAAAATTAATAAATTAGCATTATCTTTGAATGGACCGATGGAAATCTTTTCTATAATTCTACCAAGCCATTTCCCACCCATGCAAGAATATCCTCTTGTCCTGCACCCTGCATTCCCAACCACGCTAAAAACTCAACATTTCCTTTAGGGCCCAGCAGGGGGCTTCGCATCAAGCCGCGCACGTGGAAACCCAGTTCCCCCGCGAAGGTCAGGACATCCATCAGCACAGACTTGCGCACTTCCGGGTCACGGATGACTCCCTTGTTGCGGGCTGTCTCTTTGCGCCCGGCTTCGAATTGGGGCTTGATCAGTGCGATGACCCCTTCCTCATTATTAGGGGTCTCCCCTTCCGATCGTAGTCCTGATGGGGAGGCAAACCAACCCTTTATCACGGGAAGTAAGATCTTCAGCGAGATAAACGATGCGTCAATGGTCACCAGGCTGATCGGCTCGGGAAGTTTTGCGACATGGCGGGCATTGGTCTCTTCCATCACCACCAGGCGCGGGTCGGAGCGTAATTTCCAGTGCAGGATCCCCTTCCCCACGTCAATCGCATAGACTTTCTTCGCCCCATGCTGGAGCAGGCAGTCGGTGAACCCTCCCGTGGATGAGCCGATATCCGCGCAAACCAGACCTGACACGTTTACCCCAAAGCGGATCAGCGCGGCTTCCAGCTTTTCACCGCCGCGTGAGACAAACCGGGGTCCCATTTCCAGATCCAGCTGCACATCCGGTTGCACGGCTGCTGAAGCTTTTAGTTCCACCTGTCCCCCCACGCGCACCTGCCCGGCCATGATCAAGGCCTGGGACTTGGCCCGGCTTTCAGCCAGTCCGCGTTCCACCAGCAGGAGATCCAGACGTATTTTAGGCATGGCTCGATTATATCGCTCTGATCCCTTTAAAAGCCCCGCTCAAGGTCAGGATAATCATGTAAAATAGAAGCATGCTGCGAGCCCTCTTGAAAACCATGCGCCCACGACAATGGACGAAGAATGCGTTTCTCTTCGCAGCGCTTGTTTTCGACGGCAAACTCCTGCACCTGCCCGATTTCCTGCGCACCCTGGCGGGGTTCGGGTTGTTTTGCATGATTTCCAGCGCAGTATACATTTTCAACGACCTGCTGGATGTGGAAGCCGACCGCCAGCACCCGGTCAAGAAAAACCGCCCGATCGCTTCGGGAAAATTATCCGTCGCGCTGGCCATTACTACCGGTACCACCCTGACGATTGCTTGCCATTCTTTTGGGGCTATCTACTGGCCTGGCAATTTGCCCTGACCATCCTGGTCTATTTCATCATGATCCTGGTCTACTCAAAATGGTTAAAGCACATCCTGATCCTGGATGTGCTCATCCTGGCAGCCGGTTTCGTGCTGCGCGTGCATGCCGGGACGACCCTCATCGTGGTGGAGCGATTTTCGCCCTGGCTCTACGTGTTGATGACGCTCCTGGCGCTTTACCTTGGCTTTGGCAAGCGGAGGGCAGAATTAGGATTGCTTGCCGGAGATGCCGCCAACCCAGCGCAAGGTGCTCGACGGTTACACCATTCCCCTGCTCGACCAGTTCATCACCATCGTCTCCGGTACCACCATCCTGGCATATTCGCTTTACACATTTTTCCGGCTGCCCGACGACCACATGCTCATGCTGACCATCCCGTTCGTGATGTACGCCATCTTCCGTTATTTGTACCTTATCCAGGTGCAGGCAGATTGGCGGCGAACCGGAAGAGATCCTGCTCTCCGACCGACCCTTACAGTTTTCCATTTTTCTGTGGGGATTGGCCGTACTGGCAGTGTTCTACATTACCTAGGGCAGATTCTGCCAAATATCAACCCGTGATAACTTCTTCTGCTCCCGGCAAGATCATCCTGTTTGGCGAACATGCTGTTGTCTATGGGCGCCCGGCCCTGGCTGTGCCTGTGACCCAGGTGCAGGCCACCGCCACGGTGAGCGAAAATTCACGCGGCGGGGTCATGGTCGAGGCTCCAAATATCAACCTTTCCGCGGACCTTTCCGACCTCGCCCCCGACCATCCGCTCGCGGTGGTGATCAACAGCGTTTTCTCCGCCCTGGGGATTTCATCCCCGCCCGCCTCACGGTTTACCTCCAATCCACCATACCGGTGGCAGCAGGGCTTGGGTCTGGCGCGGCGGTGTCCGTGGCGGTCATCCGGGCGCTATCCGCATTCCTGGGGCACCCCCTGCCAGACGAACAGGTGAATGCCCTTGCCTTCGAAGTGGAAAAGATCCATCACGGCACCCCCTCCGGGATCGACAACACCGTGGTTACATATGGCAAACCTGTTTATTTCATCAAGAGAAAAGCCATCAAAACATTCCACGTTGGAGCACCCTTTTTGATCATGATCGGTGGGACAGGCATCCCCGCGCCAACGAAGGAATCTGTAAATGCCGTACGAAAACTTTGGGAGGCAGACAAACCCCGCTGGGAAAAGGTTTTCACCCGGGTGGGAGAGATCGTCTGGAATGCGCGCCAGGCAATTGAGAGGGGCGATGCCGCGGAATTGGGCAGGTTGATGAATTCAAATCACGAGTTGTTGCAGAAAATGACCGTCTCATCCAAGGAGTTGGACCAATTGGTGGAGGCGGCGCTCAAAGCGGGTTCACTGGGGGCAAAACTTTCAGGCGGCGGCCGCGGCGGGAATATGATCGCGCTGGTGGATAAAGAGAACGCCCCGGCAGTGGCCAGGGCGCTCAGTTCCGCGGGTGCAAAACGGACGATCCTTACCCAGGTGGGGTGATCAAGGCTGGATCGTTATGCTGGCAACCAGCGCATCGAGCGCAGCCAGGGTGGGGGTGAAACTGCCGGAAGGCTGGGAATTCAACTGGTTGGTGATGTCTGTAAGATAGGAAACATAGTTGGCGGCAAATTCTTCCTGGCTTACGCCGCCGGGCATCGTGTCGGCATTGACGGGCAGGATGGCATTGTTGATGGGGAGGATCGCCGATACCCAGTAGAGTCCATCTGTGGTTAACCCCTGGTAAGTGTAAAACAGGTCATGATTGTTGATCGGGGCGAAATACTGCGCATACAAAGTGATATAGCGAATCCCGCTTCCATTCCCAAAGGGGGTCACCTGGTACTGCGCATGGAATACCTGGGCTGCATTGAATATCGGCAGCAGCGGCAGGTTGTCACCCGCAGGTCCGCCCCCGATCAAAACCTGCAGGGCAGTCACCTGGCCTGGGATGGTATCGGGCAGCAGGGGGATATATTGCGCGACCGGTAATATGGATATGTGTGCATCCCAAAATTTATCAGAAAGGACAAACCCCTGCAGTGTAAGTTTGGTGTACTGTGGGGTGATTTCCATACCCTCGGTACTCGCCGGGATCGTCTCACAGTTGTAACCGGAAGCCAGGGTCGGGTCGAGGTAAAAGGCTAGTTCGTTGCAGGTGACGTTAGCCACCACCCCGGGGGGTTCGGTGGGAATGGAGGTGATGGTGGGTACAGGTGGAGAGGTTGGTACGGGAGGAGTGGTTGGCACAGGCGGCTGGGTGACCGCCGGCTGGGTGGGTGTGGATGGAATACTGCAAGCGAACAGCAGAATGGTAATCATGGCTATGGAATAAAATAATCGTTTCATTGCATCTCCTTCAATATTCCCACTGCATTATATGGTATTTCCCTGGCGATGGCATCCTGGTCAGGAAATTTAGAACCCCTGCTGCTCTGTTCGGGCGATGATCTCCTCCTGGAGCGCTTCGCTCAGATCGCAGAAGTAATCCGAATATCCAGCCACCCGCACGATCAGGTCGCGGTATTGTTCCGGGTCCTTTTGCGCCCTGCGCAGGGTGGCAGCGTCCACCACATTAAATTGGATGTGGTGACCGTTCAATTTGAAATAGGAGCGAATGAGGCTCACCAGCGCATCCAGCCCGGTTTCGTCTGCCAGCAGGGCAGGCGTGAACTTCTGGTTAAGCAGCGTACCGCCGGTGCGGACGTGATCCATCTTGGCAGCCGACTTGAGCACGGCGGTCGGCCCGCCGCGGTCCGCGCCCTGCACCGGGGAAATACCCTCCGATAAGGGTGCCCACGCCCGCCGCCCGTCGGGAGTTGCGCCGGTCACAGACCCGAAATAAATGTGGCAGGTGGTGGGCAGCAGGTTGATGTGATACTCGCCGCCACGCGTATTTTTCCGCCCGTCAATTGCATTGAAATATGCGTCGAAAACGCGCACAAGCAGATCATCGGCGGCATCCTCATCGTTACCGTATCGCGGCGTTTTATTGACCAACATCAGGCGTTCGCGCTCGTGAACCTGAAAAATCCGCCTCCAGCAGCAGCAGCAGTTCTGCCATGGTCATCGTCTTCCGCTCGAAGACATGGGTCTTGATGGCCGACAGGCAGTCGGTGATGGTGCCCATCCCCACGCCCTGGATGTATGAAGAATCGTAGCGCGGTCCGCCGTCGTGATAATCCCTGCCCTTCAGGATGCAATCATCCACCAGCAGTGACAGGAATGGTGCGGGCATGGTTGCGGCGTACAATCGTTCGATGACATTATTGCCGCGTACCTTGACATCCACAAAATGAAGCATCTGCTTTTCGAAGGCTGAGAACAGGTCTTCAAAGGATGCAAAGGCCGTGGGATCCCCCGTATGAAGCCCAAGCTGCCGTCCGCTGCGCGGGTCGAGACCGTCGTGCAGGGTCAGCTCGAGGATCTTTGGGATGTTGAAATATCCGGTCAGGATGTAGGCTTCCTTGCCAAAGGCACCTGTCTCCACGCAACCGCTCGTCCCGCCCTCGCGCGCGTCCTCCAGGGATTTTCCCACCCGCACCATTTCTTTCACCACCAGGTCCGAGTTGAAGACCGAGGGCTGACCGAACCCGGTGCGGATGATCTTCGCAGCACGTTTGATGAACCGGTCGGGGCTCTTTTCGCTGACCTGGATGGAGGTGGATGGCTGCACCAGGCGCATCTCCTCGACCACATCCAGGATCAGGTAGGTGACCTCGTTAACCCCGTCCGTGCCATCCATCAGCAGCCCGCCCAGGTTGATCTGGGCGAAATCGGTGTAAGTGCCGCTTTCGGCGGCGGTCACTCCCACCTTGGGTGGGGCAGGCTGGTTGTTGAATTTGATCCAGAAACATTGCAGCAGCTCTTCGTAATACTCCCGGTCATGCCCGCCCAGATCATAGAACGGTGCCAGGTGCCGGTCCAGGTGACCGGGACAGAACGAATCCCAGGTGTTCAGCTCGGTGGTCACTCCCAGGTGGACGAACCAGTAATATTGCAGCGCCTCATGGAAGTCGCGCGGGGCGCGGCCCGGGACATGCGCTGGCACACTTCAGCGATCTTCTTGAGTTCCGCACTGCGCGCAGGATCTTTCTGTTCTTTGGCTTGTTTTTGAGCTTCATCAGCGTAGCGCTCCCCCAATCGGATCAATGCAGCCGCGCAGATCCGCATGGCCTTCAACTCTTCCTGCCTGGCGTATGCCTGCGGGTCATGCAGAAAATCCAGGCTTTCAAGCTGGGAATTAATGTCATCGATGAAATCCAGCATGCCCTTTTTGTAGATCTTTCCGTCCAGCACGGTATGTCCGGGAGAGCGCTGCTCCATGAACTCGGTAAAGATGCCGGCCTCGAAGGCGGCTTTCCAATCGTCTGTCATTTCGCGGAAGAGACGGTCACGTAACGATCTTCCTTCCCAGAAGGGGATGATCCTTTCTTCATAAGCGCTCCGGGTCTGGGGACTGACTTTGAAGGATGTTTTTGGGCGTGAGTCCAGGATATCCAGGTCTTCCAGGGAATGACAGCACAGCTCCGGGTAGGTGGGGGCTGCCTTGGGCTCGGTCCCCTTCTCTCCCACAATGAGTTCCCCCTCCCCGATCGTGATGGTCTTGTGCTCCATCAGGTGGGAAAACAACATCGCCCGTTGCACCGGGATGGAAATCGAGGGGCTCGAGGACTGACTCTTGTAGAATTCGGTCACCAGCTCGGCACGCTCGGATGACACCGATTCCGGTGCATCCAGAGACTGCTGGCGGAGTTTGCGCACACGCTCATTTATGGGCATGAGATACCTTCCAGGTTCATTTTACCGTTAACCCGTAGCCTGTAAGCAGGGCAATCACCGTTTGCATTTGCCCCTGTGCGGGTGCGTGAATTCCTGTCAATTCGTAGTTCATCCCCATCCCGGCATACTTTCCTTCCGCGATATTATGATAGGGGAGCAGTTCCACCGGGGGGACATTCGGCAGTGAAGAAAGAAAGGATCCGGTCTGGCGGAGATTCTCTTCGTCATCATTTATGCCGGGGATGATCGGGATTCGGATAATTATTTTGTGCCCCAGTTCTGACAGCTTGCGTAAGTTGGTCAGGATGGTGGCATTCGAAACACCCGTCCATTTGCGGTGGCGGGTTTCGTCGAACAGTTTAAGGTCGTACAGGAACAGGTCCACGTTTTGGCGAATCTCGTCGAGGACTTTCCAGGGAGTAAAACCGGTGGTATCCACCGCAGTGTGCAGGGAACGGGAGCGGCAGGCGACCAGGAGCTCCCGCAGGAAGCGAGGCTGGGCGAGCGGTTCCCCGCCGCCAAAGGTGACCCCGCCCCCTGATTGCTCATAAAAAATTGTGTCATGCTCCAATTCAGCCACCACCTGCTGGACGGTCATCACCCTCCCCACCACCTGCAGGGCTTCAGCATTGCATACCACGGCGCACTCCCCACTGACCTGGCAGCGCGCCCGGTCGACCAGGATGACATCCCCGACTCGGCTCACTGCATCATGCGGACATACCTGCAGGCAGTCATCACACAGGATGCAGCGGGCAGGGCGAAAGATCAATTCCGGTTGATGGGAGCGTCCCTCGGGATTGTGACACCAGCGGCATTCCAGCGGACAGCCTTTGAAGAAGACTGTCGTGCGAATACCCGGACCATCGTGGATGGAATATTTACGGATGTCGAAAACGGTACCGGTAATCATTGCATGCATTTTACCAATATTGCTGAAAGGGGTGGTCTTCGCAAGGTAACCATGGACACGGCACAGTAAAATTCAATAAATGATAACATAATATGTTCATGGAGGCTTTCATGTCCACCCTCGATCAGATTGCTTTCTTCCAAAACCGGCGTGATGAAGTCCCCAACCAGGTGCTGGCGAAGGAACTGGTGGAGACAAAAAACCTGGACGGTATCCGCGAGATCGTTGAAAACCTGGAGAATAAAAATAAGAATGTCCGCAGCGATTGCTTGAAGGTGCTTTACGAGATCGGCTATCTTGAGCCTGGATTGATCGCCGATTATTACGGCGCTTTCCTGAAATTACTGAAGAGCAGGGACAACCGCATGGTCTGGGGAGCCATGATCGGGCTGGCAGCCATCGCCGACCGGCATCCCCGGGAAATTTGGGCCCAGGTCGACGACCTTTTTCGCATCACTGAAACAGGAACGGTCATTACCCAGGTGTGGGGGATCCGCACGCTGGCGCGGGTCGCGGCGGCTGATAAGGAATACAACGGGAAGATCTTCCCCTTCCTGTTGGACCAGGTCCGGACCTGCATTCCGCGGGACGTCCCCACCCACGCCGAGAGCATGCTCTGCGCGGTCGGTCCAGGTAACAAGGGGAAATTGCTGTCCATCCTGGAGGCTCGACGGGGCGAGTTGACCACTGCACAATTGGTCCGGTATAAGAAGGTGCTCAGGCAGCTCGAGGAAATTTAACTCCCGGATAGGTTACTGGAGAACCGCCACCGGGTTGGTCAGTTTCCCCAGTCCTTCGATCTCCACCTCCACGCTGTCTCCCGCCACGAGGGGTCCCACCCCGGCAGGGGTTCCAGTGAAAATGAGGTCCCCCGCCTCGAGGGTCATCACGGAGGAGATGAAGGCGATCAGCACATTCACACTGAAGACCATGTCCCGCGTGGAAGACATCTGGCGCGGCTGCCCGTTCACTTTACAGGTGATGATCGCATCCGAGGGGTCGAAGTCGGTATCTATCCAGGGTCCGAACGGGCAAAAGGTATCGAACCCTTTGGCGCGCGTCCATTGACCGTCCAGGGATTGGAGGTCGCGGGCGGTCACGTCATTTCCGACTGTGTAGCCGAAAACCAGCTCACTGGCTTTCTCGGTGATGATATTTCGCCCGCGCTTGCCGATCACCACCACCAGCTCAGCCTCATGTTCGATCTGCTTGGATTGGGCCGGCAGGATGATTTGATCGCCCGGATTGATAATGGAGGAAGGCGGCTTTAGAAAGATCAGGGGCACCTTCGTTACCTCGGCTTTTTGTTCCTTTGCATGTTCAGCATAGTTGCGCCCGATACAAATGATCTTGGACGGTTGGGCCGGGGCGAGTAGTTTAACCTCCGCCAGCGGCGTATCCAGCTTCCAGCCGGTGGTACTCGCCAAAAATGTCCCCTTCAACGGGACCGATTTTATTTTCCAGGATCCAGCCGTAACGCGCGGCTTCATTCTTTTTCTGGTAACGGACGATTCGCATGGTCTTCTCCGGGGAAGGGATTTCGAAAAAGTGTATCACAGTTGAAGAATTCTCGGTATAATAACCACTCTTGGGCGCATAGCTCAGTTGGTTACATTGCACCCGTATGGGTGGACGCGACTCTCTCAAATTGAACTCCCCTTCGGGTCGCGCCGATGGATTAACAACAGAACAGGTCTCTTGGGCGCATAGCTCAGTTGGTTACATTGCACCCGTATGGGTGGACGCGACTCTCTCAAATTGAACTCCCCTTCGGGTCGCGCCGATGGATTAACAACAGAACAGGTCTCTTGGGCGCATAGCTCAGTTGGTTACATTGCACCCGTATGGGTGGACGCGACTCTCTCAAATTGAACTCCCCTTCGGGTCGCGCCGATGGATTAACAACAGAACAGGTCTCTTGGGCGCATAGCTCAGTTGGTTACATTGCACCCGTATGGGTGGACGCGACTCTCTCAAATTGAACTCCCCTTCGGGTCGCGCCGATGGATTAACAACAGAACAGGTCTCTTGGGCGCATAGCTCAGTTGGTTACATTGCACCCGTATGGGTGGACGCGACTCTCTCAAATTGAACTCCCCTTCGGGTCGCGCCGATGGATTAACAACAGAACAGGTCTCTTGGGCGCATAGCTCAGTTGGTTAGAGCGCCTCTCTTACACAGAGGAGGTCAGGGGTTCGAGTCCCTTTGCGCCCACTCAAACACCCCCCATTCTTGGGGGGTGTTTTGATTCATTTATGCATGCATATGGGGGAATTGGATTTTGTTGGGATATTCAGGAGGATAATCTCCTGCAACCCGCTGCAACTGGCTGCAACCATTTTACGATCCAGGCTCAACCTTTTTTGTCTAGTTGGACGGTAACTGGCATGACCAAATCGTCAATCATCTCTTCCACTTCCGTCTGCATTGTCGGAATCAGGTGCCCGTAAATACCAAGTGTGATGGAAGCTTTCGCATGGCCCAATCGCCCGGAAACCGTAATAACGGGAACGCCCTGGTTGAGCAGGATTGAATCAGAAGTGTGGCGTAGATCATGAAAACGCATTGGGGGAAGCCCGGCAGTATGCAGTAGTTTCTTATAATCCCCCAACAGGTTTCGAGAAGGAATGGGCGTGCCATTTTAATAAGTAGTAAAGATCAATCCATACTCCTTCCATGCCTCACCTGCTTTGCACTGTTTCGCCTGTTATTTTTCATGGAGATTGTTGTTTTGTGGCAGTCTCTTCCCCGATCTGATTGCCTGCCCATACTGCCCAGATGGCATGAAGGCTACCATCGTTCTTGACTTCGAATACAGATACGCCACAACCTTCGCCTCCAAACGCTGCGGCAAAAAGGCTTTTATTCAAAGAGATGCCAATGCCATCGTAAGGTTGCCCAATGTTCCAGGCAAGCTGCCACACGTTTTCCATGCCTTGTCGAGTAATCGAAAGGGTGCCCTTGTATTCGCTTCCATTGGCGTTATATCCCACTACATCGTAATCACCTTCCAATGTGGAGCGCAAAACTGTGGGTGATGCGATCTCAGAGCCAATTCCCTTTGTACCCGGCTTGAGCCAAGTACCGGTAAGAGTCAATGTGCCGCTGTCAATAGAATAAAAAACAGCACCGCAATCCGGGCCACCAAAACTGGTTGCCAAAAAACTGGTTGCTCTTGCATCTTTGATCAAAATGCCCGCACCTGTTGAACCATTATCCCAGGCCAGGTGGTATACAGCCTGCTTGATGGAACTACCTGAATAGTCAGAGTTCAATGTAATTGTGAGTTTGCTTGAATATGCTATTCCATCCGGCGCTATACCTTTGATATTATATTTACCTTCTAATACTAGGGTCACAGGTACGTCAGTGCCAAATGATATAGGAGAAGGAGAAGGTGATGGTGTTACCATATCTGTCGAGACATAAACCTGTGTCACAGACGGAGCGGAAGTAGGAGCAAGCAGCTCCATCGTGGGTGTAGGTGGAAGCGCCGGAGATAGTCCGCATCCTGATATTACCAAACCTATTACCAGAACAAATACTGCAATAATTCGCTGTCTTGCGCTCATTGGTTGCCTACGACTATCATGGGTGCACCCGGTGGCTTATCATTTGTACTGCATAACTTTATTATAGCGTTACAGCCGCCCAATGGAATTGCTGATTCTCCCCGAAAGGGACAGCAGCAACGGGAGAGACAGGGCTACTGTCCGCAGGAGCTGGTGTTAGGCGGCTTTTGTGAAGGTTATTTGCTTGCAACTATAAACACTCTTCCTTCTTGCTCTGGCTCGGTTAGTGGAGTCGTCAAATCTTGTAGACGAGCGAAATAAACATCTTTCCAGCCCACTTCCAGCAATGTAGCTTTAACCCTTTTCATTTCAAAAACTGTATTAAACGACGTTTCTTCAAAACGTTCATACAGTCCATTTTCAACACACACAAATCCATCTATTCTTGTCCATGCCTTTTCGTTTGTACCATCAAAAATACCACGCGTAATAATCAGAGCATCATCGCTACTCTCGTCTACATAAATACTATTCCACCGCTTTAAGCCCATACGTGTATTCAAATCAAAAACAAAATACCCTTCACTAACTGCATGAACGCATTGGAAACAATTTCTCAGCATTTCTTCGTCCTTAAGATGATTGAGGGCATCGTAAGTTGAAACAACTAATCCAAAACGTTCCATCAAGGAAAAAGTACTCGCATCATCTTTTATAAATTTTGCCTGGCCTGATTGAATGTATTGGCTTGCGTTTTCTCTAGCAAAACGTAGCATATGTTCTGATAAATCAATACCTAAGACTTTATATCCTTTCTCCAAAAAATGTACTGCAAGTTGTCCTGTCCCACAACATAAATCAAGAACTGGCTTCTTATTGTCTTGACCTATAGGTGTAGACTTATAGAAATTGAGAATTAATGGTGCGGCTTGCTTGGCAAAGCCAACCCATCTTGAATTATAGATACGAGCAAAGCCTTTACTGTATGCCTGCATTATTTTCTCCCTTGAGTTACGCCGCCTATCTAGGTGCTCAGCCGTCATTGCTTCGATGAACTCAATGCGTCAGATTCATTATCGAATTGAGATACTCATGAGCAGCGATTCTTATCGGTTTGGCTCTTGGTAAAAGCCGCTTTCCGCTGGAATCGATGTTTGGCCGCTTTTACACGGGAAAATTGATACTCGCTTATTCATTTTTCCTGCCAATATATAGGAGATGCCTGGATGCTCCGATGATCGACCTCTCTGCACCCATCTCATAGAACAAGTCGAGCCAAAGTTGGCGTTGCTTTCCCTGGAGTTTGTTGTAGCTTTCATCATCTGCTGATATTCCAGGTTCAACGCCCACCATTGTTAAGGTTTCAAGTCCAATCGCTTCATGCAAAGGGGCAATCTCAGAAATTTGTGCAAAATATCCACGAAACCCCCCACGTGGAAAATCATTTGGGTCTTTGCCTTTCTCCAACAATGCCCGTACTTCTGCCTGGTCCTCGATCCAAGCCGGAACGTTTTTTATCAGATCACCCATAATGCCAAAACGGCTGATGAACGCCGAAAAGATGATGCCTCCTGCCCGCAACCGATCAAATGCTTCCTTCAATGCCAGCTTCCGATCGGCTTCCATCACCAGGTGATAGAGAGGCCCCATCAGGAGAACAGCATCAAATCCCTTCTCTGTCACTTCGGTGAGGTCCCGCGCATCAGCCACAACGAGTCGCACCTGCCGCTCCAGCCCCGCGTCTGCAATGCTATGCCTGCATGCCTCGATCAGCGCCACAGACAAGTCAACAGCAGTGACCGTATACCCCCGTCTGGCCAATTCCAACGTATATCTTCCCGTCCCAGCTCCAACTTCCAGGATGGACCCTTGAGAGGGCAGGTATTGATCCAAATAGCGCCAGGTAAGATCGTATTCAAGTTGATGCTGTTCCAAACGGCAGCGTTCTCTTTCTGGATCACTATTGTAGAACACAGCAATATCGCTGACATCATCCATTAAGTTTGTTCTCCAAACGACCTCTTGGGCGAAAGCCAAACCAGGTACTCAACCGCCATTTAGTAGCTCAACAGCTTATGGGCCGTCACAGTCAATAATTTAGGCATTAGACAGTAATAGTTTAATAATTGGATGGGTATCTTGTAAAGTATAGATAATATGTAGGGCAAGGTCAAGCGGTTCCACAAGGCAGGTCCTTTACTCCATGGATTGAAAAATTTACGTCGTATATTAGGAAAAGATACTATCCCCCACTTTCCCATTGCTATTATTAAAAGGGCTGCCCTTCTTTTGGGGAAGCCCAGGATATTTCTTTTATTTTCTTCGTTGCTCACTAATCCATGAAACAAATAGAGGATCACCACCAATACTACAACAAAGCAGGTGCTGAAATCCATGGTATTCCTCATTGGATATTAATTTAACTTGCTCTCCATGTCAACTACCTGCTGCAACCGGCTGCAATGCCGGTAAAATGGTATCGAAATCATTGATGATGGATGAATATACCCCAGGTGGCGATAACCTGGATGCGATACCACCACCTATATGGGTTGCAGATAATTGATAACCTCAAGAACTCACTTACACAGAGGAGGTCAGGGGTTCGAGTCTCTTTGCGCCCACTAAAATCCCCCTGTCTTGGGGATTTTTGATTCATTCATTTATGGAAAGGGCGGTATATATGAGGATGCGGGGCAAATATGCGATTCGGAAGAGGCAAGATCATCCCAAGCATTGCTTCCGAACCAGCTATTCAATTGTTTGCCCCCAAAGTTTACCCCCAAGTTAATATTTCAACTGTTTACGCCCCCCATATTACCCCGCGACACCCCTGCAGGGATATTCTTGATTAATTAATGAAAACATGGCAAAGTTGCAAGTGTTACCGTGACTGAGAAGATAGGGGAATAGATTAGAAAAGAAGTCAGCGTGAGGTTGAGAAGGATAATGCAACAAGGACCTTTCAAGCTCTGAAAAGGAATATTTAGTAAAGGAATTAATGGATAATGATCGTTTTGAAATGCGATCAATAAATATGGTAATGGCTTCATTATTTATTGCGAGATCTAGATACTATATCAAATATTCTTTTTAGTAAAAGTTATCCGTAAAATTCATGTCAAGGTTGTGACGAAAATGGTACACTTATAAGATACACAAAACTCTTTGCAGTTGGAAATTAATGTAAGTAATTATTTGTGACGTGGAATCCAGGTATTAATAGCAGCATAACCAAAGGAGGAAATATGAAAATTGCATTTATTATCCTCATGATTATTTTCTGTATCCTTCTGGCAGCTTGTTCACCAAATCCTGAACATCTTGTTACACTTACAGCAACAGTGACACCAATGTCAACTTTTACACTGAAATCAACCCCTTCAGCAACGATAAACCCTAGACCGACCAATACGACGACCAATATGGCGACCATTACGCTAGCTTCCACACCCACATCTGAGTTTTCAATTGGATCAACACGGATTTCAGAAGAAGATGGAATGGTGCAGGTATATGTACCTGCAGGTGAGTTTGAGATGGGGACAAGTAACGAGCAGGTGGCGGAATTACTCTCTCAACACAGCGATTGGGATCAAGAATGGTTCACTTCACTTGCTCAAAGAGAACAGCCTGTTCATAATGTCTACCTAGATGCGTATTGGATAGACCAAACGGAAGTTACCAATGCAATGTTTCAAGAATTTGTGAATGTACGCAGGTATCAAACAGATTCAGAAAGCGGATTGGGATGCGTAGTGAATACGAATGGGATTTTGAACCATGAAGATGGGGCAAACTGGCAATACCCACGAACGGGCATCAGCAATTTTGGGAAGGAACAGTATCCTGTTGTGTGCGTGAGTTGGAATGATGCCACAGCATACTGCAATTGGGCTGGGAAACGTTTGCCAACAGAGGCGGAATGGGAGAAAGCCGCGCGGGGAACGGATGGCAGGATCTACCCTTGGGGTAATGACAACCCTAGCACGAATCTGCTAAATTTCAACAGTAATAATACAATGCAGGTGGGCAGTTACCCGCTGGGGGCAAGTCCGTACAATGTGCTGGATATGGCAGGAAATGTAGGGGAATGGGTGGCGGACTTGTACAGTGAGACATATTATAAAGAGTCCCTAAGCAATAATCCAACAGGACCCTCCAATGGCTGGGAACGGGTAATTAGGGGTGGCTCATGGTACGATGGCGATGGGGGTGTGCGGTCGGCGAATCGCAGATGGTACAGTGATGGGAGCACGAACGACAACATCGGCTTCCGATGTGTCTGGAGTGCAGCCTCCCCATAAGGAATCTGAGTATCAATAATCGCTTAATAATCATTTTACATTTTTGTGATTCTTTAGGTTGATTATATTATCCACACCGACATAGGAAACATAATACATATAATCGGGTGTTCCTCAGATTCCAGAAATTACCAAAGAGAATCCAGCGAGGCAAGTACATAAATACGAGGGTATTATGTCTTTGTGTCCGCTCACTCTAATATAATCAATTTTCAAGGCGCAGCCTGGAAGATGCAAGGTCATCCCAGGCATTGCTTCCACGCCAACAATTCAATTGGCTCATCAAAGTCCACTTTTAACCTTTCACCAACTCAACATCCTCCTCATATCAATCCCACAGGAAATTTAAGATGGTTATCAGAGATATCCATTTCTGATATTTATTACTCTTTGCAATTGTGATAGACTAATTTCAGTTCATAAAAATCATTAATGAATGGAACGGGTAACCAGCTTTGTATTCCTGAAGGAAACGATGGAAAGAAAACGATCACTCCATGAAAACATGGGCTCCCTTCTATGAATTGCTTCATAAGAATTTGTTCATTTGGATGAATGCCTGGAGGAAAGATGAAATCCCATTTGCGGTCCTGGGTCCTGATAACATTCCTGGTTTGTTTTAGTTTGGCTTGTGACATAATCAACCTGGTATTTTCTTTGGGCGACCCTCGTGTGATGTCGGTGGAAAGGGTGGATGTAATCCCTTCGGAAGGCAGCGGGTTGTTCTCTGTTTCTGTGCTAATCCTCTCTCACACCGAGGAAGATACTTTAATGTGCTATTACGGGTTTCACGCTACTCATGGGGAAACGGTTTATCAGCAAATAATCCCACCGAACGACAAAGCTGAAACAGTTAGTTTTGAGTTCACTTTGACCCAGCCGGGTAGTTACGATCTGACCTGTACGCCTGAGAAGCGGTCAATACCTGCCAGTACGACTTTCACCGTCACGGCTGCTCCCACCATCCCCTCAACACCCGGCGACTAGGACTTTGCACCCCCGCCAGCATTAAAGGAAGTCTTGAACTGAGGAGGTCAGGGGTTCGAGTCCCTTTGCGCCCACCTGCTTAAGACCTGTCACGGTTAAAAAACCCTGGCAGGTCTTTTTGTTTGAAGTCGTGCTTTTTCTCACTTGACCCGTCTCCCTGCCCGGAATATACTAACCTCGCATTCTTTCGGAAACAGTATTTCACGCGTTTTGATTAAAACCAGCCATTTTGCAGGAGACCCTCCCATGTCTGATTTCCTTTTCCGCGGTTCACTTGCCGAACTTGATCCCGAAGTGTATGAATTAACCCAGATCGAAGCCGAACGACAGGCTCGCAAGATCATCCTGATCCCCTCCGAAAGCCAGGCACCCCTGGCGGTGCGCGAAGCCATGTCTTCGGCCTTCCAGAATATTTATGCCGAAGGCTACCCCGATAAGACCGACCAGAAATTAACCCAGAAAGAGATCCTGGATTACCCGGTGCGGATGGCAAATTTCCGGCGTTTTTCGGACCCGCGTTTTTACAAGGGCACCGAGTACGCCGACATCATCGAATCCCTGGCGAAGCGCCGCTGCGCAGAAGCCTTCGCTGCCAACAACGTCAAACCCGAGCAGATCTATGTCAATGTCCAGGCACTTTCCGGCGCACCCGCCAACAACGCGGTCTATCACGCCCTGGTGCAGCCCGGTGATACCGTCATGGGTATGAATTTGTTCCACGGGGGTCATCTCACCCACGGTTCCACTGCCAACCGCTCCGGTCAGTATTACCACATCGTCTCGTATAGTGTTGACCCACACAACGAGCAGATCAATTACGATGACCTGATGGCGCTCGCCAAGGAAAACAAGCCGAAAATGATCATCTGCGGCTACTCCTCCTACCCGTGGATTCCCGATTGGAAGAAATTCCGCCAGATCGCGGACGCCGCCGGTGCCTTCCTCCTGGCGGATATCTCGCATATCGGCGGACTGGTCGCGGCAGGCGTGGTACCCTCCCCCATCGGGTATGCCCATGTCATCACCACCACCACCCACAAAACCCTGGATGGCCCGCGCGGCGCCGTCATCCTGACCACCGACCCGGAACTCGCGAAAAAGATCGACCGGGCCATCTTCCCGGGCGAACAGGGAGGTCCGCATGTTCATATTTTTGCAGCCCTGGCTCTCACCTTCAAACTTGCCGCGTACCCGGGAATTCGAGAAACTTCAAAAGCAGACCGTGAAGAACGCGTTGGCCATCTCCGAACGGCTGAAGGAACGCGGGCTCCGCATCCCGTTCGGCGGCACGAATTCGCACATGCTCAACGTGGACGTCTCCACCATCAAGGGTCCGGATGGCACCTCCCTCAGCGGCGACAGTGCCGCCCGCATCCTGGATGTTGCCGGCATCGTCGTGAACCGCAATACCATCCCTGGCGACAAGAATGCCCTTGACCCTTCCGGCATCCGCCTCGGCACCCCCTGGATCAGCCAGCGCGGGTTCGATGAAGAAAAATCAAGGGAACTGGCAGACATCATCGCCGATGTGCTCCTGGCCTCCATCCCGCATTGTGTCCCGAATCCAAGGGGCAGCAGCCCGCGCCGCGCCAAGCTGGATTTCAAGGTCCTGAACGATGCTCGTATCCGGGTGCGCGACCTGGCAACTTCCTCGGGCGTGGACTTCGAGCCAACCATGCATGGCTATCCGCATTTCTACTACCTCGATGATAAGGGGAGCAGCGGCACTTACGAGCTGATGGGTCCGGAAGTGCACCAGTTCCTGAATTATGCCGTTACCTCTGACCTGTCGCTCTTAAAACACGGTGATAGCCAGTCGACGCGGGTTATCACCCCGCTCGGCAAGGTCACCGGCACCCTCACCTGCGTGGATTGGGACCATTACCGCTTGTCCCTGCCGGCGGCAGGTGCCAACCTGGCCGTCACCTGGTTGAGGGACCTGTCAGACGCCTATACTTCCTTCAACCTGGATGGGTCACCCGATGGAACCCCGCGCCGTCTGCCGGGACCCATCGTGATCACCGAACTCTGGCGAAAAGGGTAAGCCAGCTGTCCCCGCCAAGGGGGAACCTGTAAGCGATCTCAAACCCTACTATATCGGGGTGAAGGGTCACGGAAAAGAAAAATCCCTTCCAGCCTTCAAATGGACGCCTCCCGCAGAAACCCTCCGCCGCACCCCGCTCTACGATGTGCATAAGGAAATGGGTGCCAGGATCATCCCGTTCGCGGGCTGGGAAATGCCTGTCTGGTATTCGTCCGTCCTCGAAGAGCACCTGGCTACCCGCCAGGCAGCCGGTCTGTTCGATGTCTCCCACATGGGCGTATACCAGGTGGAAGGTGATGACGCCGCGGCCTTCCTGGATTCGGTGGTGGCCAATAATTGCGGCGGGCTCATGCCAGGCGAAAGTCTTTATTCCCAATTCCTGACTCCCGACGCCGAGGTGATCGATGACACCCTCATCTACAGGCGGGCTTGTGACAAGTTCCTGATGGTGGTCAACGCCTCCAACGATGACAAGGACCGCACCTGGCTGGAAGCGGTTCGCGACGGAAAAGTGAAAGTGGATAATGCCCGCCCAGGCGCGCGTTGTTATGGTTACAATGCCGTCATCCGCAACCTGCGCGACCCCAGGGAAGGGGAGGATATGCGCGTCGATATCGCCCTGCAGGGTCCCCGCAGCCTCGACATCCTGCTTGCGATGGGTGTCAACGCCGAAACACGCCGTCGCCTGATGGCATTGAAGCGTACCAACCTGTGCGATGCCGTGGTGGGTGGCTTCGACCTGATCGTTTCCCGCACGGGATATACCGGCGAGAAGATGGCCTTCGAGTTGTTCGTCCACCCTGAAAAGACGGTCGCCTTCTGGCACGCGGTCCTCAAAGCCGGGGAAAAGTTTGGAGTCAAGCCGATCGGGCTGGGTGCCCGCGATTCCCTGCGCACCGAGGCCGGGCTGCCGCTTTACGGTCACGAGATGGGGGAAGGCTCGGGGAAGAGTGGTCAGGCTGACCTGGGTGTGGGTGAATCCGGTTTTGGAGCTTATGTGAAGACCAGCAAACCCTGGTTCATCGGACGCGAAGCCTTCATTGCTCGAGAAAGCACCCGCAAGGGTGTGGTGGTCCGCTTCCGCTTCCCCGAGAAGGGCGTGCGCATGGCACACAACGCCGATCCCCTGCTCGACAAGCGTGGGCGCGTCATTGGCTGGGTGACCAGCTGCGCCGCCGACATGGATGGTACGCTTACCGGTCAGGCTTACGTAGAATTGAAGTATGCCACCGAAGGGACGCCGATCTACGTCTACCAATCCGCTCCCGACAAATTCGGTCCCGCCCCTGCTGATATGAAATTGGGAGATAAAGGGCTGCTTCCCACCGAAGCGATCGTGGTCAGCAGGTTTCCAAAGCTCTAATTTTCGAAGACTGATGAATAACAAGGACAGGGAGAGCGAAGTTCCGCTCTCCCTGTCCCGTTTAAATCTCTTTATGTAAGGTGTCTCACCATTACTTGGTAATGGTAAATGTATCGATGGTGACACCTGAATTATTGACGACCTTGGCTGTCAGCGTGTTGCCGCTGATGGTGAATTGGCCGAAGCTGTAAGCCTTGGTGGCAGTAACAATATTTGGCTGACCGCTGGCAGGAGCGTAAAGTGGAGCTCCGCCCCCACCCACGGTGAGGTGGGTCACGCCGCCCACGGATGCACGCGCATAATAATGGTTGTGCCCCGAAAGCACCATGGCAACGCCGTACTGCACGAATAATGGTTGCAGCGCAGTCTGGACGGTGGTGTTGTTGGCGTGCCCGCCGTTCGCCGACCAGCCCGGCTCGTGGATCATGACGATCTTCCAGGTCTTGGTCGTGGCTGCCAGGTCCGCTTTGAGCCAGTTGTACTGGGCGGAGCCGGATGTGTAAGCGGTATACGCATCCATCATGACAACGTGCATGGGACCGTAATCGAACGACCAGTATAAACCGCCCGATTGGAACGGCTCGGGCCAATAGCGCTTCCAGAATGTACCGCTGCCTTCATGGTTGCCTCGGATGCCGATGTCTGAAATGTTGGCATCCTGCGTGCGGATGTTGGTGTATGCTGCCGCGAACCATTCTCCGGTCCAGGCGCTTTCACTGTCTGCACTCACCCAGTCGCCCACGTTCAGGTTAAGGGTTTGGAATGCGGGGTCGGACTTGTACAACGAGACCACCTGTCCGGCAATCCCGTTGTGTGACGCTGCCGTTGGTGCGCGTATCGCCATAGGCGGTGAATTTGACGCTGGTGGCGTTCGAGGCCGGCGCAGCATAGAACGTGCCGCCCGCGCACTGCGTTCCCACCACCACCTGGTAGAAATACTTGGTTCCGGGTGTCAGACCCGATATATCATATTGGTAAAGGCGGTTGGTGGTATCGGTTGGAGTGACTGCAACGTTGCCCAGGCTGTAACTGGTGCTGGTACCCCATTGTATTTGGAAGGTGGCTGTTGATGACCACTGCCAGGATACCCTCATCTTGGTATTGGTTCCGGTGAAGATCAATGTGGGACCCTTCGTCAAAACGACCGGGGTGCAGGTGGTCGAAACGGCAGTGCTTGTCGCCGTGGCAACCGGAGTCTTGGTAGCAGTCGCAACCGGAGTCTTTGTCGCGGTGGCAATTGCAGTGCCGGTGACCGTAGGTTGAATGGTCGCGGTTCGCGTGGCTGTGGCTGCCGTGGTGGGAACCGGCGTTGAAGTCGGTCCGCCCACCCCGCCAATCGTCAGCACAAGTTGAGGTGCATTGGCTGCCACTTCCCGTGAAGCCAGGCTGGTATTGGTGGTGTTTACAGTGTCGAGCCCCAGGTTGTAGGTGCCGTCAGCATTGACCAGGCTCGTGATATTTACTTCCACCCAGCCTGCGGCAGTGAATGGGAGTGAACTGTTGATCACAGCTCCCAAAGCCGGTGCATTGGCATAGGTAAGCCCGCTCTCTGTCCAGGTGTTGTCTGCCACGGAATGGACGGAGTACCCGGATGTGTTGGCGCTGTTGGCATAGATGCGCAGGATCGCCGACTGGACGGTCCGGCCGGAAACTCCGCTCACTGCAAAGCGCAGGTAAGCGCGTGTATCTGGCGAACTGTCCACCCTGAAGTTGCTTAATCCGCCGTAGTTGAGGGTTGGGTTCGTCGAGAGTACATACGAATCAGCCGCGGGGTTGACGGTAATGACGGACGATGAACCCGGAGTTGCGGTTGCCACCGGCACGCTCGTGGAGGTCGCGGTGGAAGCGGGTTTTGGAGTGGAGGTTACAGTTGATGCCGGTATGGTCGTTGAAGTTGGTGTGGCAGTCGCCCCGCCTGACCCGGCTACCGTGACCACGAGTTGGGGGGCATTGGCTGTCGTCTCTCGCGAGGCCAGGCTGGTGTTGGTGGTGTTCGCGCTGTCGATCGCCAGGTTGTAGGTCCCGTCTGCCGTGACGTACGGTGTGACATCCACCTCCACCCAGGCAGCCGCGGTAAAGGGCTGCGAGTTGTTGATCACGGCACCCACCGCCGGGGAGTTGGTGTAGGTGATGCCGGTTTCTGTCCAGGTGTTGTCAGCCACGCGATGGGCGGAATAACCGGTGGTGTTGGCGGTATTTGCATACATGCGCAGGATGGCCGATTGGACGGTCCCGCCTGCCACGCCGCTCACCACGAAGCGAAGGTAACTGCGGATGATCGGCGAACCATCCACCCTTAGATTTGCGGCTGTTCCGTAGTTGGTGCCGGCCGAGGTTGCAATTACATATGCATCTGCAGTTGGGCTGAAGGTTATTGCAGGTGCCAGTGCTGGCGCAGAGTGGGTGGCCGCACGCACCACCGCATTGGCATTCAACGCCAGGGAAAGCACGATCAGGAAATTCATGAACCTGTAAAAGGTTTTCTTTGCAAACATTAACGATAATCCTTTCTTTTATCAGGCCGATTTAATGCTGTTCGGTCTGTTTAACCAGGTCATTTTTTTCGAAGGGACCTGGCCTTCTTGACCGGAGTTTACCCGGTTGACGAGCCTACCGATAAATCTGAAATTGACTTGGGAGTTTGCGTTATAGGCGTTATTTTCCATTCGTATGCAATACATCCAGGTATTGTCCGTACCCTGAAGCGCTTTGCCATTGCGTGGCAGGTTCGACAATGGTGCCTTCCCCCCATTCGCTGAAGGTGGTGATCAACTGCCAGTTGGCTCCCGAAGCCACCATATCCTTGACGTTCTGCGTCCAGCGGTTGAGATCGCGTGCCAGCCGTTCAGGTGTTCCTTTCAGCCAGAAACCTGGGCTGATGCTGTAACTGTAACTGCCTTGTGAATCGGCAGCCGCGGCGGGGGCGTACTGGTGCCAGCTGTCCGGCTGGCTGGCGCACTGGGCATACCCGGGGAATACCTTGAGCACGATATACGCTCCCATGCTGTTCGCCTGTTTCCAGCGGTCGGACATTCCGCAGCCGTCGTTGGTGTCCGCATAAACGTAGACCACGAATTTTCCGTTCACCCGCAGGAAGCTTGCATCCTTTGCATATTTGCTGAGGATGTAATTCAGGTCGGCCTGAATCTGGCTTACAGACGGGTCTCCCTGGCTCTCATTTTCATAGTAGAGCGCCCAGCGGAAGTTCGTGCCGGCCGCGGCAGTCAGAAGTCCGGCGATCTTGGTATCCGTCTGGCTGCCCTGGCCCCACCAGGAAGCGATCCCGGCCTGGATGTTGCCGTACTGCATCATGGCGATATGCTGCTTGAGAATGTTCTGATCCAATGAGCTGTAATAGCCCAGCTTGGGGGTGTAATTGGTGTAGGGAGTGATCCCCAGTTGGTTCCAGGCTTCCGGGAACCAGGGGTAATAGAACGCGGCCCGGATCGGGAAGGAGGGCTGCCAGCTTGTCCCCCCGCCGCTGGTCGGAGTGCTGGTTGGCATGGGAGTCTTGGTTGCGGCAGTGGTAGGTGCCAATGTTTTTGTTGGGGTCGCAGGGACGCTGGTCTTTGTGGGTGCCTTGGTCGGGGTCGCGGTTGCCGGGCTTGCCAGGCTGACCACCAGTTGCGGAGCCTTGCTCCCGCTCTCGCGTGAACCCAGGCTGGAATTGGTGGTGCTCGCGGTGGTTAGGGCAAGGTTGAAGGTTCCATCAGCTTTGACAATGCTGGTGACATTCACTTCCACCCAGGCTCCAGCGCTGATGGACTTCGAAGTGCCAATGGTATTCCCGATCGCTGGCGAATTGCTGTATGTAATGGCGCTCTCGCTCCAGGTATTATTTGAAACAGAACGGACCGACAACCCGGTGCTGTCTGAACTGTTCGGCGTAAAGCCTGAGGATGGCGGATTGAACGACTCCCCCACCCAATCCACTGACCACAAAACGCAGGTAACTGCGCGTCACGGGTGAGTTGTCCACCCGCAGGTTTACAGCCGTGCCGAAGTTGCTGCCTGCAGACGATTGGATCACATAGGCATCCGCGGCTGGTTTGAAGGTGAAAGTGCTGGCTTGTGGGATGGCTGGCAGTGCAGCCGCACGGACCGCAGTGACAGAAACCAATGCCATCGACAGAACAACCACTAAATTGATCAACCGGTAATGTGTATTTTTGTACAATTGGTTTTCCTTTCTACTTTATGCATCATTGGTTACCAAATTACCTTATTCAACAAATAATGGGTGACTTTCCCAGGCAGGTTGTTGATCACAGCCGCAAGCGTACGGGCGCCGAACAGCAAGACTACATCCCCGGTTTAACTGGTTTGCATCTTTCTAAAAATAATAGGATTATGGAATTCATTGGGAAGGCAACAGTATAATCCCATTGTATGGTGATTTTGTCATTCATCCATCACTAATTTGTAATGTCGCCTAGTCCTTTTGGGGGATATATCGTTGGGGTCAAAGGAAAAAATCCAGTTTTCCCTTCTAGGGTGAAACAAATAATCATTTTTCCCTTGCCTGATATAAATGCTTGCCTTTCGACCCGATTTCGTGGATAATCATATATAAGAATATTTCTTTCCTTCATTTCTAAGGATCAATCTAATGCCTTACGACACGTTATTGGCTACGCGCATCCGGGCCGCCATCGGCCCGCTCCCCAACCTGGTGGAAAAGAAAATGTTCGGCGGGGTTGGCTTCCTCATCAACGGGAACATGGCCTGCGGCGTTCACAAGGACGACATGATCGTCCGGGTCGGTCCGCAGGCTTCCGAGCAGGCCCTCTCCCGCCCGCACACCCGCATTTTCGATATGACCGGTCATCCCATGGCCGGCTGGGTGATGGTCGCGCCGGAAGGCATTCGCACCGAGTCTCAACTTAAAAACTGGGTGGATCAGGGGCTGTCCTTTGCCGCCTCATTGCCCCCAAAGGAGAAATAATGGCAAAAAAGGTCATCGTTCAGGATTCCGTGTACGACCTCAAGTCGGTTAAATTACCCTACCTGTCAGGTGGGATGCTGCGCTTGTTCGTCAGCCTGGTGGAAGGTCCCCTGTGCGGACTGCTCATTCCCAGCCTGTTCAAGAGTGCCGGTATCACCTGGCTGAGACAGCAGCGCTTCGACGAGCCGCCCACCCTGCAGCCTGTCAATTATTCCGGAATCCCCGCCGTCGCCGCCCAGGCCGTTCCCCAGGCGGAGTGGCCCGGCACCCCCGCCCTGCCCGGGCTGGGTTTCCGCTACAGCACCGTTCAGGATTATGCCAGAGCGTACCGGGACGGAAAGATCACTCCCGAAGATGTGGCTCACCGGGTCCTCGAAGCGGTTGTCACCAGCAATGCGGCTGAACCTCCCTTGCGGGCGATCATCGCCATGGACCGCGAGGACGTGCTCAGGCAGGCCCGGGAATCCACCCGGCGCATCCGCGAGGGACACCCCCTCAGCATTTTCGACGGCGTGCCGGTGGCGGTCAAGGACGAGGTGGATATGCTGCCCTATCCCACCACGGTTGGCACCTCGTTCATGGGCACCTCCCCCTGCAAGGAAGATTCCACGGTCGTCGCCCGCATGCGCTCCGCCGGTGCACTGCTGATCGGCAAAGCCAACATGCACGAGATCGGCATCGGCGTGACCGGGCTGAATCCCAACCTTGGCACAGCCCGCAACCCCTACAACCTCGACCACTTTACCGGCGGGAGTTCGAGCGGACCTGGTGCAGCGGTTGCCTCCGGTCTCTGCCCGGCTGCCATCGGCGCCGACGGCGGCGGTTCCATCCGCATCCCCTCCTCCTTTTGCGGGGTGGTCGGCATCAAGCCCACCTTCGGGCGCGTCAGCGAATTCGGTGCTGCGCCGCTTTGCTGGAGCGTCGCCCACCTGGGTCCCCTGGCTGCCACCGCCACCGATGCCGCCCTCGCTTATTCCGTTATGGCCGGCCCGGACCCGCGCGACCCCAATTCCCTGCGCCAGCCCATGCCCACCATGGCAGGCTGGGACAGGCTGGACCTGGGCGGTCTGAAGATGGGAGTCTACTGGCCCTGGTTCCGCCATGCCACACCCGACATGGTCGCAGCCTGCGAAGCCATGCTCCATAAGTTCGAAAGCATGGGCGCTGAACTGCGCGAGGTGGTACTCCCCGACCTCGAAGCCGGGCGCATCGCCCACACCATCACCATCGCCGGAGAGATGGTTCAGTCGCTGGATCGCTATTATAAGGAGCACCACCGCGAGTACGGCGCGGATGTGCGCATCAGCCTTGCCCTCGCCCGAAATTTCAACTCCATGGACTTTGTCCAGTCTCAGCAGGTGCGCACCCGCCTGATCGCCAACTTCGCCCGCGCCCTGGAACAGGTGGACATGATCATGACCCCCTCCACTGCCCTGCCCGCGCCGCTCATCCCCCAGGCTGCCCTGCCGGATGGCGAATCGGATCTCTCCACCCTGGTCGAGATCATGCGCTTTGCCACGCCAGCCAACATGACCGGGCTGCCTGCCATTTCCTTCCCGGTGGGCTATAACGAAGACAACCTGCCCCTGGGCATGCAGGCCATTGGCCGCCCCTGGCAGGAGCCCACCCTGCTGCGCATGGCGCTGGCTGCCGAGCGTGTGGTGGACCGCAAATCTCCCGAGTTGTTTTACCGTATCCTGCCGGAGTGATCTGGTGTTGGATGTTATCAAGATCAGGCTGGTTTCTCAGGATCTGATTTATGGAATAAAATCCACATCCGCAGCAACAATTCCTTCTCTGGTGCGTAGAAGAAGTGACAAGAACTAATTTCCCGCTCCAGCAGCGGCGTACGGCGGAGCACCCATTTTTTGCTGCTCCAGCCGCCGTCCTCGGCGGCGGAATAATCTGATAGTGCACTATTAAGGAGGAAGGAAACATGAAAAAAACTGCAAGTCTTTTTTGGGGCATCGCCCTCATCCTGCTGAGCGCGGCCCTGCTGGCCGACCGCCTCGGCTACATTGATTTTTCCAGCATTTCATCGAACTACTGGGTCTTTATTTTTGGCGGCGCTGCCATCCTGTTCCTGCTAAGTTACATCCTGAACGGGTTGAAGCAGTGGGGCTGGCTCTTCCCGACCTTTGTCTTTGCCGCCCTGTCCCTCACCATCTGGATGGCGAATCGGGACCTCACCGGGTCGTACCTGGGCTCCCCCATCCTGGCCGCCGTTGCCCTGCCCTTCTACGTCGGCTTTGCCATGAACCGCCGCAACTGGGGACTGCTCATCCCTGCCTGGGTGCTGACCATGCTCACCATCATCACCCTGCTTGCGGACCAGGAAGTCGGGACTCTGATCGGCGGATTATTCCTCTTCTCCGTCGGTCTGCCCTTCCTGGTGGCGTTCCTCGCGGACCGTTCCCGCCGCTGGGCGCTCATCCCTGCCTGGGTGCTTATGATCCTCGGGCTGGTCACCCTCCTCGCCGAGCATGTCAGCGGCAACCTGATCGGTTCCCTGTTCATGTATGCCGTGGCGCTGCCGTTCCTGGTCGTTTACCTGCTTGACCGCACCCGCCGCTGGGCGCTCATCCCGGCTGCCGTCATTGCCATCATCGGCACCTTTCCCCTGCTCTCCCTGCTCATCAGCGGGGACGTTGCCGGTGCGGTTGGGATGTTCCTGTTTGCCCTGCCGTTCTACGTGGTGTATTTCCGCTGGAAGGAAGGCTGGTGGGCGCTCATCCCGGCCGGCATCTTCACCTCCATCGGCATCGTGGTGGTCATTTCCATGTTCGTCCCCCGGAACGAACCCCTTTGGAACGGGATCCTGACCGGCATCACCCTGTTGGGCATGGGCGTTCCCTTCGGACTGCTCTGGCTGCGCCGGGCCTCCCTTCCCACCGACTGGGCAAAGTATCCCGCCGTCGGTCTGCTGGTTGGTTCCATCCTGGCATTTGCGCTGGGGAGCAACTTCCAGGATTATTGGGCGGTCATCCTGCTGGTGGTGGGAGTCTTCATGATCGTCACCAGCCTGCTGCCAAAAAAGCCCAATGAACCCACTCCACCGGCGAACCCGTCTTGATTTCTTATAAACTACCACACGTATGATTTTATTAAAAGGCCTGAAAAATCTAGGACTAGCGTGCAAAGCACGCTAGTCCTAGATTTTTCCATACTCTCGCCTCCCCAAATGGGGAGGGGATGGGGGTGGGGTTGAATAATTTACCCAATACCACTAAATCGAATTCTACTCCTGCCCAATCGTATCTTATTATTGAATTAACTATATCAAAAAAAAAGGAAAAAAATGACTACACCAGATTGGGATGCATGGCAATTCTTGATCGGGGAATGGGTAGGCGAAGGCGGCGGTACACCTGGTCAAGGCAGCGGCCTATTGACCTTCCGTTTTGACCTGCAGCGACAGGTCCTGCTGAGGGAGAACCATGTGGATTTCCCCGCCACCCCAGACCATCCTGCTTTCACCCATGACGATCTGACCATTATCTATCAGGATCCCTCCGGGAGAATGCGTGCAACCTATTTCGACAACGAAAGACATGTTATCCCATATGCGATTTCGTCCACTGCGGATACCATCGTAATGGTCAGCGAACCGGAACCGAACGCCCCGCGCTTCCGCACCACCTATTCTCAGCGTGAAAACGGGACAATCCACACCCGCTTCGAGATCGCTCCCCCTGGCGCTCCGGATGCGTTTGCCATCTATGTTGAAGGGAGTTCAAAAAGGAGCTGAATTTTTATATTTAGCTCCCCTAACTTATTGAACGACCATTGTTGCAACGAAGATATTCTGCTTCGTTCTTTAAGGCTTACCAGGGATACGAACTATTTGCTTGGAAAATTGCAGCGGAGGGAGCAGACGAGACATGCTTCTGAATCTGCCGGGAGAGGGGTACACGATGGGAAGCTGATATAAATACTCTTTGGCTCCAAGGCTTATATGAGCGATTTTGTGGAAAATATATTGATTAGTAATACGATGAATATATCCGAAGAGTAAACCATACAAGTAATCGGCTCTGGATGGAGGAAACTATGAGAGAGTTATCTGCAACTTTTAAGATGGATTTATTAAATCCGGACGGCGTGCTTCACCCTATTTTAACTAGTGTGCAAAAAGATCAGACATTAATGCTGGCAATTCGGGATGGTTTCATCAATATTTATTATCGTGGCGGAAGTATCCTCAGAATTACTGAAAATGGGGGAAGACCTTATGGAAGTTTTTTTGACGAACGATACAATAAAACCGGACGAAAGATGCCCATTACACCGGAAGCCATTATTAATCAGGATGATGCCAAGGAATGGGTTGGTTCCTTACCTGTTCTCAAAAGTTTTATGAATGAATTTCTCTCTTCTAACAGCAAGGATGAAAGGGAATTTCAACAATTAGTTGCTGGTGAAAACAATAATTCATCCGTTTCCAATGAAAGCGATTATTTCATTTCTGATATCGAAGTCTCGGAATCCACCTCAGGCGCCAGGTTTGATATGATCGCTATAAAATGGCCCACAACCAAGCGCAGAAGCGGAGATAAATGCCGAATAGCATTCATCGAGATGAAATATGGGGATGATGCACTTGGTGGCAAAGCAGGAATGATTAAGCATCTCAAAGATATGGACTCTTTAATTACCCACAAAGAAAATTATTCCAAAATGATTCATGTGATCGAGAATCAGTTCAACCAACTCGATACACTTGGATTACTTAAGTTCAATAAAGGACAAAAATTCACCAAAGTATCTATAGATCCCAATCAAAAACCGGAAGTGATCTTTCTTCTGGCTAATCATAACCCACGTGCATCGGGTCTAAAAACAATTCTTAGCACTCCTGAAATTAAAGCATACAGTGAGGCACATCATTTTGACCTGAAGTTTTTTGTCGCCAGCTTTGCTGGTTATGGTTTATACAAGGAATGCATGCTGAACTTACCCGATTTTATTAAGTTGCTTTAAATTAATTTCTAATCGGTGGGTTCATGGTGCGGTAGAACAAAAGATAGGTGGAATAGATTTCCCTTTTTTCAGTGGGAAGCCATCCTGCCTGGATGAACGAACGAGGGAACATTTCGAAGGAATTTCCAACAGGAAATGAATATTATTAATTAGCTCCATCCGGCTTTTTGATTAACCATTGTCGCTTCGAATTCAACTCAATCGCTCCTTGCGTCTATTGGTCAGTGCAGCGCTTCAATCGCATTCATATACCCGGTCTCGCAGAAACAGGGATACGCGGTTAATGATTGGGGACGATCATCGGAAATCAAGAGCGACATATTAATGTCCTCAAATCCTTCGCATTTAGGGAAGGACGAATAATCCAAGATCCGATTTTCGTCTCCCTTTTACTTTAATTGCAGGCTATTCAAAAGCAGGTCTGCATTCGACTGGAAAGCTGCAACAGCTTCTGAGTTCGTATATTGTGTCCAGATCGCCACGATGAATAGCTTATCATCAATTTGAATCCAAACATCCCGTAGATCATAGGCTGGCTCTCCAATATAGATGCGATAGGTCGTCTGGAAAGCTGGCAGCCCGGCGACTGTCACGGGAATTGCGGTATCCATTACACCAGGTCCCCACAATTTATATGGGTCGGCCTTTAGATAAGCTTCCTGCATGATCGTTTCCAAATTGGAGTCAGTGAGCATCGGCTGGCGGAAAATCCTGATTGAACGGAAATAATGATCAGTACCCAACTTGAGGCTTCCCAACCCAACAACCAATTCTCCACCCAATTGGAATTCAGGTATACACTGGAGAGCCGCGCCCCTGTCCGCAAAGATAACCATCCCTTCCATGTAATCGAAGGCAACGACCTCATTTTCAAAATGAAGGAGCGATGGGGTTGCTGTAGGGAAAACTGTACCTCCATTACAGGCTGTGGCGGGAAGAATGGCGAATGCCAATAATATGCCCAGATAATGATTAGACCGGATATTCATAAGTTCCTTCACGAGAAGGGTCAGCCCAACACTGGATTGGAGTGACTGTATACCGGCTTATGGACAGATAGTTAATTAACCCACAAAGATTAGGAATCAATACAGCGAATATTTATAATGAAAATATATTTTTAGTATAGCATGGTAGTCAATACCCTTGAAAAAAAAGTACAGGCAATTTACTTTATCATCACACGATTGGACGACATTTTTCATCCACCCATGGTCATATACCAAACACGTGCGATTGGTGCAACGATCTCTTGATTACCTCTAATCTTCCGCAATCAAATACCGAACGATCAGGAATGCAGTTTTCATCTACATCATGATCATTATTATCCTCTGGCTCATTGAACTGATAAGTGATCGTTACTATTGGTTTCTCTTTGCCAACTATCCCGATCTTATCGACGGTTATTTCCTTTACCGCTTACGAAACAGCCTAAACCTTTCTTCAAATGTGGCATTTTCAATATTCTTTTTTATGCGTTTCAATCGAATAGCAACCGATTTAATTTCAGCTTCCTTTCTTTCTTGACTACTTTCTTGATTTTACAATATTCCTTTATAGGCAATCAAATCACTTAACGCCAGCTTGTTTTCTGCATGAAGATGGGCTATTGTTTCTGCATCCAGTTATTTGCTCTTTATGGTTAATTCAATAAGGTTGTTTCTTTGCTTCTTTGGTTCTATTATTTGATTTTCGATATCTTCAATCAAATGAACCTACTCACTAATGGGAACTTTATTTATCTTTCATTCGTCAACACTTATAAGGAGATAACCATGAGAAAAACGATAACCCTATTCCTTTTGATGATGGTATTAACGCTTAATGCTTGCGCCCCATTGGCAACTGCTACCCCTGTAAGCTTACCGACTATCGGGACTGATGTAGCTGTAGAAACTCAAATACCCACCGCTGTTTCGCCAACAGAAGTGGATCAATCTGCAACTTGGAAACTTTATACAAACAATACCTTCGGGTTTGGTTTTCAATACGCATCCAATTGGTTTGGTCCCAGTGAATATGTATCGGATGGAACCCTCCGGGTTGAAGTCGGATCTGACAAAGTATATCCGTACGGGGAGCCGCCAGTGCAACCTCCTGACGTGAAGAATTCCTACAATGTCGTGATCCAATATATGAAAAACAATCACAACTCGTTTTGGAAAGACACCTACCAATCTCTGCAGAACTTGAAAGACGGCGAGTCACTTTCGGGTACAAAAAGCCTGATAATCAGAGTTAAGCAACTCGATATCGGTAGGTTTAAAGGATTTGAATACATCTCCACCCTTTCAGAGACAGCGCAAACTGACCACATCTACGCAAGAGAAGTCATGTTGTTTGACGAGCAGACTAATGACCTGCTGACCTTGATGGGACAACCGAATAATGTTGAAGTTAGTAATGGCACGAATTGGAGAGATGTTTATCAAACGATAGATGAAGCTAACCTAAGTTTCTTTCACAAAATCGTCGAATCGATAACGATAAGTAATTGATTTTGCTGCACATTCTGCAGGTTTATTCTGTAAACAGGTTCAGTGACCTGCGGAATGTTTTCTTCATAAGGTAATTTTGCATAACAAAGCGTACACTGGACGCCTGGTATGGCGCGGCTTTTCAAGCATTTTCCTGGCTTCGAATTTCCCCCGCTCACAAACAGAATCCACGCCCGCCCCAGCCCCAGTAACGCAAACTGTTAATTCTCATTCCCCCACTTTTTAGTTATATCAAATCTTTCGTAGTCAAATTCTGCACGTTCAGGCGCGTGGTCTATTACTGCTAACCTGGAATCCATTGCCCAGGGTAGAGGTGCACTTTTTGCCTGCCCTGCTGTTCCTGCTCATGGCGCAGGAGAGGGAGGGTCAGCCGCTCGCGCCTTGCCTCGACCCGATCTCTCAACCTCCTCCCCTGGTCACTGTAATCAGTTGGATCTTCGCATCGAAAACCTGGTCTTCGGTTTCTCCCCAACCCCTCATTGACAAACTAGAATATATGTTCTATAATCAGGATGCAGGGCGTTGCATCATTGTCTTCCCTGGCAGAGATATCTTTCGCACCTTAAAAACCGCATAATGGGTATTCGTTCCTCAATAATTAGGAAATTAATACGCGAATTTGAATGTACCTGATCGGAGCCTGGTATGCAATATTCGTTGTGGGGTCGTTTCGAGGAACAATTCCGCCAGTAAGGTACTTAAGTAAGAAAGATATGTTAAAGGATTTGTTCCTCTTTGTTCCTCAGGAACGATGCGCGACGATGTCCCCGCCAGCCCCTGGTCTTAAGGGGCAAGGGGAGGCCGTACGCCATGCCGCTGACATGAGTCAACCGCCCGTACGCCACGCCGCTGACAAGAGTCAGCGGCGGTGCCGACATTGTCCCCGTTCGCCTGTCCACCCGCTCTTGGGAGGATGGGAGGATTGCAGGAAAAGAAGACACCTCTCGCTCATTCAGTTCCTCGCTAATATCCTGGGTATTCGATTGAACGATTAAAACACCGTTTCGTCCCTAAATTCTGCCCATGGACCTTATATTAGTAATGAAGAAGCTACCCTTATTATTTCACCCCCAGGTCGGTATTCGATTGTTCCTTTTTTTAAGCCAAATCAATCGAATGGCGTTTGCGGCGTTCGCACTTCAATGGCCCTTCCTCTTTTTCTTTCCTTCGTGTCCTCGCTTTTCCAATATGAAATTGGTGTCCGTCGTGATAAATTCTTTCTCTTCCCCAAGGTCCTCGCTTCCCACCTTTTCCTCCCATATTGAGGTTCTCAAATTTTTCCCTTCTTATTCTTTTCTTCGTGAACCTTCGTGCCCTTGTACCCCCGTACTAGGGGGGCGGTGCCTTCGTGGTTAATTATTTTATCTTTTCCCCCATAATCATCTCATTACAAAAAGAGTCCCCACCTTGACAGTCCCGCCATACTCGAGTACCCTATTCCCTAATAACCGCATTATTTCAGCAGTCTCTGCTGTTGTTTGTTTGAGCATCGCTCGACCTCCCCAACACCCCCGGACTTCTGAAGAAAAGGAATATCGTGAGCTTTAATCATTTCAACCTTGATCCGCGCCTGCAGGCGGGGATCGACCGGCTCGGCTATACCGAAGCCACCCCCATTCAAACTGCCGCCCTCCCCGCCGCCCTGGCTGGCAAGGACCTCATCGCCACCGCCCAGACCGGCACCGGTAAGACGGCGGTATTCGTCCTCCCAATTTTACAGAAATTATTGAGCGGACCTCGCAACCGCACCCGCGCCCTCATCGTCACCCCCACCCGCGAGCTTGCCGAACAGATCAACGATTCCATCCATGACCTCGGCACTGGCACGAGGATCCGCAGCGCCACCATCTACGGCGGCGTGGGACCTGCGCCCCAGGTGCGCGCCCTTCGCGACGGCGTCGAGATACTGGTTGCCTGTCCCGGTCGCCTGCTCGACCATCTCAACCAGGGCAATGCCAGGCTCCAGGGTATTGAGATCCTGGTGCTCGATGAAGCCGACCGCATGCTCGACATGGGCTTCCTGCCCGACGTGAAGCGCATCCTCAAACACGTGCCTGCCAAACGTCAGACCATGCTCTTCTCGGCCACCTTCCCGAAGGAGATCGAAGCCCTGGCTACCCAGACATTGAATAACCCGCAGCGCATCGCCATCGGGTTCAGCCGCCCGGCTCATACGGTTGCGCACGCCCTCTATCCCGTCCCCCAGCACCTCAAGACCAACCTGCTGCTGGCGCTGCTCAAACAGACCGATACCGGTTCCGTGCTGATCTTCACCCGCACCAAGCACCGCGCCGAGAAATTGTCCCGCCAGATCGGGATTGCCGGCTTCCGCGCCACCAGCCTGCACAGCGACCGTTCGCAGGGTCAGCGCCAGTCGGCGTTGGCTGGTTTCAAGAGCGGTCACTACCAGGTGATGGTTGCCACCGACATCGCCGCCCGCGGCCTCGACGTGGAAGGCATCTCGCATGTCATCAACTATGATATGCCTGCCACCGCCGACGATTATATCCACCGCATCGGGCGCACCGGTCGCGCCGAGCACACCGGGGACGCCTTTACCCTCGTCACGCCTGACGACAAGGACATGGTCCGCTCTCTTGAAAAGATCATGGACAAGCCGCTTGTGCACCAAAAACTCGAGGGGTTCAACTACGCCGCCCCCGCCCCGGACCGTCCAGCTTATGACCCCCGCTCCCCGCGCCGCGCTCCGGCTCCCTCTTTTCAAAGGGGAAAACCAACCGGTCACCAGGCCCCGCGCTCCGCTCCCAGCCGCGGCCTGCGGCAGAAATTTGCCGGAAGCAAGTCCAGGTAACACCCGCATGAAATCAGCGGCGCACCAGGTTCGAACGGAACCCGCTGCGCCGTTTCGTTATCACCACAGCATGTCCTCCAGGGAAAGAAAATCGGGTTTTTCCGGGCGATAATATGGGATGTCTTTCAAAGGCGATTGGCTGGAACCGATCATCCGGCTGCTGACTTAATAACAGGTTCAGGGAGGTTTCCGTGCACGTAAAATTACCCGTCACCATCCACCTCTTCTTTATTCGCGGCATCCAAATCCTGCTTCTCCGTCGCTATAAGACCGGCTATATGGATGGGCATTACAGCGTCCCTGCCGGGCACCTGGACGGGGAGGAAACGGTGCGCATGGCTGGAGTCCGGGAAGCTGCCGAGGAGATCGGAGCCAAGGTTGACCCGGATGATATGGTGTTCGCCGGGGTGTTTCACCGCCTCTCGGACGATGAACGCATCGACTTCTTCTTCCTGGTGCAGAAATGGGGTGGAGAACCCTTCAACGCTGAACCAGGGAAATGCGACGACCTGCGCTGGACTGACCTGGACGATATGCCCGAGAATACCATCCCCTACGTCCGGCAGGCAATTCAGAATTTTCGGGCTGGAGTCCCCTTTGCCGAATTTGGCTGGAGGTTGGATTAAGCCTTTCCACTCAGGTCAAAGATCCCGGAAATTTCAACAGGCTTAATCACCCATAACAGGCAACAGCCCGATCGAAGAATCGCTTACGGTTCGGGGGTCGGCGGGAAATAAATGTAAAGCATCTGGCCCAGGTTCTCATCCCAGCGGCCAAAATGGGTGCGGTCAGCCATTTCAGCGGCGGCTGCCAGGGGTACCAGTTTCTCTGCAGGTCCCTCTCCTGGATAAGCGTAATTCCCGATCTGCATCCAGTCGGACGGCTGGGTATCGGCCGGGTTGTCCGGGAAATCATTCCCGGCAGTTGGGAGTAATGCTTGAACGTATGCCCGGTCTGGGTTCAGCCTCACCCACAAGCCGGCTTCGAACCGGAAACCCTGGTAAGCCTGGTGGATGTGAGGTTTATCCGGGAGCACCTGCACGTGATCCGTTTGGGCAAAGACCAGCATCACCTTCAGGTCGGGCATCATGGTGCGCATGTCGACGTATCGGCCTGGGCTTTGGCGGAACGGCCAGTCACGGGCTGTCTCCTCCGGTGTTGCCAGGTCAGCCGGCCAGGTTGAGACTGTGAGCGCTCCCGTATCCACCAGTGCCTGGGTAAGCGCCACCGAGTAGCTGCGTTTCCCTAATATGACCGGAACCTTCCAGCTAATGATGAAGTCATTGGCGCTGACGGTGCCGCTGGTGTCCAGGTCCAGGTATGCCCGACCTACCGCGCCGTTGTGAGGGTCAATATACTCAGCGTCCCAGCGCGCGTTGGTATAGGTGAGACTGATGGCTGACGCACTGTAACTGGCGGGGTAGCTATAAAAAGGATTGGAGACAGGCTGACCATTGTCGTCCACGTAACCGGCCTCCAGGCACGAAAGTGTATCCACGGTGGGATTTTCGCGCCCGATAAAATACTTCATAGCCGGCAGCAGGTCCCCGTACAATTTGATGGCATTGACCACTGCAACGCCTGCATCTCCAAAGGCAAACACGCCCACCTCTTCAGTTAACGGGGTAACCTGGGTAAACGTCGAAAGGGTGCGGTTTTGAATATCCGGGACAAGCCCGGAGGCGAACCGGATCACATCCCGCAATACCTGGATGGACTGCTCGCCACCAGAGTCAAAGGTGCCGCTGCTGTTGCTGCCAGTGATCGAGTCGGTCTGCCCTGGCCACATGAAACTGACCTGGATGAGCCCCAGCGAAGGCAGATCCGGATCCGTCATGAAACTGGTGGTTGTGCTGAATATCGGCGGGACGACCACGACCACCCCAGCCCCCTCCGGGAACCGGGCGGCTCCCGGGCTGGCAACCATCACGGCAATATCCCCGACCCCCGGGGTGTTTATGAAAGTGGTTTGGATTTTTCCGCTAAACCCCGCCACCGGGCAATCAGTGAGGCAGGTTTTGGATGACTCTCCGATATCACAAAAGCCGTTCCCGCAGGATGCCGCGGGAGTAGCTGAAGTGTCGGCTGAATCGACCGGGACGCAACCGCCCAGGGTTGGCGTGAATATGATCAGGGTGACCAAGACCAGGCTCAGGATGTAAGTCCGGGAGTGTTTCATTTCATCCTCCATAACCATTGTAGCATGAGCCAAAAGCAGGTCGGAAGGGCTCATTTGGAATATATCGGAAAGCCCTGGGAGAGGTTAAGGATCGATTGGGTATCCATTATTCACCTTTTGCCGCGGATTTTAATCCTTTAAGGATCATCGTAATGAGGGTTGCAAGGATGAAAAAAACACGGTAAGATTGTATAGCCATGCTTCGAATCCTGCCAATATTCGTCGTCCTTGGCGTTACAAAGTCAGCAAAGCCTGACAGGTGAATCGTACCTGCCAGGTTTTTTTATCGCTGACCAACCCTTTGCGACAGGAGAATGAATGCAGACACCCTGGGAATATCGATATGCGAATCGGACCCAACGAATGGGGAGCTCGGTCATCCGTGAATTACTCAAACTAACTGAACAGCCGGACATTATTTCTTTTGGCGGAGGCCTGCCCGCACCGGAAGTTTTCCCCATCAAGCAGTTCCAAGCGGCATGTAATTACGTTCTTGAGAACGATGGACCCCAATCCCTGCAGTACAGCACCACGGAAGGGTATCGCCCTCTCAGGGAAATGATCGCCCGTCACACAGGCCGGTATTCGGTCAAGATCACGTCCGAAAACATCCTGATCACGTCCGGTTCCCAGCAGGCACTGGATTTCCTGGGAAGGGTTTTCATCAACCAGGGCGACCACATCGTCGTCGAATCCCCCACTTATGTAGGTGCCTTGCAGGCATGGAATGCTTATGGGGCGCAGTACATCGCGGTCCCTTCGGACGAGAACGGAATGGTGGTGGACAAACTTGAAGAGGCCCTGCGCATCGGACCCAAATTCATCTACGTTTTGCCCAATTTCCAGAATCCCAGCGGTACAACCCTCAGCCTGGAACGCCGGAAAAAGCTGGTCGAACTGGCAGATCGTTATGGCGTCCCGATCGTGGAGGATGATCCATACGGACAATTGCGCTTCGAAGGAGAGCATCTCCCCTCCCTGGTTTGGCTCGACAGCCAGTTCCGGGGCGACGACGGCGTTTATACCGGCAATGTCATCTACCTGAGCACTTTCTCCAAACTCCTGGCTCCCGGCATCCGATTAGCCTGGGTCATTGCACCGGAGCAGGTCATCCGCAAGCTCGTCCAGTCGAAACAAGCAGCGGACCTGAATACTGCCGCTTTCAACCAGATGGTGGCATACGAGGTGGGCAAAGGTGGTTTCCTGGATGAACATGTCAAGTTCATCCGCCAGGTGTACAAGGAACGACGGGATGTGATGCTCGAGACCATGGAAGAAATATTCCCAAGGGAAGTAAGGTGGACCAAACCACAGGGAGGCATGTTCCTATGGGGCGTTCTGCCGGATTGGATGGACGCGGCTGAAGTGTTCAAAATTGCCATTCAGCGCAAGGTGGCCTTCGTTCCCGGGGCCTCGTTCCACCCGAATGGCGGCGGGGATAACACGATGCGCATCAATTTTTCCTATTCGAACCCGGATAAAATTCGGGAGGGGGTGACCCGTCTCGGCACCCTGCTAAAAGAGCTGGTGGCAGAACGAAAATAAGATTAAAAAAACTCCCGCAGGTCAAAACCTGCGGGAGTATCTTCATTATTGAAATTTATTCATGGATATAAGGCACGTAATCTGACCGTGCCAACCCCTGCTCAATGGCTTTCGATGCCACGGCATGCGCCACAGCCTGGTGAAGCTTGCGGTCAAGAGGACTTGGAGCCAGTTGATCGGGCGCTGTGTGGTTGGCAATCGCCTCAGAAGCTGCCAAAAGCATCTCGTCGGATATGCGTGGCGACCACGTGTCCACCGCACCCCGGAAGATACCCGGAAAACCCAGCACATTGTTGACCAGCTTCCCGTCTGCTGCGAAAGCCGCACCCTGTTTGAGAGCCACTTCGGGTTCGATCTCTGGATGCGGGTTTGAAAGCGCCAGGATGACCTGACCCTTGCGCACCATTTCAGGCTTGATCAGCCCCTTTGCGCCGGTGGTTGAAACGACGATATCGCAATTGGCCATAATCTCTTTTAGTTTTGATCGTTTGCCACCGTTGGCTTCATGTCGAAGCACAGCATCTTCACTCAAATCAGCCCCCCAAACGGGATTACCGGTGATGGTCATGAGTATTTTTGCAATCGCATTCCCGGCTGCACCCAGGCCGATCTGACCAATCACAGCCTTTCCAAGATCCCGCTTGAGCTTGCGGCAAGCAACGGTTAACACTGCAGAGGCTACCACTGCAGTCCCATGCTGGTCATCGTGCATAACCGGAATATCCAATTGCCTTTGGAGTTCATCTTCTATCCTGAAGCAGCGCGGGGCGGAGATATCTTCCAATTGAATTGCCGCAAAGGTGGGGGCAATGGCTGCCACGACCTTGATAATTTCATCGGGATCCTTGGTATTCAACAGGATGGGTACTCCTGAAAGACCAACCAGGGTCTCCATCAACATGGCTTTCCCTTCCATTACAGGCATTCCCGCCAGGGATCCAATATCCCCCAACCCCAGCACAGCCGTCCCGTCGGTAACGATTGCCACCAGGTGACTAATGGATGTGTATGTGTGCGCCAGTTTCGGGTCTCTGGCGATCTTCATACACACTTCCGCCACGCCAGGCGTGTAGACCTTTTGCAGGGTTGCAATGGAATCGATGGGGTAGCGGGAACGGACTGCGATCTTTCCCTTGAAATGCAAGGCCATCACCTCATCGCGCACATCCAACAACTTTGTTCCACGGTTCCTGCGGATGGCTTCCAGCAACAATTCCAGGTGTTTTTCATCATCCGCAAAGATTGTGATTTCACGCACCACCTGGTTGGTGCTCTCGTTCAGCAATTCGATATTACCGACATTCCCACCCACCGCGGTAATTGCGCTCAGGAGTCTCCCAAAAGTTCCAATTTCATGGGCATTGACGACCCGAACAATGCGAAGCAACTTATTTTCCCAGCTCATCTATTCCTCAATAAATCTTTAGATTCCGGTCACGCATAAACGTGTCCGGTTGGATTATTACCCACCAATCTCGCTCATCACCCGGTTAAGGGAAATTTCCCCATCTGCAAGTCCGTGACCCCAGGGCTTATTCCAGATGGCATCCAAAACCAATTTCCTCAGGTCATCCAGAGATGCACCTGCCCGTAATGGAGTCAACAGATCGATCTCATACTCCCGCAATAGGCACATCCGCAGGATGCCTTCAGGCGTAAGGCGAGCACGCGAACATTCTGCACAGAATGGAGCACTTACAGACGATATAAAACCAATATCTCCGTGTGCACCCGGGATGCGGTATACACGGGCTTCACCATCCAATTCGCCTCCATTCACGGGCTGGAGCAAACCAAGAGATTGCTCAATTCGCTGCTGCACTTCCAGCGACGAGACCATCTGCCCAGTCTGGAACCCAGTAGAACCACCGAACGGCATCATCTCGATGAAACGCATTTGCCAGGGATGGTCACGGGTAAGATTTGCCAGGTCGACAACATCCTCTTCATTAAACCCTCGCACCACTACCGCATTGAGTTTAACCGGTGTCAAGCCGGCAGTCTCGGCAGCCAAAATCCCTTCCCAGACATCCTCGATATCCCCACCACGGGTTAATCGTTTAAACTTGGCCGGATTCAGTGTATCAATGCTCACATTTACTCTTCCCAATCCAGCAGCAGCTAAAGGATTGGAAAGTTTCGAGAGCAGCACTCCGTTGGTTGTCAAAGAAACAGACTTTACCCCGGGGGTACTGGAAATCCCTTGCACAATTTCCACAATATGGGCTCGCACGGTTGGCTCACCCCCTGTCAGCCGGATCTTATCAAATCCAAGGTTGGCAAACAGGCGCGCCAATAACAATACTTCGTCGTCCTGCATCATTTCTGCAGGCGGTCGGAAAGTCATCTCCTCCGGCATGCAGTATACGCAGCGCAGGTTGCAATGGTCAGTTAGACTGATGCGGAGATAATGGATTTTACGTCCAAAACGGTCGAAAGACATACCACCTCGTATTTACCAATAAAGTTTAGAGTGATTATACCTGTTTCCAAATAATCCACCAATTGACGGGCTATGTCAGGCGTGCTATTATCAATTGAATTTATTTTTTTTATATTTTTCGAAAGGAGCAATTATTATGAGCGCTGATTTTATTATACGTATTATTGGTATGGCGATATTTTCCATTGTGGGGGTTTATGTGGGAAACGGGCTCTCCCTTTTCAACCCTGACCAACAACTTTTCTACACAATCACCTTTACCCTGGTGGGTGCTTTATTTGGGTTGATCCTAACACCTTATCTCACCACCCGCCCCATTCGCGCATTGCGGGCCATTTTGGGACGCCTGGCTGCTGAAACCCTGGTATCAGGGTTGATCGGGTTATCGATCGGCTTGCTAACGGCAGCCCTGCTGGCTTTTCCATTATCTCTACTCCCCACGCCTTTTGGGAAGATTTTACCAATCATTGGGGTGGTGTTATTCGCCTATTTCGGAGTGGCTGTATTTACCTCGCGCCAAGCTGATATCGCCAATCTGCTGAGTGGGATATCACTGCGGCGGGGGGAAGGCACAAGCGTGGGAGGGGTCCCTTCAAATCGGACCATCCTGCTTGATACAAGCGTAATTATTGACGGGCGCGTTGCCGATATTGCCAAAACCGGCTTCCTCCCTGGAACATTATTGATCCCACGCTTTGTGCTGAACGAACTCCAATATATTGCTGACTCTCCGGATAGTTTACGCAGGCAGCGTGGGAGACGTGGGATGGAAGTCCTGGCGGAATTGCAGAAAGCATCCGCTGTGGTAGTCCGAATTAGCGATGTGGATGTGGAGGGGGTTCGCGAAGTGGACGATAAGCTGGTTATCCTTGCCAGACAAATGAAATGTCCAATCCTAACCAACGATTTCAACTTGAATCGCATTGCCGAATTACAGGGAGTCCTGATCCTGAACATCAATGAATTGGCGAATGCGGTGAAGTCGGTGGTCCTGCCGGGCGAATTAATGTCCGTCAATGTCATCCAGGAAGGCAAGGAAGTAAACCAAGGGGTTGGTTACATGGAAGACGGGACTATGGTGGTGGTTGAGAATGGCAACAAATATCTCAACAAGGAAATAACGGTCACAGTAACCAAGGTCCTGCAAACAGCTGCTGGAAGGATGATCTTTGCCCGCCCTGAAGGGAAAGAATAAGATATCCTTATCTGTCACGCAAGAGCGCGGTACAAACCGCGCTCTTTTTATTATTTACTGAAAATGGTAGTTTTCTCTTTTAACTCTTCAACGGTTGGGTAGTTTATAATAGATGAAGAATTATTATCAGGAGATTTGCATGTTGCGCGTTTATAACACACTGGCCCGCAAGAAAGAAGAATTTCAAACGCTCGAACCGAATGTGGTCAAGATGTATGTCTGCGGTGTGACCGTTTATTCGGACGCTCACATCGGTCATGCCATGTTTGCCCTTGTTTTTGACATTGTCCGCCGCTACCTGATTTACCGTGGATTTGATGTGAGATTGGTGATCAACTATACCGATGTAGATGACAAAATCATCAACCGGGCCAACACACTGGGAGTGGATGCATCAGACCTTGCTGATAAATACATCCAGGAGTTCCGCCGGCAGATCGAAGTACTAAACATCATGCCCGCGACAGTGAACCCGCGGGCAACCCAAGAAATGCCCCAGATCATCCGCATGATCGCAGGACTGATCGAAAAAGGTTTCGCCTATTCTGCCAGGAACGGCGATGTATACTTTCGCGTCACGAAGGATCCAGATTATGGCAAGTTATCTGGACGGAGAATTGAAGACATGCAAGCGGGTGCACGCATAGAAGTTGGTGACGAGAAGGAACACCCAATGGATTTTGCGCTTTGGAAAGCATCCAAAGCAGGTGAGCCTGCCTGGGAGAGTCCATGGGGAAAAGGCCGCCCAGGCTGGCATATTGAGTGTTCAGCTATGAACCTTAGCCACCTCGGTGAGCAAATCGACATTCACGGCGGCGGAAATGACCTGGTATTCCCACACCACGAAAATGAGATTGCCCAAACCGAATGTTTTACCGGAAAGCCGTTTGCCCGTTTCTGGATGCACAACGGTATGCTGCAGTTGCAGGGGGAAAAGATGTCCAAGTCGATTGGCAACCTGGTCACTATAGACGAGTTCCTTTCCAAACATGAGGCGGATGCCCTGCGGATGATGATCTTAAACGGCTCTTACCGGGCCCCTCTTTCATATTCGGATGATATCGTCGACGCGGCAGAACGCGGGTTGGACCGGCTGCGGTCGGCATTAAAGCCAGCACCAGCAGGCGCCCCCGGAGCTTCCTCAGAGATACGAGCCATGCTAGATAAAGTCACTGAGACCACCCAGCAAACCTTTATCGAGGCGATGGACGACGATTTTAATTCTTCCGGAGGGCTGGCAGCGCTTTTCGAGTTGGTCCGAACCGTGAATACCGCCCGTGATTCGGGCGTAAATGATTCTGATCTCAAGCCAGCCCAAGATACTCTAATCAAGCTGACAGGAGTACTCGGACTTCGTTTAGAGTTGAAAAAAACCAATGACAGTAATGCAGAAAAGTTCGTCAACCTGCTGGTAGAAATTCGTGCTGAAATGCGCAAGCAAAAGAACTGGGCGATGTCGGATTTAATCCGTGACCGGTTGAAAGAACTCGGCGTAGCCATCGAAGACAGCAAAGACGGCACCACCTGGCATTGGTAAAACCACAAGCTTATTCCCTTGCTTTCCATCGAAACACTTCTTAGTAGCCCATACAATCTTGGAGGGAGCTGAATGCTAACCTTCCTTCTTTTTTTATCGCAAGCGGTTTAGCAATGGATGGGTATAGTTTTGCCAGGGTCAAACCAACCAGAAGACACCATGAAAAATGATCTTGAGGCTGCACAGCAAGCGATTCTAAAAGCCCGCCAGGCTTTACAACAGGGTGACTCTCGGACCGCCCGCAGTTGGGCCAGGATGGCGGCTTCGCTGTGCCCTGACCTGGAAGAAGCCTGGCTTATTTTAGCGGCATTCAGCAGCCCACGAGCGAGCCAGGGATATCTCGAACAAGCACTCCGGATCAATCCAGAAAGCGTACGCGCCTGCAAGGGGATGGAATGGGCGGCAGCGCGTCTCCTGAAAGAAATCGGTCAACCTGCAAGCACAGAAACCTCACCTGAAAAAACGGGGCAAACCGATGAAGACACTCGACCAAGTCCCCGACAAGAACCAATGAGCCAGGAAAAGGTCGAAAAGGAATCCGAGCCTATAGTCGCATCACAAGCGACTCGACGCCCACGACCTGTATTGAGAGTAATGCAATATTTGGCTGGAAAGATTTTGACTATTTCGGCGACCATTTTTATCGGGGTTTTTATCACTGTGCTGCTAGCAAGCCAACCATCCCGGCGCGGACTAGGGCCACCCGAATCCCCCTTTGAAACCAGTATAAAAGCGCAAATCAAACTTATAGTTCAAAATAGTACCCAAGGAAATTTCTTCGAGTCTCCCGATCCAGACCAGGTGAAGGCCCTGACTGAAAAATTGAGCAATGAAATGGGATTAAACCTCCCGTACCTGCCGCGGAATTTACTTTGGACAATTAAAGCACTTACATTTAACTGGGGGCCGTTGGGCCTGAGGCAATCAGCTTCGTTCTTCAGCATTAACAGAGCGACGGCCAACGTGCGCGACATCATAATGTTATATCTTCCCAACACATTATTATTGGTAGCCACTGCGTATCTCCTGGTTTTTTTAATTGGCACCCCCCTTTCTCTGTATTTGGCGAGAAATTACGGGAATCGATCGGATAGGTTATTCTCAATACTTGCACCGATCTCATCTGTTCCGAGCTGGGTGTTTGGCATTCTACTCATTTCCATTTTTGCATTTCAATTACGCTTGCTCCCTTTTAGCGGTATGTACGATATCCCAAAACCCGGAAACCAATTGGAGTACCTATTATCCATTGCAAAACATATGATCTTGCCAGTGTCGGCAATCGTCCTCAGCCTCTTTTTCCAAGTTGTTTATGCCTGGCGGACCTTTTTTATCATCTATTCAGAGGAAGATTATGTCGACCTCGGTAAAGCCAAAGGTCTTCCACCCAAAATGCTCGAAAGGCAATACATCCTGCGGCCAGCACTGCCTTATTTCATCACAAGTTTTGCCACCACGCTGATAAGTTTCTGGCAGTTGAGCATGGCATTGGAAGTGATCTTCCGCTGGCCAGGATTGGGCTGGCTGTATATCAAAGAAGCCCTGCCTAATTTCTGGGGAGAGAGTATGGAGCCAGGCGAGTTAATGATTGCAGTGGGCATCGTAGTCATCTTTGCTTACCTACTTGGAATAGTAGCTTTCTTACTTGATGCTGTTTACTTAATAGTTGACCCACAAATTCGTCTTGATTCAGCAAAAAATGAAATGGATGCAGGTGTTCGAGTCAAATCAAAGAGAACGAAGAGTGTGTTTTGGGGAAAGTCCAGAAAGAATGATAAGGAACTTGGAGACTTAACCAAATTACCAAGCTATCCAAAGAGACGAAGCGTCTCATGGGTTCAAGTGGCAGGTAATATCAAAGTATCAATTTATGATCTACGAGATAAGGTTAGATTCTTCTTCCAGGAACTTCGTATGTATCCCTCGGCTATTTTTGGACTAACGGTTATTTCCATATTACTTGTAGGATCGATATATGTAGTCACTGTATTACCTTATGAGCAAGTTGGAAAGGATTATGAACAGAAGCGCTTATTAGGTCGAAGTTATCTCCCGAAAACTGCTATGCCCCAGTGGGTGAATCTATTCAGTAATCCCGCGTGGCTTTCTACACTCATCATGGACCAGAATAGTGAGGAAGCCAATGTATTTGTAAGAACGCTGGATAATGGGTGGGCTGAAAAAACGATAACCTTCACATTTGATTACTCTTATAAGGAAACCCCCAGCGAGATCTTCCTTTATTTCGACCCCAAATATGACCAGCAGCCTCCATTCGTTTCACTGGAATGGAAGTCCCCGGACGGTAGGAGTCTCAATCTCAAACGAACTATCACAGCACGGGACTCGGGCTATGATTTTGAGGGAGGCATTCCAATCCCTCATCTTATCAGTCAGAATCCCGCCTGGAGAAACTGGTACGATATGACTTCGCAATACGCCATGCCAGCATTCAATATGCTATTCGCAGAACCGGGTTCGGCGGAGCTGACTCCAGAACGCGGAATATACAAACTGACTGTTACGAGTTTAATCTTTGAGCCGGAAAGTGACCTTCAGGTCCAATTTGTACTTTTAGGGCAGGTGTACGGACCGGTGGGAACAGATTATGCACGTCGGGACTTGCTGGTGCCTTTGTTATGGGGAATGCCATTTGCTTTGTTCATTGGCTTGGTGGGGACGCTTATCACCACACTAGTGGCCATGTTATTGCCAGCCATCGGTGTATGGTATGGGGGTTGGGTTGATACTTTGATCCAAAGAATTTCTGAAATCAACATGGTCTTGCCTAGCCTGGCAATCGCAGTCTTGGTAAATGTGCTATTTAACTGGAATATTTGGGTCATATTGGGGATTGTGGTGGTCATCAATGCATTTGGCTCGCCACTTAAAATACTTCGATCTGCACTGCTCCAAGCAAAAGAAGCCCCGTATATCGAAAGTGCTCTATCGTATGGAGCAAGCAATCGAAGGATAATTACTCATTATCTTTTACCCCGGATCATGCCGGTGTTGATCCCACAATTAGTGACACAAGTGCCAAGTTTTATTTTTTGGGAGGCTACACTTGGTTTTTTTAATATCCAATCGATTTACCCTACGTGGGGGCGAATCATATACGACGGACTTGCGCGAGGGGCACTATATGGATCGCCGTTTTGGGTATTGGAGCCGATTTTCCTGTTGCTGCTAACAAGCCTCGCGTTTGCCATGCTTGGATTTGCTCTCGAGCGCATTCTCAACCCCCGGATGCTGATTAATATTCCTTTGCTGGAGAATAAATAATGTTTCCATTGCGCAATAATAATGGATGAGGAAATCTTCCCATATTTGGTTATTGAACAAAATTCATTATTTCAGGAGAATCCATAAAATTAACATTTCAGTTTCGAGACTTCGTGAAAAGACATTGATAAAACCTGATGAGGCATGACCTGATGAACATTGGCAATGGTAACAACCGGCATTCTCTCGATTCCTATTCCTCCTTAGTATTTGACGAATGGGCAGATACATATGATGCTTCAATATCGGTTGATCAATTCCCTTTCTGGGGTTACAAAAACCTTCTTGATTTGATGGTGTACCTTACGGATATTAAATCCGGTATGTCCGTTTTAGACCTAGGGACAGGTACTGCCAATTTAGCTGTCCGATATGCAGCACTAGGCTGCGACATGTGGTGCACAGATTTCTCAAGAAAAATGCTGGATATAGCTCGTCAAAAACTCGCCAACGCTCATTTTGTTCTTCAAGACCTGCGGATGGACTTGCCAATAGAACTTGACCGACCCTTCGACAGGATTGTTTCAGCGTACGTTTTTCACCACTTCTCATTGGATCAAAAGGTCAGCATTTTGGGCAATTTGCTCCATCATCTCGCTCCAACTGGCAAAATAATCATTGGAGACATTGCATTTCAAGATGCTGCATCATTGGAGAAAGTAAAAAATGATATCGGAAGTGATTGGGAGGATGAATATTACTGGGTAGCAGATGAAGCAATTCCCGGAATAGAAAAGTCAGGGTACAAGGTGCATTACAAACAAGTGTCTATTTGCGCGGGAATCTTTACCTTGGAACCCAAGTCTTGATCAGTTTGAAAGGGTTCGTTTACAAGTGTTGGCATGGCGGAGTCAGTCAGGAGTGGAAACAATAGTTACTGACTTGCCATATTAATTCCTGAGGACTGTTTAGGGTAAGAACTATGAACTGGTTATTGACATCCCAAAAGTTCCGGATTTGTTAGTCATTAGTCTTTGCCGTATCCCCTAAAAGCATAGTTGTCCTGGCGCACAAGCCCATTGTACAAACAGCATCCAAAATTTGGTTTACAATATTCATATGAAAGAATTCATCTATGGACGTAACCCGGTCTTCGAAACGCTGCGTGCCAGACGACGAGATGTTTTTAAATTGCAAATTGCAGATGGTGTGCAAGAAAAAGGCCGAATGACCGAGATCCTGAATCTTTCTGCCATGCGAAAAATTCCAATTGAACACGTGCCGCGCATTCGACTGGATAAACTTGGGGATAGCCACCAGGGCGTAGCGCTGGAAGCGAGCGCATATCCGTATGTGGGGTTGGAAGACATTCTCGATAGTGCCAAATCTCGCGAGGAACCGCTGTTTGTGCTCATCCTTGACACTCTACAGAATCCCCAGAACCTGGGGACCATTATCCGCACTGCGGAGGCTGTGGGAGTGCATGGTGTGCTGATTCCTCCCCATCGAGCAGCGGAAATTACCCCGGCAGTCGTCTCATCTTCTGCCGGAGCTTGTGAACATTTGTTGGTAGCACAAACAAACCTGGCACAAGCCATCGGGGAGTTAAAAAAAGCGGATGCCTGGATTGTGGGATTGGATGAAAATCCCGATTCCAAGGAACCCGGGGAAATTCCACTAAATGGTGCCCTGGCTATTGTGGTTGGAAGCGAGGGGGAGGGAATCCGCCCCTTAGTGCTTAAGGGTTGTGACTTCCTGCTGCGCCTACCAATGCAGGGTCAAATTGGGTCGTTAAACGCTGCGGTAGCCGGATCGGTCGCGTTATACCTGGCATTTATTGCCCGTCACAAAATGCAATAGCATTTTTGTTGTAACTGCGCGAAAAAATGGAGATAAGGTGATAAACGCATCATATCATTTTCCTATAGGCTTTTTATGGGGTACTGCTACTGCCTCGCACCAGGTGGAAGGCGGCAATACAAACAATAACTGGTACAAATGGGAACAAGAAGGGCACACTGCTGATAAATCGGGATTAGCCAGTGACTGGTGGAACGGTCGCTGGAAGGAAGATATGGATCATGCTGCCGATACAGGGCAAAACGCCCACCGGTTATCAGTGGAATGGAGTCGTATCCAACCAGCCCCAAACCACTGGGACGAGGAAGCGCTTGAGCGATACCGTACGATATTAATCGGTCTGCGGGAACGAAACATCCTGCCCATGGTCACGTTGCATCATTTTACCGACCCTCTTTGGGTGGGAGACCTGGGAGGCTGGGAAACAAACGCGGTGGTTCCCCTATTTGAAAAATTCACGCGTAAAGTGGTCGGTGCGCTAAAAGAGTATTGCTCCCTTTGGTGTACCATCAATGAACCCAATGTTTATGCTCTTGAAGGTTACCTGCGCGGGAATTTCCCACCCGGTAAATCAGACCTGAAATTGAGCATTCAAGTACAGGCCAACATGGCACGCGCGCATGCCGCAGCCTATCGCGCAATTCACGAGCTCCAGCCGGAATCACGAGTGGGCTACGCACTGCATTTCCGGCCACAGGAACCTGCCCACTCATGGTCCCCACTCGACCAATTTATGAGAAACATAAAATTCGAGGGGATAAACCTCGCATTTCCATCGGCCATTTCCACAGGAATGCTTAAATCACCTTTGGGGTCAATCTCCATTCCAGAAGCCAAAGGGACACAAGATTATTTTGGATTGAATTACTATTCGGTGGATACGGTTGCCTTTGACCTGCGAAAGCGGTCCGAATTATTCTCGCGATCTTATTTTCCAGAGGGATCAGACACGGCAGACGCAGGAATGAACATTAATAAACCTGAGGGCTTTTCCTGGGCATTCAAATGGGTCACGAAGACTTATCCGACCCTGCCCATCTTGGTAACCGAAAACGGCATCGAAGACAAGACGGACCGCATTCGACCGCGATATCTCGCACAGCACATACACGCAATGTGGCGGGCTGTAAACTTCAATTGGCCAGTCAGGGGCTACTTCCACTGGTCTTTAGTGGACAATTTTGAGTGGGAGCGCGGGTGGACTCAGCGATTTGGGCTTTGGGACCTAGACAATGTAACCCAGAAGCGAGTAAAGCGTCCTTCTGCTGATCTATATGCAGCAATCTGCAGGGAAAATGGTCTCTCATCTGAAATGGTTAAAAAGTATTGCCCTGAAGTCTTTGAAAAGTTATTCCCCAGCCAGCAATTATCGGGTTGAAGTGTTCCAAAATTCATCGGCTAACATGTTAATAAATCCATATCACCTATGGATACAATTGTGAATCCTACATTAGATTCGATCTTCCGCCGTAGATCCATCCGAAAATATACAGATCAACCGGTCGAGCCCGAAACACTCGAACTATTGCTCAAAGCTGCCATGGCTGCCCCTTCTGCAATGAATTGTAAACCGTGGGAATTCGTTATCATCACCGACCCAGAAAAATTGGCTCAATTCCGCGGCCGGTTAATATTCGGCAATCGGAATGCCCCGGCAGCCATCCTGGTGTGCGGGAATCCATCATTATCTATCAACCCGGCTGCAAGGCTTTTCTGGGTTCAAGACTGCAGCCTGGCCAGTGAAAATATCCTAATTGCAGCTGCAGGACTGGGTTTGGGAACTGTGTGGGTAGGAGTGCACCCAGTGGCCGAGTTTGTTCGGATTGTAAGGGAGATTGTTGGCTTGCCAAAACACATCACGCCACTTGGGCTTCTCTATGTCGGCTACCCAGCTGAGGCAAAGGCATCCCGAACACAATTTGATGAAACACGAGTCCATTGGCAGAAATACCAAAAGAATAAGCGCAAATGAACAGAAAGGGTGGTATATAACCGACCATGATCCATTTATTGTCAGTTCAATTACGAAAATTACCTAACAAACAAACTTACCCTGTAGACCTTCTGATAATTTACAATTTGAAGACAAGAATATATTCCCGCAAAATGGGCAGTTCATCATTGCCACTCATTCGCCCATCCTGATGACTTATCCGGGTGCCCCCCATTTTGAATATCGAGAGTGGTGATATTCACCCGGCTCTTTATGATGAACTTCATCATGTCCGACTGATGGGCGATTTTCTGCAAAATCCCTAATTGTTTTTACGAAATTTATGATCCTGCCCCCCGCCTTCGTAAACAATATAATTAACACATTTGGCACTATTGGTCAAAATTACCTGGATCAATTGGGAAATTTGCTTTTCGATGCATCTAGTCGCTGGGATCTTTCGTTGGGAAAACCATTCGTCCTATCATTTAATTATGTTTGCGCAGTTACCAGGGCGGATGGCACACCAGCTGTGCTAAAAATTGGGGTTCCCAATCGCGAACTGACCAGTGAGATCAATGCATTAAATTTTTATGCAGGAAATGGTGCCTGCCGGTTGCTTGAAGCTGATGCGACCCATGGAATGCTGCTACTTGAGCGTTTGAGACCCGGAACCATGCTTTCCATGGTCGAAGACGATGACTCAGCCACTGAAATCGCGGCAAAAGTAATGCAAACAATTCAAATCCCTTTATCAGCAGGTGAAGGATTTATTAACTTGAGAGATTGGTTTGACGAGTTAAATACACTTCGGCCTCTCTTTGGCGGAACTACAGGCCCATTCCCGGAAAAGATTGTGTCAATGGTAGAAGAGATGATACCCGAATTATTTGCGGATGAGCATCCCCATTCTCTTTTGCATGGTGATTTTCACCACTTCAATATTCTCTCAACTGACCGAGGGTGGCTCGTGATTGATCCAAAGGGTGTTGTAGGACCGCCGGAGTACGAAGTTGGCCCATTTCTGCTAAACCCATGGGGAACGATACCAGAGGAGAAGGAAGTCTTGAGGAGAACTCAACGAAGGATCGCCATCTTGTCGGAACGACTGGGATTCGAACGCAGGAAATTGTTGAATTGGGCATTCTGCTACAGCATGCTCTCGGCATGGTGGGATACCAAAGAAGATGGTTCCGGGGGAGAATATTCGCGTAAATGGGCAGAAATTCTTTGTACAATTCAAAAATAAAATAAGGGCAGCTGCGTGGCTGCCCTTTGGCATTTCAATTCGACCAAGATAATTATATAACCCCCAACTTCCTCCCTACAATCGAAAATGCTTCCAAGCCTTTATCCAAATCACTTTTATCATGAGCAGCGGAAAGCATTACTCGAATTCTTGCTTTTCCTTGCGGGACAGTGGGATACCCGAGCGCCATGGCGAATACTCCCATTTCATACAGATTTCGACTGAACTCCTGAGCCAGCGGGGCTTCTCCCAACATAACCGGTGTAATTGGGGTAGTACTTAAGCCGGTATCGAAACCCAATTTCTTCATTTCAGCTTTGAAATATTTTGCGTTGTCCCACAGGCGGTCTACCAACTCGGTTGAAGATTCGAGAATATCGATGGCCGCTAAGCAAGCTGCAGCGTCAGGAACAGTGACCGCCGAGGAGAATAAGAATGGACGACCTCTAAGGCGCAACCACTCAACGATCACAGGGGATCCTGCCACAACACCGCCAACGACCCCAAAAGCCTTTGACATGGTCCCAATCTCCACATCCACTTTACCATGCAAACCAAATTGGTCCACAATCCCCCGCCCTCCCTTGCCCAGGACCCCTTCCCCATGAGCGTCATCCACCATTAGCAGGATGTCGTGCTTTTTCGCCACCTCGGAGATCTTATCGAGAGGAGCCATGTCCCCATCCATGCTGAAGACGCCGTCAGTAATGATCAAAGCGCGCCTGAACTGAGAGCGGTTTTCCATAATAGCCGTCTCCAAGGAAGAAACATCGCAATGTTCATATGGGACGATTTTCCCGCCAGACAGACGGCAACCATCAATGATGCTGGCATGGTTCAAACGATCCGAAAAGATGACATCTTCTTTTCCCACAAGTGCCGGGATAGTTGCCAAATTGGCAGAGAACCCACTTTGAAACGTAATAGCTGCTTCGACTCCTTTGAACGCAGCCAAGCGTTTTTCCAGTTCAACATGGATGGTCATGGTACCGGCGATTGTGCGAACAGCTGCGGGACCAATGCCCATCTCGTCTAGCGCCTGCTTGGCTGCAGCCACCAATTTCGGGTGATTAGCCAGACCCAGGTAGTTGTTCGAACAAAAGTTGAGGACTCTTTTACCGTCCACTATCAACCAGGCTCCTTGTGGTGAGCCAATGATGCGGATACGATTGTACAGACCTTGCGCCTTAAGGCTCTCAAGTTCCTGAAATATCCAGTCAGTTTTTGTGGACATAAATTCTCCTCCTAATATTATTGAATGAAAGTGACCACCTTATATCTGATATCTGTATCTGGCTAATCTTGTTATGTAGCATAGAAATAACCTCAGATTCCTTGAACAACCTCGCCCAGCAATCCCAACTCAGCGAGAGCAGCAAGCACTTTGGCTTGCGTTCCACTTTTTACTACAACAGTCACTGGACCAAGAGATTCACCCAAAAATCGCCCAGCCTTCGATTTTCTTAGTTCATTTAAAACTTCAGGACGAGAGACCTTTAATACTGTTCGAACCTCCAGCCAGGCTTCAGTCCCTTTCAAGTCCCAACGATTAACGGCTTTTATAAACGCTGGTGGAATCTCAGCAGCCGAATTTTTTGCCAGCAAGCTTAGGAATTGACCTAGATTGAGCCCCTGCTCCCTGGCACATTTTAAACTCCCGGTTGTAACCTGGTACGTGTACTCATCCCCTTTATCAATTCCCCATTCGCAAAAGCGGGCAATCTGGTATCTGGCAGATCGGGGGAATAATCGTGGAACACTAATTTTCCCCTGCGATGAAACGTGGACTTTCCCGGTTCCTTCATTTAGATTGCTAGATTGAAATCGTGCACTTCGAAAGGCACTCACAAACTCGCTTCCAAATCGAGTTGCCAATTCCACCCGTCCCAACCAAAACAGGGGACCTGTAATGATATATCGTATCAATGCTCCATCCACACTGTCCCAATAAGTAAACCCACGCAAGTATGAGCCGTCTGATATTTTTTTTATGAACCACGAATCATAATCCCCCGCAGGGCGTTGAAAATCAGGGTTTTTTTCTTTGATCGTCTGAATAAATGCCGGGAGACTCCACCATTTGATTTTTGGCAGCATTTCAAGCTGTGAAAGAATGAATTTTCGTGTGATCTGTGGCGTGTTGCTCAACGAACCCTCAAAAATGAGACCGGGAACTTGGGTAAGTTCGTTGAAAATCTCACTTTTCTCCCAGGCTTTTACCAATATTTCCAGAGCATCCCTACGGGAAGCCTCTAAAAAAAGGCGAACCGGTTCGATCTGGGGAACCAATGATTGGGAATTTCCATTAAGAGAAGGAGGAGAAATTAATTTTGCTGCAATCAGGAATTTTGTCAGGACATTAACAGGGATGCACGTAAGCGGGAACGCACGCCCCATGCGGAGAGCAGCAAGAAGTGTGGTGGCATCATCCAATATAGAGTCTGAAACGGGAATGATGAGTTCACGCTCCTTTGGAGAGGCTGGACGACCCAACGGTTCAGCCAAATTTGCAGACGCTTTAGCGTCCAATTCGATTGTTGTTTTTTCAGGCTTTGGCTTGCCAGATTTGATGGAGGTGGGCGGGATGCCAATTTGAGTGATTAATTGCAGGAATTCGTCGGGAACATACGCGTATTCCTGAACACCAGCGGAGAGGTCAAAAAAAGCTCTTGCCAAGAAAGCTCGATAAAAGAGCATTTCAGATGCGGAACCCTGGTGAAGGAAAATTTGTTCGCGATCTCGCTTGGCAGGACCCGCTGGACGGATTTCGCCAAAGTGACGGGCGAAAGTTCCCCACGGAATCTTCCCATCAGCCTTAACAAGCATCTCAAGGGCGGATCGGGAGTCGAGTGTAAGAGAGGCGATTATTTCTGCAACTAATGATTTATCATTCAAAACCTTTGCTATTTCCATTATTGCCAATTCAGTATCAGAAGCCAGCAACTCAATCCCCCAAAACCGAGCGACGATCCGTAAAAATCCGATATCGCGACCTTGTAAACTTTGAATGAGAGTAGGCATAAGGAGGATACGTTTTATCGAGTAAGGGTTTCCGTTTTATTGTGCTTGGTTCCGCTTTTGGCTGATTGATTTTACCCACAAACCACCTGAATGGCTCCAGGAACTACATCAATAGACAATCGTCTCGTATCGGTGTTTAAACCAGTATAAATCTCACCATCAGCATGGATGAATAGTGCGCGATCAGAAGTTATCTTCATCTGGTGAAACGATCCCATACGGACTTGCTTAAATCGCCCGTGAGTGCCTTTCATCACTTCCGGCACAAGTCGAAACATCATCAGGCGACTAACCTTTCTGATAGTCGCATATTCCAGCACACCGTCGTCATTACGCGCGAGTGGGGCCACCTGGAATCCACCACCCTCCCGAGATCCATTGCACAAGGTTAACATGAGGGTGGACAGATCCCAAGCCTCAGAGTCCGTTTTAACCTGGAGGCTCATAGGATTGAAATTTAATACTATCGTTTGAATGACTGCGGTAAGATACATCAAGAAGCCGCGTACAACGGGAAGTTTGTGAGAGCGGATTGTGACTACGGCGTCGAAGCCGATGCCAAGTGTATTATCAAAGTATTCCTTTCGGCCTGAGTCATCAGAAAACAGGCCCAGATCGAGTCGGCGTGGTTCACTTTTCAAGGCATGCACCAGAGCTACATCCGGTTTTTCTGGCAGGCGGATCGAATGGGCAAAATCATTTCCCGAGCCAACCGGGACGATTCCCAAGATCGGTCTCTTCGATTCGGGAACTAACATTAATCCGTTAATTACTTCATGGACTGTCCCATCGCCTCCTATTGCAATAACCATGTCATAACCTTGTTCGCCTGCCTGGTAGGCCAGTTCGACTGCATGTGTGGGATATACTGTCCCGCTCCAGTCAGCATTACCATAAGCTGCAATGATCGGACGGAGATTATTGGCAATCTGCCAAGCCTGACCCATATCTGCAGTTGAGTTAAAGATAAGTTTTACTTTTCGGGGCAATGTGCATCTCCAATATTGAATTTGTGAAAACGGGAAGCGTAATTACGAATTTTATAGATATCTAATTTTAGATAATAATTCGTGAAGCGTGAATTTGGCCGCATGACAAGCCATCTATAGGTCGATCAAGAATCGCCGTTATGAGCCACCAGAAATTGTCCCCGACTATTCTTTTTTGCTCGAAATAGTGCTTCATCAGCCGCGCGGATCAACCCTGGGGCTGTATCTGCGTGTAAAGGATAAAGGGCAACCCCACCAGAAACACCAATGATGGTTGTCTTTCCATCAGGTAGATTTATCGGATTGTTACGCAACCCATTCTGAATTTTCTGAATTACTACCTGTGTTTGTGCCAGGTTTGTCTCTGGAAGAACCAAGGTCCATTCATCTCCCCCATAGCGAGCCAGAAAGTCGGAGGAGCGCAAAGACATTTCCATTTTATTAGCAACTTGCTGCAACACTTCGTCTCCAACATTGTGTCCGTATGTATCGTTAATTACCTTAAATCCATCCAAATCCATCATAACCGCACTAAAGGGATTCCCGGATGATTCAGACTGAACAATTGCCCTTTCCAAGCGTTCATCAAGAGCTCTACGATTTGGTAGTTCAGTTAAAGCATCACTACGAGCCTGATGTCTGACAGCAGCATGTAAATGAGCATTCATGATAGCAATCGCAGCCTGGTCTGCTAAAAGAGTCAACAGGCGAATTTCCGATCGAGAAAATTCACCCACACTCGTTCGAGCAAGGTTCATTACCCCGATTACCTGGCTATCCATCATCAAAGGTAAACCAATAATTGAACCGCACCACGTTTTCGGCATATCCTTAAATATGGGATGTTTACTGATGTCTTCAACGATAATCATTTTTTTCTCATGAGCCACAGTCCCCGTCAATCCATTTGGGCGAGGTTCAGAAAATTGAATATTTTCTTCACCATCGTTTTTTAATGATGCTCCAAATATTAATTTTTCTTCTTGAAATAGATATATATGGGCGTCTTGAGCGTCTTTCACAAGTTGCATGGCTTCTTTAACCACCCCATCCAGAACCGCCTGGAGTTCCAAGCTTGAGGCGAGATTTCGCGTAATTCGTTTAAAGGCATCCAATTCAGCCGCCTGGCGCTGAATCAGCAATAGGAGATTCCCGTTTTCCGCGAGCACATCTATAAGCTGACTGGCGATGGTTCCATCGATCAAGCTTTGTTCATCCATTACAGTCATAAACAAGCTTAATAGCTCTATTAATCGTTCCTGTGCATCAATGGGAACTTTTTTAATTTCCATCCGCTGGCGAGCTTCACGCAATACCCCGGTATGCGATTTCATACACTTCGTCCCCGACAGTTCCCATTATTCAACATTTATGTATCCTGGTCCATTATACATTTTTCTTGTCAGTGTGCAAGAAATACTATCCGTGGAAAGTGAAGAGAAAAATCTCAAATGCCTCAAATCCAACGAGCAGAAATTAGGACTCGATGTTTTTGAATTAGGAAGACAGACAAATGTGATCCCGACAAAGTCGTTCATGTATAGAACTAGCACAATGAATTGACAATTTCAACTAATATCTGTACACTATGAGCAGATATCAATTATTTGCATTTATTCAGGAGGAACAATGGCTGCTCAATTCCAGTTAGTTATGCGATCCGGACCAAATCCTGGAACGGTATACCCGCTCGATTCGGCTGAAATAATCATTGGACGGGATGCAAGCAATGGCGTTGCGATCAATGATGCTGAAGTCTCGCGAAAACATGCCAAACTAACCACGCAAGAATCGGGATATGTGATCCAGGACCTTGGTTCGACCAATGGAACATTCATTAATGGACAACGAATCACAAGTTCACAAGGGCTTAAACCAGGCGATGCGGTCACTTTAGGGGAAAATATAGTATTGATGTATGAACCAATTTTCGACCCAAACGCCACAGTCATTTCATCCGCCCAGTCTCTCAAAACAGCAGCACCCATCCGAATACCTACTCCAACTCCAGTACCAACCCCCACTCCTCCTCCATCCACTGCTCCCGTGGATGTTTTTCCTGGTCAGGTTCCGGCGAGCCCAGTCCAGAAGCCCAGCACCCCCACCAAGAAAAAATTCCCAATCTGGCTGATAATCGTGATCGTATTTTTATTGATCATCTGCGCATGTGTCGGGTTCTTTGTATTAATTGACCAGCTCAACTTATGGTGCAAAGTAATTCCATTCCTGGTACCTTTAATTGGCGGAACGTGTGCGTAAAAAAATAGTTCCCAAACTGAAATAGAATAAATTCAGGCGGCAAAATGCCGCCTGAATTTATTCTACCGGGCAACAATATCCAACATCCAATTCGTTCCCTTTAAAATCGTATCACCTAATTGATAATCCCCACTATATAATACTTTCTGCGAGCGGATAAGGAGAGCTTCCAAAAGTTGATTCTTCCATCCCATTGGTCGGCGCAAGAAGTCAGCAACGATACCTCGTTGACGCATAACCGCACCGTCGGGTAACCATGCAGTCTGGAAATAAGCTGATGGATCAAGTACCTTTTGGTATCGCCGAACGGTGTCAAAAAAATTGACCGTCAATTGAAGATCGGTCCGTTCTGTTTCGGAGATAGGAAATGAATGCAGATAAGAAAGGTAACCATCCTCCCATTCAGTAAAAGATCTCCCAAAATGCTTATATAAAGCCGCGCTTAAAACGGAGGAAACTGGTTGGTTATTCGGTGCTGGGATAGTGCGGTAAAATTCGTTGAAGGCATTCCACCCAAAGGTATCGATCATATATTGTATGAGAGATCCTGCTTCCAAGTATGCAATATCATGTTGTTGATTATAAAAATTATCTACTAAAGAAGTTAATGGTATGTACCACCCTAGATCGAGCAAGGATGCTGCACGAGGGCCAATTGGTTCGGGTTTGAAGTGACCTCCTGATAAATAGACCGCCAAGCCTTCCTCGAGAATTGAAGGCCGATAAATACCTCCCAGTGCATTGTCATAATAATGAACAAACTCGTGATGAAACAAAATGGGCATATCATTGCCAATGTAATTGGTGTCCAAATAGGAAACGTAAATGCCATTCAAGGTAAAACCCCCATGACCAACGACTCGTGACATAAAAACCACGTCAATGGGTTCATTTAGGGTGGAGCTCAATTGTGCAGATACTTCAGAGGATTCACTGTCAGCTTCCTGGGTAAGAAGAATTATGTCGCGTTCAGCAGCTGTGCCTGAAATATAGTGAAGATTGCAACAATCTGTTGTCGTGGTAACCCAGTGAGCTGAAGGTTCGGGGGACGGAACCAGTTTTGATGAGTGAAGATAATAAGTCTCGGTCCAGACTGTATTTTCAGGAATTCGTGTAAATGTTAATTGGTAGCTGCCAGCTTTCAAGTCCTTTGTATTCCATATCCACCACAGAGTCGCCTGATTTCTTCCACTAATACCATATGGGGCAAACCCAGTGCTTCCGAGTGCCTGACCATTGAAAGAGACATTAATGCTTTCATTATTATTACCAACTTCTGCCGGGACCAGAACCTCGAAACTGACTTGATCGCCGATGTAAAGCGGTCCGTCGGGGTGAGTTTTTACAGCGAGTTGGTCAACAAGCTTTATCGGAGAGTAAGATGTAAAAAGGAAAAATAATAATAGGATGGCAAAATTCTTTTGGCGCATACCTCAATTATAAGCGCGCGTCTGTTGTAAAATCCATCTCTTGAAGATAGAATAGATTACCAAGGAGAATTTAATGCAAGATATCCAGCCACCTGCTTCCCCACATTGGGGCGCTACGGCCAAACTCGTAATTACCCTGACCATGGTAGCCATACTCGGTGCATTGCTTGTGCGCTTTAAATACATTATCGGCCCCGTGCTCATGGCGTTCATCCTCTCTTATCTCTTATTACCATTGGCCTCATTAATTAGCAAAAGGACCCCCCTCTCCTGGGCGATGGCGGTTAATTTAATTTATATCATTTTCATTCTCAGCCTGTTGACTTTACTCACCTGGGGGGGTGTTGGTCTGGTAGGTCAAATCCAAAACCTGATAACTGCTGTTCAGAATTATGCAAATCAACTTCCTTCTTTTATCGAAAGCCTGTCGCACCAAATATATGTAATAGGACCATTCAAATTTGACTTTTCAACAATTGACTGGCAAGCGATCGCTCAACAGGTTCTGAGCTATATCGAGCCAGCACTTGGTCAAGTTGGGGGTTTGGTAGGGACATTGGCAAGTGGTGCTGCATCGACATTAGGTTGGACAGCATTCGTGGTAATTGTCTCTTATTTTTTGCTCCTGGAAAGCGGGGGATTTCGAGCACGGATCTTTCAGGTGGATATCCCTGGTTATACGGAAGATATCCACCGACTAAGTCAAAAATTGGGACTTATCTGGAATGCATTTTTAAGAGGGCAAATCATTATTTTCATTTCGAAGGTGGTGGCTTATACTTTTTTTATGAGCATCCTGGGGGTCCACTATGCTGTCGGAATAGCGATCATAGCTGGCTTTGCCAGTTTTCTGCCATATATTGGTCCAGCGATTAACTGGATTGTGCTCGGGATAGTAACTTACTTCCAAGGGGTATACCTCTTTAATCTTTCGCCCTTTGCTTATACAGCGATGGCCATAATCACTGCTCTAGTAATAGACCAGGTTTTTGATAATTTGGTTTCACCGCGTATCATGGCCAATACTCTTAAAGTCCATCCAGGATTCGTTCTGATTTCAGCGATTATTGCTGCCAACCTAATAGGAATATTGGGCATCATTGTGGCAGCACCGCTGCTAGCAACCCTGCAACTTGTTGGGAGATATACTTTGCGCAAGCTATTGGATCGAGACCCCTGGCCGCCGGAAGAAGATATCATCCCACCTCGGAAAGCTCCAAAATGGCTCCGAAAAATCCGCAAATGGTGGCACAACAGACTCGATAAGACATCGGGAGGTTCCAAGGAATCCTTACGCGACCTAAACAAATCCAGGAAATTAAAATAATCCAATTTACATGAAGTTCTGACCCGGAAATCTAATAGTCAAATAATTGAAAAGGAGAATCCAATGCCAAAAACTGAATCCGAACCCACAACTGAAACCCTGGCGGAAACCGAAAGCTACCTAGCCTGGAAGGCTGATGAACCAGATGGTGAGACTACATATCATCTGGAACTTAATAACGTAACCCTGCATTTTTTTAAAGAAGAGTGGGATGAATTCCTTAATTTAGTTCACAACTTAAAGTAATTTCATGAATCTGAACAACTCTATAACTGATGTCCCAGGAATCGAAGTAGGCCATGCCCAGGATAAAGAAGCTCTCACAGGGTGCACAGTCATTCTTTGCCGAAAGGGGGCAGTGGGTGGAGTGGATGTGCGTGGCAGCGCTCCTGGCACACGCGAAACTGATTTGCTTAACCCCATAAATCTGGTGAACAAGGTCCATGCCGTGGTCCTGGCAGGTGGATCAGCATTTGGTTTGGACTCTGCAGCAGGAGTGATGAAATTCCTGGCTGAACAAAATATTGGATATGGAGTGGGGACCATACGCATCCCGATCGTCCCGGCTGCAATATTATTTGACCTAGGCTTGGGAAAATCCATACATCCACCTGACAAGGAAATGGGATACGCTGCCGTAAGTGGTGCGAAAGGGGGACCAGTTTTAGAAGGAAACGTCGGCGCTGGAACAGGTGCTTCAATTGGGAAAATCTTTGGATTGGGTGGGGCAATGAAATCGGGGCTTGGCACTGCCAGTGTCGAAATCGGTGGAGGTATTGTAGTTGGTGCGATCGTGGCTGTTAATGCTTTCGGTGATGTAATAAGCCCGGGAAATGGAGAGATCATTGCTGGTGCGCGGCCTGCCAGGATCGGTCCGGTTAAATTGGGGGGGACCGGTCAATTTGCTGATACGCTGAAAATGATGAAAACTTTTACGGGACGAACCATATTAAGAATGGCCACCGGCGGAAATACTGTCATTGGAGTAATAGCCACCAATGCCAAACTTGACAAATCGCAAGCCACAAAAGTCGCCCAAATGGCACACGATGGCATAGCGCGTGTGATCCGCCCTGCGCATACAATGTTGGATGGTGACACAATATTTTCGCTGGCAACCGGTCAAAAGAAAGGCGAGGCCAATATTGTGGGAGTTTTCGCTGGTGAAGTTTTATCGAAAGCAATATTAAGGGCGGTATGGGCAGCCACTCCGGCAGGTGGATTGCCAGCAGTAAACAGTTAATTAAAAGTGTATAGGACTCAGGAAAATTTATTCGGTTCAACACACATTACGAGAATTTCCTATCTAGAAATATCGATTCATGCGATCTGCCACATCAAGATATTTATCAAAGGTGATATTTATACGAGCACATTGAGTTGACTTTACCCCCATTCTTATCTATACTCTATTTATGCTCGCACGCGTCTATTCTTGCGCTGTAATCGGACTTGATGGAGTAGTTGTTGAGGTGGAAGTCGACTACACCTCCGGTTTTCCCGGGATGACGATCGTCGGTCTCCCCGACGCTGCCATCCAGGAAAGCCGTGAACGTGTTCAAGCAGCTGTTCGTAACGCTGGTGTCCCATTCCCACGTAAGCGCCTGGTGGTCAACCTTGCCCCCGCTTCGGTTCGCAAGGAAGGTCCCGCATATGATCTTCCAATTGCCCTGGGAGTATTGATATATACCGGCATGTTGTCAGCCGAGTCAGCTGAAGGGACAATGGTCGTAGGGGAACTATCCCTGGACGGGGCAGTACGTCACGCACGCGGAATTCTCCCGATGGCTGCAAAAGCGCGCCAAGCCGGATATAAAAGAATTGTAGTACCAGAGGTGGACGCAGCTGAAGCTGCCCTCATCCCCGGTTTAGAGGTCATACCCGTCTCTTCACTCCCTGTACTATTTAACCATCTTTCAGGACGCAAGATCATTCCAGCATATATCCCGCGAGAAGTTGAGGACACCTCGCTTTCCCCTGCGACAGATTTCGGAGAAGTCAAGGGGCAGGAACACGTTAAGCGCGCCCTTGAAGTGGCGGCAGCCGGCGGGCATAACGTGTTGATGATGGGTCCACCTGGAGCTGGTAAAACTCTACTGGCTCGTGCTTTGCCTGGGATTCTCCCAAAAATGTCGATTGATGAGGCATTGGATGTAACACGGATTTATTCAGTGGCAGACCAGCTTCCTCCAGATACCCCATTGTTACGCATTCGTCCATTTCGTGCTCCTCACCACACAATCAGCCATGCAGGTTTAGTGGGTGGCGGGAACTGGCCTCATCCAGGAGAAATCTCCCTGGCACATTATGGGGTTCTTTTTTTGGATGAATTACCCGAATTTGGAATGCGAGTGCTGGAAGTTTTGCGCCAACCACTGGAGGACAAAGTTGTAACGATCAGTCGCGCGCAAGGGTCATTAACATTTCCAGCCAGCTTCCAATTAGTTGGCGCAATGAACCCATGCCCGTGCGGTTATTATGGAGATCCAATTAAACCATGTACTTGCTCGTCGATGATGGTGACCAAATACCAGAAACGAATATCAGGACCCCTTCTCGACCGAATTGATATCCACGTGGAAGTTCCGCGGATTGAGTACGAGAAACTCTCCGAGAAGCGACTTGGAGAATCCTCCTTCTCTGTAAGAGAGAGAGTCGAATTGGCACGCAATAAGCAAAGAGACCGATTCGAAAACGATGGTGGGACTCTGGTTAAATGCAATGCCGACATGCGTCCGGCAGAGCTTAGGAAATTTTGTGTCCTTGATGAAACTGGTCAAGCATTGATGCGGTCCGCAATGAATCAATTGCAATTATCTGCACGCGGATATCACCGTGTATTGAAACTGGCTCGAACAATTTCCGATCTTGCCGGGAGCAAGGATATTATCCCGGCACACCTAGCTGAAGCATTACAATATCGGCCGCGATTGCAGATGCTGTAGGTGAGCTATGAAAGATGGATTCTATCAATTCATTGCAGGTGTCCTAGATTTATTCCTGTGGGGAGGAAAATTAATCGGGGAGGAAAACCTGCCTCAGCGCGGACCAGCAGCCTTCATTGCCAATCATTTAGATGCGACTGGCCCAATAGCAGCAGCATGTTCTATTCCCCTTCGCTTCCATCCGTGGGTTATTGCAGACATGATGGATAAGGAACTGGCGCCGATTTGGCTTCAAGCAGATTTCGTCGAACGACAATTGCACTTAACGCCTCCGACCAGCCGGTGGGTAGCCCGGGCACTATGCAAGATTACCGTACCACTTTTTTATTCCCTTGGTTGTATTCCAGTTTACGCAAACGATTACGAACGCATGCGCGAAACCCTTGAAATGAGTATGGATGTCCTTAGGGAAGGAAAATTCGTGCTAGTATTTCCGGAGGATTATCGCCTTCCAAAAGACCCGATTACCAAAATGCAACCTTTTCAACATAGTTTTGCCCGCCTAGGAGAAAGATATTATGCAGAGACTGGAAAACGACTCGAGTTTTTCCCATTAACAATCCATGGGAGTGGAAACCTTATTGTTGGAAAACCAGTAATTTTTAACCCTCTTAATTCTGTAGGTATTGAACGACGTCGGTTGAAAGAGTTGATGGAAAATTCAATAAAATCAGTGTACTTGAAATTCGAATGTGGGAACGGTTCAGCTGCACTGACTGCGGAAGGAAAATAAACTTCATTAAGGAGCAGAAATGCCACGATCCAAACGATTCATCACAGTCGAAGATCTCTATCAAATCGAAATTCTGTCTGAGCCGCGAATTTCTCCAGATGGACAACACGTTGTTTATCGCAAACAGCGAGTAGACAAGACCTCCGAAGTCAAATATAGTAACCTGTGGGTTGTCCCCATTGAATCCGGCAAGCCTCACCAGTTTACGCATGGCGACCAAACCGATGCTTCCCCTCGCTGGTCCCCGGACGGAAAAAACCTTGCTTTCCTATCCAACCGTGGGGATAAAATCAAACCTGCCCAGATTTTTCTTATTCCATTCAACGGGGGAGAAGCCCACAAATTATGTGATATACCGGGCGAGATAAGTTTAGTCTCCTGGTCGCCGAATGGCAATAAACTTCTCTGCACTGTCCGTAAAACCGATCCGGATGTTCTTAAGCGCGAAAAAGACGAGAATAAGAAAAAACTTGGGGTAGTGGATCGCGTGTACGACAGGGTTTTCTATAAACTGGACGGCTATGGTTACCTTCCTCACGAGCGAACCCATTTATGGCTGATCGACGCACACACTGGAAAAGCTAACCAGTTGACCGACCATCCAGTTTGGGACGAGTTATCTCCCTCCTTCTCTGCTGATGGGAAATCGATCGTTTATATTTCCAACCATTCTCCTGATCCAGACTTCGAAGAAAACGACGATATTTTTGTTTTGCCTTTGTCAAGGGAAGGAAATCCTTCCGGCCCTGCACATATTGTAAAAGCTCCTGTGGGATCGAAGTGGATGCCATCATTCTCGCCAGATGGCAAACGGATAGCATATTTTGGAGTGAAAGGTATAAACCTAGGTTACAGCTATAAAAATATCGGGTTATGGGTAGTACCGGTCGACGGTTCAAAACCAGCTAGCAACCTGACTGATAAATTCGACCTCCACACGGCTCCCGATGTCATCAATGATTGTGGATCGTTGGAATGGATACACCCAACCTGGTCAAAAAACGGGATGAGACTTTTCTTCCAGGCGTCAGAACACGGGTCTGCCATATTAAAATCAATATCTCTCAAAGGGGGGGACATGCGAGAAGTGATTGGGGAAGGCGGTGCTGTCGGAGCGTTCACATTTAACGAATCCCAAACGAAACTAGCTTATTTTTATGGGCAAATGGAAGATCCTGGTCAAATCTTCGTTCTCGAAACCGAAAAAGATATCCCACCCCGACAGGTAACCTGGGAAAATAGGGGCATCCTTGACACCATTAGCTTAAGCCGTGTGGAGGAAATCTTGTTTAAAGGTCCAAACGGGAATAACCTACAGGGCTGGATTATTTTTCCTCCCGATTTCGATCCAAAAAAGAAATATCCCTCCATCCTGGAGATCCACGGTGGCCCAATCACTCAATATGGCAAATTTTTCATGCATGAGTTTTACTATCTAGCCTCAAAAGGTTACATAGTTTATTTATGCAATCCGAGCGGAGGGCGAGGATACGGTGAGGAACATGCCAAAGCAATATGGGGGGCGTGGGGGACTGCAGATTATGACGACTTGATGGCTTGGGTAGATCTGGTGACAAAAAGATCCTATATTAATAACCACAAAATGGGAGTAACGGGCGGATCATATGGGGGCTATATGACAATCTGGATCATAGGCCATACCGAGAGATTTAAAGCTGCAGTTTCTTCTCGTTGTGTAAGCAACTTCATTAGCGAGTGGGGGTCCAGCGATATCAACTGGACTTTCGAACATGAAGTGGATGCAGAACCACCTTATTTGGATGTCAAGAAATGGTGGGAGTTATCACCAATTGCACATATTGCTAATGCAAAGACGCCAACAATGGTCATTCATAATGAAGGAGATTTACGCTGCCCCATTGAGCAAAGTGAACAGGTATTTGTTGCATTAAAAAGGTTGGGTGTTGAAACCGAGTTTGTCAGGTTCCCGGATGAATTTCACGGATTATCACGAACAGGGCGGACAGATCGACGGATCGCGCGGTTAAATCATCTTATCCGCTGGATGGATAAACACCTGAAATAAATGCATGTGCTGAAAAGATTGGTAGCTTGGGTGACCAATGCGTAAAGATTGCTTAGTTGGATAGAATGGAATTTTTCCCGCAACTTCGCATAAGAGTGTTGTTCGATTACCAATTTATCCAGCAAGTTGGTAATTATTTACCCCTATAACTAATCTGTATAAATATCATGTTAATTGGATTACCAATGCTCTCCTGCCATTAATGACATAAAAGAAGTGACTACCCTTGGATCGAACTGAATCCCAGATTGTTCAAGAATATAATCCAAAGCATTCTCACGAGTCCAAGCCAAGCGATAGGGGCGATTGGAAGTAAGGGCATCGAAAACATCTACCACGGAAAATATCCGCGCTACTATTGGGATTTCCTCACCTTTCAAACCGCGTGGATAGCCGCTCCCATCCCATTTTTCGTGATGGCAATATGGGATGTGGATAGCCGGGCGAAGATAGGTGATCGGAAACAGCAAATTATACGCGTATTGAGGATGCTGTCGCATCACATTCCACTCGCGCTCATCGAGAGGACCAGGTTTCAGCAAAATGCTATCAGGCACAGCAATCTTGCCAATGTCGTGTAATAAAGAACCGCGTCGGGCATGTTCCGTTTCGACTTCCTCAATCCCCATCGCCTGGATCAGTCGGAGCGTCAAATCAGTAACGCGCAAGGTATGACCCTCTGTATCTTCATCGCGTAATTCCAACGCCTGGGACCAACCCTGGATGGTGGCATCATAAGCCAGTGTCAACTCAAGGTTGGATTGTTGTAGATTGACGAAAAGACGTCCATTATCAATCGCAATAGCTGTCTGCCCAGCCAGCATCTCAAAGAAATTTATCCATTCCTGATCCACCTGCATGGGAGTACGCCGGAATATTTCCAGCACGCCTTGAATTTGCCCCTTTGCAATCAAGGGAATAGCGCTGTAGCCAACGAAATTTTCTCCCTGCAGATATTGCAGCGGAACAGATGCAATCCTAGAAACCGGACGTTCCATTACCTGTTCAACTTCATCGGTTTTTCGGAGATCTGATATATTAATGGCACGGCGCTGTAGCGCTGCTTGCCCAGCTAATCCTTCTCCCAATCGCAAGCGCAACCCCTCTATAGGATGAACACGGAATCCCCTTCCAGCAGCATACTCCAGCATTCTGGTATGTGGATTGAACAATAAAACTGCTGCAGCATCTGCTTTCAATTCTGACATTATGTTTTCCAACACAATATTTAAAGTAACATTTGTATCCACACTAGCGCCAATGGCAGCGTCAATCGAATGTAATGCAGACAACCTGTGCAACCGCTGCTGAGTTTCAGTAAATAATCGGGCATTTTCAATAGCGACCGCAGCTTGTGATGCAAATGTCACCAACAGGTTCAAATCAGATGAAGTAAAAGCTGATTTTCGAGTGGAATTGTCAAGAGAAACAACACCAATCACCTTTCCTTTAACTATCAATGGAGCAGCTATCCCACTTAGCACTGCGTCAATCTCTTCAATCTCACCTTTGAATGGGATCTCATATTCTGTATGGGCATCATCAATTTTGATCGGCGTCCTCTCGCGAGCAACCCTGGCAGCATACCCATTTTGATTCGGCAGATATAAATCAACCAGACGAGGATCAGAATATCCAGAGACCGCATGAAGGCGAAGTAACCCATCCAGCTCCATTAATAATATTGTCCCTTTTTCAGCTGCTGGGATAGCATTTCTAGCACTCATTAAGATATTTTCCAAAAGTGGCTGCAAATCAATTGCACTCGTGAGAGAGATGCTGACCTGGGATAATGATTCAAGTTCAGCCAATCGATGGCGAGTTTCTTCAAAGAGCCGGGAATTTTCTATAGCGATGCCAGCATATGCTGCCAATGTTTTTAAAAGGATCTCTTCTTCTTCCCCGTAAATATTTGGTCGATAATCTTGAACTGTTAGAACTCCGACGATTTTCGATCCGGAATTGAGAGGCAACGCAATAAAAGATCGAGGCGTACCGGGTTTACCAAACCTGGTCGCATTAACAGGTTTTTCTTTAAGGTAATCCGATACTCGGAGAGAATTCTTCTCACTAATAACATAGCCTGCAAGTCCCATACCCCATTCGGGATCGAATGGAGGGAACCGTTCGCCACGATCAAACAAATAAACTGCATGGAGGGCTTTCTGGTTTTCATCTGAGAGAATGATTGTGAAAACGTCCAAGGGCATCAATTGTAAAATCGCTTGATGAATGGAATGATAAACTTGCTCAAGGTCGAGTCCGGCTGCGGCGATTTCCTGACCTGCCCGGTAGAGGACAGCACGTCTTTCACCGGCACTTACGACATCCTGATATAGCCGGGCATTTTCAAAAGCATTTGCGGCTTCGGAGGACAGCGTTTCCATGAAAATCTGGTCATCAGCAGTATATACATCTGATTTACGGCTTTGAGCAGAAATCACGCCAACGATCTTATCTTGCACGATCAACGGGACAGACAAGATTGCCCTTGTGGGTTCTGCCCCATTTATCATTATGGGTTTTGCCCCCCTCACTTTCTGCACATCCTTTACGCGGAGCGACTTTTGATTTTTAATTACACGCCCGGTAATACCGACATTAATCGGCAGCCTGGTGTTGGGATGGCGAATTCCCCGGTCATACATATATGGAGCCTCCACCTCATGCCCATCCTCAGTGATCAGTGAAACTATAAAGGCTTCAGCAGGCATGACTTGCTGGGCAGCATGGTGAATGGCAAGACAAAGCGCTTCAACATCATGACCCGCACGCACGATATCCAGACCGCCTTGATGAAGAGCATCTTTACGTTTGGCAGCACTTACTGCCTCTTGATATAAACGTGCATTTTCGAAAGCAATAGCCGATTGAGACGCAAGGGTCTGAAGAAGGTGTTCGTCATCTTCGCTAAACCGATCTGGCTGCCGACTTTCCACAATAATTGATCCAAGTACACGGTCTCCAATCATCAAAGGGACGTACAAACCTGACTGAATGCCTTGAAAAGCAGGAATGTAGCGTTCATCCGTGGAAACATTTCCGCTACGGAAGGTTTTTCCATGGGTAATAGCCCAACCACTCAATCCCTGTTGTGGAGAGGCATACTTCTGATTTAACCGTTCAATTTCCGCCTGGGTATCATTTGGAGAAAGGCCAGGTTTACTCAAGGCGAGTAATTCTACCTGCCCGGTTTCTGGATGAAATATCCGGATGGCAGCATGGTGCCAATCCAGTTTATTCGAAAGAATTTCCAACATCTTCTGAGCGATTTCTTTTGGCTTTAATAATACACTAACGCTCAGACCATTTTCATAAAGTACTTCCAGATCCGCGACCCTGCGATGAATCTCCTCTTCTGCTTTGCGACGCGGTGTAATGTCGTGCATATTAATTACAAGACCCTGAACAGCTGATTCACCAAGCATATTCGTCGCTGTGGCTTCAATCCATCGCCAGGAACCATTCTTATGCTGGTTGCGGAATATGGTCTGACGAATCGTACCGGGATGTTGAACAAGGTCATTCAGCGTCTGGGCCAAAAGACTTTTGTCGTCTGTGTGAATATATTCGAAAACACTTTTTCCAAGACGATGACTGGCAGCCCAGCCCATCATGCGGGAATAAGCGGGGCTTTCGTACAAAATGAGACCGCGCGGGTCAACCAATACGACAGCATCGGTGTTGTTTTCAATCAAGGCGCGGAAATATTTTTCACTATTTTGAAGAGCCTCTTTGGCTTTCTTACGCTCACTAATGTCCCTGCCAGAACCCAAGATAGCCATCGGTTTTCCATTCGGGTCCCGAATTAGGGTAAATGTGTTTTCACTCCAAAACTTCGTTCCGTCCTTTTTATAATATTCGAGTTCGATTTCCCGGGAAACGGGTTTGTCAGGCTGAGAGATATTCTCTGGAGATAAAATTTCGGAGAACAATTGAAGAGCGCGTTTTAAAGAATCTGGGGGCATTTGCTGGTCAAGCGGGATCTTACATAGGTCATCGAGTGAAAATCCCCGCACCCGGGTCACTGATGGGCTTGCGTAAGTTATAACCAAACTCAAATCCATCAGCCAAACTGTGTCGCTCATATTTTCAGCCAGCATACGATAGCGCTCTTCGCCCAGCCGGACCCGTTCTTCAGCTTGTTTCCTTGCAGTGATGTCCCTAAACGACCAAACCCTGCCCCGAACTTTAGACCCTTGCAGTAATGGACGTGATAAGCGCTCAAATACCCTGCCATCTATAAAAGCCAAAGTGTCAAAACTTTCTTTTTTTGACTTGTATAATTCCTGAACCTTTTTTAAAAATACTTGTGGATCGCTCAGCTGGTCGAGCACATGTTTAAGGAGAAGGGAGTCGTCTTTTTTTGCGAGGAGTTCATTGGGAATTCGCCAAATTTCAGCAAAGCGTTCATTTGCATAAAGGACTTCGTTATTTTGACCGACGGCTAATATCCCGTCAGCCGTAGATTGTAGAACTGCCTGTAAAGAAGTTTCGCTTTCCCGAAGGGCAGCTTCAGTCTGTTTTCGTTCGGTGATATCCGTGAATACGCCCTGGTCATACAAAAGTTTTCCAGATGAATCACGAATTCCGATGGCTTCGTCACGTACCCACACAACGCGACCATCCCTTGCTATAAGACGGTAATCTGACCTAAACGGTTTTCCACTTGAGATATGTTGTTTGTTTTCCGACAAAACACGAGCGCGATCATCAGGATGTAATAATTTTGGCCACAAGTCGGGATCGGCCATCCATTCTGCCGGTTCATAACCAGTTAAGTCCTTTATTTGAGGGCTGATAAAGCGAGTTGAAGCATTTACATCCAGGGCATCCTGATATATGACGCCTGGAATTTGCTCTACCAACTTTTGATATGATTGCTGGCTATTTATCAGAGCAGCTTCAGCATGTTTTCGAGAGGTAATGTCACGCGCCACCCAAATCGTACTATCGGGAGTCATTGGAGAAATGGATGTTTCAAACCAAACAGTCCTGCCATCAATGGTTTGATCGTATTCGATCCGAGAAGTTTGTTTTGTCTCTAAAACCTTTTGAATGACTTTTAATAGAATTTCTGTTTGTTTTGAAGGAAAAAGATCTCGCAATGTTTTCCCAACCAATAGAGTTTCAGGGACATCCAGCATACCTGGATTGGTGGGAGCGACTTTTAGATATTTGCCCGCCCGATCAATCACCAACACCGCGTCCTGCATGGATGCAAACAGCGCTCGCAATTCTGCTTCAGATGCAGCTAGGGCATTTTCTGCCTGGGTCCGTTCAACAATCTCCTCCCGCGCTTGTTCATAAAGGCGGGCATTCTGAAGCGCAATAGCTGCCTGGTTGGCAAAAGCAGCAATAGCCGGGTTATCAGCAGCAGTAAGGTCGGGACCCGTGACTGCCAATAACCCAATCGTGTCATCGCCAACTTTTAATGGAGTACAAATGGTCTGATTAATTTTAAATAGATTTGTAATCGAACGCACGAGGGGGCGAAATTTGCCCGGCAAGGTGTCTGCGACTATTTGAGCAGCATCTGGTATAAAAACAGTTTCACCATTAACAAGAACGCGATGATAAATAGTGTTGATACGGGGGTGAAACTTATAATTTTTTAGGCTCAGACCAGTTATTTTTTCTGCTTTCCGAATCAGTTCTCCTTTATAGTTAATGTAAGAAATCTTTAGATCTTGACGTTCCCCCGTTATCTCGAATCCTGTTGTGAAATATCCCAATTCAGAAATCTGGTTTTGGATAGTGTGATAAACCTCATCGATTTTGTGAGCACGCTGAACTGCTTGAGCCGCCTGGTTGAGTGCCAATAATAGACGATTGGCATGGGCGGTTTCTTCCTGTGCTCGCTCAAGCTCTTTTTCTGCCTGTTTTCTTTCGATAATCTCCTGTCGCGCTTGTTCAAACAAGCGTGCATTATCTATTGCTGCAGCCGCATGACTGGCAAGCATTTCCAATAGTTCCCGATCCTCTGCTGAATATGCTTCGGGACGGTAACTCTGCGGGGAGATCATGCCGATGGTTTTTCCTTTGAGTTGTAATGGTACAGCCAATACTGAAGCGGTCTCAGGGCCACTTCCATAAGGAACGAACTTAATCCCGCTTTTTTTAATCTCTTCAGGACTGTTCAGTATTAATGACTGACCTAAACGAACAATATGACCTCCCAACCCATGATCTGCCTTATAGGGGCTTGGTGAGACCCTTTTCCCATTTTCCACAATATAGTTCCCCCCCATTTCATTGCGAGATACATTATATAAACTAATCACAAAATCTTCACAAGGCATGACCTGATTCACTGCGCGATGAACTGCTGAGAAAACCTGTTCTGTATCCAAGCTAGCACCAATCGCCTCCCCGGTGCGATAGACAATCGACCAGCGGTCCAGCATGCGCCGGATTTCATCTTCGGCTTGTTTTCGCTCGGTGATGTCGTGGGCATTAATGATGATGCCATTTATTGCCGGATCATTTATTTGGTTGCTTCCGGTGCCTTCCATTGTTAACCAAGTTGAGTTTTTATGCCGAACGCGTAACAACATAGATACAGGTGCTGGATCTGAAGATAAGATCTGCTGGCTGATCGCTTCTAAAAAGCTGGATAAATCATCTGGATGAATGTAATCCTGAAGATCAGTTCCAATCACGACATCTTCTGGTGTATAACCCAACAAGCGCTCGAGGGATGGGCTAATATAACTCAGGGTCGCGTCCGGGTTCAAAATGCAGATAAGATCCGAAGAATTTTCAATCAAGGATCGGAAACGCGCTTCGCGCTCATGTAAAGTCTTTTCTGCTGCATGTTTTTCGGCAGCCCGCCGAATAGCAACCAGAAGCTGGTCCACCTCATACGGTTTTTGAAAGTAGGAATATGCTCCCAGGTTGATTGCTTCAATGGCTGTGGCTTGCGAAGCATGACCTGTGATCATGATGCACTCCGTATCCGGAGAGTGTCGTTTAATCCCTCCCAGAACATCAAGTCCCGAAATTCCATCCAACTTAATGTCTATCAGGACGACATCGACATCCTCTTTTTCAAGGAATGCCAACGCTAATTCGCCCGTCTCAACAACAATTGCTTCAAACCCCCTGACCTTTAGAATGTCGCTCAAGACGCTGCGCAGGTTGGGGTCGTTGTCTAATAGCAGAACCTTTGTTTTCTTGCCTTCCATCAATATCTCTCCTCACGGAAGAACCAGTCAGCGATTAATAATAAATTCCTCGAAAATCCATATCAGCAACAACTTTTTTATCAATATAAATATTTTCTAAGGGCGATAATATTAAATAATTGAAATTTTTGGAAAAAATCATATGCAATTTCAAGCAATTACTCGCACGAAATCTTGTGAAACCATTAATGGATCTCTAGACAGTTGTCTAGTCTGGTACTCACAATTTTCTAATTATAAACCATAGATTTTTTATACAGACAACAATTCACATTGACAAAAGGCGAAGACGAAACTGAAACTATACTCTTAGAAGCCATCGTTAATTACAAAGATGGGTGATTATGACATCCTTTTTATTAAAGTGGAATATTGGGGAGTTATCCTTGTGGGGTGGACAAGATATTAGGGTAGTCCCGCCTATATCCCCCATATATCCTATCTGAATAAAGATTCCCGGCAAATTGTAGTAAAAAACCTGCGAATCAGAAACATTGAACCATGTTTTAGCTCATGATTCCCTTGACATCGATTATTGCCCATGATAACCTTGCGGACATTATGTACCAAACTTACCTGAATTGGGTCGGTATGGGCGTAATAGACTTTTGCAGGAGAATGCACAATGTCGGAAAAAAGTCATATTGGGGGGATCAAATGGTTCAATGCGACCAAAAGTCCCGGCTTCATTGTGTTGAAGGACAGCAAGGAAGCTATGGTGCCCTTTCCAGGTATCCAGTTGGGAGAACATAAGTGTCGTGAAGAGAATCTAATAGTTGCGTTTTCCTTAGTGATAAGACCAAATGGGCTCCACGCCATCAACGTTATACCCTTCGAGTAAATGCATCATTTTCAAGGATGCCGGGTCTCGAATGGGACCCGGTTTTTTTTTGCCTAACAATATCGCAAACTCTCTAAGCTTGTCCATTCACATAAATTAGATTAGGATTGTCAACTTATGGGTATTCAACTTTCATTGAGTCGAGAAAATCAGCGCCAAGAAGTTCTGGTGGAAGGGCATGTTGTACCGAAGCGGACTCTATGCGTCCAATGCGGAATTTGTTCGTTTAACTGTCCTATTGGCATTGATGTGCGCAGACATGCCTGGCTGGGGGAACATATAGTAGCATCCCAGTGCTTGACATGCGGGGAATGTGTGCGACGTTGTCCACGAGGAGTGCTGAGTTTTGAGAGGACGAAATTGTTCACGAAGGGAGCATGATGACCCGCTACGTAATTGTTGGTACGGGAGTGACCGGAGTGACGGCCATAAATATCCTGCGGAAATTAGAACGATCTGCTGAAATCATCTTAGTGGGAGATGATCCACACGGGTTTTATTCACGTCCAGGAATTGCCTATTACTTAAATGGCGAAATTCCTGATAAACAGCTACCGATATTCTCGAAGAAAGATTGGAAAATGCTGAATATTCGTTATGTCAAGGGTGTAGCAACTCATCTCAATCCAAAAAATCACCAGCTTGAAATTTTATCCGGCGGTAAATTGAATTACGATCGACTTCTTATCGCGACTGGATCCACCGCAGTGCCTTTGACAATTCCCGGTGCCGGATTGAAAGGTGTGGTTAAGCTCGATGATTTTGAAGATACCCGACACATCCTATCGCTGGCGAAACATGCCAAATCTGCAGTGGTTGTCGGTGGTGGGATCATAGCTGTCGAATTGGTAGAAGGCTTACTTGCACGCGGTCTCAAAGTCCATTATTTCTTGCGTGGAGATCGTTACTGGCCAAACGTTCTGGATGAAAAAGAATCGCGGTTGTTAGAGCATCGTCTTGCTGAAGATGGAGTCATTCTCCACTATAAAACCGAAGCAGAGGAAGTCCTAGGTAAATGTGGAAAAGTAGTTGGCATTCGTACAACCAAAGGAGAAACCATCCCCTGCCAGATAGTGGCGGTTGGAATAGGTGTTAAACCGCGCATGGACCTAGCGAAGTCTGGAGGTCTGGCGACAGATCGAGGGATTTTAACCGATGAAACCCTGCAAACCAGCAACGCAGACATCTTTGCCGCCGGTGATGTTGCTCAAGTCCACGATCCGGTGAGCGGGCAATCAATTGTTGACACCTTGTGGCATCCGGCACTAGACAAAGGAAAGATCGCAGCCGCAAACATGACAGGTCAAAGAAAAACTTACGTCAGAAATGTTGCCACCAACGTACTTAGACTGGCCGGTGTGATGACCAGTATCATTGGCGCGGTGGGAGGCGGAGTAGATGACGATCAAGTAAGCATAGCGCGTGGCTCCAGCGAAACCTGGCATGAATTGCCTAATACCATTTCTCTGGAAAGCAGCGGAGATGTTAACCATGTCAGATTAATGATAGGTGATCAAACTCTTACGGGAGCTCTTGTCATGGGCGACCAAAAACTTTCTGCTCCCATCCATGACCTCATAACTTCAAAAATGGATATTACACCAATCCGCCACATGCTAAAGCCTGGTGCGCCTTTGGGTGAAATAATTATGGACTACTGGTCAAAAAATACAGGGTTGGGGAATTATTCTTGACGCGATATATGACACAGTACAGCGGGAACAGAGGATTATGGCTGTCCCTACTGGCAGCCATCCTCATCAGCGCTGTTTATGCAATCGTCGTCTTTTGGACGCGAGAGATCCCTCCCGCAGGAGCCTTGTTTGGCCACCTTTTAGGCATCCTGGGCTTCATCCTTATGCTCCTTACAGAAGTCCTCTATTCCATCCGCAAACGCAGCCGCTCCGCCAGTTGGGGGAGTATGGCATCCTGGCTACAATTCCACATCTTCACCGGACTGGTCGGACCTTTCATGGTGCTGCTGCATTCCTCCTGGAAATTCAACGGCCTCGCCGGCGCCACCACCCTGCTGACCATCCTGATCGTTATCAGCGGCTTCGTCGGAAGGTATATCTACACCCAGATCCCGCGCACCCTCGATGGAGTTGAGATCGAATCCCCCTCCGGTCAATTCCAGGCAGCCAGCCTGGCGCGCGCCCGCCGCTTGCTGGCGGTCTGGCATGTCATCCACATCCCGATCGGGATGGCACTCTTCACCGCTGCATTCATCCATATCGGCGCAGCTTTGTATTATGCAACGTTGCTGAGGTAAAGAAATATGAAGAAAACCACACGCCTAGGTTGTTTCACCATCAGCGGTATCATGGCTACCATCCTGACCCTTATCATAGTGACAGGGTTCGCATTTGCCTCCGGAGGGACGATATTCAGCCCGGGAGCTCTCAATGCACAGACTGGAACGCCGCTGGGCGGAGAAGGGTCAAATAATGCCCGAGCCGGAGCGCCGCTCGGCGGGGTAAGCTCACATGCAGAAATTGCCGGAAAGTGCAGCCTTTGTCATGCACCATTCTGGAGTAATTCAACCATGGCAGACAGGTGCGTGGTCTGTCACACCGATGTGGCTGCGCAATGGCAAGACCCAAGTACTTTGCATGGAACCCTTCGACAGAATAACCCCAGACTGGCTTGCCGGAATTGCCACCCAGACCACCGCGGTCCGGACGCACCTTTAGTTGATATAAGTCAAGCCAAGTTCCCGCATAATACCTTTGGATATCAATTAACTGCCCACCAACTTAAGGCTGACGGGTCCCCTTTCAGTTGTAACGATTGTCATTCGAGGGTATATACCGGATTTGATCAGAATATCTGCATTACATGTCACTACCAGGCGGACTCTGCTTTCGTGCAAAACCACGTACTTGATTACGGCATAGACTGCCTAGCATGCCACGATGGGAAAGATACTTATGGTAAAGACTTTAACCACAAGGGTGTCCCCTTCAAATTAACTGATAAACATGCGCTTGTCCAGTGTGAACAGTGCCATATTAATACCAGGAATATTGCTGATCTTAAGAGTACCTCCCAGAACTGTGGTGCCTGCCACATCAATGACGATGTTCACCAGAACCGTCTTGGCGCGGATTGTGGCACCTGTCACACAGCAGCAGGTTGGACTCCTGCCTCTTTTGATCATTCCCTTTCCATATTCAAGCTGGATGGTCAGCATACTGAAGTTGCCTGCGCAGATTGTCATGTCAATAAAGTCTTGCAAGGGACCCCCATCGACTGCAATTCCTGCCATGCGGCAAAGGACACGCACCAGGGCCGCCTCGGCCCAGACTGCGGGTCATGCCATACAACAAAAGCATGGTCTCCTGCAAATTTCGATCATAACCTTTCAGTTTTTAAATTGACAGGTCAGCACGGGACGGTGGCATGTGCGGATTGTCATGTCAATCAAATCTTTCAAGGCACTCCAACTGACTGCTATGCCTGCCATGCATCCAAAGATACCCATCAAGGCACTCTTGGAAATGTTTGCGGGACTTGCCATAACACAAACGCCTGGAAACCTGCTTCGTTCAACCATAATTCCTCCAATTTCATGTTGACCGGGCAACACATTAATACAAGCTGCCTCAAATGTCATCCCAATAATATTTTTAAGGGCACACCCAGCGATTGCATTTCCTGCCATGCAGCAAAAGACTTTCATAAGGGCAGTATGGGTACAAATTGTGGTTCCTGTCACTCCACGCTTGGGTGGACTCCTGCAACCTTTAACCATAATTTGTCCACATTCAAATTAACCGGGCAACACCTGAATGCCAACTGTACGGGTTGTCATGTCAATAACGTTTATGTTGGCACGCCAACTGATTGCTTTTCATGCCATGCAGCGAAAGACAGTCACAACGGTCAATTTGGAACCAATTGCGGATCTTGTCATACAACCAGCAGTTGGGTTCAAGCCACCTTCGATCACAATTTATCCAGTTTTAGATTAACAGGCGCACATACCAGCGTTAACTGCACCCAATGTCACGCAGGTGGCAATTACAATGGGATTTCGTCCACGTGTATGTCGTGTCATTCCCAACCAGCAGGCCATTTTGGGTCAGATTGCGCGCAATGCCACACCACAAGTAATTGGAATGCATCCTATTCTCATACGGGGTTTCCACTGACGGGAGGACATTCAAGCGTGAACTGTTCCCAGTGTCACAGAGGAAGCGGTTATACCGGACTTTCGACCACCTGCGTATCCTGCCACTCTGAACCAGGCGGTCATTTTGGCTCAAACTGCGCGCAGTGCCATAGTACCAGTAACTGGAACGCGTCCTATTCACACACGGGTTTTCCGCTATCTGGCGGACATTCTGGTTTGGGCTGCACACAGTGCCATCGGAGTGGCGGGTATACCGGCCTTTCTTCCACTTGCGTGTCCTGTCACGCAGAACCTGGCGGCCATTTTGGATCAAACTGCGCACAGTGCCACTCTACCAGTAATTGGAATGCATCTTATTCACACACTAGGTTTCCCCTGTCTGGCGGACACTCCGGTCTTAATTGTACGCAGTGCCACACCGGAGGCAGCTATACAGGTTTATCGTCAAGTTGTGTATCCTGTCACGCAGAACCTGGCGGCCATTTTGGATCAAACTGCGCACAGTGCCACTCTACCAGTAATTGGAATGCATCTTATTCACACACTAGGTTTCCCCTGTCTGGCGGACACTCCGGTCTTAATTGTACGCAGTGCCACACCGGAGGCAGCTATACAGGTTTATCGTCAAGTTGTGTATCCTGTCATGCGGAACCAGGCGGTCATTTTGGCTCAAACTGCGCACAATGCCACACAACCTCTAATTGGAATGCGTCTTATTCACATACAAGTTTTCCGCTTTCAGGAGGACACTCAGGCCTGAGCTGCACCCAGTGCCACCGCGGAGGGGGATATTCAGGTTTATCGCCAAGCTGTGTATCCTGTCACGCAGAACCAGGCGGGCATTACGGCTCAAATTGCACGCAATGCCACAGCACCAGCAATTGGAATGCATCCTTCAATCACCCAGGTGGATGTGATGGGAATTGTGCAAATCATAAACACGCCTCCTGCGCAGATTGTCATCCATCAGGCTATTCTTCTTACACATGCCTAAAATGTCATAACAGCAATAAACCCGGTGATTAAAAAAACCGAATATAATAGATTTTGGATGGAATTGAAGAAATTGGCGTCAGGACAAACCTGAATATTTAGTTCAGTCGTTGCCCATAATCATGCCAATCTAGTTTTAGCTATAGAATTTGGGGAAGATGATTAATCAGTTGCGAAAAATTACATTGACTATTTTTTTAGTTGAAAAAGGTTTGGTGATAATTAATGACGCGATATATGACACAGTACAGCGGGAACAGAGGATTATGGCTGTCCCTACTGGCAGCCATCCTCATCAGCGCTGTTTATGCAATCGTCGTCTTTTGGACGCGAGAGATCCCTCCCGCAGGAGCCTTGTTTGGCCACCTTTTAGGCATCCTGGGCTTCATCCTTATGCTCCTTACAGAAGTCCTCTATTCCATCCGCAAACGCAGCCGCTCCGCCAGTTGGGGGAGTATGGCATCCTGGCTACAATTCCACATCTTCACCGGACTGGTCGGACCTTTCATGGTGCTGCTGCATTCCTCCTGGAAATTCAACGGCCTCGCCGGCGCCACCACCCTGCTGACCATCCTGATCGTTATCAGCGGCTTCGTCGGAAGGTATATTTACACCCAGATCCCGCGCACCCTCGATGGAGTTGAGATCGAATCCCCCTCCGGTCAATTCCAGGCAGCCAGCCTGGCGCGCGCCCGCCGCTTGCTGGCGGTCTGGCATGTCATCCACATCCCGATCGGGATGGCACTCTTCACCGCTGCATTCATCCATATCGGCGCAGCTTTGTATTACGCAACCTTGTTGAAATAGGGTTTGATGAAAAATAACCAGTTAGGTTTTCTTACTGCCACTGGTCTGTTATCCACCATCCTGACCCTTATCATTGTGACAGGGTTTGCATTTGCCTCCGGAGGGACGATATTCAGCCCGGGAGCTCTCAATGCACAGGCTGGGACACCGTTGGGTGGAGAAAGAGCAAATAATGCCCGAGCCGGAGCGCCGCTCGGCGGGGTAAGCTCACATGCAGAAATTGCCGGAAAGTGCAGCCTGTGTCATGCACCATTCTGGAGTAACTCAACCATGGCAGATAGGTGCGTGGTCTGTCACACCGATGTGGCTGCGCAATTAACAACACAAACCCCGCTACACGGCACGCTAAAAACTAACTATCCGACTCTGACCTGCCGAGATTGCCATCCGGATCATCGAGGTCCAATATCCCTTACGACAGATCTCAGCAATCTAGGTTTTTCCCATAATTCTTTCGGGTTTTTATTGAATACCCACCAAGTCAAACTTAATGGCACACCCTTCGGGTGCGCAGACTGCCATGGGACAAACTACGCCACCTACAACCAGGCTAGTTGCACAACTTGTCATGAGACAGTAGACACCTCGTTTTCCAAATCGCATAGTGCTGATTTCGGGGCGGACTGCCTTGCCTGTCATGATGGCGCAGATACTTTTGGAAAAACCTTTGATCACAACAAGGTTCCCTTTCAACTTTCCGGGAAACATGCTGATGTTTCTTGCAACCAGTGCCACATCAATAACAAGACTTCTGCTGATTTAAAGGCTACGCCGCAAGATTGTGTCTCCTGCCATTCAACGAAAGATGTCCATTGGGGGCGACTGGGTACAGATTGCGGTTCCTGCCACAACCCAGCCAATTGGGAATCAGCCACCTTTAACCATAATTTAGCCGCATTTAAATTAACTGGACATCATATTATTGTTGAATGCACGAATTGCCATATCAATCATGTTCTCCAAGGGACCCCAATTGCCTGTTCGTCCTGCCATAATGTTGATGATGTGCATCAAGGCCGGCTTGGAGTTGCATGCGATTCATGCCATACTACGGGAGGGTGGACACCTGCAACATTCGACCACAACTTGTCAGCCTTCAAATTGACCGGAATACATGCGATAACTGCCTGCGCGAATTGTCATATCAACCACGTTCTTCAGGGGACACCTACAGACTGTCAATCCTGCCACGCTGGACAAGACAAACATAACGGCCAATTCGGTGCAGACTGTAGTACTTGCCATTCGACAAGCGCTTGGCTGCCGGCAAAGTTCGACCATCCCCGTTTCGGATTTACGTTAACCGGTGCTCACCTTAACCTCACATGCGGACAATGCCATTCCAGTGGAGGGTATGCAGGGTTATCAACTGCTTGTGCTGCATGTCATGCAGAACCACCCAACCATTTCGGCTCGAATTGTAACCAGTGCCACAGTACGAGTAATTGGAATGCAACATTTTCCCACTCTGGCTTTCCCATGAGCGGTGCGCACGCCAACCTAGCCTGCTCGCAATGCCATAATGGTGGTGGTTACGGTGGTCTATCATCGGCATGTTCATCGTGTCACTCCGAGCCGTCCAATCATTTCGGCTCAGACTGCGCACAATGTCACAACACCAGCAATTGGAATGCGTCCTTCAACCACCCTGGTGGTTGCGATGGAAATTGCGCAAATCATAGGAACGCCACTTGTGCAGATTGTCATCCATCCAGCTATTCTTCTTACACCTGCCTAAAATGCCATAACAGCAATAACCCGCGTGACTAAAGGTTAGCTCAATATCAAGTTCATTGTTTCTGGGCGAAAACATTTCTAAAACAATCAATAATAAAAACCAGTCAATTAAAGTAGATTGACTGGTTTTTATTAAAGGTAATAATTGGTGGATATTTTAAGATATTATTTTACTACTTCAGACGAGATTGATTGAACCATTGGCCGGTTTCGATTATGCTCGATATTCATTATTGCTGAATTGGTAAAAGCAATAATCGTAACAACGATGCATAGACCCCCACCAACTAGATACCAGACGCGGACTCCCAACCAGTCCGAGATAGGACCTGCAACCAGCAAGCTGAGCGGCATCATAGCTGTAGCACCAGCACTGATCAGGGAGAAAACCCGGCCCTGCATATCCGGTTCGATCGCAGTCTGGAAAATGGCATTCAAGGGACCATTTGCAAAAACCTGAGTGACGCCAATTATAAAATTGGCGATAAGGATCAGGAAGAACATATTTGCTGGAGCCACGCCGATCAGAATTACCCCAGCACCGATACCCAAGACTCCCATCAGTGAAGTGACGATCCTTTTTTTGAATCCCCCCCAAGCACTCAGAACCAACCCGGCAGAAATGACTCCCACTCCGAAGACGGTTTCCGTCCAACCCAACTCAGCAACACCTTTCCCAAAAACTTTCGTGATGACCAATGGAGTTAGCGAACTGCTTGGGATAAGCAGGAAATTTAGCATCATAGCCAACAAGATCAATGCAAGCAAACCAGGCCATCGGGCTACATAATTGAAGCCTTCACGCAAATCGTGCCAGTAAGAGGTTTTTTTTGCCGTACCATTGGCTTGGGCAATCTGTCGAGGTGGGTTTGGGATGGAAATTATTAGTAGTGGCACCACTGCCAACGCAGCAGTCCCAATATCGATTGCCAGAACCCCCTGCATGGGCAGCAAACCAATAAGTAGAGCACCAAGAGGTGGCGCAAAGATGCTAAGCACTCCTTGCAAAGTTTGGTTTAATCCGGATACGCGCGTCAAATGCTGATGAGGAACCATCAGCGAGGTAGATGCGCTCATAGCCGGCCCGTGGAAGGCTCCGCCCAGCGAACGAATTAGGAGAATTATATAAACCTGCCATACATGAACGTTGCCGCCTGCGAAAAGGATGATCAATCCTCCCGTGGCAACAGCTATTCCTGTGTCAGCAACGATCATAATGAGACGACGGTTCCAGCGATCCACGAGAGCACCAACAAAGGGACCAAGGAGAATTTGAGGAAGCAGGGCAACCAGCGTAGCAGTAGCCAAAACTGTGGCAGAACCTGTCGTTTTTGTCATCCACCAAACCAAGGCGAATTGGACCAATGCAGAACCAACAAGGGAAAATGCCTGTCCGGTCCATATGGTAAAGAATTTGGCAGACCAACGTTCAGGGGTTGGGAGAGTTGGGGTTGTAGGAATTGTATTATCCATTATTGTGTCCTATCTATTAGCCGAAAATTTATCGATCTACAAGACATAATCATAATGTGATTTTCCTGGTCCATTATCATCAAAATAAGGTGATTAAATACGGGTTATTTGGTCCGTTCGGCAAGTGCGGCCTTAAGCTCTGCCCGTGCATGAAAGATGCCTCGCACTTGAATAGATTCAACCACCTGGCGTGCCAGGTCAGGGGATTATATAATCTGCAAGATGAAGGTCGCTAATAATCAGGATATTGATCCGTGTGCCCTAAGATCTATTCTTTTCAAATTCAACTTTATCATATACAAGGGCTCCAATTATGTACGAATTTCGGGTCACAGATTGCTGTAATTCTATTGAGTGCATATCCAATTGATTGCGAATGGCTGTACGGATGAAATCAGTCCGGTTGGAATATAGACCTTCCTGGACCAGCAGGTCAATTTTTCCAAGATCTACGGCGGACCTGTTGATTGTTATTTTCTCAGTTTCAGGCATTAATATACTCTCCTTACCATCCATCTGGATGGTAATCTGGAATTATCAAGGTTATATCGTGGTTGAACATAGTGTCAAGGGGATGCTAAAATTCGTTTGTTGTTGTATTTCCAATATTTGGATTCACTATTGTGTGTTTTGTCTTTTATGAGTAATTTTGTTGACGGGATACTGATAACTTAATGGGGAATTTAATTCGATGGAAATAACAGGACCAATGCTTCGAGTCTGAAGAGGATATAATCAACCCGTAACATTCCACCATTATTTCGAGAATGGGACCGTGAATTAAATGCTCCAAAATCCGAAACCAGGACCCAAGTCTCGTGGATTGCGTTTATGAAGAAAATTCACCACTACACATGATTTTAACAAAATCAGTAAAGAGAAGGATTTATCACTATGCCCGATTTTGATCAATATCTCTCTCCTTTCACCTGGCGGTATGGCACCAATGCCATGCGCCATATATGGAGTGAGAACAATAAGCGTCTGCTCTGGCGACAGCTTTGGGTAGCATTGGCAGAAGTACAGGCTGAGTTTGGACTAGTGAGCTCTGAACAGGTCGCCGATCTACGGGTTCATATGAAAGAGATAAATATTTCGCATGCCTTAGAGATCGAAGCAGAGACACAGCATGATTTAATGGCCGAGATACAAGTTTTTGCCGAGCAATGCCCCATTGGCGGTGGGATCATCCATTTAGGCGCAACTTCGACAGATATTGAAGATAACGCTGATGTCCTGCGGTTAAAATCCAGTCTCAAATTATTAATCCAGAGCCTATCGCATCTACTTATCACCATTAGCAGACTTATCGAGAAATGGGCAGACACCCCATTGATGGCATTTACTCACCTGCAACCTGCCGAACCATCCACATTGGGATACCGATTGGCAATATACGGCCAGGATTTATTCCTGGATTATCTTAAAATCAAGAATCTGATCTCCGACTTAAAAGGAAAAGGCTTTAAGGGTGCGGTTGGCACATCGGCTGGGTATTGTGAGTTACTAGGCGTAGAAAACCTGGCAGATTTTGAAAAACAACTCTCACTCAAATTTGATCTGCCTTTTTTTTCGATTGCCACGCAGGTTTATCCTCGTAAGCAGGATTTCGACGCGATATCATCCCTGGCAGGGCTGGGGGCATCGCTTAATAAAATGGCATTCGATATTCGGCTGCTACAATCCCCACCAATTGGAGAAATTGCGGAACCATTCGAAGAAAAACAAATAGGCTCTTCTGCTATGCCATTCAAGCGAAATCCAATCCGATCAGAAAAAATCAACTCCTTAGCGCGCTATCTAGCCTCCCTGCCGCGTATTGCCTGGGATAATGCAGCCCATTCCCTGCTCGAACGATCCCTGGACGATTCTGCAAATCGGAGAATTGTGCTTCCCGAAGCCTGCCTCGCCTCAGATGAACTTCTGCGGACCGCAAACAGCATTATTTCCGGACTTCGGATTAACGAGGCAGCCATGAAACGCAATCTTTCGATATACGGGTCATTCGCGGGCACAGAAAGGGTCCTAATATCTCTAGTCAAGGCTGGAGCTGACCGGCAGGTGATGCACGAAAATATCCGCTACCATGCATTAATTGCCTGGGAGACGATAAATCGTGGGAGTGAGAATCCCCTGGCAGACGATATCTGCAACGATAGCAAAATCACCAAATACTTGTCGGAAAAGGAAATCAGGCAATTAATGGTAGCAAATGCCCATGTTGGGGATGCACCAAATCGGGCGCGATCTCTGGCAAAATTGATTCAGAATCAGGTTACAGAGGATTGAAAAACAAAGTAGAAGAGCAGGTCAACAATTGCTCTTCTACTCGCAAAGAATCATTGTTAATGGGAGGATTTGGTTTTAGTCCTGGGAGAACGTTGGGAAGAATCCATGTCAGTTTTACCGGGTAAAATCGGTGTGATGCTTAGAACAGCAAATAGTAAGGTCAAAATAAAAACGACAATAATGGTAAAGGGGGACATGTGTTTCTCCGATCTTATCGATCAATATACCAATTGAAATAATTAAGTCTCGCACATATTAAGTTAACACAGCAGATCATAATTGGTTACTAGGTGGGAAAAAAAGCGTGACTGCTTTCGCAGCACGCATTAAGATGAATTAGGAATTACCCATTCCCGTTTCTACAACAAATAATAATAAATTTATGTCAAATAATGGTTGACACTCGTTCCCTATCAAAAAGTGATGCCAACTCAACGGGTTGGTTGATAATCAACCTCAATATCCCATCGCGGTGAGCATTTCGTCATTGCTCGGAAATTTGAATTCCTCTACCCCCAATTTTTGTGCCTGAGAAATTTCAACTTCCACCAACTTTGCCAAGTGCGGTTTATCCACCAGGCGTTCTTGAGTTTCTGCAAGTCTCTGTTCAAACTTTTCCAAAACATTATCCAGATCGGGCATTGGTTTTTGAGTATTTAAATATGCAAGCACTGCTTCAGCTGCGTTCTCTCCATCTTTCCTGGCATAACCAACCAGCCCACTACTTGCCTGGCGGGCCCAACCTGCGAGGAATACTCGCTCCAGGGGCATATTTGTATCCGGGTTAAATGCCTCATACGACAAGTTATCAACAGGAAATCGAGGATCTTTCACTGTCATATATGAATCGTTGTAAATTGGAACACAAAAATCCTTATCCACAGTATCCCCGATGGCAAAAATAATCGTATCAGCTTCAATTTGGTGGGTATTCCCGGTGCCGCGAGCCTTTACATTGCCATCTACACCCACCAGGGTATTATCTTCCACTTTTAGGCCCGCCACACCATTCATCCAATCTCCCATCACACGAACTGGAGTCGCTAGGAACTCGAAACGAAATCGAGTTTGGGAAATCGGAGGTAGAGCTTTTGGCATCGCATCGGAAAACGCTTTCCTGGCAACAGCTGGGTCTTGACCTGCACCCTTCATCGCAGGTTCAACTCGAGCGAACTCGGCGTCGAGCACAGGCAGATCCAAATTGGAGGCCACGCTTTCCATTTCTTTTCGTGTGAACTTTACATCGGCTGGTCCCCTCCGCACAACTGCGATCACTTCATCAACTTTACATACCCGGATCAAGTAATGAGCAATATCCATCATCACATTTCCCGCACCAACCACTGCAACCTTCTTTCCCAACAAATACTTTCTTTCACTGTAGGGAGGCAACAGGTTATAGTGAAATACGACATTTTTTGCATGGTAAACACCTGGCAGGTTTTCACCGGGCAAGCGCAACCACTTAGTGCCCTGTGCGCCCGTTGTCACCAGTACAGCCTGAAAACCTGAATCGAGCAAATCTTCCAGGACAATATTCCCCCCGCAGCAAACTGTGACATTGCCAAAATAATCTATCAAGGGAGTAGAAAGGATCTGTGTAAATTGATTGCGCAACCCCTGTTTCATTTTGTATTTATCCCAATAGATTCCATACTCCGCCAGGCCCCCGGGTTTAATATCACGGTTAAACAGCAACACACACGCTCCTCCCTCAGCCAACTTACGTGATGCAAACAAACCAGCGGGTCCGGCTCCAATTACAGCCACCATATATTTGGAATCTTCCATCCAAGATCTCCTGAGTAGAATGAAGGAATTATAGTCGGTGGTTAACAAGCCAGCAAGGAAAAATATCCTATTCAAAAACCACATCCAATAACTCCCGCAATTTCCAACTCTATGCTATATTTATGTAACAGGAGGAGCAAACCCATGACATCAGAAAATAATAACAATTCATCCGAAGAGGATCAAAACAAACCGAAACCTGAGGCAGATAAACAGCCGCCATTTGAACCAAAACGTGTTATTCACCTGTCCAAACCGCTCACGGATCCTGCAAATGGTGACAATTGGTTCAACGCAATGTTTCGAAGGAAACAATCCACTCCCGCCACTGATAAAATTCAGACCGAAGCCACCGATGCCAAGGCCCCAGAACCATACATCGAAAATGCAGAACCTGAAAGCATCCCAACGCGAGGCGACCGAACAGTCCCCCAATTTTCAGATAAAAAAATAAATCCTGGTTTGCGCTTGCGCGCTCTCTTATCGGGCGGGAAAATTCCCCCTGCTCAAAAACCACAAGGTGATTCCCAGCCCACTTTGAAGCAATCAGGTTCCCGACCAATATTTTGGTATGCGGCAATAGGGTTATCTCTCATTATTAATGTAATTTTAGTGAGTGCTCTGCTTAGAGTGAATGATCAAATAACTGGCTTAAAAACTACAGTAAATGGTTTGCTCAATGGGCTTTATGGAAATTTCGTCGGAATGGACAATGCCAGTATCTCCACCACCATAACAGTGGAAGCCCAAGTACCGGTTAATTTCATGTTGCCAATCCAGCAAAATACAGATATTACGTTAACAGAAAATCTTGCCATCCCCAAGGCGTACGTCGTCATAAATTCCGGGGGATTGTCGATTAATGCGCCTGCCGCCATAACCCTGCCGGCTGGAACCAACCTGCCCATCGCATTGAATATTGCTGTTCCGATACAATTTACCGTTCCGCTTACATTGCAATTACCAGTAAATATCCCCCTTTCACAAACTGGATTGCACCAACCATTAGCCGACCTACAGAATACTGTAAGAACATACTACTGCATGAATGATAAAAACGCCCAATATCCAGAGGGTGTATATCTTTGTAAAGACCTGGAAACCCCTTCTACAAATCCAGTTACACCATGACCAAACCTTTTACCGAAAAAGTACTTTCGAATGGTCTAAAAATATTACTAAAAGAAATCCATACCGCACCCCTTATCAGTTCCTGGGTGTGGTATAGGGTTGGCTCGCGTGATGAAAATACCGGTCTCACGGGGATTTCACATTGGTGTGAGCATATGCAGTTCAAGGGAACACCCAAATTCCCATCTAATGTGTTAGACAGGGCAGTATCACGTGACGGGGGCATGTGGAATGCATTCACTTTTTTTGACTGGACAACTTTTTTTGAGACCATGCCAGCAGAAAAAATCGATCTGGGTTTGCTTATTGAAGCTGACCGGATGGTCAACAGTATATTTGACGAGAAAGAGGTTGATTCCGAAAGAACTGTGATCATTTCAGAACGTGAAGGGAGCGAGAACGAACCATATTTCAAGCTTGGCGAAGCAGTGCAGAATGCGGCATTTCGCATCCACCCATATCACCACGAGGTGATTGGAGATATACCGGATCTTGAGAATATGAGTCGTTCTGACTTGTACAATCATTACAGGACGTTCTATGCGCCAAATAACGCCGTGATAAGTATTGCCGGGGATTTTAAAACGAGCACCATGTTGGCAAAGATCCGGGAAATCTTCGAAAAAATCCCAGCCACCACCGAACCACTTCGAATTTCCAGACCAGAACCCGCGCCGACTGGCGAACACCGTCTGACGGTGGAAGGACCGGGTGAAACTACATTCCTGGATATTTCTTATCATGCACCGGCTGCCAATGATCCGGATTTCTTCCCGTTCACAGTTTTAGACAGCCTGTTAGCTGGCCCAAGCAGTCTGAATATGTTTGGGGGCGGCGGGATCTCCAATAAAACGTCCCGCCTGTATAGCTCCCTGGTAGAAAAAGAATTAGCCGTGTCTGTCAGCGGGGGCTTAACTGCAACAGCAGATCCATTTCTTTACAGTATCGTCATTACTGTCCACCCAAGTAGAAAAGCAAATGAAGCACTGTCAGTCTTGGACGACGAAATCATGCGAATCCAGGAGAAGCGTGTCCATATTGCAGAGATCACCAGGGCAATCAAACAGGCTCGCGCCCTGTTTGCTTATGGCTCTGAGAACATTACCAACCAGGCATTCTGGCTTGGTCATGCTGAAATGTTTGACAGGTACGATTGGTTCCTGACGTACCTGGATAAATTGTCAAATGTGACTCCCAGAGAGTTGCAGAGTGTTGCTCAAAAATATCTCAAATCGCAAAACCGGGTCGTTGGAACCTATATTCCAACCAGTGGAAAAAAATAATATGAAAAGGGTCATTAAGCACTCACTCCCTGGTCAGGACGACATTACACGCGTCATTTTACCCAATGGAGTAACCATCCTGGCTCGCACCAATTACAACAGCCCATCCGTTGTCATTGGTGGTTACCTCCCCTGCGGCAGCTTGCTTGATTCCGATGAAAAACTTGGATTGGCCGACTTCACTGCCAGCGGTTTATTACGCGGCAGCGAGAAACGTGATTTCCAAAAAATCTTTGACGCGCTTGAATCTTCAGGCGCAAACCTGTCTTTTAGTGCAGGAGGCCATACGGCTGGATTCACTGGGCGGTGTTTGGCAGAGGACCTGACCTTGCTGCTTGACATACTGGCTGATGCCCTGCGAAGGCCGGTCTTTCCCCATGATCAAATGGAGCGACTGCGTGCCCAATTTTTAACCGGGTTGGCAATTCGATCTCAAGATACAGTTGAAATGGCATCTCTCACTTTTGATCAGATAGTATTTAAAGGTCACCCTTATGCCCGCCCTGATGACGGCTGGCCGGAGACGATTCAAGCAATTACCCGCGACGATCTTATGGATTTCCATAAAAAACATTACGGACCAAACGGGCTGGTTATAGCGATTGTCGGATCAGTCGATCCGAAGTCCATTCCAGGACAGGTTTCAAAGGTTCTGGGTAATTGGGTCAATACACGGCAGAGCGAGCCTCAACCTCTGCCAGCACTTAACCCTCTAAAAAAGACAGTCACCCGCAAGGTAAAAATTCCAGGCAAGTCCCAGACAGATCTGGTTATCGGAACTTCGGGACCACGTCGCAAAGACCCCGAATTCATGGCAGCATCGCTCGGGAACTCAGTACTCGGTCAATTTGGTATGGCTGGACGGATTGGTGAAGTAGTGCGGGAAAAATCCGGGCTGGCGTATTATGCCTCTTCTTCCCTGAGCGCGGGGATCGGACCAGGTGCGTGGGATGTGAGTGCAGGGGTTAATCCAAACAATGTCCAAAAGGCAAGGGATCTAATCTTGCAAGGAAATTGAACGATTCGTCGAAAAGGAAGTCACCGATGAGGAACTGGGTGACAGTCAATCCAATTTTATCGGCAGGCTGCCATTATCATTGGAATCTAATGCAGGAGTGGTCAATGCATTATTGAACATTGAAAGGTTTAACCTCGGGCTTGATTATTATCGAAGTTACCCCGACCTGGTTCGCTCAGTCACCCCAAGGGAGGTGCTTGCGGCTGCACGGAAGTACCTTCATCCAGATAAACTGGCCATCGCAATTGCGGGATCGTGACTATTAATTCCATCATCAAAAATCAGTTATAAATAATGTTATTAAAAACCGGAGTTGATATTATCGAGATCCAACGGATTCAGTCAGCACTGGACCGCCACGGTGACCGTTTCCAACAGAGGGTGTTTACCACTAGAGAGATCGCTGAATGCAAAGGTCGAGCCGATGCGTTTGCAGTCCGATTCGCAGCCAAGGAGGCAACCACTAAAGCGCTGGGAACCGGAATCGGTCCAGTTAGCTGGCGTGAGGTGGAGACACTGCATAAGCGCAGCGGTGAACCATTCCTTGTCCTGCATGGGAAAGCGGAATTGGTAGCTAGATACCTTGGTTTGAAGACATGGGCAGTAAGCTTAAGTCACAGCAAGGATTTTGCCATTGCGGTGGTAGTAGCTACAGGCGATTGAACGAAAAAATAAATCAATTTAGGTTATCGCTGTAGATTCAAATTTCACAATTGACCCCATATGTGACTTAAATAATTGTTCCCTGGGCAACAACCCGGCAAGATTTTTTCCGGGGTCATTCAATATCATACGAGCAGTTTCCTGACGTTTTATTCTGCCAACAACGCGAGTCTGGAAATAATCCAACCAAGCCTCCATTCTGGGCATCCTGCCTGGGTTTACAGACACCACAGGCCAGATTTGACGGCGTGGACCATATGTCAGAAGCCAGTGCAAATCGCGGAGGAGTCGAACACCATTCGTTGTAAACAGGTCAAGTCCATCGATAAGAACCAGAATAACCTGACGACTACCAGGGAGGACTTCCGCCCAGGAAACCAGACGAGAAAGGAATTGAAATGCCGAACCATGGAAGGCAGGCCAAGTACCCAAGGAATTAGGGAGAGGGTCATATCCTGTCCATTCTTCGGGGAAAGGGGTCACCACCCCAAACAGGATATCTCCTGGATCCTGGGTATTCGATGCCCACGCCAGAGACTGAAGAAAGGAGGTTTTTCCACTGCCACCATCTCCTGCAACCAATATTGGTCCGAGTGATGGGTCGAAAAGGTCAAGCATGAGGGGAAATCCTTCCTCGGCCAAGCCAAGCTGGAGTAAGCCGCCGCGAGGGAGAAAAGTGTCTTGCCTATGCTGTAAATCCAGTGAATTTGTCGGTGATTCATCCATTAATTGAGCTTCTCCTGGCGAAACTTCCTTAAATGAAACATGCCGGGATTGAAGGGAAACGGGAATTTGATCATGTGTGGTCATAAGGCTCCTAGGAAATCTTCGTTTCTGAGAAACGAATGGGAACGAATATTAGATCAATCGAAAATTCTGGAGAGTTTTTATTTAGAACAAGGGTTCTAAATGTATAGTAGCACATCTGTTCTGGATTGTCAAGAGCTGTTCACCTCTTCTCTTATCCCCCAAAGACAAAAAAATGACGGCAGGTTTATCCTGCCGTCCTGAGTGACACCACCCAAATTTATTTCTTGCCCTTTTCTTCTTCTTTTTCCTTATCCCTTTCCTTTTCTTTTTCTTTTTCTTTTTTCCCCTTCCCCTCTTTGGTCTTAAATTCCAGTCCGCTATCATCCGAACAGGCGTCTACAATCACAGATGATCCATTAGGGATCTTCCCGCCCAGCAATTCCACTGACAAAGGACTCTCGACAAACTTCTGAAGAGCACGGCGCAGGGGACGGGCACCAAATGCCGGGTCATATCCAGTCTTAGCCAACCATTTCCGAGCAGGTGCAGTTAGTTCAACCTTGACGCCATATTCACTCAGCCTGTCTTGAATTTCCTTCATTTGGAGAACCACAATCTTTTCCATCTGCTCCACTGTCAAGGGGGAGAACATGATGATCTCATCAACGCGGTTCAGGAACTCTGGCCTGAATGTGCCCTTAAGCGCCTTTTCAATCTTTTCATGATTTTCGCGGTCTTCATCAGTGATAGTCGGCTGGAGGAAGCCTAGGGTTCCACCTTTGCGCACGTATTCGGTTCCCAGGTTCGAGGTCATGATGAGTACCGTGTTTCTAAAGTCCACCACGTTTCCCTGCCCATCAGTCATCCGCCCGTCGTCCAGGATTTGAAGAAGCGCATTCCAAACTTCGGGGTGAGCTTTTTCGATCTCATCAAACAATAAGACCCGGTAGGGGCGACGGCGGACAGCTTCAGTCAATTGACCGCCTTCCTCATATCCAACATAGCCGGGAGGAGCACCGAATAAGCGTGATACCGTATGCTGCTCGCGATATTCTGACATGTCAATCCGTACAAGAGCTTCTTCATCATCGAACATGAACCATGCCAGGGCTTTAGCCAGCTCAGTTTTTCCCACACCAGAAGGCCCAATGAAAATAAAGGAGCCGATTGGCCTGGAAGGATCTTTGAGACCGGAGCGACCGCGCCGGATGGCGTCCGATATGGCGTGGATGGCTTCATCCTGTCCAATAATCCGCTCATGGAGACGGTCTTCCATCTGTAAAAGTTTGGCTGATTCGGTTTCCATCATTTGATTAACCGGAATGCCAGTCCATTGGTGAACAACTTCGGCAATATCATTCACATCCACAACTTCATCCAAATGATGCTCAGATTCCCACTTATCCCGTTTTTCCTTGAATTCACCTTCAAGACGTAACCGGTTGACCTTTATTTCAGCAGCATGCTGGTAGTCCCGTGCGTTTGAGGCCGCGTCTTCTTCAGCCTGCAAATGATCAATTTCAGTCTTAGCAGCTTTCAAGTCCTCGGGAAGGGAATAAAGGGCCACGCGCAGTTTTGCAGCAGACTCATCCATCAAGTCTATTGCCTTATCAGGCAAATGACGATCGGTGACATACCGGTCAGCCAGACGGGCGGCAGCCACAAGAGCCTCATCGGAGAAGCGGACTTTATGATGTGCCTCGTAGCGATCGCGCAATCCCTGAAGCATTTTAATTGTGTCGTCAACGCTTGGTTCCTCCACATAAACCGGCGCAAAACGACGTTCGAGAGCAGCATCTTTCTCGATGTATTTATGAAACTCATCCAGTGTTGTGGCACCAATGCATTGCAACTCACCGCGTGCAAGAGCCGGTTTGAGCATATTTGAAGCGTCCATGGCACCCTGCGCAGCTCCAGCACCAACCACGGTATGCAATTCATCAATCATCAGGATAACTTCTCCAGCAGAGCGTTGGACATCTTCGATGGCTGACTTCAACCTTTCCTCGAATTCCCCCCGAAAACGGGAACCCGCAATCATCGCACCCAAATCGAGAGAAACCACCCGCTTCCCAGACAGAATTTCAGGTACGTCGTTTGAGGCGATTTTTTGTGCAAGCCCTTCGACGATGGCAGTCTTGCCAACCCCAGCCTCTCCGATCAGAACAGGATTGTTCTTGGTGCGTCGCGAAAGAATCTGGATCACTCGCATGATTTCATTATCACGCCCGATAACCGGGTCCAACTTCCCTTCGCGCGCCAATTGGGTGAGATCGCGTGAATATTTCTCAAGCGTCCTGTAACGTGTTTCAGCTTGAGGGTCTGTGACGCGCTGCCCTCCCCGCAATTGCATAATTGAATCAAGCACCCGTTCACGAGTCAAACCCGCTCCTTCAAGAATCCGGGCGGCTGAGGTATTGCGTTCACTCATGATGGCAAGGAAGATGTGCTCAGTTGAAATATATTCGTCCTTTAAACGGTTTGCTTCTTCGTTCGCCAGATCGATAATTCGCTTCACCCTGGGAGTGATAAAAATCTGCCCTGCCCCCCCTCCAAATATATTAGCCTTGGGCGTCATTCGTAGAGTCTGATCCAGACGTTCAGTCAACGCCTGGGCGTTAATGCTCAAGTTTTCAAGAATCTGGGGGATCACCCCGCCAGGCTGTTCGATCAGCGCCAGCAGGATATGTTCAGTATCAATCTGGTTGTGACCGTAACGCTGGATAATCTCAGCTGCGCGTTGGGCGGCTTCCTGTGCCCGTTCTGTAAATCGATCAAATCGCATCATAATTTTCTGTCCTTTAATACTTTACGGATATGCCCGTAAAGGTAAATTCCTGATCTATCTAAAAATTATTATCCGGCTATAGATTGAGGATAAAACAATTATTATTGAAACAGGAAGATTATAACAAAAAGAAAATCAAGATATTAGCTAAAGGTCATAAGAATTCTATATGAGTCTTCAATAAAAGCATGGGGAATTCCGATAATTCTCCTCCCATGAATAATCAGGAGTTGTATAATATTCTCATGACTTCCATCGCAGCTCCCATCACTGCGGAAATCCCACAGTTACGTCCCCTCAACATCATGCGAGACCTGCCAGGGGTTGCCAACCTGGTCGAGAAATGTTTTGCTGATACGATGGACGCCGACGGGCGGAATTATATTCAACAGATGAGGCGCGCAGGACAGGACAATGTTTTCCTGCGCTGGGCGGACAACGCAGTTGAAACAGCTTCCATGCCGCTCTCCGGATACGTGTGGGAAGAAAACGGGGAGATAATCGGAAACGTCAGCTTAATTCCCCATCGACGCACCAGGAAAAAATATTACCTCATCGCCAATGTTGCAGTTGATCCAAAATTCAGGAATCGAGGCATTGGAAGAGCACTTACACTTGCAGCTGTGCAACACGCGAAGAATCACAATTCTTATGAAACCTGGCTCCATGTGCGGGACGATAACCCAGTAGCTATTGGACTATATCGTTCCATGGGATTTAAGGAACTCGTGCGCCGCACAAGCTGGCAAGCTCAACCAGATCGAAGCGGCAATATCCAAGATCTGACGATCCTGGTTAGTAAAAGAAACGTCCATGATTGGCTTCTCCAGGAAACATGGTTAAAACGTTTGTACCCAACAGAAATGACCTGGTATCAGCCACTACCATGGTCCTTGTTGCGCCCCGGATTTGGCCCAATGCTTTATCGATTCTTTTCAGATTTTGAGGTGCGTCACTGGGTGGTTCGATCTGACAGTCTCCCCAGTGCAATGATAAGTTGGCAAGCGATGGTTGGTAGAAACGATCAATTATGGGTCGCCATCCCGCCTGATGGAAATGGAGAAAATCTCAGTGCACTTTTGCGATATGTCCGACACGAGTTGGCTTGGCGGGAAAAAATTACCCTGGATTATCCCGCAGAGGAAAACAAAGCATCCATTGAAGCAGCAGGGTTTCGTCCCATTAGAACTCTATTATGGATGAAATTCGATGAAACCCTGGCTGATAATTATCGTAAATCCATATAATTCAAGCAGAATAACCAAAAGGAGGTTGGAATGAAATTCATCCTGCGCCTGGCAATAAACATGGTGGCATTATATGCCGCAATCGCTCTCCTGAGAAACACGTACATTATTTATAATGGGAACTGGGTAGACCTTATTTGGCTTTCCCTAATATTCGGTCTTGTGAATGCGGTCCTGCGACCGCCATTCAAGGCTTTGTCGTGCCTATTGATTATCGTTACCCTTGGGTTATTTACCCTTGTCATCAATGCTCTATTATTTGCACTGACTGGCTGGATTGGTATCCAGTTTGGGGTAGGGTTCACGCTGCAAAACCCGTGGTTTTTAAGCGCCTTCCTTGGTTCGTTAGTCACAACGGCAGTCAGCATAGTGCTCAGCATGATTTTACGGGATGAATTAAAAGGTCGCGGACGCAAGAAACATGATTAGTTGATCGGCTTAAACATTGCAAAATAAATTGCAGGGGCATGCTTAGACTTGCCCCTGCAATATGATTAAAATGTAAACATCAAAACCAAATCGTTGGCATTTGTCCCCGTAGAGCCTGGTTTTAATAAGTCATTAAGGGTGGAAAAATATGAATAGGAGTCATTCCTCCCAAGGAATGACTCCGGCAGTAAACCCAAATCGGCAGCGCGGTGGAATGTTCTCCCCGTGACGACTGCCCCAGCGGCATTTGTGGGACCATCCTCTCCATCGGTTGCCAGGGTCACAAGCATCACTCCAGGAAAATCAGCCAGATCGGTAACCGCCGCAAGTGCCATCTCAGTATTACGGCCACCCAATCCATTACCCTTCAAACTGACAGTCGTTTCGCCACCTGCGATAATGCAGGCGGGAGAGGGGACAGGGTCTCCAGTCAAAGCAACCTGGCGAAGGAATGTAGCCAACTCAAAAGCAACCTGACTAGCCTCGCCCTGCATATCAGCACAAAGAAGATAGGGGTGGAATCCTTCCAACTTTGACTGTGTCAATGCGGATTGCGCGGCAAGCATGTTGCTCCCAATTACGACGTTTTGAACTTTTTCAAAGATTGGGTCTCCCGATTTTGGAGTTTCAAGAGATGATTTAAGAGAATTGATTATCGAGGTTGGAATGTGAGTTTCCAACCTGTATTTAGCAATTATCGAAAATGCATCAGTCCGAGTTGACGGGTCAGGTGCTGTGGGCCCTGAGGCAATAGTTTGAATGGAGTTTCCAACCACGTCAGACAGGATCAGGCTGACTATAGTTGCACCTCCAGCCAGCTTCGCGATGCCCCCACCTTTGAGATTATCCAGGCGACGGCGGAGAGCATTAATTTCCTCTATCGACGCTCCGCTGGCAAGCATGACAGTAGTAAGTTCCTGCAAGTCAGCCAAAGAAATTCCGTCCATAGGGGAAGCTACCAATGCCGACCCACCCCCTGAAATAAGGCAAATGAGCAGGTCGTCCGAGCCTAGGGAGGAAACCAATTCCATGGTTTTTTTCCCTGCTTCCAAACTTTTTTTGCCGGGGATAGGGTGATCACCACAGAGGATATTAAGCTTAGAGTGGGATCGAATATCCGCATGTTTGGGAATTACCAATATATCTAAAATATCGGATGCCAGTATTTCAAGAAGAGATTCCGCCATGGCAACCGAGGCTTTTCCAATCCCCAACACTACGATCCGTTGGAAATTTTTTAAATCATAATTGGCATGAGATATTGAAAGGATACTTCCATTCCGCTTTACATAACGAACCACAGCATCCCCGGGATTCACCCCATTAATCGCTGCAGCAAGGATGCGGGTGATACGCTCCCCTTCTGGTGCGAGGCGCAGGCTACTAGTCCAGAACAAATCAGCGGAAACCATGGTCGTATAATAGCATTAATTATGGATTACAGAAGCATGCTTTTACACCCTGGATTTCAAAGAATCACACAGTAGAGGTGTTTTATGACCAAACCCAAGGTATTTATCACGCGAACAATTTTGGAGGATGGCTTGAAGCTGGTACGGGAATTTTGCGAAGTTGAATTATGGCCCGACGAACTCCCACCAAGCAATATTGAGCTGTTGAAGCATGCCACCGGAAAAAATGGTTTGCTTTGTCTGCTGACTGACAAGATTAACATTGAGGTCATGGAGGCAGCGGGGAGTGAACTAAGGGTCATCAGTAATTGCGCGGCAGGCGTGGATAACGTGGATGTTGCTGCTGCAACGGTCCGTGGAATTCCAGTCGGCAACACACCGGGGGTCCTGACCGATGCCACGGCAGATTTTGCCTTTGCACTATTGATGGCAGCTGCCCGCAGGGTGGTGGAAGGCGACCGACTGGTCCGAAAGGGAGGCTGGAAAACATGGAGCCTGGACTTTCTGCTTGGAGCAGACTTTAGCGGTGCCACTCTGGGACTAATCGGATTTGGACGGATCGGTCAAGCTGTTGCCAGACGTGCAGTTGGATTTGGATTGAGGATACTTTATTCAGATCCGCATGTCAGCCTGCCGACCCAAATAGAAAGAGAGGTCAAAAAAGAGCAAAGGATGGTGGTTGAACGCGTGGATTTGAACACTCTGCTGCGCGAGTCCGATTTCATCAGCCTGCACGTCCCTCTTACTGACGAAACACAAGGTTTGATGAATGCATCTGCTTTTTTGAAAATGAAACCCAGTGCTGTGCTGGTGAATACCTCTCGGGGCCCTGTAGTGGACCAGGAAGCCTTATTCGAGGCGTTAAATTCCCGACGAATTTTCGCAGCAGCATTAGATGTAACCGTCCCAGAACCCCTCCCGACAGACAACCCCCTTCTCAAACTGGATAATTGTATTGTTGTCCCGCACATAGCTAGCGCAAGCAGGCAGACCCGTCAAAAGATGTCCCTGATGGCAGCAGAAAACCTGATTGCCGGACTTAAAGGTGAACGCTTACCCAATTGTGTAAATTCCGAAGTTTACCCCCCTTAAGATTTCTTCATTGTTTGTTTTTTATCTGAATCCACCCTAATGCAAAACTCTGGGCAAGACACTGATGTGGAGAAATGCTTGCCAGGAGTCAAGTATAATGCGGCCATGTCCGTTCTTCCCCATCCTCCCTCGATTTTCAGGAAAATCCTGACGCTGTTTGGCTGGTCGCGCTCAAGCAGCGTTTTATTGAGTGGATTCTTCCTGATCTGTGGGTTAATTGCCTATGTCTGGTGGCCACTTGCACAGGAAGCAATGGCATATATCAACTGGAGCGGAGCATGGTGGCGGTACATGGATTGGCTGCTATTGGGGATATTTGCCTTCATGACCCTGACAATCATTGCGCATGCCAATTTGAGTCGGGATGCGCTAATCGTGTTCGTGGGTATGTGCGGGGGATTAGTTATCGAATCATGGGGTACTCAAACCAACCTGTGGCATTATTTTACTGCCGAGCGTCCACCATTATGGATCATACCTGCCTGGCCTATAGCAAGTTTGTCTATAGAGCGGATAACCAGAATATTGGAATGGGGGCTGAAAAGAATATCCGCAAGGGTAGTGATTAAACCAGGAAAGAAAAACCAAAAAGGATTATGTAGCTTTGGTCATTAGGATCCTATATTGGGCCATATTTATTGGGTTCACTATTTTAATGCTGCAATTTGTTGCTCCGACATTCGGGAAGTCCTACACAATCATTTCCCTTGCTCTTGTTGTGCTGTTGCTGCTGACACCGACCGACCACCGATACGCTGTGTTAACCTTTGCAGCCGGGGCGGGACTGGGATATTTTCTTGAATTGTGGGGCACAACGCGAGAATGCTGGACGTATTACACTTTCCAAACACCACCGTTTTTTGCAGTGCTGGCACACGGAATGGCAGCAGTGGCATTCTGGAGGGCGGGATTGATAGTTAAATTTGCCTGGAGTAAATTGGCTGCGCCAGTACTCGTGAAAATCAGAAAGTCGCCATTCCCGGGAAGTTAAGGACAGACAGAAGATCGAAAAGAATTAACACGATTGTTCACCAGTTCAATCGCCAGGTACCCACGAGTAGTCCTTGGTAAAACACGTGAACAATATTATTCCATAGTTGAAAAAAGGTCATAAAGGGGAGAAAATCTGCCCATTATGATTTTTTTGAGCGCTTGCTCCCCCTTAAGAAAAAGTTTTCCTGAAAACATTATTACGGGTTTTTGAAGTGTACCAGCGTTCCATTCCCGGCATTGGTGACCCACAGTCCCCCGGAGCCATCTGAAGTGATCCCACTTGGCATTTGCAATGTGCCTGATGAGCAGCCATCCAAAACGCGGATCGGTTGACCACCGGGCGAAAATGTGATCAGGCGGCATAGTTCCGGATCCGTAACAGTGACATTGCCGGTCGAGTCAACAGCGATGAAGGGCTTATTCTCCACTGATTGCCCAAACCAGCCGTCCACAGGCCATTCTGCTACTGCAGTAAAGACCAAGCCAGTCGAATCAGGGGAAAAGACTTGAATGCGTTGATTCCAGGTGTCGGTAACGTAAACATTTCCGGATGCATCAAGAGCTACTCCGACGGGTTCATCCAATTGACCAAGACTCAAACCTGGACCGCCAAACTGGCTAATAAAGTCTCCATTGGGGCCGAAGATAACAATGCGCTTATTGCCAGTATCAGCCACGTAGACCCGACCTTGAGCATCCACTGCCAATCCACGCGGCCCATAAAAGGCTTGAGGCGAATCGGAAGCCTGCCCGAAGAAGCCCCACATCGTGAGAAACTTGCCATCAGAAGTGAATTTCTGGATCCGATAATTCCAAGTATCTGCAATATAAACACTACCATCCGGAGCAACAGCGAGCCCCCAAGGTTCGTTAAACGTTCCTCCAGGAGACTCACCTTGTGACACATCTGCGCGTGTGCCCCAAACCTGGAGGACAGTTCCATCACCAGCGAGATGCTGGATGCGATTATTCAGAGAATCTGCGACGTAGAGAGTACCATCCGGAGCCAAAGCCACGGACCGAGGAGACTGGAATTGACCTGGTTCACTCCCTGCAGTCCCCAGAACAAGGTCAGGAATTGCCCCAGCAGTTATCGCTGCGTAAGGGTCTACGGGAGTTACCACCGGTTGGGCAGGAGCACCATAGGGCCAAAGCTTTGCAACGATGTCCTTGCGGATGTAATAATGCATACGGGAAGAGACACCCCAATCGGTTAAGGAGTAGGAAGTACTGTTTTTTATCGCTCCCCATTGGGTAAAGTCATCATTCAACCATATTTGAAAGACCGCACTACGAACCTGAGCAGCGGTGACAGTCGTCTGGGTATCCGCAGGATCCACGAAGAACGGTTTTATATGCAACCAGGCAAATTTCAGATAATTCAAGACCGACATCGGGGGAATAATTTTATCGGTCCCCGCGTATTCCTTCTGGAGAGCAGCGTTGTACTCAGATTCGATCCCATTCCATTTCAAGCTCCAATAATCCATATTGGGCCACCATAGACGCATACCGGTAAATTCATAATAATCCTGCCGAACAACGGGTGTAATTTTTGCCAGATTTTCATCCCCCACTGCAATCACAAGCGCTCGACGCGAATCAACCGTTGGATTAACGTCGAAATCAATCTTATTGCCATAACGGCGCATGTACCACCAATAAGGATAACGAACCTGATTGTCGTAGGCAACCACCATATCAGTGGTTCCCGTAGTTCGAACGGATAGTTCCTCGATCTGACCAAATAATGCCTTGGGATCCGGTGTGCCATGGGCGTAAACCAGATATTCAGTAGCGTCATCATAATTTATGAACGCGGCTCGAAATGCATCCCTTCCGGTTTGAAGAGCCAGTAACCCGAGAACTATCAATAATGCCAGCCGGGTGTAATTTCGGAAACCCCATACAGCAACCCTGCCCCAGGAAATTGATTCCACCAGCCAGCCAATCGCCCATGCCGAGGCCAGGATCATCGGTAAGGTAATGTGAATTGTCAACCAGGGCATCTTCTCGCCGGCATATGAAAATACTGCCAAGCTGCTGACCGACCAGAAAACCAAAAGCGCGGCCACAGGGACCGGAGGCTGGTCATTCCCAATTTGAGCACGGATAAACGGTTGGCCGGATTCACTTTGCCAAAGGCGGAACCGACTGGCAATCCAGGCTGCCACGATCGTCCCCAGGGCAGGTAAAAATTCGTACATGGGGACCAGCAACAACACGTAATAATAGAGAGGTTGCCCACCGCGGGCGACCGCCTGCTGTTCAGTCCAATAACTAAGCGCTCCCACAAGCCCACCAACTATTCCCTCAGGGTTGGTGAAGAAGGTGCTGTAGAGCACTATAAACGGCACAAAGAACAATGCTGCATGAAAAAGCCACTTCCGCCCGAACCACCATAGTCCCAGTGCTATGCCGATTGCGCCAAGAACTGCCGATACCCCTGCGACTCTTAGAATACCGGTCGAGGTGTAATCCAATGCCGTATAACCCGCAATGGTTATTGGGATGGCGCTCAACAGCGGAAGTAAAAATGTTCCCAGCATGATCAGCAAGTCAGCTACACGTTCTGATTTGATGACTCCCCAACCAAGACCTTGGACCAATTCCACCCCCGACCAAACCAAAGAACCTGCACCGCCTGCAACAAGAACGCTCACGACGATTACCATCATGCGAACTTGATCTGCAGGTGCATCCGTGGCCGGTTTGTGGGAGAGATAATATCCGGCGGCAGCGGACATAAACACAACCGTCATCAATAATCCAATTAAGAAAAACACCCGACGCCGACCTGTGACCCACTGGCGGCGTGACACCCGGTCCACGAAATATGCAGCCAAGAATAGGAATTCTTCGGCTGCAAACATGTAGGAGGTTGCTTTGTCAGTGAAGTGCAAAGCATTGACTGCGGTAAACAAGAATAATGCCCAGGCTTCGCCTTTTTCGAGATAACGCAAGATGGCGTAAATGGTCAGTATGCCCCACAATACTATATAAGACTCATTACGGGCATAACGGGCATAATAAAGCATCAATGGGGAAATAATGATTAATACCCCCGCCACCAGAGCACCGGTACGGCCCAGGTACCGCCTGAATGCAAACAGAGCCACCAACAAGGCCGTTATGCTCAGTACAGCCGCTGGAACGCGTGAAGTGAAATCATTATCTCCAAAGAGAGCATAGGAGAGAGCGATCATGTGGAATTGGAGCGGCCCATGCATCATTGGGTCGTACTGGTATCCTGTGCCGGAATACAATCCAAATGCCATCACAACGTGGTTAATCTCATCGTGACTCATGGCGCGCGCACCTAGATCGTAGAATCTGGAAAAAACAGCAGCCGCCAGAAGAAGGACTACCAGGAGGGTTTCAATGGATAGAGGGAACCAACGTTTGAGTGGTGTGTCCAGGAGGGATGGTTTTTCAGAAATGGGGATCATTAAAGCAATTGTACCAAAAATGGCATTGAGAAAGCACAATTACTCGAAAGTGATCAGGCGAAGTAAAAACGATGTCCTCCCTAGGAATTCCAGCGACTGTATACCCCCTGTGAGAGCAATCTTCCAGCGCTTTTTTCTTGTGTAACTAATTCACCGCATTCCATAACCCCATTGAACCCTTCCATCATTTCAGACATTGCAGCCCAAGCATGGATAGCCGGAAGTTTAACGGCGTAAATTGTCAATACAACAAACAAGGGGTGATCACTTAAAACCGCCCGACATGCCTTGAGTAAATATGGGAGAGATTTGAAAATTTCCCATACCTCGCCTTTCGGTCCGCGGCCAAATTTGGGGGGATCGAGCAGGATGCCATCGTATTTGACTCCCCGCCTGCCTTCGCGCTCAACAAATTTCAGCGCATCATCCACGATCCAGCGGATCGGTTTATCTAGCAACCCAGAAAGGTCCTGGTTCGTATGCGCCCAATTCACAGATTTCTTTGAAGCGTCAACGTGGGTAACTTTCGCCCCGGCAATTGCACAAGCAAGCGTTGCCAGCCCAGTATAGCCAAACAAATTTAAGACATTTATTGGATTTTCGGAATGACCAGGTTCGTTTTCATGATGAACCAATAGTTCGCTCAACCAATCCCAGTGGGAAGCACATTCCGGAAATACACCCAAGTGGCGCCCTGGGGTGGTCATTACAGAAAAGTGCAATTCCTTGCTCATTTCCTGTTTTGCCCCTGCCCGCGAAGATCCTCCCAATGAAAGAGAATATTTCAGGTTCCATTGATCTGGAATTGTTTTCTTAAACAACCAGTGACCCCCACCCTCCTCCCCACTGGGTTGAAATACCGCGTGGGCCGAATCCCAGAAAGTCAGAGGGAGAGCGCGCTTCCACAGCGCTTGAACTTCCGGTCGGACAAATGTATACGGCCCAAAACGCTCCAGTTTCAGGCCTTCCCCAGAGTCAAGAAGTTCGTAATCTTTCCAGTGTTTTGAAGTTAGTAATTGGATCTCAGGTGCCATAGAAAATAGGTAAAGAAATGACCATGAAACTTACCTACCAAAAATGCACCAACCTCTTGCATTTCGTATAGAAGTTGTGCTAAAATAAGGCATCAGTGGTAGAAAGTGGGACGAAGTGGGATATCAGAGTTTCTGATATTCCGGGAAACAAGGAAAACAGGACTTATGTTCCTCAACCAATACCAGCACTGCTTTGATGATAAAGGCCGACTGACAATCCCATCAAAATTTCGGGAACTGCCTGCAGAAGGTGCTTTTGTCGTCCAAGGGCTGGATCGTAATTTAATGGTCCTGCCACCAGCAGCCTTTGAGATTATATACAACCGCTTGATGTCAATGAGCATGACTGATCCCAGTGCCCGTTTATTGCGTCATATCATTCTTGGTAATGCTTTAAGGATCACCCCGGATAGTGCCGGGCGAATCTTGATATCTTCAAATTTGCGCGAGTTTGCCAGTTTACAAAACGAAGTAGTCTTTGTCGGCCAGGGTGATTATTTTGAAATCTGGTCCCCGGATCTTTGGCAGGAGCAACAAGTGCAAATAAACGATGCCACCACCAATGCCCAACGATTTGCAACCCTTGATCTGACGACACGCTGAGATGGTTTCACCGCACCAACCCGTACTTTACCAGGAAATTATACACGCTTTACGCCCAAAAAGCGGAGCACGCTACGTGGACGGAACAGTAGGCGCTGGAGGCCATGCGGCAGGACTACTTGCCGGCAGCGAACCAGGAGGGCAACTTCTGGGATTGGATGTGGATCCGCAAGCCCTCAGCCTGGCTCGCCAACATCTCGCTCCCTTCGGGGAGCGCGCATGGTTAAAAAAGGCTTCTTACACCTCACTCCCCCACCAATTGGCAGAAATGAGTTGGGAGTCGGTGGATGGCATTCTCCTGGACCTGGGTGCCTCTTCAATGCAATTTGACAATGCTGAGCGTGGCTTCTCATTTATCACTGACGGACCTTTGGACATGCGGTTTGACCCTTCCAATCCACTGACTGCTGGCGAGATCATTAACCTGTGGCCAGAGGAGGATCTAGCAGATATCATCTACCGGTTTGGAGAGGAAACTTCATCCAGGCGGATTGCCAAGGCGATTATCGCCGCCCGTCCGATTGAGGGAACCCGTCAATTGGCAGCTATTATCGAGCGAGTACTGGGAAGGCGCGGCCCTCACCACCCTGCTACGCAAACCTTCCAGGCGTTGCGGATCATGGTGAACAATGAGCTTGAAGCTATTGGGAAAACCCTCCCTTTGGCGATTTAAGCCCTTAATCCGGGAGGCAGACTGGCAGTCATCTCGTTCCACTCGCTGGAAGACCGGCTAGTCAAAGAATTTTTTCGACAGGAAAGCAAGGACTGCATATGCCCACCTCGGCAACCAGTGTGCACCTGTGGGCATAAGGCAACCATAATGGAAATCACTCGCCGGCCAATCATACCGAACGAGGATGAAATCAAAAAAAACACGCGCGCACGCAGCGCTAAATTACGTGTGGCTGAGAAAATATAAGAATGCCAATGGGTGTTGGCTCAGAACGGAGGTGCAGCGTCACCAATCTCTACCGGTAAGCGATAAATTGGACAGCAAAAAAATGAATAATGTCACTCACATCGTTCAAAAGGTTCGTCAAGCTCCCTGGCGGGTGCAACGCCAGTGGATCGGCCTTTTTTTGCTTGGACTGGTTTTAATTGCAATGGTGGCCGGCATATACTTGAATGTTACTGTGCGGGCTACACTGGCAGGACGGGAAAGCATCTCCCTCCAGGCGATGATCACCACCAACCAGCGAGTTAATGCCGATTTGGAAACTCAATTGGCAGGGCTGATTTCTGTCGAATCCATGCAGAAACGTGCGGATGGAATGGGATTCCTGCCTGCCAATCCAACTGATATCACTTTCGTGTCAGTTCCAGGGTATGCACCACAATCAGCTATAGACCTTTCGACGTCAAATTCGAATCGTTCTGCTGCGCCGATCATTCTCCCCGAATACACAGAGTCCTGGATCGATTTTTTCCTAAATCAGCAATCCACATCTTCCAGTACTGGTGGGCAGCCATGAAACGGTTACCACTTTCCTGGCGCTATTTAACCACAACCTTCATCCTAGGGGCATTGGGCATTGCCATATTGGTCCAAATCATCCGTATACAAAATAGCCCTGAGGTGGAAGGTGTAATCGATCAAGGCAATTATGTTTGGAAGGATTTTTATCCACCACGAGGGGAAATCTATGATCGTCACGGCAGTCTCCTGGCTGGAAATAAGACTGTTTACGAGGTGGGGCTTGACATGACAGCCAACCCAGACATGCAAACAGTCATGCTGGCCCTTCAAATGTCCGGTTTCGACCTCAATGAAGTAAATTATCGGATCTCTCAAGTGCCTACCAACCAGTATGTTATTTTGGATGATTTTGTTTCCGCTGAAAAAGCAGACCAGTTAATGGCGCTCCAAAAAGTTGCCCACGGAGATCCAACCGGGAAAAACCTTGATGCAATTTATTTCAAAGCTCATTATGGTCGAAGTTACCCCGAAAACGACTTGGCCTCCAATGTACTCGGTTTTGTGACCGAAGATAATCACGGGTACCTGGGTATCGAAGAAAAATACGACAATATTCTTGCCGGAATTCCAGTTCGGATTCCTGTCCCTGCAGACCCACGACGCGGCAACAGAATATCCGATCATTCCGCCAGGACAGACGATCATCCTTACAATTGACAGGGAAATCCAATCAGCCGTAGAAAAAATCCTGGATCACGCACTTGACAATACAGGTGCATCTTCCGGGACAATCGTAGTTATGGACCCGCGTACAGGTGAAATCCTGGCGATGTCTTCCACACCACGCCTGAATTTGAATGATTATCAAACCATTAAGACTGTTTTTCCTGGAGAGACACCGTTCAATCGAGCTATTAGCCAGGCGTACGAGCCAGGATCGGTTGCGAAAATTTTGACCATGGCAGGTGCCCTTGATAGTGGTGTGGTGAAACCCGATACCGTCACTTTTGTCCCGGAATCCATCGTGGTTGGTGGATTTAAAATATATAACTGGGACGGGGGGGCGTGGGGTTACCAAGACATGACAGGCTGCCTGGCCAACTCGTTGAATGTTTGTCTTGCATGGGTCTCCGACCGGGAAATGGGCAGTGCCAGTTTCTATTCATACATGCAACGATTTGGTCTTGGCCATGCCACCGGCATTGACCTTGCCCAGGAATCCTCTGGGCGTTTGAAATTACCCGGCGACGGCGATTGGACACCAGTGGAGTTGGGGACTAATGCCTACGGGCAAGGTGTTTCAGTTACCCCAATCCAGATGGTAATGGCTGCTTCTGCGCTTGCCAATAACGGTCAAATGGTTTACCCGCACTTGCTTTACGCGCAGGTACAGGACGGGAAGCAAAGCAACACCAAGACGCAAATAGTTGGTACTCCTATCACAGCCAATACTGCTCATACGATCAGCGAGATGCTGGCAAATGCCCTGGAGTTTGAATCTTCCACCGCAATTGTTCCCGGGTATCGAATTGCAGGTAAAACAGGGACGGCGCAGATTCCACTTGCAAGTGGTGGGTACGACCAAAACAATGTCAACACCTCATTTATTGGTTGGGGACCAGTAGACGATCCACGTTTCATAGTCTATGTATGGCTTGAAAAACCACAATCAAACAGAGCGGCATCGGTGGTTGTCGCCCCGATTTTCAAACAGGTTGTTGAAAAATTAGTAGTTTTATTGGATATTCCCCCGGACGCCATCCGCCTTCAGATGGTTGGACGATGAGGAAGTCATGCTAAATCTAGCTGACGCAATCGAAGCTCTGACGAACACCCGCCCTCCGTTTGACAGTGTCATCACCGAGGCAACAATCGACTCGCGCCAAGTCATTCCAGGGTCAATGTTCATTGCCATTCCCGGGGAGCGCGTAGATGGACACGATTTCGTTGCGGATGCATTTCAACGCGGAGCTTCTTTTGCACTAATTCAGCATGATATCTCTGGTTCCTACTCAACTCTCCAGCTCAATCAAGGGCAATCGATAAACTCAAAGATTAATTTTGATCTCCCGCTTTGTTTGAAGGTGGAAAATACACTTAAAAGTCTCCAGCAGATCGCCAGATTCTGGAGACGAAAAATGGACTTGCGGGTAATCGGCATAACCGGAAGTGTTGGAAAATCGACATCCAAAGAAGTCATCGCTGAAGTTCTTGAGCAGCGATACCGGACATTAAAAAGCCCTGGCAACATGAACAATGAAATTGGTTTACCGCTCACGATTCTGAGAATTGGTCCGGGTTACCAGCGCGCTGTATTGGAAATGGGTTTTTACGTTCCCGGCGAAATTGCCTTCCTGTGCGATATTGCCTTGCCTGAAATAGGGGTTGTAACCAATGTTGGCACTGTCCATGCAGAACGGGCAGGATCTCAGGAAGAGATTTATCAGGGGAAATCTGAATTGGTAAAATCTCTTCCTGTAAATGGAGTAGCCATCCTCAATAATGACGACCCCTTGGTTCGCAAAATGGCAGAACTGACAGTTGCCAGGGTATTCTTCTATGGTCTCGACCCAACGTCCGATATATGGGCCGACGAATTGGAAGGTCTTGGCCTCGAAGGTATCCGTTTCCGGATTCATTACCAGAAAGAAATAATGCATGTACACGTTCCAATGATCGGTCAGCACTCGGTTCATACAGCCCTCAGGGCAGCTGCAGTTGGATTGGCAGATGGACTTTCCTGGAAGGAAATTCTAGATGGTCTTAGCCAGGGCCATAACCAATTGCGGTTGATGGCTGTACGCACAAAGAGTGGAGCATTACTGCTCGATGATACGTATAATGCGTCGCCAGAGTCCATGCTCGCGGCCCTCAACCTATTAGCCGAATTAGGTGGGCATAAGGTGGCTGTTTTGGGCGACATGCTGGAACTTGGTCAATATGAAAAACAAGGGCATGAAATGATCGGTGTTCGTGCAGCGGAAGTCGCGGACATCCTTGTTACAGTTGGATTGCGCGGGCACATGATAGCTGCCGCTGCGCGAAGAGCGGGGTTGGAGAAACGCAGGATTGTTGAATTCGAGGATCAGGACGAGGCGACCACTCACTTGCGAAAGTCTTTAACCAAGGAAGATGTCGTTCTTGTTAAAGGCTCACACGGTATTCGGATGGATCGAATAGTTGCAGCATTGGAGGAACCTGAATGAACAATGCTGCATTAGCTCTTGGGCTGGCAGGGCTTGCGTTTATGATGACGGTCATTTGGGGCGGCCCATTGTTGCGGATTCTGCGGCATTTCAAGGTCGGGAAGATCATCCGAGTCGAAGAGCCAGGAACGCATTTGGTAAAAATGGGGACGCCCACCATGGGCGGAGTAATGATCATTCTCCCCGTTGCTCTAATCACGGTAATGCTCAATGCAGTCAACCTGATTGGCATGAAAGTACTTGGAGCATCGGTCCTGGTGCCATTAGCAGCCATGGTGGGGTACGGTGTCTTGGGTACCCTGGATGACTGGCAAGGAATCCGAGGTAAACGCAAGGGTGAAGGGATGCGTATTCGTACCAAGCTCATCGCCCAAATTGTGCTGGCGCTAGGGCTTGCGGCAGTATTAAGATATTTGCTGGATGTACCAGACCTGTATATACCGGGAATCAACATTGAAATAGAACTGGGATGGCTTTACATCCCAATTGCTGGATTTGTGATTGTAGCCATGTCCAACGCTGTGAATTTTACCGATGGGCTGGATGGGTTGGCTGGTCTTATTTCTGCCACCATTTTTGCCGCCTATGGCGGAGTAGCGTTGATGCAAGGGCAAGTATTCATAGCTCGTTTTTGTTTTACCATGGTTGGAGCATTGTTTGGTTTCTTATGGTTCAATGTTCACCCAGCACAATTGATTATGGGTGATACCGGTGCGTTATCGTTGGGTGCCACCATAGCAGTTATTGCCTTGATGACCGGTCAGTGGGCGATATTACCAGTAATTGCAGTTATTCCAGTCGGCGAAGCATTGAGCGATGTCATTCAAATCGTATATTTTAAAGTGACACATGGAAGGCGTTTCTTCAAAATGGCACCACTCCATCTGCATTTTGAATTACTGGGCTGGTCAGAAATGCAAGTGGTTCAACGGTTCTGGTTGATAGGTTTGCTGGCTGCCATGCTTGGTATTGGATTGGTAATGGTGTAGATCTGTGAAAACAGAATGGAACGGGAAACGAGTGACAATTATTGGAGGCGCCCGCCAAGGTCAGGCGGCTGCGAGATGGCTTGTCCGGCATGGAGCACGCGTGACCGTGAATGACCGACGCAACACCGAGTTAATGGCCGACGCCCGATCCGCGTTGCGCGATACACCCGTAACATGGTTATTTGGCAGTCATCCAGTCGAAATACTGGACGATACTGATATTGTCTGCGTTTCTGGAGGAGTCCCACTAAATAACCCTATTGTCATGGAAGCCAATCGGCGCGGCATTAAGGTTACCAACGACACCCAAATGTTCATGGAAAATGTACCCTGCAAGACTGTCGGTATCACTGGCTCTGCCGGGAAAACGACCACCACCACACTTGTGGGAAATATGGCAAAAACCGCCATTACTGATAGAGCCTATGTAGGTGGAAACATCGGTGATCCTCTACTTAATTATTTAGACAAGATGAACTCGGATGATCTAGCCATTCTAGAAATATCAAGTTTCCAATTGGAACAGATGACATTATCTCCCAATGTGGCAGCTGTTTTGAATATCACTCCCAACCACCTGGACAGGCATTCAAGCATGGAAGCCTACACAGCTGCCAAGCAGCGCATTCTCGATTACCAGGCAGCCAATGATGTTGCTGTCTTGGGACGTGAAGACCGCGGAGCCTGGAGCCTGCGCGACAATGTGCATGGAAAACTCATTTCTTTTGGAAAAGATTCCCTGACAGGAAACCAGGATGGTAGTTTTATTTCAGAAGACATATTAAGCATGCGAGAAGCCGGGGTAGTTACTCCCCTTCTGCATCGCGATCGGATCCAATTGCGAGGCGAACATAATGTAATGAATGCGCTTGCCGCATTTGCAATCGGATCTGCTGCTGGATTTCCACTTGAGGCCATGATAGATGCTACCAAAGATTTCCGCGGAGTACCCCATCGCCTTGAGTTCGTCCGAGAATGGAACGGAGCAAAATGGTACAACAACTCTATCGCCACTGCCCCGGAACGGACCATTGCAGCAATAAAGTCCTTTTCAGAACCCATTACCCTACTACTTGGCGGACGGGACAAAAACTTACCCTGGAATGAACTAGCTTCCTTAATTCATCAACGCGTGGAACGCGTGGTACTTTTCGGTGAGGCTGCAGGTAAAATCGCCATTGCACTTTCACAAGCCCATGGTCCAATTCAAAAGATTGTGGAACATTGCAGTACGCTGGAAGAGGCTGTTCAGGCCGCAGCGGGAATGAGCAAACCAGGTGATGTAATCCTGCTTTCGCCTGGCGGGACTAGTTTTGATCAATTTCAGGACTTTGAAGAACGTGGAGAGGCATTTAGAAAATGGGTATCGGAACTTTTGTAAAGCAACCTACTCGATCATCTTCAGCCTCCGGAAAACGGACCCGTTTTGCAGGTGGAGATCTGGTTCTTGTCGCGGTCGTCATTGCCCTAGGCATTTTCGGCTTATTAATGTTGTATTCTGCTGGAACCGATTTTTCTCTTCAGACATATGGTTCTGCGACCTTTATCTTCAACAAGCAGATGCTATGGATGGCGATCGGAACCTTGACAGCATTCATCCTCTCCAGGGTTGATTACCATTTGTGGAGAAAAATCGCAGTCCCATTGATGGCAGTGACAGTAATTCTGCTTGTGGCAGTTTTGATAAATAATGAGGTCCGAAATAATGCTGTTCGAACATTTTTTGGTGGGTCTGTTCAGCCATCAGAATTGGCAAAACTGGCGACGATAATTTATTTATCAGTTTGGATGTACTCCAAACGCGAACATATGCATGACATTCAACTGGGATTAATTCCATTGGCGTTCATACTGGGAGCGATTGGAGGTTTAATTTTCCTCCAACCAGATCTGAGTGCCGCGGTGACAATTTTCGTTCTGGGCGGATTATTATTCTTCCTGGCCGGTGGCGAAATGCGTCAGATCATTCTTTTTAGTGTAGTAGCGCTGGCAGCCGGGTGGCTGGTTGTGCAATTTAGTTCTACGGGGAGAGCCCGGATAGGATCATACATAGCAGGATTAAAAGATCCTTTGCAGTCCAGCGACCATGTATTATGGTCCTTGGAAGCAATTTTTAAAGGGAATTTGTTTGGGGTTGGTATCGGCCAGGCAACGACCAAATTGATCGGACTTCCATTTGCCGCCACCGACAGCATCTTTGCTGTGATAGTCGAAGAACTAGGCTTGTTTGGAGCAATTGGATTAATTGCATTGTATGCCGCGATCGCATGGCGAGGGATGAAAATTGCAGGGCAGGCACCTGATTCCCTCGGCTCCGTTTTAGCAGCGGGATTGACTTTCTGGATCACCTTTGAAGCCGCGATTAACATGGCCGTAATGGTTGGCTTGTTACCGTTTGCCGGGAATGCCCTGCCCTTTGTCAGCGCGGGTGGTTCCAACCTGCTATCCACGCTCGCGGCTATAGGCATTCTCCTAAATATTTCCCGTCAATCCGGACGGGGAACTAATCCTGCAGTCGAAGAAAGGAAAATATATAGTGCGTCTGTTGATCTGCGCGGGCGGAACCGGCGGAGGAGTGTATCCCGCACTCGCCGTTCTGCAAACCATGCAAAATAAGGCCGAGGTCCTCTGGGTGGGTGGAGAAGGTGGCATGGAAGCCCAACTGGTTAAGCGGGCGAATGTACCATTTAAAACCATCCCAGCCGCGGGAATCCACGGTGTCGGTCTGAAAATGCTGCCAGGAAACCTTATCCGGTTAATGCGCGGATTCTTTGCTTCCAGACGTATCCTGCAAGAATTTCACCCTGACGTCCTGTTTTTCACAGGTGGATTCGTAGCTGTCCCAATGGCAATAGCAGGAATGCGTGTCCCCTCAGCACTCTTCATCCCGGATATCGAGCCAGGATTAGCTCTCAAGACTTTAGCCAGATTCGCGGACAAGATAGCAGTGACCGCCCAGGAATCTTTCCGGTATTTCAATCGTAAAGGACGGATTTTCCTAACTGGCTACCCCACCCGGGAAGACTTAACACTATGGTCCCGGGCAGATGCCCGCAAGGCGCTTCACATAACCGGTGATTCCCCCGTTTTGTTGGTAAGCGGTGGAAGCAAAGGCGCACGCGCAATTAATGAGGCAATCCTTACAAATTTGCCATCACTCCTGGATATTGTGCAGATCATCCATATATCCGGGGAATTGGATTGGCCAAAAGTAGATTCCAAGTCCAAAGAACTCGTTGGGCTACCCGCCACCAGGTACCATGCATTCCCATATTTGCATGAAAAAATGGGTGCAGCCCTGGCTGCAGCTGACCTAGCACTTTCACGTGCCGGTGCGTCAACTCTTGGCGAATATCCGCTTTTCGGTTTACCCGCTGTGTTGGTTCCTTATCCCCACGCTTGGCGTTATCAAAAAGTAAACGCAGAATCTCTTGTCCACAGCGGGGCAGCAATCATGATTGAAGAAAGCAATCTCTCCAAATCTCTCCTATCTACTGTAAGTGAATTAATCAACCAGCCAACGAAAATGACTTCCATGCGCAGAGCCATGCAGCGACTTTCTCACCCTGAAGCTGCCGCAGAAATTGCCAATCAAATTCTTGCGCTATCCCAGGAGAGGAGATGAGACCATGGTAAGCCTATCCTTCGTCTTCTGGATGTACGTCGTTTTGTTTGGCCTTATTGGCGGAATGCGCGGCTGGGCAAAGGAATTATTAGTTTCTTTTAGCGTCATCCTAGCTTTAACTTTCACGACTCTGCTCACTAACTATGTTCCGTTCATTCGTGATGTACTACAAAAAGACAATCAGGATCTGTTTTTCTGGCTGCGAGCTGGAATCCTGGGATTGGTAGTTTTCTTCGGGTACCAAACTCCCAATATCCCCCGTTTTGCTCCCAAAATGAACCGAGAGAAACTTCAAGATATCATCCTGGGTGTCGTCCTGGGTGCATTAAACGGATACCTGATTGCGGGAACAATTTGGTATTACATGGCAGATGCAGGGTACCCATTTCCCCAAGTTATCACAGCCCCCACTGGTGATTTTGCCAAGGTTGCAGAGGCAATGCTGCATTATATGCCACCAAAACTTTTGGGCATTCCCGGCATTTATTTCGCCGTCGTTATTTCCTTCATCTTTGTGATTGTGGTTTTCATCTAACCTATGACTCGCATCCATTTGATTGGCATTGGTGGTACAGGATTATCAGCCATCGCCCGCGTCCTGCTCGAAATGGGGCACACGGTTAGCGGGTCTGACCGCGTTGAATCGTCATTCACGCGAGACCTGAAATCTTCTGGGGTGCCGATTAGTATCGGGCACCGGGCTGAGAACGTGCACAACGCTGACTTGGTGGTGCGGTCTTCTGCAATCCTGGATAACAACCCCGAAGTGACTGCAGCCCGCGCTGAAAGGATCCCAGTTCTTAAGCGGGCTGACTTCCTCGGGATTCTTATGGACGGAAAGACCGGTATTGCCGTCGCTGGCACTCATGGAAAAACAACCACCACCGCTATGATTGCGTGGATCCTCTCTGCACTAGGACAGGAACCATCTTTTATATGTGGCGGAGTGTTGACCAATCTTGGCGTCAACGCCAGGGCCGGTAAAGGAAAAACATTCGTTATTGAAGCAGATGAATACGATCACATGTTCCTTGGTCTCAAACCGACAATTGAAGTCGTAACCAATATTGAATACGACCATCCCGATTGTTACGCAACCCCGGGTGACTTTCAAGCAGCATTTGTAGAATTCATGTATCGGCTTCCCACAAAAGGAACCTTGGTGGCATATGCCGATGACACCGGTGCCTGCGATTTAATGGATAATGCAAAAAAACTCGGTAAAGCCGTGGTCTCTTATGGAATCCAAGAGGGGGGTGAAAAAGACAAGCAATTTGATGTTTTTGCCAAAGACCTGGTCCAAAATGAAAAAGGCGGCTTCACATTTTGCGTGTCAGTGCGAGGAAAGTCAGAAACGGTTGAAATGCAAGTTCCTGGAAAACACAATGTATGTAATGCACTGGCGGCATTGACCGTGACACATTTACTAGCCCTCCCTCTAGGGGATGCAGCATGGGCCATGGCACAGTTCACCGGGACCGGGCGCAGATTCGAGGTTCGTGGTGAAGCGAATGGCATAATCATCATTGATGACTATGCGCATCATCCGACCGAAATCATTGCCACTCTTGCGGCAGCGAGAGCCCGTTTTCCCTCCCGTCGCATCTGGGTTGTTTGGCAGCCACACACTTACTCTCGTATCCAGGCCTTATTCAAGGAGTTCACTGAGGCTTTCTCCAATGCAGATGAAGTCATTGTGACCGAAGTCTACGCGGCGCGCGAACCAAAACAAGATTATTCATCCAAACAGGTTGTTGAAGCAATGCCTCGAGAGGCACGATTTATTGCAGGTTTATCGGATGTAAGCAATTACCTGGTTACAAATTTACGCCCTGGCGATATCGTGCTCGTGTTATCGGCAGGGGACGGTGACCAAATCAGCACAGACGTACTTACACGTTTAAAGGAAAAAGCGGGTAAATGACGACATCATCCGTCATTGCCTTTGTTCCAAAAGAAATAGCGATGAACTTTATGCAACCCGACACTTTATCCGACCTACGTTCCACCTTTGGGAACCACTTGCAGGAGAATATTCCCCTTTCCAACTATACTGCCGCGCGTATTGGTGGTCCGGCAGATGTCCTGGTTTTTGTTTATTCCACGCGTGAGTTGTCTCAAGCTATAGAGAAGCTATGGGAATTGAATGTGCCATTCACCCTCCTGGGAGGCGGCTCGAATGTCCTGGTCAGCGATAAGGGAGTTCGCGGTGTGGTAATTATTAACAGGGCGCGGCTTGTAAAATTTGATACAAAGGCAGAACCACCCACGGTAGATGCCGAATCGGGTGTTACTCCCAACGATATTACCCAACGGGCTGCCCGCCTCGGGTTATCCGGATTTGAATGGGCCGCTAGTATACCTGGGTCCCTGGGGGGTGCTGTGTATGGCAATGCTGGAGCATTCGATGGTGACATTGCTGGCAATTTAATATCAATTGATCTACTCCATCGTCAAAATGGTCACCAGGTCTGGCCGGTTGAGAAAATGGAGTATGGTTACCGGACAAGCAAACTCAAACGCGAACATCCCCCGGCATTTATTCTTTCAGCAAAACTGGCATTATGTCACGGAGAACCGCAAGCGATTCGAGCAAAAATGGAACTATTTTCTGAACTCCGTCGCGAGACGCAGCCACCTGGAGCCAGCATGGGCTCGATGTTCAAAAATCCCACTGGAGAAAAGGCAGGTCAATTAATTGAAGCAGCCGGTCTTAAAGGCACACGTGTTGGGACTGCCGAAATCAGTGCTCAGCATGCCAATTATTTTATCAATCGCGGGTTATGCCACGCCAACGATATAAAAGCACTAATAGACCTGGCTCAAACCACAGTAGCAAAGAAATTTGGCATAAACCTTGAACTTGAAGTGGAATTTATCGGTGAGTGGTAGTAATGAATAAGAAGCTTCGAATCGCAGTTTTGTTTGGTGGGCGTTCCGGTGAACATGAGGTTTCCCTCATGTCTGCCAGGTCAGTGTTGTCTGCCCTAAACCCGGAAAAGTATGAGATAACGCAAGTCGGGATCACCAAAGACGGGGTTTGGATGACCGGGGTAAATGTTTTGGAAACACTCAGCAAAGGAATAGCTGATCTTGTAAATCTTAAACAAGTGGTTATCATCCCAGATCAGTTCCATAACAGTATTTGGGAAATCAACGAGAAAGACTCCTCTAAGTCTCTTTCCTTAAAGGCGGATGTGGATGTAGTATTCCCCGTTTTGCATGGCACTTTCGGCGAAGATGGTACCCTACAAGGATATCTTGAACTGGCTGACCTGGCATACGTGGGTGCAGGGGTAACAGGCTCCTCTGTCGGCATGGATAAAGGGATTTTTAAAGACGTAATGCGAGCCAACGGAATTTCTACAGTGGAATCGATTATTGTCTTGCGCAGCGAAGTTGAGGCCAACGTCGATGCAGTCATATCTCGAGCTGAAACAGTAGGAGCTTATCCACTGTTTGTAAAGCCTGTAAACCTGGGGTCATCTGTAGGTATTTCCAAGTGCAATAACCATGCCGACCTTGCGGAAGGTTTGATGGAAGCAATCGCCTACGACCGGCGTGCGTTGGTTGAGCGTGGCGTGAATGCTCGTGAGATTGAAGTCTCTGTATTGGGTAATGATGTTCCCATAGTCTCAGTCCCTGGGGAAGTACTTCCCAGCCGAGAGTTTTATTCTTATGAATCCAAATATGTTGACGGCACTTCGAATCTGTTAATCCCGGCTCCCCTCCCCCAAGGTATTTCGGAAAATATCCAGCAAATGGCTGTAAGGGCTTACAAAGCTGTTGATTGTGCTGGTATGGCACGCGTCGATTTCTTTATTGATAAGGCAACCGGCGAAATATTCCTAAATGAAATCAACACAATCCCTGGCTTTACCAGCATAAGCATGTACCCCAAGCTTTGGGAAGCCAGCGGACTCCCGTTTTCAAAACTGGTAGATCGACTAATCGAGTTGGCTCTCGAGCGGAAAGCCGATCGTGACCGAACTGAACGACACTTCCGGAGACAATTATGACTACATTACAAAAAATACGTCGCACCGATTTCGTACGCCAGCACCGAAGTCCGAAATCACCCCTAGCGCAAATTATTCAGCGGACATTGCGATCGTCTCAAAAGACGTACCACCAAGACTCGGCCTATTTTCCCGATGAAAGGCGGTTGGTGTCCCGTCGAACTGCCAATAAAGGATCAAAAACAACGAAACGGAGCAGTTACGATATCGCATTTTCCCTTGGTCGGGCAAGTGTCCATGCTCCTGCATTAAACATTCCCCAGTTGGGATCACGTTGGGTTTCTGGCGGACTTTCCTTGTTCCTGGGATTCATCCTTTTCACGTTGTGGACCGCATCTCCCTTTACAGTAAAGGGGGCAGATGTTGTTGGAAATCAACGTATTGGTGCTTCCGAGATTAATGCCGTTCTCGGAATGATTGGTGAACCAATCATCAAAGCCGTGCCTGCACAAATTGCGGCTAATCTTCACACCGCATACCCTGACCTGGCATCAGTAAAAGTTATCGTTGGATTTCCCAACCGTATAAAGGTGGATGTAGTAGAACGCATGCCAGTGCTCGCGTGGTATCAGGACGGGGTCGTAACATGGATTGATGCGACCGGAGTTGCGTTCACACCGCGAGGTGAGGTTTCGGGATTGATACAAGTGTCTGCTACAAGTGCCCCTATTCAGATCCCGATTGATTTTACACTCCCCATATATGCTCAAAAATTTATCACCCCAAAAATGGTGGAAGCAATGTCAGAGCTTGCCCGGGATGTTCCTGCTGGTATGCCAATGACCTTCGATCCGATATATGGAATGGGCTGGCAGGATCCGCGCGGGTGGAGTGTTTATTTCGGCCAGGATGCCAAAAATATATCGGTAAAAATGAATGTTTACCAAGCCATCGTGGATAGTCTCATCCTTCAGGGCATTCAGCCCTCGCTCATCAGCGTGGAATACCTGAACGCCCCGTTCTATAAATAGCTCAAGGGTCCTATGGAAGAAATCGTAGTTGGAATTGACGTCGGAACGACAAAAGTCTGCACCCTGGTAGGGCGGATCGAGAAAGAAGCCATCCGCATCCTGGGCGTGGGCATTGAACCATCTGCCGGAATAAAGAAAGGCGTCATCGTAGACCTGGCAGCAGCCTCACAAGCCATCAAGAAATCGGTGGGTATTGCTGAACAGACCTCGGGTGTAGAAATTACCGGGGCAATGGTCAGCCTGGCCGGGGCGCACGTCTCGTCCATAAATTCCCGCGGGGTTGCAGGGGTGTCTGATGAAGTGATCGACGAAATTGATGTGGCCCGAGCGCTTGAAGCCGCACGGGCTGTTGCCATTCCTCACAATCGTGAGGTCATCCACATCATCCAGCGGGGGTTCACCGTGGATGGACAGGATGGGATTTCAATCCCGATCGGCATGCGCGGCTTCCGGCTGGAAGTGGAGGCTCACATTATCACCGCAAGCCAGGCAACCGTAGAGAACTTGCGGGAGTGTGTTAACAAGGCCGGCGTCGAGGTACTTCAATTCGTCCTGAACCCATTGGCTTCGGGCGATGTTGTTCTGACCGATACCGAGCGACAAATGGGGGTGGCTGTTTGCGACATTGGAGGGGGAACAACCGACCTGGCATTGTACGTTGATGGCCATGTTTGGCACACGATGGTTCTTGCAGTGGGTGGTAATCACATCACCAACGATATCGCAACCGGGCTCCGCCTTCCTCTCACACAAGCGGAAGAAATCAAGAAAAAATATGGCTATGCCATGAAATCTGGAGTGGGAGTTGAGGACACATTCACCGTACATACTTTCGGCGAGGACCAACCGGTAAAAATTAGCCGCCAGGATATGGCACACATTATTGAAGCAAGAGTTGAAGAAATCTTTAGTTTGACAATGCAGGAAATCAAGCGTTCAGGTTATGACGGGTTATTACCCGCAGGCATGGTCTTAACTGGAGGTACAAGTGCCCTGCCTGGTATTCGACAACTGGCTTCACAAGTCTTTGGATTGCCCATCCGAACTGCCCAGCCGGAAAATCTTATTGGCCTGGTTGACCAACTGAAGAGCCCTGCCTATTCAACCAGTGTTGGACTGCTTCATTGGGCTGCAGCGTTATCAGAAGATGACCTTTCCCCCACCCCAGGACGCAAGCAACGCGGTGGGAAGCGAGATGGCCGTATGAATATTGAACCTGTCAAGGATTGGCTCAAACGGCTTCTCCCGTAGCATGTATCTAGAGGACGACCGCGGTCGTCAATTCACTAATGACTATTCACCCATTTATATCTTTCAGGAGGCAGTAACATGGACGCAAAAAAGAATTCAATCGAAACATTCGCCCGGATCAAGGTAGTTGGCGTGGGCGGCGGCGGAAGTAACGCCGTAAATCGGATGATCGAGGAAGGCATCCAAGGTGTGGAGTTCGTGGCCATCAATACAGATGCCCAAGCACTGATGCTGGCCAAAGCCCCCACCCGGGTTCGCATCGGCAATAAGCTGACGCGCGGCCTCGGCGCGGGCGGAAACCCCGAAATTGGACGAAAATCCGCTGAGGAATCCGCAGAGGACCTGTACAATGCGATGAAAGGCGCAGACATGGTTTTCATCACCGCCGGGCTCGGCGGGGGGACAGGCACCGGGGCTGCCCCAATCGTTGCACAAATCTGCAGAGAGGTAGGAGCGCTGACCATTGGTGTGGTCACCCGTCCCTTCACTTTCGAAGGCAACCGCAGAATGCAATCCTGTGAAACCGGCATGTCTAAACTCAAAGAACATACCGATACGCTGATTGTCATCCCAAATGATCGCCTGCTCCAAATCATGGACAAGCGTGCCAGCTTGAATGATTCATTCAAAATGGCAGACGATGTACTCAGGCAAGGCATCCAAGGCATTTCCGAACTGATCACCGTCCCCGGCTTGATCAACCTGGATTTCGCGGACGTGCGCGCAATCATGTCCGAAGGTGGTGCGGCACTTATGGCAGTGGGCAAAGCCTCAGGCGAAGATCGCGCCCGGGTAGCCGCCGAACAGGCAATATCCAGTCAATTGCTTGACATAACGATTGATGGCGCCAAGGGCGTGCTGTTTAACGTCACCGGTGGCCCAACTTTGACCCTGTTCGAGGTTAACCAGGCCGCTGCTCTAATCCGTGAAACTTCCCACCCGGATGTGAACATGATCTTTGGTGCAGTGATTGATCCGGATATGACCGATGAAATCCGCGTAACTGTCATTGCTACTGGTTTCGAAAGATCAGGAATGCCAAGGCGAATTGCCAATCCGGGAGTTCGCAGTATGGACGGCAAGCCCGCCAATCGTCCTCTGGAAACGGTCAGCGTGGATGCCCAAACTGGGAAACCCAGCTCTGAATTTAGGCCGCAGACTTTCAACACTGAAGATCTGGACATCCCGACCTTCCTGCGGAACCGCAAGTAGAATTCCCAGCCTCCTCCTGGGATATTAACAGGGGCGACCCGCGAGTCGCCCCTATTAAGTTTAATTCGATCTTAGTTATTAGGAAATTATCTGCCTGGTCTAATAGTTCTGTGACCTATTTGCACAAATTTCCATTCAAGATACCAGAATTTTGATTTCTTTTAAATCCAGGACTAATACGATTGAAGCCCCATACCCAATACCTGTAATCGGTTCGGTGATCACCTCTATCACTGCAGGATCCTGGAAATGTCGGATCTTTGTCTCCGGATGAGGGTAATAGACAAAGCCTGTATAAACTTTTCCCCGGAACTTTATTCTGCAACTGGAAAATGAAAAATCCTCAGGTGGGTGTAAATCAGTCCAGGCGATTTGAAAAAAAGTGAAGGAAGGCTTAATTATCTCAAACCGAAGCGGCGCAATGGAAATATTCAGCGTGCCATTGAAATAATCGTCAAGATTCAATCCCTTTGCTTTAAAAAAAGGCTTTTGCCGTTCAAGGGTGCCATAGGGATAATCCTTGGATGCACTCGACGCTACCCGGTGTCCTTCGACAACAATTCCGGGGATTGAAACGAAATCAATTTCTTTCCCGGTTTTCAATGTATTTGCATCCATGTTCTCATAGATAATACCCCTAAAATCCCATTGCTTTTAACCCGCGGAAATCAATCGTACACTTTTCGAAGTATATAAATCCCTGGTTTCAGTGATTTATCGAGCCATTGTGTTTACTCAAAATTCTTCTACGGCGAAATGGATTTTATAAATAGATTAACAGCCTGCATAAATGCAACGGGTTGTTCCTCGTGCGGCACATGCCCGGCCTGTTGGATGATCACCAGGCTGGCGTTCGGCAGTAGACCTGCCAAGCGAATTGTTTCGGCAGTAGGAATGATTTTATCGGCTTCCCCGGAGATGACCAGCACCGGTAAATTAAAATTTTCCAAACGAGCAGGAAGATCGGAAGGTTCACTGGCTGCCGTAAAATACCATAATGCACGGTCCCAGTTGTCAGCGCGCAAAGGATTAGTGTAGCCGGTCATCGTCTCTGGAGTGATTTTAGATGGGTCGAACCAGGCCATTTTGATAAGGTCGATACCCCGGCTTTGAATCGAACGGACAATCAGTGGGCCAAGATGTTTCAACTCGGGAGTATTATAAAATGAACGTAACCAGGAAGGGCCGCCGCCACCCTCATATACAGCCGGATCCACCAATATTAGAGCCTGGACGCGATCAGGATGCTGCAGATAAAATTGCATGGATACTGTCCCACCTGCCGAATTGCCCACCAGGATCGCTTTTTGAACTTTGAAATAATCCAGCAAACTAAGCAGTAAATCCACACTACCCTGAGAGCTGTAAGGGTTTTCCCCCGTCCAACTCATGGGGCGCTCAGTGAGCCCAAAGGCTGGGCGGTCATAGGCTATAACTGTTCCAATTTGGCTTAATGGCGCCATAATGGCATGCCACGAAAACAGGCTAGCTCCAAATCCATGCAGAAGGATAAAAACCGGCTCTCCTTGCCCAGTTGTTTTAAAGTGCACGATCAGACCATTAATATTAATAAATTGGCTATCTGGATCGGCTAATTGTTGAGGCGCCACTGTGTTGGTTAACGGAGGAACAGGGACGAGAAATGGTCCAACCAACACCAATAGAATCAGCACCAGCAATATTATGCCAATCTTCTGCAGTAAAGAACGTATTTTCATCCTAATACTTTAACAATCTTCCTCTGGATAAGGTAAGAACCTACCATTTCCAAGGCTACCAGTCCAAAGGTTACCCAGATTCCGATTGTCACAATTCCTTCTTGGGGAAATTTGACGCCAATTCCAGCCAACGCCCACAAGATTACTGCCGAGTAGACAATATCCCGGCGGTATACACTCATCAAGCCGGCAATGATCACTACCGCACACAAAATAATCAACATCCAGGTGCCATCACTTATACCGAACTGATTCCATTTAATAAAATCCAGCACATCGGATGCGTTCGCAATGGTTGCTACCGTGATCCAACCCAGGTATATGCTGAATGGGACTCTCACCAACCAGGTTTCAGATTTGGAGACTTTCGTCTCACCAATCCCCAAACAGAGGTAGGTGGCGATAAGGGACGCAAGCAAAACCAACATGACCGCCAGCGTTCCGATAAATAATTCGTAATGCCAAAGGAAGATCCACATACTATTGGCAAACCCCCCCAGAACGACCCACCAACCTGCAGCTTGCAAACGTGGATTATCCTTCTGAGAAGGTAAAGCCTGGAAGATTCCGTAGACTAACAGGCCAATATATATCAGCCCCCAAATCGCAAATACATACCCTGCGGGAACAAAATATACATGAAAGGTATCGGAAATTTTTCCAGTATTCAGTCCATTTATTGGCAGGGCATCAGCCAGAATATTAATGGTTATCGTTGCGAGGATCACGACTAATACAGAAAATTGACGAAGGGTGTTTTTCATAAGCTTCTCCTAATCAAGAAAAATTGCTTAAAGGATGCATTCTTTCCAAACTTTTTATACACTGATTCCTGTTAATTTTTATGTACAAAGCGATTTCCTTAATCTTCATGCTAAGCATTTCTAAAATATTCAAATTTATAAATTTTATGGGGGGGGGGTTATTCGGTTAATCCAATTTCTCAAACCCGGATGGAATAATCTTAATGTTCATATCAATCGGTCGAATTGGCAGCCGGAATAGGCTTCGAAAACCTTCGCGCAGAAATCCGAATAAAAAGGAATAATGAGAACTGACGCTGATATCCAGACCGGTTTTGCTGTCTGTGGCAGACGACGCAAGCCATAACACTTTTCGGGCAGCAATCTCCGGTTTTTTCCCAGCAGCACGAATCAGGAACGGCATAAAACTTCGCAGACGCTTCTCATAAGGTGCGAATGTGGTTATTTCAGTAATCAGGTTTGTCTCCATCAATCCCGGTTGTATGGCAAACACACCCACACCACTTTTTTTGTATTCTTCCGCCAAAGCTAAAGTGAAAACCCGAATCCAAGACTTTGTAGAGCCGTATGCGTTTTGGTTGGGGGCTGGTTTTCGTGACCCTGCTCCCAGTATATTGATGAGTTTGCCAGATTTTCGTGGTAAAAAGTGACGCATGGCAATCGTAGATCCATAAAGTACACCATACATATTCGTTTGAAGGACAGACAAGAACTGGTCTGAGGAAAGATCTAAGGTGGGACCGTAGGGACCGGCTAACCCAGCATTGTTGATCCAAATATCAAAATTACCGTATGCGTGCAAAGCAAAACGTGCCAAATTCTCGACTTGCTTTGGGTTTGAAACATCACAAGGGAAAGGAACCGCTTCAAATCCTTCCGAGGACAAGGAGGCTGCATTTACCTCGATATCAGTTTTCGAGCGGGCAGAAAGCACAACTTTAGCCCCCTCCCATGCAAAGCGCGATGCGATAGCTTTCCCCAGCCCCCGGCTTGCCCCAGTAATGATGGCAACTTTCCCGTCGAGTGTTTTCATTTATCTTTCTTCGAGTTTATTTGTCAGAAATTAATTCCTCAGCGGGTAAAGGTCGTGGTCGAATTCGATCTACTATCCAGATGCCAAACGCGACCAATCCTGCCATCACGAACACCAGTAAATACTCAATTATTGGAATTCGAATTATTTCATTCATTTTCACCCAACCTCGACCTGAATAAACGAGTAATACGCCACTCGCAAATAATCCGGTAAAACCAAATTTGAGCCAGCGTGGCAAGTTTAGGCCGTGCATTTGGGTCAAAATGAATATTCCAGCAAAGCCAAAAGCAAACATTGGCCAGATGCCATTGCCTTGCAGGACTGCCACCAGAGTGCCATGGACAGCCACTGTGACTTCCTGTATTATCATCCAATACTTGTTGATATGGATGCGAGTCAGGAACAAGCTACCCTGCAGTAAAAGTAAAAACATGTAAAAGAAACCTATAAGGTGTCCAGCAGTGTTTTCCATCGGATGATACCAGAAAGTATATATAGTAGCCCATGCAAAAATGTATCCATGGTATTTGCGCACAAATGAGGAAACACGTTTCCCAAAAGGTACTTTTTTACCCCAGAAGAGCCCTCTGCGCTTGCTCTCCATCAGTAAAATGGCAACCAGCATCAATATTACAGACCCTTGCGATGAAAAGATGGAAACATCCTGAGCAAGCCCATCATACCAAATGTGCGTCTGTACGAAATGTAATATGATGAAGATCGCATTTGCTCCAAGAGCGTATAGATTGATTAGATGTAAGCCTCTACTATATTTTTTGATCTTCGTTTGAGCGAAGAAAATGAGAACTCCAAAGTGTGATCTGATGCAGAGCATAAAAAGTCCAGGCAGTTAAATGTGATAAGAATGTGGGGTTGGCTAGTTTCCAGTAATACCAAGCAGCACCCTGATCAGGAAGGTGCGAAATTGATGTGAGATTCCGTCCCACCCACCAAATCAATGCTGTGAAGGCAACGCTGAAGGCGAGACCTCCCCAGAGGGCAAATATGGTATTACGTGGGTTATCAAGTGGTTTTAGTTGAGGTTTCATGCAAGTATTTACTTCCTTTTCAGGTGTGATTTGTCAATATTATATGATATTGTACATTATTTGTCAATATATTGAATAGTTTTGCTTGACTGTTCTCAGCATGAATAGTATAATTTTCCTGGAGATGCAATATCAAATTTATATGGATAATTCAACTAAAAACTCCCCACTCTATAATATCGGTGTTGTCACACGGGTCACCGGTGTGCCAATTGCCACATTGCACGCTTGGGAAAGACGGTACGGATTTCCAAATGCTGAAAGAACAGTTGGTGGGCACCGTCTTTATTCGGAAAAGGATATTGCCCGTTTGCGTTGGGTAAAATCCCAAGTGGACTCAGGCCTGATTGTCAGCCAAGCGGTTATCGCAGTGCGTGCAGTTGAAGCCGAAGGACGATTATTCGTGCAAGGAGAGCCTGAACCGGCGTTGAAGGTAGTGGCAGGCACCCCGACCTCTCTTTTAATTCGAGATAATCTCCTAGACTCTCTCATCCACCACGACCTATTCCGAGCCGATCAATTCATGGGTGAGATGTTAGCCTTTTTCTCACCCGAGGAACTGACCCTTGATACGATCGGCCCGGTACTAAATTCAATCGGGGAAGCATGGGAGAAGAGGGAGATATCCATCGCCACAGAGCATCTTGCAAGCAACTACCTGCGTCACCGTTTGCTGATGTGGATGGTCACAGGGATAACACCAAGAGCTGGCAACCCAATTGTTCTTGCTTGTGGACCTGGGGAATTACACGAAGGCGGCCTGCTGATGCTGGGCGTACTATTAAGGCGGCAGGGGTGGCCGGTTGCCTACCTCGGCCAAAGTGCACCTTTCAAAGATTTAGCATCGTTTATCGATGTTATTCATCCACGTGCGATTGTATTTGTGGCGATGACCAAGAAGCCTGCTAACGAATTATCCAAATGGCCACAGTGGCTCAAACAAGTAAATGGCAACCCCGCAATCACCTTTGGCGGCCGGGCATTTATAGAGCATCCAGATTTACAGGGTTCGGTACCGGGGGTATACCTGGGTGCGACCATACAGGAAGGATTTAATACATTAATTTCAATACTTCAAACGGGAGAGAAATCTCAATTTTAGGGGCAATTATTTTGCAGGGCAACACAACCAGACACCTCCCAGGTTTATTCCTGATACTCCAGTTCATATTCACCAATATGAACCGTATCCCCTTCCTGGGCGCCAGCTGCCCTAAGCGCTTTATCCACGCCGAGACGATCCATCAATTTCTGGAAGCGTCGCACCGATCCGGACTGATCCCAGGGGGTCATTTCAGCGGTGCGTTCGATCGATACGGATTTGATACGCCAACCGTCCGGCTCACGTAAAATCGTGAATGTGCGCGGGTCTTCCGCTGGACGGTAAACCGGCATTGGCGGTTCGACTTCTTCCAGCGCGGGAGTTTCAGCCAGCGTGCCAACAGCCTTGAGCAACAATTCCCTCACATCCGTTCGAGCCAGAGCGGAAACCGCCATCGAGGGGTACCCACGTTTTTTCAATTCCTTTTTAATCTTTGCCCATCGCTCCTGGACTTCAGGCTGGTCAATCTTGTTCAGGGCAACAATCTGCGGTTTCTTTGCAAGATTTGGATCAAAGAGACTCAATTCGGCATTAGTCTGGGCGAAATCCTCCAAGGGGTCGTCAGAAAGCCCATCCAATAAGTGAATCAACACACGGGTGCGCTGGATATGCCGTAGAAAGTCGTGTCCCAGACCCACCCCTTGAGCCGCACCTTCAACAAGACCCGGAATATCAGCCAACACCACACTCGTTTCAGCATCAACTTCCGCCACACCGAGATTCGGCTCAATTGTAGTGAAGGGGTATGCAGCAATCTTGGGCTTTGCGTTGGTGAGGACCGACAGAAGGGTGGACTTGCCCGCGTTAGGGACACCCACAATACCGATATCAGCAATAAGTTTGAGCTCCAAGCGGAGACGTTTTTCCTCGCCCGGTTCGCCGCGTTCGGCGGTGCGTGGGATCTGGTTAATTGAGCTCTTGAAATGGGGGTTACCCCGCCCACCGCGTCCGCCTTTGCAAACCAATAGGCGCTGGTCAGGAGCAGTCAAGTCTCCAACCAGTGCGCCAGTGGCAGCATCGTAGACCACCGTGCCAGGTGGGACGATCACGACCAGGTCGACGGCAGATTTACCATACTTGTTGTTGGTTCCACCGCCCTTTCCATCTTCTGCCGTGTAACGAGTTGTATGGCGAAAGGCGGCAAGGGTGTTTAGCGTTGGCCGGACTTCCAATATTACACTTCCGCCGCGCCCGCCATCCCCGCCATCTGGTCCGCCGCGGGGAACGTATTTTTCTCGATGGAAATGGACCATGCCATCGCCACCTCTACCGGATTGAACGAGAATTTCTGCTTGATCTATAAACATATGAGTATTGTAGCAAAAAGGCCGGGATTAAGGAATAACCCGGCCTTTCATGCACCTTCCTTATTTCTTCTTTGACTTCTTCCCAAATTTGGCTTTAAGAATGTCTTCCAAAGTGGGCTGCCCAATCTCCTGCAACTCATAACGGACTCGCTGGTGGGGCTTGTCGATCTTGATCACACGGGTCAAATCGATGGGCGTGCCGATAATGACCAGGTCCACGTCCGCCTTGCGGATGGTCGCTTCCAGGTCTTTTGTTTGGGCGGCACCATAACCCATGGCGGGCAGGATTGGACCGGTCCTGGGATATTTCTTGTAGGTGGTGGCAATCGATTTGACTGCAAAGGGACGAGGGTCCACAATTTCCTTAGCGCCAAAACGTTTGGCGACAACAAAGCCAGCACCATAAGCCATCTCGCCGTGAGTAAGGGTTGGGCCGTCTTCGATGACCAAAACACGTTTCCCAAAAATCGCGGCAGGATCATCCACAAAAAGAGGAGAGGCAGCTTCGATGACTATCGCTTTGGGGTTCAATGCGCGCAGATTGTCGCGAACCTTGATGACCGCCTGCGCATCAGCGGTGTCAACTTTATTTATGACGATCACGTCCGCGTCGCGAGCATTGACCTCGCCGGGGTGGTAGGTGCTTTCGTGACCGGGGCGGTGAGGGTCAGCAACGACGATCTTCAGGTCAGAGACATAGAAGGAGAAATCGTTATTACCACCGTCCCAGAGGATGATATCCACTTCCTTTTCCGCGGCGCGCAATATCTTCTCGTAATCAACACCGGCATACACGATCACCCCGTTGTCGATGTGGGGTTCGTACTCCTCCCGTTCCTCAATGGTGCATTCGTACTTATCCAAATCCTTGTAGGTGGCATAACGCTGAACTTCCTGCTTGACCAGATCACCATAAGGCATAGGGTGACGGATGGCAGCAACCTTGTAGCCCAGGCTTCGAAGAATTAGCGAGACGCGGCGGGTGGTCTGGCTCTTGCCCGAACCGGTGCGAACAGCGCAAATCGAGATAACCGGCTTGGTGGATTTTACCTGGGTGGAGTTCTCGCCCATCAACCGGAAATCAGGTCCCGCGGCAAGCACCATGGAGGCCTTGTGCATGACTACTTCATGAGGAACGTCCGAGTACGCAAAAATCACCTGTTCCACTTTTAGGTTTTTTATGAGTTTCAACAAGTCAGTCTCAGCATAAATGGGAATCCCCTTGGGGTAAAGTTTCCCGGCGAGCTGGCTGGGGTAGGTGCGCCCTTCAATATCGGGTATCTGGGTGGCTGTGAAAGCCACAACCTGGTAATCCTTGTTGTCACGGAAATATACATTGAAGTTGTGGAAATCGCGCCCTGCGGCGCCCATGATGAGAGTTCGGATTGGCATAGATGCTCCTTTGATGAAAATTTCCGGTGTCAATCGCTAGAGACCTGGTTCAGCATTACGCGACCCGGGGAAACGTAATGCCGCAATGCTCATTTACATCACTTCAGGGGCAGTGATGCCCAGGAGTGACAAGGCGTTGGATAGGACAAATTTCACCGCGGCAACCAGGCGTAAACGCGCATCCCGAATCTCGGGACTGGCCTGCACAACGGGACAGGCATCGTAGAACCCGGCGAATGCCCGGGCAATATCGTAAGCGATGCTCGCTATGACAAGCGGCTTATATTCTGCTGCGGCGCGCTGGACCTCGGAGGGGAAACGCGACAACCAATCGATCAATTCCACTTCAGCAGGCTCGAGGGAATAACCGAACGGAGACGGCACCAGTGTTGAAATTTCGACCCCAGCCTTCCTGAGAATCGAGTTGCAGCGGACGTGAGCATATTGAATGTAAGGTGCGGCCTGCCCGTTAAAATCCAAAGCAGTTTGCCAATCGAAGGTGACCATTTTGGTGTTTTCGCGAGCCAGTATGGGGTACTTGAGGGCACCCAATCCGACTGCTTTTGCCACGCTTTCGAGCTGCTCCTCGGTCAGCGAGGGGTTTTTCTTCTTCGCTTCAGCCCTGGCGCGCGAGGTGGCCTCGCGCAACAAATCTTCGAGCAACACCACCGTCCCTTCCCTGGAGGAAACGACCACATTCCCTGGCAGGGTAACCAGCTCATAAGAGACATGGCTGCATTTCTGCGCCTGGGCATATCCCGCGATCTCCAGGATCTTGAACACCTGGGTAAAATGGAGACTCTGGCGAACGTCGACCACGTAAACAGATTTGGCAAGATGGGGATAATCGCGGAATTTATGCAAGGTGAGGGCCAGATCCTCAGTGGCGTATAGGGCAGTCCCATCCGAGCGCAGGACGACCGCGGTGCGGAACTGGTCCTTGTTCAGGGCAAGCACCTCATCAATTTTTACAATCACCGCTCCGCCCTGAGGACGATCATCGATGGCGATGCCACGGCGGATAAGGTCTTCGACCATTTCCTTGCCGGGCTTCTCTTCCTGGCTGTTGAAGTAGTAGATATCAAAGCGAATATCGAGGGCAGAGTATATTTGCCTGAACCCTTCCAACGACCATTCGCGAGTGCGCTCCCACAATGCGACAACCTGCGGGTCGCGCTTGTCCCAGCGGGCATAGAGGGTCCGCAATTCCGCTTCCAGGTTTGGATCCTGTTCGATGCGGTGAGCAGCTTCGGCGTAGACCTCCCCCATCCACTTGGTGATATCCGTGGCGGGCTCCTCCCCATCATGGTATTTCAAGTAGCCCCACATCCACTTGATCACATGCATCCCCATATCGCCAGGATAGTTGGCGCGCACCACCTCGTGACCGGCGAATTCGAGGATGCGGCACAATGCATCGCCTAAAATGGTGCCGCGCAGGTGCCCGACATGGAAAGCCTTGTGCGTGTTCGGGTGGGAGAACTCGATCATGACGCGCTGTCCGGTGGCAGGTCCGGAGCCGAAGCGTTCCTTCTGCTCCAAAACAGAATCGACCAGCCGGCGGGTGTATTCCTGAGTATCGAAATACAGATTGAGGTAACCCATGACCGCTTCCACCCGGCGAATACCTAATATATCAATAACCTGGGTTTTCATCAGGGAAGCAATTTCCTGGGCACGCATTGCCACGACGATCTTTTTCCCAAGGCGCGCCTCGGCGGCTGCGGTGGCAAAAAATGAAGTGGAAATGCCCCATTCCCCGCTAAAGGGGAGCGGCTTCCACTCCAACGAGGCAAGCGGAATATCATTTGATTGGGAATACGCCCGGATGCGGGTTTCTGCTGCCTTTTGTTCAGTATCAAACATAATCTCTCGCGATGGAAATTATATCATCTGGCCCATGAGGCGGAATGCCCGAGGCGGTTCTGCCAGCCGGGACTGGATGCGAAGGGCACAATCCTGAGGGGTTAGCAGCGAGGTGTCCACTTCGAGGTCGTATTTTACATACTTGTGGATAAGCGGAAACTGGACCCGGGCCTGACCCAGGGTACGATTTTTGCGAGATCGTTCACGCTGCTGTAAAACCTCCAGTGGGCAATTGACCCCAAACAAATAGGCGGGCATCTCTGAGAATAAATTGGTGCAATCCGCTGCCCAGACGGGCTCAACCAGGACATGGTCGGCGATGACATTACAACCCGCCAACGACAAAGCCCGGATGGCGCGATGCATGCCGCGCACCAGGTCGTGACCCGTGGTGCCAGAATGGTCCGCAAACCCCAATACATCATCCCACAAAGGGCGTTCCAGGTAGCGAGCGGGAAGGCAATATATAAACTTATCGAGCCCGGCTTCAAGAAAGGGGTCTGGGAGCAAATCCTGCAATGCCCGCACAATACTGGTCTTGCCGGAACTGGAAGTGCCGTTGATAAAAATGATCGTACCGTTAGTCATATTTCACCCGGACAAATAAAAAGCGGGAGGCCAATCGTTCAGGGCGCTCCCGCTCATGGTTTTTGCAAGCCGCGAACTCAAGGTTATTTCGTCGCGGTCGGTTTCTTTTTTGGTGCAGCCTTTTCTTTCTTAGGAGAGGCATCCGCTTTCTTAGCGGCCGGTTTTTTCGTGGCAGCCTTCTTCTCTTTAGTAGAGGATTCCTTCTCATCCATGGAAGCTGCAGCGGCCTCGAGTGCGGGCTCTTCCACCTTACGGGCAGAAGCCTTGCGAGGAGCAGCCTTCTTAGCCCTGGCGGAGGAGGTCTTTACAGGTTCAAACTCGACAGCAACGCCGCCTACTGCGGAGGCTGCTTCGACTGCGATGGGACCCATTTTGGCAAAAGCTTTCATCAGGCGACTCTTGCGGCGAGCGGCATTATTCTTGTGGATGACACCCTGCTCGGCAGCCTTGTCGAGGGAACTAATGGCTTGCATGAGGGCAGCCCTGGATTCGGGAGCGCTTGCTTCAATATCGGTGCGGGCTTCCCGGACGGCGATACGAGCTTCGCCTCGGTAAACACGGTTGCGCAGACGTTTCTTGTCATTCTGACGGTTACGTTTGATCTGAGACTTGATGTTAGCCACTTACTTCCTCCAAATAATTAATGCAATTTCACGGCGCATCATTTTACAGCACGGCAGGGAATCTGTCCAGTCTGAATGGGGAGGCAGTTTGGGGGGAAGCACTGTGGAGAAGAAAGGAGCGTGCACCCCTGGCACCGGCCGCCACCCTTTCCAGACCCGAAAGGATCAGGAGGGCAGGTGTACACCAAACGCAGTGCGGTGCAAGTGTGCGGTTTTGGGCGGCGTGAGACTACAGGAGGCATCGGGCTCACTTGAGCCCGATGCGGCCTACGGCAGCTGGAAGCTGCCCAGGCCGTGAAACAACGCGTTTTTGAGCATTCTAACGTGACAGAACGACTAGAAACGACTGAGAGGATTTAAGGGTCTTATTTTCGATGATGACTGCGTGAAACATATATTTTATGCTGCATGTAAAATACCGCAACACCAGCCCTACCCCGCCACTCCCCAAATACTCGCGTACACTCGTATTTGGGGAGGGTGCCCCGTAAGGGTAGGTGAGTCTGCCTCATATCGATAACCTGCCTGACGCGCACGCACCGAGGTATGCGGAAGAGAGCATCGACGGCCAATGCCGTCGACACCTGCACTTCACCAAACGCAGTGCGGTGCAAGTGTGTGGCGTACGGGCGCTTGTGGCGCCCGTCGCGCAAGGAACAATTCTTTTCATCAAATATCCAGATTTTCATCGAGTGATTCTTCGATAAATGGGGAACAAAAATCGAGTGGAGGAATTGAAATGTGAATTGATCCTGAGGATCAATTCTCCTGACGGGGATGATATCCCCATTCCCCCATAATGCGGGGGACGGGCGACCGGGGATGATATCCCCATTCCCCCATAATGCGGGGGACGGGCGACCGGGGATGATATCCCCATAGACCGGGGATGATATGCTCCGCGAATGGCGTCTTGATGACGCCTCTGCTCATCGTTCCTGAGGAACGAATAGGAACGAATATTCTCGATCTAAACATGCAATGGGAACACTTATGTACGATCGGATGTTAAGGTGCTGGAGCGCAAGGAACAATCAGTTAGATAAGATCCAATAGTTCATCATTATATTAGCACAAATGTTCTGAATTGGCAAGGAATAAGACTTGATCGAATAATCACTGGATGGCATTGTTGCCATGGAGATAGAACACCCACCGCCACCGTCCCTAAAGGGGACGCTGGTCGAAGGACGGCTGCAGGAGCTATCATGGATGATGTACCGGGAGTGCCGATATAATGTTACCGGATGCGGTAACCTGGGATTTGTGCCATCCCCAATTCGCCGCCGAGGACGGCGGCAAGAGCAATCAGGCGGGAGCAATTATCTGTGACTGGAATTCCATCCCAATCTTATATAACAACTCGTCCAACAGGTCCATCATTTCATGATCCCCGCCTGCGGGAGGAGACCAATCCACCTGGACGACACCCACCCCCTGCCCCTCCAAGCGTGTGGCGAACCCTTTCAAGCCCAAACCATTTTACGATAATCGAACCAGATAATCATCTTTACCCAAAATCCCGGGGGTGGTTTATAGGGTAAAATAATCTCATGCAATCATCGCTTGAAAAACTGCGGAAATTCTTCCGACTCGAAAGCAAGAACAGGTATACCAATACAGCCGTGATCGGGGGACTGGCAAACATCCTGAGCCTGTGGGAGGGGGAAGCACGCAACGATAGGCTCCCGGAAGAGATCGTGCAAGCCACGGCAACCACGCTGCGTGCTTATGCCGATCAAACGCCCGAAGAGCGTGTGGAATCGCTCAAAGCTCTGTGGAAACTGATATCGGAAAAAGTGCCAGAGGCATCGCTGACGAAAAAACCAGCGGTTATCAAGCCAGCCCAACCATCCACACCAGTTCAGCCTCAGACCACAGCCCTGGCAGTCCTCCCAAAACCAACTGAGAAAACAACCCAAGACATCCCTGAACCGGAAGCGCCACCGGTTGAGCCTGCAGAGTATAAGAGAATGCCAGTCCAGGCACCAGATGAAAAAATAACCGGGCCAGCGCAACGACCGGTTTCGGAAGCACTGCCTCCTGCCAAAAATAATCTCCCATCACAAACGACGCCACGGGCACAGACTCACAGCACACGCGGGCGTTCCGTCCCAGGCCGCGCAGAGGCGCATCCGGGCGGAGTCACCAGTAAACGTCCGATCGCTTTGAATGCCTCGCTGACCGTCCTGGCAGGTGTAGGACCGCGTCACGCGGCCATGCTGACCCGCCTGGGTCTCAATACCCTGGGAGACATGCTTTACAACTTTCCGCGACGTTACGAAGACTACAGCAAACTCAAACCGATCCGGGACGTGTTTTATGGTGAGCAATTGACCGTGATCGGAGAGGTGACCACGGTGAGCTCGCGGCAGGCACGCGGGAAGAAAATGACGATCGTGGAAGCCGTGATCAACGACGGTACCGGAGGGCTGCGACTGACCTGGTACAACAGACCCTGGCTGGTGAACCAACTGAAAGTAGGCGAGGCCATATCGGTCTCAGGGCACGTGGAACAGTACCTCGGGCGACTGGTAATGAATTCCCCAGAATGGGAGCCGGTGGAAGTGGAAAACCTGCACACCAACCGGATCGTGCCCATCTACTCGCTGACCGCCAACGTCAACCAACGCTGGATAAGGACATTGACGAAACAGGTGGTGACTTATTGGGCACCAAAAATTACTGACCACCTGCCCGAAACCATTCGCCAGGCAGCAGGCTTACCAGACCTGGGGACTGCCCTGCTGCAGGCGCATCTCCCCGATACGGACGCCAAACTTCAAGCTGCCCGCCAGCGGCTGGCCTTCGATGAAATCTTCTTTTTGCAAACCGGTGTTTTGCGGCAACGACGGGACTGGCAATCTGCACCCGGGCGCACATTCGAGGTGACGGATGCCTGGGTGGAAGACCGACTGGCGTCCCTACCCTTCACTTTAACGTCTGCCCAGAAAAAGGCGATCGGGGATATCCGCATCGATCTAAAATCCGGAAAACCGATGAACCGCCTGCTGCAAGGAGACGTGGGGTCCGGAAAAACTGTAGTTGCAGCCCTTGCTGCAGCCATGGTGAACCTAGGCGGGGCGCAAGCCGCCATCATGGCTCCTACATCCATATTGGCAGACCAACATTTCCGCACCTTTCAGAACGTGCTGGCGGGTGAAAATGGGGTCCTTATTCCAGAACAAATCCGTATGCTGGTGGGAGATACCAGCGCCAGCGATAAAGAAGACATCCGAGCCGGGCTAAGCAGCGGCGAACTCAAAATCGTCATCGGCACGCATGCACTCATTGAGGACCCGATCACATTCGCCGACCTGCAGTACGTGGTCGTAGACGAACAACATCGCTTTGGGGTGGAACAGCGAGCTGCCCTGCGATCCAAAGGCACCAACCCGCACCTACTGGTGATGACCGCCACACCCATCCCGCGGTCGCTGGCGCTTACCATCTACGGGGACCTAGACCTATCCGTGATGGATGAACTGCCGCCTGGCAGGCAGACCATCCCAACCTATATCCTCAATCCACTGGACAGGGAGCGCGGATATACCCTCATCCGCAGCCAGGTCAGGGAGGGTCACCAGGCGTTCATTATCTTTCCGCTGGTGGAAGAGAGTGAAAAGAGCGAACTTCTGGCTGCCACCCAAGAGCACGAACATCTGCAAAAGGAAATCTTCCCCGATCTTAAACTGGGGCTTCTGCACGGTCGAATGAAGGGTGATGAAAAAGATGCAGTCATGCTGGCTTTTCGAGAAAAGCAATTTGACATCCTGGTTTCAACCACGGTGGTGGAGGTGGGGGTTGACGTGCCGAACGCAACCGTGATGATGATCGAAGGTGCAAACCGGTTTGGGCTCGCCCAGCTCCACCAATTACGCGGACGGGTGGGGAGGAGCGAAGCCCAGTCAACCTGCCTGCTCGTTCCCGAGCACGAAGATGCTGCCGAGAATGAACGCTTGAAGGCAATGGCTGAAACAAACGACGGCTTCGTGCTCGCGGAACGCGACCTGCAACAGAGAGGTCCCGGGGAATTCCTGGGAACACGCCAGGCTGGTTATGCCACATCATTGAAGATGGCAAGCCTAAGCGACATCCAATTGATCGAAAAAGCCCGCACGCAGGCACAAGCTCTGTTTGCCCGTGATCCGGAATTAATAGATCCTGAAAACAGCCTTCTGGCAGAAGCGCTTACCCGCTTCTGGGGCAGCGGAAAAGGAGATAAAAGTTAGGATGATACGAGCATTGTTTCCAGGAACCTTTGATCCAATCCATTTCGGCCATGTGGACATCGCGAATCGAGCGGTACGAATATTTGACGAACTTGTGATCGCGGTATATGACCGCCCATTAAAGAACCTGATGTTCCTTCCTGAAGAACGCATCGCCCTGGTGACCGAGGTTTTCAAGGGTCACCCAAAGATCAGCATCACGGGTTACAGCGGGATGACCGTGGAATTCTGCCGACAGATCAATGCACAGGTTATCGTGCGCGGCCTGCGGGTTTTTTCGGATTTCGAATTCGAATTCCGCATGGCGCTGGCCAACCATCGGCTGGCACCGGATATCGAAAGTGTTGCCTTCATTACCGATGAAGACCATACCTTCCTGTCGTCCACCACGGTGCGTGAAATCGCATCGCTGGGCGGGGATGTGTCAAGCATGGTTCCTGCGCACGTGGAAGCAGCGCTCAAGAACAAGGTAAAAAATCTAAGCGACCAACAGTTACGGCCCTTTGGTATTAAAGTATAATTAGAACATACCGCCCTGGTTTATGCGGAGGAAACGATGGACATTCTTCACCTGATCGACCGCCTGGAAGAACTCTTTAATAACAGCCGTCCCATCCCGCTGACGCATAATGTCATCGTGGACGAGGATAAGTTCCTGGATATCATTGACCAGATGAGGATCTCCGTTCCTGAAGAAGTTAAAAAGGCACAACAAGTCTTTTCGCAAAAAGACCGGGTAATGGCGCAGGCCCAGGAAGAAGCCACACGGACCCTGCAACTGGCACGCGAAAAAGCCGATTCGATGGTGGAAAAGGAAGTGCTCGTGCAAGATGCGCAACGGAGAGCCAACCAGATCATCGACCAGGCGCGGATGGACGCCGAGAATATCAAAACCGGCGCCGACCAGTATGCTCTCGATGCTTTAATGGGGCTGCAAACAGAGTTGGAACACTTAAGCAACCAGGCCCAAAATGGGGTGCAGGTTCTTCTACAAAAAAAGATACCACCCGAACCCATGACCCAGGAGAAATAGAGAAAAGCCTCCGCATAATTGCGGAGGCATTTTTTTTACTGATGCAAAGGGTCAAACGGCAACGCTTGCCACGTTACGAATAACCATCACCACTTTACCCTTGATCTCGAGAGGTTCAGCCTTGTCGATCATGATCGGTTTCATGGTGGGGTTGGCAGGCTGGAGCCGGTAGCGGTCTTTCTCCTTGAAGAAATATTTCAAGGTGGTCTCATCCCGATTGGGAAGCCAAATGGCAACCATTTCGCCATTACTGGCCTTGACAGCAGGCTTAATTATGACGATGTCGCCATCATTGATCATGGCATCGATCATGGACTCGCCTTTCACTTTTAAGGCAAAGAGTTCACTCCCCTTTTCTCCCGAAGGGAGAAGGCTGCGAGCCACATCGACTGCGTCCATTTCGTTGCCGATACCGAGGTAGTTCGCACCGGGTGCGGGGACGAGCATAGGCTCACCTGCAGCAATTGGACCGAGGATGGGTATCTTCAACAGTTCCCTGCTGACCGGATCAGTCAGGCGAACCGCGCGAGAGAATTTGGCATCCCGCTCGATGAGACCCATTTCTGTCAACTGCTTTAAATAATACGTAACGACGGAGGTGGAACTAATACCGACCGCCTCACCGATCTCACGGATGGAGGGTGGATACCCCGTGCTCATCCTTTCATTCAGGTATTCGATTATTTTCTTATGGCGTTCTGTCAAACCTCTGCGAGTTCTGACCATGTGAACCTTCCTTTCGTTTCTTTCGTTTCTCTCTTTTATTGCAAGTCCAACCAAACATTTGTGCTAATTATAATACGAACACTCGTTCTATGTCAAGAGGGTTTTTGTAGATTTTGGATGAATTCTCATGAGGAAAATAGCCTGAATTAGACTGCGAGTGTATTGCATAAGCCTGGTGCATGACCTACAAATCCGGGTAGGTGGAAAATGGGGGAAATAACCTCTCCGCGGGGAAGTCTCAATCCGCAACCATCTCCCAGGTCGACGCTCCGAAAGTAACAAAACCCAACGGGACAGACGCTGGATTGAGGCAATTCAGCTTTGCCTGCGGGAACATGATCATGCGGATCCACCCAGCAACATATCGACAATTCCCTGCCTTGAAAATGAAGTGATGGGAGAATCCACCGGATTCCGTCCCAAGGGTTACTGTAACCGAATTTGGAGGTCAATTCGCCCATATATTGAAATGATTAAAGGTAAAGTTTAATATTTTCAATGTTTTAATCTTGACAATTAATAATTATTGAATATAATATCAAATAGATTGATAAAGTTATTTGCCTTTAGAAAAGAGGCTGAAATGAAATCCTTTACCAGTGCATACCAAGCTTATGAGCACCGAGTAATGCGGGGGGAGTTCACGAGCTCGGCAAATAAAGATCTAAAACCGACTGGAGAGCGAGAAGCCTTGCTGGCACAGTTGGGCGAGATGCTCATTCAAACGGGACTGAAACTCAAACAAAACCACTCCATCCATAAGACAATAGCCTGGTCATCCTCAGGAGGGAGCAAGCCATGAAAACCGCCTTGAGTAAATGCCCGGTGTGCGACGGAGAACTAACCGTCACCCGCCTACATTGTGAGACATGCGACACTTCCATCGAGGGACGTTTTGCCAACGGCGCATTCGCCGGATTGGCACCCGAGCAGTTGGATTTCATCGAAACATTTGTCCGCTGCGAAGGGAAAATCACCCGCATGGAAGACGAGATGGCGCTTTCCTACCCCACCATCCGGAACCGGCTCCAGGAAGTGATCCGGGCACTGGGATACGAACCGGGCAAAGAAGAAGCCAGCGACATTTCAGACGAAAAACGCCGCACCATACTCGAAGAACTAGATTCGGGCAAGATCTCAGCCGAAGAAGCCATGCGCGTGCTGAATGGAGAGGAGTGAAAATGCGTCAACAAACCTTAACAGTCAATTCCACCCCCAGTCTTCTTATCAAACCCATACCAGGAGACCTGCGCGTTGCAGGGTGGGACCGCTCCGAAATCATGGTAAAGACGGACGGAGACAGTCTGGAAATATCCGGCGAGGAAGATCCCATTTGTATCACTTGCAACGAGGACCTGATCCTGTATGTGCCGAGAGGCGCAAAATTGAAGGTGGAAAAGGTTGCCGGCGACGCGATCCTCCAAGCTCTAAATGGTCCGGTAACGCTCGGACCCGTGGCTGGAGACTTGACGATGAATGACCTGGGTCCTGTGTCCATGGATTCGATCGCCGGGGATGCCTCGCTGCGTAACGTGGGCGCATTGAACGCGGAGATTATTAATGGAGACTTCACCCTGCGCGGAGGGCACGGCACCTGCGCGGTGGACAAGATAGGCGGGGATGGGTCGATCCGCGACGTGGATGGCATGCTTACCATCGACAATGTTGGCGCAGACCTTTACGTTCGCAATGTGCGCGGGGCAGTGACGGTAAAAGCTGGAGCTGATGTGGCTTTTTACGTTGCCCCGGTGCCGGGACAAATATATGACATTAGCGCGGGGGATGACCTGATCGTGCGTCTCTCCCCAGAAACCAATGTTAAACTTCACCTGACCGTGGACAGCCCTGATTCAATCAATGTGGATTTTCCAGGTGTGGTCATCCCTGAAAATTGCACATCCTGCGAAGTGATCGTCGGTAAAGAATCGGGCGGCATGGCTGAAATGCTCCTGACCGCCAAAGGCGATTTGCTGGTGACGAGCCAGGCTGACCCGTGGGAATCTGCGGCCGATTTCGACAGCGGAAACTGGCACATCCCACCGATTCCGCCCATTCCACCGATCCCCCCGTTGCCGTCGGATTTTTCAGAACGGATCAACCGGCGGGTGCAAGCCTCCATGGAACGGGCGCAGGTGCATATCGAAGCTGCCAGCCGCCGCACGGAAGCCAAAATCCAGGCAGCGATGCGACGGGCAGAGATGAAAGCACGAGCAGCCGAAGTACGCGGAAGGCGAGGAGCTCAATTCAATGTAAATGTCGGCCGCTGGAATTGGGACCTGGTACCCCATGGACCCAGCGAAGCGAGCGAAGCTGTCTCGGATGACGAACGCCTGATCATCCTGCGCATGCTGCAGGAAAAGAAAATCAGCCTTGCAGAAGCGGAAAAACTTCTGGCAGCGCTGGAAAACAAATAACAATTTCCTCCCGTCCTTGCGCCCCTCTTCCCGAGGGAGGGGCCGAGGACAGGAGATCTTCAAGAACCATTTCTTCCCACCAAAGGTAGTTACCCATTCTGCAGCACCCCAAATGGGGTCAAATAAGGGAACAAGCGAGCGGGAGAAAACAGGAGCAAGCCATGACTGACCAGGAACGCGAACAAGTACTGAAAATGATCGAGAGCGGAAAGATCTCCGCCGAAGACGGGCTCAAATTGATGCGCACTCTCGACCAGAGCCCGGCAGAGGATGAGAACCAGACCTCGAAATCGGTAAAAGTGCCGGAGGCTGGATCCGATCCTGCGAAAGATAACCAACCAACGGAATCCCAAAGGGGAAAATCCAGTTTCGAAAATGACCCGCGAATTGCACGGGTTAAATCCCTGGTCCGCCGGTTGTGGCAAATCCCCTTGTGGATCGGTATTGCCATCACCATCCTGAGCGCATGGGGAATGTATGCGTTGGTGCGAGCAGCCAATCTAAACTTCTGGTTCTACTGCCTGAGTGCTCCCCTACTGCTGGGTGTGCTGTTAATGGTGGCCGCGGTGGGGAGCCGCAGGGCCCGCTGGCTGTTTGTGGATGTACACCAGAAACCTGGTGAACGACCAGCCCGGATCTTCCTGGGTTTTCCCCTCCCGTTAAAACTGGCTGCCTGGTTCCTCCGAAATTTTGGGCACTACATCCCCGACTTTAAAAACACAAGCGTCGACGAGGTGATCGAGATTGTTGAGACCGGGCTAACAGGTGACAACCCGCTAGTGGTCAATGTGGATGAAGGCGAAGACGGCGAAAGAGTGCAGGTTTACATAGGATAAGATCTACATGACCTTGACCCCCCCAATCGAAGCTGCAGCCCAGCAGGTCAAGAAACAACCATTGTTGAGCGGGTTAATCCTGCTCTTCCTCGTGGCGATGATCTTCGCCAACATGGGCGGCAATATGTACGGGCCATTGATGTCCCTCTACATCAAGGACCTGGGTGCTTCGGTTGGACAGATCGGCCTGTTCTTTACCATCTCCCAAATCATTCCGCTCGTGCTGCAAATCCTGGGCGGATGGATCTCTGATACACTAGGGCGCCTGCGAGCGATAGCCATTGGGAGCGTGATCGGCATTTTTACCTACATTGCCCTGATCGCTGCACCAACCTGGCAATGGCTGCTGGTGGCATCTGCTTTCTCAGCCATCACCGGGTCCCTTATCGGTCCCAGTTTCGACGCCTTCATCGCCGAGCATTCCAGCGAGGAAAACCGCGGCAAAGGTTTTTGGGGTATCACAAGCGCTCTTCATGATCGTGGGTGTGGTAGGACCAGTGCTGGGAGGCTGGCTGGTGGACTTGTTTGGTTTCAAAAAGATGTTGATGGTGGCAGCGGTCCTATACCTGATCGCCACTGCAATCCGAGTAGGCATGGCACGGGAAGCCTCAAAAAATGGCGAAGCAAGCCCCCAAAAATTGTCATTTGCCGGACTAAAGTCGAACCTGGTTACGATGTTCGGGCTGCTAGTTGCCGGCGGTGTGATCACCTGGGTACTTATCACCGACGGTGTACGCGACATATCCTTTGGACTATCGATGAACTTCCTGCCGGTTTACATGCAGGATTACGGCGGACTGAGCTTCCGTCAAATTGGCCTGATGAACAGCGTATTTGGGTTGTTCATGATGATGTCCACCATCCCAGGCGGATGGCTGGCAGACAAGAAAGGCGAACGGGTGAACATCGTTCTAGGCTTCATCCTGATCGGAGCAGCAATCGGAATGCTAATTTATATGCCGACTTCCAACCCCTGGCTTTACGCAGCAGGCTGGGCGGTGGCGGGGACAGGCGTGGGTTTTATGACCCCCGCCTACCAAAGCCTGATCAGCAAGGCAGTGCCCAAGAAGATAAGAGGAACCGCCTTCGGGTTGTTCAGTTCCAGCCTGGGGCTGGTGAGCCTGCCAGCGCCATGGATCGGCGGGCAAATGTGGGAGAAGTGGGGGCCGCGGTCCCCCTTCATTGTTACAGTCGTAGTTTCATTCCTGGCAACCATCCCGGCATGGTTCAAGTTCAAACTGCCGAAGAGAACCGATGGTGGGGACACCATTAATAATGAAGTTATCACATAAATCTAGCCAATAGGCGAACCTTTTGAAAGGAGGATCACATGGCTACCACTGAAGAACGCATGAAAATCCTGAAGATGATCGAAGAAGGCAAGGTGAGCGCGGAAGAAGGCGCTAAATTACTATCGGCACTGGCCAGCGCAAACCGTCCATCCGGCGGGCTGTCTGCCAGCGGAGCCAAATGGCTGCGGGTGCGAGTGACCGAAGTTAATACAGGACGCTCCAAGGCAACCGTGCAGATCCCGATCAGCCTGATGGAAGCCGGAATGAAGATAGGCGCACATTTCGCCCCCGAGATTGATGGGGTGAACATGGACCAGTTGATGGAGGCCCTGCGCACCGGCATGACCGGCAAGATCATAGACGTAACAGATGATGAAGACGGCGAGCACGTAGAAATATTCGTTGAATAATAGCTGATTGATAGGGTGCCAATAGGCAATAACACCGAAATAATGGTTTAATCAGCGAGAAATTCAACCAGTATCCACAGGAGTTTGCCATGACTGAAACCATTGAAAAAACGTTCACCGTGACTGCAGCGGCACGTCTTTTGGTCAATAATATACGAGGCTCAGTAAAAATTGCCCGAGGCGATGAGGGTGTCATCCAGATCCATGCGATCAAGCATTCCCACACCGGGGACGAAAAGCGAACCCAAATAGAAATCACCCAAGAAGCGGAGGGGACGGTCAAGGCTGCAACTCACTATCCAGACGGCGGCTGGACATGGATGTTTGGTTCCCAGCCCTGTGAGGTGGATTATGTCATTAAAGCTCCCAGGCTATGTTCGCTCAAGTTAAACGGTGTAAGCAATTCAGTACTGGCTGAAGGATTTGAGGGAGACGTTAGTATAAATTCAGTCAGCGGGGAAATCACATTCCATGATCTAAAAGGCAACGTCAGGATTCATGTCGTTAGCGGGGATACCGAAGGAGATCGTCTAAACGGTTCCCTGGTGGTGGACTCTGTTTCGGGTGACGTAACCTTGAAAGATTGCACCCTAGCATCCATACGTGGTAAAACGGTGAGCGGCGATATTAGGATTGCCACCCCATTGTCAGCGGGACCATATGATTTTAAATCGGTGTCCGGAGATGTGCGGTTGACCCTGCCCCACAACTCCCGTTTCCTTGGTGAACTGCACACCTTGAGCGGCGACCTGGTCTCTGCCTTTCCGGTCAGCGGGTCTTCCAGTTACCACGGTTCCCAGTCGATCGCGGTAAAAGGCGGCGGTGTTAGAATTGCGATGAACAGCGTTTCAGGCGACCTTGCGCTGGACAGCGACGAGGAAATCCCCGCAAACCCGGAACCCGCGAGACCCATCACGAGCGAGGAACGGCGGACGGTCCTGGAAAGTGTGGAACGCGGCGAATTAACTGTCGAGCAAGCGCTCGGAAAATTACACGCTTAATCAAACTTGCGATTGCCTGAAATTGTGCACATAAATGGTTATATCGATCTTCGTGCCAATCGATCAATACCTTGAGTTATCCAATAATTTTCAAGATGACCAAATCACCAGAATTGGATGAAGAAAATTTGTCCAATCGTGGTAATTAATATATCTCATTTTAATTGATGTATTATTCCAAATATTCGCGGATAGATCAATGGAACCTTCCACAACCTCCAATTTAAAACGCCCGACCGGGATGGCGGGATTCCTAATTGTTTGGGTCGGCCAGATCATCTCCATCCTGGCATCCGGGATGAGTGGATTCGGCTTATCAATCTGGATGTTCGAACAGACCAAAAGCGCCACTGCAATGGGACTCATGCAGGTCTCCTTCATCCTGCCTTTCCTCATCCTCTCCCCCATTGCAGGAGTGATGGTGGACCGCTACAACCGCAAGCTAATGATGATGGTAAGCGATTTCGCGGCAGTGACAGCCACATTTGCGATCCTTATCCTGCAGGGAACCGGGCATCTGCAGTTCTGGCACCTGTATGCTGCCAATGTACTTTATGGCCTGGGTAACACTTTTCAGTGGCCAGCTTATTCGGCTGCGATCAGCACAATGGTCCCGAAAGAACAGTACGGGCGCGCCAACGGGCTTATGTCGCTGCTCGAAGCAGGACCCGGGGTGCTTGCGCCCATCCTGGCAGGCATGATCCTGGCGGTCTCACAACTCCACGGCCTGACGATCATCCTGAGCATTGATGTGATCACCTTTTTTATCGCGCTCGGCGCTCTTGCATTCGTCCACGTGCCACAACCTGAAAAAACAGTAGAAGGTCAGCTTGAAAAAGGCAGCATTTGGAGCGAGGCGGCTTATGGGTTTAAATACATTTTCAAACGCCCCAGCCTGCTCGGACTGCAGATGATATTCTTTTTCGGTAACTTGTTTTCGGGAATCGGCTTTACAGTCTTTGCGCCGATGATCCTGTTGCGCACCAATAACAATTCGGTCATTTTTGGCTCGGTAAACTCGGCCATGGCGATTGGTGGAGTAGCAGGCGGCCTGATCATGAGCGCCTGGGGAGGGTTCAAGAAGCGCACCCATGGGGTTTTGGCAGGTTGGTTCATGGCAGGGATCTTTACCGCCTTATTCGGTTTTGGAACCGGGCTGGCATTCTGGATCCCGTTCGTCATCGCCCAAGCGCTCGTTGGCCCATTGATCAACACCTCAAACCAATCCATCTGGCAGGCCAAGGTAGCCCCAGACATACAGGGGCGAGTCTTTTCAGCCCGGCGACTGATCGCCTGGTTCACCCAGCCTATCGCACCGATCATTGCGGGGTTGATGGCGGATAAATGGCTGGAACCTTCGATGACTTCCGGCACAACCAGCCTGGCAACTACATTCAGCAGCTGGGTGGGCAACGGACCCGGCTCGGGGATGGCACTGCTGCTCATCATCTGCGGGCTGCTCTCCGCGTTGGTTGGGCTGAGTGGGTATTTCTTCCGTTTCATCCGTGATGCCGAGTCCACCCTGCCAGACCACGACCAACTTCAAAAAGTTGAAGCACCCGCCCAGGCATAGGGGGCTGGAACCAGCGATGAAAACTCACTCCACGCTCTCATCCATTTTCGGTCCGATCTTTGGTACTGGAACAGGGGCAGGGATGAGCCTGCTGATCTCGCTGTGTGGAATTGGCGCCGTCTTCACTGCCATCGTCGGTTATGCCGTACCGGTCATTCGGAATGTTGAGGATTCGGTACCAGACCATGATGCAGTGAAGAAGGTTGAAGAAGCCGGGTAGGGCAGATCGATTTCAACCAGATATACAATCTGTCAAATTTACTAATAGAACGATCACAGAATCAGTGGAATTAATCAAGGAGACAAAAATGCGAGACCGAATACAGGAAGCTCTTAAACAAAGTAAAGCCGATTACACCGAAATCCGCATCGAAGAAAAAGAAACCACCCGGGCGGTCTACAGGGGCAAGGAGCTGGAAGTTGCCAATGCGAATATCGATAAAGGCGGGATCGTGCGCTGCCTGATCAAGAAAAAAGGCTGGGGTGTGGCCACCTTCAACAACCTGGATGACCTGCTCCACAAGACTGACCAGGCATATCAATGCGCCCTGGTGGGTTCTGTCCCAGAACCGATCGAACTGGCTTCCGTTGACCCGGTCGAAAAAATTACCACCGTAGAGATGAAACGCGACTTCCGTGACATTTCCCTGGCGGAGAAAAAAGCCCTGGCTGAACATTACAACCAGGTGGTAATGGGATATAGTGACAAGATCATCGATACCCAGGCTGTCTACAGCGACACGTTCAGCAAAATCATTCTTGCCAACTCAGAAGGAACCTATATCGAGCAGGAGCGCCCGTCTGTGGTAGTGGGAACGACTGCGATCGCCCGTGATGGTGATAACGTCCAACAGGCACACGACTCAATATCGAGCACCCAGGGGTACGAGTTCATGCTTGACAGGGATGAAATGGTAAAAATGGTCGCCCGGCACGCGGTGGAATTATTAACTGCAAAACCGGTAAAGGGGGGACAATACACCGTGGTAGCCAACCAGATGCTAGCGGGGGTCTTCATCCATGAGGCTTTTGGTCATCTCTCGGAAGCTGATTTTGTTTACGAGAATCCCAAAGCGCGTGAAATGATGACCATGGGCCGACGATTTGGAAAAGGACTGCTCAACGTCTACGACGACGGCTCTGTCCCACATCAGCGCGGCACCACCCTTTACGATGACGAGGGAACACCAGCGAGACGAAACTGGCTCATCCGGGACGGGGAATTGGTGGGACGCCTGCATTCCCGGCAAACCGCGGCCAAAATGGGAGAAAAAGCATCGGGAAACGCGCGAGCAATCAATTACCGGTTTGCCCCGATCGTACGCATGACCAATACCGCCATCGACAACGGCACCACCAGCTTCGAAGAGATGATCAATGACATAGAACTTGGCATTTACGCGTGCGAGGCGTATGGGGGGCAAACCCAGTTGGAAAACTTCTCGTTCAGTTCAGGATACGCATTCATGATCCGGGAAGGAAAGATCGCTGAGATGGTAAAGGACGTCATCCTATCGGGGAACCTTTTCTCCACACTTGGAAACATTGACGCGATAGGCAATGATTTCAAATGGTTAAATACCGGAGGAGGCTGCGGTAAGGGAAATCAATACCCCCTGCCGGTTGGGATGGGCGCGCCGCACATCCGCATCCAGAATGTGGTCATAGGCGGCGAATAACCGGAGGAAAATATGGATATCCTGACTCAACTTAAAAAACAAGCCGAAGAGGTTGAAGTCCTCAGCCTGCAAAACGAAAAGACCACCGTCGAATACGAAGCAAACCAATTGAAAACCTGCACGGTCGCTGAGACCAAAGGTACTGCGGTACGGGTGATCCGCAAGGGCAAGATGGGCTTCGCCGCATCAAGCGACGAGGCCGCGATGGAAAAACTGGCTGCCCATGCACTTGAATCGGCAACGTATGGGGATAAAGCCCAATTCTCCTTCCCGGACACTGAGCCTGCACCCATCGTCCGCACATATGACAAAGCCATTACAGACCTGCCCATTGCGCGGCTGGTGGAAATCGGAAGGGAAATCCTCGAGCTGGTCCTGCGGGCGGAACCTGAAGCCCGCTGCAACATCAACCTGGAGCGCAGCCTGGTGTCTGCCAGCATCCGCAACCAAAAGGGCCTGGATGTATCTTTTAAAACATCTCCACTCTCACTGGGTCTCGAGATAGACCGTATCGAAGGCGATGACGTGCTCATCCTGTACGATCAATTGGGGACTACCGTGTGGGAGAAAGATTACCTGGAATTTGCCCGACGCCTGGTGGAGAAGCTGAAGAAAGCACGTATCACCACGACGATTAAACCGGGAATGATGCCAGTCCTGTTCGCTCCAAGCGGGACACTGGCACTGGCATTACCCCTGAGCCAGGGGTTTAATGGAAAGGAAGTCTATAAGGGGACCTCCCCCCTGGCCGGGAAAATTGGCGAGAAACTCTTCGACGATAAGATCACCATTATCGATGACGGAACCATCGATGGAAAGTTCGCCAGCGCTTCATATGATGATGAGGGAGTGCCGCGCCGTAAAAATAACCTTATCGAGAAGGGCGTACTCAAAAGCTTTATTTATGACTTGAAGACGGCAGCCCAGGCAGGGGTGAAGTCGACCGGGAACGCGTCGCGCGGATTGTTCAGCCCGCCCGAACCTTCAGGCTCCAACCTGATCATCCATCCAGGCGAGACTCATTTGAAGGACATCCTGAGCGGGATGGGTAACGGAATTTTGGTTGAAGACCTGCTCGGCATTGGGCAAGGGAATATCATCTCTGGAGCGTTTTCCAACCCGGTGGCATTGGCCTTCAAAGTGGAAAGCGGTGAAATAACCGGCCGCGTCAAGGACCTGTCGATCGCAGGAAATATTTATGACCTGTTGAAAAACGTAGCGGCCGTCAGCAAGGAAGCACAGTGGGTTTACAGCACCATCCACGCACCGTATATTTTGATCCCCGAGATGTATGTTGCAGGGAAGGGATAAACACAGGGGAAACAAAAAAACCGTCACTCCAATAGTGACGGTTTTTTTTATATGTAAGATTTATTCTTCCTTAGCAACAGAGGACCGATCCGGTCGATGATCCAGCCAAATGACAATTCGGTCCATGGAACCAACCGCAACCAGCCTGGGACATAAATCACCCTTCGCGGGCGAAGCATCAACTGCCAGATGCGCCAGGCTACGTAATCGGACGACACTCCCACGTGTTCGGTAGGGACATGGCCGCCGTTTTCCTGCGACGAAGCCACCTCCCCAAACTCGGTGCGAACTGGACCCGCGCGGACAACACTGACGTGAACGCGGGTTCCGGTCAGTTCGCGAAATAAGGATGTTGTGAAGGTATCCAGGAAGGACTTGGTAGCACCATAAACCGCGACGCCCTGGCTGGGGAGGCTGCCCGAGATCGACCCGACATTAATGATATGGCCGAAATCCCGCTGACGCATTTTTCCCAGAAAGCCCAGGGTTAACTGAACCACCGCCTCCACATTGACCTGCAACATCTCCCACGCCATTTTCCAGGGCATATTGGTTCCATATCCGTACCAGCCCAGACCGGCATTGTTAACCAGCAGGTCAACATTGCCAAACCGGCTGGAAATCTCGGTCACCAAGGAAGTTCGAGCGGATTCCTGCATCAAGTCAGCTGCAAGGGTATAAGCCCGCCCCCCTCCCTGCCGGATCTCCCCGGCTAGACATTCCAACCGGTCAAGACGACGAGCCACCAGAATCACCTGCATCCCCTGACGAGCCAGACGCCTGGCAGTGGCAGCACCAATGCCGGAAGAAGCCCCGGTGACAACCGCAACCCTGCCCTTCCAATCCTCATGCTTATTCATTTCCCATTAAACCTCTGCACGAACCCTGCGGTTCTCAAAAAACCAGCGCACTGTATCTGCTATGGTTTCGATTGCCGGACGCGGATGAAAACCCAATTCCCGGGCTGCCTTGGCGTGGCTGATATTCGAGTTGCTTTGTAATACTTCCAGGGAATAGGGTGTAAAGCGTGGTTTTGCCCTGGTTTTTTGGTAATACCAGGGAGTGAATTTGGAGGCAAACTCAGCCAACGAAAATGGTATCTTGATGCTGGCAAATGCCTTGCCCGTGACCTCGCGCACTGACTCGAGCAAATAACGGACCGAAATCCTGTTTCCACCCAGAATATAACTCTCGCCACATCGACCGTGAGCATGAGCTGCAATCATGCCATCAGCCACATCGCGCACATCCACAAAGTCGTAGGCACCCTCCACGAAAAACATCGTCCGGGCTTCAGACGCGCTGCGGATAACTTCACCCAGTTCGGAACCGCGGAAGTCGTAAGGCCCGATGACTCCCGTTGGGCAAACTATGACCGCATCAAAGCCCTCTGAAACGGCTTTTTGGACCTCCAGGCTGGCAGCTGCCTTGGAGCGGTCGTATTCCCCATAGGGGTTAGCCTGATCAAATCCCAGTGATTCGTCCATCACAACTCCCACCGGGGAGCGCCCAATGGCATGGATCGAGCTGGTATAGACCAACCGCTGGACGCGGGCACGGCGTGCCGCTGCAACAACATTGCGAGTTCCTTCGACATTTACCTTCCATACAAAGGGATTCTTACCGGGCATGATGGAAATAATCCCTGCCAGGTGGTAAACGGTATCAATGTTGCGCATGGCAGGTTCGAGGGAGGCCGAGTTCGAGCACATCTCCCACCACCTGTTCAATATCAAGGTCTTTGATGGGTGTGGTATCTTCGTCCCGCCAGACTAGAGCGCGTACCTTTTTGCCCTGTTCCAATAGTTTTCGAATAAGGACATTTCCAATATGACCGGTCGCGCCGGTAACCAAAATCATGGCTGCCTCCCGACCGGTTTTGCCAACCCATTCATTAGAATTTGCATGCTCTGACGAGCGGTCTTTTCCCAGTCTGCAGCATGAGGATCGAGTACGCCCTGCAGTACCAACCCAACTGCCAAAGAAACAATCACCTGGGCTGCCACTTGCGAGTCTGTTTGTTTTAGTGAGCCCTCAGCAATGCCATCTTCCACCAACCTGGAAAAATATTCCTGATAATGCCGGTACGGAGCGATCACAGCCTTCCAGATCTTTTCATCCCGGCTGGCTTGAAGCCAGAATTCCAGAAACATCGGGAGACGATCTTCTGCAGCGGCAAATACGCCGGGTAAAAGGTTGGTCATGTGCAATAACGTCTCGGGGACGGTAGGCTTGCGGGCAGCGCCCAACCCTAAATCAATCATCCCAAGCCAACCCTGCATCAAAGCCAGGAAAACCGCCTGCTTGGAAGGAAAGTGGTGATAGAAAGCGCCCTTGCTAACTCCAGCCTCAGAGCAAATATCATCCACACTGGCAGAATCATATCCAGCAATGGCAAACCGGCGAACAGCAGCATCCAGGATGCGGGAGTGTGTCTCTTCACTTCGTTTCTGTGGCATAGTAACTCCTCTTTCATAAACAAACCGACTGGTCGGTATGTTTATCATATCCTTTTCCCCAACCGATGTCAATGAGCGAATAATTAGAATTTCCTTACAGGTTTCGCAATAATGACTTAATGAAATGAATTTTGCATTGCTATAAAAAAAAGCGTACAATAAGAATATTAGGAAATCACTCCAAGGAGTTGAACATGGGTAAGGAAGTTGCTGTCCTGACCGACAGTACCGCCAGCATCCCTGAACCAATGTTAAAAGAATTACAGATCCGCACGGTTGCGTATTACATCCACCGCGGACAGGAAGTGCTGCGAGACCTAGTCAACATTCAACGGGAAGAATTCCTCAATTGGCTGATCACGACCAGGGTTTTACCGACAACAGCCAGTCCGGGGCCAGGGGATTATTTGGAAGCGTACGAATCCCTAGTAGAGGAAGGTTACGATGAGATCGTTAGCATCCACATGACCTCGAAAGGCAGCGGTGCATACCAGGCGGCCATGATAGCCCAATCCATGATCAAAGAAAAAGACAAAGGGGTGCAAGTTGAAGTGATCGACACCCGAAATGTCTCCCTGTGCCAGGGGTGGATGGCCATCGAAGCAGCGCGCGCAGCCCTGGCTGGCCTGCGACTGGATGAGGTGGTTGCGAAGGTAAAACAGATGTTACCGGTCACACATATGATCCAGACCGCAGATACACTCAAGTACCTATATATGGGTGGCAGGATCGGCAAAGCCACGAACCTGGTAGGCTCCCTTCTCAATATCAAACCGCTGATCGGGATGGAGGACGGGGAGATCGTCCCGCTTGGCGTCGCACGCGGGCGGGGACACGCATACCAGGCTATTGCGAACAAAGTTGAAGAGACCCTCGGAAAAAGTAAGGCAAGGATCGCTTACGTGCACGCTGGCGCAAAACTGGAAGTGGAAAGACTTAAAGGGATGGTGGAAGAAAAGGTGGAGGTGGTGGAATCTTTCATTGCAGAACTGTCCCCTGCCCTGGCGGTTCACAGCGGTCCAGGGACAGCAGGGCTGTGTTACTTCAAGCTCTAAATTTGACTCTTCCAGAGACTAATAAACACGGGCGAGACCTTGCGGCTTCGCCCGTGTTTATTAGAGGAATTTCGAGTTACTTGAATTTAAAGTTGGCAACTTGTACAGTCCCGTCGAACAATTTGATGGTCAATTGACGACAGGTTCCTCCCCAGGCTTTATCCGTTTTCCAGACATAGTTATACTGATTTCTTCCAAAGGACAATCCATTCCCCCCGGGATTGACAGTTGGCATGGCAGAACCCAACGGCTCCAGGGTTCCACAATCAATTTGCACCGATTGAGGATACCCATTTTCAAAAATGTTCAAGCCAAAGTCACCACCCACGCTAAACTTTAACGGGACGGCACTACCAGCCTTTGCGGTGTTGACAGCAGGAGGATTATCGACCGGCGGGAAGAATCCCGAGAATTTAATTTCGAAGGTGGCTACATTAGGATCGTGGTCGCTCGTCCCACGGGCGACATCACCCGGATAGTCAGCAGGGAAGTCGCTGTTTATGTGGGCAATGCGAAACTGCTTGAGATCAGCCACCATCACCTGGTTGATCAACATCTGGTCAAGAGTCTGCGCCATCCCAAGATATACATAGCTGTATGCAGATTCAGGCGCCTGTCCCATTAGTACATCCCACATATTTGTCAGCCCCAGTCCAGGGTCATAAAGCGACCCAAGCTGATCACTCCCACCCAAGGCGATGTCATCCGGGCGAGGGTAAACGTTCAAATCACCCCCAACAACGATACGGGCACTCGGGTTACCTGCCTCGAGAAATGCAACGATAGCAGCATTGTATTTGGCCTGTTCGGTCCGGTGGGCGATGCAGGAATCAGGACCGCTTTTGAAGTGGTTATTAATCACATATACATCCCGGTAACTACCCACACCAACGGCAGTGCTGTAAATGCGGAAGAGACCGATATCGGGAGCCCGTGGAAAGACCCAGGAAGTCTCGCAAGCTGCAATCCCTGTGGGTAAAACGGCATTCAGTGTTTTCGGATTCGAAACATCCGCGTTAGCGGGCACAGCTGCGCCAGCGTAGGGGATGGCAGGATCATTCCCCAGCAGGAGGTCACCCTCCGGGGAGACGAGCTGGACCCGGTCGGTGCGGTACATGAAGGCCGGGGCAATGCCGCGGAGATCCGAACTGTCCCGGTCAAAAGCGGCATCGTATGCCGGTCCGCCCAGGTTAGCGATCTTGACACCCAATTCCTGCAGCACATCCGGTTTTCCATCAGCGTTATCCGTTGCACCGCAAGTTAAAGCGTTCCCGGTCACGATACAGATATCCTGATTCTCGACCTCCTGCAGCATGAGGATGTCCGGGTTGTGCAGATCGTTAATGATCTGAAGGGCAATATCATTCAAGCGCGCCTGGTATACAGCATCACTAGTCGGAACATAGTCATAGGGTGGATTAATTGCCGAAAGGAAGGGATCGATTTTTAGACATCCAATATCGCCAGTAAAGTCGCAACCCGAAGAGGGATTGTTGCGATAGTCGTACAGGTTCTCCAGGTTATAGTCGACGATGCTGTAGTTTGTCCCGGGATCGAAGGCGGCTGGCGGATTGTTTGCAGCGGGGTCAACACCCTCGCTGAGTTCGGGTTGGGTGGAGACCTCAATGCGGTACTTGCTGAAGGTATAGTTGACACCACCAATTGGCGCGTTTGTGATCGTATCAAAGGTACGCGCCGGGAACGATCAAAGCCTGGGCATCATTCAAAGTCGATTTAATTCCCAGGCTTCCGACCAGGATCCGGTAGCCGTTACCATCCCAGCTGGATGGGTCGTAATTGTCGTCGAGCAGATGAGCATCCCTGAAGGCGCGGCGCTCATAAGGATTAGAGCGCTGCGCGATGGTGCTATTCGGATTGGCCACCCAAATCTCGGCATCCAGCGGGGTTGAAGACGTTGCGACCATTGAGGACAATGCTATTCTCAGGTACCTGAACGCGCATGCCTTGAAGTCTCTCCCAATACCTATTAGCTTCTGCAAGGCTAATCGGCGGGTTGGCTACAACTGGGACAAGCTCAGCCTCCAAATCCACGCCACTGCGCACCTGCCGGAGGAGAGCTAGTGACGGATTCTGTAATTCAGTCATGTTGAAGTATTCTGTAATCGTGCCCGAGATAATTACCTCATCTCCAACAGCCGGGGTATAAGGCCCACTCGGCCCCCCTATTGTTGCAGCGGTGTCCATGAACACAAAGAGACCATCAGAAGTATTGGCGTCAGTATCTGCTGTTCCAGAAGTATTCTGAATGTAAAAGCCTTTGTAAGTATTGGATGAGTAACTAATCGCCTGCAAAGTTTTTTCAAAGATCACGCCTCTGATAGTTACAATTTGACCCATATAAGGCGATACGTGTGCTGATCCATTATCTGAATCGAGGACAGGACCATTAACTGTTCCAATTGGAAGAATTGTTAAGAGAGTGAGAGAGATTGTAGTTGTCCCACTGCGACCTTCAATATCAGCAAAGGAACAAACAATGCTCTGAGTTCCTGGAGTGGTATCAGTTGTGAGATATGAGAAAGTATTATCACCAGCAAACAAGTCACCATTCGTAGCGTCATCGTAAAATGTTTGGGTGGGGGATCCACCAACAATACTCAAATTACATGAAACGGTGATGCCGGAACTGGCAGGTTCTGTACCAGGTGTTACTACGACTGTTAGCAAGGTTGTTTCCCCCAGGCCAATTTTTCCAGGTGTGGCCAAGCCTACAGCAGAGAAGGGGAACGAACTATTTCGGGGGTTAGGTAAGCCATTGGAAAAATCAGCAAAATTGTTATCAGTGTCAATTGCCCCTCCGCCGTTGCGAATCGCTGCCGTGGTGTTGGTTAGCGCTGGAGTCGGATTTGTTTCAGAACAGTTTGCAGCTCCAAACCCGATGAAATCGACGATACTACCGCCTGTTGGGCACGCTCCAGTTAACGCCGTCGTGCTGCTCACAAGCGCCACCTTTCCAGCAGTTGCGCTCATGGAAATCGTACCCGTTGCATCCGGTGTCGGTAGAAAGACAGTCCCGCCGGAACCAGCAGATTCCTGAATCAGGTAGTAATGACCCGGTTGGATAATACCGGAAAGCGTTGTCCTATTCGTCCAGGTAGTGCCTCCGCTCGAACCATATTGCACCGTCCAGGAAGTCACATCTACTGGATTTGCACCTAGGTTATATAACTCGATAAAATCGTTTCTTAAAGTTGCTCCGGAATTTCCCCCTCCTCCATAAACCTGGCTGATGACAATGCTCAGAAGAAACAGCATTACGCTAGCGCGCTTGGGCCGGCAAGAAACTGACAATGAACGCGAGAATTAACGCAAAGACAAAAAGCTTTGACATTTTCTGCTTCATGAGATTCTCTCCTATTTGATTTTCAAGTTAAATTGGATGCTGTACCTTTGGCGAAAAGGTTTACCATCTAGTCAGTGTATGCCCTCCTCTGTATCAATAGAATCATGGGGTGTGGTTTAATCGGAACGGATAATTGCAGAATTATTGTATACCAATGCCTCCCTAATAAACAATATGACTTCTGTACTGGATAAATAACTGATTCCGGGAATTTTAAGAGCTATTCTTTACCCGCAGGTGAACAGAGCGTCCTTCCCCCCTTCCCCCAATCCGAGCTTTATTCTCCCGCGAAACCTACTCACATACGACCAGTCATGTCCAAATTTGCTTACAGTGAAATAACGGGGCAGGCTGGAAGGTAAGCCTGCCCACGCTCGTAAGATACCGAGACGTACATCAACCATAAATCCATCAACAATCACATGTCGCTTCTTTTTTCCCAGTTAAAGCCGCCCGAATCATCGCACTGGCGCAGCCGACGCCGCTATTGACCGAGATGGCATTTACAACGCAATTCTTCCGGCAAGCTCCGCATTCCATGCAAGCGGATGGACGGACCAGGACTGCCTTGCGTCCATCCATTTCAAATACGGCGTGAGGACAAACCGCCACACACATAGCGCACCCGTTGCAAAGTTGTGGGTCATAGACAAGGGTATTTTCCAAGTAAGCATTCAACATCAGTACGCTCTCCTCAATGGATGAAAAACAATACAATCGTCAACAGGATTCCAATCCCGAAGGTCCAGGCCATTCCAGGGATATAAGCGAACATTTCCCGCTTTACTCCTGACCTTGAAGTAAACGTGCTTGACCCGGTGAAATTCAAGGAAATGAAGGCTGTCACGGCAGGCATTGCCAGCAGGAATTCCAAAGCCTGCCCCACCTGTCGCCACCAGGCCCAGCCTGGGTGCCGTAAAAAAGCAGATACAGCAAATGGAACGGCTGCCAGTACCCCCAAAATGAAACCTTTGGTACTGAAGTTGTGAGTCGGGAGCCAGGGCAGGAAGATGGGGAACAGGATGATCCCCGAATAGACGGCGACCAAAGCAGCCAGGCTCGAGACCCATCCACCCACGAAGAAAAGCACGACAGCCGCCAACAAAGTGGGCAGGAGGGTTTGAACAATATCCACGGGGATCAGGATTAACCTATCGCGCAGGGGGAATTCCACACGGCGCATTTGCGGGGTCGCTTTGTGCGTATTGAGATATTCGGGCAGATCAGCCGCGCGCACCGGACCGTATTCAACCCAAAATCCGGTCCTTTTTTTAACTTCGTGGGCAGCAACGCCTGGTGCGCCCAATTGCGGCAGGATCAATTTCCGGTGGTGGACAACATCGCCGAGATGGGAGGATATTACTCTCAAGACAATTTCATTCGTGCCAAAAGTTCCTTTTCCTGCAGCGCACCAGACGTTAATCCCCTGAGTGTCCAAAACCAGGATGTACCCGTCCACCCCTGCCAGCGAAGAACGCAATGCGTCGAAACTGAGAGTGTAGTTAGCCGTGACAAAAACAGGTGATTCCGGAGTGGGATTCCCCAGGGCGTACAACCCAGGTTCCACACGATGCTCACCTCGGCGTACGCCCACACGGGCGAGGAAGTGATCCAAGCGATCTTTAAAGACGATATTACCGGTAGTTGAGAAAATTTTCGGGGCAGCCGTGACAGAACTAATATCGATCATTTAATCCTCATAACAAATCAGTATAAGAACACCGATCCACAACGAACCATTGAGTGGGCCGGGATTCCAAATCTCCAAATCATATTGGTTTTCGAGCTGTGATCGTTGCAGAAAAGATCTTCCCTTTCAGCTCGGCGGATTCAATAAGGCCACTGGCATCCCCTTTCGGAAGTACTTTAACATCAGAGAAACCTGCACCGGCAAGACCATTGATATATTCGTTCACATCCAGCGCTCCTGCAACACAGGCTCCCCAAGCCTCCATATCCTTATGAATTTCCTCAGGAAGCGGACCCTGGGTGACAATATCCGAGACGGCGACGCGGCCACCCGGTTTTAGAACACGGAACACCTCATCGAACACCTGGGGCTTATCCGGGGATAAGTTGATGACGCAGTTCGAGATAACCACGTCCACGCTGGCAGGTTCAACAGGCAGTTTTTCAAGATATCCTGCACGGAACTCGACATTTTGAATCCCGAGCTGTAAGGCGGCCTGGCGGGCACGTTCGAGCATTTCTTGAGTCATGTCGACACCGATGACACGACCGGTCACACCCACCTGTTTCGCCGCCAGGAAACAGTCCAGCCCGCCACCGGAACCGAGATCCAGCACGGTTTCTCCGGATCGAAGAGCAGCTACTGTGATCGGGTTGCCACAGCCCAGGCTGAAACTGGCGACATCGTCCGGAAGGGTGGTGAGCAACCCAGCCGGATATAAATCATTACCCCCTCCGCAACAGGAACCTTCGGAGCGCGCCTGCTTAGCATAATATTCGCGAACACTTTCATGAATCGGGGTGAGATCTTGTGTCATTTCATCCTCCAATAATAGATCAATGGTCAAATAGACGAAAGTCTATATATCAGGTTAAAAAAAGGGGCTATGGAACAGATTTAATTAGTCTCTTACCGGAATTAAAATTCGCCTGCAACTGCCCGCAGCACACCGTCATTCGGTCCTGGTTAAGTTTGTAAAAGGTCTGCTTGCCTTCTTCACGAACCTCGACCAGGTTTGCTTCGCGCAGGATTGACAGGTGATGCGAAACAGTAGGCTGGGTGACGTTCAGCTGTTCGACGATCTCGGTGACCGAGAGCCATTTGCAGCAACAAATCTTCATGATCTTCTGGCGGGTCTCGTCTGCCAGGGCTTTGGCGAAAAGGACAGGATCAAATGTTATCATATTCATATCCATCTATTTGATATTATATAGATAAACGTCTATTTGTCAAGGGAAATCCAATTTAGGAAATAATAAAAACATTTTGCACCCATTCGTCTATTGCCAAAGCGAGTCAATAGATACGTTATTAAATGGGGGGAACCTTCATGCAGCCATTTTATAGATAACCAGTACGGGAAATTCAAGATAGCGCAGGAACCATTTGGCAAGGAGGACAACTCTAGTAACATTTATCGGCATTGTCTGCTATAATTCTGATTATTGTTGTACAAATAATCTATTTCCCAAGGAGGAGAACAAATGCCTGATCAAGTATGCTGCGTTTGTGGAGACGCAGCCACGAAAAATATCGGCTCAAGGTGGTTTTGCGAAAAGCACTACCATTCAGCCACCCGAGAACGACCCCATACCTGGAGGACTTCAATTCTGCTGGTGGTGGGGTTGGTTGTTTTTGTGGGTATTATTTATTTGCTTGACTCACTTTTGAAACCCGTCCTGACAGGCAGCCAATTGATCCTGGCTGGAGTCCTGCTCGCCCTTTTTCCGGCCTTCATCTGGATGGTCTTCTTCTATGTCCAGGACCGGCTTGAACCGGAACCCAAGGGTTACATCCTGGGCATATTCCTGCTGGGGGCAATCCTGGCCTCTGCGATTGGCATCCCAATCGTAGACAACATCTTCCAAGTGACCAAGTGGATCTACGCGGACACAGCTGCGACCATCCTGGGGAGCATCCTGGTGGTCGGCTTCGTGCAGGAATTCTTGAAGTACGCGGCCATACGTTACACCATCTACAAATCGGCAGAATTTGATGAGGCCACCGATGGCGTGATCTATGCAACCGCGGCCGGCCTGGGCTATGCCACCGTGTTAAATATCCAATTTGTGATCGCAAGCGGAGGAGCCGCACTGGGTTCAAGTGTCATCCGCATGGTCATCGTTGCCCTAGCACAAGCCAGCTTCGCCGGCATCACCGGTTATTTCCTTGGACGTGCCAAATTCGAACATAAACCCTGGTGGTGGATGACCCTGGGATTAACCCTGGCAGCTGTTGCCAACGGGCTGTTCAACTGGCTGCGAGGTCTTCTTGTCCAAAGAGGGATCAGCCTAACGAGTGCATCGACCAATCCCTGGTTGGGTCTCTTACTGGCAGCGGTGGTTGCGATCATTACGCTGGGGATGATTCTTTGGCTGATCCGCCGCAATATCCAGACAGCGCTGGCAGAGAAATAGGAGGCTGATATGAATGCGACAACCCTTTCATCCAAAAACGCATCCACAGATACCAGGCTATCTGATTGGGGGGTAATCATTATTACCTTAATTGCCCTGCTGGCAGGTGTTTTGTTTAAAAATAGCGTAGAGAACCGGAGCGTGTCATTTTCAAATGCAGGGATATCCGCCCAGACTCCTCAAGGCTGGCTGAGTTCCAATGTCCAGGGAAATGATATCCTGCACGTCACCAATCCCCAATCCAGTGGGTTTGGAACCACCTATACTATCCAGAATATTCCGATCGCTTCGGGCGCCACCGTAGACCAGGTTGCGAGCATGTTGATCCTGGAGCGCGGTCAGGTCATGACGGCTTTCCGTGTACTGAATCAGCAGCAGGTCACCGTTTATGGCCAAGCAGCCTATGAAATTGATTACGTTTATGTCGAATCCAACCCCAATCTTACTCATAATCAAACCCCCAATATTGTCCGGGGAATGGATTATTTATTTATGAGTGGCGGACACGCCATTATTGTGACCTATTGGGCCGATGAAAAAGCTTATACATCTGACCTGGGACGTTTCCAACGATTCCTGGGCAGTTTGAAGTTCTAGGGAGATGAAAATGAAACTTCATACCTTGAACCGTCTTTGGGTTGTGGCTGCAGTCCTGGCACTGAGCATCCTGGCTTGCATCGGTCCAACCCCCGTACAACCGGTTCCCACCCAAGTGCCGACCGTTCAGCCGACACCGATCCCTCAAACCACGGGCACTACCAGCACAGATCAAACCTTGGACAACCCTCAATTAATAAAATCAACTGTTCAAATTTATGGTCTCCAAACTGAGAATGGCAAATTAACTCCAATCTATTCCGGATCGGGGACCATCATCAGCTCCACAGGTTTGATCCTGACCAATGCCCATGTAGCCAGCCCGGCATCCCAGGGAGACACCAGCAGTGAACCGGATGCCCTGGCTATCGGAATGATGGACAAAGAAGATCAACCTCCTGTTTTCCTCTATTTTGCCAAAGTCAGGGCGGTGGATGGATATCTCGACCTGGCAGTGATCCAGATAACGACAACCCTGGATGGGGCTGATGTAAATCCCAACAGCTTAAACCTGCCTTTTGTTCCATTGGGTAACTCCGACCAATTGCATGTTGGGGATAATATTAAAATCTTTGGATTCCCAGGCATAGGTGGAGAGACCATTACTTTCACGACCGGCAATGTCTCCGGTTTTACTGCTGAAAAGGGCCTGGGTGATAGAGCTTGGATCAAGACAGATGCGACCATTGCAGGAGGGAACTCAGGTGGATTAGCTGCCAATTTAACGGGATTCATTATTGGGGTTCCAACCAGTGCTTCAGCGGGAACCGGCGGAAATGTTACAGATTGTCGCGTCGTCCAGGATACGAATGGTGATGGTGTATTGGACTCGCGGGATACCTGCATACCGATTGGCGGATTCATCAACGGGCTACGCCCTGTTAATTTAGCCCTGCCTTTGATCAAGGCTGCCCAAATGGGACAAGCATATGTCAGTCCATTTGGAGGGCCTTCACAATCAACAACCACAGGCGGGGGAAGTGAAGCCTTCGGCGACATCACGTGGTATACCGCCACAGGCGGTTCCGACTGCAAGGTTCAAGACCCAGTCACCGGCTTCTCATCCGGGACAACCGCCATGGCGGCTGCCTTTAGTTTCAGTGGGATGACCGATGGAGAACCGTGGGCGGAAAAATGGTCAGTCGACGGCACCGAGATCTACAGCAGTCAGTATGATTGGAGTTCCGGCGATCAAGGGAATACCTTTACTTGCCTTTTTAACAGCCAATCGGGGATGCCGGAAGGAAACTACCATATTGAACTTTACGCCGGCGCAGACCTTAAACTAATGACACAATCGGACACTACCGTTGGGGGTGAATCCAACGGTGCCCAGCCTCCATCCAACCAAGGCGTGGTGAGTGTTTCAGGCCAGGTCACGGACGCTGATAGCAAGAATCCATTACCCGGGGCTGAGATATATGTCCTGAATCCCGGCACCACTTTCGCAAAGTGGAAGGACAATGGATTTGCCAATACTGATATATTCACTTATGCCAAGGCAGACAATAATGGCAATTACACCCTGCCCGATAAATTAGCCCTGGACATTGGTTATTCCATCGTGGTCTATGTGGAAGGTTATAAAATCACGTATGGAGATGACTTGACGTGGACCAGCAGCGATCCGGTAAATTATCAGATGGATCTCTCGTTATCCAAATAACCATAAAGTAGCCACATTGTTTTAAATCAAAGAAACGACCAGGAACCTGGTCGTTTCTTTGATTCTTGATGTGCCCTCAAAGGAGATTTCCCAACGATACGGAAGCCTCAGTTAATTTGTGTTACGGAGATATTGCTCCATTCAACTGGTTATCAGCACTCCATGATTTCTACCATTTTCCAACCAACGCGCGGAAAAAAGCTTTAAATTTAAACCCCTGTCCCGAAAGCAAAGCCTGGGCACGGAACATCCCAGCTACTGCGCGAATCACCAGTATGATCGTAACCGCCAGGAGAACCACCGCAAGCCACGGCTGCCACCATGCCACTCCTCCTGCCGAAAGGCGAGCCATCATTGCCACTGGCGCAGAAAGGGGAAACAGGCTCAACACGACAGCAATCATCCCGTTGGGTGCCTGCATAAAGACACTACTGCTCAGGAAAAGCGGGATCATTAATGGCAAGGTAATGACAAAAGTTGCCTGGGAGGCTTCGCGCAAGTTGGGTGCCAGTGCACCAAGACCCGCCATCAGGCTGGCATATATCGCGTAACCCAACAGGAAGAAGACCAACCCCCACAGTAAAAATGTCACCGGTAAATGAATGGCGGATGGCAATTGTAACGTCCTGCCACTTAAATTCAGAAGGACATAACTGGTACCGAACCAAAATATCGTCTGCCCAAGCCCAACAATTCCCAGACCAAGGATCTTCCCGGTGAGCAATTCGCGGGAGGTAAGCGATGTGAGCAGGACCTCGATGACCCGATTTTCTTTTTCCTTGGAAATGTTACTCAGAAGCAATGTGGCAGATCCTACAATGAGCATGTAGAAAATAATCGTGATGATGTAAGGCGTCCACAAAGCCAGCGGGTTGTTTTCATCGGGTGGCGCAACGGCTGCCAGAGAAACGTCATCCACTTTTAACGGACCATTGACCAAATTCGCAAACAGAGGGTCCCCCCCTGCCAGGTTGACCTGGACCACCCAGGTAAATAAATTGGATTGACTGTTGCTGGAGGCCAGCGGATTAAAATCGGGTCGGATATAGGTGATCTTCCCATTTTGTAGGTAATCCGCGGGGACAACATAAAGTGCGGATATTTTTCCAGCCGCCAGCGCATCACGGGCAGAGGTTTCGTCGGGGTATGGAACAAAAGAATTGGCCGGGACACTATCCGGAATGGAATGGATGATCCCGCCGAGATCCACGTACCCCTCAGGGCGCGTATCCTGCTGCCCGGATAACACCTGGCTGACCGTCTGGGAGGCGCTGGCAGATTTATTTATGGCACCAACCCCTGCAAAGATCAATGCACCCACGAGAGGGAGTCCCAGCAATGCCAACCAGAAGGAGGGTCGGCTGACCAGCGTAATAATTTCGTTTTTTAGGACAAGAATGATTTTGTTCATTGGGTTGAATTTCCGAATTCAAGTTTGGGTTGTGAATCACAAACTCCATATTGGAGGCAGGTCTTCACAAATGAACACACAGATTTGCATAATGTGACCAGCAGGACATCCCCGAGGAGCGTTGGAAAGAGCATGCTAATTCCTGGCAAAGACCTCGCGCCATTTCAAGCGCTTTCCATAACGCAGCATTCCCAACCGGAAAGCCCGACCTGCCAACCAAATCGCTCCCACGGCGCATATCACCTGGAGGAAGCTGGAAGCAGCAACCTGCCAAGCAGGCAATATTGTCAGGCCATCGCGCATGACCATCGTCATCGGTGCAGTGAGGGGGAAAAGGCTAAGACCAATTGCCAGCGGCGAGTTGGGACTACTCATCAGCGCACCGGTCAACATATATGGGATCCAGATGGGGAGGCTGATCATTCCGACCATCTGCTGACCTTCACGCGCTTCGGAGACCGTCGCACCGATAGCCGCCATCAAGGCAGAGACCAGAATGAAGGCGGGAAACATAACGAAAACAAGCAGGAGTATGGTCTGAGGAGCTACCTGTATGCCTTGCAGAATGGTGACCCTATCCCTTAAGACAAGGATGGGAACAACAATGAACATCATCCAAAGGAATATTTGTGACAACCCTATGGCGATATCCCCGATGATCTTACCAGCCATAAATTGGTTTGGTGAGACCGAAGTAATGATCACTTCCATCGTCCGATTTTCCTTCTCCTCAACCACCGCCTGCATCAGGTAACCACCCGTGGAAAACATAGCAATGATGAAAGCGATCCCGGCGATCATTGGAATCACCAGATTAAACCAGTTCTTGCTAGAAATACTGCGGCTTCCATCGGGAGATTGAACGATAATCTCCGAACCTTTGACAAGCCTATTGGCAACAACCTGGTCTGTATTCCTAAGGAGGTTGGCTGACATGAAGTTGTAGAACTGTTGGCGGGCAGGAGATTTAAACGCCCCCATGTGAAAAACGCTCAAGGTTCCACTGGACAGGTAGTCAGGGGGTAATACATAATATGCCTGGATCTGCCCCGCCTCCAGCGCGGTCCGGGCAGCAGCTTCAGTTGAAAATGGAAGGATCGGGACGGGCTTGTCGGGTGGTTCGGGAGCAGGAGCTGACACCGGATTCTGCAAGCAAACCGGAGAAATCCACATATCCCAGCGGTGTTGTATTGGTATCCAGCGAGATGATCAGAAAAATCAAGCCGAAGATCACCAGGATGACCAAAGGAACGCTCAAGAGACTTACCAGCACAAAACGGCGGTTGAAAACGTGACGCCTGTATTCATGCCAGGCTACATGCCAGAGCTTTTTCATGCCTGCGCTCCCTGTCCCTGTACAACGCGGATAAATATTTCGTCAAGAGTAGGCATGGTCATTTCGAACTGATCCAAATTGATATTCTGCGCGACCAGGGCGCGTAAAATTTCCTGCGGAACTGTACCGGGAGAAAGGTGCAATTTTACGGTACCGTTGAAGGTTTCGATCCGTTGAACTCCCTGCAAGGCAGGGATCTTATCGGAGGTGCGGATCGTAACCGAATGTCCTGAAAATTGGCGTCGGATTTCCTGCAGGGGGCCATAAAGCATAACCTTGCCATGATCGATCAAAACGATCCGGTCGCACAATTCCTCCACCTGGTGCATCTGGTGAGAGCAGAGGATGATGGTGACACCCTGGTTGTGCTGTTCCAACAAAAGATCTTTGACCATTTGGGTGTTGACCGGGTCAAGCCCGCCGAACGGTTCATCAACGATGAGGAGCTCAGGCTGGTGCAACAGGGTGGCGATAACCTGTGCCTTTTGCTGCATCCCCTTGCTAAGTTCCTTGACTTTTTTGGTTTTATAGGCAGCCAGGTCAAACCGCTCGAGGTAGCGGGCCGAACGCTGCTTCACGTCAGCAGGATTAAGGCCTTTTAGCGAACCCAGGTAAGCCAGGCAGCGGTCAAGTGGGATATCCTGATACAAGCCGCGTTCCTCGGGCATGTAGCCGATGCGGTCTTTTTTAGATTCGTTCATGGGACCGTCCAGGATGGAAACGGAGCCCGATTCAGGCTTGAAGATGTCGAGCATCACGCGCAACGAAGTGGTTTTCCCGGCACCGTTTGGGCCGAGCAGCCCAAATATTTCTCCTTTATCGACACTGAACGAGACATCATCCACTGCTTTTACCGAGCCAAAAGATTTTGAGATATGGGATAGGTCAACTGCTGGCATTATTTACTCCTTGGTATTCTCAACAAACATCTTGAGTTGGTTGCGATAAACATCAAAAGCATTGCGTCCAGCCGGGGTAATCCGGCAAAGGGTCAGCGGTATCTTACCACGATACGTCTTCTCGATATTAATGTAGCCAGCTTCTTCCAGTTTGGATAAGTGCACTGAGAGGTTTCCCTTTGTCAGCCCGGTCTCGCGCTGGAGGTAAATGAAATCAGCACCATCCACCACCGTTAAGACCGCCAGGATGACGCTGCGGGACGGCTCGTGGATCAGACGATTGACATCTGCCAGGGAGCGCGTGTCAGAGCTCATCAGGCGCCTCGGTAGAAATCGATGAGCATATCAGATATGACCGAAATGCCTTCCCATCAGAAACCGGACAGGCAATTCCAAAAACGAGAAAGCTGGAGCCAGGTAAAATCCCAGCGGACATTAATTCAGCAGTTCCATCTTCAAATTTCCACATCCGCGTACGAAGAGCGACACGGGAAACTTTATCCTTCATTTGGTTTCTTCCTGTGAATCCGGGTTTCGGTGTAAATATGCCAGAAGTACGCTTGACCCGGTTGCGAAAAGAACACATCCAAAAGTCAGGTAATATACTGAAAGAGCGATGATTTCATCCATGTTGCCAAACGCAAGGATACTCCCCAGGACAGCGCTCAAGAGAGCAAGTAAATAAAAGCGAAAAATGGAAGTGCGCCAACCAAAAACAACCATGACAAGTCCAAGGAGAAAACCAGAAATTAAAGGCAGTGTAGAAAAATTTATATTGGGAGATGTTGCCAGACCTGCTGCCAATCCTGCTACAAGCCCTCCGCTCACCAGCGCCAGTGCAATCCGCCAGCCCTTTTTGCCCTGGTTTTTCCGGGGATATGAGACATATCCAGTGCGCGGCCAGGTGATGCGCTCCTTGAGAAGTTTAATCAGCCGATTAATTCAGCCACCCTCCCCCGATCAACACAAGGACGAGGGAACTATCCACCACGGCTGATAACCAACCGTGGACGTGTGTTTGAGCATAAAAGAAAGCGGCAAGGATCAGGCTGAGCAATCCGAGACCAAACTCGAATGAACCATCCACATAAAAATATTGGAGGGTCCGCAACTGGGAATTCTTGAGATCATCAGGCATTTGAAACATCCTTTATAAACTAGTCTATGTTATAAACTTGTCTATATTGTATCGTTCTTCCTCGAATTTGTCAATATCTAAATGCCTATGTTTTCCCCTCACGGCGGATACCAGTCATTAAATATCTGAGGCCTATAGTCAATTCATTTATATCAATTTCCCCGCGAGCGCCATGGATTCCTTTCCAGAAATTGAGACCCAAATCAATGCACTGACCAATAAACCTTCCGCAGATATCGATTTCGGATATACTTCGAATCATGGATGAAGTCGAACAACTCACCAGCGACCTGGTCGCGATCAATTCCATCAACCCCGATCTCGCCCCCGGGGAAGCCGGGGAGGGGAACATTGCCCGGTATATTGCCAGGTGGTTGGAAAAGGCCGGAGTTGAGGTGCAATTGCTTGAGTGCGCACCAGGACGACCGAACGTGGTGGCGAGGGTCGCGGGAACAGGAGGCGGGAAAATATTGCTACTCAACGGGCATATGGACACCGTGGGTGCAGGTGGGATGATGAAACCGCACGAGCCGATCATCAAGGGAGGAAGGTTATTCGGGCGGGGTGCATATGATATGAAGGGAGGCCTGGCAGCCTGCATGTGGACGATGGCCAAGGTGCAGAAGCTGCACCTGCGGGGGGATATGGTTTTTACTGCGGTCATTGACGAGGAATACGCCAGCAAAGGCACACAAGACCTGGCAAAGCGATTCCACGCTGACGGCGCCATCGTGGCCGAGTTTACGGAGCTAAAATTGATCCTCGCACACCGGGGATTTGTATGGCTCGAGGTGGAGACCAGCGGGCGTGCTGCACATGGCTCACGGCCCGACCTGGGAGTGGATGCCATCGCAAAAATGGGAAAGGTGTTAGTGGCACTGGAAAAGCACGACCTTAACCTGCGATCCAAGCCCAGCCACACCCTGCTTGGAAGCGGCTCGATCCATGCGTCGTTGATCACAGGCGGAAAGGAACTATCCACATACCCGGACCGATGCGTGCTGTCGATCGAAAGGCGCACGATCCCCGGGGAAACTCCGGAAATGGTCGAAAAAGAAGTGAAGGGAATTATCGAGGAAATCCAGCGCTCGGACACCGCCTTCAGGGCGGTGGTACGGCGGGGGCTTGATCGTGCACCGTTGGAGACAACCGATAAAGCAGGCATCGTGAAGGCGGTTCAAGCTGCAGCCGGGAAAGTGATGAAGCAAACCCTTCCCATTGCGGGGGTGCAATTCTGGACGGACGCTTCGTTACTGTCGGAAGTGGGAATCCCATCCGTGTTACTGGGACCATCAGGAAGCGGGGCACACGCGGACGAAGAATGGGTGGACCTCGCCAGCGTAAGGACGTGTGCGGAACTTTACCTGGCAACCGCCGTGGAATTTTGCAGTTAGGAAAATAATTACCATTCTGGGGGTAGACAAGAGTTGGGGGAGGTCCGGGGAGAATCCAGTTTATTCTTGTGCCTACAGATTGAGCGCCTTTATACTTCCAGTTAAAATTGGTTTTCTGTTTTGGCTCCAGAATTTATCCAAGAATTCCCAAACATGTTGGACAACCAATAACATACATAACCAGGAGGCCAGACGCAATTGGAGTGCGACCTGTAATGCATGTCGAACCATTTCTTCAGAATCAGAATTCCAAATTAGCAAGAGAAGTAGAAAACCCGTGATAAAAATTGACAAAATCATAATCGAAAATGAACCGGAAAATCGGTTTAGAAATACCAGAAGTATTGACACCCCGAATAAAAGAATAAATAATATTGGCAAAATTATAGATTGAGGATAAAAAACTTCTGTCAGAATTGATAGGCGGAAAGGTGTTGGGCTAAGGATTTTTCGGTATCCATCACCATTGCCACTGATTAAAGTTTGAATATCTAGAGGAGGGATATTAAGAGAATATTCCGGATGAGTAAGCATGTAGGTTAAAAGTACCTTCTTCCCATGATTCTTCATCCATGAATCCAGCAATCCTTCCGGATCATCAACTAAAAGATGTTCTCTAATTTGCAGATAAGTTAATTGGCTATATGCTAAAAAGCGTTGATTAAATGGCATGCCTTTTTCCAATAAATATTCAAACTTTTCTTTATCCGGGATAAAGCGGTCCAAGAAGACGTTTAATAAAGGTTGAACAAACAATGATGTTCGATTTATTATCGTAGTTTGGACACATGAGATTATAAAAAATGACACCATTAGTATCATATATTCAGCTAACAACTTATGTCTGCGAACCGAACGAAACAATAACCCCAGCATTAATAATCCTCCCAGGGACAACAAAAAATAAGAATTAGCATACCGTGTAAAACTAAAAAGCAAAATTATGATTATGGCACATATTAACAGTGCAATTCGTGACCAGACTGATAGCGAGGTTTTAATCATCCAAATCCGGGCAGCAAGCATCAAGAATGCCAACAATAAAACAAACAAAGACGTGGATAGGGATTCGGACAGGATCAATCGGTCCCAGGCAGTAATATTTATGCTTGACCCCATCAAGACGATAATCGCAAAGGATAGATACTTGAGAGCCCATTTTTTCATTAAAATGCTTACCGAAAGCCCCAGCAGTGTCCAAGAGAAAATCGAGATACCCAATTGGGTTTGGGCCACTTTCTCCATTTGCGCTTGATCAGTGAAATTCTGGAGAGTGTATCCTTCAATTTTATATAGAAGGGGTAATGTAAATGCACGGTCTGAAATCCAAAAGTTTGCATCAAAAACCGAATACGAACCAATCGATACATAACCGCCCGTGTCATTAAAATACCTGGCCGCATCCAAGTTATAAACCGCAATCTTTGTATCTACAGAAAAAAGGAAAATCGATAAAAAAAACGCAAATATTACCAAGGATTCCAATATTTTATTTTTTGGTCGCTTTCCAATCTCATGAATAAAATCCACATCTGTTCTTGATAATTTGGCGATCGTCCTTATACCTAGTTGTGTTCTTGCTAAAATCCCCCCAAAAATCAAAATACCTGCCAACACTATCAGCAATAAGTACAATAATTTATCAATTGAGGAAAGTGAGGATCCGCCACGCAATGTGTGAACAATTATCACGCTTGAGATTATGATCAGCCCTACCAATGGCAACACGGGATAAATATATCGCACAAGGAGAGTGACTAATTGAGTTTTCGATGAATTTGGACTTTTAATGTTATTTGACATTTTTCCCTCTGCAGTTCATTTAGAAAAAAAATACAACACGGGAGATATTATCTACCATCAATTAGATTTTTGTGCGGACCATGCCCAGCAGTGAAACCAATGGCAATTTGCCATGTACAATAATTTGCCTATTTATGGCGCCTGCCAGCCAGCACGATGGCGAGGGGCAGGAAGACCAGCACGCCGCAAAGCGCACAAATGATGGCAAGTTCGTTTACCCCAAAACGGAACATGGGTTAATCCACGGTGAGGGTCTTTGAGAGATTGCGGGGGAAATCCGGGTCGTAGCCGCGCATGATGCTCATATGGTAGGAGAGCAGCTGCAGGGGCAGGACCGCGAGCAGGGAGGCAATCTCGGGAGTGGATTTCGGGAGGACGATCAGGTCCGTGGCGTTGGCGCGCAGGCGGGCATCCTCTTCGCCAATGGCAATGGCACACGCCCCGCGACAGGTGACTTCGTTGATGCCGCTGACGATGAGGGAGACATCCAGGGGTCCGGCGGCGAACAGGATCGGGAATCCCTGCGTGACAGCAGAAAGAGGTCCATGCTTGAACTCGGTGGAGAGCATCCCTTCGCAGTGTGCGTAGGTGATCTCCTTGAGCTTGAGAGCGCCTTCCAACGCGATCGCATAGGTGGAACCATAACCCAGGCAGTAGAGGTCATTCCAGGCGTTGACCGCGGGTGCCAGGGCAACCACCTGTGGAGCCACCATGGCGAGTGTTTTTTCCATTAAGTCGGGAATCGAAGCCAATTCAGCGGTATCGCGTCCGGCAAGACGATAGGCGAGGTATAAGAATGTGACCACCTGGTTGGTAAAGGTCTTGGTGGCGGGAACTGAAATTTCGTAGCCGCAGCATAGAGGGAGGGTGCAGGCCGTAGCTTTTGACAGGGTGGACCCGATAACATTCGCCAACCCAAAAGCGGTCATCCCCTTTTCCTCGGCGGACTGCAGGGCATTGAGGACGTCCTTGGTCTCCCCGCTTTGACTAACAAAAAGACCTACGTCTTCGTAATTTACCGCCGGGGTATATTGGGCAATAAACTGGGGAGCCAGGACCGGGATGGCAGACCGTCCGGCGATGCGGGCGAAGTAGACCGCTCCCGCCAGGCAGGCATGGTAACTCGTGCCACAACCGACGAAATATAGTTGACGGGCGGTGCGCATCTTCTCGAGGACGTTCTTAACATCGGGACTGCCATCCAACAGGTGCAGGAGCTCACGAGCCACCTGCGGCTGTTCGTGGATCTCTTTGAGCATGAAGTGAGGGTAGCCCCCCTTTTGAACGGCGTCCATTGTCTCGGTAACCGCTTCAGGGTCACGCAAAATGAGGCTGCCGTCCTTGACCGAACGAAGTTCGATGTGGTCAGAGCAGAGGGTGACGATCTCCCCATCCAGAATGCGCACTATCGTCCGAGTCAGAGGGCAGGATAGAAGGAAGATCGGAAGAGAGGCAGGTGAAGCCCTCGCCGATGCCAACCACCAGCCCTGAGCCTTTCTTAATGGCATAGAGCTTATCGTCATTGGTGCGCCCGATTACAAAGGCATAATCGCCCTGCAGGTCACCGTATGCAAGCCGAATGGCATCAATGAAATCGTATCCCTTATTAATATAACGCTCCACGGCATGGACGCAGGATTCGCCGTCGTTCTGGGAGCGGACGGTGAGACCCTCGGTAATGAACTGCTGGCGCAATTCAACATTGTTGACCACGTTACCATTATGCGCTCCCACCATGTCGCCATCCGAATCGAGATGCGGCTGGGAGTTAACCTGGGAGGGTTCACCAAATGTGGCCCAACGCAACTGGGTTATGCCACGCTGACCAGTCATTTCAGCAAAGTTATATTTGACAGCCACATCCTCGACGCGGCCGGTATCCTTGCGCAGGTCAATTTTGGATCCGTTTAGGGTGGCGGCGCCCACCGAGTCGTAACCGCGATATGTGAGCCGGCGGGCGGCGTCGATGAGGATGGGGCCGAGGGGTTGTTCGTCTTTGGTTACAATGCCGAAAATGCCACACATAATTGAAGAGTGCTCCTAAAGGGGATGAATGCAGAGACCAAGTTTATCATATCGGATGGCAGGATGACTTTTGATCGCATGTGCCCCTGACAACATGCCCGCTGCCATGAATTAAAGTCACTTTTACATGTGTTTGCGCGGAACGTATATGAGAGTGAAGATCAGTGAATGATGATTTTCGAAAGATGTTTGGAAAGAGCACTAACTACAACCCTTATACAACGGGGGCAGGCGCTTCCAAGTCACGAAGAAAACCATAGGTAAGGTATACGGTGAAGGCATGGAAATGGCAAGGGGTTGTTTGTTTTCTAAAAAAAAGAGGAACAAACAACCCCCCCGAAACCTGGTCTTAAGTACAAGCGGCCTTTCATTAAACAGTGTGACAAATTGGGCATAAGCATTCGGATTGGGTTGATTTTTACCAATCAAACAACCTATCCCTATTTTCCCTGGACCGGGTAGGAATGTTGAATGGAGTCCGAATTAAAGTCATTTTGTAGAGTAATTTCCCAAAAACAGAATAACATAATCGTTTTCTCATAGAATCATCCAAATTCGCGTGCAAAATAACCAATTTTCGAGGAACGAATAAGAAGTAAATGCAAGGTTATTGGCTTCCAATGGATAGGCAACCATTCCCGACAATCGTATCATTTCAAACCAATAATAGAACTTGTGTTCTGATTTGTCAATAGGGGAATATTTTATTATTTTACGGTGGGAATATATAAATGAATAAATCAGCAAAGGAAAAATCTCCAAATTACACCAGATATCGAAGAGGGAAAAGCGCGATAATTGCGATTGAAAGAATAAGTCACTAATCAATACCCATCCAAGTTCATTTGCGTTGAAAGGAAATATTATGTTTAATTTGAGCTTAAGTTCCGGCCTAGGAATTGCGGTCCGAACGTTGATCATTTACATCGTCATCCTGGCAGGATTACGCCTGTCGGGAAAACGCGAGATCGGTCAAATGACGGTCTTCGACCTGGTTGTCCTCCTACTAATTTCCAACGCGGTGCAAAACGCAATGGTTGGACCGGACACCAGCCTAGTGGGTGGAATCATAGCCGTGCTGGTGCTGCTGCTGGTAAACATTGGAGTTGCCAGGCTGAGTATTAGAATGCCACGGCTGCGCCACCTGGTGGAGGGCACCCCCACCCTGCTGGTGTTACACGGCGAGGTCATCGGAGAGCACATGCGCAAGGAAGGTATCGATGAGGAATCGCTAACAGCAGCAATCCGTGAACACGGTGTATCCGCGGTCGGGGATGTGGAGATGGCGGTGCTGGAAATCGACGGCTCGATCAGCGTGGTGCAGAGCAGCGGGACCATCACGCGAGTGAAGAAACCAATGAAATTCCTGCGTCATCAGTAGGGGGCAATTAAGAAACAAGAATGTTCAAAACCCGGATCATTTTCTGACCGGGCTTTGTGCTACAATATTTTTAACGCTGCATACGGGATTTTCCAAACAACCAAGGAGGTATTAGCGATGACCGGTTTCGTGGGAAATATCGAAAAGGCAACCTTAAAGAACAATTATTTCAGGGAAGTATTGTACACCGGCAAACATGCCCAGCTTGTGGTGATGTCCCTGCTGCCGGGTGAGGAAATCGGCAACGAGGTTCACGCGAACGTAGACCAGTTCTTCCGCATCGAACATGGTGAAGCAAAGTTCATCTTTGGCGGAAAGGAAGAACACGTGGTCCACGGGAGCGATGCCGTGATCGTGCCAGCCGGGATCTTTCATAATGTGATCAATACGTCCAAGACGGAACAATTAAAACTCTATACGGTCTATTCGCCGCCGAACCACCCGGACGGCACGGTACACAAGACCAAGACCGAGGCAGAAGAAGCAGAAAAGCACGAACATCATTAGAACCGAGTATTTTAAACAAATTCATGCCGATTCAAAGTATTAGTACGAGAAATATTGAGTAGCAGCGACTAAAGTCGCCACTACAAAATCCAACTGAGGCAGAAGAAGCAGAAAAGCATGAACATCATTAGGACCAACCTTCCCAATAGAAATTCATGCCGATTCAATAAATAGGTGCGAGAATTTTTTAGGAGCAGCGACTAAAGTCGCCACTACAAAATCCAACTGGGGCAGGGGAAGCAGAAGATCACAAACATTTTTAGGCTCGAAAGAAAAAATGACCGCGGCTCACATTTACAGAGCATGCGGTCATTTTTTCTTTGTGGAGAGCCGGGGATCAGATTATCGAAAAGGAATGCAGATTTATTTCCTGCCAATGACAAGGAGGGTGACATCGTCGAAATTGGGGGCTTCTTTTACCCAGGACAGGAGCGATTTTTTGAGATGGCTCAAGAGTCCTTTTGCAGAAGCCGGCGCACCTGCGACCGCAGTTTTAAGATGATCCATTTCAAATGTTTCGCTCGACGGATTATTGGCATCGGTCATACCATCCGTAAAGGTGACCAGACTCTCACCTGGAGCAAGAAATATTTCCTTTTCAGTATACTGCACGCCCGGAATGATCCCCAAGGCAACACCTTTGCCATCAAGGGTTTCCACCTGGCCCGAGGCCCGGCGCAGGAGCGGCGGGGGATGACCGGCGAGAGAATATTTCAAACTCGCATTGGCTGGATCCAAAATTCCATAAAATGAGGTCACGAAATTTGTCTTGATATCCAAGTCAACAATCACCTGGTTAAGCTGCCCAAGCAAAGCGGCAGGGGAGGTTTCGGACTCCACCCGATCGCGGATCAGTCCGTGCGTAAGTGCCATATAGAGCGCTGCCGGCGCACCCTTATCGCTCACATCGGCAATAATGAAACCCCAACGACCTCCCGGCAATTTGAAGATATTATAATAATCCCCCGAGGTCTCATAAGCTGGTCTCCAGAAAGCCGCCAGGGAGTAACCGCGAATCCTCGGCATTTTTTCGGGCAGCAGGCTGACCTGGACCTTGCGAGCCAGCGTAAGTTCTTGAGACAAATGAGTCTGCTTTGTGCGAACCTGGTCATACAAGCGAGCCCGTTCTAAAGCACCACCAATCTGCCTGGCGCCAGCGGTGAGAAATTGCAGGTCGGAGGCAGAAAGCAGACGCCAATCCCTCGCTGCAATATTCATCATCCCAATTGGCTGGTCATTGCAGATGATCGGGACACTGGCATGAAACATCAAGTCATCGGTCCCGGTGCCGGTTTTTGCAGCGTCCTGCAAACGACTGCACTCCACGATATTCACACCTCGTTTCAGCCTGCCGCTATTCAACAATTTCTGGCAGTTACAAGCCGGGGGACGGCGAAGATATGAACGGTCGGATTGTTCCAGGCTGGGAGGCAAATGATGTGCTGCAGCCAGGACATACCCATGAGCAGGTGGTTCCTGGTTGGGTAGATCAATAAATCCGCTATCGAATTTTAGGGAAATCCACGCGGTATCCAGTGACATTTCTTCGAGGAGGGTATCCAACGCGCTATTCAACATGGAGCGAACATCCAATGCCCGGTTGGTCGCCACGCCGAGGCGGTTGAGAGCCCGCAAACGCGCCAACTCCTGGTCGGCAGAGGGGCCAGCAAATGCCTCATGTCGTGCCTGGATATATTTTTGTGTGATAAGCGGCCACTTCAAGATGCTTTTTTCGAAGGGATTCTCAACAATTTGATCGTTGACTGTCAGCCAGGTATAGAAAAATTCCAGTGAAGACCTGATCCGATTAATGACAGAATTCGTATCGCCCTGGATATGACAATCAAGCAGATAAGTACGGATGGAAACATCATCCGAGGAATCAGGGATGAAAACCTCCCCGACCTGTCCTCCCTGCCAGCGGAGGTAATCCTTCACGTCCTGATTGATGGCGTCCTGATCGGAGGGAAGAGAAGCGATAAATCGATCCAACATTTCTGCCATCAACAATCCTCGTGCCATTTATATATAGGGCAACTTTGAGTGCAGGAAAAGCGGTTATTCAGGGTTAAGAGTATAGCAGAAGATTATAGATATATCAAGTCTAATTAGTCATGTATTCTCGATTTGGTTGGATGATTCCGAAAATATCTTACCCCCCCCATGGATAAAAAATCCGGTCGCCACGAAATTATTCGAAGCTGCCGGGTTTGGGCTAAAAGGCAATGCTGCGGAAAAATCCTGCAAATCCCTAATGGTGCCTGACTTTAAATTCCTGCACCTGTTGTTCAAGCCAGGTCAACCACTCCGAAATTCCTTCTCCAGTGCGACAGGAAAGCTCGAACTGGGTAACTCCCGGATTCAGCACCTGGATGCCTTTCTTGAAGAAATCCATGCGAAAGGGCACATAAGGCAGCAGGTCAATCTTGTTGATAATGACCGCATTCACACCGCGATACATGCCAGGGTACTTGTACGGTTTGTCGTCCCCTTCGGGAATGGAAGCCACCAGCAAGCTGATGTGCGTGCCCAGCTTGAAATCTGCCGGACAAACCAGGTTGCCAACGTTTTCGATGATCACCAGGTCCAGGGTGTCGAGGTCAAGCTGGGAGATCGCCGATTGGACCATGACGGCATCGAGATGGCAATCTCCACCGGTGTTAATCTGGATGGCAACCGCCCCGGCTGCCTGGGCACGGTCGGCATCGAAGGAGGTGGCAATATCGCCGTTAATCATGCCGACTCGCAAGCGGCCTTGCAGGGCCTTGACAGTCTGCTCAACCAGGGAGGTCTTGCCAGCACCAGGGCTGGCCATCACGTTAATGGCAAAAACCCCGGCCGAATCAAAGCGCGCCTGGTTCTCGAGAGCCAGGCGGTCATTTGCAGACAGGATCTTTTCTACAACCGGAATGCGCTGGGGCATAGTTCATTCTCCACTAAAATTCTTCATTTTAATCGTTGTGGTTCATTCGTCCACGTCAATCGCATCCAAGCGGAACTCATCGCCAGACTTCACCCTGGCATTTGTCCCACCACAATGAGGGCAGGCGAACTCCTCGCCTTCGGGATGATATTCCCTCCCGCAATCCTGGCAAGCGAGAACCACCGGAACACGGTTAAAATGCAAGGTAGCGCCCTTTGCGATGGTGCCGTCGCTGATGATGTCCCAATAAAACTGGACCGAATCATCCACGATGGAGGACCACTGTCCGATGACCAGGTACAGGTCCGTGATGCGGTGGGCATTCTGCGCCTGGGCATGGCGAATGGCTATTTCGAGGAGACTCTCAGTAACTGCTAGTTCGTGCATGGGTCAGGCCATTATACAGCAATAAAATTGGTGATCAATTTCACACACGTTCAACTGCCGAGACACGAGAGGATATTTCACATCCAGGGAAAACGACATTATAATAATCCAAATATTCAGTATTGAGAGCGGATAACGGACTGACAGGAGCAAACTCCATTTCCCTGGCGCCTGGTTAGTCTTCACCGGATTGACTCCCTCCCGCAGATGAATTTTTAGGTATGAGGACAATCATGGTGCTGCAAGCCAACACGACAGGCAAGATCACCCTGTTCAAATAAAAACAGGAACCAGAATTGAGGAAAATGCGATGTTGATCATAAACGTTGTTGGCGGTGTGATTTTACTCAGCCTCGGACGGAAAATCTTCTGGTTATTCGTGGCTGCTTCGGGTTTTTACGCAGGATACGAGCTGGCCTCCAGGTACCTGACGGTAACACCGGGCTGGATGGCCATATTAATCGGGGTAGGGGTAGGCCTGGTGGGCGCCCTGCTGGCATATTTTTTTCAGAAGGTGATGATCGGTGCAGCGGGTTTCCTTGCGGGAGTGTTTATCGCGTCACGTCTGGCGCCTCAATTTGGGGCCGAGGTGAAAGGGTTTGAGTGGTTGATGCTGCTGCTGGGTGGGATCATCGGGGTGATCCTGATCTACGTCATCTTTGAATGGGCGTTGATCATCCTTTCATCCGGTGCGGGCGCGCTGCTAATCGTGGAAGGATTTAAATTGGCTGGGATGGTGGCATTCGTCGTCGGGATCATCCTGTTCGTGGTTGGGCTTGTTTTCCAGGCCGGGATAAACCGCCAGCAAAGGAAAGAGAGAAAAGCGACTAGTTCATAACATTCAGGGCGATCAAATGATCGCCCTGAATGTTGATATTTGCAACGAATTATCGCGCGGGATCAGACAGCAGAATAGCCCCAGGTCTAGGGGTTGTAATCCTCAGGGAGCCAGCAGCACAGGACCAACTCACGAGCTGCCTTAACCTCGTCCATCCTTCCAAACGGAGTTTTATGCGGAGCTTCGTGGAGCAGGGTGGGTGTCGTTTTTGCTTCGGCAGCAATTTTAATCAATGCGTCTGCAAAGGCATCCAGGGTTGCCTTGTTCTCGGTCTCGGTGGGCTCAATCATCAGGGCTTCATGAACGATGAGGGGGAAGTAGTTGGTGGGGGGATGGAAGTCGTAATCCATCAATCGCTTTGCCACATCCAGGGCGCGGATACCGGGAGCGTCTGACCACTGACCCTCTGCCACAAATTCGTGCATACAGGTGCGGTCGAAGGGAACCGTGTAAACACCCTTCAGAAGAGACTTGATGTAGTTGGCATTCAACACGGCATACTCAGCAACTTTTCGAAGACCCTCGGGGCCATGCATGGCAATATAGGTATAGGTGCGCACCATCATCCCAAAATGCCCGTGGAAAGCCTTGACCCTCCCAATCGATTTTGCCGGGGTGACAAACCCGTACAACGGCGGCTCGTCCTCAGTAGCTGGTTCGACGATTCCCACCAGGGGAGTGGGAAGGAAATCAGCCAGTTTTTCGGTAACGCCCACTGGACCGGAGCCTGGTCCGCCACCGCCATGGGGGGTTGAGAAGGTCTTGTGCAGGTTGTAATGCATCACATCAAAACCCACATCAGCGGGTCGTAAAATGCCGAGCAGGGCGTTCAAATTGGCACCGTCACCATAGACCAGCCCACCGGCATCGTGGACGATCTTAATCACCTGGTCGAGATGCTCGTCGAAAAGGCCGAGGGTATTCGGGTTCGTAAGCATAAGACCAACCGTGGTCTCGTCACAGGCAGCCTTGAGAGCAACCAGGTCCATATTCCCTCGCGCATCCGATGGGATCTGCACCACCTGCAGGCTGCTCATGGCAGAAGAAGCTGGATTCGTGCCATGAGCTGAATCGGGGATGAGCATTTTGACGCGTTTGGCATCCCCACGGTCCTTGTGGTAGGCGCGCATGACCAGGACGCCGGTTAATTCTCCATGCGCTCCCGCGGCGGGCTGGAGAGTAAGGGCAGAAAAACCCGAGATCTCCTTTAACCACTCCTGGAGGGTGAACATCAATGCCAGGTTGCCCTGGACCGTCTCCACTGGCTGAAGTGGATGAGTGAAAGCGAACCCGGGCAGCCGGGCGGTGTCTTCGTTGATCTTTGGGTTGTACTTCATCGTACAGGAGCCGAGGGGATAAAAGCCACCGTCAACGCTATAGTTATATTTCGACAAGTTGATGAAATGGCGGACGACGTCCACTTCTGCGAGTTCGGGCAGCGGCAGGTCCTTGCGCAACAGGTGTTCGGGCAGTGTAGCAGGGGGAACGTCGGGAAGGGGAAAGGTGACGCCCGTTCGACCGGGGGAGGACAGTTCGTAAATGGTAGGTTCAGTCATGATCCACCTCCGACAGAACTTCCACGAGCCCATCAATTTCATCCCTGGTATTCATCTCCGTTACCGCGATCAGCATGTGGTCTTTCAGAGCCGGGTAATCCTGGCCCAGGTCGTAACCGCCCAGGAAACCATGCTCGAGCAGGTGGTCGTTGATCTCAGCAACCGGTCTGGGGCAGCAGACCGAGAACTCGTGGAAGAAAGGCGCATCAAAACAAAGCGAATAGCCCTTCACCTTGCTGATCTTCCCGGCAGCATAATGGGCCTTGTGGTAGCACAATTCCGCCACCTGGCGCAAGCCGGTCTGTCCAAGGAGCGAGAGGTACACGGCTGCAGCCAGTGCCATCAAGCCCTCATTGGAGCAAATATTCGAGATCGCCCGTTCGCGCTTGATGTGCTGTTCTCGTGCGGTAAGAGTGAGCACAAAAGCGCGCTGCCCGCGGTTATCGAGCGTCTCCCCCACCAGCCGGCCGGCCATCTTATGAATGTACTGCTTGCGGGTGGTGAAGAAGCCCAGGTATGGACCGCCAAAGGAAAGCGGTATGCCGAGAGGCTGGCCTTCCCCCACGACAATATCAGCGCCCATCCCGCCGGGTGTCTTGAAAAGCCCCAGCGCGGTTGGGTTGGCTGCCACACAGACCAGGGCACCCTTGCCATGGGCAATCTCAATGAGTGTGGAGAAATCGTAAACGCGCCCAAAAAAGTCCGGGTACTGGACGATAACCAGGGCAGTATTCTCGTTGATCAATTTTTCGATAGCTTCCGGACCGGCATCCAAGTTGGCCCTGGGATCATCTCCTGCCAATTCCATGCCCATGCCCTGAATGTAAGTGCGCATCGTGGCGCGATATTGGGGGTGAACGGTGGGAGAGATGACCACCCCGGTGCGTTTGCCGCGGAACTGGGCAAAAGCCATATTGGCAGCCTCAGCCACAGCCGTGGCCCCGTCATAATGCGAGGCGTTCGAAACCTCCATACCGGTGAGGGCACAGATCAAGCTCTGGTATTCGAAAATGGACTGCAGTGTGCCCTGCGATATTTCGGGCTGGTAAGGGGTGTAGGCAGTATAGAACTCACCGCGACGCAGGATATGGTCCAGCGCGGCGGGGATGTAGTGGTTGTAGGCCCCCGCGCCGAGGAAAGAGACCAGGTCTGATTGGACATTCTCATTGGCGCTTGACAGCCCACCGAGCTCTGCGGCTGCTTCCATCTCTGAAAGGGCTGGTGGCAAATCCAATACAGGGTAGCGATGGCTGGCCGGGACATCCTTGAACAGGTCTTCAAGGCTTTTCACCCCGATCGCGGTGAGCATCGCATCCCGCTCACTTGGAGAGTGCGGGATAAACGTCATATTGCTCCTTTCAACGACACAGGAACTTAGTGTGCGCGTTCTTCACAATACTTGGTGTAGGCAGCCGCGTCCATTAACCCGGAGACTTTCGCGCCTTCCACCTTGACCATCCATCCCTTCCCATACGGGTCGGTGTTGAGGATCTCAGGATTGCTGCTCAGGTCTTCGTTCACCGCAACCACTTTCCCGTGGACCGAGGAGTAGGTCTCTGCGGCTGCTTTTACCGACTCAACCGAAGCGATAGGTTTGCCGGGTTCAACGGTCTCGCCAGCTGAGACAACGATTTCTACAAAAACGATATCCGAAAGCTGACCCTGGGCGTAATCGCTGAGACCCATGGTCCCAGCGGCTGGATCGAACCACTCATCGGTCCTGGTAAACATAAGATTGTTGGGGATATTCATTCCTTGCGCTCCTGAATATAAAATTTGGCAAAATAAAAAGGGCACACGCGGATAGAACGTGCACCCTCTGTAATCAACCTGTGAGATTCTCCCTGGCTAAAGTTTGCCGCAGGATTGCTCCACCGGTGCTCCTGCGCGGGAATGTTTTCAGCGCAGGAGACTTTTCAGAGGTAACTGGAGCAGGGTCCTTTTTACCTGAGAGTTTCGCCCGGACTTGCCTGTCGGGGTTTGCCCCTTCGGTGCTCTCCACATCACAAAACAACATTCGCCTAAAGAGACGATTGAAGCCTTCGCTGTTGAGAGTCTCTTCCCTGCAACCATTCACTTGATAATGTACTTTGCATTGTAAGAGCAAGGCGGGGGAGAGTCAAGTAAAAATTCGTTTGAATAGATACGAAAACCGGCGCGTTTCCGCGCCGATTGGAGAAGATTGGATCAAATTACGCACCCGTCAGCGTTCCGCGGACCCAGTCACCCACAAGCCAGTACTTGAAATCCCTGCCCTGGTTCACCTGGATGGCGCCGATAACGCCATAGACCAACGCCCCGGCGGGCAACAGTGCCAACAGCAGGGTAGCAAGAACCGCCACAGGAATCAGGACGATACCGATGAGCAGAGCTGAGAGCGCGCCGACAACCGCCCACATGAGACCGATCAAAACTCCGCCGCCAAACCACCAGATCAACTGGAAAACCATGGCCTGCAGAGAATGGTAGGCAACATACCGTGAACGGTCCTTATAGATCAAATAAATAATCAGGGCAGCAATTGGGCCACCAAACCCGGTCACCAGGTTCAACAGGGTGCTTAAGTGGGCGAGCATCCCCCAGGTGCGTTCATCGCCCGGAGCCAAAGGCTGGGGTTGTGCAGTTGATATGGGGGAGACCGTGGTAACCGCAAGCTGGGGTGTTTGAACCGGAAGATCGGAGACAACCGGTGAAACCATTTCGGATGGAAGTTCAGCTTTCTTATTGGCAGGCATAAGATACTCCTTATAGATTATATAGGCACACTCATATTACGCCGCAACCCTGAAAAGGTTGCACAAATATTTCTATTTGTGCAGGGAAATATGAGTCCCAATCATCATTTCTTCTCTTTTCGATCAGCGTGCCTACCCCTATTGGGAATATTTCATGAATACCCTACCCGGAATTAAACCGGAGAAGCCCACCTATCGGCGGGCTTCTTGATAATAAAGATCAAATTTCAGGCGATCCAGTGCTGACCGCGAAGAAATTGGGTAACGACCGGGATTTCGAAATATTTGCCCTGGTAAGCGAGGACTGCCGGCCAGATCAAGATAATCCAGATAACAGGCCCAATGCAACCGATCAAGCCGCCAATTCCCAAGGTAACTGCCGCGAGAGCGCCCGAGATGATTGCAAGAAGTATTTCGACAACCCAGACAACAACGTTGACGGCAAGTGCCTGGATGGCATGGTATTTAATAAAGGGTCTGTCTTTCTTCCCTTCGATAAAAAGCATGATTAGTGCAATGATGAAGATCGGGTAGCCGAGTGCAGCCCAAAGTTTATCATCACTGGTAATATCCGTATTCATTGTATGCCTCCTGAGAGTCTTGAATAACCTTTTAAATATTATTAAATATTGTTACTAGACTTGACAAATATTAACGGAAGAGAAACTACGCCACCCAACCTTGCTTCTTGATGAAATCAGAAAGGAACGGTACAGTGACCCATTTGCCCTGGTAGGATTGGATGCCAAGGACGATGGCATAGATGGCGCCCAACACGAACAAGCAGCCAACCGTAATGGTTCCCAATACGTACAATGGGACTGCGAATGCCAATGAAAGAACTGCGTTGTATTTAATGAATGGGCGGGCTTTTTTATCGTCCATTAACAACATAATGACCGCGACTGGCCAGAACAGCCAACTGAGCAAAGCCCACAATCTGTCATCACTGGTAAGGTCGGAATTCATCGGTTGTTGAGTCATAGGTTTCTCCTGAGCAGATAATATCGTTTGGACGTTTGAAATATTTTACATCCAAAGTGGACAAAAAGCAACCGATTTGCACAAATTGAGTGAGAACCTTATCTTAACCAATGAGGTTTAATTATTTTGAAAAGGCAGTAGAATTATATGATGAGCAGTCAACTGCGGATCGTTTTCATGGGCTCCCCGGATTTCGCCGTCCCCTCCTTGAACGCACTGGCGAGTCGATATGCGGTCGCGGGCGTAGTAAGCCAACCCGATCGTCCAGCAGGCCGCGGCGGAGGGCTTCATCAGCCTGCAGTAATAGAAACAGCCAGGAAACTTGGGATCCCTTTCATACAACCCCAGAAATTGAATACCCCGGAAGTAATGACCCAACTCAAGGAATGGGAGCCAGGGTTGATCGTGGTGGCGGCATTTGGGCAGATCCTGCGACCGGCGGTGCTCGACCTGCCAAAATTCGGATGCATAAATGTGCACGGGTCGCTGCTGCCGCGCTGGAGAGGCGCTGCGCCGATCCAGGCAGCAATCCTGGCAGGAGATCATGAAACCGGTATCACGATCATGAAGATGGACCCGGGCGTGGATACCGGGCCGATCTTAAGTCAACGCGTGGTACCGATCACAAAGAACGAAACGGGGAAATCGCTGTTCGAAAAAATGGCTGCACCGGGCGCAGACTTGCTTATCGAAACGCTGCCGGGATATTTGAGCGGAGACCTCACCCCCAAGCTTCAACCCAACGAAAGCGCGACCTATGCTCCCATGCTTAAAAAGGAAGATGGTTTGCTGGATTTCACCAGACCTGCGTTGGAATTGGAACGGCGAGCGCGTGCGATGCACCCATGGCCCGGGGCATATTTTGTGTGGAACGGGGTTACGATAAAAGTTCTAAATGCAAGCACCAGTGCCGGAAATCAGATCAAGGCAGGCATGAGGATCGAGTTGGAAAAAAAGCCCGCAATAGGAACCACGGAAGGGGTCCTTATCCTGGAAGAGGTTCAACCAGCTGGGAAAAAGGTCATGACTGGCAAAGCATTTTTGTTGGGAACCCATAACTGGGAAACCAAATGACCTGCATACCGTGATCCAAGAAAGCAACCAGAGCAATTAATTGACCGTTGTATCCGAAAATATCCGGGAGAGCAGCATGCCAAAATTTATAGCCGCCATAGACCAGGGAACCACCAGCACACGCTGCATCCTGTTCGATCATTCCGGGACCATCATTTCAGCTGATCAAAAGGAACACAAACAGATATACCCCAAACCCGGGTGGGTGGAACACGACGCCCTGGAAATCTGGGAAAGTACGCAACGGGTCGTGCGCGGGGCATTGGATAAATCAGGGGCGGAAATTGCTGAAATCACCGCCATCGGCATCACAAACCAACGTGAGACAACCGTCGTTTGGGAACGAGAGACCGGAAGACCTGTGCACAATGCGATCGTCTGGCAGGACACACGCACAGATTCCATTTGCGCTGAACTGGCAAAAGGAGAAGGGCAGAACCGGTTTAGAGCCAGGACAGGATTGCCGCTGGCGACCTATTTTTCAGGTCCCAAGATCAAGTGGATCCTGGATAACGTTCCCGGGACACGGGATAGAGCTGAAAAAGGCGAGCTGCTGTTTGGGAATATTGATACATGGCTGCTCTGGAACATGACCGGGGAACACGTCACGGATGTAAGCAATGCCTCGCGTACATTGTTAATGGACTTGAACACATTGGATTGGGACGATGATATTCTATGCATCCTGGAGATCCCGCGGGCGATGCTGCCAACGATCCGTTCTTCGTCGGAGGTGTACGGAAATGCCAGGGGCGGATTGGGAGGGGTGCCGGTGGCAGGCGACCTGGGCGACCAGCAAGCGGCGCTTTTCGGTCAAACTTGCTTCAATCCCGGGGAAGCCAAAAACACCTACGGGACCGGGTGTTTCATGCTCATGAACACAGGCGAGAAACCTGTCCTATCCAAAAACGGACTCCTGACCACGCTGGGATACAAGATCGGCAGCCACCCAGCCATCTTTGCGCTCGAAGGATCGATCGCCATTGCAGGTGCGCTGGTCCAATGGCTGCGGGATAACCTGGGGATGATCGAAAAATCCGCTGACGTGGAAATATTGGCAGGGTCAGTGGAAGATAACGGCGGTGTTTACTTCGTCCCGGCGTTCTCCGGGTTATTCGCACCCTACTGGCGCTCGGATGCGCGCGGAGCCATCCTGGGGATGACCCGGTATGCGAACAAAGGACACATCGCCCGCGCGGTATTGGAGGCCACCGCCTACCAGACGCGGGAGGTGCTGGACGCAATGGAAAAGGATTCGGGAGTAAAGTTAACCTCCCTTAAAGTGGACGGAGGGATGGTATTCAATGAACTCCTGATGCAATTCCAGGCAGACCTGCTGGGTGTACCCGTCATTCGTCCGAAGGTGGCAGAGACAACAGCATTAGGCGCGGCATATGCGGCAGGGCTGGCAGTTGGTTTCTGGAAGGATTATGATGAATTGCGCCTCAACTGGGGTAAAGACCGGGATTGGAAAGCAAGCATGCCGGTCGATAAACGCGAAAGTCTTTATGCCACCTGGAAGAAAGCCGTGACGCGTACATTTGATTGGGTAGAATAAACTTATGTGGCCAATAGATAAATGCCGCCGACCATAGGAATGAAACCATGAATCGAAAAGAGACTCTCAATTCATTAATGACCCACCCCCCCACCGTGCTAATCGTCGGAGGCGGGATCAACGGCGTGGGCACCTTCCGCGATCTCACGCTGCAGGGGGTTAACACCCTGCTTATCGACCGCAGCGACTTTTGCTCCGGCGCATCAGCCGCCTCATCGCGCATGGCTCACGGCGGGATCCGCTACCTTGAGAATGGAGAATTCCGCCTGGTGCGGGAGGCGGTTCAGGAACGGAACCGGATGATCCAGAACGCGCCACGCCTGGTCAAGCCACTGCCCACGACCATCCCCATTTTCAAAACATTTTCCGGCATACTCAATGCACCACTGAAATTCCTCGGCTGGTTGGAAAGGCCTTCCGAACGCGGCGGGTTGATCATCAAAATTGGACTCATCTTCTACGATGCCTTCACTGGAAAGAACCGGGCTGTGCCGCGCCACGTTTTTGACGGACGCAGCCAGGCGCTCAAGAAATATCCCAGGCTGAACCCAGACATCCGTTACGCGGCGACCTATTATGACGGTATCATCTTGTCCCCCGAACGCCTGACCATTGAACTCCTGCTCGATGCTGAAAAAGCGGGAGAACATGCCCGCTCAATCAATTACGTAAGCCTTACTGGAGTGGAAGAAGGCTCTGTCACATTGCGGGATGAGGTGAGCGGGACGCAGTTCGTCGTCAAGCCGCAATTGATCATTAACGCGGCAGGTCCATGGATCGATGGGACCAACCAGATGCTGGGGCTGCCAACTCAATATGTGGGGCCGACCAAAGGCTCGCACCTGGTGCTCGATAACCCAGAGCTGCGCCAAGCCATCGGCGATCACGAATTCTTCTTCGAAAACAAGGATGGACGAATCGTACTGATATTCCCCTTGTTCGACAAAGTGATGATCGGAACATCCGATCTGCCGATCGCTGACCCCGACTCGGCGCGCTGCACGGAAGAGGAAGTTGACTATTTCATCGAGATGGTGGGGCGGGTTTTCCCCGATATCAAAGTCAGCCGAGAGCAGATCGTTTTTCGATTTTCGGGTGTCCGCCCACTTGCTTTCACAAAAGCCAAAAACGCGGGTCAAATCACGCGCGATCATCACATCCAGGAGGACAAGCGGGGGGATATCCCAGTGTTCTCACTGGTGGGAGGAAAATGGACTTCTTTCCGAGCGTTCTCAGAGCAGGCAACCGACAGGGCTCTCACCTTCCTGGGAAAAGCGCGAAATTCCGACACGAAGTCACTCCCCATAGGAGCGGGGAAAGATTCCATACCGATTAAAACCAATCCAATCTACTCTCGCGAAGAAATCGAAGGTATGGCACAACGAGAGAAGATCGTCCATCTTGACGACCTGCTGCTGCGGCGCACCCTGCTGGCGTACCTGGGTCAGCTCACCCGCCCGTTGGTGGTGGAACTGGCAGACTCCCTGGGAGATGCGCTAGGGTGGGACGGAATGAAGAAAAAACAGGAAATGGAGCGGGTGATTTCAATATTGGAGGAAAGACACGGGGTCAGGTTGTGAAAATATCATCTTTATTTTGGAATTCCAATAATTTTGAAGAATCAATATGAATCATTCCAAACCAAGCCCCCCAACCCCTATACCCCACAATCCTATTTACTCATCTACCACAGCAAGCCATAGGGACTTCGATATATTTTGTCGGAAAACCCTGCTCTGAGTGGTAAAATTCCATCCCTATGGCTGACAATGCCGGTAAATTGAACGTGCTCGTTTTTGGAGCTGGGGCGATCGGTACATATGTAGGCGGGTCGCTAGCCATAAAAGGCAACCGCGTAGTTTATGTCGAGCAACCCCGTGCGGTGGAGGAATTACGCGCGCACGGTTTACGGCTGGATTTGACAATCAGCGGAAAATCCGTCCTTACAATCCAGGATTCACGTGTGATTTTCATGCCCACGCTTGAAGAAGCTCTCAGGTTTGGGCCGTTCGATATTGCCATTTATGCTTTGAAATCATTTGATACCGCAAGTGCCCTGGATGCCATGAAACCTCACGCCGATAAATTCCCGCCAATCCTTTGTCTCTCCAATGGTGTAGATAATGAACCCGCACTTGCCGGGGTTATAGGCAATGATAAAGTCATCGCTGGAACCGTGACTTCTTCCATAGGACGAAACGCGGTCGGCGATATCGTCCTTGAACGGATGCGCGGTATGGGGGTGGAAGAGCGCCATCAACTGTCATTATTTGTAGCAGATGCACTCAACGCGGCAGGACTGAATGCACAGCTCTTTTTACATGCTGCAGATATGAAATGGTCCAAGATGTTGACCAACCTGCCGGCCAATGCGACCGCCGCCATCCTAAACATGACCGCTGCGGAAGTGTTTGACCATCCGGGCTTGTTCCGATTGGAAATGAGCATGCTGCGAGAGGCGCTAAGCGTGATGCGCGCCAACCGGATACGCGTGGTAAACCTGCCAGGAGTACCGGTAAAAGCGCTGGCAGCAGGAACACGTTTGCCAGAGTTAATCACACGCCCCCTGATGCTTAAAGCTGTGGGAGGAGGCCGGGGAGGAAAGATGCCTTCCTTCCATATCGACCTATATTCCGGCAGGGGGAAGTCAGAAGTTGACTGGCTGAATGGAGCGGTTGTCAGATACGGAGAAAAAGTCGGAAAGCCCGCACCAGTTAACAAGCTGCTGACCGGGACACTGATGGCATTGACCAATGGCGAAATCCCGCTTGACACTTTTCAACGTCAACCCGAGAAATTGCTGGCTATATATTCCATACTCTAGTCCAGGTTTATTGATCCGAAATGGTTAATCCTTATGGATAAAAAAATCCTACCAGTAACTCCACGCGATACCGTAGAAGTACACATGCCGGATGGACGCGTGCTTAGCGGACCGCGTAGTGCAACAGCCGGGGATTTTTTACTGGCAGACCCCGGGTCGGGACCGGCACCTCTGGTGGCAGCCATCGTAAACGGCGATCTGCGCGAGTTGACATACGAAATAAAAATGGACGCCAGCCTTGCCCCCGTTACCCTGGCAGATGCAGACGGGGCACGGGTATACCGGCGCTCCCTTACATTCCTGCTGGAAACCGCCTTTGTCGCACTCTTCCCGGAGGCAGTCCTGATCATTGATCATTCCATTTCATCGGGAGGCTATTACTGCCACGTTGCCGGAAGAGGGGTACTCCACCGAAATGAGCTGCAGCGATTGGAAGATGAAATGAGGCGCCTGGTGAATGCCAACCTGCCCTTTGTGCGGCGGGAAATTCCCGTGGCAGAAGCGATCGCCTATTTCGAAAAAGAAAATTACCCGGACAAAGTGAGCCTGCTGCAGCACAGGCGTAAACCTTATGTAACTCTTTACAGCATCGGTGAACACCTGGACTACCACCACGGGTACATGGTGCCTTCCACCGGCTATCTAAAATGGTTTGGCCTGGATCCCGCCAACAGCGGGTTCACTTTACGCTACCCACGCCGGCGAGCTCCAACAACCATTGCTCCAAGCGAAGACTATCCAAAACTCATGGCTGCATTTCACCAGTACGGGGAATGGCTGGAACGGCTGGGGATCGATAACGTGGGAGCCTTGAACACCGCCATTAAAGAAGGCCGCAGCCGCGAGATCATCCTGGTGTCAGAAGCCCTGCACGAACAAAACATCACTGACATCGCCCGCCAGATCGCCCACCGGCGCAAGGAAGCGCGCATCGTACTGATATCCGGACCTTCCTCTTCCGGCAAAACCACATTTTCGAGACGACTGGCCGTTCAACTGCTGGCGCTGGGACTTTCCCCGTTCGCCCTCGAACTGGATAGTTATTTCGTTGATCGGGAAAAAACACCGCTCGACGAAAAAGGGCAATTCAACTTCGAGGCACTGGAAGCCCTTGACCTCAAACTGCTGGGTGACCACCTGTCCCGCCTCATTGCCGGGGAAACGGTAAACATGCCGCGATATGATTTCAAAGCGGGTCGACAGGTTAGCGGGGATGCCATCCAACTTTCCCCCGACCAGATCATCATCCTGGAGGGTATCCACGGGCTGGACCCGCGCCTGCTACCCGAAACCTTATCCGGGCGCGCCTTCCGCATCTACGGTGCAGCACTGACGCAGCTCAACCTGGACCGCCACAACCGGGTCTCCACTGCAGACACCCGCCTCATCCGACGCATTGTCCGGGACGCGCGCGAAGCGAGGATATACTGCGCAACAGACCATTTCCCGCTGGGAATCCGTGCGACGCGGGGAAGAGCTGTACATCTTTCCCTACCAGGAAAATTCCGACGTGATGTTCAACTCGGCGCTGGTCTATGAAATGTCAGCCCTGCAACCGTTGGCCGAGCCTCTCCTGCGCCAGGTGCCACGCGGCACACCCGAATTCATCGAGGCCAAGCGGCTACTGGCATTTCTCGAGTGGTTCCTGCCTGTGGAAATCGACCTGATCCCGGACAACTCGATCCTGCGCGAATTCATTGGGGGTTCGATCTTGAAAGATTTCAAGATCTGGAAAGCATGACCATTCCATGAATTTCATTGAAATATTCCTTATTGCGCTCAGCATGGCGATGGATGCCTTCGCCGTCTGTCTTGGCGCAGGGACACAGGACCGCACTTCAGGTCCACGGCCAACTTTCCGGCTTGCTTTTCACTTTGGGTTATTCCAGTTCCTGATGCCGGTCCTGGGCTGGTTTGCAGGGGCAACCATCGAGCGCTATATTGCAACCTTCGACCATTGGGTAGCATTTGGCTTGCTGGCTTTCGTAGGCGGGCGCATGATCCGCTCCGGTTTCAACCCGCAGAGTGATGAGGTAAAAAATGACCCATCACGAGGTTGGACGCTGGTGCTGCTTTCGATTGCGGTAAGCATCGACGCACTGGCAGTCGGCCTCAGCCTGGGGATCGTAGGGGTGACCATCTGGAACCCAGCGGTGGTGATAGGCATCGTGACCTCACTTGTCTCCTGGCTGGGATTGCGATTGGGGAATAAACTGGGAGAGAAATTTGGTAAAAGGATGGAGATAGCGGGGGGGATCATCCTGATCCTGATCGGGGTCAGGATTTTACTGGCACATTTGCTGGTGTAAAAACTCACCCATTTAGTTAATATATCCTCTTGATCCTGGTCTAAATCCATTTGGTGCAAACAAGTAATCTCTTTATTCTGACAGAATCATCATTAGGAATATTATCCAACCAGGTTGGGTACCTGATCATTATCTTTATCCATTGAATTGGCCGATAAAAGGATCGCAGGGCGTGAACGCAATAGAAATTTCCAGAACGAGATTGATCAGTCAAAATATTGGGGAGAAATCTCTTAAAACATGTAAAGAGGTTGTCAGGTGGATGGGGGCCATGCAAGCCCAGGATTTTGGGATGTCGAAATGGGCGATCGGTGTCCGGCTTCCAAATCCGACCGAAAACGAAATAACCAGAGCGATAAACAGCGGGGAAATCCTTCGAACACATTTATTAAGGCCAACCTGGCATTATGTTTCCAACGATGATATTTACTGGATGCTGGCATTAACTGCACCACAGATTAAACCAGCATTTAAATCCAGGCACAGCGATTTGGGGATAACCAAGGAGATACTAAAGAAAAGCTATGAGGTTTTGGAAAAGGCATTGCGAGATGGAACGCACTTAACCAGGGAAGAGGCGATCACCGAGCTTGCGAAGGTAAAAATAGCCACCGATCAGAACCGGGCCTCACACTTGTTCGCCTGGGCCGAGTTGGAAGGATTAATCTGTAGTGGTGCCTTAAAGGATGGAAAACCAACCTATGCTTTGCTAGATGAAAGAGTCCCAACCAAAAAAAGCCTCACGAAACAAGAGGCATTGGCAACCCTTGCCAAAACTTATTTTTCAAGCCGCAGCCCGGCGACCTTGCAGGATTTTGTCTGGTGGTCAGGATTATCTATAAAAGAAGCAAAGCAGGCGCTGGATTCGGTGACAACCGATTTCAAATCTGAAACCATCAATTCGAAAACATACTGGTATTCTGAGTCCCCAAGAAGTCCCAAAAAAGAGCTTGATTCAGTTTATTTGCTGCCAGCCTTTGATGAGTTTATCATCAGTTATAAAGACAGGACCGCAACAATGCCATTTGAAACACATAAAAAAGCTGTATCTGATAATGGCATTTTCAGACCAATCATAGTAGTAAATGGACAGGTCCGCGGGATCTGGAAACGGATTGTAAAAAAGGATAAAGTATTGCTGGAAACGGTTTTTTTTGAAACGCCCAGTATTAAAATTTTAAACCGGGTAAAGGCAGCATTTCACCATTACGGGGATTTTATTGGCAAGGAGACAGGTTAATTTTCCATTGGCGAACCCAGCCTGATCTTCGATTGCCCGGTTTTTTTACCCCGAGGTCTTCCGGCAACACCTCCAGGAAGAAAATCACTTTGGAGTGGCAATTACGTAAACCATGTAATAAAAAAATGCGCCTTCTGGAATAATCCAGCCGGCGCACTATTATCATTTGGAAAATCCCATCTACTGCAATAAGATAATGCCGATCGCAGCCCCCATCAGCGCACACCCCAGGTTGACCATATCATTATTCAACCAATTCCAGCCGCGCACTTGAATGGTGGGGGTACCGCATGAATGGAGCGGATGTTTCTCGGTCTCTTTCTCACAATTGGGACAGCGATAAATTGCCTGCACTGTTGCTCCCAGGAGAGAATCAAACAAGGAGCCGATCAGACCTGAAAAAAGAATGATCATTAAAACAACATAACCGTTACCAGTGGGATTCAGCAACGCACCCAGGAAGGCAATCAAAGCCGAACCAAACGTCGCAGCCAAGGTACCAAAGATCGAGACAGCACCGGAAGTGCCGCTCTCCACGGTATTCCAGGATGTGATCAGCCGAGGCAAAGAGGGATTGAGAACGCCCAATTCAGTTGCCCACGTATCAGCGTTGACCGCCGCCAGTGATGAGGCAAACAGCACCCAGGTCCAGGCTGCGTTGGGAAGAAAAAAATGCAAACCGGCAAATATGGATGCGACCGCTCCATTGGCGAGCACCTGCCCTATATCCCGGGTACCCCCTTTATCAAATTTTTCATTCAAGGCAGACTTCTTTTTTCCAAACAAGCGAGTGAGGGCACTAGAGGAAACAAAAAAAGCCATCAGGAGTACTGCCCACCTCCAGCCTCCAAGCCCGAAAATAATAGTCCCCTCCAACAAAGCTCCCCAAGCTCCAGAGATGCTGAGGCTGCGGGCACGGAATGCAGCAAAGGCGATCAAGGCAGCAAAAAGGAAACCGAGCAATAATTGAAGAAACATGATTTCACCAATGAATTAGGGAATGGAATAAAATCGATGCTATACCGGGGTGGTAACGATAAACATCACTGCCAGCAGAAACAACAACGTTGAAATAACACCACCCCCCCAAACGATATATGCCAATGGACGGTGGAGAGGACGGCGATAGAACATAAGACCTGCAACCAGACCGGTAATTGTAAAAAAGAGGCTGACCCCCGGGAGCAAGATCAACCCGGCACCTGGGACCGGCTCGCCCACCGATCCTGAAGGGAGAAATCCGAGTGGGATGCGTCCCAAAGAGGGAATCAGTAACGATACCCAGATCAATAGTCCCATATTCAGAAACAGCCCTGACAACCAAAGGTACCGAGCAATCATGCTCTCCCAAGCCTGGCTGACGACAAAGGCTGGGAAAACCGACTTAGGCACGGCTGGGGAAAGGCTGCCAAGTTCGATGGCGCGCTGGATATTTTCCATGAACCCGGCTTTATCCAGGGGGGAAATAGCGTAGACCCGCCTGTTTGTAGCAATCAATAGCAATGACTTTGCATCCGAAGCGAGAAATTCCACCGGTCCGAGATCCTGGTGGCGTCGAACGCCCGTGATCGAGCCCGGCATGTGAATTAAAGGCAATACAATCGGGGATGCCTGGGCTTCCATCGGTCTAACCCATTCCACCTCCGAGATGGGAATCTGCTCCACCCGCAGCCCCCAGGTGAGAATCAATTTTTCACGATCAAGGCTGTAGTTGGCGCGATATAAGGAATATAACCCATAAGCCAGGAAGGGGAGAGGAAGAAAGGCTAGCGCTGCCATCAGAATATAAATTGAAAAACGCAAACCAATTGGCTCCTGGGAGGCAAGCACGGCAAATACCGCCAGCATGACGGCAAACGTGATGAGCGAGGAAACCTGCAAGGAAAGCCCTCGACGCGGAGGCGGAAAGTCGGTCATCGGTTATGAAAACCTTCGCATTTCCACCTGGAGCGACCGGCAAACCTGATCGACCTGATCCTCAGTCATCACAGAAGAAAAGGGAAGGGCGAGTCCGCGACGGCCAAGGTCTTCGGTGACGGGAAAATCTCCGACCCGGTAGCCAAACCGTTCGATCATATAGGGCTGCAGATGAATTGGAAGGAAATATGGACGGACGGGTATCCCCCGCAGCTCCAGGCGTTTCGCCATGGCATCCCGGTCAACTGAATGGTCAAAACGCACGACGTAAACAAACCAAGACATGCGGGTGGTAAATTTTTCAATGAATGGCGGTTCCACAAGAGGTATTTCAGCCAGGCGTTCCCCGTACCACGCAGCCACCTGCTCACGCTTTTGAAGGAGTTCCTCCAGGCGGAGCATTTGCGCGACACCCAGTGCTGCCGACATTTCGTCGAGTCGGTAGTTATATCCAAGGTAAGTGTGGGAGAGCCACGTGTCACCAGGGGCACGCCCCTGGTTACGCAACGCCCGCATCAGCTCTGCTGCCAGAGGATCATCGGTCACAACCATTCCGCCTTCCCCGGTGGTGATTTGCTTATTGGGGTAAAAGGCAAAAACACCGAAATCGCCAATGGTACCGACCATGCGTTTCTTGTATTCCGCCCCCAAGGCTTCACAAGAATCTTCGATGACTTTCAGACCGAACTCATTGGCGACCTTGCGAATGGAATCCCAATCGGCTGACTGACCAAAAACATCCACTCCAAGGATGGCTTTTAATGTCCTGCGGGAAGCCGACCCTTTGCGGGATAACCATTTTTGAGCTCTTTCCCCGCCCGCTGTCAGATCGCGTGCAGCTTCGCCAAGCAAAGCCGGATCCAAATTCCCACTGCGCGGATCCACATCTACAAAAACCGGAATTGCGTTTTCGAATAAGAGGACATTGGTGGAAGCGACGAAAGAAAAGGGGGTGGTCAGGACGACATCACCCGGGGTGATGCCAGCCGCCCGCACGCACAGGTGCAATCCTGCTGTGCCTGAGTTGACACCCACGGCATGAGGCAGGCCTGTGTAATTGATAAAGGCTTTCTCGAAAGCCTGTATCTGAGACCCCATGCTAAGATTAGGAGTCTTGAGCACGTCAAGCACGGCCTGGCGCTCTTTATCAGTCAGGTCGGGGCTGGACATGGAAATTTTGGAAACGGTTCTTTTATTCAAAGGAAATTACACTTTGGCAGGCAGTTTCTGATCCAAGGCAGGCGTAGATTCCTCCGGACCATCCAAGCCAAGATCCACGGCATCTTCCATACGGATCTGACCGCGCAGGAATGCGCCTTCCTCTGTTGCGAATGCAGCAGTAACGATGTTGCCCCAGACACGACCGCTCGAACGGATTTCCACTTTCTGAGCCGTGATATTGCCTTTTATTGCCCCCGCGACAATAACATTAGCTGCGCGAACATTTTCGCAGGTGACTTTGCCGGTCTCTCCTACAACAAGCAGACCTTTCAATGCAATTTGCCCTTCAAATGTACCCTCAACACGCACGCCACCTGAACCAACTATGCTGCCCTGCCAGATAACTCCGACACCGAGCACAGAGGTGATCCGTTCGACCGTTTGCACGCTGGCAGGCGGTGTGGATTGATTATTATGCTTAAACATAGGTTTTCACCAGATTAAATCGTATTTTATCATCTTCGGCGCAATTGGAAACGCCAGGGCAGTGATTTCCAGGGCTCAGGGACGGTATATAACCCCACCCTTGGGCTGGTGATTATATCACCGGCTTCAACGAGGCATCCCGCTTCAATCCAAAGATCTGAACCTGTATCACAGAGATTGATGCCGTTAAATCTGCCATCAATGCCAAGCGCCTGGGTTAATTTAGCTGGACCAATCGAATCGCGTCCGTGGCGGCGAATGAAAATAATCTCGTCCCCTTCAACCACTTCAATGCCCCGAATTAGCACTGCGGCTGGAAATCCTTCAGATTCTGTCACCGCATTTAACATCCAATGCTGACCATAGGTGAAGTAAACATACGCGTTCCCAGGGGGACCAAACATGACCGCGTTGCGTTTCGTCTTCCCGGACTTGGCATGGCACCCCAGGTCCTCCTGCCCCACATAAGCCTCAGCCTCAACAATGGTGCCGGAAAGTCTTACACCATCAAGAATCCGAACCAGCCGCGCACCCAGTAATTCGCGGGCAACGGTCAGCGTTGGGCGGTCATAAAAAGCCAGGGGGAGAATATTCACCAAAAATCAACGAATCATGAAAAGAAGCTATTTGCCCGAGCTGTTCATGGATAATTCTTTCGTAACCTTGAAGCGGACGTCTTTTTGCAGAGTCAAACGAAGACCTTCTTCCAGGGAAATGGACGGCTTGTAATTCAATTTCTGGTCAGCCAGAGTCAAGTCTGCGCACAGGCGCGAAACACCACCGGAAGTCTGGGCACTAAAGATGGTATTCGTTTCGCTTCCGGTTACCTTTAATACCAGATTTGCCAGGGCGCGGATGGTCGTCTCTTTTCCGGAACCAATATTGATCACAAGCCCATTCAAGTTGGGAGCGGTAGCTGCTGCAACCATGGCTGAAACCACATCATTTACGAACACATAATCCCGGGTCTGTTTTCCATTCCCATTAATTACCAGGGTCCCGTTCCGGACTGCCTGTCGAAGGAAATAGGGGACGACAGGCGGACTGGAGGCAGGCAGATGCTGCCCCGGTCCATAGGCATTAAAAATTCGCAGGCTGACGGTCTCTATTCCCCAAAGGCCCCCGATAGTCCGAATATAATATTCAGCCGCCAGTTTCGAAACGGCGTAGGGAGAAGACGGCCGAGGCGTTTGACCCTCTGTAAGGGGCTGGATATCCTGGGTGCCATATATTGCACCTGAAGACCCAAAAACGACCCGCCGGACACCCACATCCCGCATGGCCTCCATAAGGCTAACCGTACCCCCCACGTTGACCGCATTATATTCACGCGGGTACAGTATGGATTCCGGAACCGATACCCGCGCTGCCAGGTGATAGACGCAATCCACTTCCTGCAGAAGCGTCCAAAGCTTAGGGCGGTCATTAATATCCCCGCGCGTGAAATGGACATCCGGTGAAAGGGCCTGCGGGTCTCCGGTAGAAAGGTCATCGATCCCGCGCACCTGATGACCCTCCCGGGCAAGCTGGTTGGCAAGTGATGAACCAAGGAAACCGGCTGCACCGGTGATGAGAAAATTCATAAACTGGATTATACCCTCAAGCTCCTCCGGATTTCCTGGTCCATGAAGCTGTACCGGCGATGAGGAGACCAAGACCCCCAATCAACAAATCGCGTCCGCGCATCAACAGGATTAGGCTAATTGCGACTGCATTACCTATCCCAAACCCGCCGAGAATAAAAACCTGGCTGGCTTCAAGAGCTCCCAAGCCGCCGGGGAGGGGCACAATGAAGGCAAGCCACCCTGCAGCCCAGGCTGCCACCGTTTTCCAAAATGAAAGGTGAATCCCCAGGAAAGAAGCCATCAGGGCATATTCACCGACCATCCCGGCTCCTGCCAATAAGGAGACGCCCAAAGCTGCGAGCAGATGGGAAAGATGGTGCCGGCAAAAATTCCCGGCCAGCCATTCTGCCACGCGAAGAAAGCGAGGGGCTTTGGCGTTCTTTGGGATAAATGGGAGGGATCGAACCAGCGCAGTAAGTGGATACTTGCGATGATAAAGCATCACAATATGGGCAGGAGGCCAGACCATTAATATTAATAACCCAACCAGTTCCCAAGAGAACACAGATTTACTTTCCGCCAATGCTCCCGCCCGGAAGATCGCTGTCAATCCTACAGCCAGGAGAATGAAATCGATGAGGAACTCGAGGATTTTATCCATCAAGACCGAGGCAGTCGCGCGGGTGAAGGTTAACCCATATTTCCGCTGCAGGAACAGGACTTGCAAGGGTTCTCCACCGACTTGCGGTCCCAGTGTAAAATAGCTCACAGCAAAAACAGCTACACGCACCGCGAGGAGGGGTAAATAAGGGATTTGCCTGGCATCTGCGCGGGCAATGACCCACCAGCGCAAGGTTACAAGCATATATAAAATGGCATTGGCTGCCAGGAGAACAGCAATTTCCCACAACTGAAGGGAACGGAAAGCAGACCAGATCTCAGGTAAAGGAGCGTTATTTACCACCCACCACAGCAGGATACCAATAATTGCCAATACGAGGAGACGTAAAATCCACTTTAACGGTGAACGACCTGCAACCTTTGTTTCCCGCTCCATACAGGGAATTATAACGCGGTCGACCCGGGCAATTCCATACAGACATAGTCCGGGGTGTTGAAGATAACAGCATGAGGGGAAGAAAAGCATTAGCCCCGGGATAGGTTCTGAATTACAATCATTGGGCTAAAACAATCACGGACCAGTAAAACGAATGGAGCCTGTTGCATGATCAAAATGCTTTCCGGAAATGAAGCAGTTGCCCGCGGGATGTGGGAAGCGGGAGTAGCCGTGGCATCAGCTTATCCCGGTACTCCCAGTACCGAAATCCTGGAAAACTATGCCCTCTTTCCGAATGTATATGCCGAATGGGCACCAAATGAAAAAGTAGCTGTGGATGCAGCAGCAGGAGCAGCCTATGCCGGACGGCGCGGGATGGCTGTCATGAAGCACGTAGGTCTGAACGTGGCAGCGGACTCTTTCATGTACGCGTCGATGACCGGGATGGAGGCCGGGCTGGTAATTGTGACCGCGGATGACCCTGCCATGCATTCAAGCCAGAACGAACAGGATAACCGGATCTTTGCCAAATTTGGGCGCGTCCCATGCCTGGAGCCTTCCGACAGCCAGGAAGCAAAAGACATGGTGGGCACCGCATTTGAATTGAGCGAACGGTTCGATACCCCGGTGCTGCTGCGGCTGACCACCCGGATCTGTCACTCAGCCAGTGCTGTGGAACTGGGCGAACGGACTTTCATTGAAGAGGAAATTAAAAAGTTCCCCCGCAATCCTGCCAAATACGTCATGGTGCCGGGTAATGCAGTAAAACGGCATCCGATCATCGAACAGCGGATGAGGGATGTTGCCGTTTATGCCGAGAGTTTCCCGTACAACCGCGTTGAACCTGGAAGTAAGAAATTGGGGATCATCACCTGCGGGGTGGCTTACCAGTATGCAAAGGAAGTCTTTCCAGAGGCTTCCATCCTGCGACTGGGGCTGACCTGGCCCTTGCCGGAAAAGATGATCCGCATGTTCGCACAATCAGTGGACAGGCTGATCGTCATCGAAGAACTCGACCCCTTCATCGAGGAGGCCGTCCGGCTGATGGGAATCTCTGTGGAGGGGAAAAGCATTTTCCCGATCACAGGTGAATTCGACCCGCGGCTGGTGCGGGAATCAGCCATCGGTGCGGGCTTGTTACCCCGGTCAGCACATATCCCGCTGGCGGACCTCGGGACCGGTCCATTACCCGGTCGGCCTCCCGTGCTCTGTCCAGGATGCCCACATCGTCCAACATTTTACATCCTAAACAAACTTAAAGTGCCGGTAAACGGGGATATCGGTTGTTACACCCTGGGGTTGATCCCGCCGTTAAGCGCCATCCACACCTGCGGCTGCATGGGTGCAGGAATCGGTATTGCACATGGTGCAGCAAAGGCTGGCAGTGCGGAACATCACGTGGCAGTGATCGGTGATTCGACCTTCTTCCACTCCGGAATCCCCGCACTGGTCAACGTGGTTTACAACAAGAGCCCTGTCACAACTGTCATCCTGGACAACCGGATCACGGGCATGACAGGTCACCAGGAAAACCCCGGGACAGGCAGAACCCTGCTTGGACAAGAAACGGTCCAGGTATTACTTGAGCCGCTGGTACGTGCCCTGGGTGTGAGGCATGTACTATCCGCGGCGGGGTACGACGTGAAGGCGATAGAAAAGGCTCTCAAAGAATTTGTAAAACTGGATGAACCCTCGGTGTTGATCGTCGAGGAGCCCTGTGCTTTACTTCCGGATGTACGAAAACGCTGGGTCCCGCTGGAGGTGCTGGCGGAGGAATGCAATGGTTGCACGCTGTGTTTCCGCATCGGGTGCCCGGCAATATTAAAAAGCGAGGAGCTGGATGAGAAAACCCAGCGCTCCAAAGCGTTGATCGATGCCAGCATGTGCACCGGTTGCGAAGTGTGCGCACAGATCTGTCCGCGACAGGCAATCCCGTTCCGCCCGGTGAAGGCTGAGGCAGGTATATTATGAAAAAAAGCATCGACTTTCTTCTCGCAGGGGTGGGCGGACAGGGAACAATCCTGGCAAGCGATGTACTTGTCAATGTAGGGATGGCGGCAGGGTTCCAGGCGAAGCAAGCCGAAGTTCACGGCATGTCGCAGCGGGGAGGCAGCGTGACCAGTCACGTGCGCTGGGGGGAGGTGGTATATTCACCGCTGATCGGTGCAGGCGAAGCGGATGTGCTGCTGGCGTTCGAAAAACTCGAAGCGCTGCGATGCGTGAACGCCATGCACCCGGGTGCCCTGGCATTGATCAATATGCAGGTCATCGAGCCACTTACAGCCATTTCAGGCGATCAATCCTATCCAAGCGACGATACCCTCCAAAAGGTTTTCGCCCAGCTTACCCCGCACGCAGAATATATCAATGGGGAAGAGATCGCTGAATCCCTGGGGAACGTGAAGGCAGCCAACGTGGTCCTCCTGGGCGCACTTTCTGCCCTGCTGGAACAGAGCGCGGATACCCGGATGGGGCTGACATCCGACCTTTGGTTGAAAATCATCACAGAGCGCGTTCCACCCAAACACGTGGAGTTAAACCGAAAGGCTTTCCAGGCTGGGCGCGAGGCAGTTCGATAAAACCATAAAAGCACCTTGCACCGATTCGGGAGTATTAAAAAATACCGGAGACTACTTTAACATAGTCTCCGGTTCTTGTTTCTATTCCTCAATTACCATCGATGATTACAAAATCTTTCGCTCCAATTGGGATTATTTCGCTTTATGGACGTGCTTGAGAGCGTAATCTGCCCCGCGCTTCAACGCGTCCACATTCTTGGGTAAAAGGTTCTTGTGACGACCCGGCATGTGCGCATTCAACGCAGCCTCAATATTTTCCAGAGTCAGTACCGGCAGCAGCGCCAATAAGGCGCCCGTGGCGACGACATTAGCCATGCGGCGGTCGCCGGCTTCTTCAGCAATATCATTGCAGGGAAGGGAGACCCAGGTGATATCGGTGCGGGTCACATCCCGATCCACCATCGAAGAATTAACGACCAGAACGCCGCCTGGTTTGATCATTGGCTCGTATTTATCCAGCGAAGGAAGATTCATGATGATGGCTGCAGGGGGATTCTGTACCAGCGGTGAACCGATCTCTTCGTCGGCAATAACCACTGTACAGTTGGCGGTGCCCCCGCGCATTTCCGGACCATATGACGGGATCCAGGTCACTTCCTTGCCTACATCCATGGCAGCGTAGGAAAGCACCTGACCCGCGAACATGACACCCTGTCCACCAAACCCAGCCAGAAAAACTTCAGTTTGCATGGTAATTCTCCAAAGGTTCTCTTGTCTTACCGGAAATCAGTAATGATTTTTTCTCTAAGTCCCGATGTTTTTCCGGGAACATGTTCATTTATTAATATTCATACCCCGTGAAAATGGAGGCTAGAATTTTAACGCTGCAACGGATGGCGAAATCTTGTAGTCGCCGAGTGGGAACGCGGGGATCATATGCTCTTCAAGCCATTTGAGCGACTCGAGCGGGGTGACTCCCCAACCGGTATTACATGTGGATAGCAGTTCCACCATCGAGAAGCCCAGCCCGTGCACCTGCGTTTCAAACGCGGTGCGGATCGCTTTCTTTGCCAGGCGGATATTTTTCGGATCGTGCAAACTGCGCCGGACGATGTATCCGGCTCCATCCAGTGTCGCCAGCATCTCTGATAAGCGGATGGGATAGCCCTGGGTCTCCACGTCCCGACCATTCGGCGATGAGGTGGTCTTCATGCCAGGCAGGGTGGTAGGTGCCATCTGACCACCGGTCATGCCGTAAATTGCATTGTTAATGAAGATTATCGTGATGTTTTCACCGCGGGCGGCAGCGTGAACGGTCTCCGCCATACCGATCGAGGCCAAATCGCCATCACCCTGGTAGGAGAAGACGATCCGATCCGGTAAAACACGTTTGATGCCAGTGGCCATGGCCGGTGCACGCCCGTGAGCGGCTTCAACGAAATCCACGTCAAAATAGTTGTAAGCGAACACGGCACAACCCACCGGAGCGACCCCGATGGTATTATCAAGGATGTTCATTTCTCCGAGCACTTCCGCCACCAGGCGGTGCGCAGTGCCATGGGTGCAACCAGGGCAATAATGGGTGGGGGTGTCTGTGAACCCCTTTGGACGGGCATAAACCAGGTTTTCGGGATTAATCATCGTAACAGCCATAAATACCTCTCATCCTACCTTGCCATCATCCGCTGGTACCAAAGATCTGCGGGATCATCTTCCAGTTTGCCGGGATCCTTGATCATTTCCTGGATCTCATGCAAGAATTCATCGGGGAAGGGCATTACCCCCCCGAGCCGACCATAGAAACGCATTGGAACCCGGTTCCTGACAGCAGACTGGACATCCTTGAGCATCTGCCCGGTATTCATTTCCACAACCAGGAAAGATTTCGCCTGGCTGCACAATTGCTCCACCCGCTTATACGGGAAGGGATTGACACTGATGGGACGGAACAGACCCACCTTAAGACCCAGAGCACGGGCAGCGCGCACGGCCGAAAGGGCGATCCGCCCGGCAGTTCCAAAACCGATCACGATATATTCAGCATCGTCAAGATAGTATTCCTTGAAACGGATCTCATTTGCCTGGGCTTCCCGCCAGCGTCCGAGGATGCGCAGGTTGACCTTTTCCTCGGTGGGGACATCGAGGTAGATCGAACTCAGCAAATGCCGCTTGCGACCTTTTGCGCCGCTTACCGCCCATTCGTATTCCTTGCGGATGACCGGCTGCATTTCAGGGAGGTGGATTGGTTCCATCATTTGTCCGATTGACCCATCAATCAAGATGGTGACAATATTCAAATACTTGTGAGCCATTTCGAACGCAACCGGCATCAAATCCACAGCTTCCTGGATCGAGGCAGGAGCCAGGACGATGGGATGATAATCCCCATGTCCACCGCCCTTGCAGATCTGGTTGTAATCCCCCTGGGAGGGTGCGATATTCCCCAAGCCGGGTCCGCCGCGCATCACGTTAACCAGCACCATCGGAACCTCGGTTCCGGCGATGTAGGAAAGTCCTTCCTGCATCAAGCTGATACCCGGGCTGGAGGAGGAGGTCATCACGCGTGCGCCGGTGCAGGCGGCACCGTACACCATATTAATAACCGCCGGTTCACTTTCACCCTGGACAAAGGCGCGCCCCAGTTCGGGCATGCGATGAGAGAGGTATTCGAGGACTTCATTCTGGGGGGTAATTGGATAGCCAAAATATGCTTCCAAACCCGCACGCACGGCTGCCTCGGCAATGGCTTCGTTACCTTTCCACATTTCGCGGGCCATATCACTGCCCTCCTGCAAATACTGGGGCGGGAGCCCGGGTCACTTCGCGGTAAACGGTGATGGCTGCATCCGGGCAAACCAGGGCGCAGATTGCACACCCGGTGCAACCTTCCTTGAAAATGTGGGTCGGGTGGTAGCCCTTGGAGGTTAACTTTTCGTTATCCAATTCCAGGACCTGGGGTGGGCAGGCTGCGTTACATAACTCGCAGCCTTTGCAATATAGGTCATTGACTTCAATCCAACCTTTGGCAGGCATTAATGGAGTCTCCTTGATACAGTATTAAGACAGTTATAGTCGAATTTTCCGCCTGATTATTATGGCGGTTTCCGGGAATGTCGGGTAGTGCAATGCGTCATCCCGAATGAGAACAAACTTCCTTACCTTTTAAGGCATTTCCCAAGGAAAAAGAACCCGTGGGCACCATGTTGACAGTGCTTCATAAGCTGTGTAGAATGAAACATGAAAGTGGAAACATGTTTCCTGGTTGTTTTCACCGTGTTATAGGCAGGTACGGAGGCACAAACTGATGGTAGAAAGTGCGATCGATTATCAAATCGTAATCTTTACGTACCGCCATTGCATCACCGGGGAACTGGTGTTAAGAGACAAACGCCTATCGGATCACATTAACGAACGGGTGGACACGATGCTCAATTTACGCAACGTGTCGATTGCCAGGTTGGAAAACCCCGCCCGTATCTTGCACAAAATGACAACAGCCGTGGTTCCCAAGTCGGGAATAGTATTAATCTTCGAACCCACCCAAAAGGCAATTCCTCCCTCCAACCGGTTCTTTGGCTACATAAAAAAGGAAAAACACGAAGTGTTTTTGATCATGGATGGGATGGAAGTACGCGGAGTCCTGCATACCCAGATCAACCCCGATTTCAGGGTTGTTCTAGTCAATTCACCCGATGCCTTCCTGCCCATCACGCAGGCGACAATCCACCTGGAAGCCAAGCCGGACATGGCCATTCACCAGGATGCGATCCTGATCAACACCCAACGAGTGCGGTTCCTCGGCAAGTTGGAAATTAAATCCCCCACCATCCCGCTGCCACCCCAGGAAGCGTCAACAACCTAATTCCCCGGAGGCCATCATGCCCATCCCAGTCATTATCGACGCCGTCAGGACCCCGATCGGTGCCCTGGGCGGTGTTTTGGCTGCCGTCCGCCCGGACGACCTGGCAGCCTATGTCCTCAAAGCCATTTTGGAACGGAACCATCTTGACCCCGCTATTGGTGGAAGAAGTATATTTAGGCTGTGCCAACCAGGCGGGGGAAGATAACCGCAACGTGGCACGGATGGCTTTGCTTTTAGCCGGATTCCCTGTGGAAGTGGCGGGCGTGACCATCAACCGATTATGTGCCTCCGGGCTGAACGCCGTGAACCAGGCGGCGAGGGCGATCAAGGCTGGAGAGGGGGAGGTTTATATTGCCGGAGGCGTGGAGTCCATGAGCCGTGCCCCTTATTCGCTGCCAAAAGGAGAATCTGGGTATCCATTTGGCAACCTGACCGCGTACGACACTGCACTTGGATGGCGATATCCAAACCCGAAGATGCAGGAAAAATTTGGTACTGAACAAATGGGGGAAACTGCGGAAAATATTGCGCAAATGAAACCGCACATCACCCGCCAGCTCCAGGACGAATTTTCCGTCCGGTCGCATCAGCGCGCCATCGCCGCGATCGACTCTGGGAAATTTGCAAAGGAAATCCTTCCAATCACCATCACGCAGCGCAAGGGAGATCCGAAAGTAGTGGAAACGGACGAACGCCCGCGCCGCGATACGACATTAGAAAGCCTTTCCAAACTTAAGCCGGCCTTCCGAAAAGAGGGAGGGACTGTCACTGCGGGAAATTCCTCGGGGTTGAATGACGGGGCAGCAGGACTGCTCCTGATGAGCGAAACCAAAGCCAAGGCATTGGGTCTGAGACCTCGGGCACGAATTTTATCGTCAGCAGCTGCGGGGGTGCCTCCACGGATCATGGGATTAGGTCCCGTGCCAGCGGTGCAAAAAGCTCTCACCCGTGCGGGTCTGTCGCTAAAGGAAATCGGATTGATCGAATTGAATGAAGCATTCGCGATCCAATCGCTGGCTGTGATCGAAGACCTGGGCCTCGACCCGGAAATTGTCAATGTAAATGGCGGAGCAGTTGCTCTCGGCCACCCATTGGGGTGTTCGGGGGCACGCATCCTGACGACCTTGCTTTACGAAATGGAACGAAGGGCTCCTGCGGAAAAACATCCCTATTACGGCCTGGCTGCCTTATGCGTGGGTGTCGGACAGGGAGAAGCGACCATCATCGAATGGGTCGGATGATCCGAAGACTGAGTGACCTGGAGCGCCGTGGAACTTTCACGGCGCTCTGTCGTCTAGAGAATAATCCTTGATTCCCCCCTACCTGCAGGGAGAATCGAGGCGTAAAATCATTAATAATGCATATTGGCCAGTTGAATTTGAGGAGTTTTCAATGCGCCGCATAATCTATATTCCGGTTTTTTTACTAGTAATATTCCTAGTTGGCTGCAACCTGGGAAAAGCGCCTGCAACAGGCACTCCAGTAGTTGCCACGAAGATACCTAATTCTCCCACCAGCACCGAGACGTCCAGACCTACCATGACTGCCGGGATCATTCCCGCCCCGACCACCCCTGGGATGGGGTTGGTTGCGTCTCCAGCTCTCACCGATATCGCTTTCCAGGACGCCAACAATGGCTGGGGAGTGGCAAGCAATGACAGCGGTTACATCGTGCGAACCACGGACGGTGGTTCGACATGGCTGAATGTTACCCCGCCCGGGTTGACCGGAATTGGCTACTCCAGCAACCTGAGCGTCCTGGATGTCAATACAGTCTGGGTGCTGGTTCCTAATATCGATTTTTTTACGGGCCGGTTATTCCGCACGACTGATGGGGGAAATATATGGAGTTCATTCGATGTGCCGTTTGGCGGCGGTATGCTCCAATTCCTGGATGCCAGCACCGGTCGAATACTGGCTGATCGAGGGGCAGGCGCGGGTTCACAATCAGTGGAATTATTCCAGACCTCGGACGGTGGGGCGTCCTGGATGAGCGTATTTAATGACGACCCAACCCGTCCAGATTCGTCCAATTCCCTGCCTCTGAGCGGCATCAAAAATGGGATGACCTTTTTTGACGCCAATACAGGTTGGGCAACCGGCACCCGCCCTGTAGACGGAGAAGTCTACTTGTTCGTCACACATGATGGCGGTATTTCGTGGGAACAACAGAGTGTTCCCTTACCCGCCGGGTACGAAAGTTATCAGTATATGCCGCAAGCTCCTGTTTTCTTTGGAAGCACTGGTTATTTGCCGCTAACGGTGTACCTGACTGGATTAACCGAAATCACCTTCTATTCCACACACGACGGCGGAATCACCTGGACCGGCGACCCGACCAATGCCAATATGGTGATCAAACCGGGCCAATACTCCTTTGCTGATGCCCTGCATGCCTGGTGCTGGGACGGTGGTTCAACCTTGTATTTCACGTCCGATGGTGGTCAAACGTGGGGCGGATTGGCGACAAGTCTCGATCTTAGTGGAAGTTTGTCGCAGATCGTTTTCGTTCCTGCAAATGCAGGGCAATTCATTGGATGGGCGCTCACTGGTCCGGATACTGCCGGTCACTCGCAATTATATAAAACCACCGACAATGGAGGAACATGGACTGCCCTGCTTCCATAAATCCACATTGCCGGCAGGGATTTCAATCCAGGCTGGGTCTGCCGTTCGATCTAGGAGAATGACATGAATCGGAAATTAATGTTCCTGGCGCTGGTGCTTGTGACAGCGTTGATGGGGTGCAATCTTCAATTCAACTCACCGGACAATTCACCCCTGCTCGTAACTGATACGACCGTACCATCAGCAGCTTTTACGAATACACCGTTCCCCGTCACGACTGACATGATCGTCACCTCAGACACCAACACCGCGGTTCCTTTCATCACCGATACCTTCGAACCTTCAGTCACCTTTACTCTGACTCCGGAACTTATCACCCCCAGCGCTTCCCCTGTGCCCTCTTCCGTCCCGGAGTTATCGGTGGATCTATTACGGAATTCAACCTATTTTGCCCCCTACTTTGGAAGGACAGTAAAACTCATTGATGGAGCTTTTACCGAAGGGTCAGGCGCGACCTATTATTCGGTACAGATCCTCAGCATTTTTGCATATGGGGATATTAATGGAGATAAGAAACCCGATGCAGCAGTGATCCTGGCTGAGAATCAAGGGGGAAGCGGAGTCTTCGAATCTGTGGTGGCCGTCCTGAACCAGGGCGGGGTCCCTCACCAAATCAGCCAGGTTGGGTTGGGCGACCGGGTGGTGGTCAATAGTGCCACCATTTCAATGGGTGTGATCCACTTGAACTTGATCACACACGGACCCAATGATCCAATGTGCTGCCCATCCCAGGCGGAAACGCAATCCTTCTGGCTGCTTGGAAATGATCTCTGGCTCATGGAAGTGACTTCCGGTCCAACCGGTGGTGAACGCTCGATCAACATCACTTACCCTGGCAACTGGGTCAGCGTCAGCAATCCCTTCCCGGTCAATGGAAGTGTATCTGTTTCCCCGTTCGAAAATACGTTGAACTACGAGGTCCGCAAATTGGATAAGACAAAAATCGACTCCGGGCCTATCCAGGTTTCCTCTACAGGAATGGGTACTCCGGGGACATTCACCAAAACATTTAATTTGAGCAGCGCAGGCTATTCCGGCTTTTTGGTCATCCAGTTCAAGGACATCAGTGCTGCTGACGGGTCCATCCTGGCGCTCGATTCGGTGGTTGTTAACCTGCATTAATCATGCCAATTAATCAAAACAGGGACGGCAAATTGCCATCCCTGTTTTTTTTGTCGGGAATCTTTTTCCCTGGTTTGTCATCCTGATGGGAAAGAGCGGGTTAAATATTTTTTCGGGACTTTAATTCCACCTTAGACATAAATTTCGACTCATCGATGACGAACCGCTCGTGGGCTGCTTCGCCGATCAATTCAACCTCATCCCAGGCCTGGACCTTGAAAGTCAGTTTTCGGCCCTTGATGGAAACCAATTCAGCCCGGGCGCGAACCTGCATCCCCACCGGCGTCGCAGCCAGGTGGTGCACATCAATATGCCCGCCGACGGTTGTCTGACCTGGCTGCAAATGACCAAATAATGCCACCACGGCCGTGCTTTCCATCAAGCCCACCAAAGCAGGGGTGGAGAATACAGGCAAACCACCACTGCCCCAGTGGGATGCAGTATCCACGTCACTGACAGTGTGCTCAAAATCAGCATAAAGACCCGGAGCAAGTTCTGACATAAACCACCTCAGGATTACTCGTTTTCCCTCGATTATATCCCGACAATTTCTTAACACTGTATAAATATTCACCATTAAACTCTTCCAGCAAACAAGTCAAAAGGCTATAATTCCGGGGTTAAAAATCAAAATAGTCGAGTTGGACCAGGCCGCGGAAAGTTGAACCCAACAGGAATTTGAAAGACAGATAATTATGTGGATTATATTTATTGAAATATTGGATTTCTTATATATTTTGACCCTGGTCGGGATGGCAATCTACGGATTGAACAACCTGGTCTCGGTCATCCTTTACCTGCGCACAAAGGATCAACCAAACCGACGCCCCCGGCATGAGCCGCCGGATGAGTGGCCGATCGTAACCGTTCAATTACCCACCTATAACGAGCGATACACCATCGCGCGTCTTATTGCTGCAGTCGCCAGGTTTGACTACCCAAGGGACAAGCTCCAAATCCAGGTGTTGGATGATTCCACCGACGATACAACGATGATGATCAGAAAGCTGGTGGAAAAATATGTAAACAAGGGACTGAATATCGAACTTATTCATCGCGACGACCAGGACGGGTTCAAAGCTGGGGCACTTTCAGATGGGCTGAAAACAGCCAACGGCGAACTGGTTGCCATTTTCGATGCCGATTTCGTTCCACCAGTTGACTGGCTTAGAAAAACCGTGCCTGAGTTTGATAATAATAAGTTGGGATGCCTGCAAACCCGCTGGGGTCACATGAATGATAAATACAATTCCCTGACCCTGGCACAATCACTCGGGATCGATGGACATTTCATCATCGAGCAATCTGCCCGTTCCCGGAATCACCTTTTCATGAACTTCAATGGAACTGCCGGAATTTGGCGTAAAGCCTGTATTGAAGATGCCGGCGGATGGCTTTCCGACACCCTGACTGAAGATCTGGACTTAAGTTACCGGGCGCAATTAAGGGGCTGGCAGATCGATTACCTTTCCGATATTGTAGTCCCGGCAGAATTACCAGCACAAATCGAGGCATTCAAAAAACAGCAATTCAGATGGGCCAAAGGCAGCTTCCAGACCCTTAAAAAAATCATACCTTCCCTGTTGGCGGCAGAAGAACCCTGGTACAAGAAATTGCTGGGGATCATCCATATCACCGGGTATTTGGTCCATCCGCTTATGCTCGGGACCCTGATATTGATGCTGCCGGTCGGAATTTTCTCACCCCAGGTGTTCAAATGGATGCCATGGATGATGATGGCTGCGTTCGCACCGCCCCTGATGTACCTCCTTTCTGCCACAGAACACCTGCCAAAATTGCGTGACCGCCTGCGCCTGATCCCCATCCTGACGTTAATCGGATTCGGCCTGTCCCTTAATAACTCTATTGCAGCCCTTGAAGGTCTGTTTGGCAAGAGCCGTGGAATCTTTCTTCGGACCCCCAAATTCAACTTGACAAACCACAAAGGCAATTGGGCAAACAGCTTGTATAACATGCCAATCAGTCCGATGGTCTGGGCCGAATTGGGGCTGGGTGTCTATGCCCTTTTAACCGGCATCATCCTTGCGGCTCACCAGGGCTACCAACCTTTGCCGTGGCTGCTTGTGTACTCGGCTGGTTACTTTTATATTGCCGGATTAAACCTGGACCAGAGCGGCCAGTTAACCCGTTTGCGAAACAGGGTGCCTTCGGTAAAAGCCGGGTAACCTGGATTAATCCAAGTCGATAATATTACGAAGCGATAATATTCCAGGGATGGAGGCAGCTCACCTCTCCGCCCTTGGAATGATTCCATGGTCCCACAAGCATATTGGTCCCCCCTTCCTGATCACAATGGGTCCTGTGGTTTACTAATTCGGGAAAGAGGAAGTATAATCCGCCGCGGAGTCATTCATGCCAGCAATTTACCCCTTCACAGCCATTGTCGGACAAGTACGCATGCGGCGAGCACTCATTTTGAATGCCGTTGACCCGCGCATCGGCGGAGTATTGATCCGCGGAGAGCGCGGCACTGCCAAATCCACTGCGGCACGCGGCCTGGCGGCACTGCTGCCAAAAGTTCGGGCGGTACGCGGCTGTCGTTTCGGATGCGACCCCGACCAACCTGCATCGTTGTGCACCGAGTGCCGCGAGAGAACAGCTTCCGGCGAACCACTGCCAGTGGAAGAAAAACCCATCCCATTCATCAATTTGCCCGTGTCAGCAACCGAAGACCGGGTGGTGGGCACACTCGATATCGAACAAGCCATTCAAAAAGGCGAACGCCATTTCGAACCAGGTGTGCTGGCAGCCGCCAATCGCGGACTGCTGTACATTGACGAAGTGAACCTGCTCGACGATCACGTTGTAGATGTGCTGCTTGATTCAGCAGCCATGGGAATGAACATTGTTGAACGCGAGGGGATTTCCTTTACTCATCCGGCGCGTTTTATCCTGGTTGGCACAATGAATCCTGAAGAAGGCGACCTGCGTCCACAATTGCTCGATCGTTTCGCCCTTTCTGTGGATATCACGGGTATCCGCGATGCCCGCGACCGTGTGACGATCATCGAAAATAACCTGGCGTTTGAGTTTGACGCCGAGGCTTTTCACAAATTATGGCAGCCACATGAGGAGAAACTAAGCCGGATAATTGCCCAAGCGCGGACCATGGTCGATAAAGTAGCCTATACTCGCAGAGACCTGCTATCCATTGCCGCGTTGACCGCTTCCCTCAATGTGGACGGTCACCGTGCTGACCTGGTGATCCTCAAAGCGGCGCGTGCTCACGCGGCGTATGAGGGCGCGATTCGATCACGGAACGGGATATTGCCCTGGCAGCAGAATTGGCACTTCCACACCGCATCAAGCATGGTCCTTTCCACCAGACCGAGATTTCACCAGAACAGTTGCAGGAACGCATTGAACAATTGCAGGGTTCGTCAGCAGAAGGCGAGCCATCAGAACCAGCCGAGAAAGAACCAGACTCGGAAACTGTAAAAAAAAAGTAATCAGCGAGGCAAAGGAGCAGGATAACCCGGATCAACCACCAGATGCAGAACCTTCCCCTCAGCAAGTTGTTTTTGGCCCGCAAGATGCACATTGGTGGGATGGCGGGAAAAAGGTCAAGGTTGGAGAACCATTTGACCCGCGCAAACTGGATACCCCCCTCGACAAATTAACCCGTCAACATTCCGGACGACGCTCCCGCACCCACACCGAGCGTAAACGCGGGCGTTACATCCAATCCAGACCAGCTAACGGCAAAACTGATGATGTGGCTTTTGATGCCACCATCCGGGCGGCAGCACCGTTCCAAAAACGCCGAACTGAGCAACGCAAGATAGTGGCTTTTGCCATCCAGAAGGGAGACTTGCAGCGCAAGATAAGGGTCAAAAAAGCCGCCAACCTTATCCTGTTCCTGGTGGATGCTTCGTGGTCGATGGCAGTGGCAGAGCGGATGACTGCAACCAAGGGTGCGATTTTATCCCTCCTGACAGACGCATACCAGCGTCGCGACCGCGTTGGGCTGATCGTCTTCCAGAAAGATCGTGCAACCCTGATCCTGCCACCGACGAATTCCATTACTCTTGCACAACGCGCCTTATCTGATATTCCGGTGGGCGGCAAGACCCCCCTTTCGGCAGGATTATTAATGACTTACCAGGTACTTACCCAGGAGCAGATGCTCCACCCAGATGTTGAACCGCTGTTGATAATTCTGACTGATGGAGCCGGGAATGTTTCCATTGGTGTCCTGCCACCACAGGAGGAAGCCTTTGGGTTTGCTGAACAAATCGCCGGGCGGGGATATCGCACCGTGGTGATCAACATGGAACATGCATCATTTGACCAGGGTCTTGCCCAGTCGCTGGCTGACCACCTCGAAGCCCCCTGCTATACTTTAAATGAACTCAAAGCTGAAAGCCTGTTAAATACGGTGAGGCAGGAAATGGCCGAACCGAAGAAAAAATAAAAAACGCCCCCGGGGTGTTTTTTATTTTGCGGTGCGAGTGCAGTTTCTGCCAGCAAGCTTGGCAGCGTACATTGCCTGGTCGGCTGAATGTAAAACTTTTTCCCAGGTGTCACCATGAACCGGGTAAATCGCTACTCCAATAGATAGTGTAGCTTTAAGTTTTACACCCAGGTGTTCAATATCCAGGGATAAAAATGTAGTCCTTAAATGCTCGGCTCGTTCATGACCTTTCTTAAGTTCAGTCCCCGGCATGACTATCAGGAACTCTTCCCCGCCAAAACGGCAGGAAATGTCAGAACCGCGAACATCTGACTGCAATACTTCACCTAATTTTTTCAGGAGCAGATCTCCAGCATCGTGCCCATAAGTGTCATTGAATGCTTTAAATCCATCGATATCAAGCATGATAAGACAAACGGTACTTTTTTCACGTTCCGCTCTTTGGAACTCCCGGATGAGTGACTCCTCGAGGTACCGCCTGTTAAATAATCCGGTCAATGAGTCCCGCGTAGCCTGCTCCTGAAGTTGCGCATGCAACATTTCAATTTCCACCAGCTGGTTCCGCAATTTTTGATTTGCCTCCCTTAATACGACCTCATTCTGCTTGCGTTCAGAAATATCACGGGCAACAGTTTGTATGTGAATCGGAGCGCCATTATCATCGCAGACCAGCTCGGTGTTAACTTCAACTGTCACTTTCTCCCCGCTTTTTTTAATATAATCACGTTCATAGAGCGGAATGATTTCCCCACTCTTTAATGATTCCAGGACATGTTCAGTTTCTTGTGCCTGTGCAGAAATATCCATCATGGATAGTTGGGATAATTCCGCAACCGTATATCCAAGAAGATCTGCAGCACGTTGGTTTACCTCCAGGTGCTTTCCTTTTACATCAAGGATGAAAACTGCATCGTGCGACTGCTCGAACAATGCCCGGTAGCGGTACTCTGCTTTTTCCCGCTGCCTGATCTCACGCTGGGCCTTCTCATAAAGGCGACTATTTTCAATCGCCACCGCGGCCTGGGAGGCGATGGTTTCGAGCAGGCGGACCTGTGCAGGGTCATATGCGTTCGGTTTATAACTCTGCATGGAAATCACTCCCACGACGCGTTCACCAACGATCATGGGCACCCCCACGTATGCTCGCGTGGGTGTTCCGCTGGTGCGGAAAATTTGGAAAGTCGTAATGGCATCAGGTGAGGTAATGTCCGGGATATACAGTGTTTGACGGTTATTGATCACATATCCACTTAATCCCGGGTTTTGCTGAATATCACGGGGGGGAATATGCGGGTATTCGCCCCTATCGAAGGCAAGCGGGTGTTGGATCAAACCAGTATCCGAGTCGAGGAGACCGATGTAGAAAGCCTCCACGGGGAGAACCTGCCGGCACTTGTCCAGCAACGTTTTAAGCACTTGATCCAATTCGAGACCGGAAGTCAGAGTGATGCCGATATCAAAGAGTGCGGTCATCTCTTCGGCCCGCTGACGCACTTCTTCAAATAAGCGGGCGTTTTCGATGGCTCCTGCGGTCTGTGTCGCGATCGTTTCCAACAGCCGAATCTGATCCGGATGATAAGCATTGGGTTGGGTACATTGCATGGAAATGACGCCGACCACCCGGTCCCCCACCAGCAAAGGAACGCCAACATAAGATCTGCTTGGATCTCCTCCAAAATCAATGGCTTTGTATCTTCGAGCAGCCTCTTCTGCAAGGACATCCGGGATATAAAGCATTTGCCTGGTTTGAATTACGTACCCGGTTAATCCGGGGAATTCCCTCATCTCGCTGGGAGGTAATTCGCTAATTTCTCCCCTGTCATAAAAGAGAGGAAATCCGATCAATTCAGATTCATGGTCATATGTTGCAATATAGAACGCTTCAATGGGAAGGACACGCTTGCATTTCTCGAGAAGAGCTCTCAGGAGTTTATCCATCTCCAGACCGGAATTCACAGCCAGACCAATATCGAGCAGCGCAGACAATTGCTCGGCGCGCTGTTGGGCTTCTTCCAATAAACGAGCGTTCTGGACAGCAATCGCAACCTGGTCGGCAAACGCATTCAACCGGTCTGCGTGGCTTTGGTTATAAAAGTTGGGGGTCAGGCTGGTAAGGTCCAGAAAACCGATCACTTCCCCTTTTGCCTGCAAAGGGGCTCCGGCGTATGAAAGGATCCTTTCCAATCCCTTCAGCACCACCCAGCTCTTATTTTGCCGGGTGTCAGGAATTACCAATGCCTGACCAGTTTCCATCATCTCGCGAAAATTTGGGACTTCGTCCAAAGAATAATCAGAACGTTGTACTTCCAATCCATGCTCACGATATCCATGCGAACGCGCAACATGGACAATGCTGCGGTCTTCGAGCAACAAGACAGTGGCCATATCGTATGGTACGACTTGTCCAACATTGTCTAACAGGCGATCCAGCACTTCTTCAAACGAACGTGAACTATTCAACGCCGCGGCCGTATCCCGCAAGGCTTCAGCCATTACGCGTTGTTCGTGTTCTGCCTGTTCAATGAGATGAAGTTCTGTTATTCGGTCCATAACCCAGAAAAGATCGATAGTATCCGTTTTTGAGAAAACCGCACCCCCCGTGCCGGCAATTCCCGGGCACCAGGTGTGGTCTGTCTTTCCTAGTCCAATATACTATTATATATGGCAATTGTGGATGTAACAACCATTACAGAATTGTATGTCAAAAACATTGCCAGAGTTAAAAATTATGTTTAGATAAAATATGCCTAATCAGATTAAAGCAATGAAGGACATTTTGATAGACTTTAAACCTGGATTCCCTGAAGATTAAAAAAAAAGAATGCAAATAATCGTCTTTGGTCACTCTCTGCTATAATCTGCCCCGATGATATTGTTAACCGGAGGGACTGGTTTCATAGGTCGCGTATTAACCCGCCAACTGGTAGAAACTGGACACCAGGTCCGCATTTTACTCCAGCCTTCGCTTCGTACTCCCCGCCTGCCTGCAGGAGTCCCGGTTGAAGTTGCAGTGACCAGCATGGGCGATGTGCAAGGACTGCGTGCTGCCATGCGAGGTGTAGGTACGATTTACCATCTTGCCGGAGGCGAAGGACAGGGTGGGCGTGCCAACCTGCAATCACTTGACATCGAGGGCACCCGGGTATTATGCCAGGCAGCAGCAGATGCACGCGTGGGAAGATTCTTTTATTTAAGCCACCTTGGTGCTGACCGTGCCGCAGGATTCCCGGTACTCAAAGCCAAAGGGATCGCTGAGGAATTTATCCGCAAGTCAGGTGTGCCCTATACGATCCTGCGCGCTTCGATCTTGTTCGGGCCGGGGGACGAGTTCACCACTGGCCTGGCCATGCTGCTGACAGCTGCACCTGGCTTTCTGCCATTGCCAGCCAAGGGTGAGACTCTCCTGCAGCCATTGTGGGTGGAGGACCTTGTCACATGCTTGATCTGGTCCCTGGAAAATCCTGAAACTCTAAATCAGACCTACGAGGTGGGCGGCGGCGAATATATCAGCCTGCGAAGCATGACCGCAACGATCATGGAAATCATCAAACGACGGCGCTGGCTGGTGAATTGGCCCATGCAAACGATGCGAACCCTGACCATCATCATGGAATCAATTTACCCCCGATTCCCAGCCTCCATCTTTTGGCTGGATTACCTGGCGGTCAACCGCACATGCCCGCTGGACGCAATCCCGCGCAATTTCGGCCTGATGCCGGCCAGGTTTACCTCCCGGTTGGACTACCTGCGCAACGTCCCCTGGACTCAGCAACTTCTACGGAGGCTGTTTACCCCCTATGCCTGAATGGATCATTCACGTTCTGGATACTCCCGAAGAAATGAGCATGGTCGAGAAGCTCCAAAGCAAGATTTGGACTGGTTCCGAGATCGACATCATACCAGCCCACATGCTTCTGGCGGCTGTCCACAATGGAGGGCTGGCACTGGGTGCATTCGTGGGGATCGAGCTAGTGGGAGTCGCGTTCGGTTTTCCAGGCATATACACAACTCCCGACGGACCTCGCTTAAAACATCACTCCCATATTCTCGGCGTCCTCCCGGAATGGAACGGAAAAGGGATTGGTTTTGCACTCAAGCGCGCACAATGGCAAGTGGTTCGGAACCAAGGGATTGATCGAATCACGTGGACGTATGATCCACTGCTAAGCCGTAACGCGCACCTCAATATCAGCCGGCTGGGTGCTGTATGCAATATGTACCTGCGATCCGAATACGGCGACATGCGCGATGATATGAATATCGGCTTGCCATCAGACCGTTTTCAGGTGGATTGGTGGCTGAATTCCAAACGGGTGGAACGACACCTAAGCAAGAGGCCGCGCACCTCCTTATCGCTCAACCACTACCGCACCGCCGAGGCGACCATTCTCGAAGCCAATATTGACCGGGGGTCTGCTCCTAATTTTCCGGACGGGATTCCACCGCTCACCGGGACACTCTTATTGGTGGAAATCCCAACAGAATTCCCAACTTTAAAGGCATCTTCCTTGTCGTTGGCACGCGATTGGCGGTTTTATACCCGCGAGATTTTTGAGCAGGCCTTCAAAATTGATTATTTGGTCACCGATTTCATCCAGGATAACGGACACAGCTTCTATGTTCTCACGAACGCCGATTCCACTTTTGAGGAAGATTAATGCAGATGATTGGCATGAAGCAACGAATCAAAAACCAGACAGCCAGCTGTCTGTTTTTATATGGGTTCTATGCTACCGGGTACAATACCAATCCCACGGTCCCCGGACCAAAATTCGCTGCCAGGGAAATGGATAGTTCGACCAGGAACGATTCTTTACATTTAAATCTCTTTTTCGCTTCTTCGAGTAATGCGCTGCCGGAGATAATATCGCGGGCGTGCACAATGCCAAGGTAGATTTGCTGATTGCCAAATTCCTCCTCGGCCATCGTGATGACACGCTCCAAGGCAGCTTTACGGGTTCGGACCTTCTCCACCATATCCACCACCCCATGATTTAGCACCGCGATCGGCTTGACATTCAGAATCGATGCCAGTGCGGCAGAAAGGGTACCAACGCGGCCGCTCATGCGGGCATAGTCGAGAGTATCCAGAGTAAGAATGATCCGGATCCTTGAGCGAACACCTTCCAGGTATTTGAAAATTTGCTCAACACTTTTACCGGCGCGGTCCAGCAACCGCGCCTCACGGCACATCAGCCCCAATCCCAACGAACCACCGGTAGAATCGAACGGGATGACATTCATCGAAGATTTTAATTCCTGCGCAGCAGCGACCGCAGAGGCATAGGTGCCTGAGAGCTTACTGGTAACATGCATGGAAAGAATGGTATCGCCTTTTTGCGCAACCCGGTTATAGAATTCCATAAATTGATGGGGGGAAGGCTGTGAAGTCTTGGGAATTTTCCTGGTTTCATCCACCAGCTTATAAAATCCTTCGTTGTCCAGGTCAACGTTCTGAAGGTAGGTCTTTTCCCCGAACTGGATGTTGATGGGAATGACGTCGATGCCAAATTCTTTTTCCCAACCAGTGGGAATATCAGCCGCTCCGTCGGTAACGATACGTAACATAACTGCCTCCTTGGCAAACACCGAATCTCATCCATCGCCGAATCCACCTCGCAAAAAATTAAAGCGCGCTCCAGCGCTTTGGCATGGGTATCCAGTTCCCGCGATGGAAACTTATTGCAGGCGGTATTAAACAATTTAACCCCGCCTGGTTTTGGAAGTTCCACTATAATACCACTTCGCGCCGGATAGAATATTGAATATGATAAAACATTTGTGCTATAATTGCATTACTCCCCCATTACGAGGTATGTATGTCAGCTAACGTCATCCGCGTGGTTGGTGCACGCGAGCATAATCTAAAGAACATCACAGTTGAGATCCCGCGTGACAAACTGGTTGTGATCACGGGTCTTTCCGGGTCCGGAAAATCTTCCCTGGCATTCGATACCATCTTTGCCGAAGGTCAGCGAAGATATGTTGAGTCTCTTTCTGCTTATGCCCGCCAGTTCCTAGGGCAAATGCAGAAACCCGACGTGGACTATATCGAGGGATTGTCCCCGGCTGTATCCATCGACCAGAAAGGCACCTCCCATAACCCGCGCTCCACGGTTGGAACGGTCACCGAGATTTATGACTACCTGCGGCTGCTCTACGCGCGGGTTGGGATTCCACACTGCCCGATCTGCGGGCGGGAGGTCGTCAAACAATCCGCCCAGGAAATAGTGGATGCAGTTGGTGCGCTGCCGGAAGGGACCCGCATCCTGGTCCTGTCTCCGGTGGTACGCGGGCGGAAAGGGACTTACCAGGCGGTTTTCGAAGAGATCCGCAAGGCCGGGTTCGTCCGTGTCAGGGTTGATGGAACTGTATTCAACCTTGATGAAGAAATCAGCCTGGACCGGTATAAGATCCATACCATCGAAGCGGTGGTGGACCGGTTGGTGGTGTCCGGTTCCGGACCTGACGAAGACCGGAAAGCAAACACCTCGCGGTTAACGGATTCTGTCGAAACCGCCCTCAAGTTTGGAGATGGATATCTCACTGCCCAGGTGCTGGCGGAAAAAGCAGAAAATAACCACGACCTTCATTTTTCTGAACACCTGGCATGCCCCGAGCATGGAATCAGTATTCCGGAGATCGAACCCCGCACATTTTCCTTCAATACCCCTCACGGCGCTTGCCCGGACTGCCAGGGATTGGGAAACAAGCTGGAAATCGATCCAGACCGTGTGATCGACCCGGAAAAATCGCTTGCAGATGGCGCACTGATCGCAATGGAATGGAACAATGTGCGGGATGACGGAAACCCAGGTTATTACTGGCAAATGCTGGAAGCCATGGCTGAGCACTATCACATTGATATGAATAAGCCGATAAAGGATTTACCAGCCAAGCACCAGGACCTTGTTTTACACGGCACACAAGGAGAAAAAGTCCGCATCCATTACCATAACCGAGATGGACGTGAGGCAACTTTCGACACCGCCTTCGAAGGGGTGATCGGGAACCTGGAAAGACGCTACCGCGAGACAAACTCGGAATACATCCGCGAGAAGATTTCGGAATACATGAGTGACCGCCCCTGCCCCACCTGCCAGGGTAAACGCCTGCGACCGGAAGCCCTGGCGGTCACCGTGGATGATGTCAATATCCTCCAGATCACCGAATGGCCCGTCCTTCGCTCGCTCGAGTGGGTCAAGCGCCTGGCTGGAACGAAAACTCCTCTGACGACCCGTCAGAAAGCCATTTCCGATCGAATCTTGAAGGAGATCGTTTCCCGGCTTGGATTTCTTGTGAACGTTGGATTGGAGTATCTTACATTACACCGGTCAGCCGGGTCATTATCCGGGGGGGAAGCGCAGCGTATCCGCCTTGCAACCCAGGTTGGCTCAAGGCTGGTGGGGGTATTGTACGTGCTGGACGAACCCTCAATAGGACTGCACCCGCGAGATAACGATCGGCTGCTTACGACGCTGAAGGGGCTGCGTGATATCGGCAACACCGTGCTGGTAGTGGAACACGACGACGATACGATTCGAACAGCTGATTGGGTTATAGACCTGGGTCCGGGAGCAGGTGTTCATGGCGGATACATCATTGCGGAAGGAACCCCCGAACAGATCATTGCGCATCCCAAGTCTCTGACCGGGGCATATCTCTCAGGTCGAAAGCACGTACCGGTGCCCAAGAAACGCCGCAAAGGGAATGGGAAAATCCTCACGGTTGTAGGGGCTTGCGCCAACAATCTGAAAAATATTACCGTCAGCATTCCGCTGGGAATGTTTGTTTGTATTACCGGAGTCTCGGGGTCGGGAAAATCGTCCCTGATGAGCGATGTACTTTATAACGCGCTTGCGGCAAAACTTAATCGGGCGCACACCCAGCCGGGCGAATTTGAGCGCATTGATGGGATCGAGCATCTCGATAAGATTGTAAACATCGACCAATCCCCCATCGGACGGACGCCTCGCTCGAATCCCGGTACCTATACCAGCCTGTTCGAAGAAATTCGGAAACTTTTTGCGGAATTACCTGAAAGCAAGGTGCGCGGCTACAAACCTGGGCGATTCTCTTTCAATGTTCATGGAGGTCGCTGCGAAGCTTGCCAGGGGCAGGGCGAATTGCGAATCGAAATGCAATTTCTGCCCGATATCTACGTACCGTGTGATGTTTGCCATGGCAGCCGGTTTAACCGCGAAACCCTTCAGGTGCACTACAAAAGTCATAGCATCGCAGATGTGCTGGATATGACAGTGGACCAGGCGCTGGAAATATTCTCAGCCTTTCCACACATGATGAACAAGCTTAAACTCCTGCAGGAAGTCGGACTCGGTTACATTAAAGTTGGTCAACCTGGGACTACATTGTCCGGCGGCGAAGCTCAACGCGTGAAACTGGCCAAGGAACTTTCCCGGCGCGCCACCGGGTGCACCCTTTACGTGCTCGACGAACCATCGGTGGGGCTGCACGCGGCGGATGTGCACAAGCTAATCGAGGTGCTGCAAAGGCTGGTCGATACGGGGAATAGTGTTCTGATCATCGAGCACAACCTGGAGATCATCAAGGTGTCCGACTGGATCATCGACCTTGGCCCTGAGGGCGGCGACCTGGGTGGAGAACTTGTGGCGCAAGGGACCCCGGAGCAAGTGGTGGAAGTCCCTGGATCCTATACAGGATCCTTCTTAAAGAACCATATAAACAAGCAAGGAAAATCCAAGCATTAATCTATACGAAATTTGCTGCACTCGCAAAATCCATTAAGTTCAGGTAGAATAAGAGCCTCTCCTCGCGCCGGATAACCACCCGGTGCAAATGTACAATGGAAACGGACGGGAAAACCATGACCATATCTAATACGATCGACTCGTACCGCAAACGACGCAAACAACCGCTGCCGCTCATCCTGGGCGGCAGCGGCAATTCTACTGGTAATTATCGGGGTCATCATATTAATTGTTTCCCTATCCAGGGGTGGTTTTACACTTTTTCCGACCAAAACTCCCACCCCAACCATTACCCCCAGTCCCACAGTAACACCCACTCCAACTCAAACACCAACCATTACCTCCACTCCCACAATAACGGCGACAGCCACTGCATCACAAATTTATCCTTACGTGGTCAAAGATGGCGAGTACCTATCAACCATTATCACAGCGCAAGGGCTGGGTGATACTCCTAATGCGCTTATTATCATTTTTATGCTGAACCCAACCATTGACCCAATCACCGGTTTTATAACCGTGGGGCAGACGATCCTGCTGCCGCCCCCAAATTATCCCATACCCACTCCCACCGCCTTGCCCACAGGGTTGGCTCCAGGCGCAAAAATCACCTATCGCGTCCTGCCGGGAGACAGTCTTGGGAGTATTTCCACCAAGTTCAACAGTACCATCCCCCAATTGCTGCTAAATAATAAAGACGTGCTTAAAGACGGCCAGGCATCCATCATTTATCCGGGGCAACTGTTGGTGGTTTCGATCAACCTGGTGACAGCGGTACCAACGGTCCCGACAGCTACCGCGACCCCGTAGCAGGGAAATCCAACCCCCCGGTTTCCAACGAAGCCGGGGGTTTTTTTCATCGATCCCTTTGACATTCTGTGCTCCTCAGACTAAAATGATAACGACGGTCTCGAACGAAATGAAATAATGAGGAACAATATTGAGTAACTGGCCGGGAAAATTTGTTATCGGTCTGACAGGCAATATCGCCACCGGGAAGAGCGTCGTACGGCGCATGTTGGAGCACCTGGGTGCTTACACCATCGATGCCGACGCATTATCCCACCGTGCCATCGCGAAAGGTGCGCCTGGTTACCTACCCGTGGTGCAAACCTTCGGAAATTATATTTTGGACCAACGCGGGGAAATCGACCGGGGAAAACTTGGCCGACTGGTCTTCAACGATCCCGAGGCGTTAAATAGGCTCGAGGAAATCGTCCATCCATTGGTGGAGCAAGCTTCCGATTTGATGATCCGCCGGGCGACCCAGCGCGTTGTGGTCATTGAGGCCATCAAGCTTCTGGAAGGGAAATTGGCCGGTCAATGTGATTCGATCTGGACATCCTACGCGCCTGAATCAATCCAGAAAAACCGGTTGGTTAGAAAGCGCGGGATGAACGAACAGCAAGCACTTCAGCGCATCCGGTCACAGCCGCCGCAGGAATTAAAAACCGCCGCAGCAAGTGTTGTCATCCAGAATGCGGGGACTTTCGAAGACACCTGGAAACAAGTGGTGGAAGCGTGGAAAGTGATATCCCCGGTCACGGATACAACTCCATTGATCTCGCAAAAGGCCGGGGTGGACGAGTTGGCTGTCCAGCGAGGGCGCCCGCGTGATTCTGCAAATATTGCCGAACTCATCACCCGGCTTAGCGGTGGAGCGCGCTCGCTTTCTCCAGACGATATCATGGCCGCTTTTGGCGATAAAGCATTTCTGCTGCTCACTGCCAACAAGCGATTGGTCGGATTGGCTGGCTGGCAGGTGGAAAACCTGGTGGCACGCACCACGGATCTCTACCTTGACCCGGTCATCTCGGTGGACCAGGCCCTAAAAACCATGGTCAGCGAAGTGGAAGGCGCCTCCCAGGACCTGCAATGCGAAGCCTCCCTGCTCTTTTTACCACCTCAATTGGCAACCCAGGAACATGTTTGGAAGGAAATGGGTTATTCCCGCCGCACTCCACAAACGTTGGGAGTGCAGGCATGGCAGGACGCTGCACTTGAATCGCAACCGAATAACACAATCATGTTTTTCAAGCAACTCCGCCAGGATCGTATATTACGACCTATATAGATAAAGGTCTGACGCATTCATGTAATTGGGATCCGTTTCAAAAGTACCAGATCCCTCCTGATCCACTTTTCAATCGCCCAGTAATTTAATTGTGCTAAATACCTTTTTAATCAACGTCCTTTTCATTTTTCAACGTCTTGACTGGCTGGGTGTCATTGACATCTTTTTAGTCACGTTGATCTTTTTCGGCGTGCTGTACCTCGTTCGTGATACGCAGGCCATGACCTTGTTGCGCGGCATCATATTGATCCTGGTGTTGATCACACTCCTGACCAGCCTGGCAAATCTTCCAGCCTTCTCATGGCTTATCCGGACTGCCCTGCCAGCCATGGTATTTGCGATACCGGTCATTTTTGCCCCTGAAATCCGGCGTGCATTGGAACGCATCGGACGAGCCGGGACATTTTTCCGGGGGTCCGACAAAAATTCAAGTCATGAAATGCAGCAGACCATTCAGGCCGTGGTGGCAGCAGCTGCCCGGCTATCTGCCCGTCAACATGGTGCCCTCATCGTCCTGGAGCGATTTGATAACCTCGACCAATATATCCATAGTGGCGTCATCCTCCAATCCGATGTCACCCCTGAAATGTTGATGCAAACCTTCTATCCAAACACGCCCCTGCATGATGGCTCGGTGATCATCTCAGGGAAGAAAATTGTTGCTGCAGCATGTGTCATGCCGCTCTCATCCAGTGGGATCCTGACCCGCTCGCCAGAGCGTCAAATGGGGCTGCGCCACCGTGCAGCACTGGGAATTTCGGAGGTAACCGACGCCATTGCAGTGGTTGTCTCAGAGGAAACGGGTGCCATTTCCATAGCCCATGCCGGCCGCATCATCCGCCGGCTGGACGTGGAACGGTTGGAAAACATCCTGATTGCCTTCTACAACCCTGAAAAATCCCGCCAGGAAAACTTCTTCCAACGGCATTTCCCCTATTTGTTTTCTCATAAGGATGAATGAAGCATGTTCCGCTGGCTGGCGATAAATTTCCGTACCTTCCTGCTGGCTTTTGTCCTGGCAATTGCCGTGTGGGTTACCGCGGTCACTGCCGCCAACCCAGATGTAACCCAGGTTTACCCTCATCCTGTGCCCATTGAAATAATTGGACAAGATCCCGGATTGATCATAACCGGAGGCGAAATACCGCCCCAGGTGGAAGTCAGCCTGCGCGCTCCTCAGTCGGTCTGGAACAAGTTGATTTCTGGTGATCCCTCCATCCGCGCAATTGTGGACTTAACCGGTCTGGGTGTTGGAACCCATCCAGTAAATGTCCAGGTACAGATTGGGATCACTCCTGTCCTGATCATCTCTGTTACCCCACAGACATTTGAATTGTCAATGGAAAAGCAAGTAACCCGTTCCCTGGCGATCGACTTGACACTTTCTGGCACCCCAGCCATCGGGTTCCTAGCCGGTCCTGCTGAATTAACGCCAGCAAATGTGGTGATTAGCGGGGCGGAGAGTCTCGTTTCGAAGGTTGACCATATCTATGCCACCCTGGACCTGACCAACGCCCGGCAAAACATAACTTCGACAATACCTCTTCAAGTGGAGGATGTGAACGGCACAGTCATCAGCGGCGTTGCTGTGTTACCGGATAGTGTTCAGGTAAGCCTTCCCATCATCCAGCAGGGCGGATACCGCGAATTGGCGGTTAAAGTAATGACAGTAGGGAATCCAGCCAGCGGCTACAGTCTGACCAGTGTGGCAGCTTTCCCACCCATCGTGACGGTTTACTCTGCCAACTCAGATATCATTGATTCCATGCCTGGTTACGTGGAGACCACTTCGCTCGATCTGGGTGGAGCGAAATCAGATATTGAAAAACAACTTGGAATCGTGCTGCCTCCCGGGGTAACCCTCATCGGCGACCAGTTCGTAACGGTTAAAGTAGGTATTGCACCCATTGAAGGCAGCCGCCCGCTTGGTTATCTTCCGGTGGAAAGTACCGGGCTGGCGAAGGGGCTGCAAGCTCATCTTTCGCCGGTAACAGTGGATATCATCTTATCAGGCCCGGTTCCCGTGCTTGATGCCCTGGCATTCAGCGATGTGCACGTAATCGTGGATTTGACTGGCTTGACCCCCGGTACTTATCAATTGACTCCCAAAGTCACTTTGTTACAACAAAACCTGGTTGTTGAATCCATCCTGCCTGGGACGGTGGAGGTGGTCATTTCCAAACCCGGTGTGAGCACGCCAACGCCATAAATCCCGGCAGGGGGATGGCTAAGATTTCTTTTCAATGGTGATAATTCATGAAACCTGTTGTTGCACTGGTCGGACGCCCCAATGTGGGCAAGAGCACATTATTCAACCGCATTGCTGGAGAACGCCTGGCAATCGTTGACGATACCCCGGGCACCACGCGTGACCGCATTGTCTCCGAAGGAGAATGGAATGGGCGGCTGTTTGATATAGTCGATACCGGTGGCATCGATCCAACCCACGGTGGTCGAACCCCCCTCTCGGTCGATTCCGCTGATTTTATTCCTGAAATTCGAGCCCAGGCTTTGATGGCAGTCAGGGACGCCGATGCGGTGTTATTTCTTACCGACGGCACTTCCGGGGTCACCTCCCCGGATCGTGAGGTGGCGGAAATCCTGCGCCGGTACCAAAAAACCACCGACGGACATTCCCAACCCCCAATTTTTGTAGTGGCCAATAAATGCGAGAATGCAAAACAACGCAATGCAGCCACCGAATTCTATGAATTGGGACTCGGCGATCCATACCCGGTTTCTGCGATTCATGGTACTGGAACCGGTGACCTGCTGGACGCGCTGGTACAGTCTTTTCCTTCCCAGGTAGAGAGCGAACCTGACGAATCAATTAAAATCGCCATCGTCGGGAAACCAAATGCCGGGAAATCCTCCCTGCTGAACAAACTGGTGGGTGAAGAACGTGCCATTGTCTCACCCATCCCGGGTACCACGCGCGATGCCATCGATACACATATCCAGGTGGACGGCCTGCCGGTCACGCTGATCGATACCGCAGGTATCCGTCGGCGAGGCAAGATCGAAAGAGGCGTGGAAAAATACAGCGTATTGCGCTCTTTTAAAGCCATCGAGCGTGCTGATGTGGTCCTGTTGATTATCGATGCTGCGGATGGCATAACCGCCCAGGATACTCACATTGCCGGATTCATCCTTGACGCCTGGAAGAGCACAGTGGTTTTGGTGAATAAATGGGATAGCATCCCCAAGGACAACCAGACGACTGAGGATTACACGTTGCACGTCCGCAGGGAACTCAATTTCATGGATTACGTCCCCATGTTGTTCATCTCTGCCAAGACCGGGCAGCGCGTAGACCAGGTGCTTCCCACCGCATTGCGCGTCCAGGAGGAACGGATGGCGCGCATTTCCACTGCCATGCTCAACCGCGTCCTGCGGGATGCCCAGGATGCACACCCCGCCCCATCGCATGCCGGACGCCAATTAAAGATATACTACGGTTCGCAGGTTCGGGTTGACCCACCCACGTTCGTTCTTCACGTCAATGATACGAAATTGTTTCATTTTTCGTATCGCCGATACCTGGAAAATCAATTCCGGGAGACCTACGGCTTCATTGGTACGCCCATCAAGATCGTTGCCAAGGGCCACAGGGATATGGACGAGTAGAACTTGAGGTAATTAAAGGACCAGGCTGCACTTCTAGTGCAGCCTGGTTTTTATTTATGAGATACCCGGAGTGGAACTGTTACGGAGTGTCAACATCCGTTGCGATATCATTTGCTGCATTACCGTCCGGGATTGGATACGGTAAAGTCTGAGCCGTGAGAGTTACCGTGTTGGTCATCGGCGTTAAGGGAAGGACCAATGGTGGGACAGAATTAATTACATACTGCACCGTGTAGGTGATGCTCCTTCCGGCTGGGATGGAGAAGGTTTCCGAGAACGGAGATGCGGTAGGATTTGCGATGGGGCAAGTGGCTCCAAGATCCGGAGTACACGTCCAACTCCAGCTTGCTATTTGAGTAGGCATAGTGTCAGCAATGGTGGCCGCGGCAACATTTGAAGGTCCGTAGTTGGTAACCACGATAGTATAGGTACCCCTACCACCAGTGCTGCAGCTCCCACAGCCAACGACGTATGTGAGCACCCCGTCAGACATTGTGACTCCCAAGTCAGCGGATGGATGGGCATTCGTGTCCACGGCGGTATTGTTGCCGAGGATCGGATCGACCACCGCGGCAGGAGCCGTGACCGTGACCGTATTGACCGTGTTGCCGGCTGCAGCGATGTCATTGGTAGCGACCACAGTATACGTGATCTTCTTACCAGACGGGATGTTGACTGTATCGGTGAAATCAACGGCAGAGGGAATTCCAGGCGAGGTGCATGTTGCACCGCTGTCAGGTACGCAGGTCCAGATCCAGCTGGTTATATTTGCCGGGATGAGGTCCGATATCGTTGCACCGGTGACCGGTACAGGTCCGTAGTTGCTTACCACAATTGTGTATGTAGTAGCTCCTCCTGGTGTGTAGATCGAAATGCCGTCAGTTTTTGTTACAGCCAGGTCAGCTGTTGGAGCTGCATCGATGTCTGTAGCAGTGTTATTAGCGGGAACCAGGTCCAGGAATGCTGCGGGGACCGTGGCAGTTGCAGCGTTCACAAGGGTGCCAGTGGCTGCCGGGTCGACGGAGGCTGTAACAGTGTAGGTCACTCCCTGGCCAACCGGGATATTAATACTATCAGTGACATTTCCAGTTACTGGAGCTGGCAGGGGGACAGCGGTGCAGGTGGAACTAATGTCGGGTACGCAAGCCCAGGTCCAGGAGAGTATCTGGGCCGGTTTGCTGTCGCTAAAGGTGGCAGCAACCACTGCCTGGGGACCATTATTAACCACCCGGATGGTGTAAGAGAGAGTTCCACCGACCGTGTAATAAGTAATGCCGTCGGTCTTGGTTACTGCCAGGTCGGCACTTGGGCCGAGGTCGGTATCCGTGGCAGTATTGTTGGTCAGGATTGGATCCGGATTGCCGATCGGCGAAGTGATGGTAACCGTATTGACCAGGTTTCCAGGAACAGAAGTGGTCAGGGCAGCAATAATGGTATAGGTGACCTTCTTGCCAGACGGGATGTTGACCGTATCGGCAAGGTTGCTGGAGGTCGAGCCTGATCCGGCACCACAGACGGCACCTGAATCCGGCAAGCATGTCCAGCTCCAGCTGGTCACTTGGATCGGTTTGTTGTCATTGAAGACTGCGCCGGTCACGTTCAGCGGACCGTTATTGGTAACAACAACTGTATAGGTCGTGGTACCGCCTGGAGTCCAAACGCTAATACCGTCATTAATGGTGATCGCCAGTTCAGCGCTCGGAGGAGAATCGGTATCAGTGGCTGAGTTGTTCGCCAGGTTGGGATCCGGGGTTGGGCCGGGGTTGGTGATGGTGGCCGTGGTGACTAGGTTACCCACCGCTCCGCCACTGATATTGGCAACAATGGTGTAGACCACATTCTTACCGACCGGAAGATCAACCGGATCAGTAAAGTTGCCTGCAGGTGAAGTTGGGCCAGCCGTGCAGGTTGCTCCGGCTTCTGGTACGCAGGTTACCGTCCAGGATGTGATTTGCACGGGTTTTGTTACCAGTATGCTGCCGCCGGTAACATTGTTGGGGCCACTGTTGTGAACCAGGACGGTGTAGGTGGCTGTGCCACCAGGTGTGTATGAGCCCAGGCTGTCGTTGATCGTGACGTAAAGATCAGCACTAGGTCCGACGATCACACCGGTTGGGGTAGCTACCGGAGTAGCAGTTGCACCCGGAATGGGTGTCGGGATGGGTCCACCGCCACTGCGGTCGATCCGTGGGTTTGACCAGACTGCCCGGTCACCGCTTGCAGATCCAAATGCCTCAACTCTTAATATAAAGTTGACATTTTGTCCGGCCAGGGATGACAGGTCGACATCCATGCGGTATACCAGTCCGTCGAAGCGTTCAGCTGCGGTTTTTAGGGTGGTTACTGGGCCACTGCCAATTTGGTACGCCAAACGGAAGATGACGTAGCAATTGGAGGGTCCGCCATATTGGCAGCCAACATTGGATTGGAAATGATCGCCGTTTTGAACCATGAACGCAGGATAGATGCCCTGGATATAGCCATCAGTCACGTATTGCGGGAAGGTCAGCAGGCCTTCGGATGCGCCAGTGCCATCTTCCATAACATGACTACCCAAGGGTAGGGCAAATCCGCGGGCGTCCCCATCCGTGCCCGGGAACGGCAAGGCACCCGCCCCGCTGGACCAGGTGGCGGAGGCAGCGTTATTTTTAAAGCTGTAAACGGAGGAGAAAGAACTCGCAACAACGATTTTCACAAAGAAGTTGGAGGTACCGCCTGCACCAACTCCAAAATCAACTCCGGAGGCATTCCGTAGTCTCCAATAGCTGAAATAAGTACCCGAGGAGAGGGGAGCGATCATATTTAATGATAGGTCGATCGTACCACCGGGAGCCACGCTGGTGGGCAGGTTGACTGCAGATGAAGTCACGCCCATATAATCCCCACCATCAAATACCAGCCTGTAGGATGTGGTCCATGTGCAGGTACCCACGTTCATCAGCCGCCAGGTCTTTACAAACGCCGTTCCCCCGGTCATTAAGGTCCCATCTGGGATGGTGACATCAGCGATAAATGCGGCCTTGTCGCATGCTGACGACAGGGGGGGTAGGGGACCACCACCACCGTGAGCGATGCGCGGTCCTGACCAAACTGCCCGGTCTCCCGAGGGAGAACCAGTGGCAAGCACCTTAAGAATAAAATTGACATTCTGTCCGGCCAACCCGGAAAGATTGACATCCAGGTTATAGGACATTCCATCAATTTTTTCCTTGAAAGACTTGAGCGTATTAACGGGGCCGGAACCTACCTGGTATTGCAACTGGAAGGTTACATAACACCCGGTGGCACCGAACGCGCAGTTGATGATGGACAGGAAATGGTCACCACTCTGGACGGTGTAAGCCGGGTAAACCCCCTGAATATAACCATCCGTAATATTTTGGGGTGCGGTAAGCAGCCCATCCGGACCGGTGGCACCCGTTTCGAGTTTTGGACCAGTTACTTGCAGTAAAAACCCTCTCGGGTCGCCGTCAGCGCCTGGGCAGGCTAGGGTCCCCGCACCGCTCGTCCAGACAGCCGCACAGGCGTTAGTCGTAAAGTCATACGCGAGCACAGGCGAACCGGATGAAACAACAATATCTATGAAAAACCAAAATGTGCCCGATGGACCAACTCCAAACAGCACACTTGAGGCATTCCGCAGCATCCAATTTCCTCGATAATGACCTGGAGCAGATGGTGCCGTCATATTAACGGTAACATCAACCGTGGCTCCTGGTGCTACGCTGGACGGCATATTCACAGCAGATGGAGCGCCCATCTTAGCGCCGGATTGGAAAACGATGGCGTAAGATGTGCTCCAGGTGCAGGTGCCTACATTCTTAAAACGCCAGGTTTTAACCATGGCAGCGCCGGGGGCAAAACTGGTGCCATCCGGGATGGTCACGTCGGCTACAAACTCAGCCGCGTCACACGCCGTGGCAGCTACCGCCCGGGGGCCAAAGACCGTCCCTGGCAGGAATTGCACCAGCAGAGTCACGATCATGGCAATTGGGATGATAATGCGCCGGAATTTCATTTCTTCCTCCTTATAAAGCAAAGGCACAGGCTGGAAAGTCCTGTGAACAAAATATAGACGGAAAATGGGCCAAAAAGTTCCTTTCCTGTCTAATAATAACGCAAATGTGCAAAAAAGGAGTACCCATTTTATAGGGTATTTTTTATCGGGTAAATAATCATCCTGCTTGGAGGGATGCTTGAGATTCTTTTCGAGCCGTTGTACAATGTTTTTATATTTTATGCTGCATAAAACCTGGCCAATCATTTTTCTGACGTTTGGAATGCTGTTGCAGGTCTCACCTGCTCCATTGCGCGCCCTGGAGCTGGGTCGCGGCGGTTTATCCACCATTTCCATCCCGCTTGATTCTAAACCAGTCGCCCCGGGAAACCAGGCTGACCTGGATGGCGACGGCTTCACAGAAACGGTGGTTATATCAGGCGATCAAATATCAATTTATTCCGAAGACAGGGTTGTCTGGCAAAGCCCTCCGGAATGGCAAATCGTCCAGGTGGTCATCAGCGATTTGGATCATGATGTGAATCCTGAAGTAGCCATCCTGCTCTGGCGCCCTTTCCAGTTGTGGCCGGTGGATCAATGGCTGCCAAATGGCGGGAGGATTTCCAGGTTTCACAACGCGCAGGGGCTGTCCTGCCATATCATACTGATCGGCTGGACGCGGGGTGGATATCACGAGCTGTGGGCTGGCTCTGCAATGTCAGACCCAATCACCTCTTTTGCCACAGCAGACCTGGATGGCGACTCCGTCCAGGAGTTGGTGGCGCTGGAAGGCCGCTATTCGGACTCAAGGACTGCACCTGCCCGGACACTAAAAGTCTGGAAATGGAACGGATTTGGCTTTACCGTCGTCTCATCACTGGACGGAATTTTTAATAAAATGGGTCTCGTCCAGGCCAATAACGGAAGTATCCTGATTCTTGTCCCCTAAGGAGGAGGCTATGAAAACGACTTTGCGGAAAATCATTTGGGTATTATTGGCAGTGGTGATTATTCAATCTGCGTGCATTACCACATCAGTTCAACCCACCCAACCTCTGGTTGCCACACCCACCCAATCCTCTTTTGCAACTCCCACATTATCTGCTCCTCCGGAAGGAATTTATCCACCACCTTTTGCCACTTACAGCGAGATAAGCGCTCAATTGCCACAATCCTTCGGTGGAGGGGGATATCCATTGCCGCTTGATCTGAGCCAGGTGGAAAACCAGGTTCCGCAGGATCTTTCCGACGCCCAGCGAGCCCTGCTGGCACAAAATGGATTCGCTGTGACTGCACCGGTGGCAGGGCAGTTCCGCGAGTTCTACCAGATCTATGAACAGTATCGCTATTCCCAAGTCCCGGTATTTATCACAACAGATTCGGTCTACCACGTTTACCATCTCCTGTTTGACAAAATGCTGCGCGACCTCGAAACCGAGCACTTCATTGCCGATCTTGGTTCGCTGACCAGCGCCATGCTGGCAGCCACATATCAACAATACCAGGCCTTGACTGGCGGTCCGCTTGAAGACCCGGCTCGCCGAAACGTGGCAACGTTTGCCGTGGCAGCCCAGCTGCTCGGCTTGCCAGACCCGGTTCCTGCAGAGGTGAATGATCTGGTCAGCGCAGAACTCTCCCTGATCAACGCAGCAGCCGGTTTTTCCACTTCGCCCATCTGGGACCGCCCCGACTTACCGCCCGACCAGAAATTGAATGAAGATTACAGCCAGTATGTTCCGCGCGGTCACTATACCCGCAGCGAGGAACTTAAGAAGTATTTCAAAGCGATGATGTGGTACGGGCGTCTGACTTATCGCTTGAATGACGATTTTGAGACCCGCCGCGCTCTGCTTGTGACCCAGGCAGTGCGTACAGCTGCTACGTCAAATGGGTCACCGGCAGAAAAATTATGGGCAAACATCTACGAACCGACCGTCTTCATCGTTGGCAAAGCTGACGACCTTGGGTACCTGGAATACGGAGCCCTTTCCGACCAGGTCTTTGGGAAGAGTCCCGATCCCGGGAAATTCGCTGATTCGGCACTTTTTGCGCAATTTAAGAAGGCTGCTGAAACCCTTCCGCCTCCCCAGGTCAATTCGATGTGGGTCTGGATCTGGCAAGACCAGGAGCAGGTGACCAAGGGCTTCCGTTTCATGGGTCAGCGCTTCACCCTGGATGCGTTTGTGTTTGGGCAGGTGATTTGGCGGAAAGTTGGTTCATCAGATGCCCCGCGCGGCTTACCCAAGGCACTGGATTTCTTTGCTGCCATGGGGTCAGACGAGGCTTATTCCATTCTTGACGGAATGGGTGAAACAAAATACACCAATTACGATACCCAGATGACCAAAGTCAAAACTGAAATCGCCGCCCTTGGAAGCGACTCCTGGACTCAAAATCTGTATTGGACCTGGTTGTACTCGTTCCAACCGTTGATCGAACCGAAAGGCAGCGCGTTTCCTCCCTTCATGCAGACCCAGGCCTGGACGCGTAAAGACCTGCAGACCGCACTTGGCTCCTGGACCGAACTTAAACACGATACCATTCTTTACGCCAAACAGGTGATGGCTGAAATGGGAGGCGGTGGTGAAACCGTTGCACCGCCGCACGGGTATGTGGAACCAAATCCCGAGGCCTTCGCCCGGTTGCTGGCCCTGGCACAAATGACCTACGACGGTCTTCAATCACGCGATCTGCTTACCGACCTGACAAAGGCGAATTTGGAGAATCTGATCAGCGAACTTACCTTTTTGAAAGACATATCAGAACGGGAGCTGGCCGGAAATGCCATCACGGACGATGAATATTGGCACATCCAGTATTGGGGCGGCACTCTTGAGCAATTCACCCTGGCTGCGGCGGATACCACCGGTGACGCCTCGCGCGACCTGTCCGACCAAAAAGCTGCCCTCGTCGCCGATGTTGCTACCGGTCTCGATCCCAACGGCAGCCTGGCAGTCCTGGAAGAAGGAGTAGGACAGCCAACCACCATGTATGTGGTGCTGCCTGATTCTCCCTGGCGGGTCGCTGCCGGGGCTGTTTATACTTATTATGAATTTACCGTGCAGCCTGCTGACCGCATGACGGACGAGACCTGGCAGGCGCAGGTTGAAGCCGGGACGAACCCGCCTCAGCCCGATTGGACAAATATGTTCATCACACCGTGAAAATGGATCCAAATTCAGCGACCACGGAAAGGAAATACCTTCCCGGTCCTTGGTTTTTCATCCCACGGCTGGCTTTAATTGCCGGCATTATGGTATTAATCCTTGGAGGTTGCCGATCATCTCCGCCCACCGTCACGCTCGCAATTTTGGGAGATCTGGTGCTCGGGCGTGGGGTGAACCCGCAGCCCGACTCGCTCGCCGCGTTGCTGCCAACCATGTCCAAAGCAGACCTGGCCCTCGCCAACCTCGAAAGCCCCCTCTCAATGGTCCCCCCGGACACGACTTCACCTTACAACCTGTGCGCCCGGTCCTCCAACGCCCAGCTGCTTTTAAATTGGGGATTGGACCTCCTTTCCACTGCCAACAACCACCGTTTTGATTGTGGACCAGATGGACCAGGTGAAACGAATTCTGCGCTTCAATCAGCCGGGATCAGCACCATTGATCCCGGCCTACCGATCTTCCGTAAAATCAATGGCTTACCCCTTGCATTTCTCGCATTCGATGATATTTCTTCGCCAATGGACGTCAATGCAGCCGTAAAAGCCATACAATCGGCGAACCAGGCTGGGTCGGTGGTGGTCGTATCTGTTCACTGGGGAGCAGAATACCAGGGCGGCGCGTCCGAACGGCAAAAATCCCTGGCTGAACAATTCGCCAAGGCCGGAGCAAGTCTCATTTGGGGACACCATCCGCACGTGCTCCAACCTGCTGCATGGATAGAAACCCCGCTAGGTTCCACCCTTGTGCTTTACAGCCTGGGAAACGCCCTTTTCGACCAGGACGGCATGGAAGATACCCGCCGATCGGCAATGATGCTGGTCACCCTGGGATTAAACGGAGTTTCATCAATTCGAACCTTTCCTTTTGAGATCGATATCCGTGATAGCCGCATCGATTTACCCGATGCAGAAACAGCAGCAAAAATCCGGGAAAGAATCAACCTTCCATAATAACCAGGGTTGGGATGGCATTACTTTATGTGCACATGATCAGGCGGCTGCTTTCTGACCTGGATCGTTTGGAGATGGACCAAGGGATATAATCAATCGATGCACCGCACCATCCTGCACCTCGATCTGGATGCATTTTTCTGCGCTGTCGAAGAACTAAACGACCCATCGCTGCGCGGAAAGGCCTTTGCAGTGGGCGGCAGCCCGCAGGGACGCGGGGTGGTGGCTTCCTGCTCATACGCTGCGCGACAATTCGGAGTCCGCTCAGCAATGCCCATGAGCCAGGCACTGCGGCTTTGCCCGGGACTGCTGGTCATTTCGCACCACCATGGTAATTATGGGGAAATGTCTGAGAAGGTCATGCAGCGTTTGAACGACTTGTCACCCCTGGTCGAGCAAATCTCGATCGATGAAGCCTTTGTGGATATCAGCGACCTGCACGAACCACCCGAATTGATCGCCCGCCGTCTTCAAAAACGAGTGAATGATGAAGTAGGGCTGCCTTGTTCGGTGGGAGTGGCAACCAACAAGCTGGTCGCCAAGATCGCAACAGAAGTGGGGAAAAAAACTGCCAAAAAGGAATTTCCACCCAACGCAGTTACGGTCGTTCCACCAGGAACGGAATCTGAGTTCCTGGCACCCCTGACAGCAACAATGTTGTGGGGAGTGGGTCCCAAGACCGCTGCAAAAATGGCTGGTTTGGGGATTAAAACGATCGGGGACATCGCCCGCCACCCTGCGGAGGACCTGATCCGCCGGTTCGGGGAGAATGGGCGTGACCTTGTCCGTCGCGCTCACGGGGTGGATGACAGCCCGATTGTGACCGGCCGTGAAGTCAAATCGATCAGCCAGGAGACCACTTTTGCCCGCGACGAGCGTGACGACAAGCTGCTGGCACAAACATTGCGGGACCTGTCTGCGCACGTGGGCCGCCGGTTACGTCAAGCAGGCATTGCCGGCGTAACGGTCAGGCTGAAGCTGCGCTGGCCGGATTTCACCACCCTCAGCCGCCAGGTGACCCTGCCCCAGCCCACAGACCAGGATGAGGAAATTTTTCGATTGGCGCTGATCTTTTAGGGAAGGTGCGCCAAAAAGGCAAGGCTGTGCGATTAATCGGGGTGGGTGTCAGCGGATTGGGCGCGCCACTCCGCCAACTTGGATTGTGGGATGCGGAGGCTGAGAAATCACGCCGTCTGCAGGAAGCCCTGGATAGTGTAAGAGCCAGGTTTGGCTCGAAAGCCATTCAACGTGGGAAAAGAATCAAATAGCCATTGAGGAGTTCGATATGCCTGTCACCACTAAAAGAATTTCCCGAGACACACGCGGCAATGATGAAATTCAGGATATTACAGGAGAGCTTCAGGGCTTGATTTCTGAATCCGGATTAACATCCGGCATTGCAACAATCTTTTGCCCCTCCTCCACCAGTGGATTGACCACCGTCGAGTTTGAACCGGGTGCGGTCGCAGATCTGAAGCGCATGTTCTCGGAACTGGTTCCCTCAAACCGGGATTACGCACATAATGCCACCTGGGATGATGGCAACGGGCATTCTCACATGCGTGCCGCGCTGCTTGGTCCTTCGTTGACTATCCCATTCGTTGAAAAAACCCTAACCCTGGGTACCTGGCAGCAGGTTGTTTACATCGATTTTGATATCCGGGCGCGCAACAGGGAATTGGTGGTGCAGATCATTGGGGAATGATTTGGGCGGTTACCACGGCAATCCGCGCAGATCAATTGCCCCCACCGGCCATTCCTGCTTGCACACCGGCAGGATCATTACAGGATAATTAAGCGTTGTTCTTCCATCCGGCTGGTCAATCACCATGGATTGAGCTGCCACTCTCCAACCCATTTTCTCATAGCGCGCCACCATCGGTTCGGTCGCGATCATCATGCCGAAATCCACTTTCAGGGGATCACGCAGGAAATTCTGAGCGGTTTTTAGTGCCGACCTGGCATAGCCGCGTTTGCGCCATTCCACCTTGGTTGCCACATTCCCGATACCCCCCAACCTGAGCTCCTGGTCCCCCACCTTGACGGTGCGATCGACAATATGAACATTGGTAACCAGGTCCTCATCCTCCCAAACCATTACCGTCCAATCGGCGTCCGCCCATTTTGTACCGGTAAGGAATGCATACAACGAACTGGTTACCACACAATCCTGGCGGGCTTTTTCAAAGGTACTCAATTCACTGGCTGATTTAACTTCAATTCTCATCGTGATTGCTCCTCATCACGAAATTATTCTATCCCACCCCGATAAAGCGCGCAAGCGCAGAATGACCTGGTTCGGATACCCATCCAGGGAGAGACAGGAGTGATTTCCTCCTTATCCCTTCGCCAGGGATAAAAACACATCTTCCAGCGTGGGTTCTCCGCGCTCCAGCTTGGATACACTCAATCCACTGGCATGCAGCTCCTGGAGCAGGACAGGCTCGGTCATTCCCTCTCCCGGTGATCATGCGTAAATGGTCACCCGCCAGACCCACCCTTAATACCCCTGCGCAGGTCTCGCATGCATTCAAGGCAACCTGCAGCGGTTCGGCATATACTTCCCAAACATCTCCAGGAATGACCTGCCTTTTTAGGGCTGCCGGAGTATCCAGAGCCAGGAGCTTACCATCCCGCATCATGCCCACCCGACCGCAATACTCGGCTTCATCCATATAATGGGTGGTTACCAGGACCGTCACCCCATCTGCAGCAAGGGTATAGATCAAATCCCAAAAACTGCGGCGAGCGGTCGGGTCCACACCCGAAGTTGGTTCATCAAGGAAAAGTAATTTTGGCCGGTGAACAAGCGCGATTGCAAGGGCCAGTCGCTGACGCCATCCTGCTGAAAGCGAGCGAGCCAGTTCTCCTTCATGCCCGGGCAATCCCACCAGCGAAAGCGTTTCCGTGATACGCGTTTTTTCACGGATCCCATAAATACCGGCATAAAAGCTAAGATTTTCCCTAACGGTCAGGTCATCATACAAGGAAAATTTCTGAGACATGTAACCGGCGCTGTGAGCGGACTTGCTCAGATTGGCGGAAGGCGTCGAATCCGAGCACGGTGGCTTTGCCCTCCGACGGCTCGTACAAACCCAGCAGCATGCGGATGGTGGTGGTCTTTCCAGATCCATTGGGACCGAGATATCCAACGATCTCGCCAGCCTCGACCGTAAATGTGACATGGTCCACGGCGACGAAATCGCCAAAGCGACGGGTGAGATTTTCAGTAATCACTACGGGGTCAGGCATCTTTTTTCACCTGGGAAACCGAGAAATCGATCAAGTTGATTCAGATAGTGTGATAAAAACGTCTTCCAGCGTGGGGGGAACCAGGCGCGCTTCCATTCGAGGGCTTGAGCTGGTTGGAAAAACCTTAGCCAGGGCAGTTAGGACCAAATCAGCCTTTCCGCTGACTACCCGCAGGTGCAATTTATCTCCAAAAGCGCGCACATCCTCCACGTCCGGTAACATTGTTACTGCCTGACGCAGGGACGGCAGGGAAGCCCCGCGCAGTTCGATGATGCATCCTTTCCAGGGTGGATCGCAGTTGCGCAGGTGTCCCCTCGGCGATCACCCGCCCATTGCGCATGAACCCCACCCGGTGGCAGCGTGCAGCTTCGTCCATATATGGAGTTGAAAGGATGACGGCAACCCGTTCACCGTCATTGTTATTTCTTGAATCTGGCGATAAAGGTTGATTGGAAGTCGACACGAGTCGAATGAGCAGTTGCCAAAAATCCTGCCGGGTTACCGGGTCAACACCGGTGGTTGGTTCGTCGAGCAGAAGCACCTTCGGGCGGGTGACGAGCGCTGAAGCCAGCCCTAATTTTTGCTTCATTCCACCCGAGAGTTGACCGGCGCGACGGTCTTTAAATGGTAGAAGCCCGACAAAGCCGAGGATCTCTGTGCAGCGCGGCAGCCAATCCTGGCGCGAAAGACCGCGCACCTCGGCAAAGAATCGAATATTTTCAAGCACGCTCAGGTCTTCATAAAATGAGAACCGCTGAGAAAGGTAGCCAATTTGGGCGCGTACCAACTCTGTCTGCCGGCTGACGGAATATCCGCAAATTGAGGCATCCCCTGAATCGGGCTTGAGAGCGCCCACTAAAAGTCGCATGGTGGTTGTTTTGCCTGCCCCATCCGAGCCAACCAACCCGTATATTTCGCCGGAAGCGATATTAAAATTCATATCGTCGACAGCATGGGTCGCACCAAATGTTTTATATAAATGCTGGGCAATGATCGACGCTGGCATGACATTTTCCTGGCATAAAGCAAAAATATTTCATAATATCGCTACCGGTCTTATAACAACCATTGCCTCTGAAGCTACCAGACCCAACAACTGCTTTCGGTCTGGTCGTTTTGGCAGATGATGTACTTTTTGCATCAACAAACCAACCATCACGGGATGCCGCTGGAGGCGGGTTTCAAGGAAATCTGCGATCCGCTCCGGATCCGTTACGGTTTCAGCCAGGCCGTCAAATGAAATCCCCTGCACTCTCACTTTGACCTTACTGTCCGCCTGGATGTTGCGGTACCAGTCTGCCTTAGCCCCTCGCGCCGAACCGAGGAAATACTCCCCTTCGATCTCTTCGTACTGTAAAGGGGTGATCCGCTTCTGCCCGGTCTTTCGACCAGTGGTGGTCAACAGGAGAATAAACTTCCCGACCAGTGGTCCAAGCCCCACCGCATATAATAGACGATGGATTCCTTGAACAAATTTCATTCTGTTCCAGAATTTATCCGGGATCATCGTTTTCCAACCTGAATCGCCTTCCTAGATGGATTATTTTCCGAAAACTACATCCGCAGGCATACCTGGCTTAAGTTTTCCAGCCGTATCCTGTACCTGGAGCTTGATGGCAAAAACTGTGGCGGATCGTCCTTCTGCGGTCTGGACGTTGCGGGGAGTGAATTCAGCCTGGTCTGCGATATGTGTCACCGATGCATTGAACGTCTCGCCTGGGAAGGAGTCCGCCGTCACATTTGCTAACTGACCGAGGGATAGATCCCCGTAAAGGTTTTCAGGGACATAGACAGTAATACTCAGGTTGTCGAGCTGACCAAGGGTCATTGCTGCAGCGCTGGGAGCAACGATTTCCCCAGGTTGAATTGACCTGGTTAAAATAACCCCTTTGGCAGGAGCCGTGATGGTCAACTTGGCAATCTGGATGTCGATCAAAGCCAGGTTGGCCTCCGCTTGTTTTACCGCCGATTTGGCCTGGTCAGCGGCAGCCTGTGCCTGGGAAAGAACTGCCAAGGCGGCCCTCACCTGGGGTGAATTTTCCCCGGTCTGCAATGCCAAAAGGCGGTCACGGGCGGATTCAAAGCGCTCCTGTGCTGCTGATAGATCGGCCCGGGCAGTGATGATTTTCAGGGCGGAATCAGAATCCTGTAAACCGGTATAACTTGATTGGGCGTCATCCAACTCGGTCTTAGCATTGTCATAGGCAGCCTGGGCTGTAGCGCGCAGGTCGGTATTATTGGATGCGTTTGCGCGGGTCAATACATCCTGGGCAGCGAGGGAGGCGGCACGCGCTTCAACCAGCCGCTTCTCAGCCACCACGAATACCGAGTTTACCGGGTCAGCCAGGAGGGTGTTTAGATTGTTCAAAGCCGTAACTCCTGCCGACCCGGAGGCATCCACTTCAGCCTGGGCAGCGCTGACCTGGTCAGCCAGGCTGAAATACCCTCCCGGAAGGGTATAGCCGGGGGGGCTGCCAGCACGCCAATCAAGTGTACGGGAAGAAGCCGTAGCAAGTCGGGCTGTATCCAGGATCACGGAATAATTTGCCTGGGCTGTTGCGAGAGAAGCATCCCCCGTGGCGGCTGTTGCCTGCGCCAGGTTCAAAGATGCGATCGAGACAGCTCTCTGACCCTGGAGCAGGGTGTCATCCAGGCGAAAAAGGGTTTCTCCCGCTGTTACGAGAGCCCCTTCATCAACCGTTACCTCCATTACTTTTCCGCCAATTTCCGGGGAGATGGTGATTTCCACGGCTTCGATGGTGCCGGAAGCGGTCAAGGCGGTACTGCCAGGGTTCAACAGGGCTCGAACCCCGAAATAACCGGCTACAAGGATGACCACGATTAGGAGGACAATTGCAGGGATGGGTGGACGTTTATGTTCCATAGCGACTCCTTAATCAAGACGTTTGCGAAAACGGACAGAAGCTGCGCCCATAATGGCGATGCCAAACAAGGTCAGGGCCAGGATCTCACTCCAAATGGCTCCCGCCCCAACCCCCTTTATCAGCAAGGCGCGGATGATGATCAGGTAATAACGCAGTGGGATAATGTAAGACACCCACTGCAGTACCTGCGGCATGGCCTCCAGCGGGAAGAAAAAACCTGAGAGGAAAATTCCCGGCAGGAGAGTCATCCAGACCGTCAGCATGGCTTCCTGCTGGGTGTTGGCAATCGTACTCGCGAACAGCCCGATCCCAAGCCCGGATAAAACCAGCAGCCCAGAACAAGCCAGGATGAGGCTTAGGTCTCCCCGCACCGGCAACCCAAACCACCAATGACCGATGGCAAGCACTTCCAGGGTATCGATAAAAGCCAGGATGGCGTATGGGAGTATCTTGCCTACAACCAATTCCCATGGGCGGATGGGGGTGACGATCAATTGCTCTATGGTGCCGCGTTCGCGCTCACGCACCACCGCCGTGGCGGTCAGGATGGATGTAATGGCGTACAGGATCATGCCGATCACACCCGGGATCATAAAATAGGAACTGACCAGGTCGGGGTTGTACCAGACCCGGGTGCGGACCTGCAGCGGGGGTTGGAAAATCCGTGCATTCAATCCACTTCTCTCCAAGCGCTGGACCATCAGTTGGGTGGCCTGAGACTGACCGATCAGCGTGGCTGCCGAGAGGGCAGTCGACCCTGCCGTTGCGTCCGACCCGTCCAGGATGAAAGCGACTTCGGCGTTGCCTCTTGCCAGGGAGGTATCATAATCCGGTGGGATAATGAGACCTGCTCGCACCTTCCCCTGCTCGATCAGGCTGCGGATATCGTCTTCTGATCCCGCCGTGAAAGCCAGCTGGAAATAATCGGCGGCTCGGTATGCATCCAGCAGGGAACGCGATTCTGCACAGCGGCATTGATCAAAAACCGCCAGGTGTATGTTGCGCACGTCGCTGGTTGCGGAATACCCCAGTAAAAATAACTGCATGATTGGAATGAGTAAAATGATCACCAGCGTGCGTTTGTCCCGGGCGATCTGGATGAACTCCTTGCGGAGAATGGAGACGAGGCGAGAGTTCATGATGGCTCCTTGGTTGCCATGACACCGTGAAGGAATATTTCGACAAAATGGTCCAGTGAGTCACCCGACAGCAATGCAACTGGTGTGTTGGCTAATAATAGCTCGGTCATATAATATGAGAAGAACAAGCCCAGGAAAGCCCGAAAGAAAACAAATGGCGGCATGGGGCGAAGCGTATTTGCATTGAACTTCTTAATTAATGGGAGGACCTGTGGAAGTACCTGCTTCAGGATACTCGGCATGTTGCGCCCCTTGAATTCAACCATCTCGATCAGCATTAACTTGATAAAATCGGGTCTTTTTCCCAACTCATTGACCATCGTGTGAGCCGCATTACGAACAAATATCTCCATGTCGTCGGTGGGAGTTTCGAGCAGGATTGGAAGGATTTGTTTGTAGGGGTGCCGCTGAATGATGAGTTCGCTGAAAATGGCTTCCTTGCAATCAAAGTGATTATAGATTCCCCCAAGAGCCAACCCCGCCCTCCCGGCAATTTGTCGCACCGACGTAGCTGCATAACCCTGCTCGAGAAAGAGTGTATAAGCGGAGTCAGTTATGCTCTGGCGGGTGCGCTCGCCTTTCGTGAGTTTGTGTTCAGACATAGGTTTAATCCATTATATGAACGAACGTTCGTTTATATTTTACAACTTCTCCCTCTCTTGTCAAGGAGGTGGAGGCAGGAAATCGAATAAACCCCAATGATTATCAGAAAAAGTCGGGTGGTAAAATTGGACGATATGCCCTCCCTGGAAGAGTCCATCCGCACACATTTGAAGTACAACATCACCGTCAACCTGCTGGACGGTGCTTTTTATGGGCTTGGCTGGGGGTTTGGTTCAGTCGGGACCATTGTCACCCTCTTTGTCAGTCGGATGACCCATTCTGCTGTGCTGATCGGGCTGATCCCCGCCATCCATGCTGTTGGCTGGCAGTTACCGCAATTGTTCATGGCGAACTCGGTGGCGCGCCTGCGGCGGTACAAGCCAATGGTGATGTGGATGACCATCCATGAACGTCTGCCTTTCCTGGGGCTGGCTTTGGTGGCTCTTTTCATGACCGTACTTGGAAACAAGGCAGCCCTGGTTTTAACCTTTATTATCCTCATCTGGCAGGGACTTGGAGCCGGGTTCACCGCCAATGGCTGGCAGAGCATGATCGCCAAGATCATTCCGCCCGATTGGCGCGGCACCTTTTTTGGCGCCCAGGGAGCGCTGGCAAATGTGCTCATCAGTATGGCGGCAGTCGCAGCAGGGTACATCCTGGTAAAAGTGCGTGACCCGTTCAATTTTGCTATTTGTTTTACTCTGACCATTGTGGGGATGGGACTCTCGATGATTTGCCTGGGAGTTACGCGTGAGCCGGTGGATTTCGAGAAAGTGATCTCTAATCGCCAGCCTTCACCCTGGAAAGGCGGACTGGAGATCCTGCGAAAAGACAAAAATTTTCGAAATTTCCTGTTTGTGCGCCTTTTGTCACAATTCGCCACCATGGGTTTTGCTTTTTACATCGTTTATGGCTTGCAGCGCTTTGGAATGAGCGATCTGACCGCCGGATTATTAACCGCGGCAGTGACCATTTCCTCGACAATAGCAAATATCGTAATGGGCTGGCTGGGCGATCGGCTTGGGCACCGCCCCATGCTCATTGCAGGGTCTGTTGCAGCTGTGCTCAGTTCATTGATCGCCTGGGGAGCCCCTTCCTTTAATTGGATGTACCTGGTTTTTATTCTTTCCGGGCTGACAAATGTAGCCTACTGGACAATCGGGATGGCAATTACGACCGAGTTTGGAAATGAAGAGACCCGTCCCACCTATATCGGTCTTTCGAATACGCTGGTAGCGCCATTTACCATCATCGCCCCCCTGCTGGGCGGCTGGATAGCTGATACAGCTGGGTTCAAGACTACTTTCATGGTATCGGCTGTGGGTGGGCTGGTCATTGTCAGTCTGCTGATCTGGTTGGTGCGCGACCCGCGTCCGCGTCAAATCTGACACCTGATTTTCTGCGATTGTCAAGTTTGATAGTACCTGACAGAATCATCGGGTAAAATCCAACCATACCATTCAAGTATTCATCGCTCTTCTTATGCTAAAGGGATGAGGAAACGAGGATCGTTATGCGACCAGTGGCCATAATCGGGATCGGCCAGACAAAGATTGCCGAGGCATGGAATAAATCCATCCGCCAGCTGGCAGTGGAAGCCATCCATGCTGCGCTGATGGATGCGGGGCGCGAAACCGCAGACGGTATGTTTCTGGGCAACATGATGTCGGGCGTTATCAATGCTCAGAATAACCTTGGTCCGCTCGTGGCACACTGGGCTGGATTAAAAGTCCCGGCTGTCAAGATCGATGCAGCCTGTGGTTCTGGGGGAGCCGCGCTCCGTTCGGGGTTGATGGCGGTAAGTTCAGGAGACGATGAGTCAGCACTCGTGGTGGGCGTGGAAAAGATGACCGACCGGTCACCACACGAGGTCACAGTTGCCCTCGCCACTGCCGCTGATGCTGATTACGAGGTGGATATGGGGGTCTCTTTCGTGGGCTTGAATGCGCTAATCATGCGCCGCTACATGCACGAGTACGGCTGGAAGCATGCTGATTTTGCGCCCTTTGCCATCAATGCCCACGCCAACGCCATGCACAACCCGTTCGCCCGCCTGCACCACAAGATCACCGTCGAAGAGTTCGAGAAATCAGCCATGATCGCCACGCCGATCAACCTGCTGGATGCGTCACCGATCGGGGACGGGGCGGCAGCGCTCTACATCGTCCCTGCTGATTCTATTAAGGACGGGGCGCGAGTCCTGATCGTTGGTTCTGCATCCGCCACAGATACGATCGCCCTGCATGACCGGCATGATCCGCTGTTCCTTGCGGCGGCATACAAATCTGCACAGGCTGCCTACCGCCAGGCGGGTGTTGGTCCGGGCGATATTGACGTTTTTGAACTCCATGACGCCTTCACCATCATGTCAGCACTCTCCCTGGAAGCTTGCGGGTTTGCTGAACGCGGCCAGGGTCCCCGGCTGGGGCTGGATGGGAACATTGGCCTGGCAGGGTCCATCCCGGTGATGACACGCGGCGGGCTTGAAGCGCGCGGACACCCCGTCGGTGCCACAGGTGTTTACCAGGTGGTCGAAGTGGTGCAGCAACTGCGCGGCGAATGCGGAGAGACACAGGTTCCGGACGCACGCGTTGGGATGGCACAAAATATTGGCGGTTCCGGAGCCAGCATTATCACGCACATCATTAAACGCGAATAGCAACGTGCCCGAATTAACGATAAAACTAAATGGTGTCATCGATAAAACAATCCCATGCGACTTAGAATTACCCGTTTCCTGATCCGATTCCTGCTCCGCCTGCTCACGAATGTGGAAGTACGCGGCAGGGAGAATATTCCCACGGACGAAAATTTCATCATTGCAGCCAATCACATCGGCCTGGTGGATGCATTCCTCCCGTTTTACATCGTCAACAATACAAACCTGGTCCTGCTGGTGGGCGAAAAATGGGAAAAAAACTGGATCACTCGCTGGCTTGGGCGCGGCTTGAATTTCCTGTTCGTCGACCGGTTCAACCCGGACCTGAAAGCCATACGTGCGGTCATTGCCCGGATGAAAAAGGGGGAAGTGCTGGTCATAACACCCGAAGGGACGCGCTCGAAAGTCGGTTACTTGATAGAAGGCAAGCCCGGGGTCAGTTACCTGGCAGCCAAAATGGGTTATCCGCTAGCACCTGTTGGGATTAGCGGCTCATTCGATAAGATCTTTTTTGGTCAATTAAAGCGTCTGCGTCGCCCGCATGTGATCGTCTCGATTGGACCATCATTCCGGCTGCCTCCGCTGCCCATCGAGGCGCAAAACCGGGATGAGGCGTTGCAGGCAGATACGGATGAGATCATGTGCCGTATTGCAGCCCTGCTGCCGAAGGAACAACGGGGTGTGTACTCCGATCACCCGCGCTTGAAAGAAATCCTAGCCGGGAAATCCTAAAATCCTGCTAACGTTCTTGTCATGAGGGGGTTGTTACAACCAGGGTATCCATGAAGAAGTCCACCCATACCATTTTCCGGTTCATTGTGCGCCTTATTCTGGGACTCATTGCCAGTGTAAAAATCATTGGTTTTGAGAACCTTCCGGCAGGTGGGTTTGTTGTTGCTGCCAACCATATCGGGCGATTGGACGCTGCTCTTGCATATTACGTCCTTGACCGTCCAGACATCATCATGGTCGTGGCGGAAAAATACCAGAAATATGCAGTTTTCCGCTGGTTGGTAAAAATCACCAACGGTATATTTGTTGACAGATATAACTCCGACATTCATGCCATCCGCGAGACCTTGCGACGGCTGGAAAAAGGAGAGGTTTTCACCATCACCCCCGAGGGTACCCGTTCCAGGACCGGGAATTTGATCGAGGCCAAACCAGGGGGAATTTATCTCGCCTGGAAGGCAGGTGTGCCCGTTTTACCCGTGGCCCTGACCGGTACCGAGGATTCTGTGGTGGTCCAACGCTTGAAGCACTTCAAGAGGTTGGACGTCAGGATCGTGGCGGGGAAACCTTTTTCCCTGCCGCCTGTAAAGGGGAAAGACCGGGATGCAGCCATGCAGAAATATACCGATGAAGTCATGTGCCGCATTGCTGCGCTGTTGCCCGCGGAGCGCCGAGGGGTATATGCCCAACATCCGCGCTTGAAAGAGTTGCTGAATAAGTGAACAAACATGGAGGGACTGATCGTCCTGCTATGTTACAAAAATTCACCCCGTGATCGATCCAGGAATTTACCTCCCCCGCGTTCCCCCTTCCACTCTTTCCCATCAACGATTAATCGTCCCCGCAGGAAAACTTTTTCAGGGTATCCGACTAAATCCCATCCTTCATACAAATTATAATCCGTGCGCTGATGTGCCTGCGCCACTCCGTATTGAACCTTTTTCCGGGGATCCCAAATGACAATATCTGCATCTGATCCGGGTAACAGGGCGCCTTTGCGCGGGAAAAGGCCAAATATCTTCGCCGGGTTGGTGGAAGTCAGCGCGACGAATTGGTTGGCACTCATCTTTCCTGACCCTACCCCGGTCGTCCAAAGGACCGGCAGTCTATCCTCCACACCAGGCAAGCCGTTGGGGATCCTGGTGAAATCCCCCGCCCCCAGTTCTTTACCTGGAATGGCGATCGGTTTTCCTTCATAGAGTATCGGTTTCGTGCCATCATAGAAGAACGGGCAGTGGTCGGTGCCTATGGTCTGGATGGACTCATCCTGCACCCCCTCCCACAATCGGGCGTTATCAGCAGTGGTTCGAACAGGCGGCGAGCATACCCATTTCGCCCCGTCCGGACGACGCAGGTCGTCCTCCGTAAAAAATAAGTACTGGGGGCAGGTTTCACCCATCACTTTTACCCCGCGCTCACGGGCGTAGCGGAGCATGTCCACTTCCCCGGCGGTATTCATGTGGACTAAATACAGGGGTGCATCTGCAATGGCAGCCAGTGCAAAAGCCCGCAGCGCTGACTCCACCGCTCCCCAGGCGGGACGGGTTTTGGCGTGCCATTCGGGGGAGGTATGGCCCGCAGCCAGCGCCTCGGCAATCAGTAAATCAATGACGTCACCATTCTCCGCATGGAGCATAACGAGCGTTCCGGTTTCCCGTGCAACCCGCAGGGCCTTGAAGATGCTGCCATCGTCCAGTCGTAACCGGCCGTTGTAGGCGGTAAAAACCTTGAGTGAGCTGATACCCAAGTCCTGCAAGCCCGGGATTTCGGCAGCGATCTTCTCATTGAAGCGGGTCAGGTTCATGTGGGCGGAATAATCCACTGCTGATTTGTCTGCCTTCTCATGCCACATCTGTACCGACTCACGCAAGGTGTGAAAATCGAACGACACGAAATCGATAACCGTGGTGGTCCCACCGAATGCTGCAGCCTTGGTGCCGGTGTAATGGTCGTCCGAGGAAACCGTCCCGAACATGGGCAGGTCAAGATGAACGTGCGGGTCCACTCCACCCGGGAAGATCAGTTTTTCGGCCGCATCAACGATCCTGGCGTCCGAAAATTGCAGGTTTGGACCGATTTGGGAGATATGTTCACCCTCGATTAGAAGGTCGGCAAGGAAAGAATCATTTGCCGTGACAAGCATACCGCCTTTAATCAAGGTTGCCATTTTCAGATTCCTGTGGCTGGTAGGGTTCTTGAAATTCTTTAATCCCCAATAACGCGATCAGAAGTTCGGGGGGGAGATTCGCCTCCGGGAGTTCGATTTTATATAATTGATCATTCTGAGCCCGTTCACGCAGCGATTGCCATAGCAATGAGCGTTCTTCGCTTTGCACCACCAGGTCGTTGAGCGTCCGAGCTATAAGCAAGTATTCCCCCGTGGTATACAGAAAGGTCAACCTTTTCCATTTCTCCGCCACCACCGGGTGGGACAGTCTCTCGAGGGGACCAAGTTGGATTTTAAAATACTCCTCCCCCGCTCGTGGATGGTTCGTTTCATCTTTCAACAGTTCTGCGCGCGTGGTCAGTTCATGGCCGCGTACCGGCGCTGTCCACTCGATCCTTCCAGCACCGCCGTCGAAACTCCCCGGCTGGTAAAATGCCAGGTGATCCACGGCAACCACCTTGGGTGCGCTGCGGAAAGGGATCCGGTACCACCCCAGCAACCGCGCGATCTCCAGGTCGCGCGGGGATGGAAGGAGGCAGACCAGGATGAGCGATGCAGGATTAAGCATGAGTTAACTTTATCCCAAAACCGGGTTCTTGACAAACCTTTTCTTTATATGGGGGGACCTGTGACTGCATGACAAATTGGCAGCCCTTCCTGCTGGTCGATTGGGGAAAGTTGCATGACCTGGCTGTCAGATAATCGTATTCCTGTTTCGTACTGCTGTCATGAATACCACGATAGGGTTAGCATTGTATTTGGGAAACTGTGTCTCGAGTTGGCGGAAATATCGTTATGGTGGGTATTAATTTAAGTCTTTTTGACTCCCCCTTGTGGGGGGGTTTATTAATTAATCCATCCTGCTCATTTGTTGATCTTCCTGGCGGAGAAGTCTGAGGAAGAACACCGCCAGGATCACCCCGGCGATCATCAGGGTAAGATGAAAGCCATATTCGATGGCGATCAAACCATTCAGGTTCAGTCCATTATGCAAGTGCAGGTTATCATGTGGAAACCAGCTAAACATCAACCACGCGATGGAAAGGTGTGCTGCCCTAGCCAGCCGGGTGGATACATACCTGATCGATTTAAACAAAGGGTAGCCAAAAAACAGGAATGCCAACCCCGCTCCAAAGGTCAGAGCAGAAGCCACGTTTAAGAGAATGAAAAAGGGGATTTGGAGTCCAGTTGGAGTAGGTTCAGATGGGGAAGGTGCCCAAAACTTTCCAAACGGGGCGGTAGGGGAAATAAGCAGCGCTACTATGGTCAAAACGATCGTCACGATGAGCGGTGCCCACCAGTTTATCCTTCGGGAAGCACCTCTGGTAATTGTGGACATGGTTTCTCCTTTCTAATGTTGTATTGTGAAATTTCCGATCTTGAAGTTTATTGATTTTAATTTACTAATATTCATCTAATTTGTCAATATTAAAGTGGGATGGATATATCCCCAAATGTATGCATGGAATTATGTCCTATTGTGAACGCCTATTCGGTGATTGGTGATCGCTCTAAAGAATTATGAGTGAAGCAACCCAAAATTCAACCCCTCCTATCGGGTTTTTCACGGTCCAGCCAGAGTTCCCGATATTTTCGGTTCCAGTCGATAAGGAACCGGAAGGCAACCACGCAGCCTACCGCAGCACCAATCCAAAGCACCTGGCCTCGGAGCCCGACCAGCCATAAAAGGGGGGCAAATAAGATCCCGGTGACAACGCTGGCGCGTGCGCTGTGGCGAAGGACCAGGGTGAGCAAGCCCAGCATGGCATAAATAATGAGTATTGCCACCGGGGCAGCAGCCATCATACTGCCGTTGGCAGTTGCCAGTCCCATGCCGCCTCGAAATCCGGCGAATACGGGCCAGCAGTGCCCCACCACCGCAAGAGCAGCCGTCAAAGCGATGATCCAGGCTGATGGTGCGTAGCGTATTGCAAGCCAGGTTGGGATAAAACCCTTGGCAACATCCAGGATAAATACAGCCGCGCCTGGCAGGAATCCAGCCTGTCGGATGGTGTTGGTGGTGGTCGCATGACCCGATCCGGCATCACGAACATCAACGCCTTTCACCAGGCGAGTGATCCATATTGCAAATGGAAGCGATCCGCAGAGATATCCAAGCAGGCTGAAACCAAGGGCGTAAATTAGATTGAGCATATTTGTCACTTATATAAACAAAAAGCACAGTTATTCGTTTCTCATATAAACGATGAGTGCAGAATTATTTCTGCACCCAGGTAAGATTTTGTAAATTCCCCGCCCAGTATAAAATGATTGGGAAAGGATTGTGATCGTAGAATTTTCGGATCTTATCGAGATTGTTGATTGCTGTAAGAATGATCCAACAATTGGTGGGATGCTGCGTTCCTCCTGCGCTTTTTCAAAAACAACTCCGACATTTAGTTTAATCCTACTTCGTTATTGAAATCCACGATCAATTCATCGATCTCATTTGCCTGCTTCTGAACACCGGTCCAGTAGTCCGGTTCTTTCCACATGGACTGGATTTCTGCATAAGTCTTTCCCTGCTGCTCCACCCAGGTGAAATATTTCAGGTTATGGATCCGCCGCCGGTCTGGGAAGCGCAATTCGAGCAGGTTGTCTGTGGATTCACCCTGCAAATAGCGGGCAAAGTCAGCGGCAGCGTCTTCGGCAGAGTAGGCACCAAATTCAACGTGCATTTCCTCCAGGCGCGATTGGTATAGTTCCATCGAGTCTGTCAGAATGGTGATCATGATATCGTTCTCATCCATTTCATAGTACTTGGCGGCCTTTATGGCTGAAAGCACGTTCGAAATGCCGGAAAAACCCAACAGGTCCAATTGACCAACCACTGCTTCTGGAACACCCTTCGAGGCAAGATATTTGCGTCCAGCTGGTTCGTTAAATAATCTGGAAAGATTGACCACCGCATTATCGTCAATAGCCACAACCATGTCGGTGTTCCTGGCATTGTGGATCCACGGAACATGTTTGTCGCCAATCCCCTCGATGCGGTGGGCACCAAATCCGTTTTCCAGCAGGGTGGGGCATTGCAGGGCTTCGCTTGCCACGATGACACTTCCCGGGAAAACTTGCTTCATGTAATCACCGCTTGCGATTGTCCCAGCGGATCCGGTGGCAGATGCCATCCCCCGGTAGGTTCCCTTCGGACCAGCAGCCTGTTTTACGACTTCCTCCATGGCATGACCGGTGACTTCATAATGCCACAGGTAGTTGCCGAATTCCTCGAATTGGTTGAAGATCATCAATTCCTGCCCGGATTTTTTCAATTCCCAGCATTTATCGAAAATCTCTTTCACATTTGATTCTGAACCCGGGGTCTTGATGGTTTCGCCGGCGATTTTCTCCAGCCACTCAAAGCGTTCCTTGCTCATCCCTTCCGGCAGGATGGCGATGGATGTGCAGGCCAGCAACGCGGAATCGTATGCCCCGCCGCGACAAAAATTTCCCGTTGATGGCCAGACTGCTTTCTGCACGGTCGGGTCGAATTGACCTGTAACCAGTCGCGGCACAAGACATCCAAACGCCGCACCCACTTTATGTGCTCCGGTGGGGAACCACTTGCCAACCAGCACAATGATGCGCGCTTTCACACCGGTCAGGGAAGTGGGCAGTTCGAGCGTGTTTACGCCGCCGAATCCACCCCCATTTGCCTTTGCTTCATTATGCCAGGTGATCCGGAACAGGTTGCGCGGGTCCACATCCCACAACCCAACACTCTTTAAAGATTCCTTTACCCTGGCTGGTACCTTTGCAGGATCTTTCATCTGGGCAAAGGTGGGGATGACAATCTTGCGTTTCGCGCGCGCGCTGGACGGCGCGTTCCCGGCGGTCTTTTTGGATGGTAAGGTCTATCGTGGTCATCTTGGAACTCCTATTATAATGAAGGGGGAGGTTGTCTGACAACTTGTATTATATCGCACAATGTAGCCCCATAATAAAATGAGTGGTTTCTCGGAAAGAGTAGTCCACCATGATCTACTATATTTGGTTTGTCGGAAAATTTCCTTTGTTTAATTCAGCTTCGATTCGATTTTCCCGACACAATTCAATTCTTTGTAAACCTTGAAAATTTCAGGAATTGGTACTATAACCAGCCTATATAATAAGATAATTACTATCCGAATTACAGGAGACATTATCCATGAAAATGTTAATGGTCCTGCTCATCGCCATCCTGCAATTGATCGTTGGTTCTTTGCTCGGCTTTACTGGAGCGCTTTTATTGGGAGTTGGGAATGGCTGGGAATTAGTTGTGTTCGTAGCCGGGTATAGTCTTGGAGTTTGGGGCACTGGCACACTCGCCAACTTGCGCCTTGGGTACACCAGGAGGCTGAGGTGGATCCGCCTGGGGACGACGCTGATTGTCTCCATTGTTGGAGTGTTGGTATTGTTGGCAACAGCCCCAATTGGCTTCGTTAAAGCGTTGTACCCGCTTTTCGGGGCATTAATCGGTTATCATCTTCCTTCTTTTTTTAATATCCGGGCTGCTGACAATCAGCCTTGATCGTGGATGACGCTCAACTTTTTGATTGTTTATTAGGATCTTTTTATGAAAGGGAGTTGAAGTATGAACATCAAGAGATTTTTCATTGTTATTGTCATCCTGTTCAGCTTATCCTGCAACCTGGTATCCCGGATCCCGCCTTCGCAAGTCCAGGTGAGCACATCCACCCCGATGCTGCCCACCATTACTCCCACCCCTGCCCCTCCCACCCCGATCCCTGTTTATATCCCTCCTACGTGTTCAGGGCAGGCTGTGGCGACCCTCCCAGCCGCGACCACAGTTGCCGAACCGACCCTCAGCCTGGGGACGAATCCACCTCTTTCGCAGAGCGACCAATTAAGGATTTTTGATGAACTCACCAGCCCGATCCCGAGTTTGTATGTTTATCCTGACTTAAATGGGCTGGACTGGCCTGCCACCATTTCTAAATACCGGACCAAGATCGAAAGTGGACTGGACACCGAAACCTTTTATAAAGAGATGCAAAATCTCATTGCAGAATTGGGAGACGAGCATTCCCAATATTTATCACCGGTGGAAGTGACCGCCTCCAATGAACAACTGGCCGGAAAGAATGATTATGTTGGTATAGGAGTGGTTATCCTGCCCTTGCTGGAAAAAAGCCGGCTGTCCATCATCCTGGTTTTCCCGGGATCATCCGCAGAACATGCCGGCCTCAAACCGCATGACTCACTGCTTGCTGTGGATGGGATTCCCCTGGTGGAAAATGGAGTCCCATACCCTCAAAGAGTGCGAGGTCCGGCTTGCAGCGCAGCTGTTTTCACGGTTCAATCCCCGGGCGATTCGCCTCGCAGCGTTATGATTGTTCGGTCTCCGATCACTTCTTCGCTGCCCATCATCGCCAGAATGGTCCCCACCCAGGATGGCTCACGGATCGGGTATATCTTCCTGCCTTCCTTCTTCGATGAAACCTTCCCCGGTCAGGTCAAACAAGCTCTTCAGCAGTTCGGGCAATTGGATGGGTTGATCCTGGATAACCGCATGAACAGCGGAGGCTCGAGTGATGTAGTCGAACCGATTTTGAGCTATTTCACCGACGGGATCGTCGGAAATTTCGCCAGCCGCACTGAAACCCGCCCCCTGCAAGCCAGTGCAGATCCAATCAACAATTCGCAAACCGTACCGATGGTGGTGCTTGTGGGCACTGACACGGTCAGTTTCGGGGAGATCTTTTCCGGAGTCTTGCAGGATATCGGTCGCGCCAAGGTCGTCGGACAGACCACGTTGGGCAATGTCGAGATCCTTCATGGTCACAACCTGAGCGATGGGTCACTTTTGTGGCTGGCGGAAGAACGGTTTGTCCCCCTCCATTCCCCCGCTGATTGGGAAAAAACAGGCATCATTCCAGATGTGCAGGCATATGCTGACTGGGACACTTTTACGTTCGAGACCGATCCGTCTGTAGCCGCAGCCGTGCTCCTTTTGGGGCACAAGTAATCGCGAGGCAATCACCTTTCCCTTCCCAAAGGAAGATCACATTATTAGTATCGTAAATCAATACGATCACCTCCCACTTGCAGATTTTTTAATCTCCGCCGTTTCCGCCGTCCGTGGGATTATTACTGGTATGGCATTTCAGGCAGTCGAATTGGGAAAGGCTGACCGGGTGACAGTCCAGGCAGGTTGATCCTTCATGATTTATGCAGCCGTGCTCGCCGCAATTGCCGGCGTGAGGCAGGTTAAAGATGGCTGGAGTCCAGGCGGTGGTGGAGTGGCACTGATCACATGTCATCCCGGCAAAAAGCCCGGCGTGGTATGCGGGATCTGGGTGACATGAGACGCAGGTTGTGGGGAGAACGGTGAAGACAGCATTGACATGGCACTTCGCGCAAACCAACCCGGCGTGAGCACCGGTCAGCGGAAATTTTGTCAGTGAATGGTCGAACGTTGCCGGAAGCCAGCCGTTGGTTGAGTGGCACGTGCCGCATCCGCTGCCAAATTGACCCTTATGGGCGTCATCCTTGGCGTGGCAGGCAGAGCAATCCTGCGCGGTGGCCTTCATGTTTGCGATCGAGCGGGCGCCGCTGTGGCATGCCCCGCAATCCAACGAAGTGTGTTTCCCGGTCAGTTGGAAGACCACGTTGTTATGGTTGAAGTTGTGTCCGTATGTGTCGATCCCGTCGTGGCAAGCCAGGCAGTTCACATCATACGCCTGCAGGTGAGCTTGCATGAAATCTGCCTTGATCTGCTGGTGGCAGGTGGTGCAAACCGACTGGTCAAACGAGGTGTAACCGTTAACGTGGCAGGTGCTGCAGACAAAAGCGGAACCATCCGTTTGTTTTTGGTGGGCGGTAAGAGCATACCCGAAATCAATGTGTGAAATGTTAACCTTGGACATGTCGGTTAGTGGAGCGCTGGCGCCGCGGTGATCGGGATGGCAGACCCGGCAAGTCATGCCTGGTTTTTTTATCAACTTGTCACCGTGCAGCGTGGCTGGATCCAGCTGCTGGGCAGCCACATCTGCGTGGCAAACCATGCAGCGGTCATCCATTGTCGTCGATTGCCAGAACGCTGCATGGCAGGCGGAACACCTGCCGGATAGGTCAGCATGGGAAGTGACTCCTCCCAGCGAAGAACCTGGATGTGCATTTAGGGCGCCAGGGTTAAAAAGAACGCCGCCGCGGAAAAGTCCCACCACAACCACGATTAGAATGCTCAGGATGGATGTAATCAGCCCGGATAGAGTCAGGCAGCCATAAGGTTTCTTTTCCCTCATTGATATTCAAGCCCCTTTTTTGAATCAGCAATAACATTAATTAATCGTTCGTTGGATCCTCGCTAATAACCAGTGGATACATCCACGCAGATCAACACCCCGGTTCATCGGTTGTCGCCTCCACCCTTGGTCTTGATCCAGTAATCCATTACAAATTGTCCCAATTGTGCGTTCGATTGCATCAATTGCTTCCGGATGGGGGTGATATCCACACGTGCATTGATCATGTCGCGAATGGGTTTGGAAATTTTTTGGTCGCCCATCACCAGGGCACCCAGCAATATCTGCTCCCCAACGACCAGGCGCAGATGGCTTACATCGGTACCGCTCTCTGCTGCGATGGTATTTGGCAATTGCTGCCAGGTCTCACTTGAACCGCGTGAAGTATAAACCTGGCCCTCGTCTCGCCCGCTGCCGATTGCGCCAATGATGGTAGTCATCACGCCTGCCAATCGTAAAACGTTGGTGGCAATTGTTCGCCTGTAGGCTTCATTCTGTCCTGACATATTAAACGCAGCTATTCGCCCTTGTTTTCGGGCGGGGTACCAGAGATTGTCCACGGACGAACGACCGCTTGCCGGGTCAAAGATTTGGGCAACATCGCCAGCCGCGAAAATATCGGGCGCACTCGTACGCAGGTACTCATCCACCAGGATGCCCCGTTCCGTTTTAATGCCGGCACTTTTCGCCAGCTCCATCCGCGGTCTAACCCCGATCCCCACTCCCACCATGTCACATTTCAGTGTCTCCCCGGTGGAAGTCCGCACTCCGCTTACCTTGCCACGTTTCCCCATGATCTCCACGATTTCAGTATGGTGGTGGAGCGAGACCTCATCATGGGTCAGGTATTTCTCAATCATGCAGGCTTCCATTTCGCCAAGTACATTGGGCCAGAACCAGTCTCCCCTCAGCAGGTAGTGGACCTTTATTCCCCGATGGATCAATCCCTCCACCAGTTCAACTGCTACCACTCCCCCGCCCACCACGACCGCTGTTTTTGTGCTTTGAATCATCGACAGAATCTTGTGGGTATCTTCCATGTCGTCAAGTTTGACCAAGCCCTGCAGGTTTGCCCCTGGAACATCCAGCGGCACCCCGCTTGCGCCAGTAGCCAGCAGCAGGCGGTCATAATCCAGTTTTTCAGCATTGCTTACTTCCAATTGGTGCGCGGCTGGATCAATTCGTGTCACACGCCCATTAACATGTTGAATACCCAGGTTTAGTCTGCCTTTTTTAGAGAACAGGAACAACTGCTTTTCAGGGATCTCGCCGGTCAGGTAATACGCCAGTCCAGGTCGGGAATAGAATCCGTGGTGATCGTCAGTTACGATGACGATTTCAGCTTTCGGGTCGAGCGTCTGCAGTGTCTCGGCTGCCGCATAACCTGCGATGCCCATTCCGATAATAACGTGGCGGGTCATTTTTTCCTCGCTGGGAATAATTCCGTTCTCTCAAAATGCAGCACCCCGCGCGGGCAGCGTTCCACGCATTCTCCACAGGTCAGGCAATACGAATCCTCTACGTATTCACCCAACCAGGCATAGAGACGGACATCGATGTTGATGGGGCAATTGAATGAACATATCCCGCATTGAATGCATCGTTCCGGTTCCGGGACGACATGACCGGTTACCAATGTTTTTACATGATGGGATTCGCTGCTGAACGGAAACGTCATATTGTGATGAAATTCCTAAATGGTATTATATATCTTCCCCGCAATAATGTTGATTTGGAATAATTGGCAATTATTGTTCCAATGCGAGGTTAATGGATATCCGCCAGTTTATGTTATTTGCCCGATTTGATCGCCTGGCTGGCTATCTTATCGACCAAACCGGGGGCGATCAACTTGATCCATTGCCCCACCTTGCCGCGCAGGGTCATCACTAATTCCCTCTTCCTGCCTGTCATTGTATTGACTATCAATTGCGCACACTTTTCCACCGTCATCACTTCGCTTTCACGAACCGGGCTTGTCATCAGCGGCTTCCCGTCCGGTCCCAGGGCACGGGCGCGCACTTCAGAAGCTACGAACCCCGGATAGATCATGCTGACTCCTACTCCGTATGGAGCCAATTCGATGCGCAGGGAGTCGAAAAACCCGACCATGGCATGCTTGCTGGCAGCATATCCGCTGCGGGTGGGAACCCCCGTCTTCCCTGTCAGGCTTGAAATACCGACGATCAAGCCCTTGGTTTGCTTAAGGTGAGGGAGTGCATAATGGGTGCAATACATGCTCCCGAAATAATTTACGCGCATGATTTGCTCGAGGAATCCCACGTCGCTGATCTCTTCAAACTTTCCCCACATGGTGATGCCGGCATTATTGACCAATGCATCGATGTGACCATACTCCTGCATCGTAAGCTCAACCATCTCAGCACATTGTGCCTGAATGCTGACATCTGTGGGGATCACCACGGCTTTACCTCCCCGCTGCACACATTCTACCCTGGCTTCTTCCAGGCGAACGGTATTCCTTGCAGCCAAAGCAAGCCACGCTCCCTGTCCGGCGAGTTGATGAGCCAGTTCCCGACCGATGCCGCTCGAGGCGCCTGTAATGATCACAACCTTATCCGTGAATGGTTTCCTGTACATTTTTTCTCCGTGACCAAATTGCAGATTTTTGATTATATCCCCCTTGGGTATGAAAGGACTCTTCGAATTCTCATTGTTTTTTTGCTTCATTATGCTATGATAATGTTTGTGGTTTGAAATTTATTGTTCATCGACAAGGAGATTGCCATGTCCAAGCTGATCAAGCAAACTGTCACCTTCAAAGCCACTCCCCACGCAGTATATGAAGCCCTGATGGATTCAAAAAAACACGCAGCATTCACAGGCGGCAAAGCCAGCATCAGCCGTACGGTAGGCGGAAAGTTCTCAGCATACGATAACTATATTGCCGGGAAAAACGTGGAGTTGGTCCCTGACAAAAAGATCGTCCAGGATTGGCGCGCAATTGACTGGCCTGAAGGATTTCTTTCCCGGGTGACCTTTAAACTCACTGCCGTCCCGAAAGGCACCCGGCTGGAATTTACCCATTCACATCTTCCGGACGGAACCGAAGAAGAGTTCAAGCAGGGTTGGATCGATAATTACTGGGTGGTGATGAAAAAATATTTGGAGAAATAAGATGCCCAACAGCCTGTTGGCTGCCAAGCTAAAATTGAAAGCCGGGCAGAAGGCAGCGTTGGTTGGTGCGCCGGCAGCGTATCTGCAGGAACGATCCCCGTTGCCGGAAGACATCCAGCTCTCAAACCACCTTGATGGAAAATACAACTGGGTGCAGGTATTATTAAATAGCGAGGCGGAATTGTTCGCATTTTTGCCACGCATTATTTCTTCACTCCAGCCCAATAGTCTGCTCTGGCTGACCTTCCCAAAGGGGGGTTCTAAGGTCCAGACCGACCTGACCCGTGATCAGGGGTGGGACTCGGTCCGTAAAGTGGACATGAAGTGGATCAAACTGGTCTCGGTCAATGCAACCTGGTCTGCGTTCAGCCTGCGCCCATTTCGTCCAGGTGAAGACCACCAGTCGTTTCGATAATGGATCTGCAAGCATGGATGGATTATCCCTGAAAATATTTATGGCGATGAACACCTTCGCCATCCGGTTAAGCCGGGGACGCATTGGCAGTCAGCTCGGAACACAAACGATCCTTCTGCTTCATACCACCGGGCGTCATTCAGGCCGAAAGATGGTGACCCCCATCGCGTACTTCTTCACGGAAGGGGTATATTTCCTGGTCGGTTCAAACTGGGGAAAGCCCAGGCAGGCTGCCTGGTATTATAACTTGCTCGCGCAACCCCGGACCACGATCGAGGTGCGTGGAAAAACCATCCAAGTTGAATCTCACGTAGCGGAAGGCGCTGAGTACGACCGGCTGTGGCAATATGCCGTTGAGCATCACCCACCTTATCTCCACTACCAGGAAATGACCAACCGGCACATCCCGATCGTGGTGATGGAGCCAATAGCAGAAGGGTTGTGAATTCATTGGGAAACTTTTCTTATTTATCCAGAATGGAGGCCTCCGTGAAGAAATTGTCCTTTATTCTCATTTTGGGAATTCTGGTCTCCGCCTGCGGACCAGTCCAGGAGGCCAGCGGCTCCATCTCCACGTGCCGTGCCACTGTGGATGCCCTGTCTTCCCTGACAGGCGCTCTGGAATTCCCGGATAATTTCCAGGAACACAACCCGGTAAAAAATGGGGATGAATTCGATGTGATGCAGTACTTCACCGTGCTCGATCACCTATCGATGAAGCCTGGGTATGCATTGGATTATGTCTACCATTATGATGGGATGGGCGGTTCCCCCATTCTTTATGTCCGGTCTGCCGGTCAGTCCCCTTATGCCAGTGAATCTGAGTTGACAGCCGCCGGGGATGCCCCAAACTATCTTGACTACATCCAAACGGACGATACACCTGAAGGTTTTTTCCAATTTGTGTTGCTGACATTAATGGGTGATCAATTCTATCAATTCTGGCACTCCAACTACGGCGACGTGCAGATCGTCTGCGAAAAAATCGATGTCAATGACATCGTGACAAGTCTGGATGGTAATTTCGGTTACCGGATATCGATTCCTTCGCGGATCCGTGCCGCTCTCTTGAAAAATGTCGGTCCTACGGTCAATATCGGGACCCAATCCATTGAGGTGAAGCTGGTGACATTCACCCGCTGGGGCGGATTTTTTGAGGAGACCTATACCATCAGCCGATCCCTGCCAAATGTCATCCAGGATTATCAGGAAAAGAATCTTGTCCCCTACGATTGCGGAGTGATGTTTTAGATCGAGGGTATGGTCGTAGAGTATTTCAGTGCCCAATCATGGGCCGCGAAGGTCTGTGCTATACTTACGCAGATTTTTTCCACTAGGAGCGCACATGGATATCCATACCACCAATGATGCCGTCACCCAACGCATCAATTTTTATACTGAGCGATTGAGGAAACTGCGCGAGGATGACTTGTATTTTTACAACCTGCCGATTGAGGAGCTCAAGGGAGGCTCGCGGGTTATTGTGGGTGGGCGTGAGATGGGGATGTTTGCTTCTTATAGTTACCTGGGCCTGATCGGTCACCCGCGTATTAATGCTGCTGCCAAGGCTGCCATAGATAAATTCGGTACTGGTACAAATGGAGTGCGCCTCCTGGCTGGTACGCTCACGGTGCACAAGGAACTCGAAGAAACCATCGCTGCCTTTAAGCATGCTGAAGCGGCAATCACATATTCGTCAGGCTATGTCACCAATCTAACCGTACTCTCAACACTGATGGGCCGGGGGGATTACGTCGTTTCCGATAAACTTAACCACGCCTCCATTGTGGATGGTTGTCTCATGTCGGGAGCGGAATTTCGACGATACAAGCATAATGATATGGAAGAATTGGAACGCAGGCTCCAACAGGCGCCGGGTGATGTGGCAAAACTGGTGGTTGCTGACGCAGTATTCAGCATGGACGGAGATGTCCTCGACCTACCCAGGACGGTGGAAATCTGCCGGAAATATAATGCCTGGCTGATGATCGACGAAGCCCACTCGGTTGGTGTGCTCGGCAAGACCGGGCGCGGCATCGAGGAACATTTCGGGTTGCCCGACGTGGTGGATATCAAGATGGGCACCCTCAGCAAGACCATCCCCTCGGTGGGTGGATATATAGCCGGCAGGAAAGAACTTGTCCAATACCTGAGGCATGCCAGCCGTGCCTTCATTTTTTCCGCAGCGCTGCCCCCTGCACAGGCTGCCGCCGCGAATGAGGCCTTCAAGGTTATCCTTGATGAACCCTGGCGCATCGAAAAGGTCAATGCCAATGGCGAACAATTCATCAAGGGGTTGAAAAACTCCGGATTTGATACTTTGCTGTCTACCACCGCCATTGTGCCCGTACTGTGTGGCACCGATGAGCGTGCCTACAAATTAACCCAGGTCTGCCACCATCGGGACCTGTTCGTCCTGCCCGTGGTCTCACCGGCTGTGCCGGAGGGCATGGCCCGCTTGCGCGCCACCGTTACCGCTGCACATGAAACCAAAGAAATTGAACACGCCCTGGGTGTGATCGAAAAAGCTGGACACGAGATCGGGATTATTTGATGAATGGATGCCGGTCATAAAAATTGACCGGCATTTCTATTTCTTGATTTCCCCAGTAATTCCGTTTGTTGCATAATTATCTTCTCGTTTTATGGCCGGTAAAGAAATCGCGACTCTCAATCTCAAGCCCGGACGCGAAAAATCGCTCCTGCGTCGGCACCCCTGGGTTTTCTCAGGTGCGATTGACAGGGTTAATGGAAACCCTGCCTCAGGTGAGACTGTGGACCTGCTTGCTGCGGATGGTCAGTTCCTGGCACGCGCCGCTTACAGCCCCAGCTCTCAGATCCGGGCGCGGGTGTGGACCTTTGACCCGGCTGAATCGGTTGATCCCGCTTTCTTCAGGCTACGGATGGATGGTGCGATCCGGACCCGTAATATCCAGCATTTCGGACCAGAAACGGATGCATATCGCCTGGTCCATGCTGAATCGGATGGGCTGCCTGGCGTGATCATCGATCGCTATGCAGATACGCTCGTCTTTCAATCCCTAACCGCAGGGTCGGAATACTGGAAAGACACGCTAGCCACCCTGGTGTTAGAGGCTGCCGGGCTGAATACCATCTTTGAACGTTCGGATGCAGACGTGCGTGTTCTGGAAGGTCTTGCTCCCTGCGTTGGGCAATTGCGGGGTATGCCCATTTCGCAGCCGATCCTCATCACAGAAAATGGTTTGAAATTCAAAGTCAACATCGAAACCGGTCACAAGACGGGGTTTTACCTTGACCAGCGCTTAAACCGTCAACGTGTCCGCGGGCTTGCCTTGGATCGTGAGGTTCTTGACTGTTTCTGTTACTCCGGGGGATTCACTGTCAATGCCCTTGCAGGTGGAGCAAAATCGGTACTTTCCGTGGATTCTTCAGCGGATGCCCTCTCATTATGCCGCGAAAATATCTCGCTCAACTCCCTGCCCTCTGACCACCACACTGCGCTGGAAGGCGATGTTTTCCAGGTCCTGCGAAAATTGCGGGACGAAGCCCGTTCGTTTGACATGATCATTCTTGACCCTCCCAAGTTCGCACCCACTGCGGCCCAGGCTGCCCAGGCTGCCCGAGGTTACAAGGATATCAACCTGCTGGCTTTTAAACTCTTGCGCCCTGGCGGTATTTTGACCACATTTTCCTGCTCGGGAGGCATCAACGCAGATTTATTCCAAAAAATAATTGCCTCAGCCGCGCTGGATGCGGGGATTGAGGCTCAAATGCTGGAACATTTATCTCAGGCTCCAGACCACCCGGTTGCCTTGAACTTCCCCGAAGGAGCGTATCTCAAGGGGCTGGTCTGTTTAAAACTGTAGGGCGACCACAGTGGTCGCCCTGATCCCTTTTTGGGTAAGCTGCTTCGAATATACATCCTGAAATTAAACTTCGGTGGAACCAATCACACGTCTTTCGAGGGGAGGTTACCATATCCCATTTACAAAATTGATTGCCTCCAAGGTTGGCTGCACTCCAGTTTCAACTGCAATGGTGTCAGTATAAAATGTCCGTTTTGATCCGTCTGCAAGTACAACGGTCCTCTCCAATTTAAGCAGCAATCCACTGTCCGAATCAAATGAAGCAATGCTTCCAGCCGTGGTCACCGGTTGGGTATAATCCGCGGTCGTGCGCGGCGTTGCCAGCTTCTCATTAAGGGTAAAAACGGTGACCGGTTTCCCATCCAGCGTGTCATTTTTTACTACTGGATGATTTTCACTATTTAAAATAAAGTTGTCCAACTCATCTGCAAATTCAAAGTCCAGTGACAGGGGATAAGGATTCACCGGGGTGGATATATTGGTCGTGATGTTATACGCAAGATTATTCCGAAACACGACCGTCTCAACGGTCTGTCCATCGGTCGTGTTCATGGTCCAAACATACTGGTAAACCTTTTTTTCCTCGTTGATATGGTACCAAATATCGATGATCTGTACCAACGGGACTGTCTGACCGGTGGACAGCGTCCCCCGGTCCTTTTGGTCGGTATCATAGACGATCTTTTCAGTGACATGCACCCAGCCCGGCTGGTTGACCAGGATTCTTGCCTTGCGGTTTAGATCCAAAAGAAGGTTCTTGGCATCGTTGGCGGATGTGGGCTTTCCGCAGGCTGCAAGCAGGCTGGCGAGAATTGACACAATCACGAATAACCCAAAGTATTTCTTGAGCATTTTATCTCCTGCAAAATATTATGATTAGCAATTTTTTTACCCTGTAGGCGTACATGCCCCAGGGTTATTGTCAATTTATATTTAATGTTCCCGGAAATTGTAAAAATTTATCCCAGAAACCTCCATACCCCCAGTTTAATCCTCCCCCAGCGATAATATGGAGCGCAGCAACCCTGCAAGCAATACTCCCATTTGCACACCCTTGGCAGGTGTTATCGCCAGCGAGGTGCCTCTTTGTTCCGCCCTCTTGCTTAACAGGAATGCCGCTCCTGCCCCGACCAATGCACCGATTGCGCCGCCGACCAGGATCGTTTTGAGTTTCCATGAACCATCAGGCTGGTTTGATTCAACTGATTCGATGTCTTCCATAAATCGATTCCTTTCACGCCTTAAATGCTGCTAGCCCGAACCACAAGGCGATGCGGGTTGTCACCTTCTAAAAATGGATTTGGCGACGGCTCCTGCCTGCTTGATCCAGAAGAAGGGTTTCGTTGACCCGTTCGCTACTTTGCGTGTCCCGGCAGAAATCCGGGTAAAAATGTCCTGGGTTTTTCCAGTATAACGCGGCAATATTTGCAGTAATTTGACCATCCCATATATGATGGTTACGATAAGCACCAAAAAAATCAAAGCAATGATCAGAGCCGGGATCAGCAACCAGACCAGGGAGACGTCCGCCCAAACCCTATTCTGATTTGCACCACCGGTGACGATCAGGATTGCCCCGGTGATGATCAGCCCTGTCATGACCAGGAAAGGGACCAGGATCTGCCAGGCAAATTGGCGTTTATGCTTATATATTGTCGGGCGATCTCCCGGGGATGGATTGTTCATGGTTGGATTTTAGCACAAAATAAAGACCAAATGTGTCCTCTTAGATTCGGGATAATGCACTTCTAGTGAAACAATGAAAATAAAGGTGTGTTGGATGGGTGTATCCATTCCAACACACCTTGTTAATCCAGCTGCCAGGATTCCCTGCAGGTACGTGGATCGTTACAGGCCTGGAAGAAGTTGGTTAACTCTTGTTGCGACTCATGGCGTCCATTACCGCCACGGCTGCCATCTCGACGATTGATTCCACCTCATCGCCGGTTTGCAGCACATGAACTGGTGCTCCGGTGCCGAGCAGGATCGGGCCGATCGCGTGGGCGTTACCCAGGCGAGCCAGCAATTTGTAGGCAATATTGGCCGATTCAAGCGAGGGGAAGACCAGGACGTTGGCATCCTTGACCGTGCTGAAGGGATAGCGCTCTTCCACGATTTCGGGCACAACGGCTGTATCAGCCTGCATTTCTCCGTCCACTTTCAAGTCCGGGCGATCCTTCTTGAGCAGTTCCACTGCCTTGCGCACCTTGTCGGAATGTGGGTGTGGGGTGGAACCAAAGTTGGAGAAGGAGAGGAATGCCACACGCGGATCGATTTCAAGGCGCTTGGCGAAATCAGCAGAGAGGCAGGCGATCTCGGCCAGGTTCTCTGCTGATGGATCAATGTTGACCGTGGCGTCGGTAAACAGGAAGACCCGCTCACCAACGATCATGATATACACGCCGGCGACCAGGCCGCTGCCCTTGGAGTTGTTTATTTGCAAAGCAGGTCGGATCACATCCGGATACTCGTAAGTAAGCCCTGAGACAAACGCGTCCGCATCACCCATTCTCACCATCAACGGTCCGAGGATATTCGGTTCGCGCACGCGCTTTTGAGCGTGTGATAACGTCATACCTTTGCGAGCACGCAATTCATAATAAGCTTTGACATAGCTTTCAAATTTTGGGAAATTGCCCGGATCGAGGATCTCGCATTTGTTGTCAAGAGCCAGTTCCTTGATCTTGCTCTGGATGATAGCAGGCCGTCCGACCAGGATCGGTGTCCCGATCCCCTCTTCCTGGACCTGGACTGCGGCGCGAATGATCTTGGGTTCCTCCCCTTCTGCAAACACGATCCGCTTCTTCGGTTTCGCAGATTTCGCCTTATTCATAAAGAACGTGCGGACGCGCGCTCCCCGACCCTGGCGGAATGCCAGTTGTTCCCGGTATTCGTCGAGATCGATGGGTTTGCGGGCTACACCCGTATCCATGGCTGCCTTGGCTACTGCGGGAGATTCCCACAACATAACCCGCGGGTCGAGCGGTTTGGGGATGATATATTCCGGTCCAAATTTCATGCTCTCCACGCCGTAGGCTCGCAGGACCGAATCGGGCACGTCTTCGCGGGTCAGGTTAAATAGTGCTTGGGAAGCTGCAAATTTCATTTCTTCGTTAATGGCACGCGCACGCACGTCAAGTGCGCCGCGGAAGATGAACGGGAAGCCAAGGACATTGTTGACCTGGTTCGGGTAGTCCGAGCGGCCAGTGGCTACAATGGCATCCGGGCGGGCTTCCTTTGCCAATTCATAGCGAATTTCCGGATCCGGGTTTGCCATGGCACAAATGAACGGATCTTTCGCCATTGACTTGACCATTTCTGGGGTCAACACATTGGCGATGGAAAGTCCCAGGAAAACATCCGCACCGCGCACGGCATCTGCCAGGGTACGACAATCGGTGTCCACGACAAAGCGGTCCTTGTACTTATTCATTCCTTCAGTCCGGCCTTTATAAATAACCCCCCGGCTGTCGAGCATCATGATATTGGAGCGCTGGATTCCCCATCGGATCGCCAATTCAGCACAGGAGACTGCTGAGGCACCAGCGCCGGAAATAACCATTCGGACATCTTTATGCTGCTTGCCGACGATCTCAAGCACATTAGCGAGAGCAGCCGATGAAATAATCGCCGTGCCGTGCTGGTCATCGTGAAAGACCGGGATGTCGAGCATTCCCTTCAAGGTCTCTTCGATGTAGAAACATTCAGGTGCCTTGATATCTTCCAGGTTGATCCCGCCGAAAGTGGGGGCAATTGCGCGCGCCACCTGGATGACTTCATCCGGATCGTGGCTGTCCACTTCAATATCAAATACATCCACGTCGGCAAATTTCTTGAACAGAACTCCCTTGCCTTCCATGACTGGTTTACTTGCCAGCGCACCGCGGTCCCCCAGGCCTAGAATTGCGGTACCGTTGGTGAGCACAGCCACCAGGTTGCCTTTCGAGGTGTACTCATATGCTGCTTCCGGATCCTTTTCGATATCCAGGACTGGTACTGCTACGCCGGGGGTATAGGCCAAACCAAGGTCACGCTGGGTATCCATGGGTTTGGTCGGGACGACAGCAATTTTGCCAGGTTTTCCATTTAATCGATGATAATCACGGGCATCTTGATCTGTGATTTTGGCCATATATCCTCCATAAGGGAATTGTGTCTCGTTGACCATTCCATTATCCCACAAGTTGAAAGTGCATTGTTAGTTCCTTTTGTCACAATAAATTCAAACGCCTTTCCCCCTTTCCAACAAAGATTGTCCGGCGCAAGTCGGAATCCGACAAGGAAACCAGAAATAATAATGTATAATGGTACTATCTTAAAAAATTAATCGAGCCGCTTTTTTATTAAATCTTATGGATGGCGGTCACGACTTAAAAAAATGGAACTCCTGGAAAATCCCGGGTATGCCCTTTGACCCGAAACATGGGCATTTTTATGGGAAATCTGTACGAATTGAATATCAAGAGGAAAACAGGCAGGGTGTCTGTAAGGATTAGGGATTTGCTTCCCTACCTGTGTCCGGTACCAGACCCGTAACCGGTTCCAACCAAACCATCTGATATCCTGCCCGGTGCAAGATGTAGTACAGGTGGAACTCCAGGAGATTTTTCCACAGTCGTGACCCGCATGTCGGCGGTAAGCGGCTGTGTTTTTTTATTGATTTTCCCGTTGACAGGGAAATGTTGCATGTCTGGCATAATCACGGCGATCGAACCCCAGCAAAAGAATCCCCAGAGGGTGAACATTTACCTGGACGGGACCTTTGCCTTTGGACTGGCTCGCATCACCGCCGGATGGATGAAAATCGGACAGGAGTTGAGCGATGAAAAGATCGCTGCCCTGCAAAACGATGATGCGCACGAGGCGACCTACCAAAAGGCTCTCCATTTCCTGAGCTATCGCCCGCGTTCCTCCTCAGAGGTGCGCCAGAACCTGATAAAACGCGGCACCGCCCTGCCTCTTGTCGAGGAGACGGTGAACCGCCTCCAGAGCGCCGGGTTGGTCAACGACCAGGAATTCGCCCGGGCCTGGGTTGAAAATCGAAACGCTTTCCGGCCGCGCAGCAAGACTGCACTACGCATGGAATTACGGCGCAAAGGTCTCAGCGACGAGATCGTTAAGACGGTGCTGGATGAACAAGTGGACGAGGAAAGCCTGGCAAACCGGGCCGCCCGAAAATACGCCTCGCGCCTGGCTGGCCTGGATTGGCCGGAATTCCGACAAAAGTTAAACGGATTTCTCGCCCGCCGCGGTTTCTCGTACACTACCATATCCCCGGTCGTCTCTGAAGTCTGGAAAGAATTCCAGATGGCGGACGAAGGGGGAACTCTAGTTGATAAGGATTGACCATGGAACCAATTGTTGGAATTGTGATTGCCGTCCTGACGCTGCTGCTGGGTCTGGCTGTTGGTTTTTATTTAAGCCGCGCTCAAACAGAAAAGCTGCAGCGCACCCAGCGTGACAAGACCGAGAAGTTCCTGCAGGAAACCCGCGAGCAGGCTCGTACCATCGAGCTCCAGGCACGCGATAACGCCCTGAAAATTTCCCAGGCTGCCGAAGGGGAAATCACCCGCCTGCGCACCGAACTGAACCATGAGGATGAGCGGCTTCAGAAACGCCGGGCCGAATTGGACAGCCGGGTGGATCGACTGGAACAACGCGAACAGGCGGTAAACAAACACCAAAGCGCCGTGGACCGTCGTGCAAATGAAATTGAAAAATTGCATGAACAGGAAATGGTGGAACTCCAACGCGTTGCCAGTATGAACGTGGACGAAGCCCGGGTAATTCTTCTCGCCGAAGTGGAAAAGGATGCCCGCAACGATATGGCGCGCATCATCCGCCAGATCGAATCGGAGGCGCGCGAGGAGGGTGATAAGCGCGCCCGAAAACTGATTGCTGATTCAATTCAGCGAGTCGCCACCGACCAGGTTGCGGAATTCACCACCTCCCTGGTTCCGCTTCCCAATGAGGAAATGAAAGGCCGCATTGTCGGCCGCAATGGACGCAATATCCGTGCCTTTGAGCAGGCTGCCGGGGTGGACGTAATTGTGGATGATACCCCCGAGGCTGTGACCATCTCCTGTTTTGAACCAGTGCGCCGTGAAGTCGCCCGCCGTTCGCTCGCCCGCTTGATCCTGGATGGTCGCATCCACCCCGCACACATTGAAAAGGTGCTGGAAGAGGAACAGAAGGCGGTTGACAAGGTCATTGCCGAGGCTGGAGAACAAGCTTCATTTGACGCCGGAGTGACCGGTCTGCATCCTGAGATCCTGCGCATGATGGGTCGTTTGAAGTTTCGCACCTCCTATGGTCAAAACCAATTGGCTCACGCAGTGGAAGTGGCAAAGCTTTCCGGTATTCTCGCCGCTGAGTTAGGTGCCAACGAAGATGTCTGCCGCCAGGGTGGCTTCCTGCATGACCTGGGCAAGGCAATGGATCATAACCAGGAAGGCACGCATGCCTTGTTGGGGGCTGAGTTTGCAAAGCGTTATGGAGTGAACCCGGTAGTGGTCAATGCCATCGCTGGCCATCACCATGAGGTGGAGCAGGAAAGTATCGAAGCCATCATCACCGAATCCGCCGATGCTATATCCGGCGCACGACCGGGAGCCCGCCGTGAGGACCTGGAAGCTTACATTAAGCGCATCCGCACCCTGGAGGATATGGCAACCGCCTTCAAGGGCGTCTCACAGGCTTACGCCATCCAGGCTGGACGCGAAGTGCGCATCATTGTCCGCCCGGAAGAAATTGACGATCTGGAAGCAGCCCGCCTCGCCCGAGATATTGCCAAAAAGATCGAGGAGACCATGCAATATCCGGGTCAGATCCGGGTGACGGTCATCCGCGAAACGCGGGCGACCGAATACGCAAAATAGGAAACAAAACAGGAGCAGGCAAACAGGCTTGCTCCTGACATTATGGATAAATCCCTCACACCCTCAACTCGCAGGCGAGAATTTTGGCGCGGGGTCCGCGACGAATCACCCATCTTGCTGGGTGTGGCTCCCTTTGGATTGATCTTTGGCACGCTGGCGATCGATGCCAACCTATCCATGCCGATCGCCCAGGCCATGTCATCCATAATATTTGCGGGAGCCTCCCAGATCATTGCCGCCCAGATGATCGGAGCAGGGGCTTCCTTCCTGGTTATTATCCTGGTCGTGTTTGTCGTCAACCTCCGGCATGCCCTGTACAGTGCCTCCGTCGCACAGCATATACAACACCTCGCCCCCGCGTGGAAAATTATCCTGGCATACCTCCTCACCGATGAAGCTTATGCCGTTACCATCAGCCACTATAACAAGGAAGATGACCCGACCAATAAACACTGGTATTTCCTGGGGTCAGGCCTCACTTTATGGTCTACCTGGCAGGTCACCACGGCGCTGGGAATTTTTATCGGGGCTCGGCTTCCACAATCTTGGCCTCTCGATTTTGTACTCCCCCTCACCTTCATCGCGTTGGTTGTGCCTGCTTTAAAGGATAAGCCAGGGATTGCTGCTGCCGTCTCTGCCGGCTTGGTGGGTTTGCTGACAATAGGGTTCCCCTTCAAAACCGGCCTCCTTGCCGCCGCATTTATTGGCATTCTCATCGGTCTCCTCCTGGAAGGGAGGTCGAAGTGACCCTTTGGATCGTCATTCTTATTGCCGGCTTGCTTACTTTTGGCACCCGGCTGTCCTTTATCCTCCTGCTTCACCGCATCAAGGTGCCTGGTTGGTTCATGCGCGCTCTGCGTTTCGTACCGATGGCAGTCCTTTCTGCCATCATACTCCCCGAGCTTGCCACCCGGAATTCAACACTGGATCTTTCGCTTCACAATCCGCAGTTCTATGCAGGTGCGATCGCCATCCTCGTCGCCTGGCGAACCAAAAACGTCCTGTTGACCATTTTTACAGGGATGGTCGCTTTATTACTTTTAAAAGTCATATTCGGAATATAGGTTTCCAGGTAAATTCGTTTTACCCCCAATTGGTAGACAGGCACGCTAGCCTCTTCTGCACTTCAGGTGCCAACAAAGGGGTTTCCGCGTTTTTCCTCCCCAACTGTTGTTTTTTCGCCGTGACCGGAGAGCAGCCAGGTATCATCTGGCAGTGTAAAGACTTGCTCCGTAATGCTCCTGGTCAGTGCCTCCCAATCCCCGCCTGGCAGGTCGGTGCGTCCAACGCTTCCCCGGAAGATCAGGTCGCCACAAAACAGGGTGGATTCATTTGCGCAGTAATAAACCACGTGTCCGCGGGTATGACCTGGTGTGTGCCGCACTTCGAATTCGATGGTTCCCAACCGTAAAACCTGGTGATGAGCGAGTTCAATATTTGGCTCTGGACCGGGCTCGATCTGCATCCCAAATAACGGTGCTCCCCCCTTATTTTTCCAGAGTTCATGATCTAATGGATGCATGGCAACCAGTGGAGCAGGGTTCAAGCGGGCGGCGATCTGGGCAGCACCGCCGAAATGATCGAAGTGGGCGTGTGTATACCAGAGTTGGCCGATGTTCCAGCCCCTCTTTTGCGCTTCCGCCAGGATCAATTGCCCGTCCCAGGCCGGGTCGATGACTGCCGCCTCGCCGGAATTAGGATCAGCGATCAGGTAACTATTGGTGGATACGGGTCCTACTATGAGGGTGTGTAATCCAAGCATGTTTATATTTCCAGGGATCGATTGGCGGCTGCAGGCTCCTCCACCGGCTGGCGGGGTGTGAATGCCAGGGATAACAATAGTGCAGCTCCCATTAACCCGAGGGTGACCGGGTACACACTGATTGGAGATGTTGTATACAGTACGCCAGCCAGCAGTGGTGCCAGGGTCATGGACAGTGAGTTGAAGGTCTCGGCCACCCCGTAGGCAAGGCCCATTTGTGCCGGGTGTACCAGCGGGCGTGCCTGGGCATATATGAATGATCGGGCAGCTCGGTAACCACCTAACAGGAAGTAACCCAATGCATACCAGGGCACTCCCGCACCTCTCCATAAGAACAGGCTGAAAAAAGCCACCAGGACCTGCGCCAGGAGGAATCCGCTCCGGGCTGCAAACTGCCCCAGGACCAGGTTCAAGGCTGCATTTCCAAAACTTCCAACCGAGCCAAGCAGACCGATCGATTCCAGCGACAGCCCGCGCTCGTTCTGCAGGTACTTGGGCGTCAACGGTTGGGGTAAATACATGACGAACATGGCCAGGAAGACGATCCCAACCAGGGTGACAAAGCGCGGGTTTGCCCATAATTTGACCGGGGGTGCGGCAGGGTCATGCTTGTCCCGCGGTTGGGATCGAATAAAAAGTACCATCCCCGTGGAAACAATGAAAATGCAGGCAGCCACCAGGTACACGGTTCGCAGGCCAAATCGTTCCCCCAGCCATCCGCCTGAGATTGGTCCCAGCATCGCTCCCAGGTTGAATGCAGCAGACAATAATGTCATCGCCCGCACCGGGGTAAGTTTCCCGCGTGCGGCAGTTATGTATGAGTTCAGCGGAGAGGACACAAAGGCTGTCAGCCCGTAAAGGAGCACCCCCACAATGAAGGCGGGTAGAGTTTTGGCAATTGCCATCACCCAGGTGGCAACCAGTCCTGAAGTCCAGGCAGCAATGATGATCGGTTTTCGCCCGATCCGGTCAGCCAGGTACCCTGCCGGAATATGCGCCAGCATCATTGCCAATCCGAATGCGCTAAAAACCGTGGCAATAGTCATCGTGCTGGCCCCCAATTGCTGTAAATAAATCGGCTGGAAATAGATAAACATTCCCTCGCCTATCCCCCAGGTAAAGAGGGAAGCACACAGCAGGATCAGGTCAACGCTCATCCAAAAGCAACCCGGTCAATAAAATCCCCTGCGGCCTTGAAGACCGTTTCGCGGGTTGGCTCCTCCGTTATTACATGTCCGCCGCCTTCCACCCACATCATTTGCTTGTCGGTACTACCCAGGTGGGCGTGGATTTTCTCCATACTTCCGTGGAATACGTAATCATCATTGCGCGAATGGATCAGCAAGGTGGGAACCTTTACAAATGGAAGCGATTCTCGCATCACGCCTAACAGCTTATTTAATTCTCCCGCTGAGCGGACCGGGTTTTTAGGGTAGGCCACATGCTGCTTGTATGCATTCTTATCGAACCAACCCGCATCCGGTGACCCTTTCCCTTTGGGCATATAAGGTACCAACCAGGAGACTAAATTGATTAACCGCAGCAGCGGATGGTCAGGAAATTGATATGGTGTGGACATGGCAACCACACCCAGCACTGGAAGCCGGCGCGCAGAAATCAGGGAAAGGACACCGCCCATCGACAATCCCAGTAGAAAAACCTGTTCCGTGCTGGATTTTAAGAGGTTATAGCCGTCCTCCACCGAGAGCAGCCAATCCTGGCAGCGCGTGCGCACCATGTCCTCCGGTTTGGTGGCGTGACCATTTAACCGGATGCCGCACACAGTGTATCCCTGCCCGTTTAAGTATTCGCCAAGCCAGCGCATCTCTTTCGGAGCCCCGGTGAAACCATGCGTGACCAGGCAGCCGATTTTGCCCCTGGCTCCTTTGCCTGTGAAGAAGAATGGTTCTGCGGTTGGGATGATTTGGGACATGAATTCCTTAGAATAATTTTTGGATGGTAAACGTCCTGCAGGGAAATTATAACCCTGCTGGATGCCATCGGGTCGCTCGACAGTCGGATCCTCTTATGCATGGATCCAGCGTGCAGTTTAAGGTCGCACTGCTTTTATTCACCCTTGCCGGGAGCCTGTCTCCAGGCGGGCTGAAGTTTTTCGATCTTGCGGAAAATCGGACATGCTTTGTCGTGCGCACCGGGCAGGTATCCCGTGGAAACCAGGAATTCCTTGACGATCTCCCCTCCCGTGAATACGAAGGCCAGTTTGAACAATTTTGTCCACTCATCGAGGCTGAGCGGGTGGTGTCTGTCCAGCCATCCTTTGAATGAGCCAAACTCCTCGCGCAGCCCCTGTACGCGGCGCGCATTTTCAATCGCGGCATTCACCTTGAGCCGGTTGCGGATGATGCCTGCATCTCCCAGCAGCCGTGACCTGTCACTTTCGCTATACGCGGCCACCTTATCCACTTCGAATCCGTCGTACGCAAGATGGAAATGTGACTTTTTCTTCAGGATGGTGACCCAGGATAATCCCGCCTGGTTGATTTCAAGCACAAGCCGTTCGAGCAGGGCGGCATCGCTGGTCAATGGAAACCCATACTCGCTGTCGTGATATTCCTTGTTGAGAGTGTCTTCCGGGTGCTCGCGTAAATATTGGCAGTAGGTCATCATGCTTCACCTCATGTGCCTTAACGGGATTCCAGGAATTGTTCAAGGTTTTCCAGGGCTTGCGGCATATTCTTGCGCCCGAATCCAAGCCGGAAATGGTTTCCCGGGTGGTCGTACATGGTTCCTGGCAAAAGCAGGACGCCCGAACTGCTTACCAGGTCATGGCAAAAATATTCAATATCTTCACCGTCCAGGTGTGGGAATGCTATCGATCCGGCTTTGGGACGCACCCACTCGAATCGGTCCTTGTGTTTCGTGAAGAATACATCCAGAAGCGCAAGGTTATCGCGGATGATCTGCAAATTGCGTCCTACTATCCTTGCGCGCTGCCGCAGGGCCAGCTCTGCCAGGGTTTCGCTGGGAGCGCTGCTGCAAATGGTGGTGTAATCCTTGAGGCCAGCCATGCGGGTAAGGATGGGGGTATTGTGCGTTGCTACCCAGCCGATGCGCAGACCCGCCAGCCCATAAGCCTTGGACATCACTCCCAACGCGATGGCGCTTGAATTAATATCGCAAGCCGATGGCAGCCTGTCCGCCTGATCATATTCCAGTTCGCGATAGACTTCGTCTGAGAACAGGATGATCCCGTGTTCTTGAACCAGCGTATTAAGTACCCTAAAATCCGCCTCGGGCATCAAATATCCGGTCGGGTTATGTGGCGTATTTACAATGATTGCGCGTGTATTCGGGCGTAGATTTCGCTTCAATTCATCAAGGTCGGGCACCCAATTATTCTCTGGATGGGCTTCCCAAAATGTCACTTCACAGCCAATACTTTTGGCGATCTCGAACAGCGATTGGTAGCATGGCCAATGGACGATGAGATGATCGCCAGGTTGCAGCATCGCGTGCATGAAAAGAAAAATGGCTTCTTCAGCACCATTGTGGACCAAAACCTGCTCCGCACCAATGCTATCGTAGATCTGGCTGATTTCCTTTCGAAGGGACGGCCCTCCAGGAGACTCTGTATACCCCAGCCAGGTGCGTTTCATTTCTTCCTCTGCTCCCGGTTCGAAAGCCAGCAAATCTCCGATCGAGATCGATTCGCAGTCCGAACTGCACAGCAGGTATTTCACGTTGAATTCGTAGCGGGCAAAGTATCGTTCAAGTTTGAAAGGAGATAAAGTCATCTCACGGCATTCCTTTTCAAATGGGAAGATTGATTGTCACTACCCCACTTTCCGCAGCTCACGCGGTATATCGCTCAGGCACTCCACACCGTTTTCCGTGACAATGATATTGTCTTCGATCCTTACACCATTGCGTTCTGGCAGGTAGATCCCCGGCTCAACTGTGTATGCCATGCCCGGCTCCAGCGTTTGCAGGTTATCCCCGCGCATATAAGGTTCCTCGTGGCCCTCCATGCCGATGCCGTGTCCGGTGCGGTGGGTGAAATATTTTCCATATCCAGCGTTATCGATCACCGCTCTGGCTGCCATATCTACGGCTGCACATGGCACTCCGGGCCTTCCCGCTTCGCGTCCCGCCGCATTGGCTGCCAGCACGATCTGGTGAATCTTGTTGTACTCCGCATCCACTTCCCCCACTGCAAAGGTGCGAGTCAGGTCGGAGATATACCCTTCCACCGCTGCCCCCCAGTCCACCACAAGCAGATCGCCTCCCTGGATCTTCCGGTTGGATGGGCTGGCATGCGGGTTGGCGCTGTTCGGTCCGCTTGAAACGATCGGGGCGAACGGCAATTCCGATTGTGACCCCCCTCTCAGCAATTGGATCACCAATTCAGATGCCACTTCCATTTCGGTCATCCCAATTTTGATCTGTGGGATGGTCGCCTCCAATGCCAGCTGGGCTACCTTGACCGCCTTGCGCATGGCGGTCACCTCTCCGGCGTCTTTCCGGATGCGAAGACTGCTGACCACTCCCGAGGCATCCGGGAATTCCGCAGTTGGAGCCCCGGATTGGATGTTTCGAAATTCCAGCAGGCGCATTTGCCGCGGTTCCACCCCGATGTGCTTACCGTCCAGCTTCCGGAAATTCACTGCATTGCGGAACACTTCCTCCCAATCTGCCGGGTTCTCCCCGTATGGGAACCCCTTGATTTCATAAGACAGGCCGCTAAGCTTGAGCATTTCCAGTTCTGGCAGGACAATGATGGGTTCCTGGTCGGGTGTAAAAAGTGCCACAACCGGGCGCTCTGAAAGATGGAAATGCAGCCCGGTAAGATACACCAGGCTTGGACCGGCGTTCAATGCCAGGGCTTCCAACCCGGAAGCCTTCATTGCAGCAGAAAGGTTTGAAATACGGGGAGAACTCATTGGTTATCCTTCCATAATAATTATCCGTCGACCAGCAAAGGATTTTCTCGCCTTTCCTGGGTCATGCCTTGTGGAGCCGCTTCACAAACCCCACCTTCAGGATCCAATCCACCAGGCTGGGAAATGTGCGCGCAAACAAAACCACGAGGGCAAACCACCACGGAAGAAACAACTTTGCCCGGGGGTGGCGCGCCAGCCAAACCGTTCGGCGGGCAACGTATTCCGAGCTCATGTTAAGGAAACCGGCCTTTTTAAAGATCCTTTTCGACGATGAACTGCCGGTATGCTGCCCGAATTCGGTATTCGCTCCCCCCGGATAAATTCCGCACACCTTGACGCCGAAAGGAGCTGTTTCGCGGCGCAGCGCGTCCGTGAATCCCGTCACCCCAAATTTTGTCGCTGCATAAATTGAATAGATGGGAGGAGCGATCCATCCCGCCACGGAGGACATGTTTAGGATGATCCCCGAGCGGCGCTGCAGCATCCCGGGCAGCACCTGCCGTGTAATCTGGATCAACCCGCTAAGGTTGACGGCGATCTGTGCCTCGATATCGGATTCCGGGTCGAGCTTTTCCAGCCAGTCAAGGCGGCCGAACCCCGCGTTGTTTAGCAGGATGTCTATCCTGCCGAATTTGTCCAATACGCACTGGACTGCTGAAATGATTTGGGATCGTTCGGCGATGTCGAGCTGTACCGGGAAAGCCTGACCTCCTGCGAGACGGATCTCCTCTGCGAGGGTGTTCAACCGCTCGATGCGCCGGGCAGCCAGGATGACTACTGCGCCCTCTTTCGCAAACAGCTTAGCACTGTCCTCTCCAAAACCGGAAGATGCTCCGGTGATAAATACGATTTTGTCTTGAAGGGAGTTGGGCATGATCTTCCTTGGAATAAAAAATGAATGACGCAAATATTGTATCCTATTCGCGTCATTCATGGTTTTCGTCGGAATTTTATTATTCTTCCGCAGCTTCGACACTCTCTTCAGGTTTGCGCCTGGGATGGGGCGGATCGTTTGTCCCTTTTGCCAATAGGGCAATTTCAAGCACCTGGTCCATGTGTTGAATGGGGATGATTTTCAAATCCTCACGTACTTTTTTGGGCACATCCACCAAATCTTTCATATTTTTCTCTGGCACAAGCACCACCTTTAAACCAGCGCGATGCCCTGCCAGCACCTTTTCGCGCAGACCTCCAATGGGAAGAACCCTCCCTCGTAATGTGATTTCCCCGGTCATGCCCACTTCCCTGTGCACCGATCTACCGGTCAACGCTGAGATGAGCGCTGTAGCCAGCGTAATTCCAGCCGAAGGGCCGTCTTTCGGGATGGCACCCTCCGGCATATGCACGTGGATGTCCATGCGTTCGAATACGTCAAAGTCGATCCCCAGCATTGCTGCCCGCGATTTGACATACGTCAGCGCTGCCTGCCCCGATTCCTGCATCACATCCCCGATCTGCCCGGTCATCTGCAGGTTGCCTTTTCCGTCCAGCACAGCCACCTCGATGGAGATGATCTCCCCGCCGTTCTCAGTCCAGGCGAGTCCTGTAGCCACACCCACTTCATCTTTGCGCTCGGCCTCGGTTTGGAAGAATTGCTGCGGGCCAAGGAATTTCTCGATCAATTCAGGCGCGATGGAAGTGGGATAGCGTTTCTCTTCCGCTTTCCAGCGTGCCACCTTGCGGCAGATGCGTCCGATCTCGCGCTCCAGGTTGCGCACCCCGGCTTCGTAGGTATACTCGCGCACGATGCGCTGCAGTGCTTCGGTGGTGAAACTCATACCGAGGTCCTCGATCCCATTTTCTTCCAACTGGCGTGGGATGAGGAATTTCTCGGCGATGGTGAGTTTTTCTTCCTCGATATAGCCAGGGAACTCGATCACCTCCAACCGGTCCAGCAGGGCGGGAGGAATGGTCATCAGGGTATTCGCTGTTGTAATGAACATGACCTTGGAAAGATCGAAGTCGAGCTCCAGGTAGTGGTCGCTAAAAGCATGGTTCTGCTCAGGGTCAAGGACTTCCAGCAGCGCCGAAGATGGGTCGCCCCGAAAATCCTGTCCGAGTTTGTCGATCTCGTCGAGCATGAAGAGCGGGTTTGCGGTTCCCGCCCGTTTCATGGTTTGCAGGACGCGCCCTGGCAGTGCACCGATGTAGGTGCGGCGGTGACCGCGGATCTCCGCTTCGTCCCTCACCCCACCCAGCGACACGCGCACGAATTTCCGCCCCAGTGATTCAGCAATGGATTGACCTAAACTTGTTTTCCCGGTTCCGGGAGGGCCTACAAAGCATAGGATCGGTTGTCGTTCTTTTTTGGGCTTGAGCGAACGCACGGCGATATATTCCAGGATGCGGTCCTTGGCTTTCTTCAGACCATAATGATCGCGCTCCAGGATCCGCGCTGCATGTTTTACATCCAGGTTGTCCTTGGTGGTTTGCTTCCAGGGCAGATCGGTGATCCAATCCAGGTAGGTGCGGATAATCCCGACTTCGGGAGCCATCGGTGGCATCTGGTTCAATCGTTCGAGTTCTTTGATGGCTGTGCTGCGGGCTTGTTCAGGGAGTTCTGCCGCATCGATTTTCTTTTTTAGATCGATCAGGTCACGCGTGAAAATGTCGCCTTCGCCAAGTTCGGTCTGAATCTGCTTCATTTGCTCACGCAGGTAAAACTCACGCTGGCTTTTATCCACTTCATCCTGGACCCGGCTGTGGATTTCGTCCTCCAACTCCAGCACGTCCAGTTCCTGGGCGAGCAGTTTATTGATCCTCTGCAGCCGCTGGCGGGCGTCCTTCATCAAAAGCAATTGTTGGCGCTCGTTTAATTTGATGGAGACTGCCGTGGCGATCATATCCGCCAGCCATCCCGGTTCTGAGATGTTCATGGCGAATAGATGGGCTTCTTCGGGGATGGCCCGATCCAGTTGGACGCAGCGGTCGAAAAGATCCAGGGCATTGCGCATCAGCGCCTGGGTGGTTTTATCGGCGGTCGGGGGTTCATCGATCACCCTGGCGCGCACCCTGAGCACCGGGGTCAGCCGCGTAAACTCCACCACTTCCACCCTTTTCCGTCCCTGTACCAGCGCCGATGACGAGCCGTCCGGCATTGAAAGCAGCCGCCCCACTGCCATTTCCACGCCAATGGGCAGGAAATCCTGGGGTCCGGGGTTTTCCACGTCCGAGTTCGCGTTGTGTCAGCCCGATGATGGTCCGGTCGTGATCGTGGGCCTCCTGGATGGCTAATAGGCTGGGTTCGCGCGACACAAAGACCGGTGTGACCATGTGCGGGAAAACAACGATGTCCCGCAGTGGCAGAACGAGCGCTTCAATGCAGCCATCCTCATCGGGAGCGGCGTTGGCTACCCGGTATAGTTCGTCGGTGCGCTGCGAGAGCGCCACGTTAAATGCATCTTCTTCTTGAAAAGACCAGTCATTTTGGTTCATGGCAATCCTTAAATCATCCCTGTAAAGAGACGATATTTATTGCAAGTAAATTTTAATGATGATTTTCCCAGGCAGTTTTCACTTCAGCGGTGACGAACATGCTGCCTGCCGATAATACGATTTCTTTCCCTTCGCCGGACATTTCCAGGGCACGAGCGAGTGCGGCTTCCACGGGTGTCACCGCCTCCGCCCGGATCCCCAGCTCTTTTGCTGTTTCGACGATTTTCTCCGGTTCGAGTGCACGCGGGTGGATGGCCTTGGTCGCCAGCACAATATTCAACCGTCCTTTAAGGGCGGTAAGCATCCCGGCAATGTCCTTATCTTCGGATGAACCGAAAATCAAAATGACTCGTCTGCCGGGTAGATAGTCATCCAGGGTTTGCGCGAGTTTCTCGAAAGAATCCTGGTTGTGGGCCGAGTCGAGAATTACAGGCGCTTCCGGGCGTACAATCTCGAACCGGCAAGGCCATCTTACCCGGGCAAATCCCATGGCAATGGCCTCGTTACTTATTTTCAAACCGCTGGCTTTGAGGGCAGCATACGCAGTCGCCGCATTCACAACCTGGTGCTGCCCCAGCAAGGGGAGGCGAAGTATAACCGATTCTGGAATGTTTTTTGATCCCTGCTTATTACCTCCGCTTTCCATCTTACTGGAAACAGAGAGAGTTTGTCCACTCAAAGAATGTTCTCCTGCCGCAAAAAGTACCTCCCGCCCGACGATGGTCAGGGGAGCGTGCCGTTCACCAGCCACACGCTCCAAAACGACACGCGCCTCGTCCTTCTGGGGGGACGATACCACCGGGATACCTGGCTTGATGATGCCGGCTTTTTCGCCCGCGATCAACGTCAAAGTGCTGCCGAGCACGGCCATATGGTCGTAGGACAGCGAGGTGATGACCGACACCCTCGGGGTGACCACGTTGGTGGCATCCAGCCGTCCGCCCAGCCCCACCTCGATCACTGCAGCATCCACCTTCGCCTGGCAAAATGGAGCAGGCCGATGGCGGTAGTGATTTCGAATGTGGTCAATTTTGGAACAACCGCCACATGCGGTTTCACTTGTTCCACCAGTTCTACCAGTTGGGAATGGGAGATCGGCGTCCCGTCTACCTGGATGCGTTCAACGTAATCCTGCAAGTGTGGTGAGATATACAGCCCGGTCTTATACCCCGCTGCGCTCAATGCCGAAGCCATCAGCGCGGAGGTGGAACCCTTGCCTTTCGTCCCTGCCACGTGCAGGATCGGGTACTTCTTCTCCGGGTTGCCAAGCAAAGCCATCAGCGCTCTCATGCGCTCCAGGTTAAAATCTGCCTTGGCGAGTTCGGAGCTTTTTTTAAGGCTATAATCTACGAAAGAGTATAGGTAATCCAGGGCAAGGTTGTATGCGGTTTCGATTTCCATTGTTAAAAGTATTGTAAATGGGAATCTGCATTTCGTAAATCGTACTGTTCAGTATGGTCGGTCTGCTCACTTTTCTTCTTCACCTCCCAGCCTGCGCTTCGCTTAAAGAAAAACGTGGGCGGCTAAAACCCCTGCTGGCACGCTTGCATCGCCAGTTCAACATTTCGGTCGCTGAAATGGATCTGAATGATATGTGGCAGGAGGCGATCATTTCCTGCGGAATGGTTGGCAACGATTCCGCTCACCTGCAGTCTGCGTTGGAAACGGTCAGGAGATGGGTGGACGCCAATTGGCCGGATGGGGATGTTTTGGACACGAAGATCGAAATCGTGTAGGGGCGGACGGTTTCCGCCCAGATCACATCAATCGGGACGCACACTTTTCGTCCCGTCGGAGGAAATATGGATTTAAATCTGAAAGATAAACGTGCCCTTGTCACCGGCTCCAGCCAGGGACTCGGCTTCGCCTCAGCCCTCGGTTTGGCGAAGGAAGGTTGTCGGGTTGTCATCAACAGCCGTGACCAGGCTAAAATTTCCGCCTCGGCTGCCAGGATCTCCACCGAAAGCGGGGGCAAGGCTTTCGGATTGGTCGGGGATCTGTCTGACTCGGATGTACCTGCCCGGCTGGTTAACGAGGCCGCTCGCCTGCTGGGCGGGCTGGATATTTTGATCACCAACGCTGGCGGTCCCCCTCCCGGACCTTTCGACTCGTTCGATGAATCCACCTGGCAGAAGGCAATTGACCTCTCCCTGATGTGTCACGTTCGTTTAATTAAATCCGCTCTGCCGTTCCTGCGCAAGTCGAAAGCACCCAGCGTGTTGACCATTACTTCTTATTCGGTCAAGCAACCCATCCCTAACCTGGTTTTATCCAACAGCATCCGCGCAGCCACGGTGGGACTGACCAAGTCATTGGCTCTCGAATTGGGTCACGAAGGCATCCGCTTCAACTCAATTCTGCCCGCCTGGACGGATTCCGAGCGCATCATTCAATTGCTGTCAGCCAGGGCGAAAAAGAACAAGACTACGGTCAAAGCGGAAATTGCCAAACAAGCCCTGGAAAGCGCTTTGGGGCGCATGGGCACGCTTGAAGAATTTGCCAACGCGGCCGTCTTCCTCGTCTCCCCCGCCGCCAGTTACATCACCGGCGTGATGCTGACCGTGGATGGTGGGATGTATAAGGGGACCTTATAACAAGATGAAAACATGCCTGAACTGTAACCGCTCTGAGCAGGAAATCCCCCTGGTGACGCTCGAATACCAGGGAAAGCAGGCTTATATCTGCTCTCAATGTTTTCCGACGCTGATCCACACTCCGGCCAAGCTGGCTGGGAAATTGGACGGCGCCGAAAAGATGCAACCAGCCGATCACGATAACTAAAGGTTTTCCAGACCCTGCCTCAGACAATCATTTTGGCAGGTTGGGGTATCTGGTCGTATTTTACGGGGGCCGCTAAACTGGGGAGGGATTTTCCGCGCCGCCGTTCGGTTATAATGTCGCCCATGCTTTCCCCACAACAAATCGAAACCCGCCTGGAGCGGATACTATTAAAGGTACAGAAACCCGGTCGATACGTTGGCGGCGAACTGAATGCAGTCATCAAGGATTGGGATAAGGTCAAAACAAGGGTCGCCTTCGTCTTCCCCGATATCTACGATATTGGCATTTCCAACTTGGGTCTGCAAATACTCTATGATCTGGTCAATCAGCGCACCGATGCGCTGGCTGAACGCGCCTATGCCCCCTGGGTGGACATGGAAGAACTGATGCGTTCGAATGGGATCCCACTCTATTCCCTGGAATCAAAACAGCCCCTGGCTGCATTTGATATCCTGGGTTTCTCCCTTCCTTATGAGACCCTCTATACCAACACTCTCAACCTGCTCGACCTGGCCGGGATTCCCCTGCGCTCAACTGATCGAAATGCCTCGCACCCCCTTGTCATCGCCGGAGGGCACGCCTGCTTCAACCCTGAGCCGATGCATGCATTTATCGACGCATTTGTCGTTGGAGAAGGAGAGGAAGTCATCCTTGAGATCGTTGATCTCGTCACAAAATGGAAAACTCGTGAGGTCAACACTGACCATCAACACATGACGGATGCCCGGCATCAACTGCTTCTGGAATTGGCACGCATCCCGGGAGTTTATATTCCCAGTTTTTATGCTGTTAATTACTTCCCCGATGGAACCCCGGAAACGATTACCCCCACTCTCCCCATGGTGCCAAAGACCATCCTCAAGCGAATGGTCGCCAGCCTTCCGCCGCCCCTTACCCGCTTCCTCGTCCCCAACATCGATGTGGTTCACAACCGGGTCTCGGTCGAAGTGATGCGCGGTTGCACGCGCGGCTGCCGATTTTGCCAGGCCGGCATGATTACCCGCCCGGTCCGTGAACGCAGTGTGGACGAGGTGGTGCAGGCTGCGGCAGCCGCTGTGGATGCAACCGGGGCTGAAGAATTGGCGCTGCTATCATTGTCTTCCTCGGATTACACCAATATCCTGGAGCTGGTCACCCGGATTGGGGAAAAGTTCGGCGGGAAGCATCTCACCGTTTCCCTGCCTTCCCTGCGCATCGACACCGTCTCCGTCGCCCTGATGGAGAAATTGAAAGACCGCCGTTCCGGTGGCTTTACCCTTGCTCCCGAGGCTGCCACCGAACGCATGCGGCGCATCATCAACAAGTTCATCACGGATGACCAGTTACTCGAGACCGCGCGTGCCGTATATTCGCGTGGTTGGACGAATATTAAGCTCTATTTCATGATCGGTCACCCCTCCGAAACGCTCGAAGATGTCCAGGCGATCGCCGATTTGTGCAAACGCGTTCTTGCCGAAGGCCGCAAAGCGCTGGGCGGTAAAGCAAAGGTCCACGCCGGGGTGAGCACATTCATCCCCAAACCTCACACTCCCTTTCAGTGGGTCTCCCTGGATACAGCCGACCAGATAAAAGCAAAACAGGAACTGCTGATGCACGAATTGCGCGGCCCCGCGTACAAATTATCCTGGACAGCTCCTGAAGATACTCTTCTCGAAGGCTGGCTCTCGCGCGGGGATCGGCGCATGTCCGAGGTGATCTATGCAGCCTGGAGGAACGGCACGAAGTTCGATGCCTGGCAGGATCAGCGCCGCATCGAAGCCTGGACCTCCGCGTTCGCTGCCCTGCAGCTCGACCCGTCTTTTTACACCCACCGCCCGCGCCGTGCCGATGAAATTTTCCCCTGGGAGCATATTTCAACTGCAGTTCGCAAGAAATTCCTTTATGCTGATTACCAGAAGTCTCTGGAAGGCACAGTTCGCCCTGATTGCCGGGCTGATTGTGATGCCTGCGGAATCCTGCCGACTTTCGCCACTTCCCGGCGGGAATACCCCGGCATATACTGGAAATGTCCTGAAGTTAAGTCACCTGCCGCTCGCAGGCAGCCCGCTGTCAAGGAGGATAAACCATGAAGCTGCGCGGACTATTTTTCAATATCCTGGTCGGAGTGCCTGGTGGAATGCTCATATTTATGGGCATGCTCATGTTCAACGCTGTCTGGAATATTTTCATGCCCACCGATCAGTGGATCATGGTGTTCCTCCTCTGCATTACTTCCCTCGTCGTGGGAATTTTGGCTCGCTTGACGCGTCCCTTCCATGCTTATGGCACTGCGCTGGCATCAGGAGTGGTTGCGGCATTGGTCATCCTTTACCTGTGGCTGGCGACTTCTTCAGGCGCCGGGATGGGCGTGGTCTTTGGTCCGCTGGGCATGTTCATCTCCATCGGGTTCTGCCTGCTGGGCGCCTGGCTCCTTCTTTATATCCGCGAAGAACCGAAAACCAGGCCCGGAAAACCTGTTGAATGAGACTGCGCATCACCTTTTCCAAGTCAGGTGCATTACGTTATATCGGCCATTTGGATTTGCACAGCCTCTGGGAGCGGACTGTGCGGCGTGCAGGTCTGCCCCTGTCCTATACCCAGGGTTTCCATCCTGGTCCTCGCATCCAGTTGGCTTCAGCGTTGCCTTTGGGATTCATTGGCTGCGCAGAGATCGTTGATCTTTGGCTCGATGACTCCGCTGGGCAGTCGGACCTGCCATATCAGGAAAATCTCCAATCCGCTGCCCCGCCTGGGCTGGTCATTTCCACCGTGGACATCGTGGACGAGCATGGTCCCGCCCTCCAGACGCAGGTGGTCGCGGCGGAGTATGGCATCCTCCTCCTCGACCCGGAGCCCCAGTCAGGACTGGACTCACGGATAGCGTCCTTGCTTGATTCTCCTTCTCTCCCGCGTGAGCGGCGCGGAAAACCGTATGATTTGCGCCCGTTGATCGAGTTCCTCGAATTGATTCCCGCTGAAGGATCCTCTTCACCATGTCTCCGCATGCAGCTTGCAGCTCGTGAAGGCGCCACGGGACGTCCCGAGGAGGTACTGGATGTCCTTGGGGTACCCTTGGAGGGCACTCGCGTCGAACGCACCCGGTTGGTTCTGAAATCAATATAGCAACGATACTCTTTGAGTTCTACCTTCCTTGGAAATCATTAGGGTAAACTCCTATTCCCGAAGACCGTGATTTTTCCAACCAATAACAGATCCCGGGATTGATCCACCACCAACGAAGGAAAACCATTTACAATTAGGCGCGATAGAATTAAATATCATTTTCCCACCGGAGAATTCCATGGGTCTGATAGTTTCTGGTTTGATCGGCTTTTTTACTGCACTGCTATACGCATATCTTCTCTATTGGCTCGACCGATATGAAAAAGAACCGCTCCTGCTGCTGGGCGGTGTTTTTATTTGGGGCGCTGTAATCGCCGCTGGCAGCGCCTTTCTCATTAATACTTTCCTGGGTCTCGGGATTTATATTTTCACCAATTCCAGCGTCCTTACCGACATTGCCACCGGGTCCATAGTCGCCCCGCTGGTCGAAGAATCCCTCAAAGGCTTCGCCGTACTTACCGTTTTCCTGGTGTTCCGCCGTGAATTCGACTCAATCCTCGACGGCATCATTTATGCCGGGGTGGCTGCCCTGGGCTTTGCCGCCACCGAAAATACCTACTATATTTACACCTACGGGTTCCAGCAGAGCGGATGGAGCGGGCTGGCTTCACTCACGTTTATCCGCGTCATTCTGGTCGGCTGGCAGCATCCCTTTTACACTGCCTTCTTCGGCATCGGTCTGGCAGTCGCTAGGCTCAACAAGAATTGGGCCGTCAGGATACTTGCCCCCCTGCTGGGGTTGGCAGCCGGGATGTTCGCTCACGGGTTCCATAATACCGTCGCTGCCTTCCTTCCTGATGGAGCAGTTGGATTGGTGATCGGCACTGGCATTGACTGGACCGGTTGGTTTTTTATGATCTGCATCATCGTCTGGGCCACCTGGCGCGAGCAGCAGAATCTCAAAAAATATATCGCCGCGGAAGTTCAAGCCGGCACGATCTCCCCCGCTCAACTCCGTACCGTTTCTTCAGGCTGGCTGCAGATGTTTTCCAGGGTGGGTGCCATCTTCAAGGGAAAATATTTGAAAACTGCCCGCTTTTACCAGGTTTGCGGGGAGTATGCTCACAAGCGGCGCCAGTATGATCTGATTGGGGATGAAGGCGGCAACCTGGCGATCGTCCAGAAGTTGCGCGCCGAAATGGTGCAGCTCGCCTCTTTTGTCCAGGGCTGACAATGCTCGCCTGCGTGGATGCCCGGCCTTCACATGGAATGCGAGTGTGGTAAAATCCTCGCCACCCGCCCCTGTAGCTCAGTGGACAGAGCGTTAGCCTCCGGAGCTAAAAAGGGCAGTTCGAGTCTGCCCAGGGGCATCTTTTTTTAATTTGGTAAATCGGTTGGCGGGGGATAAAACGGTCATTCACGGTCGGGTAGTAATGCCAGGCGCAGCAGAATAAAAACAACCAGCGAGACCAGGATCAAGATTAGTGCAATCGGTTGTGCAGCATCCAGGCCGTAACCCTGGAAACGTTCGTATATCAGCACCGGGACAATTTTCGGGTGGTAGGCCAGGATTACCACAGCCCCAAATTCGCTGATACCACGTGCCCACATCATGACTGCCCCTCCAAGCACCCCGCGCCATGCCAGCGGCAGGGTGACCTGCCAGAAAGCCTGCCAGTGGCTGGCTCCATCCGTCATGGCAACGCGCTCCAATTCATCATCCACCATCGCAAAGGCTTCGCGGCTTAAATTGACCAGGAATGGCAGGCTGACAAAGAGCATCGCGACCACGATCCCGGCTATATTATCCGTAAAAGTGATCCCTAATGGATAAAGCCATTGACCAAGCAAGCCTCGCCGGCCAAAAACCAAAAGCAAGGCAATGCCGGCAGCGGTATGCGGAATGACGATGGGCAGATTGATAATGGCTTCCAGCAGCCGTTTTCCGTGAAATTTTCGGCGTGCCAGCAGGTACGCCAGGGGAATGCCGCTCCCGAGTGCAAGGGCTGTCGCAATGGCCGCGGCTCCAAAGGTTAACCCGATGGATTTTAATATTTCCGGGTCGCCAAAGGATGCAAGAAAATCTTTGGGCGTCGTCGAGAGAAGTGTGCTTACCAATGGAAGTATGACGAACAGGACGAGCGATCCACCGGCGATGGAAAAGAGCAGGTCAAAGACCAGGCGCTTGTGGTTCACGGGACCTCCTCGGGAATACAAAAAGATTGAAGGGAGGCAGGGGTACTGGCAAAACCATCACAGGGAGCAGGATCAAACATGGGATGGTGATTCGTCTCCATGATAGCCCGGCCTTGCGGTCCAAACAGGAAAGATAAGAACAAGGCCGCCTCAGTCGGGTGAGGTGCATTTTCCGGGATGGTAATTCCGTATCCAATGCGCTCACCGTGAAACACCGGGTTTACTGAAGCAAAGCGTTGGGATTCCTCATTTACCTGGACAGTGCTGTAGAATTGCTGCTCGGCTTCCGCTCCCAAATTTAAGGCATCCGGTAATTCGAGCATGCTCAATCCATGCTGGCTTATGACGCTTTCATATTCAAAGGCATAATCCAGGTCACCAGATTCGAGCAGTGCAATTAATTCGATGCTGGCGCCGCGCAGGATGATGTGCGCGCCGGGTTTGGTCTCCATGATCTCCGGGACCGTGACGGTGGTGAGGTTATCTTCACTGAAGATACCCAGTGGGAAACCAAACTGCCCTTTAAACATATCCAGGAAGATCGCAGGTTTCTGATAGTAATCGCGAGCCAGTGCATAAACCATCAGGGCACGGTACCCCACCGCGTCGAAACGGGGATCAGCCAGGCCTACTTTGACATCCGGACGTGTCAGGATCTCGTACCAGTTGTCGGAGGAAATCTCAGAAGCATACTTGCTATCAGGCTGGTATGCCAGAGCCAGGCGGTTGCTGGCAAATCGGATGTACCAATCCGTATACGGCTGCCCGGTATCGGGATCATTCGTGGTGTACATCAGCATGGGGATCAGGGAAGCATCAGCTGTGGCAACCACATCGATCGGCTCATGCAGATCGGTGACGTGACGCATAACCTGGATGCTGCCATGGTATTGCGCCTGGACATCGACCTGTGGGTACCGGCTCTCGAAGGCTTTCTCCAGATCCCCGAATGGAATGATGAGACTGCCGGCAGCAAAGACTACCAGGGGTGTCCGGTCGGAGTCGACCCCCGAGGTCCTGATGGGTATGCCACCGTTACACCCATTTATGAATATGGTCAGGAGAAAAATAACGCCAGGGAGGGCGAAAGGGAAGGGTTTCATTTTATGAGGATTATCTTACCAACAAATCCCAGGTTTACACAAGATGAAAAGGATGGGCTGAAAGCAGCCCATCCTTTTAGGTTTAAAACGTTGGATATTATTTCACTGTGATGGATACCAGGTTTTTTACCCAGGCTTTGCTGGATTGGTCAGGCATTGCAGCGTTGTAGACACCTGGAGTTGCAGGATCGAAAGCAACAAGACAATCCGTGCAGGCCTGGACGGTAGCCAGGTCAAGATCATTAGTGAAACCGTCACTGGCGGTCAGGGTCACGGTAGCGGCCCCAGCCTTGATACCAGCCTGGGTAAGGAGATCGTTCAAACGTACACCCGTGTAATCTGCCGGACCATTTTTGGGGTGCGTCAGGTTGAGGGTGACCACGGTCATGGCGTGCAGGGCAGAATCGGTCAATTGGAGTTCGTTATTGACCAGGCCGGTGACTGTCAAGGTTACGGGTCCCTGGGTTGCAGCCGGTGGTACCGGTGTCGCTGCGGGACCGCATGAGGAAAGCAAAATGGACACAAGGGCAAAAACGGACAGGACGAGCAAAGTGGAACGATTGTGCTTCATGGATTCTTCTCCTGATAAGATTGAATTGGTTCGCCTCTCAGAGATTCTCTGCGAGAGTATAACTCCACACAAATATGGTAGAACGCCGCCGGGAAAATAATAATCGAATTGTCAATTCCCTAGATATTGGTTTATTTCGCTTCGATCAGGATAACGTTCTTGACCCAGGTACTGGTGGGTTGATCTGGCAGAACGATCATATACATTCCTGGCGTGTCCATGAAGGCGACCAAGGCCTTCGGGCAATCACGAACATCTGACAGGTTAATTTCAGCGGAGTAATCGTCGGAGGCAGTAAAAGTGAGTTTGGTGACTCCATCTTTAAGGCCGGCTTGATCCAATAGTGGATTCAGCAGAACACCCTGGAATTCTTCCGGTCCATTGTTACCTTGCGCAGAAATGGTAACAATGTCCATCGCTCTCAGGTCGGCATCCTTTATGGTGAGTTCCTGGTTCACCATCCCCTTTATGGTCAGGATGCCTGAGTTTTCAGGAATTGTTGCCATAGTGGGGGTGGAGACAGTTTGGACATTCACGGTGATCCGTGAGATCTGTCCCACCATTTGGTTGTTTTCCAAACCGACACCGACCAGGCGCAATGGATAGTATTTGTCAGGCAATTCGCCTTCATTCACCTGGAACGCCACCAGGATGTCATTGTTTTCTTTAATTGTCTGACTGTCCAGGGAGACGGTATATCCATCACCGCCGACAACATCGACGGAATAACCGGCATCGGCCAGGGTGTGGTTATATGCATCCTCGGTGTGGCTGTCTGCGTCGTCCACTTCCCCCACCAGGAGCCACAACGGCACCCCCACCCAGGTCTGCCCGTTACCGTCCTGCCAGCTGGTGCCGTGACAACTGGGCGAGCCGCAGGATTGAAAGGAATCCCTGGTCACGGGCGAGGAGATCGCACCGGACAAATCCAGGGTCCAGGTCTGCCCTACCGGTGCCACTTCGACCCGATTGACCCATTTCACCGACCAGTGACCGTCGACCACCTGGTTGTTCTTGGCGCTGATCACAATTAACCTCAACGTACCTTCTTCATTGGTATTTAATGGCTGGCCGTTGTGCTCATATGCGATGATGGCGGTAAGAGGGTCGTGGGTGGTCATTTCATTGCCGTTGGCAGGATCATACGCAATAAAAGATCCATTCATGACCTGGTCGTACGAAAAGGTCATGCTGTAACCATCTTCGGCGGTTATGGTTACACCCATGGACGAATCAAAGGACGTTCCCAGGGCGGAAACCAGGTCCTTGATCGATACACCTTTGAATTGCTCGGGAATTGTTATCTGTCCCGTGCTGCTCTTGATACCACCCTGCCCTTCGGTGCCAGGTAGTCTCTTAAGATCTGCCATGCTGAGGGCATGCCCGCCGCCAGGTCCCACCAGGGCCAGGATGGTGCCAGTCGGTTCATTACTGACAGGTGTTTCGGTCGGTTTCGGCACGCAGGCAGAGACAACCAGGGAGAGGATGAAAAGGAAAGAAATGGTAATGATGGAAATGCGCTGACGATTCATGATGGTTCCTTATCAAAGTGGAATTTGCTCGCCTGTGTGCGTCGTTTCATAGCCGGGGAGGGCATCGACGCGCTGGCGGAATGCGCCGGTCTGTAATGCATCCAGGAGCGGAGAAAGCAAGCCGCCCTGTTCCTTTGGGAATACCATGTCATACCGTTCGTGGAAGAGGGGGATAAAGCTCAAGCCAAACTGACTGGCGGACGCCCGTAAACCAACAGCCGCATCAGCTTTACCCGCCTGGACCAGGCGGGCACATTCCGTGTGGGTGCTTACTGAGTTTTCGTACCCATGGATGCTTTCAACCGGAATACCAAGCATATTTAATTGATGGTCGAACCAGATGCGTGTTCCGGAACCCGTGTTGCGATTGATAAAGGTTATTTCCGGACGAACCAGGTCGGCCAATGAGTGGATTCCTTTAGGGTTGCCGGATGTAAACATCAGTCCTTGCTCGCGATAGGAAAGGGTGACGACCTGCATGATCCGGTCGGGGAAGAGATGGCGGATATAGGGCAGGTTGTATTCGCCGTTCGTGTCCAACAAATGGGTACCGGCCAGGTTGCACAAGTTCTGGCGCAGGGCCACCAGGCCATCCATTGAACCGACGGGAAGCATAAGGACATCCAGGTTATCAGAGAGTTGGTGTGCCAGGAGTTCCACCGCCAGGTCATGGCTGCCTGAAAATACGATCACCGGTCGAGCCGGGTTGTCTGGCAGGATGATTTCCTGGACCAGGTAACCACTGGCACAGGCGCGGTAGAATTTTTCCACCACCCCGGATTGGATGCGCGTCTCAACCAATTCCACCAGGCCGGAAGTCTCCAACTGCTTGAGATGGTGGCGGACCCAGGCAGGGTGTTCAGAGAGCGATTTCCCCAGCATGGTAAGTGAAGCAGGTCCAGCCATCAATTGCCTTAAGATGGCAAGCCGGCGCGGGTCGGCCAGGAGCTTAAGTTGATCGAATGACTGCAGTTTCCGTATGGGGAGCATAGCCGTTAAATATTTCCTTATCGGCTTTAAGTCTAGCAAAACGAAATTGGATTGTCAATGAACATAAGTAATATGAATACAAGTAAAGAGTAATAGTTTGTGAATTCACACGCAAACTTCCCCCTCTTTACGCGTGATTACCATGAAAGAACTGGTTCCCCGATCCCATGTCGATAGCTGGGTAACAAGGGGAACATCCGGGTTTGGTCACCGGCGTTTTTATTTTGAAGTATTCCGTTGACCTGAATTCCCGGAACCTTCCAGGAGCACTAAAAAAACCACATTCTTCCCTTTTCAACCAGGCTCAAATCGCGGTCTTTCATGTATTCGCTTTTATATTTATTCAATTCTTCCGATAATTTATTAGGACTTGAACAAAACAAGTAATTGTTGATTACCGGTTTAAATTCTTGTCAGATCCCCTCCTCGGTTTCCAATGGTTGCAGCCCTGGCATCAATCCCGTCGACCCTTCCAGTCCACCCAAATGGGGACGGCATTTTCGGGAATGACGGAAAATGCGTTTCCAAATGGGATGCCTTTTTCCCTGCAAATGATTGTCGCCAGCGCCAATCCATGCGAAACGATCAATATTTCCCCGGTTGGGTACTGGGAAGCAATTTGGTTCATTGCAGCCTGGACGCGCTCGGCCACCTCGGTCACAGATTCCCCTCCGGGTGGACGAAAATGTTCCGCGTCGACATTTCGGTGCTCCCAGTATTCATCGTGGCTGGCTCGAATATCCTCCGCCAACTGGCCTTCCCATTCCCCCTGGTTGATCTCGCGCAGACGCCGCTCGGCAGTTATGGGCACCCCCAGCGCCCCCGCAATGATTTCTGCGGTCTCCCATGCGCGGGCAAGGTCGCTGGAAAAGATTGCCTTAAAAGGTGTACCGCTCAATTTCTCCGCCAGGGAGCGGGCCTCGGTCCGGCCGGTTTGATTAAGCGGTACATCGCTCTGACCCTGCAGTCGCCCTTCCAGGTTCCAATCGGTTTGTCCGTGACGCACAAGGCAAAACCGCTTCATTTATTTTTGCGCTCCAGATAGGCAGTCACCTCGATCATGGGTGGGCGTTCGTGTTCAGCAATATCCTCCACGGTCAGGTAATATCCCTCCCGGGAGTGGCGGATCAATTTCATGGTCTTGTTGACATCTTCCACGATGGCGCGTTCGTAGCGGGTTTCGATTTTTCGCAGCACGGTCTGGATGATGGCGAAAGACATTTTGCTTAGCGCCACCAGGTCCTGGTTCCGGTGAATCCGTTCCAGCAGGTCCACTTGCGCTATGGAACGCAGCCCAAATAGCTCGAATACACCGATCAACAGGCCGGTTTCCACTCCGTAACCCGAGAAGAAAGCAGTTTTTTCGAGCGCCTCACGCCGCCCCGCGTATTCACCCGAAAGGGGTTGTACGATTCCCGATAATTCGGGATAGAACAGGTTTAATAATGGGCGCGCGGTAAGTTCGGTAACCCGCCCCCCGCCGCCTGCTTGAATTTTATTTCCCACTCTGAGCGGGCGGCGGTAGAAGCCTTTTACCAGTTGAAGGTTGCGATTTAAAAGGAGCGGTCCGATGATCCCGAACACAAACCGGGGGTGGATGTTTATGATGTCGGTATCGATCCACGCAATGATGTCGCCTTTTGTCACCAGCAGGCTCTTCCAAAGCGCTTCCCCTTTCCCCTCCCGAGCCCCCATCTCCGGCAGGATTCTTTGATGTATGTGGACAGGGATACCCAGTCCCTCTGCGATCTCGCGTGTGCGATCGCTCGAGTCTGAAGTCGATCAGCATCATTTCGTCCAGGAGCGGAACATCGTCCATCAGCGCTTTTTTGATCATGGTGAGAATTTTTCCGACCGTCTTCTCCTCATTCAGTGCCGGCAGTGCCAGGCTGATGGTTGTCCCTTGTTTTTCTTTGAGTTCCATGAGTTGCTTCAGGTCTGCGAACTCATTGGCGTGAAAAGTATTTTCGGCAAACCATTTATCCACCAGGATGGAAATGGCGAGTTCGCCCGATCTTTCGTCAAGCATGCCTTCTGTGATGGGACGGCGGGTTTTAATCACCATGACGGCTGATTGCAATTCACGCAGCATCTTCTCCGCCACCGGTCCCAGGGACGGACCGCCCATGCTCTTGCTGCCGGTTGCCCCCAGGATGACCATGTCGTAATGTTTTGACTCCTCCAGGATGGCCTGCGCCGGGTCGTCCGCTGTGATCGAGTGCAAATTGACTTCGGGGATCTGTCGCAGGATGTGCCTCATCCCCCTGAATGGGGTGTCATTTTCCGACCCCGTCAATGCCAGGTGCAGCACGTCCAGTTGGGATGGGTGCAGGTTCATCCCTGCCTGGAGCGATAACTCTGCGTAAGGTCCGCCGCGCACTGCGATCAGGATTTTTTCCAATTTTTGGGGTGTGGTCCCATGCAGGATGGCTACGTCGCAAAGTGAATTGGTCAGGATATCTTCCACCGACACACAGCACGAAATGAGCCCGTCATCCCATTCCACGATCAGGAGGTCAGGTTTTTCGAATGTGATGACGTTCTGGATATCCTTCCAGGGTGCTTCGGATACGATCACGGTGGATTTAAAACGCGTGGTGGCGTTGCTCAGCTTGAGCAGCCGCTTGCGCACCGCCCTCGCCCCTTGCGCCCCTGCGCTGACAGATTCCCCCGCCCCGATGGGCACAACGCCCACCAATATCACTTCTTCCGCGATCGCCTGTGCAATCGCCAGGGCGGATTGTCCCGCAGTCCCCATCCCGATCGGGACGAGCACGGTCTTGGTTTTTCGCAGACGTTTACTCATACCGCCACCTCCATGATTAACGGTTCGATATGGTAACGATAAATCGAATCCCACCCGTATCCGTGTTTGGCGCGCCGACTAAGGCGCGACGTAGCCTCTTGTTCCAGCCTGCCCGCGATGAGTTTCGCAATCGAACCCGGTTCAGCACGCGTGCCGAAATATGTTGCATCATCTCCCCCCAGTTCCCGCAGCACCGGAATGTCTGCGCAAAATACCGGGATGGAACTGAACGCCGCCTCGATGACGGGTATCCCAAAACCTTCCTCGAAACTCGGATAGATCAACGCATCTGCCAGCCGGTAAAGATCGGCAATGACCGTATCAGGTATGATTTCTGACGACACTTCTGCCAGGAAATGCGCCGCACCTTGCAGGTTCATTTCTTCCCGCAGACGCAGCAATTTCTGCTTGTAAGCTGCGTTCGCTGGGTTGTGCGCCCCTTCTGGTCCCGTGACTAACAGCATGGCATTTGGAAATTCGATCCGGGTTTTGTCCAGGACTCGCAGGGCCAGTTCGATATTTTTTCGGGGGGTCAGTCGTACAGGTAAAAGGAACAACGGATCAGCCTGGTTGAGGTTCAGGTGCTCCACCAACTGGACGGTGCGCGGTTCAAGTTTGAAGAAGGCATCCAGGTCCACCCCATTGGGGATCACCCGGATGGATTCGGGAGGGATATCGAGCAGATCGCATAGTTCCCACCTTCGCAATTTTGAGATCGTAACATGGGTGGCGCCCTCCCATTTCGAACGCAGCAGGTCCCACGGGTGGCCGTCGTGCATTTCTTTGCGGTAGCGCCGGGTGGTCCACGCCAGGTCGTGATGCCACAGGATCAGGTGCGGGAATCCAGGTGTCTGGTACGCCTGGTTCAAGGCAGCGGTTAACGGCAGGTTTTTGTGCAGGGAAGCCACATTGTGTGCAATTAAAATATCAAATCCCTGCAACTCGCTGAGCAATTCGGTTTTGATCTGCTCGCACAGGATATCAAAGTCGGGTGTGAACCAACCGGTATCGAGGTTTTTTTTCACCTTTAAAACTTCCGGATTACGCGAATCCAGGCGCGGCAGAACGCGCACGGGGATTCTTTCATCGAAGACCTTGCCTCGACCTGCAAATATGGTCACTGCATGTCCTGCGTTGGTCATCAGCCGTGCATGGTGCGCCAGTACGCTCTCAACTCCGCCTACGATGGGCGGCGATGAATAATGCAAAATCCCAATTTTCATGCCGCCTCTCCAAAGCAGTCGGACAACAGGACTCCCAGGCGGCGTTCCAGCATGGAGTACGAGAAATACCGGCGCGCCAATTCATAGTTGAATTCACATTGTTGGGCAGCCTGCTTGGGATGGGTTAGGATATTCCGCGCCTCTTCAAGGGTTTTCTCACTGATAAAGCCGTCAAATTCGATCACTTGGAACCCCTTCGGCTTGATATCCGCTTCATATATTGAATAATTATTGACCACCATCGGGCGTTTGTAATAGATGGCTTCCAGGAAGGCATTGCCAAAACCTTCAACGGAGGAGGGATAGGTTACCAGGTCTGCGAGGGGATAGATATCCCCCAGGGAGTAGATTTTGCGCCCATCCGGGGTGAGACCGCGCTGAGGCCCGACGATCGCCGATTCAAAATTGACCGTGACATCCAGGAGGGAGGCAAACTTACGCACCCGTTTTTCGTAATCGGACCCTTCGTCTCCCGCCGCGTGCGAAATGACCAGTTCGGCAGGCAGCCCGAGGCGGCGGGTCAGTTCGATGGCGTGCTCGATCCCCTTCCTCTGGATGATCCTGGTTGGTTGCAGGATCAGGTATTGATCGTCAGCCAGCCCCAGGTCAGTGCGTGCAAAGCAGGCATAATCATCGGCCGCGATCGGGGGCGAGTCAAAATCCATGACATTCGGGATGACCATGGCTGCCATTCCGGTTCTTGATGCGAGCTGGAACGCCTGCACCGAGTTGAGCACCACGTGCCGGATGGACGGCAGGGTCGGTGGAAAAGCCGCGGCCAGGTAATCGTGGACCGAGTTATTAAGGAATCGCTGGCGCTCCCAGTAAAAATCGTGATGGTGTGCGATCACCGGGTACCCGGTTTCGGCAATGAACTCACTTAATGCCAGTCCCAGGGGCAGGTTTAGTGGGATGGTCAGGGCATTTTCAACGATCAGCGCCTCAAGCTGAAATTGGGTGGCAAATTCGTATAAATGCCGTTTTAGATTGTTTTTCAATTCCTCCACTTGCCTGCTTACGCTTGCTGGGCGGATGTACACTGAGAAAAAATCCTGGTGCATTTTTTTGATTTCTTGCTGGACAGTTGCGCCCCGCGTGCAATTTCCCCCATTCCCCCGTGTAAACGATCTGGTTTATGCTGTCGATTGCTGGATGACGATAAAAAGCTTCGGGGACAACATAACTTTTTTCTTTTGGACGGTCGCTCTCGCCGCAGAAATAACTGCAATCGTGTCCCATGCGTTCCAGGACGGTTGCCCATTTGGCGGTTTCGAGGCTGACACCGTCCGTCCCCGCAAAACGGGTCGAAATAAATCCGATATGCCGGGAGGGCGTCATTTTTCAATCTCCTTTTTCAATAATTTCCCGGAACGGTCTCGCTTTCGATGAATAATTGGATACGGTACAATTGCGCTGATGAGCGTTTCTTTTTATACCACACAACTCGCCCGGATATATGCTGCGGATCTTGCCGATCGATTTTCTCCCCGTTTACTTGCTCTGTTCGGGAAATATCGCCGGCTGGTATCCACTCCCTCCGGGATTTCCCTGTCGGAGCGCGACTCGATCCTGATCACATACGGCGATCAGGTTCGCGAACCGGACAGGCTGCCTTTGAAGACTCTCTCCGAATTCTGCGAAAGGTATTTGAACGGTCTGATCAGTGGGATTCACATCCTTCCCTTCTTTCCATCTTCTTCTGATGATGGTTTTTCGGTGATGGATTACCGCGCAGTCGATCCTTCCCTCGGCACATGGCTGGATATCGAGCAAATCGGTCGATCCTTCCGGTTGATGGTCGATCTGGTAATAAATCATGCCTCTGCCCGGGGGGATTGGTTCCGGGCTTTTCTCAGGGATGAACTCCCATATCGGGATTTCTTCATGACCGTGCAGGGTGAGCCTGACCTGTCCCGCGTTGTGCGCCCGCGTGCCCGTCCCTTGCTGACAGACTTCAATACCTCCTCGGGACTCCGCCGCGTTTGGACGACGTTCAGCCCAGACCAGGTGGACTTGAATTTTCATAACCCGGATGTCCTTTTGGAAATGGTCGACATCCTGTTTACCTATGCCATGCACGGGGCGCAATTTATCCGGCTGGATGCAATTGCCTACCTGTGGAAAGAGTTGGGAACTTCCTGCATCAATCTTCCTCAAACCCATGCAGTCGTCCAGCTCCTGCGTGCGGTCCTGGACCAGGTGGCGCCTCATGTCCGCCTTGTTACCGAGACCAATGTCCCACAGCAGGAGAATATTTCCTACTTTGGTGACGGCACGAACGAAGCCCAATTGGTTTATAACTTTGCCCTTCCGCCGCTTGTCCTTCACACGTTTCGCTCTGGCGATAGTTCAGATCTCTCAACCTGGGCCTCCGGGCTTGACCTACCCTCCCCTCAGGCGACTTTTTTCAACTTCCTCGCCTCCCACGATGGCATCGGATTGAATCCCGTTCGAGGGATTTTATCCCCCGCTGCACTTGACGCCCTGGTCGTCCAGACCCTCGCTCATGGCGGGTTGATTTCGTACAAACAGGAGCAGGATGGGTCACAGAGCTCCCTACGAGTTGAACATTAATTATTTTGATGCCTTGTCCGACCCCTGCAGGCGTTGAACCGCTTGAAATCCAGGTTGCCCGCTTCATGGCTGCCCAGGCGATCATGCTGTCTTTTCGCGGCGTGCCGGGGATCTACTTCCATAGTTTATTTGGTTCACGTAATTGGACCGGGCGCGGGGATTTGGACCAAACCAACCGCGCAATAAACCGTCAAAAACTCACCCGTGAGGACTTGGAGCGCCAGCTTGCAGATTCCGCCTCGCTCCGCTTCCAGGTCTTTGAACGATTTCGTCACCTGCTTGTTCAGCGCAGAAGTTCGGCCGCGTTCCACCCCTTGGGTGACCAGAAAATTATGGATGTGGGTCGGGGAGTCTTTGCTGTCCAGCGCACTTCCCCGGATGGATCCAGGCAAGTCCTGTGTTTGCAAAACATCACTTCACAGACCCAATCCGTTTCCCTCCCCAATCGAAAGCATTTACTGGAACCTTATCAAACCCTTTGGTTGGCTGACTCCTAAGCAACTTCCCTTCCCTTCTACCCGATAATCAAAATGCGACCTTAGATCAGGTCGTTTTTGATCCTTTGAAAAAATATTATTTAACGATGGTTCATTGGTGAGAGGAAGCTATGGTGCGATTACTTCTTCTTCGTGGAAGATCTTCTCCCCCGCCCGGATCGCCACCTTCACGCGGTTCTCCGCCGGGGTTAAGGGGCAGGACCACTTGTCGTTATAGGCGCAGTAGGGGTTGTATGCCAGGTTGAAATCCACCAGGAATTTTCCATCCGCCAGGACTTCGGGCTCAATGTAACGCCCCGCCGGGTAGGTTTCCCTGCCTGCCAGGTTGTCGACGAACGGCAGGAAATATCCGTCTTCGCGGGAGTACAGGGTCAATTTTGCGGTCTCACCGTCCACCTTGAATGCAAAACTGCCGTAGCGTTGGTAATCTTGCGGCACCCCGCCGGTGGTCTGGATCGAAACGGTCTCCTGTGTGGGAAAAATTTCCACTCTCACTTCCAGTCGAAGATCAGGGTTTTCAGGGAAATACTTCAGTCCCTCGAACGCATGTTTTTGTTCATGGGTCAGCGGACTTTGCGGATGTTGGGCAAAGAATTCATCTTTTTGTGCGCGAAACTCTTCCAATGCGGTCATCTGGATCTCCTTCCATCCTTTGATGCCTGGGTTTGCATTTTGATACCTGCTGGCTGATCTGTTGGGTAAGCTGCGTGGCGATGAGTTACATTTTATTAATTCGTCAACACCTTTTCCTCCCCGGTTGACACTCCCACCGCGTTGGGGTATCCTTCCCCCGTCCGGGTGGGTCCGGCGCGGCGGAGCCTTTCGAACCCCGTCAGGTCCGAAAGGAAGCAGCGGTAAGGAAGTGTCTCCGGGTGCCGCCGGGAAACCTGCCCGGACAATTTTTTATGGAAATAATCAACGCCAGCCGCATCATATTTTATTTATCCCGTTTCAAATCAGTTTAATAAATCAGTTTGTCTCACCTTTCTTCGTGTCTCCGTGACTTTGTGGTTGTTCTTTATTTAATATCCCCTATTCAGACTATAATCTCCCCATGTTTCTCCCCACCACCCCTGCAGAACTGAAACTCCTGGGCTGGGATGCGCTCGATATCATCCTGGTGACCGGTGATTCCTACATTGACAGCCCCTTTATCGGTACGGCTGTCATCGGGAAAGTGCTCCTCAATGCCGGTTACCGCGTCGGGGTCATCGCCCAGCCCGACCCGAAAACGGATGTGGATATATCCCGTCTCGGGGAGCCGCGCCTGTTCTGGGGTGTGACCGCCGGCAGCATCGACTCGATGGTCGCCAACTATACCGCACTCAAAAAACCGCGCCGCTCGGATGATTACACCCCCGGCGGGGAGAACACCCGCCGCCCTGACCGGGCAACGATCGTCTATTCCAACATCATCCGCCGCTTCTCCAAGCGCCTGCACCCCGGGCAGCCCTCCCGCCCCATCGTTTTGGGCGGGATCGAAGCCAGCTTGCGCCGTGTTGCCCATTATGATTTCTGGGATAACGCTGTTCGTCGCTCCGTCCTTTTCGATGCCAAGGCGGACTACATCCTCTACGGCATGGCTGAAAATGCCACCCTGGAATTTGCCGCCGCCCTGCGCGCTGGGGGCGACCCGCGACAAATACGCGGTCTGTGCTATATCGCCAAAGAAAAGCCCCAGGGATATCTTGAGTTGCCGTCTTTTGAAACAGTCATCCAGGATAAGATGGCTTTCATCGATATGTTCCACACTTTCTACCGGAACAACGATCCCATCAGCGGACGCGGGCTCTGCCAGAAACATGCCGACCGGGTTCTCGTCCAAAATCCTCCCGCTCCTTACCAGACACAATCCGAATTGGATGCGGTCTACGCCCTCGATTTCGAACGGGCTCAGCATCCTTACTATGAAGCCCAGGGTCCGGTGAAAGCGCTTGAGACCATTCGCTTTTCGATTTCCTCCCATCGCGGCTGCTACGGCGAGTGCAGCTTCTGCGCCATCGCCGTCCACGAGGGCCGCACTGTCCGCTGGCGCAGCCAGCAGTCCATCCTGGACGAGGCCGCCCGCCTCATCGATCATCCCGAATTCAAGGGCTACATCTCTGATTTGGGTGGACCGACCGCCAATATGTACGGCTTTGAGTGCAACAAAAAACTCAAGGACGGCGCATGCCCTTCCAAACGCTGTCTCTTCCCTGGCATCTGTCCCCTGCTCGAAGTGGATCACCGCCCTCAGCTTGAATTGCTCCGCCAGGTGCGGCAGCTAAAAGGTGTTAAAAAGGTCTTCGTCGCCTCCGGTCTGCGCTATGACATGATCCTCGGCGATGCGCTCTGTGGCGAAGAGCTTTTGGGCGAGGTAGTCGCGCACCACGTTTCCGGGCAGTTGAAAGTGGCTCCCGAGCATTCCGAAAATAACGTCCTCGACCTGATGGGCAAACCTGGCGTGGAGTCTCTCCTGAAATTTAAGGAAAAGTTTGATCGCCTCAGCCGGATTGCCGGCAAACCCCAGTTCCTCACCTATTACCTCATCGCTGCCCACCCCGGCTGCAGCACGTCCGACATGCTGCGCCTGAAACGCTTCACCAGTGAGCAGCTGCATGTCAGCCCCGAACAGGTTCAGATCTTCACCCCCACCCCCTCCACCTATGCCAGCCTGATGTACTACACCGAACTGGACCCCTTCTCCCGTCATCCGGTCTTCGTGGAAAAGGACCCCCGCCGCAAGGAAAATCAAAAGGATATCCTAACCCGCAAACCCGCCACTGAATTTTCGTAAATACTTTTTTCAAATTACTTTATGTTTTTTTTTATTTTATTTTGTTTTCTTGTATCCCCGCTCTTTGGGGATGTATCCCCGCTCTTGGGGGATCGTGTCCTTTGTGCCCGCCTGCCCCCGCAAGCTTGTCCCCGCATTTTGGGGATGGGGGGCGTGGTAAAACAAGGTCTTTGACTTGGACTCTTTCTTCGCTGTAACCTCTCCCGGACTGGAACCCTTCACTGCCCAGGAACTTCGCCTTCTGGACCTCGTACCTGTGGACGAAGAACCCGGGGGGATTCTCTTTAAGGGCGACCCCGCCTCTCTGTATCGCGCCAACCTGCACCTGCGTACCGCCAGCCGCATCATTGCCCGCCTGGGAAATTTTTTCTACGCCACCACGTTCCCCCAGCTTCAAAAGCGTCTCTCCCGCATGCCGTGGGAACGTTTCCTCGCTCCTGGTCAGCCGGTTTCCTTGCATGTCACCTGCCACAAATCGAAACTCTATCATTCTGACGCCGTCGCCCGCTCCGTGTCCGCTGCGCTGGAAGAGTGCCTGGGGCAGCCTTCCCCCGTCTTGAAATCCGATGATGACAGCGACGAATTCCCTCAGTTGATCATTGTCCGCCTGTTGGATGATAAGTGCACGGTCAGCGTGGATTCATCCGGGACGCTGTTGCACAAGCGCGGTTATCGCCAGGCGGTTGCCAAGGCTCCCCTCCGCGAGACCCTTGCCGCCGCCCTGCTCATGGCCTCCGGATGGGACCGGGCTTCCCCGCTGCTCGATCCCTTTTGTGGCTCGGGCACCATCCCCATCGAAGCCGCCATGCTCGCCTTCGGTATTCCCCCGGGGATTAACCGCCGCTTTGCATTCATGGATTGGCCCGGGTTTGATAAGGTTCTTTGGCAGAATATCGTCGAAAGCGCTTCAGCCCGCTCCTCGGTGCACCCCATCATCCAGGCTTCCGACCGCGACGCAGGCGCGATAAAGAGCTCACTCGCCAATGCCGAACGCGCCGGGGTCGCTGAGTTGATTGAATTCACTTGCCAGGCAGTCTCCTCGATCACTCCCCCTCCATCCCTCGGTTGGGTGGTTACCAACCCACCCTACGGACTGCGCCTGGACGAAGGCAGGGACCTGCGCAACCTGTATGCCCAGTTTGGGAACGTCTTGCGCGAAAATTGCCCCGGCTGGAGCGTGTCGGTGCTCTGCAGCCACCTGGCATTACTCGGTCAGATGCGCCTCAAGCTGGATACTTCCCTGGAACTGGTCAACGGCGGCATCCGCGTCCGCCTCGGACGAGGAGCGATTTAATGTAGTAGCGACTTCAGTCGCATCTCACGTAGTGGCGACTTTGCGAAGCACCCTTTAGGGTCAGTCGCTTTTTCTGTACTGACGCCCTCAGTTGCTTTCTTTATCGTAAATGCTCAGTTGAAGAAATTAATGTATTGGGTTGTCTCCCTTATCCTCTAATATCTAAATCACAAAGACCTCCAAGCTCATACTTCTCTCGGAGGTCTTAACATTTGGGTTTCCAATTTATTTTACATTCCCTGGGCGTTAAACGTCTCGTACACCGTGATCCTGGCTCCATCCTTTAAGACCGGGCATCCTTTCGCGATCGCAACCGCACTATCGATTGAGTCTGCCATGATCATCGAGTACCCGCTCGCAACGCAATCAATGGAGCCGTCGCTGATTCTGCCGTCGCTGCTGATATTTTTTGCCATCGGGCTGAATGGGTTGCCCTGGTCGACGATGGCATGCCCGGCTTTCGCATACCACGTCTCCCACTCTTTTAAGACCTTTTTTTGTTCCTTTTCACTCTCAGGCATTTTTCCACCCGTGTAAACCAACATATATTTTGACATGGTCGTCCTCCTTTTGGACAATGTCGACAAATATTATCTCCATTGAAATGATTTGTCAATGATTTTCCTAGTTTTTAAGGAAAAGATTCATCCGAAAATAAGTTTTCGTGCTCTCGCCCCGCGCCCCTGTGTATTTAAGCCCCCTTCTTTTTGGGGGGTGGCGGGGGAAGCCTCCGCGTTCTTTGCGGGGGAAGTAGGGGCCACCCCCCGGGTCGCCCTTTTCCTTATTAAAAATCCTCTCGCCGCCGTCCCCGGCGGCGATTCCCCCAGCACTGCCACCGCTGCGGTTTCCGCACCACCTTCGACCAGGATTTGGGACGATTTTTCACGATGATTGGTCGTGTAGGGGCGACCCCCGCGCAGCGCCCCCTATGGGGGGGATGTGGTCGCCCTTTTATTTATCGTCGTTTTTCAATCATGATCATTTTTTCTTTTTTTCCTTTCCCCCCTTGACAAACCAGAATATTTGTTCTATTATTAACCCGCTCACGGGAAACGGACATTCTTCCCGTGATTCTGTTTAATGCCGCCTGGTGCCGTCCGTAGTGTCGTGTCGGATTTCTTTTTACCCAAATGGGTTTGTCCTGGCACAAGATGGGTATGCTATTCTATTCATATAACCTTTTCCCTTGAGGTATCCAATGCCCAATCCTAAATCACAAATCCTCAATCACCAATCTCTTCTTCCCCGCCACACCCGCATCCGCCGCCTCGGTGACTTCTCCCGCTATATGGGGGATTGGGGGTGGGGATATCACGCCCGGTCGATCAGAAATATGTTTCACGCAGTCATCATCGAAATAATGATGCTTAAATCCTCTCAGTCGTTTCTAGTCGTTCTGGCACGTCAGAATGCGAAAAAGGCGTTGTTTCACGGTCAGTGTCGGCTTCGAGCCGACGCTGACCGCATCGACGACATGAGTCGTCGATGCAGGGCTTCCTGCTACCTCAAGCTGCCCCAAACAACATCGCAGAAACGAATCTTCGATGCAGGGCTTCCAGCCGACGCTGACCGCACACTTGCACCGCACCCCGTTTTATACACACCTGCCCTGGCGGGCGGTGCCAGGGGTGCAGGTGTCGACGACATCGCGCAGCACACCGTCCCCGATCTCGTGCCCCCGCTCTCGTGGCCCCGCTCTCGTGCCCCCGCTCTTTGGGGAGGTTGGGGGATTGGGGACAATTCCGCAGCCAATTCCTTGCGTTCACCATTTAAGGAAAAAACCCTCTCCAAATCCGAAGGATTTGGGGACTAGCCGAGGCGGCCTCAAGCCGCCGTCGGCTGATTTGGCGCCAAGAGGCGCCGATAGGGCAGGGTGGGGCTGGGTTGCCTCCCGCGGCATTTATCCTCCCTCGCCATCTTCCCTCCCCCACCTGATATAATCCCTTCGTCATCTTTTATTCCAGGAGGACTCTCATGACCTTTAAGATCACTTTCGGCACAGACGGCTGGCGCGGCGTCATCGCTGAGGATTACACCTTCGATAACGTCCGCCGTTGCACCCAGGGTTTCGCCTCTTACCTGCTCGAAAAAGGGCAAAAAGGCCAATGGATCGTCGTCGGGCACGACAAGCGCTTCGGCAGCGAATTCTTCGCCGCTGCTGCCTCCGAAGTCCTGGCAGCCAATGGCTTCAAGGTCCATCTGACTGACGGCGCCACCCCCACCCCGGTCATCGCCTATGCAGTGGTTAATATGCATGCTGCAGGTGCGCTTAACATCACCGCCTCGCACAACCCTCCCACCGATAATGGATTCAAGGTGCGCGACTCCACCGGTGGGGCCATTGACCCGGCTGGTCTATTAAAGATCGAGTCCTTCATCCCCGACGACCTCGCTGACGTTCGTCGCACCTCCCTTGAGGCTGCCGCGAAGACTGGCGACATCGTCAAATTCGATGCCCATACGCCTTACATTGACCACATCAACAAGTTGATTGACCTCCAGCCCGTCAGGGATGCCGGTCTCACCGTCATGGTGGACTCCATGTGGGGTAATGGCGCCGGCTACTTCCCCCGCCTGCTGGCAGGGGGCAAAACAAAAGTGATCGAGATTCACAACCTGCGCAACCCCTCCTTCCCTGAAATGAAACGCCCCGAACCCATCCCGCCGAACATCGATGTCGGGCTGAAGGCCACCGTGGACAATCACGCGGATGTCCTGCTCATCACCGACGGCGACGCCGACCGCTGCGGCATCGGCGACGAGAACGGGGAATTCATCAACCAGTTGAGGGTCTACGCCCTCCTGGCTTATTACCTGCTTGAGATTCGCGGCGAGCGCGGCACCATCGTCAAGACTCTTTCCACCACCACCATGCTCAACAAACTGGGCGCGCTGTACAACGTCCCTGTCGTTGAGACCGGGGTTGGTTTTAAATATGTGGCCCCCAAGATGATCGAGACCAATGCCCTCATCGGCGGGGAGGAAAGCGGGGGCTATGCCTTCCGCGGCAACGTCCCCGAACGGGATGGCATCCTGGCAGGCTTGTACATGCTTGATTTCATGGTCCGCACTGGCAAAAAACCCACGCAATTGCTCCAGATGTTGTTCGACAAAGTTGGCGAGCATTTCTACGACCGCATCGACACCCCTTTCACCGGCAACCGCAAAGACCGCGAAACCGCCATCTTGAACGCAAACCCAAAAACCGTTGGCGGTCTGAAAGTCACCGGGCTGCTCACCCTGGATGGCTTCCAGTTCAAGCTCGAAGACGGCGGCTGGATGCTCATCCGTTTCTCCGGCACCGAACCCATCATGCGCGTGTATTGCGAGACCACCCACAAGGACAAGGTCCAGCAGATTTTACAGGATGGCCTGAAAATTGCAGGGTTAAAGTGATCGGGTGTCAGGGAATACGCAGTTCGCATGAACCGGTGCGGAAATCAATGGATTGAATAATCGAACTTATGACCCTTACCGACACTCATTGCCATTTGGATTTGGTAAATTTCGACGCTGATCGGCAGGCGGTGCTCGATCGTGCAGTCCAGGCTGGGGTCGCCAGGATATTGGTTCCGGCTCTTAACCTGACCTCGAGCCTGTCTGCCGTCAAATTAGCGCACAGCCAACCCATGGTGTTTGCCGCCATTGGGATCCACCCCACCGAGGTTGCTGGTTTTGAGCCTTCAATGTTGAACGATTTAAGGAACCTGGCGCGGCATCCCAGGGTGATTGCCATCGGGGAGATCGGCCTGGATTATTACTGGACCGCCGCCCCACGGGAGCAGCAGCAAAAGGTACTGGTGGGTCAATTGTCTCTCGCAGCCGAACTCCGCCTTCCCGTGGTGATCCATTTCCGGGAAAAGGCGGATGACACCGCCGAAGACTGTGCTTCCGATTTGCTGCGAATTCTCAAGAAATGGACCTCTGCCATGAAAAAGGAAAACAACCCCCTGGTTGAAGGACCCGGAGTACTCCATTCATTCTCCGGCTCTCTAAAAACGGCTCGGGCGGCAATGAAGCTTGGTTTTTTTATCGGCATCAGTGGGCCTGTCACATATAAGAACGCGGGTGAGCGCCAAAAACTCGTCGCTGCTTTACCGTTGGATCGGATTTTGCTTGAAACCGACGCGCCCTTCCAGACTCCCCATCCTCATCGAGGAAAACGGAATGAACCAGCCTACGTGCGCCTGATTGCTGATAAAATTGCTGAGGTGCGTTCAGAAAGTCCCGACCAGGTTATTTCCACAACTGGGGGGAACGCGCAGCAACTGTTTGCTTGGGAAGAATGATTTGAATAACATTTCCTTTTTTTCACCTGTTCAGCAGGGGCTCCAGGAAGCCGAAGAGCTTATCTGTTCCCAATCCAATGGCGCTCACCCCGATTTGGGTGCCGCCCTGGAACATTTGCTGTCCTCTGGCGGCAAACGTATCCGCCCTGCGCTTGGGCTGCTGACCGGGCAAATGCTGGGTGCCCCCCACGATAAAATTATCACCCTGGCTGCTGCGGTGGAACTGCTTCACAACGCCACCCTGGTCCATGATGACCTGATTGACGGCGCATTGCTGCGCCGCGGCAATGCCACCCTCAACGCCCGCTGGTCGCCGCCTGCAACGGTCCTGACTGGTGATTTTATTTTCGCCCGGGCTGCCAAGCTGGCTGCAGACACGGATCACCTGCCCCTGATGAAACTTTTCGCCGAGACACTGGCTGTGATCGTTAATGGCGAATTAACCCAGTTGTTCACCGCCCGCGGTCTCACCAGCCGGGAGAACTACTATAAACGCATCTACGCCAAGACCGCTTCCCTGATCGAGATGACCACCCGCACTGCTGCCATGATCAGCCCGGTCGACGAATTGGTTGTAGAGTCCATGCGCGATTATGGTTATAACCTGGGGATGGCTTTCCAGATTGTGGATGATGTGCTCGATTTTACGGGGGAACAGGCAGAGTTGGGAAAACCCGTCGGGTCGGACCTGTTGCAGGGTCTGGTAACCCTCCCTGCCATCTATTACGCTGAAGCCCATCCCGATGACCCGGATGTCATCTGCCTCACCAGCGGATCCTACAGCGAGCATGAGCGCATGGAGCGCCTGGTGGTTGCAGTTGGAAAAAGTTCCGGTGTAAAGAAATCCCTTGAAGAAGCGCAGGATTACATTAACAAAGCACTCAAACCATTGGAAGGCATGCCAGACACCGTCGAACGCCAGGCTCTGCATGATCTGGCGCGTTACACCGTTACCCGAAATTTCTAGCGCATCTGGTCATTCGATAACATTCGCAAAAAAGTCTCCACCACCCGGGGGTCGAAAAGTACTCCGCCGTTTTTTCGAATAAAATCTGCTGCATCATCCTTGGTAAACGCTTTCCGGTAGGGGCGGTCGGATATCAAGGCATCCCACACATCTACAACTGCAAATATCCGCGCAGCGATCGGGATTTGTTCGCCAGGTAGATGACGCGGGTACCCGGATCCATCCCAGCGTTCATGGTGACCGTAGGGGATGTCAAGTGCTTGCCGAAGATATGAAATGGGCGATAACATATCCAGTGCAAATTCCGGGTGACGCCTCATAATGGTCCATTCTTCTTCGCTTAGCGGACCGGGTTTATAAAGGATGCTGTCAGGCACTCCCATTTTTCCAATATCATGCAGGAGGGCTCCTCGCCGGATGTGCACCAGGTCGGCTGCATTCACTCCCAGTAGATCTGACAGTTGCACGGTCATTTCTGTCACGCGCAGGGCGTGGCCTTCCGTTTCCTGGTCACGTAGGTCCAGCGCTTTAGACCAGCCTTCGATCGTCGCGTCGTAAGCCAGGGAAAGGTTCAGGTTCGTCTGCTGCAGTTCCTCGAAAAGGACCGAGTTATCGATCGCGATCGCTGCCTGCCCCGCCAGCGTCTCCAGGAAGGTTTTCCATTCCGGATCTGGATCTATGGCACTTCGGTGGAAAGTCTCAAGGACTCCCTTGATTTGTCCCTTTGCTATCAAGGGAACGCCAAAGTAGGTCACAAAACCTTCTTCGCTTAGCAATTGTGTTCGCTGCAATAATTTTGTATCGTTAAGGTCGGGGATGTGAATGGTTGCACGGCTGCGTATCGCCTGGCCCGCCAGGCTGTCTCCGATATATAGTCGTGTGTTCTTGACCGTGTCCGAGCGAAACCCGGAACTGGCGGCATGATAAAGTGACTGGGTCTTCGTGTTGATGAGTAAAATGTTGACCGCATCCACCTTTAACTGGGAGACGATGTGATCGATGAGGATCCCCAGCGTCACGCGCAGGTCCAGGATGGTATTGATTGCCATATCGACTGCGCGCAATGAAGCCAGGCGCTGCAGCTGGCGCTCTGTTTGTTGGTGAAGGTCGGCACGCCGGATGGCGTTCCCAGCCATTTCACTTAAGGTGACCAATAGGTGGACTGCATCAGGTTGAAGCTGGCGCGGTAACTCCACGGAGACAAACAGGACCCCAATGGTTTCACGCATGGTTCTGATCGGGACGCATGCTCCACCCCAGCCACCCGGGATTTGAATGCGTGTACTATCCAGGGTCATGGGGTCGCTGGCAAATTCCTTGGAAACGATGACCTGCCCCGTCTTGAAGACGGTGCCGGCAATTCCATCGCCTGGCTTGACTGGCATTTCCTGGATGGATGTGAACCAGCCGCGCGCAACTTTTTGATTTAATACGCCGCTGGTGGGATTATATAGCCAGATTACCCCGGAGGAGCTTCCCAATACCTGTAAGGTTTCGTCCAACAGGCTGGGCAGCATGTCGTCGACAGTCTGGGCAGTTCGTAAAGCTGTTGAAATATGGTTTACTGCTTCCAGTTCCTTTAGCCGGTGGAGGGTTTCGGCGTAAAGTCTTGCATTTTCTATGGCAACTGCAGCATGAGCTGCCAGTAATTCCAGTAGTGACTTGTCATCATCAGTATAAGCATATGGCTTGTAGCTCTGGACAGACAGCATGCCCGTTACTTTTTCACCCAGGCGCAAAGGGACCGCAAGGATTGACCTGACCTCCTCTTCCGCTCCAAAATGAACACTTCCGGGAATTGGCTCAACAAGCAAATCATGGGTGATGACCGGCTTGCCGCTGGAGATGACCTGGCCGGATAATCCAGCGCTGGCCGGGGCGCGATCAGCCTGGTATCGTCCCCCCTTATCAACCAGGTAGACTCCCACGGTTTCCTGGTTCGGCTCATCCAGTAATGTAATGACGAAAGCTTCTGTCGGCATCAATTGCACGGCAGCCCGATGTACCGCCGTATATACTAATTCAGGGTCCTGGCTGGCATGCGCGATTTCCTGGCTGGCACGATGCAGGATGGCGCGTTTTTCACCAGCTTGCAAGGCATCCTGGTACAAACGGGCATTCTCCAGGGCAATTGCCATCTGTTGGGCTAGTAATTGTGCAACCCGCACTCCATCCTCGCTGAAGAAATTGGACGTAACACTGTCAGCCACCAGCACACCGATCATGCGCTGATGTGTGATTAGCGGCACTGCTAAAACCGATGCCACTTTTTCTACGCCCGGAACCCAGTTCCATTCGGGATGCTCGGATAGGTCAGAGACGATCTGGGGTTTCAGGTCTTCTGCCATTTGTCGCAAAAGCGGGCTGTCCTTGAGCTCTCCGTTCGGGACTTTACTTGTCAAACTCTCATTCTCAAAATCCATGGCAGTCAAAAGGTCTGGTTGCCCTGATTCACCCAGGAGCAATACAGACGCTGTTTTGAATGTAAATAAGTTTTTGAGCTGATCCAGCATCAATCGGATCACTTCGCGAATATCCAGGCTGGCGGTTACCACCTGTGCCACCTGGCGCAGAGTTTCCGCTTCCTGTCGGCGTAGATGCTCTAGATCGAACAGCCGCAATTTTTCAATTACCGTTGCCAGGGTCCCTGCTATGGTCTTAAGGAGCCGTTCATCATCATCGCTGAAGTTGTCAGGTTGACGGCTTTCTGCATTTATGACCCCCAGCAGGTTTTCTCCCACAACGATTGGCACGCATAATTCAGAGAGTGTTTCTGGAACAGTGTTCAGATAATGCGGATCATTTCGTACATCGGGAGCATTATGTGTCTCGCAAGTTGAAGCAACATATCCCATGATTCCTTCGGTAAGGGGAATGGTCGCCATCGCTTCGAACGATTCACCATGGTATGAAGAATGAGGCCGCAGGACCTTTTGCGTCCGGTCATACAGGGCAATTCCAAAATCATCAACATATACTGCAGTCCCGATGATACTGGTTACCTGTTCTATCAGTTGATCTATGTTGGATGCTTGCGCGGCTGTTGATGATACGCTGTGCAAAACCATTAGTTCCCTTAACTGCCGCTGCAGGGCGTCTTCTGCCTGTTTTCGGTTGATCGCAATCGCCACCTGCGTTGAGACAAACTCCAGCATATGCTGATCCCGTTCGCCATATGCGTTGGGATCGGAATAATGCTGAACGACCATTGCACCGATGGTTTTTCCCTCAATTACCAGGGGCACCCCCAACCAGATTGCCGAGGGAACACCCAGCAACTTTACGGCACCCTGCCTTTCCAGTTCGTCATGTACTTCCTGGGTACAGAGCAGGGATTTTCCCGTTCTTAATACGTATGCGGTTAAGCCTTGCCCGGGTTGGATTTCTTTCAGATATGGTTCGTCCTGGTCGTCTTTGAAATAATGAAATTTCAAAACATTATGTTCTTCGTCATACAGGGTGATATAGAAGTTTTCGGCAGGCATCACCGAGGAGATGATTGTATGGATTTGCGGAAACAGGTCGTTTAATGATTTGGTGGTTTCGGTGGCAATGGCAATTCGGTACACTGCATCCTGGAGATCTTGCGCTCGCTTCCGGTCGGTAATGTCCCGGAAAATAACGAGGGATGCCAGTTTGTCTTGAAAATGGATGGGGGCTGCAGTTGCCTCTACATCTATTGCGGTTCCATCTACGCGAATGAATTTTTCTTCCATGACCGGCACAGTTTTTCCCTCGGCAACTTGCTGTCGAGTGCGCTCGATCACGAGGGGACGAAATTCCGGATGGACAAAGTCAGCCATCTGCCTGCCGATGATTTCATCCGAAGATTGCGCGCCCATAAGATTCATCGCGGCAGTGTTGGCAAGGATTACTTTTCCTTCGCTGTGGACTGCAATGGCATCCGGAGAAAGGTCGAATAACTGGTGATACCGTTCCTCGCTCTCCTCGAGAGCTGTCTCAGCCTTCTTGCGCTCTGTTACATCAACGATGATCCCCTGCCAGAATACGGGGTTGCCGGATTCGTCGCGCTTTAATACTGCCTCATCCCGAACCCATAAGATTTGCCCCGATTTTGACCTTATCCGGTATTCAGCGGTGAAGGTTGCTCCATTTTGATACGTTTGGTTGTATTCCTTCATTACCCGTTCACGGTCATCCGGGTGGATTACCTTGGTCCATAAATCATTATTTTTGGACCAATCGTCCGGGTCATAGCCCAAAATGGTTTTAATTTGTGGACTGATATATTGAGTGCGACCAATTTCCTCGGCAGAATCTGTATAAACGATGGCTGGTATTTGTTCCACCAAGGCACGATATCGTGCCTCCGCAACGCGAAGAGAATCTTCTACTTTACTGCGTTCGCTCAATTCCGATTGAAGCCCTTGTACGAGTCTGGCGTCATGGACCACGCTGGCAGCTTGCCCTGCAAATAGGAGTAGCAGGCGGGCATCAGCCTCGGTAAATTTGCAGCGGATTTCATTGGAATCATTAACTCCCAGGACCCCGATCAACTGTCCACCAAACAGCATGGGCACTTCGATGACTGCGTGATAAGGTACCGCATTGAATTTGGCTGAGCGTCCTTCCCAGCTGCTGTAGTTATCTACTATCAGGGTTTGCCTTGTTTCGGCCACCCGGCCTGCCATGCCTTCTCCCATCTTTAAATGCACCCCGGGAGGGACTGGGAAACCTTTCTCGACTGTCAGTTCCAGATCACTGGTTGTTTCATTATAAAGATATATGAACCCGCTGGGTGCCTTTAGGAGGTCCATTGAGCGTTCGATGATCGTCCGTAGCAGGGAATGAAGGTCCTGGCTGACTGCCAGGTCGAGTACGGTCGACTGGAATGCCGCTAACTCTTCAACTCGTTGTTTTAGGGCCAATTCCGCTTGTTTCTGAATGGTTATATCCAGCATCACCCCTTGCCGGCACAGCGGTTTTCCTTTGGGATCGTAAAGGATGGTCGCTTCGTCTCGAACCCAAACGATCCTGCCATCGCGGGCAATTAAGCGATACTCCATGAGAAATCGCTCTCCGGTCTGGTTCGTCCTGTCGTATTCCGCCGTGACAACATCCCGGTCTTCCGGAGAAATAATTGTGCGCCATAAATTCGTGTCGGAGACCCACTCTGCCGGGGTATATCCTGATAGTTTCTCGATTTGCGGGCTGACATAAAGTGGGGTGCTCAACTCACCGATCGAATCAGTATATACTGCGGCGGGTATCTGCTCGATTAAAGAATGGTATTTCTCTTCAGCCTCAAGCAGGGCTTGTTCCGTTTTCCTGAAACCGGTGATCTCTACCATGACACCGGTCACTCCAATTGATTTTCCATCTTTTTTAATTAAGCGGCTGGAAATATGTACATGCAGGATCTTTCCCCCTTTATCGAGGATCCGGAACTCAAAGGGTTCGGTATGCCCGTCCAGGGTGCTCTTAAAAACAGATACCCATCCGGGTAAATCGTCCGGGTGTATAAACTGCTCAAAAGACTCCCCAACTATTTGGTCTACTTTATACCCGGTTAGATTTTCAATTACCGGGTTAACGTAGGTGAAGCACCCGCTAACATCGGTGGTAAAAACAACTTCGTGCAAATTTTCAATCATAGCGAAATAAATATCGCTCGGTTTTTGATTACTGCTCATCCGCTTTTTCGGCAGCAGATCTGCTTTTTCGGATATTTTTCCGGCGGTACTGCCTGCTGATCGGGTAACTTTAATTGTTTTTGCGCACATGGAGTGATTATAGGTCATTCAGGAATTATGTGCACGAGTTTTGAGCTTGACTGCACATACAAATTCGTAAACTAAAACGAGTCCTCACGGACTCGGATTATTAATTGTCTCTGAAAAGCTTCTTTTATGTTTTCTTTGGGAATTCCTTGTAATAGATATTGTAAATTTCCACCCTCCACAGCAGAGACAGGTTTGGCGAATTCTCTATTTATTACTGAGGCGTCGACGGGATTTGAACCCGTGATGAGGGTTTTGCAGACCCTTGCCTTGCCGCTTGGCCACGACGCCAGTGGTAAATTGATTATAAATTGAGGATTGCTGATTGACAATCCGCAATCCTCAATCTTGAAAGCGGGCGATGGGATTCGAACCCACGACCTTCTCCTTGGCAAGGAGACGTACTACCACTGTACTACGCCCGCAGGTGGCCTGATAGGCTGGCCGAGAATGCCGAGAGCCAGGATCGAACTGGCGACACCACAATTTTCAGTCGTGTGCTCTACCAACTGAGCTATCTCGGCCTGGAATAGGTCCGTCAACTGAGCGGGTGAGATTTTACACGTAGAGAGGAAGATTGTCAAGCAAAGGGGTAAAGAGTTTCACAAAGGAGTCACTTCCAGCCCTATCATTGGTTCCCGGACCCCTTTCCCTGGTATCCTTTTGCAGTAAAATAAATTCAAAAGGAAAAACAAGAGGCAAACATGGATAGAAAAGTCATTTCAAGCGTAAAGGCACCAAAAGCCATTGGCCCATATTCTGTTGCTGTCCAAACCGGAAACTTGGTCTTTACTTCCGGTCAACTAGGGCTCGATCCCGCTACCGGTGATCTGGTTCCCGGTGGGATCGAGGCAGAGACTCGTCAGTCTTTAACCAATATCCGCAACGTTTTGGCTGATGCGGGGTCCGGGCTGGAGCGGGTGGTAAAAACCATTGTCTTCATGAAAGACATGGCTGATTTTTCGAAAATGAACGCAGTTTATGCTGAATTTTTTACCAAGGACCCCCCCGCCCGCAGTACCGTTCAGGCTGCAGCATTACCCAAGGGAGGGGCAGTTGAAATTGAGGTTGTCGCCACCCTGAAATAACGGAGAAATACTGGCTGAGCCAGGACCATGTCCCCTGTGCCAGTTATGGGCACGGGGATATTGATCGCGAAAGCGAATGGGTGGGGTGGTTCAGGATTGGCATACCCCATAAATATATTGAAGACGCATGGTGGTAAAATAAGCGTCCGCAGCGAGTCGGGAATGGGTAGTTCCTATTTTTTAATTGATCTACCGCTGATGATACCCAGATCAAGCTCAACTTTGTCATAACTGGATAAGTAATAACGATTTGTTGTTACTCAAGAACCTGCCATGCCTTCTGTCTCCATTATTATCCCCTGTTTTAATGAGCAAGCCACTATTTGCAAATTGCTCGAAGCAATCAACGCGCAGACTTTTCCCCGTTCCGACCTTGAATTGATAATTGCTGATGGCATGTCCACCGATGGAACCCGGGAACAGATTACCTCCTTTGCTGGTTCGCATCCAGACCTGTGTATCTCTGTTGTGGATAATCTCAAGCGCAGCATCCCAGCCGGGCTGAACCGTGCCCTTAAAGAAACCCGGGGTGACATCATTATTCGTCTGGACGCACATTCCATGCCGTATCCTGACTATATAGAGCGTTGTGTTGATGACCTCGAAGCTGGCCTGGGAGAAAATGTGGGCGGGGTGTGGGAAATCCTTCCCAGGACGAAAACGTGGGTGGCAAAATCCATCGCCTTTGCTGCTTCTCATCCTTTGGGCGTTGGTGATGCCCTCTATCGTCACAGTGTAAAATCTGCATCGGTCGATACTGTGCCTTTTGGGGCGTTCAAGCGCGAATTGTTGGCGCTTGTAGGCTTTTTCGATGAAACCCTGCTCACCAATGAAGACTACGAGTTCAACGCCCGTATTCGCAAATCTGGCGGAAAGGTTTGGCTCGATCCATCCATAAAATCGATTTATTTTTCCAAGGGTACCCTGGCAGGCCTGGGCCGCCAATACTTCCGCTATGGCTTTTGGAAGTGGCGCATGTTGCAGCGCTATCCCGGCACCTTGCGCTGGCGGCAGGGACTCCCCCCGCTTTTTGTTCTGCTGCTTACTATATTGGGGGTTTCTGGTGTTTTCCTTCCTTTTTCCTTGCTGCTGCTCGGTGTAGTAATTTCAACCTACATATTAATACTGTTGGTTGTCAGTCTTTTTGCAGCGGTAAAAAAGAAGGATTATTCCTTGATTATCGGTCTCCCTCTGGCTGTCTCGTTCATGCACGTCTCCTGGGGCACGGGCTTTTTATGGAGTATGATTAGGGGAATATTCACAAATACCGTCCCGGAGTTGAATTAATGCGGTTGCCTTCCCATCCCAGACCCAGTAACTGGCGTGTCCGTCCACGCGAGCAGCGTACCATCCTGCTGATGGGCGACCTGGTGGTCTCGGTCCTGGCCCTATTTGGAGGTCTTTATTTCTGGGGACAAAAGTATGACTGGTTAAAGTTTTCCCTTGATTTTTTGAAACAACGCGTTGAACTCTGGTTTTATTTGTTGCCTGTGGTTTGGATGGTGTTTATGGTCGAATTATATGACCTGCATCGCGCCAAGAACCTTCGCCAGACAGTGGGGGGAATTGCCATCGCGGCATTGGCTGGGCTTCTCCTGTATGCCCTGGTATACCTGCTTTCACCCCAAGGTTCTTTACCGCGTCTGGGAATTGGTTTCTTCCTGGTGTTCGCCTCCCTATTAACACTGGTTTGGAGGCTGGTCTATATTCAGATTTTCACGGCCCAGGCATACTTGCGTCGGATATTGGTGATTGGGGCAGGAAAAGCCGGGGAAACCATCGCTCAGGCTTATACGGACTTGCGTCCTCAGCCTTTCTTCCTGGTGGGGTTCATGGATGATGATGTCTCAAAGATCGGAATGAGGATAAATGGGTTTCCGGTTCTCGCCGGAAATGACCGCCTCCTTGAGGTCATAGAAACCGAAGCGGTCACGGAAATCATTATTGCCATCTCGGGTGAAATTCAAGGCGGCACGTTTCAAGCGATCCTGGATGCCCAGGAGACTGGCGTGGAAGTTGTTCCAATGCCCACAGTGTACGAGGAATTGCTCGGTCGGGTTCCCGTTCATCATCTGCAGTCGGAATGGCTTATCCGGTCTTTTGTAGATGAAGCCCGCGTCGGTGGTTTCTATGAGTTGGCAAAACGGGTGATAGACATTTTGATCGCCATTGTCGGGCTGGTCATATCCACCGTACTTACCCCTCTCACCGCCCTGATCATCCTGGTTGACAGTGGATTACCGATTTTTTATAAGCAGGTTCGTTCTGGAAAAGGAAACAGGCCGTACTATATTCACAAATTTCGCACAATGTTTCAGGATGCAGAAAAGGACGGCAAGGCACATGTTGCCGAGCACAATGATTCTCGGGTAACCCGTGCAGGTGTTTTCTTGCGCCGAACTCATGTGGATGAACTGCCCCAGTTTTGGAATGTCCTTGTTGGGGAAATGAGCATTGTCGGGCCGCGTGCAGAACGCCCCGAGTTGATTGAGGAATATCAGAAGACAATTCCTTTCTATCGGGCACGCCTGTTGGTAAAACCGGGCATTACCGGTTGGGCTCAAGTTAATTACGGGTATACCGCGACAGCCGAACAGACTCTGATCAAACTCGAATACGATCTTTATTACATCAAACACCGAAATCTGCTGACGGATCTTTTGATCCTGTTTCGGACATTTACCCAGGTAATTGCATTCCGAGGTACCTAGGCGATGCGTTCCCTTGTCACTGGCGGTGCCGGGTTTATTGGTTCGCACATCGTGGAGGAACTCCTGCGCCGCGGGCATATAGTTCGAGTATTGGATAATTTCTCCACTGGCAAGCCCGAAAACATTAAAGGGTTTGGGGGTAATTTGGAGGTCTTGGAAGGAGACCTGCGCGATTCAGAAACCGTCAAAGTCGCGGTTCGAGATGTGGAACAGGTCTTCCATCTGGCAGCGTTCATCTCTGTCCCTCTTTCCATGTCAGATCCTGAAACATGCTTTGCTATAAACGTGGGAGGAACGGTCTCACTGCTGGATGCTGCTCGAAGGGCAGGGGTTCGTAAAATTGTTATATCCTCGAGTGCTGCTGTTTACGGTGACACGGACATTTTCCCTACTACCGAGGAGACTCCCCTCCGTCCGCTCTCCCCTTATGCAGTATCTAAACAAGTCAACGAGTTGTATGCCCGCCTCTACACCCGTATCCTGGGACTCCCCGTAATCACTTTGCGTTATTTTAACGTCTACGGGCCGCGACAGAGTCCTGATTCCGCTTACGCTGCTGCAATACCGATTTTCATTCATAAATTGGCAGTCGGTGAACCGGTTAAAGTCTTTGGGGATGGTAACCAAACCCGGGATTTTATTTTCGTAAAAGATGTGGCAAATGCCAACATCCTGGCGGCTGATTCGGATGTGGCAGGTGACGCCTATAATATTTGCACGGGACACGAGATAAAAATTTTGCACCTGTTGGAAGAGTTGAGTGAAGATCGCCCCACATTTTCCTCAGGTTCATTTTGAAGCCCCCCGCGCTGGTGATATCTACCGCTCAGTGGGCAGCCCTGGGAAGGCAGCTGCAGCCTGGGGTTTCCACGCATCCACATCATTGGCGGACGGACTGGCACAAACTGTGGATTGGATGGTTGGAAAATGAAGGGTAAACCTCAAGTTCAGATTCGCAATCGGTTTCTCATTTTGTTTGATATTTTCCTGACCATTGCTTCGGTAGCGGGGGCGTTCGCGCTGCGTCTTGATACGTATTTTTACTCGTACATTACAGCAGTGTATTGGATGATTGGCATCAGCCTGCTTGTAAGGTTATCCATCTATTATTTCTTCGGCTTATATCGCCGCTTGTGGGCATATGCCAGCATAAACGAACTTTTATTGATCGTAATGGCGGTGACAGTTGCTTCAATGGCGGTTTCAGCCATCATGATGTCGCTTCTCATCACCCGCCTGCTTAATTTCCCACGCATGGTTCTGCTCATAGATTGGTTGCTTTCGATGACTGGGATTGGTGGTTTTCGCTTCTCATTAAGGCTCATCTCCGAAAATCGATCCGCCAGTTCCAAACCACAGGCACGCAAGGCAAACAAGGTTTTGGTGATTGGCGCAGGAGACGCGGGTGCCCTGGTGGTGCGTGAGATGCAGAGAAATCCCCAGCTCGGGCTCCACCCGGTTGGCTATCTGGATGATGACCCGGCAAAACTTAAGCACCAAATTCATGGCGTCCCGGTGATAGGGAAATTAAGTGACCTGGGACGAGCCCTTAATAACCGCCCGGTTAATGAGGTGATTATTGCGATTCCAAGCACCGGGGGGAATGTTATCCGCATGGTCACGGATATTTGCCGCCTGAAAGGAGTGCCTTTCCGAACGATGCCGGGGTTGTACGAATTGATCGGCGGGAAGGTCAGTGTAAACCGTCTGCGCGAAGTGGATATCACCGACCTGCTGCGCCGTGAACCCGCCCAAATTCAGAACGAGTTGATTGGTGCCGCTCTGACCGGAAAAAGGGTGCTTGTAACGGGTGCGGGTGGTTCGATCGGACGCGAAATATGCCGTCAGATCGCCCGCTGGGGGCCGGAGATGCTGATCCTGCTCGGACATGGTGAGAATAGCATCTTCGAAGCCATGTTGGAATTGCAGGAGAATTTCCCGGTATTACCCCTTCAATTGGTGATTGCCGATATTCGGGATGTTCCCCGCTTAACCGGCACCTTCAATATGTTCCACCCTCAGGTGGTCTTTCACACCGCGGCCCATAAGCATGTCCCCTTGATGGAATGCAACATAGAAGAAGCCGTTACCAACAATGTGATCGGGACTCGCAATGTTTGCCAGGCAGCGATTGACTCCAACACGGAACGATTGGTGCTTATTTCCACTGACAAAGCTGTCCGCCCCGCCAATGTGATGGGTGCCACCAAGCGCATCGCTGAAATGATCGTGTTGGAAGCCGCCCATCGCACTGGGCGCGCCTTCTCCGTGGTCCGTTTCGGGAATGTCCTGGGCAGCCGTGGCAGCGTCGTCCCGTTATTCAAACGACAGATCTCCCACGGCGGTCCGATTACCATTACGCATCCGGATATGAAGCGCTATTTCATGACGATTCCAGAAGCAGTTTATCTGGTGCTCCAATCTTCTGCCATGGGTAAGGGAGGCGAGGTTTTCCTGCTCAACATGGGTCAGCAGGTCCGCATCCAGGACCTGGCCGAGGACCTCATCCGATTGTCTGGCCTTGAACCCGGCAAGGATATTGAAATTGTGTACACCGGCATCCGTCCTGGCGAGAAATTGAGTGAAGACCTTTGGGAGGACGGGACCGAGTACCAAAAAACAGCTCATCCGGATATCTTCCGGGTCGAAGCCGAGGAGTCCAATATCCCACCCAACCTTTCCCGCACGGTGGAGGAATTGAACCATTTGTCACTGGAAAGCGAAACCTCTGCCATCATCTCATTGCTGGATGAGACCATACCAGAAGGTACCATCCGCTCAAACCCTCCCTTGGAAATGAACTCGGTTCTCTGATCTCCGGAGTCTAACCCGTGCCTGAGATCAATCATTCCGAATGGAATACTTTTTTATCCAAACAGGTCGCTGCCCACCTCCTCCAATCAGATGAATGGGGGAAACTCAAATCTGCGTTCGGATGGGAACCGGTGCAAATTGTCGAGGGGGATACGGGGGCTCAAATTCTTTTCCGCAGCCTGCCGCTGAAATACTCTTTGGCTTATCTCCCGAAAGGACCGGTGACCGCGACCCATCCCTCGCCCGCTTTCTGGACTGCGGTGGATCGCGTTTGCCGTTCCCGCCGCGCAATTTTCTTAAAAGTCGAACCGGACGGTTGGGTGGATGATATGCAAAAGCCATCCGATTATTACTGGGATGGTTTTGTTCCCAGCCGTCAGCATATTCAACCGCATAATACCCTGGTCATCGACTTGCAAGGCACCGAGGACGATGTCTTTAACCGCATGAAGCCCAAAACGCGTTACAACATCCGTCTGGCAGGTCGCAAGGATATTGTTGTCCACCCTTCGGACGATATAGAAAATTTTTATAAGGTCATGACCGTCACCGGACAGCGCGAGGAATTTCACGTCCATTCAAGGGATTATTACCGTCGCGCTTATGAACTTTTTCATCCCAGGGGGATGTGCGAACTTTTCGTCGCTGATTATCAGGGTTGTACTCTGGCCACATTGATGGTTTTTGCCAATGACAGGCAGGCTTACTATTTTTATGGGGCTTCCTCCGGTGTGGAGCGCAACCGGAAAGCCACATATCCGCTTCAATGGGAAGCGATCCGTTGGGCTCATGCCCGGGGGTGTGAAGAATATGATATGTGGGGCATCCCTGATGAAGCCATGGATATCGCTGAAGATGACGCCGAGGCCCGCGAGGATGGGTTGTGGGGAGTGTATCGGTTCAAACGCGGCTTTGGCGGAGCGATCAAGCATGCAGTCCCCACCCTGGACCGGGTATATATCCCTCTGCTCTACAAGCTCTACTTATGGAGGTTCCCTGGCTCCGGCGCGGACTGACTCCATGATCCCATACACCGGCTCCCCCTCCCATTGGAACGAAATCACTGCCTCCCTGCCGCTTGCCCATCTCCTCCAGACTTGGGAATGGTCGCAGGTGAAAGCCAGGTATGACTGGCAGGCTTTGCCGTTTGTTTGGGAATTTGAAAAAGGGAAGCCCGTGGCGGCAGCCATGATTCTAAAGCGCACTCTCCCGGTCGCTGGGTTTGCTAAAAAGATGTGCGTGCTCTATATCCCAAAAGGTCCCCTTATGGACTGGTCGGATATCGACCTGCGGACCCGCGTCCTGGATGACCTTTCAACCTTCGCAAAACGCCAGGGAGCTATCTTCATCAAAATAGACCCGGATGTGGTGCTTGGGACTGGGGTTCCAGGTGCGGAGGCGTCGGTCGAATTTGAAAGTGGGCACGCTGTTCGCTCCTGGCTCGACACCCGCGGCTGGAGGTTCTCCCAGGACCAGATCCAGTTCCGCAACACCGTCCTGGTCGACTTGACTCCCTCGGAAGATGAACTGCTGGTGCGCATGAAACAGAAAACCCGCTATAACATCCGCCTTGCCCAGAAGAAGGGGGTTACCGTGCGCACCGCCGCGGTGGCTGACTTGCCGCTGCTGTACCGCATGTACGCAGAGACCTCGGTCCGCGATGGGTTTTTGATCCGGGAAGAGGGTTACTACCAGGCCGTCTGGCAGGGGTTTAGAGGCGTTTCGCCGTTGGCAGACCCCTGTCAACCCTTTACCGAAGCCTTGATTGCTGAAGTGGAGGGTGATCCGCTGGCTGCCGTCTCCCTGTTTTATTTTGCAGGGCAGGCGATTTACCTGTTCGGGATGTCGCGCGAGACTCACCGCGAAAAGATGCCAAATTACCTGCTCCAGTGGGAGGCCATGCGCCGGGCAAGATCGGTGGGCTGCAGGGTTTATAACCTGTGGGGGGCTCCGGACGAGTTCCTCGAGAGCGATGGGTTGTGGGGCGTGTTCCGCTTCAAGGAAGGGTTGGGCGGGGTTGTCTCACGCACCATCGGGGCCTGGGACTTCACCCCGAATCCCCTGCTCTATAAAATGTACACGGAGGTGCTGCCCCGTGTGATGGACATCATGCGCATCCGCGGCAAGGCAAAAACGAAACAAAGTATCGGCAGCGCATAAAGAATCCCAGGTGCATAAATAATCTCAGGTTATTGTTGAAGCAGATGGATCATCCATTTGATCGGAGGACTTGCATTTAATAGGTAGTAAACATCAGTATTGTCATAATTAAGTATGTCTGGTATATTGTTTTGCATGAACAAAACCCGGGGGAAAGGAAAGCACCTAAACGCAAAAATTGATCAACTGAGGTACATATGAAAAAGGTCATTCTTTGTTCTTTGCTGCTGGTTTTATTCGGTTCTTCTTGTTCCTTATCAGACATCATTCCTGGAAATAAGGCGAGTGCTCCCAAGGCACTTCAATATATCTTTGAGGTCCCATCGGATCCCATTGCAGTGACAGTGACTCTCGAAAATGAGAACCAGGCTGAAGCGCTCATCCCGGTCGCTGGTGGTTCATTAAGTGTGACAGGTGCAGACGGTACGGTGTTCCGCCTGGATATTCCGGCTGGCGCTCTCGTAACCGATACCTTTATCCGCATGATCCCGGTCAGCAGGGTGGATGGAATGCCCTTTGGCACCCAGCCATATACCGTTCAACTGGAGCCGGAGGGGCTGCAGTTGTACGATTTTGGCACCCTCACCATCACCCCACCACAGCCGCTTCCCATTGACCAGCAGATCTTGTTTGGCTATCAGGGCATGGGCGAAAACCTGGTCCTGGTTCCCCCACTGCTGGACTCGCAGGATATCAAGCTGCAGATCCTGCACTTCAGCGGGTACGGGGTATCCAGGGGCTTGCTGGCAGATACGGAACCTTCCCGGGCACGCATAGGCGGCGACGCAGAGGCGCGGCTCTCAAGTGCAGTGGCAGAACAACTCGCAAGAATGCGCCAGTCAGATATGCTCAGCATGGAAAACACGGATAGGGTGAATTGGGAAAGTGCATTTGCGCAGTTCGAAGAGCAGGTCATCAGGCCGCGCATCGCCGCCGCAGGTGAATCCTGCGCCAACGGGCGCTCAGCCTTGCAGACGGTCCTGGCGGTCGAACACCAGCGTCAACTGCTGGGTATGGGAGCAGGAACCGCTTTGCAGGATCTGATTATTAGTAACGGGTTATTGGATACTGTTGCAAATGTGTGTTTGAAGGAGGAATATGAACTCTGTCGTGATGACCACATCGTTCATCGCATCATTCCGGTCTGGCTTACTTTAAAGCGCCAATTCGAGCTGTTGATACCGGCCTCGGCGGGTGGAACATGGCCAGCGTTGGAAACTGCCAAGACCTATGTGCGGCAGTGCCTTACATTTGAGCTCAAGCTTCAATCTCAGATGACCATGAGCGACGGTACGGGGTTTGTCGCCAATTCCACGGTTGAGTCAAAGGTAAAATTACAGATCGCTACGGTTGAGCTTAATGCAAAATTGAGCGGGAACGCGCCGTTGGTCAATACCGCGTTTGAACTCCAATTTCCCGATTGCAGCGTGGTTGCTAACCGCGGCGGTGGAACTTTTGAAGCCGTCAGTTTGGTTTTTGTCACGGATACAAGGACTCCGACGGATCAACTTGGTTATGTGCGCGATTTGCAGCTGAATTATTTTCCAGGGACCACTTCGGAAACCGCGTCCGTCACCTGCGGTAATGCCCCCACCATGCCTATGCCAGGTCCGTGGTGGACCATGGGGTTTATCAACACGCATCAGGGCGAGATGAGTGCTGCCACTGGCGCGTTCCTGGCTGACAACTGGGAAATTCTTGGGAACCAGTATTTCGCCAGGAAGGAATGGATCAAGGATGATGGGAAAGGGATCACCGAAGCAGGTACTTTTAAACTCTATCACATCCCCGGTCAGTGAGCGGGTGATTCCAAATTATTTGATTTTCTGTACCGGTGGTTTCAGGTTTGGGATGGGTATCCTTGGATACCCATCATTTTTTCCCTCTGGGGTGCCTGATCTTCCCGGTTCCCCTCCCTATCCTGAAGTCTCTTCCTGAAGGTAAAATATCTTTACTTTCCAATGCCCCGCTATTTTGGGATCGTCATTCTTCGCGGACACTTAAGGATCACCCATGATTCCTCGTTTGAAATTCGCCCACCTCCCCACCTCGATCGAACCGCTGCCACGCCTTACCGAATTCCTGGGCGGGCCGACCCTGCTGGTGAAGCGCGACGACCAGACCGGTCTCGCGTTTGGCGGCAACAAGACCCGCAAACTCGAGTTCCTCATCGCCGAGGCCCAGGCACAGGGCGCAGATACCCTCTTATCCGCCGGGGCGCTGCAGTCCAACCACTGCCGTCAGACGGCTGCCGCGGCGGCAAAATACGGTTTTCGCTGTATCCTCGTGCTGGTCGGGGAACCGCCCGCACAGGTCAGCGCTAACTTGCTGCTCGACCAGCTTTTTGGAGCTGAGGTCATCTGGGTGGAGAAACCCCGCCGCGACGCCATCCTGCAGGAAACCTTCGACAAGGCCTTATCCCAGGGTAAAAAACCCTACCTCGTCCCCTACGGAGGCTCGAGTCCCACCGGGGCGCTGGGATACGTGTTTGCGATGGAGGAATTCATCGGGCAGAAGACCGGCGCCGACTGGATCGTCTTTGCCTCCTCCTCCGGGGGCACGCAAGCCGGACTGGTGCTGGGCAAACGCATTTTTGGATATCAGGGCAGGGTGCTTGGAATCAGCATTGACGAGCCGCAGCTTGCCCTGCAGGTGAATGTCGCAAAACTGGCCTCCGAGACCAGCGCGCGCATGGGGCCTCGCCTCGAGTTAACTCCGGATGAGGTATTGGTCAACGCAGGATTTGCCGCCCCCGGTTATGGGGTGCTCACCGGCGTCGAGCGCGAAGCGATTTCGCTTTTCGCAAAATTGGAAGGGCTCCTGCTCGACCCGGTCTATACCGGGCGCGCCGCAGCGGGTTTGATCGACCTGGTCCGCAAGGGAGGATTTCGGAAAGACGAGACCGTCCTGTTTTGGCATACGGGCGGTCAGCCTGCCTTGTTCGCGGAAAAATACCAGCCTGAACTTATCCACCCCGGGATGACCTGCAACAATGCCAACCCGCTGACAACCCTGTAATAGAGAGACGCCGCCTTCTTAGGCGGCGTCTCCTTGCAAGACATCAGGGCAGCAGTTGCAGGTGAGCCTCCGCGCTGGCTTTGATCGTCGCTTCCTCCCACTGCATCGGGTAATACTGGATGGTGCGCCACAGGTCCGCCATGTCGATGTAATGTGAAGCGGTTGCATGACCCGACTGCCCGGTGGTATGGACGGTAATGGAATTTTTCAGGTTTCCCAGGTCGACGATCATGCGCATGGATGGCAGCCAGTCCACGGCGTACCCCTTGGTGGTATTCCACCCCGTTGCATTGACGATGGCTTCGCCGCCGCTCGTGCGGAATGGCCCGCGGTTGAACAATGCCTCGATCGGGGCGATGCCGGATACGCCCAGGGTTTGGTTGGCGAAGACCGCGGTGTGCAGGTCGCCCCAGTTCCATTTGGCAGGGTTCCCGCCTTCCAGTTTTTCCACCTCTCCTACAGCCTCGGTGAATGCCCTCAGCAGGATGTCGTCACGCGTCTCGACCTTGTCCGTCGTCGTCCTGTCGTCCCACCAGGAAGTCTGCGGCTCCTGAACGAGGTTCCGGATCACCTCGTCCCAGCGGGAGCCGCCGGTTGGCCAGTAATCCTTGGGCAGGTCGTCATTGAAGGTATCGTTCAGCAGGTTCTTCCAGAAAACCTCGAACACGGCCGCGGCTGCGGAATCCATTTTAGCCTGCCCGTCCCAATTCTTGAGCAGGTCCAGCGCCAGCGCCTGGTTGGGGGTCGCCGCCTGGAAGTTCAACTGCGCCAGGAGCGGCACGAGCGTGGCAGCGTTGGCGTCATAATCGTCGCCCTGCATTTTCTGGATATAAGGAATGTCGATCCGGGCTGGAGCGCTTTCGATCAGGGAAGCGATCCGGTTGGCGCGGAAGCCGTAATCCCAGTCGCTGCTGATCAGGTAAGGGTATCCCGACCCGGCGACCGCGTTATTGGCCGTGACGATGTACCCCTTGGACGGGTTAAGCACGAACGGCTGTTGCTCGAAGGGGATATAACCTGTCCATTCAAATTCGTCCGTCCAGCCCGGGACAGGCAGCCTGCCATCCCCGTTCCTGCGGATGGGGATGTTGCCCGGCATCTGGTAGCCGATGTTCCCCGCCACGTCGGCATACACCAGGTTCTGGGCGGGCACGTTGAACTTGCTGGCGGCCTGGCGGAATTCGTCCCAGTTCGCGGCCTTGTTGAAACCCCAGACGGCCTGGAAAATGGTTGAAGGCTCCAGCGCTGTCCAGCGCAGGGAGATCGCGTAATTCTCTGGGAGCGCCACCCCCGATTTGGTGTTGAACTTGTCCAGCTTGCCGTAGGCATCCGAAATGATCGGGCCGTGCCTGGTGGAGCGCACGATCAGGTCCACGGTTTTCCCCCTCCGGTACCGATCGTCTCGGTCCGCAAGGTCATGTCCACCCACTGCCCGTTATATTCGTACTGGTTCGGGTTATCCGGGTTGATCTTCTCGATATACAGGTCCATCACGTCGGGACCGGTGTTGGTGAAACCCCAGGCAATGTTCTGGTTGTGCCCGATGATGACTCCCGGCACCCCGGCAAAGGAGAACCCCGCCACCTCGTAGGGACACGCGTGCTGTCACCGGCTTGCAGTGCAGCCCCACCTGGTACCAGATGGATGGCATTTGGATGCTCAGGTGAGGGTCGTTGGCAAGGAGCGGCATTCCGCTGGCGGTCAGGGTCCCGGAAATGGCCCACGAATTGGATCCGATCCCCGCCCCGGAGGGGCCCAGCACCCCGTCCAGGGACGAAAACCGCTGCTGGATGGATACCCAATCCACGTCCGGGAGGTTTCCCGCTCGGAATTGGACCGCAGCGGGCTGCCCCATCTCGGGGACGATCAGCGGGTGGTCGGCCGGGTAGGCGGGGAAAAGCTGCGCCACTTGTTCCGGGGTGAACGTCTTGAGCAATATGGCGCGCTCGATCTCCTCGTCCATGTTGCCGCGCAGGTCCCAGGCCATGGCCTTCGCCCAGGTGAGCGTGTTGACCGCTGTCCAGGGTTCGGGTTTATACGAAGGGGTCAGGATCTTGAGGATCGCCGTATTCCAGGCTCACGGCTGTGCCCTGGTGGTCCGCCAGGTAGGCGTTGACTCCCTCGGCATAATCGTTCAGGATGGCAAGCGATTCGGCGTCGTAGCTGGCCAGTTCCTGTTCGGCCACTTGGCGCCAGCCCAGCGTCCGCAGGAAGGTATCGGTGTCCAGCTCATCCTTGCCGAACATCTCGGAGAGCCTGCCCGATCCGATGTGCCGCCAGAAATCCATCTGCCAGAACCGGTCCTGGGCATGGACGTAGCCCTGCGCCATGAACAGGTCGTGCAGGTTGGCGGCGTAAATATGCGGGATCCCCATGTTGTCGCGGTAGACTTCCACGGCTCCGTCCAGCCCGGGGAGGTTGATCTTTCCGCCGGTCTGTGGGAAGGACCGCCGCACGGTAACCAGCCCCAGCACCGAAAGCACGACAGCCAGCACCGCTAGGACGCTGACCAGCCAGGCAAAAAAACGAGCTCCTTTTTTCTTCATCAATACTCCTCCAATTGGCGAATTGGTTTTTTTACATGAATCTAGATAAAAAGCGCGGCGATGAGCGGGCTGATAAAGATGGAAATGTATATCAGGGTGATCCACGGCTGGTAATCCAGGTACATTTCTTTAAAGGTCATCCTCCACGGGTGCCTGATGATCACCCAGCCAAACAGGTCGAACAGGATGGTGATGATCAGCCAGCCAGCCCCAAGCATCCACGCCTCTTTCCACACACTCACCGGGGCAGCCTGGTGCAGGTACAGGTACGCAAAGATCGGCCAGATAACGATGTTGTACAGCGGATGGAAGGGCACGGTTTTGGCATATGCAGTGATATCGTACATGCTGGTGATTTTCTCCTTTGTATTTTCAATTTTCAATACTTTCCAATTGAAAATGGTGTGCCCGATCCCCGCCAGGGTTACGATGATATACGCGCTCCAAAACCAAAGCATGTACGCTCCAAAGTTCATTTTCTCAATCTCCTCGAAGAGTTATGATTATTAATGATCCATCCTGCTGGACGCGTCTGATGTCCAACGTTTTATATAACCCGCAAACCTCGTTTGGGTGGCACGCGGTGCCCATCCAATTGCCGTATAATATCGGGATATTCCTGGTCCCTGCGTGCCCATGGAAGGAGAATATCCATGTTATACAATCCTGATTCAGCTGGTTTCAAGGAACTCGTCTCCGGTGTATTTATGAAACCGCTCACCTGGGGGGACAACTCGCTCCTGTGCGAGTTCCATCTTAATAAGGGAGCGGTCATCCCGGCTCACCAGCATCCCCACGAACAGACCGGCTACCTGGTGCAGGGTTCGGTGCGCTTCTTCGGGGACGAGGGCGAAAACGTGGTCTCACCCGGGCACAGTTGGAGCTTCAAGGGAGGGGACATGCATGGCGCCGAGGCCCTGGTGGATTCGGTCGTCATCGAGGTGTTCAGCCCCGTCAGGCAGGACTATATCCCGAAATGAAAAAGCTCGTCCAGCTATTTTCTTGCCTCACCCTCATCCTCTCCCTGGCCGGCTGCATCGATTTTGGGTCCTCCTCGGGGAACCCCGGCTGGGTGACCAGGCTGGTGGCTTCTTGGCAAAAGGCTCCGCTGGGGAACCCGCCCCAGTCCATCTGGCGCTATGAATATAAAAACCAGGCGGTTTACTACGTGCCGCCACAGTGCTGCGACCAATACAGCACGCTCTACGACTTGCGCGGGTCCGTGATCTGTGCGCCTGACGGCGGAATCACCGGGCACGGGGATGGAAAATGTCCCGACTTTTTCCAGGAGCGGACGAAAGAAAAACTCATCTGGCAAGACTCCCGGCAGTAAGGGTTCGTAGTAACGAACGACTTCAGTCGTTACTACCTCTCAATTATGACATACCCATAAGGGTGATTTCCCTTCACCCCTCGGGTGTTCAGGGGTGATTTCGCTAATTCGTTGCTACCCTATCTTCACTCTCACATCCAGAGCTACCGCCCCCTCGCCAGGAGCCAGGGCGCGCAGCGGGTTGATCTCGACCTCGGCAATTTCGGGCAGATCATGCGCCAGCTGCCCCAGCCTCTGCAGAACCTCTTTCACCGCTTCCGCATCCGCAGGCGGAATGCTGCGGAACCCCCCCAGTTTCCGCCCGGCCCAGGTATGCTCGAGCAGCCACTTGGCGTCGCTGGGTTCCAGTGGAGCAAGGGCAAACGCCACGTCCTTCAAGCCTTCCACTTCCACGCCGCCCGACCCGAACATCAGCAGCGCTTCGAACTGCGCGTCGCGCTGCGCGCCCACGATCACTTCCTGCCCCGCGGAGACCATCCGCTGCACCTGGACCCCGTCCAGGTGGGCTTCCGGTCGATGGCGGTAGGCGTTTTCGCAGACGGAGCGAAAACCGGTGCGTGCTTCTTCAGGGGTCATGATATTCAATAAAACGCCGCCCACGTCGGATTTGTGGGGGATGTCGGGTGAGGCGATCTTCATCACCACCGGGAAGCCCAGTTGCGAAGCGATCTCGGCAGCCTCATCCTCGCTGCGTGCCAGCCAGGCCGGGGCGGTGGGGATGCCGTAAGCGGTCATTAACCGCTCCGCAGCATCCGTGTCGAGGAAGGCATCGGGCTTTGCCTCCGCCATGATCGCCTTCGCCGCAGCATGGTCGATATCCTCATAAACGTGCGGGACCTCCACCGGCGTCCCCAAAAATTCCGCCCGCCTCGCCAGGGCAGCCAGGGCGGATACCGCCCGCTCGGCGAAACGAGTTGCCGGGATATGCGCCTGGCGGAACAGTTCGGCTGCTCCTACAAGGGTCGGACCGCCCATCAGCGCTGCCACCACCGGCTTGGAGCAGCCCTGGATGACGGGGATCATCGCCTCGGCATCCGCTTCGGCGGTTTCCACCGGCGGCGGCGGGATGATGACCAGCGCCGCGTCCACGCCGGGGTCCGCCAGTACCAGCCGCAGGCAGTCCGCGTATTGTACGCTGGTGGCACCCCCCAAAATATCCACCGGGTTATGGATCGCTGCCGCCGAAGGGAGCAATGCAGACAGCGCGGCCAGGGTTCCAGGGCCGAATTCTGCGAGCGTGAGGGCATTGGCTTCCAGCGCGTCGGCAGCGATCACCCCCGGCCCGCCGGCGTTGGTGAGGATGGCGATTCGCCGCCCGCCCGGCAGCGGGCATTGCGCCAGCGCCACAGCCCAGTCGAACATTTCCTCAATGCTGGCGGCCTGCTGCACCCCCGCCCGGCGGAAGGCAGCCTGGTAAGCCGAATCGGCGCCCGCCAGCGCCCCCGTATGCGAAGCGGCCGCGCGCTGCCCGCTCACCGACCTGCCCACCTTCAGCGCCACCAGCGGCTTGATCCTGCTCGCCTTTGCGGCCTGCTCGACGAAGCGGCGCCCGTCCCGGATGCTTTCGATGTAGAAGGTCACGGCGCGCGTGTGCTCGTCCTCCACCATTTCAGGCAGCACGTCCGTCTCTGTCACGTCGGCCTGGTTGCCCAGGCTGAGCAGCCGCGAGAACCCAAAGCCCTGCCCCTGCGCCCAGTCGATGATCACCCCGCACACCGCTCCGGACTGCGAGATGAGCGCCAGGTCCCCCTTGGGAGGCGGGGGCTGGGAGATGAAGGAGGTGTCCAGCGGGAGATGGGTGTCGATCAGCCCGATGCAGTTGGGGCCGATCAGCCTCATCTGGTTTTCACGGGCGATCCGCAGGCATTCGTCTTCTAGCGCAGCGCCCGCGGGACCGGCTTCGCGGAACCCGCCCGAGGAGATGATCGCCGCCCGGATACCTCTCCGGGCAACCTCGCTCAATGCTGCCGGAACAGCTGCGGCCGGCACGATCAGCACCGCCAGGTCAACCGGGTCGGGGACTTCTTGCATGCTGCGATAAATGGGGCGGTCGAACAGCTCCCCTCCTTTAATATTGACAAAATGGACCGCACCCTTGTAGCCGCTGCGGATGATATTGCGGGCGGTGAACCAGCCCAGCTTGGCCGGGTCGCTTGACGCGCCCACGATGACCACGCCGCGCGGCTTGAAGAAGGGGGATATGGTAGGGTCCATAAGAAGATTATACAACATGGGAAAACCCTTTCTATCCGGTTTCCAACCTGTCCGGGCGGACAGGCGGAAACCCGCCGACCGGAGGGTGCGGCCTCCCCGGCACCCTCCTATAATGAATTTGGATATTGACCCACCTATTATCCGGAAAGAGAGAACCAGACCATGAACACAACCAGATCGTTTCGCACCCTTTTATTCATATTGTCCGTTGCCCTCGCCCTGCTTCTGTCCGCCTGTGGGCCGGCCCTCCCAACATCGACACCCGCGCCCACCCAGCCGCCTGTCAGCACCGTCCTGCCGCCTGCCCAGCCCACGGCTGTTTCGACCGGCGATGTTACCGTGGATTCCTCCGCGCTGGCTCAAAAGTTCAGCCTCGAAACCATGCCGGCAGTGCCGAACACCGGCGGGCCGTTCTGGGAAGCCGTTCCCGAATACCGCATCCTAACCCTGCAGGGCTACCCCGTCGCCGATCATCAGCGCAAGCCGCAGATCTTCATCTTCCCCGTCGCTGACCTGGTTGCCGCCAACGAAAATATGGCAAAGGTCGCTGCCGACATGCAGACCCTGCTGCAGACCAGGCAGACCGACCTGCAGATTCCTTTCCTCCCGTTGTTGCAGGAAGCGCAGGTCATGCACGCCCAGCTCCAGTTCCTGGATTTCAAGAGCGGCAGCGGCGTGCGCTTCCTCACCCAGTTGGGCACGGGCCTGGCCTCGATCAACAATTACGAGTTGTTCTACGCCTTCCAGGGTCTCACCAGCGACGGCAAATTCTATATCTCCGCCATCCTGCCGGTTACCAACCCGGTACTGTCGCCCAAACCCATCGTCATTGGTGAGCTGGTGAACTCGCTGGAGGAGTACCGGGTCTACCTGTCCGATATGATCGCCCTGCTGAACGGGCAGCCTGTTGACAAATTCACCCCCGACCTGCACGTCCTGGATGCGCTGATCGGCTCGATCGAAGTCAAGTAACCAGGCTGATTCAGGTTCGTTTGGAATAACCGTAACGGCAACCCCGTTGCGGTTATTTTTTCGTCTGCTGCCCCGTTCCTTTCGCGGGATCTGTGCCCGGGTTCAGGCTCGTCAGGGATAAGGGCAACTCCCTAAACTGGACAAATATTGGTATATTACTATATAATACCTTCCCACATGCTGACCGGGGATCCGTGCCCAGGTCGCGAGTGAGCCGGTGTGAGCTCCCTTTCCGTCGCAGCCAGGTGTATGCAGGAGGTTCGATGACCACCATTTCTCAAACAACGGAAAATAAATACTGGCAGGCTGCGCTCTGGCTTGCGCTCTTTACGATCTTCTATAACCTGGCTGAAGGCCTGGTCTCCACGTACTTCGGCTCACAAGATGAAACGCTGACCCTGCTCGGCTTTGGCATCGATTCGTTCATCGAAGTGCTGTCGGGCATCGGCATCCTCGCCATGGTCGTCCGCATCCGCCGGAACACCGACCTGCCGCGCTCGGGATTCGAACGCAACGCCCTGCGCGTTACCGGCAGCTCCTTTTACCTGCTCGCCCTGGGACTGGGCGTGACCGCCGTCTACAACCTTTTCAGCGCCCATAAACCCGGCACCACCCTGCCTGGGCTGGTCATTTCCCTGGTCTCGATCGCCGTGATGTGGGTGCTGGTACTGGGCAAACGCAGGGTGGGTCATGCGCTCAATTCCTCTCCCATCCTGGCGGATGCCAATTGCACCATGGTGTGCATCTATATGTCGCTGGTCCTGCTGGCGTCGAGCCTGATTTACCGGCTTACAGGGCTGGGTTTCATCGACAGTCTGGGCGCGTTCGGCCTGATCTGGTTTTCGATCAGCGAAGGCAGGGGCGCCTTTGAGGATGCCGCCAGCCTCCATGATGATTGCTGCGGGGATGAGTAGGGGCGATTTAAGATTCGCACTTATAGGGGCGCAATATGTCTCGAAGGAATCAATACGTCAGATTCCTTATCGCATTGAGATCCTAATATCCTGATAGTCTATGCTGAAGCGAGTTGATGTTCCATTAAAGCACCATCGGACATGCGCCAGACCTTGTCAGAACGCTCCGCAATGCTGGGATCATGCGTGACGATGATGACACAATACCCCTGTGCATGTGCCAGTTGTCCAAGGATCTCGATCAATTTATCGCCATTGGCCTTATCAAGATTCCCGGTGGGCTCATCGGCCAGCAGGACCTGGGCGCCGGTCGCCAGGGTGCGGGCAATCGCGACGCGCTGCTGCTCCCCACCCGAGAGGTTGGCGGGATAGCGTTTGAATTTCTCCTCCGTGATCCCCACGGAAGATAAAAGGCTTTTCCCTTTATCCGGGATCTTCTTCCCCGGAACACCGTTGAGCTGCATGGGGAAGCAAACATTTTCCAGGGCGGTCAAAAGGGGGAAAAGCTGGAATGCCTGAAAAATCATCGATACCCGCTCGCGCCGGTAGCGATCCAGGTCCAGGCCGGCAAGGGGCTCAGCATCGATATAGATCTGTCCCTGGGTGGGCTGGTCAAGCCCGGCCATGAGCGAGAGCAGGGTGGTCTTGCCGCTGCCGGATGGCCCCACCACCGCGTTCAATTTGCCGCCTTCGAACAGGCAGGTCACTTCGTTGACCACTTTACGGTCCCCGTTCTTGTATTGATAACACACGTTTTCCAACCTGAGCCCGGGCATGATTCTCTCCTTATTCCTTGACTTGTAAGAGCTCGATGGGTTTTTTATTGGTGACCGATACGGCGCCTGCCACCACGCCAGTCAGGACCCCGGCCAGGTACAGGCCTGCGCCGGTCAATAATGGCACCGCCGACACAAGATCCGAGCTCATCCACATTAAACGGCAGATGCCCAGGCCGAGCAGCACCCCGAGGATGGAAAGGACCAGGGGCTCGATGATCAACGCCAGCCGGACGGCCGTCTTGGTTGTTCCCAGCACGCGCATTATGGCAGCCTCCCGGGTGGCCTGCAGGAGCAGCAGGAAGCACAACCCCGCGCCGATCAGGACCGACACGCCGATCACCACCGGGTAGAGAACCTCGAGCAGGGAAAGGTTCTTATCCAGCTGGGCGACCACGATCCGCAACTCCTCATCCCAGATAACAAAATTTAATTTGCCACCCAAATCCTGCATGACTTTTTCCATATCCGCGCGGAACTGCGGCAGCTCCCGGTTTCGCTTGGGATCGAGGCTGAAATGCGCAACCGTGAACCTGGTCTGGCTGCCATCCATGGATTCCAGGGCGGAGAGGGGGATCAATATGGGATTTATTGGTGAAGTGGTCAAACGAATTATGTTGGAATTACCGCTGGTGGCTGCGCTCCCCGAGTACTGCCCAACAATGACGCAGGGGTAGGTACTGCTGGATTGGTCGGTAATCTGCACCGTCTGGCCAACCTTCAACTGCAGCTGCTCCAGCATGCTGGCCGGGAAAAGGGCAGGCAGGCCATCTTTTCGGATCTCTTCTATCGTCCGGGGTTCGGCGAAGAGGTTCATATCCCATCCCGACGCAAAGCTGAGCGAACCCGGATCTGCCAGGCCTGAAAGGAAGGACTCGGGGCTGTCATAGGCATACACCGGGAAATTTCCGGGAAATACGTCCTGGGTAACCAAATTTTTAATTTTGAACCAATCGGTCTCGGCCTCTAGGACACTGCTTTTCACGAAGCCGCTGTTCAAGACGCTGTCGATGGTCTTCGGGTAAGCAAAGTTGTCTGCGGCTGAAGGATCGGCCGGAACGATGTCTGCTTCCACCACGGTTGTATCGTAGAGCCGGTTCACTTCCAGCCGGCTGCGCTCCATGGTCTGCCGGATCCAAGCCGAGGCGAGCAGAAATCCCAGGGCAACGGCCAGGGTCAGGAAGGATCTGAGCGTGGATCGCAATACGTGATGGAGTACATACCGATTCAAAGAGGAAGGAGTGTATTTTCTGCTCGCAGCCAGATCGACCTGTTTCGCAGCAGGTCCTTGTCGTGCGCTTCCGGGTGGCTCAAGTGTGCCGGCCAGACTGGAGGCGCTGCTTCCTGATTGCTTTTGGCCGGCTTTGTTTTGGGAAGTTTCGCCTTGAAGAAGCTCATAGACGGGCTTATGGGCCAGGAATAACACCCCCAGCCAGGCAAACAAGGCCAGGAGCAGGAAAGTGGCTGCGCACAAGCCGGCGAGAAATAAGGGATTGAGGTCGGCGGAAGGAGAGACCCCGGTGGGCATCGGCAGGCTGGACAGGGAGGCTTTGGCTTGATTTAATGCATAATTCCAGGCTGGAAGACCACCCAGGAGGATCCCAAGCCCGCCCAGCAAAAGCAGGGGCAGGAGCAACTGCCCGCTGGCCTGCTTTTTTGGGACGCCCAGGGCTCTTAAGATCGCGTAGTCCCGTTTGCGCGCAATCACGTACAGAAAGACCGCCAGGATGAGCGCCACGACCATCAGCAGGCCAAAGACCAGCAGGTCCGCGGAGGAGGAGCGGCGGATGGGATCCACCGCAGCCCAAAAGGCCGGCCCGTTGTTTTTGAGAAAGGTCAGGCTGATGCCCAGCGCCTGGAGAGGATCTTTATACGCTTGTATGAACGCGGTTTCGTCACGCGAGGAGTGGAGCACGAAACTATAATCGTTTTCATCTAAATATGGATCACGATATAAAGATGTCGATGAAAAGCCTGGTCGCAGACTGTTCGTGGGAATATAGGCGAAATAAGCGAGTACAGTACTGTTATATAAACCGACGATCTTGAAGGTGTCCTGGTAGGTCGGGTAGCTTCTCCAGTTGAGTGAATCCACGCCATCCCGGATTAACCCCAAATAGGTATCCGTCAGCGGGCGGAAGGTGAGGCTGATCTCATCCCCCAGTTTCAAGCCACTCAGCTTGGCGAATCCATCCGTCACCACGATCACCTTGTTCCCGGCCAGATCGTCCTGGTGGTTCAGCCAGCGCCCGGCGGTCAGGTAATACTTGCGGGAAGCCTCCTGCATCTGCGGCATAGCGCTCTGATCCGCGGTGGCGATGATGCCCAGCGTGTGCAGATTTTCGTTCAGCACATCGATCTCATTCTTGAAGGGAGCCAGGACGGGGTCACTGAGATCGATGCCCGCTCCTAGCGCCAGCGGGATATACCAGAGCTGTCCATCATCCAGCGGCTTGATCTCCAAAGTGGCGTAGTGCATGTTTTGCCACGAAAAATCCACCTTCGACTCTGCGAAATCCCACCAGCCGCGGATGAAATATCTCTGGCCGACTTCCATTTTCTGGATGGAAGGGATGGCCGCTTCATGTCCTTCGAACAAAAACAGGAGAGCGACCGTACCGCCCTGCTTGACAGAATACTCGGGGTGGGCGGCCAACAGGGTATCCACGTTGAATTTGAGATAATACCCGACGGTTCTCTGATCCCCCGGCAGTTTGGCCCAGGTCTTGATCTCCTCTTTATCGATCAGTTCACCGGCAAACCATATATCACTGGTATGGGTCTTGGGCCAATTCTCTTGAGGATATGCTTCCAACACACGCGTATAGTCTGTAAAGAGGAGATTTTCATTATAAGTTTGCGGCATGACGCCGGAAACGATCTCCCGCTGGTCGCCGTAGGCGAAATAGGGGCTGGTTTCGATCAATGCGACCCCTGCCGAAATATCCCCCGCTTGCGGATCTTTGATATTTTTGAGGGTGCCTATGGAGCGGTAGTAGCTGCCCAGTACCCCTGTTTCGCGCTGCACCAAAATAAATCCAACGGCTTTCGTCATGAAGCCGAATGAAATCAAACCAAACAAGATCAATAATAATAATGATCTGAATGGTTTGCGAAGACTGGAGATCAAGGGAACATTTGGTTTCATGAAAATATGTGGTTAATAAGTTACGGCCACCCTTTGGTAGGTAAATAGTTTAATGGCTGCAACCAGAAATGACCATAAACCTAAACAAGTATAGCAATTTCACATAGATAATACAATCCGCCGGTCGCTAGAACCCTACTCCCTGATGAAGCGGTTAATTAAGGGAATGTTCCCGTTATATTAATAGGAATTTTGATTCCTTCGAGACATACATTGACGGAATCAATGCGTCAGATTCTGTATAGTTTTGAGATACTCTTGTAATGATTTATCACGATTTGGATCTTGATCAGAACAACTATTCGGACAAGCTTTATTCGTCTGCTTTTAAAATGAAAATTACCGATTCATTTACATGGTCCATAACCATTCCATTGCCCCTGATAACTAACCCAGGAATTATCGCTAAACATTTTGATTCTATTGGTATATTCTTCGTGGTTTCTATAGGTGATGTAAACAATAATATTCGTTGGCTTAATATCACAATACATAGATTCTTGCGCCTTCAAATCCAGTTCCATATTAAAATCATCATAAAACAAAGAGATGTTTGGCAGAGGCATATCCGCAGTACAACATGGCAAATCTACCATCAGATTTGGAAGGCCATACTTCTCAATTACATCTTTTATCGTGATTGTTTTGCCAGGGACAAATTGAATGGAATTAACCGGCTCGCGTTCTTCCTTAAATCCAAAAGCTACGTATCCCTGTATATCGCAGACAATACCGGATTCACCGTTTTCGTAAATATTTTTGGAGCATTCACTTGAAATCTTTTTAGCTTGTAGAACCGCCCATACATCATCTTCTGTTGTTTGACCTATAGAAATTCCCCAAAAGCAGGGTGCTCCACAAGGATTGCCAGAAAGAAAACCTCCATCTCCTATTTGTGAACGAAGGTTTTGTTCTGGAACCATTAAATCAAAAATCCCTATAATAATAAAAAATGACATTACAAGAATAAATCCTATCAGAACGAATTTATTGATTGATTTAAACAAATTTTTACTATCCCGGTATGTTAAATTTTATTATTGATCCAACTTGTAGATCAGTCCTTTTTTGGTGGGTATATAGTCTTTGGACAACTTGCATATATGCCCATAAACCTAAACCAGTATAGCAAAATCGATTATATAATACAATCCACTGACCACCGTTAATAACCAGGGGATTGATACAACCTGCGCCAATACAAGACCCCTCCTGCCTCCCCCATTTTCAAGTACTAAAAATGGGGGAGGATTATTTAACTTTGATTCCTTCATAGCATGATGCGAAGGAATCAATGCGTCAGATTCCTTATCAAATTGAAATTCTCATGTTTAGTGATCCGATCTGATTGGAAGCAATGGGGAATGGACAAGTGCATTACGCAATAAATGATTTTAATTTTTTCCATACCCATTCCATGGTTTGGCTGAGCGAAAATTAAATAAATAATCGGATTGTTCTAAATATTGGATGCTCTCTATCTGTATATCTGGTTTTAAATTATATTGTGTGCTATTTTGCTCTGGCAAATAAACTATCATATTCTCTTTATTAAAATAAAGTAATGCAACAATGGGAGGTGTATTGTCTATGCCTGAGGCAGTAATAAAAACCCCATCTGGATTTCCGTATTTTCTTATAATATCGTTCAAAGTGATTACCAGGGAAGGACTAAAGCCCACTCCATTAACAAGATTTTGATCGTTAAATGTGATACCAATTATATTTGAACATCGGATACCGCGATCCCCTCCCCTATTTCTAGTATCCCAACGATCACAACTCATTACGTCCAGCTTTGAAGAAATTATTGCCAGCGCTTGTTCTTCGGTGGTAACTCCTGGATTAATGCCCAAAAAGCAAGGTGCAGAACATGGGTCTCCAGATAAAAGACCTCCATCTCCTATATCAAGCGTATTTTTATTATTATCTCCACACGCAGATATAAGGCATAATAGTAAACTGCCATAAATCAGAAGCTTGTAGATTTTCTTAGCGACCAAGGAATATCTCCTTTATCCCCAAAGGGACTGTATTTCTCCGCAAGGATCATAACGCCAATAGCATCGGTCAATTTGCGCACATAACCCAGGATATTGCCTAGGAATTTTTACAATTTTTCTTCTTTTTCGGCTCAACCGCCTTTTAGGAGGCATGTGGATTACTGATGTTTTTCAAACACGACCATGAACTTAAACCAGTATAGCAATTTCCTGAAGGTAATACAATCTCTAATTACTCGAATTGATAATTTATCCTGATATAATTCACATAGTTCAATCTAGTTCATTGACTAAGGAGGCAGCACAACTGAAGGTTATTCGATAGAGTATCAGTACGACCCTTCACAGGACCCAAAAGAACGGCTTACCCAAGCGCGGGAAGTTATTCTTGAACTAATCCTTGAAGATATAAAAAACGAACAGCAAGAAAAGCATGAACCGGGGGGTGAAATATGCTAGACACAATTCGTGTTAAATATCCAATCTCCCCTGATCCTGAACAGCTTCAATACTGGATTCACAAGACAACCACCACTGAGACGGGTGGTAAAAGGGAATACTATATCTATAACCCCAAGATTTCGGAAGACGAAGTATTGCTCAAATATACCTATTACCCTCTCGGTTATGACTATAAACCTTTGCTTACCCTGGAGCTTTCCTTGCCCAAGTTACTTTATGGAAACAATTACCAGATGCTTGGAAGCATGGATAGCACGATCACTCTAGCCAATATGTATTTTGCTCACATTCCCCATGCTCCCATTCTTGACCTTGCGGAAGGGATACTGATCCGTCTGGATATGTGCTACAACCACCAGGTAGGGGAAGCGGTTGAAGATTACGTCAAGGCAATTGGGAATTTAGATTACCCTCACAGACGAACGAAAAATCACCGTTATGAAGGGGTGGAATTTCGAGCAAAACATATCACCTCCAAGTTTTATAACAAACAGAGAGAAACCAGGATGCAAGAAGCTTTCGGTATCCTTCGCCAGGAAGTCACTTTACTAGAGCCGAAAGACATCCAAAGACTTCTGGGTAAAAGAAGGCCAACCCTATTAGATGTCCCTCGTGATATTGTCGTAGAGTATTTGAAAGCCGACCTTAAAAAACTCTCCCTTCTCGATAACTCAATTGCTACCCGTAATACTGCTTTGAAAATGCTCTGTGATGCTCACGGAGAAATGGCAGGTTTATATTATTACGGATTGCTTGTCTCTAAAATTGATAAATCACGAAAAAGTATTGTCAGCGAGACTCACACCCACCCAAGAAGTTTGGATCGTAAGCTAAGGAAAATCGTTGAGACTGGAATTCCCCTTACACTAACAGATCGAGAAGAACCATTACCACCTCTAACTATTAACCTATGATTTCTCAAACCTTCTTTATTTCTGTCTCTATTGTCTCAAAGTCCCTACTAATAGTCTTGGGGACTTTCCCGCTTTCCTGCGAATTGTACTGTGCTGCGGTTTGCCCTTGTCAAGGCTCAAGGTTTTATAGTCCTGCCCTTTTTCATGACTTCCAAAGGCGCGATCTGGTTTTGCCTACCATGTTGGCGAGCCTTGACAATTCCACCCGCTTCACAGGTGCAGATTTTAGAAAGCGGAAAATATGTCATGTGTGGTTTCGGGTTGGCAAAGGTGTTTTGCTCCAGCGATCGGGCGCAGGGTTCCCCCTCCGGTGCTCGTCACCTGCGCTCCGTGGGGCCTACCCTTTGCGCCGCGATTCCGCTAGTGATAAAATCCGCGTCTTTCATCCATCAGTGAAAGGGAATATCCGATGAACATCGCCATTTATGCCCGTGTCAGTTCTGAAAAGCAAGCCAAAGACGGAACGATTCAGTCTCAGATTGAAGCCTTGCGCGAGTATGCCAAGGCGAACAACTTACCTATTGTTCAAGAATGTATTGACGATGGTTATAGCGGTGCAGATTTAAACCGCCCTGGCTTGGATCATCTTCGAGATTTAGCCCAGGAAGGGTTAATTGAAGGTGTTTTGCTTCTTTCCCCTGACCGTCTAGCCCGGAAACAAGCGCATCAAATTATCCTGATGGAGGAATTTCAGAAACGGAATATTCAAGTTTTCTTTACAACACAGACATTGGGAGATTCCGCAGAAGATCGTTTGATGCTTCAAATTCAAGGCTCGATATCCGAATATGAACGAGCCAAAATTTCCGATAGAACCAGAAGAGGTACTAAACACTCAGTTAAAAAAGGTCAAGTTTTAGGTACTAATACACCCTTTGGTTATCGTTTTGTTCGAAAGACTGATAAAACCCTTGCTCATTGGGAAGTTGATCCCCAGGAAGCTGATATCGTCCGCAGGGTTTACGATTTATACCTAAAAGATGGATTGAAGGGAAACACTATTGCTAAAAGACTTGAAGCAGAAGGTATTCCGAGCCGATCCAGTTATAAAAAATGGTGGTCAAGTCTGATTTATTCCATTCTAAAGAACAAGACTTATACAGGTATCGCCCAAATGTATAAGACTAGATGTGTTGAACCGAAGAAATCAGCCAAGATAAATCAATATCGCCACAACAAGAAATCGTCAAAAGAAGATCGACCTGAAGAAGATTGGATTGCTATCTCTGTTCCGTCAATAATCGATGTTCCAACTTGGGAATCTGCTCAAGAACGCTTGAAAGTAAATGGCCTGCACTCCAAACGGAACAACCTAAAGAATGAATATCTTCTCCGCGGGTTGGTATTGTGCGGTTTGTGTGGAAGTATGGCCCCAGGTGCAGTAAGCAATAAGAATACTTATTACAGTTGTGGAGCGAAACGAAACAGAAACCTGACCACGAAACCACACGATGAAACAATATCCATCCAGCGCCCCATACTAGATCAAAATGTTTGGGATGGATTGGTTAATCTCTTGGATGATCCTGAAAACCTACGCGCGCAACTTCAAGCGAAACTGGAAAGGAAAAATATCTATCCCGCTTCAATTCAGCAACCCGATAGCAAGTTTGAAAAGGATTTAGAAAAGCTGGATGTTCAAGAAAAAAGAATTATTGATGCTTATCGTGAAGCAGTAATTACCCTGGATGAACTCAAAGAACAGAAATCCAAAATAGCCAATGATCGGAAAGTCTTGGAAGCCAGGAAAAAGGCCGCCCTAAGCCAACAGGAAAGCTTTAGACAGCCGGAAATCACGATGGCCATGCTAGATGATGTCTCAGCTCGTTATCGCCGTGTAATGGCTAATGCAGATTTTGCCACCCGTGAGAAGTTGGTTAATCTCTTAGTAAATTCTGTATCTCTTTATCCTCATATAGCAGTTGTAAAAGGGAACATACCCGTTATAACAACAGACGCTTTGATTCCTGCGCAACATGTCTCGACCATAATATTTCCACTTGACAAATCAGAACGTATGTTCTATCATTACCTTGGCTGAATCCCTATCCAGGTTTCTATGCCTCCGTACCTTGACAACTGAAAGCTCATGGATCATTCCTCCAGGTACCACATCGTTCCCGCCGAAGGTTCCTCTCAGGGGGTAAAGGGATATGCATCTCGCCCTGCCTATTAAATGTTTCACACAGTCAGCATCTTAAAAAAGATGCTTAAATCCTCTCATTCGTTTCTAGTCGTTCTGTCACGTCAGAATGCGAAAAAAGGCGTTGTTTCACGATCAGAGTCGGCTAGAAGCCGACACTGACCGCATCGAAGACATGAGTCGTCGATGCATAGCGGTTTCGAGCCCGATGCTTCCTCCTGCCTCAAGCTGCTCCAAACCGCATCGACAAAACGACATGAAACCCCCATTGCACACAGCATCCCCGTTCGCCTGTCCCCCGTTTTTTGGGGGATTGGGGAGATAACCCCAATTTATGAATTGATCCCGAGGATCAATTCACATATCAATTCCTTCTTATGGTTTTTGATGCCCACATGTTGAGAATTCACTCGATGAGAATCTGCGTATTTGTGGAAAAGAATTGTTCCTCTTCGCGCATACCACGACGCGTGCGCGTTGGGCCCCGCCGTCGCCGCGTAAAGGTGGCCTCACACTGTCCCTCCCAAAATACCCATATTTGGGGATATCCTCCCCTTCAGGATCCCCTCTTAGGGGCAATCCACCGCCGAGAACGGCGGCGGGAGCCAGGTCGATGCTGACGGTCCCATTCCTAAATATGGACAGACCCGCCAGCGGGGTGATAAGATAGCGATATTTAACGGTATGAGGAAGGAAATATTCAATGAAAGAGCTCAACTTTTCTGAATTCCACAATGTAGCCCCCCTGTTCGATGGGATCGACCACAGCGTCGCCCTGGTATTTTCCGTGTTGGAAGGCAGCAGTCCCGGGCGGGTCTTCGTCGACGACCTCAAATCCCCGCGCGTGGCCCTGCTCTTCCCCGCCGGCACGTTCTATTTCATCGCCGGCAGCGAGACCAGCGAATCCCTGCGTCATGAACTGGTGCCCCTGCTCTTCAAGGATCTGCTGCCCGCCTCACCGGACAAGGAACTGGTGCTCTTTTCATTTTCCGATCCCTGGCGCGAAAAGTTGGACCGCCTCCTGCGCGGCAAGGGCGTGATCCGCATTTCCCGCTTGATGTTCAGCTTTGATCAGGATAAATATATGCATCTTCGGGACGGGATGCCAAAGGTTCCCGCAGGATTCGTGCTGCGCCCCATCGACGCCGCCCTGGCTGAAAAACACCCGGACCTCAAACCGGTGGTAGATCCAAAAACAAAACGGCTGGGGGTTTGCCTGATGAGCGGAGACGAGATCGTCAGCATCTGTTCGGCGGTCTGCGTCGGCAGGGGGGAGGCCGAGATTGATATCAACACCGCCGCGAAATACCGTGACCAGGGCTTCGCCACCCTCACCGTCGCCGCGTTCATCGAAGCCTGTATCACCCGGGGGCTTAAACCCAACTGGGCCTGCTGGCCCGAGCGGCGGGCATCCGTGGCCCTGGCGAAGAAACTGGGCTTCGAACCCCTGCCCGATCTCCCGGCTCATTTTTGGTCGGATAAAATGTAAATCCCGGGGAACAATTTTCGAATCGTCAGCGTCATCATCATGTCCTATTCATATCTTTCAAGGAGTTGAACATGAGAACAAAGATCACCATTTTCAGTATCGTCACCATTTTGGCGCTGGCCCTCAGCGCCTGTGGTACAGCCGCCCCCCTTCCGCGCTCGTTGAGCGTGAGCGGCAACGGCACGGTCTACCTCACACCCGACATCGCCTACATTTACATTGGCGTGCACAACGAGGATCCCGCCATTGCGACTGCGGTCGCTAACAACAACACCCAGACCCAGGCCCTGGTGGATGCCCTGAAAAACGCCGGCATAGCCAGCGAGGATATCCAGACCAGCAACTTCAGCGTCTACTCCTCCGCCCAGTACGACAAGGCTACCGGTGTGTTAAGCGGCACGAACTACGCCGTGGATAACACCGTCTACGTGACCGTGCGCGACCTCACCAAGCTGGGCAGCCTGCTCAACACCGCCGTCGGCGCGGGCGCCAACAACATCAACAGCATCACCTTCGATGTAGCCGATAAGACCGCCGCCATGGCGCAGGCCCGCACCAAGGCGATGGCGAATGCCAGCAGCCTGGCCTCCGAGCTGGCCCAGACCGCCAAGGTCACCCTCGGGGAGATCCAGACCGTCACGTATTCCGAGAACACCCCCTACCCGTATGCCTATGGGATGGGCGGTGGCGGCGGGGCAGCCGCTCCGAACGCTTCCGTGCCGATCTCGCCTGGTCTGACCCAGATCAGCGTGACGGTCAGCGTCACCTACGCCATCAAGTAACCTGCCTTTCAAGTAAATCGCCCGACTCCTCAAGGAGCCGGACGATTTTTATATTTTCTGACATGCTCGTCAACAATTTTCTGCATAATCAAGCCAGGCAAATTCCGTGTCTCCCATCCCTCCCCCATTCCCGGGTTGTATGCCCGATTTTCACAAATAGGTGTCCTGGAGCCTGCCAAATCGCTAATGGGTTTTGTGAAATAAATCCCAACATTGAAATGCGAGAAATATTTTTGTATACTGATTAATCGGTCATGCTCGAATTACACATCATTTCCATGATGCTCACAAATGACGAGGAGAAAGGGTAGATGAAAAGTTTGAAATTTCTGATTAGGTTGTTCCCGGTTCTGATCATCATTTTATCTGCCTGCAGTGCGGCTACTCCTGCGCCCACGGCAAGCGTCACGCAACTGCCGTCAACCAAGACCCCCGTCCCCCCGATCCCCTCCCAGGTCCCACCGCCAACCCCAACGATGGAATTGCCGACCGAACGCCTGGGTGATGTTTGGGTTCCCGGGGAGAATGATTTAGCGGGTTACGCATACCGCTCATTCCTGCAAATTCCTGTGGGGATGGCCTGGGGCCCGGGCGGTTTCATTTACATAAGTGATTGGGCGGGTCGTCACGTGGTCCGCTTTGCGAAGGATGGAACCTTCGATGATCTCCCGTGGTGGAACCAGGTCATGGCGCTCCAGTACGATGGTCCGCGCGGGATTGCCTTCGATTCGAAGGGCAACCTGTACACCAATAACCACGGTAAAGTTTTTCGAGTCGATCCAAACGGGGCGATCACCGAACTACAGGGATTCCAGGCCGGCCCAATTGGCAGCATCGCCATCAGCCCGACGGATGAGCTGTACTATACAGACCGCTCCCCGCAGGGTGCCCTGCGTAAATGGAACCCTGCCGGAAATAGTGAGACTGTGGCTGCCAATTTGCCGAATGCAGAGAATATGGTCTTCGGGCTGGATGGAACCCTGTATCTCACTCAAATGGCACAGGGGCAGGTATTGAAAGTGGATGTAACCAGCGGAGCGGTGTCGGTCTTCAAGGAGGACGTCTGCGGTAACGATCCATGCTATCTGGCTGTTGATGCCGAAGGGGATATTTGGGCGCGGGGCATTAATCTCCTCAACCAGTTCACACCGGAAGGTGTCGGAAAGCCTTTCATGGTTGATGGAATAAAATATCCGGGCGGTCCTGCTAACTGGCATACCGCGGCAGGGATCGCTTTCGATAATGAGGGCGGTTTGTGGATCGCCTCTTATAATTCCAAATTGGTGAGGCTGGTCCCGGTTAACCCGGGGCAGCCTGACCCGGAATTTACGTTGCAGGTGGTCTTCCCCGGGTTTGAAGGGACCGACCTCGATGTTGACCTCAACGGCGCGGTCTATGTGCCCGACATGAACACCAATCAAGTCTTCCAGGTCAACCCGGATGGGGAACGTGTAGTTTTGGCAAAGGACCTTCCGGGTGGACGCACTGCTATTGCAATAAATGAGGCCGGGAAGATCTTCCTGGGTTTGCCCTCCGGAGAGATCGTGCAACTGGGTGCAGACGGGAGCAGTGTGCATTATGCCAAATTAATGGTGCGCCGGATGGTGTTTGGCGCAGACGATGCACTGTATGCGATCGCAGGGGATTATGGCCAGCCAAAGTCCATCGTCCGCATCACAGGAGTAGACGCATATTCAACCCTGGCCAGCCAGGTCGATGGGATCCCGCTGGGCAGCGGGGATGCCCACATCAGCCCGGCTCTGGATAAAGGCTTTTATGTCTTTACCGAATGGGAACGCAATTTGTTCTTCGTTGATTATGAAGGGCAGGGACATCTGATTGCCAACCTCCGGACTTTGGGCGGCGGAGGCCCGGCTGTAATGGCTGCCTCTCCCGTTACGGGTGACATCTACTTCGTTCCCCACGGCCCTTATACCGTGTTCAAGATCAGCGCGGATGGGACCAGTGAAGAATTCGCCTCCCGCGTGTTTGGGGATCCGTGGGGCATGGTTGTCAGCAAGGATGGAAACTGGCTGTATATTGCAGAATCAGGCGCAATTGACAAGATACCCATTTCGAATATCCCCTGATGGGTGATTCTAAAGATGTGCCAGTGACTCAATCGGGTCAACCGGGGATCTTTGACCGGATCGTTGGATACAGCCTTCGCTCCCGCGGGTGACCCGCTGACCTTATGCACGGGATTGGGCACAGTAAACCCGCCAGGGTCTATCCGGGTTAGGGGGTAAAATTGCTTAAATGGATTCAAACTTCCTGAAACCACATTATGACTTGGGTGGTTTCGCCTCGCTCCCCCGCCGCGTCACGGACCTGTTGACCGGTCCCGATAAATACGAGGCGGTGGTGCTGTTCCTCATGGACGGGTTCGGCTGGCGCTTTTTCGAAAAGTTCCAGCAAGCTCCCTTCCTGAAAACCGTTGCGCGGCTCGGGCAGGTGGAGAAGCTGGTGGCGCAATTCCCTTCCACCACGGCGGCCCAGCTGACCACGCTCCACACCGGCATGCCGGTGGGTGAGCACGGGGTCTTCGAATGGTTCTACTACGAGCCGCAGCTCGACGCCGTGATCGCTCCCCTGCTGTTCTCGTTTGCCGGGACGCCACAACGGGATACGCTCAAACAAGTTGGCGCAAAACCGCGCCGGCTGCTGCCGAATAATACCCTTTACCAGCTGCTCAACCAGCAGGCTGTCCGCTCCACCATCCTTCAGCAGCGGGAATACACCCCCTCTTCCTACGGGGACGTGGTTTTTGCTGGCGCAAAGGTTGAAGGCTACAAGTCTCTGCCCGAAGCGCTGGTCAACCTGGGGGAGGCGCTGGCTAAACCCTCACCATCGCTCACATACACCGTGCTCTATAACGACAAGGTGGACGCCATCAGCCACGAGTACGGTCCCAAGTCTGCCCAAACCAGCGCCGAGATCGAGGTCTTCCTGCAGACGATGGAGACCGTGTTCCTTAAGGCATTGAAAGGCAATCCCCGCAGGATCCGCTTCCTGTTGACTGCCGACCACGGGCAGTCGGAAACCGACCCGAAGACCACCGTGTACCTGAACCGGGAGTCGCGTTTCGATGGCATGGTAAAGTTCCTGAGGACGGACCGCCAGGGCAATCCGCTCGTTCCGGCAGGGTCCGCCCGTGACTTGTTCCTATACATCCGCCCGGGGATGGTGGAGGAAGCCCAGGCGTTCCTCGCCAGGCGGCTGGAAGGTAAGGCCGAGGTGCGCAGGGTGTTGGACCTGGCGGGCGAGGGGTATTTCGGCCCGCGCCTCTCCCCCCGGTTTTTGGGACGCGCCGGAGACCTGGTGATCCTGCCCTACCGAACCGAGTCGGTGTGGTGGTACGAAAAAAACAAGTATGAACAGCGCTATTACGGGCATCACGGCGGACTGACCGCGCAGGAAATGGAAATTCCGCTGGTAAGCTGGGAAATGTGATGTAAAATAGATTCAACACACTGTCCCCGCCGCGCTGCGGCGGGACCTATAGACTCAAAAGGAGATTCCCCATGTACCAAACCATCATCATCGTCGGTAACGTAGGCCGTGACCCGGAAATGCGTTACACCCCCTCCGGCCAGGCGGTCACCTCGTTCTCGGTGGCCACCAATCGCCAGTACACCAACAACAACGCCGAAACGGTCAAGGAGACGATCTGGTTCCGAGTCAGCGCCTGGGGCAAAACAGGCGAAACCTGCAACCAATACCTGAAAAAAGGATCGAAAGTACTGGTCGAAGGCCGCCTGACCGCCGACCCCGCCACCGGGGGACCGCGTATCTGGCAAGCCCAGGACGGGTCTTCGCGGGCTTCCTTCGAAGTGTCCGCCCAGACCGTACGCTTCCTAAGCTCCCGATCCGAATCAGAGGGCGGCGGCATGGGCAGCGCGGCTGCAGTAGATGAGGGCAGCGTCCCGGCTGAAAGCGAAGATATCCCGTTCTAACCATAAAGCGAGGAACTCTTGGCACTTCCGCCTCCCAAACCCAATAACACTTTCCAGATTGACATCCCGGCCGACCTGCACCCGGTTTACGCCAACCTGGCGCGCATCGCGCACGCCCCGGCTGAATTCGTCCTGGATTTTGCCCGGCTGCTGCCCGGAGATACAAAGGCGACCGTGACCGCACGGGTGGTGATGTCACCGGTGGCGCTCAAGCTGTTCGCCCAGGCGCTCAACGAAAACCTTGGCGCGCTACGAGGCCACCTTTGGGACCGTCAACATCCCGGTGGGCGGCGCGTCATTGGCTGACACCCTGTTCAAGCCGTTCCATCCTCCGGAACCTCCCAGGGATCCGACCAAAGAACCTCCCACGGAACCCAAATAATATCTGAACTGGACGCGGACAATCCCCCTTGTCCGCGTCCAGGTACCACCAGGACCAATCCATGCACAAACTCGAAAAGATCGCCGAACAGATCCGCCAGACGTTCGATGGCCAGACGGCCATACGCGATAAAGCGTTGGGACAGGCGCGCGCCCTCACCCGCGCCTGCGCCCTCTCTATCCGGGCAGTGCATCGCGATGAAACGGACGTGATGCAATCCCACCTTGACGAAGCGAGGGGACTGGCCGACTCACTGCGCTCCGACCTGGCTGATTACCCGGCTTTCTTCTTTGCAGGATACACCCAGGATTCGCTGAAAGAATTTGCCGAGGCCAGCATCACCTGCGCCCTCATCCGCCACCAGTCCCTGCCAACCCCGGAGGAACTGACCCTGCCGCCCAACACCTATCTCAACGGGCTGGCCGAGTCGGTGGGCGAGATGCGCCGTCGCTGCCTGGATATGCTGCGGCAGGATAATTCGGCTGAAGCCGAACGGCTGCTGGGGCATATGGACGACATCTTTGCCATCCTGGTGACGATGGACTACCCCGACGCGATCACCAACGGGCTGCGCCGTCAGACGGATGTGATCCGGGCCATCATTGAACGGACACGCGGCGATGTGACCTTCAGCCTGCGCGGCGAAAAACTGGAGCGGTCGCTTTCGCGCCTGGAGGAGAAATTAACCGGGACAAAACCGGACACGAAGAGTGGGCGAGCGCCAATGCCCCCGGAAGAAGAAGCATAATCCACAAGGACCCATTTCCTTGAACCTGACTACTTTGCCAGCCAGACCATGAACATTTACTTCGCCTGTTCCATCACCGGTGGGAGGGATTTTGAACCCACCTATCGAGCCATCACCACCGCCTTGTTGACGGATGGGCACACCGTGCCCACCGCTCACCTGGCCGATTCCAGGGTGAAGTTGCTGGAAGGGCAGGTTAACCCAAAAGATGTTTACGAGCGCGATTTGGCTTGGATCCGCGCCTGTGATGCACTTGTTGCCGAGGTAAGCACTCCCTCACATGGGGTGGGGTACGAGGTGGCCTATGCACTGAGCCTCGATAAACCGGTGCTTTGCGTTTACCGGGAGGGCCAGTCGATATCCAAAATGCTGACGGGAAATTCGCACCCGATGATCCACGTTAGAAGTTATCACACCCCGGAAGAGGCCATTGCATTTATCCGGGAATTCCTGGGCAGCCGCGTTGAATTGTGAAGTTAATCACTAATTTATGTGACTTTCCGCCCTAGCCCATGTTTCACGAGTGGGCTATTATTCTGGATGGAGACGGACACATTACACCTCCATTTTTATAATCACTGTCTCCTCCTTTGGCGAACGCCTCCGCAGATAGCTCCATCTGCGGAGGCTGTTTTAATGCAAAAACCGCACAGACTTTTGCCTGTGCGGTTGAGTGGACAATTGACGACTAAATAGGAGGAAGAGGAGCGGTTGCTTGCATGTAAAGGGGCAAGACCACCGTAAAAGTGGAGCCCTGCCCCAGCAGAGAATCGACCCAGATGCGTCCCTGGTGGTTATCGACTATGGATTTGACAATTGCCAGGCCCAGTCCTGAGCCCCCCACCCCCTTGGGGACATTGCTTGCCCGGTAGAATTTCTCGAATATGTGAGGCTGATCGGCGGGGGGAATCCCAGGACCCGTATCAGAAATGCGGAAAATGACCTGGTCGTTGCGTGCTTCCACGTCGATGGTAATTTCACCGCTATCGGGAGTGTATTTGATCGCATTCCCAATGAGGTTATCCAGCATCTGGCGCAACCGGATCGGGTTGCCGCGCATCTGTGGGATTTCAGCAGGCAGATTGAGATGAAGATTCAATTTTTTATCAGATATCTGCCCGCCCAGGGTTTCCAGGGTGAAGCGGATGATACCTTCCAGCGGAACAACTTCCTTCTGACTGTCAAACCCGGCTTCGATGCGACCCAGTTCCAGCAAATCATTGACCAGGGCGGTGATACTCTGCACGCTGTTCTGGACACGATGGATAAATTCACGCTGTTGGTCATTGACCGGTCCAACCCTGTCCAACAAATCCACGTACCCCAGGATCGCTGTGAGCGGAGAGCGCAAATCATGGGAAACGGTATGGACAAATTCATTCTTCAAACGGTCAATTTGTTTGAGATAGGTAATATCCTGCATGGTGATGGCCATGCCAATTTTAGGTACCGGGGTGCACTGGGCTGCCAGGACACGCCCATCCTCAAAGGAGATCTCATTATGAGGCATGGGATTATGGATACTTTCATTCAAGAGAATTTTCAAATCAGGATGAGACAACACATCGGTGACCCGCTTGCCCTTTACTTCGTCATCCTGCCATAAACCGAATGCCCGGCGTGCGGCTGGATTGATGGAAAGGAGATTGGACTGTTCGTCTACGATGATTACCCCATCCTCGATATGGTCAATGATCGTATCGAGTTTCTGTAGCTCATCAAGCCGATGCTGCAGGGAGGCAGTGGTGCGTTTAACTTCGCGGCGGGTCCAGTCGCCAATGCGATCGGCGCGCTTAATGCTATTCTCCACCGCCTTTACTATCTCTTCAATATGAAGCGGGGCATATAAACAATCGCTTATGCCAATATGAATGGCTTTTTTAACAATTGCCGGGGATTCTTTCAGGAGGAGGAGCAACACCGGCTGGGTGGGAAAGCGGTCCAACATCCCTGCGGCGATCTCCATTTCGTCCGCCCCATTAAAATTCTGACCGATGATCACCAGGGCAGGAGAGGACTCCTGCAACGATTTGTCGAGGGCAGCGCGATCGCGCGCAAAGGCAACACGATAAGAGACCGCGGTGAGCGCTCGCTCAAATAACTGCAGGATTTGCTCATCATCCAGTGCCAATAAGACCAGATCGGATTTAGGCATACATCAACCATTCCCTAAAGCTACTGCATCGCAAGCGGCATCAAGAGTCCGCTGCATCACCCCCAACCAAACGGAGGTGTTAATTCATTGCTTTGTCCACAGCCCCTGCCGCAATTGTCCGTTATATTAACCATTTTACCAGCAAGCGACGAATCGATGGGCAATAACTCCCATCCAGCTTATGATAGCACAAATGTCCAAAATGCGTGAATAGAATTCCGGGTGTTTGAGGCGGGCATAATGATCGGCCTTCATCGTGTAAAATACTTAATAGAATCGGTATCAAGGAGAACCAATGAATGACTTCCTGTGGTGGCGCGACGGCGTCATCTACCAAATTTATCCCCGCTCCTTTGCAGATAGCAATGGCGACGGTATTGGCGACCTGGGCGGTATCATCGAGCGCCTCGATTACCTCTCCGACCTGGGCATCGATGCCATCTGGCTGTCACCGTTCTATCCGACACCCGACAAGGACTTCGGATATGACATCAGTGATTATTTGAATGTGGATGCGCGCTTCGGAAGCCTGGCGGATTTCGACCGGCTGGTGGCGGAAGCCCACCGGCGCGGCATCCGGATCATTTTGGACCTGGTGCTCAATCATACATCCGACCAGCATCCCTGGTTCGTTGAATCCCGGTCAAGCCTGAAAAATCCCAAACGCGACTGGTACATTTGGAGAGAGCACCCCAACAACTGGCAGGCTTCCTTCGGAGGGAAAGCCTGGGAATACGATCCACGCACAGGTCAATATTACCTGCACCTGTTTACCAGGGAACAACCGGATGTTAACTGGCGCAACCCGCAGGTCCGCAAAGCCCAACTGGATGTGTTTCGGTTCTGGCTGGAGCGCGACGTGGATGGATTTCGCCTGGACGTTTTCAACGCCTATTTTAAACATTCCGAACTGCCGGATAACCCTCCAAAATTGGGGTTGCGCGGTTTCGACCGCCAGCGTCATATTTACGATATCGACCAGCCAGAAATGATGCCTTTCCTAAATGAAATGCGGAGCCTGTTGGATTCTTACCCAGAACGGTATGCCGTTGGTGAAACTTATTTCGCCACACCACAAAAGACCGTGTCATACTGCGGACCCAACTCGATTGCATGCCGCGTTCAGTTTCGATTTCACCTCCACGAACCTAAGCTACCCATGGAACCCGCGTTGGGTGATGGAACCAGGTAGGCAAACGCGAAAAGAATTTCGAGGCTGTCTGGCATTTGGCCGACGACAGTGATGAGCAACCACGACCTGCCCCGGGCTGCCAGCCGGTACACTCGCGGGGAGGACGATGCCCAGGCATTCCTGGCGATGGCACTCCTGCTCACTCTGCGCGGGACGCCATTCATGTATTATGGGGAGGAAATTGGGATGCGCGACATACACCTGCGCAGATCGGAAATCCTGGACCCACCGGGAAAGAAATACTGGCCCATCTACAAGGGGCGCGACGGCTGCAGATCTCCCATGCAATGGGACGACAGCCCATTCGCGGGATTTTCGACCGCACAGCCCTGGCTGCCGGTCCACAATAATTACACCCAGCGTAATGTCAAGGTCCAGACAAGCAGACCCTGACTCTCTTCTCAACTTTACCAGGAAAATCCTGAGCTTTCGGAAGGATATTCCCGCCCTGCGCCGGGGGATTTTCATCCCGTTGGAAACACCGACCGGGGTGCTGGCATACCTACGCCAAACCGAAAACCAATCCGTGACGGTTGCCATGAATTTCAGCAACCGAACCGACCGATTTCCTCTTCCAGATGGAAAGTGGCGGGAGTTGTTGTCGACCACCAAAGGGGCAGCAGGGACACTGGAAGCCCATGGAATACAAATCCTGCTCAAGGAATAAATGCAGAAACGAGAGTTGGTCATCCAAAAGGGGGAGTTTTTAGTTTAGAGGATATCATGCCAATTTCAGGGTGATATGGAGATTGAATAAATTTATCCCTGCAGATTTGTTACCCTCCGTCCATTTTCGGGATTGTTTTTTTCCCCCAAATCCTTATACTTACGATAGATGGATGGATTAGCCTATCTCCCGGGCAATGAACCTGAAAACCCCGGCCCGCTTGGCACGTTATCTTCCCCTGGCAACAGATGGGATCGCTTCCGCATTCCTGGCACAGCATTTCAGACCGGGGGACTGGGTGCTGGACCCGTTCGGGGCATCGCCTCGGACAGCACTCGAAATGGCTCGATTGGGGTTCCGCGTGCTTGTGGCAGTAAACAACCCGGTAACGCGCTTCCTGCTCGAGATAATCGCCCATCCACCCACCCAGGCAGATCTGCATGCCGCCCTGGCAGACCTGGCAACCGCCCGCAAAGGAGACGAGCGCCTCGAAACCCATCTCCAATCCTTATATCTGACAGAATGTACCCAATGTCACCAGCAAGTTCCTGCGAATGCCTTTGTTTGGGAACGCGAGAGCGGGAAATTGACCGGACGAATTTACCATTGTACGTGCGGGGATGAAGGGGAATATCCAGCCACCGAGGCGGACCTGGCCCGTTCTGCCAGCCTGGCCGCAACCGACAGCCTGCATCGAGCGCGGGCGCTCGAACGCGTGGCTGCCCAAAGCGACCCGGACCGACCGCATGTAGAGGAAGCGCTAAAATGCTACCTGCCCACGGGCTGTCTACGCTGTTGATCACCCTGATCAATAAGCTCGAAAGCCTGTCCCTGCCGCTCATACGGCGCCAGGCTTTATTGGCATTGCTCCTGACCACCTGCGACGAAGCCAGTGTATTGTGGCCTCATCCCGCTGAACGACCACGACCGAAACAACTATCCATCCCGACCCGCTTCCTCGAAAAGAATGTCTGGATGGCTCTCGAGCGCAGTGTGGAATTCTGGTCCGATGGGGGACGAGCCGTGGAAACGACCAACTGGCCGACAGCCCCGGGAGAGGGCGGCGGATTATGCCTGTTCAATGGACCCATGCGCGACCTGGCACCCCTTTTGAAGGATGTCTCTCTCAAGACGGTCGTCACGGTCCTGCCGCGTCCAAACCAGGCATTCTGGACGCTTTCTGCATTATGGGCCGGCTGGTTGTGGGGAAAAGCAGCCGCAGCACCTTTCAAGTCAGCCTTGCACCGGCGCCGGTACGATTGGAACTGGCATGCAGCTGCCCTTTACGCAGCGTTAAAAAACCTGAGTGAGCGCCTGACGCTCAATGCACCGCTCTTCGCCATCATCCCTGAGCCGGAACCTGCGTTCCTTTCTGCCGCGCTCCTGGCTGCAGGAGAGTCGGGGTTCGACCTGGGCGGGGTGGCGCTGCGCACCCGCCACGACCCGGCACAAGTCCTTTGGCAGCGGCGCGCCTTCAGCCTCGCGGACAAAGAACCGGCAGAAATCGATCATGAGACCGTCCTGGAGGCAATGGTTTCTTCGCTCATTGAGCGTGGGGAGCCTGTGCCTTTCCTGCACCTGCATGCAGCCGGGCTGGCGGTCATGGCAGCAGACCACACCCTGCGCTGGAGGCCAGAAGCCCTGACGCAGATCAATGCCCCCATCCAGGAGGCGCTTGCTGATCCACGTTTCGTTCACCATGCAGAGAGTAAAAATCCTGAGAGCGGCCTGTGGGGATTAGTAGAATGGGATCCGGCGACGGATTCTCTGCCGGACCGGGTTGAAACGGCACTCGTCCGCCATTTATCCAGAAATCCTGCGCGTGACGCATGAGAGCACTGGAAACTGTCCTGAATGCTGAATTTCCCGGCTTGCTAACCCCTTCCCTGGGTTGGTGCGTGAAGTTCTGGCATCTTATGCGGTTGAGACAGACGGGAAGGTGGACCCTTCGCCCGGAAGACTCTCCAGCAGCGCGTCGCGATGACCTGGAATCGGCAGCGCAATCTGCTCACGTTCAATCGCGACCCGGTTGAAATTGACGGTGCGACGGCAGGAAAGCCCTCAACGGCTTTTGCTTTGGCTGGATTCCGAAAAGACCGTCCACGGTTTTTTATTTGCTGGCTTCCGCGGTTGCCGGACGGATCATACGCCAAAACACCCATCCTCCCGAACGCTGCATACTAGTCCTTCCGGGTGGACGCGGCAGGTCTGCTGGCATATAAACTGGACCGCGACCCAGCCCTGAGGTCCATCGCAGAAAAATGGCATATCATCAAGTTTAGAGCATTGCGGCGGTTATCGGCAATCAACGATCTGACGCGGGAGCAATTCGAAAAAGAGCTTACGGGAGATCCAATCGAGTCACCGGAACAAATGAAACTGTTCTAGGAAAAATCCGTATTAATTGGTATGGGTATTTGCATTTGCTTGCATTCCTGCTTCAATAAACCTATAATTGACCAATCATGCCCAACGATACCCTTAAACGAATTGGAGCAGGTTCGAAGTATCTTGTCATTGCGGCAGCCCTTTTGGTTTTTACCGGGTGGTTTCTAAACACCCCTCCGGGTTTACTAGGTAAAGCGGATGCCATTGGATACGCAGTGTGTCACCGGATCAGTGAGCGATCGTTCCATATCGGGAGTATACAGCTTCCACTGTGTGCACGTTGTTCTGGGCATGTACCTGGGCGCTGTAACCGGGTTGGTGTTCCAATCCATCATCGGCTGGAAGCGTATGAAAATCCCGCATTGGAGCATTATTGCCCTGCTGGCAGTATTCGCAGCCGCCTTTGGGATTGACGGATCCAATTCGTACCTTTACCTTTTGAAACAGGTCTCGCCGGGTATCCTGCCAAACATTCCAAACCTCTACGTGCCAAACAACACCCTGCGATTGTTGACCGGCAGCGGGATGGGATTGGGAATGGGCGTGATGCTTTTTCCAGCATTCAACCAGACCATCTGGATTGGATGGCGAAGACAAGCCCGCCATGCACGGCTGGAAGGTGTTTGGCGTTCTGTTGGGCATTCAGGTGTTATTAGACTTGCTGGTGCTGACTGAGAGCCCGATCGTGCTTTTTCCGCTGGCGATTATCAGCGCACTTGGCGTCTGGCTTTTGTTGACTCTGGTATATGGAATGGTTTGGGTGATGATCATGGGCCAGGATAACCGCTATAGCAGGCTGCGGCAGATATGGCTACCGCTGTTGGCTGGCTTGACGATAGCCATGATTCAGACCGCGGCTGTCGATGCTCTGCGATTATGGTTGACCGGAACGTGGGGAGCCTTCCCGCTGGTCAAATAGCGGAAGTGAGGAGCTAATGGAAGCACTATTTGGAATCATGACAGCCTTTGGACTATCAGCAAGTGCCGGGTTGAACGCTTACATCCCCCTTCTGGTGGTGGGTGTCATCGCCCACTATACAAAGTGGATAACCCTGAAAAGCCCCTATGACCTGCTGGCAAATCCATGGGTACTTATCGTGGTAGGAATCCTGCTTATAGTTGAAATGCTGGCGGACAAGATCCCTGCAGTCAACCACCTCAATGATATCATCCAGACAGGGATTCGCCCGGCAGCTGGAGCGATTATTTTTGCCGCAAGCGCACATGTCCTAACCAATGTCCACCCGGTCATCGCGATCATTTGCGGGTTGCTTGTAGCGGGGAGCGTGCATGTTGTGAAATCAGCAGCAATTCGTCCCCTGGTAACAGCAACGACCGGCGGGACAGCCAACGTACCTGTCAGCGTGGCAGAGGACATATTAGCTACCGTGCTATCCATTCTTGCGATCGTCATCCCGGTCCTGGTGGCTGTTATCCTGATCATCCTGGTAGCATTGGTCATCTGGTTGTTCTGGCGGCGAGCCCAGCGGAAACGGCTGGCTGTTTCATAATTTATTCTTTGGAGGAACATTATGTCTTATCCCGCATCCAATTATGTACCACCCGTTCCTGCACCACAGGATACGCGCTCAATCCAGGAGTTAAGTTTTCCCATCTACCAGGCGCGCGGCTGGTTGAAGTTCCTGGGGGTTTTATCAATCATTGGAGGGGTGACCCAGGCACTTTCCATTGTGGGGATCCTCATCGCCTGGCTGCCCATCTGGATGGGCGTTTTAATGTTCCAGGCTGGATCCTCGATCGACTCGGCTGGCCAGTTTGGTGATAAATTCGCTTTTCTGCGTTCCCTGGGAAACCTGAAGACCTATTTCGTGCTGCAAGGTGTCCTGACAGTAATTGGAATAGTCTTTGCAGTGAGCATGATCTGTATCATGTTCGTTTTGCCACTGCTCGGGTTGACCCTAATCCCGTGGCAGCAATACATCAATAGCTCCCCGTATAATTTTTAACCCAACTGGAATTCTGCATCGATATTGAGCCCTACAGTTAAACCCATTTTTTCGAAAAGGAGATTAAAGAGAAATGAACCAACCTTATACACCCTTACCACCCGGCACCAAGACCAGCACGCTGGCGATCATCAGCCTTATCGGCGGAATCACCGGCTGGACATTACTCCCGTTCCTGGGAGCGATCGTGGCGGTGATTACCGGGCACATGGCCCAAAGCGAGATTAAAAAGAGCGGCGGCATGATCACCGGCAAAGGCATGGCTACTGCGGGTCTGATCCTAGGTTACCTCGCGATTGCCGGCGGACTCTGCGCAATCTGCTTATTCATTCTCCTTCCGCTGGCGGGATTGGGCATAAGCCTTCCCTTTATTAGCACCTCCGTTTATTAATCAATGACTGATATGCCGGGTTCCCCGGTTCCACTGCCAGCGCCTACCCCCAAAAAGACCAACCCCTGGATCATTGCCATCCTGGTGGTCGTGGTACTCTGCTGCGGTTGTTTTGGTGTGGTGGGGCTGTTGGTGGGTTTTTGGGACCCCATTCGACAAGAGCTTGGCCTGTCAGCAATTATCCAAAGCTTACAGAGCCTGACCTAAAATTAACCCCCGGTTCCTTAAAGAGAAATCGGGGGTTTCGTTATCCATAAAATTTAATATTTATAATTCTTCCAGCGCTCACCGGGATTGTTGTGACTCTTAAGACAGGCATTTGATTCCCGAGGCAGGTATTTTTAGATTGATATGTTTCCCCCGGGTTGGAGCTTCGGGAAGGAAAAAATCCAAACCATTTTCCAGAGTAACTTTGAACCCGTCCTGTCGGAATATTACTTCAGCAACCAACCCGCTCACCTGCCCGGAATCATCCTGGAAAACCCCGCGCCGGCTAATCAATAAATCGATGTGATCGCCTTTCTTATGACTGTGCCACCCCGGCACAGAAACCGGGATCTCTTCGTCCCGTGCAGGTGCCTGGACCGACCCATTCCGTTCGGAGTCCGGAATAGACACGCATTCCAACTCCAACACTCCAAAGGGAGTCTCGACTTTAATTTGCGGATAGGTGGATAAAACCATTCCAGAAACCACATTGCCCGCATCCAGAAATTGGGCCGCCCACACAGAACCGGGATCGCTCCAAACCTGTTCAGGGGTACCGCTACGAATGATGACGCCATCATGGAGAAGGAGGACGCGGTCTGCCAAAGTAAAAGCTTCCTCCTGATCATGAGTGACGTAAACTGCCGGGACGCGACTCTCGTGCAAAATACGACGCAATTTTTCCATCAACTGCTCCCGCAGGTTGCGGTCCAATGCACCCAACGGTTCATCGAACATTAGCAGACGCGGGTTGGGTGCCATGGCACGCGCAAGTGCCACGCGTTGCTGTTCTCCGCCTGAAAGATCCGTAACCTGACGACCCCCAAATCCTTCCAAATCTACCATTCTTAATACCTCGGCTACGCGAATATCAATTTTCGAACCAGGTAGTTTTTGCATTTTCAAACCAAAAGACACGTTCTCAGTCACGGTCAGGTGCGGGAAAAGGGCGTAATCCTGAAACACCAATCCAAACCCGCGCATGTGAACCGGTATGCCTGCCAGGTCTTTCCCATCCCAGCACACCCGACCACCATCGGGCTGTTCAAGCCCGGCGATAATCCGCAGAAGGGTGGACTTCCCACTGCCCGATGGACCCAGCAAGCAAACGGTTTCTCCAATTGAGACGGTAGCAGAAACGTCTATGAGCAGAGGTTGAGATTGGTACGTTTTTTGGATATCGATCAGTTCCAGCATGAGACTCCAGAAAATTATAATGGAAGAAATAAATGAATCTTTCAGAAATCACCTGCCCCGGGTAATCGCAAGCGCTCGATAATTAAAACCCCACCGGTGCACACGATCATTAATATCGTTGCCATCGACATTGCCTGCCCGTAATTCATCCCGCCGGGCTGCGAAAGAAAACGGGCAATCGCGATGGGCAAAGTGGGGTACTCCGGGCGGACAACCAGCGAACTTGCTCCAAACTCACCAAGTGATATGGTGAAAGCAAACACAGCTGCTGACAATGTGGCTCGAGCCACGATGGGGAAATCAACAGCGAACCAGGCCCTTGGCGGGGAAGCTCCCAAAGAAGACGCCGCCTGCCGAAGCCGGTCTGGAATGGATGCCAGGGCCGGTTGCAAACTACGGATGACGAAAGGCAGGGCGATCAATGTGTGGGCAAGAGGGACAAGCAGCGGTGACGTGACAAGCCTCAACGGCGCCCGATTAAACGCAACAATGAACCCCAACCCCAACGTAACAGCAGAAGCACCCAGTGGAAGCATCAATAACGGGTCAAGGGCCCGGGCGATCCGACCTGGACGGACTAGCGCGGAAGCGACCGGAAACCCGAGAATGAGGGACATAACGACGGTTAAGGCAGCATAACCAAGTGAATTGGCGACCGCTTCAAACGGGGGCACGTAGAATATCGACCCGCTGCGATTAACAAAAAGTTCCATGTAGTAATCCACCGTGAGACCATAATGGACAGGGCCTCGCTCGCCGCGGTCTGGTGCAAGGCGGGTTACTGAGGATAATGGGAGTGAAATCAATGGCAGGAGGAAAAGCACCAGCAGGAGTACGACCATTCCGGCAAGAAACAGTTTCTCACGAAAGGTGCTGGCTTTATGTAAATTAATCGCGGCAGCACGAGGAGCACTGGTCACGGCGGTGCGCTTTATGATGCGACTGTACAGTATGGAAAAAACAAGAGTACAAAGCAATTGGATGAGGGAGAGCAGTCCTGCGAGCGGCAAGTTAAAAATCTGAATGGCTTGCTTATAGATCTCCACTTCCAGAGTCGAGAAGCCCGGCCCACCCAACAGGAGGATTACCCCAAAAGAAGTGAAATCAAAAATGAAGACGAGCAGGGTGGCAGCTAAAATTGAAGGACGCAGCAGCGGCAGAGTGACACGCCGCAGGACCTCGGGCGGGGCAGCACCCAATGTACTGGCAGCCTGTTCCAGGCGATGGTCAAGATGTGAGAGGGCATTCCCAACCAGCCTGATGACGATGGTCGTATTATAAAAAACATGTGCCAGCAGGATCACTCCCAGCGTTCCCATGATGGAGATGGGGGCAGTTTGAAGGTTGAACCCATTCATCAAGCTGCGGTTAAGCCAACCATTGGGACCAAGCAATGCATTGAAGCCTGCCGCGACCACAACCGTGGGCAGGATAAAAGGGACGACCGTCAAGACGCGCAGGATGGATTTCCCACGAAAGTCATAACGGGCGAAAAGCACTGCCGCGGAAAGACCAAGGAGGAGGGTGAGGATGGTCGAAAGACCAGCCTGGTAAAAGGTAAACAACAGGGAACGAACGACAAGATGAATGGAGTTGGCGTCGAGAGATCTGATGGCATTAGGGTTAAGTCCAAGCCAGAGAATGCGGGAAAGTGGGTAGAAGAAAAACAAGCAAAGGAATATCGAGGCGGCAGCCCAGGGGAGTAAAGGCTTAAACCACATGGAGGTACGACCTGCCGGCTGAATGGTCCCCCTAGACTGTGCATCTTTGTCAGAAACATTCCATTATTGGGGTTCGCTTATCAATATTAATGCAGGACGGCTGCCGTCCAATCAGCAATCCATTGATCGCGATTGGCAGCGATCACGACCGGATCGAGCGTGGCAGGCTGAGGAGCGGTCTGAGCAAATTGGATGAATTCCTGCGGCAATTTTGCATCCTCATTTACAGGGTAGACAAACATTTGGAGCGGAATATCCTCCTGGAACTGCGGGCTGAGCATAAAGTCTACAAATTTTTGAGCCAGGTCCAGGTGGCGGGTACCTTTAAGGATGCCAACGAACTCAACCTGCCGGAAGCAGGTGTCAGGACCAAGAATGGAGGCGGTGGGTGCATTGGTCAACGGGGTAGTGGAATAAACCACTTCGGCAGCCGGGCTGGAGCTGTATGAGACCACCAGAGGCTGCGCGCCACGACCGGAAGATCCGCTAAAATTGGTGTAATAAGCTGTCTCCCAACCATCGACCACCACCAGACCGTTGGCACGCAGGGAACGCCAATAATCGAGGTATGCTTCCGGGCCAAAATGTTTGACCGTGGCGAGCAGGAACCCCAAGCCCGGGGATGATGTGGCAGGGTTCTCAACGACCAACAAGCCTCTATATTCAGGCTTGAGCAAGTCCTCGAGTGAAACCGGGAGTGGCAGAGCATGCGTTGAAAACCAGGCTTTATCATAGTTGAGGCATATATCGCCGTAATCCACCGGCAATGCCTGGTGCCCCGGGTCGAGTTGAAATTCCTGGGGGATTTTCGCCAGGATGGGTGAGGCATATGGTTCATAAATCCCGGCATCGAGGGCGCGGGAAAGGAAAGTATTATCCACCCCATAGAAAACGTCGGCCAGCGGTGCATCCTTGCTCAGGATGGCCTTGTTGAGGGCTGCCCCGGCATCGCCGCTCTTCAGAAAGACAAGTTTAACATTATTGGCCTGCTCGAAGGTGGTAATAACCGATTGGCTGGCTGCAAAAGAGTCGTGCGTCATAACGGTGAGCGTGACCGGGCCACGAGGGGAGCATCCAGATACTATTGTCATGATCAACATGACTAATCCAAGCAGGATTCGTTTCATATAATTCTCCAAATGGTTCATTGGTGTGGGTGACTTTGAACAACCAGCAACAATCCGGATTGTAAGGAGATGGTTGCATCATTACCAAGGAGGACATTGCTGAGGCCGCGTGTTTTGTGCGAATGGAGGATCTCTCCCCGCAGCGGCCAGCGCAGCCCGGTGGTGGTAACTCCGGTCACGTCTACTCCCCAGGGGATGAGGGAGATAATGTCTCCAGGGCTCCCTGCCACCTGGGTGCGCGTGCGGACGAACCAGGCGCGTTCCACGCCGTCGTCCATCCGTACGTCCAGCTCCAACAACGCTGGGGAGGTCAGCAGCGACAGATTGCCCAAGGTTTGGTCCAGGCGGTCCCCCAGTGCGGCAACAACGAGAATTTCACCAAACCCGGCAGTTACAGCGTACTCCAGCGCCAGTTCGAAATCAGTTTCGTCCTTGTCGCGAGGAAATCGGCGAATTTCGGTGCCAGCTGTCTCCAACGCATGCTGATCATCTTCAGTCAGGGAATCAAGATCTCCAATGACCAGGGAGGGAAATAACCCTAGCGACAAGGCGTGCCGGGTACCCCCATCAGCTGCAATAAATGTATCACCAGGGAGAAATGACCGGCGAACCTCCTCCAAGGTAGGTAGGACGCCGTTGACGAAAATAACAACACGAGCCATAAAAAACCATCCTCGCCGGGGAGGATGGTTGGTTGGATGATATTGTCCCTCCGCCGGTATGATCCGGATCAGGTTCTGCGGGTCGAGGCTCTTGGCCTCCTCTCAGCCCAAAACATGGGCTCCCCGTTCAATTGTTGATGTGAGTATACGGCGGCGCAGGCCGCCTGTCAAGACAAATATTTCCTATTCAACTTTTTCGCGGCGGAAGTCCACAAATCGGTAGCCGACTCCCCGCTCGGTGAGGATGTACTTTGGGTCGGCAGGATCCTTTTCAAGTTTTTGGCGGAGATAGTTGATATAAAGGCGCACATAATGAGGTTCATCCCGATACTCGTACCCCCAAACCTTAGAGAGCAACTGGTCGTGGGAGATGACCCAGCCGGCATTCTGCACAAGATGGTAAAGGAGGCGGTACTCAGTTGGGCGTAATTTTACGATTTTCCCCTCCAACCAGATTTCACGCCGGTCGAAATCGATCTTTAAACGGTCGTCAACCTCTATCAAACCATGCATGCCGCCGCTGGCGCCTTCTGTCCGGCGCAATACTGCTTTTATCCGGCTGACCAATTCTCGGGGACTAAATGGCTTGGTTATATAATCGTCGGCTCCCTTTTCCAAGCCGTGGACGCGGTCGTCTTCTTCACCCTTGGCGGTGAGCATAATGACCGGAACACTGCTGATCTCGCGAACCATCTCGAGAACTTCGAAGCCATTTAGATCAGGCATCATCACATCGAGCAGGATCATGTCGGGGGTGGCATCGCGCAGTCGCTGGAGGGCCTGCTTGCCATTGAACGCTTCGATGACCACAAACCCGTCATGTTCGAGGTTCAAGCGGATGAAGCGCACCATTCGTTCTTCATCATCCACCACCAGGATCTTGCGTCTTTTTAGGGTTTCCTCTTCCATGCTTATTCCCTTACAAAGCCAATGATGCGCTCTTCGCCCTCGCTGGGCATTACTTCGATAAAGGAAATTTGATTAACGGGCCAGATGACCGTAATAATATCATTGGATAAATAGTGGATGTCTTTCCCATCCCGCCGACGAGGGTTATGAATGGTAATCATATTATCTCCCGGGGCAGGTAGCTGATCCAACTCGCCACAAATGGGATCTTCATTTGAAATGTGAACGACAACGGTATATGCCATTCGAACCGACCTTTACTATTCAATCAGCACTTGGATTTTTAGTTTACCCAGGTAAACCACGTCCCCATGGGCAACCGGCGTTTCAATATAAGGTGCCAGGCGGACGCCATTCAAATAGGTGCCGTTGGATGAACCCAAATCCATGATCACGATTTGGTCCTGGATTAATTTTAATACCGCATGGAGGCGCGAAACGCCATTGGCATATGCATTATGAGGCGAAAGGTCGACATCCGGAACAATGGGCTGCCCCTCGGCGGAACGTCCCAGGGTAAATTCGGTACGATCCGCAAGCGGTAGGATTTGACCGCTTTCGATCATGTTCAGGGAAATCCATGATTGTAAATGGACTGGCGCGGGCGGCGGGGGTTGATTTCGACCAGTATCGCGCTGCGCTTCCTGCCGGGTTTCAGCCGTATGAATTTTATGGGTCGCAATAGTCATATCTATGAGTTGTGCTCCGCATTTCGTGCAGTATATGGCGCCGCTCATCTCTTTGTGCTGACAATTTGGACAAATAATCATAAGTCTTCCGTACCCTTCCCTGACGTCAACAGGGCGCGTGTTCCATATTTTATCTCTTTTCCACCTTGCTGAGAAAAGGATTTATTCTGCTGTATATGTTCGGCTTCCAGCAAGGCAGTGCGCGCCAGGCTGCGCTCGCCCTGCGAAAGTAAATGTGTCGCCAAACGATGCAAATGCTCAGAGGCCTGGTCAAACTCACCAGCCGATACCTCCAGGCGCGCCTGCTCCTGCAGCCTGTATAGTTTCAAATGTGATAGCGCTTCAACAATTTCAGCAGGGGGAATATCCGTGCCTGCCACATCCTCCACCGGGCGACCCAGGTGGATTTGAATCGGTCGTGCCGGCAAGCGTTCGTCCATCAAGGTAACCGATACCTTGCCGTCAAACAGTTTGACGAAATCCTGTTGAACAGACTGAGGATGGACGACAAATTCCATCAATACCCTCAGGCTGGTTCCCCTGATAACAGGTCCCAGAAGCATGGGACTCTCATAAGCAAGCACGCCAGCTTCCGGTTGAATACGAAAAGCATACCGCAATTCAATCCCTTCTGGCATATTAAAATCAATGCGAGTTTCTTCGGCGTAAGCGCTGCCAAGCTGGTTAAATTTATCAAGAAGCGTTTTTTGGATGTCCTGGGGTCGCGATACGTACATGCTGCTGCCACCGGTACTCGAGGCCAGGGCGTCCAGGAAATTATCGTTCCATTCAGATCCAATACCAAGACCGCTGATCCCCACCCCCTGCTCAGAGGCGCGGCGGGCAAGGTTCAAACACTTGTCTTCGTCACCATATGTCCGCCCGTCGGTTAGTAAAATGATATGGTTAACCTGGGCGTGGTTTACATTGCGGATGATTTCGTTGTAACCCATTTCAAGACCTGAGAAAATCTCAGTTCCGCCGGAGGGCTGCAGCATATGGATGCGCGCTTCCTGTTTACTCAGATCGGCACTGCGGCTGGCAGGGATGATCTCTTCAGCCCGATCGCTGAAGGCAACCACCGAGAAAATATCCTTGGGTTTCATTTTGCGCATGATCTGGATAGCGGTGGCTTTGACCACATCGATATTGGCACCCTGCATGGATGTGGAACGGTCGAGCACGAGACAAAGGTTCAGGGAGGGAGATGGAGGGGCTTGTAAATTTTCTGGTGGGGAAAACTCCATGAAAGCATAGATCAATTGCGGTTCCGTAAGATGCACCATGCTATTTCGACTGAAAAGCACGCGCTGCTCCAATGGACTATCAAGCGGCTTTTCGGGTGGTAAGGTTGAATCGTATTTTGTGCGTTTTTTGGGATTCGATAAAACCTCATAAGCTTCTTGAATATCGAGGAAAAATTCAGTGTCCCCCGGAGCCGTATTTTTATCGGGGTGAAGTCGTCGTGCAGCTTCAAAATACGCCTGGCGAATATCTTCCGCGGAGGCGTTACGGGGCAATCCTAATACTGTATAAAAATCCTGTGGAATGGTCATTAACCAATCAATTGTACCAAAATCGCAGTGATGTTATCAGGTCCCCCTGCATCGTTGGCAGCAGCCACCAGGCTCTGGCATGCTCCTTGAAGACTTGGCGCCGAAGTCACCAAATTGCTCATGTTATCATCCGGAAGAACACTCCATAACCCGTCGCTGCAAATGAGCAAAAACCCGGGCTGCGGGAAGGGAGTCGTAAAAATATCCGGTTCGAGCACATCTCCCTGACCAAGCGCACGATAGAGAACATTCCGCTGCGGGTGAGCTGCTATTTCTTCCGTGGAGATTTGACCGAGCTCCTCCAGGCGCTTCACCAGGGAATGGTCTCGGGTCAACGCTTCAATACGCCCATCCATGCGTAGGGCATATGCACGGCTGTCACCAACATGCCCAATGGTCATTTGTTGTCCGAGTACCAGGGCAGCGGTGAGAGTGGTGCCACTCCCGGGAGCGGCCATGGTGACAGCTTTCTGCGCCTCCGTGATGCCAGCCCGCATCATTTCCTGCAGGGGTTCTTCCATACCTTCTGACGGGTTGATCAAATAGGCATGAAAACGCTTTAACATAAAATTAGCCATTGTGCGCACAGCAGTTGCACTGGCCACCTCGCCATACTGGTGCCCACCCATGCCATCTGCCACGATATACAGTCCCAACGGAGCACTATTGGATTCACCCCCCGTAATGGCTGAAAATGCAAACAGGCAATCCTCGTTATGGTCCCTTTGCTTGCCGATCGACTGACCACACCCCGAGATCAATTGTTGAGGTTCAAACCGCGCAACGCCCCTGGAGTCTGACCCGGAAGGCTCGCCTGGCAGGGGATTGGTGCTCACATTATCCTGCGAAGATAGAGGCCTGGTTTTTTTACCACGTAACCGATCAAAAAATGATTTCACGATGCTCTCCTTGAACAACCGCCATTATGCCAGCAGGGTGTATAAAAAGTGGTCTGTTGAGCCGATGTACACAATATCATCATAAACCAGGGGGGATCCGGTGATAGGACCCTTGGTTGCAAATTTCCAGCGCAGGCGACCGGAACGAGCTTCGATGCAATAAGCATTGCCGTCTGCCGATCCACAGTAAAGGGCATCTTTATAAACGACCGGCGAACTGCTTACCTGGTGCTCGGTTTTAAAACGCCACACTTCCTTGGAGGTGCGCGAATCAATGGCGTAGATATTTCCGTCAGCAGACCCAATAAATACCAGTCCCTCTGAAGTGCAAGGCGAGGCGACCGATCCTTTACCCATGCGGAAGCGCCAGATGACCCAGCCTGCTTTCGCATCCAGGGCATAAAAACTACTGTCAAGCGACCCGAAATAAACCACTCCATCCGCTTCGCACGGGGAGGAAGTAACCGCCATCTTGGCCTTGTAATGCCACTTCATATCGCCGCGAAAATCAACACAATAAAAGTCCCCATTCTCACACCCGGCAAAGACCGTATCGTGGGCTACAAAAGGAGTGGAGCGCACCGGTGCGGCAGTTTCGAACTTCCATGCTGCCCGCCCACTCAACAAGTTCACTGCATGGATATGCTGGTCATCCGAACCGAAGAAAACATGCCCTTCTGCGATGCGGGGTGAAGAATGCACCCTGCCTTCCGTGTAGTATGTCCAATTAACTTTACCTGTGCGGGCGCTGACCACATGCAACCGCTGATCCTCAGATCCAATAAATATATCGCCTTCGTAGGCTGCCGGGCGGGTTACAACACCTCCATCCGTGGCGTACTTCCAATTTAATTTACCGTCAGCTGCATTAAGCGAATATAGATTGTGATCATACGAGCCAATGTAAACCGCACCCTCATGATATAGTGGAGCGCCCCGGACCTCATCCTCGCATTGAAACACCCATAAGGGTTTTATGCCCTCGGTGGATTGGATGCTGGCAGTTGGAATGCTGGAGCGATTCAACATCCCGGTCTTTCGGCCTGCTGCAACCAAGGCCTCCTTCATCGATTCTGCACTGTGAAACCTGTCTTCGGGATTGTATTGAAGGGCGGTCTCTATTACAGCTTCCAATTCGGCAGAGATAGCCGGGTTGATTTTGCGGATGGGACGTTCCCCAAATGAAAACGGCGGCTCAAGTCGCGGATCACGGCGGGAAAGGGCATGATGAACGGTGGCTCCAAGGGCATAAATGTCTGCCAACGGTCCCGCTTCGCCACGATACTGCTCAGGCGGCGAATATCCCTCCGTTCCTATCATGGTTCCTTTTTGACCAACCTGGAAAGGTTTGGCAATGCCGAAATCCACCAGGATGATGTGGTCCGCCGGGTTAACCATTACATTGGACGGCTTCATATCCCGGAATATGATCGGGTCGGGTTTGTGGGCATGAAGAGAAGACAATACATCACATAGCTCGATGGCCCAACCCAGGACGCGGGATTCAGCCAGGAAGCCCGGGGTGTCATTGATTATTGCTTCCAGGTCATGCCCGTGAATGAATTCCAAAACCAGGTAAGATCGATTGTCTGCACTAAAATAATCGTAAATTCGCGGGATTGAAGGGTGGTTAAGGGTGGCGAGGATATTGGCTTCCCGCTCGAAGTTCTGGACGATGTTCTTTCTTACCAACGGGTCGGCAGCACGGTTAATCATTTCCTTCACAGCCACCAGTTTAACCACGCTGGGGAAATGCAGATCCCGGGCGCGATATACAGAACCCATTCCTCCAACGCCAATCACTTCCTGTATCACATAACGGCTTACCAGGGTTACACCTGAAGTGAGTTGAGGATTTTAATGTACCAGAACCGACCTCGGGATCTTTAGGCCTGGTATTCTTTTTCTTTGTTTCCAGGGTTTCCTCCTGACAAGAGCTAACCTGGATGAATTATAGTCATCCCGGTCTGGATTGGCAACCTGCCTGACAAACAAGTTCTTGATCACGGATTGACCATTATCATCTGCGGACAAAATCCCGACCGAGAATGTATCGAAGAACGCTAGGCTTAATTCATCATCTCGTCCCTCTTGCGATCCGACCAGGTAATTCCCTAAAGTGATAAACGGACAAATTTGAATCGAATGGTCCTAAGAGCCTCAACTGGCAATCCCACCTTGCGAGGAAACCTATTCTGGGGCACAATACGACAAGACCATGCGGGTGATAATATCACCGGAAATGACGAACGGTATGAAAATTTACAGACATCTACCCTGGATGGTTGGAGAAATTATCATAAAGAGGTGATTTAATGCATTCATTGGCTGGTGTGTATTCTGCTGCTGTTACCCCCTTAAAACAAGATTATTCTCCCAACCTGGAGGCAATCCCCTCCCTCATGGAGTTCCTTGCGGGGCGCGGCTGTCATGGGATTTTGCTACTTGGAACAACTGGCGAAGGACCTTCCTTTTCGCCGGACGAACGTCTCGGGATTCTACGGGCTGCCTGTCAGGCCCGTTCTATGCAAGCCTTACCTCATAGTCAGAACTATAGACTTCTCGCAGGTACCGGAACACCCAGCCTCTCTGAAACGATCGCACTGACTCATTCTGCGTTTGACCTGGGCTGCGAAGGTGTGGTTGTTCTGCCTCCTTTTTATTATCGGAAAGCCAGCGATGAGGGATTATTCCTCTATTTTAGCGAAATTATTAATAAGGCAATCCCGAATGGCGGGTACTTACTGGGTTACCACATCCCTGGAACAGCAGGTATTGGCTTTTCGATCGACCTGCTTGCACGGCTCAAAGACGCTTTCCCGGTTCAATTCGCTGGAATAAAAGATTCATCACACGACAGCGAATTTGCCAGGAAGCTGGGAGAGCAATTTGGCTCAGACCTGTTGGTATTGACAGGGACAAATTCGTACCTGCAATCCGCTCTTGAAAGCCATGCTCAAGGGTGCATTACCGCTCCCGCCAACCTGATCTCGCCTGAACTAAGGCAAATTTGGAATGCCTTCCAGGAAGGCAAGGATGTGTCCACGCTCCAGGAACGCGTAACAGAGATCCGTAAAGTATTGGAGAAATACCCACCTTTCCCACCAGCTATAAAGTTACTCCTGTCAAAGTTGTATGGCTTCCCGCGCTGGCCAGTCCGTCCTCCGCTGGTGGAGATTTCCCCCGAATTGAAGGAAAATTTACTGGCAGAATATTCAACGGTTAACAGATGAAAGATCATTGGCGCTTGGTCACCACATTTCCTGCCCACGGCGCATGGAACATGGCCGTAGATGAGGCGATACTCGAAGCCGTGGGTCGTGCTGAGTCTCCATCCACCCTGCGGCTGTACGCCTGGGAACCGGCCTGCCTGTCCCTTGGTTATGCTCAACCCCTTGAAGATGTGGATTTCCCCCGCCTCCAGGCGCGGGGTTGGGAATTGGTGCGCCGACCCACAGGCGGGCGGGCAATCCTGCATACCGATGAAATTACATACTCCGTTATCGCTCCCCTGAATGAACCACGGGTAGCGGGGACGGTCCTTGAATCATACGGACGCCTTGCTGCAGCATTAGTGGCGGCGCTCCATCTGCTTAATATTCCAGTGGAAATCCAGGGACGAAACACGGGAAACAGGGAAACACCCAATCCGGTCTGTTTCGAAGTGCCATCTACATCCGAGATCACCGCGGGAGGAAGAAAGTTGGTCGGTTCAGCCCAGGCACGCCGAAAGGAGGGCATTCTCCAGCACGGTTCCCTGCCGCTAACCGGTGACCTGACCCGCATCCTCCAGGTTTTAGCATTTCGAGGCGAGGAAGACCGCGCTCTTGCTGCCACGCACTTGCTGGAACGGGCGACAACGGTGGAATCAGCCGTGGGGAGAATCGTTTCATGGGATGAGGCAGCGCAAGCATTTGCTTCCGCTTTCCAGACCGTCCTGGGACTTAACTTCCAACCAGGAGAACTTAGCCAACGGGAAAAAGAAAGAGCTGGGCAATTGGTTGAACAAAAATTTAGTTCCCCCGACTGGAACCGGAGACAAAAAAGTTGAAGGTGAAAAGCCTTCAACTTTTTGTCTTCTTGACGACCCATAAAGGTTATGGCAGGACAAAGCGAACAGATTTATATCCCATAGATTCAAAGAACCAGCGCAAATAGGTCTGGGCATTGGTGGATGCCTGGTTGAGGATCCCTTCCTGGGTAGCAGCTTTTAGAATCTCCTGTTCGGCCACAAGGCGGACCTGGGTCTCCAGGGTTGGGTCACCATGGGTGAACAATCCTGTCACCCGATCATAAACGTATGATTTGTCATTGTCGAGCGAAGCAACCAGGATTTCTGCTGCCGGCAAGCGCACATTGAGCAATTCTCCAGAAAGCCACAAGTCTTCGGGCTTTATCTTGCTCATGTCGATCCCGGCAATGACAAAACCATGCGCAACGAATAGCAACCGGTCCCCGAAAAGCGGACGCAGTACGCCTTGGTTGACTTCCGCCGTAACCACCTTCTCAACTGTATAACGGATTGTTTCCAGCCGGGCAAGTGATTGAACTTCATTAATAATTGTTACCGGATCCGGGATTATGGTGGGAGTTGGGTGCAACAGGTTTGCCACCTGGGTACCCAATTCATGGTTGGCTTGCTTCAAAGGATTAAGTGTATTATTAATGCTGTTGTTCACTCGGCTGACCAGGAACCAAATGGCTGCAATAGCCACCAGGATCAGAAATACCGTGAGGATGATTTTGGATGTGTTCGCCGTTTTTTTAATAGCCATTTAATCATTATATCGGAAAAAGAATCGTTTCTCTTGCTATTTTTCGTGTTTGGATTTATCATCATTTAATAGCTGGGGATTCCCCCAATACCTTATTCCCTTGAGAGGAGAGAAATATGAAAAAAATCTTTACATTTGTTTCAATAATGGTGGCAGCCGTCATGCTGTTGACATCATGCGGACCTGCCGCGACTGCCGAACCGCCGACCGCAGTTCCCCCGACAACAGTCCCGGCAACCGCCGTACCGCCAACTGCTGTCCCACCAACAGAAGTCCCGACAACAGCCCCTACCGCCGTCCCCACCCCCATCCCGCCAATTTGCACCAAGCTGACAGACGCTCCAGCCGCACCAGCAGCCGGTCAACTTGGCGCAACGGATAAACCAATCACCATGGCTTTTGTACCATCTGGTGAGTCTGGCGTTATCGCCACCGCCAGCACCGCCATTGCAGACTGCTTGAACCAGATGACCGGACTTTCTTATACGGTCCAGACAGGCACCAGCTATGCAGCCGCGATCGAGGCAATGGGCGCAGAGAAAGCCCAGGTTGGCTTCCTCAACACCTTCTCAATCCTGATTGCAGAAGCGAAGTACCAGATTGTTCCTGCTCTGATCAACCTGAGAAAGTATCAGACGAATGACCTAGACCCTGACAAGGCACTTGGCGGCGAATTGGAACCATTCTATAAGGCGCAATTCATAACCAAGGCTGATTCCGGAATCAAGGCTTTTGCAGATCTAAAAGGCAAGACTTTCTGCTTTGTGGATCCCCTGTCAACATCTGGCTATATCGTTCCGCGGATCATTCTCGCGGCGAAAGGTGTAAACCCGGATACCGACTTTGCGGCTACCGTGAATGCCGGCTCCCACCAGAATGTTGCCGCTGCCGTGTACAAGGGTGACTGCGATGCGGGCGTGACCTTCATCAACGTTTTGACCGACGCCACCCTGAATACAACTTACCCCGACATTCAGACGAAGTTGGTGGTCTTTGCAGTCTCAGATCGCATCCCGAACGATGGCGTTCAATATATCAAGACCTTGGATCCCAAGCTTCAGGCAATTACTACCGAAGCTCTATTGGCAATGGCTGCCGATCCCGGTGGCAAGGCTGTGTTGGCGAAACTATATACCATCAATGCCTTCCAAAAAATCGAAGCGGGATTCACGCTTTATTCTGATTTTAACAAGGTACTTGTGGCTGCTGGCGTCGATCCGGCAGCGCTGGTGAAATAACGCTGGTTGTCAGCCTGGCAGGTTCTTGGAACCTGCCAGGCTTTTCTTTTTTCCATATGGTCAGGACATTTCTAATTCGCCATGTTAAAAATCGAAACCCTCACCAAAGTTTATCCCAACGGCACCCAGGCATTAAAAAACGTCAGTTTTGAAGTCAAGGAAGGCGATTTCCTGGCTGTGATCGGATTAAGCGGCTCAGGAAAATCCACCTTGCTGCGTTGCATCAATCGCCTCATTGAGCCGACCTCTGGGAAGATTATTTGGAACGACCAGGATATCACCTTGGCATCTTCCAGCGAGATTCGCAAGATCCGCCGCCAAATAGGCATGGTGTTCCAGCAATTTAACCTGGTGAAACGGTCTTCTGTGATGACCAATGTGCTTAGCGGCCGGCTGGGGTACGTAAACACTTTTTCAAGCGCTCTGCACCTTTTTTCTGAAGAGGACAACCGGAAAGCGCTTGCCAGTCTGGACCAGGTTGGCCTGGCTGATAAACCGCATGTGCGCGCTGACTCCCTTTCTGGTGGTCAGCAGCAGCGCGTTGGGATCGCCCGAGCCTTAATGCAGGATCCAAAGCTGATATTGGCAGATGAACCAGTGGCTTCGCTGGACCCGGTCTTATCCCATTCCATTATGAAATATCTTGAACAACTCAATAAAGAACACGGCATTACGGTCATTTGCAGCCTGCATTTCCTTGACCTGGTTCACCGCTATGCCACCAGTGCAATAGCATTAAAAGACGGTGAAGTGGTTTTCAGGGGGCTGCCAAAGCAAATTGATGACGCTGAATTTAAAGCCATCTATGGTCAGGAAGCAGAACGCGTCTCAATTCTATAATTCTTCTGGTGACATTCTCTTCCAATCCTCAAAATTTCCCTTTCGATAAATCACCTCAAATAACAATAAATCATCCATGGCAAAACCAGAAACCACCGCAAAAACTGCCAATTTATCAACTCCAATAATATTTGCATCCCTGATAATACCTGGGTTTGGGCAGTTTCTGTCCAAAAAACCTACGCGGGGGCTTTTAATTTTCTTAACGACCTTGATCCTGGCTTTCCTTGTAAATTGGTCGCTGGTTCACCAGAATATTGGGAAGACCGTCCTGGGTGGTTGGACTACAAGTTGGTTGTGGGTACCACTCATCCTGTTTTGGATCTGGAATGTTCTGGATGCGCGTGCCCAGGCGATAAAACGAACTTTCAGCTTTTTACCTGGAATCTTGTTCGTGAGCATTATCCTGTATGTGATCGCGTGGAACGTCACTGCGGTCAAGTTTAATCGGCTGATCGAACGGTTTAATGATGCCCGCACTGTGGCGACCAATATCATCAACCCGGACATGATAACGATGAATGTCAACGGACAGGAAAAAATCTGCGCCTGGAGTTGCATATATACCTACATCGGGGACAAGCTTGAAGGGCGTCAGGTTGCAGGGCCGATCCGCGTGAGCGATAACCTGCTTCAAATTATCGGCACCGTTAAACTTGCACTTGCTCCCAAGTGGCTGGTTGACCTGGGATTGGCAGATCCAGGGGAAAAAATCAGGACCTTTGTGGGCGGGTCAATGATCCAAACCGTGGCGATGGGCCTGATGGCGACTATATTATCCACGATCCTGGCAGTTCCGATCAGCTTTTTTGCAGCACGCAATATCATGTCGCGCCTGCCTGGGGGAACGGTAATTTATTACCTGGCACGCGGCATCTTGAATATTGTACGTGCCATTGATACGATCGTGTGGGGATTGATCGTCGTCGTCTGGGTGGGCCTGGGACCTTTCGCCGGGGTGATCGCACTGACCATCCACTCAGCGGCAGCGTTGGGTAAATTGTTTTCAGAGGAGATCGAGCATATCGATACCGGGCCGATCGAGGCTGTCACAGCCACCGGCGCGAACCTGATCCAGACCATTCGATATGCAGTCATCCCTCAAATTGTGCCCTCTTTCCTGTCCTTTTCACTTTTACGCTGGGACATCAACATGCGATCCGCCACGGTTATCGGTTTTGTCGCCGGCGGCGGCATCGGCTTTTTTGTAATCGAAAACGTTCGCATGGGTGGATACCAGCAATATGCGACCGCGTTGTGGGCGGTGGTGGTCGTTATCATCCTGGTGGATTATATTAGTGGGAAGTGGCGCGAAAATATATTAAAGGATCAACCACCGCCGGACGAAAAAAAGACACACCCTCTGTTAAAAAATTTACGGTTGGCATTTTATATAATTTTGGGGGTAGCGGTGTTTATTTACTGCTGGGATCTGAGCGAAATCAGCATCCGCAATCTATTCAGCCCCGGTTCAAACTTTGGCGACCTTATCAAAGCCTTTGTAATGATTGATCTAACGCCGGGCGTATTACAGCCGATCATTCAGCAATTAATCGTCACGATATTCCAGGCATTTTTAGCCACCACGATTGGCGCTGTATTTGCACTGCCTTTCAGTTTCCTGGCTGCCAAGAATTTAACAGGCCGAAGCCGGTTTTCGGTTTGGATCTATTATCTTACCCGGTCCGTTTTCAACTTCCTGCGTTCGATCGAAGCGCTCCTCTATGTGGTGCTTTTTATCTTTTGGGTTGGCGTTGGCCCGTTTGCAGGTATGCTGGCGCTGGCAGTAACTTCCTTTGCGCTGATCGGAAAATTATTTTCGGAAGCCATCGAGAACATCGAGACCGGATCGATAGAAGCTGTTACTGCAACCGGAGCTGACCGCCTACAAATGATCGTATATGCCATCCTGCCGCAAATTACACCACCTTTCATTTCTTACCTGCTCTATCAATGGGACATTAACATCCGCATGGCAACGATCATCGGCTTCGCGGGCGGCGGAGGGATCGGATTAACCCTGACAACCTACTTTGGTTCCCTGCAATACCATAAAGCAGGATCGGTCGTGTTTTTTATCATCATTATCGTTGCATTAATGGATTTCGCAAGTGCAAAACTAAGACAGACCCTTGTATAATTCCCCACCTCGTTTCTTGGTAAGCTGATTGTCTTCAACGAGTCTATCGAAACCTGGTGGCAGTCATCAGGCTTTTTTTGCATGGTACAATCCTGCCCATGTTTCGACGGATTTTTAAAATGATATTCAATCTTTTAATCGTCTTGATTTTTTTGGGAGTTCTGCTCCTCATCCTTTGCCGCCTGGCCACCGGCGTCTATGCGCGCTCGAAGACATACTCAGTCGCGGACGTCCCAACCCGCCGGGTTGTGATCGTCTTCGGAGCCGGCTTATGGAGGAATGGCACAGCCACCCCCGTCCTGCATGACCGCGTTCAAACGGCGGCCAATTTGTATTTCGCCGGGAAAGTTGAGAAACTCCTGATGAGCGGCGACAATCGTTTTGTGGAATACAACGAACCAGCGGTAATGCGCGAAGTGGCGCTTTCACTCGGAGTCCCGAGTGAAGCCATCGTGCTCGATTATGCCGGCCGGCGAACCTACGACACATGCTACCGGGCAAAGGCTATATTCGGAGTGTCGGAAGCCATCCTGGTCACACAAAGTTTTCATCTACCGCGAGCGATTTACGAATGCAATGCCCTCGGGGTAGCCTCGGTTGGTGTAGACGCCGATCTGCGGGAGTATAGGATCTCTTCCACACTATATTGGAATATGCGTGAATTGTTTGCCACAGCAGCAGCCGTTTGGGATGTGAATATCAGCCACCCCATCCCGGTGCTGGGTGACCCTGTACAAATCTTTCCTTGAGGCGTTAATAAAATATGAACCGCGATGAAGCCCTTACCCTGGTGCATGAGTTTGTCAAAAACGAAAGCCTCGTAAAGCATATGCTTGCGGTGGAGGCTGCCATGCGCTTCTACGCAGGAAAATTTGGCGAAGATATCGAAAAATGGGAGTTGACCGGCCTGCTTCACGATTTCGATTGGGAGATCCATCCCACCCTCGAAGAACATCCAATGGCTGGCGAACCCATCCTGCGCGCGCGGGGAGTTCCGGAAGAAATCATCCGGGCCGTGATGAGTCACGCTGACCATACTGGTGTGCCCCGCACGACCCTCATGGAGAAAGGGCTTTATGCCTGTGATGAAGTGACCGGGTTGATCACTGCCGTGGCTCTGGTCCGCCCTTCCCGTTCCCTGCTCGACCTGGAACCATCGTCGGTCAAAAAGAAATGGAAAGACAAGGCTTTTGCCGCAGGGGCCAACCGGGATGAGATCCAAAAAGCTGCTGCCGAGTTTGGCATTGAACTTTGGGAACACGTAGGGAACGTGATCACTGCCATGCGTACAATCGCCCCTGAGCTGGGGTTGGTGGGTAATATTCAAAGTTAATTATTTTACTTTAATATTCCTTCCCAAATGGACTTTGGCGCCAATTTTAATTAGCAATAACCACAAAAAAAGCCGATGGCCGATTCATCGTATCAAAAACCCCGCATCATAAAAAGAGGCGGGGGTTTTCATCCATTCGGTCTATTTCTTTTTTATGGGTGGTTTCTTTTTCTCTTCCTTTTTCACCAGTTCCACAAACCGTTCAACCGCCCAACCCTCGGTTAATCCAAGCAACATATCCCCGGCCTTCACCTCCACCACGGTCTCGCCGCGTGTAGCAGAGCGTTTGCGCAACTTCGCCTCATCCAGGCGTGCCATCTTCGCAGCAGCTTTGAGCAGATGGAGGGTGACAACGGCGTTCGGCTTCCCCATCGCCAACCCGGCCAGCTTGATGCCGCGTGCCAGTTCCCACGCAATAACCCCCTTGCCATATCTTCCCTGAGCGGGGAAATCCGCCACTGCAACTCGCTTGCCCTTGCCATCAGAGCCGATCAGGAATAAATCGCCTGTTCCCGGCAGGACCTGCAGACCAATTACCTCATCCCCCACCCCCAATTTGATCCCATTGACTCCAGCTGCAGCCAGCCCCATTTGGCGGACGTCCTGCTCGCTGAAACGGATCGCCATGCCCAGAGAAGTTGCCAGCATGACTTCCTTGTTCCCATCGGTTAGTGCCACCCAGCCCAGCGTATCGCTATCGTTGACATTTACCAGCCTGAAAGTCTGGGCTGAGGGACCCGGCAAATCGCTGACCAGGCTCTTTTTGATCATCCCGCCGCGCGTGACCGTCAACAGGGTGGTTTCTTCGGAGAGTTCGGACCGCCTGGCTGGCAGTGAGAATGCCGCTTGCGGGATCTCATCCCCCTGGAGGGGAGATTGTTTGTTGAAGGGGTTGCCGTCTGCCAGCTTTTCGGTTTCCGGCAGGGTGTGGACTGCAACCGCTGCCGCCAGGCCACGCCCGCTGACGAGGTAGAGAGTATCCGTTGCGTTGGCTTTAACCAGCAATTTAGGCGCCTCCGTGCCAGAGAGTCGCGGCGGTTTATCATCCCGGGTGCGTGAAAGCATTCCATCGGCAGTCATTCCCACCCAGACCACCTGTTCCAAGACAAGTTCTGCTGCAGTCAACGGAGCTTTTTTAGCTTTTCTGCCTTTCATGCTGACGATCTGCGTCCTGCGCCGGTCACCGTACGCCGATTTGACCTTAAGTAGCTCCTCAGCCGCCACCGCACGCATTTTTTTGGGTGATTTTAACAAACCTTCCAATTCCTTGATTAACACAAGGGTTTCTTTATACTCGGTCTCGATCTTCTTGCGTTCCAGTGCAGCCAGTCGACGCAATTGCATTTCAAGGATTGCGTTGGCCTGGAGTTCTGAAAGCTTAAAACGCTTCATCATGCGCGTCCGGGCTGTCTCAACATCAGGGGATCCCTTGATCAGGGCGATGATCTCGTCAAGGTGCTTGAGGGCAATCGTGAGCCCTTCGAGGATGTGCGCACGAGCGCGCGCTTTTTTCAGGTCGAACTCGGTTCGCCGCTTGATGACAACCAGGCGGTGGTCCAGATAAACGCGCAAGGCTTGTTTCAGGTTCAGCAGGCGCGGCTCGTTATCCACAAGAGCAAGCAAGTTGATGCTGAAGGTGGATTGCATCGGTGTCCGTTTATATAAAGCTGCCAGAACCTTTTCCGGCTCCACATTCTTTGTGAGTTCAATGACGATGCGCAGTCCCTGACGGTCGGATTCATCCCGCAGGTCCGTGATCCCCTCCAACTGTCCATCGCGAACCAGTTCTGCAATGCGCTCGATAAGACTGGACTTGTTGACCTGGTACGGCAGTTCAGTAACAATGATTCGGCTTTTGCCGCGCTCCATTTCTTCAATATGCGCATTTGCCTGGATCGTCACCCGACCGCGGCCTTTTCCATACGCAGCTTCAATGCCTTCCTCCCCCTTTTGCTCAATAATAATGCCGCCCGTGGGAAAATCAGGACCTTCCACGAATTCCATCAGGTCTTCCACGTTGACATCATCAAGCTTTTCCCACTTTTCGAGCATGTAGACGCAGGCATCTGCGATCTCGCCAAGGTTATGGGGCGGGATATTGGTGGCCATACCAACCGCAATGCCCGTGGCACCGTTGACCAGCAGGTTTGGGATGGCAGATGGGAGCACGGTTGGCTCGGTTAGAGTTCCATCAAAATTATCAGTGTAGTCCACCGTATCCTTGCCGATATCTGCCAGCAGGTCCAGTGCAGGGGGAGCAAGACGGGCTTCGGTGTATCGCATTGCAGCCGGCGGATCACCATCCACGGAACCGAAGTTGCCCTGTCCGTCCACCAAAAGGGTGCGCATGGAGAAATCCTGCGCCATGCGCGCCATGGCTTCGTAAACGGATTGGTCTCCATGCGGGTGGTATTTACCAAGTACCTCGCCGACAATGCGTGCTGACTTGCGGTAGGGGCTGTCGGTGCGGATGCCCATGTCAAACATGGCATACAGGATACGGCGCTGGACGGGCTTGAGGCCATCGCGTGCATCAGGCAGTGCACGTGCCACGATAACGCTCATGGCATAATCGAGATATGCCTGCTGCATCTCCTGATCGATGTCAATTTTTCGAACGAGGCCGAGTTCCATAAATCACTCCATAAAATTCACCCCCGGGGAGCACTCAGTTCACAATGGAGCAGCTGATTAGTCTTGTTCCGGTGCACTCCGCGGTGAAAAACTTGTTCTAATAATCGTTCCTATCTTACGGGGAAAGGTGGAAAGCGTCAAGGAGAAAATAACAAAGGGCGGCCGTTTGGCCGCCCTCGGTAATTATGGGTTGAACGTGATCGTTTTTTCAAGACAGGTTCCGAGCAGGGCATCCTGTGAACAAAGAGTGAAAATGGCAGTGAAGTTGTGACCGGAAGGATCATATGCAAGTTGACCAGGATTAATGTTTGCCACATGACCACCTTCCCCAGGCTCCAGGTTCAACTGGTTGCTTTCAAGAGTACACGCCTCATAACTGCGAAAACTATCCAGGGTATGCGTGGTGGTTGTTGAGGACGTATTATCTTTGACCGTGATCCGAATTGATTCCCATGTGACGCTGCCGGTATTATCTACCTGGAACTGGAAAGCATGGAGACCCCCACAGGAAGTGTTATCGATAAACGAGACAGAGAAATTTGGAGCTGGTGTTAATGTTGCCTTTGGGGTAGGCGTGGGCGGCGGGTTGATGGACGGGAGACCGGCAGTATTTCCAACCACTGTTGCGTACTGTCCCCACAACCAGCAGGTGATGGCAGGGTTGGAGGGCAGCTTGATGATCCAGTAATCGCTATAAATGGAGCGCCCCACCACTTCGGCTGTCTGCCCAACATTCACCACGCCAATTTTATCGTAAGGCGTGCCCGGTCCGGACCGGCAATTGGTTTGGACCGAGACACTTACCATGGGAACGGTGGGCGTGAGTGTGGAGGTGGGAGTGGATGTAAGAGAGGGGGTGTAAGTAAATTCCGGTGTATTGGTCGCCAGGGCTGCCATGGTGGAATTAACCGCATATGCCAGGGCGGTCTGGGCTGCGTAGGTGGAAGCAACAATTTCGGCAAGCTGGGTTTGTGCAACAACAGCGGGATCCGGATTATCGCCACCGATCAAGGGAATCCCTGCGGGCAGGTTACACCCGGAAATGTAAATCAGGAAAACCAGGGAGAAAATCGCGGTTAATTTTTTCCAGTTCATGGTGCCCTCTCATTTGAATTATGGAGTTATACAATTATCATACATTTATTTTTCATCAAAAACAAGCGCCAAACAATACGAGGCGGCCACGTGGCCGCCTCGTATTTACTTGTTTGAGTCAATCCCTATCAACAATCAGATCGGATGCGATGACTCAGTTGTCATCCATATGGTGGATATATTCACCCAATGGAATATTAGTCTGATGCCCCCGCATCGGGGATTTCCGTCCACTGGGAGGAACCTGCCTGGGCAAGTGCCTTCTCGACCGCGGCGAAGCGTCCGTGCACAAAACCGGTTCCGGCGGGAATCAGCTTGCCGATGATGACGTTCTCTTTCAACCCATATAGCGGGTCGGTGGAAGAACCGATGGCAGCGCCAGCCAGCACCTTAATGGTGTGCTGGAAGGAGGAGGCAGAGAGGAATGAGTTGGTGCTCAAAGAGGCCTTGGTGACTCCCAACAGCAATTCATGGAATTTCGCAGGAGTTTTCCCTTCAGCCAGGAGCTGTTCGTTGACCCGCTGGACTTCCAATCGTTCGACAGCATCACCAGGCAGGTAACGCGTGTCACCCGGGCGAACGACCTGCACCTTGCTCAACATCTTGCGGATGATGACCTCGAAGTGCTTGTCATGGATATTCTGCCCCTGCGAGCGGTACACCTTCTGGATCTCGGTCATCAGGTACATCTGGCAGGCTTCCCGACCCTGTACTCGGAGCACCCGGTGAGGATTCAGCGATCCTTCGGTCAGGGGTTGACCATCTTCCACATGATCCCCATCCTTAACCAGCAGGCGCAATGTGGTTGGAATCTCATGCTCGATTTCCTCACGCTGTTCGCGAGACACATATACTTTGCGCTTCTCGATGCGAACTTTACCGGCATGCTCGGCTGCGATGGTGGCGTCATCCAATGTGGCAATGATGTCACCTGCTTTGATCTCGGTTTCATCCTTGACCTGGATCTTCCATTCCTTTGGAACATCGAACTCATCATGGATCATTTCACTCTGTTCGACGCGGACCAGGCGCATGTCTGCATATTTATCCGACTGGATGATGCGAACGGTGCCCTTGATTTCGGCAACGACAGCCTCACCCTTCGGTTGTTTGCGAGATTCGAAAAGTTCTTCCACGCGCGGGAGACCGGTGGTGATATCGCCGCCGGCAGCCACACCGCCGGTATGGAAGGTGCGCAATGTCAACTGCGTGCCAGGTTCGCCGATGGACTGGGCAGCCACGATACCGACCGCCGATCCCATCTCGACCATGGTGCCGCGTGCCAGGTCAACACCATAGCATTTGGCGCAGATCCCATGGGTCAATTCGCAAGTCAGTGCCGAACGCACCTTTACTTCAACAACATCAGCCACGGAAATCTTGCGCGCCAAGTCCCGATCGAGAATGTCATCCGGTTCTGCCAGCACTTCACCGGTTTTCGGGTCCAGGACTCGTTCGGCAGCCAGGCGTCCGTATAAACGGGACGCCATCGATTGTCCGGCGACGTCGTCCTTCCTGCGGATCCACACTCCATTGTGCGTACCGCAGTCGGATTCGTTGATGATGATATCCTGGGCAATATCCACCAGGCGGCGGGTGAGGTAACCGGCGTCTGCGGTTCGCAGGGCGGTATCAGCCAGTCCCTTGCGTGCGCCGTGCGTGGAGATGAAGTATTCCTGGGCTGTCAGACCCTCGCGGAAGTTGGAACGGATCGGCATGGGAATGATGCGTCCGGACGGGTCAGCCATCAGACCGCGCATTCCCGCCAACTGCGAAATGGGACCGAACCCGCCCTTCGTGGCGCCGGAGTTGGCCATGGTGGACAGGTTGCCATCCGGGTCCAGGGCATCACGGACCGATTTTGCAACGTCGGTGGTGGTTTGCTGCCAGATCTGGATAATGCGTTCATTCTGTTCCTGCTCGGTCAACAACCCGCGCCGGAAGTCCCTCTGCACCAGCTCAACATCCTTGAGCGCTTTCTCTATGATCACCTGCTTTAGAGGTGGGACTGTAATATCAGAGACCGCGATGGTGGTACCGGAACGCATCGCGTATTCGAATCCAATGCGTTTGATCCCGTCAGCGGTTTCAGTCGTAACATCCTGACCGTAAAGTTCATATACCTCAGCGATCAGATCTTTCACACCACCCTTTTCCAACTGCCGATTGATAAATTGAACTTTTTCCGGCAGGATGCGGTTGAAGATGACACGTCCAACAGTGGTTTCAATGATGCGGGTTTCCGCTTCCGGAAGCCGATTTTCTTCCTCATCGTACCAGGTTGTCAGACGAGCTTTAATCTTGCTGTGAATATCCACCTGGTCCAACTGGTAAGCCAAATCAACATCATCCATATCGGAGAAGACACGTCCATCTCCCTTGTGGGGTTTGGAGTGCAGCATGGTCATATAATACACGCCCAGGACCATATCCTTGGATGGACCGATGATCGGTTCACCATCAGCAGGTTTAAGCAGGTTCTTGGACGCCAGCATCAAGCGGCGGGCTTCCTGGACGGCTTTATCAGACAAGGGTACATGCACAGCCATCTGGTCGCCGTCGAAGTCAGCATTAAACGCGGTACAGACCAGCGGGTGCAGCTGGATTGCTGATCCTTCGATCAGGATCGGTTCAAATGCCTGGATACCGAGACGGTGCAGTGTTGGAGCACGGTTCAACAGGACCGGGCGGTCCTTGATGACTTCTTCCAGCGCTTCATAAACCTCGGGGCGGTTGCGCTCGATAAACCTGCGCGCACCTTTGACGTTCGCGGCATAGTTGTGAGACACCAGGCGGGAAATAACGAATGGGCGGAAAAGTTCCAGGGCCATGCTTTTCGGAAGACCGCACTGGTAGAGTTTAAGCTGTGGACCCACCACGATAACGGAGCGACCGGAATAATCCACGCGCTTGCCAAGCAAGTTGCGGCGGAAGCGGCCTTTCTTGCCCTTGAGCATGTCGCTCAGCGAGCGCAGCTCGCGCCGGCCGCGGCGGCTGAGTGCCTTGCCGCGCTGGCTGTTATCGATCAGGGAATCCACAGCTTCCTGTAACATGCGCTTTTCGTTGCGAACGATCACATCCGGAGCGCCAAGTTCCAGCAAGCGCTTCAGACGATTATTGCGGTTGATGACGCGACGGTACAGATCGTTCAAATCAGAGGTGGCAAAGCGACCGCCGTCCAACTGCACCATCGGGCGCAAATCGGGCGGGATGACTGGAAGGACGGTCAAGATCATCCATTCCGGGCGATTGCCTGAGCGACGGAATGCTTCAACAACTTTCAAGCGGGAGGTAGCCTTCTTCCGTTTCTGCTTGGATTTTGTTGTTTTTACTTCGTGCCAGAGTTCTTCTGAAAGTTTCTCGAGGTCGAGCCGGCGCAGGATATCGTAGAAAGCTTCGGCGCCCATGTCGGCGCGGAACACCTGTCCCCAGCGTTGCTTCAGTTCCCGATAGCGAGTTTCGCCGAGGAAGGTGAATGGGCGAAGTTCCATCAGTTCATCGCGTTGACGGGCATTGGCATCATGACTGGTGGAGGTCTGGTCTTCCAGTTGGCTGCGTAATTCGTTCATCTGTTCGTCTGCAACAGCCTTGATCGTTGCAGCTTCCGTTTTTACAGCTTCCAAGGCGCGCGATTTTTCGTCCTTGAGTTCGTTTTCGATCGCTTCCAACCGTCCCTGGACAAACTTTTGAACTTTGCCAAGATGTGTGGCACCAACCTTGATGCCCGCATCCACGATCACCGTCGCAGTGCTGCCAAAAACCACTGCTTCTTTGAGCACCTTGCCTTTATTTTCCTGGAGATAAGCTTCCAACCGCTGGCCCTCCTGAATGATCGGTTCCAGCTTGGCGGCAATCTGCTCATCATATTGGCGCTCCATCTCAACCCGGTTGGTCTGGATCTCGGCTTGTTTCTTATCCCGGCCAGTCTTGATCTCGGCGATCTTGGAATTAATGATTGCTGCCTGCTCACGTTCGGAAACGGAGATCTCATCTTCCAGGCGCTTGAGGGCTTTTTGGCGGGCATCTTCGTCTACATAACTGACGATATATTGAGCGAAGTACAAAACGCGGTCCAGGTTGCGGCGGGAGATATCGAGCAGCATGCCCAGGTATGAGGGGATACGCCGTGTATACCAAATGTGGGCAACAGGCGTAGCCAGCATGATATGACCCATGCGCTCGCGGCGCACGGATGAGCGGGTCACTTCAACGCCGCATTTATCACACGTTATTCCTTTATATCGAGGGTTTTTATATTTACCGCAGTAGCATTGCCAGTCACGCGTCGGGCCAAAGATGGCTTCACAGAAAAGGCCATCTTTCTCCGGGCGCAGTCGGCGGTAGTTGATGGTTTCGGGTTTCAGAACTTCGCCGTAAGACCAGGTAAGGATGGTTTCCGGAGAAGCAAGACTGATACGTAATGAAATTAGTCCCTTGGTTTCCACTAGGCCGTCTCCTCATCTTGCTAAATTGAAACCTGCGACTGACCGCCCTCGCTCCAACATTCAAGTGATGCCAGAGACACACAAAAGCAAGCGCTTCGAAGCCTTTGCTTCAAGCGCTCGCTAAATGTCGCAGATAATAGTCATATCTCAATGGAGCCGAATTATACTTGTATGGTCAGATTTGGTCAAGAGGAGCATTCTTGGAGTCTAAAATTGACTCCAGGTCCAAATTTTAATCAAATTTTAATGATTGAACTATGTCCTGAAGTGCGGCATCAAAAACCTCCTGCATCGTTTCCTGTGGCACCTGGTACTGACCACCAAACGACCCATCGCCGTATACCTCCCGGGCTGTTTGCGCATCCAGGATATCGGAAGGCACATGTGGCGGGATTTTTTCCCCGCCAGGCAGATCGGACACGGTGGTAAATGGGAAAGCCTCAAGCCAGTTGGCGTGGCCTGGCTTGATCGCATGGCGCAGGGCCACCTGTTCCACGCTGTGGGCCATCCACCATGCATACCAGTGCACTTTCAAGCCCGGCAGGATGTTAGCAAGTTCTGTCAGCCGAATCTTCAGTCCATTATTGCCGCCATGACCATTCAGGAAGAGCATGCGTTTGAAACCCTGCCCATATGCCGAACGGACAATATCCTCCACTGCATCCATTAATGTGGACAACCTCAAGCTGAAGGTGCCCGGATAGCTGGTGAAGTATGGGCTGGAACCAAAGTTCATCGGCGGTGCAACCAACACACCAGTCTGATTGGAAGCAGCATCCGCCAGTGCCAGGGGGATCTTTACATCTGATAGCAGCGAAAGGTAACCGTGCTGCTCACAAGCCCCCACGACCACCATCAAGCGATCATCATGCTTGAGATATGCTTCCACATCCATCCAGTTCAATTCTTCAATTCGCATATCGCTATTATAATCTTCATATGAACGAGCAAATTCCAATCCCAGCGCTTTTCCTCGAAAGGATGTCCCGTTTCCTCGGCGATGAATATCCCGCGTTTGCAGAAGCTCTTACCCTTGAACCCATTCGCGGTCTCCGGGTGAACACGCTGAAACTTGGCGCTGCAGCATTTCAGGATATTTCACCCTTCCCCCTTGGAGACCAGGTGGCGTGGTGTGATTTTGCCTTTTCGCTACCCGCTTCGCCAGTTGCGTGGAGGGAGAAGGAGGAATTTATTGAACCCGGCAAGCATCCGTTTCACACGGCGGGACTGTATTACCTGCAAGATCCATCAGCCATGTCGGCTGCTGAATTGCTGAACCCACAACCTGGCGAGCGCATCCTTGACCTTGCTGCTGCCCCGGGAGGAAAGACCACTCACATTGCCTCCCTGATGGAGGGGAAAGGTCTTCTGGTGGCAAACGAGATCAAGACCAAGCGGTTAAACCACCTGGTGGTCAATGTGGAACGCTGGGGTGCGCCCAATGTTGTGATAACCAATGAGACACCCGAACGGATCGCTGACCATTTCGGAGCCTATTTCGACCGGGTGCTTGTGGACGCGCCATGCTCCGGGGAGGGAATGTTCCGCAAGGACATGGGGGCGCGGCTTGACTGGTCAGAGGATATGATCACCGGCTGTGCGATTCGTCAAACGAATATTCTTCGAGTAGCTGCCCACCTGGTTCGCCCGGGAGGGTATCTATTCTATTCAACTTGTACATTCGCCCCCGAAGAAGATGAAGCTGTGGTGGCTCGCTTCATTCGGGATCACCCCGATTTCGAGGTGGAAAGCCTGCCCCAGTTACCGGGATTTTTGCCCGGACGTCCGGATTGGTTATCCTTCAATAAGGGAAATAAAATAAACAAGGAAGAGATTAAATCCTTGAGCGGTGCGGTGCGCCTCTTCCCCCACCGGTTGATGGGGGAGGGCCATTTCGCCTGCCGCATGAAGCGTAAAGAAGGTCCTGACAATGCACGGCCATCTTCGTGGCGCCAGGTTAGAATCCCGCCTCCGGAGTGGAAGATCTGGAACGCATTCCGTGAGGAAACACTGGGCATTGATTTCGCCTCCGCGCGCTTACGTTTGCAGGGGGACAGGTTGTACCATGTGCCAGAAGACATCCCTGACCTGAAAGGTCTGCGTGTGACCATCCCGGGAATATGGCTGGGAAATATCAAAAAAGAGCGTTTCGAGCCAGCCCATCCACTGGCAGCATTTCTCCGACCTGGTCAGGGGTGCAATATCCTTGAGCTCCCGGCAGACAGCCACGCTATGTCTGCTTATTTACGCGGCGAGACCCTGCCATCGGAAGGCAAGCCTGGTTGGGTCCTTATCACCGCAGATGGCTGGCCTCTCGGGTGGGGTAAGCGGGTGCAGGGAGTGGTAAAGAATCACTTTCCCAGGGGCTGGCAAATCCATTCTTAAGAGGCAAAATGCACGAAAAACGATTCGAAGGTGATATTTCCCGCTTGCGCAATCCTGAAAGAATTGCCAGGCTTGAAGTTGAGCGGGTTGTCAACCTTTGTCTGAAAGGCGTTCGAATTAAGACAGTCCTGGATATTGGTACAGGTACCGGAGTATTTGCGGAGATGTTTTCCAGACGGGGGTGTTATGTCACTGGAGTGGATGTAAATTCAGAAATGCTTCCTGCAGCCAGGAGCTTTGTACCTGCAGCATCCTTCTTCGAGGCAGAGGCAGAGAAGCTTCCTTTTATCGATGCCAGCTTTGACCTGGTCTTCATGGGGTTACTCCTGCATGAATTGGACGAGCAGTCCCAGGTGCTTATTGAAGCCCATCGCCTCGCACGTGCACAGGTGGGGATACTTGAGTGGGCTTATCGCCAGGAGGATATTGGCGCACCCCTTGTACACCGCCTGGAGCCGGATTTCCTGGAAAAATTGGCAGTGGAGGCAGGGTTCAATAATATTGTGACCAACCCATTGACCACGCTTGTATTTTACCAATTGTCGGTTTAGCTGCAGAATTGATTGAGAAATAAGTAAAGTGGCGACCAAATGGTCGCCACTTTACTTAAACCACGATATTAACCAATTTTTTCTGTGCCACGATCACCTTTTTTGGCTGCTTCCCTTCCAGGTATTTCCGGACAATCTCACTCGCCAGCGCCGCGGTTTTGATATCTTCCTCAGTGGCATCCGCCGGAAGGACCACCCGATCCCGTAATTTCCCGTTCACTTGCACGGGGATCGTCACCTCTACCTCCCGGGTGGCTTCTTCATCAACAGCAGGCCAGGGTTGGTCGTGAATTGAATATTTCCGACCTGTCTGTTCCCAGAGCTCTTCCGCGATGTGCGGGCACACGGGAGCCAGCATGCGCAGGTAGATATCCACGGCTTCATTCCATTCCGGTGTCCCATAAGCCCCGGATTCCCTGGCCTTGGTCATCTCATTAAATAGTTCCATTAGTCCGGAAACGATCGTGTTGAACTCGAATTGCTTAAAATCGCGTGTGACCCTTTTCAACATCTGGTGGACACGGCGGCGCAGCATCCGCCTGGAGTTGTCGGAACTGTCTCCAGCCTCACCATGGGTTGAATCAGTGACCAGCGCCCAAACCCGCCGCAGCCAGCGGACTGTCCCGTCTATACCGGAGGGATTCCACGGCGCACCCATATCCCAGCGGGCAAAGAACATCAGGAAAGCGCGCACTGCATCGGCCCCGAAGCGTTCCACCAGTTCATCTGGAGCCACAATGTTGCCGCGGCTCTTCGACATCTTTTCGTTGTCTTCCCCCAGGACCATGCCCTGGTTGCGTAATTGGATCATTGGCTCGGGGCCTTCGGTGATGCCCATATCGCGCAGCGCTTTGTGGAAAAAGCGCGTGTAGATCAGGTGCATGTTGGCGTGTTCAATGCCGCCGGTATAGGTGTCCACTGGCATCCAGTAATCATACTCTTTTGGATCGAACGGAGCCTTGTCATAATGGGGGGACAGGTAGCGCAGGTGATACCACGACGAACACATGAATGTATCCATGGTATCGGTTTCCCGCTCGGCTGGACCGCCGCAAACCGGGCATTTTGCTTGTTTCCAGGTTGGGTGCAGTTTCAGCGGTGATTCACCGGTGGGTCTCCAGGCAACGTCTTCAGGAAGCAGCACCGGCAGCTCGGCGTCCGGGACCGGGTTCCAGCCATCCTTTTCACAATAGATCATTGGAATAGGCGCGCCCCAGTAACGCTGGCGTGAGATCAACCAGTCGCGCAGCTTGTAATTTACGGAACCTTTCCCAATCCCTTTTTCAGTAATAAATTTCACCGCGGCAGGGAAAGCTTCGTCAGCCGAAGTTCCGGTCAGTGGCCCAGAATTGATCATTTTCCCGGAGGCCGGAACCGAAGTGGGCATGGTTGCTCCATCCAATGGAGGCATGTCGTCGGGCTGGATCACCACCCGGATATCGATCCCGTGGTTTCGGGCGAACTCGAAATCACGCTGGTCGTGAGCCGGGACAGCCATGATGGCTCCCGTGCCATAAGTCATCAGGACGTAGTCAGCGATCCAAATGGGAGTTTTTTCACCATTGACCGGGTTAATGGCATACCCGCCGGTGAACACTCCGGTCTTTTCCTTGTCAACTGCTTCGCGGTCGATATCTGACTTGCGGGCAGCCTGAACCTTATAGGCTTCCACCTCGCCGAGATGCTCCTGTGTGGTTATCTTGTCCACCAGACGGATGCTCGGGAGATAGCACCATGAAGGTGACACCCCAGAGCGTGTCTGGACGGGTGGTGAAAACCGTGATCCCGGATTGGTTATCAATTGTTTGAGCTGGTTTGGATTGATGCTCTACTGCTTGACCGGCCAGCGGGAAAGTCACTTCAGCCCCCTCGGATCGTCCGATCCAATTAGTCTGCAATACCTTAACCCGATCGGGCCAATCCATCCCTTAATAATTTAGCAACTCGTCCGCGTAGGATGTGGTCTTGAAGAACCATTGCGAGAGGTTTTTCTTGATGACCGGAGTGCCGCAGCGCTCGCAGTGCCGGTCATCGCCCCAGACCTGTTCGCGTGCCAGGGTGGTATTGTCGTGTGGACAAAAATCCACTGGAGACATCTTGCGGTAAGCCAGGCCGTGCTTGAACAGCTGGATAAAAAACCACTGGGTCCACTTATAAAATTCCGGGCTGGATGAAATTGCCTCCCTGCGCCAATCCCACATGGCACCCATTGAACGCAACTGCTTGCGCATCCGTTCGATGTTTTCGTATGTCCGCTTCATTGGGTGGATGCCATCCTTGATGGCGGCATTTTCCGCAGGGAGACCGAAGGCATCAAAGCCGATTGGCAGCATCACATTAAACCCGTTCATGCGCATAAAGCGGGCATGCGCATCTGAAGGGGTAAAAGCATACCAGTGACCAATGTGCAGGTCACCTGAAGGATATGGCAGCATGGTCAGGGCGTAGTGTTTGGGCTTGGTTTCATCTATATCGGCGTTATACAACCCGTCGACATCCCATTTGGCCTGCCATTTTGATTCTATTTGAGAAGGAATATAGTCGCTCATTTCTACCTCGATGATCTAAAACCAGGATGAAGTGTAAATGCTATTAATTAAATGGATATCAGGATTTTGGCAGCCCTTATGGGGGGGCTCGAGAAGGCAGCTCTGGATCCCGGGTCTGCTATTTGTGTGATCGAACATGGTATGCCTCCTTTTCATAATCTAAACAAAAACCCTTCATCCACTCAGGGACGAAGGGTTCATTCTCCGCGGTACCACCCAGGTTACATCATCTCATTTACAGGTCAACACCTCAGCATTATGGTCCAATTGATGTGTCAACAATTAAATTCGACAATGTCACTCGTATGCTGTAACGGGCTGTCCCGGCGCTGACTACTTGGTTCACCAGCGCAGTCTCTCTTGCGAGGGCAGGCGAGTTCGGTCTTGGAGCGCTCCATCGTGCGCTTTGAAGGGCTTCCACTTCGTTTTCCCTTCTCGCTGACGGGATGACCTACTACTCCTGTCTTAACCTTAAATATTTTGCTGATTATAGCACAATCGCGATAAGGTCATTTATCGCGATTGCCTGTGGACCCAGCGAGATTCGAACTCGCGACCTTCTCAATGCCATTGAGACGCGCTCCCAACTGCGCTATGGGCCCATAATTTCGATTACGATAGGCAGTAAGCAGAAGGCAGGCCGCGGAAGTGCTTGCTCCTTGCTGCAGTGTGCCTGCTGCCCATGGTTTGTGGACCTGAGGGGATTCGAACCCCTGACCTCCTCAGTGCGATTGAGGCGCGCTCCCAACTGCGCTACAGGCCCATTCTTGGGCGAACGGTATTCTACCTGAGTGAGGAAGGAATGTCAAGGAAACATCCAGCGCGGAATGAACATGGGGATTGATTGAGTACTCTACATTTCAGCAACCCAGCGCTAAAGCGTTCCTTCAGATTATCAGCACGCCGCGCAGATCACACTAATCTTTTCAAACAAGTATTTTCGTCATTTGTGACTCCGGCATAAAAGTGCTGGTGAGCGGAGCCCAGGAACGAAAGATTCAAAATGGAATGTTACCATTTATTCACTAATCGGCGTCTGATTAACCACGATCGAGCAAGTTTCTTCGCCCATTGCAATACATTTTTTCTCTTCGACCAGGTAATATTTCCCACCGCTCATCCAGGAAAAAACTTCCTGAAGGAATCCGACAGCCAGGGTACAACACGGACCCTCTGAATCCCTGTTCCGACAAAATGGACAACTCCCGATGTGCCAGGAAATATTGTTATGATCAAACTCGAGGGTGACATGCTGGGTGGTGGAACCATTGATCAATCTGGCGAGTGTTTCACTGCCCGTTCTAATGCGGGAGTGCAATGGTAGAAGTCGAAAAGAGAGAGCGGTCACCCCAAGTTCAAATCCGAATTCCCTTAAGGCATATTTCAAACAAGCTCGTCCAACACGCAGCGATATGCCGCGACCGGCACGGAAACCGAAAATGTTTTCAAGGACAACCTGGATGGTGCTCAGGCTTTTATCGGGGAGTTTATAAACCTGATCAGCCGTGTGATCCTGGTCAAGCCGAAATGGAAGCTGGGCGAGGTTCAGAATGGTATTTACCTCATCTTGTCCCAGGATCTCAACCATCGCCAGGATGAATACATTACTCATGCGATCGAGATTGGGGTTATTGGCAATCGCTTTCATCAAAGTATTTCATTCTTCCCGGAATTATATTTGAGCGCGCAATTGAAACCATCACCCCCTGCCCGGGCATCCAGGGACACGTCTTTGCAGTTGACCAGGACTGCGACCTGTGTGACCAAGGTTTTTATATTGTAAACCGGGGATAATTGCCAAGTTGTAGTTGAAATGGAAAGCCTATTTCTTTTCTATTTCCATTTCAGCCAGGATTGTGTAAAGCAACTCCAGGAGAATCGCCTTGACCGAGTCACGATCGGTTGCCACACAGGAGATTAGTTTGACTTTGGAATCAAGCCGCAAAACATGGCGCATATCTTCGACATCCCAGGCATCTTTCATATCCTGCTTGTTGGCTGCCACCACGTACGGAGTTGGCGCGTAGGCATGGAAGGTTTCCAGGATTGAACGTGCTTCGCGGAATGTTTCCGGGCGCGTGCTATCCACCATCACAATAAATCCAAGCATGCCCTCGGACAGAATCTCCCACATAAAGTCGAAACGCCGCTGACCCGGGGTACCGAATAGGTATAACACCAGGTTTTCATCCACCGTAATGCGGCCGAAGTCCATCGCAACAGTGGTTGATTCTTTCACTGTTTTTTCCGATGCTGAGGAAATGTTCCGCTCTGTTGAGACAACGTCAATCTCGCTGACTGAGCGTATAAATTGGGTCTTTCCGGCATTAAACGGACCTGTGACGACCATTTTAACCGTTTGCATCAAAGCATTCCTCGTTACAATTTAGAGGGAACGAATCCTGGTAATAAGACGATTAATTAATGATTTTTGTTCTTCTTTATCCTGGGTTGGGAACACACGCATGGAAGAGACCTTATTCATTCCATCATCCAACCGGCTGGTTTCGACCAATCCGGCTTCAAGTAAACCATAAACGATACGCCGGATCTCCAGGTCATTCATACGGGTGGCGGCGGCAATCTGCTTGATTGTGTTGGTGGGTTTAATGTATGAAACCACCCGCCATTCCTCAACACTCAAGTTGACATTGCGCAGGTTGGTTCCCGGGTGATCTTTAAACTTAAGCGCCATTTCCAGGCTTGGGATTTCATCCTGCAATTGTTCCCATTCACGCATGTGACGCGAACCTTCGATAATCAGGTTATCGAGGTCCAGTCGAACGCTGATGCGGTCTTCCGGGGGCAGCGAGTCGTTATCAAAATGAAAAAAACCTTCCACCCATGTAAACAGCCGCTGAGTGATGTTCGTAAAATGCTGTTGGAGATTTGTCAGGATATCTTCCTGCGAAAGATATCCGGCGTTGATTAATAGTAATCCAAGTTCTTTATCAGTAACATGTGTAGCCCGCGTTTGAATTGATTTATATTGCCCAGAAGAGAGTTTTTTCGCCTTATACAAGACGAGAGCCAGGCTGCTATCTTCCTGGTCAATTTGAGCGTAAGCTAGTTTTCCATCACGGAAGGCAACCTTGGCTGTTTCGCTGGGACCTTCAACAACAAGCATCCCGGTCTTACTGGCCAGTTTTATCAGGTTCAATAATTGAGTGATGGTGAAGTCACGCAAATTGCCGCGTAGAGCCATGAAAATCCTCGAATGTAATCCGATACGGGACCAGTAATATTAAATGATTATACATGTAAGGATGGTGTGCGTCAAAGGGACAATTTTTGAAAATCATCAGAACCTGGAATTCCGGATTTGGAGGAGTAAAATCCACAGAAACCTGCAAGAAGCAGTATAATTTTTGAAATTTCTCCGAGGAGTTGCATCGTGGCAAAAATATCAATCGTCTACTGCACTGTCTGACACTTTACCGACCGGGCCGTGAGCCTGGCACATGAGTTATTGAACCACATTGAACCTGAAATAGAGAGCATTTCCTTGATCCCTTCCGATGGCAGCCGATTCGAGGTAAGTGTAAATAATACGCTGCTTTATTCCAAACTCCAAACCGGTCGGCACGCCAATCAAGGTGAAGTGTTAGAGTTGGTTTCTGAGTTCTTAAAAAAGAAGTAGGGTTTCCGCTCACAAAATTCTTTTTTTTCGAGGCTGCAATGGCAAAAAAAGGCCGTGTCTTTTCCGGCATCCGTCCAACTGGCCGCGCTCACCTGGGCAATTACCTGGGCGCTTTCAAAAACTACGTCGCATTACAGGATGAATATGAATGCGTGTATTGCATCGTGGATCTGCATGCATTAACTACGGTGGAAGATACTCTCAACCTGAAACAAAATACATACGACCTGGCGCTGGATCTGCTCGCGGTCGGCATTCGCCCGGAAGAGACCATCCTTTTCGTCCAGTCACATGTTCCGCAGGTTACGGAGTTGCATGCCCTTTTATCGATGGTCACCCCGCTGGGAAAACTCACCGACCTGCCAACCTTTAAGGAAAAAGTGCGTCAGAACCCAAACAACGTCAATTATGGGTTGGTTGGGTACCCTGTGCTGATGAGCGCGGATATTCTGCTTTACAAAACTGACCTCGTCCCGGTGGGTATCGATCAAGCCCCCCACCTTGAATTCGCCCGTGAGGTTGTGCGCTCTTTTAATCACCGTTTCAATACCAGCGTACTGGTCGAACCTCAAATGAAAGCCGCCGAAGTACAGAAAGTCCTCGGCATAGACGGAAAAGAAAAAATGGGGAAAAGCCTCAACAACCAGATCGAATTGGCTGCCACCCCCGAGGAAACCCGCCAACGGGTGATGATGATGGTGACGGACCCTCACCGCATAAAACGCACCGATCCCGGCAATCCGGATATCTGCAATGTATTTACACTTCATAAAGTTTTCACATCCAGCGAAGATGTGGGCATGATCAATATAGAATGCCGCAGGGCTGGAATAGGATGCGTTGATTGCAAGAAGCGCCTTGCCGATAGTTTGAACAGGAACCTCGAGCCTTTTAGAGCCAGGCGCGCCGAGATTGCAGCCCAGCCAGGCTTGATCCCATCAATACTGTCCGATGGCGCCGCTCGCGCCAGGGTCATTGCCGAGAAGACGATGCAGGAAGTCCGTGCAGCGGTGCAATTACCATAAGCTCATAATTTGAAACCAATTCCTTCCTTCCCTGGAATATGCGTGCCCTGATACAAAGAGTATCATTCAGCAAAGTCTCCGTTGAAGGGAAAACCGTTGGCGAAATTGGCCTGGGACTCGTAATTCTGCTTGGAATAGGACTGGGGGATACCGAAAAGCAAGCGAATTACCTGGCAGGGAAAATTGCCTCCCTGCGGATATTTGAAGATTCTAAAGGGAAATTTAACCTGTCACTCTTGGATGTTAGGGGGGCAGCGCTTGTAATTTCCCAGTTTACTCTTTACGGCGACACACGCAAAGGGAGACGACCCTCCTTTTCGGAGGCAGCCAGTCCTTTGGATGCTGAACCCCTGGTGGAATATTTCGCTGGTTTCTTGCGCTCCCAGGGAATTCCAGTGCAGACCGGCATTTTCGGGGCTCATATGCTGGTCGAGATTCAAAATGACGGCCCAGTGACCATGTGGCTCGAAAAACAAGAGTAGTACGGTGGTAATCCAAAATCATGCGCTTGACGTTATAGAAAGGTTGTGCTAGTATCACATTGGAACTTAATTAAATGGATAGTCCGTTTTAAGGAGGAGAACATGGCCAAGAAAATTCCGGTGATCTTTGTTTTGGGGGTGATCATATTATTGTTGCTGGTCTCATGTCAGCGCGCTGCTTCTCAATCGCCGCAAGTTTCCCTGGCAACACCCACCGGGGCATCTGCTGCCACGAAGACCCTTCCGACCGACATCGGCCAGGTTCAAATGATTGGGACAACCATGATGTTGCGGACGATGACAGCTGTAGCGCAAACACAGGGAGCTTCAACTCCATTGGCAGTGACATCGAATCCTACTTCCACACCATTTGGTACCCCCGCTTCCGTAATTCCTCCTACGGGAGTTGCCTCCACACCGGTGGCCGGCACAACACCAATAATCATCGTGTCCACTGCCACACCCGGCAGACCCGGTACATATACACTCATGCCGGGCGAATATCCATACTGCATTGCCCGGCGCTTCAATGTCAACCAGCAGGAACTTTTGTCTGCAAACGGACTGGGTGAGTCACAGCTCTTGCAACCGGGAGAGGTTTTGAATATTCCACAAAGCGGTAATCCTTTTGTGGGTCAACGATCGCTTCATTCTCATCCGGGAGTCTTTACTGTCTCATCCTCCAATGAAACCATATATGCTGTAGCCTGCTATTTTGGAGATGTCGATCCTACTCAAATCATCGCAGCCAACAACCTCACATCCCCTTATGTGCTGCATATCAACCAGGCCCTAAACATTCCATAAAAGAGTATCCAAGTCAAACACCCAGGCAGATCCAGCCTGGGTGTTTTTTATGGAGGAACAATGGCATTCGAATTGTTGAAATCCGAGGTCGTTTACCCAGGGCACGCATTCACCATCCGCCGGGATACCGTACGCTTGCCCGGTGGTCGCGAGACTAGGTTGGATATCGTGGACCATGTTGGCTCTGTAATTATCGTGCCCATGGATGCAGAAGGTAATTTACTTTTCGTCCGCCAATACCGGCACGCAGCTGGGCTGGACCTTTTGGAGCTGCCTGCAGGGACATTGGACGAAAACGAAGAACCACTGGCGTGCGCCAGCCGTGAAATTCGCGAAGAAACAGGCATGGCAGCGGGCAAACTGGATCTCCTGGGCGGATTCTATCTTGCCCCTGGATATTCCACCGAATATATGCATGTATACCTGGCAACCGATCTTCGTCAGGACCCACTGGAAGCTGACGCGGATGAGTTTCTTACACTAGAGCGCTACCCCTTGGCAGAAGCGATGACCATGTTTGAACGCGGTGCAATTGAGGACGGAAAGTCGGTGGCAGCAATCCTCCTGGCACGCAAACACCTGTATAAATGAAAATTTACCCGATTATTATTGGTGACAAGTCGCAGTAGTATTTGTGTGGAATATTACTATCGCTGGGGAACCCGGGGGAATAAACTCATCAATTGGTAATAAAACCTTACACAGGTTTCTCTGTGTTATCCTAAGAGAAGGAGTAAAGATATATGGAACGCCAAAAGGTCACGATTGACGGGAATGAAGCTACGGCTTCAGTCGCCCATCGCACCAATGAAATCTGCGCGATCTACCCGATTACACCCTCTTCCAATATGGGGGAATTTGCTGATGACTGGTCAGCCATAAAGCGAAAAAATATCTGGGGCACCGTCCCGCTGGTGATCGAGATGCAGTCCGAAGGAGGCGCTTCCGGATCAGTTCATGGGGCACTCCAAACAGGAGCATTAACCACTACTTTTACAGCCAGCCAGGGCTTGCTGTTAATGATCCCCAACATGTTCAAGATCGCCGGAGAATTGACCAGTACTGTTTTTCACGTTTCAGCGCGTACCGTGGCAACTCACGCCCTTTCCATCTTTGGGGATCATTCAGATGTGATGGCAGTCCGCCAAACCGGTTGGGCTATGCTTCCCTCCGGATCGGTCCAGGAAGCGCACGATATGGCCTTGATCGCCCAGACTGCCACCCTGGAAGCCCGGGTGCCCTTCCTGCATTTCTTTGATGGCTTCCGCACCTCGCACGAAGTAGCAAAAATCGAGCAGCTGACTGATGATGATTTGCGAGCAATGATCGACGATGAACTCGTCAGGGCTCACCGGTCACGCGCCTTGTCACCCGACCATCCGGTCCTGCGCGGTTCCGCCCAGAACCCGGATGTATTCTTCCAGGCTCGCGAGACCATTAACCCCTTCTACACCAGGGTCCCCGGGATTGTCCAGAAGGCTATGGACAAATTCGCAAAGCTCACCGGGCGCACCTATCATCTTTTTGATTACATTGGGGCTCCAGACGCAGAACGCGTGATCATCATCATGGCCTCCGGCGGCGAGACAGCCGAAGCCACCGCACGTTACCTGGTTGAGAAAGGTGAAAAAGTGGGTGTCATCCGTGTGCGGCTCTACCGCCCGTTCGACACTGTTGCTTTCATCCAATCCCTGCCAAAGACAGTTAAGTCCATTGCCGTGCTTGATCGAACCAAGGAACCCGGAGCCTCCGGCGATCCTCTTTACTTGGATGTGACCAGCACCCTGTTCGAGAATGGTCGCCAGGATATTAAGGTCATCGGTGGACGGTATGGGTTGTCTTCGAAAGAGTTTACTCCAGCCATGGTCAAGGCTGTATTCGACGAACTCAAGAAAGCAGCTCCAAAGAATCATTTTGTGGTCGGAATTAACGAAGACGTGACCCACACCAGCCTGGATTACGATCTGGATTTCTCAGTCGAGCATCCTGAGACAGTGCGATGCCTGTTCTTTGGGTTGGGTTCGGATGGCACCGTTGGCGCTAATAAGAACTCCATCAAAATCATCGGTGAAGAAACAAATAATAATGCGCAGGGCTATTTCTACTACGACTCGAAGAAAGCCGGCACGTTGACGGTCTCACACTTGCGTTTTGGTCCCAAGCCGATCCAGGCTCCGTACTTGATCACCCCCAATACCGCCAACTTCGTGGCTTGCCACCAGTTCAATTTCCTAGAGCGATTTGACTTCACCAAGTTCGCCCAGCCGGGAGCTGTCTTTTTAGTGAACAGCCTGTTCGGTCCAGAAGAAATCTGGGATAAGCTGCCTCAGGAAGTGCAAAAAGACATCATCGTGAAGAAACTCAAGTTTTATACAATTAATGCCTACGATGTTGCCGAAAAGACCGGCATGGGCAGCCGCGTCAATACCATCATGCAGACCTGTTTCTTCGCCATTTCCGGAATCCTGCCGCGGGATGAAGCAATTGAGCAGATCAAGAAAGCAATCCAGAAGACATACGGCAAGCGCGGCGAAGCTGTAGTCATGAAGAATTATGCTGCGGTGGACCAGACCCTGGTGAACTTGCATGAGGTCAAGGTGCCCGATAAAGTCACCAGCTCCTTCACACGCCGTCCGCCTGTCGCAGCAGAAGCGCCAGAATTTGTGCGCAACGTGCTGGGACCAATGATCGCTTTCGAAGGTGATAGCGTCCCGGTTTCTGCCATGCCTGTAGACGGAACCTTCCCCACTGGCACAACCAAATGGGAAAAACGGAATATTGCCCTGGAGATCCCGGTCTGGGAAGCTGACTTGTGTATCCAGTGCGGCAAATGCGTCTTCGTCTGTCCGCATGCAGTCATCCGTCACAAAGTGTACGATAAGAAACTCCTTGAAAAAATGCCCGGAACATTCAAGTTCATGGACTCCAAGTTCAAGGAATATCCTGGAATGGCTTATACCGTCCAGGTAGCGCCTGAGGATTGTACCGGCTGCACATTATGCGTTGAAGCCTGCCCCGCCAAGGATAAGACCAACCCGGCTCGCAAAGCAATCAATATGGCGCCGCAGCCGCCCCTGCGCGAACCCGAAGCTAATAATTGGGAATTCTTCCTGTCCCTGCCTGAAATCGATCGCACCGCGATCAACCTGGGCACCATCAAGAACTCGCAGCTTTTGGAACCGTTATTTGAATTTTCTGGTGCGTGCGCGGGTTGCGGTGAAACGCCTTATGTTAAACTGCTGTCACAGTTGTTCGGTGACCGTGCCGTAATTGCCAATGCCACAGGTTGCTCTTCCATTTACGGCGGAAACCTGCCGACAACCCCGTATACCTTCAACAAGGAAGGACGTGGCCCAGCCTGGTCCAACTCGCTGTTCGAAGACAACGCTGAATTCGGTCTGGGGTTCCGACTGACGCTGGACAAGCAGCTCGAATATGCCAGCGATATCCTGCCTGGCTTCGTAAACGACCTTGGCCAGGACCTTGTGGATGGCCTCCTTAAGGCTGACCAATCCACCGACCTGGGAATCAAGCAGCAGCGCGAGCGTGTCGAAGTACTCAAGCAGAAACTTGCCGGGTCCTCCAACTCCCAGGCTAAGAACCTGGCTGCTGTTGCCGATTCATTTGTCAAAAAATCTGTCTGGATCGTCGGTGGCGATGGTTGGGCGTATGACATCGGCTACGGCGGGCTGGATCATGTCCTGTCAACCGGTAGAAATGTCAATTTGCTGGTGCTCGATACCGAAGTCTATTCGAATACCGGCGGCCAGGCCTCCAAGTCCACCCCGCGTGGTGCGGTGGCTCGCTTCGCAGCATCCGGCAAGGGTCTGTCAAAGAAAGACTTGGGACTAATGGCCATCGCCTACGGCTACGTTTATGTGGCTCGTGTTGCCATGGGATATAGCGATATGCATACGTTGAAAGCCTTCATCGAAGCCGAGGCATATAACGGTCCATCCATCATCATCGCCTACAGCCACTGCATCTCCCACGGTTATGACATGTCCAAGGGACTGGAACAGCAGAAACTGGCTGTCCAATCGGGACTCTGGCCGCTCTACCGCTTTGACCCGCGTCTTGCTGCTGAAGATAAAAACCCGTTACAGATCGACTGCAAAGAACCCTCCGTTTCGGTTGAACAATACATGTACAACGAAACCCGCTTCCGCATGTTGACTCAAAGTGACGAGGCTCGCGCCGAGAGTTTGCTCAAACTGTCCAGCGAAGACGCCAAGGCGCGCTGGAGCTTCTATTCCCAACTGGCTGCTATGCACTACGGGAAATCAGCAGAGCAAAAATAATGCGTTCAAATGGGGCAGAGGCTTCCTCTGTCCCATTTTATTGATGAAACCTGGCAAAGGAGAGCATATGGTTGATCTGTCTACGACATACCTGGGTCTTAAACTCAAGAACCCGCTGATAGCTTCTGCATCGCCGCTTTCTGAAAAAGTGGAAACCGTAAAAGAACTGGAAGCGGCAGGGATTGGGGCGATCGTGATGTACTCCCTTTTTGAGGAACAGATCATCCACGAAAGCCTGGAACTGGATCATTTCCTTTTCTACGGTTCAGAAATTTCCCCGGAAATCACCTCATTCTATCCCCAGAGTGGAAAGTACACCCTTAAAGCAGACTCCTATATCGAAAAACTGAAGAAAATCAAGCAGTCGGTAAATATCCCCGTGATCGGCAGCTTGAACGGAGTCTCCTCCGGCGGCTGGATAAAATATGCAAAAATCATAGAGGATTCAGGGGCAGATGCCCTGGAACTAAATCTCTATTTTCTCCCCACCAACCCGTCGCAAACCTCCACCCAGATAGAAGAGAACTATATAAATCTGGTTCACGACGTGCGCATCAGCATCAAAATCCCACTGGCAGTAAAACTCAGCCCGTTCTTCACCGCCATCCCCAACATGGCAAAGCGGTTGATCGAGGCAGGTGCCAACGGCCTTGTTCTTTTCAATCGATTTTATCAACCGGATCTCGACCTGGAAACCATGGAAGTCGTTCCGAACCTGATCTTGAGCAATTCCAACGAACTGCGCCTGCCTTTGCGCTGGATCGCCATCCTCTATGGGCAGATCAATGCTGACCTGGCGCTTACCACGGGGATCCACTCGGCTGAAGATGTGGTTAAAGCCACCATGGCAGGTGCCAGCGCAGCAATGATGACCTCAGAATTACTTGCTCATGGCGTCAATCGTGTTCCGGTCATCCTGGGTGAATTGGCTGATTGGATGAGTAAGCATGAATACGATTCGATCCATCAAATGAAAGGCAGCCTGAGTCAGAAATCAGTTTCAGAACCAGCGGCGTTCGAACGTGCGAACTATATGAAAGTGTTGAATTCCTACAAATCCATGCCGTAACCGTAACCCTAAAACAAAAACAGCCCCTGCTATATTGCAGGGGCTGTTTTTTCTAATAAGTGCAGACGGAACCGGTTATTCAGTTGCTTCAGGTTCCCCGCCGGATTTCTTTTGACGATAAGTGATGCGCCCGCGGGTTAGATCGTAGGGAGACATTTCAACTTTAACATGATCCCCGAGCAGGATACGAATGTAGTACTTGCGCATCTTGCCCGAAAGATAGGCCAAAACTTCATGCCCGTTATCAAGTCGAACCCGGAATTGTGTGCCGGGTAAGGCTTCGATTACCAGCCCCTCAACCTGAATCTTATCTTCATTAGCCATAAAGCCTCCAGTCCCGTTCCGCTGGTTTATTCGAAATCTTTATAGGAGCGCCGCTTGTAACGTCGAATGGCTTTCTTTTGGTCCATACGTCGTTGTTCACTCTTGGAAACAAACCAGCGTTTTCGGCGAACCGTGCTCAAGACACCGCTCTTCACGATCTTTTTGCGGAAGCGCTTGAGCAATTGATCTTGTGATTCATTATTGCGTAAATTTACGACCGTCAACTGCCTCACCTCCTTCCATGTGGAGGAATAAAAAAACTCGGCTCATTACAGACCCAGCCGAGACCGCGTAATACCAGAATGAGAACCTTAATATCATCGGGAATTTTGCGCTGTACACACTCCTTGATTGCCAAAGTAATTAATAAAACGGCAATCGATTCGGACTGGTCTGTGAACGAAAGGATTATACCTTATGATACAAATGGTGAGAAGAGAAAAGAAAAGTCCCTTTGGCAATGACCTACTCTCCCAGGCAGTTACCCACCAAGTACCATCGGCGCTGACGAGCTTAACTTCCGGGTTCGGGATGGGACCGGGTGTACCCTCGTCGCTCAAATCACCAAAGAGACTTATTCTCTCAATTGTAGCTGAATAGTTATTGTATATCGATGTAGGAACAATATCAAGTTCTCCGCACCACGCAAATAAGCCCTCGACCATTAGTACGGTTTAGCTCAACACATTACTGTGCTTACACACACCGCCTATCAAGCAGGTAGTCTACCTGCGGTCTTACTCCATTAAGGATACAGGGATCTAATCTTAGGGCAAGTTTCCCACTTAGATGCTTTCAGCGGTTATCTTTGCCAGACGTAGCTACCCAGCAATGCCGTTGGCACGACAACTGGCACACCAGAGGTCTGTCCACTCCGGTCCTCTCGTACTAGGAGCAGCTCCCTTCAAATCCCTTACGCCCACAGCGGATAGAGACCGACCTGTCTCACGACGGTCTGAACCCAGCTCGCGTACCGCTTTAACGGGCGAACAGCCCGACCCTTGGGACCTTGTCCAGCCCCAGGATGCGATGAGCCGACATCGAGGTGCCGAGCGAGATCGTCGATGTGAACTCTTGGATCTCACCAGCCTGTTATCCCCGGGGTAGCTTTTATCCGGTAGCCACGGCCCTTCCACTCGGATCCGTGGGATCACTAAGCCCGTCTTTCGACTCTGCTCGACGCGTTGGTCTTGCAGTCAAGCTCCCTTATGCCTTTACACTCTATGGGTGGTTTCCATTCACCCTGAGGGAACCTTTGGGCGCCTCCGTTACCTTTTAGGAGGCGACCGCCCCAGTCAAACTGCCCACCTGGCACGGTCCCCCGCCCGGATGACGGTGCGGGGTTAGGGTCTAAATGTAATCAGGGTGGTATTTCACCGGTGACTCCACCGAGGCTAGCGCCCCAGCTTCAAAGTCTCCCACCTATGCTACACAGATCACACCCAAACTCAATGCCAAGATACAGTAAAGCTCCACGGGGTCTTTTTGTCCTGCTGCGGGTAGGCCGCATCTTCACAGCCATTTCAATTTCACCGGGTCCCTCGTTGAGACACTACTCTAGTTGTTACGCGGTTCGTGCGGGTCGGAACTTACCCGACAAGGAATTTCGCTACCTTAGGACCGTTATAGTTACGGCCGCCGTTCACCGGGGCTTCAGTTCAAAGCTTCGACTTGCGTCTAACCTCTCCCTTTAACCTTCCGGCACTGGGCACGCGTCAGCCCCTATACATCGCCTTACGGCTTAGCAGAGACCTGTGGTTTTGTTAACCAGTCACTAGAGCCATTTCACTGCGACCTGTCACCAGGTACCCCTTATCCCGAAGTTACGGGGTTAAATTGCCTAGTTCCTTAACGAAGGTTCTCCCGTTCGCCTTGGTATACTCTACCCATCTACCGGTGTCGGATTGCGGTACGGGCATCTGGAAATCAATGCTTAGAGGCTTTTCTCGGCAACAAGGCTCAACCACTTATGCCTCAAGGGCTCGCTATCGTCTCAGCTCGGCTTGCGGATTTTCCTACAAGCCTCAACACCTAAACGGATCGAACCAGCACAACCAATCACTGGCTGGCCTACCTCGTTGCGTCCCCTCATCGCTCCTTCCAGACGGTTCCGGAATGTTGACCGGATGTCCATCACCTACGCCTCTCGGCCTCGGCTAAGGACCCGACTAACCCGACGCGGAATGACCTGGCGTCGGAAACCTTAGATTTACGGCGAACACGGTTCTCACGTGTTTGTACGCTACTCATGCCTGCATTCTCACTTCCGCCCGCTCCAGCTGTCCTTACGGTCAACCTTCACTGCTGGCGGAACGCTCCCCTACCGACCTGCTTGCGCAAGTCCCATGGCTTCGGTACCAAGCTTAGCCCCGTTAAGTTTTCCGCGCAAGGTCACTAGACCAGTGAGCTATTACGCACTCTTTAAAGGGTGGCTGCTTCTGAGCCAACCTCCTGGTTGTTCCAGTAACCTCACCTCGTTTCCCACTTAGCTTGGATTTGGGGACCTTAGCCGATGATCTGGGCTGTTTCCCTTTTGACCCCGAAACTCATCTCCCGGAGTCCGACTGCCATGCTATGGAGTATCGGCATTCGGAGTTTGGTTGAGTTCGGTAAGCAGTAAGCCCCCTAGCTCATCCAGTGCTCTACCTCCGATACTAAACGCATGACGCTAGTCCAAAAACTATTTCGGGGAGAACCAGCTATATCCGAGTTCGTTTGGCATATCACCTCTACCCACAGCTCATCCCCTAACTTTGCAACGTTAGTAGGTTCGGGCCTCCACGAGCGTTTAGACTCGCTTCGCCCTGGCCATGGGTAGCTCACCCGGTTTCGGGTCTAATCCCAACGACTATACGCCTTATTCAGACTCGCTTTCGCTACGGCTTCGGGTGTTACTCCCTTAACCTTGCCGCTGAAATTAACTCGCAGGCTCATTCTCCAAGAGGCACGCTGTCAGGCATAGCGCCGCGCACCCGGCTTTCGCCGGAGCACCGACACGCCATTAGCCCTCCAACTGTTTGTAAGCTTACGGTTTCAGGTTCTATTTCACTCCCCTAACAGGGGGACTTTTCACCTTTCCCTCACGGTACTTGTTCACTATCGGTCGCCAAGCGTATTTAGCCTTGGGGAGTGGACTCCCCAGATTCCCACCGGATTAGCGTGCCCGGCAGTACTCAGGTATCCAGCGGAAGTCAGTTCATTTTCACATACGGGACTGTTACCCTCTTTGGTTGGCTTTCCCACACCATTCTGCTAACAAACTGATTTGTAACTTCCATATGCCAGACCCTACAACCCCGTCCGTGCAAGCACGGGCGGTTTGGGCTAATTCCCGTTCGCTCGCCACTACTAGGGAAATGATCTCTTTTCCTCCGGGTACTTAGATGTTTCAGTTCCCCGGGTGCCCCTCTCCTGGTCTATTTTTTCAACCGGGAGATGCTGCGGGTTCGCCGCAGCGGGTTTCCCCATTCGGAAATCCTCGGATTAACGCCTGTTCACGGCTACCCGAGGCTTATCGCAGTGTCCCACGTCCTTCATCGGCACTTGGCGCCAAGGCATCCACCGTAAGCCCTTAGTAGCTTCTCCACGTGATGCGGAGAAATTGATATTGTTCGGCCTACATCAAAATAATCATTTCAATAACTATTCAGTTGTCAAGGTTCTATTTTCGCCGTTGACCGGCGACCGGTGTGCTCCACTTCTGTCAAGCACACGGGTTGGCTGTCAACTATTCTTATCGACAAAGCGACCCGGCTCATCGCCGGGCCGCGTAGTTTACCCTTGCGATCGAAGCCATTCTGCTATCGAACTTCAAACGTTACCAACCTCAAACTTTTCCTCATCCTTTCAAACACGGGCTCAGTGGAGATGACGGGATTCGAACCCGTGGCCTTCGCCTTGCAAAGGCGTTGCTCTCCCACTGAGCTACATCCCCGAGCACTTCCTGAAAAAATCAGGTGGGCCTGACTGGACTCGAACCAGTGACCCCAGTCTTATCAGGACTGTGCTCTAACCAGCTGAGCTACAGGCCCGCCCAGGCTAGGCCTTAACAACTGAGATAGTGATAGGAAGCTTACTTATCGACTTTCACCCACCGCGGGTGAAAGATTTGGTTGAGCGCAGGTTCGCGTGAGTACAGAACCTTTGCTCGTTACTCTAGAAAGGAGGTGATCCAGGCGCACCTTCCGGTACACCTACCTTGTTACGACTTCGTCCCAGTCACCAACCCCACCTTCGACGGCGCCCTCCTTGCGGTTAGGCTACCGGCTTCAGGTGTTGCCAGCTCCCATGACGTGACGGGCGGTGTGTACAATCCCCGGGAACGTATTCAACGCACTATAGCTGACGCGCGTTTACTAGCAACTCCGACTTCACACAGGCGGGTTGCAGCCTGTGATCTGAACTGAGACCGGCTTTAGGGATTGGCTCTACCTCGCGGCTTAGCGACCCATTGTACCGGCCATTGTAGCGTGTGTGTAGCCCCAGGTATAAAGGCCATGCTGACTTGACGTCATCCCCACCTTCCTCCGGCTTGATACCGGCGGTCCCGTATGACACTTGTAACATACGGCGAGGGTTGCGCTCGTTGGCGGACTTAACCGAACATCTCACGACACGAGCTGACGACAGCCATGCAACACCTGTGAAGGCTCCCTTGCGGGTCGGTCTGCTTTCGCTTCCCTACCACCAACATGTCAAACCTGGGTAAGGTTCTTCGTGTAACATCGAATTAAACCACACGCTCCGCTGCTTGTGCGGGGACCCGTCAATTCCTTTGAGTTTTAACCTTGCGGCCGTAGTCCCCAGGCGGTGAACTTATCGCGTTAGCTTCGGCACCGACGGCTTTGAACCCGCCGACGCCAAGTTCACATCGTTTACAGCTAGGACTACCGGGGTCTCTAATCCCGTTTGCTACCCTAGCTTTCGCGTCTGAGTGTCAGAAACAGTCCAGGAGGCCGCTTTCGCCACTGGTGTTCCTCCCGATATCTACGCATTTCACCACTACACCGGGAATTCCACCTCCCTCTACTGCTCTCAAGTCTGGTAGTATTGAACGACCTCTCCCAGTTGAGCCAGGAGCTTTCACATCCAACTTACCAAACCACCTGCACGCGCTTTACGCCCAGTAAATCCGGATAACGCTCGCCTCCTACGTTTTACCGCGGCTGCTGGCACGTAGTTAGCCGAGACTTATTCCTGAGATACTGTCCTTTCTCATCTCTCAGAAAAGCACTTTACGATCCGAAGACCTTCATCGTGCACGCGGCGTTGCTGGGTCAGGCTTTCGCCCATTGCCCAATATTCCCTACTGCTGCCACCCGTAGGTGTCTGGCCCGTGTTTCAGTGCCAGTGTGGGGGACCACCCTCTCAGGTCCCCTACCCGTCGTAGCCTTGGTGGGCCATTACCTCACCAACTAGCTGATGGGACGCAGGTCCCTCCCAAAGCGCATTACTGCTTTAGTCATCGGCTTCTAAACCCAATGACCACATGCGGTATTAGCAGTCCTTTCGAACTGTTATCCCACACTTCGGGGCAGGTCACCAACGCGTTACGCACCCGTTCGCCACTAAGAAACCCTCGTATTGCTACAAAGGCTCTTCGTTCGACTTGCATGTATTAAGCACGCCGCCAGCGTTCATCCTGAGCCAGGATCAAACTCTCCGCAAAAAATATCACCCTTACGGGTGTAAGTTACGGAATAGAACGACAGGCTTACTTCCTATCACTTTTCAGTTGTTAAGGTCCGGTATTCAAAGCGGGCTGCATTTTACCCGCAACACCCTCCACGTTCATGTTCTACAGAGACGAAATCGCCGATGTTTTCGATTTGACATCGGCTCGTCAGACTGCAAAACCTGCTGCGTTGTGTCTCTGACGTGAGACGTTGCTGTGTTGTCAACGATCTGTCCATTTGGACGAGATCTGCGTGGGGGTCAATGTGCTTGCCTATTATACGCATTCGAACTAAGTTGTCAAGGAATTTGCACCCCCAGTTTTGAATCTTTAAGGTTGGGATATTGTTTTTCCCACAGTAAAACGGACCACATATTCCTCAATCAGCTTAATGGATTTTCCCACCCCATCTTCAACCCGGAGTGCCCTGCCCACCGCCCGTGTGCGCGCTCGCATGGTTGATGACTCGGTCTCTTCCAACGCTTCAATTAATGACCTGGTTGTCACTTTATTCGCAGGTATTGGTATGGGGCCTGCTCCAAGAAGCGCCACACGCCTCCCCCAAAAAGGTTGATCGGCAGCGAATGGGATGACGATATTTGGGATGCCAGCACGTAGACCAGCCGCGGTCGTTCCAGCTCCGCCGTGATGGACTGCCACTTTGCACCGGGGAAAAAGCCAATCGTGCGGGGCAGCCTCCAGCATAAATATTTCGGCGGTTTTTTTTCGATCCCGCATTTCACTCCATCCCGAAAGGATGACCGCCCGCATGTGAGTGGCAGCAAGCGCATCGAAAATGGTTTGGTAGATCTGATCTGCGTTACAGTTAACCATGCTGCCAAAGGAAACGCATACGGGTGGCTCACCCGCTGACAGGAACTTCATCAGCCCGTCAGGGGGCAAATAATTTGAATCACCTTTTAGGCTCCAGTACCCGGTCACCTTGACATCCTCATTCCATTCGGGCTGGTGAGGGATAACGGTCGGGCTCCAGGCACACAGCATCGGGGTTCGCGGACGATCTTGAGTCTGTCGGAAAGGCCAGCTTGGTTTTTGGGGAAATGTTTCCGGCATGGCTTTGCGCACGCGCCTGTAACCGCTGTTACCGCCGTACCAGAAAACCTGCGTTGCCAGCCAGTGGGAAAAATAGCTCGTCCATCCAGGGTGAATAGCGGGAATGGCCACATTTGGAAAAGCTCGCGTCGGTGCAAACATTGGAAAGGTTTGCACGGAAATATCGGGGACTCCCAAATGGCAGGCCATCATATGCCCCCCGGTTGTAAATAGAAAAGAATGGATGATCAAGTCCGTGCCCTGGCAGGCAGCCAACGCCTGTTGTGCAACACGTGGCGCGATCTCAAAAACATAGCCTTGAATGGCTCGTACCATGCGAAAAGGGTTTTGGCCGGCATTATTCATCCGCCGGCTTATTTCGACAGGATCACCCGCCAGCGATGCAAATGGGATACCATGCCCGCTTGCAAGATCTGCAAAACGACCTGGAGCTGCCAGGGTCGGAGCATGTCCCGCTTTTTGTAGGGCGGCGGCCAGCGCCAGAAAAGGCTGCACATCTCCGCGCGAACCATAAGTGAGGATGCTGATTTTCATGGGGTTAATGCTCAGGAGCGGCCCCCTGGCCTCTCCTGCAAATTCAGTCCATTTCCTGCCGTCCAGACAATGCTCGCAACAGGGTGTTCTGGTCTGCATATTCCAGGTCACCGCCCACCGGTAAACCGCGTGCTAGCCGGGTCACGCGCACCCCCAGGGCTTGAAGCCGCGGGTGCAGGTATTGCGCTGTAGCCTCCCCCTCCATGGAGGGGTTGGTCGCCAGGATCACTTCCTGTACACCTCCACGTTGAATGCGCTCCAGTAAAGGCTTGATCTTCAAGTCATCTGGCCCAATGCCTTCGATGGGAGAGAGAACTCCCTGCAGGACATGGTACTTGCCTTTGAATGCACCCACGCGTTCAAGTGCCACCACATCCAGCGGTTCTTCGACCACGCAAATCGTCGCCAGGTCGCGCTGGCTGCTCTCGCAAATCTCGCAGCGCTCCCGCCCGGCCGCTGTAATATTGAAACACTCCTGGCAAAATGCGATCTTATTTTTAAAATCAGCCAGCGCCTCCGCCAATTGGGCGGAAACTTCCAGCGGGGCGCGCAGGAGGAAGAATGCCAGGCGGGAAGCGGTTTTCGGCCCTATGCCCGGGAGGAGTTCTAGAGCTATAACCAGCTTTTGAATGGGTTCGGGAAACATGATTGAAATCCTGTCTGGGAGGCTGGGAAAACCAGCCGATAAATCTTAAAAGGGCAGCCCACCAGCCAGTGGACCCATGACCTGCTCCTGGAGTTCCCGGGACTTTTCCAGCGCCAGGTTAACCGCAGTGAGTACTAAATCCTGAAGCATGTCAGCATCGGCATCTTTTAGAACTGCCGGGTCTATCTCCACTGACCGGCATTTCTGGTCGCCGGTCATGGTAACCTTTACTGCACCCCCGCCTGCTGTGGCTGTGACGGTTTCCTCTGCCAGGTGTTCCTGTGCTTCAGCCATCTGCTGCTGCAGCTTTTGAAGCTGCTGCATCATTCCGGGTTGCCCCCCGCCACCAGCTGGACGATTAAATCCTTTTGCCATAATTACTCCTGGATATCCACGATCTCGCCGCCCTTCTTTAAGGCTGCTGCCACCATTCCATCCGATTTGACATTTGCCGGGGGAGACTGTTTTGCATTAGTGACCACACATTTTAATTGGATTTCACTCCCGCATATTTTTGCAACTGCCTTTCGGGTAATTTCCATTTGTTCCCTGGTGTCCATTTTCGACTTAAGTAGTTCGGTTTCAAATCCAATCACCAATATTCCACTTTTAATTTCCAACAACTTGCAGGAATTGAGCAATGCTTCCAGCGATGGACTCTGCGGTTTGATAACTGCCCGGATTTGCTTCCAGGCCTTCGTCACCTGGTCCAGCGTGAGGTTGCTGGCAAACTCTGCAGGCTTTTCGGGATTTGCGGCCTGATAAAGCACGGTTGGACCTGTGTCTTTGTGAGGTTTATCAGCAGCTTTCCCGGGCTTTTCTGCTCCTGTTGGTGCCTTGCTGACCGGTGCCGGAGAATTCGTTTCCTCCGATGGTTTTGGACTCGTCGTTGGCTTGGTCGTTTTTGTCGTTGCAGAAAGGTCCATTACCTCTGCCAGCGCCAGTTCCAATGGAAGCGATGGCTGCCATCCGCCGCGCTGTTCAACCGCTGCTCCATTGAAAGCCTTGATCATTCCCAATATCTCGCCGGAGGAAAAAGCCGCTGCGTGTTTCTCAGCGTGGGTACGCGTATCTGCTGACAGGTCCACCTGGGCGGCATTTCCCATCTGGATCAGCAGCAGCGCCCGCAGGTAATCCACCACCTGGCGAGCCAGCAGGCGCGGGTCAGTGCCGGCATCCAGGGCGGTATGGATCGCATCCATCCCTGGGGCAGGCTTCCGTTCCAGTACCGCGGTCACCAGGTCAATGACTGTTTGGCTGGTTGCCGTACCGAGCACAGTCTGAGTCAATCCAAGGGTGATCTCTTTTCCCGTGGAAGCCATTTGGTCCAGCAAGGAGATGGCGTCGCGCATTCCACCAGCAGACTGGCGCGCAATCAATGTAAGTGCTTCAGGTTCGGCTGTGAGTTTTTCAATACTCACAATGTTCTGCAATTGCCCAACTATTCCATCCACCGGGACTCGCCGGAATTCATGTCGCTGGCAGCGGGAGAGCACCGTGGCCGGGATTTTATTCATCTCGGTCGTAGCCAGGATAAAGATGGCATGAGTTGGCGGTTCTTCAAGTGTTTTAAGCAATGCATTAAAAGCACTGTTGGAAAACATGTGCACTTCATCAATTATATATATTTTATAACGACCCTGGTTGGGTGTAAAGTTGACCTTATCCCGCAGATCGCGTACCTCGTCCACCCCGTTTTGGGAAGCTGCGTCAATTTCGATAAGGTCCAGGAACCGGTTCTCATTTACCGCGATGCAGTGGGCGCATTCATTGCATGGACGGGTTGCCGGGTCTTCGTTCAAGCAATTGACTGCCTTAGCCAGGAGGCGGGCGGCTGTGGTCTTGCCGGTGCCGCGCGGGCCTGCGAACAGGTAGGCGTGAACCACGCGGTCGCCGGTGACAGCATTGCGCAACGTCTGGACAATATGCTGCTGTCCGACAATTTCATCCCATTTTTGGGGACGCCATTTATTATAGAGAGCCTGGGTCATGATTAGTATCCATCAATTCGTCAAGGAACACGATAAAAAGCACGTGCAATTTTCTGGGTGTCGTAAAGTGCAACCAGGTCTCCAGATTTCCAAACCGGGGCTGGAAGCCCCCAGTAAAGGTCAACAGCGGTATCGGTTCCAGGTCCCGAATGAACCTGTACCAATCCTCCCGGGTAAAGCGTTATTTGTGGAAAGGTATAAATGATGCCCAGGTCGTCTTTAAGAGTCCAACCGGTCAACAGGAGCGCTGCGTCCCCATTATTCTGCAGGATGACTGTCTCGCTTGCGAGGGCTCCGACTCCGCTTACGCTGACAATATTTGCATTTAAACTTCCGGAGGGAAGCGTCGGAATCGTCCCGCTTAAATTGCAGTCTGATTTCTGGTTGGCGCGGTCATAAAAGTACAGGACCGCCCCCGATACTAGGACCGAAACCAGGGCATTTAGCAGAAGGTAGAGTATCAAACGACGACGGGTCATCGTGCTCGTATGATAGCACAAAAATGCTGCGGCTTCGACCCGTTCATACAACGCCAGTAGTGAGAGTATTAATTAGGAATGACCTTGGGGGTAGATGGTGCCCCGGTGATTCCCGCAGTAGGTCGACAGTGCCTATCCTGGATGACCTTAACGAACAACCAGTGCCACCCAGTCCCCCATTAATCGCTTATCTTCCAGAGTTAATCCATGATCTTTCGCAGATAATATGACCCCCTCGGCCTGGTCTGCAAGGATTCCTGAGAGGATGAGCGCTCCTCCTGGTGCAACCAGCCTGGCAAGTCCGGCATCAAAGAGGCGAATAATGATCGGCGCCAGGATATTTGCGACCACTAGCGACGCATTCCGGATCTTATATATGCCAGACACAATTTCATTCACCGACCCCCGGTTAATGGAAAATTGACCGGCATTGATCCCATTTGCGTCAGCATTCTCGCGGCTGGCTTTCACTGAGGCATCGTCTATGTCAACCCCAAGGGCAAAATCTGCCCCAAGTTTCAATGCTGCGATCGATAGAATTCCGGACCCGCAGCCCACATCAATGACCACCGGGACAGGACCCGCAATGGATGATTGGTGGAAGAAATAACCCTCAATTAATTCGAGACACAGCTGTGTGGTTGGATGGGTCCCGGTGCCAAATGCCATACCAGGGTCGATTTTGATCGATATCCGGGAAGCGTCTGGAGAATCGAGCCAGGTGGGGACAATGACCAGCCGCCTGCCAATTGGGATTGGCTGGTAGTGTACCTTCCACGCTTCCATCCAATTTCGGTCTTCAAGCGGAGTGAATACCGGAACGGGCAACGGCTGGATCATCCCTAAATAATAGAGTGACTCTTCCAATTTCTGACGCGTCTCGTCTAATTTTTCGTCTGCGGTTAGGTAAGCACGCACCGTGATCGGGCCAACCGGGGTGCCCTCGTCCTCATCGCTGACAAAGTCCACCGCTTGTTCAGTGGTTACCCCATTGGGTGCATATCGGGCCAATACATCTGCTACTGCCTCGGCGAGTTCACCGTTGACGGTTATGGACACTTCGAGCCAATTCATCGAGTTCATCTCTTTCCCGGAATTCAGGGTGGCAAGGCATTTATCGATCGTTGCACGGTGCTCGAGAAAGAAGTCCGGGAGAGCAGTTGTGTCGAAATACCGTACACTGGAAACTTCTTCATTCGGAACAAATCCGCCATTAACACCATTGCAAAGATAGGTTAGAGTGATATGGTGGATTTCCTTGGAATTTTCAACCAGGATGAGATGAGCTTCGGGGACGGTCATCCCGGTCTCCTCCATCACCTCCCGCTTGACCCCTTCCATGGGATCCTCGCCAAACTTTAAGTCACCTCCCGGTAACCCCCACGGATGCAAGCGGCGGTATGTATGTTCGCACAGTAATAGCTGCCCCTCTTCATTAAAAATTACCGCCCCAACCGCAACCTGGAATCGTGGGCGAATGATGGCTGCTGCAATTCTCTGCATCCAGAAAGGAAGGATGTACCAGATCTTGAGAAGGAATCTTTTCATGTTCAATTTATCCGCTAATAAACTTTCAAACGGGCAAATAATACCACATGGAAACAAACCCGCCTCGTTTGGAGGCGGGTGACGAATTATTGATTATTGAGACTCTTCCACTCGCTATCCCCCGATGGCTTCATTTAGCCAATCTAAAAAACCCTTTTCCTTAGGCTTTACCGTTGTCCCCAGCGTCGCTGCCAGTTTCTCGAATAATTCCCTCTGTTCCTTGGTCAATTTGGAAGGGATGTCCACGTTGATGACCACCATTTGGTCGCCTCGCCCGGTTTTGCGCAGGTAGGGTACGCCGCGCGACTTGATCGTGAACACCTTGCCCGGTTGCGTCCCCGCGGGAATTTTTAGTTTCGAATTGCCATCCACAGTCGGAACTTCCACGTCCGCACCCAGGACCGCTTGAGCCACATTAATATCCAGGTTAAGCAGGATGTCATTCTCCCGTCGTTTAAAAAATTTATGCGGCTTGACGGCTAAAAGTAGATATAAACTGCCCTGGGGGCCTCCCAACGTTCCTGGTTCGCCCTCCCCGGCAAGGCGGATTTGCGTACCATTGTCCACACCTGCCGGGATCTGGACGGTCTTCTTAATTGTCTTTCGGTCCTGCCCACTTCCACGGCAGGTATGACACGGTGAAGAGATGACCTCCCCACGTCCACCGCAGGTGGGACACGGTCCGGATTGCATCATCGAGCCGAAAATCGTCTGGCGTACCTGTCGGACTTCCCCGCGTCCTCCGCAGGTTCCGCAGCGCTGAGGGTTTGTCCCAGGTTCTGCTCCGGACCCTTTACAGGTCCCACAGGTCTCGTTGCGGGTCACTTCAACTGTCTTCTCGACTCCAAAGACGGCTTCTTCAAAAGACAGGTCCAGTCGTAATTGCAGGTCGCGTCCCCGCCGCGGTCTGCGTGTACGCCCTCCCCCGCCCATGTTAATTCCAAAGAACTGCTCAAAGATATCCGAGAAATCCATCGTGGCATAGTCGGGCATTCCACCCATTTCGCCCAGCCCTGCCCGGCCATACTGGTCGTAGCGGACGCGTTTCTGCGGGTCGGAAAGGACCCCGTAGGCTTCGTTAATTTCCTTGAATTTTTCCTCTGCATCCTCTTCCTTGCTCACGTCTGGATGATACTGGCGCGCCAATTTGCGGAAGGCAACCTTGATGTCCTCAGTGGAGGCGTCTCGAGGAATGCCGAGGATTTCGTAGTAATCGCGATTGCTCATATTTTATTGGGAATGGGATACGGGATGGAGCAAGCCATCCAATATACCCTATTCGCTTCCTTTTACTTCACCTTCAACAGTGTTATCACTCTCGGGATCCTTTGAACCATCCTCGGGCTGTACCGGGGGTGTTTGCTGGTATGCTGCTGTCCCAATTTTCTGGACTGCCTGGCTGAGAGTCTCCACGGCTTTGCGAATGACGGGTTCGTCGTCCCCATCTTTTGCTTTCCTGACCTCATCCATTGCTGCCTGGACTTCGGTCTTGACCTCAGCAGGAACTTTTTCACCGAGCTCGCTCAATACCTTTTCTGCGCCATAGATGGAATTATCGGCTGTGTTTTTTGCATCGATCAGGTCCTTACGCTGCTTGTCTTCAGCGGCATGCAATTCAGCTTCTTTGCGCATGCGTTCCACTTCATCCTTTGCCAGCCCTGACGAGGCTGTGATGGTGATGTGTTGGGTGCGTCCGCTGGCTTTATCCTGTGCAGTGACTTTCAAGATCCCGTTGACATCAATGTCAAAGGTCACTTCGATTTGAGGAATTCCGCGTGGAGCAGGTGGGATGCCGTCCAGGATGAATTTGCCCAGCGATTTGTTATCCACCGCCATGGGACGTTCCCCCTGCAGGATGTGGATTTCAACCTGGGTTTGGCTGTCGCTGGCGGTCGAGAACACCTGGCTTTTGCGGGTTGGGATGGTGGTATTACGTTCGATCTGTGGTGTGGCTACCCCGCCCAGGGTTTCAATGGAGAGGGACAATGGGGTGACATCGAGCAGCAGGATATCTTTTACCTCGCCGCCTAAAACTCCTGCCTGGATGGCTGCCCCGACTGCCACCACCTCGTCAGGGTTGACTCCCTTGTGAGGTTCCTTCCCAAAGAAACGCCGCACAGCCTCCTGCACGGCAGGCATGCGGGTCATCCCGCCTACCATGACAACCTCATTAATAGCGGCGGGTGATAACCCGGCGTCGGATAATGCCTGTTTTAGCGGAGTAAGTGTCCCTTCCACCAGGTCAGCCGTGAGCTGGTCCAGTTTCGCTCTCGTCAGTGTCATCACCAGGTGTTTTGGACCTGACGCATCCGCCGTGAGATATGGAAGGTTGACCTCGGTCTGCATCATGGTCGAGAGTTCGATCTTGGCTTTTTCTGCAGCTTCCCGCAATCGTTGCAGTGATTGCCGATCCTGGCGCAGGTCGATGCCGTTGGTTTTCAGGAATTCCTGGGTGAAATATTCAATCAGCCGCTGATCAAAATCGTCGCCGCCTAAAAATGTATTGCCGTTCGTGGAACGAACCTGGAACACGCCCTCGCCCACATCCAGGATGGAAATATCAAATGTCCCACCACCCAGGTCATAAACCGCAATAATTTCATTGGTTTTTTTGTCAAGGCCATATGCAAGCGAAGATGCAGTCGGTTCATTAATAATCCGTAATACGTCAAGCCCGGCGATCTTCCCGGCATCTTTCGTGGCGTTGCGCTGGGCATCATTAAAATACGCCGGCACGGTAATTACTGCCTGGGTTACCGGTTCCCCGAGATAAGCTTCCGCATCGCGCTTGATCTTGGCCAGGATCATGGCCGAAATTTCAGGGGGAGAATATTCCTTGTCATCCATCTTCACGCGTACATCCCCATTTTCTGCGGGGAGAGCGGTATATGGAACACGCGGCAATGTGCGCTGTACTTCTGGGTCTTCATATTTACGACCCATGAACCGTTTGATTGAAAAGATCGTATTCTGGGAGTTTACGATCGCCTGGTTGCGGGCTACCCTTCCCACCAACCGCTCATGGTTTTTATTGATTGCCACCACCGATGGCACCAGGCGTTCCCCTTCTGAGGATGAGATGACGACCGGTTCAGCCCCCATCATCACCGCTCCAACTGAATTCGTTGTCCCCAGGTCGATCCCAATGATTTTTGACATAATGAGTTCTCCAATTTAATGATTGCATTGCGCGGGACTAATTCCCGTCTAGTACGGTCATCCCATCCCCTGACGGAACGATTTCGCCATTATAAATTATTCGGCTACCCTGACTTGGGCCGGGCGGATAACCCGTTCACCAAGGGTGTAGCCGTTCTGAACTACTGCGATTACCTGTCCGCTTTCGTGGCTTTCGCTGGGTTCCTGCATGATGGCTTCGTGAAAGTTTGGGTCGAACATTTGCCCTTCCGCTTCGATGCGCTTCAGGCCTTCAGCCTCCAGGATGGATTTAAGTTTCCGGTAGATCAACTCGATACCGTCCACCCACCCCAGGTCAGCCGGACGTGCGGAAAGTGCTCGCTCCAGGTCATCCAGGATGGGTAAGTATCGTTTGATGATGCTGCCCACAGCATTCTGGTATGTCTCTGCTTTTTCCGATTCGACCCGTCTCCGGTAATTTTGAAAGTCTGCCAGTGAACGCTGCCAGCCATCCTTGTACTCTGCAGCCTGGGCTTGGGTTTCGGCAAGTTGTTTCTCAAGTTCTGCAACCATTGCAGAAGAGTCCGCGCCCAACTCGATATGGGGATTCGCATCATCAGGGATTGGAGCCTCTGTCGAATCCTGTTTTTCATGCAAAGCTTGGTGCATCTTTTCTCTCTTACTCATTTTCTTCTCCAGCCATTGTTTCAGATACCAGCCCGCTAAGCAAGTCGGCCATGAACCGGACGGTCGGGATGGTGCGGGCATAAGGCATACGCATTGGACCGAAAACACCCAGCGTTCCGGTGACCAGTCCGGGAATGCCGTAGCGTGCGAGGACCACAGAACATTGTTTTAATTCCTCCCATTTTCCTTCACCGCCGATCAAAACCTGCACTCCTCCCACGGTGGCATTGTTGGTAGTGCGGGCCAGCAAGTCTTGCAGTAATGAACGTTCTTCGAATAAATGAACTGCCCGCCGGGCATCTCCTGATTCGAGGAATTCCGGTTCAGATAGGACATTGGTCAAACCGTCCAGGTAAATTTCTCCGGAAACACGCTGCTCGCCGCGGTTCATGTCCTGGAGAACAAGGGTCAGGATATCTTTCTCGAGGGAATCGGAACGGGGAGGCATGGCAGCGATTTCTTCTGTTGTCTTCCCCAGGCAGACCTGGTTAAGCCGGTCGGCTGCTGATGACAGACGTTCCTGTAAAACTGGTTCTGCCAATGTCAGGATTTGCTGACTGACCTCTCCGCCGGTCATCACCAGCACCATCAGAACTTGTCGTCCCTGGGTGGAGATGAGCTCGACATGCTTGTAGTGTGATCGCTCGGAGTGCGGGGCGGTAACAATGGAGGCTGCCCGCGAATGCTGAGCCAGGATGGAGGCTGCCAGCGGCATCCATTGTTCCACGTCCTGTCGAGCCTGGTAAAACTGGTGCGAAATAGTGTCGCGTGCCGGCTCAGGCAGATCCGATGGATAAACCACGTGGGTGACGAAATAGCGGTAACCTTCTTCGGTGGGAACGCGCCCGGCCGAAGTATGCGGCTGTCGCAGGTAACCATAATCAGTCAATGCTGCCATTTCGTTGCGAACGGTGGCAGTGCTTAGATCCATTTTGTACCGCTCAACCAGGCGCGCCGATCCGACAGGTTGCGCTGTCTCGGTATAATGACGCACAACCAGGGCAAGGATTAATCGCTGCCGTTCGGTGAGTTCGTTCATGTTCGATTTTTTTCAAAATAGTATTATTTGCAGTTTTAGCACTCTCAAGAAGAGAGTGCTAATAGGTCGTGAATAATGATACCATGCCCTTTCAAAGGGCGTCAATAAGAGGGGCGTTAGAATTTTGAAGGCTTGTTATCCCGCGAGTTTATTCCCCCCGCGGAAGGACATTCACCTCCAGAATTGGAACAGGTTCAAGCCTTGGATTGCAAGGGAAAGCGGGATCTGCATGCGAACCGAGATCCAACCCACTGTCAGCCAGAAAACGTTGTTCACAAAAGGGACATACCACAGCACGACGAACACGGACATCATAATAATATTACTGTATTGGTCAATCCCTGATCTCAGCGTCGGGTTGAGGAAGGGGGCCAATGCGCGATACCCATCAAATGGTGGCACGGGGATCAAATTCAGCACTACCGCTGAAATTTGCATTAATCCCAGGAACGCCAGTCCCGGCCAAATGCCGCTGGGGCTGATCGGCAACAAGTTCAGAACGAATCCCAGCAGGATCGCCAACACCAGGTTGGCCGCTGGTCCCGCCAGTGAAACCGCACTTTCCCACCGTTTGCTCCGCAGCCTCCAGGTCTCGATATAAACTGCACCACCCGGAAGGCCAATTCCCCCCAGCAATAAGAAAATGACCGGCAGGACGATCGAATATACCGGGTGCGTATATTTGAGAGGGTTAAAAGTCAGGTACCCCTTGTCCTTGACGCTGGTGTCCCCCCCATAATATGCCACCACTGAATGCGAGAACTCGTGCAGGCAAAGTGAAAATATCCAACCGATGATCACTACAATGAAGGTGGTCGCTTTTTCCATTAACTTCCCTTATACCCTTGAGGGTGAGCCCTGTGCCATTCCCATGCGCTGGAGATGATGTCGGTCAACTCCGGGTGCTGCGGCTTCCAGCCCAACTCGCCTCGAATCTTTTCAGACGAAGCCACCAGGCGTGGTGCATCACCCGTTCTGCGCGCCGATTCGAGAACCGGGATCGGGTGACCGGTAACCTTACGCGCCGTCTCGATTACTTCCCGGACCGAATAACCGCTCCCATTGCCAACGTTATATACCAGTCGATCATGCTTGCCCAACGCATCCAGTGCCAACAGGTGCGCCGAGACCAGGTCAGCGATGTGAATGTAGTCTCGGATACAGGTACCGTCAGGGGTCGGATAATCCGTCCCGTATATGGAGGCCGATTCTCGCTGTCCAAGCGGAACTTTTAACACCAGCGGTATGAGATGCGATTCGGGCTGGTGTGCCTCACCTCTGCTGGCCAGGGCTCCGCAGGCGTTAAAGTATCGCAGGGCTGCAAAGTGGAGACTATGGATCTTGCGATACCATTCCAGGGCCTGCTCGGTGGCTAGTTTGGTGAAACCGTATGCGTTCGCCGGGTCGATGGCTGAATCTTCGGTAAGGGGGGAATCATTGGATGCATAGATTGCTGCTGAGGAAGAGAGCACAAACCTTTTTACCCCTGCGCGGGTTGCGGCTTCGATCAATTGCAGTGAATTTGCCAGGTTATTATTAAAAAATTTGCCTGGATCCTTCATGGAATCGCCGGCTTCGATGAAGGCTGCAAAGTGCATTACCGCCTCGAACTTGTCGGAAGAAAGGGCTGCTGTCAGAGCCTTGGTATCCCCCAAATCATTTTCAATGAACCGTGCCGCCTCCGGAACTGCTGCCCGGTATCCTGTCACCAGCGAATCGTATATAGTGACGGCATGTCCTGCCTCGATAAGCGCTTGCGCAGCAGTCGAGCCAATATAACCTGCCCCACCGGTAATAAAAATTTTCATGAATTCTCCATTTCGAAAATTATATCTTACTCTCCTGCTTGACGGGCACACCCGATACGCATTATACTCACGCCGTTCGGGGTGTAGCGCAGCTGGTAGCGCACCGCGTTTGGGACGCGGGGGTCGGCGGTTCGAATCCGCCCACCCCGACTTGTCACCGAGACCACCCTGGTCATCGGTGGTTTTTTTGCCTGTAGCCTGTATTAGGGCCACAGCTGGATATTTATCTGCCTTCATCCTATGCTACAATAAGAAGTGAGGGACATATTTATGGCTCGCAAGAAATTGGACGGCATCATCGAAGCAGTCCGTTATACACATGGCGGAAAAATCGAGGTTGTTCGAGCGTATGAACGCCATGGAGTTGTATGGTCTGACTGGGTATTGCTTGATCGTCATGCATTGTCTGAACTGCTCCGGAAGGGGAAACGCTTCGTGGTAGGGGAACGCAAAACCTATCTTGGGAGCGTTTTTAATACAGGCGTGCCGGTGTACCAGTTGCAGGATAATATTGTTACCGAGGGACAGAAAAGCACACGCGATCTTCTGGACGGAGTACCTGTTTTCTGACCGTTTTTCCTGGAAGGCTGGCCAATGAAAATCATTGATCATACACCGTACTTTGACCCTGAAACCGGGGCTATTGGTTTCCTCGACCGCGCCAGAGCTATGATGAAGTATGGGTCTGTCTGGATCAAAGAAGTGGAGGCTCAACACGAGATTATTGGAGTGTTGGGTAAGGTGTTGGACAGGAACTATACCCTCCTGCGCAATGTGACTCCTCCCGGCTTGGAAGCCAGTTTTCCCTTCATCCTGGTTGGACCTGCCGGGGTGTTTGTCATGTACGTCACTCCACTTGCAGGCATGTACCGCGCCAAAGGAGACCAGTGGGGGACCATATCAGGCAATGCCTTTAAAAATGAAAAACCCAACCTGTTGACTCGCACCGAACGCATGGCACGTGCCATCCAGGTATTCCTCCAACGCCAGGGCTATTTATCACTAACCAGTGTTGAAGCCATTTTGCTCTGCTCCGACTTGTCCGTCCATGTGGACAGCATTCGTCCCATCATCCGGGTGGTCATGCGTGATGCATTGGAAAGGTTTGCCATTTCCATCATGCAGGCAAGAGTCGCATTAAGCCCTGAAGCTGTCCAGGATGTCATTGGACGCATCCTGACCCCGCCCAAACCCCCCGAACCCCTGCCCGAAGTGGATCTGGAACCAGTTGAAAAAGAAGGTGTTTCTTCTCCCTTGGTGGAAGCAGACGAAATTCCGATGTTTGCATTCCTTGAATCAAAACCTCCTGCGGTGGAAGTCGAGCCGGATACCCACCCCATGAAAGTGAAGGAGGACCAGTCCCAGGCACCAGTGTGGAGCAGCGACCTGACACCACTCCCATCTGATGGAACCGGGGAGGTTTCCGCGAATCCTCGCGTCGGGCGCTTGAATAAAAACCAGTGGATCTTCATTGTTATCATGTTTTTAATCTGGGCATTAATGGTCGGCGTATTCATATTCATGGTCGTCAAGGACCAGTGGTCTTATATATTAGGCTTGTTGCCTTGAACCCCCCTTTCCTAAGCATAATCATCCCGGCTCATAATGAGGAAACCCGCCTGCCCACCGCACTGGGGCAGGCATTTACGTTTTTGAATGAAGAAAGTTATACCTTTGAAGTCGTTGTGGTTGAAAATGGTAGTTCTGACCGCACTTATGACACCGCGCAGCAACTAATCCAGAAATATCCCAATCTAATCGTCTTGCATGAGGATCTTCCAGGCAAGGGACGTGCAGTTCGTCGCGGGGTACTGGAAGCACATGGCGAATATCGTTTCATCGCCGATACGGATTTCTCGATGCCGGTGGAGGAATTAAACCGCTTCCTGCCACCAGCGTGTTCAAGTGACATTGCGATCGCCTCCCGCGAGGCTCCGGGTGCGATCCGCTATAATGAACCTTTTTATCGACATTTGACTGGGCGTGTTTACAATTTTTTGATCCGGTCACTCGCACTGCCAGGTTTACAGGATACCCAGTGCGGTTTCAAATGCTTCCGGGCTGCTGTCGCCAGGGATATCTTCAGCTGCCAAACGCTGACCGGCTGGTCGTTCGATGTGGAGTTGCTGGTCATTGCCCGCAGGCGCGGTTATTCAATCACCGAGATTGGCATTCCCTGGTATTACAACCCTGGAAGTAAGGTAAATGTCCTTCACGATTCCTGGAGCATGTTCTTTGACCTGTTGTCTATCCGCCGCAATGCCAGGCGGGGCGTTTATGACTCGCGACCCTGACCTTCGCCCGACACCCACGTTGGATTTTGAAATTAGCCTATGGAATGCCCATTTTGCCCGTATTGCCGGTGTAGACGAGGCCGGGCGCGGCGCCTGGGCGGGACCTGTGTCGGCAGCTGCGGTAATCCTGCCTCCCCAACCTGATCTCATCCACTCATTGGCCCACGTACGCGATTCCAAGCTGATGACCCAATTGGCCCGGGAAAGCTGGACTCCGCGGATCAAAGAGGCCGCGCTGGGCTGGGGTGTGGGTTTCGCCTCAGCGGGTGAAATTGACGCCTTGGGGATTGTCCCCGCCACCAAGCTTGCAGCCGCGCGGGCACTCGCAGCCTTATACCCCGATTACTTGATCACAGATTACCTGGTTTTTCGCGATATGGACCTGCCCCAAACTGCCTTGGTCAAAGGCGACCAGCGCTCGCTTAGCGTGGCGGCAGCCTCCGTTCTCGCAAAGACCGCCCGGGATGCCGTGATGCGCGAGTTGGATGGTCAATTCCCCGGCTATGGATTTGGCCGTCACAAAGGCTATGGGACACTCTTGCACCAGGATGCCATCACGAAGCTCAAGTTATGTAGGATCCACCGCAAATCATTTGCCATTCCATATTCCGAAAATGATTAATTGCGCCAAATTTTCTCTCCCCGGCATAAATTAAATTGGATTACGTAATGAGGCACGAACCAGATTTGGTTCGTGCCTCATTACGTAATTACAAGAAATCCTATAAACTACTAGGTGATTTTCTCAAATTTCTCAGCCGGCGTACTGCAAACCGGACACTTGCCGTCCACTGGGCCTTCATGGGTGAACCCGCACAATGGGCAAACGTAGAAGGTTGTCTCCTGGGTGTCTTTCCCTCTGCTCAACATGTCTTTTGCCCTGCGGTAAAGGGTTTCGTGGACTTTTTCCGTTTCCAGGGCATACCCAAATGATTTTGCAGCCCGCTGCTCTTTCTCCCCTTCGGCTTCCGCGAGCATGGTGGGGTACATTGTTACAACCTCGTAGTTCTCCCCCGCTATCGCTACATCCAGGTTCTCAAGTGTGGAATTGACACCCTCCATGGCTCTCAGGTGGTTAAGCGCGTGGACAGTCTCCGCTGCGGCTGCAGCCCTGAATAGTCTCGCGATCTGGGGCCAGCCCTCCTGGTCTGCTTTTTTGGCAAAAGCCAGGTATCTCCGGTTGGCCTGTGACTCTCCGGCAAACGCAGTCTTCAAATTATCTACGGATTTCGTCATGTGATTCTCCTCTCAAGAATTGATAGCGGTTTGGTCTCCCCTGATTATACCCAATAGTCCCCATCAGATGATTGACGCTTGTTCCAAGAACAGGTATGATGAATTGCTTCAGGTCGGCTGGACGGTCGCGGTTTTGCGCTTTGGCACAGAGTTCGAGGAAAGTCCGCACTCCTTAGGGCACGGCACCGGGGAAACCCCGGGGTGAGGTAACTTACCGGACAGGGCCACAGAAACAGACAGCCGCTGCAAGGCGGTCATGGTGAAAAGGCGGTGTAAGAGACCACCGGCGTTTGCAGTAATGCAGGCGGCCAGGCAACCCCCGCCGGGAGCAAGGCCAAGCAGGGACGAGACGCTGCTCGCGTCATTCGAGTCCCGGGTAGGCTGCACAGAGAGATGACCGTCCAGGCGGAGCGTCGGGATGACACTCTTCGGAGCGTAAACCGACATTCCTCTGCCGGACAGAATGCGGCTTATAAGCCGGCCTGAGGCACTTTTCTTGATTTAGTTGTCAGAAAACAGTTTTGGGTATCGCGTCTGCATTTTCGAGCTGGAAGAAACGTTGTTCGGGAATAGTCCTCGGCCATCTTTGAACTCTAAATCCCGGATATAATCTCAGTATTGAAGAGTTTAACCGAAAAAATCCGCATTGAATTGGAATCGGCGTTTTCCGCCCGTGCTGCTGGAAATGAGGGGCGGGCAAGGGTCTGTGCCCGTCGGGCTGCTGGATTGGCTGCCAGGGATTTTCTGGACCGGAATCATGTCGTACTCAAATTCGATGCCCGAGGCAGGGACCTCAGCAACAGCGCTTACGAAGCACTCCAATCCCTGGCCACATTTCCTGGCCTTTCCCCTGATTTGAAACAAGCCGCTTCCCATCTGACCATGCACGTCACCCCCGAATTCCAAATCCCGCAAGGTATCGACTTGATTGTTGAAGCCCAAAAACTCATTGGAGAATTAATATGAGCGAAAAAGAAATGATCATCCTTTATGGCACCACCTGGTGCGGGGGTTCACGCCGTTCCCGTCTCTTGCTGGACCGCCTGGGGATTCCTTACCGATGGGTCGATATTGATCAGGATGAAGATGCAGGGAAACTTCTTGAAAGCTTGAACGGAGGTCATCGTAGTGTTCCCACTCTTGTCTGGCCTGATGGCTCACACCTCACCGAACCAACAGAAGCAGAGATGGCCAAAAAACTGGGTGTGACACTCTAACATACGATTGGTCTGACCCCAAATGAGTTCTCAGAAATGATACGGCCCGGAGAATTACATCCGGGCCGGAATGTTTAAACAGGGGTTACAGTTCGTTTTTTCCTCAACAACATAGTAAGTGCCCTCGCAACAACCGCAAGGAAAACTGTCATCGATAGTAAACCCGCGATCAGCATAGCTGCAAATCTCCAATTGGCGACACTATCTACAAAGATCGTTTGAGTCTTTGATTGAATGCGCTGTGCAACGCCATAAACAAATTCTTTGCGCGGCTTGATTGGCTTAAGGGCTCCGGATAATCGATTTTCCATGGAAGTGATCATTTCCATGGACGCATCGGCAAATTTTCTCATTTTCGTATTCATCGTAAACTCCTGCAAATGTTCCGCATTATCCAACCGGGATGATCCGCTTTATTCTTCCAGGTCAGAACCTTCCAGTTCGTCTCTTAGCGACAATAATGTTCGGTGGTATAGGCTTTTTACCGCACCCTCGCTGCGTCCCATGGTCTCACCAATTTCGGAATTTGACATGTGCTCAACAAACTTCAAAATGAGTAAATGCTGTCTTTCCGAGGGGAGATGCCGGATCAGCCGCAGGAGGCTCTCCCGCTCCTGGTTTTTCATGAGCGCCGTCTCAGGCGGTTCCCCTTTATAATGAAGGGTCGGAGCATCGGAGAGTGGGATCTCCTGGTGTCGGCTGCGGTCGCGATGCCAATTGGCAACCAGGTTGTGTGCAATGCGGTATAACCACGCCGAGAAAGGTACCCCACGATCTGTATAAGTGTGCATGTGGTGCAGAGCCCGGAAAAAAACCCGCGCGGTCAGGTCTTCAGCATCGTGAACGTTTCCCGTACGGTAATAAACGTAGTTGAAAATCCGCTCTACATACTTGCCGTATAGGATACCAAAAGATTCAAGGTCGCCTTGCGAAGCACGCAGTAAGGTATCTTGTTCTTCAGACTCCGGCACTCGACTCACCTTACCGGAAGGGTTGCAATTAAATAACCCCGCCGGGTTTCAGAAGTTTCAGACGGAGTATAACATGTTATAATTTTTGTCCTTGGGACGGTTTCCTTTCTTTTGGAAAGCCCATACCCCCATCTGGGGGAGCTCTTCCCCTTGCAGGCAAGAGTGATCTACTTTGGGGATGACAGGCTTCGACGGAAGAGGCTGGTCCCGGAATGCGAGCCGAGAGGCGCCGACCTCGTAAACTCAGCGCAAACAATCAAGTGCCAACCGCACTTCCTATGCCGCTATGCCCCTCGCTGCGTAAGCAGTAGAGAGTAAACGGCCGGTCTCCTAGCGAGGCCGCGTCCACCCGTCCCGTGCTCCACCCGGTGAAGGGATTGGGCGTCACAATGGTGGAGTGCCGCGCACGATGCCGCTAACTGCGCGAAAGAGGGCCTTAGGGCTCAGGCGGCTGGCTGCAGGTCAATTTTGCCGGATGAGTGACCTGCGGCGACAATCTCAACCGGCTACGCTCGTAGATTTTCGAGGGTCGAGTCTTTCGGACGCGGGTTCGATTCCCGCCATCTCCACTCAACAAGGCACGCCTGTCCGGGCGTGTTTTGTTTTCAGATGGAGTTCCACAGGGAATTAGGTTCCTGGCGAAGTGTCGAATTTGATAACGGAAAATACTCCATTATCCTTAAAGTGCGGATGTAGGTCATTTGAAAGGCACGGAATAAAACAAACGTGTACAATTATATTAATTGTCATTTACGGTTTTAATGTTTTCCACATTATTCCAAGGAGATCCATAATGAAACTCCGCTTTATTCCTCCATTCATTTTCCTGGGTGGCTTGGTATTATTCATCGGAATCGCGTGCAGTATATCCACTCCTGTTCAACCAACCCAGCCTCCTGTAATTTCCACCCAGGTTATCCCACCCACCAATAACCCGCCAGCCTTCCCAACCCAAATTTCCAAACCTCCAACTTCGATTCCTCCAACTCAAATACCTCCCACCCCACTTCCCCCAACAGCAACCCCTCCTTCGAAATTCTTTACTGAAACCTTCCAGGGGGACCTTAGTGTTTGGCCAGTTGATGTTTTTCTGGGCGACAAGACCAGGTTCTCCGAATCACAAACATCTGGGGGCTTGCGCATCCAGCTTGATGATCCTGAGTTATATGTTTATTATTACTATACCCCCCTGACCTACCAGGATGTACGTCTGGATCTGACGTTCACGAACATGGCTCATAATTCCAACAATATTAACCTGGTCTGCCGGAATTCATCTGCCGGTCGTTATGAGTTCACTGTCCAGAATGATGGCTTGTATCAGATCTGGGCATTTGATGACGCGGGGGGCACCGGGTTCAAAATACTTGCAGATGGAGGTTCAACTGCCATCCGTTCCGGGCAGCAGCGAAACGAAATCACTGCCACATGTATCGGTAACACCCTCGCGCTTTACATTAATGGGACCAAGGTTCGCGAAACAAAAGACAATAAATTTTTCTTCCTCGAAGGCCAGATTGGATTTGGAGCAAATATTTCTCCGTCCAATCCCGTCACTCCGGTTGTGGTTGAATTTGAATCCCTTGCCATTTCCCAACCATAATCTATCTTTATGCGTTTGGATAAAATAAAGAGGCAGGTTTCATAATGAAACCTGCCTCTTTATGATTTTCCTATGGTTCGTTAACGTTCTTCTTGCACCCTTGATGTATTCTTACGCAATAAGCTAAATGGCGCGTTAGATCGCGTCTGTATCCTGCTACGAGGAGCATTATTATGGGAAAAATCATAGGAATTGACCTTGGCACTACCAACAGCGTGGTGGCCGTCATGGAGGGTGGTCAACCTACCGTGATCACCACCGCAGAAGGCGGGCGATTATGCCCATCGGTGGTCTCGTTCAATAAGAACAACGAGCGATTGGTGGGTCAGACTGCCAAGCGTCAAGCTGTTATTAATTCCGAAAACACAATTTACTCCATCAAACGCTTTATGGGGCGACGCTTCGACGAAGTGGAAACCGAGCGAAAGATGGTTCCTTATGCTGTGGTGGCTGGTCCATCAGAGGAAGCCCGCGTTAAGATCCCTGTCACCAATCGGGAGTATAGCCCTCAGGAAATATCAGCTATGATTTTAGCTAAGCTTAAATCGGACGCTGAAGCATACCTGGGGCAGCCTGTTACCGAGGCAGTCATCACCGTACCCGCCTATTTCAACGACAGTCAGCGCCAGGCTACCAAGGATGCCGGCAAAATCGCCGGTCTGGACGTGAAACGCATCATCAACGAACCCACTGCCTCTGCCCTTGCCTACGGTCTGGATAAGAAGAAAAACGAAACCATTCTGGTCTTCGACCTGGGCGGTGGTACCTTTGATGTATCCATCCTGGATGTTGGCGAAGGTGTAATTGAAGTCAAGTCCACCAATGGTGATACCCACCTCGGTGGCGACGACTGGGACCAGCGTGTCGTAAATTGGGCTGCAGATGAATTCAAAAAACAGGAAGGCATTGACCTGCGCCAGGACCGTCAGGCTCTCCAGCGCTTGCGCGAAGCGGCTGAAAAAGCAAAGATCGAGCTTTCCAGCATGATGGAAACGGAACTCAACCTGCCTTACATCACGGCAGATGCAAATGGACCCAAGCACCTGGTTCTAAAATTGACGCGCGCCAAATTCGAGCAGATGACCGAAGACCTGCTCAAGCGCTGCCGCAATCCATTCGAATCAGCCCTCAAGGATGCCAACCTGAAAGCCTCCGACCTGAATGAAGTCGTCTTGGTTGGTGGTTCCAGCCGCATGCCCATGGTCCAGGACCTGGTTCGTTCCCTTACCGATGGGAAGGAACCCAACAAGGGTGTTAACCCCGATGAAGTTGTAGCAGTGGGTGCAGCCATCCAGGCTGGTGTATTGGGCGGCGAGGTCAAGGATATTCTCCTGCTGGACGTGACTCCCCTTTCCCTGGGCGTGGAAACGCTGGGCGGCGTCATGACCAAAATGATCGAACGCAACACTACCATCCCGGTCCGCAAGATGGAGACTTACTCCACCGCCGCAGACAGCCAGACCGCCGTGGACATCCACATCCTCCAGGGTGAACGTCCCATGGCGGGAGATAACATGTCGCTGGGTCGGTTCCGCTTGGATGGCATCCCGCCTGCTCCGCGCGGCATCCCGCAGGTGGAAGTAACCTTTGATATTGACGCCAATGGCATCCTGAACGTGACTGCCAGGGATAAAGCCACGGGGAAGGAACAAAAGATCACCGTCACTGCCTCCACCAACCTGAACAAGGACGAGATTGCCCGCAAGGTTGAGGAAGCCAAGCGTTACGAATCGGATGACAAGAAACGCCGTGAGGTGATAGACGCCCGTAACACCGCAGACAACCTGGTCTACCAGACTGAAAAAGCCCTGCGCGATCTGGGTGAGAAGGTATCCTCTGAAGAACGCGGCAAGATCGAAGGCAAGGTTAACGACCTCAAACAGGTTGTTCAAACCGACGATATTGGGCGTATCAAGAAGGCTACTGACGAACTTCAAAACATGTTCTATGCTCTCAGCCAACAGATGTACGCGCAGCCGGGGCAAACTCCGCCTGAGGCTGGACCGCAGCCTGAAGGTCCCCAAACTCCACCGCAAAACCCTGAAGGTGACGTCATCGACGGCGAAGTGAGAGACGCCTAAATCATATCAAGCTTGCCGGGCGGCCGAATGGCCGCCCGGTCTGTTATTTTCCTCTCATTATTTGATTCTCCGGAAAGCAGTATAATCCCCCGCATGCCTAAAAGAACCAAACGAACTATTAATATCATTATTGGTCTGTCTGCTTTGATTGTGTTGGCGATAGCTTTGTCTTTTATCCCCAGGATCCATGCGGCTCTCGCCTGGCGGGTGGAAAACCTGCAAACAGACATATATTATTTCTTTAATCCGCCCGGTCAGGTCGTCTTTGTGCCCACCCAGCAGGCGCAGGCTACCGTCACACCGAGACCCACAACCACTCCCACCTCCACCCCCGAATTCGACCACCCAGTTCACCCCTACAGTCACATCCACACCCGTCCCACAGAGTGTAATTTTGAATGGTGTGACATTTATAGACCAGATGCACCGCTGGAACTACTGCGGTCCTGCAAACCTGGCGATGGCGCTTACTTACGTGGGTTGGAAGGGAGAACCGGGTGTATACGTCCGACCTTCGTGATCAGATTGGCGCTAGCCGTTAAACCTGGGCTTGACGACCCCACCTTGAACTTCATAACCGCTCGCAAACAGACGTAAATGTCATGCCTTACGAAATGGTGGATTACGTCAATGAAAAAACCAGCATGCGGGCATTACTTCGATACGGCGGTACTGTGGATCTGCTCAAAAATCTGATCGCTGCCGGGTTCCCGGTTATCGCAGAAAAGGGCATTTACCAGACCCTGCCGCCTGAAATGACCATGCAGTGGGCGGGTCATTATGCCTTCACGACTGGCTACGATGACACTGCTGGTGAGTTTATATATCAGGATTCTTACACTCCCAACGAAAAAATTCCCCACGAGCAGCAAGGAAAGAATGTCAGGGCAAGTTACGCGGAGTATGGGAACGATTGGCGGGCTTTTAATTTTGTTTTTATCGTCGTCTACCAGCCGGAACGGGAAGCCGAACTCTATCAAGTCCTTGGAAATTGGGCCGATGAATCCTGGGCTATCCAAAATGCCCTGGATATTGCGCAGCAGGAAACCTTAAACCTCACCGGTATTGACCAGTTCTTTGCCTGGTTCAATGAAGGCACCAGCTATGGCTTGCAGACCGAATACGGTCAGAGCGCCATCGCCTATGACCAGGCATTCGCACTTTATGCCACGCTGCCCGAAAAAGATCGCCCATACCGCATTATGTTCTACCAGACCGGGCCATACAAAGCTTACTTTTATACCAGCCGCAACCAGGATGTCATTAATCTGGCGAATAAAACCGAAATCACCCTATATAATCATCGTGTCCTGGAAGAGACGCTTTACTGGCGTGCCCTGGCTGAAGCCAATATCGGTCTCTACGATGCCGCCTACGCCGACATGCGCAAGGCCGTCCATTACCACCCCGGCTTCCAGGTTGCCCTGGATGTCCTGGCACAATGGGGCATTTCTCCGTAATAAGCTAATGAAAATCCTTCATTTTGCGGACGCACACATAGATATGGCCAACTATGGCCGCCACGACCCTGAAACAGGTCTGCCGTTGCGCGTGCTCGATTTCCTCAAATCCCTGGATACGATTATTGAATCGGCGATTTCAGAAAAAGTGGACCTAGTGATATTTGCCGGGGATGCCTACCGGGATCGCTCTCCTGCACCCACCTTCCAGCGTGAGTGGGGAAAACGCATCATCCGTCTCTCAAAAGCTGGCATCCGCACCCTTCTGCTGGTTGGCAACCACGACCTTTCTCCAGCGCTTGGACGGGCCACCTCCGTGCAGGAATTTGAAACTCTCCACATTCCATTTGTGACAGTGCTGGATAGGCCCCAATTCCTGACCTCAGAAGATCTCGGCCTCCCCCTTCAGGTGATCGCCATCCCCTGGATCTCGCGCTCGGGATTATTGGCTGCCACGGAGTCCCCTCTTGATGAAGTTTATATAAATATCGAGGATCATCTCACATGGTTCGTCAACAATTGGTTGGAAAAAGCGGACCCTGCTCTGCCTGTAGTCTTAACTGCCCACGCTTCGGTCCAGGGGGCAAAACTGGGGGCGGAGAGGACGATCATGCTTGGTGCAGATCTGATCCTGCCTGGCTCCCTTGTCCGCGACCCGCGCCTGGATTACGCAGCCCTCGGACATATCCACAAAGCTCAAAACCTAAACGAGAATGCCCACCCACCTGTTATTTATCCCGGTTCAATTGAACGAGTGGATTTTGGTGAGGCGGGGGACGAGAAATTTTTCGTAATTGCCGAAGTTACCCGCGGCAAGACCCAGGTTCAATGGCACAAGTTGGAGGAAATCCGTCCCTTCATCGATCGGCATGTCACCCTGCAATCTGCCGAAAAGGTGACCGGGACACTGATCTCCGCTCTTCCTCACCCGGATGAACTGAAGGGGGCCATCATCCGCCTTACAGTGGATTACCTTCGCGAATGGGACACATTGATTGATGAACCGGCTCTCCGCCGGCATACCGAATCCGCATTTGAGTTTCACCTGATTAAACATCCCCAAATGGAAGCCCGCATCCGTTTGGCAGCTAACCAGACGGTGAGCAGCCTTGGTCCTTTGGATCTTCTTGAGCAGTATTGGCTGGCCGGTCACGCCGAGGGTGATGAATCCGCTGCGCTGCAGAAAATGGCACAAGAAATTATCCAAGAGGATGGAGAGCTGTGATTTTCTATGAAGGGGAATGAGCTTGGTATTTCTTTCGCAATTTGGGTTTCATCATAATGAGAACGACCGATCACTGAATTTATGCGCCAAATTTATATTTCCCCACACTTTGACGATGCAGTATTGTCCTGCGGTGGATTGATTTGGGAGCAGACCCAACAAGGGATCCCTGTTGAAATCTGGACCATTTGCGCAGGAGATGCCCCCCTGGGGCAGCTATCTCCTCTGGCACAGGTTTGTCATCACCAATGGGGAATGAATACTGCCAGGGAAGTTGTAACTGCACGTCGTATCGAAAACGAAAAAGCGGCCTCGCTGGTGGGAGCGGAAACGGTGAACTTCAGCATCCCCGATTGTATCTACCGCTGCTCGCCGGAGGGGGAATTGCTTTACCCTGCCGATGTTTTTGTCCCAATTAATCCCCTCGAAAAAGACCTGGGGATGGAAATCTCCGCCACCCTTACCTCAGAAATTCTGCCGGGAGATGTGGTTTCCTGCCCCCTGACCATTGGGGGTCACCTCGACCACGTACTGGCACGTCTTGCCGCTGAACGCATGGATTGTTCGTTGTGGTACTATGCCGATATTCCCTATCTTTTTAACCATCCGGAATTGCTGCCTCCAGCGACTTACGGGCTTCAGGAAACCCTTTTTCCGGTATCAAAAACAGGCTTAAAGATCTGGCAAAAGGGGATCGCTTGTTATGCGACTCAAATCGCCATGCTGTTCGAGACGAAAGAGAGAATGCTTGCGGAGATCCGCAGCTACTGGGAGAGTCAGGGTGGAATCCGGTTGTGGAGCCGTGAAAAAAATCGCTGATCTAATGTATTTTTCTAATTAGGTGCTCCTGATTTACTAGTTTATCGGAAGGGATGAGACGTAAGCTGGTCTTTTAACCTCCTCCAGGGCGTCTCCGTGAAATTGCTTGCTTTTCAATTAAAATCAAGTATAATATTGCCGGGTAGGGAATCCTACGTAAGCTGCATCTCTGTTTCAGAGATGCTTGTATTTTCTCAGGATAAGTAAGATGCCGACGACATTCTTGACTAAAGCTGGCTATCAAAAACTCGCCGATGAGCTTGAATATTTGCGCACAACCAAGCGGTTGGAAGTCGCCAACCGCCTCCATGAAGCCATGGAAGGTGGCGAGTTGATTGAGAATGCCGAATATGAAGCCGCCAAGAACGAGCAGGCCTTTGTCGAAGGACGCATCCAGGAATTGGAGATGATCCTGGCTTCTGCCCGAATCATCGATGAAAAAGCTAAGAAAGAAAAAGGGGATCTGGTGCAGGTTGGTTCTCTGGTCACCATTAAAGAAGACGGTAACAGCTCTGAAAAATACTCGATCGTCGGCGCAGCCGAAGCCAACCCGCGCGAAGGAAAAATCTCAAACGAATCTCCAATCGGCAAAGCTATTTTAAATCACCACGCCGGGGAGGAAGTGAATGTGGAAGCTCCCGGTGGCACATTCAAAGTAAAAATCGTTAAGGTCGAATAAGCCTGGGGCATGCACACAAAACCCCGCGCATCACGTCTGGTGCGCGGGGTTTTTCGTTGTAAAATAAAGTACGAAAGGTTTCCCTATGACCGAGTACACTTCCCTTGAAAAAATCCGGCTTGAGAAAATAGAAGCGCTCCGCAAGGAAGCCGTGGAGCCCTTTCCGACCCGTGCCGTGCGGACACACACCTCCGCCCAGGCGGTTGCTGCCTTTGAATCTGCTGAAAAAGCTGCTCCTGAAGGTCATCCTCCTGCGGAAGTTAAGGCCACCCTCACCGGCCGGATCCGTGCCACGCGCGCCATGGGAAAACTCACCTTCGCTCACATTGAAGATGGCGACGGGCGCATCCAGTTGTTTTTGAGAATGAATGAACTCGGTCAGGATCGCGTGGATTGGTTTAATAAGATGCTCGACCTGGGTGATTTCATCCAGGCCTCTGGGGTGATGTTCCGCACCCGCACCGGCGAAATAACCCTCCATGTCCACGATTTCAAATTGCTGGCGAAGGCGGTCAGTCCCCTGCCGGCAGCCAAGGATGAAACCCTGGAATCTGGCGATATTGTGCGTCATGCGGCCCTGGAAGATCCCGAGCTGCGCGCCCGGCAGCGCTATGCTGACCTGGCGGTTAATCCCGAAGTTCGCGAGACTTTCCGTAAACGGGCAGGTATGATTCGTGCCTTGCGCGAGTTCCTGGATTCACATGGTTTCCTGGAGGTCGAAACACCCATCCTGCAGCCAATTTACGGCGGGGCTGCCGCGAAACCCTTTACAACCCACCACAACCAGTTGAAACAGGATTTATTCCTGCGCATCTCCTTTGAACTCTACCTGAAACGTCTCCTGGTCGGCAATCTGGAGCGCGTCTATGAACTCGGGCGGGATTTCCGAAATGAGGGTGTTTCCTTTAAGCATAACCCGGAGTTCACCCAATTGGAGTTTTACTGGGCATACGCGGATTACCTCCAGGTCATGGAATTGACCGAGCAAATGGTATCGTTTGCCTGTCAAAAAGTAACCGGGAGTATGCAAGTCTCTTACCAGGGCACGAAATTGGATTTTACTCCCCCCTGGCGTCGGCTTTCGATGAGCGCTGGCATCCTGGAAACCAGCGGGATTGACATCGCCAGTCATCCCACCGCAGCCTCCCTCTTGAAAGCAATTTCCGCCAAGGGGAAAACCCCCAACCCCCAGTCCACCCGGGGCAAGTTGATTGATTACCTGTTGAGTGAATTCCTGGAACCTGCCCTGCAGCAGCCCACCTTCCTGTTCGATTATCCCCGCGACATCTCTCCGCTTGCGAAATCAAAACCTGGCGATCCGCTGACCGTCGAACGCTTCGAAGGCTACGTAGCCGGCTTCGAGCTCTGCAATGCCTTCACAGAACTAAATGACCCCCTCGACCAGGAACAGCGTTTCATTGAAATGGGACGCGATTATTCCGACGATGAAGAAGAAAAGCATCCGATGGATGAGGATTACCTGCGCGCCATGCGTTACGGTATGCCGCCCTGTGGTGGGTTTGGCATGGGGGTGGACCGGCTGGCAATGCTGCTTACCGATAAACATTCCATCCGTGAGGTGCTCCTGTTCCCCCACCTGCGCGAAATCGAAGAATGATCCCTTTGTTAAGGTATATGTCCTGGTGGATACCAGGACGTTCTCCTTTTTTTTAAACAGGTTGGTTTTTCACCCAGCTCTGACGGTATTTCTCCCGGCAGCTTTCGCTGCATAGAGTGCCAGGTCAGCCCGCTTGATCAGGGTATCCAATGTCTGGGTGTTACTAAAGTCGGAACCCAGGCTGGCGACCCCCATGCTTACGGTAAGTCCCAGCCTTGTTTTAATGGATGTGATTTTTAGTTTTTCAATTCTTTCACGCAGCCTTTCAGCGGCCTTCAATCCACCGGATGCTACCGTCTCAGGCATCAGGATAATGAACTCCTCCCCCCCGTATCGCCCAAGGATATCGCTGCCTCGCAGCCTTTTTTGACAAAGCTTTACCAGCCCGCACAATACTTGATCCCCTATTTGGTGACCATAGGCGTCATTGAATTTTTTAAATTCATCTATGTCAAGCATGACCAGTGACAGGGGCCGTTTGTAGCGGATTGCTCGCTGCAATTCCTGGTCAGCCAGCGTCATAAAAAACCGGCGGTTGAAGCAGGCTGTGAGCGGGTCCTGGTTTGCCAGCCGTTGGACCTCCTGGTATAACTGCATGCGTTCCGAAATTTCCGAAGCGAGAAAGACAACCTTGCTGTGTCCTTCTGCTATTTTCTCCATCAGCGAAATCCGACCTTCGAACCAGCGCTCGCCATCTCCCACTACCGGGATGTGATATTCAATTACCTGGGTTGTTTCGGTTTCTATGGCTTTTTGAATGGCAGTCATCATTAATCCTGCCACCCGGGGAGGCATTAATTCCTGGATCAAATGACCCTTCAGCTCGCCCGCATTTGATCTCCAAAGGCTGTTACCGCTGCCCATGATCTCCAGATATCGGCCTTTCTCATCAAAGATGAATGATAAGCTGGGCAGCGCATTCATAAATGCATCCAGCCTCAACTGCTTCTCCCGCAGGTTCTCTTGCGAAAGGGATAATTCGTCGAGTCGCGCTTTTAGTTCCCGGTTCGTAGATTCTAACTGGACCCGCAATTGAACGATCGCCAGGTGTGTTTCCACACGGGCTAGTACCTCTTTCCATTCGAATGGTTTTGAAATGTAGTCCACCCCGCCTGCCTGGAAGGCTTTTACTTTATCTTCAACTCCATTCAAGGCACTGAAGAAGATTACCGGAATATCTCGTGTCCTGGTATCCTGTTTCAAGGATTGACAGGTTTCCACCCCATTCATGTCTGGCATATTAATGTCCAGCAAAATCAAGTCGGGTTTGGTGGTCAAAGCCTGGGTTAACACCTGTGCCCCATTGTCCGCGGACTGGATCGAGTACCCCCGGTTTGCCAGGATCCGCGACAAAACGCTCACATTTTCAGGGATATCATCAACGATGAGGATGGTTCCGTTTACGATATCAGGCATGGAATTCAATTCCTATTGTAAATCCAACTATATACCTTTAATACCATACGATACAACCTTTTTTTATGGGTAATATTCCTCTTATCTACCAAAAACCGACATCGATAAAGGGTCCTCGTGCTGGCGTATGCCGCTTTGTGGTGTAAAATTAACCTGATGGACGAACCCGCTCTCATCCGAAATGCCCGGCAGGGTGATCTCGACGCTTTCAACACCCTGGTGCTCACCTATCAGGGAATTGTCTACAACACCGCCCTTCGCATTTTGGGGGACGAAGAACTGGCTGCCGATTCCTCCCAGGAAGCCTTCATTTCGGCCTTCCGGGCTCTCAACTCTTACCGGGGTGGTTCCTTCCGAGCCTGGCTCTTGCGCATGGTCACCAATGCCTGCTACGATGAATTGCGGCGGAAACATCGCCGCCCCACAACTCCTCTCGAACCTGAAACTGAAGATGGGGATGATTTCGAGACTCCGGGTTGGCTGGCTGATCCGAACGCCTCCCCCGAGGACCAGCTGGACCAGGCCGAAGTGGAACATGCCATCCAGCATTGTCTTGAAAATCTCCCCACCGACTTCCGGGCAGTGGTCGTCTTGGCTGATATCCAGGGCCTCGACTATACCGAAGTCGCGGCTGCCTTAAAGAAACCGCTCGGTACCGTAAAGTCTCGCCTGGCTCGCGCCAGATTGCGGTTGCGTGAGTGCTTGCGCTCCTTCCGGGAACTTTTGCCCGCTGCCTTTCGTCTGGAAGAAGAGCGTACCATATGACAACACCTTCCTTTCGTGACATGGAACAACTTTCAGCCTACCTGGACAACCAGCTCTCTCAGGCTGAAATGTCGCGCCTGGAAATCCGCATTAAATCAGAACCGGCGCTTGCTGCCGTCCTGGCGGACTTGCGCGAGGCTCGCACCATCCTTCGCCGCACACCCAAACGCCGTCCGCCTCGGAACTTTATGCTTTCTCCAACAATGGCCGGGATCAAGCCACCCGTCCCACGCGCCGTCCCTATATTCGGGTGGGCATCAGCGGTGGCAATGTTGCTATTCGTTTTCACATTGGGCTCCAATCTCATTGGTCGATTCTCCCTTGGAGCAGCCGCACCCATGCTATCCGCTGCACCGATGACCAGCGAAGGGTACGGGGTTGGAGGAGGTCCGCCGCTGACCCAGCCGCCTGCTACGGATAGTTCGCAGGTGACGCCCACCACTCCCGGGCCTTCAAGCTTTTCGGCTCCGGAAGCCACCCCCCAGGGTGAGTCACGCCTGGCTCAGCCACCCTCTGTCCCGTCCACCAAGGGAGGTACCGAACCGGTGAGTGTTTGGCTGTACTTGCTTCCGGGCATGGCGGTGGTACTTGGCGCTGCAGCCCTTATGCTGCGCGCAGCCAGTGTTCGGGCGTTCCGCCGTAAAGCAGGAATCAAACGAAACGATTAATACAGGCCGCCGGTTCAAAGAAACCGGCGGTTTTCCCTTGTATTCTCCCACAACACCTGTGATAATTGGGTACCTAAAGGAAGGAGCTTTCCTATGGATAAACCTGATGAAAAAGAGGATCGTCTTGGAGTCTGGATTGCCGTCCTGATCGCTTTGGTCTCCTTGACAACCGCCCTGGCAGCCTGGCGTACCACCGGGCTGGGTTCGAACGCTGGTGACCTTATTTACCAGGGACTGTTGAACGCAGTTAAACGGCAGGCTGCCGCCAATGAAGATTGGCACCGCGCGTATCAGGAAGCAGGGTACGCCCGCGACTACCTGATAACCCTCAACGCCTTGAAAGCCCAGGATGCCAGCACGAACCCGGCCAGCCAGGAGCAGGCTGCCCAATTGCGCACTTACCTGCTTCCCGGGATGGAATCACTTGCCACTCCCCTCGGTACCGATTCTTCGTACCTCACTTCTTCAGGCTTGCTCGATGTCCAGAAGCGCTTCGATGATCTGGAAAGGGAAACCCCCGATCTGACCAGTCTTGACCCCTTGGCATCGTTTACCAAGGCCGACACTTACTACTCGGAACAACGCTGGCTGGTGGTGGGGACAATCCTGATCGCAGTCAGTTTGTTCTGGCTCGGGCTTTCCCAGTTGTCGCATTTGCGTTCTCGAATCCTCATCTTGGCCCTGGGGGGCATCGTGTATGTGTTTGGTCTTGTTTGGTGCGTGGGTGTCGAAGTCATCTTTTTCTTCATTCGCGGAGGTGCGTCGTGAACACTCCGGGCAGCTCCAACCCTGATCGTGGGAAAACCCTTGTTTTGGTGTTGACTCTCATCAATACCGTCCTGGTGGCGGTTGTATCAGCTCTTCAGGTGGATGCCACCATTCGCTCAAACCAGGCCAACCGGGATTCCCAATATAATGCCATTGCGGTTACAGGCAGTCTTGTCCAGTCTGGCGCCCAATCTGATTATGACATAAATAGCTACGCCAAGGTGTTGTCATTTACCCAGCAGGCGCTTGTGGCTGAATTTAGTGCGCTGCAAAGACAGACTGTAAATGATCAGCAGGGATTCGACATGCTGACGCTTGAATCACAAATCTACCAGGCACAGGCAGACCGGGCAAAGTCACTTTCTTTCCTGATGACTGATCCGGCTTACGCGCCAGCCTCAGCAGATACAGCGCCGAACATGTCAGCATACCTGTCTGATCTGAATGCTCCCAGCCAGGAGTTGGTTCAAAAACAAAATGTTGCCTCCGATTCCTATCACCAGTGGAACCGGAAATCCGATTCCTATGTCGCGGTTTTGACTGTCCTGGCAATTGCATTTTTCCTCCTTGGCGTTGCACAAATGACCCAGCCCAGGTTGCGACTCTTGTTCTCTGCATTTGCAGCCGTGGTGATAGGGTTCGGCACCCTTTGGATGCTGATAATTTTAATCTTCTGATCAAATTTCCAATGAGGGTATGTGTTCCAAAATAAGCGGATTATCTTGGCGCATTAATTTCTTGCCATCTCTGCCTCGCTGAATTTTCGATCGCAGTGGATTTAACTTGTTTTGCTGCAATATGGTTTGGAGGTGAATATGGCTGTCGTTTCTCCTGTTCGTCCTTCACCGATCGCTGGGATGTGGTATGAAGGTAATCCCGAGGCGCTTTCCCAGAGCGTGGACGGTTACATGGACCGGGCTGCGATCCCTGAATTCTCCGGCCGGGTGGTTGGCGTCATAGCCCCCCATGCCGGACATAAATATTCGGGCCCTGTCGCGGGGTATGCCTTTGCAGCGGTGCGCGGCCTCCTCTTCGATTTGGTAGCCGTCCTGTCACCGATGCATCAACCATATTCGGCACCCTTGTTGACTACTGCTCATGCGGCGTACGCCACCCCCCTCGGTCAGATCCCGGTGGATAAGGAAGTGATCGCCGCCTTGGATTCCCGTTTGCGGCCATTGTTGGGAGAAGGATTGACCCCGGTGCCTTATGATCAGGAACACTCCCTCGAAATCGAACTGCCATTCTTGCAGCGAGCACTAGCCGGGGAGTTCAAGCTCCTTCCGGTGATGGTGCGCTCACAATCTGCCAGGGTTTCCCGGTTGCTTGGTCAGGCATTGGCAGAGACGCTTCGGGGAAAAAATGTGTTGATCGTCGCCAGCACAGACCTTTCCCATTTCTACACCCAGGAGGAAGCCCTGGGGTTCGACACGGAAATGTTGCGCAGGATTGAACATTTTTCACCGGACGAAGTATATTCCGCTGAAAATGAAGGCCGGGGTTTTGCCTGCGGGCTCGCAGCCCTCACAGCCGTCTTGTGGGCTGCCAAATCCCTCGGAGCTGACACAGTCCGGGTCCTTCGCCAGGCGACTTCAGGTGATATCACCGGGGATTATTCGTCCGTGGTCGGTTACGGGGCGGCAGTGATATTAAAACAAAACCCAGCGTAACGCTGGTTGGAAGGCAGGCCGGCATTTTACCTGCTTATGGTTCAAAGTTCGTGAAATTGAATGTTGTCGAATATCCCTTCCATGCTTGAGCGATAAACCGCTTTGTTTTTAAAATATCCCCCAGGATATAAATGGACTTCCTTTTTCAAAAGGCATCCTGCGATGGCCACATGCAGCCTGTCAGTATTTACTACCTGGTACTGGTCGATGGCGTCAAAAAAGGGGCCAACGGGGGTCAGGTGGTTTCCCTGCGCACTGATGTCCACATTTTCTGGGGGAATTGGGATTCTGCCTGAACTCTCAATATCTTCCCGAAAAAAGGCACCCTCCCCGCTGCCCTTTCCGGCTGACTGACGATTCGAGATAAAACGCCATATCATGACAGAACTTGGCTTCTGGGATTATTTCCATGCTCTCAAACCTGTCCCGGCAAAAATAGGTGATGTTAGCGAAATTCGCCCGTTTCTCATAAGTTGATGGGAGCACGATCACTTGACGGTATGAGCTGGCAATATTATTCATTATTTTGTAGGATCTTGGCCAGAAGTGTGTCCAACCTGCTCCACCACCATAAATTAGTGTGCCTTTTATTATCAGTGGCAGGTAATACTCGAACAATCGAAACACTTTACCCTTTCGCAATGCCAACTCATAATAATGAAACCCAATGTCATGAAAGAATTTCAAGGTGCCCTGGCGGATGAGTTCGTCGCCCCAATTTCCGCGGTTATTCATATAGTAGTACGGTCTGCGCCTGGATGGATCTAGCAATACTTTGGCAAGTTGGGAAAATTCTTTTTGCATGGGAGCCTTTTTTTGTTTCCGGGCATTTTCCTAATTAATATTCCTGCTAAATATTTTCGTGAAAGGTTTAAGTCAATAATTCATTTCGCAAATTTTGTCTGATCGGGGCTGCCTGGAATTTCTGATTGCAGAATTATAATGCACGCACTTGCTGGTCTTTGTGAGTGTATAATCTTTTCATCTTATTCGTAAAAGTTCAGCCCGGTTTAAGGATCACGCATGACAAAATTTCATTTATGGCCGGAAGAACCTGTTGTAAAGGATGACCTGGTTGAATTGGGTGCCACCCTTGAAAAAAGCCCGGCTGAACAGCTGCGCATTTGGTTTCGCCTTCCTTCCGCAGCCTTGCCCACCCTCCCCGCAAACCTCGACCATTTTGTCCTATCGGTCCTGTTCACGGCTATGAGTGCCTCGGCTGACCTGGAGATTCACGGGGAGGTTTCCCCCTCGTTACTTCGAAACCTGTCGGAATTTCAACGAGCCTGGTCCCTTTGGCTCCCCGATAAATACCACCCGGTGGAATTATCTGCCCTCACCCAGCGGGATTTGCCCCGCGTGCAAAGTAATGAATTCATCATCGCATTTTCTGGAGGCGTGGATTCATCTTTCACCGCCTGGAAAAACCGCCCCAATCCTGCAGATCATCTGTCCCGTAAACTCGCCGCAGGGGTAATGATTCATGGTTTCGACATCCCAATAAATCAGCCCGAAGTTTTCGCACGGGCTGCACAAAAATCCCGGAATATGCTTGCCTCCATTGGCGTGGATTTGATTCCCGTGTCCACCAACCTGCGCGAGCAGCGCTTTGACTGGGAAGACTCCCATGGGGCTGCCCTGGCTGCCTGCCTGATTCTGTTCCAGGGACGGTATAACGCTGCAATGATCGCCAGCAGTTACCCATTCAACGACCTTTCCTTCCCTTGGGGTTCGAACCCGATAACCGACCGGATGCTCTCAAACGATTCGTTCCAGGTTATCAACGACGGGTCTGGATTTGATCGGGTGGAAAAAATCAGGCAGATTAGCCAATGGCCCGAGGCTCTGCAGTATTTGCGAGTTTGCTGGGTTGGTCAGCATAAGGATCGCAATTGCTGCCGGTGCATAAAATGCGTTGGTGCCATGCTGGTCTTCCGTGCTGTCGGGCAGGAGTCGCTGCCGGCTTTCCCTTATGCAATTTCCGACCGGGAAATCCGCCACCTGCGATTTAACGACTTTCACTCCATGCAAAGGTACGTTAGGTTGCTTCGCTCTCAAAATTACTCTCCGGCTACTATTCGAGCGTTGAATATATCAATATATATTAACCGGGTCCGTCTTGCAGGCAGTAGATTTCCATTGATTAATAAGTTTTTTCAGCTCATCGGAAAGGGATGGTTCCTGGATCCCAACGCGGTCGACCGATCGGCTGGCTCGACGGAAGCTTTTCAAAACTACAAAAGCTGATTCAGAATGTCCATGTTAGTTCAATATGGATATATTTTGATTGATTTCATGGCAATACCAAAGGACCGCAAATTAAACCAGGTTCGCTGCTCACCGTTCATTTTGCTGCGTTAAAGTACTTTTTTTATAAGGATATCGATCATAAACATTCTTGGAAATATATTTTGAGTATGGGATAACGCATGACAAAATTTCATTTATGGCCGGAAGAACCAATCTTCAAGGAAGGCAACGTTGAATTGGCCGCCACACTGGAAAAAAACCAGGGTGAACGACAACGCATCTGGTTTCGCCTCCCTTCCGCAACTTTGCCCACCCTCCCCGCAAACCTCGACCATTTTGTCCTATCGGTCCTGTTCACGGCTATGAGTGCCCCGGCTGACCTGGAGATCCACGGGGGGGTTTCCCCCTCCTTATTGCGAAACCTGACTGAATTTCAACGAGCCTGGTCCCTTTGGCTCCCCGATAAATACCACCCGGTGGAATTATCTGCCAGTTCATACCGTGAACTGTCGCGAGTGATTGGGAGTGAAGTCATTTTGGGATTCTCGGGTGGAATCGATTCGTCTTTCACAGCCTGGCATCATCGCCCAGAACAGTTAGGTGAGCAGCCAATGAGGCTGGTCGCCGGTATCATGGTCCATGGCTTTGACATCCCGATCAACCAGCCTGATGTGTTCGCCCGTGCTGCACAAAGATCCCGGAACATGCTTGCCTCCATTGGCGTGGACTTGATTCCCGTATCCACCAACCAGCGCGAGCAGCGCAGAAACTGGGATGATTCCTATGCTGCAGCCCTCGCTTCCTGCCTGATGCTTTTCCAGGGAAAGTATAATTCCGCTTATATTTCCAGTGCTTATCCCTATAACGATCTGATTCTCCCGTGTGGTTCAAACCCGATCACTGACCATTTGCTTTCGAATGACTCCTTTCAGATCATCCATGAGGGAGCCGCTTTTTCTAAAGTTGAAAAAATAAGGCAAATAATCCAATGGCCCGAGGCGATGGAGTATCTCCGGGTTTGTTGGCAAGGTCCTCACCTGGACCGCAACTGCTGCCGCTGCCAGAAATGTGTCACCATGATGCTCCTTTTCCGCGCCCTTGGAAAGGATACTCTCCCAGCTTTCCCGTATGATATTTCTGACTCGGTGATCAGGCATTTAAAATATTCCACCAGGGGTGACATTCACAGCACGGGGAGAGTGATTAATATGCTGAAGAAATTAAATTATTCTTCCACCTCCACCTATAACGCTATGAAAGTATCCATAATAATTAACCGGGTCTGGGTTGCCAGGTGGAGGTTTCCTTTTCTTAAAAAAGTGTTTAAAGCCTTCGAAAATTGGTGGTTCGTAGATCGTGACTTGGACAGTCATCTTGGTGTAGGGAAAGAGGCAATTAAATAACACCCATGTTCGCTCGTCTTGCAGTAAATATCCCCTCAATTTCCGGCATATTTGACTATTCCCTGCCCGAAAAATTGGAACGGGACGTTTTCCCCGGCTGCCTTGTCACCGTCCCTTTTGGGAAACAATTGGTACAGGGAGTGGTATTGGAACTCGTGAGCCAGCCGGCAGTTGCTGAGACGAAACAGGTCATCGATCTGCTCGACCCCTCACCTGTGTTGACCGCTGCCCAGCTCTCCCTCGCCAATTGGCTGGCAGGGGAAACTATTTCTTCACTGGCGGCTTGCATCGGGATGATGCTGCCATCCGGGTTGGGTCAGCAAGCCGATGTTCTCTACTCGATTAGCGGGCAGCAACCCGGAACGGGTCAGAAAGGTTCAACCACCCAATCCCGCCTGCTTGATTTATTACGGGAAAAAGGAAGTTTGCGCGGACGCCAGGTCGATCGTCATTTCAGAAATGTGGACTGGCGCAAGTCAGCCCAGTACTTGGTAAAAACTGGTCTGCTGACAGGACGATCCATCTTGCCGCCTCCCTCGGTTCGTCCAAAATTCGTCCGCACGGCGCAACTATCAGTGCCCCCTGGAGTGGCCGAAACAGCCATGCCGGACCTTGGAAAGACCGCTGGCACGCTGGCGCGCCGGCAGGCTGCCTTGCGCTACTTGATGGTCGAGCCGGCGGATGTGAATGTGTCCTGGGTCTACGCTCAGTCTGGCTGCCAGTTGTCTGATCTGCAGGAATTGGCAGAACGCGGGTTGATTGTGTTGCGGGAGACGGAAATTTGGCGCGATCCACTGGAACGGGTGATAAATTCGAACTTGGAAAGCAGTTCCCCTCCGGAATTGACCTCCTACCAGCAGGCAGCTTGGGAAACCATTTTGCAAGCTTACCGCTCTTTCCCGTCGATTCCAGCACCATTCTTGCTTCACGGGGTTACCGGTTCTGGCAAGACAGAAATTTATATCCGCGCCGTGCAGGAATGCATTCGACACGGAAAGGAAGCCATCATCCTCGTCCCGGAAATAGCGATTACACCGCAGATGGTTCGCAGGTTTTTGGCTCGCTTCCCTGGGCAGGTTGGACTGGTGCATTCCAGGTTGTCCGAAGGCGAGCGCTATGATACCTGGCGGCGTGCTCGTTTGGGACAATTGAAGGTCATCATCGGTCCGCGCTCAGCGCTATTTACCCCCCTGCCCAACCCCGGCCTGGTCGCGGTAGATGAGTGTCATGATGGATCGTACTACCAGGCTGATCCTCCATTTTATAGTGCCGTCTCCGCAGCCCGCGCATACTCCCGGATTTGCGGCGCAGTGTGTATTCTCGGTTCGGCCACCCCCTCCATCGTCCAGCATCACCAGGCAGTTACTCCAGGGTTGGCTCAGCAGGAGGAAAGCGTTTTGCTGGAATTACCCGGCCGGATCGCCAACCCAATCCTGCCTCCCGTCCAGGTGGTGGACATGCGCGCGGAACTCAAGTCCGGTAACCGCGGCATTTTCAGCCAGGAGTTGGTGGGCGCCCTTGACGAAGTGCTCAAAAAAGAACAGCAGGCTATCCTGTTTCTTAACCGGCGCGGCACAGCCACTTATGTCTTTTGCCGGGATTGCGGAACGGCAGTTCGCTGCCCGCGCTGTGACACTCCCCTGACCTGTCACATCAATGACATTTCCCAACAAGGTGACGTTTCAGATTCCAACTTGCGGTGTCACCATTGTGGATATGTTCGCCAGGTGCCAAAAAAGTGTCCGGTCTGTGGGAGCATTCAGATCCGCCAATACGGGCTGGGCAGCGAGAAGGTGGAGGCTGAAATGGGAAGACTCTTCCCGTCAGCCCGCACCCTCCGCTGGGACTGGGAAACCACCCGCCGTAAGGACGCCCATGAGATCATCCTCAGTCACTTCAGCCTTCATCGGGCTGATGTGCTGGTAGGCACGCAGATGCTTGCAAAAGGTCTCGACCTTCCCCTGGTGACTCTTGTGGGGATCGTACTTGCTGACGTGGGTCTTAACCTGCCAGACCCATTCGCCGCGGAACGGACCTTTGATGTTCTTACCCAGGTCTCGGGTCGTGCCGGTCGATCATCACTCGGCGGTCGGGTGATTCTGCAGACCTTCCAACCGGAGAATTTTGTCATCCAGGCCGCTGCGAGACACGATTATGCTGCTTTTTACGCTGTGGAGTTGGAAAATCGCAGGCAGTTGGGTTATCCGCCCTTCAGCCGCCTGGTGCGATTGGAATACCGGCACGTCCAGGCTGCCCGGGCAGAGTCAGAAACCCAGGCGCTCGCTGCCCGGCTTGCCAAATGGATCCATGATGAAGACCGGCGCGAGACCAGCCTCATCGGTCCCGCTCCCTGCTTCTTTTCCCGCTTGAATGGACTTTATCGCTGGCAGGTTATTTTACGCGGCCCAAACCCGGCTAGCCTTCTCCAGGACAAGAACCTTGCAGGCTTTCGGGTCGAAGTCGACCCCCTATCGTTACTTTGAATCGGTATGGAATATGAGGAGTTCTATTTATGGATAAACCTTTGATCCCCCAATACCTGATGGATTACATTGACAGTCTTGTGCCGTCCCGTCCCCCTGGGATGCAGGCGATGGAAGCAGATGCAGAAAGGACCGGCTTTCCCATCATCGGTCCCGCCTCCGGGTACCTGTGCTATCAGGTGGCACGCATGATCTCTGCTAAGAGAATATTTGAACTCGGTTCGGGGTTTGGCTACTCAACCGCTTGGTTTGCCCGGGCAGTCCTCGAAAATGGCGGGGGCGAGGTTTTCCATGTGGTCTGGGACAATAAATTATCCCAACAAGCCCGCACCAACCTTTCTGCGCTGGGATATGAGGGGATTGTTCGCTATCACATTGGTGAGGCCGTGCAAACCCTTAGCTCTGTTTCCGGTCCCTTCGACTTGATCTTTAACGACATCGACAAGGAAGATTACCCCTCCTCACTGCCGGTCATCGCTGAAAAGCTCCGTCCCGGAGGCGTACTCATTGTGGATAACTTGCTCTGGCATGGCCGTATTTTTGATTCCAATGATCAATCTCCAGCCACGAACGGCATTCGCAAAATGTCCGACCTGCTCACCCGCAGCCCGGATTGGATAACAACTCTCGATCCGGTTCGCGATGGAGTGCTGGTGGCGTTTAAAGTATAATGTCAGCCATTGGCCAAAATGATCAAGTGGAGGTAAATCATGCAAAGTTTCAGCCGCGGTTGGTCGTTTTTAAAGAAGCCTGGGCGATGGCTTTAAAGGACAGGGATCTCATCAAGCCGTCCATCATGGCCCTGATCGCTGGATTTATTGTTTCGGTTGTCTTCATTCCATTCATGGTTGGGGCAGGTATACTGGCTGGGGGTAATAATAATAACCTGGTCGGGCAGATCATCCTGTTCGTGCTGGGGGCGGTGATGATTTTTGTCCAATACGGCGTCAGTTATCTTTTCTCTGCCATGACTATTTACCTCGTTTACGGTTACCTGGCTGAAGGCGATGGCGTAATGTCGAAAGCCTGGGCGATCGTCAAACGCGATTGGTTGAATATTCTTAGCCTGGCTGCCGCTTCCACGGCAGTCAACTTGGTCAAGAACCAGGTCCGGGGCAAGGGCGGGTCGGTGGGTCGCAACTTCCTTTCAGGATTGATTGACACCGTTTGGACCGAGGCTGCCTTCCTCATTCTCCCTGCCATGGTAATTGAAGATATTAACCTGAAAGACGCCCTCAAGCGCGCTGGCAGCATCATCAAGAACAACCTCCTCCTGGTGGGCATCAGCACGGTGGGAGTGAAAACTGTTAACGGCCTGATCGGCTTTCTCCTGGGAGCTCTTGGTATTGGTCTGGGTTTTGGTGTCGGGTTTGGCATCATATCAATCACCAGTACCTCGGCTTTTGGGCTGGTCACTGGCATTGGCTTGGGGGTGATCATCGCCGGTATCTTCATTATGGTTGCCACCGTCGTCACCTCCTACACTTCCACTGCCTATCACACCTGCCTGTACCTTTGGGCGCGTGATGTGGAAAAGGCTCAGGCTTCCGGTAGCAGCACACCCGTGCTGGCACCTGGACCGCTCGCAGCCGTCTTGAATAAATAGCCTCGCAACAAAAAAAATTAGGGCGACCGTATTGGTCGCCCATTTTCATAATTTATGCATCCTAAGGCACCGGCGTTGGCGCCGGGCTGATGGTGTAGTATACACCCACCGTTAATAGGGAAGGATCACCGGCTGCCTCGGCGGCTTTCATCTGGGCTTGCCGCGCCAGGTCAGTTGCATTCCGTAGAATTCGCAGGGCTTCGTCCGGGTTGTGGAAACCCATGCTGTTAGATGAAGAAATAAAGTCCCACATGAATTGTGCGTGACGGTGGAGGGTGCGAGCCTCCCCGAGCAGGGCGGGGTCTGAGTCTGCTTTGCCCGCCGAAGCTTGAATGGCGGTGATCGCGTCGATCAGGGCATCCTCGGTGCTTATCTTTGACTCGTGGACCGTATTCTGGATGACGCTTACCCGTGCCAGGACCACATCCACGTCCGTATGACACTGCCCGCATGCCTGTTGCGCATTAAGCAGCGGACTCTTGATGTCGTGGCTGGAGTACTTCATTGCCCCGTCCCGAGTGTATGGCATGTGACAGTCTGCGCAAGCCACCCCCGCCCGGGAATGGGTGCTGTCGGCGGTGAATAGTTCGTAATCTGGGTGGCGTGCTTTCATGATCGGAGTATCGGTGCCTGGATAGGTCCAGTCTGAGAAGTTGACTGCGTCTTCAGCCTGGATGATGTCTTCGACGTGCATCCCGTTTTCCCATGGAACTTTCAATACCTTATTTTCGCCCGCGAAATAATACGTGACGTGGCAGTTGGCGCACACTGCCGAACGCATCTGTTGTCGGGTAAAGGTTTTCCAGTCAACACCATCGGATTGGAAGGCTGCTTCCACTGCCGGGTTGGTGATCACCAGTTTCATCGTGCCTGCTTCGTGGCAGTTGGCGCAGCCGATGGGGTTGTTGAGTTCGGGCGTCAAATCTGAAAATAGTTTCGCGTCGTAAGCTTCCATCCCCATTTGCGCCCATAAGCCGGGGTTGTCGGAGGATTTACAGGAATAACAGGTCGCGTGCGTGGTGGCGCCGACCCTCTTTGGTGGCACGCACGTCGATCAGGGTATTTTCGTGCCCGCGCGGCTGGTTGTAATCTTTACTGAACGGGTATCCCATGAACAGCAGCACCAGGCGTGGATCTTCGAGCAGGTATGATTTTTGTGCCGACCCGCCGAAGGTGGTGGCTGTATTGTTATTGGCGGTTAGCAGCAGGGACGAGTATTCATTCGGGTAATTTTGCCCCCACAACGAGGAATCCGCTTCCAGCGGCTTCACCGTGATCACCGCCGGGATGACCGCCCGTTCTTCTGCCGGTTGGTTTTTCATAAAGATCAATACACCCGTCAGGACGGCTGCCAGGATGACGATGATTCCAACTAGGATGATGGTGACAGGGGATTTTCTCATTTCGTGTAAACCTCCGAATCCTGGTAAGGGGATGGCGAAAGCCCTCGCTCGCCATGTGCAGCGGAGCGGTGGCACTCCCAGCAATAACGGTCCAGCGGTTGTGGATCAACCAGGATGTTCTCCACGGTATCCCTGTGGCAGCGGATGCAATTTGCCTGGACGATGTCCTCTGTCTGCCGCGTGGCGCGGATGGCAGCCGGGTAAGTCTTAAATGTGAATGAATACACATCTCTCATTCCTGAATATCCCTTGTAAAGATAATAGCTGGCGATATTTTGGTGTGGGAGATGGCAGTCGGTGCATTCGCTTACTTTTGCGTGTGCCGCGTGGAACCAGCCCTCGTACTCGCCATCCATGACGTGGCAGTTGTTGCAGGTGGACGGTTCGTGCCCGAGATAGGAAGGCGCATTCGTCACCCACCCGAAAACTCCCAGGGCGATAACCAATGCGGCGATTCCGATGGTGAGAGGGATTTTTGAGATCATGGTCCTGGTTCTACTTTAGCAAAAAGTGAAAATAATTACAAGCGTCGGAGGATGGAATATTTATTATCTTATTCCTTCGATTAAATTACCATAACCGTTGAACCGGTCTCTGTCTTCTCCACCTCGATCCGGTTTGGAAACGAATCCTTCAATTCGTCCAAATGAGTGATGACCAGGATCTTTGCAAAGTCCTCTCGCACGGCATTGATCGACTGTACCAGCCGCTGTCGGCCCTGGGTATCCTGGGAACCAAATCCTTCATCAATGACCAGCATTTGCAAGCGCGCCCCTTTTCGGTGTGCCAATACCTCCGAGAGCGCCAGGCGTATCGCAAAGTTGACCCGGAACGCCTCCCCTCCTGAGAACATTTCGTAATCACGTTCCCCTGCTTCATCGCTGACCTGGATCTCCAGGGTCTCGCGTAGGTCCTTCCGTTTTTCATCTTTGTATTTCGTTTGCGTCTCGAAATGCAGGCGCATGCTGTCATTGCTTAATCGGCCCAGGATTTCGTTGGCTTTCATTTCGATTTCCGGAAGCGCTTGTTCGATAAGCAGTGCTGGGACTCCGTCTTTTCCAAAGGCCCGTTCCAGGGCTTTATAACGTCCGATCTGTAATCCCAGTTCTTCGCGCTCTGAACCCAGCTTTTTCTTGCGTCTCCGCAAGTCATCCAGTACACTAACTTTCTGTCGTGCCGCCCCAACTTCCTGGTTCAACTGGTTCTCGCGTTCCTGCGTGTCGAACAGGCTGCGCTCGGTTTCATCCAGGTCTGGCGCTCGCGTTTCCGCTTCAGCGAGAGCTTTCTCTGCTGACTGGTGTTCGGTTTGCTGGATGGCAACTTGAGCCGTCATTGTGGTCACCTGGGAAGAAAGGTTTGCGATCTCATCCTCCAGTGGTTTTAACGCTGCCCGGGCAGCCTCAAGCTCCCGGTAAGCGATCTCGGCAGGTCTTGCCTCGTTTTCCGCCCGTCTCGCCGCATCATGGTCGGCTGCCTGGTAGCCCAGCGTTGCCAGTTCCTCGTCCACTTTTGCCAGTTCCTTACGCGCCTGGACCGCGAATTTCCCGCTTTCCAGGATTTTTTTGATACGTGCCAGGCGTTTCGCCCCCTTGGTTACCCACCTCTTGTTTTGCTTTTTCGCTGCATCCAGTCGTTCGGTTAATTGGACCACGTTGTTCGATAGGCTCAGTCTTTCAGTGTCGGCCTTGGCATTTTTTGAGATTTGACTTTCAAGGTCTGTCAGTTGGGTTGCCAGGCTTTCTATGCCCAATTTATTTGCCCGCCAAATATCACCTTTTTGTTTGCCTTCGCCTTGCAGTCGTTCCAGGGTGAACCGGCGATGATCTGCGGAGAGGGACTGCCCGCATAATGGGCAGGTTGCGCCTTCGGCAGTTGTAAGTTTGTTCATTCGTTCGTTGAGATCGTCCATCTCAGCCTTTAAGCTGGTGTTCTCTGCCCTCAGTTCCGCCTGCCGCTCGCGGCCAGCCTGGTATTGTTTTTCCAGTTGAATGTGGAGTTCGACCTTGGTTTCGGATTCAGCCAGGGCTTTTTTCCCCGACTCCACTTTCTCCACCAGGTCCGCTGAGTCGACTGCCTGCTCCCTGGCAACCGCTTCCTGCTCCTCCAGTATCGCTTTCTCCTGTTCCAGCTTCGCCATTTCGGAATTGATATCATTCAGAAATGGGAGGCGGAATTTCTCCTGCTCGTGAAATTGGGAGGCTATTCCATCCCATTTTTCCAGCTCACTGCGCTTTTCCTGCCAGTCTTCAAATGCCGCTTCCACCTTACTGGCTCGCCCCACCATCTCCGCATACGGTCGGCGCACATTTTCGCGGTCGGCAAGACGGATCTGGATGCTGGCTAGCGTCTCCTCCTGGTGTTTCAACGCCTGTGCGATTTTACCCACAATTTCACGCTGCTTTTCAAGACCGGCATGCACCTGTCTAACGCTGGACAATGCTGCCTCCTGCACCTTGCGGCTTGCGGTCAGCCCGCTCAGTTGTGTTTCCAGTTCCTTAAGGTTTGCCTTGCGTGGTTCTTCCTCTGCCAATTCTGCGTCGATCTCGGCCGTTTGTCCATCCACCAGGCCCAATCTGTTTTCCACCCCCTTGCGCCGCACTGCAGTGCGTTCCTTATATACCTCCCAGATTTCCAGCCCGAGGATGTTCCCCAGGATTTCTTTTCGCCGGGTGGGAACTTGTTGCGCAAATTGGTCTGCGCGACCCTGCAGGAAAAAGGATACATTGATAAAGGTTTCGTAATCCAGGCGCAATACCTTCTCGATGCGCGCCTGGGTCTCGCGATTGCTGTGCTCGGTAAGTGGGCGCCAGTCGTCCCCGTCGAGTATCTGGAATTCAAGCAGGGTCGTTTTTCCCCGCGGCATCTTGCGCAGAACCCGGTACTGGGTACTTTCGTATCCGAAGGTAAAGGCTACCTCGGCTGCTGCTGATTGAAGGTTTATGATGGACTCATCCCGCTTGCGTGCCTGGCCGAATAATGCCCAGGTCATCGCATCCAGCAGGCTCGACTTCCCCGCGCCATTTTGCCCCGAAATACAGGCGAGGTTAAATCCGGTGAAATCCACCTCCACGGGGTCGCGGTAGGATAGGAAACCGGAAAGTTTAAGGCGCAGCGGAATCACGCTTCCATTTTAACCGCAAAGGGTTGCGGAACGCAAAGAGTTTTTGAATTTACAACTTCTCAATTCCGAATTAATGGGTCGCGCATTGACTGTTGGCTTGCCCATCCTAATCAGGCATGTTATCATACCTGAGTGTTCTCCACCTTATCGAAACGCGACCGTCAGCGCAGGGTTCTGGTAGTCATCATCCTGGCAACCATTCCTTTTTATTGCTTTGGACTCATTGCCCGGCAATTGGCTCCGGATCGCAATCCCCCCACTCCGACAGCCTCCGCGACGGTAACATCCACTTCCACCCGCACACCTACACCGGTGTTTACCTTTACAGCTAGTCCGACCTTAACCGTGACGACCAGTGCCACATCCACTCTTACCTCCACTCCGACATCCACCATTAGCCTCACTCCAACCTTAACCTTTACCCCCACAACCACATATACTTCAACTCCGACCTCCACATTTACCGACACCCCCATCCCGCCTACCTCCACCGATACTTCCACCCCCACGGAAACCCCCACCTTCATACCCTGAACATGATTGTTTTCCTCAATATTCCATGACAGAACTCACCCCCTTTCTTAAAGAAATGCTCACCGCCCCCGGTCTTTCTGGTTATGAAGATTCGGCTGCCGATATCATCTCTGCCAGGTGGAAGCCGCTCGTTCACGAAATCAGCCGCGGCAAACTTGGCTCCCTCCATGCTCTTCGGCGCGGGACCGGCAAAAGCCCGCGTCCATCCGTGATGGTTTCCGCGCATATGGATGCCATCGGGCTCATGGTCACCGGCATTGCGGATGGTTTTCTTCGTCTCACCCAGGTTGGGGGCGTGGATCCGCGCGTCCTGCCTGGCGCGTTGGTCACGGTTTTCTCCACTCACGCGGGAAAGACCCATCCTGTCCCCGGGGTTGTCGTCCTGCCGCATTCCCGTCTCCTGCCCTCGGAGATCGGCCAAAATCCCGTTCCGCTGGAATATCTGTTTGTGGATACCGGTTTACCCCCCCGGAAAGTGGCAGACCTGGTTCAAGTCGGTGACTTGATCTCGTTTGCCCAGCCTCCTTTTGAATTAAGTGGAGGGCTCATTGCAGGTCATACCCTCGATAATCGCGTTTCCGTCGCCGCACTCACCATCTGCCTGGACGAATTGCAGACCCGGCCGCACCTGTGGGATGTTTGGGCTGTAGCCACCACCCAGGAGGAAATTGGCACCATTGGAGCTACCGGCTCGACATATGAATTGCGTCCCTCGATCGTGATTGCGTTGGATGTCACTTTCGCCAGGGGTCCCGGGGGAAGCGATTGGCAGACTTCTCCGCTTGGTAAAGGTCCCACTCTTTGCATGGGTCCCAACATTCACCCCGCACTATATAAGGCGGTGAAGGACTTGGCCGATAAGTTGGAAATCCCCTACAACCTGGAGTATGCTCCTCGTCATACCGGCACGGATGGCTATGCCACACAGGTTGTGGCGGGGGGTGTCCCCACCCTCGTGATGGGGATCCCGCTGCGTTACATGCACACCCCCGTGGAAATGGTGTCAGTTAAAGATATCCAGCGCGCTGGACGGTTGTTGGCTGAATTCATCGCCGGGCTTGCGCCGGATTTTATGGAAAAGATTGTCTGGGATGATTAGGATGCCGACTTTCGGAAATGCTCAACTAAACCTGCTTGAAAAACTATGCAATGCGAGTGCCGTCTCCGGAGACGAAGGCGAAGTTCGAAAAATTGTCCAGGCAGAAATCAATGGTCTCTCCCTCCAGGTTCGGGTGGACGCATTGGGGAATGTCCTGGTTACGCGTCCCGGGTCTGCTAAAAATCGCTTAAAGGTTATGCTTACCGCCCATATGGACGAGGTCGGTTTCATGCTGGTCACCAGTGATGGCGATGGTTTTTTTCGCTTCGAGACAGTCGGTGGCATGGATATCCGCCAGTTGCCTGGTAAAGCTGTCTTGATTGGAAAGGAACACATCCCCGGGGTGATTGGGGCGCGCCCCATCCACCTGACCACCGCGGAAGAACGCAAACAGAAGATCCCCCTGGATGCTCTCCGCATTGATGTCGGTCTTGAAGAAGGCAGGGTCAAGGTGGGAGATCGGGCGGTTTTTGCCACCCGTTTTCTTCGCAACGGTCCTGTGTTGATTTCCAAGGCCCTCGATGACCGCTTGGGCGTCCTTACTCTGATCGAACTGCTTAGGGATGCTCCGGCAAATATTGACCTGCTGGCAGCCTTCACCGTCCAGGAGGAAATCGGGCTGCGCGGTGCCAGGGTTGCGGCTTATACTTTCAACCCGGATCTTGCGATAGTGATGGACGCGACTCCCGCCAATGACCTTCCAGGTTGGGATGATGAAGAGAACACCTCATACAACACGAAACTTGGGCTGGGTCCGGCAATTTACATCGCTGACGGTGATACCCTTTATGATCCGCGCCTTGTCCGCCACTTTGCCAAATCTGCCCAGCTCGCGGGTATCCCGTTCCAGTTCCGCCAGCCGGGCGGGGGTGGTACGGACGCAGGTGCCATCCACCGGGCACGCGCAGGTGTTCCCAGTGTCTCGGTTTCAATACCTCACCGCTACAGTCACACTGCTGCCTCGATAGCCCGACTCGAAGACTTGAAAAATACATACGCCCTGCTCCACACCGCCTTGAAACGTCTTCCGTCGGATTTCCTGGCTTCTGATCGGGCATAAAAATACTTTTAGTTGCAACATTGTTCGCTGTGCTGCACGATTGACCCGGTGTTGTGACTTTAGTCGCTGTGTTGCACGATTGACCTCGTGTTGCGGCTTTAGTCGCCGGGTTGTACGACCAAGACCGTCATCTTCTCTAAAGGAACCTTATGAAACAACTAATACAAAAATTGACCGAAACCTTTTCTCCATCCGGTTATGAATCTGCAATTTGTGAAGTCATCCGCAAAGAGATCAAACCTCTTGCCACCCAGGTCCATGTCGATGCCCTCGGTAACCTGGTCGCCCGAAAAGGATCAAAATCGAAGAACGGTTTAAAGATCATGCTTGCCGGGCACATGGACGAGATTGGTCTGATGGCCACCCACATAGACAAGAACGGTTTCATTCGCTTTACCGGTCTCGGTGGTATTCGTGTCCATTCCCTGGTTGGTGGTCGCGTCCGTTTCATGAATGGGACACCCGGTGTCATCGGTACTGACCGCCTCACCGACATGACCAAAGCACCCGCCCTCGAGCAGTGCTTCATTGATGTCGGAGCCTCCAGCTCAAAGGATTGTCCGGTACAGGTGGGTGATGTTTGTGCATTCGATCGCCCTTTCGTAGACCTTGGAAAACGGTTGATCGCCAAATCCATGGACGATCGCATCGGCTGCGCAGTGATGATTGAAGCCATGCGCCTCCTGAAATCCTCTCCTCATGAACTCTACTTCGTCTTCACCACCCAGGAGGAAGTGGGCTTGCGCGGTGCCACCACCTCATCCTTTGGTGTGGACCCGGACCTGGGCATTTCATTGGACGTGACAGCCACGGGCGATACCCCCAAGGGTTCCAGGATGGATGTCTCCCTGGGAAAAGGTCCGGCGGTCAAGGTTAAAGATGGTGGCATGCTGGCCGACCCCCGCATTGTCAACTGGATGATCCGCACTGCAGCGAAGGCAAAGATTCCCTGCCAGCGTGAAGTCCTCGAAGGTGGCACCACGGATGCTCGCGCCATCCAGGTGGCTCGCTCAGGCGTACCGGCTGGCTGCATCTCCATCCCCACCCGCTATGTCCACAGCCCGTCCGAGATGGTCGATACCGGCGATGTTCAGGATTGCGTTAAATTATTGGTGGCCCTGTTGAGTGCCCCTGTGACCCTGTGATCGGGATAACCAAACGAAATCGGCGCACCAGTTCAGGTGCGCCGATTTATATTTAAGGAATATTCATTCCTGAATGATACTATTGTTCTTCTTGCTTCTTTTCCTTCTTCGGCATTCCCCACATCAGGATTGCCACCCCAACACCAGCAGCGAATGCGCCTAGGGCACCTGCGCCGATAAAGACTGCCATGCCAATGACCAGGCCAGCAATCCCAAGGAAGATGGCAACTTGTCCCTGCCAGGCTTCGATTTTCTTAAGCAGGTCTAGAGCTATCCAGCCGATTCCAAGTCCAAGGACCGCCATGCCCAGCAAACGCAGGAGTTGACCAAGCAAAATGATAATATCTGTCATAAGTGTAGGCATTCGTTTCTCCTTTTCTGAATAAAAATAATTATTTCGCCCAGGCCCAGATGAGCCATAGGCCGATCATGATCAATCCGATTATAACCCGGAATGCCACAGCCCACCCGCAGCCAACCAGCATGCCTTTCATCGAACTCAGCGCTTTGGTGGCATCTTTCAGCCTCAACCATTCGATCAGGAACAACACCAGCAGTGCCGCCAGGATTCCGCCCACAATTGGGATTGGGATGATGAAATTTCCCAGGATGGCTGCTGCCATCGCAATGATTATTACCCACCAGGGAGCCCCCTCCTTGTGTGCCCGTGCACCCATCAACACGTTATCCAGGATCGATCCCCCAATCATCAGTATTGTAATGATCGCGAACATGATCCAACCCAGGATGCCGAATCCGGCCGTCAGCCCATATCCCAGCGCAGATACCCAGATGATCACCAACCCGGGCAGGATCGGGATGACCAGCAGGCCCACTGCCATCATTACGATGGTGATTCCCCTGGCAGCCTGTTCGATTTCGATGAAGTAAGGGCCAATTTGCATGCTTTGATCCAGAGTCCTCTAAGCGCGGATAATGTCCACTCCGCCCATCCAGGGGAGCAGGGCTTCCGGCACTTTAATATTGCCGTCTGCCTGCTGGTAAGTTTCAAGCACCGCGATCATGGTGCGCGGCATTCCCAGGCCCGACCCGTTCAGGGTGTGGACGAAACGCGTTTTGCCTCCGTCGGCGGGACGGTATTTGATATTCGCCCGCCGCGCCTGGAAATCGCTGTCATTCGAGACCGACGAGACTTCAAGCCATTCCTTCAGCCCGGGAGCCCAGACCTCGATATCATACGTCATCGTCGCTCCAAATCCAATGTCACCCGTGCACAATTGCTTCACCCGGTGGGTCAGCCCCAGCCCGGCGCAGGTAGCTTCGGCGTCTTCACGCATTTTCTCCAGCATGGCGTCTGAATCCTCCGGCTTGCTGAAGATATACATTTCCACCTTGTCGAATTGATGACCGCGCTTGATGCCGCGCACGTCTCGCCCGGCGCTCATTTTCTCGCGGCGGAAACACGGGGTATAAGCCGTATATTTCAGCGGCAGGTTTTTTTCTTCAAGGATTTCGTCCATCAACAGGCCGGTCAGCGGTACTTCCGCGGTGGGAACCATCCACAGGTCCTCCTCCGCGTCGTGATAAAGGTTCTCGGCAAATTTGGGGAGTTGGCCGGCGGCGTAAAGCGTGGCACTCTTTACCATGAAGGGTGTGTATTGCTCTGTGTATCCCTGTCGGCTGTGGAGATCGAGCATGTAGGATATCAATGCCCTTTGCAGGCGCGCCCCCAGCCCGCTGAGCACGTAGAATCGCGAGCCGGTAATCTTGACTCCCCGCTCGAAGTCCAGGATGCCCAGCGCAGGTCCGAGGTCCCAGTGGATTTTGGGTTCGAAATCATATTCGGGAATCTGCCCGTTCGTCCGCAGGACCATGTTCTCCGACTCATCCTTGCCATACGGTGTCCGGTTATCCGGGATATTAGGCAGCAGGGCTGCCACAGACCTGAGTTCTTCCTCCACCTCATTCACTTGCTTGTCGAGCCCGGTGATTTTTTCCCCTGTCATGCGCATGACTTCGATCCTGGTCTGTCGCGCCGCAGCATCCTTCATTTGACTGATTTCTTTTGAACCTGCGTTCCTCTCAGCTTTCAAGGCTTCCACATCGGTTAGGAGCGCTCGGCGGCGCGCATCCAGTTCCAGGATGCGGTCCACCGGTGCTTCGTCCATCTGCCGGTCCGCTAATGCCTTGCGCACCAGGCTGGGTTGTTCACGTATAAGGGCAAGGTCTAACATAAAGCACCTCCGTGTGGATTCCACAGCTTTTACGGTGGAATCCGGAAAAAGAATACGCCCCTCGATTTGCAGGACGAAGGGGCGTCTCGTGGTGCCACCTGCTTTTGTTCTTAGGTGCGCATTAACGGGCGCATCCCGGCTCTTTTATAGTTGGTTGAAGTAATGAGTGCAATAACGACTTTGCGACAGCGTCCCCGCACACCCGGAAGGTGAAGGGGAAGCACCCTTAAGGGTCAGTCGTTCCTTACAGTTCCTGCATCACTGCAATCAACTTCTGCAAGAGCGACCCTCCTCATCCGAGGAGACCGGAGGGGATTTCACCATCCTGCCGCCTGCCTCGCACCAACCGGCAGGTCTCTGATCAGCGGACCGGCTGCTTGTCTCCGGGTTGATCGTTGAATGTTATGCAGATTATACCAAACGCGGTACGCCCGCACGCCCGCTTATTTGTTTCCTTTGAACTCTTCCGCTGTTGCCTGTCCGGGCTGGCTGATCCCTTCCCGCTTGAAAACCTTCCACGGTGTGAGCAATAAAATCTTTATGTCCAGCCAGAATGACCGGTTGTCCACGTACCAAACATCCAGCTTGAACTTATTATCCCAATCCAGGGTGTTTCGCCCGTGAATTTGTGCCCACCCGGTGATGCCCGGTAGTACATCGTGCCGGCGCATCTGCTCCGCTGTATACCTTTCCAGGTAGCTCATCAGCAGCGGGCGCGGCCCAACCAGGCTCATTTGTCCGCTTATCACGTTCCAAAGTTGGGGCAGGTCGTCCAGGCTGGTGGACCGCAGGAACCGTCCAAAGGGTGTCAATCGCTCTGCATCAGGCAGCAATTTCCCATGTGGACCTCTGCGGTTTGTCATTGTGCGGAATTTATAAGTAATGAAAGGTTTGCCCTTGTAACCGGGACGCTGCTGGAGGAAAAGGATCGGGGTGCCCAGGAAGATCCAGACCAGCACGCTGATGATCACCATCAGCGGAATGGTGATTATCAGGCTTAGTATGGTTACCAGCAGGTCAAAAATCCTTTTAAGGATTGACATGACTCCATTCTACCAAAAGATTGTGGTATATTTTAGTGAGAGGCACAATATGAACGAACGAATCTTGATCATTGAAGACGACACGGCCATATTGAAAGTTCTCCAGCGCGGCCTGGCATATGAAGGTTACCTGGTGGACATTGCCACCGAAGGTCGCACCGGACTAAACCAGGCGCACGATCATCATCCCGACTTGGTCATCCTGGATTGGATGCTGCCGGGTATGGATGGGCTGGAGGTCTGCCGACGCTTGCGCATGGGAGGCAGCCTTCCCATATTAATGCTGACCGCCAAGGATACCGTTCAGGACCGTGTTCAGGGGCTGGATGCAGGTGCAGACGACTACCTGGTCAAACCCTTTAACCTGGAGGAATTACTCGCCCGCATGCGCGCCCTCCTTCGCCGCACGCAAACCGAGCGCAACCAGGTTTACGAGTTCGCCGACCTAACCATGGACAGCGTCTCCCGCCAGGTGACCCGCGGCTCGCGCCTCATCCCTCTTACTGCCAAAGAGTACGAATTGCTTGAACTTTTCCTGCGCCACCCGCGCCAGGTGCTCACCCGTGAAGTGATTTTCGACCGCGTTTGGGGGTATGATTTTGGTGGGGAGAGCAATGTGCTGGAAGTATACATTCGTTACCTTCGCCAAAAACTTGAATCGGATAGTGAGCCTCGCTTGATCCATACTGTGCGTAGTGTGGGGTATGTCCTGCGCGAGAACCCGTAAATGTCCCTGCGTTTACGCCTGACAATCTTATACTCGGCAATCACCGGGGGGATTTTGCTGGTTTTTGGAGTTCTCCTGTATTCCCTTGTCAACATCCTGCTGGTCGCCCAGGTGGATTCCACGCTTTCTCAAACTACTAACGACCTATTGATCGGGTGGCGTGTAGGTCCCGCCGGGGAACTCAGCCAGGAAACCCTCCCCAAGCTTAATCTGACTTCATTTGTCTACTACCAAATCTGGGATAAAAACGGTCGCCTGATCTCTTCTTCCCCTGGTCTCGGTCAGATCAGCCAGCCTTTGGACCAGGTCGGTTACCAGCTAAAACGCTCCATCTTCCGTGATTCTCTGGTCCAGTCGGTGCACTTGCGCGTCTTGAGCGTTCCCCTCGAGGCGGGTGGACGTCCCATTGGAACTTTGCAGGTTGCCGCCAGTATGACCATGGTGGATACCACCCGCCAATCACTTGTCCAAACGATCCTGGTTATTGCGGTCGCCGCCATTATATTTGCTGCCCTCCTCTCCTGGTTCCTTAATGCCCGGGTGCTCTCTCCTCTTGTCGATATTACCGAAACTGCCCTGCGCATCTCGGGTGCCGACGACCTGTCCCAGCGCATCCCCCAGCGCGGCACTGAGAACGATGAAATGGGGCGCTTGGTGACTGCCTTCAATGAGACCTTGGGAAGGTTGGAACAGCTCTTCTCTTCCCAGCAGCGCTTCCTCGCTGATGTAAGTCACGAATTGCGCACCCCGCTTACGGTCATCAAGGGCAACGTGGATTTGATGCGCCGTATGAATAAGATGGATGTTGAATCCCTTGATAACATCGAGGACGAAGCTGACCGCCTCACTCGTCTCGTCGGAGATCTCCTGCTTGAGGCCCAGGCTGAATCGGGGAAACTCCCCCTCCACTTCGCTCCTGTTGAATTGGATACGCTCCTCCTGGAAGTATTTAAGGAAATGCGCATACTGGCACGTGAACGCGTCCAGTTGAAACTCCCCGATATTGATCAAATAATTATTAACGGTGATCGCGACCGCTTGAAGCAGGTATTAATTAATCTGATCGCCAATGCCATCAAGTACACCCCCCAGGGCGGCGAGGTTTTTCTCAGTTTGGGGAAGGTGGGTGATAACGCCCGCCTCATTGTCCGTGATACCGGGCAGGGCATCCCGGCTGAGGACCTGCCGCATATCTTTGAGCGATTCTACCGCGCCGAAAAATCCCGCTCACGCTCCAAGGTTGGCGGATTTGGGTTGGGGCTTTCCATTGCATATTGGATTGTCAACCGTCACGGGGGACAAATTGAAGTGGATTCGGCTGAAGGCAAGGGTACCATCTTCTGCATTTACCTGCCCATTTTGAAAGTGCTGGAACCCACTCCTACGGTCTGATACCCAGCCGCATGGCTGCCTGCTTGCATAAGGATATTCCGTTTGCCTTCAGCCATTCCTGCAGTCGGGGACTCGCGCTTGCATCGCTGGAGGCTTCAGTATAAATGCCGCTACCCCAATAGGCATAGCGCTGCGTCTGGGTTGGCCAACTGGTTTCTAACCAGTTGATCACGCCAATTCCACCATTATATCCTGCCAATGCCAGGCGCGCCTCCCCGTTGGCTGCCTCCAGTGATCTTCTGAGATAGTCAAGACCGCGTAATGCATTCGTATCGGGGGAAAATGGGTTCTCGCTGTTTGTAAAGTGATAAGGCATCACCTGGAAAAGTCCAATTGCTCCTGAACCTGATAGGGCTTGCGGATCGCCGCATGACTCGATTTGCATCACGGTCGCAGCCAGGTTCGGGTCCACTCCCGCCTCTGCAGCCCAGCTCTGGATCCTGCCTGCCCAATATTGCACTTCTGGGGTAAAAATTTTCGAGATCTTCCTGCGGGAGGCCTCGACCTGGGTTTCCGATGGACTGGGACTCATCGTCGATCCCAATGAAAAAAACATTAGCAGCACTCCGATCAGGACCACCGCCAATGGCGGAAGCAGGAGTCCGGAAAGGCAGCCGCTCCCGGTGGAGACGGCTGCCTGTATCGGTAAAGGATCGAAATTTCGTGGGGACATGTTCCCGGGAATGGTTGCTTAGGAGTTGCGGGGTGTATCCACGTATTCCGCTTCATGCACACCCTTGCTCTGCATCGCCATGCTTGGAAAAGTCGGGTCGCTGCGGGAGTAATTTGATTTCTGGGCGGGCTGCCTTGGCCGCTGGCCTGAAGGGGGAAATGCTGGCCGGATGCGGACGTGAGCTCATTGTATTGGCTGGTTGGAAATCACGGGATATGCGGGTGCTTTGACGGTTCTCGGCTTGGCTGAACATCTTACCGCCTTTTACCGAGAAGGTCCCGATCAGTAGCACCCGGATGAGCAGGACCATGACAGCAACGAACACCGGCACGACCTTGGTCAGGGTGGTGGTGCTGATCACCTCGCTGCTCAGGTTTGAATGGCTGACGATCGCAACGGATACCCCCCACCAGGTCAGGGTGGCATTCATCGCAGCCGCCAGGATCCATGCCCCAAACAGGTACCATACCTCTGCAGGTTGGTCGCGCCCCTGCTCGGGGGTGAACAAACGGGCGATCCCGGCAAAGTCGATTCCGCAGAAAGCCAGGGCAAGGATCGTCGCCCAGCGGATGCCGGCAAAAGTCAGGTTACCCAGCACATCGTTTAACGCGAACTGGGTGGTGCTGTAGTTGAACATCTCGAACGCGATCAGCGCGCCGATGATGATCATTCCCCAGGTCATCCCTCGCCGGATCGAGAGACCCTTTAAGGTGGAGAAAAAGCCTCGGTGGTTAGGTAATGTTGTGTTCATGACGACCTCCTTTGTCGTATTAGAACGTATGTACTATATTGGTTGACATAGTATAGAACATCTGTACTATTTTGTCAAGCCCCCAATTTGCGAATATAATCAGGTGTGTATGGTTTCCCCCGGAGCGCGACCCTGGAGCCGACATGGATAATTCCACCATTCTAAAACGCTACGAAGATCTTAAACAGCAGGTAAATTTCCACAACCACCGCTATCACGTAATGGACGACCCGCTGATCAGCGACGCCGAGTTTGATAAGTTGGTCGTGGAGTTGCGCCAGGTTGAGACCGCTCATCCCGCCTGGGTCACCCCCGATTCACCAACCCAGCGTGCCGGTGCCGTTCCTTCCGAAAAGTTCGAGAAGGTCCGCCATCCCCGTCCGATCCTTTCGCTGGCAAATGCCTTCGGTCCGGGGGATGCCTACGCATGGTACGAGCGTGTCTGTAAACTGGATGACCGGCTGGAGAAAGCCAGGTTCGTTGTCGAGCCAAAGATTGATGGCTTGAGCGTGGTCCTCCACTATCGTGGGGGGATTTTTGTCCAGGGTGCCACCCGCGGGGATGGAGAGGTGGGCGAGGATATTACTTCCAACCTGCGCACGGTGAAAGCCATCCCCTTGAAGGTTCCCGTCCAGGCAGAAAACTCAGGTACCTTGCCTCGTGACCATAAGGTCCCTGCCCCCCCGGCATACCTGGTCGTACGCGGCGAAATTTTTATCCCCGTAAAAGAATTCGATAAATTGAACAAGCGCCTCGAGGAAAAAGGCGAAAAGACCTACCTGAATCCCCGCAACACTGCCGCTGGTTCCTTGCGCCAGCTGGACCCGGTCGTCACGGCCTCCCGTCCACTTACCCTCCTGGTTTATCAGATAGTGTATTGGGAAAACGACTCGCAGCAGCCCCGGGAGCCGCGCTCCCAATGGGAGCTGCTCGAATATCTCCGCCTCCTGGGTTTCCCGGTCACCCGCGATGCTCAGCGTTTTGAGGATATCGAGTCCGCCATCAATTACACCACCTCGTGGGATAAGCGTCGTGACGAACTTCCCTACGAAGCCGACGGCATGGTCATAAAGATCGATGACCTTGACCTGGCTGCCGACCTGGGTTTTGTTGGCAAGGACCCCCGCGGTGCGGTTGCCTTCAAGTTTCCGGCCCGTGAGGTCACCACCCAGCTGCTCGGCATCGAGGTGGAAGTCGGTCGTACCGGGGTCCTCACCCCCAAGGCTGTCCTGGAACCGGTGGAAATTAATGGCGTCATTGTCAGGAATGCCACCCTGCACAACTTCGATTACATTTCCGAGAAAGATATCCGCCCCGGCGATCGGGTGCTGGTTAAACGCGCCGGGGAGGTCATCCCCTACGTCATTGGACCTGTCCTCGACTTGCGCACCGGGACGGAAAAACCCTATGTCCCTCCGCATGCCTGTCCCGCCTGTGGGCAGCCGGTGGAACATTTCGAAAGCGAAGTCGCTTGGTACTGCGTCAATGCTGCCTGTCCTGCCCAACTGGTGCGCAATGTCGAACACTTCGTCTCGCGTGGTGCCATGGACATCAACGGGCTGGGGATCAAGATCGTCGAAAAACTCATCGAATCGGGTCTGGTCAGGGATGTTGCGGATATTTACACCCTCAAACGGGAGGATATTCTTGCGGCTCTGACAAAAAAGGACCGCAAGGCCGAATCAGCACCGCCTGGAAAGATCGCTGAAAACCTGCTCGCCGCCATTGAAACTTCTCGGCAGCAGCCTTTGAACCGCTTAATTACCGCGCTTGGCATCCACGGTGTGGGTGAAGTTTCTGCCGCGGATTTATCCCGCCATTTCCCCTCCCTGGATCTCCTGGCATCGGCTACCAACGACAAGTTGCAGGCGGTGGAAGGGGTTGGTCCGAATATTGCCGAAGCCATCCTCGACTGGTTCCAGCAGCGAACGCAATCGGAAGGTGCTGGGGAAATTGAAAGCGGCTGGGGTTTGGCCAACCTACGCATCCGGTAGTGAGCGTCCGTCCTCGGGGTCCCTCTCCGGCATGACCTTTGTGATCACCGGTACCCTGCCGGGATTAAGCCGTGAGCAGGCTAGGGAATTGATTGAACAGCACGGTGGTAAAGTCACCGACTCTGTCAGCAGGAACACCAGCTTCCTGGTGGTCGGCGAAGCGCCTGGTTCCAAATTTCAGAAGGCGCAGTCCCTGGGGGTAAAGATCATTGGGGAAGATGAATTGAGACAATTGTGTGAAGGATAAAGGTTAAATAGATCATGCCGTCTGATACCCAGGTAATTTACTCCATGGTGCGCGTCGGGCGCATCCATCCCCCCAACAAGCAGGTCCTGCGTGACATCTCGCTGGGCTTCTATTATGGTGCCAAGATTGGCGTGCTTGGCTTGAATGGCGCCGGCAAATCTACCCTGCTGCGCATCATGGCCGGTCAGGACAAGGATTACGTCGGCGAGATAGCCGTCAGCAAGGGTTACACTACGGGCCTTCTTGAACAGGAACCGCATCTCGACGAAACTAAAACTGTTATTGAGGTGGTGCGTGAGGCGGTCCAGCCCATCGTGGAGATGCTTGCCCGTTACGAAGCGGTCAATGCTGCATTTGCCGCCCCGGATGCGGACTTTGACGCTTTGATAGCAGAACAGGCCAAACTCCAGGAGGCTCTCGATAAAGTGGATGCCTGGAACCTCGATTCCCACCTGGAACTCGCCATGGATGCCCTGCGCTGTCCTCCGGCAGATACTCCCATTAAAATACTCTCCGGCGGAGAACGCCGCCGGGTCGCCCTCACCCGCCTGTTGCTCACCGAGCCCGATATCCTCCTGCTCGACGAGCCCACCAACCACCTCGACGCTGAGTCGGTCGCCTGGCTCGAACACCACCTGCGCGATTACAAGGGGACGGTTATTGCCGTCACCCATGATCGCTATTTCCTCGACAATGTCGCAGGCTGGATCCTGGAACTCGATCGCGGTTATGGCATCCCCTGGAAGGGCAATTACACCTCCTGGCTGGAGCAGAAAAAGGAAGTCCTGCGCCAGGAAGAAAAGACCGAGTCCCGGCGGCAGAAGACTCTCGAACGCGAATTGGAGTGGGTTCGCATGTCCCCCAAGGCGCGCCAGGCAAAAGGTCAGGCCCGCCTGACGGCCTACGAAAAACTCCTTTCCCAGGAAGTGGAAAAGTTTCGCGGCGAACAGGAGATCTACATTCCGCCCGGTCCGCGCCTGGGCGACATCGTCCTCGAATTTGATAATGTCACCAAGGGTTACGGTGACCGGCTTCTGCTCGAAAACTTTAGCGCAAAAATATTACCCGGTTCCATCGTCGGTATCATCGGTCCGAACGGTGCCGGCAAGACCACTCTGTTGCGGATGATTACCGGCAGCGAAAAGCCCGATGGCGGCTCCATCCGCATTGGCGAGACCGTAAAATGGTCTTACGCCGACCAGATGCGTCCTCTTGATAACGATAAGAATGTTTGGGAGGAGATAAGTGGCGGGGAGGACGAGATCACCCTCGGCACTCGGAAGATGAATTCTCGTGCCTACGTTTCTTCCTTCAACTTCGCCGGGAGCGATCAGCAGAAGAAAGTGGGCACCCTCTCCGGCGGCGAGCGCAACCGGGTCCATCTTGCCAAGACCCTGAAAGAGGGCGCTAATGTGCTCCTGCTCGATGAACCCACCAACGACCTGGACGTGAACACGCTCCGCGCGCTGGAGGAAGCCCTCGAGAACTTTGCCGGCTGTGCCGTAGTCGTCAGCCACGATCGCTGGTTCCTGGACCGCATCTGCACCCATATCCTGGCATTCGAAGGCGACAGCCAGGCCCGCCTGTTCCTCGGTAACTGGAGCGACTACGAAGCGCACATGCTCGCAGCCTTCGGCAAAGACCTTCAACCGCACCGGGTTAAATACCGGACTTTGAAACGATAACGGGTCATCCTTCGGTTATCATCTGCACTGCTCATGATGCCAGCCCAACTCTCCGCACCCACTCCTCCGACTTCAACGGATTGTACCGGACCCCTGCATCCAAAGGCGATCGAGGGTCTGGAACTTTTCAACCATGGTCGCTATTGGCTGGCTCATGAAGCGCTGGAAGCAGCCTGGCGCGCAGAAACGGGTCCCGTCCGCCAGCTTTACCAGGGCATCCTGCAGGCAGGTGTGGTCTATCTGCATATCACCCGCCAAAATTACGCTGGGGCGATCAAGGTGTACCGGCGCAGCCAGAAATGGCTCACCCTCTGGCCCGAAACCTGCCGCGGGATTGCTGTGGGTCAATTGCAGCGGGACTTGCATGCCGCGGTCGCTGCGATGGAAAAACTCGGTCCCAACCGCCTGGCGGAGTTTGATCTCTCCCTCTTGAAACCCGTGATCTACGAACTGCCTTGACCGGTCCAGGTCATGCAAACACGAAACGGCCCGGATGATTATTCCGGGTCGTTTCGGGAGGAGAGGAGAGAAAGCACGTTCACCTGTCTGTTCTATACCTATCATAGCACCTCCGCATGAACATTCAATGAATAAACCTATCCAATTATGTTCTCATTTCTTCCCATACGGATTTATCATGCAATCGAAGGTTTCCAATCTTGATTTTTATCGATTCCTCCACCTCGGGTAACAAGTTTCCAATTTTTCAAAAGTAGCAGTATACTAATTGCAATGCCTGAAAGTGCACTCACCCATCTCGAATGCCCTGAATGCGGGAAAATTGTTGATGCCGACCGGGTGCAAAATTTTTGCGCAGATTGCCGCTCCCCGCTCCTGGCGCGCTACGATATTCAAAAAGTGGCCGCCAGTCTCACCCCGGCTCAGGTTTACGCTCGTCCGCGCGGATTATGGCGCTGGGCGGAACTTCTGCCAGTTCGAAATGAAGAATTTCGCCTGACCCTGGGAGAGGGCGATAAACCGCTCCTGCCTGCCGGGCGGCTTGGAAAAGAACTTGACCTTGATCACTTGTTCATAAAAGACGAATCCTCCAACCCTACCGGCTCGTTCAAAGCTCGTGGATTGTGTGTTGCCGTCTCCCGGGCACTGGAACTGGGCTGCAGGGAATTCGTCATCCCCACCGCGGGGAACGCCGGCGGCGCGCTGGCCTTTTATGCAGCTCGCGCAGGTGTAATTGCGCACGTTTTCATGCCAGGCGATGCTCCTCCTGCTAACCAGCGCGAGGTCCGCGCCGCTGGTGCAGACTTGCACCTGGTGGATGGGCTCATCAGTGACGCCGCCCGTTTGGCTGCAGAAGCGGCCCGCGGCACAAATTGGTTCGATGTCTCCACCTTCAAGGAACCTTACCGGGTGGAGGGGAAAAAGACGATGGGGTTCGAGCTGGCTGAATCCTTTGACTGGCACCTCCCGGATGTGATTATCTATCCCACTGGCGGCGGGACTGGTTTGGTCGGTATGTGGAAAGCCTTCGCGGAGCTGGAAGCCCTCGGCTGGATTGGTCCCGAACGCCCGCGCATGGTGGCTGTCCAGGCTGCTGGCTGTGCGCCTCTGGTGCGCGCCTTCCAGGGCGGTGCGCAGCGTGCGGAACCCTGGCAAAACGCCGCCACCCTGGCGTCTGGCTTGCGGGTCCCGGTTGTTTTCGCAGACCGCTTGATCCTGGCAATTCTCCGTGATAGCCATGGTACTGCCTTGGCGGTCTCTGACGATGAGATCCTGGCAGCGCAAGGCGGGATGGCACGCACGGAGGGTGTGTTGGCTTGCCCTGAGGGAGCAGCCACCCTTGCAGGGTTGCGTCACCTGGTCGATAATGGCTGGGTACATCAGGACGAAAAAGTTGTATTATTCAATACGGGAACTGGTTTGAAGTATATTTAGCAGGTGCCTATGGCAGACGAACAGACCAAGTCGACTCTCCAATTCCTTTTTGATGTCAGCCGTGAACTGGCCTCCGCTCTGGAGTTGCGCACGGTTTTGCAGCGCATCTTGTTCCAGTCGCTCAAGTATGTGGGTGGCGAACGCGCCAGTATAGTAGTCCTCGACGATAACGGCCGCGCCATCGATTCAGCCATCGTTTATGGGCGCAAGATTCATGACCACACCACCCAGCAGTTGCGCGAGACCGTCGAACGTGGCCTGGCAGGCTGGGTTGTCCGCAACCGCCAGCCGGCAATGGTCCCCGACACCAGCCAGGATGAACGCTGGCTGCGTAGACCGGACGATGCAGCTGATCAGTCCGGGGCGAAGGCAGCCTTGTGCGTTCCCTTGATGGCGCGTGAGCGGCTCGTGGGTGTCCTCACGCTGGTCCACCCGGTTCCCGGTTCTTATAACCAGGATCATTTCAGCTTGATGCAGGCTATTGCCGACCAGGCTGGGATTGCGGTCCTCAATGCCCGCCTCTACGCTGAGAGCCAGCGCCAGGCGCGCGTTATGACCGCCCTTGCAGCCAGTGCAGCCGCCATCAATGCCAGCCTCCGCTTGGACGATGTGCTCCAGCGTATATTAAATGAAACAATCCAGGCTTTAGAGGTCGAGACGGTCGCGCTCGCGCTGGTGGAGTCAAACTGGGACCTTGTCTTTCATGCCGCCACCGGGGAGCACAAGGAAGGGATAGTCGGAAAGCGCGTCCATGCCGGCGTGGGTGTTATCGGGTGGGTGGCACACGAAGGCGAAGGTGTTGTGATCCCCGTGGTGCGCGATGACAAGCGATTTGTACCTGGCGAACTGTTTGCCGGTTTCGAAATTCATGCCATGGTGGTCGCTCCGATCTATGCCCAGGGACGTGTCATCGGTATCCTTCAGGCTATCAATCCCATCTCGGGGGCTTTTGACACCGACGCCCTCCTGGTCCTTACCGGCATTGGCAACCTGGCTGGTTCAACCATCCAGCACGCCCAGTTGTTCGAACAGCTACAGGTCGCCCACAAACGCTACCGCGAGTTGTTTGATGACAGCGTGGACCCGATTCTCATAACCAGTCTGGATGGCAAGGTGCACGAGGGCAACCGCCAGGCCGCGGTCATCACCGAATACACCTCCCGCCAATTGCAGGGGCTGATGATCGACCAGCTCCAGGATGGGTCCCAGGCGAAGAATAGTGTCAGCCTGGATAAGCTCAAAACCGGGAAGATCATCAGCTACGAATCTGTCTTGAAAACCAAAAATAGTAAAAAGATACCCATCCAGGTGTATGTGCGTAAAGTGGTGTTTGAAGAAGCTGAATCGATCCAGTGGTTGATGCGGGATATCAGCGAAAGGAAGGATCTGGATAACCTGCGCGAAGAGTTGACCTCCATGATCTATCATGACCTGCGTTCCCCGCTTGCTAACATCATCTCAAGCCTCGACGTACTTTCAACATTGTTTCCCGATGCCGAAAATGAATCCATTCAATCGGTGACCACCATCGCCCGCCGTTCCACTGACCGTATCCAGCGTCTGGTTAGTTCCCTGCTCGATATCAATCGCCTTGAATCAGGCCAGGCCATTGTTTCCCAACAAAGTGTCACTCCCACCAATCTGGTCTCCGAGGCTATAGATGCTGTCCGCCCGATGACCGATAGCCGCCACCAGGAGCTGAAGTCCAATATTTCTGACAAGATGCCGCCTGTTTGGGTGGATGTCGATATGATCCGCCGCGTTCTCATTAACCTGATGGAGAACGCCTCCAAATTTACTTCTCCCGAAGGGGTCATCGAACTGGGCGGCAAACTGGAAGGAGATTGGGTCCAATTTTGGGTGCAGGATAATGGATCAGGCATACCCGCAGATGATCTGGAACACGTCTTCGAAAAATATACCCGCCTCAAGCGCCAGGATAATGCCGCCGGTCTCGGGGTTGGGCTTGCCTTCTGCCGCCTGGCAGTCAATGGTCACGGTGGAAAAATTTGGGTTGAGAGCGAAGTAGGTCGTGGGTCCAGGTTCATTCTCACCCTCCCGGTTGCCAGGGAAAAATAATCCTTTCAGGAGCAATTATGCAGACGATCGCAACGAATGTCTTTATTGACCATCAATTTCCGGGAGCAACGCTCGGGGTGATAAATATGCCTCATGGGTTGATCCAGGTTGACGCCCCGCCTTCCCCGGAAGATGGGCGTGCGTGGCGCGCCGCTCTCATGAACCTGGGAGGCGGTGCCGAACGTCTGCTCGTTAACCTCGATGCGCACCCCGACCGGACCCTCGGTGACCGGGCAATGGACTGCACCATTGTTGCGCAGGAAAAGACCGCCCATGTCTTCCGCACTCGTCCAACCACGTTCAAAGCCCAGGGCGATGAAACTGGTTCCGATTGGGAAAGCATTCCCGGTCTGGGAAATATCCGCTGGGTCCCGCCCGAGATCACCTTTAGCAGCCAAATGACCATCAACTGGGGCGACTCCCCCGTCTTGTTTGAACATCATCCCGGTCCCACTGCCGGCGCTGCCTGGGTGATCCTGCCCGACTCAAAGGTGGTCTTTGTTGGTGACGCAGTGCTTAAAAACCAGCCGCCTTTCCTCGCTGGGGCAGACCTGCCCGTCTGGCTTGATACGTTGAAACTCCTCCTCTCCGCTGCTTATCGGAACTGGTTTGTCATCAGTGGTCGTGGCGGAGTGGTGGCTGTCGACGTGATTCGCGCCCAAAAGGATTATCTTGAAACCGTTTTTAATAAGGTTGAAAAGCTGGCTGGTAAAAAATCCTCCCCTGAAGCAGTTGAAAACCTGATCACGCCGTTGCTGCGTCCGTTTAAAATTCCCTCCACTCAGTTGCAAAAGTATACCCGCCGCCTGCGCTACGGCTTGCATCATTATTACACACGCCATTACCGTTCTTCAGGCACTGCCAGCAGCGAGGAGTAGGAAAACATTGGCAGGGTTTTACCAGCCGGTCTTTGAAGTAACCCGCGGGCGCATCGTGGAATCCATCCATTTTGGAGCGGCTGCCGTGGTCGACTCCGCTGGTCGTTTGCTGGCTTCGTTGGGTGATCCGCACACCATCACATTCCTTCGTTCGAGCGCTAAGCCATTCCAGGCTCTCCCATTCATCGAGCGCGGCGGCGACCAAACTTTTCATCTCACCTCCAGGGAATTGGCTATCATCTGTGGCTCTCATGACGGGACTGACGAACAAGTCGAGGTGATTGAAAGTATCCAGGCCAAGGTGGGTGTGCAGGAGAGCGACCTGTTGTGCGGTACTCATCCGCTCTCGCATATGCCCACGGTCGAAGCCATGCGTGCGCGTGGCGAAGTCCTCTCCCCCAATCGTCACAACTGTTCAGGCAAGCATACCGGGATGCTTGCTGCCGCCCGCATGCGCGGGCAGCCGATCTCCGATTACGTCAACCCCGAACACCCGGTTCAGAAAGCCATTCTCGAAACGCTGGCGGAGATGTGCAGCCTCCCGCTCGAGCAGGTCGAACTGGGAATTGACGGCTGTTCGGTCCCCAATTTTGCGGTCCCTCTCTACAATGCTGCTCTCGCATTTGCACGTGTATGCGACCCGCGCAGTCTCCAGGCAGAACGTGCCGCAGCCTGCCGTCGCATCACCCAATCCATGGTGGCCAATCCGGTCATGGTCGCTGGTCCTGGTCGTTTCGATACTCGCCTGATGGAGGTCTGTTCTGGACGCATCGTATCCAAGGCTGGCGCGGAAGGCTACATGATCCTGGGCATTTTGGGCGGAGTATTGGGAGCAGAATCACCCGGCATTGGCATTGCTTTCAAAATTTCCGATGGCGACCTTGCCATCCGGAAAGCGAATGGCGATGTTTACAACCGCGTCCGCCCCGCGGTTGCCCTGGAAATCCTGCGCCAGATGGGGTACATCGGCGAAAAGGAATTGGAAGAGCTGGCAGCCGATTTTGGCCCTCTCAAGCCTGTCACAAATTGGCGCAAGATCGTGGTTGGTGAATCGCATCCAGCTTTCACCCTGCAAAGGACCGCATAAACAGCTTGGACGCTCTCGAAACTCTCGCCCGGCAGGTGCACAAGCGCCTGCTGGATTTTTATGGACAGCCTACCTGGCGCAATCCAATGCCGCCGGTGGATGAACTTGTCTCCACCATCCTCTCCCAAAATACCAATGATGCCAACCGGGACCGTGCCTTTGAATCGCTCCGTCGGCGATTTCCCACTTGGGAACAGGTGCGTGATGCGCAGCCCGCCGCGGTCACCGCTGCCATTCGCCCTGCCGGGTTGGCCAATCAAAAAGGCCCCCGCATCCGCCAGGTTCTGCGGGATATTTATGCGGAACGTGGTTCGCTGGACTTGTTTTTCCTGAAGGATTTACCCCTCGAAGATGCGCGTGCCTGGTTGATGAAGTTCAAGGGTGTTGGTCCAAAGACTGCCGCCATCGTCTTGCTTTTTTCGCTTGGACTCCCCGCCTTCCCCGTCGACACTCACATTTTCCGCGTGACCGGGCGGGTTGGGCTGCTTCCTTCCGGGATGACAGTCAGCCAGGCTCATGTCCACCTGGAGAATCTTTTCACGCCCAAATCATATTATTCCGCCCATTTAAATATCATCCGCCTCGGCCGCCAGGTCTGCGCTGCCCGCAAGCCCGCCTGTCCCCGTTGTCCCTTGCGCTCACTTTGCAAATATGCAAACTCGCTGGAAAAACAATCGGTATATAATGTGTCTATGGAATCTTAGGAAAGGAGGTGATGGCGATGCTGTACAGCATCCGTGAAAATGGGCAGGGCATGGTCGAGTATGCATTCCTTTTTTTGTTAATTGCTCTAATTGTTATTGCTGTTTTACTAATATTCGGCCCTACCATCGGAAATGTCTTCAGCAAACTCAGCAACAGCCTTGCCTCCTACTGAGATCAGTCTCCCGCTAAAAAAGCGGGAGGTTGGTTTAATGACTGAGAAGTTCTAACAATCCATCCGGGAAAACGGTGGCTTTCTCCGGCCCAAACTCGTCCAGTTGTTTCCATACCACTTTGAATGGCTTCCCCAATTCATTCCCCTCCAGTGCTCCTTTTTCATAAATGCTGGAGTCGCTGAACCGGCCGTCATATACCAGTACGATCTGGTGTGCGCTTCTATTCCCCACGCGATAAATATTCTCCAACAGTCCCAGGTAGCGAACGTCGCATAGTTCCGCTCCAATTTCTTCGCGGATTTCCCTTATTGCGGTTTCATCCCCGTGTTCCCCGAACTCGATCTCCCCGCCTAAAGGACGATAATACAGGCGTCCTTTTTCCTTGTATTCTGCCACAAGGATCCGCTCCTGGTCCCGGCATACGCAAACGGCTGTCGGTCTGACTTTCTCCTGGTGCATATTCCCTCTGCCTATTAATATTCTCGGGGTTTGAGGTGATTAATTATTCACCCTTATTAAATTCTCGCCTGCATCGACCACGGTCCGGTCCACGTCACTTTCACCGGCTTCACTTCTCCCCGCAGGACTTCGTCGCTCTCCACAAACACCAGCTTGTTCGTTGGCGTGCGACCGCGCCAGCGCCCCTTAACTTTTCCCTCGAACAACACCTCCACCTTTTTTCCGAGATACCCGGCGTTGATATTTCCCCCAATTTTCTCCTGCAGGTCCTCCAGCAGGCGGAAGCGGCGCATCTTCTCTTCCTCCGCTACGTCATCGTTGTACAATCTCTCCGCCACGGTGCCTGGGCGCGTGGAATATCGCGCCAGGTGCGCCACGTCCAACCGCAGTTCTTCCAGCAGCTGGTACGTGCCCATGAACTGTGCCTCGCTCTCGCCTGGGAAGCCAACGATGATATCGGTCGCAATGGAGCAGCCTGGTATGCGCTCTCGGATCATCGCTACCTTCCGCCGGTAATCGTCCTTGCTGTAACCGCGCCGCATGTTCTTTAAAATTTCATCGTCCCCTGACTGGATCGGGATTTCAATATGGGGCATCACCTTGGTTAATTCCGCCACTGTGTCCATCAGGGATTCGTTGAAATAATTCGGGTGTGAGGTCAGGAAGCGGATGCGTTCCAGTCCGTCCACCTGGTTGATCTTTCGCAGCAGTGCCGCCAGGTCCGCTCCTCCCGGTTGGTCTTTCCCATAGCGGTCCACGATCTGTCCCAGTAGCGTGATCTCTTTTACCCCCTGGGATGCCAGGGAACGTGCCTCGGAGACTATTTCGTCTGTAGGGCGCGAACGTTCGGCTCCCCGCCGCGCAGGGATGATGCAGAAAGTGCACGCATGCGAACACCCCAGCACCACGGGCAGGTGCACTGAGACGGTATTCCCCCGTTCTTTCTCTGGCAGCAGCAAGTCCCCGTCCATCAATGCAAATCGGTCCTCGGTCACGCCTCTCTCGAAGCTTTGTGCCTCGCCCTGGGTCAAATACGTGATCAACGGACCCGGGTCCGAGGGCGGTGAGAACACATCCACGAATGGGAATCGGGCGCGCAGCATTTCGGGTTCCCGGATGCCCACCAGGCAGCCCATCAGGTTCACCACCAGCCCGGGATTCTTTGTTTTCAACGGTCGCAGGGAACTCAAATGGTTGGTCGCCTTATCCTCCGCTGATTGGCGTACAACGCACGTGTTTAATACAATTACATCGGCATCGTCAGCCTTACCGGTAAATTCATAGCCAAGGCGCTCAAGTGCCGATCCTAGGCGCTGTGAATCGGCCACATTCATTTGGCAGCCTTCGGTCCAAACATGGTATTTTTTCATCGGGCGTGAATTATACCAACTTTGTCTGTATTTGGTGATTTATGTTTCCTTTTCCACTAATGAATAGAGGAAATAAGGAGTGCGGAGGCGCTTCGCGCCTCCGCACTCCTTATTTCTTACTTACTCCCCTCCCCGTCTGGGGAGGGGTCGGGGGTAGGGCATAAATGATTGTATCGAGAGCCGTGAGCATCCAGTTTGCCCCAGCCTCGCACCCCCCTCAGATTATGGTAAAATCTTCCAGCCCGGAGGGATGGCCGAGTGGTTTAAGGCAACTGACTTGAAATCAGTCGTGGCTGTAAGGTCACCGGGGGTTCGAATCCCTCTCCCTCCGCCTTGCCATCTTCCGGGACGTTGCACCTGCACACGGGGAGGTGCCAGAGTGGCCGATTGGGCTCGCCTGCTAAGTGAGTGCTGGGACTTAAAACTCAGCCGCGGGTTCGAATCCCGCCCTCCCCGCCATCGAAAACCGCGTTCTCTTTGGACGCGGTTTTTCCGTCAGGTATATGCGCCAGGCATAATCCAAGGGATATATCCCCAGGGAATCCGAGGGGCACGTCTCGAGCGTAGCCGGGGGACACGTCCCGAGGGAATCCGAGGGAATTTCGGGACCGGGGCAGGGCTGGGATGATACTGCCTCCCGGAACAATATTCCTCATTTCAACGTCATGGATTATGATTAAGCGATGTCCCATTCAAAAAGAGGTAAATACATGAATACAGAAATTCCATTCTCTCAGCCCAAATCATGGGTAAAGATCGTCTCCCTCGGGTTTTCCATTTTCTTGTTGGCGGGTTGCACTCTACCGTTATCTACTCCCCCCGCATCCACCTCCATTCCTCCCAGCGCAACACCTCCTTCCATCCTTGCAAGTCCAACGCCCATTACAATTCTCCCAAGCGCCACCCCCGTGGTTTCCCTCGCATCCCCCACACCCGTTCCTCCAACACTGACCCCTCTCCCGACTGCTTCTCCAACACCTTTACCGGGGACCATAGTCTTCACGCCCGGCACCACCGCCGGAGTTGTAACCGGTTCCGCCCAGCCGGGACAGCTGATCGAATATAAGTTATCTGCCAGCCAGTCCCAGCCCATGATCCTGATCCTGGAATCGCCGCATGCTGACGTAACCCTTGGCGTATTTGAGCCGGACGGCACAAAGCTCTTGGATCCAGCCAACAAATGGACCCGCTGGCAATGGCTGCTCCCAAAAACCGAGGTCTACACAATCCAGGTCATTGGAGGCCCGACAGCCGAGAATTACACCCTCACCGCCAAGGTTGCCCAACTGGTTAGTTTTTCCTCGGGCGCTACCTCCATTACGTTGAGTGGTTCAACGATCAATGGATACGTCGTATCTTATGGATTCGGCTGCAAGAGTGGTCAGACTATGACCGTGTCTCTCAACGTACCCTCCACCACCGCCTACCTTGACGTATTCGGCATTGCCACCGGTCCCCTCCTGAGTCCCCTGGCAAAAGCCAACTCCTGGACCGGGGTGTTGCCCCAGACCCAGATGTACGTCATCGAGGTTATCCCGAACAACGGTCAGGTTGTAAACTATTCACTGACAGTCACCGTTCATTGATGTTTATTATCAGTCGAAATATGCAATGGGCAACCAATTGGTTGCCCATTGTTTTTATGGCAGCAATTCAAGTAACTGCTCTTGCAGCGTACTTGAAAACCGTCCCTCCACGTTCCCACCTTTTGAATTGGGGTGAACCGATCAGATCAGAAAACCGAGCATGAGGATGATGGTGATGACGGTAAATGCTGTCCCAAGTCGTAACGTCATGCGCGTTTCCTGCTTCATGTTCTGGAGGGGTTGAAGCTCACTTTTTTTTAGCATATGACGGTTTGCCAGCTTTTGGGATATCTCGCTTTGACGTTGTTGCGCAAGTTTCGAGTAAAAAAAGTTCCTGTCCATGGTTTTCTCCTATCAACTCATACCAATATTTAATGACGTGCCTCAAACTTGGGCAACTATATGACCATTTCGGTTAAATGTCGTCAGGGAAAACTCTACACTACCCCCCTGCAATTTCTGGTAGGATAACAGCCGCCTCTTTTGAATGCGGCTAATTAATGGGAAAGGACATCGCGTTAAGCCAACAAAATGACTATTTATTTAGCCTATTCCATGCCCGGTAATTGTTCTTTAATTGCTTAATGTGGTCGCGGATGTGTTGTGTATAAATATTAAGCCATTTGTCCAGGGTATAAGCTTCTCCGTATTCAGGATAAATCCTTTCAGGATGCACCACTGTATTCATGAAGGTCTGGTCAGGCAGAGTCTTGAGCAGGCGGTAGGTGATTTGTCGGGTCAGTTTTAATATTTGTAATGCGTCATCCACATTTTGATTTTGGTAGTCGAGAATGTCAGCCCAGCGCGCCTCATCATATACCATCAGGGTGCTGCCTGGCTCGACGATCAGTTTTCGGGCGCGCACGGCTCCCATGGATTCAGCGTCTGCAAGGTGTATGATGACTTCGTGGACACTCCACTCGCTGGGAGCGGGCTTGAATTCCCATGCCTTACTCGGTATTTCCTCCAGTGCGGTCTTTAACAGATCGAAACCAGCTCCGTACTCTTCGATCTTATTGTTTCGGTCTTTATTTTTCATTGCGCCTCCTTTTCAGCAAGCCCCTCTTGGATGATCCAGGTGGCTACTTGCACTCGCGAATCAAATCCGAGCTTGTCGAGTATGCGTGTGATATAAGTCTCGATTGTTTTCGCGCTGACCGTCATTTCTATCGCGATCTCGCGGTTGGATTTGCCCTGAGAGATCAACTTCGCTACTTCACGTTCTCGCACTGTTAACCCGCGGAATTTTTCCTCTACCGGCATTTCCATTCCAGCTGGCTCGGGTTTCGTAAGGGCGTAATCGATTGCCTGATCAAGTGACATGGCTTGCCCTTCGTTCCACGCCGTCGTGAATGCCTCCCTTCCGAGTCCAGTTCGAACCTTGGAGATCATGCGCTCGTATTCTGGTCGGTCAGCGGTATCCATCACGGATCCCACGGAAGCGCGCAAGGCGGACGCGTTTCCGAAAATAATAACTGCCTCGTGAAAATGAGATTGCTCGATATTTGCTTCTGCAAGTTTTTCCAGGCACCAGGCGATGCCACCTCTATCGCCCGTTTCCACGCGCAGGTCCAGGCTTTCTCCGATCAATTTCTTCATTTCCTGGTATTCATGCTTGCGAAATGCGACCCATCCCAATGATCCAAACGCAATCGCAATCCCCCACTTATCCCCTGAATGTCGGCTAATGTTGAGACTCTCCCTTAGCAGGTCAGTGGCGCGTTCATATTGACCTCGCCGCACAGCCAACTCTCCTAACCCAGCCAGGGAGGAGCAGATTTGGCGCAAATCCCCTGACTGCCGGCAAACAATCAGACCTTCATTCAACAGGGACTCTGCATGCTCATAATCGCCAATGCGCATGGCTCCCCAGCCCAGCATCTTTAGCGTATCACCAATACCTACCAAATCCCCTGCTTCTCTATAAAGGGATAGAGCTTGCTCATACAAGCTGGGGGCCGCGGAATAATCACCGGTTTCCGTTGCCGTTTCTGCCAGTATTTCAAGCGCATCTGCAACTCCCAACCGCCCGGCAGAACCTTGCTCTTTAAAGATCACCAGGCTTTCCTCTGCCAGGGCACGTACTGCAGGATAATCGCTCTGAAAGAATGCAAGAATGGATGCATTTAGGAGAGCTTGTGCACGCCCAGGTGTTGGTCGCTGCGCAGATCCCTGCGCGAGAGCAGCCGCAAGTCGCGCCCTTCCTTCACGGTGATAGCCATGATTTTTCCAGAAAATTGCTGTGCTGGTTGCCAGCTTCAATCCTGGTTCGGCCCTGTCCGCAGCCAATAAGCACCAATCTAACGCCGCCCGCAGGTTGTCATGCTCGCTCTCATATTGCTTCAGCCAGCGGACTTGTTCGCTGCCATTCAAGTATTGTTCTGTTTTCTCGGCCCATTGGACGAAATAATCCAGGTGACGGTTTTTTACCGCCTCTTCTTCGTCTGACTCACCCAGCTTTCCACGTGCGTATTGCCGGATCGTTTCGAGCAGGAAATAGCGCGTCTCACGACCCTCGGGCTTGCTGACCGTTACGAGGCTTTTATTTACCAGTTGGGATAATATATCCAGCACCTCGGCTTGTTCGATCCCCCTTCCTGCGCATACCGCTTCTGCTGCTTCCAGCGTCGCACCGCTTGCAAACACTGAAAGCATTTGCAGCACCCTTTTATCCTTCACTGAAAGCAGGCTGTAACTCCAATCCAATGTGGCAGCTAACGTTTGTTGCCGGGGTGGACCGGTGCGGTGACCAGCCGTCAACAAGTGAAAGCGGTCATCAAGCCTCTCTGCGATTTGCTCGACCGATAAGCTCCGTACACGTGCGGCAGCCAGCTCAATAGCCAGCGGCACGCCGTCCAGGTGTCGGCAGATTTCCGCGATCCACCTGCCGTTTTCAATGGTCATCGTGAACTCAGGGGTGTGTGATGTCGCACGAGCCACAAACAGGCAGACTGCCTCCGATTGCTGGTTGGCTCGGAGAGCCTCTTGTGCCTTGGCTGGGTTTTTCCAAAGTTGGAGATCGGGGGTTGATAACGGGGGTATGGTCCATACAATTTCACCAGGAAGGCCCAGCAATTCACGGCTGGTGGCGAGCACTTTAAGCCTGGGACATGCCTGCAGAAGTTCCTCCAGGATGACCGCACAGGCTCCGATCAAATGTTCGCAATTATCAACCAGGAGCAGTGTTTGTCTCGGCTGGAGGTGCTCAACCAGCATGCGGTCCAGTGTCCGCCCAGATTTTTCATGGATATCGAAAACCTCGGCTATGCTCTGGGGTACCAGTGCTGGGTCAGCCAGCGCTGCCAGTTCCACGATCCAGGTGCCGCCTTCAAACTCTCCCGCCATTTCATCGGCGACTTTGTAAGCCAGCCTTGTTTTACCGCAGCCCCCGGTGCCCGACAAAGTCACCAGCCGGTTGGATGATATCAAGGCTTTCACTTCATCGATCTCCCGCGCTCGACCGATAAAGCTGCTCAACAGGGCAGGCAAATTGCCGTCAGGTCTGTTTTTCGTGGAATGCATAATGGATCAACCCATAATAATTGGACGTGAGTATAGCACCGGGTCGCCAGAATATCAACTGGATATATTAGATAAATTTGGTGTATTTTTGATAACCCGTTGCAAATGTTCTATCGATTCGTCCCTTTTCAACCGGGGACCTGAGTTGAATCCATCAAGTGCCGGACATGTCTCGAACCATAATATATCCACTTGACAATCCAGAAAATATGTTCTATTATTAATTTGGCAGCAACCAGTCGTTGATATTAATTGCCTGCCGCTTGAACCTTAACAACCCAGCCGATTGTCGTTTTTGATTCTCTTCAGTATTCCGCAGCATGCCCTCCTGGTCCTCCTGATTGGATTTGCCAGTGTGGGAAATCCGTGATCAACAAAGATCATCCACTTCCCCTCACCCTTGCGAATACCCCGGCAAAGAACGCCGGGGCAAGCCACAGTGCCAGCGAGAGAACCCGTGACTATACCGGGTGTATGGGGGATGCGCGGCGGGTGCATTCGCGGAGCACCCCATTTGGGGCAATCACCCAGCCGCCATACACTTGCACCGCACTGCGTTTGCTGCACACCTGCCCCGGCGGGTTATGCCGGGGGTGCAGGTGTCGACGACATGAGTCGTCAATACTTACCCGCGCGGCGTGCAATACAAATACCAGGGACTTATGAAGCGCTATGACCCTTCACAATCAATCACGAAAACATGTTTCACGCAGTCATCATCGAAAAAATGATGCTTAAATCCTCTCAGTCGTTTCTAGTCGTTTTGGCATGTCAGAATGCTAAAAAATGCGGTGTTTCACGGCCTAGGCAGCTTCCAGCTGCCGTAGGCCGCATCGGGCTCAAGGGAGCCCGATGCTTCCTCCTGCCTCCAGCCGCCCAATGCCGCACACTTGCACCGCACTGCGTTTGGTGCACACCTGCCCCGGCGGGTTATGCCGGGGGTGCAGGTGTCGACGACAAGAGTTGTCAATGCTGGGCTTCGAGCCGACGCTGACCGCATCGGGCTCAAGGGAGCCCGATGCTTCCCCCTGCCTCAAGCCGCCCAATACCGCACACTTGCACCGCACTGCGTTTGCTGCACACCTGCCTTTGCCGGTGGTGCAGGCGTCGATGGTAATCATTTTCGCGTAGAAATGTGGCAAATTGGCCTTGCTGGTTGGACCAGGGTAAATTGCACTCAATTCATCTATCCTCAATCACCCCCATCCATCGCCCATCGACGATAGTCTTCCGTCCATCGTCCCCTCCGGATCCCGCCTACATCACCACCCGCCCTTGTCGTACTCCCGCCCGGATTGCCTCCGTGCGGCTGGTCACTCCCAGTTTGGCATACAGGGAAGATAGATGAAATTTAACGGTGTGTTCGCTGATATTGAGCGCCAGCGCGATCTGTTTGTTGGCCAATCCTTCCGCGGCTAGCTGCAGCACTTCCACCTCGCGACCCGTGAGAGTATCGTTGACCGGTTCACCCGCTTCGAATGCTCGGGCAGGGGGATGCTCCATTAATCGTCCAGCCAATGCAGGTGACCCGACCCACAGCCCTTCACCCAATGCGTGCAGTGCAGCCGAAAGCTCTTCCCGGCTGGCATCCAGTGGCAGTACACCCCAAACGGGGTTTTCGGTCAACTGCATCGCTTCATCCTGGGAATCTGTCAGCAGCAATACAGGCCCGACCTCTCCTTCATGGGATTGCAGGACGTCCACTGAGGTCACCACCAGCACGTCTATCCCCGCCATTTCCGTCGGGAGGCTGCTGTCAGCGCTGACCTCCATATCGGGCAGGCTTCCGATCAATTCGCGCAGGCCCAGTCGCAGCGCCACGGAGTGCGCCACAATTGCCACACGCATTAGAGCACGTCCTCCGCTGTCGTCGGGTTCGGGACCGTCTTGTATGCTTCTGCCAGGAACTTCAGCAGCACGCTGGCGGGAATCGCCACGCTCTGGTCACCGCCAAAGATCATGGTATTCAATCCCAGAACTTCCCCGGCTGCGTTCAAAAGAGGTCCTCCTGAATTTCCAGGTGCCAGTTGCACATCGCTTCGCAAAATGGGTATTTCGCCTTTTCGTGTGCGGGCGATTGTCACTGCCGAGAGAACACCTCCGGTCAGTACGTTCCGTTGGCCCCACGGGTGTCCAAAGGCGAACACCATCTCCCCGGTTCTTGGTTCCTTGTCTGAAATGGTTGCCACGGGATTCCCTTTAACCGGAATTTCCAGGAGAGCCAGGTCTTCGTCGGGGTTGCGCTTCACCACCCGCGCCGGTCGGAAACTGCCGCCCGCCATTGAGATCTGCAGGGAACGTCCATTTCCTGCAACGTGGTTGTTGGTTAAGACCAGCCCCTCCCCGGCAAGGATACCCGCACCCACACCCCGCTTTCTATCCTGCACTACCACCAGCACACCCCGGACGCGGTCCATCAGGTCACTAAGAGCGTTTTCGAACAGGCCTGTGAGCATCATGGCCGCGCTCCCACCTTCAACTTCAGGGTTTCAGGCTTGCCGCCTCGCAGGATTTCCACCTGGATGAATTTGCCCACAACCTCGCCGGACAGATGTGCGAAGAGTTCGTCATGGTCCTCAACAGGTTTATTTTCGATGCCCACCAGGATATCGCCGACGATCATTCCACCCGCCTCAGCCGGGCTCCCATTTTCCACCCCCACGATTACCAGGCCTGCAGCCTGCGTTCTTTTTAGGGCTTTTTGAGCCGTCTCTGAGATTTCCACTGGCTGACTGCGGATGCCCAGGTAACCGTGCTGCACCGTCCCGTGCTTGGCGAGTTGCTCTGCCACCTTCCACGCCATGCTTGCTGGTATCGTGAGCGCGGCACCGTATCCAAAACCAGATGTATTCAGTCCGGCAACACGGCCTTCGGCATCCACCAGCGGGCCGCCTGAGAACCCGGGGTATGGAGTGGTGTCGGTGCGAATGTACCGCTCAAGCATCCCGCTCGGCGTCCTGACGGGTCCTCCGACTGCGCTGACCACTCCCAGGCTGGCCTCGATCCCACCAGTTGAGGGACGTCCCAGTGCCAGCACAAGCTGCCCGATTTTTACCTCTGGGGAGATCTCGGCAGGTTTGGCACCCGGGCGCTCCAGTCGCAGGAGAGCCAGGTCCGAACCTGGATCGCGCCCCGCAACCTTGGCACTCAGGACGCTCCCGTCGGGTAGCGTCACGGTCAGTCCGTCTTCTTGTTCGATCACGTGGTCTGCCGTGAGGACCAGGTCCGCCGCGTACGCACACCCGCTGGCAGGCATCCGCCTCCGGCCGTTAACAAGTACGGTTGACGCCCCGGCTTTTTCTGTCGCGGCAACCATGGCGTTCGAAAATTCTACCAATACGTTAGTCATTTTATGCTCCTTGTTGATTTTACATCAGTATATCTTCCGGTTTGCCTTCCCGCATCGCCAAAACGACCAGTTCCCACCCGGAAGATCGACTAGGGTCCATGTTTAATATCTCTTTTCTCTCGCCTGAGGTAAAATGAATTATCGCAATAATCCTTCTTTGTCCTGTATCTTATCTGCCAAATAATTAAGGGTGCACAATGACAAAAAGGAAGAAAAGCAATAAAAAGAAAAGACCCATTGCCGTCACGGTCATTGCAGCAGCGATCGTTGTGCTTTTTTTGATCCGCCTATACCAGGTTTATGAGCCTTTGATCCGCAACAATGTATTTAGGAATGGGATCTCTGGTCCCTTGTTCATTGGCTGGAAATTGACCGCTTTGGGCAGCGCCATACTCTCCAGCGCCACTTACCTGGTTTTGTCCCTGGCTGGCATCCTCGTCCTGATCGGTTTTCTGCGCCTCCACCGCTGGAGTTGGGTGCTCCTGATGGCCTGGACGGGAGTGTCGCTTACAATTTCCCTGGTTGAATATTTCTACTCCAACCCCAATTACGCAGTGATGGCTTCCAACGTGATTATTGCGTTTGCCCTGAATATAAACGATGTTCAGCGCATTTTTGGAATCAGGAGAGACGATGGTTCAATTTTCTGATCGTCCAACCGCTCCGCTTACAGCTTCCGCCTTGGAATTACTCCGCCGGTTCGAACCAGTGGTCTGCTACACCAAGGGTGAACAGTTCTTCCCCACTGACGTTGATCACTACTTTCGGGAATGTAGTCTCTGGGAACACCACCCAGATGGCCGTGATGAACTTCTTGTCAGGCAGGGAGCTCTCACCCTGGAAAAGTTGATTGAACCCCGTCCGGCTGAGTTTGGCTCGGTTCGCTACCTCCGCTTTGTCGAGCCGCTCAGCCTTACAGAGTCTGCCAAGGTATTGTCTGATCAGGCCGCCTTGCGCAAGGATCTTGGTCAATATTTTCACCCTGGGATTGGTCGACTGGCACGCGGCGGTATCCTTCCCCGATTATTGGATGGCCTTTTTTCACTGTCATTCTTTCTGCGTGGCAAGGTGTCGGCTGCCACTGCTGCTGCTGCAGAATTGGACTATAACGCGATTTTTTCCGAAGACGAAAACTATACATATTATGGTCGCGTCACGCGTCAGAATGGCTGGGTCATTCTCCAGTATTGGTTTTTCTTTTGCTTCAATAGTTGGCGCTCCGGTTTCCATGGCGTGAACGACCATGAATCAGATTGGGAAATGGTCACCATATATTTATATGAGCAGGATGGGCAGCTTATCCCCGAGTGGGTTGCGTATGCTTCTCATGATTTCAAGGGGGATGACTTGCGTCGTCGCTGGGATGATAACGAAGAACTCCATAAGACCGTGGACGGACATCCTGTGGTTTATGCCGGGGCTGGGTCGCATGCTTCATATTTCCGCCGCGGTGAATACCAGGCGGAGGTCAACCCTGCAATACCTGGCTGGTTTTCGGGCGTGATTCAGGGGGTGAACAAGTTGTGGACTGGCCCGCTCGGACAGCCGGCAATAAACCCGTTCCATATTCCCTTTGTGGATTTTGCCCGCGGTGACGGTCTGCGTATTGGTCCGGGCGAATATCAATCCTGGACTCCAGTTCTGATCGACGAGTCCACCCCTTGGGTCAGTCAATATCGAGGGCTGTGGGGGCTTTTCGCACGCGACCCGATTTCCGGGGAAAATGCACCGGCAGGTCCCATGTACAACAGGGATGGGTCTCCGCGTGGATCCTGGTATGACCCGCTCGGATTCGCCGGTCTCGATAAAGTTCCTCCTCCTCCGCAAATGCAGCCAATGCTGGCAGAAAATTGTGTCAAGGTTTCTCAGCGCCAGCAGGATTTGGATAAGCTAATTCCGGGAAAAGTCTCTGAATTGCTGGCAATGGGTGCCAGGTTAAAAGGGATGGAAGGCAATCCCCACCTGGCAAAGCAATATGGTTCACTGGAAAGGGAAATTAATCTACTGTCGGCGGAAGTGCGCAGCCAGCGTCGCGAGTTCATGGAAAATACATTTCTTCTTCAGGGGCTCACTTGGCGGTTGGAGATTTTGAAATCGGGAGGCTTGGATGACCCCCGCTCTCACATCCGCAATTTGGCGGTTCCCGATGACCCGACCTTGGTCCTGCGCTTTGACCGCGCCGCTGAAACCTGGGCAGCGGTCAGCTTGAGCCTGTTGCTCTTTGCTGTTGCAGCCCTCATTTTCTTCGCGCCTAAATATATCTGGGCGAGTCTGTCGATCATCCTGATACTGTTCGTCGTCGCAGAGTCCTTCTTGCGCGGCGCATTTACCCGCACGGTCAGCCGGGTCACCCTGGTTCTGGCGATCACTGCTGCATTGGTCCTTTTCTTCCATTTCTGGAAGTGGATCATCGTGGGCACGCTGCTGATAATGGGCATCTCTCTGATGTACAATCGACTTAGGGAACTGACTGGATAAAAAAATTACATAAATACGGTTTGCATTGAAACTTCTGGAGATTTGTTTTCGGAAGTTTCGCTTAACCTCCACCTTTAGCCATGATTTTGATTAATTCTTGATGTAAATCCATCCGTTCTTGCAACAAACTTGATTTTCCTGTTGTTATATTCACACATGTGATTTTTTCTATTGGAGTCAATGTGTGATTACCCTCACCCGCTATTTGATTGGGAATGTATCTTTATTAGTGGAGACATCGAAATGACCGATATCATCTATATAGGATTGACCATTGCGTTCTTTCTGCTAAGTTGGGGCTTGATTATCTTTTGTGATCGCCTGATGGAGAATAAAAAATGAACGCGATCTACTTGATTACCGGCTTGATCACGCTTGGACTTTTCATCTATCTAGTGATTGCTCTTTTAAAACCGGAGTGGTTTGAATGAACATCTTCAGTTGGCTTCAACTCATCATATACTTGGTCGTCCTGATCGCCCTGGCCAAGCCGCTTGGTTTATATATGACCAGGGTGTATGAGGGCGAACATACCTTCCTGGCCCCGGTCCTGCGTCCAGTCGAAAAGATCATCTACCGCATTTCAGGCGTCCACCCGGACGAAGAGATGAACTGGAAGATCTATGCCATTGCCATGATGCTCTTCAACGGTCTGGGTCTTTTGGTCGTATACGCCTTACAGCGGTTGCAGGGGTTCCTTCCGCTCAACCCCGCGGGCTTTGGTGCGGTCACACCGGACTCGTCTTGGAACACAGCCGTCAGCTTTGCCACCAACACCAACTGGCAGGGCTATGGAGGCGAGACCACCATGAGTTACCTCACCCAGATGTTAGCCTTAACCGTGCAAAACTTTGTCTCTGCAGCCGCAGGCATGGCGGTACTGGTGGCTATGATCCGGGGGATTACCCGCCACACAGCCAAGACCATCGGCAACTTCTGGGTGGATTTGACCCGCACTACCTTGTACATCCTGCTGCCACTATCATTTGTGCTGTCCCTGATACTCGTTTCCCAGGGCGCCGTGCAGACTTTCAGCCAGTACAAGACCGTCTCCCTCCTGCAACCGACGACGGATACAAATGGGAACATCGTAACTCAGCAGGTCCTGGCGGTCGGTCCGGCCGCCTCGCAGATTGCCATCAAACAGTTGGGCACCAACGGCGGCGGTTTCTTCAACGTCAACTCGGCCCACCCCTTCGAAAACCCGACCCCTCTTTCGAACTTCTTCGAGACGCTGGCAATCCTCGTTATCTCGGGTGCATTGTGTTATATGTTTGGGAAAATGGTGGGGGACACGCGCCAGGGGTGGGCAATCCTGGCCGCCATGACCATCGTGCTCGTCGCACTTCTTGCGGTGGCCGTCTGGGCGGAACAAGGGGGCAATCCAGCATTCACTCCGCTGGGCGTCGACCAAAACCAGAGTGCAAACAACCCGGGCGGGAATATGGAAGGCAAGGAGGTACGCTTCGGCGTAGCAAGTTCAGCGCTCTGGGCCACAGTCACAACAGCTGCCTCCAATGGCTCGGTCAACTCGATGCATGATTCCTTTATGCCGCTCGGCGGGCTGGTCCCTATTTGGCTGATGCAGTTAGGTGAAATTATCTATGGTGGTGTCGGTTCTGGGCTGTATGGGATGTTGGCATTCGTCATTGTGGCGGTCTTTGTGGCCGGGCTGATGGTCGGGCGCACGCCCGAATACATGGGGAAGAAGATTGAGGCCCACGAGATGAAAATGGCTTCCATCATGATACTTGTGCCAGTACTGTTGGTTCTCGTAGGTACAGCGGTAGCCGTAGCCTCACCAGCAGGAAAAGCAACCGTTTACAATCCCGGCGCACATGGCTTTAGTGAAGTATTGTACGCTTTTTCTTCGGCTAGCAATAACAACGGCAGCGCCTTTGCCGGACTGGGTGCAAATACACCGTTCTACAACACGATCCTGGGCATCTGCATGCTATTTGCCCGTTATTGGCTGGCCATCCCGGCCCTGGCGATTGCCGGATCGCTGGCACAAAAGAAGAAAGTCCCGGCTGGCGCGGGGACGCTGGTGACCCATACGCCCCTCTTCATCATCTGGTTGATCGCGGTTGTCATCGTCGTCGGGGCACTGGGCTTCCTACCCGCCCTGGGGCTGGGACCGATCGTCGAACATTTAATGATTTTTCATTAGGATGGGAAGGCAATGACTACACAACTCAAAAAACGATTCACGTTTCGGCGTGAGCTCTACCAGCGTGCGGTCCTGGATTCTTTCGTCAAGCTCAATCCGCGCCATATAATCCGCAACCCGGTCATGTTCGTCGTGGAAGTGGGCAGCCTGCTCACGACCGCCTTATGGATACAGGCGCTCTTCGGCAAGGGCGAGGCTCCCGCCGGTTTTATCGGTGGGGTAGCCCTTTGGCTGTGGTTCACTGTCCTTTTCGCCAACTTTTCCGAAGCTCTGGCTGAGGGGCGCGGTAAGGCTCAGGCTGAGGCTCTTCGCAAAACTCGCCAAACCACCCAGGCTAAGAAACTTTCTTCTCCTGACCATAAAACCAAATACGAGCTTATCGGCTCTCCTTCATTGCGCAAGAATGACCTATTCCTGGTGGAGGCTGGAGATATCCTTCCTGTGGATGGGGAGGTTATCGATGGCATCGCCTCGGTGGACGAGAGCGCAGTTACCGGTGAAAGCGCACCAGTAATCCGGGAGTGTGGCGGCGATCGCAGCGCGGTCACCGGCGGAACGCGCTTGCTCTCCGATTGGTTGGTGGTTCGTGTCACTGCCGATCCAGGTGAAGGCTTCCTCGATCGCATGATCAGCCTGGTGGAGGGTGCCAAGCGCCAGAAGACCCCCAATGAGATCGCTCTGGACATTCTTTTGGCGGGATTTACCATAATCTTTTTGATCGTTTGTGCTACGCTTCTGCCTTACTCTCTTTATAGTGTAGGGTCAGCCGGTCAAGGCACTCCCATCACCATTACCGTGCTTGTCGCCTTGCTGGTCTGTTTGATCCCCACCACTATCGGTGGTTTGCTCTCCGCAATCGGTATTGCTGGCATGGACCGCATGATCCAACGAAACGTCATCGCCATGTCTGGCCGGGCAGTGGAAGCCGCTGGGGACGTGGATGTGCTCTTGCTGGACAAGACCGGCACGATTACTCTGGGCAACCGTCATGCAGTGGAGTTGATCCCCGTTGCGGGAGTTAATCCTAGGGAGTTGGCAGAGTCGGCCCAACTATCTTCACTGGCTGATGAGACCCCTGAAGGTCGCAGTATCGTCGTGTTAGCCAAAGAGAAATATGGCTTGCGCGGCCAGACGATGGGTCCCAGCGAAGTCGCTCCCCAAGGCATGCACTTTGTCCCGTTTTCGGCCCAAACACGGATATCGGGCGTGGATTTCGATGGCACCTCGATCCGTAAAGGTGCTCCCGACACCATAATGTCGCTGGTTCGGTCGAGTGGTCATTCCGTTCCTCCTGACCTGCAAGCTAGTGTTGATACCATCGCCAGGACTGGTGGAACACCGCTCGTTGTTTCCAGGAATGGCAAGGCTATGGGTGTGATACACCTTAAAGATATAGTTAAAGGAGGCATCAAGGAACGCTTTGCCCAATTGCGCAAGATGGGCATTAAAACGGTGATGATCACTGGGGACAATCCGTTAACCGCCGCTTCCATCGCTGCTGAGGCTGGCGTGGACGACTTTCTCGCCCAAGCCACACCTGAGGCAAAGCTCAAATTGATCCGCGAATCTCAGGCGGGTGGGCGGCTGGTGGCCATGACTGGGGATGGCACTAACGACGCTCCAGCTTTAGCCCAGGCTGATGTAGCCGTGGCCATGAATACTGGTACACAACCAGCGCGCGAAGCTGCCAACATGGTTGACTTGGATAGCAATCCCACCAAGCTGATTGAGATCGTGGAGATCGGCAAGCAGCTCTTAATGACCCGCGGCGCCTTGACCACGTTCAGTATCGCCAATGATGTTTCGAAGTATTTTGCGATAATCCCGGCCGCTTTCGCCTCCACCTATCCTGCATTGGGAGTGCTGAACATTATGCAACTTGCCACTCCGCAAAGCGCTATCCTTTCCGCAGTTATATTCAATGCCTTGATCATCATCGCACTGATTCCATTGGCACTTAAGGGGGTTCCTTACCGGGCGGTTGGTGCAGCAAAACTCCTGCGCGATAATCTGCTCATCTATGGAGTCGGTGGTTTGATTGCCCCATTTATCGGCATCAAGTTGATTGACTTGCTCCTGGTGGCATTACATTTGGTTTAGATTGATAAGAGGCATCTACATGAAAAGAAACCGGTTGTCCTTTACTCCCAAATTGTTTTCCAATAACATGATGGCTGTCTTGTTGGTAACAGTTTCGACTATTCTGATGATGTTATTTGGCCGGAATATTCTTGGCGAAGCTGTGATTGCCATGCTTTATCTGCTTTCAGTAGCCTGGAGTGCAAATAAATGGGGACAATTGCCGGGTATCAGCGCTGCCATAACTGCTGCCCTGGCATTTGATTTTTTATTCATCCCACCTTTTTATACCTTCGCGGTCGCTCGTTTGGAAGGCTGGTTGGTCCTGGCAATTTTCCTGGCTGTCGCAATCCTGGTGGTGGGACGGATCCAGGATAGCCTGACGAGGGCTCGCGAAGCTGTGTTCATGTACGAAATAAGCTCAGCGCTTACCGGGTTGCGAACACAGGAGGCGGTGGCACACACGGTTGCTCGGTTTCTCCGGCAGTTATTCCAGGCATCCTTGGTAAATGTGATTTTCTACCCCGAGAACCGGTCTCTAAGCATCGTTATAAGTGAGCCCACCGATGGAATTGGAAATAACCGACCAGATCGCGTGCTCCCGCTCCTGAATTCATGGGGCTTGGTTGGCGAGATCCAGATTTGGCGCGGTTCGAATATGGATCTCCCTTCCGAAGAGGGCCGGTTGCTGCAAAATTTCGCCTCCCAAACCGCACGAGCTCTCGAGCGTACGCAGCAAGATGAAGCCGAAAAGCACTTGCAAGATCTGTCAAATAAAGCTACCTCTAAATAAGGATATCATATGCGCGCACAATTTCGACCGGCCGTGATGGCTCTCCTGGTTTTTACTTTGATAACCGGTGTTATTTACCCACTGGTGGTTACCGGCATATCCCAGCTCATTTTCCCCCACCAGGCGAATGGCAGCATGATTACCATTAATGGACAGAGTGTTGGATCCACGTTGATTGGTCAGCAGTTCGACGACCCAAAATACTTCTGGGGGCGTCTATCAGCCACTGGCTCCTTCCCATATAATGCCGCAGCTTCATCCGGGTCTAATCTAGGACCTACCAACCCGGCTTTGCTGGATTCAGTCAACGCCCGTATCGCTGCTTTGAAAGCTGCAGACCCAGGGAATACACAAGAGATTCCTGTGGATCTGGTCACTTCCTCTGGGAGCGGATTGGATCCCAATATCAGTGTCGCAGCAGCTCTGTATCAGATCCCGCGCGTTGCGCGAGAACGCGGAATGAGTGAATCAGCGTTGACGACCTTGGTGGATCAATATACTGAAGGGCGTCAGTTGGGTTTTCTGGGAGAACCGAGGGTCAATGTCCTCAAACTTAATCTAGCATTGGATGGAAATAAATAGTATAGTAAAGCCATGTCCGCTGAACCTTCCCGTCCAGATCCTGACGAACTGTTGGCTCAAGTTCAATCTGAAGAACATCAGGATAATCGTGGTCGATTGAAGATATTTTTAGGTTATGCCGCCGGGGTGGGGAAGACATATTCCATGCTGGAGGCAGCCCATCAAAGGAAGGCGGAGCAAGTAGACGTTGTAGTAGGGTATGTAGAAACTCATGGCAGGGTGGAAACGGAAAATCAATTATCCGGTTTGGAAATTATCCCGACTTTGAAAATCGATTACCACGGTGTCCAGCTCCCTGAGATGGACATTGATGCCGTGTTGTTGCGCAACCCGCACCTTGTGCTTGTGGATGAATTAGCCCACACCAACGCTCCTGGTTCCCGCCATGCCAAGCGTTATCAGGATGTGGAGGAGTTGCTGGATCACGGTATAAATGTATACTCCACCCTGAACATCCAGCATATTGAGAGTTTGAATGATGTGGTCGCGCAGATCACTGGGACAAAAGTGCGCGAGACCATTCCTGATAACGTGATTGATGCGGTCACCGATATAGAGTTGGTTGACCTGCCTCCTGATGAGTTGATTAACCGCTTGCAGGAAGGAAAAGTTTACATCCCTGAACAAGCTCAGCGCGCCATCCAAAAATTCTTCAGAAAAGGTAATCTTACAGCTCTGCGTGAATTAACCATGCGCCGGGCCGCGGAGCGGGTGGATAACCAGATGCGGGCATACATGCGCACACGCGCCATCCCAGGCCCGTGGCCCGCAAGCGAACGGCTGCTGGTATGTATAAGTCCGGGAGCACTTGGCGAACGGTTAATACGCACTGCCCGCAGACTTGCTGATGAGCTGAGTGCTGAGTGGTTCGCAATTTATGTGGAAACCCCCGATCAAGCCAGGATTTCACAGGAACAGCGCGATCAGGTTGCAGGTTCTTTGCGTCTGGCGGAAGAACTGGGGGCAAAAACCACAAGTGTCCCTGGTCAGTTCGTCGCTGAAACCGTGATGGAATATGCCCATCGCCATAATGTAACCAAGGTGATCGCTGGGAAGCCTATCCATTCACGCTGGATCGAATTCTTTCGCGGTTCCGTGGTGGACCATTTGATACGACTGAGTGGCTCAATTGATGTGTATGTCATCAGCAGTGAGGCGGAACCTGCAACAATAAAAGTGTTGGAAGGTTGGCGGCCTCACCGCCCTTTATCCAGGTATTTCTGGGGTTTGATGCTGGTTGCAGCCACTACGGGTCTGAGCGCTTTAATATCACCCTTTATATCCCCCACTAACCTGATTGTTCTCTATTTGCTCGCTGTCGTCCTCGCGGCAGTATATCTTGGACGCGGACCAGCCATCTTAACCTCAGTATTGGGGGTGGCAGCGTTTGATTACTTTTTTATCCCACCTTTCTTAACTTTGGCTGTATCAGACACTGAGTATTTACTGACCTTTCTCGGACTTTTATCGGTTGGGCTGGTGATCAGCCAACTTACTTCCCTCGTCCGGGATCAAGCTGAAGCCGCCAAACAACGTGAAGTCCAGACGGTCGCTTTATACGAATTAGGTCGTGACCTGACAGAGACTTCGGGGCTTGAAGCCGTGACCCAAACAGCAATTGCGCATGTCGGACAAACATTTAGTCGGGAGGTTGCCATATTTCTTCCGGTTGGCAATATATTGAAGGTCTATACCAAAAGCACGGATTTGGCGGTTTCCAATGACGATTTGGCGGTGGCTGCTTGGACCTTTGAACATGGCCATTCTGCTGGGCGCGGCACTGATACTTTGCCGGAAGCTTCCATGCGTTATCAACCATTAAAAACCATGCGTGGAGGGGTGGGTGTGCTTGGGGTGAAACCGTCAACTCCAGACCGTTTCTTGACCCGCGATCAAATCCGCACACTGGATGCTTTCTCAAATCAGATCGCTTTGGCTATAGAACGTGCCCGCTTGGCTGAGCAGACACGTCAAACGGAAATGCTGGAAATTACCGACAAACTCCAAAATGCTTTGCTTAATTCGATATCTCACGACCTGCGAACTCCCCTGGTGTCGATTACAGGGGCATTGAGCAGCTTGACCAATGACCAGGTTATTTTGGATGAAACTGCCCGGCGCAACCTGATCGAGACTGCCAGCGAAGAAGCTGCTCGACTAAACCGCCTCGTGGGCAACCTTTTGGATATGACCCGTTTGGAATCCGGCGCTATGCATGTCAAGCGAGATGCCTGTGACCTTCAAGATTTGATTGGTTCATCTTTGGAAGAAGTTAATCCCCGACTGGGGGGTCGTTCGATAACTGTCAACGTGCCGGATACTCTGCCATTAGCATCTATGGATTTCGTTTTAATTCAGCGTGTGCTGGTGAATGTGATTGATAATGGTCTAAAGTATTCCCCGGGGGATTCTCCAATAGAAATCCGGGCTCAAATGGCGGGTGCATTCGTGGAAATCACGGTTTCTGACCGGGGGGTGGGAATTCCGGCGGAAGATCTGACCCGTATCTTTGATAAATTCTACCGCGTCCAACGACCCGATAATGTGAATGGAACTGGGCTTGGCCTTGCCATAGGAAAAGGAATTGTTGATGCCCATGGGGGGTTTATTTCAGCAGAGAATCGACCAGGTGGCGGCACGATTATTACTATCGCACTTCCCGTGGAGGCACAGGAATGAGCGGACAGGATATCCGCGTCTTGGTAGTTGATGATGAACGTTCGATTCGTCGTTTCCTGAAGACATCTTTGGGGAGCCAATTTACTGTTTTCGAGGCAACTAATGGCGAAGAAGCGTTGACCGCTGTCGCATCTGATCGCCCGGATGTCATTATCCTGGATCTTGGTCTTCCCGATATGGATGGTGTGGAAGTGACCCGCAGGCTCCGGGAATGGACCCAGATACCAATCATTATAGTTTCAGTCCGCGAGCAGGAGCAGGATAAAATCGCAGCGTTGGATGCTGGCGCCGATGATTATCTGACAAAACCCTTTGGCGTGGGAGAATTGATCGCTCGCTTGCGCTCAGCGGTGCGACGTTCTGCGCAGGCAGAAACTGACCCGGTCTTTAAATCGGGAAAACTGGAAGTTGACTTGAACCTGCGAGAAGTGACCATGAACGGACAACCCGTATCTTTAACACCCACTGAATATGATTTGCTCAGGGAATTCGTCAAACACGCTGGAAAGGTTTTAACCCACGATCAATTGCTGCGTGCTGTTTGGGGTACGGCGTATGAAAGTGAGACTCATATGCTCCAGGTAAATATTAGTAACTTAAGAAGAAAAATCGAGCCTGACCCGGTTCGGCCAAGCTATCTAATCACAGAACCTGGAGTTGGCTATAGATTGAAGATTATTTGAGAAATATTTCTGGGGCAGGTGTTTATAACATCTCGATACCATGAACCGGTCATACTGAGATATCAGATCCAAAATATTGCTGAATTCATCTTGATTTGCCAAATTTTACGAATTTCCTGATGTTCCCAATTTAAATACGTCTTGACATGACCTTGATATATATCAGGTGTTTTTTGTCATCCTATTGACGCGTCTATCTGTAAAATCCTAACTATATCGGATAGGACTTCAACATATGACCAGACTCTCTCGAGTAAAGAAAAAAAGAATTTCCAAGGTGTGGAAATTGGTCATTCAAGGTCTGCCTCTGGCAGGGGTGGTTGCCACATCCTTTGTGAGATTGCCACGGTTCGGCCAACAATTCAGTATTTTGATCGTGCTGATTTGGTTGCAGGTGTTTTTTATTATCGAAATTTTTCTGGCAGGAAGATGATTGGATCCGGATGGACGAACATTCCTTGCGAGTCCTGGTGGCGGATGACGAGCGTCCCATCAGGCGGTTTTTAAACGCTTCTCTCAGCGGACAGTACACGGTTTTGGAGGCGGCCACGGGTGAAGAAACCCTGGCCGTCACTGTCTCTGGACGCCCGGACGTCATCATCCTCGACCTGGGCCTGCCGGATGTGGACGGAGTTGAGGTAACCCGCCGGTTGCGCGAGTGGACACAAATCCCCATTATCGTCGTCTCGGTTAGAGACCGGGAAGAAGACAAGATCGCCGCCCTGGATGCGGGAGCCGATGACTATTTGACCAAGCCCTTCAGCGCAGGCGAGTTGATGGCTCGCCTTAGAGTGGCCTTACGCCATACAGCCCTCCCGGAAAGTGAACCCGTTTATCAAGCAGGTACTCTCATGGTGGACCTGCCCCGCCGGGAGGTTAAAGTTGGTGGCAAACCAGTAACCCTGACACCCACGGAATATGACATCCTGCGAATATTAATTCAGCATGCTGGCAAAGTACTCACTCACCAGCAACTTGTCAAAGCCGTGTGGGGCACCAGTTATGAAGCAGATGCGCACTTATTGCGTGTGAACATCAGCAACTTGCGTCGCAAAATTGAGACTGACCCGACCCGACCCCAATCCATTGTTACTGAACCCGGTGTCGGGTACAGGCTTAAAGCTAACTGATTTCCATCCGAATAATAAACCCACAGGTGTAAATATTGGAAAAGGAATTATCAGGTAAAGAATGATATTTTCTATTGCATTGCTCATCGTAATAGTTTTTCTAGCTTTCAAGGCTGCCCCAGTAGAGAAGAAAGAACATGCTGCTATTCATGGTGCGGGGCAGATCGGGCTGCTGGCTGCATTAGCACTTTTTGGAGTTGATTATTTTACTTCGTACTTTTATGCAACCGGGGAGATGATGAGTGCGCTCCACCCGTATAATTTGCAAAAATACGCTTTCATCGCTGTTAGTGTGATTGCCTTTGCTAACTTTGTGTTTGGCGCTTTATATATGTATTCTTTGGGCATATTTAACGAGGGAGGTGGTTCTTACACAGCGTCAATGCGATATCTTGCCCCTGGTTTGAGTTTGATTGTGGCGGTCGTCTTACTCCAGGATTACATTTTCACTATTGTTGTATCAAGCCTTTCTGGGGTTGACCAAATACTGTCGATCACCAATTCGTATAATATTACATGGCTAGTTCATGTAGGACTTGGAATAGCGATAGCAGCGATTACATGGTATTTGACCATTCGTGGCAGGGGTGAATCATCACGTGTGGTCTTCACCATGCTGGGCATATTCGTGATGCTGACTGTAACAATGGCAGTTGGTCTCTTTGTCGCAAAAGAAAGAGGGTCTTCTTCCCTTCCTTACACATCTCCTACTGTTATTCCTTCCATCTGGAAGGCTGTATATCACATGCTGACTGCTTCCATGAAGGGATTAGTGGCGCTAAGTGGTCTTGAAGCCATGTCAAATGGTATCCAATTTGTTATTAACGAAGACTTTCGGCTAGTGAAGTGGGGTAAGAAACATATGCCTCGCTTACTCGGTATTTGGCATTTTTATAGCGGAAAATCAGGTATTGGACGCTTGGTTCAGACATCTTTCCTGTTTTATGGAGGTATCACCACAGCTTTCCTTGCATACTTTGCGATCCATTTTAATGCCTTTGATGGGGTAGCCGGGCGTTCTCTGGTCGCAAATCTCTCGTATATCGGATTTACTCAAATTCCTGGGGGGACAATATTATATTGGGCATATCAAATCCTTGCGGTCGGCTTGCTTGCAGCGGCTTCCATGACGGCTTTTCAAGATCTCCAAGCTACCGAATGGCGTGACGTGGCAATTGGCGAGATCCCTGAGATCATTGTATATCGCGATAAGAAAGGCACATTTACCCGTTCGGTTACCATCGCTTTTGTTTTAGTTGCCATCATAATTTTCCTTATCAGGGGAAAAACTGCATTAGGGGTACCTTATTATGGGATCGGGGTGTTTATGCCGATCATGATGATGGGATTCGCAATCCGGCGTCATATTCTAAAGACTTTCCCAAAAGGAGCCAAGCGTTCCTGGGGCGTTTTCGGGGCAACCTTCGCTGCTGTACTTTCTGGAATTGTTTTCATTGGGCAAATTGCCGGCAAATGGACCGAAGGGGGGTGGATTGTATTAATTTCTTTTAGCGTTCTCGTAGTGGCAGCCAATTTGCTACTTATTTCTCCTCTCGGAATCCGGGAACCAAAACAAATATATCGGATTGTGCGCGAGAAAGCACGGGTACAGGGTGCCATGGCTTCCATTGTAGAATGGCAATCTTTAAAAATGCAGGAATACCGCTTCAATGTAATCGTGTGGATTGCCCGTTTCTTCGAGTTGCTTGGAGTCCGACGTCCGATGCGGTATGAACCGCCTGCGCCTGCGGGTGACTACGATCACGCTTTGCATGTAGATCACCCTGAGGCTCCATCATTACTCCAACAATATTTGGAAAGTAACCCGAGAGAACCAAAATTAGGGGGTGCTCCAAAACAAACCTCCCCAGGGGATGAAGATGACATAGGAGTCTGAATTGTAAAAGGGGGGTAAAGAAAAAGTTTCGATTAATTTCATCAGTTGGTGATATAAAGTTCCATCATTCCCTACCGTATTAGTTAAAAAATCAAGAACGGATTACTCAACCAAGTAATCCGTTCTTGATTTTTTGGATTATGGTCCTTTGTCAGCTTACAGGCTCAATAATAGAATACCAAAACTTCAGGTTTTATTACCAGAATCTCATCATTTTCTTGACGATTTCTTGACACAATTTGTCTCTATCTTGTCAATTACTTGATACAACTATGCATAAAATCAAACTCGTTGCCTTGACATATTCTTGACACTTTTAATCGTTTTATTGCCGCCGTCTTGATATGCAGTTTCATCGGGTTAATTAATACAGTTAATTGCGACCAATTATGGATTTTCTGATCAATTTGATGAAAGGCAGAATAATTCAAAAAGGCTTGAAATTGGTCATTCAAGCCCTGCCCCTCGCAGGGGTGGTTGCCACCACCTTTGTGAGATTGCCACGGTTTGGGCAACAATTCAGCATTTTGATCGTGCTGATTTGGTTGCAGGTGTTTTTTATTATCGAAATTTTTCTGGCAGGAAGATGATTGGATCCGGATGGACGAACATTCCTTGCGAGTCCTGGTGGCGGATGACGAGCGTCCCATCAGGCGGTTTTTAAACGCTTCTCTCAGCGGACAGTACACGGTTTTGGAGGCGGCCACGGGTGAAGAAACCCTGGCCGTCACTGTCTCTGGACGCCCGGACGTCATCATCCTCGACCTGGGCCTGCCGGATGTGGACGGAGTTGAGGTAACCCGCCGGTTGCGCGAGTGGACACAAATCCCCATTATCGTCGTCTCGGTTAGAGACCGGGAAGAAGACAAGATCGCCGCCCTGGATGCGGGAGCCGATGACTATTTGACCAAGCCCTTCAGCGCAGGCGAGTTGATGGCTCGCCTTAGAGTGGCCTTACGCCATACAGCCCTCCCGGAAAGTGAACCCGTTTATCAAGCAGGTACTCTCATGGTGGACCTGCCCCGCCGGGAGGTTAAAGTTGGTGGCAAACCAGTAACCCTGACACCCACGGAATATGACATCCTGCGAATATTAATTCAGCATGCTGGCAAAGTACTCACTCACCAGCAACTTGTCAAAGCCGTGTGGGGCACCAGTTATGAAGCAGATGCACATTTATTGCGCGTCAACATCAGCAACTTGCGTCGCAAAATTGAGGCCGACCCGACCCGGCCTCAATCCATTGTTACTGAACCCGGTGTCGGGTACAGGCTCAGGGTAAATGTTAACCCTGTTGCCTTTCAAGAACCTGCTTAATTGCTCGGAATTGTCAGAAAAGGTAAAGAATGATTTTTTCCATTGCATTGCTAATTGTGATCGTCGTTATTGCATTCCGTCTCTCTCCAGTAGAGAAACAAGAACATGCACATATCCATGGCGCAGGACAGATCGGGTTGCTCGCTGCACTTGCACTTTTTGGAGTGGATTATTTCACGTCGTATTTTTATGCCACGGGTGAAATGTTGAACGCCCTGCACCCTTATGGGTTGGAACATTGGGGCTACATTGCAGCTGCAATAATTGCCATAGCAAACATTTCCTTTGGGATGCTTTATATTTACTCGCTGGGGACATTTAACGAGGGCGGAGGTGCATACACTGCATCTATGCGATACCTGAAACCAGGTCTTAGCCTGGTGGTGGCTGTCGTCCTTATTCAAGATTACATTCTTACCATCGTGGTCTCGGCGCTTTCTGGTGGAGACCAGTTGCTATCCATATTAAATTTATATGGGAAATACTGGTGGTTGCATTTTCTAATTGGAGCCTCATTGGCTGGTATTACATATTGGTTGACTATCCGGGGACGCGGCGAGTCGGCACGGATTGTCTTCATGGGCTTGGGAATATTTTTGTTTCTTACCATCACATTGTTCATAGGACTCTTAATCGCCCACTTCAAGGCAATTCCTGCATCAACCGCAGCAGTCCCCATTATCCAGACCACAAGCATTTGGAAAGCCCTCTACCATTTGCTGACCGCATCTATGAAAGGAATGGTTGCATTAAGTGGTCTTGAAGCCATGTCAAATGGTATTCAGTTTGTCATTCATGATGACGCTGGAATAGTTAAATGGGGAAAGAAACACCTACCAAGACTGAAAAAATTATGGGATTTCTACAGCGGAAAATCCGGTATTGGTCGCATTGTCCAAACTTCATTTCTATTTTACGGTGGGCTAACCACTTTTATGCTCACAGCATTTGCAATCCGCTTCAATGTTTATGATGGTACGCTTGGGAGGACCCTGGTAGGCAACCTTGCCTATATAGGTTTCCAACAGATACCCGGTGGGATCATCTTATTCTGGGTATACCAGGTACTTGCTGTCTTATTGCTTGCTGCAGCCTCCATGACCGCCCTGCAAGATCTGCAGGCCACTGCCTGGCGTGATGTCGCCATCGGAGAGATCCCTGAGATTGTCGTTTATAGAAACCCACAAGGGACGTTTACCAGGTCTGTTACTGCAGGATTTATTATTGCTGTAGGATTAATGCTGCTGGTAAAGGGGCATACAACCGTCGCGGTACCATTTTATGGAGTTGGCGTGTTCATGCCAATCATGGTGATGGGATTTGCGATTAGAAAACATATCCAGAAAACATCAACAGGGAAAAAACGCATTTGGGGGGCACGCGCAGCTGGTGGAGTTGGCATCCTTGCAGCCTTGGTTTTTATCGGGCAAATCGTTGGTAAATGGACTGAGGGAGGATGGGTGGTCCTGATTACCTTCAGCCTGCTGGTTCTATTAGCAAATGCCCTTCTGCTATCTCCAATTGGTCAACGTGATGCAAAGACGATTCATCGTATCGTACGGGAAAAAGCACGCGTTCAGGGCTCGATGGCATCCATCGTAGAATGGCAGTCTCTGAAGATGCAGGAATATCGCTTTACTTTGTTGGTTACGATTAGCAAATTCTTCGAACTCTTTGGAATTCATCGTCCGGTAGAATCTCCCCAGCCAATTCCTGCCGGTGATTATGATCACGCCCTGCATGTGGATCACCCCGGAGCACCGTCTCTTCTACAACAATACCTGGAAGCTAAACCTCATCAACCAAAACTGGGTGGTTCACCAAAGCAGACTTCCCCAGTTAATAAGGAAGGAAATGACGATTGATTTTGCTGGGACTAATCATTAAATTTCAACCTCAATTGTCGGAAGTTGTGACAACTTTCTCGTCCGTACAGCCCAACCTCCAACGACGACCATCACTCGCAAGCAATTGATCAGCCTCTTGCGGTCCCCAACTTCCAATCGGGTAAGTGTTCAATGGCGGATTGTTCTGCTCTTCCCAGCCATTGATGATCGGGTCCACCATTTTCCAGGATGCTTCAATCCCGTCGCTACGAGTAAAAAGCGAAGCGTCCCCATCCAATGCTTCCAGTAATAGACGTTCGTAGGCTTCCGGAAGAGACCCGCTAAAAGAGGAGCCGTAGTGGAAATCCATATCCACTGAGCGCATCTCCTGAGTTGAATCGGGGAGCTTGGCTTCAAATCTAAGGTGGATTCCCTCATCAGGCTGGATGCACAGCGATAGTATATTGGGTGAGAAATCGCTGCCTTCCGGAAGGTGAAACATTAAATGGGGAGGGCGCTCGAACTCAATAATGATCTCGGAGGTTTTACGAGCCAGGGCCTTCCCCGAGCGAAGATAGAAAGGCACCCCCTGCCAGCGCCAGTTGTCAATATTCAATTTGATGGCCGCAAAGGTGGGCGTTTGCGAACCGGGAGCGACGCATTCGGTTTCCCTATAACCAACGTATTGGCCACGCACTGTATCGGTCAAAGAAACCGGGCGGATGCTTTCGAACACCTTTGCCTTCTCGTTACGAACAGCATCTGCGTTAAAAGAACTTGGCGCTTCCATTGCCACCAACGCCAATAATTGTAACAGGTGGTTTTGGAACATATCCCGCATCACCCCTGCTGTATCATAATATCCTGCACGATGAGCCACGTCCACGGTCTCCGAGACAGTCACCTGGACATTATTAACATAGCGACGATTCCAGACCGGTTCAAAAATAGTGTTGGCAAAGCGGAAGAACAAGATGTTTTGTGCAGTCTCTTTACCGAGATAATGGTCAATTCTATAGACCTGACTTTCATCGAATACTGCATGTACTGCGCGATTAAGTTCCTGGGCAGAAGCAAGGTCACGCCCAAATGGTTTCTCAATTATGATCCTGCGCCACGCGTCAGGATCCGACCCCTGCCTCGCCATCCCGGCGGCACCCAATTCGCTGGTAACAATGGCATAATGCTCCGGAGCCGTAGCGAGGTAATATAAGCGATTGGAGGGACCTCTTTCTAAAGCTTGTAAGGATGATTCCAGCTTTGGGAAATCTGCTGAAATGTCCAGATCGCCCTGGATATAATGTAGCTTCTCGGCAAATTTCGCCCAGACCGTAGCGTCGAAACTCTCCTGACTGAATTTAACCACCCCATCCCTTAGAATTGCTCGGAATGTCTCGTCATTGTAAGGTCGGCGCGCAAACCCGACCACGTTTACGCGTTCGGGCAGCCTCCATTTCTTGAAATTGTTATAGAGCGCGGGGATCAATTTGCGCGCAGTAAGGTCGCCGGAAGCACCGAAAATGACTATCGTAGTTAAAATGTTATCCATTAAACCCTTCCTGATGCGGATTGGCTTGTCTGGAACAACATGGCACTTAACGCAATTATTCTCCGGAGAAGAATAACCATGTTATTCAGGTTTTATGGCATGTCCACCAAATTCATTTCTCATCGCAGCCAATAACTTAGCAGCGTAACTCTCGTCCTGGCGGCTGATAAAGCGCTGCTGGAGTGCCAAAGTTATGACCGGAGCTGGAACATCCAGATCTATGGCCTCGGCTACTGTCCAGCGCCCCTCGCCACTATCAGCCACCCAACCTTTAATATGAGCAAGGTTCTGATCTTTTGCAAGTGCATCCGCTGTCAGATCGAGCAACCAGGAACGCACCACACTGCCAAAACGCCATATTTGTGAGATTTGTTCCAAGTCCAGACCAAAACCCTGTTTGGCGTGCATGATCTCAAACCCCTCGGCGTAGGACTGCATCAGACCGTACTCAATGCCGTTATGAATCATTTTGACGAAATGTCCAGCTCCCACCGGTCCAACGCGTCCCCAACCCTTGTCAGCAGCTGGCGCAAGCGTTTCAAAAATTGGTCGAAGTTTTTCGACCACCCCTTCATTTCCACCAATCATCAGGCTGTAACCTTCTGCCAAACCCCAGATTCCACCGCTAGTACCGGCATCAAGATAGTTGATACCCTTCTTTTCGAGATCCGATGCCCGGCGAACATCATCTTTATAATATGTATTACCCCCGTCAATAATCGTGTCTCCGGGCTCAAGCAGAGTTCCCAATTCAGATATAACTTTTTCGGTCGCATCCCCAGAGGGGACCATCACCCAAATGTTGCGAGGAGCAGACAGTGCCAGTATAGCTTCCTGATTGGAATAAGCAGGGAAAAGCCCGTGGTCTGCAGCAAGCTGCCGGGTCACATCAGGGGAGCGGTTGACTCCAACGACGCGATGACCACCTTTAAGCAGTCTTTGAGCCATATTCCCGCCCATTTTTCCCAAACCGATAATCGCGATTTCCATGTTATGTACTCCTGTATAAAATCCCTTTATACTATTCATTTTATCTTAAAACTCCAAATTCTCATCATTGACTAAGGAATTTTTATATTGACCTCCCTTATGTTTCCTCTTACAATACCGCTGTGGGATATGTCAGCCAGAGTATTGCTGGATTTGTTCGTCCTGACCTGACCCGCCGTGTGCAGGTGTAGGAACCTCAATCCTGCCGCGGTTTTTTTGACGCGTTTCAACCTCTTATCCGTTTCTCCCACAATTTACCGGAGGAAAAATGACAACCTTACCTTTCCCGTCCAAACGTGCACCAATCTTTGCTGATGTTCCGGACGACAAGTGGAACGACTGGCGCTGGCAATTGAGCCACCGCCTAAATTCTGCAGAGGAAATTGAGAAAATTATTCACCTGACCGACTCTGAACGGAAAGCGCTCAATGCGCCTCATCTTTTCCGAGTGGACATCACTCCATATTTTATTTCCCTGATCGATCCCAATGACCCTGACGACCCTGTGCGTAAACAAGTCATCCCAACCGATCGGGAAATGGTAACTTTTACGGCAGAAATGGAAGATTCACTGGCTGAAGATAAACATTCCCCTGTTCCGGGCCTTGTCCACAGGTACCCTGACCGGGTGCTAATGCTGGTCACCACTCAATGTGCTTCATACTGCCGTTATTGCACGCGAGCCCGCATTGTTGGAGACCCGGCAGCACAATTTTCGCGTCATGAATTCGACATGCAAATCGAATATTTAAAAAATACCCCTCAAGTGCGCGACGTGCTGTTATCAGGGGGTGACCCCCTCGTACTGGCTCCCAAGATCCTGGAGGAGATACTAACCCGGTTACGGGAAATCCCTCATATCGAAATCGTCCGCATCGGTTCACGCGTTCCAGTCTTTATGCCCCAGCGGATCACAGATGACTTGTGCGATATGCTCCAGAAATTTCACCCGCTCTGGCTGAATATTCATGTCAATCATTCAAACGAAATCACCAAAGAACTGGCCGAAGCATGTGACAAACTTACCCGGGCCGGAATCCCGCTCGGGAATCAAACCGTCCTTCTGGCAGGAGTTAACGATAACGTGCACATACAGAGGAAACTAGACCAGGATTTGGTGCGCATCCGGGTGCGACCGTACTATTTATACCAGTGCGACCTGGTTCACGGTGCCGGTCATTTCCGGACCGCGGTAGCAAAGGGTATCGAAATTATGGAGGGCCTGCGGGGACATACATCCGGGTATGCAGTGCCTCAATACATCGTGGATGCTCCTGGAGGCGGCGGGAAAATCCCGGTCATGCCCAACTACCTGATCTCGATGTCTGATCATAAGATCATTTTGCGCAACTTTGAAGGATACATTACTACTTACGAAGAGCCCACCGATTACACCCCTGCCATGGAGGCGAGGTATAAAGGCATCAAACGTCCTGAACCAGGCCAGGAAGGAATCACCGCCTTGTTGGATGGCGATAAAATGTTCATCAAGTCGGAAGGGTTCGACGAAGTCCACGACAGGCACGGCATCCAACACAGGCTCAAAGATGAAGCCAAGTGGAAACCGCTTGGAATCGGACCGGGTGAGGAGAACAAGAAGTAATAAGCAGCACCAATTTGGAGCACGAGAGAGTAGCGATTTACTAATTAGTCGCTACTCTCAATTCAGGCGGAGGTCATATGGAATATCGAAATTTAGGGCGGTCCGGGTTGAAAGTCAGTGCTATATCCTTTGGGTCATGGGTAACCTTTGGCAACCAATTGGGTGAGTCCCTGGCAAGCAAGTGCATGTCTGCTGCCTATGATGCAGGTGTCAACTATTTTGACAATGCTGAAAGTTATGCTCACGGACAGTCCGAAGTTGTTATGGGGAAAGTGCTCAAGAAACTGGCCTGGAGGCGGGGGAGTTATCTCGTATCCACAAAATTCTTCTGGGGGCTGCACGATGGACCCAATGAGAAGAACACACTTAACCGTAAACGGCTTTTGGATGCGATCGATGGTTCACTCTCCAGGTTGCAACTCGACTACGTGGACCTGGTTTTTTGCCACCGTCCTGACCCGAACACTCCGATTGAGGAGACGGTATGGGCTTTTCATGACATCATAACGAGAGGAAAAGCGCTTTACTGGGGTACCTCCGAGTGGAGCGCTGCCGAGATCATGGAAGCCTGGCATATAGCGGACAAACATCACCTGCGTAAACCCGTTATGGAGCAACCCCAATACAACATGTTCAACCGCGAGAAGGTTGAAACTGAATTTGCCCGCCTGTACAAAGATATCGGCCTGGGGACGACCACCTGGAGTCCGCTTGCTTCGGGGATGCTCACCGGTAAATACAATGATGGACTCCCTGCCGGCAGCCGCGCCAACCTGAAAGATTATAAATGGCTTAAACCCTCTTTGACCGATCCCGAAAAAATCAGCAAGGTGAAGAAGGTGGCACCTATTGCTGCAGAACTGGGTATCAGCATGGCGAACATGGCGCTGGCGTGGTGCTTAAAGAATCCCAACGTAAGCACGGTCATCACCGGTGCCAGCCGGGTGGAACAACTGCTGGAGAACCTGGGTGCATTGGCAGCAGTGGAAAAACTCACCCCCGAGGTGATGGCTCGGATTGACGAGGCGCTGGGAATCAAGCACCAAGATGAGGATGATTGATATTTTCCAGATGTAAAACAGAACATTCAAAAAAGAAATGATTATAAATAAAATGGAAGCCGGACGGTTGTCCGGCTTTTTTTTGGCTCCTGCCAGGACAATCCAGATTAATTCTTTTTTACTTTTTCGGCAGCTGTGAAACCTGCTTCGAGAGCCTTATGATTCATCTCCTCGGTGCCGCGCGGGCGCGGGCGATGATGGCTTTTTCGAGATCCTGACGGGAGACCACCCCGGTAAGCCCGACCAAGACACCCAGGGCAACCGTATTAGCCGTTATGATCTTGCCAGTGGTTTCAAAGGCCATTTTGGTGATGGGCAACCGGATGGCTTGCGGCGCGGAGGTGGAATCCACCTTGTCAGCGTCGACGATCAGCAGACCGCCGAGCTTTACGGTGGGGGCAAACTTGCGGAAGGCTTCCTGACTTAATGCCACCACCACGTCTGGTTCGAGGACCTCGGGGTGGTCAATCTCGCCGGATGAGATGACGACCTCGGATTTGCTTGCACCGCCGCGCGCTTCGGGGCCATAGCTTTGGGACTGGACGGCATTCTGGCCTCCGTAAATGGTAGCGGCTTCGGCCAGGATGATACCAGCCAGGATCATTCCCTGCCCACCTTCTCCCGCAAGGCGGACCTCGGTGCGGTCGGAGATGCCAAAGGGGGGTTGGGCTCCAGTCAATTCAGTTGTCACAGCTCACCTCCCTGGACACGGGTGATCAGGTTATCGTAAACGTTGGTGTACTGCGGGCGTTGGACATCGACAAATTTGCCGCGCACAATCTTTGTATTGGCAGCTTTTTCTTCAGGGGTGAGGCGGTCGAGAGCAGTCTGGGGAATACTGTTATCTTTAAGAGCGCGCATCATGTCGGCAGCGGTCCCGAGTTTATTGAGGCGACCGAACGTGGTGTGGCAGTAGGAGACGGCTTCAACAACGCTGAAACCGTCACGGGCAATAGCCTCGGACAGATACTTATCCAGCTCGAGAGCGTGATAAACCGTTGAACGGGCAACGTAGGAAGCACCGGCAGCAACCGCCAGGTCGCAGATGGGGAAGGGCGGCTCTATGTTGCCATATGGGGCAGTGGTAGCGCGCCCACCCAGGGGAGTGGTGGGGCTGTATTGTCCACCAGTCATGCCATAGATGCTGTTATTAACAATCAATGCAGTGATACCGAGGTTGCGCCGGGCGGCATGGATGAAGTGGTTGCCACCGATGGCAAGAGCGTCCCCATCTCCCATAATGGCGATCACCTTCATATCCGGGCGGGCAAGCTTGAGGCCAGTGGCGAAGGCCAGGGCCCGACCGTGCGTGGTGTGAAGGGTGTTGAAATCCATATAAACCGGCATGCGAGCAGTACAGCCGATTCCAGCCACCAAGCGCCACATTGTCATTATCCAGGCCGAGGTGGTCAATGGCACGAATGAGCGCTCCCATGACCACCCCGATACCGCATCCGGAACACCAAATGGTTGGGAATTTCTTATTCTTACGGAGTTTCTGAAGGGTTTCGCTACCATCGAACCAGTTTGACTGCGGCATGAGTCCTTCACCAGCCACGAGGGAGTGAGCTTCCAAAATGATGTCATCCATGGGTTAAGCCTCCATCGCATCCAGGACCATTTGAGGGGTGACCATCTCACCGTTGGCGCGCACGACGCGTTTCACCTTTTTGCGTCCCACCATGCGCTCAACTTCGTATGCCAACTGACCCAGATTCATTTCGGGAACAATGACGCGATCAACACGGTCGCCAAGTTCTTCCACTTGCTTTTCGGGGAAGGGCCAGATGGTCAGCAGGGTGAGCATATCCACCTTTTTACCCTGTGCCCGGGCAAGCTTGAGAGCATGGCGTGCCGTGCGGGCAGAGGCGCCATAGGACAGGAGAGCAACGGTCGCGCCGTCCTGATAATCTTTTTCGACAAGGGAAATATCGTCCAGGTGTTTTTCCAGCTTGGAGTTGACCCGCTCCACCCAGGGGTCGACCTCGTCGAGGCGCTGAGTGGGGAAACCCACCTCATCATGGAACAGGGCGGTAATATGGTAGCGGTAGCCGGTGCCAAAAGGTGCCAAAGGCGGGACGCCATCAGGGGTGTTGCGGAATGCTTTGTAAGTTTCGGGCGATTCGGTGACCTTATGCTCAAAAATGTGGATGGTCTTGAAATCGGGAAGATCGACCGGCTCACGCATGTGCCCGACGATCTCGTCAGCGAGAATAATGACCGGGGTGCGGTACCGTTCGGAGAAGTCGAAGGCCTTGATGGTGAGGTCAAATGCCTGGCGAACTGAAGTGGGGGCGAGGGCTATGATGGGATGGTCGCCATGGGTACCCCAGCGGGCTGCCATTACATCACCCTGGGAGGCCGCAGTCGGCTGACCCGTGGAGGGACCCAAACGCTGGACATCCACCACCACACAGGGAATTTCAGTCATGGCTGCGTAGCCAATATTCTCCTGCATGAGGGAAAATCCGGGACCGCTGGTGGCGGTCATGGACTTGAGTCCGCCAATGCGTGCGCCGATTATGGCAGCCATGCTGGCGATCTCGTCTTCCATCTGGATGAATTTACCGCCCACCCTGGGGAGTTCGCGGGACAAAATCTCAGCCACCTCGGTGGAGGGGGTGATGGGGTAGCCCGCATAAAAACGACATCCGGCAGCAATAGCGCCCCAACCGATAGCGTCGTTCCCTTGCATTAGTTTTACAGACAAAGCAACCTCCAATTGGTAGTAACGACTAAAGTCGTTACTACGGTCGTACTACGGTCGTGATTACACGTTTATTCGAGTTTCCGAACCACGATCGCAAGGTCCGGGCAATGGGTATCGCAAAAATGGCAAGCCGTGCATTTCTCGGGAGCCACGATGCGGGGATGGTCTTCATCCGCATCCATGGCGAGGACCCTGGGAGGGCAGAACTCGACGCAAATGCGGCAGCCTTTGCACCAGGTGGCATAGATGAACACCTCAGCGCGGGGACCTTTTTTGGCAGGCATGGCAACATTCTGCGGCTGGCTTGTAACAGCAATTCCTTCAGTCATTAATCACCTTTTTTTACCTGGGGATTGGGACCGTGCGTTTTTGGATAAAGCGTCAATATATATCATTAAGATACCTATAAAATCGGAATCCAGGATCAGTGAGATACGCAACGCCCTGTAATATACCCTAATTGTATCCGATTTGGTACTCACATGCATATAGAAGAATGTATTAAGAAAAGTATGCCATCCGTTCTGGTTTCAGGGGAGCAGAACCAGGCACTTTTCCTCATTCCCCCATAATGCGGGGGACTTTCCCCCATAATGCGGGGGACGTTCCCAACTTTCGTTCGGGGACTTTGTTTGTTCCTGAGGAACGAAGAGGAACGAATCCATTCGGAAAAGGATGTGTTACGCAGGGTTCAAATTCCAAGATCCTCCATTTCGGGAGTTCCTTCAGGGTTATTTTTGGACTCGAGCGGTTTGGAATTCAAAATGACATGCGTACGAACCAAGCGGTTAAAGCATTCGATGGCAAGGCTGAAGGCATGCAATGCCTGGAGGCGGGTATCGTAATCGAACCCACCGAGTGCAGCAGATTCCGCAGCGAAGTAACGACGAAGCTCAACACGAAAAAGCTCGATCTCAGCGGTCAGATCAGTCTTTTCAGCCTGGCTGAGGCTCATTCTTTCAGCAAGTTTGAACTGGTCGGAGTAAAAGCCATGCTTGAAGGCGTTTCGATTACCGGATTGAGCACCCCGTTTTCTAGACAATGTAAATTCTCCCAATATTATCGAAAGAATAGGACCTACCATCAGTCAGAAGAATCCACTCCCCGGTGGAATGCATCCCACTGCATTTCACCCCATTTCTCCTCCCCGAAGAACATCAGACCGATCTTATCCACATAGCCTTTCACCTCCTTAAAATAATCCAAATATTTTTTCTCCACTTCCAAATACGGTTTGGATAACTCTTCGCGAACCTGGAGCAGACCAGCGATACGCCCGGTGGCATAGGACACAGCCCGCAGGGCATCCAAATGATCACGGAAAGAAAGCTGTTCATTCATTTCATTCATTTTATTAACCGTACGAAGGAGCATAACGCGGTTTATCCAAATTTCCTCAAAGAGACTTTCGGCATCGTGTTCTTTGAGGAGTTTTATTTCTTCTTTTGTAAAGGCGGATTTATAGCCGGAGGCGGTTATTTTAAGTTTCCGGTTTACAGACATTGACTGCCTCGTTTCGTGATCATCGATCCGATATTTGAAAATAACATACGACCATCCATGCCACTAGAATCAGAATGGGGTCCCTGGAAAGCGCGACAAGCGGAGACCAATCTCACAGCGAGTGCATGAGTCTATAATAGAACATATTTTCTAGTATGTCAAGAGGTAAAAGAGAAAGAAAGGGGCGAGACATCCCCATAGAAGGGGGACGATGTGTCTCGCCCCCTACAGAAAATGTTACCATCGCTTCTACAGATAAATTAAATCCACCCTGCGATCGAATTGAGATATGAATTGAGCTGCCTAAAGGGCAGCTCAATCATGGTAAGGTATAAACCAAAGAATTGGATTACCGGGCACCGGCATGCCGGCGGTGGGAGACCCGGGCAGCAGCCAGGGCAAGGCGGCGAGTCTCAAGTTTTTTAAGCCCGAGCAGCGCCAGCCAGAAGACGGTCAGGAAAATCACCACCACAGCAGTGCCTGCATAGAGAAATTGCATAGTCGTAAGCGGGGAATCAGTTCCGGCATAGAGACCATGCAGAGTGGCACCCACATACCCCACCAAACTCAGGTAATGAATGATACGAAAGGAGCGCATGCTGATCCGTTTACGAAGATAAAACGTGACCGTGACCAGGAGGGTGAGGTAAAAGGCAATCACACCCACCCCAACCCAGAAAGGACGGTAGGGAGAAATGAACGGGACCAGGACCTGCCAAACCGAATAGGGAAGGTAGCGGTCGAGCAACAAGACCACGACATGCAGGACCATAAAGGCAATCGAAAGCAGGGAGATGAATTGGTGAAAATCATAGGTGAAGACACGATCCAGCAAGTGATCGAAAAACTTGCTGGTCACCCCCAGACCAAGCACCATGGAAAACCATAACAGCAGGTAGGCAACAATCCCGCTGGCACGGGTAACGTACCACCAGAGTTGGACACTGTCCAACGCCAGGAGCCAATTAAACCACTTGCCCAGCGCCTGCCCCGAGGGCGTCAGGGAAAAAAGTGCGCCAAACAGGATCAACACCAAAATGAAAAGGGTGGCAAAAACGCTGATGATCACCCGCCAGGAGGAAGGGGGTTCGGAATTTTCAAGTTCTTTCTTTCGTTCATTGGACATAGGCGTTCTCCAAAGTGGTTTGTGATCCCCAGATCCTGCGATCACGATCAACCGCCAAATAAGAAAATTGGGTGCCAAACCTGCGCATCATCTCATCCGACTCGCGCGGTCCGCCAATCAGAAGAGCCTTGGCGAAAACTTCCGCTTCCCAGGCGTGCGGGGCAACGACGGTCACGCTGAGCCAAGCGGTTTGAGCCGGTTCGCCGGTGCGAGGGTCGATCAGATGATGGCGCAATTTTTCACCCTGTTTCCAAACACGTTTGGTGACAGCAGAAGTGGCGACCGCACCGGGGTCCACCCTGATGGTGGTTATGTCCATTTCTGGTTGAAGCGGGTCCTCGATAGCCACAGGCCATTTATCCTGACCTTCAGGAAGCCCCACCAGGAACATATCCCCCCCGGCATTCACTGCACAAACGGAAGAGAAATCGGAAAGGATAACGGCGGCCTGTTCTGCGATCCAGCCCTTGGCAATGCCGCCCAGGTCAAGGGACATGCCAGGGGGAAGAAGTATCATGCCGCGGAGTCTCGTCGAGATCCACCTCGCTGAAGGAGGCGCGGTCCCCGGCAAGCAAAGATTCGAACAAGGGGGCGGCACCCTGGCGGCGAACCAGGTCCATGCTGCGGTCATAACCAACCCTGTGAAGGTCAGGCAGGATCGACGGGTCGAACAAGCCGCGGGTCTGATGGAAGAAATGCTGAGCCAGGGCAACCACCGTGAAAAGGTCGGGCGAGGCCTGGAACGGCGAACCGGCAGAACGATTCAAGGCGGAGAGTTCACTTTGTTCAGAAAAGCGGGTGAAGCGACTCTCACTGGCCTGAATAAAGCGGCGTGCCTCGTCAAATCCCTCCGCAGCGCGAGCAGGAGCGCCCTGGGCAGCCAGCAAAATATCGGTGTTCATTGCCCGAAAACCAAATGTTTCCATTTACTATGAACCACCCGAGCGAAGGCGAGGAAAGATAGAGGAGGATTGATTACCGGGGGCAGAAAAACCGAGACCACTGCCGCCACTGCCTGTGAACCCATTCCCATTTCCACTTCCAAAAGCCTGGATGGGCGGCAACGAAGGCAAAGAGGCCGTATTCAATGGGGATGACTGGGAAGCCTGAACTGGCTTGAGGGAATGAGCCAGCATGCCCCACCCGGCAAGGAAACTTAATACACTGACAATCGCAATCCAGTAGTGGAGTGCTGTTTTCATTATTTTCATGGGAGGCTCCTACCGATTGGTGACGTAGATATTCCCCTGGCTGTCAATAGAGATGATGCCACGGTTTTGAAGATAAGCAAGCAACTGCTGGATCATCTGCTGCTGGGAGGCGGCCTGGGATAGCTGGGAATTATCACTATTCAGGGCGGCCTGATACTGCTGCTCACGTGCCTGGTATTGGGCAACCTGAGCCTGCAATTGGGCGATCGTGGCCTGGTCAGAAGAGGAGGAGGCTGCAGTAGACGTTGAGGCAGCCGATGCAGCGGATGCGGGAGAATTCGAGACAACCGTCCCCTTCTGGTTGGTCATGGCATTCACCCCCACAACAAACATGGACAGGACTATCGCACCGGTAATCAGGATGGCTGCCAGAAAGGCACCGAATTGTTTACTCATAGGTCTTTGCTCCTCAACTAGGTTTGAGCGAGTATACAGAACCAAGATGAATATAAGATGAATAGTCCAATTAGATATTTTATTCATCCAAGGAAATTAGTCGTTTGCTGTATGGGGTAACAATATCAAATGGTTTTCCCCACCCCCTGCCCCTCCCCAGTTTGGGGAGGGGAGAAAGTTCGAAAAAAGGGACGGTGCGCCGCTACGCGGCGCACCGTCCCTTTTTTCACTTTTTTAAGTATATCGACAGCAGGAAGCAGCCCCCCTTTATTAACCGGACAACTTACTCTAAATGATAGCCATTTCCAGAGGATGCTTCATCCACCTGATACATTTAGATTTATTCAATGGAAGATTAATCGCTGCTGTATGGTGTGACAACATCAGAAGGTTTCCCCACCCCCTGCCCCTCCCCAAAACGGGGAGGGGAGAAGGTTCGAAAAAATGGATGATTAATCGTTAGCTGTATGGTCTGACCATATCCAATAGTTTTCCCCACCCCTACCCCTCCCCAATCCGGGGAGGGAAAATCTTAACAAAAAAGGGATGGAGTGCAGCAGAGCTGCACTCCATCCCTTTTTTTGTGCTTCTTTAGAGAATAAGACTTCGGGAAGGGGAGATGGTTCATCCAACCGTCATATTTGCGTGCTACAATTTATTAGAAGTATCGTGCCTGGAGAAATAAGATGCGCATCCTATTGGTCGAAGATAACCGCCGATTAAGCGAATCCCTTCGCATTACCCTGGAAGAGGATGGTTATGCCGTGGACACTGCGTATGACGGGCTGGATGGCGAAGAAATGGGGCTGATCTCGAGCTACGATGTGATCATCCTGGATATCATGCTGCCCGGCAAAGATGGGCTGGAGGTATGCAGGGAACTGCGCGACCGGCATGTGAGCACCCCCATCCTGATGCTGACAGCGAGAGATGCGCTGGACGACCGCGTGCGCGGGTTGGACAGCGGTGCCGATGATTACCTGGTGAAGCCTTTCGAAGTGGACGAATTACGGGCGCGCATACGCGCTTTACTGCGGCGGGAGAGCCCCAGTAAATCGGGATCGCTGCACGTGGCAGACCTGATGCTTGACCCAGCGACGCATACCGTGGAACGCGGGGGCAAACCGATCGATCTGACCGCCAAAGAATTTTCCCTGCTCGAATACCTCATGCGCCACCCCAACCACTTAATTACCAGGGAGATGGCAGAAGAGCATTTATGGAGTTACGACCATGTGATCGCTTCGAACGTTGTGGATGTGTACATACGGCGTTTACGCGGAAAAATCGATGATCCCAGCGATGTAAAACTACTCGAGACCATGCGGGGTGCCGGGTACCGCCTGCGGGTGCCGGAGGGGAAATGAATTTAAAAAAGTCCCGGCCAATCCGGGAACGGCTCGGGCTGCTGATCCACAGCATCCGCTTCCGGCTAGTTTTGTGGTTCACCGCCATTTTAGCGGTAATACTTTGTTCCTTCAGCGTATTCCTGTTCTACACACAATCCAGCAACCTGCAGGCGGAAGCAGTGCGGGAATTGGACCGCAGAATAACGGGGATCGTTGAAAATGTTCAGAGCTCGCTCTTCCAAGGCAACGGACAAATCAGCCTGCCAAACGGGCTGCTGCGGGAAAGCGATGTGCTGGTACTGCTGACCACGGATGGACATGTGCTGAGCAGCGATGGACCTATCACTGCCCAGGAAGCCATCCAAATCGTATCCACCGGGCTGCAAAATTCGCCGCGCCCCAGCGAGTCGCCCGTTTTCTATTGGACAAGCCCCACTTCACAGAATTACGTTTTCATCATCACCCCGGTGCAGGGACAATATGGGATCACTTACCTGATCATCTTTGGGGGAATCCTTGACCCGGGTGCATTAATCAGAAGATTCCTTTTCACCCTAATCATCGGTAGTTTGCTGACCATCGCCATTGCACTGGCAGGCGGCTTCTGGCTGGCAGACCGGGCGATGAGACCGGTGAAAACCATCACAGCGGCAGCACGCACCATCGGCGAAACCGACTTGAGCCGGCGCATCAATTCGAAAAGCAAGGACGAACTTGGAGAACTGGCGAACACCTTTGACGCCATGCTAACCCGATTACAAGCCGCATTCGAACGCCAGCGCCAATTCGTGGCGGATGCGAGCCACGAACTGCGCACCCCGCTCACCATCGTCAACCTGGAAACCAGCCGGGCGATCGCTTCGCGGAGGTCGGCACAAGAGTACCAACACGCGTTGGGCATCATCCACAGCGAGAATGACTTCATGTCGAGCCTGGTAAACGATCTCCTGACCCTGGCGAGGATGGATGCGGGGCAAATCCCGATCGAAAAAAAACCGCTGGACCTGAGCGACGTGGTGGTGGAGACGGTGGAACGGCTCACCCCGCTGGCAACCCGGAACGACGTAACCCTGGAGGCAGGGAACCTGCCGGAGACGCAGATGAACGGAGACCGCCAGTACCTGCTGCAAATGCTCAGCAACCTGGTAGAAAACGCGATCAAGTATTCGAGCGGGGATCATAAACGCGTTTGGGCAGAAACGGGAACGAGCGATGGGAGCGCATGGGTGCGGGTTTCAGACAACGGTCCGGGGATCGCTGCCGAACACATTCCACACCTGTTCGACAGGTTCTACCGGGTGGACAAAGCACGAACCCGGGAACCAAGCGACGAGTCAGCCCCGACGTCTCCAAGCGGCAGCGGGCTGGGATTATCCATCGTGCAATGGATCGCGCAAGTGCACGACGGAAAGGTGCAGGTAGAGAGCACACCTGGAGCCGGGACAACCTTCGAAGTGCGATTCAAGATGTAAGAAAAAAGTCAACCGTTCAAAAATTCCAGGGATTTGGCGACAGGCAGCCGCGAAATCCCTGGAATTAATTCCATCGATCGGGAACAAGACTTCCGAGTGGAAAATCCCCTGTATGAACAGATTATAAAAAGATTAGAGTTTGGGTAGCACCTTCCTGTTCATGTTCATTTCATCTTGGAGTTCTAGAATAGGTGATAACAATAAACATCCAGAAATAATTTTTTACCATGCAAGGAGTTCGTCATGAACAGGAATCGAATTATATATCTTATGCTGGTTGTCGTGCTCGCAGGAGTTGCAGCCCTCTCGGGGGCAGCCGTGGGCGGTGTGGTGGTTTACCGGACGGTAGGGCAAATCCAGCCAGCAAGCGCAAGCGCACCTTCACCATCGAACCAGATCGTCCAAGCCAGCAACAATTCGCAGGCGCAGAATCTCACCCTCAGCACCACTGACATCCAAACGACCATCACACAGGCGGTAAAGACGGTTGGTCCGGCAGTTGTGACCGTTTCGGGGACCATCCCAAGCCAGATCAGTCAATTTGGATCAACCGGCCCAGCGACGGTGAGCGGCAGCGGCGTTTTCATCTCGGATAAAGGATACATCCTGACCAATAACCACGTGATCGAAGGCGTGACCGATATCACCATCACCCTGGCTGACGGAAGCCAGGAAAAGGCGACCCTGGTGGGAGCGGACAAGTATTCGGATATTGCGGTATTGAAGACAGACGGGAAGATTCCTGCAGTGGCAAGCCTGGGTAACTCAGATGCGCTCACCCCGGGCGACACGGCCATCGCAATCGGATCTCCACTGGGCGATTTCAAAAACACCGTGACAGTGGGCGTGATCAGCGCGACCGGGCGATCGATCGACACGGGGAACGGGTACACGATCGACGGATTGATCCAGACGGATGCCGCGATCAATCAAGGCAACTCAGGCGGTCCGCTGGTGGACCTGGCTGGGGAAGTGGTGGGCATCAACACTCTCATCGTGCGAGACAGTGGATCCGGTACGGTTGCGGAGGGCCTGGGATTTTCCATCCCGATCAACACGGCAGCAGCGGTGGCAAATCAAATCATCCAGAGCGGGTTTATCTCCCGCCCATACATGGGTATCAATTTCCAGCCGATCACCCCTGATATCGCCAACGCCTATAACCTGCCCACGCAATACGGTGCCTACGTGACAAGTGTGGCAGCCAAAAGCCCTGCCAGCCAGGCCGGAGTCCAGACGGGCGACATCATCACCAGCATTGGCGGCACGGCGATCGATGCGACCCACTCCTTCATCAACGTCCTATTTTCCTTCAAAGCGGGGGACCAGGTAACCGTGGTCTTCCTGCGGAACGGGTCCAGCCAGACCGTGCAAATGACCCTGGGTCAAACCTCCCACAACTAAAAGCGCTTGAGAATAACGCTGAACGGGTGGATGAGAAATCCAAATAATCGATAGAAGCTGCCTTACCCGGCAGTTTCTTTTTATTTAATTCAGCTATACTTGCGCCATGCCCAGAAGGGACGTACCGATCCTTTTTACCACCCGCATCATCCGCCTGTTCGCCTACGGGTTCCTATCCGTCATCCTGGCCTTCTACCTGATCGAGGTCGGCCTGGATGAACGCAGCGTGGGACTTTTATTTTCGTTCACATTGGTGGGAGATGCAGGAATCTCGCTCTGGCTAACAACCTCCGCCGACCGACTGGGCAGGCGCAGGATGCTGATCGTGGGGGCACTATTGATGGTGCTGGCAGGGACCGTGTTCCTGGTGACCAGAAACCCGCTGCTGCTGACCGCGGCAGCCATCATCGGCGTCATCAGCCCAAGCGGAAACGAGATCGGCCCGTTCCTCTCAATCGAACAGGCGGGACTGACCCAACTTATCCCCAACCAGCGACGTACCTATACCTTTGCATGGTACAACCTGGCAGGCTCATTCGCAACAGCGACGGGCGCGCTGGGGGGAGGCTGGCTGGCAAAGCTCCTGCAATCCAGCGGATGGAGCGCGCTGGATTCGTACCGGACGATCCTTACCGGTTACGCCGTGGCAGGGGGGCTGCTCATGCTCCTGTTTTCCGTCCTGTCAGCAGAGGTTGAAACGACCGGGGAACTGAAATCCGTGCGGCGAACGCTTGGATTGCACCAATCGCGAGGGGTGGTGGCAAAGCTCTCAGCCTTGTTCGCGGTGGACGCCTTCGCGGGAGGGCTGGTGATCCAGAGCCTGATGGCGTACTGGTTCCGAGTGCGCTTTGGGGTGGACGAAGGCGTGCTGGGAAGCATATTCTTCGGGGCGAACATCCTGGCGGGGATTTCGGCATTGCTGGCAGCCCGGATAGCAGCCAAAATTGGACTGATCAATACGATGGTGTATACTCACATCCCATCCAGCATCTTCCTGATGCTGGTGCCGCTGATGCCAAGCCTGCCCCTGGCAATTACCGTGCTGCTGGCACGCTTTTCCATTTCGCAAATGGACGTCCCGACCCGGCAGTCCTACACCATGGCAGTGGTGGCGGCAGATGAACGGTCCGCTGCTTCAGGGGTGACGACCATTGCACGGTCGGTGGGCGCGGCGCTATCCCCCTCGCTAAGCGGATTGCTGCTCTCCATCCCCAGCCTGATCAGCGTCCCGTTCTTCCTGTGCGGGGGGTTGAAGATCGTCTATGACCTGGTTTTGTACCGGAACTTCAAGGCTCTCAAACCGCCGGAAGAAAATGATCAGATAATGCCTGCGGGCGGGTAGAAACAGCCTGTAATTTCGAGGTAATTTCGACCTGGAAGGATGAAGAAACCCAGGCGATCGGCAAGGGGAGGTCGGTCTTCCAATAACGATTGATATAGAGGAGAAAAACATGAAATGGATCACTCGTTCACACGTTCACGTTGACCGCGTTGCCTGTCCCTGGTTGATCACCCGATTTGTGGACAGCGAAGCAGAGTTCATTTTCGTGCCCAAGAACCAGATCGAGAAGGTCGCCAAAGAGACCGGCGCCATTCCCTTCGATGCGCCCGGCGTGGAGCTCGGTCACAAGGATGGACGCTGTTCATTCGAGTCCATCCTGCTCAAATACGAATTGAAAGAACCGGGACTGGTGCGACTGGCACAGATCGTCCATTCTGCGGATGTCGACGCGGATATTGACAAAGATCCGATCGCCCGCGGACTGGAAGCGATCGCCAGCGGTTACAGCCTGCGATTCCCGGACGACCTGGAAAACCTGGACGCCCAGTTTGAAGTGTATGATGGTCTGTACGCATGGTGCCGCCTGCAAGCGGCGTCAAAGAAAAACTAAGCAGCCGGTTTCAATTTGACAACCCGAACATTCTCCCCTCTTTCGAGGCATATGGAACCAGAACCCGGAACTCAGAAAAGGATGCTTTGTTGAACTCCAGGTATACCCCTGCCTTCCAGGCACTGCTTGCGGCACTGTTGTTTGGCGCGTCAGCACCCCTATCCAAACTGCTTTTGGGGGAGATCAAACCCATCCCCCTGGCGGCCTTTTTATATCTCGGAAGCGGCCTGGGGGCGTTCCTGATGCTCTCCTTTCAGGGCTTGCGGAGCAAGGGCCAAACGGCGGAGGCAGCCCTCAGCCGGGGCGACCTGCCATGGCTGGGAGGGGCACTCCTGGCGGGCGGAATCGGCGCGCCTATCATCCTGCTCCTGGGATTGGAGCGGACACCGGCCTCCACAGCCAGTCTCCTGCTCAATTTCGAAGGGGTAGCCACCACCCTCATTGCCATATCCTTTTTCAAAGAATCAATCGACCGAAGGATCGGATGGGCAATCGGCCTGGTAACCCTGGCAAGCATCGTGCTCACCTGGACGGGCGGCAGCTGGGGAATTTCACTGGGAGCGCTGGGAATCATCGGTGCCTGTTTTCTTTGGGGATTGGATAACAACTTTACCCGTCACATCTCCGCCAAAAACCCGCTCGTCATTGTGGGGATCAAGGGGCTGGGGGCAGGGTCTTTTTCGCTGGTACTCAGCCTGCTCTTAAAGCAGCAACTTCCGAATGTAAATATCATGCTGCTGGCAATGATATTGGGGTCCGTCAGCTATGGGATAAGCATCCAATTGTTCATCGTTGCGATGCGATCGATGGGGGCGGCACGCACCAGCACCCTTTTTGGGACTGCCCCATTTGTGGGAGTTATCCTGTCACTGATCCTGTTGAGCGAGAAACCGCAAATATTATTCTGGGCTGCACTGCCGGTGATGACGGCAGGGGCATGGCTGATGCTAAGCGAAAACCACGCGCATCACCACATCCACGAGCAAATGATCCATGACCACCGGCATACCCATCCAGACATGCACCACGATCACGGGGAGCAGGAAGGTGTGCCGCTGGTGAACGGCTCCCACACGCATGAACATATGCATGAGGGAGTGGAACATGAGCACGCACATACCCCGGATCTGCATCACCGCCATGAACATAAACCGAATAACAAAGTAAACCCAAAGTCTTGAGAATAAAAAATCCGCCTTCCCGGCGGATTTTTTTCAATTCCAAAGGCTGGAACGAATTCTAAATTGGATCGCGCAGAAGCGGGCAGGTCATGCAATGACCTCCGCCGCGACCCTTGCCCAATTCAAAGCCCGGGATGGTGATGACTTCCACGCCCGCCTGGCGCATGCGGGCAATGGTATGCGTGTTGCGTTCGTAAGAGATCACCACGCCGGGTGCCAGGGCAATGGTGTTATTGGCATCGTCCCACTGCTCGCGTTCCATCTGGTACTGGTCACCGCCGGTCGTGACGACCGACAGCTTGCGGACCTTGAGGGCGTTTGCCACGGCAGAGAGCATGTCCTTTTCCACCGTGACGTGAAAGTCCCCGGCTTTCCTGCCGGGACGAAGGCTAACAGCTTTGACCTGGTCGACAACCCTGGGGTAAATGGTGACCTTGTCACGGTCGAGCATGGTGAAAACCGTATCGAGATGCATGTGAGCGCGATCTTTTGACATGACGCAGGCGATCACCCGGTCCGCGATGCCCCTTGAAAAAAGGGCTTCGGCGACCTGTTCGATCATGCTGCCCTGGGTGCGTTCCGACATCCCGATCAGCACCGTGCGATTGCCAATGGGAAGAACGTCACCCCCTTCCAGGGAGGAACGCCCAAAGTTTTGCAGATTAAATTCTCCATCAGAGGCATTGGGATAAAGAAATTCAAACCCGGCATCCTTGAACATGGGGTGAAAGTGGTAGATCAAATACAGGTTCAGGGATTCCCGGCGGCGCGCCGGCCAGAACATGGGATTGACCGAAACCCCATCATAGATCCAGCAGGACGAATCACGGGTGAAGAGCGTATTGGGCAAGGGGGGCAGAAGGAAGGTATTCATATCCTCCAGCGCGGCAGCATGCAGAGAAACCTTGGCGAATTTTTTCCAATCAATGCCAGACTCGCCAGCGGTCAACCCTCCGATCAAATGGCGGGCGAGGAACTGAGGTGCAAGACCCCATAAGAACTGGCGAATTTCGTCCACGAGAGACCAGCCGACGGTATATTCCGTGGCAACCTGTTCGATCACCAGGCGCCGGGCATCCTGGCTGGCCTGCAGGGTCTCGGTGAGCAAGTCGAGAACGTAGAATACTTCGATGCTGCGAGCGCGCATGACCTCGACAAAATGGTCGTGTTCCAGCTGGGCGCGTTCCACCCACAGGACGTCGTCAAAGAGAAGTTCTGCCGAATTCGCGGGGGTAAGCCGCTGCAGACTCAATTCGGGGCGATGAACGAGAACCTTGCGAAGCTTTCCAACCTCAGAATGAACCCCAAAAAGGGACATAGCCATCTCCTTTCAAGTCGAACGAATTAGCGGGGGAATCTTCATTTATATTTATCGCAGTTCATGCCCACTCATTATATTCGAGTGCTGGATAAAAATATAATGAGCAGGGAAAGGAAGGTGGCTGGAAAAAGTCTTTCAAGTTGCAATGGGAGTAATCCAAATCACCCCTTACAAACAGACTGCCTCATTTGACAAGGAAATCAACCTCATTTATACTAATACACTAAACATATGAACATATGCTCAGGTGTTAAATGAATGAGAAAGATGGTCCCCCAAACAGCATGCTAGATGAACACACCGCCGCACACGTGGCGGAGTTATTTCGCGCTTTCAGCGATACCAGCCGGGTGCGCATCCTTTTTGCGCTCACCACCAGGGAAATGAACGTGAACTCCCTGGCGGAGGTGGTCGGGATCAGCGAGTCAGCGGTCTCACATCATCTAAGGGGGCTGCGGCAAATGAAACTGGTGGTAGCCCGAAGGGGAGGCAAAGAGGTTTTCTACCGGATCGAGGATGAGCATATCATCACCCTGTTTGGGCAGGGAGTCAGCCACATCCAGCAGGGATAACTCGATCCAGCAACCATGACCATTCGAATCACCATCATTCCGACCGTCACCCAGTGCCTTCCGCCGATAATATAAAAACATAGCGGCTGCACACCCAGCCGCGAGTTTTGCCTGTTACGGTCACCCACCGGGAGCGGGCTATCCTTTATCCATGGAGTTAGCAATGCAACCAGTACCAGAATCCAATGCCAACCAACGAACAACCACTGCCGGCCTTTCCAGTGCCGAGGTCCTCGAGCGCAGGCGACAATACGGCGAGAACAGCCTGCCCATCGAGAAAACCACGTCAGCCTGGACGATCCTGTTCAACCAGATCAAAAGCCCGCTGGTCTATATCATCCTGGCAGCAGCGTTGGTGTCCCTGTTTGCCAAGGAATACAGTGATTTCGGTATCATCATGGCGGTGGTTGTGATCGATGTGATCCTGGGATTTGTGCAGGAGTACCAGGCCCAAAAGACCTATACCGCCCTTAAGGGACTGCTCAAACCAACAACCACGGTATTCCGCGATGGAGAGCGGTGCGAGGTGGAGGTCTGGGAACTGGTTCCGGGAGACCTGGTGCTGCTTAATTCCGGGGAAAAAGTCCCGGGTGACGGGTTGATCCTCGAGAGCGTAAAACTGGCTTTTGATGAGGCCATCCTGACTGGGGAAAGTGAGGCGGTCAGCAAGACCCTGGAAGAGCAAGTATTCATGGGAACCACCGTTCTAACCGGGCGGGGACAAATGCAGGTCCTCCAGACGGGTGCGGCGACCGAATTGGGGAAAATCGCCACCAGCCTGCAAGAGCACGTGGAGGAGGACACACCCTTACAGAAGCGATTAAAGTCTTTCAGCAAGACGCTGACCTGGATCGTCGCCGGCTTCACCGTTGCGATCCTTGTCACGGGCATGATCATGGGGGGCGGATTCCTGGATATGCTGCGGACGTCCATCATCCTGGCGATCGCGGCAGTGCCCGAAGGCCTGCTTATTGCCGTGACCGTCATCCTGGTGCTGGGAATGCGCAAGATCCTCAAACGCAACGGCCTGGTCAAACGGCTATTGGCAGTTGAGACGCTCGGTTCGGTGACCGTCATTTGCACCGACAAAACCGGCACATTAACTGAAGGACGGATGCGTGTCTCCACTTCCGAGATCCTGGATCCCGACCGCGCGTTGCAGACCATGGTGTTGTGCAATGACCTTGAAGGACCGGTGGATATTGCCATGTGGGAACATGCGCGCAAAGTCATGGGGGACGACCCTCAGAAATTGGTGGACGGGTCACAGCGGCTGGAGGAAGAGTTGTTCACCAGCGAGACGAAATACATGATCACCGCAATAACCGGAAATATATTCAAAGGGGAAAGCTACAACTTTCTAAAAGGCGCACCCGAGATCGTGCTGGGAATGTGCAAATTGTCCAAAGAAGAGAAAGACCACTTCCGCCAGCAAGTGGACCAGTGGGCAGGCGAAGGCTTGCGAATGATCGGACTGGCTTACCGACAATTGGGTAAGCTGGATGATTACAGCGGTTACACCTGGGTGGGGCTGGTGGGGATGGAAGACCCTGTCCGCGAGGGAGTGGTTGAGTCTGTGAAGGTTGCGCAGAAAGCGGGCATCCAAGTCAAGATGATCACCGGAGACTATCTCAAGACCGCAGAACATATCGCCCGCAGCATCGGGATCATGAAAGAGGGCGAGCAAAGCGTGGAAGGTCCTGCCATAGCTGCGTTGAGCGATTTGGAATTACAGGAGCAGGTCCGAAACACTTCCGTTTTTGCCCGCATCCGGCCGCAAGATAAATTTCGGATCATCAAGGCGTTGCAGGAAAATGGGGAAATAACATCCATGATCGGCGATGGAGTCAACGACGCACCCGCGCTGCAACGCTCCAACATCGGCGTTGTAGTAGGTTCAGCCACGGACGTGGCGAAAGAAACCGCGGACGTGATCCTGCTCGACAGCAACTTCAGCACCATCGTTGCGGCCATCGAAGAGGGACGAATCATATTCCAGAACATCCGCAAAGTGGTGGCATACACGCTGTCCAACTCGTTCGCCGAGGTGCTGACCATCTTTATCGCGATGATCCTGGGCTGGCCAGCGCCGCTGATCGTGGCGCAAATCCTGTGGATCCACCTGATCTGTGACGGCCCGTCAGATATCGTGCTCGGGTTCGAGCCGAAAGAACATGGAATCATGGATGAGAAACCAAAGTCACTTAAGGAACCGATCTTAAGTCACCTGGGGTTGTCATTAATCGGGGTCATCAGCGTTTCGAGCGCAACAGCTGTCCTATACCTGTTCCACCATCTCTATGCTGCCCACGGAAACCCAGTGGAAGGTCGGAGCATTGTCTTTGCCTCCTTCGCAGTCAACTCGATGGTCTATATTTTTGCATATCGAAGCATGCGGCAATCCATCTTCCGGATGAACAAACTCAGTGCAAACATGCCCCTTGTTTGGGCAGTGTTGTCAGGGCTAGTTTTGGCTGTGCTGCCATTCCTGATCCCAGGCCTGCGCGGCTTACTTGGGCTCGTGCCATTGTCGCTTGGTGAATGGCTGGAAGTGGGTGGAATCGCCCTGGGTCTGCTGGCAGTGGTAGAAGTTGGAAAGTGGATCAGTAACAAGATCCATGCGAATGATTAATAACCCCGTAGAAATCCATTTAGAGGAAAACTTCAATGCGAAACAAATTATTCGAACGTAGTTTGGAACAACGCCGTAAAGACGAGATTAAATACCACCTATTCCACGATCCACACAGCAAGGCCTCCCGATTATCTGACATCATCCTTGGAGGCCAGGATGGATTGGTCAACGTCCTGGGGGTAATACTGGGCGTGGCTGCCGCAACCAGCGACCCGCGCATTGTGCTGGTTGCAGGTCTGGCTGCCACATTTGCCGAGTCGGTCTCGATGGGGGCTGTGGCATATACATCCACGCTGGCGGATGCTGATTTTTACGAGTTGGAGCGGGCGCGCGAGTTCCGCCACATCGCGGAGGTACCTCACCTGGAAAAAAACGAGGTGCGTGAGATCTATTCAAAGAAAGGATTCGAGGGGGAGCTGCTGGAACATATCGTTGAGACCATTACTGCAAACAAAGATGTTTGGGTAGCCGTGATGATGAGCGAGGAGCACCAACTCAGCCCGACCGACCGGCGCAAGGCCATCAAATCTGCCCTGGTGGTGGGACTTTCAGCCATTGTTGGATCATTGATCCCGCTGGCACCTTTTGCCCTCCTTCCGGTGGCGCACAGTATGTGGGTAGCTGTAGTCGTTACCGCCCTGGTCCTGTTCTGCGTGGGGGCGTATAAAGCGCGCATGATGGTTGGGCATCCCGGCAAGAGCGGTCTTGAAATGGCTGTCATTGGGACGGTGAGCGCACTAGCCGGATATGCGGTGGGAGCGATATTCAAAATCCCTCCAACAGGATAATGCACCATTACCAGAAGAGAAAAGAGCCTGAGGTGAATAGACTGGTTATCATATTCCTGTTGGTGGTTGCACCCGTTCTTTCCATCTGCCTGGCGCTGCTCGGGCTGGAAACGCTGCGCACCAACATCATGGGCTGGTTCCTGCTCATTTTAGGAATTGCTTACCCGGCCGGGGGAGCGATCACCTATTTTGTTTACCACAAGCCATTCTGGCGATCGTCGGGAACCGGGGAGGCCATACGAGAGGAATCCGGAGATCGATCGTTCTGGCTTATCCTGCCAGGTTTTTTGGTGATATTTTTTGCAGCGCCTCTCGAGTGGATGTATTTCCCCGAGTGGATCCCACGCCTGCCCTGGATGCAAGCGGCAGGAATTGGGTTTATCATTCTTGCCCTAATCGTGCGAATTTGGGCGCGGGCTCAACTCCGCGGCCAATACTCGGGACACGTGGAGATCACTGCAGGACACCGCCTGGTGAAAAGCGGACCCTATCGATTCCTGCGGCACCCTGGTTACACCGGCTTCGTGATAATGACCCTGGGAGTGGCAGTCAGTTTCTCCAGCCTGATCGGGTTGATCGCCATCCCGGCATTACTTGCGCCAGGATTATCCTACCGGATGAAAGTGGAGGAACGCCTGCTGATCGACCAATTTGGAGATGAATACCGGGAATATGCAGGCAGATCGAAAAAAATTATCCCAGGGGTTTGGTGAAAGGGAGAAATTCGCAGTCGCGGTGATGGAGGTTCAAAATGCGCAAAAATCAATCAAGCCTGACTGCAGCAGGAATTGCGATCGCACGCGGGGTGGAAAGCGAAAGACCGGAGGGGAAGCGGATCTGTTACGACCCATACGCCCGCAGATTCGTGCCAGGATGGTTGTATGTCACATTGGCTTTCTTCATCCGGAGCGGCTATGCCGGGAGGCGGGGACCGGGGGTAGGAGAATTCCTGGCTGCCCGTGAGCATTACATTGATGATGTCTTGAAGGGGTACATTAACAAAGGTTTAGAGCAACTCGTCATCCTGGGGGCAGGATACGACTCCAGGGCATATCGATCCGAAGAATTGAAGGTGCAGGTTAAAGTTTTCGAGGTAGATCATCCCGCGACCCAAAAAGACAAGCTAGCCAGGGTGGAGAGGATCTTCGGGGAAATCCCAAAGCACATCACTTTCGTACCGGTCGATTTCAACGTTGATACCCTGGAAAAGCGCCTCTTTGATTCTGCTTATGATCCAAAGTTGAAAACCCTATTCATCTGGCAGGGGGTCACCATGTACCTTTCCGGTGATGCAGTAGACGATACGCTGAAGTTTGTAACCCAGCACTCGGGACCAGACAGCGCAATCGTCTTTGATTATATTTATCGGGAGGCATTGGACGGGGTCCAAAAACACGGGGAGATCAGCAATATGCGCCGGTACCGGTTCATGACCGGGGAGGGACTGACATTTGGAATAGAGGAAGGGGAAATCGAGCCATTTCTAAATGAAAGAGGCTTTCACAATGTGCGTGACATGGATGCGAAGGGCCTAAAACAAGCTTACTTTACCGGGGAAAATGCCGGAAGGAAAATAGCTACGGGATATGGGATCGTGGTGGCTGAGGTCTGATTATCCAAACCTTCGATATAGAAACGCGGGAGGAGAAAATGAGAGTTGAACCTTTCAGAGATCAGGTTGCCATCATTACGGGGGCGTCGGCAGGGATCGGAGAATCTCTTGCGCTTCAGCTAGCCGGGCAAGGAGCGAAGGTGGTGATTGCAGCCAGGCGTGTTGAGCGGCTGGAGAAGGTGGCAGAGGAATGCCGCGCACGGGGCGGGGAGACACTGGCGGTCGCAACAGACGTCAGTAACGAAGGACAATGCCAGGCACTGGTGGAAAAGAGCGTCGAGAAATTTGGCCGTCTCGACATGCTGATCAATAATGCAGGGCTGGCGGTGAGTGCCTTTTTCGACGAGTTCCCTGATCTAAATCTGTTCAAGCACACGATGAATGTAAATTTTTATGGCGCTGTTCACTGCACGTATTACGCGCTGCCTTACTTGAAACAGAACAAGGGACGAATCGTGGCAATTTCCAGCGTCGGGGGAAAAGCAGCCATACCGTACAATACACCCTATATTTCCAGCAAATACGCCCTGCAGGGATTTTTTGATGCACTGCGCATGGAAGTCTCCCGATTTGGAGTGAGCGTCAGCCTGATTTGCCCTTATTGGGTGGTAACAGAATTCCACGAAGCACAAATGAACAAGAATGGTGTTCCCCGGGGTGAGAGGGGACGCGCTGTTTATACGGATAAAATGATGACTGCAGAGCGGTGTGCAGCGATCACCCTCCTGGCGGCAACTAAACGACGCCGCGAAGTTTTGATGGGTCCTGGCGCTCTGACAACCTGGATCAAGATCCTTGCTCCAGGTTTCCTGGATTGGTTATCCATGAAAATGGTCCTTGAACCCGTCCTCCGGCGAGCCAAGACTAGAGACAATTCGGAGCCCTAATCCAAGGAGTGCAGCCTCAAAGATCTCATTCCCCTATCCCAGGGTCCCTAATTTGACCCGGGAATTTAGAAGGAAAAGCAAATGATGGAAAATCCAAACTTAAAAGGAATCGCAAGCACCCTGCTTGTTCCGCTGGCTTGCCGAGCCATCGAATCTGCCCGAGCGGATGCCATCCTCCATGACCCACGGGCGGAACAAGTGTACCTATCCCTGGGCGGGAATAGAGATTTCCTGATGGGAATGGGCAGTACAGATGTTTTCGTGGCAGCGATGCGTGCCCGCCAATTTGACACCTTTGCATCCAATTTTCTTTCGAGAAACCCAGGCGGACTGGTAGTGGACATTGGGTGCGGACTGGACACCCGGTTTTACCGACTCGACGATGGACAAATGAACTGGATGGGGGTGGACTTGCCAGAAGTCGTGGAGCTGCGCAGGAAGGTCCTACCAGATAGGCCGCGCTGCAAAACCATTGCTCAATCCATGTTGGAGGTTACCTGGCTGGATGAAGTGGATGTTTTCAAAAAACCAGTCATTTTCCTAGCGGAGGGCGTATTCCCATATTTCAGCACCAGCGATGTAAGACCCCTGGCGATGGAAATGAGAAAACGGTTCCCCATGGGAGAACTGGTTTTCGATGCTGCCAGCCCATTTGTTTCACGACACCATAACCGCACGAGCAGCGTTCTCAAACGCTCCGGCACCCAAATCCTATGGGACGCCAAAAGTCCCCAGGAGCTGGAAAGGTGGGGGCTGCACCTGCAAGAGACCTGGTATTACTTCGATAAACCCGAAGCCCGAATGCGGTCTTTTCGCTGGATGCGTTTCATCCCCGGCATGGCAAAGGCGACCGGAATTTTCCATTTCAAGCTGGGTTAATTAAAATGAAAATGACAAACCGGTGGAACAGGTTCATATACCGGTGGTGGGCCCCGGTATATGATGGAACCGTCAACCTCCTGTTCATGCGAGGGCGCAGGCGAGCCATGGACCTGCTTGACCTTCAGCCTGGGGAATCCGTCCTGCTGGTGGGGGTTGGCACGGGGGCAGACCTGCCACTGCTCCCGCCCGGGGTGCGTGCCGTGGGAGCAGACCTGAGTGCCAAGATGCTTTCAAAGGCTCGTTCCAAGCTGCCAATCCCCCATTGCGAAACCCAATTGATCCAGGGTGACGGACAAACACAACTTGCTGCTGCCGGGAGTTTTGATGCCGTTGCCCTAAACCTGATCCTGAGTGTCATCCCAGATCCCAAGAGTCTGCATGCAAACAGCATTGAAAGTTCTAAAACCAGGAGGCCGGGTTGTCATATTCGATAAATTCCTTCCGGACGATCGAAATCCTTCGTTATTCCGCCGGGGGCTCAATTTATTCAGCACCTTATTTGGCACAGATATCAATCGACACCTGGGAGAAGTGCTGACCGGCAATGCATTAATAATTATCAAGGAAGAAGCCGACCTGTTCGGGGGGACCTACCGGGTGATTCTTTTAAAACGGGAAGTATAATGCGGGGGTAATCGTCACACTGGAGGAAACCATGAACAAACGAAAAATCCGGGTGCTGGTAGCCAAACCGGGCCTGGACGGTCACGACCGCGGCGCCAAAGTGGTTGCGCGCGCCTTGCGGGACGCGGGCATGGAGGTCATTTATACCGGACTGCGCCAGACTCCCGAGATGATCGCCGAAGCTGCCTTGCAGGAAGACGTTGACGTTGTGGGTCTATCCATCCTCTCAGGGGCGCACATGGAGCTCATCCCGCGCATCCTGGAACTGCTCAAAGCCAACGGGCAGGAGAAGGTCAAAATCTTTGTGGGGGGAATCATCCCGGATGAAGACGCGCCGCGGTTGAAAGAAATGGGGGTGGCGGGTGTTTACGGTCCTGGCGCACCGACCGAGAAGATCGTGAATGAAATCCGTGATGCGATCGAAGCCAATGCATAAGCAATGAGCCAGTTAAACATTGAATCGATCTTAAAAGGCGAGCGGATGGCATTGGCGCGCCTGCTCACCGAGGTGGAAAATGGTGACCTCCACGGGCGGGCAATATTGGACGAACTCTTTCCTCATACCGGAAAGGCTCACTTAATCGGTGTGACCGGGGCACCCGGGACGGGAAAATCTTCGCTGGTTAACCAGATAGCGCTCAATTACCGTGCAGGAACGAATCCCAAACAAGTGGCGATCGTGGCAGTAGACCCTTCGAGCCCTTTCACGGGTGGAGCCGTCCTGGGGGACAGGGTGCGCATGCGGGACCTGGCGGGGGACCCGGGGATATTCATCCGTTCCATGGCAAGCCGGGGGTCATTGGGGGGACTGGCGCAGGCAACCGCGGCGATGGTGCAGGTATTCGATGCAGCAGGGTTCGAGGTGATCCTGATCGAAACAGTCGGAGCGGGGCAAACGGAAGTGGATATCGCCCGATTGGCGCATACAACGGTGGTGGTGGAATCGCCCGGGCTGGGCGATGAAATCCAAGCGATCAAGGCTGGAATCCTCGAAATTGCCGACATCCTGGTGGTGAACAAGGCTGACCTCCCTGGAGTGGAAAAAACAGAGAGAGCGCTCAAAGGAATGCTGGGACTGGCACACCCAGTGGAAAAGGTATTCCGCCACCACGGGCAGGAGATGGAGCTCCCTGCAAACGAGATCAAACAAAAAACGCTATGGATGCCCCCCATTATGCGGACCATCGCGACAGATGGAACCGGTGTGGGAGAGCTGGTGACAGCGATTGAAAAGCATGCACTGCACCTACGCCAGAGCGGGGAATGGGGACGGCGCGAGAAAGCCCGGCTGGAAGCCGAGCTCGAAGGGCTGCTTACGGAAACGCTGGTGGAAGAGTTTCGGTCTAGCGTTCCAGCTTCCCGTTATGAAAAACTGATCGAACAATTAGTAGAGCGTAAACATTCACCGTGGGAAGTGGTGAAGAAATTGATCAAGATGAATAAAAGGGAAATCAACTCCCCTTCCCAAAAGGGGGCGAAGGGAAGGAAAACCCAGCGGTATAAAGCCAATGAGTAGAAAAACAACCCGGCTGTAATCGCCGGGTTGTTTTTCTATGACAGCCCCAACACCTGCCGGGCGATGACGAGGCGTTAAATCTCATTGGTGCCCTCGCCGATGGCACACAGGCGCTGGTCGCGGTACATGCGCTCGACCGCGTAATCCCGGACGTACCCATATCCGCCGTGAATCTGGATGGCTTTATAACACACACGTTCCGAGACCTCGGTGGCAAATAATTTTGCCATGGAGGCTTCTTTCGAGAAGGGCAACCCGCTGCCCTTCAACCAGGCAGCCCGGCTTAGCATCAGACGCGCGGCATCGATATCCGTGGCCATGTCAGCAATCATCCACTGGATGGCCTGGAAGCGGGCAATGGGCTGGTTGAACTGCTCGCGCTCCCTGGAATACGTCACGGACCGGTCGAATGCACCTTGTGCAAGCCCCACTGCCATGGCAGAGATCGCCAGGCGACCGGCATCCAGCGTAGTCAGGAATTGTTTGTAACCCTCGTTCTCTATTCCGAGGAGGTTGGCAGCAGGAATGCGGCAGTTCTCGAAGAACAACTGCGAAGTCACCGATCCTTTCAACCCCATCTTTTTTTCGTCGCGCCCCACCTGAAAACCGGGAGTGCCCTTTTCAACTATGAATGAGGAGATACCGCGAGTACCTTTCTCCGGGTCCGTTTTGGCTGTAATCACAAGCACATCAGCAAGTGAACCGTTGGTGATGAACTGCTTCTGCCCGGTAATGACCCACTCTTTCCCGTCGCGCACGGCACGTGTGCGGGTTGCACCGGCGTCGGATCCAGCCTGCGGTTCGGTAAGGCCAAATGCACCAATCTTTTCGCCGCGAGCCAAGGGAAGGAGGTATTTCTTCTTCTGATCTTCGGTGCCGAAAAGGTAAATTGGCTCACAACAAAGGGAAGTGTGGGCGTCCAGTATGATAGCAACGGAACCGGATACGCGGGCAATTTCTTCCAGGGCGATCAGGAGGCTGAGATAGTCTCCGCTTGAACCGCCGTACTCTTCGTCAAAGGGGATCCCCAGGATGCCAAGTTCACCCATCCGTTTAAAAATATCTGTGGGGAACTGATCGGTCGCGTCTATGTCCTCAGCACGCGGAGCTATTTCTTTTTCGGCAAACTCGTGCACCATCTGTTTTATTAATAGATGTTCTTCTGTCAGCTGGAAATCCATTTGGCACCTCCACAACCTTTGGGAGCAAAAACCCTTTCAAAAGTTGGAACGATCATTATGCTTATAAAGGAACGTTAAGCAGATAAGCTATAAAACCGAATCCGGGAGAAATCGAATACACGGGAAACGCTCGAAACCCTTAATGTTTATCTATGCGCATTATCGTATCTAGAGGAAATTAATGACACCACAGGAAAACCATCATTTGCCTATCACCAAGCCGCGCGGATCGATCTGGCGTAGAATGCGGACCTGTTCAGGCGTCGGCTCGAGGCTGACGGGTACCTCACCTGGAATAAGAATATCGAACTCGCTGGCTTCCTGGACCTGCTGAACCGTGACGCCAGGGTGAAGGACGAGCAACTCCAGGCGTTTGGAGTCATCATCAAACCCATAGACACCAAGCTGCGTGATGACCCGGAAAGGTCCGGTACCCGCGGGGAGCCCTGCCCGCTCGCGCGCACCGGGACCGGTGAGGTATCCGGGGGTGGTGATGAAATCGAGTTTTTTTACGAATGTGCGCGGGGATTGGTTGCGCATCAGGTATATGGTTCGCCAACAAAAGGAACCCACATCATTGGCGCCCCCGCTGCCAGGCAAACGGGCTTTAGGGTGATCCCAGTCACCGATGACGGTGGTGTTAATATTCCCAAAGCAGTCCATGGCAGCGCCACCCAGGAAGCCATAATCCACATACCCAGCCTGGGAGGCGGACATCACGTCGTGCATGCTGGAGGCGGCGGAAGCTTTGTAATAGGTGCGCGAGTCCCCCACAGAGATGGGGAGAGCAGGCACCTGGGGCCCGATGCCACCTGCTTCGAAGATGATCAACAAACCCGGGGCGTGGGTACGCTGGGCGAGCATGCCTGCCACCAGGGGGAGACCCGTGCCTACAAAAACAGAGCTGCCATTTTCCAGAAGGCCAGCAGCGACGCAGGCGAGCAGTTCGGTCAGGTTGTAAGGATGGTCCGCGTTCATGGGACATCCTCGCGAGGGGAGACCGAACCAGGCTCAAGCCTCATCACCTGCTTTAGGTGTGTCAGCAAGCGGAGACCGCCAACCTTTTCAAGATATGCATCGAAATCGGGAACGCCGAAAACGTACTCATCAAAATACCTGGCAGTACCCTCGGTGGTCTTTGAAACCTCCAGCCAATGGGCGATATGCTGCTCATCGAAATAGTAGGTGACCGGCATTTCGGTGGGATGGGCGCCAAAGGGGACTTCGACGACGGCGTCGACGAGGTAAAAGGGGATGACCGTGCGCCAAGGCTGGCGTTGAATATCCTCGTGGTCAACTATCTCCTCGGCGGTGACGATCAAGCGACGGGCAGCACGCGCCAACTCAAAATCCTCAACCATGATGCCGTCAATCTGGGCATTGCCAAACTTGTCGCAGCGATGGACATGGAAGAGAGCCACGTCGGGATAGCAAGCAGGGACCAGGGCGATGGGCTTGCCACTCCAGGGATCGTCAATCACTTTTGCCGAACTGTGCTTGATGGTATCCGTCCCCAACATGGAACGGGCAGGCATAAAGGGGACCCCCATGGCTGCGGCCAAAAAGCGCCATTGGAAGCCAGCGTTGCTGATCTCACCGGTAACCTGCACCTGCCCGCTTTCGACGGCACGGCGACCGCAAGGCGACAAACCGCGCAATTCATGACCGAAAGCATAAGCCACTTCCACGCGGCTGACACAGCCACCGCCGATGAGGATGTCAATATCATGCACGGCGGTTTTGCCGATCAGCGAGAGGTTGCGCTTGCGCTGGCGGACAATCTCATAGATCAACGCCATGGGGATGCGAATGTGCCCAAAACCTCCCATGGCGAGCAGGCTGCCATCGGGCACAAATTTTCGGACCGCATCCGCCACGGTGGTGCGTTTGTCGATCAACTGGCGGGATTTATTCTCCCGCACCCATTGGCGGTTCTCATCCGGGTCGTGCCAACCGATGAGAGCGCCATCATTTTCAACCGGATCTCGCATGGAAATCTCCGCTTACATTAGTCATTTGGAGGAGTTTTGTCTGTTTTCCCTTGCCAAAAGAAATGGAAACATCATTCGGCGAGGTTAAAGTAAATATCGGTGGGCTTGAGCTTGGCGTTGCGGAGGAAGCGCCCCTTCACCTTTTTACCGATCCAATTAATATTTGCTTCCTCCGGGTCGGCCCCAATCAGCCGCCCCAGGAAGAGGGTATCGCAAGCTTCAAATTCAACCTGGATCAGGACAAAGGGACACTCAGGCAGGAAAGCTTCAGACCCAAAGTAGCAAACGGTGAAGGCGTGGATCTTCCCCTCGGGTTTGATCTCCACCCACTCGGTGGCGCGACCGGTGTACATATCATGGGCGCGCGGGGTGGCATAGGTGTAACCGGTCTGCGGTTCACGGCAAACGATAAAACGTCCATTTGCGAGGGCAGCAAAAAATGGGGAATCCTGTCCATACGAAAAGTTGTAATCGATCTTGTATGGCTGCTTGATGATGATGGGCGACATCTGCTTAAGGGCGGAAAGGTCGTCCCCGGTGGGGAAAGGAACACTGAAAACCACCGTCCCCTCCAGATTGTCTTCAATCCTCTTGGAAATCGCTTTTTTTGTCATGGCGGCTTGCTCCTATTTTTCCTTTTCCAGGATGCTGACGGTCACGTAGGTACCGGTCCCAGCGTGCGAGTGAATAGCGCCGCGCTTCGCTTTCGGAACCTGAAGAGCGGGATCGCCAAAATGCTTCTTGATCGTGCCCTGAAGCTGCCAGAGGGCAAAGACAGCCTGCATGAGCCCAGTAGCACCAACGGGGTGACCGCAGGCGATAAGACCACCGGAGGGGTTGACCGCACATAGAGGCTTTTCGGGCAATTTCAGGCCGTAGTCAATGCCAGGCATAAAAGTTTTGCCACTGGCGGCAAATGGACCACCTTCCCCATAGCGACACAAGCCCATATCCTCATAGGTCTGTACTTCCGAGGAGGTATAGGCATCATGAAGTTCAACGAAGTCAATCTCATGGAGCGGGTCGGTGATACCGGTGTTCTTGTAGGCCTCACGCGAAGCCATGCGCCCTGCGCGGAAGGAGTGGACGCCCGGGTAGCGGAATCCTTTTTTCCACAATTTTTTATAGTAGGCACGGGCGTCAGCATTCAACTCGTTGGGGAGAGAATTATATTTATAGAAATCGTCATAAGACTGGTGAGGACGGTCAGACATGCGCATGGCATCGGTGCCGCGGCCTATGCCGGCGACCTTCACACGGGGGAGGCGTTTCCCGGCAGCCTTTTCCAGCCTGGTGAGGCCGTCCTCCGAACAAAGGATGACGGCAGCGGCGCCATCGCTCATCACGCAAATGTCGTTGCGGGTGAGAGGCCATGCCACCATCGGAGAGGAACGCACATCCGCGATGGTCAGGCGCTGGCGCTTCTGGGCGTATTTGTTATGAAAGGCGTTGATATGGTTCTTGACGGAGACATGGGCAAGCTGTTCCACCGTGGTGCCAAACTCCGCCATGTGGCGGGTGACCATCATGGCATAGTAGCCGGAGTAGAACCCGCCCACGGGGTAGTCGAAGGAAATATCCGAGGCCAGGGCGATAAATTCATTACCCTTCCAGGTCTCCACATGGCTCATCTGTTCAAAGCCAAACGCCAGACAGATGTCCATGTACCCGGAGGCAACTGCTTTCCAGCCTTCCTGGAAACAGATGCCTGCCAGTGGCTCCGCCACCCTCCACCCGATGGGACGGCTTGGGGCACAGCCCCAGGTAATCCTGGACCATGATGCCAGCCATGAGCTGGCGGGTGAAATGGTCGGAAAAGTAGGAGGCTACGCTGCCATCCACCAACTCAAAGAACTGGGAATGATCGATGCCCAAATCCGCAAGGGCATAATCGTAGGCCTCCTTCACCAACCCCTGGAACGTTTTATCGGGGCGGGCTTTGACGAATTTTGATACTCCACCTGAAACAACATAAACCGGTCGCATAATCGTGCCTCCTCATTTCCTTTGGATAGTTAACCCACCGTGCCGACCGGCACGGCGCTAATACAACATTGGATAAGACGCGACAAGCCTTAAGAACACCACCTTTATTGACAAGGAAACCATCTATCCCTGAACAATTTCCTTCAGAATCTCGCGCGCAATAATCGTGCGTTGAATCTCACTGGTGCCTTCATAGATCGAGGTAATGCGCACGTCGCGAGCATAACGCTCCAGGGGGAACTCCTTCGAATATCCGTAGCCTCCAGCCATCTGAAGGGCAGCGTAACAAGCCCGGTTGGCAGCTTCAGTGGCAAACATCTTCGCCATGGCAGCTTCCTTGATAAAGGACTGCCCCTGCTCCTCCCTGAAAGCGGCCTGCATGAGAAGCAAACGGGCAGCTTCAAGCTCGGTATAGGAATCAGCGATCATCCACTGGATGGCCTGAAACCTGGTAATCTTCTGATCGAACTGGACGCGCTCGTGAGCATAGCGGGTTGCGTAATCCATGGCTGCCAACCCGACGCCCAGGGCGAGCGAACCGATGCCAACCCGTCCCCCGGTGAGTTCCCCAACAGCTACGCGGAATCCGCCGTTAAGTTCACCCAACAAGGCGTCCCTGGGGACGCGACAGTCCTCGAATAAAACCTCGTTGGTGGCGGCAGCGTGCTGTCCCATTTTCTCTTCCGCCCGTCCTACGACCAAACCGGGAGTACCCGCCTCCACCAGGAAGCAGCTTATGCCCTTCCCTTTAGGTGCGGACCTGTCAGTGACAGCCCAAACCACGAAGACCCCGGCGTAAGGCGCACTGGTGATGAACCGCTTGGTCCCGTTCAGGACCCATCCATCACCATCCAGCGCTGCAGAGGTCGTCATGGCAGCCGGATCGGAACCCGCGCCCGGTTCGGTGAGGGCGAAACACCCGGCGGAAAATTCCCCTGAACATATTGGGGGGATATAGGTTTTTTTCTGGGTTTCCGTCCCGACAGACTGGATGACTTCGCAAACCAGGTTGTTGACCGAAACCGTGACCGCGGTGGAAGCACAAGCCCTGGCAATTTCAGTGACAGCGAGGCTGAATGCGACCATGCCGGCCTGAGCACCCCCGTATTGATCCCGGATATTTAGACCCATAAAGCCAAGACCGGCGAGCTTTTTCAGGTTAGCCAGGAAAAGGTCCCGGTCTCCGACCTGGTCCAAGCGGGCTGCAACAGGCTCCAGTTCCGCCCTGGCGAACGCCCGGGCAGTATCCTGGATCAGTTTTTGTTCCTCATTCAATTCGAGATGCATGTGAAATCGTCCTTCACGCTCGAGTTAAGTCCTGTGGACTATAAAAAAGGAAGATCATCATTTTTGAAGCCGGGCAATAAGGAGGGGGATGAACTGCATCACATCGGCAACCACCAGGACATCCGCTACTTCACCGATGGGGGCATCCCGATCCTTGTTAATGGCGACGATAAAGTCGGACTTTTTCATCCCGGCGATATGCTGGATAGCGCCTGAAATCCCGCAAGCTATATAAAGTTTGGGTGAAACAGTTTGACCGCTGCTACCCACCTGACGGGTGTGTTCAACCCAGCCCGCATCGACCACCGGACGGGTGGCACCCAACTCCCCACCAAGCGCCTTGGCGAGGGCAGCGACCGGTTCAACATTTTCCTTTTTCCCGATGCCGCGCCCGGCGCTTACGATCACAACAGCCCTGGCGAGGTCGACCTCCTTCTTTTCGGCAGGTTCATAGCCAAGGAATTCCACCCGGGGAAGACTACCATCGAGGGAAACCCGTTCGATCTGCGGAGTTCCGGCAGATTTTTCTGTTGGGCTAAATGCGCCGGCCTGGATGGTGAGGACTGCCTGAGGAGTCGCGGGGACAAGCAGCCGGCGCAACTTGGCGTTGCAAGCGGGGACTTCGAATTTGCCTTCCTGCAGCCCGGTAATTTCCGAGACCTGGGAAACCTTGAGAGCCGCCGCCACGCGCGGTGCCAGGTCCCAGCCAAAAGAGGAATGGATAAAGACAATATAGTTGGGATGTTCCTTCTGGACGACATCCAGCACCAGGTGCTTGTGCAGATCCGGATTGTATTCGCCATACACCGCAGCATCAGCCAAATAAACCCTGCCAGCAAAGACCGGAACCTCAGCTTCGGAACCTACCAGCAACATTACTTTATCGGCTCCAAGCAGGTCAGCGAAGGCAACCAGTTCGGAGGTCGAGTTCGAGCAGTTTCCCGTGCCGGAATTCGCAAACAAGCAGCGCTTTCATTGGGCGGTCTCCAAGGTTACCTCAGCACCGTGGTCTTTTCCTTCAAAATACCCACCAATTTATCGGCAACTTCATTAAGATCGCCCTCAAGGACGAGACCATGCCCCTTCTTTTCAGGAGGATACATCCTCATGGTGGTGGTAAGGTTTTCAGCATCCAGGAAATCCGACACGGGAAAAACGAGCAGTTCCTTTTGGCGCGCTTTCATAATATTGGGGAGAGTGGGGTAACGGGGGGTATTCAAACCAAGCTGGCATGTTAAAACAGCGGGAAGTTTGAATTTAACGACAGCACGCAACCCCCCTTCCAATTCCCGCCTGGCGGTAACAATATCGTCCTTCAATTCAAAACCAACCAGAGCAGTGACACAGGCAAACCCGAGCAACTCCGCAAGGAGGCACCCGACCTGGGCAGAGCCGCGGTCCTGCGACTGCAAGCCGGTGAAAACAAGGTCGAAATTCCCAGGGTGAGCGAATGCGGCAATCATGGATGCAATTTGCCAGGGATCTTTTTGCCAGGGAAGTTCATCCTTAATGTGCACCCCCCGATCAGCACCCATTGCCAACCCCTTTTTAATACCCTCCACGACCCGATCCGGACCGATGGAAAGAATTGTGATGTCTGCCTGTCCCCCAAGCTGTTCCTTTACGAGGATGGCCTGTTCAACGGCGAACTCATCATACTCATTCATTCGAAAGGCGAGGTCCTGCTCTACGAACCACAGCCCTGCGGTGTTGACCTTGAACCTGGATTCCATGTCGGGCACTTGTTTAACACAAACCAGGATCTTCATATCCCTTCTCCGGCGCGCATTTCAACCATTAATCGAGACGGTAAATCCCCAAAAAATAGGGATCAAATCCAGGTTGGCTCGGTGTAGGTGCCGAACACAGCCCTCATCACATCGATAATCTCTCCCAGCGTGGCGTATGCCCGGACAGCATCGAGTAAAAGCGGCATGGTGTTTTGCTTTCCCTGACAGGCAAGACGAAGATTATCGAGGGCCTGCCCCACGCGCCCGTTATCGCGCTCGAGGCGCAGGTTTTTAAGGCGGTCCACCTGACGGGAATATCCGACCGGGTCAAATTCCAGGAGAGGAATGGGGATGGGTTTTTTGTCAACGTAGTCATTTACCGCGACAATGATACGGGTGTGGTCGTCAATTTCACGCTGGTAGGTATATGCGGCGTCGGCGATCTCCCGCTGGAAGAAGCCTTTTTCAATGGCGGGCAGGACACCGCCCAAATCATCGATGCGCTGGAAATAGTCACGAGCCTGCCCCTCAAGGCGATTGGTCAATGCTTCGACGAAATATGAGCCGCCAAGGGGATCGACCGTGTTCGCCACACCGGACTCTGCAGCGATCACCTGCTGGGTGCGCAGGGCTATCGTGGCTGCATCCTGGGAAGGAAGGGCGAGGGCTTCATCCATCGAGTTGGTATGCAGGGACTGGGTACCGCCCAGCACTGCGGCGAGGGCCTGGATGGCAACACGGACGACATTTATCTCCGGCTGCTGGGCAGTGAGCGTCATCCCGGCGGTCTGGGTATGGAAACGCAACAACCAGGAGAGGGGGTTTTTGGCTTTAAATGTATAACGCATTTCGCGTGCCCAAATCCGGCGGGCAGCGCGGTACTTGGCGATCTCTTCAAAAAAATCATTGTGGGCGTTAAAGAAGAAGGAGAGGCGCGGGGCAAACTCATCGACGTCCATGCCGCGGGCGATACCCCAGCGGACGTATTCCATGCCATCGACAAGGGTGAAGGCGAGCTCCTGGGCAGCCGTGCTGCCGGCCTCACGAATATGATATCCGGAGATGGAAATGGTGTTCCACTGGGGAACATGCTGCGAGCCGTATTCCATCGTATCCACGACCAGACGCATGGATGGCCCGGGAGGGAAGATATATTCCTTCTGGGCGGTATATTCCTTGAGGATATCATTTTGAAGGGTGCCGCGCAACTGCGCCTGGGAAGCGCCCTGCTTTTCGGCAACGGCAATATACATTGCCCAAAGTATTGCTGCAGGAGAGTTGATGGTCATGGAGGTGGAGATATCCGCGAGAGGGATATCGGCGAGCAGGATCTCCATGTCTTTCAGCGAGCTGACCGCCACACCGCATTTCCCGAATTCGCCCAGAGCTTCGGGTGCATCGGTGTCGTACCCCATGAGGGTGGGAAGATCAAAGGCGATGGAGAGACCGCCACTGCCCTGGTCGAGCAAATACTTATAGCGGGCGTTGGACTCTTCGGCCGAGCCGAAACCAGCGAACTGGCGCATGGTCCACAACCGACCGCGGTGGGCAGTGGCATGGACAGCACGGGTATAGGGGTAAACCCCAGGTAATCCGAGATCGTCGAGATAGTCAAAATCCGGCAGATCGAGAGGAGTGTAGAGGCGATTCACCTCGTCAGAGGAGGCAGTGATGAATTTCTCCTGCCGTTCAGGAGCGCGTTTAAGAGTTTCCGCGAGGGTGGATCGCTCCCACTCAGACAGGGCCTCTTGAACGGAAAGCCTGCGTTTTTTTCCAGACATTCATTTCTCCAATAAAGATTATCAGCCCGAGCTTATAGCCAGGTCTTTGAGGGCATCCACCGCTAAATATGTTTTATGTTCCTCATCATAGCGGACCTGGGAAACAGCAAAATCCGGGTCATGCACAAAAAATAGCCAGGCGTTATCACTTGCCAGGGAGGTAAGCAGGGATTTCTTCTCATCGATGAGCAACTCAGGAAAACGGTCATAGCCCATACTAATTGGCAGATGGACCCAGAACCTGCCCGGAATAAGATCGGAGGCGTAGACCAGGCGGTCGTTCCCGAAATGAAGATCAGCGCATAACAATCCCGGGGTATGTCCATCGCTGTGGAAGAAACGAAGGTCAAATTCGTCGAACGAAAACACATCCCCTTTTTTAATGATGGTGAGGCGCTTACTTTGCTCCAATTGAGGCTGGAGGGAGGGGATGAAAGAAGCACGGTCGCGCGGATGGGGGTGAATGGCACGTTCCCAGGCAGGCTCGCTCACATATATTTGGGCGTTCGGGAAAACCAACCCAGGTTCGCGGCCAGCCTGCCAGGCTTCGAGCAGCCCACCGGCATGATCAAAATGAAGGTGGGAGCAAAAAATGTGCGTGATCTCAGAAGGAGAAATCCCTTTCGAAGCGAGCGATTCCATAAGCGTATGGGTGGAACCTTCAACGCCGTAGCGGTCGCGCAGTTTCGGTTCCATGTAGGCGCCGATGCCAGTCTCGAAAAGGATTTTTTCTTTCAGAGTGGTAACCAATAAGGCACGGGTAGCCATGCTGATGCGATTCTGTTCATCGGCAGGCAGCCAATGGTTCCAGACAGCCTTGGCGGCGTTCCCAAACATGGCACCGCCGTCCAATCTAAAAGCATTACTCAATACACTATAAAGCTGCATCGTCAGTTGGAGATCCTTTCAGCAATTATTTCCGATAAATCGCGGGCGTGGAGCTTACCTTCCATCCCGCCAGTCTTAATGCCATCCTCGAACATAGTAAGGCAGAAGGGGCAATTGGAAACAAGCAAGGGGGTGCCGACGGCCTGGGCCATTTTTACGCGCTCAACATTAATGCGCCGACCCAATTTTTCCTCCGCCAGAACGCGTCCACCACCACCGCCGCAACAAAAACTATTTTCGCCCACTTTTTCCATTTCCGTGAGGTTCCCGCCAGCCGAGCGTAAAACATTGCGTGGCTCCTTAAAAATGCCCTTATACCTACCGATGTAGCAGGAGTCGTGGTAAGTGAAATCGAATGATCCAGGTTTGAGATGAAGGGTGCCTTCATTTACAAGTCGATTTAGGAAGGTTGAATAGTGTTCGACTTCCACGTCCAAACCCAAATCTTTATAATCCCGGCTCAAGGTATTAAAGCAGTGAGGGCAAGTGGTGACGATCTTTTTGACACCGTAGGATTTGATCTTCTTGATATTCTCAGCAGCCACGAGCTGGTATACATACTCGTTCCCGAGCTTTCTTTCGGGTTCCCCGCAGCACTTTTCCTCCTTGCCGAGGATGCCCACTTTTACCCCGGCAGCATTGCAGATCTTGATGAAGTTGCGGGCAACATCCTGGTTGCGTTTATCGAAGGAGGCATAGCAACCGGCAAAATAGAGAACATCCACAGCGTTGCCGTCGGCCATGCGCTGCACATTGAGACCATTGGCCCAATCGCCGCGGGCATGCAAACGCCAAGCCAAAGGGATTGCCATTGACCTCGGTGTTGTTCACGGCGGTCATGACCTCGTTGCCAGGGAACTCTCCCTGCATCAGGACCAGGTTCCTGCGCATTTCCAGAATTTTGTTGACATGCTCGATATCGGCCGGGCAGATCTCCTGGCAGGCGTAGCAGGTCGTACATGCCCAAAGGACATCACGGGTGACCGTGTCAATCAAATCAGCCTGGGGAGTGAAAAAGGCAACCTCCCCGATCTGCTGCACGACCTTCATGGGAGAAAGAGGCTTGTCGGTTGCCCAAGCCGGGCATCGATCCTGGCAGCGTTTACAACTGGTGCAGGCGTCCGCATCAAAGATATCCTTCCAGGTGAGGTCCGCGACGGTGGCAACCCCAAAATGGTCTACATCCGCAGCCTCGAGGTTAATGGTGGCGAGGCTGCCCTTCTCCCTCAAATCTGCAAACAGATAATTGACCGGGGTGGTAAAGAGGTGGCGTAACTTGGTAAACGGGATCGCGGCAATAAGACCCAAAGCCAGAAAGAAGTGGACCCACCACAAAATCTTATGCATTTCCCGCAAGGCGGTTTCACTCAATCCAGATAACAGACGGGCGACCAGGAGACCGACGGGAGAAAACAATGCCAGGTATGGGTCCTGGTTGATCTCAGTGACAGCCATGCGCGCGCCTTCAATGAGATAGGCAGTAATGAGGATGGCGAACAGCAAACCATAGATGATGTAATCGTCCCGGGTAGTCGCGAGTCCTTTGGGTCTGTAAATAAACCGACGAATTAAGAATCCTGCAAGCATAACTGCAACAACCGCGCCGGCAATATCGAGGACCAATGAAAATGCAAGGTAAAAAGTGCCATAAATGAACTTAAAATTGAACAATGGCTGGGTAAAATCAACCTGAACCATGACAATGATCGTGCCGAGTAACAGGAGGAGCATCCCCCAGAATTGGAGGGCGTGAGTGATCCCGGGGGCTTTAACAATCATCACTCTAAGCTGGACAAGACCCCGATTAAACAACCTTAAAATTCGAGTGGGAAGATGATCCAGACGCGGGAGAGGCTTTCCCTTGCGGTAGATCCGCAACCGCATAAGAAAACCGTAAACCAAAACTGCAGCCGTAATGGCTGTGAACGTAAACATGGGGATGAGAACTCCATGCCCGACGTTCCAATAAAATTCCCTGGTGTAATTCATAATGTTTTTCTCCGATGAATCAGGATAATAATGCCCTGGAAATAATCAGTCGCTGAACCTCGCTGGTGCCTTCGTAAATCTCAGTAATCTTTGCGTCGCGATACATGCGCTCCACCTCGTACTCGGTGACATAACCATACCCGCCGTGAACCTGGATGGCTTCCCGGGTGACGAACATGGCGGTCTCAGAGGCATGCAATTTCGCCATGGCTGAGTCTGCGGCATATGGTTTACCGCTCTCCTTGAGGCAGGCGGAGCGGTACACAACCAGGCGTGTGGTTTCAATTCGGGTAAACATATCAGCCAGCTTGAACTGGATCGCCTGCAACTCGCTTATGGGGTGACCAAACTGCCTGCGTTCCTTTGAATAAGCAAGGGAGCGCTCGAAGGCTCCCTCCGCGATCCCCAATGCCTGGGCAGCGATACCGATGCGACCGCCGTTAAGGGTCTCCATGGCAATTTTGAAGCCCTGCCCTTCTATGCCCAGCAGGTTTTCAACAGGGACCCGCAGATCGTTGATGGCGAAGGTGGTGGTGTAGCTGCCGCGGATACCCATTTTGCTTTCATTTCTCAGGATTTCAACACCGGGCGATTCCAGGTCAACAATAAAGGCCGAGATGCCCTTGTGCTTCAAGTTCCTATCCATGGAAGCAAAAAGGATGCCGGTGCCGCGGTAACCGCCATTGGTCACGAAGATCTTGCTGCCAGTGATGATAAAACCATCACCGTCCTTCTTATAGGTGGTAGCCAGACCGGCGACATCACTGCCAGCCTCAGGTTCGGTGAGGAGGAAACAGCCAATTTTTTTACCGGATGCGAGGGGAGGCAGGAATTTCTTTTTCTGGGCCTCGGTCCCAAAATGGAGAATGGGATCACAGGCCAGGGAAGTGTGAGCGGAAATCAGGACTCCGCTGGAAGCGCAGGCTTTGGAGACTTCTTCAACAACCAGGACGTAGGAAAGGATGTCAAGTCCAGCACCGCCGAATTCCTCGGGGATGAACGTGCCCATGAAGCCCAAAGCGCTCATCTTACCGACCAAATCGTCCGGAATTTTATGTTCCTCATCTATCTGGACAGCCAGCGGTTTTATTTCCTTTTTTACAAAATCGCAGACGGTGCTTTGCAGAACCTTTTGATCCTGACTTAATTCAAAGTCCATGAATCATCTCCCTGCGGGCAAAAATCAAAAACAGATTTTACCCCTTATCTCTCGAACGGGTTTAATCACCTTTGAACTCTGCCTTCCTTTTCGAGATGAATGCCTGCATACCTTCCTTCTGGTCGCCGGTTGCAAACAAGGTAGCGAAAAGGGAACTTTCGTAGCGAAGACCATCCTCCTTGGCCATGTTTTGCCCATTGACAATGGCATCCTTGGCGCCCGCCACCGCGAGGGTTCCATGACGGGCAATCAACTGAGCGATCTCCATCACCTTTGGCATGAGTTCTTCAACGGAGTAGACCGCATTGACCAGCCCCCACTCGAGACTTTGCAAAGCTGACAGCGACTTGCCGCTAAAGATGAGTTCCCTGGCGCGGTTGGGTCCAATGAGGCGGGCGAGATTCTGGGTCCCGCCAAAACCGGGGATGACACCCAAAGTCACTTCGGGCAGGCCAAGTTTGGCATTCTCGGAAGCGTAGATGAAATCACAAGCCAAAGCCAATTCCAAACCGCCACCCAAGGCATACCCGTTGACTGCGGCGATGACAGGCTTGTCCATTTTTTCAAGGTATGTAATCAACCTCTGACCCCTGCGGGAAAACGCACGGGCAGCCAGGGGAGCCATATCCGCCATTTCCTTGATATCCCCGCCCGCCACGAATGCCTTTTCCCCCGCCCCGGTGATGACGACAACCTTCACGGAAGCATCCTGCTCCAAAGCGTGCAAGGCTGCACTCAAGGAAGCAATAACCTCAGAGTTCAACGCATTCAGGCTGTCAGGGCGATTGACCTTCAAAACAGCAATGCTGCCGGACATTTCGACCAGGATATGCTTGTATTCCACGACAGCCTCCTTACACCCGTACGAACTGGCAAAAGACAGGAATGGAAAGATAAGACAAAGCGAACTCCTTATATCAGGTGTCCGACATTATTAGTAAGTATAAAAACCGCGCCCGGATTTGCGTCCAAGGTAACCAGCATTGACCATATTTACCAACAAGGGGCAGGGACGGAACTTGGGATCTTTAAAGCCCTCATACAGGACGGAAATGATCGCCAATACCGTGTCGAGACCGATCAAATCTGCGAGCGCCAAGGGTCCCATGGGATGATTGGTGCCGAGTTTCATACCCTTGTCAATATCATCCGCCGAGGCGACGCCTTCGTAAAGAGCGAAAATGGCCTCGTTAATCATGGGCATTAATACGCGGTTGACAATAAAGCCGGGATAATCCTGGGAAACCGCCATCACTTTGCCCAATTTTTCCACCAGGGCGGCAATCGCCCGAAAAGTTTCATCGCTGGTAGCGAGGCCGCGAATCACCTCGACCAACTGCATGACCGGCACCGGGTTCATAAAATGCATGCCAATCACCTTGCCAGGCCTCTTCGTTACGGCGGCAATGCGGGTGATCGAGATGGAGGAGGTGTTCGAGGCAAGGATGGCATCCTTATTTACCATTTCATCCAACTGGCGAAACAGGTCAAATTTCAAGGTTTCATTTTCATTGACCGCCTCGACAACCAAGTCACAAGCTGAAAAGTCACCGATCCCCCTGGCAATGGTGATGCGATCCAAAGCCGGCTGGACAGCTGCAGGGTCCAGGACACCCTTTTTTACCTGCCGGTCCAGGTTTTGCTGGATGGTTTTTTGCGCCTTTTCAAGCTGGACCGGGGAAATGTCAAATAAGGTCACTTTATATCCGACCAGAGCAAAGACATGCGCGACACCGTTCCCCATTTGCCCTGCGCCCAGAACTCCAACGTTGTTGATCATGCGATGCTCCTTTCCCGACGAAATGTATCCATTCGAAAATCGTGCGTGTTCCCGCAGCTGAAACCCACACGACTTATGCTGAGTTCTAAACCCTTTCAAAGATGGCAGCAACCGCTTCGCCACCACCAATGCAAAGCGTGGCCAAACCATAGCGCGCCTGGCGCAGGTTCAACTCGCGGACCAGGGTGGCTGCAAGGCGGCCTCCGCTGGCGCCAATGGGGTGCCCGAGGGCGACTGCGCCACCATTGACATTCACCCGCGCCGGATCAAGATCCAACTGCTTGATGGCGATCATGGCAACAGCGGCGAAAGCCTCATTGATCTCAAACAAATCAATATCAGTAATTTTCAGTCCCGCCCGGGAGCAGACCGACTCTATTGCTCCCACGGGAGCATCCGGGAATAATTCAGGTGAAAGGCTCCAGGTGGAATAGGCCACCAGGCGAGCGCGCGGTTTGAGACTGAACTTCTTTAGCGCGACCTCGCCGGCAAGCAAGGAAATGGCGGCACCATCGTTAATCGTGGAGGCATTACCTGCCGTGACGGTACCATCCCTGGTAAAGGCCGGACGAAGCTGCCTGAGCTTCTCGAAATCGACCTTAAACGGTTCCTCGTCATCCGCGATGATCTCCTCGCCTTTTTTACTTTTCTTAACGACGGGAACAATCTCGTCCTTGAATATCCCCTCCTTGACCGCCTTCTGGGCAGCCTTGTAAGAGCGGATGGCAAAATCATCCTGTTCTTCACGACTGAATTCGTAGCGCATTGCAGATGAGTCCGCGATTTCGCCCATATGCTTGCCGGTATATGGGTCCTGCAAGCCATCATAGACCATCAGGTCCAGCATTTCTGCGTGCCCCATGCGGTAGCCGTAACGCGCTTTTTTGAGGATGAAAGGAGCCATGGACATATTCTCCATGCCACCGGCGATGACCACATCGGAGTCACCAAGGGCAATGGACCCAGCTCCCAGCATAATGGCTTTTAACCCGCTGCCACACACCTTGTTGATGGTCATGGCGTGAACAGCATCGGGAAGCCCGGCGTAGCGCATCGCCTGGCGGGCAGGAGCCTGTCCAACGCCGCCGGAAAGCACCTGCCCGATAATCACTTCGCCAATCGCTGCCGGATCGATATCTGCCCTCTCCAACAGCATTTTGATCACAGTGCCCCCCAAATGCGGAGCCTCAATATCTGATAATGCACCACCAAAAGAACCAAACGGAGTCCTTAATGATTCCACGACAAAGATGTCTTTCATTTTTACCTCCGACTAGTAATTCCAAGTGACCGCATGACCAGGGAAGAGGAATTATGAGATGAATGCAAAAAGGGGGGAAATTTAAGGCAGCGGGTTTAGCGATATTTCTTCTTGAGTAGAATTATCCAATCGCCATCATACAACTCCGAGTTATCACAATTATACAACACTCCCAATATGCTTTTTGAGGTCATCGGATACGCTAAGTGGAGGATCCAGAGGCAAGCGGATGAAAATGAAGCCTGTACGACTGGAGGAAAAGCAGCAGGGAGGTCCGAGCTGATTCAGACCGGCAATCATGCTATACTTTTTGAAACTCTCCCAAACCCAAGAGAAAATCGGAGCAACGGATGACAGAGACGCGTTTTTATCACATTGACACTGTTGGCAATTTATCGAAGGTCGACAGCCTCGAAAATGCGCTGAAAGCAGTGAAAAGCGGCGGCTATATCTGGCTGGATTACTCCCAGCCACAAAAGGAGGATCTATCCGCGCTGATCGAACCACTGGGGCTACACCCCCTGTCCATTGAGGACTGCCTGGACCAGTACCAAATCCCCAAGATGGATGATTATTCCCACAACACCTTCATCTTGTTCAACACCTTTCATTTCTCAGAAGGTGTCCTATCCGTATCGGAGGTGGATGCATTCCTGGGGAGCAATTTCCTGGTAACGGTGAGCAACCAAAACTCTCATAACCTTTCCATGATGGCGAATATCCAACGCAGCGTGGAAAATGAGAGCGAAAGCGCCAAGCACGGACCTGCGTTCCTTTTACATATTATCCTGGACCAGATCGTGGACGAAAAATTCCACGCGATCGAAGCGCTGGAGGATAAACTCAACGAAGGCGAGGAACTGATCCTATCCGGGCTGGACAAGTTCGACCCTTCGGAACTGATGCACCTGCGGCGCGACCTGCTTTCGGTAAGAAAAAGCCTGTTCCACGAAAGGGAGATCCTGGTAAAGATCTGCCGGAAGGACAGCCCTTTCATCCCGGACAAAGCAATCTACTTTTACCGAGACATATACGACCACCTATCCAAGTTCTTCGAACTGACCGAGTCATACCGCGACCTGGTAACCAGCCTGATGGAAATGTACCTGTCCATGCTGAACAACAAAATGACAAAGGCAGCAAATGACACCAATATAACCGTGCGCAGGTTAACCCTGATCACCACCATATTCATGCCACTGACACTGCTTGCAGGGATTGGCGGAATGTCTGAGTGGTCGATGATGACAGGGGCGCAGAATTGGCGAATAGCCTACCCGGCGTTCCTGGCGGGAATGGTAGTCCTGGGCATAGTGAACTATTTTTTCATCAAGTGGCTGGAAAGACGAAGGGAGGTGAATTGATCGGACAAAGTCCAAGCCACCCTCGGAAGGGTGGCTTTTTCGTTAATAACCGTTGAATTATATGATGGATAAGCTGTTATCCATGCGGGTATTTAGGACATATATGATGAATATTGACAATTTATTATTGAGGTTATACAATTCTCTCCTATATAAAATAATGTGTGAGGGTAAATGGAGGAACCAAAATGAGTAAATCCACCTTCTCCGTCGAACCAGGAAAACAAGAAATCGTCAGGACACACGTTTTCAAGGCTGCGCGTGAACTGGTATTCAAGGTGTACACGAATCCCGAGTTGATCCCCCAATGGTGGGGACCGAAGAGATTGACCACGAAAGTGAACCAGATGGAAGTGAGACCCGGCGGCCGGTGGCACTTCGTGCAGACAGACCAGAATGGGAAGGAGTATTCCTTCCACGGCGTGTACCACGGGATCTCGAAACCCGAGCGAGTGGTTTCCACTTTTGAATACGAGGGAACACCGGGGCACGTCATTTTGGAAACGGTCACCTTTGAAGAAAAGGATGGGAAAACAACGATGACCGACTCATCTGTTTTCCAGTCGGTCGAGGATCGAGACAACATGCTCGAAGAAGGAATGAAAGAAGGGGCATCCGAATCCATGGAACGACTTTCGGACCTGGTGGCGATGGTTGGTGATGGGAGGAAATAACATGGGAAAAGTTATCGTTTTCAACATGACCACCCTGGACGGCTTCTTTGAGGGACCCAAGCGTGAGATCGACTGGCACCATGTAGATGATGAATTTAATGATTTTGCCATCGAGCAATTAAACACCGTAGAGGCATTATTATTTGGGCGGGTGACCTATGAAATGATGGCAAGTTACTGGCCGACCCCTGAAGGGATCAAGGACGATCCGATCGTTGCCTCCAAAATGAACAACCTGCCAAAATTCGTTTTTTCGAAAACGCTCTCTACAGCCAGGTGGCAGAATACCAAACTGATCAAGGAAAATTTCGCGGGGGAGATCTCCAAACTAAAGAAACAAGCCAGCAAAGACATGTTCATCTTCGGAAGTTCCGACCTGGCAGTATCCTTCATGGAAAACGAGTTGATCGATGAATATCGATTCATCATAAACCCCATCATCCTGGGCGGAGGAAAACCCATCTTCAAAGGAATCTCAAAAAGAGTAGAGTTGAAATACTTGAAATCCAGGGTTTTCAAGAATGGCAACGTGTTGCTGTATTATGGGATGGCAAAATAATATGGATCAAAGCAGAACAAAACCTGGAGGAAAATCAACCTCCAATACCCGGAAAACATCCCACAAGCAGGATGCACTTAACTTTTTGGAAATGGTTATAGCAGGGGAAATCGACGATGCCTACCTGAAATACGCTGCCACAGGAGGCAAGCACCATAACCCATTCTTCCAGGCGGGTTTTGATGCGTTAAGGGAGGCGATGAAAGAGAACCACGTACAGTATCCATTAAAGCAGCTCACAATCGGACACGTGATCAGCGACGGCGACCTTGTGGCGGTCCACTCCCACCTCGTTATGCGAGAAGGGGAGGCAGGTATGGTAGTGGTGCACCTGTTCCGGTTCCAGGGAGACAAGATCGCTGAGTTTTGGGATATAGGACAGCCGATACCAGAAGATTCCCCCAACGCTGACGGGATGTTCTAAGCAGGAGAAAATTTATGAACCAGATGAATATTGCATGGGAATGGACCACGTGCACCCAGGCAGCTCTAACAAACAATCACTGAGAAGGGACAAACCTTTTGAAAAAAGGAGTAGCCAGGCCATGACCAAGTTAGAAAAATCCTTGACGCCCTCTCAACTGATCAGCAAACAGATCGAAGAGCTGGCAGACTGGCGCGGTTCTTTGCTGGCGAAGATCCGAGAAGTTGTCCACGAAGCGGCGCCCGAAAGCACAGAAGAATGGAAATGGAATACAGCGGTCTGGTCACAAAAGGGGGATGTATTAGCAGCGGGGGCATTCAAGGACCACGTGAAAATAAACTTTTTTAAAGGAGCCTCCCTAGTTGACAAGCACAGCCTTTTTAACTCCGGGCTGGATGCGAAGAAAATGCGCTCCATCGACTTCTTTGAAGGAGACAAAATAAAGGAATCCGAATTGAAAGATTTAATCCAGGCCGCAGTTTCCCAAAATCTATCGGGCAATAAGAAAAGTTAGATCCCAAATGTCAGTCTGGCGGGGGCAGATTCGTGTGTAGCTAGAGGAAAATGGAGGAATACCATGCGAAAAATAATCGTATCCGAGTTCGTGACCCTTGATGGCGTGATGGAAGACCCCGGCGGAGCAGATAAATGGAAATACGGCGGGTGGGCCTTCCAGTTCGAGCGTGGACCCGAAGGAGATAAATTTAAACTCGATGAAGTGATTAATGCAGAAGCGCTACTGCTGGGCAGAGTGACCTATGAAGGATTCGCTGCAGCCTGGCCTTCGAGGACTGGAGAATTTGCCGAAAAGATGAACAATATGCCCAAGTATGTTGTTTCAACCACACTAGAAAAACCCGAGTGGAAAAACTCGAATGTGATCAAGGACAACGTGGTTGAGGAGGTGACCAATTTGAAGAAAATGGCGGGCGGGGATATCCTTATGGCAGGCAGCGGGCAACTTGCACATACGTTGATACAACACAACCTCATCGATGAATATCGCCTGATGGTCTACCCGGTCATCCTGGGAAGTGGAAAGCGATTCTTCAAGGATGGGAAGGACAGGCTATCCCTGCGGCTCGTGGAGGCAAAGCCTGTCGGTTCCGGGATCTTGATCCTTATCTATCATGCGGATAAAACGAAATAACTTTACAAATAGCGAGATTTATCGATAGAAAGAGACAGTCCTCGATGGATCGTCTCTTTTTGATTTCCAAGTTGCCCCCGATCGGGAAAGAATGATTGCGTTGGTCGGTAAGAGAGTGACCGAGAAGCTTGTAGTTTTTCGCTGGAAGGGGATCGCCGATAAGTACTTCAACCATCCTGTGGTATGTTATTTGTACACATTTTGTACATAAATTGTATTGACATTTATGACATATTGTATTATAAATATCTCATTATATGGACAAGTCAACAGTAAATTATGGAAAGTTTGAGAAAGGAAAGAAAAACATGAAAGACCGAGAAATTGTTGTTGAAGACCTAGTTAAATCCTACCCGGGGAAAGTGAAGGTAACTGCGGTTGATGGGATAAGCTTCAGGGTGGAGGAGGGGAAAATCTTCGGTTTCCTCGGCCCGAATGGAGCAGGAAAAAGCACCACCATAAAAATCCTGACCACGCTGGCCCTCCCCACATCGGGACGTGTATATGTAGGAGGCTTTGATACTGTCAACCAGGCAAGTAAGGTTCGGCGGGTTGCTGGAGTTGCCTTGCAGGAAGTTGGGATCGATCCCTTGATGAAATCCATGGAATTACTAGTCCTGCAAGGACGGCTGTTTGGAGCTTCAAAGGAAGAGGCGACGAGACGGGCAAAAGAATTATTGGATGTGGTGCAGCTTTCTGATGCCGCCGACCGGCGAGTAGGCACCTACAGCGGCGGAATGCGCCGCAGGTTGGACCTGGCAATGGCATTGGTTCATCAACCGAAGGTGCTATTCCTGGACGAGCCCACCACCGGGCTGGATCCGGTTAGCCGGAGAGATGTCTGGCGGGAAGTCCGGCGACTAAACACCGAGCTTGGGATCACGATCTTCCTGACTACACAGTACCTGGAAGAAGCAGACGAACTCGCCGATACAGTGGCGATCATCGTAGGAGGAAAAATCGCTGCGGAAGGGTCTCCTTCCAACTTAAAGGCAGCGATGGGCGAGGAATCGATCAACCTGGTCTTTGATACAACTGAAACAGCACAAAAAGGTCTATCCCGCCTTGAGAATATGGGAAACCGAATTCAACTGGACCGGGAGATGGTCCGGCTTTACATGAGCAAGGCTGCAGAGTCCATTCCGACTGTCATCAACCAGCTCCAAAACGTGGGCCTCGCTCCGATCTCCCTGACATTGACCCAACCAACCCTCGACGATGTGTTCCTGCAAGTCACCGGACAACGCCTGATCACCGGCGAGACAACCAAAATCAATACATCCCGGAAACTTGAACGGGTGGAGGTAAATTAAGCCATGGCTTCAAATTCAACTGTTCTCCCTTCCGTACGACGGGACGTGGAAAAAACGATTTCACTGCCCACGCACATCTTCCTTTTAATGATGCGGTCACTAACAACCCTGCTGCGCACACCGGAGGCGCTCCTGCCGCCGATCGCGATCAGCATCTTCTTCCTGATCATTTACCAATCAACCCTGGGGAAAGCAGCTGATTTCATTCCCGGTATCAAAGGCAGCTACCTGGGTTTCATATTACCCCTTTCGATCGTGAGCGGATCCCTGTCTGGTTCTGGCATCGCTGCCCAAAACCTGGTGCGAGACATCGAACGCGGTTATTTTGATAAACTCCTGCTCACCCCCGTTCGCAGAGCAGCGCTTCTACTGGCGCCGATCCTAGCAGGTGCGGTCATTCTTGGTGTCCAAGCAGCCATTGTGGTTGCCGTGGGGCTTCTGCTGGGGCTCCAGCCTGCCACCGGGGTTTTGGGCCTGCTTGCGGTAGTGGGCCTTGGAGTACTGCTGGGGATAGGATTTGCCGGTTTCACGGTATCGGCTGCGCTCGGGAGCGGCAGTGCTGCCGCCACCCAGGGAGCCAGCTTTTTATTCTTCCCGCTGACCTTCCTGGCGCCAACCTTTGTTCCGCTGGCGCTGCTTTCGGGATGGCTTGAAGTGGCTGCCAAATTAAATCCAATCACTTACGTTTTGGAGGCCATGCGCGCTTTACTCAACACCGGTTGGGATGGAACCGCGATCCTTACCAGCATCCTTGCCTGTTTGGCTCTGGCGGTTGCCATGTATGCCCTGGCGGTTTTTGCCCTGAGCGTGAGAACACGGCGCACTTAAGACAAACCAGGCGTTCAACACAAATGGATATGAATACAATCAAAATGCCCGATTCACGGGCATTTTGATTTGGTAATTGTTTTTCCAAGAACCGCGCCAAGTCAACCGGTCAGCCGGGGTGCCGTATTTCCTCTTAAAAGGAAGGTCAGCACGATTCCTGCGATAAACCCGCCAACATGAGCCATATATGCAACACCGCCTGTGTCTGCTGCACTGGTAATCGAAGCGACGCTGCTGAAGAATTGCAGGACAATCCACAACCCAATCACGATCAACGCAGACACCTGAATCACTTGTGATCCCTGCAATACCCTGACCCTCCCTTTGGGGAACATTAAAATATATGCGCCGAGCACACCAGCGATAGCCCCGGAGGCTCCCAGATTAGGGACGTTTGATCCCATGCTGAACGCAAGTTGAGCAAAAGTTGCCCCGAGCCCACAGATCAGATAGAAGATTATATATTTTACGTGCCCGAAACGATCTTCCACATTGTCGCCAAAGATCCATAAGTAAAGCATGTTGCCACCCAGGTGAACCCATCCTGCGTGCATGAACATTGAACTGAAGAGGGTCAGGAAATCACCGAGTGGATTCGATAGAAACCGAGTGGGGATAAACGCCCACTTCTCAATAAATGGGTCGCCACCTCCCAGTTCCACGAAGAAGAATATGACATTCAAGGCGATCAAAATATAAGTGACCACCGGGACTGTTCTACGTGCACTATTATCATCACCGATCGGCAACATAAATCAGACTCCTAGCCTGGATTCTTCGATTGACCTGGAGATCTTAGTCATTTTTTGGTTCCTTGATCCGTACATTCTCTACCGCCTGCTTAAGAAGGAGACCGAAGATCCAAATTTCCAGGCACCTTTTAAGAGCGAAGGGTTTCCCGAACTTTCGCGGCGACCTGGTGGTTCGTCATCTTATCTACAGTTTCCACAGACAAGATGCTTCCCTTCCACCCATCGTGTTCCAAACGCTTCGCCAGTTCATGTTTTGCCTCACCAGGGCCAAATATCCGGATCGAGTCAGCACTTCGAACTACCCCAATGACTGAATCATAAAAATTGTTGAGGTGATTTCCAAATTGCCGATCGCGCACATCTTCAGTCGAACCATCCAGCGAGGCATTGCCACCTGTAAAACGGACGTGCTTTTCCATATTCGAAGTAATTTCCTTGATCTCCTCGCCCGCATCACCAATCATCACAATCACAGCCTTGCGATGATCGATCCATAAACCTACCTGCTTTTTCATAATTTATTATCCTTATTGAACAAATACCGAAAGATTAGTGTTGTTGATTGAACTTAAATCTAAGTTGCAAAGGTGCCACACCAACCTGCTTAGGAATGATAAATTAACCTTCATAGTCCTGGTAACAACCGCAAGGTGACCAGGTTAAGGAATATTAAAGGTTGTCATCACTCATTTACATTCTGTAAGGCGAATTCCCAATTGATCAGTTTATCAAGCACCGTATTAACATAATCGGCACGACGATTCTGATAATCGAGGTAATAGGCATGTTCCCACACGTCGATAACGAGCAGGGGTTTCAAGCCCATCGTCATCGGGATATTGGCATTGGCAGTCTTAACCACCTTGATCTGGGTGCCATCGAGTACAAGCCATGCCCAACCACTTCCAAACTGTGAAACAGCCGTACTGGCGAGCTCTTTTTTGCAGGCATCGACCGTACCAAAGGAGGCCTCGAGCTTCCCCTTGAGGGCAGCGGGTGGTTCGCCGCCTCCATTTGATTTCATGCTTTTCCAATAGAACGTGTGATTCCAAGCCTGGGCGGCGTTGTTGAAGATCGGCATATGCTCTGCCTGTCCAGCGGTCTTGGTAATAATTTTTTCCAATGACAGGGTGGCGAAATCCGTTCCTGCGACCAGCTTGTTCAAATTGTCCACATAGGTCTTGTGGTGTTTCCCGTAATGAAAACTCATGGTTTTAGCCGTTACAATCGGTTCCAAAGCGTTTTCTGCATATGGGAGTGGGGGTAGTGTGAAGGGCGATGCTGCTCCAGAAACAGTTGAGGAATTACCTGGTTCCATCTTGGTCATTTCAGTCTCCTTTTAGTTGGTGGGTGCTGAATAACGGCATGTAGCTTTTTTATTCAACCGACTTTCTTAAAATCAATGAAGCCGCGTTGAACGTCTATTGAGGTCAGCTGTACATGAACCCGGTTGCCCACATCCAAGCCCGCAAACCCATTCACGAGCTTCCCCTCCACCGGAACAGTCAGCAAGCGAACCCAGGTGCCCTTCTCGGAAGCACCCGTTACAATCGAATCAAATCGTTCCCCGATCCTCGATTCGAGCAGGAGCGCGGCAGCGGATTTACCCACCTGCCTTTCAACCTTGTTGACGATGTCTTCAGTCTCCGTGCAATGAGTGGCCAGAAGAGCCAAGTCGTCCATATTGTAAGGGACAGGTGCGCTGTCAATGGCGGCTTTTAATAATCGCTGGGTAAGCAGATCAGGATATCGTCGGTTGGGGGCAGTGGAGTGGGCATAGTCCTTGACCGCCAGCCCAAAATGACCCGGGGTATTCCCTTCGGGTGGTTCAGCGACGTATTCGCCGGAACCCAAGAGCTTGATCACAGCGAGCGAAAGATCCGGGAAGCGCAGAGGATCTTCAGCTTTCACCCTGATGAGAAACTCCTCCAACGCTTTCGAATCGGGGTTGGCAGGGAGACCAATCTTGTGGTCGCTGGCAATTTCGACGATGCGGTCCCAGCGTTTTGGGATACGCACGACGCGGCGAATCGATGGAAAATTTTTGGAGGAAAGGAAGCGGGCGGTGACACCATTGGCAGCCACCATGAAATCCTCAATGATCACGCGGGCACGATTCATTTCATCTACTTCAAGAGACTGGACCTGATCCCCGTCAAATATGGGTTTCGCTTCAATGGTTTCCAAACTCAGCGCCCCGTGAGTGTGGCGAAGGTCCTTCATCTTTTGGGCAGTCGAATCCTGGAGACGAAGATTCTCATCCAGTCCTTTTACTGCCAAGATGGCTTCCGGCTCCGGTCCGTCACCGGTCAGCCAGGCAGCAACACTGTGATAGGCTAGCTTGGCATGATTGATGACACGTGCCCGATAGATATCAGAATCCTGAAGGGTTCCATCAGAATTAATGACCATTTCAACCACGATCGATTGGCGTTCCTCATCGAAATTCAGGGAGGTGAGGTCGGTGGAAAGTTGCTCAGGAAGCATGGGGAAAATTTCGGCAGCAGTGTAAACCGAGGTGGTGTTATGACGGGCATGAGCATCGATAGCCGAGCCGTTTTTAACCAGCGAGTCCACATCAGCCACCGAGACCAGGATCTTTACCTTGCCCACCGGCAGGGCTTCGGCGACGGTCAGTTGATCCAGGTCGCGCGAGTCGTCATTATCAATGGAAGCCCACAGGAGATCCCGCAAGTCCCGAACCCCGGTGGCAGTCCCAGACGACCCAACATGCGCTGCTGCAGTGCCTTGAAGCTTTTCCAACTCTGCAATAACTTCCCTGGAAAAATCAGGCAGGAGGCCGCGTTCCAGCATCACCCTGTGGGCAATGTCCTGTAAAACTGCGCGATGATTATGATGATTATCATTCATAGGATATCCACCTCACTTTGAAAATAATTTCGCCAGGCTGAAAGCTGCAGCAGCTGCCAGACCGCCGATCAACACAGTTTGAAGAGCACTTCGAATTGGATGTGTGCCGGTAAAGCGCGCTTTAATATATCCAAAAATCAAGAGAGCTGCCAGAGTAAAAACAACTGAATACATGAGTGCTGAGCCGGTGTTTGAAATCAACATGTAAGGGGCAAGAGGAATCAGCCCGCCAAGGATATAGGATGCACTAATAGTCAATGCACTCTTGAGGGCACGCTGGGGGGCAGGTTTTTCAAGCCCCAATTCAAATTTCATCATGAAATCGATCCAGGCTTCCGGACGCTTGCTTAAAGCCCTGGCAACGAGAGAGCTTTGCTTCTTCTCCAAACCGTATTCCGTCAACACCAATTCCACTTCTTCGATCTCCTTGGCGGGGATCAATTCCACCTCGAGCCGTTCGGTCTCCCGCTCCCTGGCGTAATGCTCGGCATCGCTGCGGGCGGCGAGATAGCCGCCCAGGCCCATGGAAATGGACCCAGCTGCAATCTCTGCCAGACCCCCGGTGATGACGATGGCGGTGGAATTGGCAATCCCAGAAAGCCCGGCAGCGAGGGCAAAAGGCACCGTCAGCCCATCCGACATTCCAATAACGATGTCCCGGATGACGGCGGTACCCGTGAAATGTTTTTCTACATGTGACGTTTGCGGCATATTGTCTCTGTCATATCTTTTTCAATATACTTATGGCAACGAATCTATTCCATCCCGTGCACAAGATTTCTCCACGCCCGACTTTACCTGCGATGGAGTTCACCCAAGGTCCGCAAATAATTGATGACATCATCGCGACCGAGCACGCCCTGGATCTGATCGCCTGCCATTACAGGCAACTGGTTGACCCCGTCGCGGTCCATTTCTCCAAGGGCATCCACCAGATCCGCCTCGGGGCGGATCCATTTCATTTTTGTGAGCGGCACCATTACCTGGGCAGCGGTGGTCATTAACCAGGCAGACGATGGAATGGTTTTAATGTTGTGCAAGGTGAGGATGCCGGCAACCTGGTCGTTCTGCTTTACCACCAGGGTACGCTGCCCGGTCCCAAGGATGTGCTGGTTGATCAACTGATCGAGAGTGGTTTCCGGATAAATGAAGGCGTAATCCCGGCGCATCGCATCTGCCACATGATGACCTGCCAACAGGTCATGAATGGTTTGCTGTTGAATCTGTGAGGTTGCTGCGGATTCCAGGAACCAACCGATGAATGCAATCCATAACCCATTGCCGAAAATCCCTGTAAAGATCTGCCATACCCCCCAAAGGATGAACAGGTAGGCGATGAAACGTCCTACGTTAGCGGCGATGAGCGTTGCCCTGCGGAAGTTGTGGGTTGCCCCCCACAGGATTGCACGGAAGACACGGCCTCCATCCAAAGGGAAACCTGGAATCAGGTTGAAAAGGCCCAGGGCTCCATTAATGTATGCCAGGTATTTGGCGATGGCAAACAGCGGGGCTAGGCTGCCCATGACCAATTGAAGAAAGCCAAAGAAAATTGCCAGGGCAAAACTCACAACCGGACCGGCGATGGCAATCCAGAATTCCGAAATGGCGCTGGGGGGTTCGGCTCCAAGCTGGGCTACGCCGCCAAAAATAAGCAGGGTAATGCTGCGAACCGGTATCTTATAACGCAAAGCGATAATCGAATGTCCCAGCTCATGGAGCACCACACTACCAAACATGAATGCGACCGTAACCGCACCAACAACCCAGTACTGCAGGGCAGGCCAGTTCGCAAATTCCTGCGGGAAGTAACCGGTAGCCAGGGACCAGGTGAGCAGGGCAAAGATCAAAAACCAGGAATAATCGACCCCAATCGGTATCCCGAGAATGCGTCCCAGGGAAATTGTGCCTTTATTCATGTTCAAAAAACCTCTCCGGTTTTTTTTGTCAATAGTAACAGCAGAGGAGTACCCAGATCAATTTGAAAACAACCGTTTTTCCACCCTAATTTTACTCCGATTTGGGGTAATTGAGATTCGCGTAAATATGTCCAGCGGGATCATAAATATATATTTTCGCTGGGATCCATCACCGAATTTCAAAATTCCTTCCTTTTTGTATCCAGCAATATATTTAGATTAAGATCTTCTGCCAGTCACCAAGCGCAAGATTATTACAAATATCACTGCTCCCACAAACGCGATCAGGATGGATTCTAAATTGAACCCTGAAATCGGGTCACCAATGTGGAAGAAATAGGAAGCTAGCCAGCCCCCGAGTAACGCGCCTATCACGCCGACGACGATGTCCCCGATACATCCGAAACCTTTTCCTTTTACGACCAACCCGGCCAACCAACCTGCCAGCAAACCAACGACGATCCAAGAAAGTATTCCCATATTGAACTCCTATCTTATTGATTGATTATCGTGCAAAGGACCATGGCGTGTCGCTTGTTCGATATGTTCATGTGAAGCCGTAAATTATCATACATCAAAGGCTCGTCCGCCACATCAACCGGCTGGGGAGTTCTTTTCTCCGCCACTTGGGGGAGACTTCAGGATCGCCCTGATAGTGCGAATGAAGGGTTTTCCCAGACGAGAGATCATTCCTTCCTGAGTTTTTTCTTTTTAGACCCTGGCTGGCCGACCATCACCGTAAGGGCGTGGCGCCTAACTTCGATACGAACCAGACCTTCCCCCAATGCAGTCCCATCCGCCATGACCGGCATGGCAGGGAGGGTATCGATATCCACCCTGCGAACATGGTAGTGCAGGATGCGCGGGTCTTCCAGCTTGCCCTCTCCCACCCCTTGAAGAATGTAGCCCAGCAAGTCCAGTTTTGAAAGGTCGGCAAAGAATAGCACATCCAACAGGCCATCTTTAAACGAAGCCACCGTGCCAAGTTGATAATGGAAACCGATATATGGCATATTCGAAACCAGGACCACATGACCCCGATCGTGGATCTCCTGATGGTCTCCCAGAAAAAGATGAATCTCTGCCGGTGGAGTTGAGGCCAGTGTAGCTAGAAAATTGCCGATCTGTGAAAGATTGCCATGCTGAATATCATCGACAGATGGGAAAAGAGTGGAAGCCAACCCCACCGAGCATACTTCCAGGAAAGGTGTGCTGATTTTGCCGCAGGTGGCAATGCCAACATCCACCTTGATACGGCGGCCTGTCCGCAAGATGGAAATGGCAGCCGGGATATCATTGGGGATGTTCAAGCTGAGAGCCGTATTATTCTGAGTACCGATAGGAATGATCCCCAGTGTGGCGTGAGTCCCAGCCAATGTCCTGGCTACGGCAGAAATAGTGCCATCACCACCGCATACCACGAACATACGGAACCCCTGCGCAAGGGCATCCTGGACTATGCCAGGTAGGTCGCAACCCGGCTCGACCAGGTATGCTTCCGGTACCAGCTTCCAAGCCTGCATCTCATGGATCACATCCACGATCTCAATGGGAGTTACCCTGGCTGCCCCAGCACTGGGATTGAAGATCAGCTTTGCCCGCATGCGGTGCTTATTTTTAATGAGAAGATTCTTGTCGCTGATTTCGTCCACGAGGTTCCACCTTTGATTAACAATACATTTGGAACAATGCAAAAATGAACTGCACTGCCAAGGTCAAAGTGCAATATTCAGGGGGTGGTTTGACAGCGAACCAGGAAAGGAACCTGCCAATCCACCGATGAAGGCAGACTGGCAGGCAGAGACTTAGATGGAATCTTTCAGTGCCTTTAGCGGTCTCGCCTTAATCACCTTGCTGGCCGGTTTTGCCTTGTAGACCATCGGCTGCCTGGTAAACGGGTTGATGCCTTTGTGTTGTGGTGTGGCTGGTTTGTTGACGGTGTTCAATTTAAGCAGATCCGGGATGAGGACTTCGCCAGGTCCCCGCTTGCCCAGCTGCTCGGCTATGATGACGTTGATGGAAGCGAGCGCAGACGCGGCTTGTTTTTTGGTGAGGCCACTCTTCTTTGAAAGAGCAGCCACGAACTCAGTCTTCGTCATTCGTTTTTTTGCCATTTGATATCTCCTTTGATCTTGGTTGATTTGTATCCACGTCCAAATGGGTTATTTCCCGTTAGCCTGGGAAATCCACACATCCATTCCAAAAGGTATTTTTGCCATCTTCCATCGTATAAACCAGGTGGCGGATCAAGTTGCAGCTTTAAGGTTCAAAGCCATTTCCAGCGTTGTTGGCAACGGTCTATTTGTCGTAGCGCGCTGTGGTCACGCTATCCCAAGGAGGCGCAATATAACTAGTATGACCACGACAACTATCAGGATGTGAATCCAACTTCCAGTGCGGGGAAGTCTTGGGCTTATGTTGCTTCCCAAGAAACCAAGCAGCCATAAGATGAATAGAATTACGATAATCGTCCACAACATGAGGTATCTCCTTATTAATGATACCAGGGTTAGTTAGTTTTCACCTGGTGGAGGGATCAGATATCCGTCAGTCTACCGACCGATCAGGATGAAGATGCCGGCTGCGATGGCAAGGATCGCCATAATCACACCCAGGCCTGCAAAGCTCAAGCTGAGCAACGAGATCAGCCCGTACAGGATGAGCCAGATTGCCAACAATAGAAAACCAATATTTTTTGTGATGCGCATAAGATTCTCCTTTCTTACAAGCAATAGAGACGGGTCCGAGATCTGGCGATCCTGGTCACCCGCGAAGAGGGATATAGATCAACAGAACTCAGGCAGCTTCGATCGATTTTTTTCCGGTGTCGAGCGCTGCTGACATGCGATCCAGCTGTTCAACGAGCTTTTCCTGGCCGAGGTTCTTTAGCTCCCCAGCTTTTTCCTGAACCTGGGTCGAGATGCGATTGGTTTCAGAACGAACTTGCGCGACCGCTTTTTTTACATTTTTGGTCGTTCGATTGAGCAACAGGATGCCTTCATCTTGAATTTGGGTACGCGTCCGTTTTCCCGATTGGGGTGCAAAGAGCAGCATTGTGATCGCGCCAGCCAGGCCACCAATCAGCATGCCGAATATTACGTTCTTGGCGCCATTTCCGTACGTAAGTTCTTCCACATTATTCTTCATTTTGTCATCTCCAAAACTTTCATTTCATCTGAATGTCACGTTCCGGTTATCCCGAGGAAATAACAAGAATTAAATACGAACTCATTCATCATGGCCAGGATGGCCTGTAAAGATGCCAGCTTTTATCCGTTCCTCTTCAGTAAGAATGACAATTCTTGCCAATTTCCTAAAAACTTTCTGAATGCCCCGCCACAAGGGGGAAATGGAATGTGGCATGGCGATGACTTGGGTGGATTTATCGGCAGCGTTGTCCATTCGTTCCTTGATTATTAATGAGTATGCTGATCGGTAGTGGTGGTTTGGGTGACGGGACCGCGCGGGCGATAGAAGATGACCCAGATGATCCTTTCAACCGCCCACCCGACCAGACCATATACCAGCATGGCGATCAGGGTTGGGATTTCCAGTACCATGCCACCCGCGGCCGGAGTCACAGTTAGGCCCGTAAAGGGGAACAGGAACAAGTTGGTGAAACCATATATGAACACAGCGAATGGGTTAGCCGGATTGGCGGCGATCAGTTTCAAGACAAAACGCAGGGCGAGGAAGGCCTCGAGTATTCCGAGGAACAACCAGACCAATTGGGTTGCCTTGAAAGTAAAAATCTGTCGTTCCCTTTCCGGTTCTTTTTGAGTCGTGCGAACTTCAGATTCGGTGTTGATTGACATTAAAAACTCCTTTTTGGGTATGATCCCAGGCAAATGGGCGGGATATATTTATGGTGGGAACCGGGGTGCGGTGCTGCACCCCTTGATGTTGATCGGGTTAGTAATAGAAATTCAATGGGTTAGCGCCTGCGTCGGATTAGATTGACTATCGCCAGCAGGATGATGGAGCCCACAAGGGTGATCAACATGGCTGGAACGGAAATTGCTCCAACTCCGATCGGCGAGATCTTGAACAGGGGGGTAAGGAAGTAGCCGGCAATGAAGCCGCCGATGACAGCAACAATGATATTGATGAGCAGGTTCGAGCGGTCATGCATAAGCTCGGTCGCCACCCAACCGATGACTGCAGCTACTATGAGGTATATAACAATATTTACCATTGGTTCTCTCCTATCAGAATGATCCAGGGACACGGAATACCGTGCGTTTTATTCTTCTGCTTATTAGCTCCAATAATATGGTGAAGGAGTGTGCTTTCATAACTTCCAGATAATTGCGATAAACCGTCAACAGATAATCTACCTTATTGGGAATCCACGGCATTCACTCGTTCTTCCCCATTATCCTTTGCTGAAATTGGACGATATCGACCTGATCCCAGCCAATGAGCCGGGAATGCATGGCGAGCCTGATTTTCTCTGAATCAATCCGTTTACCAGGTTTTAACTGGTCTTTCTTTTCAGCCCCGGTGAGTTTTTCCCACCATGCTTTCGCTTCTTCCAACGTTTTTTGCCGTTGGCTCGTAGTTGCTCCTTTGGTCATAGATGGTCATCCTTTGGATCATAAAAATTATAGAAATTGCCTCCAGGAGGGGCCTGTCACCTTCTCCCGGCCTTGTAGTCATCGACTTCGGCTTCCAATTTGGCGAGCCGGGAAAAATAATCCGGGATCTCCTGCGCATGAGCCAGAACAACCTTTCCAGTCTGGATCAGTCCATCGTACGTCAAGCCGGTTATGGGATCCACAGCTGTATGCTGATAATTTCCCATCAACCCCTGGCGAAATTGCTCGAGATCCACCTGACCCCAATCAATATGCAGGGATTCCCCGATGCGCCTGGCTTCGTCGGGACTGATCTGCCCTCGTTTTTTCATTAGACTGGTCCTCCATTTTCCACAATAACATGGCGATTGGCATCCAATAAGCACCAACCTATGGATTTGCTGTCCCAGTTTACGCCGACGCTCAGGGCAGCAAGTTGCGCCGGATTTTTAAGTCCAAACCATCAGCCAGGTTGGATTATTTCATCGGAACACTTGCGGCAACGGTACGCAAGCGTTCGGCTACACGCTCGGGCGTCTCTCCTTTACTAATAAACGCATCTGCGCCGGCGGATAAGGCAGCCTGATGACGAGCGTCCAGGTGGCTGATGAGGACTATGACCAGCGCGGCTGGGCAAGCCTTGCGAAGTTCTTCCAGCGCGGCAGTGGGTGAGTTGGGAAGCAGGTCCCAATCCACCAACAACATATCTGTGCGGCTAGTTGGAGCCAGAGACAACGTTGTGAACCAATCGGCTGATTCGCCAACCACCTCCAACTTTAAATCGAGCAGCAGCAGGCGAAGGGCGGAACGTTCCTCAGGCTGAGAATCGGCTAAAAAAACGCGGGTCATAGGTTTATCGTACAACAAACCTTTCCCGGCCACATCAGACGGGTGGGGAGTATTTAACTAGGCCACTTGGGGGAGGTCCCTGAATGAGCTGTTTCAAACGCAGGAACGAGGGGTGATGTGCCCAGCACGAGATATCATTCTGGCTGGACATCCTTGTACGCACATATATATCAAATCGGTGGGTGAAAGCGCAGCACAAGCAACGCACTCACCCACCAGATCTCCTGGGGTTACCCCGGAAGTAAATATTAATGCTTCTTATGGTTTTTTTTCGAGCCGGGAGCGGGGTTCGATCCACTATTGTTATAAGGAAATGCGCCGGAGTTTCCGGGTGATTGACGCGATCCTTTTTCTGAATGAGCCAAATCAGAAACCAGCCCACCACTTTGATTTGCAGTTGCGAGTGGTTTCACTTTGGTTTTTGGTAATTTGCGTACACTGACACCTTTGTGTCCCATTTTGATCTCCTATACATGAGTAGTGCCGGCCAGCTTGCGTGCTTCTGCTTTTATACGGCGGGCATGTGTGCGTTTCCCCTTGGATAGCCTTTTTAGTTTCTTTTCGTCAGTTTTAACTTTCTTGATTGCCATTGCATTTACTCCTTAACCGATCCATTAATCCACCGACCGGAACTCGCCGGGTGATGGGTTCATGTTACATCCATACCTTCAAAGCTGCATCCGCCAAGGGGGGAGTATATGCATCCACCATATGGGGGAGAGATGGACGGTCATCGAGAAACGTTTTTCCGGTAATGAAACCAATAATCAGAAACCTCTTTACTCACCTACTTCATCATCGAGCGCGGTACTATTTTCCGCCAGAGGCATATCCTGAAGAGACTGGGCAACACGCTGTTGAAGCCCTTTTTGTCCTGGTTTGCGTTTGCCTAAGTTTTTAAGGGCATCAAGCAGATAGGTGGTGATCGCCTGGGTCAGCTTTTTAAGGGCAGCGGACGAAAGCTTTTGACCCTTTTCGAACCAGCGCACGGCTGCGTAGCCCATCACAACGGTCGTGGATGAAGCGATCGCTGCACTCAATAGCCAGCCTGGGAAGCCTCCCAACTTGCTCAGTTCCTGGAAGAGAGTCCGACCCAGGAACCCCAGACCAAAGGTGGCAACCAGCTCAGAGGCGCGCTGCGGGGTAATTTTATAACTGTAGATTCGTGCGATACTGACCACCATGACTGACTGGGTGATCACCAAAGGAACAAAATCGATCACCGGGAGAGGAATCAATGCAATGGTGGCCGAGATCGAGGCTGCCCTGACAATGGTTTGCCAGGCGAGCTGCCAGCGGTATCCTGGTAATGCCTGACCCAGGGCGGCGACCATTTCAGGCTCGGTGGCTGCCACTGCCAGCAACACTTTTGCGAGGTTTTGTCCATTTCTTGCAACGATTGGAATGATCGCATCGGGATCCAGATCCAGGTTCGCGGCCGCACTGGTTATGACGCCTGACAGGTCTTTTCGGGGGACAAGGTCAACTTTGTTCAGCACCACGACGAAAGGTATTTTCAGAGCGGACAGTTCGGTAAATAATTCCTGCTCGGTCTTCTTGATCCCCTGGACAGCATCGAACACCAGCACCAGAAAATCGGCTTCTTCGGCAGCCGACAGGGCAAGCTGTTTTTCTTTTTCGCCCATGCTCCCCACCGCATCCGCGCCGGGTGTATCAACCACGGTGAACAGCGCTGCGTCTGCCTGCTGATTTATGGTTGTAGTACCCGGCAAAGGACTGACCCGGGCCAATTCGGTCTTATTTTGGACCAACTGGTTATAGATCGTGGATTTACCGACGTTGGTTGGACCGACGATGACCACCCGATGCCTGGTCCCAAAAGCCTGGCGGATCTGGGCGGTGGATAGCTTAATCAGCCGCCGCAACATATGCGGATCCGATGGGAAGCCCGTTAAAAGCGTCATGAAACCAGCTTTTTCAGTGGGTCCCAAAGCGTCCCAAATCTTTCGAACGGTCGCCTGCACTTCGGCAGGAAATTGAGAGAGAATATCTTCCAAAAGTGTCACAGGAGCCTTAGACTTTATGCCCTGAGATCTGGTTACAAGGATGGCACGAAGGGGTTTCCCGATGAACCAGCCTTAGCGTGCCATCCAATCATTTCTATTTCTTTTCCGGAACGGCAGCTTCGTCTTTTAGGAGTTCATCGAACAGGGAGCGGTAATAGATGAGTGCCTGCCTTAGTTCTTCCGTATTGGCAGTATGCTGCTCATTCTTGATGGCGATCGCGCGCGCGGCGCGGTAATTACTCACCAATGTCGGGTAATTGACAGAGATATCGGCTGCCCGCTGATCAAAATCGGAAACTGGATAAGCTCGCACCTTCATGACTTCCATGATCAGGTGGTCGGCTTCCACGGTTGCCTGCCCGGGCTGGTCGACAAACTTGGCCTGGATGCCGGTCCATTCGGCTTGGTAGCGCTCGCGCTCACTCACGGAGAGCGGACGAATATTCAATGTATCCATGTGCTTCTGCCGGTCCTTCAGCTCTGCCTGTGCTTTTTTCTCATTCCCTGCAGACTGCACCGTGCGGTCATACTCGGGTCCAAATTTATTCTGCAACTTCTGACCCTGTTTACGGCGGGCGAACCTGGGTGCCATGATGGCTCCCATGATCACCACGATCACAACTACAGCAATAATCAAATATTGTGGGATCCATATATAATCTCCTTTTCCAAAGCATGAAACTGAATTTTACAAATCCATCACCGATAGGTTAAATAATCGCGTGAGTGACTTGTTCAGTATTGTCCAGATAAACAATCACAACTTGAATGCAAATAATCCCTACCAGGACACAGAAAGCAACGAGGGACTGCGACGTCACAAATTTGGGGCAATGCCCCTTGTGCCTACAAGTCTTTAACGAGTGTGGCAATAACGAGTAAGATGAGTCCTGCCATGGCGAGGAAGAACGCATATGGGGTCAAGGCAGCGACAGACTTGAAGTAACCCAGGAGTGCAAGCACGCCAAGGATAATAGCGACCCACCAGGTGATTACCTTCGGAGGAGTAAGTTTCATTTTTATTTTTCCTTTCAAACAGATAATTAAGTAGATTGATTGGATAAGCCTGAAGCTAAAGTGTATTGGAGCAGACTAACGAGCCAAAAAGGAAATGCACTTCAATTTTCATTTTACAATTAACACTCCCCGACCACATCCATCAGGCGGGGAGTGTTTCTCTAGGCCACTTGGGGGAGACAAAACTCAGGGGATGAGGTGGTTTCGCAAGGCCAGAGTGACAGCTTCGGTGCGACTGGTTACCCCCAACTTGGACAGGATGTTGCTGACGTGGGATTTGACTGTAGATGGGCTGACGGTCAACTTTGCTGCGATCTGGGTATTGTTCAAGCCCTCGATCATCAGGGCAAGGACTTCACGCTCGCGGTCGGTCAGGTCGAGGCCGGGCACAGGAGGCTGGGAGGCGGCAAGGACGAGCGCCTGGGCAGCCTCGGGAGACAGCGTGGAGCGACCGGCATGGGCAGCGCGGATGGCCTGGACCAGTTCGTCGGCTGAGACATCCTTGAGCAAATAGCCAATGGCTCCGGCCTGCAGGGCAGACTGAATCAGGATCCCTTCTTTAAAACTTGTGAGTGCAATAACCTGGGTGGAAGGGGATTGCTTACGTATGATCCGGGTTGCGGCAGCTCCATCCATATCGGGCATCACCATGTCCATGAGAACGACATCCGGATGAAGCTGTTCACATAGCTGGACGGCGTCCTGTCCATTGGAAGCCTCGCCAGCCAATTCCAGGTCATCAAAGACCTTCAGGAAGGTAGCCAGCCCGCGACGGACCATCGTATGATCATCAACCAGCAGGACCCGGATACTTGAAGGGGAAGTCGATGTCATGGAGCCTCCTTTTTGGGGGAAACCGGCCAATGCAGTTTGACCTCGGTCCCGTGACCCGGCTGACTGGTGACTGACAGATCCGCGCCTACAACTTCGGCCCGCTCGCGCATCATGCCCAGCCCATAATGACCAGGGGCAGAGAGTTGGCTGGAATCGAAGCCCAGACCATCATCTCTGATGACCATTTCAACGGAACTTACTTGAATCTCCTGGAGTATGGAGGGTTGGGATGAAGAAGAAGATGGGCGTTCCTTTCCAGGAACAGGTGCATTACTAGCGTCATACTTTAATTCAATTTCCACCCGGCTGGCTCCAGCGTGCTTGGCAATATTATTGAGCGTCTCCTGGCAGATCCTGTAAAGTGCCACTTGAATTTCTGAGGGGAGGACATGTTCCCCGGCAATGCTCACACCAACCGGTATGTTTGTGCGCCCGGTAAAGGCGTTGGATAGCTGCCGAAGTAAATCTCCCAGGCTGCTGTCAGACAGGACGGAGGGACGCAATTCAGCCAGCAATTCGCGCATCTCGGCGAGGGCGCCTCGGGTAAGCCGGCGCAAGTCTTCCAACGATTTCCGTGCCTCCACCTGGTCGCGATCCCACAAACGAGGCAGGACTTCAGCAATCAGACCAGCAGAGAAAAGAGATTGGTTTACTGCATCATGCAGGTTCTGCGCAAGGCGCTGACGTTCCTGCAGGGCTGCGAGTTCCCCGGCATGTTCATAAAGCTCGGCATTGACCATGGTCAGGGCAGCCTGGTTGGCTACACTCAGCGCCAGGTTGGCGTGATGGGCAGTGAAGTAATTCCGTTTCTTGTGCGCCACACCGATGCCGCCAATAATGCGACTCTTCACTGCAAGGGGCACCCACATCCAGGACTTCATCCCTTCGAGCAGCACAGCCGCACCCTCGTCCAGAAGAGAACGAAGAAATTGGGAGGCAGGATTGTCGCTCCAGATATCAGCGATACGGATGGGGCGGTGCCCATTAAAAAGCGCTGCCAGGGTTTCCGGGCTTTGCATGTGTATCTGGATAGGTTCGGATCGCTCCAATTGCGGAAGCCCGCGCACCGACAGGGTGACCAGCTTGGAGTCTTCCAGCGCAAATAGTCCGGCATGGGAGTACGCGATAATCTCCCGCAATTGGTCGAGAATCAATCCAGGCTGGAGTTCCAGGGTGGATGCCAATATATGGGAGATCTCCAGAAGGGTGGATTGCTCGCGGGTGCGGGCCTTTACACGCTGATTGAGGGATTGTTCCGCCTGGATGCGTTCGCTAACATTGCGAACGAAAGCGAGCAGGCAAGACTGACCGTTATAAGTAAATTTTGTCCCGCGCCACTCTGCATGAAAGGTTGATCCATCCTGACATACATCCAGGACGCAACTATCGAAAACGCCGTCAGAATGCAAAGACTTGAGGTTTAGCATAAATCCAGGCTGGCTTTGGAGGTGGATAAACGCCTTCCAATTAAGGCCAACGATTTCCTTCAATGCATAAGCATGCATCAGGCAAGCAGCCGGGTTGGCAAAAACCACGCGGCCGGTTTTCAAATCGATGATCAGCAACCCGTCGGGTGAGGCTTCGAAAATTTTACGATTTTGATCTGCTTCAATTTTGGCTGGAGTAACGATTTGGCTGTTTTTCATCAGGATCCATTTACATGTATTAAATCCAAACACGCTGCCTTTCCAGAGCATATTTATTAATTATATACAGATTTTTTTGAAAAACAACCTTTGTCCCCCGGGATATCAAGGCGCACAATAACTCCATGTCCCAATCTCAATTCCTCATTACTTGAGTGAGAGGCTGATAAAAAAAAGGCGCATCCATGGCAGGAAGCGCCTAACCAATTAACTTTGGGGAGGATAAGAATTCATGAGAGAGAAACCAGCAACTTTGAAGCTTTATACCAATATTGGCCGAGGTGAACCACTAGCCTTTTTTTTGATTGCGTTTCTGCTGCTCTTCCAGATCCTGCTGTTCCTTTTGACGCAGTTTCCTATTCTTTTCCATTTGCTGCTCCAGCTGCTGCTGATCCTGCTGGCGCTGTTTTCGTTCCTGCTCCTGCTGCTGGTTCAGCTTTTCCTGCTGGTCCTGTTGAGGCTTTCGTTCCTGAGCCTGCTCCTGCTCAAGGTTTTTTTGCTCCTGCTGGCGCCGTAAGCGTTCCTGTTCCTGCTCATCGGTTTGGGTTTTTTGTCCTGTGCTCATACGTTATTCCTTCCTGCCAACAACCCCTCGAAATATCCAAAAATACGTCGATGTGATCCATATTCATTATACCCTGCGGGAATCATTCAATACCTTTTCAAAGGATCGCAATCCTGCCGGAGGTGCCGTCCAGCCGGATGCGCTGACCATTTTTCAGCCGCAGAGTTGCCTGGTGAACGCCCACCACAGCTGGAATGCCGTACTCACGCGCCACGACCGAGCCATGAGTCATCATCCCGCCGACTTCCATCACCAGTCCGCCCGCCGCCAAAAAGAGAGGCGTCCATGCCGGGTCGGTTCCGGGGCAGACCAGGATCTCGCCAGGGGCAAGCCGGGTTGGTACCTCGAACCAGCGCGGATCTTTCAAAGCATGGAAGCGCGAAGAATCTGATTTATTTATCTTGAGACGCAAATCCCTGACGATGAATCAGGCCCATCCCACCGGCAAGTAGAAGCGTATTTTTCCATGCAATAACTAAATGACCATTGGTTGCAAGAATCAACCACGGATGCCGGGGTGATGGTCGGTACAAGAGGAGTGGGAGTGATGATATCTACTACCAAAACTTCCACGCCAGACAGGTCTCCACTGGCCTGGCCGGAGTCAGCCCACACCCAACAGGATCTTGTGTCGGTGAACTGGATGAAATACCATTCGCCGGATGGAACAGACCCGGTGATCGGATAATCACTGCCCTGAGAGGTGACACCGATGCTGCCATAATAGGTAGATGGGCCCTGCCGGCAATAGGCTGGTGATCCTGATCGGAATAACGGGGGCTCTTTGACAACCGCCTCTTGCATATCAAACGAGCAAGCCTGGGAATTGACAGGCGGATGGGTATCATTTCCCTCCCACCAGGCCTGGACATTCCAGACCCCTGGCAGAGCGGAGGGTAATTCATCAAAGTACTGACCGTTATCCAAGGTTTGCAGGTTCTTAAGGGTTTGTTCGCCCTTGGGGCTGGTGTAGGTAAGGACGACCGGTTCGACAGCCGCAGGAGTCAACTGACCAGTCACATTCAGCCCATTTGACCCAGCGCGCATTTCACAGGTTAATTCTGCAGGATCAGTGACCAGCGCTTCAAAACCAAAGGTTTCCACAGGTGAGTACACACTGGTGAGCGGCATCAAGATGCCAACCTGGCCACGACAAGTTTCCCCAGCTCTTGCATCTGCCCGCGGTACGGCAGTCACGTTAAAATTCAGCGTCTCCCCCGGCAAGATGATCCCACTGGAGGGTTCAACGATAATATCAAATTTTTCACATTTCGTACCATCGGCAGCCGGAATCTCCATAGCCTTATATGGAAGACCAACCTTGCATTGATCAGAGAGATTGACTGACAGGGCTTCCTTGATGGACGTCTCATAATAGAATTTTGTGTACGTTTCAAATGCCATGTTGTTATCCAGCACCACTTCGCCGGTTGCAGGTTCAATTTCCACCGAAAGCTCAAGCGGGACAGTTGAGGTGGTCTGATAGTTGTAAGTCAAACCCCTGGTTTGACCTGGGAGAAGGAAGTCAGTAATATTAGAACCTACCAACTTGGGCATCACAAAATTATGGGCACCCCACCAGGAAGAATCAGCAGGCGCACCGCAACCCTCGGTTTGAACCGTTACACCGAGCGGCTGCCTTAAATAAACACTTACGAGGAAATTCTGAGCGACCGCATCGCCTCCGTTATGGAAGAAACCCCAAGCGCTATTCAATTGGCCAGGTGACGTCATGATCGGGTCCCCATAGCCAAATGGGACATTAATCTTATTGCCCAGCTGCGTTATGATCTGAAACGTTTTCTCAGAGCTCACAAATATTTCCCATCCGTTTATTTCCGCATCGTTCCAGATATCCACAGAGGTGAATCGATCGATGGGTCCACTTTGATCCATCCCACCCTGTGTGACGAATAGATCAGGAGCGGGGTTTACAGAGCGAGTGGCTTTGACCGTACAGGTTCCATCGCCAGGTTGCGAGATATTGACGATGCGTACGTCAAACTGGCTGTTGTAATACGTTTCCCCGGGCTGCAAGAGGGCATATGGATCAGTTTCATTGGTCAATACAGTGGAAATCGTGCCGGAAATGGATGTGTCAATATAGGGGTTGCTAAACGTGACTAATACTCCCTCTTCCGAGATATTTTCGTCACCATTTATCGGCTTTCGGCATTCTGCCATGATGCCAACAAACTTGCCTGTTTCCAGGTTTCCGCCTTTTTCGTAGGGCGAAACATCCTTCCCGAACATGTCAAAACCCATCACCTGTACCGCCACACCTGCCAGTGGATCGGTTGGGATCAATAGGGCATTGTTCCCTGGTTTCTCCACCGGATCCAATACTGTCGTAACTTCGCACGATCCAGCCAAACATGGCATCCGGGTTGTATTGGCATTCCAATCGATCCAGCCGCGATCCAATTTCGTCCAGGCGCCGAAGTGGTAAAAGTATTGATCGATCCCCATGACATCCCACTTTCCCATCCCGATGGCACCTCCGTAATACTGGTCAGGCGCCCCAAGCATATGCCCCAATTCATGGCTGATGATGGTGATCAACCCCTGGTCGGTGTAGTCCTCACCCACCTCTGCAACCACCATTGGAATGATCGGTGCGCTGGAATTGGGATCGTCCAAATTGATCGTGAGCCAATCCCCTGGGAAGGCGTAAAATGGTACTGGTTTGTGCGAACAGCAGGTCTGCCCGCCACGATGCTGCATGTTGGAGATGAATAATACCCGTTCATAGTCCTTGAGCTTATCCCCCATTTCGGTGTAGGCGATATCCATTGCCAATTGTTTCCATTCCAACTTGGACGTATTGATCTCAGACAGAGCGTAGGGGGAGTCCCACCAGCCATCCGAGCTGTTAGGATTTGCCAAAAGATCAAATTGAAAATAAATTTGCCCAAAGGTGGCATTTTGATAGTATTCATTGATTTCCGTGGTCAATAATGTTATGTAATCCTTGGCAGAGTGCCTGGGTGGTTTAATATCTGCCAGATCTGAAACGGAATAACTGGGTAAACATCCATTCGGTGTGGGACAATTGGGAATCTTGCTCCACTTCATCATCACCACCAGAACTTTTTTGGGTGTGCCGGTGTAGGTTTTAGGTGCATCACAGCCGGATAGGATGACCAACAGGGAAAGAATTATCGTCATCCAAAATAATAGTTTTATCGAAATGGATGTGTGCCTAGTTGCCATAAAATTCTCCCTTCCTGAATAATTCTTCCCTAGCAAGACAACAGTCCTTCAGAATTTATGACGGGAATTCTGGAGCCCTCAAGGTTATAAGGGTTAAGAATACAGTGGGAGAAATATTCCCGCAATAGACCTGCTTGACTAATAAATAAAAACCCACCGGAATGGCGGGAATTGGTCCTTCAAGGTGGTGTTGTGTTTTTAGATTTCCCAAGGTGAGAGGGTGGATAAATCCCTTTGGATCATAAAAAAAATAGTGCAATGTTGCCCCTGATGCAAATCCCCGCCTGCCTCTTAATTGTCTGAGAGGTTCAATGATCTTTTTTCATTTTCCGCTGTACCCGTTCCATCTCTTCCAGGACATCTTCGGGGTGGACATTCTGCTCAAGGTCATGCAATTCCAGGTCGGTGTCATTCTCAATCCCCAGCTTGTCCTGTATTGCATCCAGCATTTGGAGAACACGGGTCAATTCATGTTCAGTAAGCAGGTCCATCTGTAAATCCAGGTCTTCCCTACGATCAGCCTCTGCGCCCAACCGATTTTGGGTGATCAGCACGAAGGTCGCCAGGAAAATGGCTTCCAGGGATACGACCATGGTCAATAACCCGAAAGGAAATGGATCAAATGGTTTAATTCCCAAAATACCCAGATTAATGACTATCCATGTCCCAAACCAAACGATGTGGAAGTATGCAAAAGCCATTTGCCCGGAGAATTTAGTAATACCATCTGCGAGTCGTTCCTGCAATGTCCGTTGATCATCTGCTTTTTTACGTATATCAATGATTGTGCGAATGTTTTGCTCGATGATGTCCGCAAGGTGTGGAATATTTCTACCAAAGCCACTTGGAACAGGGGACGGAGGTTGATTGGCCATAGATTTTCTCCTTGAAATCGTCTAAATGCAGAAGAAAAGTCAATTAATGTTGATAACAAAAAAATTAATGATGATAATCAGAATATTCAGAATGAGAGTTCGCTTGAAGAAATCTTGTTCCCAGGGATGAGTCACCAGATCGAGGTTTCCTGGTTGAGACCCTTGGTGGGTATCGGACGCTATTTGGGCAAATAAAAGAATGCCACTCCAAGAATTATATACACCGCGATCAGCTGCGCCCCTTCCAGCCAATTGGTCTCCCCGTCCGACGAAACCAGGGCAGCCACACTGACTGCAGCCAGAACTGCCAGTAATTCAAATTGGTTAAAGACCAGGTTCAACTGCTGACCAAAAACCAGGCTAATAAATACCAGGACAGGTGCGACGAAAAGGGCGATCTGAAGGCTGGACCCGAGAGCGATTTCCAGGCTGAGTTCGATTTTGTTTTTGACGGCCACCTGAACAGCAACCAAGTGCTCAGCCACATTACCGATGATCGGGATAAGAATGATGCCAAGGAAGAATTCGCTCAAGCCGGAGGCTGCCATGACCGCGTCCACGGCATGGACCAGGATCTCGCTCAGCCAGACCACCGCAGCGGTCGAAAACACCAGGACCAGGATGGACGACCTCAGCGACCAGGCAGGAGCCTCGGAGGGAGTGGAAAGTGTGAGAGCATCATCAGTCACGCGCAGGCTATAGATCAACCCCAAAATATAGAGAACGATCATTACCCCCGCCACTCCAAGGCTGATGGATTCGACGGTCTTTCCCGCCAATATTTCTCCGGTCAGGGTGTGGGTAAAAAGGGATGGGACTGCCAGGGCGACCACTGCCAGAACGAGCATGGTGGCGTTGGTTGTGGCGTGGGCGCGGTTGAAGCGCTGTGTGCCGTGTTTTAATCCTCCAAGGAGCAGACTGAAACCCAGCACCAGCAGCAGGTTGCCAATAATCGAGCCGGTAATCGAAGCCTTGACCAGGTCCAACAGGCCGGCTCTTATAGCCACAATCGTTATGATCAGTTCGGCCGCGTTGCCGAGGGTGGCATTGAGCAATCCGCCGATCTTCGGCCCTGTAACGGTTGAGAGTACTTCGGTGGCTTCACCGATCAGTCCGGCAAGCGGGATGAGACCGACGCAGGCAGTGACAAAATTGAAGATCGCATTCCAATGCAGCAAGCTACCCAGGGCTGCCAGGGGAAATCCCACTAACAAATAATTGATGGGTTTGATCCTTCGCAGCATATTCATGAACGGAATCCCTTCTGCTGATCGAAATTTGAGTTTACATTGCAGGCTACAACAGCAGGCAGTATAACTTAATATCTGCGCAGTTTGGAATTAAGGGAACCACCTTAAAAAGGATATATAAAAGAGAAACCTGATCTGCAATTCTTGAATTAAGGTGTCCTCCCTTGAGAAATTTCATCCTGTGACCTATACTATACCCATCTTCCGGGAAACATTAATTCCAGAAATTGAGTCCTGGAAAAATGGTCAGCAATTAATAGCTGGATTCCACCTGCCCGGCGCTGACCCTAATGCCTTCCTGGGATAGTGCACAATTCAGGATGTGAACGATGAAGGATCTTTTAAGGGAAGAACGATTTGACTTAATCACTAATAATGACAAGGAATTTATTGTCTCATTCAATAATGAAATGACCTTGCTTGGATATGGTTTTGATAACAAAATTGGCAGCGGCTATTGCTGGGGGAAATATATGATCATTTATACCAAGTCGAAGGTAAAGAGTAAAAAGGTTTTCGCCCGGATATACATTCGAGATGAGCGTATCGTCCTTCGGCTTTTCTTGAATGCGATCGATAACCATCGTGAATATGTTGAAAACACTCCTTCACACATCAAGGAAGTTTTCGTTGGGGATCATGGTAATTGTCAACATTGCCACAATGACAAAGATGGAGTCTGCAGGTTTCGGAAAACTTATACCCTGGATGATCGATTAATAGAGAAATGCAACGGCATCACCTTTGAGTTTCACAACCCCAGCATTCAAAAAATTCCTGATTATATTTCCCTGTTTACAGAGTTTTATCCAAATAAGAAGAGATAAAAAGAGAGGTATGGGTGACCAGCTCCAGAGAACCCAAAGCTGCGTACCGCTAGGTTAATCCATCAGGGTGCATTTCAAAAAACAATTGTCGGAAAAAAGGAGGAATCAAATATGAAGCCATTTCAGGAATATATGAATGAATATCGAAAACAGCTGGAGAAGGGGACCATTACAAAGGCCTATAAAGGGTTGATGGAATACGTCATGGATTTGAAAACACATTTTAAACACAAATATCCTGATTTTTTCGTTTCCAGCAGCATTTATTATGGATATATGGATATGACGTATTTTTCCATCGTTCCAGAATCTTTAAAACGGCTAAACTTAAAAATTGCGGTGGTATTTCTTCATAAACAATTTAGATTTGAAGTCTGGCTGGCAGGGTATAACAAACAGGTCCAAGCAAAATACTGGGAAATATTTAAAGAAAGCAATTGGAAAAAATATCCGATAGTACCAACCGCGATAGGCTCAGATTCCATCCTGGAGTACATTTTGGTGGATAATCCCAACTTTAATGACTTGGATGGTTTAACAAACCAAATTGATAGAGAGACCTTGAAATTCATCAGGAATATTGATGGCTTCTTATCCAAGTAAAGTACTGACTCTTACGCATTACCCAGTACGCGGGAGATTGCGTTTATCAATACTGAATTTGACCCGGTTTAGGAGAAGCTGATAAATCTCAACTTAATTACAAATGCCAAATGGAATCTGTGATCCACATGGCATAAAAGCGCCTCATAGGGGGATGTTGTATTTACGGGTAATATTAGGGTGAAAGGATGCCTATTGAACCTGCTAACTTGACCTGCTATACACCATGCAGCTTTCGAATTTCCACAATGACTTGAGCATTAAGCAGATCGCCCATAAGCAATTATATGATCCGCTTAAGCACAAGTTAAACCCTGAAACACAGAGAGGAGAGCACAATGAGCAATGAGCAGGTGGCACCTGAGACAAAGGGAGTTACAGTGGAGAACCTTGCAACGGTTGACCTCGGCCTTGAGATAATGGGCATGGCAGGGCGCCAACTTCGAATGCGCATGGTGACCATCGAACCTGGAGGTGTCTTTGGCCCGATGCATGACCATAAAGACAGACCTGGCATCGTCTACATATTGCAAGGAACGATCACTGACCATCGAAACGGAGTCGCTACAGACTACGGGCCGGGAGTGGGCTGGCCCGAGGATCGGAACACTACACACTGGCTTGAGAACAGAGGAACGATTCAGGCGGTGGAGATTTCGGTCGATCTCGTCAGGCCGGAGTAAGTTAAAGCCCACCCCAGGATTCAAGAAATTTAAGAGTGCCCGGAACAAAGACTCAAAAGACAGGGCCTGCCAAGTGTGCTTCCGACAAGTTGGAGTGGGGTGATTTTCAGGCATTGTTCTGGCTTAGAGTTTTTTTCTGCTTCCAAACAGAAGTCTCCGCTCACTCACCTGCGGGTAACGCAAGTAGCTGAGCGCTAATATCCAAAATCCGCCATCTTTGGCGGATTTTTAAGTGCCTCCAAGGGGGTACTATATATAGGGATAATTCAAAGTCGAGAGGGAGCTGATAACCTGAACTGCCAAGTAGGGTATCTTCATCAGTGTTTCAATGAAATTTGCCACTGGACCAAAGTGATAAAATAATAATATGGGCAGAAAATCCTCTTACCTTGCAATACTTGTCGGCGCGATCTGCGTCTTTTTCCTCGTCCGTTTAGTCGCCTCTCCCCGTCCAAGAATTTTCCGGAATGATGTGATCCAAGGCGTCCTCATTGGCGCAGGACTGGCGTTCGTGACGGCCCAGATTTACGCCAGGATCAAAGCCACCAAGGTCAACGGCTGGATCACCATGTTCGGATTGGGTGAGCCTGGCAACGGCATGCTGCTGCGAGCCGCGCACGCCCAGTTATTTCCCGGTCCGGTGAACACACCAGAGGAGGCTATGTATTGGTGGACGAACTCGGATGGTGCACACCAAGCGCTCTCCGGATTGCACGACTATGTTATGCACTTTCCGGCAGGTGGGCTACCACCGAACAAGGCGTTCTGGTCGATTACGATGGGAGATGCGGGAAATCACTTTGTGGCGAATCCGATCAATCGGTACAGCGTCAGCGATCGTTCCGGCCTCGCGCAAAACCCCGACGGTTCGGTTGATATTTACATCCAAAACGCGGCCGCAGCGGGGCACGAGTCCAATTGGCTGCCCGCGCCTTCGGGCAAGTTTATCCTCTGGCTGCGCGTGTACATACCCGGCGAGGCCATTCTCCGTGGCGAGTATACGGTGCCACCGGTTGCCGAAGTGAGATGATGCCTATGAACCTCGAACATTGGCTGATATTTGGTGCGTTTTGTATAGCAACATGGTGCCTGGTTACGTACTTCTGGCCGCGCATGCTCCTATCCGTGTTCAAAAGAGGGATTCTCGTTAAAGGGTTCGGCGATGGCCCCATCCCGGTCAATACGCTTTATACGGAGCCCCAAGCACTTTTTGCGGATCCCCTCCACGCGCCCCCCTCGGCCTCAAAATTGGCGACTACTGGTGTGAACCACGACACGCTCATGACGGCTGGCTGGCTCGATCTCTCAAAAGGACCGCAAGTCTTGCATGTGCCGGACATGGCCGGTCGCTACTACAGCGTGCAGTTCACCAATCCATCGAACAACACTAATTTTGCCTACGTCGGCAAGCGAACCACGGGAACCGAGGCTGGCGATACCCTGATCTGCGGTCCCGGCTGGAAAGGATCCGTGCCGCAAGGAATGGCACAGATTTCTTCCCCCAACAATTCGGTGCTTGTTTTCGGACGCGTGCTCGTGGAGAGCGACAGCGACCTGCCGATTGCCTATGACCTTTCGAAGCAGATACAACTAACACCACTAAGCGGCTGGCAACCCAGCTAGCAGCTCATAAATCACGAATCAAAAACCCGCCTTTAATGGCGGGTTTTTGTCTGCCCCAAGGGGATACAGTATATCCGAATATTCCAAATTCGAGAGAGTGTTCAGGAGATCATGAGGCACAAGGAATCACTCGATGAGGTACGATATAATAATTCTGTTACAACATCAGAATTGAGTGCCATCCGAAACTTTCTTTTAAGAAACTATATTTGGCAACCACCCGTCCGCTGGCTCATTTGGGCACGAATTATCCGTGGATCCACCGCTGGATCTATTATCTCGCCGCGGGGATGATGTTTGCAGCCGCGACCTTACGGGCATACATCATTTTCCAAAATGACCCACTCCTTGGCTGGGTCCTGCTCCTGTTGTCCGACTGGTTGTTATTGATCATTGGGGCTACCCTCTTCACCCGCCAACTCCCCTGGTTGACAGTATTCGCGCTTGTGCTGGACGCAGGTCTGATTTATATCCTGCTTCAAATCACCGGGCAAGATTTCTTTGCTTTCCTGTTTGCGATCCTCGGCATGCGAGCCATGCAGCAGTATTCACCCCAAGTAGTGGGTGTGCTGATCGGCCTGTGCGCCATTCTGACCTTTATGGCTTTGATCGGATCGATCGGGCTGCTCAAGTCGCTTGCGCAGGCGCTAACCTATTCCGCCCTGGGTGCATTCCTGACTGCATACATTTGGTCCACACGTAAAGCCGGGGTCATTCAGCAACAGCAGCAGGCTCTTGTCGAAGAGTTACAGCAGGCCAACCATCGACTTGAATATCATGCCCGCCAGCAAGAGCAACTAGCTGCCGGGCGCGAACGACAGCGCCTCGAAAGAGAATTGCACGACTCGGTCACGCAGACGATCTTCAGTATGACCTTAACCACCCAATCGGCGCTGGAGCTTACATTTGCTGTCGCAGGAAATGGTACGGTTGGAATACGCAAACGAGCTTTACTACGGAACGGTTCACCGCGTAATGAGGAAATACGTGTTGAAACCATGGCTCAGGAGAGAATGGCATGTTCCACCATGTAGTCAGGCACAGTTCGTGTGCTACATGGAATTCGAAGAAGCTGAGTACAGGAGTACTCCTCAATGAGAAATAAACCCCGGTTCGGATTCGTTCTGGAATACGTGAAGGACATTGAGGCGGCCAGGCAATTTTCCGTTGAGACGCTCGGGCTGACAGGCGAACAATACAGCCCCACATTTGTTCAATTCAATAACTTTGCCATTGCCAGCGACTTGTCGCTAGTTGGAAATCGTGACATTGAGCTTTATTGGTTTGTCGATGATGCTGAAACTGCCTTCAAGGACCTATCCCAAAAAGCGGAAGTCATCCTTTCCCTCAAGCAGGTGCCTTCTGGCAAAGCCTTTGGAATAAAAGATCCCACTGGTCAGCCACGCAACTTTCTCGAATTTTGCCGGGAACTGCCAGGACGGCCCACGCATGGCGCAGAGTCGTCATAAGGGCTGACCTCGGACGGGCGGCTGGCATTGTCGGTACCTACACTATCTCACCAAAATAAGGAGCCTGCTATGAGAATAAACAAATTCGCAGTTGCATGTCTTTTAACTTTGTTTCTGGTGCTGGCTGCCGCCGGTCTAGCATCCGCGCACACGACGGTTACAAATGGACCGTACAACGTGGAGATTGGCTGGCTGGATGAGCCACCCATCGTCGGGCAGATGAACGGCATCATCATGAACCTTTCAACCAGCGATGGAAATTCCACTCCTGTAACAGAGGCTATCTCAGGACTGACCTTAACCGTTTCGTATGGCGGGCAGAATAAAGCCCTGACCCTGCAGCCGCTCGGGGAAGATACCCCCGGGCAATACGTAGCCCCGATCCTGCCGGCAATCGCGGGTCTCTATACCGTAGATGTGACCGGTAAATTGGGGACGACAGATATTACTGTCGAAATTCAGCCGGAGGAGGTCGAGGCGGCTACCTCGGTCCAATTCCCGCAATCTGTCACTGCATCAACCGTGAACGCCTTCGGCTTGATCGGTTGGATGGCGCTCGCCGGGTTAGCGATTGCTTTATCGGCCCTGGTTCTGGCGGTGCTGGCACTGCGTAAATCCCGCTAACCCGCCTGAGCGCACCTGGCATGAAATATAGCCGATTTCTCCTGCTGTTTGTAATCTTGCTTTTCAGCATTGGAACCACTTTCCCAGCTTCCGCCCATGCGTTGCTGCTGCGTTCCAACCCTGCTCCAAATGCAGTATTAGCGACCTCTCCGGCACAGGTGGAACTGTTTTTCAGCGAAGCGGTCGCACAGGGATTGAGCAGCCTTGTCGTGTTCAATTCGAACGCACAACAGGAAGATCAGAAAGACATGCGCGTCGACCCGGCGGATCCGACGCGCATGACCGTTTCGCTGCCAGCCCTCGAGGTGGGGGTGTACACTGTCAGCTGGAAGGCCGTTTCGGCTACAGATGGACACCAGACCGAAGGTGCCTTTACTTTCGGAATCGGGAACGTCAATGCCGCCGCTTTGCCAACTGCCAAGCAGACCTCCAGCACAAACCTGCCCGCCAGCGCACTCTTTTCCAAATGGCTTTTGTTGGCAAGCCTGGCCTTGATCGCCGGGCGTTTACCCTTTACGCGGCTGGTCTGGCAACCGGCTCTGAAAGCCGAGGCCGGAGCCCTGGCTGCCAATACCATGCAACCACCCGTGTGGGAGCGATTGACGCAGATCGGTCTGGGTGGCGCTTTGATTGCGAGCGTGCTCGGTCTGCTGGCGCAAGCCGGTCAGGCAACCGGAGCCGAATTGGCGCTGCCCTGGGCACCCGCGATGGTTGTGCTGCTTTCGACCACCCGGCTGGGTCTGATCTGGCTGGCGCGACTGGGATTGGCTTTGCTGGCGGTCTGGTTTGAAATGGGGCACCCGGTGACATGGAAGACCTGGCTGGGCTATGTCACTGCCCTGGCGCTGATGTTGAGTGTCAGTCTGACCAGTCATGCGGCGACCGAAGCACAGCCGCTGCTGCCGGTGCTGGATGACTGGGTGCACATCCTCGGCATGACGGTCTGGCTGGGGGGGCTGGCCTATTTTTTGACCGGCCTGCGCGCGCTCGTAAGGGTGGAAGCACGCCTGCGCACCCGCTTGACTTCCCTGTCGATCGAGCGCTTTTCGGGCATGGCGCTGGTAACCGTGGGATGTATCGGCCTGACCGGGCTATACTCAGCCAGCCTCCGAGTGGGTACGCTGCAAGCTCTGCTGACTTCGATATATGGGCATACTTTGTTAGTGAAACAGATCTTTGTGTTGGGCCTGCTGGCCCTGGCGGGAATCAACCTGGTGATCATTTCCCCGCGTCTCAAGCAGAACCGCCTGCGCGGGGAGGATAATTCCTCCATGGTGACCCACTTCGGAAAAGTAGTCATGGGGGAGGCTGCTCTGGGCACATTGCTGCTGATGACCGTCAGCCTGCTTACCTACCTCCCGCCAGCCCGCATCAACCCACCCGCCGCTCGGGGGCTGTATGCATCTGCTCGAGTCGACGATCTGAAGATGGACTTGACCATCACACCCGGGGTAGTAGGCCAAAACGCCTTTCAGTTACGCCTTGCATCCAACGGCTCCCCGGTGACAATCGTCAAACAGGCTCTTCTCCGCTTTACCCCACAATCGGTCAACATCGCCCCCTCTATAGGCGAGTTGATTGCACAGGGGGATGGTACATACCTTAATGAAGGAACTTTCTTCAGTATGTCGGGTAGTTGGCAGGTGCAGGCTGTAGTGCGGCGGACAGATCATTTTGACGCCTATGCCAATTTCAACTTTAAAATTCACAATCCCGGTGAGGCTAATCCGGCAGCTGCCACGCCGCGTCACGCCGGGGTATTATTTCTCATTATGGGGCTGATCGTGGCGCTGCTGGCTATATCTTTGCCATTCCGGTTTGGAATCCGCTTTGCGTCCGGAATCCTGCCGTTCATGCTGCTGCTCTATCTGGGTATCCATTTCTGGACCCTGCCGGTAAAGATCACCACCAGCCAGGCCAACCCAGTCGCGCCCGACAACCAATCGATTGCGGCGGGTAAGGCGGTCTTTATTCAAAATTGTGCGCGCTGCCATGGAGTGGATGGCAAGGGAGATGGCCCGGATGGGTTGCCGCTCAACCCGCGCCCGGCGGACTTAACCAAACACGGCGTGCCGGGCGTGCATACGGATGCCCAGCTTTTCGACTGGATCACGAACGGATTGCCGGGGACGCGCATGCCGTCGTGGAAAGACAAGCTCTCGGATACCGACCGCTGGAACCTGGTCAATTACATTCGCTACCTGGCCCAGACTGCGCAATAAGGTTTCGAGGTGGCGCAATTGCGGAAAAAACAAGCTTTCCTCTTGTTCCTTGCACTGGCTTTACTGATGGGTGGATGCACGGTCAGCATAAGCCAGCCGGTTGTTACACCTATAAGCAAGCCGGTCGTTACGCCGGGGCAGGCTCTGCCTGCCATGCAAATCCCGGTGACCTGGTCAGGGCTGGGCTTGAGCGGGCGCCTGGTTTACCTGGCCGGCTCACAACAGGATAATAATCCGGTCGTTACACTGGAGAGTTTGGAGCTCGCCAGCGGAGTCATCACACCCATCTTCACAACTCCCCCGAACGAGTGGATCTATGCCGCTTCCGTCTCGCCAGACGAGAAGCAGATCGTACTCTCTTATGCTGCCCCGGCAAACTTCCCGGCTCTTTACAGCATGCCCCTGGATGGTTCAAACGCGCCGCAGTTGCTGTTCACACCGCCAGGCAAATTCGACCAGTATACCGAACCGGTCTGGTCACCGGATGGGAAGTATATCTACTTCGTACACGTAAACTTCGGCCTGCTGACCGGGAACCAGAAATTTCCCGCTTTCGAGATCGAGCGGATGGCAACCCCGCGCGGAACTCCCGAAAGATTGATAACCAATGCCTATTGGCCGCGTCTCTCCCCCGATGGCTCCAAGTTGCTATACGTTTCCCAAAACCCGAATGATGGGACCAACCAGTTATTCGTGGCGGGGGCGGACGGAAGGAATCCGAAACAGATCAAATTAGGCGGGCCGGTTGTGGCGGGCATTATCGACGCGCCGTTCTTCCCACCGGGCGGCAGAACGATCCTGTTCAGCGCTCCGGCACCAACGCAATCCATCGCTCCCAATTGGTTGGACTGGCTGATGGGTGTGCATGTTGCATCGGCCCATAACATCCCTTCAGAGTGGTGGTCGGTCCCGATCTCTGGCGGGGTGCCAGCCCAATTATCCCACATCCAGGCACCCGGCCTATATGCATCCGTCTCCCCCGACGGGCAGTGGCTGGCCAGCTACAGCGGCAATGGGGTTTTTGTCATGCGCCCGGATGGTAGTGGGTTGACCATGATAGTCAAGGATGTGGGAGGGGTGGCGGGGACGGTCAGCTGGATTCCGTAATTCATTTCCACCGCTCACCTGGGAAATAGGATTAAAATGGAACCCCTATGATTAAAAGATATTTCCTTATCCTATTGATCTTCATGCTGATCCTGAGCAGTTGTACGGTTCCGATAAGCCAGCAGCCATTGGGTGCCCCCACCGCGCCGGCTGGCAGCTCTCTTACGCCACCAGCTCCCACAGCAATCAAACCAACCCAACCAATCCCGACGCCCGGTTTCCCGACTCCGTTTTCCATACCGGTAACTTGGTCAGCTCTGCATCTGGCCGGGAAGTTGATCTACGTGGTCAATACTTCGGATGGCTATAATAATTTTATGGATGTACAATCGCTTGATCTGGGCACGGGCGCTGTCACCACCCTGTTTCAATCGGTTCCGGATGGGTATATCGACAGCGCGGTGGTATCGCCGGACCTAAAGCAAATCATCATATCCTACGCTCCACCTTATTTACAACAGGGGACCCTTTTCAACCCGCTGGCGCTCTTCTCCATGCCTGTGGACGGGTCGCAGCCACCGCAACAATTATTCCCGCTGCCCCTGAAAAACGATCAGGAAATCGAACCGGTCTGGTCTCCGGATGGCAAGTCTATCTATTTTGTACTTGTCAATAATGGCGTGCCACCGGCGGAGCCGAACCAACACTATCCCATTTACCAGATCTATCGGGTGGCTTATCCGGATGGCCAGCCGGAAAAAATCCTGGAAAAGGCTTATTGGCCCCGGCCGTCAGCCGACGGGTCTCAGCTGGTCTATGTATCCGAGAATCCGGATGACATGACCAACCAGCTTTTCGTCGCCAATAGTGACGGCAGCAATCCCCACCAGATTATGCTCTCCGGGGCATATGTACCCAGGATCATCGACGCGCCAATGTTTTTACCGGACGGAAAAACCATCCTGTTTAGTGCTCCCACCCCGCCTCAGTCTTCGGCAATCCCCTGGCTGGGCTGGCTCTTCGGAGCCAGACCGGCCTCGGCGCACACTTTGTCCTCGGAGTGGTGGTCGGTGCCGGTCAGCGGCGGAGCCATCACTCAATTGACCCATATCCAGACGCCTGGTTTGTACGCCTCCATCTCTCCGGACAACCGTACAATTGTCAGTTTCAGTACCAACAGGATCTTCGTGATGAATCCGGATGGGACGGATTTAACGATGCTGATCAGTGATACCGGTGGCAATATGGGAACGGTGAATTGGATCCCATAATCGCTGAGGCCAAAGGCTACTCAATGCCAACATTTGTGTACACCTTCGTTTTCTTTTTCTTTTCGCCTCGCAACCTTGACGCAGCATCTCAAGCGCTTGCGAAGCCTCCGGAGAAATCACGACGGTAATCCGCATAGGCTCTTCCAGACGGGTGTTGGCCTGGGGAACCGATACGCGTTTTCCGTCTGAACAGTGTACCAGGATATAAATGGCCGGCACGCTGAGCGAACGAATTTCACGACCCGCAAAAGGCGCATCTGCTTGAATGACAAAATCCGCCATGAAAACCGGCGGATGGTGTGCCCCCAAGGGGATACTGTATATACGGAAAATACAAAGGCGAGAGGATGTCAATGCAGGAAGCTGAATATGCGGTCCTCATGATCGGATAATTATTTCACTGCGATGCAGTAACTTGCCCATTGTTTACCCCTTTGCTATACTGTCAGCGTGCGAAAGTTGATTTTATATCGTTATTAAATTATCGCAACCTAATCACCAAAATTAATTTGGGAGATTAGGCTGCCAGAGTGAAGCCTAAAAGCTATTAGGCTGGCAGCCTAACCGCGTGTCAGGCAAAGATACATCATCAATTTGCATCACGGACCGTACCTCGACCGATAAGATCGATACGGCCAGGTCCGACTAAACAACGATCAGACCAACGAAAGGAGAACCAATACCATGAAGCTAACAACCACCGCGCAAGTCTCCGTTGACGGAGTAATGCAGGGGCCTGGTGGGCCGGAGGAGGACGAGCGCGGCGTATTCAAGCGCGGCGGATGGGCCCACTTCGACAACGAAGCTGGAACGGTCATGGACGAGATCTACCAGCGCGCCGACGCGTTCCTGTTCGGCCGGCGCACGTACGAAATCTTCGCCGACACTTGGGGTACTTGGGGCGATCCAGGTAACAGCCCGATCTGGACGGCATTGCACACGCGGCTCAAGTACGTGGCATCGACCACAGCCTTCGACCCGAAGTGGGCGAACACGACCGTCCTCTCCGATAACGTCGCGGTTTCCATTCGCGAATTGAAGGCCAAGGCCGGAGGCGAGTTGCAGGTACACGGCAGCGGCCTCCTGTTCCGGTGGCTGCTCGACAATAACCTGGTCGACGAGATGAACCTGTTCACCTTCCCCGTGGTCGTCGGCCAGGGGACGCGGCTTTTCCCCGCCACCTGCCCGAACATAGCGCTCGAGCTGGTCGGGTCGCAGTCCACCCCGAAGGGGATAACGATCCAGGTCTACCGTTCCAGCGGGCGCTCCGCAGGAAACTGAGCTGGTCTGGTTGGTCAGCTACTAAACACCTGACATCGCGTGCACCGGACAAATGCGGGGTTTTGCCCGCACTCTCGGGGAAGCAACTCCAACGGCGGATTCAGCGCCTGGAGACTTTGTCCGCCAAGTCCCGCCCTTACCGGTGATGCCTGCTGTTGATGGTTAATATAAAATCCGCCATTTCTGGCGGATTTTTGGATGCCCCCAAGGGGGTACTGTATATACGGATAATAGTTGAGCGAGAGGGTGGTATTTGAAATACCGATTAAATATCCAGCAAAATAATGATTTTAGCAAGGTTTTGGGCTTGTATCTCAATCAAATCGGCGAGCAACACACCGCACTCTGATAGTGCTGAAGGAAAGAGCCGGATATAGCAATTAGTGACCATTGGTGGTGATTTGCCCAGCGATATAGGCGGCATCTTTACCCACTCCACCGAGCAGTGATGAACTCAACCCTATTTGAAAGGGAAGCCCGATGAAGTACAATCCAGGAGTGCTTTGCACGACCCCCTGTGAGTGCAGTGGATAACCCTGTTCGTCGAAAATTGGCAAATTAATCCAGTGGTAATCAGGCCGGAACCCGGTTGCCCAGATAACTCCATCGGCTGGCAGGATGCGTCCATCCTCAAGCCGTGGTTTGCCAGACTGGACCCCTGACATGCGCGGAGTGAGAATAACTCCAGCCTTGGCAATTTCCTCGCGACGGGCACGTCCCAACGGAGTTCCGTGATGGAGCAGGTTCGCTTGCATCCTGCGCCCGATGGGAGTTTTCACTGTGAGCATATGAGTCATGAACCACCAGACCAAGCGGCCGTCAAAGAGTTTGCCAAGTGGTGAATTGGCCGGGACGCGTCCAACGTCGCGCCCCGCCAGCCAGACTTGCTTGCCGGCGTTGGCAAGTTCGATGGCAATTTCCGCGCCGGAATTTCCTGACCCGACTATCAACACAGATTTGGCCAGAATTTGTTTTGGGTTAAAGTATTCGCTCGAATGCAATTGCAGGATTCCCGGATCAAGTTCTTTGGAAAAAGAAGGGGTACGCGGCGCCTGGAATGGTCCGGTGGCAACGATCACGTTCCTCGCAGTGAATCTGGCTGTACCTGTGGAGATCTGGTAATTTTGACCGTTGTAATTGAGAACTCTCAACATTGATCTTGTGACGAACTGGCAGGTTGAACTGCCGGGCATATTCTTCCAGATAATCAGCGACTTCATCTTTCGGCGGAAAATGGTTTTTAGATTTCGGGAACGGCATTCCCGGCAAACTGTCGAATTGGCTGGGCGTGAACAACCGCAGACTTTCCCAGCGGCCGCGCCACACATCACCAGTACTTGGATTCTTATCCAGGATGATGAAGTTCTCACCCTGGCGTGCAAGGAAATGACCAACAGCCAGACCCGCCTGCCCGCCGCCAACCACAATGGTTTGGTAGAATTCTTCCTCGCCGGTTAAATCTTTTTCCTGTTCTGTAAACATATTAGCTCCTTTACCCGTAAATATCAATTTTGATACACCAATACTGTAATCAATATACTTATGATATAATAAATTAGCAAAAGAGTCAAGAGGCAATGACAAAACCAATCCCAACCAAACGCAAGTATGAATCGTCTCGACGACAGACACAAGCACGCGAAACTCGCCTCCAGATTGCCGAAGCTGCTCGCAGCCTGTTTTTCGAGCGCGGCTATAGTGGGACAACCATCGATGCAATAGCGCAGGCTGCGGGTGTTGCATCGGAAACGGTGTATTCTATTTTCGGCAACAAACGAAAGGTCTTGTCTCACTTAATGGACATTTCTATCGGCGGTGATGATCAACCTATTCGTCTACTCGACAGACCTGAGCCGCAGGCGGTACTGCATGACAATGACCAACACGCCCAGATTATGATGTTTTCTCAAGGAATCACTGAAATATTGGCGCGCGCCGCCCAACTTTTTGAAGTTATGCGCTCTGCGGCAATGACCGAGAAAGAGATCGCAGACTTGATGCAGAATCTGCTCAAGGAACGCCTGGAAAACATGACCACATTCGTCAAGCATCTTGCCAGCAACGGTGGTTTGCATGAAGGGATGGATATTCCTTTGGCAGCTGAAATGGTTTGGACAATCACCAGTCCCGAAGTCTTTCTATTACTGACCCGGGATCGAAATTATTCCAAGGGACGATACACCAATTGGCTGGAAGCCACCCTGACCCGCCTGCTCTTGCCCTGATTGTTTACTGGTATCGCCACCTATCATTCTTCAGAATTCGATTGTCCAAATTCAGAGGGCGTAAGATCTTGACGATGGACTATATTCTTTTGCGGACCATATTCTGCAAACTGCCCTGCCAATCTTTTAAAACCAATACGCTCTGATTTCAGAGCGTATTCGACGAGAAAGTACTATATGGATAATATGGACTATATGTTCCTGTGCCCCCAAGCGGACTCGAACCGCTGTTTGGGCCTTGAGAGGGCCCCGTCCTGGGCCACTAGACGATGGGGGCTGGTAAACCAACTGGCCTTTTTAAGGCGGGGGGATTTTATCAGACGGGCATCGAATCGTCAATCAAAAAGACGTGCAGTTCGCCCGGACCGTGCACTCCGATGGTGAGGGTCATTTCAATGTCAGCGGTGCGGGATGGACCGGAAATGATAACCCCTGCAGATGCAGCCCGGACCTGCGGCAATTCCAATGCATCGGCAAGGGTGGGCAGGATTTGAGAAATTTTCATGACAACGATGTGAACCTCAGGCAGCAGCGAGGCTGTAAGGGTCTGACCAGCACCTGAGACAAGCAGCAGTGATCCGGTATCGGCAATCCCTGCCAGAGCCCCGGTGACTCCCGCCCGAACGGATGGGTCAGGGTCCCGGAGAGTGGGAATGGTCCTTACTGCGTATGCCCCTTCTTCGTCCACCAGGACACGGTCAATATTTTTAGATGAGAGGAATTCCGCGAACCTGGATGGAAATTCCAGTTCTGAGACAATATAAGCGTTCCCGCCGAGGGCAGCAAGTTCTTCGGAAAATTGGACGGGCAGCGACATGTGCGGTGTCTTTGGCGAAGTCCCGGGGATAAATTCTTCCTGCTGGGATGAGACAGGTTTTTCTTCCACCTTTTGGACCAGGTTTCTCCAGCGACCTCGGAAGGGATGAACAGCCAGGCGCGGGAAGTCCTTGCTGTAGCCCCAGCCCGTCCATGCAGGAATGCGCATGTATGCGCGACGCGGGCTGTAGATCCTGCTAAAGAAGCCGCCCAAATTCTGCAAAAACGCGAACAAGCCGGGTTTACCGGCAGCCCAGCGGTAGCCTTTCAATCCATTTCTAGCCAGCGGTGGGACTCCGATGGCTTCCTTTGTTTCACCAGATCGCTTTTGAGGAGTGCAGCCTGCACGAATGCGGAGCAGCATCTCGGGCAGGTCAATATCCACGGGGCAAGCTTCCTTGCAAGCACCGCAGAGGGAAGATGCCTGGGCGAGGATCGCCAACTGCGGGTCCACCAAGGCACAGGAGATGACCGAGCCGATCGGACCGGGGTAGATACTGCCGTAAGCATGCCCCCCAAGCTCACGAAAGACCGGACAAGCATTCAGGCAAGCCCCGCAGCGGATGCAGAAGAGGGATTCGGCGAGCGGCGAGGTGCGCAGGGCAGAACGGCCATTGTCGAGGAGGATCAGATGGCGGGTTTGCCCGGGGAGTGGAGAATGAATCAGGCTGGTATAAACGCTCAACTTCTGACCCGTGGCCGAACGGGCCAGTAGGGAGAGGAACAACGCCAGGTCGCCAAGGGTTGGTACCAGGCGTTCAATGCCCATCAGTGCCACATGCACCGGCGGGAGCGTAGTGCACATGCGCCCATTGCCTTCATTTGTCACCATCGCCAGGGTGCCGGTCTCAACCACACCAAAGTTGACCCCGGAGACACCAATATCTGCGGTGAGGAAGACTTCCCGTAACACTTTACGGGCGGTGTTGGTAAGCGTTGGGATATCTTCAGTGTAGGGGATACCCAATTTATCAGAAAAGAGGTTTCCGACATCGCTGCGGCGGAGATGGACGGCAGGGGTAATAATGTGACTGGGACGCTCGCCGCGCAACTGTACGATATACTCGCCCAAGTCAGTCTCGACAACTCGAAGCCCGGCAGCTTCGAGGAAGTGGTTGAAATCTATTTCCTCGCTCAACATGGACTTGGATTTCGCGACGAGTAAAGGCTTACCAGCCAAATGGGGGCGGTTGTCTTCCACTGAGCGAGCAATCTCCAAAAAGATACGGAGAGCTTCTGCAGAATCTGCCGCACGGTGAACCTGGATGCCGTTGGCAGCCACCCGGGCGATGAAATGGTTGAGATGGTCTTCCAGATGAGCAACAACATCCGCTTTGATGATATGAGCGCGCAGACGGCGGTCAGAATGGTCGGGTAGTGAGGCAAAAGCCGTGAGTCTTCCAACCACCCGGCGAGCCGAGTTATTATCCAAGGCAAGCTGCAGGTTCTCATCAGAGAGGGACTGGCGGATGCGGGAGTGGAAATTCTTGAGGCTCATAGGTTGTTCAAGACCTCAGCGATATGCACCACGCGCTGGTTTTTTCCCTGGCGTGCCAACCCACCCTGAATATGCATGAGGCAGCCCGTATCTGCAACCACCAAGGTGGGGGCGCTGGTCTTTTCGAGATTGTTGATCTTACGCTTCAGGAATTCCGCAGACAGATCAGGATGTTCAACCGAGAAAACCCCGCCAAATCCGCAGCAATCCTCGCGTTCGGGAAGTTCAACGATCTCAGCGTCCCTGACGGCAGCCAAAAGCGCACGCGGCTGCCGGTCAACCCCCAGGCTGCGCAGGAGATGACAGGAGGGGTGATAAGTTAATTTCCCGGGCCAGCAGGCAGAGAGCCGGGTGACGCCGCGCACATCCACCAGGTACTCTGTGAATTCACATACCCTCCCCGACAACGCTTTTGCCCTTTCCAGCCAAGGCTTATCGTCCTTGAATAGCTCCAAGTATCCGTGACGAACCATGGCTGCGCATGAACCCGATGGGATGATTATGACACCAGCCGTTTTTTCAAAAACCTGGATCGTGTGCCTTGCCATGGGGATTGCCTCGGACCGGAGACCCGCATTGAAAGCGGGTTGTCCGCAGCAGGTCTGGCTGGTTGGGAATTCCACCCGCACCCCGGCGCGGTTTAATACCTGGACCATCGCCTCGCCAATATGCGGAAAAAACGAGTCGATCAAGCAAGTGATCAAAAGTTGAACTGTTTCGGCCATATTATCCTTGGGAAATTGTACTTCACAAATTGTGTAAAAGGGCACATAATTATCCATTATTTTGGTATGATTACGGGCTTGGAAGGACGACACGATGACTGCTTTCCTTACTAAAATACCAAATCATTTCGATCTGCCGCGCCGCATTGACCGGCTCGGTGAACTGGCATACAACCTGTGGTGGACATGGAACCCACATGCGCAGCGGCTTTTCAACCGGGTGGATAATGCACTATGGGAACGACTCAACCATAACCCACTGCGTTTCCTGAGGTCTGTTGGGCGTTTCGAGATCAATGCCGCAGCTCAGGACCCTGTTTACCTTGAACTTTATGACCGGGTGTTTACCAGTTTCGATGAATATTTAAAAACCACCGATACCTGGACCGCACGCACCTATAAAACCCGGGGGAAGCTTAGCGTAGCGTACTTCTCGATGGAATTCGGCCTCCACGAAATACTCCCCATTTACTCCGGCGGGCTGGGAGTCCTGGCAGGCGATCATTTGAAGCAGGCCTCTGATCTCGGCTTGTCGCTTATCGGGATGGGGATGTTATACACCGAGGGTTATTTTACACAACGCATCTCCGAAGATGGCTGGCAGGATGCAGTCAATAACCCGCTCAACTTTGCAGAGCTCCCAGTCGTACAGGTGCTGAACAAAAAAGGGGAAACCATGAAGATCACGGTCAATTTCCCTGACCGGGCAGTCAAAGCGAGCATCTGGGAACTTCGGATCGGCCGCAACCCACTCTACCTTTTGGACAGCGACCTGGATGAGAATGCTCCCAATGACCGCAAACTGACCACCCGCTTATATTGGAGCGACATTGACCTGCGTGTGTCACAGGAAGTACTGCTGGGGATCGGAGGCGTGCGCGCCCTGCGTGCAATGGGGTACGAACCGGGCGTGTGGCATATGAATGAGCCACATGCGGCCTTCCTGACACTGGAGCGTGCACGCGAACTCGTCAAAACAGGATTGACGTTTAAAAAGGCGATGGCGAGAACACGCAAAGGCAATGTTTTTACCACACATACCCCGGTACCGGCGGGTAACGATGAATTCCCGCTTTGGTTGATCGATAAAAACCTCTCCAACTTCTGGCCTGAACTAAATTTAGGGAGGGAGCAATTTGTGGACCTGGCCCGTCACAAAGAGCCGTGGGGTGAAACCTTCAGCATGGCCATCCTGGCACTGCGGCATTCAGAAGGCCGCAATGCCGTTTCTGAATTGCATGGACGCGTCAGTAGAAAGATCTGGCACTTCCTTTGGCCCGCAATCGAAGATGAAGATGACGTGCCGATCAGTTCCATCACAAACGGCGTTCACACCCCTACCTGGATGGCTCGCCGGCTGCGGATCCTATTCGATAAATATCTTGGGGAAGGCTGGCTCGATCGACTTGACGACCCCGAGATGTGGGTTAAAGTAGACAGCATTCCCGATTCAGAGCTGTGGGCGGTTCGCCGGCACTTAAAGCGCAAGCTGGCCCTGTATATGCTCCAGCGGGTCCGCACCCGCTGGATGGAAGGCAACCTACACCCAATCCAGGCCATTGCTTCGGGGGCGATGCTCGACCCATATGCGCTGACAATCGGTTTTGCGCGCAGATTTGCCACTTACAAACGCGCCAGCCTTGTATTCAACGACCTCAACCGCCTGCTGGAATTGATTAACCGCCCCAACCGTCCGGTTCAAATCATTTTTTCCGGAAAAGCACACCCCGCAGACGAACCCGGGAAATTACTCATCCAGGAGGTATACCGGGTGATTAAAAAGGCTGAGAATGGCGGACGGCTGGTTTTCCTCGAGGATTATGATATGAACCTGGCGCGGTACCTGGTACAAGGAGTGGATGTGTGGATGAATACACCACACCGACCCAACGAAGCCTCCGGGACCTCCGGGATGAAAGCCGCGCTGAATGGTGCCCTCAATTTCTCAGTGCTCGACGGCTGGTGGAGAGAGGCTTATAATGGCGCCAATGGGTGGGCCATCGGAGAAGATGCCGATCTTGGGTCTGAAGTGCAAGACGATGCGGATGCCGAAAGCCTGTATGATACGCTGGAAAATAAAATCATCCCGCTGTATTACACCGAACGTGGAAATGAAGACATCCCGCACAAGTGGGTGGCGATGATCAAAGAATCGCTGCGAACAGTTACCCCTCAGTTCAGCACACGGCGGATGCTGAAGGAATACGTTGACCGGTTGTATATGCCTGCGACGAAATAATGTAACAGGGCGACCGGGTCGGTCGCCCTGTTTTTTTTGAAAGGATGGTCTAGAATGTTCGAAATTTTCCTCTCCCCAGCTGCCTGGCTTGGCGCTTTGGGCATTTTCGCCCTGCGGGTAAGTGATATGTCTTGCGACACCTTGCGCATGCTTTTCGTAGTGCGCGGTCGCAAGGGGATAGCATGGGGACTTGGTTTTGTTCAGTCGGTCATTTTCGTGATCGCCATCACGTCTGTACTGGCACACCTTGATAACCCCCTGAACATTATCGGTTACGCAGGCGGGTTTGCCACCGGAAACGTGGTGGGAATGTTGATCGAAGAACGATTGGCGGTCGGGCATGTCAAAATCAGCATCGTGACCACCCGATTGGGAGCCGCGTTGAGCCAAACCTTGCGAGATTCAGGATTTGGGGTCACCGAGATCCCCGCCCGCGGGCGGGACGGGATGGTGAGCATGTTGAGCGTGAGCGTGCTGCGCAAGGATGCATCCAAGGTGGAGGAAATAGTCCACGCGACCGACGCGGAGGCTTTTGTCATTTCAGAGGATGTGCGCCCGTTGAGGCACGGTTTCTGGCGGGCATAAAAAGTGGGGCGACCAATTAGGTCGCCCGGGGGTAATCATATAGTGCGGAAACAAATCTGCACAGAAATTTTAAAAGGTAAATTTCCCATCCTGGTAAATTACATTCTCCGTCCAAAATGATCTGGGAGTTGAGCTGCATTCCGCAAATCATATCCCAGTGGATCATACTCTTATTCCTGCTCCCGTTTCAGGGTAACCCGAACCGAGAGCCATGTGGAAGGTACCACCCAGTTTTTCATCGAACAGGATGTTGTGTGAGAAATGGTCAATTTCGTAGTTCGTGCCAATTGCAAATTCGCCCAGGGATTGAGCTCCAGGATCTGAGGCGATCATTTCAAGGAGGAAGGGCTGGTTCTTTTCTGCCGTGGCCTTTGTGACCCTGCCCTTGACGAAGGTCAATTCCACACCCTCGACCATGACTCCATTATATATGGCGGGGTATGAGAAGCGTACCCATCCGTTCACCGAATCCTCGACCGGACCGGTGAAGATCTCTCCGTCCGGCATATTGTTGAGGCCGGCGCCGTTTTGGAACTTGCGGCCCTGGATGGACAAAGTCAGATCCACGTTTGGGCCGCGCAGGATGACCTGGTTGTGACCTTCGAGTCGGGTAATGATCTTACGCTGGCTGTCTTCCACCTTCTTCCAGAAAGCGACCGGGTCCGCCTGGTCGGCGTGGCAAGCGCGGTAGACGAAGTCCTCGAAATCCTTCAATTTCATTTCCGCTTCCCCAGCAAACCCCTCGGTGGGAAAGAGAGTGGTAACCCATTTAAAGGAACGGTCAGCGCCACGCCGCATCTGGGCTTCCATAATGGGAGCTGACGCCTTTTGCCGGCGCTGCTGACGGTTGGGATCCACGCCAGAGAGGGCGCGTGGATTGGTGGCTGAATGGATACGAATGCGGCTCTCGAACTGGTCATAAGCCAGCTTGCGGAAGGGGGGGATGGCGTCGAGTTGTTCGTTTTTTGCGAAAGCAAACAAGATCTCGTCCTGATCAGGGAGATCCAGCAGCGGATAGGGAAGCCCGCCGCGTTCCAGGATGGTGGAATATAAGGCACGCACCAGTGGTTCGGCAGCCGTAGTCGCCTCGATGGCAACCCGATCTCCGGGTTTGATCTGCGCCGAGTGGTCCACCAGGATCTTTGCCAGTTGTTCAATGCGAGGATCTGTCAAAATAGTCTCCTTTACCATTATGTTTCACATAAATTATAACATTTATAAAATCCCCGGCAATTTTCGTCAAAGAAAGAAATGGATAATCATTTATTATTCTTTGCTGTTCAATTTTTCAAGCATTTTAGGGTGAAGGGAGGGCGCTGCAGCCAGCAAGGAACAGGGGGGAGTGAGAAGTTCGGCTTGTCCCTGCAGGTTGGTGACCACAGCCCCACCTTCGAGAGCAATTAGAGCGCCTGCAGCCAAATCCCAGGGGTGAAGGGATAATTCCCAGTAGCCATCAAAACGACCGGCAGCAACATAGCACAGGTCCAGGGCTGCAGAGCCGAGGCGGCGAACGCCCTGGGTTATCCTTGCGAATCGGCCAAAGTTCTCAAGGTTATCCTGTTTGGTCGTCCAGGCGTCATAGGGAAATCCAGTGACGAGCAGAGCGCGCTCGAAATTCAGTGACAGACGAAGCCTGGAGCCTACTTCCATTACACCTGGCGCCCTGCCCGCGTTCGGCAGAGAATAATTCATCACGCATTGGGTCGTAGACAGCGCCCAGGGTCACAATTCCATTATGAGCGTATGCAATGGAAACGGAAAAAAAGGGGATGCCATGGGCATAGTTAACGGTCCCGTCCAGGGGATCCACATACCACTGATCAGCGGCGCGCCCGGGAACGAGGCCAATCTCCTCGGAGACAATCTGGTGACCGGGGAAGTGAAGTTTAATCTCGCCGAGCAGGAATTCTTCAGATTGGTGGTCCACCTCGGTAACGAGGTCGATGACGTGCTTGAAGTTCACCTGGTGTTCCTTGCCGTAGCCATTCCGCAATATTTCCCCGGACTGGCGGGCAAGCTTTTCGAGTACTGATAGGGAAGGTTTCATTGTTAGATGGGCTTGGTTATTTTGTGTAAATTTCGAAAATACGCTTCCAAAGCGAATAGATAACGCACTTAGAAAACCTTGAAGTAATAATGTAGCAATGCCAGTACGGCGACGACAGCCAGAATGACAAAACAACCCTGGAACAGATATTTCAGAAGGTGCCTCCAAAAAAATCGAAGGATGACAACCGCCACTATAACACCCAAAACAATGAGTGCACCCCAGACAATTTGATTGTACGGGATCGTGGAAAAGTCAATCGACATACTTTCCTCCTGATGAGACCTTGCCGTATTCTATTGGAGATCCAGCGCAGGACCAGCTTCAACCTGGACGGGGTAAACCCGCCCGCGCTTGACGACCTGTTTGACAAGGTTCGTCCCAAAGCGATAACCCAGATGACGGTAATCCGGGACTCCAAGTATGAGCAGGTCGGCTTGTTTGCCGGGCTCGAGGGAACCAACCCGATCATGTCGGCGAATGGAGTAAGCGGCATTAATAGTGGCAGCAGCGATGGCCTGGGCGGGAGTCAAATTTAGGGAACGGCACGCAAGAGCGATAACGAATTGCATCGACTCGCACCAGGCGGTGCCGGGATTGCAATCGCTAGCCAGGGCAAGGAACCCACCGGCCGCAATGATCTCGCTGGCGGGAGTGTATTCATTCTCGGCCAGACCAAAGGGGGTGCAAGGCAGCGAGACAGCCACGGTGTCGGTGGATGCCAACGCTTGAATATCGGCACGGGAGGTCTTGACCAAATGGTCCACCGAAATAGCTCCCAGTTCAGCACCCAGGGAAGCTCCGCCCAGGTTATCAAACTCGTCGGCATGGAGTTTGAGGGGGAAGCCGAGTTCCTTGGCCCTGGTTAGTATTTGACGTGATTGGGCGAGGTCGAAGGCACCCGTCTCACAAAAAACATCCACAAAAGGCAAGGGCCGACCGGACGTTGAAGGTTGGCTGGCCCACCATTGGCGGATGAAGGGGAGCATCTCTGTACACAAGAGGTCTGTATAGAATTGCGGGTTGCCCTTGTATTCAGGCGGGATGGCATGCGCTCCAAGAAAGGTGGGCGCCAGTTCAAGCGGTCCAGCAGCGTCGAGAGCCAGGATTGCCTGCAACATGCGGAGTTCGGCCTCACTCTCAAGGCCATAGCCGGTCTTGGCTTCAGCGGTGGTGGTTCCGCAAGCGAACATCCTGGCCAGGCGCGGGCGTGTCTCGTCTAAAAGAGTTTCAATCGAAGCCTCGCGCGTCCTGCGAACCGTGGAAATAATTCCACCGCCGGCCGCCAAAATGTCGAGGTATTTGGCACCCGCCATTTTCATTTCAAACTCCGCAGACCGGTCGCCAGCCCAAACCACATGCGTGTGGGGATCGACAAAGCCGGGCATGACCACGCAGCCGGAGGCATCCAGCGTTGGTTCATCAGGGTGGAGGAGGCGAAGTGCGGGGGTGGTCCCAACTTCAAGGACATTAACGCCGCGGATGAGAACGGCGCCGTCCTCGATAATTCCGAGGCTGCCGAGAGTCGACCCGCGCTGCGGGCCGCCCTGTAGGGTAAGGAGTTGGGAAGCTGAATGGATCAACATAGAGGTTAGATTTCAGCAGATCATTTGACACAAAAAATGAATAGAGACCAACTATTCACCAGTTGATTCCATTTTACTCCCTCTATAAGCTGTTCCACAGGGAAAGAAACATGGGGATAAATCCGGAGGGGGATTTTAAGATATCGGCTATCATTTATTTTTTTCAAGGACCAGGCGGACTTGCTCCAAGGTATTAAGCCAGGCGTAATTCCTGCGCATCCAGCCATCCCCGGTTAGATATTGAGGTTTGGCAATTTCCAGTCCATGATTGGGTAAATCCTGTACAGAACGCCAGACATTTACCAGGGGCAGATCGTAATCATAGGCGACCTGGGCGATTGCCAAATCCAGCTTCCAATCTCCTTCGATGTTGTCAGCCTTGGTGGCAAGGATCGGAAGGGCACCGGAAACCAATGTACGGTCAACCACAACGCGCAGGTATTCCTCAAAACTTATTTCGGCATGAGGTGCCCAATTGGTGCCCATGGCGATTAAGACAACGGCAGGACGATGAATACGCAATTCGCAATCCAGGGGAGTTTCGTTTGCCTGGCATTGGGTATTTCCTTTCGCGAGACCGAACATGGGGTCAAGTACAGAACTTATCCCCAGCCCGTTGGCGGCAGTGACACTCTCAGCGGTCATGCTGTCTGCAAACCAGGCAACGGTATCTGCATATCCATCCGGGATCGCGTAAACTCCATCGACGAACCCTCCAAGAAATGTGGCGGGAGTGAACTGGCAATCGCCAACCTTGCTGAAGGCATGCGAATCCAGGGAGGAATTATCTAAAGCGAGGTGAAGAATTTCCTGGGCACGATAGGACAGTTCAGGGGTGACGGGCCAGTCACGCCAATAATATGGGATCGGGCGGGCGTCGGGAGTCGGGGAAGGTGAGGTGGTGGGGGTGAAAATTGCTGTAGGAGAAGGGGAAATTGTAACGGTTGGAGATGGGAAAAGTGTGCTGAGGATCTCGGTGGGAATTTTTGTATCAGCAGGCAGGGAATCGAGATCGGGTGTGACCCCCGAACAGGAGGCAAGAAGAACGATCAATATTGACATGATCGCATAGTTGATGTGAATATTTAATCTTTTAAGTTCACCCATTTAAACCTGCCCGGTGAAGATCATAACTTGATAATCGTAATTATACCCAAGGAGGAAAAAGGGATGGATTGCGGACGACCTCATGCCCCCGATAAAACCATATTACGACGCACAACATTTGAATGAGAATATTATTCAACGACTAAAGTCGCCACTACTATTAAGAATTATCTCCCGTTTTCACCTTGCGGAGAGCGAGAAGGGCGAATAGATTGAATATCACCGCACCAAGAACGACCGACCAGAACCCCCATAGATACAAGCGTGGGGCGAGCAGATCTCCGAGGGCACGGCCCAAAGAAAGTGATGCAACATTGAATGCCATGAGGGTGGCGCGGGCGGAGGGCAGGACTTCGGTCATCATCGGGATAACGCTCACGAGGGTGAACTCAAAGGTAATATAAAAGAAGAAAAGTCCTGCCAGTGCGCCAGCCTGGGTGCGCCCCAGGAAGAACAAGGCGATTGCTGCCAGGCAGTTGCCAGCCAACCCGAAACCGATGGCGCGCGGCTTGCCAAGACGGTCAACGAAGGCGGCTACAAGCCCCTCCCCACCCAGCTCGGAGAGACCGATGACTGCCGAAGCTGCGCCAAGAGCGGCAATTTGCAGGCCAAAGGAGTCTTCCAACCAGACGCCAAAGATGAGATTAACCACTTCATTGGCAGCACTGGCAAACAACCCAACTGCCAATCCGGCCAGGGCAGGCGCGTATGTAAGAACTGCGCGGAGATTTGCGGAAAGGGTGGGATTATCTTCGGGAGGTGCGACGTCCCTGGGCAGCATCCAGAAAAGTCCGGCGAAAATCAGGACACCTAACACCGCCATGAGGGGAAATGGAGCCATCCAGCCGCCGCGGGTGATGATAAAACCCATCAGGGGGATGCCCAGGACGAATGCCAGCGACCAGCCAAACTCAGTGACAGCTATCGTGCGACCACGGCGGGCATAGGGGATGCGGTCGCCAAGGTAAGCCTGCATGGAGGGGTCGAATATGTATTTACCGAGAGTGGAGAGAATAATAGAAATGACCAGGGCGGGGAAAGTGGGCCAGAAGACTACGACAGCCGTGCCCAAGATGAACAGGACGATCCCCAGGAGCATGCCGAATTTTCGCCCGCGGCGGTCAGCGACCGTGGCTGCGAAAGGACCAATGGTACCGACCAGGCTGCGGGCAGTGAGGGCATAGGACATGGAAATAATGTCCACTCCCACCCCGCGCGCCAGGACAGCCAGGAACGGATAGACCATGCGGTGCAGAGTGTTGATGATGGTACGGATGACGGCAAAGGCAGCCACCTGTGCAACATCCCCAATTTCACGGCGTGACGGGGAGACCCCTACACCAGGTTCGCCAGATCCAGGTTCAGGAGAAGGCATGGAAGACCGATTCACCTGGAACGCCACCAGCGGGTGAGGAACCAGGCTGCTATCATTGTTAGGAGAATGAGCCCAATGAAAAATAACTGGAGGGATAATATCCCCGAACTAAAGATGGGAGAAGGCGGCGGGTGCAAAACATAACCGGCCTCTTTTAATGAAATCCACAGGGCGACAAAGAACAAGACATTAAACAGGGAAGTGAAGACGGGTCTTGCCAGCAAGGTTAAGCCGACCTGGAGCAGCACCCCGGTGACTGCAAAGATTACGGCAAGACGGAATCGAGGCTCGCCCAGGAAAAGACCATTCCAGTTGGTTTGCATAGCCCACACAGAAAGAGGCAGGTCGGTTACCCAGAAGAAGAGGCCGGTACGCCCCAGCGCTGAGGACCAGCTATGCAGGCGTTCGCGTCGAAAGAGAATGCCAAGCAAACCGGCGAGGGCTGAAAGCGCCAACACCGCTTCGGCGGTCAACACCCATGCGCCATGAAGGTAGACAATGCGGACATTAGAGCCGAGGGATTGCTCCTGGGGACCGAGTGCGGTAAGTGCAGCGATTGTAAGAACAGCCAGAACAAACCAGAAGAAGGGGGATTTTAAACCAGACATGCAGGCGATTGTACCCGATTATGAAATCCAGGACATCACTTGTTGGTCAACAACCCAGGCGCCATCGACCTTATTAAGCAGCACGTAATAGCCTGCTCCTGCCAGCCAGTGGCTCAGGGTGCCAATGTAAACCAGTGCCTGGTCAAAGGAATTATCAAAGCCGACCTGAGAAAGGGTCGTGATCCCCGGAGCGTCAGGGTAGCGCTCATAAAAATATTGCCAGCCATCCTGGTTTTGACTGAAGATCTGGCTCATTTCTGCCTGGCTCAGTAAAACATAGGGGGTTCCGATGCTCATTTGCGGACTCACCGGATGAGCGGCGAGATTACGCGCCAGAAAACTGTCCGCGGTTTCGGAGGCAATCCCGGGCAGGTTTGGCAATATATTGTCGAGAGTGGATTTTGTTTCATCCACACCGCCCGGGCTGGTGGCAGTGATATCCATGATTACGAAATTGGGGGAGGAATACAAGTTGTGGAGGAGGGCAGCGTAAACAGCTTGCTGTTCGAGATCAATTTGTCCGGCGGAGGGGGAAGGCGTGGAAAAAAATAAAGGGGTGGGTGAACAAGCTGCGATGGTAAAGGCAATAAAAACAAACGAAAATTTCCTGAACATGGCATTCTCTAGGAGGCGGTTCATTCTTGAAATTATAACGAATTGCGCTAGGATTTGTTCCCCATGATTAAAAAAGTGGAGCTGACTATTCCAATAACGGAAATCGATCCCAAAGAGAAAACGAACTTGAAAACCTCCTTGGAGGGCACATGTGAATTCTTCAGTTCAAGGGATAAACCCATAATGAAGGTTTTGTTTATTTAGCATAGCTCTTTACGTTTCTGCCAGGCGTTCCACTTTGCCGCGAACCAACCAGGGGGGCAGGAAAGCGCAAGTGGCAGTGACGAGGATTCCAAGGATCGCTCCAGCCAGGAATCCATAAATCTGCGGCAAATCGAAAGCCGAAACCGCCCACAACGGTCCAATAAAGAGAGAATAGGCAATTGGCAAGTAAAGCATGGCAAGGAACTGCCCCAGGCAGCCCATCCCTCCGGCGGACATTTTGCGAGGGTCTTCCCATTTAAAATTCGCACCCAGGGCTCCAAACGCGAGCAGGATGCCATTCATACCCGCCAGGCACATCGCAACAGCCAGCAGGCTGTATAAAAATTCAGCAACGGGAATCTTCTGCAAGAGGGAAATCCCGACCAGAAAAAATACCCCCAACACGAAGGTGGGAAGGTAGGCCACCAGGAACTTACCAGCCAGCAAATGACCTGAGCGCAGCGGTGCTGCTTTCATCATCCAGTAATTCCTACCCTCAGACGAAAAGGCCATGCCCGAAAGGCGCGCCAGCAGCATCCAGCCTACGAAGAGCGACATTCCAACGTTGGCATAAGTAAGCAGGACACCGAGGGAGGTCATGAACCAGGCAGGCGCCTGACCCTGCCCGCCTGGCGGCTGATTGCCGAAATTCATCAACATTAAGGAATAGACTACCCCAAATATGAGGGGAGAGATCAACTGCGAAAGGTTGCGCAGGTCGCGGCGAAGTAGCAGGAAATCCTTCCAAATGATGCCCCGGATGGGTGCGGGGACGAGACGAACGAGACCAAGAAATGGACTTTCAGTGGCTAACGTGGGAGGAGAGGCTGCGGGACTGGACGACTTGCGGACTGCCCGGGACGGTTTCTTTTTACGGGCAATAACCTGCATCCCAGCCCAGCCGGAGTAATACCACCGTTCGGCGGTGGAAAGGGCGAACATAAAAGCCAGGGCTGATACCCCCAGGGTAAGCGAAACGAGCAGAAGTCCGGTCAGCCAGCGACCTTCGCCCAGAGCGACCAATCCCTGACCGGCCCAGTTCAACGGGAGCCAGGGGGTGTTGAATCGCATTATCAAGGAGAACATATTGTTCACCTGTACCCCGGAGACCTGGGCCGAATGTCCAAAAGAATTATAAATATTCCCAGCCTGGGAGCAAACAAAGGCTAATGTGCCGCCCACAAACCCCAGGATCTCCGCGGCGCGCCGGGCGGGAAAGACGCGCGCCACCAGCATGACCAGGAGCGCTGACAGACCGGAGGCAGCCAGGGCAAGGGCGATCATGGTAAGCAGGACGAGGGGAAAATAAAGAATGTTGTAATGCCCGGCGAGACCCAGACCGAACAAAACCGGCAGACCGAACAGGGAAATCAATCCAAAGTTGGGCAGGACCGCCTGGAGGAGCTTGGTAACGAACACCGCCCGGATGGGGACAGGCGAGCTTAACAGGAAATCCATATCGCCGGAAAGATACAAGGCTTGGAGGAGCACACCAAAACTACTGAGCAGGATGCCCAGGAAAAGCACTGTAAATATCAAGACCGGCATAGCCTGCAGGAAAGGAGTCACATCCATCCCCACATATTGGGTGAGCTGGGGCGAACGCAGGAAACCGAGCAGGAGCCAGCTCACGAACAGGATCATACCGGCGAAGGCCAGCAACCCAAGCATGGCAACCACGGCGAGAACCTTGCGAATGGGCTTGGAGTGCTTAAAGCCGTTGAAGGTAATCAGGATCCGCAGGCGAATAAGTTTCCAAACTGCAGGAAGAACAGCACTTGATGGGTGGATCGCCAGGATGCTCATTTCAGGATCTCTGCAATTTCCGCTTCCTCTGCTCCGCCGGTGAGCGAGAGGAAAATATCCTCCAGGCTAATTTCGCCTGCCTTGCCCAGGGAGCGCAATTCGTCCATTGTGCCGACAGCCACGAGTTTGCCTTTATTGATGATGCCAATCCGGTCGCACATACGCTCGGCAATTTCAAGGATATGTGTGGAGAGAAATACAGCAGCACCGCGGTCGGCCATCTGGCGCAGGATGTCTTTAATCAAGCGGGCCGATTTGGGATCGAGACCGACGGTGGGTTCATCGAGCACCAGGACCTTGGGGTCATGCATCAAGGCGGATGCCAGTGAAGCTTTCTGCTGCATTCCGTGACTGTAGGAGTCAACAGTGTCATCAGCTGCTGCGGAAAGGTCAAGGACTCGCAGGAGCTCATCGGCGCGTTGAGCCACCTGCCGGCGGTCGAGGTCGTAAAGATCCCCGACGAAGCGCAAGAGTTCGTGCCCGGTCAATTTGGCATACAGGTTGGGAGTGTCGGGCACATAACCGCTGGATGCTTTTGCCAGTAGAGGTTGCGCCTGGACGTCATAGCCTGCAACCTTGACCGACCCAGAAGTTGGCTGGAGCAGCCCGACAACGATCTTGATGGTGGTGGTCTTCCCGGCGCCGTTCGGCCCGAGGAAGCCGAAAACCTCCCCACCCAGAACCTCCAGGCTGACGTCCTCCACGGCCATTTTATCGCCGTAGCGTTTCACCAGGTTGCGGATTTCGATCAAGGGTTGAGTTGGCATAGGAACTCCATTTTTTGGAGAAGGTACATTCAAAAGGATGCAGGGAAAATCGAAAGATTAGACCATCCCCATATATTATACGTGCGAGAAGGTCGAAATATTCGGACCGTGAAGAAGAATATTTACCACCTTCCCCCTTTGCACCTCCCCAAAGCAGGGAACGCCTTTGATAGCTTGAACGCCCGATGGGGTCTCTGGCGGTTTGTTACCATATCGAATGTATATGGAATTTTGGAGTTGGCGGTCTTATTTATCACCAACTGCCGGACCCCCTGACTTTGAAACCTTGGAAAAACTTGACCCGAAATTGAAATTAGATTATTATCTAACATATTAGATAATAATCTAACAAGCAAAATATCATGACCAAGATTCGCTGGAATTCCGGTACTGCCTATGATCTATTCATCAGCCTGTTCGCGCTTCACAACGCAGGGGAATTCGGCCTGCGCCCCAATTGGGCAGCGGGAGTGCGGCAACGGCTGCCTTCCCCACAACGCGAATTCCTGGAAAGGATACTAATCTTCGCATCCATCCCGCTGGACTGGATCAGCAGCCTGCCGGAGCCAAAAGATGCACTGCCCGTGCTTCAGAAAGCTGAAAACCTGGATCCAACCGACCGTTTGCGAATCCTGACCCTCCCTTTGAATACTCCCATTGAGGCGTGTGAAACCCTGAACCATATTGCCAAACGCGGGGCGTTTAATCCCAAAGAAAAAGACCTGCTGGGGCACAGCATCAGAAAGCGCGATCAACACCTTAAAGCAGCGGAATTGGATGAATTACTCAAAGCCTGGTCGAAGGTGGACAAATCCAGCGAAACCCTCCTGGCCAGTTTGCAGGAATATTACAAGACTTTTTTTGCAGACGAGGAGACCCGCATCCGGTCCGTAATCAAGTCAGGACTGGAGGATGCACGTGGATTATCGGAGCGGGTCACGCTGACAGCGCTGGTCGAAAAACTATCCCGAGGGGTGCGGTTCGAAGAGGTTGAAGCAGCAAAAGAATTGGTGCTGGTACCGTCGTACTGGTCAACTCCTTTTGTGTTCCCCACCTACCCAGAGAAGGGCAGGATGCAAATTGTATTCGGTTGCCGGCCTGACCTGCAAAGCATTGCACCCGGGGCGGAAACGCCGGACAAGCTGATGAACGCGCTCAAGTCCCTGGCCGACCCGACCCGCCTGCGCATCCTGCGTTACCTCACCGGGCAGCCGCTGACGCCCACAGAGCTGTCACGCCGGCTGCGCCTGCGTCCTCCTACTGTGCTGCACCATTTACAGGCGCTGCGCCTGGCGGAACTGGTGGCAATCAGAGTGAGCGAAAATGGCGAGAAACGCTACGCGGCGCGATCTGAAACGTTGAACGCAATATTCTCATCGGTAAAAGATTTCCTTTTAAAGCAGGAGTGAATGACAAACGTTTTACAAACTTACTGGAAAAGAGTCAAACAATTTTCTCCCAATGCACGGTTATACCTGGCAAGCATAATCCTGACCGGGGCTGCGCTGGGGATATTCCGGCTGTTGTTTAATTTTTACGTGCTGAGTCTGAACATGGATGCCAGCGTGGTCGGCCAACTGACTTCCACAAACAGCATGTCCGCCCTGATCCTGGCGCTTCCAATGGGTTACCTGGCTGATACCTTGGGGCGAAAAAAAGCCTTCATCGTTGGCGGCCTGGCGCTCTGCCTGTCGATCGCGGGGATGGTGCTTTGGCCTTTTAAAGGCATTTTATTTGCAATGAGCGTCCTGAGCGGTGGGGCGCAAAGTCTTTCAGCAGTAACCATGTCGCCGTTCCTGCTGGAGAACAGCGGCGCAGAGGAACGAACCTACCTATTCAGTTTGGCATCAGGTGCGCAGATGACCGCTTCTTTCGTGGGCAACTCGATCGGCGGTAACCTGCCCTCCTGGATCGCGGCGAGGCAAGGCGTTCTACCCACCAGCAGCACGGCCTATGCCGGGGCGCTGGCGATCGTAGCTGTGGCTGCCCTGGCAGGGTTGGCTCCATTTGTCTTTATGAAGATGCCGAGATTGAAAAGATCAGAACGGGCATTATTTTCCCCGTTAAAATATGCCGCCAAAGAACCGGTGATGCTCGGAAAGTTGATCCTGCCGATGCTGGTCACATCCATCGGGGCAGGATTGTTAATGCCATTTATGAATCTATTTTTCCGGGTGGTGTACCACCAGCCTGATCCGGTCATCGGAACAATCATGGCCTGGGGTGCACTGGCGATGGGTGTTGGCCTGCTGATCGCACCGCCAATTGCCGACCGGATGGGAAAGATCCAATTGGTGGTTATCACACAAGGGCTGTCGATCCCCTTCCTGGCGCTGCTGGGGTTTGCACCCTGGTTTTGGTTAAGCGGCACTGCGTATTATGTGAGGATCGCCCTGATGAACATGAGCGGACCGGTCTACCAGACCTTTGTAATGGAAAAGGTCGAGCCGGAAGCCCGTGCCACGATCGCCAGCCTGGTAAGCATGGCAAACAGCTTTGGCTGGGCGTTCAGCCCGTCGATCAGCGGCTGGCTGCAGGTCAATTACGGGTTCGGACCCGTATTTGTCTGTGTCCTGGTCCTGTACACACTCTCCGTCTACCTCTATTGGACATACTTCTGGAGCAAAAAGAAAGGAGAGGTACCCATTCCGGTATCTGCCGATTGAGAAAGGAGGTCACACGTTCTTTCCCCATACCAACAGGACGGCATCCCGAGTGCTGCCCTGTTGGTGTATTTTATTCAACTGTCAATGATAAAATCCAGAAATGATTTCGTGAGATAAACAATGCCATACCTGATCGATGGTCATAACCTGATCCCAAAACTTGGCTTGCGCCTGGACTCGATGGACGATGAAGCTGACCTGCTTGTGCGCCTGCAGGAATTCTGCCGTCTGAGCCGTGCGCAGGTCGAGGTGTATTTTGACGGCGCCCCGGCGGGGCAAGCAGCAACACGCACGGCAGGCATGGTGATGGCGCATTTCGTGCGGAAGGGGGCGAGCGCAGATGCAGCCATCGAAGCCAGGTTGACCCATCTAAAAAAGACTGCCAGAAACTGGACAGTGGTTAGTTCGGACAAGCGGGTGCAGCGGGCAGCTGGAGCCGCGCACGCCAGGGCAATGAGCGCGGAAGAATTCGCACGAGAGATGGCGGCAGAGCAAAAAAGACATGGCTCGAAGAACGAAGAGGAAACCGGGTTAAGCCCCGACCAGGTGGAGGAATGGTTGAACTTCTTTGAGGAACGGGGAAGGAAATAGGACTGTTCTAATCTTTTTTTAATGCAATTTAGATAATTTTGGTGTAATATATCAACTAGATACCTGTTCTCCTTTTACTGGTAATTCAGGTATCTACCATCGACGGTTAACATGTCCCCCCCATGCTAACCAGGTTCGGTGGTGTCCCCTCCCCCTTAGATCACCAGGCATTCTGCCTGGTGATCGCTTTAATTCCATTGCCCTTCGTTTTTGGGGGACACTTTGTGGTTTAATTGACAAATGGCATCCGCGATGAAAAGATTTCCACTGCACGGCTGGATCGGGCTTGGATTGACAGCCGTCTTCTGGACCTTAAACTGGAGCCTTGGTGGGCTACGCACGCAATGGGCATTTTTCCCATTGTGGGTGGGATACTGCCTGATTGTGGATGCGTTGGTCATGTGGCGTACCGGTACATCCCTTTTTACGCGGAACCGGAATAAATTTATCGGTTTGTTCATTGCCTCCGCACCGGTTTGGTGGCTGTTCGAATTTGCCAACTGGCGGCTGCAGAACTGGCATTACAACGGCGCCGAAGCCTTCTCAACCTTGCAGTTCTGGTTCTGGGCAACGATCAACTTCTCCACCGTGATCCCGGCAGTATTTGGCAGCGCAGAACTAATGCGGAGTTTTCTACCAGGAAAAGTGAAAGGTCCGATTGTCAGGTCGACCAAAGGGGCTACCATTGGATTTTTTGGTGCCGGTTGGGGGATGCTGGCACTCATGATCGCCTGGCCAGCCACCTTTTTCCCGTTCGTTTGGGTTTCCCTTTTTTTCATCCTGGAACCGATCAACATCTGGCTGGGTAACCGGTCACTGGTGGAGTGGACACAATCCGGCAACTGGCGACCGGTGGTCGCTCTCTGGTTGGGCGTGCTCATGACCGCTTTCTTTTGGGAGATGTGGAATTATCTGTCTTACCCTAAATGGGTTTACCACGTGTCGTGGGGAAACTGGATTCATATCTTCGAAATGCCGATCCTGGGTTACGGTGGATATTTGCCTTTTGCGCTCGAACTCTTTGCCATGTACCACCTGTTGGCCGGCCTGTTCGGAAGCAAGAAAACCGACTATGTTCTGACCCGCGCTGAGGGATGATGCCGGACCGATTTGCTGCCCATTATTTGAAAACTGACGAGATTGTCGTCATCGGGGTGTCCGGGGGACCGGACAGCCTATGTCTGCTGGACCTGGCCAGAAAGATCCCCGCCATAAAGATCATCATTGCACATTTCAACCACCAACTGCGGCCAGAAGCAGCCCGCGAAGCTGAATTTGTGGGCAGCATTGGGGAACAAATGAAGTTACCTTTTGTGAGCGAAGGGGCGGACGTGCGCAGTTATGCCGAGGAGCACAGTTTATCCCTTGAAGAGGCAGCCCGCATGCTGCGATATCGCTTCCTTTTCGCCCAGGCGCGGTCAAAGGGAGCCGGCATAGTGGCGGTGGGTCATACTGCCGACGATCAGGTTGAGACCATCCTGATGCACTTCCTGCGCGGGGCGGGTATGGCGGGGTTAAAGGGAATGGCGGGAAGAACTCTGCTGCCTGAATTCGACCGGAAAATCCCGCTGGTAAGACCCATCCTGCACCTGTGGAGAAACGAGACGGAGGGGTATTGCCGTGAGCATGGTCTTCAACCGGTGCTGGATCCGACCAACCGGGACCAAACTTATTTCCGCAACAGGCTGCGGCACAGCCTGATCCCTGAATTGGAGAAATATAATCCGCGTTTCAAAAACACCCTGCTGCGCACTGCCGAAGCTTTGACGGGGGACTATGAAGCCCTGGATGACGCGGTCGATTCCACATGGGAAAAGGTTGTGTCGAAGGCGGATACCGATTACGTTGCCTTTCGAGGCCCCGACCTGGCGAAAATCCCGAAGGGTCTGCTCCGCAACATCCTGCGAAAAGCGATGGCGAGTTTACGGCCCAAGCTCCGCAACCTGGATTTCTACACCCTTGAACGCGCTGCGGATTTTATTGATCCAAAATCCAGACGGGGAACTCCTGACCAGATGCCCACGCAGGTGGACCTGACGGAAGGTTTATATCTATTTCGCGAGGAGGAGGCGATCTACCTGGCATCGATGGAAGGCGACCTGCCGTCAGCGCATTGGCCGCAGGTGGAAGGGACACTGGACCTGCCGGTCAACGGGCAAGTGAAACTAAACGGGAATTTCGTCCTATCGGCAGTGGAAGAAAATGTCGAGACAGCCAGCTCGAATGTTAGTGAAAACGAAGATCCCTTCACCGCCTGGCTGGATGCGGACCTTGGGGGAGACAAGTTTATCGTGCGTGCCAGGCGCGCCGGGGACACATTCTCGCCGCTCGGAATGAACCGACAAACGATGAAAATGAGGGAATTCTATATCAACGTAAAAATACCCAAGCGAGCCCGCGGCGGATGGCCGCTGGTTTGTGCAGGCGACCAGATCGCATGGGTGCCAGGGTTCAGACTGGCACACCCATTCCGGGTTACAGATAATACCAAACGGGTCGTGAAATTGACTCTCCAGGGGGATAACAAAAAGTGACGACGCTTTGCGTCGTCACCGGGAATAAACGGCTTATATCGTAACGGGGTTCTACCAGATTATTCGGGCTTCCCCGCCAATTGACGTAATTTCAAACTAATCTCCCGCCATTGGATCTTGGAGATGCCCAGTTTCTGGCGGATCTTCTCCGGTTCGGTGTTATTCAGGTAATCCTGCAAGGCGCAGGTCCAACGGCACATATCAAAGGACAGGTGCTTATGTAATCCGGCTTCCTCGCCTATATCTTCAAGCAGATATTCAAGACGGCGCGGTGACCAGGGGAGCAGGCGATCGACCGGGTTGTACTGGACCAGGTATTCCTCATAAGCAGGAATCCATTCTTCAGGCAGGGTTAACTTGCGTTCCTTGTATCGATTGGCCGGGCTGGCATAACGGATAAATACGTATGGCTCAGCGGTAGACTGCATGTCAATGTGGTTGAGGTGGATGCCAAGACATTCGGACTTCTTGATGCCGGTGGCAAGCAGGAGCGCGAGCAGCGTGTATGGGCGTGCATCGGGACGGACGGCGCGGCGGGAGCGGTCAGCAGCCAGAAGCACGGCTTCGATCTCCGACTCGGTAAGGACCTCGGGGAGCGGGCTTAGAACCGAATGCTGTACAACCTTTTCGGCCGGATCCACCACGAGCGCACCGCCGCGCTGGAGCCAGCGAAAAAATGATTTAATGGAAGTCACACGGCGGGCAAGTGACTTGGGCGAGCACGGAATACCGCGATCATGCTCCAGCCAATGCAGGTAATCATTCAGGTCGCTGGTGGTGATGTCTCCCAGGGTGCGGTCGGGAGGCAGCGCCTGGGTCAGAAGGCGGACATCGGACAGGAATGCCTTGATGGTATTGGGAGAACGGCCCTGGTCATTTAGAAAGTATTCCCATGCGTTAATAGCCGGAATTAGGCTTGTCTGGGCTGAAAGGTGGGCAATGGAGGATTCGGACATGGGAATCTCCTTCCAAGAAAAAACCGAAACAACACATACTTCGTATAGTTTAGCGTAAAAAAAGGGGATTGTCAACAAACAGCTTGCCAATTTCAGGCTGCCTCGTTATAATATGCACTCGTATTTGGGCGGGTAGCTCAGTTGGTTAGAGCACTGCTTTGACATAGCAGAGGTCGTAGGTTCGAGCCCTATTCCGCCCACTGGGGCAATACCCAATAATTTTTCCAAATAACGCATTGACCGGGACGAGTATGCGGCCAGCAAACCGACAGGGAGAGAGGGCAACCATTGAGAGCCTTCCCAGGAAAGCACCGCAAAAAACCACCCGCGAGCGGAAACCCGAAAGGAAGAGACTGTTAAATTGGGTCTCTTAGTTAAGGTGAACGGCAGGCTCCGTTATCAGCCCCACGAGATGCCTAACGCTGAGGCGAAAATGGTCGCACAGCCAGGGGCAAAACCGGGTGGAACCGCGTAAGCGCAGAGCGCTCTCGCCCCGAATTTGGGCGAGGGTTTTTTTTATTTAGCCCCTCCCGCCTTGCTGATTTTCAAGAAAAGAAAATGCAGGAGGATAGGAGAGGCAAAGGAGACAATATGTCTGACCAATCTGTGGAACGCTACGAAGAATCACAACTTTACCGAATCCGCCATTCAGCAGCTCACGTGATGGCACAGGCGGTGCTGGAATTCTACCCGGAGACCAAATACACCATCGGTCCACCGATCGAAAATGGATTTTATTATGACTTTGACCTGCCGCAGCCCCTGGTGCTAGAAGACCTCGAAAGGATCGAAAAACGCATGCGCCAAATCATCGTGGGCGGGCACACGTTTATTAAAAAGGTGGTATCCGCGGATGAGGCACGCAAGGTGTTCAAGGATCAACCATATAAACTTGAATTGATCGACGGACTTGAAAAAGGCAGCCTTGACGAGTATGGCAATCCATTGGCTGAAAAGGTGGAAATCTCGATCTACCAAAGCGACACTTTCACCGACCTTTGCCGTGGTCCTCACGTTGAGACGACGAGGCAGATCAACCCGGCAGCATTAAAACTCATGTCGATCGCAGGGGCCTATTGGCGCGGCGATGAACACAACAAAATGCTCACGCGCATCTACGGGACGGCCTGGCGCACGCCAGACGAGCTCAAGAATTATCTCAAGATGCTAGAGGAAGCCAAGGCACGCGATCACCGCAAACTGGGGAAGGAGCTGGAAATTTTCACTTACGACGAGGAGGTGGGTCCGGGCCTACCCCTGTGGCTGCCGCGCGGAGGAGTCATCATCGAAGAGCTTGAACGACTGGCAAAAGAGATGGAGGAAAAGGCGGGCTACCTGCGGGTGAAGACACCGCACCTGGCGAAGGAAGACCTGTTCCTGCATTCGGGTCACCTGCCGTATTATGCCGAGTCTATGTACCCCCCCATGGAGATCGAGGGTGTCAAGTATTACGTTAAACCGATGAACTGCCCAATGCACCACAAGATCTATGCATCTAAACCACGCTCCTACCGCGATCTACCTCTCAGGCTGGCAGAGTATGGAACATGTTATCGCTATGAGAAATCGGGAGAATTGTTCGGCCTGATGCGCGTGCGCTCGATGCAGATGAACGACGCCCACATGTACGTGACGGAAGACCAGTTCGAGCAAGAGTTCATGGGCGTTATGGACATGTACAAAAAATATCTCGATATGTTCGGGATCACAAAATTCGTCATGCGCCTGTCGCTCCACAGCAAAGAGGGCCTGGGGAAAAAATATGTTGATAACGAACGCCTGTGGTTGAAGACGGAAGATATGGTGCGGCGTGCCATGACCAATGGCGGGATACCCTTCGTGGAGGCTGCCAATGAAGCCGCCTTTTACGGACCAAAAATCGACGGGCAGGTTTGGAGCGCGATCGGCAAAGAATTTTCCCTTGCGACCAACCAGGTGGACTTTGCCCAACCGGGCCGTTTTAACCTGGTATTCACGAATAAAGATGGGGTGGAAGAAACACCACTGTGCATCCATCGAGCCCCACTTGGTACCCACGAGCGCTTTATCGGATTCCTCCTGGAGCATTATGCCGGGAATTTCCCAGTCTGGCTGTCACCCGAACACGTGCGAGTCATCCCGATCACCGACCCGCAAAACGAATATGCAGAGAACATCGTGCGACAGCTGCGCGACCAGGGCATCCGCGCCAGTGCGGACATCAGCGCGCAGCGCATGAATGCCAAGATCCGCTCAGCGCAATTGATGAAAGTGCCCTACATGCTGGTAGTGGGTGAGAATGAGACCAGGGCAGGGCAGGTTTCGCTGAGGGTGCGGGACGGGTCGCGGGCGGACAATATCCCCCTTGCAGAGTTCATTGTGCGCGCCAAGGACCGGATCTCGAAACGGGCAGGCGAACTCTAATAATCTTACTAATGACAATAATAATATGTCAAAAAGATGGAGAGGCGAAATACTCTCCATCTTTTTTTCGGTATTGTTCACGATCTGGTGGTAAGCCAAGGGCGACCAAAAAGGCTGGAAAACGCGTTTATCCCGAAATTTTATTGACGATTTGCCTCTCTTCATGGTATTATCAGCCCGCTAAAACCAGCCTCCGGGCTGGACTTCCGTTATTTGCGAGGAGAGACGTATCAGCGCCAACGAATTTCGAGTTAATGAGACCATAAGAGTTCCTGAAGTACGCCTGATCGATGGGGCAGGAGAAAACGCCGGGGTGGTTGCCACCCGGGATGCCCTGCGGATGGCCCGGGAAGCGGACCTTGACCTGGTAGAGGTGGCTCCAAATTCCAGCCCACCTGTATGCCGCATCATGGATTTCGGCAAATTCCTGTACGAACGCGAAAAGAAAGACCGGGAAGCGCGCAAGGCACAAACAAAAGTCGAGATAAAGGAGATCCGCCTGCGCCCGAAAACCACCGGTCACCACCGGGATTTCAAAGTGGAAGACGCCCGGCGCTGGCTGGAACATGGAATGAAGGTGCGGGTGACCATCCGCTTTCGCGGACGGGAAATCACGTACCCGGAAATCGCACTCGAAGATCTAAGAGAAATTGCCCAGGAACTCGCTGACATAGGCACTGTAGAGCAAGCCCCTGCCATTGAAGGCCGGGCCATGTCGATGATGCTCGTGCCAGCCAAAGGTGGTCCGAAGAAGAAAACTGCTGAAGACGCTGTTGAGAAACCCAAGCAACCGGAGAATGTCGAACAACCGCAGGAGTAAAATCCTGCGGAATCTTGTGTGAAGGAGTAATCGCTGTGCCGCGCAAGCTGAAAGTAGGTAAGTACAAGCTGAAGACCCATAAAGCCACTTCCAAACGGTTTGGCATAACCGGGTCTGGCAAGATCGTGCGCACGAAGGGCGGAAAAGCCCACCTGCGACGGAAGTCATCCCACCGGGTAAAGGCGTTGTTCGGTGAGATGGTTGCCGTCCAAGGGAAGAGTTATATCAAGCGCATACGGCGCCTGGCGCCACACATGAAACCGTAACCCTTTTGGGTTCCTGGAGTTTCCTGTAACCTATCCATTTAATTTGCGACTACCGGGTGCATACAACTGGAACGCAGGCAAGCGCCTGCACCGGCGCCCGAGGGTACGCAGGAGGTAAATCATGGCAAGAGTAAAAGGTGGACCGCAAGGTCACCTGAGACACAAGAAGGTATTGAATTACACCAAGGGACAGCGCATGAGCAGGCACCTGCTGTTCCGGCGTGCCCAAGAGGCCATGCTAAAAAGCATGTGGTACTCTTCACGCGATCGGCGAGTCAGACGGCGTGATCTGCGCAAGTTGTGGATCGCCCGCATCAACGCAGCCGCCCGGTTGAACGGCACAACATACAGCCGACTGGTATCTACCTTGAAAAAAGCAAATATCACTTTAAATCGCAAGATGCTGGCCGACCTGGCTGTACGCGACCCGCACGTTTTTGCCATGGTAGTCAAGCAGGCAACCCAGAGCTGACATTTGAAATGGATTCCCGCAGGGGCACACCAAGTTGTGCCCCTGTATTATTTAATGGGGGGTAAAATATTCCAATGAAAATCAGGTTGTTTCGTACACTTACTACACCCCTGCCACCCATGAAAAACCAGTTGTTATGATCACATCGACCCACAATTCAAAAATGCAATTCGTGCGCGGCCTGCTTGGACGCCCAAAAGAACGTCGCGAGGCCGGTGCCTTCGTTGCGGAAGGGGTACGGTTGGTGGAAGAAGCCCTGTCTGCACAGTGGCCCTTCCGGTTTGTACTGGTGGGAGAAAACCTGAGCGAGCGCGGGAAAGCGCTTCTGACCAGGCTTAATTCAAGGGGCGTGGAAGTGGAAATTGTCGCCAACGGATTAATGCAGGCAATCGGTGAAACGGAAAACACGCAAGGCATCCTGGCTGTACTCGAGGCTGCTCAACTTCCGATTCCGCAACAACCAACCTTCGTACTCATCCCAGACCAAATCCGAGACCCGGGCAACCTCGGGACTCTCCTGCGTACAGCAGCCGCAGCGGGAGTGGAGGCTGTTTTTCTCCCGCCCGAAACTGCGGAAGCTTTCGCTCCCAAAGTAGTGCGGGCCGGGATGGGCGCGCACTTCCGGACACCCATCCAAACATGCACATGGGACGAAATTCGAACGCGTACCCAGGGATTGAGTATTCCCCTGGCGGATATGGGAGGAAGCATATCATGCTGGCAGGCAGACTTCCGCGTCCCACTGGCATTGATCGTGGGAGGTGAAGCAGAGGGAGCCAGCCCGGCAGCGAAGAAACTCGCCACTTCAAATGTGTCGATCCCCATGCCCGGAAAAATCGAGTCGCTCAATGCAGCCGCGGCAGGCGCAATCCTGATGTTCGAGGTGCTCCGCCAAAGATTGAAGAAGCAGGGGCAGGATTGAATGAAATTTGGGGTAGAGAAATCTGGAGGGAAATGGTATATCAATGTGGATATGAAAATGACAACCTCACCAGCTATAATATTTATGGTAAACACCCTCCCTGTATAAAAATCAGTCATTGGGAGAGTAAACCTGGTTGATGTTTGAAAAAAGAAAAAACATGAAAATTCGCTCGATCACCTACTTCTGCAATCCCGGCTGGCCATTGGACGAGAAAAAGCTCCAAGGCGCAGGAGCATTCCTGGCGGAGGCCAGGGTTAATTTCGAAGAAGCAGGGTTCGATGTGCAGTCTACAAGACTGGCGACGACACCCTTTCCGCAGATGCTCGGTGCCGAAAAAGTTTCGCAGGCACCGCAACTGGCAGCCATGTTGAGCCAGCTCCTGCCGGAATTCGGGATCGGTTACGCCTCGCTCGGTCCGGCGCAGCCAGCACTTCCGGAAAGTTACCGGGTTCTCCCCAATGCCATTTCTGCCTCGAAAAATATCTTTTTCTCCGGAATTATGGCCGACCCAAAGCACGGCATCTCGCTCCCGGCAGTTAATGCCTGTGCGGAAGTGATCGTCAAGACCGCAAAACTTGACCCGAGCGGGTTCGCAAACTTGAATTTCGCAGCATTGGCCAACGTGCCGGCAGGTGCCCCTTTCTTTCCAGCTGCTTATCACGATGGGAAAGAACCATTATTTGCACTCGCAATGGAAGCTGCAGACGCGGCAGTACGGGCTTTTGAACGCAATGAAACCATCGAAGCTGGCAGGAATGCATTAATCGCAGAACTGGAAGAAAATGCCCAAAAACTGGCAAAAATTGCCGATATTTTGAAATTTAAATACCTAGTTAAATTCGGGGGGATCGACTATTCACTTGCACCCTTCCCCGAAGAATCCCGTTCCCTAGGTACGGCATTCGAACGGATGGGGGTGCCCAAGGTGGGCCTGCACGGTTCACTGGCTGCAGCGGCGATATTGACAGAGGCAATCGACCGGGCACGTTTCCCACGGGCGGGGTTTTCAGGGCTGATGATGCCAGTGTTGGAAGACGCCCGGCTGGCTGAACGCGCCTCCGAGGGCAGGCTGACCGTCAAAGACCTGCTACTCTATTCGGCGGTGTGCGGAACCGGTCTTGACACCGTGCCGCTGCCAGGTGATGTCACTGCCGGGCAGATCGCGGCACTCCTGGTGGATATTTCCGCGCTGGCGATGCGCCTGGATAAACCCCTGACAGCAAGGTTGATGCCAGTACCCGGAAAACAGGCGGGTGATATGACCAGTTTCACCTTTGGCTATTTCGCAAACAGCCGGGTAATGGCGTTAAAGGCGGAGCCGCTTGGAAAGGCATTGGGGGGAGCGGAAACGTTCCAATTGGAAAAACGCGGGCATTAGTTACTTATCCAATTGAAAAATATTAAATTATTACAGCCGGATGAAAATTTCCGGCTGCAAATATTTAAATGCAGAGCTTCGTACCTAACCCCTTATCCTGCGTTCTCCAATCTCCAATACTGTTCCCCACCGTCTTCGCGATCCATCAAATTTGATCCTACAAGTGCGCGCCGCAGGGAAGCCGTATCTGCATGGAACCGGGACAATATTTTATTTACCTGCTTCTCGGTATATCGTTTCCCTGTCTCGAAATCACGCACCACATAGCGCAGGATGACATCTAATTTTTTCCGCTGTGAGGGGATCTCCTTCAAGCTTCCGTCCGGGCGGGTGAAATCAGAAATTACCTTGCGGTCGTAACCATTGATATCCACACCAGAGGCAACGGTGACCAGATTAGAGTGCGAGAATAGCAGGCGCGTCTTCTGCAAGGCGGCTTCATCCAACTGGAAGACACTATAATAACCTTCGGCGCGGGCGGAAACCAATCCCACCCTGGCAAGCCTGGAAAGGTGGTGGGACACAGTGGATGCCTTCAACCCCAGCAGAGCAGCCAGTTCCTCGCCGCTGTAAGAACGCTGTGCGAGCAGGCCAACGATCTTAAGCCGGTTGGCATCTGCGAGAGCCTTAAATATGAGCAGCAAGTCATCGTTCTGTTGGCTCATTCCGGGTGTCCTTGGGCAGGCCCGGCAGGCCGCCAATATTGCGAGCCGTCGCGATGCCGGGCAAGCATTTTCGCGTCGATCAGGTCCCGTCTCAACCCGGCAACATCCTCGTTAAACCGATGCAGGATGATGTTGATTTCTTTCTCGGTGTAGACTGCTCCAGATTCAAAGGCTGCCAGGATATATTCCAACACGATCCGAAATTTCTGCGGCTGCGTCCTGGAATTTGGCATTTGCCGAATGGTCCCATCTGCATTCAGGAAAGTCGCAAGGATTCTATGGGTATTCTTTTCCAGGTCTGAATTAGAGGTGTAGACCGGGCGCTTGCCCTCAAACTGGCGGCGGGCAAGGGTCTCCAGACCGTCGGTATCCAGTTCATATAGACCATCTTTTTGATGCACCACACCGACATGCTCCAAAAAGGCAAGGTGATTGAATACTTCGCGGGTGGGCAGAGATAGCCCTTCTGCGATCGCAGCCATGCGCTCAGGATTTTTGGTGAGCATGCCGACGATCTTCAACCGGTCAGCATGGGTGAGGGCTTTGACAAAATCGAGCATTTCGTGGTCATCGTCCATAGTTTCACCTTCATAAATTCATTTAGATACATATCGAATTGATTATAACGGGGATTTTCACATCCGTCAAGAAAGGGGCGGCATCCCCACAAGAGTGCCCTAAGACCATTTGTTGCATGGCTGAGCACCTCCTCCCGTGAAATGGGCCCGGAAATGGATAGGGATGAGAAAGTAAGGTTGGGTATGGGTCCAGTAAAAAGGCGTATAATGGCGGCACCCAAAATCACTTATAGGAGGATTGTCCGTGGATCTACCCAAGAATGCGTATTTCCAAGGCAAGATCGTCCCCTACTCCGAGGCAAAGATCGGAGTTGCGACGCACGCGCTCAATTATGGTACTGCTGTGTTCGGCGGGATCCGCGCTTATTGGAATGAGGGCAAGGAACGCCTCTTTGTTTTTCGTCCCATGGACCACTTCCGCAGATTCCTTAATTCCTGCCGATTGATGTGCATGGAAGTTAAACAAACACCTGAAAGCCTTACTGAATTGACACTTGAACTGCTGCGCCGGGATGCCTACCGGCAGGATATATACATTCGACCGCTGGCGTACAAGTCAGAGGAAGGGATCGGGGTGCGCCTGCACGATCTTAAGGAAGATCTAACAATATTCGCCCTGCCATTCAGCAAGTATGTCAAGAATGACACCAGTGCTCACGTGACCATTTCATCCTGGCGGCGCATCGACGATAACGTAATTCCAGCCCGCGGCAAGATAAGCGGAGCATATGCAAGTTCGGCCCTCATTAAGACCGACGCAGCGCGAGCCGGTTTTGACGAAGCCCTGGTCCTCACCCAGGAAGGTCACCTGGCAGAAGGCAGCGCCATGAACATCTTTTTAGTTCGGGATGGTCTCCTGGTAACCCCCCCGGTGACGGATAACATCCTGGAAGGGATCACCCGCCGATCGGTTATTGAGTTAGCGAAGAATGAGCTGGGGTTAACGATTGTCGAACGTACGATCGACCGCTCGGAGGTATACATTTGCGAAGAATTGTTTTTGACCGGCACAGCAGCTGAAATAACCGTGGTTACTAAGGTGGACCATCGTCCGATCGGGAATGGGATAATGGGACCCGTCGGAGAGCAATTACGCAAGCTTTTTATGGATGTCCTGCGCAGCAACAACCCTAAATACCAACACTGGAATGTGGCTGTCTAGCCAAAAATATCATCCAAAATAAAAAAGACGCAGCTCATTAGCTGCGTCTTTTTTTAAGTGGTCGCTGTTAGCGATTTTTGGTAAAGACTGCCATAACCAGGTTCTGGGTGCAGGTGCTGTATGTATCAAAAAATATCTTCTCGGTTAACGGCTTGGCTGTATTATCCAGCAACTGGATCCAGAGGGTATGCGTGGAGGCGATGGGATGATCACTCAAGGCTTGTTCAAATCCAGACGGTCCATATGCCAGGGCATTACCGCTCAATATTACGTAATTAATGGTCTTTCCATCCAGCGTGCCACCCAGCAAGACCTCCATAAACAGAACCGGTTTACCGTCAATTCCCAAAACCTTTCCGGCGACACCCAACCAGTTACATGCCTTTTCGGGGTGGAACTGCGTACTTGCCACGTAGGTGATATCCACGGAAACCGGCATGGGTGTGGAAGTAGTGCTCGCCAATGGACCCGGCGGGGTGTCAGAAAGGGCTGGGGTGGCAGAAGGTGTAACCATTTGCGGAAGCAGTGTCCAGGTGGGAGCCTTGGTGCGTGTGGGAGAGGGTGCCATGGTGGATGTTGAAGTCCAGGTGGCTTCCCGGGGTATGACAGCGACCGTGGCGGTGGGGGTGGCGGTTTGATAAAGAGTAGGCAGCGGAGCAGGCGGGAAGGGGTTAAGAGGAGTGTGCGGGTTAAAATAAATGGTAAAAAAATAGTATATGACGTAAAAAATCCCCAGCACTACGACCGCGGTCAGGACATTCCAAATCAACGACATCACGTTGAATTTCTTCGGTTCAGGCTTGAGATCAAAATTATCCATAAATCATGCTCCCGTTACTCGTCAAGGCGCAAAGAGAATAGTACTCTCATTCCGTCGTTGGGACAGCCAGTTTTGGACTGCGTGCTCCTGGAGGGTCAACAAGGCATCTGGCGAAAGCAGGCGGGCGGGGTCACGTTCCACGAGATACAGGATATGATAACCGGTCTCATCCTGGATAACGGCACCATGTTTTCCGGGCTGGAGGGCGAATGCAGCATCCTCAATGACCTTGGAAGATAGGTAACCGCGGGAACCATCCCAACTCACCTTTTGCAACCGGATCCCATTGCGCAGCAAGATCGATAAAATCCCGTCCGGTATCCAAATCGGACAGCGCTTGCTGCGCATCCCCTGCATTATAGAGCAAAATCTGCTTAACGTGTACCTGTTCGGCAGTGATGGGGACTGAGACTGTTATTTGGTCACGCATCCACGCGGCGGCAACCTGCCGGCGCAAGGCGGAGGCGAAATCCGATTCCGTATATCCGTGTGCGGATTCCCATGCTAAAAGCTGATCTACGCCTCCCACCTCTGCAGCCAGAGTATCAATCCGAGCCTGCAGGACTGCATCGTCCACAACGAAATCCTGGGCAGCCGCGCCCGGGCAAGCAAGAGGGTATCCACAAACTCATCCTTGACTGCCTGGGCAGCTTGTTCAGGGCTTCCCGTTTTTCCCAAGCCGGCCTGAGCCTTTAGATAACGCGCCAATTCAGCATCGAATTCTGCAATCGAAATTACTTCCCCGTTTACAGTGATCGCCGGCGAGAGGATCGTGGCGGTTGATGTTGGGGATTTAGTAATTGTAGGTAAAATAATCGGGGTGGAAGTTGGCCCACAAGCAGCGAGAGTGAGGGCGATAAGAATTCCGTCTGGCAGGCGAGAAGCACCTGTTTATGTGTCGAGGAGGTCATTGAGGAGGATTATACCAATTTAAAAGGGAAGGGCGACCTGGCGGTCGCCCTCCTTGAATTCGATGCTTAATAATCCATCCCGCCGCCACCTGGTGGCATTGGGGATGGTTTTTCTTTTTCTGGAACATCAGTGATCAGGCACTCGGTGGTCAGGATCATTGCTGCAATGGAGGCAGTGTCCCTGAGCACCGTGTACAACCTTCAACGGGTCAATAACACCGACTTTAAGCATGTCAACATATTCCCCGGTGATGACGTTGTATCCGAGGTGCTTGTTGCCCTGTTCCTTGGAAAGGCGGCGAACATTCTCGATGATGACTGCACCGTCCTGACCGGCATTTTCTGCCAGTTTGCGGATGGGGGCTTCAAGTGCCTTGCGAACGATGGCGACACCGATGGTTTCATCGTCACCGGTCATCTTGACCTTGTCGAGGGCGGTGACCGCGTTGATAAAGACGATCTCGCCACCAGGGACAATGCCTTCTTCGATGGCAGCGCGGTGTGGGAGAGAGGGCATCTTCAACACGGTGCTTCTTCTCTTTGAGTTCGGTTTCGGTGGCTGCGCCAACCCGGATGATGGCAACACCGCCGGAGAGTTTGGCCAATCGCTCCTGGAGCTTCTCTTTATCGTAGTCGCTGGTGCTCTTGTCGATCTCGACGCGGATCTGCTCGATACGGCCTTTAATCTCTGGACCCTGCGCCCTTGCCGCCGACGATCGTAGTGTTATCCTTGTCGGTGACCACTTTCTCGGCGCGACCAAGGTCTGTGAGGGTGGTGGTTTCGAGCTTGCGCCCGGTCTCTTCTGAGATCACTTGACCACCTGTAAGGGTGGCGATATCCTGCATCATAGCCTTGCGACGATCACCGAACCCAGGTGCCTTGACGGCCAGGACATTTAACATGCCGCGGAGTTTGTTCAATACGAGGGTGGCCAGGGCTTCGCCATCGATATCCTCGGCGATGATGACCAGGTCGCGGCTTGCCGATCTGGACCAGTTTCTCCAGCACCGGGACGATGTCCTGGGCGGCTGAGATTTTCTTGTCATAGATGAGGATATAGGGATCAGGAATGACTGCTTCCATGTGCTCGGAATCGGTGATGAAATAGGCAGAAATATAGCCGCGGTCGAACTGCATGCCTTCAACATACTCGGTCTCAAATTGCAATGATTTCGACTCTTCAACGGTGATGACACCATCCTTGCCAACCTTATCCATCACATCGGCGATCAATTTGCCGATCTCAGGGTCGGCTGCGGAGTTGGTGGCGACCGAAGCGATTTCTTCCTTGGTATCGATCTTTTGAGCCATCTTGCGCAGGGCAGCTACGACCGTTTCCACGCCCTGGCTGATTCCCAGTTTCAGGCGCATCGGGTTAGCACCTGCGGCCAGGTTCTTCAGGCCTTCGGTGACAATGGCGTGCGCCAAAACGGTGGAGGTGGTTGTGCCATCTCCGGCTATGTCGTTTGTTTTTGTGGCAGCTTCCTTAAGAAGCTGGGCACCCATATTGGCAAATGGGTCTTCCAGTTCGATTTCCTTGGCGACCGTTACGCCATCATGTGTGATGGTCGGGGAACCAAATTTGCGATCCAAGGCCACATTGCGGCCCTTGGGGCCAAGGGTGGTGCTGACGGCATTGGCGACCACGTCAATGCCCTGTTGAAGCCGCCGGCGGGCGTCTTCGGAAAAGACAAGTTGTTTTGCAGCCATAATTCACATCTCCATTCAGACTATTATTTTACGATGGCGAGGATGTCGCTCTCGCGCATGATGAGCAGTTTCCTGCCATCCATTTTGATTTCCGTGCCGGAATACTTGGCGTACAAGACTTTGTCTCCGACGGCTACGTCCATGGCAATGCGCTTCCCATCTTCGTCACGGTCGCCAGGACCGATCGCCAAAATGTTGCCCTGCTGGGGCTTTTCTTTAGCCGTTTCTGGGAGCACAATGCCGCCCGCGGTGATGTCTTCCTGCTCGATGGGATCGATCACCACACGACTGCCCAAGGGTTTGAGATTAAGCTTCATATTTGCCTCCTGAATTAGTGGTTCATAGTGATTTTAGCACTCTATCAACCTGAGTGCTAATTGTTATGATACAAGATTTTTGGATGTTCGTCAAGAGTGCATGGGGAGGTCTTATGCAATTCTGATACATCCCCCAAATGAATTTTTGAGCCACTAAGGTGTTGGTGTGAAATATGGAGGCGTTGAGGTCACAGCCGTGGAAGTAGACCTGGCAACCGGGGTGGGCGTCTGGGTCCAACCGGCTTTCACGCTCGCACAGATGGAAAGACCAACATCGGCATTGCGGACAATATCCTGGGTGTCAGGATATGCATTCCTCACAATGGTCAATACATCCACTGCCTCGGTGCAATAACCGGGCAGGTTGGGCCATGCTGACAGTACCGATCCATAATCCAGGTAATAATAAGCGCTGACGGGATTTAGAGCCAACGGCTGGACGGGATTACCCGTATCACCGGCGGGGCAGCCATTCCGCGCAACACAAGATTCCACTGCTGTACAGCCGCGCACTGCACATTTTAAAGCAACAATGGCGGTTTCAAAGTTGCGACCGCGTTTATAAACATTACCGAGTTGACCGTAAAGATCGGCGTTAGCCGGATCCAACTGGATGGCCTTCTGCGCGTTCAAGGCGGCCGCGAAGAATTCACCCTGCTGGGCGTATGTTTTGGCGATGGCAAGATACGGCGATGGGTCTAGGATCTGCAGTTGTTCGTTCAAACGGACAGCCTTGGCATAACTATCCAAAGCCTGGTTATAGTATTGCGTTTGCTGGGATCCGGGAGGACTGTTTAGAGCAAGAGCGCGGTAATTATGCCCGATGGAAATATACAGGAAGGTCAAATTTGGATTGATCGTCAATGCTTGTTGATATTCATCAATCGCCTGGGTGTAATACTTGTTTGATTCCAGGTAATAAGCGTAAACCCGGTGGATATCCATCTCCTGCGGACCAAGCTGCAAAGCGGCTTGGATGTTCGGTTGGGCTTGTGTCCATTTCTGCTCGTCGATGAGGATTTCTGCGTAATATGCCAAGGCGAGCGGGTTTTTACCGTCCACCGAAATGGCACGCAGCGCCTCCTGTTCAGCCTCAATAATCAACCTGTCGGCTGTTTTGCCCTCCGGGCGCAAGGGATCCAAATTAGGATCGGCATTCCAGTCCAATACAAAAGCCCGGATCGCCAAAACATTGGCATCCTCAGGTGAGACAGCCTTGGCCTGGTCTGCAGATCGCAAAGCATCAGACAGGCACGCGAGGCGGTCGGTGTCATTGGAGAGCAATCGGGAGGAATAGGTCTGAATACGAGCTAGTTCGGATAGCGCACTTGCATTTTGTGGGTCGACCTTCACCGCTTCCTGGTAGGAAGTGATGGCAGCAGGCAAATTTCCGGCATCAAACGAAGCCTTCCCCTCCAACACCCAGGAATTGATCGTCCGCGTGGAAGTAGGGGTTGGATCGAAGGGGTTGCGAATCTCGCCGGTGGTCAGGCAAACCACCCAGGCACCAACCATGATGAACAAGGTCAGTCCGAACAATCGATACAGATTCGAGGTCCGGCGTTGATAGAATAGCGCCCGGCGGCGGGTTACTTTCATGGAGTTGGAGTTACTTTAGGGGTGGTCAAAGGTGTCGGAGAGGGCGTCCCCAGGGTTTGCTCACAAAGCTGCTCGACATACGTGACATTGTAGGCAGCATCGGCATCATCTGGAACAGCAGATATTAGAAGTTGTGTGACAGGCAGAGCTTCACCACAGCGGTTGTTTCTCGCTAGAAGAATGGCATATACATAATAGTACTGGGCAATACGCGTATCGTCAGCGGTCAAAGGTTGCGGTTTGACAACCAGGCCATCTTCATTGGTTCCGCCATTGATTGCAAGCGATAATTGAATCAGTGCATTGGGAAAGTCATTATTCTTATAGAGCATGAAACCCAAATTCCCTCGCAAATAAGGATTGGTCGCGTCGTTCGCAACCGCACTCTCTGCATATTGGACAGCCTTGGCATATTCACCAATGGAAACCAGGGCGCGTGAACTGTACAAGTATGGGCGTATATCGGAAGGGTTTAAAGTGTTGGCAAGCGTGTATTGTTCGAGCGCCAGGTCAATCACCCCCAGCCCTTTATAGGATACCCCAAGTTCGAGGTGAATTTCCGAAATATTCGAATTTATCTGGATGGCAAGTAAGTATTCCTGGATGGCTTGTTCGCCGTTTGCGGTCAATTGAAGAATGTCAGCGCGCACGCCCAGTGTGCTTCGAGGCTGTTGGGTGATAAGGTCACAGCGTCTTTGGAAGCTTGAATGGCAACCGTAATCGGATCAATAGATGGACCGGCGTTATTTTCATACATCCTGCCATACAAGAAAGCCTTATATGCCTGGATTATCCCGTTATTGGGATCAAGGCGCAGGGCTTCCTTTAACGAATCGTCTGCGCCAACATAGTCCCCGGTTTGAGTTAATGCCCAGGCACGCACGCCGTGTGCCATCGAGTTGTTGGGGTTGAGCAGGAGGGAGTTTTCAGCATTGACCAACGCCTCGTTATATTTCCCAGCAAAAATCTGGACGCGTGCGAGGGCGATATAGATTGAGGGGTCATCCGGTTTGACCCGGACGGCTTCTCTATATGAGTCAATCGACTGAAGTAATTTTCCTTCCGCGAACAGGTTCTCTGCATCGGTAACATACGACTCAGGGTCGCGGGTGGCAGTAAAGGTTGGAATGAACGGCGTTTGAGCAGTTGGAAGAATAAACCGATCGATATACGTAATGACGACAATCAGGAGTACTACGATAACTACTAAAAACCAATTAATACGGGGGCGGCGCTGACGCATGCTCCATTTTGAACCTCGCAGATACATACAATCATCTTACCATCCATTTCAAAAGAGCGTCAATCCCCGCAGGACGATCTAGTGATTTTTTTCACTATATGATCATTTTACTGATATTTTCACCCTCGAGGCGCATGGAATCTCCAAATTCTTGCATAAATAATGTTGATCGAGTTGAAAATCACGTCAAGGGATTCCAAATCCTCGCCCAAAACCATCCGGACTAGGAAGCATGGTCGACTGATAAAGCATGTTGCCAAATCAATTCCGAAGCGCATTCCATATGCCTCTTGCCAGAGATTCTGCATCCGGCTAGAATCAGCTCATGGAGTTCGACGTTTTTACGCTGCTCCCCGATGTATTTTCCCCCTACCTAAACAGCAGCATTTTACAACGTGCCATCGCGCGCAGACTGATCGATGTTCGCATCCACAACATCCGCGACTGGGCCGAAGACAAGCACCATGTGACCGACGACGAACCGTATGGGGGCGGGGGCGGTATGGTAATGAAGGTCGAACCGGTGTTTAAAGCTGTCGAAAGCGTTCTCGGGCCGGAGGCATCCTGCCCGGTGATCCTGCTCACCCCCCAGGGAAGGGTGTTCAACCAAAAAATCGCCATGGAATTCGTCAAACAACCGCGCCTGGCTTTAATCTGCGGGCGTTATGAAGGCGTGGATGAGCGCATCCGCGAACACCTGGTGACAGATGAAATCTCCATCGGCGATTATGTTCTGACCGGTGGTGAACTCCCGGCATTGATCCTGATCGACGCCATATCCCGACTCATCTCCGGCGTGCTGGGGGACCCAGATGGAGCGATGAATGACAGCCATGCCACCGGGTTGCTCGAATACCCGCACTACACACGACCTCCGGAATACCGCGGCTGGGGAGTGCCTGAAATTCTCTTATCTGGCAACCACGCAAAAATCGAAAAATGGCGCCGGGAACAATCCCTGCGCCGGACTCTGATACGTCGCCCTGATTTGCTTGACAATGCAATTTTAAGTGAAACAGACCGAAAGGCCCTAAAAAAAATCCTGGATGAAGGAGAAGATTCATGAAGTTCAAATATGGCAAGATCTTTCTGCTCGGTTTCGGATTTTTCGGTGTCAGCGTGATCTGGAGTGTGTACAACGCTTTCGTGCCATTATTCCTGGCGAACAAGTTCCATTTTGCCCCATGGCTGATTGGACTATTTATGACCTTCGATAACATTGCGGCACTATTCATCCAGCCGCCCGTCGGGGCATGGTCTGACCGGCTGCGGACGAAGATCGGTCGGCGCATGCCATTCATCCTGATCGGAGCCCCAGTGGGGGCAATCGCCTTTGGCTTGATCCCAATCGCGGCGGTCCCGGCGTTATTTGTGGCTTGTACCAGCACGCTTCTGCTCAGCATGGCCTTTTGGCGAACGCCGGTGGTAGCCTTGATGCCTGACATCACCCCATCCCAATTCCGTTCGCAGGCGAATGGGATCATCAATTTGATGGGCGGGGTCGGAACGATCATTGCATCGCTGGTGGGAAGCACCCTGTATGAAATCAACGTAAACTTTCCCTTCTGGATGGGGTCGGTGCTGGTCATCCTGGCGGCTCTGCTGGTTTTCATCTTCATTAAAGAACCAAAGCAATATGAGGAAGGGAAGAATGAACCAGACATGTTCCAGAGTTTGAAGGAATTGGTCCAGGATAAGGATAAGAGCGGGCTCCGCATCCTGCTTGCAATCTTTTTTTGGTTCCTTGCATACACGGGCATTGAGGCATTCCTCACACTTTATGCCACCAAACAATTGGGGATCCCGGAAGGAGATGCCGGACGGATGATGGGCCATATTGGCCTGTTTTTCGTCCTGTTTGCAGTGATTGCCGGAATCCTGGGCAGCCGGCTTGGCCGGCGTATCACCATTTCGATAGGGATCATTGCGATGGCAATCTTGATCCTGTTTATCGCCCTGCTTCCTGCGGGACTCCTCTCGACAACTTTGACCAAACTCCCAGTGCTGGGGACCATCCGGGTGATTAATTTATTCCTGATGGGAGCCGGGGTAGCCTGGTCCTTTATAAACATCAACTCCCTGCCGATGGTCGTGGACTTGACCACTGCCGCAAGGGTAGGGACCTTTACTGGGCTATACTACCTCTTCTCCACACTCTCAGCGATTGTGGGACCCAACCTGAATGGATGGATCGTCCAGTTTAGCGGCGGAAACTACAACGCAATGATGTTCGTAAGTCCGTTCTTCCTGGTTGTTGCATTGATCCTGATGCTCGGTGTCCATAAAGGCGAGGCGGTAATCGCCGGGTAAACGGAACAAATTGGGTTGATCGAACTTCCATACCATCCAAGGTGGCTCCCTGGTGAACAACCTTTGCATCGCCATTGCCATTTTCCTGTCTGTTTCCCTCTTCAGCGCAGGTTGCGCCCCTGTCGCACCTGATTGTGCCAATCCACGGATATTTTGCGTTGGGTTGGTCAGCGAGGTCGGCAGGGTGGATGACAATGGCAGCAACCAAGCGGCCTGGGAAGGAATCCAGAAGTCCAGATCTGACTGGGGTATCGATTTAATAAAATATATCGAGACGATCGACTCCAGGGATTATGAAGAAAATATTGGTGTTTTTGCTGAGTTAGGATACGACGTGGTCGTGACGGTCGGACCCCTGGCGAACACAGCCACTTATGCTCTGGCAAAGCAATATCCCGAAGTATATTTTATCGGCGCAGACCAGTGGCCGTCTGAAGACCAGGAATCCCTTCCCAATCTGATCAGGCTGGTTTTTCCGGAGGACCGCCTGGGGTTCCTGGCGGGGGCGATGGCAGCAGCAATGTCTCAAACGCACCAGGTTGGAGCTGTAGGTGGCAGCGATGCATTACCAATTATGAAGCTTTACGGTGAAGGATTCACTTCCGGGGCTTTATATATCAATCCAGAAATAAAGGTTAATGTCATATTTCATAATGATGTTACCCTATGGGAGTCCCTGAATGATCCCGAGTGGGGAACAAAAACTGCCATTGCTCTGCTAGAAGATGGAGCGGATATTATCTTCGGATTCGGCGGCTCTACCGGAACTGGTGCATTGGAGGCTGCAGCAATGCGTGGCGCATTTGCCATTGGCGCAGATTTTGATCAATATCTTTCCGTGCCCGATGCTAGCCCGCATATGCTGACCAGCGTTTTGAAATTCATTGCACCTGGTGTTGAGGATTTACTCCAGGCAGCCAGGGAAGCCCAAATTGGCAAGGAAGCATTCCGGAAAGGCATTTACTTTGGGGAAATTGGGTTCGCACCATATCATGACCTGGATGGGCTTGTCCCTGAGAACGTTAAACAACAAATGGTAGCGTTGCCCCAGGCACTGCGAACAGGTGAAATCCATATGAATGAACCCACGACTGCCCCATAATCAATAAAAAACAATTATTTAATGGAGTTCACCTTGTTTTTATTCAAGAGACATTGTATACTCATTATGCGGTGAATTCAATTATTTGAATTTATTTATACCGAAAAGGAGGTGTGACCGGCGGAAAAAGATTCAATATTAGCAAGGTTCTCAGCCGAGAATGTTAATCACAACTTTGATTTCCAAAAATCTAAGGAGAGAATAAATGAAGAGAATTGGCACGATCTTTTCTGTTCTTGCAGTACTTGTTATGCTGGTGACGGCATGCGGCCCCGCTGCTACCACCGTAGCACCGCCTCCACCAACCGCTGTTCCTCCAACGGCTGTCCCCCCGACTACTGTCCCCCCCACTGCCGTCCCCCCCACGGCTGTGCCGTTCCGGGTTGGTTTTGTCACTGATACCGGCGGTATCGCAGATAAAAGCTTTAACCAGACTCAATGGGAAGGCATCACCCGCGCAGTTACTGATCTCGGTATCGAGGCCAAGTACATCCAGTCGACCGAAGCCAGCCAGTACACGCCCAACCTGACCGAATTCGCCAGCCAGGGCTATGACCTGATCATCGCCTCCGGCTTCTTCCTGGGCGCTGACCTGGCAAAAGTGGCTGCACAGTATCCGAACGTAAAGTTCTCGATCGTGGACTATGCCTATCCTGACCCCTTCGGTGTTCCGGCGGGGGTCGTTGGAAATGCCGAGTGCATTCCCAACGTGATGGGCCAGGTTTTCAAGACTGACCAGGCTGCATACCTGGCGGGATACCTGGCTGCTGGCATGACCAAGACCGGTATCATCGCCTACTACGGTGGAGCCAAGATCCCGTCCGTTACGATCTTCGGCGTCGGATTCCAGGCAGGCATGGAGGCTTACAATGCCGCTCATGGAACCACTGTAAAATTGAAGGGCTGGGATAATGCAACTGGTGAAGGCGTCTTCACGGGCGACTTCTCTGATCTCGTTAAAGCCAAGCAGACTGCCACTTCCCTTTACGACGAAGGTGCTGACATCGTCATGGGCGTGGGCGGCTTGATCGGCGCTCCGTCCTTTGCCCTGGCACGCGAACGCGGCGGATATGGCATTTGGGTGGATACCGATGGCTTTGTTCGTTGGCCTGATGATCGGGATGTCATGCTCACCAGCATCATGAAGATGATGGATCAATCCCAGTATGACCTGATTAAAAACACCATGGACGGCAAGTTCGCCGGCTGCACCAACTACATCGGCGACATGGCCAATGGTGGCGTTGGTATCGCTGATTACCACGACCTGGCAAGCAAGGTTCCGGATACTTTGAAGGCGGAAATCGAAGCTCTCAAGGCAAAGATCATTTCCGGTGAGATCAAGGATACGGGCTGCATTTCCTTCCCGAATTCCTGCCCAGGCGGATTGTACACTCCGTAATTTAGCAAGCCATAACAATCGAATAATCAGGTGGTGCCGGACGCGAATCCGACACCACCTGATGTCACATTGCCTTTATTTTCGTGTGTTCCTTATTCCAGGCACAAGGACAGGGATATGCCTCCAATACTCGAACTGCGCGGAATCACAAAAGCCTTTCCAGGGGTGCTGGCCAACGACCACATCGACCTGACCCTCAACCAGGGGGAGATTCTGGCCATCCTGGGTGAAAACGGCGCTGGTAAGACCACCCTGATGAACATCCTTTACGGCCTGTATTCTCCTGATGCTGGCGAGATTTATATTCGCGAGTCTAAAGTAAACATTCACAACCCTCATGATGCCATTCGCCTTGGGATTGGGATGGTTCACCAACATTTCATGCTAATCCCTGTTTTTACCGTTACAGAGAACGTCATGCTGGGGGTCGAATTGACCCGCGCAGGGGGAGTGCTGGATCGGAAATCAGTCTCCAAACGCATAGAGGAAATTTCGGAACGCTTTGGCCTCAAGGTGGAACCCGAGGTCATGGTGGAAGATCTCTCTGTTGGAGTCCAGCAGAGGGTGGAAATTATTAAGGTTTTATACCGCGAAGCAGACATCCTGATTTTCGATGAACCCACTGCAGTTCTGACTCCACAAGAGGCGGAAGAATTTTTTAGTGTGGTCCATTCGCTGGTCGAGCAGGGAAAATCCGTAATATTCATCACCCATAAACTCAAAGAAGTATTGGAAATTGCCGATCGCATCACGGTCTTTCGAAACGGTAAAGTAGTCGGAACGACGACACCCCACGAATCCACAGAAGCGTCATTGGCAAACATGATGGTGGGTCGCGAGGTAATTCTGACAGTCGACAAGAAACCAGCAAAACCTGGAGAAGTTGTCCTGGACGTGGATGATCTGCATGTGATCGATGACCGCCATCTGATGGCCGTAAATGGAGTTTCTTTCCAGGTCAGGGCGGGAGAAATCCTGGGAGTCGCGGGTGTGCAAGGCAACGGCCAAAAGGAACTGGTGGAGGCGTTGACCGGCTTGCGAACCTATGCAGGCGGAAAAGTAAACCTTTTGGGAAAGGATATTTCCAAAGCATCGCCACGCGCAATTCGTGAGGCTGGTTCTGCGCATGTGCCCGAGGATCGCCAGAGCGACGGGCTGGTATTATCTTTCCCAATTAAAGACAACTTGGTCATGAATACCTATTACGAAAATCCCTTCGCCCGCGGATTAAACTTGAACGCGGGCGAGATAGAAAAAGCAGCCAGGCGGAGAGTTCAGGAATTTGATATCCGGACGCCAAGTATTTTTCTCCCAGCCTCAACCCTTTCAGGTGGTAACCAGCAAAAGGTCATCGTAGCGCGGGAATTCTCGCGACCAATCAAATTGCTGATCGCGGCTCAACCGACCCGTGGTTTGGATGTAGGCTCCATTGAATATATTCATAGCCGGATCGTGCAAAAACGCGATGATGGTTGCGCAGTCCTATTGGTTTCCCCCGAACTGGATGAAATATTAAGCCTTTCTGACCGGATCGCGGTGATGTTCGGAGGAAAAATCCTGGATATTATCCCTGTGGAAAAGGCAACCAGGGAAAGTCTCGGACTTTTGATGGCTGGTATCCGGTCCGAGCAGGCTGAAGCTGTCTGAAACGGAGGAGGTTCAATTTGACCAACGAATCTGCGAAACCACCCCAACCCGCACCTCAGGAAGTTCAACCTCGCAATTTTTGGCAGCGCTTGTTTGTTCGAAAAGGGATTTTTCAGGGAATCTTGCTGCCGGTCCTGGCTGTTTTCACCGCCCTGGTAATCGGAGCGTTCTTCATAGCCTTCTCAGATCTTGATACCCTGGCTACCTGGGGAAATTTCTTTCACGCCCCATTACTAGCAATAAGTACAACCTGGGCGACCATACGGGATGCCTATATGGCGATGTTCATCGGGGCATTTGGGGACCCTGCAGAAATCGTCAAGCAACTGGGAATCTGGATCAAGACCGGCGAGAACAAAGAACTGCTGGCTGCCATCCGTCCATTCAGCGAATGCCTGGTTCTATCAGTGCCTTATATTCTGGCAGGCCTGGGCGTGGCAATTGGTTTCCAATGCAACCTGTTCAACATTGGCGCGGAGGGCCAGCTTTATATCGGTGGCCTTGCAACAGCCTTCATTGGCTATTCAATACACGGCCTGCCTTGGTACATCCACGCACCGCTGGCGATCCTGGCAGGGGCACTTGCCGCAGGAATTTGGGGGTTTATTCCAGGTATCCTTAAGGCCCGCTTCGGCGCTCATGAAGTCATCAACACGATCATGATGAATTACATCGCCTTCCGGCTGACAGATTATCTACTCAGCGGACCAATGAAGAGCCAAGGCGGAATCCCGGTGACGCCGGACGTGCTGCCGACAGCTTACCTGACGACATTATTCCCCAGCCCGGTGCGCATCCATTGGGGGTTCTTTATTGCCCTGGGATTGGCGGGGGTAGTGTACTGGCTGTTATATAAGACCACCTTTGGGATGGAAATCCGCATGGTAGGTGCAAACCCCAAAGCGGCCCGCTATGCGGGCATTTCGGTATCAAAAACCATGGCCCTGACCATGGCCATCAGCGCAGCCTTGTGCGGCCTGGCAGGCTCAATCCACCTCCTGGGCGTGGACCATCGCATGGTGCGGGCATTCTCGCCGGGATACGGGTTCGACGCCATTGCGCTTGCCCTGTTGGGCAATAGCCATCCGCTGGGAGTGGTGGTGGCATCTTTACTATTTGGCTTCCTGCGCGGGGGCGCAGCTCGCATGCAGTCAGTTGCTGGAACACCTGTAGAAATCATCCGCATTATCCAAGGATTGGTGATCGTCTTTATTGCTGCACCTGAAATCATCCGCGGCCTTTATCACCTGCGATCGTCGCGGCAGCAAAAGAAAATTGCGGCAACGACTGTCAATGAATCCTGAGGAGATGGGCATGTCAGAAACTGCGCTCATGAATACAAATGTTGGAAAAAGTCGAAGGGATCTTTATATTGGAATTTTCCTTCTTATCGAGGCTGTGGCTGTCTTTTTCCTGTTGAACGGAACGCGCGGGCTGGTTTCAACTTTTGTCCTTTCCAGTAGGCGGGCAGGGGTCGACATTGCTGCCCCCGACCTGGTAATTCCCACATGGGCTGCCATCTTAACGACCGGAATATTAATCGGGCTGGCTGGAGCCTGGCAATTGGTTAGGGGCTTCAAGAAACGTACCACAACCGTCTTGATTACCATGATCGGCCTGGGACTCGCGACGTTTCTCATTTGGGCAGCAAGGGATAAATCGCTCAACTTGACCGGGATGTTGGTCAGTAGCGTAATTTCCGCAACGCCAATCGCACTAGCCTCACTCTGCGGGATTTACTCGGAACGTTCTGGTGTAGTCAATATCGGCATCGAAGGGATGCTGTTAATGGGAGCGTTCGTTTCAGTCGTGATTGCGAGCATAACCCATAACATCTATTTTGGCTTCCTTGCCGGGGCACTTTCAGGCACGATATTGTCTGCTTTGCATGCGGTCCTCTCGATCCGTTACCGCGTGAACCAAATCGTGAGCGGTACCGGTATCATCATCTTATCTTTGGGGTTTACCAGTTTTTTCTACAGGGCATTCCTGATCCCCAACCCCGACCTGAATACCCCGGGGCAGGTCCTGGCCTCCCTACCCATTCCGCTGCTCTGGAGGATCCCGGTTATTGGGCCGGTCCTGTTTAATCAAAGTCCTGTGATCTATGTTTTGTTCCTCATGATCATTTTCACACAATTTTTCTTCAATTTTACGAAATGGGGTTTACGCATCCGATCGGTGGGTGAGAATCCGAAGGCTGCTGACACATTGGGAATTAATGTTTTCACGCTGCGTTATGTCAGCGTGTTGGTCAGCGGTGCGATCGCTGGGTTCGCGGGTGCTTATATGAGTATCGGTTCAATTGGATTTTTCAACGAAGGGATGAGTGCAGGGAAAGGCTTTCTCGGAATGGCAGCCATGATTTTTGGCAACTGGAATCCAGGAGGCGCATTCCTTGGGTCATTCATCTTCGGATTCTTCGACTCCTGGCAGGATAAACTTTCCATTCTCCAGGTGGGAATACCATCGGAGTTCCTGCAAATGGCACCTTACATAGCTACGATGATCATCCTGGCGGGTTTCATCGGGCGTTCAAGGATGCCTGCCGCGGATGGAAATGCCTACAAAAAGGAATAAACTGATTCTCGGTGGGATCCATATCAGGGCGGCTAATTTAAATTAGCCGCCCTGATTGTTAAAATATGGAAAAAAACAGGGGATTTTGATTCTGTTATAATGAAATTTGCTTCAAACAGAGCTTGTATATGATTAATTGGCAATGAATTTGATCTGGAGGAAAGTATGTCACGGTTTACCAAAATTACCTGGCTCGGGATGGTTCTTATCTTCCTTGGGCTGGCAGCCTGCGGTGGATCTCCACCTACCCCTGACCCGGCCCTTGCCATGACTCAAATCTGGCAGACTGTCGAGGTGGCCCAGGCCCAGACCGCCCTGGCTGCATCCCCCACTCCGAGGATGACGGATACCCTAGCAGTCAGTCCGACACCAGAATCCACTAATACACCTCTCATCACCAGTACCCCGCTGGGTGGTATTCCTTCATTTACTCCAGGCGGTTCCGTCTCTTTGGGTACACAGTCGGCAGTTTGTGACAACGCGGTTGGCGTCGCAGATGTAACTTATCCGGATGGTTCAGAAGTTCCTGCCGGGGAATCATTCATCAAGACCTGGAGGGTGAAAAATCTCGGCCCCTGCACCTGGAGCACCAAATACCGCCTGATCTTTGGCTGGGGGGGAGCTGGGACGACCTGGAATAAAACCCCGTCTTCAGCCTTAACTGCGAGCGTTTTGCCAGGCGAGACGATCGAAATTTCTGTTACCCTGACCGCCCCCACGACCGCCGGCAATTATTCGGCATCATTTCGCCTGCAGAACGATAATGGTTACAACTTCGGACCTGCGCAGACGGTGGTTATCGTAGTCAAATAAATGAGAATTGCGTGTCCCTTACCCAAGCAATAAAAAATGAAGCCCGCCGCCTGGGATTTTCGCTGGTTGGCGTAACCGCACCTGACCCACCGCCCCATTGGACTTCCTTTGAACATTGGCTGTCCCTGGGGCGGCATGGTGCCATGGAATACCTTACCGACAGCCGCCGCGCAGATCCACGCCTGGTGCTGCCTGAATGCCGGTCCATCCTGATGCTGGCAGTGCGGTACCCAAACCCCGATTCGGCCACGCTAAGTAATCGTGAATTTCCGGTCGGCCGCATTGCATCATACGCGTGGGGACAAGATTACCATCTCTTTTTACCAGCCCGCTTAAAATTGTTAACATCCTTTATTGAGAAGCAACGCGGGAGTCCAATCCCGCATCGCTTTTACACGGATACGGGTCCGATCCTGGAACGGGATCTGGCCCAACGTGCAGGGATAGGGTGGATTGGGAAAAACACCTGCCTGATAAACCCAAATTTCGGCTCCTATTTTGTGCTGGCTGAAATCCTGCTGGGGATCGAGCTCGAACTGGATAAGCCTTTTACTGCCGACCGGTGCGGGAAGTGTACACGCTGCATTTCAGCCTGTCCCACCAATTGCATCCTGCCCGACCGGACGATCGACTCCCGGCGCTGCATCTCTTATCTTACGATCGAAAATAAGGAAGGAATACCGCCAGCTTTACGACCGCAGATGGGGAAATGGATTTTTGGTTGTGACATATGCCAGCAGGCGTGTCCGTGGAACAGGTTTGCCAGTATGGAGCACGATCGCAATTTCGATCCACAACCCGAACGGATCCATCCAGCCTTGATCGCTGAATTATCCCTTACTCCCATCGGGTTCAACAAAAAATTCAAGGGCAGTCCAGTGTTGCGCTGCAAGAACGGCGGGTATTTTCGTAACGTGGCAGTAGCTCTGGGAAATGCCGCGGAACCTACAGCGGAGCAGGCACTTGAAACAGCTTTCCAGAGTAATGATGCGATCGTGCGGGAACATGCAGCCTGGGCATTGAAGAACATTCGAAAAGGTACCAGCACACAGGGATAAGCTATGCGAAATTTATTAATTGCCACCAATAATAGGGGTAAAGTTGACGAGATCAAAGCGCTGCTGGAAGGTCTAAACATTACGCTGCTCACCCCCTTCGATGTGGGTCTCTCTCTCGAGGTGGTCGAAGACGGAAAGACCTATGCCGAAAATGCTGCCAAGAAAGCATTAGCCTTTGCACAAGCCAGCAACATGATAGCCCTGGGAGATGATTCGGGTTTGGAAGTGGATGCGCTGGATGGACAACCTGGCTTACTCTCGCATCGGTTTTATCCGGTAATAAACGCCACTGACGCTGAGCGGCGAAAATATTTGCTTCAACGCCTGGGCAGCAGTCCCCGTCCATGGACTGCACGTTTTCATGCAACGATTGCCATTGCATATCCGCCCGGGGAGGTAAAACTGGCAGAAGGCCAATGTGAAGGAGAAATTATCCCTGAAGAACGGGGTACGAATGGGTTCGGATACGATCCCATCTTTTATATTCCCCAGTTTGGGAAAACCATGGCAGAACTGGAAATGGATGAAAAGAATCGTCTAAGTCACCGGGCACGAGCCATACAAAACGCCATTCCCATGCTCAAAGAAATCTGGGGTCTTTAACCAGTCCAGATTCTTTATCAATTGTTATTTATTATCTGAGTAGTCAGGTAGAATATAATCGTCGAAACTCACAAACCGTGTACCCCCAGCTACCCGACCAGAAATAAGTGCAAAATCGATCTCGTGGATTGTGCTCCCTCGCCCGCCCGATGAAGATTTTTTACAACACTTCAGTATCAAAGTCCCGGTTGGTAAGGTATGCCCATAAGAAAGACGCTCAACAAGCCTGAAACCCGGCGTGGTTGTTCAAGCATGACAAGATGTCCGGCTCCATCAATTATTTGCAGGGCAGCTCCCGGGATATGCCCGGCGAGGCTCTCGGAAAAGCGGCGGGGGGAAAGCTGATCATTTGTACCACATACCACCAGGACCGGAGAGCGAATAGATTCCAGCCGCGTGGTCACATCAAACTGATCGCTGGCAACCAGGTCACCATGAAAAAGGGTCGGACGGTTGGAACATAATTGACTGAAAGCCCGATCATTTATCACCCTTTCATCAGGAGGAATGCGCATCAATTCCTGGAGCGCTTGGACTGCCAGGGTGAAAGTGGCAGGGTTTCCAGCATTCTCCAGGACGGTCGTGGAAATTGGTAAACGCGCTCCGGAGGAGATGAGCCCGATCCCGGCAACGCGGTGAGGATGATCCAAGGCAAGGGTCATGGCAACGGCGCCACCCAGTGCATGTCCAATGAATACAGCCCTGGACAAGTCTGCTGCATCCATAAATCCAACCACACTCTCTGCATAATCAGCGACGGACTGACGACCAGGTCCTTTGGATCTTCCATGACCAGGCAAATCGAGTGTAAACACCCTCTCATCCGCAAGCCGACGGATTTCAGGCGGCCAGGATAAATGATCACCTCCCGCGCCGTGAATTAGAACCAGGGGCGACCGTTTTTGCCTTCCCCCTTCATGAAGGAAGTAGTGGATATCAGCAGCTATTGGCATTGGAATGGGGTTATTGTTTTGCAGAAGAGCGGTGAAGGAGATCGGCAGCTTCTTCGGTAAGCGGAATATAAACCTGTACGCGTGTGCCTTTGCCTGGAACTGATTGCACGTCCAATACACCATTAACCAGTTCAGTTCGATCCTTTAAATTTACCAATCCCAGGCTGCCGCGCTGGTCATAAGACCGGTTGACCGCATCAACGTCGAACCCGGTCCCATCGTCCTGGATCTCCAGCAGGGCCAAGCCTGGTTTTAGCAAATGCAAATTCACCCAAACGTGCCCCGCCTGGGCATGTTTGCGGGCATTATTTACCGCTTCTTCCACTATGTAAAAGATGACACCCTGCTTGCCCATTTCAATCGATTCGAGAATTTTTTCATCAACCTTGATGATCACATTCTGAAAATAGGTCTCACGGGTTTTTTCCGCCATGGATTTCAAGGCCGCCGACAACCCTTGCGACTCCAGCACCAGGGGTCGTAGAGTGAATAACATGTGGCGGATCTCTTTTGTCGTCCGGCGAGCCAAATCTTCGATGCGGCCCAACTCATCGCTGACTGCCTTGGGGTCTTTGATCAACATGCTCCTGGCAAGACTGACCCGCATGGCAATAGCAGATACAGATTGGGTTGGACCATCGTGAAGGTCACGGGCAAGCTTTTTCCGGGCTTCCTCCTGGAATTCGATCATCCGTTCGCGTTCGTTCACCACATCCTGGTAGAGACGCGCATTTTGGATGGCAACCACCGCCTGGCTGCCAAGAATGTCTAAAAGTTCACGCCGGCCGGGGGAGAAAAAATTAGGTTCCGGATGTCCAAACAGCAGGACCCCGTATGCATTAAAGCCGCTGCGTATCGGGAAACAGTAAATCTCACTACAGCTCATGAACGTGACAAAGCGGGTTAATTCCGGGTCACGCGCCACATCTTTCAGTAAGACGGGACCATCATTTTCGATGGCCTGGGCGATGGCTCCTTCCTGACCGCGCAAGACAACACGCATATCAGCTGGAGTCAGGCGCCGTGCAGAACCAACTTCAAGCACTTCTTTATTTGAAAATAAAAGCACGGCACAAATCAAGCGGTCATCGGGTGGTGCTCCCGGTTCGAGATTTAACACACTCAGGCTTAGGTCCAGAACAGAATCAAGCACGCGCTGGTAATTGAGAGTCGCCATCAAGGTGGAAGTCAAACCGTAGATGGCGCGCAGGCGGTCGTTCTCCACATGTTGTTTTTTTTGTACTTCGTCAGACTGGGACTGACGGATTTGCCGAATAGTCCGGATGAGGCGCATGCTGATATAACCATACACACCGGCAATCGAAATCGTCAGAAAAACTGAAGCGCCCAGGATAAACAGGGCGATCAGGGATGTGGTGTTGATAACCGTCATTCCAATTTGAATGACGATCATGACGATTGCAGCTACAATTGCGCCCCACACCTCAAAATAGAGGGCAGCGGTTAGCAGCGGCATGAATATTATCCAAAATGCGGGGCTTGAAAACCCCCCCGCCAGGATAAAGTAAAGGCTGGCAGCCAATAAGTCAACCCCCAGGCCAACCTCACGATGGTGGACAAGGCGACGGTTCAACCCTGCCAGCAGGGTCAGGGCAATATTCCAACCTGCGAGGGCACCCAGGATAACATTTGGGAGAACCAAAAGCTGTCCTCCCAGCGACAAGGATACGGTCAATCCCAGCAGGACCAACCAGCGCAGGGAAACGATGAACCAGTCAGCGACGAAAGGAGAGTCTGATGTGCGCATTTGTTACTAAATGATACCCGAAAATCGACAGGTTGGTTCAAATTTTTTACGGATTGTAATGGAATTGAGAAGTATCCAACGTGGAATTCTAACCATCAGCTCAATTTCCCCGCTAAAAAAGCGGAATTTGAGTATAAAACACAAATTCCTGAAATTAAAAACGACAACCGAATGCCAGTTAAATCAATACGATCACTTATCAACAGGAGTTGTATTTATCATGCAAATTCCAAAGGTTGTCTCCAAATTCCCCCTAAAATGATCAAATACGAATGCCCAATCTCATGCAGCGACCAGGGAGAAAAATAACAAGGTTTTCCCCGGGTCGATAAATTGTAAAACTGCAACTAATTTCCACTCCAATTATGGGTCAGAATAATTTTCGCAGGAAAATCCTCAGACGTAATGGAAGCCATGCATACACCAGCGCGCGAATCTTCGAGCGGAGAAACAACCACGACAGACCTCCTCCCCGTTCGCGGGCATAGACCTTGAGCATATCGGGGTAGCAGCGGTCATCATTCAGGATAGATTTCCCTTCGCCATGCAGTCGAAAAGTCGCCCATGCATGCGGAACGTATAGCAATTTTGAAATCCTGGCGAGCCGCACCCACAGGTCATAATCAAAGGCAAAGAAAAAGGATAGGCTGAGGGGGCCAACCTGTCTCCACAGGTCCGCACGAAAAAATGTGGTTGCTTGCGGGATGTGGACAGAGCCGCGCAGCAATTTCTGATAGTCTGTCGGTCGAGATGCAAAACGTCCAATGATTTTTCCCTTCTCATCAGTCAGGTCAGCATCGCCATACACCATTCCCGCATCTGAATGGGCATGCAATGATGCCACAGCATCCGATACTGCACCTGGATAATACGTGTCATCCGAATTCAGCCAAGCCAGGATCTCCCCTTTTGCATGGGAAAAACCCTTATTCAATGCATCCGCGTGACCATTATCCTTCTCAGAGACCCACCAGGAAAACCGGTTCGAGTAGCGGTGGATGATTTCCAGACTGCCGTCGCTTGAACCGCCGTCTACAAGGATGAGTTCAATATGGGGATAATCCTGTTCCAAAATCGAGCGGATGGTAAACTCCAGGAAACGAGCCTGGTTATAGGACGGGATGACCACGGAAACGAGAGGCAGGTCCATGCTCATGTTGATTTATTTAGATAGTTGATGAGATAACCATCGCAGTGTTCGATTAATTTATCTTTTGCTTTCAAGTTGTAACTCATTTAGGCTGGTTATCCGAATCCAAGAGAAATGTAATTACGAATGGGTCCTTGCCACTTGTCTGACCGGCAAAGCCTGGTGGCGAACAGCCAGGTTCTGGAAATTAATTTCGGTTGTCCAGGATTAATCACGAAAACTTATCTTATTTCAATTCTGAGGGATTGGGTGCTGAAGGTCAAATATGACATATTCGTCAGTCTGGGCGAAAATGGGGAAGTGTGAATAAAGTAAATCCTTGATAACCGGTTGATTATCCAGGTCCCCGAACATGGTCACCACGAAGTATTTTTTTCCAGCGGTATCAGCCTCGAATTGCTGCATTACATTCACATCCAGGCCGGCAAGATAGCGAACACCGATATCGTCACTGGTAAACCAAGCAGTGGAACCCTGCCAACCCCAATATGCCAGCCGATAACCATAATCCTGCGTCAGTCCGATCACGCCATCACCGTGACCAAGTATATCTCCGATCTCCTTCCAGTATGCTGGTTCGTTCCTATAATTGGCACCCATGATCTGGGTGCGGGCGTACCAGGAGGGGACTGCAACACCCGCCAAGACTACTCCTGCCAACACCAAACGCGGAAAAATTCCCGGGCTATGCTCAAAGAAGCGTTCAAAAAACAGCTTGAGTGAAGGGGATATTGAAATTGCCACAATGGGGATCAATGGCAAATGGTAATAAACATGAGTATAGAAATGATAGGGGAAGGTAAATCCAAAGATCGCATATCCGACCCATAACCCGATTAGCAATGGGCGCTCCCGTATCTGATCAGCCACAAAAATACTGAGGATCGCCAGTAGGGTAACGACCCAACCAATATTCCAGTTGACTGTGTACGCCCAGCGAAAATACCAAGCGGGATCGATCCACATACTTGGAAAAAAGCGCAGTGACAGCTGGCTTGCCATTCCAAGCTTCAGCATCCCGTAAAGGGTATAAATTCCCACCGGGATAATCATGAGAAGCCCCATCACCCACGCCTGAGGATCTCGTATGGAGCGTTTCAATCCTCTGGCGCCGATGATCACCCCCAAGAATCCACCCACAATGATAAAAGCAGACAGGTTTTTAACAAAAAGTGCTGCCCCAGCAAATAGACCAAAAAGAATCGCCCATTTCCATTTGGCGGAATTCTGCCAGCGGAACAGAGCCCAAAGAGCAAAAATGATCAATGTCACCATCAACGGGTCTGGCATGAACGCGCGACTGGCAATCACACCAAAAGGTACAAAAAGATAAAACAAGGTGCCAATCAAGGCTGCGCTGGCGGAGGAAAATTCGCGGACGAGCAGGAAAAGCGCCAGTCCGCCCAATACCCAAAACAAAGACGAGTAAATGCGGCCGATCCAAATATATTCACCGGTCAGGCGGTATGTTTGAGCAACAATATTTTCGAGCACGGGCGGCTCGACCGTGCCCACCTCACCCAGCGAGATCGCCTGCTGTCTTTTCGACTCCGGGGCATCTACAGCGAATTGGTAAAAAATGCCGCGTGCTTTAAGAGCGGAGAACAACTGGCGGGTTGGAGCAAAATCCAACGGAGGGTTGGTAAGGTTGATCATGCGCATGCCAAATCCCGCCAGCAGCGCCAGGACTAAAACAACTTTCCATATCCATGGGTAGTCACGAAAGATGTCTTTTTTGACGAATTGTTTCATTATCCTTCTCCAACTAATAAAGCTTGGATGTACGAACCCCAATATCTACCCGGTTAGTAGACCTTACCTGGTCGCACAATCAAATACTTGCATTTTTCCAAAGGATGCAAGCAAAGTGCATGTCCCGGCATCAGGTGGTGTTTTGTCAGGGCCACGATCGATTATCACGGAAGCAGGAGTCTGACCTTCTGCCGGATCCACCAGGACCAGATATCTCCCAGAGCCAGAATTTCGCAAATCAAAGGCAGCATCAGGTAAATGGTGCAGTTTGGAATAGTACCACACCGATGCATCATCAGGGGGGGAGACCACAATCAGGTCACCTTCCCGTAACTGGCTTTGAACAAACAAGATGGCTTTTTCCTCATCCCCTTGTCCCGCCCAGGCAGAAGGTAATTGGGGTAGTAGCCAGAACGCGTGGATGATACCTGCCACCATTGCCAGCCCGAGAAATCCTCCAGCCAGCGACAGGTCGCCCAAAAAGGAAATCCGGATTTTTACCAACAACCCGACAACCCCTGCAGCAGCCCAGATGAGCACCAACGGTAAAAGAAACAACCAAACCTTCGGCCAGGCATTTGGTCGCTGAACCAGGATGATTATGATAATCCATAACAAAGCTGCCAATTGAAGAGGGACGCGTTGTGTGGAAAGTTGAGGATGGAAGATCAGGCTAAGGATAAAGCCTGTAATGATCAGGATCACTGCCGCAACCGGCAGCCCATACGTCCATTGTGCCCAGGTTTCCGTAAAACGATGGGAGAGAGTTGCCAGTAGATCACGCCACGGAAGCGAGGCAACGAAATCGTTTGCGAATAGTTTTTTTGGACCAGAATAAACCAGGATCGGTGTGTATAACAACAGCGTAATACATGGCAGCTCCAAACCCTGTCGCCGACCAATGTAAAAGAAAATCCAGCCTGGAGCGATACGGGCTGGGTCCTTCGACCAGGTTGCTGATAAATAGCCAGACGAACAGGATGCCGAACGGCAACAACATCACCGGCAGGGTGAAAAAACCCAGAGCTGAGAGCAAACTGACCAATAACCAAGCGAAAGTGTTATTTTCTTTGCGGACATAGTCCCCGAGAATGAATGTTAAGAGCGTAATAAGTGCCAAAAGGGTATATCCCCGGGCGTTGGTCGAATAATCGATCAATACCGGCAACCAGGCTACCAGCATGGCTGCCCCAAGCGCAGTCCAATGGTCATAAATGCGTTTCGCCAGCCAGAACACCGCCGGGATAAGCACCACGCCAGCCACGAAAGCTGGCAACCGCACCGCCCACGGCGCAATCCCAAATATGCTTGTTGAAAAATTAACCAGGAGGGAATGAAAAACGTGATTATTGGGCAGATGATAATCAGAAATTGCAGAAAAAAAAGAATGAGCAAAAGCTACGTATGTATAAGCTTCATCATGATGAAGAGGTGAGTAGACGTATTCCAACCGGTAAACAACTCCCAGTGCCATCAAGATCAATACGGCTGCGATAAAACCGATATCCCTTTTGTGTGGGAGAAGCCCGGTCTTGAACCTCCCGGCATCGACCCACAGGCGATGAAAGAGATTTCCGACCAAATTCCAACGCTTCATCCCGGTCATGAAGGCCAGGCTGAGAAATAAAATTCCTCCCAGGCCAAATAGTATTTTGAACGTTACGGCATTCCATGGTTTAAGGGAAGAAAAATTCCCGTCCGGCATGAGCGACCCGGTAAATGTCTTTAAGATTCCATAGGGAAGGAACGCCAGGGTGATCCAAAATATTCCAAATACTGCCGGAAGAAGGGCGACCGACCAGGAAATCCATTTACGGCACGGCATTGCCTACTTCTCCAATTTCAAATGGCGGGTACGCAACCAATCGTAAAAAAGGCGAACTTTCTGAAAACCAAGCAAGGTGAATTTAGCCAGCAAAATATGTTTCCAATCCCCCAGAGCTGTTGGCGGGTGCAGGCGGAATGCGCGCCAATAAGCACGCAGTGCCTCCCATGGCTGACCGGCATCGGTTAGATAAAAAGCATCGAAGCGATTCACGCCAGCCATGATTCGTTTTTCATTGGCGGTGATGACACTTGACATCTCCGGGCGGCTTTTCAATTGATCAATAAGCATTCTGGCTTCGCGTCCATAGGCTGCACCTCGGGTTCGGTTCTTAGCCTGGTCGTGATACCGGGCTCCTGCCCACACCTGCGGAACGTAAAAAATTGGTGCAACCTGCGCCATGTTGATCCAAAGCAGGTGGTCCATTAAGAGGTGGTAATCGGGATTAATAAAATTTACCTGCTCCAACCAAGTGCGGCGCATGAATGCCGCCGGCTGGCAGATGATCTTAAATGTCAACAAGTCCAACAAAGAGTGTTGACCGGAATGCATCACGTTGAATGCCCTGCCCTCAGCATCCATCGCCAGGGCGTCGCCGTAAACCACCCCCGCAGCAGGATTTGACTGAAAGGCAGCCACTGCAGCGGTTAGAGCGCCAGGCCGGTAGACATCATCCGAGTTCAACCAACCGACAAATTCCCCGTGCGCCTTGCGCATTCCCTTATTAATCGCTTCAGATTGGCCGGAATCTTTCTCCGATACCCACCAGGTCAGACGTGACGAGTAGCGCTTAATAATATCAACGCTGCCATCCGTTGAGCCACCGTCCACCACCAGGTATTCGAAGTTGGGGTATTCCTGGTCCAATACCGAGAGTAGGGTAGCTTCCAAAAAACGCGCCTGGTTATAGGAAGGGGTAATGATGGAGAAGAGAGGCAGGTCAGGCATGCGGTTTAAAAAGAGAGTGGAAGTCAACCTTGGGGAAGACGGTCAATTTACCGCCGATCGTAGCATCCAGTACCTGGCGTCCGGCTCCTTCATAAGCCTGGCGTGCCAACCTGTAACCGATTTCGGAGGTTTCAAAATCAGGTAGCTGCCAGCGAAAGCCTTTACCAAAATAACCCGGGTGAAAGTGGTTCGGATCATCACCCTGCGAGATAATCGTGGAATTGGCCTTCCCAGGCACATTGGAATTATGATCCACACCCACCAGGATGACTTGCTTGAAACCCATATGGAAAGCCAGTTGTAATGCAACGTAAGTAACAGTGGCACTTTCCCAAACCCGGCCGCGAACGTCGCGCGCAAAACCAGGATTGTCGTATGTGGTATATAAGAAGGTTGCGGGTATCTGGCTGGCAGGGAAAAATCGGTGCGAACGCCACGATAGAAACCTGGGCATGGGCAATGCCAGGATATCGGCGGTGCATTGTTCAATCACCAGGTCATTGACCGAGACAAAATACGTGGTGGAAAACCCCAATTCTGAAAACATCAAATAAATACGGTTCAAGCCAAAGGTGATCTCTCCTTTGAGCCTGCCCAAATCAGTCTGCTTCAGGCTGGGACCATTCCCAATAATGAAAGCGCGTTTCCCCTGGTGAATGTCTTTTAATTCGGCCAGGCGTGTCATGCTTGCCTGCCGCCATGGGTGAAAATACACTCCTGGCAGATCTGGCAGGTGGATAAACCCGCTATATGCCTTCCGAAGGAAATTCCAAGCCGGGGCAGGGACCATCTTTTTAATGGCTTGCTTCACGCTCTCTCCCGATTCCCTTTTCTTTATTCAGTACTCAACCGGGCTGTTGCCCCGCCATCTACGATCATAGCCTGACCCGTCATAAAAGACGACTGGGTATTATCAGCCAGGAAATAAATGGCATGCGCAATTTCGATGGGCTTGCCGACGCGCCCGTTGACAGTCTTGCGGGCAAGATTATCCAGGCGGGCATAAATGTCATCCCCCTTAAGATGCCCTCTGTTTAGCCCGGCGCGCAGCATGGGAGTATCCACTGCACCGGGCAGGATCGCGTTCACGCGGATATTGTCCTGTGCAAACTCGATCGCCGAGGCGCGTGTCAATGCCAACAAGCCGCCCTTGCTGGCAGCGTAAGCAGCAATATTTGCGGAAGTCTGCACCGCATGGACCGATGAGACATTGACGATCGCTCCCCCTCCAGCGGCTTTGAAGAGCGGGTGGGCATATTTCGCCAGGAGGAAAGCCGGTCGTAGGTTGTTGGCAATGACCATATCCCATTCTTCAACCGAGGTCTCGACCAAGGGCTTGGCAACCTGTACCGCGGCGTTATTGACCAATGCGTCCAACGATGGAGTGAACCTCAGCACCTGCTGGAAAATGGATTCCATTGAATCTGGCATTGATATCTCTGCCTGAATAAAAAGGCCGTTGGCAGGAAAATCCTTGCCAAATGGAAGGCGATCCACCCCGATTACCTGCCAATCCTTTTCAGTAAAGAGATGTACGGTTGCGCGTCCAATTCCGCCCGCAGCCCCGGTAATCAGCACAGTTTTAATTTTTGACATGGTCAATCCTGTTTCAAACCCTGGAATGGCATTCCGAGACCTTCGACCAGATTCTTGATCGTGTTCCAATGCACCCGTTCCCAGGCCGCGGGGCTGGAATTGGCATTGTGAGGAGCCAGCATGACATTCTCCATTTGTTTCAGGGGGCTGCCGGCAGGGAGAGGTTCAATTTCGAACACATCCAGAGCCGCGCCCGCAATTGTACCATCCTGGAGAGCCGCTAACAATGCGGGCTCATCCACGATGGAGCCACGCGCAGTATTGATCAGGACAGCTTCTGGGCGCATTCTGCTGAGGGTGAGGGCATTGATTAAATGAATGCTGGTCGGATTCAATGTACAGTTCAGGGAAACAAAGTCAGAACGGGCAAGCAGGTCATCCAGCGTTGCCATTTCCACGCCAGTTTCTGCTATGAAAACGTGGTCGATATCAACAATATCGTTGCCCAGGAGTTTCATTCCGAAAGCATGCGCCCGGCGGAGGACAGTCTTGCCGATGGTTCCAACTCCCACCACGCCGAGGGTGCATTCGTGAAGAGCCTTGCCGGGATCTTTATTCCAAGTACCGGTTTTCACTGCCTTATCCATCCAGGGTTGCCTGCGGGCAAAAGACAGGATATACCCCATCACTGTATCCGTAACGGGCAGGGTGAACGCGTTGGGAGTGCGGTAAAGTTTCACTCCCAGGCGCTCGCACGCTTCGGAATCTATCGAGTCAACCCCGGTACCCCACTTGGAGATGACCTTTAAACGCGGCGCGCAGGCTGAAAGCACCCGGGCGGTGTAATAATCATCACCGCTGATGGCGCCATCGAATTGTCCTGCATATTTCATCAGTTCGGCTTCAGAAAGACGTTCGTGGACCTCTGGGATAATGAGGTCCAACCCGTATCGTTCAAGTGCGGGTCGAAAACGATCGATGGTGAGGAGCATGTAAGGGGATGAGAATAAAATGGTAGGCATGGGCAAAGTGTAAGTCAGAAAATGATTTGAGGGTTTTTAAAAATCTTACCCCGATGATCCAAGGGTCGGGTAATTCCTGATATGAACCAGTAATTTTATCGCTGCTTCATTAAATATTCAGTAATTGAAAAATCAAACTCATCGTCGATATCCCAGGCTTCGGCAGGGTTGATCTCGAACATGAGAGGCCTATCCCCGAGACGGTTGCTTCTGCGTAACAAGGTATCACGGGTGAAGATATACAAACACGAATTCTCTTCATAAACCGGCGGGAGGTCCTGGGTCTGGAGCAGAATATTGGGATCATGGTTGAGGGCATGACCATCCCGGTCGTAAAGACGTGTTTGTAAACGGGTCACCGAGAATAATGAATCGTGATTAGGATAATCACCCAGGAATTGCAGGACGGCTTTCGAGATCGTCCCTGGGCGGAGCAGCGGGTTTGTGCTATGCGTCTGGATGTAGAAATCCGCCTCCACCTGGGAAGTATCGTAGATCAAAATTTCGTTCATCGAAATGGTGTCTGCGCGCAAATGCGCCGGGCGGTCAATTACCTTCACCTGGGGGAAATCCCGCCGCAACCTTTCCATGATCGGGGGCGAATCAGTGTCCACCAGGATTTCGTCGATTTCAGGAACAACCAGAAGTGTTTTAATAATGTGTTCGAAAAGCGGTTTACCTGCCAGCGGACGAAAATTCTTGCCAGGGACACGCTGCGAGTGGTGGCGCATTGGGATGAGTGCAACGAATTTAGTCATGGCTCACTTATTATACCGAATCGGCTCGACCTCACGCGGTGTGGGCTTCTGGGGCGATTCAAACCCGTGGGGGTAATAAAATGTTTGTCGCAACTGCCAGTTCCATTCTAGTGAACGGCGATAGCCCTGGTATGTGCCCCAAAACTGCGCCGTCCGAAACCAAATGATTTCGGAAGCGCTTCGCCCGAAAACATGCTGGCGGGCGGCATGCCACAGATCACTTAAAATGTTGGCAGAGGTCATTCGAACAAAATCATATAGGCTGAAATGCGCTTCCGGATAAATGCTCTTGAAGGCCATGGCTTCCCGCCGGTAGCGATTCAACACGCTGTGCGGCGTCTCTGTGTGAACATGGATGATCTCGGCTGCAGGCGCATACGCAATGATATGATCCTGCTCAAACGCCCACTTGGCCCAGGCCAGGTCCTCCAGCCCGGTCAATGACTCGTCGTATGGGTGCTCCTTCCAAACCGAGAGCCTGATGGCGGCATTGGCGTTATTACAGAAGGGATGGTTTTGATGAACCGCGGATTCCTGGGGATACCAGCGGGAAAATATCTGCTGCTCTGAAAACTTTGAGTTATCATCGCCGCGCTGCTTGCCATAGGTCAAGGCGACCTGCTGGTTGGAAAATGGCTCAAGCAGGCGTTCAAGCCAGTCGGGATAAACCGGGTATACATGCGCGCTGGCAATGGCGACCAGGTCACACTTTGCAGCTGCCAGCCCCAGGTTTAAGGAACGACCGAATGTAAACTCTGCCGGAGGGATGTGCAACACGGTTGCCCCAAACTGCCCAGCGATCGCGGCGGTGGCATCGGTCGAACCCGAGTCTACCAGGATGACTTCCACCTCCTTCACCGTCTGGTGACAGACACCCTCCAGTAAGCGCCCAATATGCTGCTCTTCGTTGAAAGCACGAATGACTAGCGAGCAGTTCATAAGGCGCGACCTATGAACTTCACGAGGTTTTCCTCAAGTGAATGAGCAACGCGCCAAAGCGTTTGTACCGGAAATCTTTTATATTATCCCTGGTAAGTCGGTAATAACCGTGCCGGTATGATTCGGCCAGGATATCCGGATTCAATGCCATGTTTATCAGCGAGAGGTCCCCCGTCCGTTTTACCGGGGTATCCAGGTTACCAAGCGCTACGCGCAGGTAGGAAAGCGGCGTGGCAATGCAGTGCTTCAAACGGAATGTTTTCGGAAGGATGGGAAATAATAGGTCAAATGCACAGGCATTTATTAAGCCTTTCACACCTGAGTTTGAGGGGAAGACCACATCCACTTCGTGCAGCAGTTCGCCGCCTGGTTTTAGCAAACGATCCATATGACGCCAGACGTCAGGAGTATTGAGGCCGCCAGCATGCTCCAGGGCTGAAAGGCTGTACACAACATCGAAATAATGGTTGGGTAGGGAAGATTTATCCATCGGCCCAACCCGTTCCAATACATACTTTACCTGTGGATGGGCAGCGATATGTTCCTGGGGCGAACGACCGCGCGTCCATTCCCCGGCGGCACTTTCAAGACCAAAATCATCCGCCACCCACATTTCGCAACCGAATTCACTTAGAATGTGGAAGGGAAGTTCGGAATAGGCTCCGCCCACGTCGAGCACCTTCTCTCCCTTTTGCCAGCGATGCGAATCCAGCAGCCAGGGGACACCAAATCCTTTCAGATTGTTGAAATCAGCTCCATGAATGGATTTGATCTGGTACTCGTACGAGCGGCTGACCGTTGCCAGGGATGTTTCAAGAACTTCATACATTAGCGCGATTTCCTTCCAACATCATAATATCAACCAGGAAGTTGCGACAAACGTGGAGAACGTCAGGAATCAAGGTCGAACCGTTTCCCATCCAAGATTCCGTCCAAAAGGGCGCGTACCGTGGAGGACTGTCCTGGAAGCAAATCACGCCAGGAGAAATTATTCAGGCGTACATAACCAATTGGGGAGGTGGACTCAATAAAAAACCCAAATGGTAGCGTAAAGCGGTAATTGCGGTAGTACCAATAACGGCGAGCGTTTTTTAATCGCTCAGGTGGCACTTCGGGCTGGGCAGTTTCCAACAAGGAATCAAGGCGGCTGAAATATCCATTCCGGTCTGGCTCAAACCAGGCTGTCTCATGCTCGTTGAATGATGCTTTTCCAGCACATAAAACAGGTTTACCTGCCAGCGTTATCTCGATACCGATCGTCGAATTGTAGGTCAATACAAATTTTGAAAACTGTGCCAGCTCATAAGAGCTGATATTTTCCTGGGGCGGGATGAAGAATACATTGGAAATGTTCTCCACACGGTTGCGCTCCACCCACATCGCAACAGACTCCCGGCTGGCCTTCCCGGAACGGTCTTCATCCGGATGGGCGCGGACCACGAACAGCGTTTCAGGGTGCGCCTGGATTACCAACAGAAGTTCATCAAGCCAGGTAAACATATCCGGGAACACAACGTTTGCCAACTCCAGGCTGGTGTCAAAAATGATATTGGAAAATACCGCCACCACCTGTTTGAATGAAGCAGCTTTCTGTACCAATTCGTCGGGCAGTCTCTGCATCCCTTTCCAGAATTTAACTCCCGCCATGATGAAATCACCCTGGCGCCGTTTCTGGAGGTCTGCATCAACCAGGGATTCCTGTTCTGGAGTGAGATTCTTATCCGGGAGGGGAATTGAATAGGTTGTGACCTCCCCATCCAGGAAGAAGGCGCTAAATGGTTGAAAGCTTGATTCGTGTGTGATCACGCGCACCCCGCGTTGTCGGCACACCCAGGCTGCCACTGCTTCAGGGTACTGCAGTCCATTGAACAAAACCGCTGCCTGAGGTTTAAGAACATCCATTAAAGCACTTAATTCGCGGGCCACATTCCATGCAGAAAGGATGAACTCGCGGGAAATAAACCGGGTTGATTCGTCATCTGCAAGCGATTTGCGGCGCATTCTCCATCTAATGGATGGCAGAATTAATGAACCCAAAGGTAAAGTTGTTGGTGATTGGGAAACTGGCGACCAGGCTTCAGGCACGGGTTGTTCGAAATGGACAAGCCCGGTAATGTTCAATCCTTTGAGGGCATCAGCCACGGCGTCATCCTGGTGATAAGCGAAGAACCGGGTATCTGCTCCGCTAAAATTGACCCTGGACTGGCGAACACACATTTCGCAGGGAGGTGGCTGGTGTGGATGATCCTGGTCCGTGCCCAGGACACACCGGCTCATCCCGGCTTTGCAAACAAATTGCACCACCGGTGCACCTGCCAGCCGCACAGCCCATGAAGAAATCAGGGAAAAAGCCGCATTCTGGCTGAGGCCTGAAAGGCGCGTTGACGCATTAAAAAAGACGACCGGTTTCTTTTCCTGATCAGTGCGGGCGTGCGCCGCCACTTGCCGCGCCAGAGCAAAAGTACGCGTCATCTCACCGAGTTGTTGCAAACGCCGCGAAAGACTGGGAATATTTTCAGGCATTTAATCTCGTGATACCACCCGCCGCAGTTTTTTCAGCGATGTTTTTTCGCTCTCATAGACCCGTTTTAAGCCGTCACCCAGGGATACTTCACTAACGCGTACATACATGACCAGTCGCTCGAAACCGCCCGGTTCCACGGAGGCAGCCTGGTCGGACCCCCACATCGCCCGATCAAGAGTGAGGTGACGCTCGATCATGCAGGCACCCAAAGAAACCGCAACCACAGGAGGAACCAGGCCCACTTCATGCCCGGAATAACCAATAGGGCACGGAAATTCGTCCCGCAATGCCTTGATGACTCGCATGTTGAGTTGGTCCGGTTCGCATGGATAAGTGCTGGTGCAATGCGTGATTACTAAGCCTTCCGTCCCGGCAACTTTAACAGATTCCCGGATCTCTTCCATGGTGGACATGCCTGTGGATAGGATTAACGGTTTACCGGTTTTACGGGCATGATCGATTAGTTTATGGTCGGTTAAGGATGCAGATGGGATTTTATAAACCGGAGTATCGAAGTTTTCCATAAAATCCACTGCCTGCTCATCCCACACAGAAGCGAACCAGGCTATATTTTTATCTTTGCAGTAGCGCGCGATCTCGTTGTACTGTGCAGCGTCAAATTCCACCTTGTTACGATACTCCAGGTAGGTAATATAGCCCCATGGTGTCTCGCGCATCTGCCTTTGCTGTTCGGGCGGGGTGGAAAGCTCGGGGGTGCGTTTCTGGAACTTGACTGCATCCACCCCGGCATGGACGGCTGCGTCGATCATTCGCTTGGCGATATCCAGGTCGCCATTATGGTTAATGCCGATCTCCGCAATGATAAAGACCGGGTGTCCATCCCCGACGAGTGTACGGCCGATTTTAATTTCACGTTTCATATTAATTATCCTTGTTCAACTATCGTGGAACAGCTCGCGTTCCACGATCCCGCAGATCACATGCCAGATAAATATGTGGCACTCCTGGATCCGCGCGGTGTCGGCAGATGGAATTACCAGGCAAAAATCGCATTTCGGCTTCATGGTTGCCAGCCCCTTTTCCCCGGTAAATCCCATGGTGGTCATGCCAGCCTTGCGTGCTGAATCCAACGCATTGGCGACGTCGGGGGATCTGCCACTGGTGCTGATGCCTGCGAGGATATCCCCCGCCAGTCCAAGTGCTTCCACCTGGCGGGAAAAAATATTTGCAAATGCAGAGTCATTTCCGATGGCTGTCAGGACCGATGTGTCGGTGGTAAGTGCGATTGCTGGGAGGGCACGCCGGTCCATCTGGAAGCGGTTAACAAACTCACCAGCCACATGCTGTGCATCAGCTGCACTGCCCCCATTGCCGCACAGGAGGATTTTATTCCCCTGCTGAAAGCATTTAACCATGCTCAATGCCATGTCGTTAATCAATCCGGCTGACTGCTGGATGGTTTGTTCAAGGATTTGTTGGTGTTGTTTTAATTCTGAATCGATCTTCTTTTTATTCATCGGGGCCTCTTGCCACTCACCAACAACTCCGACCGCCGTCGATGACCAGGTTGGTACCGGTCATATAGGAGGAAGCATCCGAACATAGGAAAAGGATGGCAGCCTGGTATTCGTTCAAGTTAGCCATGCGACCCAACGGAATTAGGTTGGCAAGTTTCTGTACAAATTCCTCTGGTTGGTTGTTATAGACCCCACCCGGGGAAATGGCATTGACCCGGATTCCCGCCTCGGCCCAATAGGTGGCCAGGTAGCGCGTGAGACCAATCAGGGCGGTCTTCACCACGGAATAAGTGACCGGTTTGACGGGCTGCTGGTCATTTTGAAGGCCGGGTTTTTGGTATAGTCGCTGGTCGGGTGCGATCACTGCCAGGTCGGAAGCGACATTCACGATCACCCCGTTTTTTCTTTTTGCCATCTCACTGCCAATAACCTGTGAGCAAAGGAAAGCACCCGTCAATCCCACCGACAGGTCTGCTTCCCATTGGTTCAATGGAAAGTTTTCGAGACGCGAGAATTCCACTTCTGCGGTTTTCTCCATTTTTGGGTTATTGGCAGCATTGTTGATGAGTATATCCACCCGTCCAAACCGGGCCAGGACATCCTTGAGAAGCGCTCTGACACTTTCCGGCTGGGTGATGTCGACCATGATTGCGCACGCAGAATCACCGAAGCGCTCCTTCCAGGCTTGATTATTAGGATCCATGCCATCAATTCGGATATCTGCGAGCACAGGTATCCCGCCCCCGTTAACAATTGCTTCTGCATGTTGCTGTCCCAGGAGTCCCGCCCCGCCGGTAATGACTGCCACGCGGCCGGTAAGATCGAATAAATTCACCTTCAAATTTCCCATTTAATTCACCTCGTCAGCTTTATCACTTTTCCTTTGGCCAGTGACTCCTTCGCAGCCAGAGCCATGCGGAGGCTTTGAACTCCATCCCGCAGGTTCACCGATAATGGTTTATTTTCCAGTATGCCTCCCAGGAAATCCTTCAATTCATCCATGAAAAGTTGGTTGCGCTGGAAACCTTCAAAAGAGTTGGATTCCACCAGATTACCCTGTTGGTCAAAAACGTCCACCGTAAGTGCCCGTATATCCATCCGAATCTTGCCTTCATCTCCAAATACCTCGCAGAACCGGCTGAGCGGACGCTGCAGGTAATCCTGGTGAAGCGTGACGGGAACAGGATGCCCGTCCAAGGCAAATTCCATCAGCGTATCTGCTGTGTCTTCCACATCGATCTCCAAATTACTCAGGTGGCCTCCCAGCGTATAAACGCTCCGGGGCAAGCCGAAAAGCCAATAGAGATAGTCGAATTCGTGGATCTGCGATAGGATGACACCTCCCCCCAGATCCTTCCGGGAAGCATACATCTGGCGATAATCCTCGTATGTGTGCCAGCCCGGCATATATTCGCCAATCTCCGCCCTCACTGACAGGATTTGACCGACCTTCTTCTCCTGTACAAGTGCATGCAGCCGCTTCAAACAAGGGTGGTAACGCATCTGGTATCCTACCACTGCCTTCAACCCTCGATTTTCCACCAACTCAATCAACTCGTTCACCTGCGCGAGATTGTTTGAAAGCGGTTTTTCAATGAACAGATGACAGCCCTCACGAGCAGCCCTCATCGCCGCTGGTATATGCAGGCTTGAAGGATTACAGACAAAGACAGCTTCCGGTTTGAGAGCCAGGGCTTGTTCCAGGTCCAGGTAAATGCGCAGGTCAAATTTTTCTTCCAGGGTGACCCCGGCTTCGATCTGGAGCTGGTCGGTGAGGACCGGCGGATTGGGGCGAAGATCGTGCGCAAATATTTCCACCTCCCTGCCCATCATTTCGCGCAAATTTCTGAGATGGCGTTGCCCTATTCCGCCGAGACCTATGATCAATACCTTCATTGTCGTGCCCCACGGGGTTCGGCGAAGTTCTTTATTACGAAATCGCGATTCTGCCTGGCCCAATTGACTTCGTTACCGGGAATTTCACGAGCCACCTGGAGGATAAAATCGCCTCCATATCCGACGAACTTGAGGCTTTTGGCAAGACCACGGAAATCCGCATCACCTTTCCCAAGGGGAACGGTGCTTCCACCGAACAAGCGATCCTTTATATGCACACTTCCCACCCGTCGTCCATAGACATTGAACTCTTCGTGGGGTTTGTAACCCAGAGACGAACTGTTGCCTGAATCATAATTGGCCTTGAGCAGCGGATGAGGAATGCGTGCCAAAAGTTCCCCAAACCTTTTTGGAGGCAGGGATGTCTCGAGGTGGAGTTCGATACCGTATTTTTCAATATGTGGGAGGAGGCGGGTTAACATGGTGCAAACACCCTCGTACTCCGCATCTGTATCTATGCTGGAAGCATCCACAAAGGGAATCACCACGCGATTCATCCCCAACATTTTACAGCGACCAAGCAGCCATTCGAGTGTAGCCACGCGCTCCCTCAGTTGCGTTGAACTTGCGCGCACGAGAGGCTTGTCCATGAAATAATCTGCGCATAAAGACACGACCTGAACGCCATGCCGTTTGGAGAGCGCTTTCATCTCCTGGATCCCGGTATCATTTGCGATCGGGTTTGCATCAGCTCCATACTGGTCATAGATCCATTCAATGGAATCCAAGCCGGCCTGGGCAGCCAGCTCGAATTCATCAGCCCAATGCTCGCGCGGAAAGCTTTGAAACCGGCCTGATTCCGGGGGAAAAAGTCGTCCCTGCATGATCCCAATCAGTGACATGCGATCCTCCAACAAAATCCTTAATTACCGCTTCCGTTGCTGTCCACACGGCGAAGTTTTTTCATGATCGGCACTTCACGTTCGATCACGCGCTTCACGCCATCCCCCATGGCTGTTTCCACCAGGCGTATATCGCGTACCAGGCGCATGAATCCCTGCGACTCAACGGAGGCAGCCTGGTCGGAACCCCACATGGACCGGTCGAGGGTAATGTGCCGCTCCACCACGCAGGCTCCCATTGCAACTGTGGCGATCGTTGTGGAAAGACCGGTCTCATGACCTGAATAGCCCACCGGCATACCGTAGCGTTGTTTTAATGCCGGAATGACACGTAAATTTAATTCTTCGTAAAATGCTGGATAGGTGCTGGTGGTATGCAGAACCACCAAATCTTTTTTGCCCAGCAAATTGATTGCGTGGTCAATTTGCTCCAGGCTGCTCATCCCAGTCGATAATAGGATCGGGCGTTTTTTCGAACGGGTATGGCGTAGGAGATTGTCGTCCGTTAGAGAGGCGGAGGCGATTTTAAAACAAGGGACATTAAATTGAGCAATAAAATCCACCGAAGCCTCATCCCAGCAGGAAGCGAACCAGGTGATCTCCCTTTCCTTGCAATGACTGTCGATTGCCTCGTATTCCTCCTGGCCGAATTCGAGACCGTATTTCAGGTCACCGTTGGTGGTTCCAAAAGGACTCTCGCGTGGGCGCGCAAGTTCTTCGGCAGGGTAAACCACATCCACAGTGCGTTTCTGGAACTTGACCGCATTACAGCCGGCCGCTGCAGCGACATCGATGAGTTTACGAGCAGTGTCAAGGTCACCATTATGATTAATCCCTATCTCTGCAATAATGTAGCACGGATGCCCTTCCCCAACCAATCGATCGCCAATTTTTATATCTGCCATTAGTACCTCCAATGGAAAACAGGGTAAGGCTTGCCTTTTAAGCAGCCGCAATTGTAATTCAGAAGCGCCCTTCAGCCAGGATGAGGTCACAAAGCTCACGCACGGCAGCGTGACCTCCCGCCCTGCTCAAAACATAGTCTGCGCTGCGGGTCACTTCGGGCAGGGCGTCTGCCACCGCCACGGCCCAACCAACCAGGGGGAAACACGGCAGGTCGTTAATATCGTTCCCCAGATATACGACCTGGGCAGGGTCAAGCTGACGGTCCGCCAAGAGTTTCTGAAGGGCGGTTTGTTTATCGTCTTCGCCTTGGATGCAGGCGATATTCATTTTCCGGCAACGGGCTGTCACCACGGGATTAGTCTCTTTCGACACCACCATCGCCTCCACCCCCGCCTGCCGAAGCATATTGATGCCGAGGCTGTCGCTGCGGTTGGCTGCCACCATCTCGTGGCCATTTTCATCCACCCAAACGCGATTGTCCGTGAGAACACCGTCAAAATCAAGGATGAGTAGTCTGATCTTTTCAGGCATCTTTCGAGGCGGCAGTCCGGGCCAAACCATCTTCAGACCATCGGCCAAAATGGATTGTTCCGCCCGCTTCCAATCCTCCAAAGTATCCAGGTCAGCATCATGGGCGGAGTCAAACAGGATTGGAAGGATGATCCTTCCAGTCATCGACTGCTGTTCCAGGATGGTCGCCGGGCGAACGACATCGATCAACCCGGTATGGGCATATGCGGTGGGCAGTTCCTGCCGGGGAGCATTATACGGCTCTTCGATACCTGGTAAGGTAACCAGCGGGCGAATGGGTTTGCCGGGACTGTCCATCAGCCACATCTTGAACGGGTTTTGGCGAGCTGGAGTAATTCCGCGTACCGAATCGAGCCTCCGGATGGGTCCACAGCAAGTGGACGGCGTTATCAACAAGGTCGGGCGGTCGGAGCGGGGTGGTGGGGCGCAAGTGCACGACGAGGTCGGGATGGTAATTTTCGTTTTCTGCAAGCCAGGTCAGGGCATGCTTGAAAACAGGCAGGTCCAGGGTGTCGTCCCCTGCCAATTCATTGGGCCGTAAGAATGGGGTCTCGGCTTTGTATTGACGGGCGATTGCACCAATTTCCTTGTCGTCGGTCGTCACAATAACTCTGGAAACAGATCCTGCCTGGAGTGCAGCCGCGATGCTGTAGGCGATCAGCGGATGGCCGGCGAACGGGCGGATATTTTTGCGCGGGATGCCTTTCGATCCGCCGCGGGCAGGGATGATGGCGAGCACTTCTGGTTTTTTCATAATTCTCCCGTTCCCAATCACGTAAATCAAGGTTGGGATGGAATATAACGGTACAACTCGGATGAACCAAGCCGGGCTATGGGGTCGAGATGCCCTTCAAGCAGCTGGCGGTACGGATCAGAGGCCGTGAGCATAAGATTATCTCCAAAAACAAAATTTAATCCCATCCGGTCAAGGAATTCTGCCCCCCGGCCAACCCGCAGCAAATTGAAGTATTCTGGGCTGTTGATCAAGCCGTCCAGGTTGACGATCGTGCGATCCTTGATAAAGTAGGCGGTCGTCCCACCTCCGGTCTGCCCGATCAGGGTGCCAGGGCTCGTGTACGTCTCGAGGGCGCGAACCTCAGCCAGGTAGGCGTCGAGATTCTCCTGAGCAACTGAGTATGGAAAGCGATCACTCACCATTTGTCCAAAAAACATCAAAAACACCAGGGACAAAATTGCCATCCCTATTTGCCAGGCAAGGGGTTTGATTTTAGCACGATTGAGGGAAAGCCATGCGCATTCAAGAACAACCCCCAGGAAAATAACAGTAAACAGCATCTCGCCAACCCAATACCACTCGCGATAATGAATATAACTTGTGCTGGTGAAACTTAAGATTTGCGCAAACAGCCCCAAAATCAAAGGAAACAAGCCCAATCTGGCAACAGAGGCAATATTCCATTTACGGTGAGTGAATAGGAGTACCGCAAGCAACAGGATAAAAATAATAACTAGAATTTTGCCCAAGGCAAAACCAATGGCTTGTGACTGGAATCCTGCGGCTGTTCTTTGCAGAAAAGCCAGCGGGGAAATGGCCAGATCCCAGGCACCACCTGAAATGCCAAGAACACCTGCCAGGGAACGGTGGACCGAACCATACACCGTATTGGGCAGATCTCCCCACCAATGCTTGATCTGCCCGCTGATCGGCATGGGAGTGCCCACATAAAGGGTACTCCAGGTCATATAGGATCCCAACAGGATGACCACCGGGATGGTAAATCCAAACACACGAGGCAGGACCAATTTTAAAAAAGAGCGGGAATGGATGAGGATATTCCCTTCAGCGGCACCCGGACCGATGCTTTTCCCTGCCAGCCAACGCAACCCCACCACGCAAACCAGGGTTCCGGCAAAATTGATGAGAATGACTGAGCGGGGTAACGCGGAAATCAGACCCACACTCTGAAAAATTAGCAAACAAATGCCGGTAAAGCCCGAAGCCAACGCCACCGCAAGCGCGCACCGCAATAAGAATTTCCAGCCGATTTTCTCAGCGGATGAGGGATATAACCTAAAAATGAACAAAAAAGAAGGGATCAGGATAAATCCCAGGGCAATATGCCAGGGCATGGAGCCGGAATTGGCAATATACAAAGGGCCGGCTGGCAGGCGCACGTAATAACCAAGCAGACCAATAATATAAACCAGGGCAAAATCCCCCACTACGATCATTCGCAGGTACCTGCTGGTCTGCCCCAGGGCAAACCACAAGCCCAACAACATCACCACAAAAATATTATCCAGCCGTGCCAAAATCGCCAGTCCCCCCACCACCCCAATGGGCACCACTTTCCAAAAGACGAGGCGTTCCTCCCTCTGATGGACAACCAGGGTCAGCAGGAGCGCCAGAAAAAATGCACTGATCGCACTTTCCATCCCATTTTGAACCACCACCGCATGGATCGATGGCAGGAAAACCCAAGCCACCGCAACGGATGCCGCTGTCCAAGAGGAGATCAATCTTCGCAGCAGGCGGAAGATCAGGATGCCCGTACCGGCATTCAGAAGGGCCGAAACCATCACCAGCACGCGCAGGGGCAGGATCAGGTCAAAACGTGCCAACGCAAAAACCGGGAGGCACACCAGCATCCAAAGCGGCTGGAATCCATTGGTGGGGTTGATCCCGTCAAAGGTTACCCCCAGCCCGCTGTTAATATTGGCAGCCACTTTAAAATAATAGAAACCATCATCACTGCTGTACCAATTCATTAAAGAGTTGGCAGGTCTGGATGCAATATAAAGATGCGCGAGCAGACTCAAGGCGATCAGACCGATCTCGAACCAGCCCCAGGATAGTTTCACTCTTTTCATTAAAAATTACACCTTCAAACTCCGCGGCTTAATTGGTTGGGTCTGCAGGCCAGACCATATCAAGATTATTATTTGAAACCAGCCATTCACCGCGTTCCCAATCTGCCAGGGTATCCAGGTCCACCTCGAAATGCGAGTTGATGATGAGCGGAAATACGATCTTTCCGGTCATCGAACCGCCCAGGATCGCCGCAGGACGAATGACATTCACGTGGCCGGTTTGCAGGTATACAGGGGGAAGAAGTTGGCGCGGCGTGTTATAGGGTTCCATAATTCCAGGGACGCTGAGGAGCGGTGTCATCCGGCCGGTTTGCTCGTCGATCCGCCACATCTTATGCGGATTCTGTCCGGGTTCGATCACCCCGCGCACACAGTCAGCTCCGGGTGATCGAGCAGCAGGTGGATCGCCTTATCCAGCAGTCCTTTTGGGCGGACCGGGCTGGTGGGATGGAGATGCAGCACAGCATCAGGGTGATAGCCTTCCTTTTCAGCCAGCCAGGTCAGCGCATGCTGGAAAACGGGCAGATCCATTGTATTGTCAGCGGCAAATTCTGCAGGACGCAGGAAAGGTGCCTCTGCCCCGCAGCGGCGGGAGACCTGGGCGATCTCCTCGTCATCCGTGGAGACGATGACCCGCGTCACCATCTCTGCTTGGAGTGCTGCGGCGATGCTGAAGGCTACCAGCGGGTGCCCGGCAAAGAAACGGATATTTTTTCGCGGGATACCCTTCGAGCCGCCGCGCGCCGGGATGATTGCAACTACTTCTGGTCTCGCCATAATATCCCTTTTTCCCGTAAATAATCTTCCCTAAAATAAGTAGTGATTTGATTGGATTTCACCCCCTTAACAAACAACATATTGAAAGTATTGGTAGAAAACCTTCCTTCTTTTGACACTGTTTGTGGGTCAATAATTATCCATGATCTTTCAAACCCAACTGACTTCAGAATATTCACAAACGATTCAAGTTTTATAGGGTCGTCTTTATTTTCAGACCCAATTTCACAAATTACGCTGGCATCCTCAATTTTTGAAAGCCATTGCATTCCACCAAGAATTACTTCCTCTTCAAACCCTTCCACATCCACCTTTAATAATACTGGCTTGCCCAGAAACTGATCGTGAAAAAAATATTGATCTAAAGTGGAGATTTTTACCATTCCCCCGGGTGTGAGTCCTTTTTGCGGGATTAGAGAATTTCCACCTTTATTATGATTCGTTGAGACATAAAGTACGCAGGAACCCTCATTTTTGCCGATTGCTTCCTGTTTGCATGTAACATAAGGTAGGTCGTTTGATAAACAGTTTTTTCTCAACATAGAAAACATCATCTTTTCAGGTTCAAAAGCAAAGAAGTATTGCGCTTCTGCCTTCCTTAAGAAAGCAGCAGCCAGAGTGTGCAGACCCAAATTAGCCCCAACATCAATAAAAGAATACTCCCTTCTAATGAATTCTCTGATAATACGAATAATTACCGGTTCATACACACCATTGAAAAATACTTGCGAACCCATTGTATGAGCTGGACACACCCACGCATGACCTTCCAAATAAGGTAACTTAAAGTACTTATCCAACACCAGATGTTGAGCCCAAGCCTGAAACCTCCAAAAACCACGTAACTTTTTCAACCTTGGGTTCCTGGAAACACGATAAATTCTTAATTTTATATTCATAATTAATTTATCCATGATAACAAATAGTCCCCTGTTTTCTTCCCTGCACTTCCATCCGAAAAAGTGCATTCACAATTTATAAATTTGCAGCGTTCTTCTCGATCGGCTGCCGGGTTTTGAAGATAGAAATTAACATGATTACGGACCTGCTCCTTGCTGGCTGCCACCCGCCCTGCCCCTGAAAAGCGGAAACGCTGGTGGGTGGGCCAATCCCCGATGGCGGTCAGTGGGAGTGAATAAACGTCCTTCATATTCCAGCCGCCGGGCGTATCGATCGTCACGCTGATGATCGGCCGGTCATGGATGGCTGTTTCCACTACCATGGTGGAATATACCGTCAGGAACACATCAGACCAGGTCATCATGGAGGCCTTTTCGTCCATGTCCTCGCCCGAATAGTGACCCAGCCCGCCGCCCAGCGAAACCGGTTCCACCAGGTGGACATTCGGCATGCCTTTGATGTACTCACGCACCCGGTTGGCTTCGCCCTCAAAGCGAGTGCCGGGCCGAAAATGGTTCGGATGCAGGCGAATCAGCAACTGGCAAGGTTTGATCAACTGATCCTGATTCACTAATTCCGCAATTGCTGCGATGTTAGGAAAATTGGGGTGCAGGGTCTCAAAACTGCAGGCGTATGATAACAACGGTCGGTCCGGGTCCAGGCCGTGCTGCAAAAAGTATTCCTGGCGGGGGCGCTGCCACTCATGGCGGAAGTATCCATCATAGGCTGGCACACCGCCAATGAAAACATTCTTTGGGTCCCAGTCGGAACCCAGGAGATATTCTTGCTTCTGGATCTCAGACCAGCATGTTATGAATTCCACCGGAGCGCCTGGCAGCCCATAAGAGGATGGGTTATCCCACCCGATCGTAACGGCAGCCGTACGTATCCCGCGCTGGGCGGCAGCCCGCAGGATATACCGGTCCGTGCGCCAGCCAGGTGTGCGAGACACCACCAGGTCCGGTTTGTATTTCTCGAACAAGTCATCGTAAAAGCACGGGGTATATCGGTTTTGATATTGGACGACCATTCGTCGCAAAATCCTCGAGCGGCGCATCAACCAGATGGCTGCCCTCAGAAGAGGCAGGGCAAAGCGTCCCCGCCCGGTGAACGCAGCAGCCAGGAGGTGGTAATTTCCGTCCATGGCTGTCACGTTGATGCGCCTGGAACCACCCACCCAGCGCAGCATTTGCAGGCAGCGCTGAATGAACGGGTCCACGGTTTGGAAATAAGTTTCACATTCCTTCAACCGAATACCTTCGAAGGAGAGACCGGGCTGCTCGTAGCGTTTTTTGATCGCCGGGAGTGAATCATCATCAGTGAACAGGACGACTTCCACGCCGGCTTTTAGTAGCGTGGAGATCACATCCGATTGGAGAAAATAGATCAGGGCAAGCCCGTGATCGGCGATGATGAAAATTCGTTTGGTCATGGAATTTTTTGACTCAATCAGATCTGCAAGCGTCAAAGGTTCGCAGCCATACTGGAACATCAAGTCGTACTCCGCAGGATGATTACAGTCCAGGTGAATAAATACTTGTTCCACAGACCACATAATATGAGAGATATGTGCCAAGCAAAAATACTGCAAGCGAGAGAACGGAAGCCATCCACAGCTATCAATGGAACAATCCAACCCGCCAGTCGGGGAAAATACTTTCTCCCGGGTAGAACCGCTAAAACCAGGACTGGGAAGATTGGAGTAAAGTGACGTCCTTGCAAACCAACAATTACTCTTGAGCCAATCGGATTTAGGGTAAGATAAATCACCAGTAAAGTAAAAAAGCAAGCGGATAAGCCGGTGAAAATTAGAAGTACCCGAGTCCGGGCGTTTATCGGTCGAGGTAAGGGGGAGCATAACCAGGCAGCAACCAGCGCCAGTCCGAATAAGGGATAGGTTACTGGTGGAACCCTCCCGGCACCAAAACCATAGGTGGCGACCCAATTCTGCAAATACATAACTCCATGGTCGGCAAAATCATGGAATAGAGTCGCTCCAAATTCCAAGGGATGCGCAAGAATACAAATCTCCATCCAGAAGCAAAAGCAGCGAGGAGGAAGGCAGCATTTAGTTTGACTAACCCTACGGCTATTGCTTGTGGCAAGTAAACTGTTGATATATAAGATGATCGTGTTTGATAGTTGACAAAGTTGTTCCAATCTATTCGTTCCTTCCCAAAAACAGCAAAATAATTGCGATCGACCGGATCAAAGAAATATTGATTGCGATAGGAAATGTCTACGAATGCCTCGGGCAAATATGGACCTTGAGAAAGCCTTTGATTGGGTAGAAAATATCCGCCCGAGATTTCCCATATTTTTGCAATATGTGTAATTTCATCAAACCCAGCCTGGACAGGGATGAGAAAGCACAACACGGCTCCAAAAACCAGAGCTATGATCAAGAATACCCATTCCGGTTGTTTTATCCACGAAAAATTACGGTTCATAATGATTTTTTGTTTTCCTATGACTTCACTTATTGATCTGTCTATGGTCGGTGATATTTAGTTTCCGATTTATCATCGTTTATTCTTATTCAGTAATTCAGAAATCGTTAAACGACCACAACCATACTGGAACATAAGATCATTTTCCGCGGGAGTATCATTAATGATCAATCCAAATCGATATTCACGGCGGGCTGTCACTCCAAACGATATTCCAGCAGCAGGATCAGAGAGACCAGAAGTCATTTCCAACTGATACTGTTTTCCTTTGGCATCATCGATCGGAGGGAAAGGCACCTCCACCCAGGCGTAATCGGCAACATCCTGATTATTCACAAGTTTTTCAACCAAAACTGCCCCGCTGGACGCATCCTTTAATGTAATCTGCGTTTCTCCGGCAGCTGATGGAGAGGGAGAGGCGCTCCAAATCCTGATCGATCGAATGGGAGTGCAAACGGAAATAAAGTCTTGCTGCAATACCACATCCTTGGTTACTGGCTGGGTGAGTTGGGGGTCAGATTCCCAGTTTTTATACAAGGGCTGATAGCACAATCCGGAGGTATATATGCTGGTGCCGCAGGTCACATAATATGAGAGATATATCCCCAGACCGTATACTGCAAGAGCACCTACAGAGGTTATCCCAATTATTAACGGGACGATCCACCCTGCCAGCCTGGAAATTAACTTTCGGCCGGGTACCAGTCCCAAAAATATTACCGGAACGATTGGGGTAAAATACCGCCCCTGGATTGCAGTAATCGTGGATGAGCCGATGGGGTTTACCGTCAGGTATAGTACCAGCACGGTTAATAAACTACCGACAACCCCAGTCAGGATCAAAACAGTGCGGGTCCTGCCGTTAACCCGCTGCGGCGAAGTGGGAAAGAACCAGGCAGCCACCATGGCTATCCCGAACAGGGGGTAGGTTACCGGCGGAACCTTCCAGGCACCAAACCCATACGTGGCAACCCATTCCTTAAGATACCCGAAACCATGGCCGGCAAACTCATGATAAAGTGTCGCACCAAATATTCAATGGGTGAGAGAAGATATAGACTGCCTGGCCTGTTAATCCATATCCAGGTACGTTCGAATAATAATGCGAATATACCAGCACACTCCACCCTACAACAAATACCAGGAAGAAGAAACCAATCGCCCCGGCCAGGATGGGCAGCATTTTCCTGGACTCAAATCCTCTCCATACCAGAAGCAGGAGCAGCGGCAGCAGGAAGGCAGCATTTAGTTTGACCATCAGCAGCAACGCGGTCAACCCGATCGTGATCCATAACTGTTTCCAATTGATTTTGTTTTCCTGGAACGCCAGCTTCAGCACCCAGGCAATAAACAAAAAACAAGCCCCGTTGGTGTAAGCATCCGGCGAGACAGTTGATGCCTGGTACACCGCGATCGGTGCCAACGCTAAAACAGTCAGTATCCATTTACCAAATGGGATGAGTCGGATGGCAATAAATGTCAACAGGAGGTAACCCAGGAGATCCAGGATGCGGGAAGTGTAGTAGATCACAAGGACAGGTGCATCCATGATCCGACCGAGCAACCCCATGGCAAAAGCTTGAGGAAAATATACCGTTGGAAAATTGACAGGTTTAATTCTAAAATCAATAAATCCATCCTGAGAAATGCGATCTTTCCCATGCTCTGAAAAATAATTTGGATCAACCGGATCATAGAAGAACTGGTTGCGATAAGATATTTCTCTAAAGACCTTCGGCAGGTAAGGACCTTGTGAAAGCTTCTGGTTGGGGATAAAAAATCCTCCCGAGATTTCCCAAATCCGTGCCAGGTGGTCCAACTCATCGAACCCCGACTGGTTGGGGATCAGAAAGCACATCACTCTCCCAAATACCAGGGCAATGATCAGGAATACTCCTTCAGGTTGGATCATCCATGAGAAATCCACTCGAAGGGGCTTAATCTTCAGGCGCTGGTTGGCGTTTACAAGGGCGGCAATTCCGAGTCCTGCCAGCCCGCAGCCGATGAAAATGAAGCGCAAATGATGGATAGAGACAATCACATTGATAATTCTGATGCCTTCTAATACAAAGAAGACTCCCACCGCAATCAAGCCAACGCCGAGGATTCTGAGAACTTTTTTCACCGTTGTACTCTAATTTCAGGGTGTTTCATCCGAGAAAATGCGACTAAATTGAAACATCTCCCAAAAATTTGTTCTCGATATTTATTGGGTCGTCATCGGCAAGAGAAAAATTGATATTGTTCATTTTGCTTTTGCGAAATACTCGAACAAAAGGTTATAAATGCGCTGCAACGATTTTTTTAAGTACGGGAAGCGTGCGAGGAAATCCAAGATTCTCAAACGCTCGAAATTTTGCCTTGCTGGTTTGGGTATGGACTTGGGTTTCACTCGAAGCTGGATTCCCTAGTCCCAGTTCACTGAGGCCATCACGCTGGGCTTCTTTGAGGGTGGTTTCATCCATTTGGTTACCCATATGATAAACAAAAGGTTTCACCGTGGAGAGTTGTAGAAGCCCCAGGCTGTCCAACCGAGCTGATATTTGAACATCCTCCCTCATGGCATGAGTGTAGGTAAGGGGTAGAATTTTTTCCAGGGTGGTTTTGTATCCAACGAATTGAAAAGGAGATGATCCGATCACTGTTTCCACCCCGCTCGATTTAGCGGAGATAATATCCCAGGAGTGCTGATTATACTTAATCAATAAATCAGGATTTTTACCCACACTGCGTACGTATTCTTCTGCGCTCGATGAGTCTGCAAGCCGGGTTGAAAATTGGAACTCTTCCCGCTTGCGCAACTCGAGATGAGCGCGACCTTTGCCAACTAAATTGTCGAAAAAGCACGGCTGGCTGGTCACCATTCCTGTCTGTGGGAAGGTTTTCAATACTGCCAGGCTGCTTTCATACCATCCGGGGCGAAAATACACATCGCCATCTGAATAGCATATTATTTCATTTGGCATGCCGCGTAAGGCCCAATTTAATGCACCCCCCTTACCCATATTGTGCTTTGATAGCGTCAACCAATCGATCCATCCATCAGCCTGAAATTTGTTTAACGCATCCCTGACTTCCTTGCACGAAGCGTTGTCGAAAACGTGAATGTTAAATTCTGCCGATGTGTTTTTATGAATGCTGGCTACCTGGTATTCAAGAATTTTTAGCGAATCCGAAAAATACCCGCTTTGGTTGGGAATATAGACAACGAGCAATATCCCCAGTTGTAGTGGTTGGTAAGCTTTCAGGCCCATCTTGGCAGGGTTTTGACCTTTTCTCATGATTTTGTCTCCCCAATGTAATAAATTTCAAGCAGCTTGAGCGCCTGGCTGAATCTTTCGTATCCTCGGTTGAACAAATTCAACTGCATAATTCTGCCAATATGGATAAACAGCATGCGAGCGAAAAGGGACGCCAAGGAGAGATCCAATCATTATCAATAATTTAACGATTAGGCTTTTCCATTGCGATAGGAATTTCCGGGATGCAGGTCGGATATCTTTGGCGCTATCAAATTGGTAATTCAATCGCGCTTTTACCTGGCCGTACCGGTAACCGCTCGAAAAGAACCAACCGACCCGCAATCGGTCTCGATGAGCACAATGTTCGATCCCCAAGCGCGGATCATACCAGGTGGAATAACCGGCCTGCCGGGCACGCAGGTTGAGTTCTGTTTCATCGCCGTACACCTTTTTGTTCCCAATATAGCCATAGGACAAAGAAAAACTGCCCAAATCCCTGATAACTTGCTTTCGCCAAGCCATGTTGGAACCAGATACCGCCTTGATTCCATTCAACCAGCAGGCGATTTCTCCCTGTGTAGTCACAAAATAATTATCACGAATCCATGTTGGTTTAGTGACCATATAATACGGCTTGGTCGGTCCGCCCAAAATATCCGCATTTGTTTCGGAAAAGATCCGCAGAAGCGTTTCAATCCAGTCCGGATGAGGCAGGCTGTCGTCATCCAGGAACCCGATCAATTCAGCTCGCGCGACAGCCACACCCTTGTTTCGGGCTGCGCTTACTCCTACTTCAGACTGGCTAATATAACGCACATCCAATTTTGAGTAGGTTGGCTTATCACATAGAATTTTTACCTGGTTAGAATCTTCTTCAGGAGCATTATCCACCACGATGATCTCGAACTTTTCCTTGCTGACCGTTTGGACGCACAATGAATCCAATAAGCGGGTCAAACAATCCGGTCGATTATAGGTGGGAATAACAATTGAAATCTCGGGCAGCTTTGCATGGTTCATTTTCGGATGCTCACCTTATTTTTTGTACTTTCCAAAATAAATCACCAAAATATTTTGACTTCAACTTTAAATAATCTTCCAAGCGCGATTTGGAACTAATTTCTCCAGGGTATGGCGGCGAACCAGTCCCATGAGGCGTTTTAGAGCCACCAATCGTTCAAGACTCGCACGCCATGGTTGCATTGTGTTGAATATAGGATGCGCAAGCGCTGTGATATAAAGCGGTAAGATATCAGAACGTGGTTGTCCATGCGCTTCCAGGCAGACAATTTCAAAACCAGCTTTTTCAAGTGTTTGTCTCAGTGTATGCTGACTATAAGATACTAGGTGAGCTGGTTCGAACGAATCGTGTGCAAATAGATTGGGAACTTCCACCAGCAGCCAGCCGTCAGGTTCGATCAATTTCTCTCGCAGGTGAACCAGGTACTCCACCGGGTGTGGCAGGTGTTCAAGGACGTGCGACATGCAAATCAGGTTAAATCTTTTTTCTCCAGAATGTTCCAACTCATCCAACGACGGATAAACGATTATCCCCAGATCTTGGACATATTTGCGGTAGGCGTCGCCCGGTTCAATCCCAATGGACTGTGAGCCATAGAATTCTTTGAAACGCTGCAGGATCAGGCCAGCAGAGCAGCCGATATCAAGACAACGATTGATAATTCCAATGTGTGGCTGAATAAAACCGAACAAACTCCGGGCACGAGCAGTCTGAACGACCAGATCACGGGAAACCGGTCCCTCAGCGCCCTGGTAAGTGCGCCGGTAATCCGCCTGGTAAAATCGCTCCATCTCTTCTTCGGTCATGCGCGGGGATTGGTAAACAAGCCCACATTTCACACAAATCCGGTTGTCAACCTGGGAGCCGCGAAAATTCCGCTGGTCGAAGGGGTTGCTGCTGGTACTTGTGCACAATGGACAATGCATTACTTTTTCCGGCATGATACTCCAAAGAATTTATGAGTCATTTTGCATGGGTAATGAACCCCGAAAGGTGTACAGGAATGAATGCGTTTGATGGTCTGCCCATCTCTCCAGGAAAAGTGATCCCAGATCATTTTTCTCATTAAGATTCTTATTCCTGCCTGGCAACCTGTCTAATAATGTCTGCAAACCACCCACCGACCGCGTCCCAGTTTAATTCTCGCTCATATCGCTGCCGTGTTCTTCGGCATAAGTCATAGTATTCTTCAGGGTTGCTAATAATTCGCGTGATCGCCTGGACGTAGGCATCTGAAGGGCTCCCCGAGGGTAAAACAAAACCGGATTCCCCATCCGCCACCGTCGTTGCCAGCCCGCCGACATTATTCGTGATCGTTGGGGTGCCAAACGCGGCTGCCTCGGCGGCAACGATACCAGCTGGTTCAAAAAGGGCTGGGTGGATCAGGAAGTTTGCCCTGCGGTATAAATCGAGATACTGGTCCAATTGCCCGGGATCATTTTTCTTGAAAGGTCCAACAAATTTAACGAACTCGTCTTCTTTGCCCTGGGTTCCGCATACGATTAATTCTGAAGGGATGCCTGACGAATTGAGTTTGTGGACGGTTTCAATGGCAATATCAATCCCTTTGCGGCGATAATCCCGGCCTACTAAAAGCAGTCGTAGCGGAGACTGTAGTTTTTTCCATTCCATATCTATTTTGTCCGGGACTTTTTGAGGTGGCAACGTAGATGGAAGAGGAAACACGCCCGTATGATCCAGCGGTACTTTGTAGACATCGGTGAGGATTTTTCGATGCCATTCGCTGTTCGTGAGGACTTTTTTACACCAACGAAATGCCCTCCTTTCCTGCCACATGGATACCATTAAAGCAGGCCAGCCATATAGAGGCCAGTATTTTTCCAATCCATAGAACGTGGTGTCCATTGAGAAAACGCAGGGAGCAGGTCCTTTATAATAGACAAGAGCAGCAACGTATCTTGTGAAAATAACATCTGGTTTCCAATCTCGAACAGCTTGATTGGTGGCTTGAGAGACTTTCCAAACGGTGGACATACTATTTTTTAAATATCGCTTTCCGGTCCGTTGATAGATACGGGCAGCCAATTTTTCCAGTGGGGGAAGGGGATAATGGAAAGGTCCAATATATTTAACGTCAAAACCGCGATTGCAAATGGACTGATATTTAAAATAATCCATTCCATTCCCAACGTCGATATTCATCGGGTCATGCCAGGCTACATAAAGTACTTTCATGGAAACGACCTTTGCATAAATAATTAGGAAATGAATTGATAAGTGTTTTCCAGTCGTTCAGCTAAAATATATTATTCAACATTGAGGAAGTATAGTTTGAAGATCTGGTTATTTACCCACAGCAACACTCGCCGGATGGGAGGTAGCCAGAGAATTTTCTGTATGAGGGTCTTGCGCGGCAATTTGGCCGGTTGAAGTGGTAGCGACACCCGGTTGCCCATATGCCAGACAAGTGCCTCTTCTGTTGTCAGGCGTAATAGTCCCATATTATTAATAGCCTCATCAAGGGCGCGCTCGCCGCGCATCGGCTGATCGGAAGGAAGAGGCATGATCTTCCTGAGCACATTCGCCTGCGCGGTAAATTGGAAATGAGCCGCACCAATATAGGCATTTTGCCCACCGTAACTCAGCCGGTACATAACATTTGACGAAAATTCGGAGGTTTTTTTCTCGACAAACCCCAGGCTTTGAACATGCTCAATATACACATCCCACGGTAGAAATTTTCCTTCTTCAAGGACACCAGCAGGTTGTTGCCTCGACCATTCAAAAGTGGCCGTGGAATATTTAACCGGTGTGGGGAGCGGTCGGGCTGTTACCATGCCAACGTTTGGGTATGCTTTGAATAGTTTTAACGTGGCAGCTAACCAGCCATCGCGGAAGCCAATATCGGCATCTGAAAAAACAACGTATTCCCCCTGCGCCGCACCAAACATGAAGTTCCACGCCCCGATCTTTCCAATGTTCTTGTCTGAAAGCACCAGGTATTGGATAATGCCCGTGTGGTGGGCATCTTCCAGATACTGACATACTTCCCTGCAGGAATGATTATCAAACACCATCAGGTCATGGCTTTCAGGTGTGGTTTCGTGAATGCTCGTGATACATGTTTTCAAAACATCCAAACCCTGTTCGTAATATCCACTCAGGAATGGGATGCAGTTGACCACTGCCACGGTAACCTTGGCAGGCTGGGCAACCTTCTCAATAAACCGGGCAGGATTATGACCAACACGCATCCTTATCTCCTTGGTTTGACTCCCAACGGGCGCTGCATCTTTTGGAGTCTTAGGGATATTTCCCAGCTCCAACCTTTTCCCGTGTCGTTTATGAACAACTTCTCAAGACGGCGCAGAATGCGTACCAACCTAAACTCTGGCAAGCGGACACGTCCCCGGATGAATTCGCGGTTCGTATCGAGAATATTGAACACACATCTCCGACCCCCGGCCTTTGCCAGGTTGGATTTTGCGACCTCTGAACCATAGGGAGGCCGGTTGCCCGGCAGGTGACTGTAATCATGTTTCTGATGGACAGCCAGCACATCCCGGGTGGCGTCAATTGCCAGGCCGAAAGTGGTGCGGGCATGGTAGACCATCCAATTGTCCCAGGCAGGCCTGCCAATTGTAAAATTTGGCACCTCGGTGAAGAGATTGCGCGGAAAGACAAAGTAGTCTATTCCCCACGGTGAATAGAATTTACCGCGTTGGGCTACATCCAGGCGCAGGCGCGACTCCCAATCGCCTGTAAAATCAACCGGATCGTTCAATTCAAGGTCCCAGCGTTGTCCCACCAATAAAAAGTCGCGCGCCTGTTCCGAAACCTGCCGCGCTGCCCGGCCGAGATCTGACATCAGGATCATATCGGCATTGGCATAGCACAATAATGGGCTCGCGCTGTGAGTATGGCCGATCTCCATCACCGATTTAACGGTCGGGATGCCATTCTCATCACGATCCACCTTTGGGACGTTGAGAACGCCAAATTCCCTTGCAGCTTCAGGTATGCCTGGCTCGTCTCCGATCAGGATGATTTCAACATCCTTCAGCCTTGTCCATGCCTGGACAGCGTTGCGCTGAATGATCTTGATATGCGGGTTGGTAAACGGCTTGGGAGCCGTAAAAATGGTCAGGAATGACATGGCATCGTTTAGCTCAAGCAGAGAACAACCTTTGCAGGATAATTCGCCTAGTTGGGAATCGGCAATCCGAGTTTCCGGGAGACCTGCCCTTCGATCCATTTGTAGGTCTTTTCCATTCCCTGCTCCAGCGTCAATTTTGGTTCCCATTTGAGGACTGCACGCAGGCGGGTATTGTCCGAGTTGCGTCCCCGCACTCCCTGGGGGCCTTCGATATGTTTGATGGTGATCTTAATTCCGGCAATATCAGCTGCCATTTGAGCCAGCTCGTTGATGGTCACCATGCGGTCCGATCCAAGATTTAGGGGAAGGACATGATCAGAGCGCATCAAGCGGTAGATGCCTTCCAGCGTGTCGTCAATGTAGCAAAACGATCGGGTCTGTTCCCCATCCCCCCACATCTCGATCTCATGCTTGCCGGTCAGCTTGGCAACCGCCACCTTGCGGGACAGGGCAGCGGGTGCTTTTTCGCGCCCGCCTTCCCAGGTCCCCTGCGGACCAAAAATGTTGTGGAAGCGCACGATGCGGGTCTCCAGACCGTAATCCTCCCGGTAGTGAGTACACAGGCGTTCCATCACCAGTTTCTCCCAGCCATATGCGTCCTGGGGCATGGCGGGGTAGGCATCTTCTTCCTTCAATGGAACAACATTCGTTTCCGTTTGCTTGAATTCAGGGTAGACACAGGCAGACGAAGTGTAGAAGTAACGCTTCACCCCGTTGACACGCGCTGCATCCAGGGTGTGGGTATTGATCAACGAGTTGTTATGCAGGATTTCCGAGTGATGGGCCGAAATGAAGCCCATCCCGCCCATATCGGCAGCCAGCCCGTAGACCTCGTCAATGCCGCGGGTTGCCTGCAGGCAGTTGTCCCAACGGCGCAGGTCAAGAACTTCGAACTCATCCGCATCCGATTCGCTGAATTCGGGGACCTTTATATCCACGCCGCGCACCCAGTATCCCTTGGCACGCAGGAAAGAAACAAGGTGGTGTCCAATGAAACCACCGGCCCCTGTAACCAGAACTCGAGTTTGTGTCATAAATGTTTCTCCTTTATTTGTCAATAACCATCCGGGGACTCACACATGGTTAATTATTTAATCATTCAATCGATCGAAGCGCCAGCTAATTCCTCAAAGGTGGCCTGATATTTTTTGCGACCTTCCGCGCTGAGCACAAAAGACAGCGGTCGTTTTTCCAGGCTGGACCAGATTTTCTCCAGGTGCCACGGGAAAGGTCGCGGATATTCCTTGAAATAAAAATAAGCGTAATTCCTGGCAAGCTGCATTTGCTTCGCTGTCAGGCGGCTGGCTGACAGATCCTTGAGAGCCCGGGTCAGCACCTGGAAATATTCATCCCAGGTATGAGCATCCAGGGTGAAGCCTTTTGCGCGGTATTGGGAGGCTCCGCTCACCAGCACCGGGATGCCGCGCACCGCCATCTCTAGCCCGGCAGTAGTGGTATATACGAGCGCCAGGTCGGTGATATCCATCAGATCGTAGGTGTTGATTTTCTCCGCTGGCCCGATCAAATGGATTTGGGGAGGGATCTCCGGCAGGACCTTGCGAATGATCTCTGCGACCGAAGGCCCCACCGTCCAGGTCTCTGCCGGATGGATGCGGATCACCAGCTGGACCTCGTTCCGGCTCGCGAAAAATGGGACAACGCGCTCGACCCATTCAGCCATCGACTGGCTGAAGATGGTGCGGCCCAGGGTGGCTGAATCTCCCAGGACATTGGTCGGCAGGAAGACGATCGGGCGGTCATCCAATCCCAGCTCTGAACGGATTTTCTCGCCTCCCCGCTGTGACGACTTTTGCCAGAGATGGGCAAATTGAGCTCCTGCCTTCAACCCCTGCCGCTCAGCCAGGAAAGAATCCAGCCAGGCATTTTGGTCGTCATCCAAAACACGGTCCCGGCACTTTTCCCATGCCTCGTCCGTAAAATGGAACATCACCAGCTGGTCCCGGTCGATCCAGATTTGCTGATCAAGTTCACCGAATTCGTAGGTGACTGCGGTGATCCCCAATGCTCGGGCGGCTTCGTAAACCGCGCCGTATTCCTGGATCATCCCATTTGGGACGATGACCACATCGGGCCGGTTTTTTTGGAAGTACGCGTATGCCTTGCGAGCCGCATCCAGGTTGCGTTGGTGCCGTAACTGGTAGATTGGTTCGCTCCCCGTGACTTCTTCCCGCTGTAGGGTGTATTGAGTATCGTAAACCGTCACTTGCTCCACTGCCTTCAGCAAGGTCTCCGGAATTTCTCCAGCAGATTGCATGTCCTGGAATGAAACGATCTTGAGCAGCGGAGCTGCACCCTGCAAAATATGACGGGCATAAAGTTCATGGCGGCGGAGGTCGAAACGGCTGATCGGCTTGGCAAAGTCGCCAAAGGGGAGGTAACCCAGGGTGACTTCATTGCCCAGGCCGCGCAGGGTCAGCCCGGTCAATGTAACATGGTTTATCCATGAATGCATGGACGCAAAAATGAAAATCTTTTTACCAGCCGGTGCAGAGTGTGCAAAGGGGCTCACTTGGGCAACCATTTCAGGCAGGCGGGCTGCAAGAGCTTCCAGGTTGAACCGGCTGGCAATCTTGTGGTCGCGGTGGCGCAACAGCCAGTATGCCTCAACGGAAAACGGCATTTCGCCCAGGAACTCTTTAATCAGAGTTTGAGGTCTCATCGCGTCTCGATCTTCCACTCCAGCCTCGGGCGCAGGACGCCGGGGCGTGGTTCGGCCCATTGCTTCCCAGGCGCACCGGACGTATCTACATTAAAGCTAAGAGCCGCCTCGTCCATGAAATAACGTCGGACACGGTAGGAACTGGCGTTTACTCCCAGGGTGTAACGTCCACCGTTCAGGAAATCTGGCGGGAGAATGCAACTGCTGATGTAATGCCCGGCTCGACGCGATCCATGTTTTTCAAAACGTTTCTGATCATCTGTGTCAAAGGAGGTCAGCACGTACTCCCCGCGCGCCGTACTGATGTAAATCCCGATGCGCAGACCGGTCAAGGGGGCTGCCAGGGCATATTCCATTTCTATTTGAAATGCTTCGGTCGAGCGGACCGAATCCACGATCTTCCTGGTCTTGTCCAAAAGGCGCAAAGCGATCGGTCGGAATGGGGCTGCGTCGGCAGGAATTTCACCTGCTTCCCAGGTCCGTTCGCCAGCTTCGGCATTCCCCCCGGATAAGTAGTAGTCCACTGCTTCCGCAGACGGAGCGCGCAGTGCCAAATGACCCTTTTCCAAAACGATCAATTCCTGGGTCAGGCGCAGGATCGACGACATGTTATGACTGACAAAAAGCACTGTGCGACCTTCATCCCGTGCTACGTCACCCATTTTTCCCAGGCTTTTCTTTTGGAACTCAGCATCTCCAACGGCCAGCACTTCATCCACCACCAAAATTTCCGGTTCAAGATGAGCCGCCACCGCAAATGCCAGGCGAACGTACATGCCCGAGGAGTATCGTTTGACAGGTGTGTCGATGAACTGTTCAACTTCAGAGAAATCCAGTATTTCATCGAATTTTCTGTCTACTTCGACCTTCTTCATGCCCAGGATGGCACCATTTAAATATATATTCTCCCGTCCGGTCAATTCCGGGTGAAACCCGGTACCCACTTCCAACAAGCTGGCTATCCGGCCCTTTACTTTTATTTGGCCCGCAGTGGGAGCAGTAACGCGTGAAAGGATCTTTAACAGGGTGCTTTTACCGGCCCCATTTCTTCCAATAATGCCAAGCACTGTGCCTTTTTCCACCGAGAAGCTTACGTCGCGCAATGCCCAGAGAGTTTCCCCATCGAGTTCTTCCTCCCCGATCTTCATCAGTGGGTTGGGCTTGCCGCGTGCTTTGGCCCACCATGCCTTAAGGTCATTCGTAAGCGTGCCGCTTCCGATCTGGCCCAGGTGGTATGCCTTGGAGATATTTTCTGCAACGATGACAGGATCACTCATACGGTATCCATGAAGGTTGCTTCCACGCGATTGAAAATGACGACACCGAGGATGATCACCACCAGCATGACTCCAAAACTATATGCCAGTTGACCCAGGTCCACCGTCCCAGCCCCAAGGAAAGCATATCGAAAAGCCTCCACGACGGATGACATGGGGTTGAATTGCAGCAGCGCCTGGTATTTATGCGAAATGGAGGATAAGGGGTAGATGACCGGCGTTACATACATTAAAAGTTGTGCCCCGAATTGCACCAAAAAACGAAGATCACGGTACTTGGTGGTAAGCGACGAAACAATGATGCCGAAACCAAGCCCCAACCCGGCCATCATCAATAAAAGCACAGGTGTCAGCAGCATCCACCAATTCGGATGGAATTGCGTACCCTGCAGGGCAAAATAGGCCATGAATGCTAGGAAAAAGCCAAATTGGATGGCGAAAGCGATTAAATTGGAAATGAGAATCGAGATTGGCACGGCTAAACGAGGGAAATAAACCTTGCCAAACAGGTTGGCGTTGCTCACAAATGTTTCAGAAGTCTTGGTAAGACAGCTGGCGAAATAAGTCCAGATGACGGTGCCGGACATATAGAACAGGAATTGCGGCAATCCATCTGTGGGGAGTTTGGCTATATTGCCAAATATGACGGTAAACGTGATGGTCGTTAATAACGGCTGAATGAGATACCAGAGCGGTCCCAGGATGGTCTGTTTATAGACGGAAACAAAATCACGACGGACGAATAAAAGGATCAAATCGCGGGCATGCCAGAGTTCACGCAAACGCAAATCGAAAAAATTGCGCTGCGGGCTGATGATCATGTCCCATTTCACTGATCCTTTGCGGGATCCGTCAGATTCTTCCATTGATTTCCTTGACACCTTGATCCTGATTCTCCTGGGTGATCACTTAAATACCTTCCAGCCGTACCTTCAGACCAGATACCACCAATGAGGGTACGCTTCCATCGGACACAACGGCAACACCCTGTTCCAGGCAGGTCAGGCGGCAAATATCAGCTACATCCCCCTCACCCACCAGGCCCACCCGGTCAAAGCCAGCTGCCCTTACCTGTTCGATGTGTTCTTTAACATGCTGGCGGGTATTTCGGTAAAGCAGGAATTGCTGCTCGATATAGTCCACTGTCAGGCGGGCACGCAGGGCAATCCCTTCGGGGGTGATGATATAGACCAGTTTCTTGCGATTGGCGCGCTTTATCTTGACGTAGCCCTTCTCGATCAGGCGTTTGAGATGCCAGTTAACAGTCCCAACTGCCACATCCAATTGGGTGGCGATGGAAGCTTGGGTTACATCCGGGTCGCGCTCGATCGTTTCGAGCAGGGCCAGCTCACGGGTCGATTCCTCTGGATTTGTCATAGTTTTACCGGTTAAAGGTTCCCTTTTTCAACGCGTTTAAGGTCGGCTTCGACCATCATGCTGACCAAATCATAAAAACCCACCTTCGGAGCCCAACCCAGTTCCCGGCGTGCTTTCGAAGGATCAGCCTTGAGTCGGTCAACTTCGGAAGGCCGCATAAAACGCTGATCCTGCACCACGAAATCCTGGTAGTTTAATCCCACATGGTTGAAAGCCGCCTCGCAGAAATCCCGAACGGAATGAGGTTCGCCAGTCCCGATCACGTAATCTTGCGGGGTGTTTTGCTGGAGCATTTTCCACATCACTTCCACATATTCTCCGGCGAAACCCCAATCCCTTTGTGAATCCAGGTTGCCCAGGCGAAGTTCTTTGTCTAATCCAGCCTTGATTCTCGCCGCGCCATTTGATATCTTGCGGGTCACAAACTCCAAGCCGCGCCGCGGGCTCTCGTGATTGAAAAGGATTCCGGAGACGGCAAACATATTATAGGATTCGCGATAGTTTACTGTAATCCAATGTCCATAAACCTTTGCCACGCCGTAGGGGCTGCGCGGATAAAAAGGCGTCGCCTCGTTTTGGGGAGACTCGACAACTTTCCCGAACATTTCGCTGCTTGATGCCTGGTAGAAGCGGCATTTTGGATTTACCTGGCGGATGGCCTCCAACAATCGAGTGACCCCCAGGGCAGTCACCTCTCCGGTCAGTACCGCCTGGGTCCAGGACGCCGCTACAAAAGATTGCGCGGCAAGGTTATACACTTCATCTGGACGGTATTGCTCCAGGGCTGCGTTTAATGAGCTTTGGTCATGCAGGTCACCTTGGACAATAGTGATGTCATTCTGGATGTGCTGGATACGCTCAAAGGTTACAGTGCTGGAACGGCGCACCATTCCCACCACATTATAGCCTTTGGAGAGTAGGAACTCCGCCAGGTACGAACCAGCCTGACCTGTCACGCCGGTAATGAGGGCAGTAGGCAAAATGGCTCCTTTCCATAATTCAGTGGCTGAATTATAAACGAGAATGAATATACGTCAAGTGCACGGAAAATGGAGGATTTCCCTGGTTTGGTAATGCGCCTGCCTGATCCAGGTCAAGGCATTGCTGAAATATATCCAATAATTTGTAGATTATTAATTTGTTACGTGAACAAAGCCATCAACTATTGGAATTTCCCGGTCGATGCCTCGCTTGCCACTGGTCCCAAAGCAAGCCTCCAATAAGGATGGCTGCACTAATCACGGCTATCACCCCGAAAACAGTAAAAATGTGAAAGACCGGTAATCCATAATAGCGACTGGTATACCAGTACCCGAATAGTACCAGGAATACCGCCTCCACTCCCAGGATGCGCCCCAACCAGCGGTCCCGGGTGGCACGCTGCCAGGTGAAAGCCTGTGCAGCCAATGCAGCCTGGAATATCAGCAGGATAACGCGATAACGCGGGTTATCCCACTGGTCCCCGCCGGCACGGGCAGATGAAACGATGATCCAAGCCCAGGCCACCAGCCAAATCCACATCCAGGCAAATCGCTCCCGTTTATCAGTTGTTTTCCAAATGGACCGTAGACTGTAAGCAAGGAATGGGAGCAGTGCGTACCATCCCAACCCGCGCAGAATTCCCAGGATGCGCATCGGCCAGACAGCTGGGTCGGCAATTGCAGCTGGCAATACCGGCTGGGCGATGCCATAAGCGGTGATAAATGGTAAATGCAGCGAGTCAGGCAGGTATCCAAATATCGTCTGAAGCCAACCGGAGTTTTGCTCAGTTACCTGGGCACCATAATTTGCCGAATAGCGGAGCCAGTTGATCAGGTTGGCCAACGGTCCACCCGGCACTTGAAGGGTGCTCCCCACCACCACCCCCAGAAACAATGTGGCCAGTACAACCAGCACGGTGGCTCCTGCGACCACCCACCCACTGATGCTGCGTTCTTTTTCACGCAGCCAGGCCCAGCCCCCCAGGCCCACCAGGGCAGCAATCACAACACCGGGGGAAACCAGTATCATTCCAAGCAGGCTGGCCGCTATCCACAGCCACGCGATACGACGGCGGTTCGCAAGCCAGTCCACCATCCCCCAGAAGGACATGGCAATAAATAGGAGCAGGAAAGCTTCACGCACAGGCGAAGCTCCAACCAGCAGAGATTCAGGATACACCGCCAGCATCCATCCGACCAGCATGGCAATACTTTCCCCCCAACTGAGTCGAGCAGCTTTCCAGCTTACCGCAACGCCAATTGCTCCTGCCAGTGCAGAAAACAAGATAAGCAGCCAGGGACGATGTGCGTCAGGGCTAAGGCTGCGGTAGAACAGGCTGTGAATGAATAGGAGTCCGCCATACTGATCGTCAGCACCATACGACCGGTCAAAAGCCCTCCATAAAGGCTCATTGGAAGATGCCAGCTTCCAAGCTTGTGCATCATAAGTGGAGGCATCCCTGACGGCAAAACCCGCTTTATAGACCGGGGTATCGTTTCCATACACCGGGAGAATTGTGGAGAAAAAGATACCCAGCCCGAGGCGCAGGAAAAATGCCAGGAGAAGCATCAATAGCAATGGCCGCGATCCACCTGCAGAGCGCCAGAGTGCTGCAACAGCCAACAAACCAAGAGCTAATATTAATGCATAAGCCATCCAGCCAATCCACCAGGTTCCAGGACCAGACAGCGAAAGAGCCAGGCCCAGGCAGAGACTGGCAGGCAGAATCCAACGCAAATCACGCAATATGGTTTTCAATTCGGTTCCTGTTTAGGAGCGCATAACTCCACCATATTACCACGAGCAGCACCAGGGTTTGGGTGGGGATAGAGTAACGAGGGTTATCCCCATATTCCACAAATGCCTGCAGGATGGATGCAAACCAGGTCGTGCCAACCAGCAGGACTATAAAACCCTGCATATGCAATACCTGTCGCGCTTTTCCCCAAGCAAGGGATACCGTGCCGGCAATGAAAGCAACGTTTATTATGAACAACACTCCCCGGATGATCAAAGTTAAAACGCGCCTCGCAGCTTCCGTGAATGGAGTTGGCGATTCCAGCGCCCAGTGCACCGGCACCTTCCAAAATGCCGCCCACCCTTCCCCAACAGTTAGCAGGTATTGACCAGGGTGCTGAAGGAAAAGCCTGATTGAAATTTTGGCAAGCAGACTGGATAGAGGGGTAAAGTCCAACCCCGAAACATTTACCAGGTCAGGGATGGCGTCCCAAATGGCATTGCCCGGATTCCCGGTCAATGCAACCTGGGCGTCACGGTACCGAATAAAAGTATCGCGGATCCCGGCATACTCATCCGGCACATCTTCAAAGAATATCCCTGAGTGATTCATCAAGTGATAGCCGGTCATGGTGTCCATGCTCCAAATTCCGAAGCGCTGGTGGATTAAATTAACCCATACCCCGATGATCGCCAGCCCTGCCAGGAGTATTGACAGTGCTGCTGTCATTTTCAATCCTAAGCGTACCCGCCAATAAACGAGTATGACCAGAACACAAATGATCGGTAAAAAAACGAACAACGTACGCACCAGCGCGGCAGCGCCAGACACTGCGCCGAGTGCAAGTCCCCCAATCACCACCTGCCAAGCGGGGCGGTTACCATCCGAATTGAGCAGCCAGGTCATCCCAGCCAGGCACAGGACAATTAAAAATATCGTCAGGGTTTCAGTCAGGATGTCGCCTTCCACCAGCAATTGCTGAGGATTCAGGGTATATGCAAATGCTGCCAGGGCGGCAAACCACCCCAGTCCGGTCAGGCGCCAGCCGATATAAAATAATATTAAGGTGATCAATACCCCAAGCACCAATTGTGCAACATAAATATGCTCATCGGGACCAATAAGTGCCAAAAAGATCGGGTAGCCGGGCGTGCGCGTGCCATCGAGATGAACCCAACCGCCCAAAATGGCATCGGCCACACGCCGGTAACCGGTGGTGTCGTTATATAAGACCGGGCGATAGAATATATAAAGCAAAACCCGCTCAATCATTGAAACTGCCACAACGATTGCTAACCAGGCGCTCGGTTTGATTATCAAAACTCTTTTACGAATCTTTGAGAACATGGACACAACAAATCCTATTGATGCGGGGGGGTTTCCTGAGCAGGGAAAAGTCTAAAATCAGGTTAACATGGTTGAAAAACTCATCACCTTTAATGAAAATCAGGGGGGATTCGAGTAATGGTTGGATTTTTTGCCCGGCTATTTGCAGATTGTATCCAAAATCAGGGTCAAAACGATCCAATTCTCAAGAACAGCAATTATACCCATTCTGGGATTATCCGATGGAAGTACCGCCAGTAATAATCCGATATTGGATCGTCCCCTTGCGTAGATGACCGCTCGCTAAAGTCCTATAGATGGATTTCCCTTGCGAGCAAAGAGCAAAGGTTTCCCCTTATGCACCCAGGTCGCATGGATACTCCATTTTGGCGCGGGTGGGAGTATTTCCGATCATGGATTGCGAATGAATACCCGTAAATAGGTATCTGGAGAGCAATTCAGGGCATCCCGGGGGGCTGCTGGTTCACTAAATCGAACGTTGCTGACGAATGACGCCCAGTCCAGGGTTTTATGTTCCTGGAACAAAAACACACTTGCCTGGGTTTGCCATTGAACAGCCAATTCCTTATCCCAAAAACCAAACTTCGCCAGCTTATCGGAATCTCCTGACGCAACAAAGTTCCAATTTCCATCAAATTGCTGCGGGAAGATCCGGATATCCGGCACGTACAACAGGACCGCGGCTGCATTTTCGCCATCCCAATAAACCAGGCTTTGCGGGGGAATCACTTCCGCCAAATATTTTCCGCTCTGTTCAAAAGCTTGGATCACATTTCCTGTACAATTCCATTCCTGGAATCCCCCACCCAGGACCACTGTTGATGAAAGTAAGGTACCCACCACTAGAAATATTATTACCGCGATCGATGAAAACGAAAAAGATATTTTTATTTTCCGGCGCAGGAATGCCCATAATCCAAAGCTCACCAGGAGCAGGATCAGACCACATAAAGCAAGGGCGATTGTTGGAATTAACAGTCGGGAAGTTTCATATTCGATTCCGAACTTGTTTAATGCAAAATCCCACAGAGGTACATTTCCTGGCAATATCTTCCCGCTGGTAATAAAGGTTCGCACGCGCGGAATTTTTAAGTTTACCAATCCACTCCCAAGCACCTCATAACCGCCCAGACCAATGCCGGCGGTGACGGCAAATATAAATAATGTCAAAATTCCCTGTCGAACAATCGAAAAAGGACGGAGCATGGAATTTGACACGCTCACAAAACAGAGTATGCCAAGCAGATCAAAAAAAGCCAGGTATGGGTTGAATGTGAAGGCGTTGTAATTGTTGGCACTCGTGTTTCCCAACCCTGCCCACAAATGAAATCCGAGCAAGGCAAGGAATAAAACCATTAAGAAAATGGAATCCCCGTTCCGGTTCCGATCCTTCCAAATCTTGCCTGCCGGCCAGAGCAGCAAAGCTGCAAGTCCCCCGCTAAACGCAGCAAAGTGATATCGAAACCCTTCCAAAACACTTTGGATTTTTGAGAATACACCTGCACTGCCTACCTGCGCCACTTCCAAAACCGGCAGCTTCCAAGGATCGAGAAAAGGTGCCAGGCCCTCAGGCAACCAGGGTGTCCACATTTTTAACACATCCGGCCAATACACCGCCTGGATAATAATTAAGGGGACCAGGCTCATCCCTACTGCAAGCAATCCACCCTTCCATCCTCGTTTCCACGTGAGATAAACCGGAAGGATGATCAATGCAGGCGCCATATTTTGACGCGCCATCACCATGATTCCCACACACAAGCTGCCGGCGACGATTTGCCAACTCGGTCGCTCTTTCCCCAGGGTAAAAAATAGCATCCACATCAGTAAACATGCCACCAGGCTTTGTGACATGGCAACGCTAAAGTAGCGAATGGAGACGCTGTTTAATGCCACCACCCAGATGACCCCGGAACCCCACCAGCGTCCGCCAATCCTGCGCGCGACCAGTGCCAGGCCCAATAATGCCATGGCTCCGAGAAAAATGGAAAAATAACGACCCGTCCTTAATCCTGGGCCGAACAACTGTTGAACCCAGCCGTAAACAAGGTAAGAAAGCGGCGCTTTCTGAGTCCAAAACCCGTAATCCTGGAACGGCCGATATATCCCCTGGGCAAATAAGTACCCCTTGTAAAGATACAACCCTTCGTCAACAATGGATCTTTGGGTAAGAGCATAATTTATCGCCCGAACCAGGTAAACTGCCAACCCTGCCAGCGCCACAAAAAAGGGACCTAGCCGGTCTATCAATGATTCCCCCCCGTTATTTTTCAGCCAGGTTTTTGGTAACATCCATTCCATGAGATTGTTTTCGCCCAAATAAATAGATTACCTTCAGAGTATTATATTAAATGGAATTAGACGATAAATTCATCCAGGGATCTCTTGGCACGTTCGAGCCATGAATATCGTTGCACTGCCTCGCGGGCGCGTTGACCGAGAGTTTGCTGAAGATTTTCATCGCTAAGCAGCCCCGCGAGCGCAGATTCCCAGCATCCAAGGTCGTCCGGCGGGCAAAAGACAGCAGTCGACTCATCCAGTACTTCATGCAGGACCGGCAAGTCGCTGGAAAGAATTGGACGCCCGGTTGCCATATATTCGAACATCTTCATCGGGCTGCAAATATCGGCGGTATTTCCCCCGCTTGAAGTTGCCACCACTCGCTGGTATGGCATTAGCAGCACATCCGCAGCGGATTGATACAAAGGGATTTGTTCGTTCGGTACAAAGCCTGTGAAGGTAAGGTTGGTCGATCCCTGCCTGTCAGCCCGGGCTGCCCACTTAACCACGTCTGCAGGGCGTCCCCCTACCCACACGAAACTGATTTGTGGAAATTTTCCTGCCAATGCCAGGAACAAGTCTGCGCCCCGGCCTTCATAAAGGTGTCCGCTGCAAAGCACAGTTGTGACAGCCGGCAAACCAAGTTTACGGCGTGCCTCCTCCGGGTCGGGCAGCGAGAAATATCGTTCGAGGTCAACACCGTCTGGTGAAGTGACTGTTTGTTTAACGGGCAATCGTAGGACTCGCCGCAGTGCATCTGTGATCGGCAGCAGCCGTTTTCGCCCCGGTAGGGTGATAAAAAGTCGCAGCCAAAGCGGGCCAAAACTTCCGGACGGGTTGTCGTGAAGCTCAAGTAAGACCGGCAAACCTGCCAGCAGTCCCTGTACTGCCGACTGGAGAGGCCATACATATAGAACATCCGGTTCAAGGGCACGGGCACGCCGGACAGCGCTCCACGGGAATATGCGGCGGTTTCGCCCTGGCATCCATTCGATGTTAAAGGCTGTCTGCAGACCGTAATGTTTCTGCAAATCAGCCTTTATCAGGTTCCCCGGCTGCGGACCGGGTACCAGTAAAATGGTTTCATGCCCCATTTGTGTGAATGCCTGGCAGACCTTCATCACCTGTATGCTGTTGGCAGTGTCTGATGGAACCTGCGCTGAAGAAATACATACAATGCGCATGGTTCAATAGGATCCTTCATCATGCTCTGCGTCCGTGTCAAGCAATCCCAGCCTCATCGCCGAAAGTTGTTCAGCAAGAAGACCGATGAAGAAAAACAGCAGTCCGGTCACGATCCCCAACATTGCTCCCACGCTCACCCCTCGCCCGCGCAACAGGATGGGAATGCCCCATATAAAACCAAATCCAATGCAAAGGAAAGCCAGCGACCAGAATATCCTGATCGGATTGAACAGCATGGCAATGTTGATGATTTCCATGATCGTCTGGATGGCTGTGAATGTATTGATCGTACTTTTCCCGGTGGCTCGCTTTTTGATGGTAATGGGGTGCTCCAAAACAAGGTGTCGCTTCTTAATAAAAATCAAGGTGATCACATCACTGAAAGCCATCGAGTCCGGACAGATGGGCAAATATCTCTGGGCAAGTTTTGTCTGGAACAGTTTAAATCCGGAGTTCAGATCTGAAATATGGACCGGCATCAGCAAGGCAGCAAACTTACGGATCATCCATTTACCGATATTGCGATACAAACCAGAGCTTCCCTGCCGCCCTCGGTTCCCAACAGCCAGGTCCACGTCGTTCTCAAGCGAAAAGCGGAGGATTTCATCCACATCGTTCAGATCATGCTGACCATCCGCGTCTATCGTCACAACGTAAGGTGTATCGGCGCTTAGGATCCCTGTTTTGAGGGCACCACCATACCCCCGGTTGACCTTATGATGAACGATCTTGATTTCCGGGTCATCCGTGTAACCCTTCAAGATCGAGGGAGTTCCATCATTCGATCCGTCGTTAACCAGTATCAATTTCCATTTGCGGGCGCGGCAATACGGGACTAATTCATTCAGTACACCGGTTAAAGAGTCCGCTTCATTAAAAATTGGGACTACAACCGAAAGCACCGCTGATCCGGGCCTGAAATTTGGTTTCTGGTTTTGTTCCATTTGAGTTCACCCTCATAAGACGAAAACGCTAATTCAACTTAATGGAGTTTGAACAGCGTATAAGTGTCATTATGCATCAGAATCGAGACAGGCAGTGTGGCAAAATACTCCGGAGCTACCTGGAAATCGATCACCAGGTAATTGGCTTTCAATGCTTCTGCCAGCGATACTAATCCATCCAGGCGAGTCTTTGGGTCATCCAGAGACCGCAGGGCTTCCCACTGTTTGGTGGTTTCCAACCAGGCTGGGAGTGCAGCCCGGTCAGCATATCCCAAAATACCACTGTCACGTTCGGTATAAACCATGGGGTGTAGAGCTGCGTAACGCACACTAAGGGTTTGCGACGTAAAGGCAGGGTCTTCATTGAAGAAAAGGACCCCTTCCCCGGGTTGAGTTTGGGTACGCAAGGCTGCAATCAGATCATCTATCGGACGGGGAGTGGTGCAGACCAGGTGTGCTTTCGAGACGCAGGTCACAACTCGCAGCATGGCACTCACATCAGGACGATTTGTAGCTCCCCAAAAACCAAACAAAATGATCCCCAATGCGAAAACTGCGCTGCGAGCCCGAGGATTAACCAAACGGGGAACCAACTCTGCCATAGGCCACAACCAGAAAATCAATAAAAGCGGCACAAAATAACGGATGCAGCGCACGAACTCGGTCTCGATTGGCAGGATGTGAAGCCATTGTTCGACCAACCTCTCAACGGTGGGTATCACCATACTGATGATAAATATCCCGGCTGCCCACAACAATATCACCTTCACTGCAACACGATCTTCTTTTTTTATTATCCACGTGACAACAAAACCAACCAGGGATACCGGTAGAAGGAGGCTTATGGTGCTGTTCCAAAGGAAAGTCCCCAAAGCCGCTGGGGCGTTAAGTAAATTCGCCGGGGAATAGGTTTGCAGGACGGTCATCACCGTGGTGAAATCCGCAGACTGGCCGCGTGCCTGGTAGGATAAATAATTAATCGCATATGGAATTATGGGAATCAGGAACAAAACGCCCAGCCCAATCATAACCAGCGAGCGCCGCTTCCAATTCCAGACCTTGGGCTGCAGCAGCCAAAGACTGAGCCAGATTGCAAACCCCCAGGCTGGAGCGCTGATCGGATGAACATAAACCAGTAAACCTGAGAAAATCATCAGCCAAGGCCAGCGGGCAGGCTTGTCCTTCCAAACCAGGACTAGGACCAGTAAAAAGGGCAGGATTGATTGAAAGGTAACTCGAGGAAGCGCATCCCGCCAAACGCCCCAAATTTCACCCAGGCCTATATTGATGACCATCATGGCAGTAAGGAACGCGAGCAAAAATGCCCAGAAGCGGTTTTTATACATTACCCGGCCGAGTATATAAAAACCAAGCAATTGAAGGAACGTTTCCGGGAATACGAGCCAGGCATACGCCAACCCATAGTCTCCAGTCACTCGGTTCAGGAGGCGGATCAGGGGAATGTGTATGGTGGCGTATATGCCCGTATTGTTTGAATCCCCCAGGACCGGGTCATTCTTGAACCAGTCAGGGTGATCCAGGGCAGCGGCATAACTGGCAATATTCCCGCCGTCCCCTGAAAGGATTACCACTGGATAGTTGGCCTCCAGGCGACCCAGGAAATACCAACCAGCGTATCCAAGAAAAACGATAGTGATCAACCAGTCCCACCGGTTGACTATGGAATTTCCAGCCCGCGGCTTCATTTGACTGCCACCCTTGGGGTCTCCTCAGTCTGCGCCTCCCCCGGTCCGGGATGCTCCAAATCCGATCCGGTAGGTGGAGGCTCCGCCCGGGACCTGCGATAAATTTCCAATATCCCTCGCAAACTGATGAATCCCTGGGAGACGATGAAATATCCTGATAGGATGATTGCCATCATCAGGTAACCATAACTTGGTACCAGGGAGAATATCAACACTAATTCAATAATCCCGATCAATAATGTGATCAGGACCGGGTATCCTGCTTTGCCGAGCGAGAGAAAAAGCGGACGGTTCCACTGAAAGGTGCTGGCAAATCCATACCCTGCGACCAGGATCAGCAATAGGGGATAGACGGGGTTGGCTTGGGGCTTGTACACCGTGGGGATGATCCACCAGCCTGTGAGCGCCCAGGCAGTCCAAATTGCCAGGACCACGCCTCCGGTGATCATGGTTACTCTTTTTAGCAGTCGCAGTGTTGTACCCCACTGAAACTTGGCAATCGTCCGCGAAATTTCTGTATAAGTCGGTGCGATGAGAGGATCAAGGATTAGCGTGATAGGGATCGTCAGTGTCATGGCAATCTTAAAATAACCGACTGCCGTAACGGACAGCAGGACCGCCACGTACAAGAGGATGTTGTCACGGAAGAGCAGGTTCATTGTTCCGTTTAGGTTGGTATTCATCGCGAACATGAATAATGCCGGTTTTCCTGGAAGTGCCCGCAGCGGCGTTTTCCACCACCCCGGAGCCAAAACATGCTTCAGTTCTTTAAGAGCCACAGAGACCTGGGAGATGTTCGTATACGTTTTGCCGAGGACATACGCCAGCAGGATCGCGATCAACAAATGGGGGGACTTGATCAGGCTGGTCCACCGGAAAAGGATGTATGTCCCTCCGATCATGGTAAAGGTGATGATGCTGTTGATCAGGTTGACGCGGGCAAGGTGATCGAATCGGTGGGTGGCTTGCAAAATGCCGGTGGAAGTTTCAAATACCAGGTTGCTGAGGATGATGAGACCATAGAAAACAAAAACAGGGGCTGTCGTGGCATCTCCGGCAAAAACCCTGGAAGCCCAGGGAGCCAGGGCAACCACCAACATGAAACCAATTACCGACATGGCTGCTTCCGTCAAGCCTGCTGCTTTTACAAGGGCAGCTGCCTCCTGCTTCTTTTCTTCCACGAGGGATTTGCCAAGGTGTTTAACCACTACTTCGCTCATCCTGAAGGAGAGGAAGCGGTTGATGTTGGACGCAAAGGTTTGAACAACTGCCACCAACCCCCAGTTTGTCACCCCGATCAGGCGGACCGCGATAATGGTCTGGGAAAAGCTTAATACTGCCGAAACCACATTGCTGCCGAACAGGTAACTGCTGTTGCGTACAATCCGGCGTAAAAGATTATCATCTTTCCAAATTGCCGAGAGATTTCGAAATATGGTCACTGGGTGGCAACCTCTTTGGCCCACTCCCGTTCCGCACGGTACCATTCCACCAGGCGGGTGACGCCTTCCTCCAATCCGATTTTAGGCTGCCAGGCGAGCAGCTTTCGCGCCTTGCTGACATCAGCCTGGTTGGCAAACATATCAGCCGGGTTGACTGGATGGTTCTCGAAAATGGCTTTCTTACCGATATGTTCTTCCAGCAAGTGGACCAGGGCATTCATCGTGATCACCTCGTGCCCGCCCAGGTTGATGATCTCGTAACCAAGAGGTTTAAGGGCTGCGATCGTCCCGCGGGCAATGTCATCCACGTATGTAAAACCACGCGACTGTTCGCCCGTTCCATATAAATGCACCACTTCGCCCTCGGAAATCCACTTGGTAAAACGGAACATGCTCATTTCCGGTCGCCCCGCCGGCCCATAAACGGTGAAATAGCGCACCACGCTGATATCAATCCCATATAACGCATGGTAACTGGCACTCAGTGCCTCGGCCGCTTTTTTACTGGCCGCATACGGCTGCAGGGGGTGGTCGCTGTCGGCGGTTTCCGGTGTCGGGAGTGGCGCATTGGCTCCATAGATGCTGGAGGTGGAAGCCAGGATGAATTTCTGGATCCCCTTCCGGCGGCATAGCTCGAGCATGTTGAGCGTCCCGGTGACATTCGTCTCCAAAAAAATCCATGGGTTTTCAACACTGGCTCTCACCCCGGCTCGCGCAGCCAAATTGATGATCGCTTCGAATGATGGCAGGTCCTGCACGGCAGCGCGATCCGAAATGTCCAGCTTCTGGAAACTAAATCCGGGCAATGCCTGCAATTTCCGCAAACGATACTCTTTCATGCGGACATCGTAGGCATCGTTCAGGTTGTCCACGCCGGTAACGGTGTGTCCCTGATCGATCAGCATTTCGGTGACACGGCATCCGATAAACCCGGCGGCACCGGTAACCAGGTAATTTGACATTACAACCTTTCCACCTTGGGATTATCCTTGCCAAGTTTCCCAAGCGCGTTGCGGCTGTCAAAGATAAATTTGGATGCCTTCAGGATGGCTTTGTAATCATAAACCTTGTGGTTTGTGACGATTACGATTACATCCGATTTTCGGACTGCTGCCATAAGTTCAGGAACGGAGCGCATCTCGAAACCTTCGTGAGTTCTAAGGGTTGGGATGCATGGATCGTGGTATTCCACGGTAGCGCCTTTCTTCCGAAGCAGATCCAGGATTTCCAGGGCGGGCGATTCGCGGATATCGTCAATATCCGGCTTGTATGCCGCTCCTAATACAAGGCAATTGCTTCCTTTAAGAGCTTTGCCGCGTTCATTCATGGCGCCCAAAACACGGGTCACCACATAACGCGGCATATTGGTGGTGATGTCGGAAGCCAGTTCGATGAAGCGGGCGTTATACTGGTAAGCTTTCATTTTCCAGGAAAGATACAATGGATCGATCGGGATGCAGTGCCCTCCCAGTCCGGGACCAGGGGTGAACTTCATAAAACCAAATGGCTTCGATGCTGCCGCGTCGATGACTTCCCATACATCCACGCCCATCCGCTCGCACATGATTGCCATCTCGTTCACCATACCGATGTTGACCATTCGGAAGGTATTCTCCAACAGTTTTGCCATCTCGGCAGCCTCTGCTGACGACACCGTATGAATGTGCAGGATGGCGCTGCTGTACCAGGCCTTCGTGACTTCGGTGCAGGCAGATGTGATGCCGCCCACAACCTTGGGGGTATTCAGGGTGGTGAAATCTTCGCGGCCCGGGTCAACCCGTTCGGGGGAGAATGCCAGGAACCAATCCTTGCCCACTACTAAACCGTTGGGTTCACCCAGCATCGGCAGCAGGATCTCCCGTGTGGTCCCCGGATAGGTGGTCAACTCCAGTACCACCACCATGCCCTTATGCATGTACTTCGCCAGCTGCTCTGTAGCCGACAGGATGAATGACATATCCGGGTCGCCTGTCTGACGTAACGGTGTCGGGACACAGATGCTGACGGCTTCACAATCTTTTAGAACAGAGAAATCTGTGGTGGCTGTTAAATGACCGGACTTAACCAGCGGTGCAAGCCGTTTTGTGGTGATATCCGGGATGTAACTGATGCCCTTGACCAGTGAATTGGCTTTCCTTTTGTCGGGGTCAACCCCGGTGACATGAAATCCCGCTTCGGCAAATACCACTGCCAGGGGCAGGCCGACGTACCCCATGCCAAGAATGGCAATTCGAGCAGTCTTTTTATCCAATTGCCTGATTAGAGTATCTTTAATGGTCATTCTTCCTCCGTAAATTTCCTTCCACTTAGCCGTGCAGGCACAGGCTTTTTCTGTGCTTTCATTTAATGAATCGATTTCTAAAACATGCTAAGCTGTTTTGGTTCTTCTTTTACCTCTTCCGTGAGTTCTTCTTCAGAGCGTTTCAGTGCAGCCCTTGCCTGCTCCAGCAGTTTTGGCAGTTGTGCAAAATCTTTCAAAATGGATGGTTTTAACGCCGCTTGATGCAATGCAGCCGCCGGGTGGAACATGGCAATCGCAAACCTTTCGCCCACCCGTTTCATCTGTCCGTGGACGGAACTGATCTTTGCCCCTGGCATATACTTGCCCATCGAGAACCTTCCCAGGGTGATGACAATTTTAGGGTTGATTGCGGCAATCTGGCGCTCCAGGTATTCATCACATGCCGATAATTCTTCTGGTAGCGGGTCACGATTTCCCGGGGGGCGGCATTTTACAACGTTGCCGATCCACACATCCGAACGCTTCAGCCCGGCTTCTGTCAGAAGTTCATTCAAAAAATTCCCGGCCGCACCTACGAATGGACGCCCCTGTTCATTTTCGTGAAATCCAGGTCCCTCCCCGATGAACATGATCTCCGCGTTGGCCGGTCCTTCCCCGGGAACCGCCAGTTTGCGCGAATGATAAAGGGCGCACTTTTGGCATGCTGAAACTTCTTTCGCAATTTGTGCCAGTGTTTCTTCCGCAGTCATTCAACCTCCAACCGGTTAAGGTCTTCCAGGTCCATTAAAATAGCGTCTTCGTTATTGTCCTTGTAGTATTTTGGCCGGACTCCTGCAATCACAAATCCGTACTTTTTATACATCGACAATGCACCCAAATTACCGGCACGCACTTCCAGGAATGCACGTGATGCACCTTCTGCTCGCGCAGCAAGAAGCGCTGCTATCATTAATTGTTCACCGATTCCCTGGCGCCTGAAATCCGGATGGGTTGCGATGGTGGCAATATGGGCTTCGTCGACGATCAGCCACAGCACCAGCATGGCTGCCAGGCGCCCATCCGATTCAGCCACCCAGCCGCGTGAGACCGGGTTCCCGGTCAATTCAAAGTGGAACGAACTCTCCGGCCATGGCAGGCTGAATGATAGCATATCGATTGCGTGGACAGTGGGGATATCCTCCAGCGTCATGCGCCGGATGGCAATGCTCACGCCGGCAAGCCCCCTGCAATGTGCAGGTAAATCGGGGCTAGCGCGGCTGCCACATCAGTTTTGCCTGCCTTCCATCGGTTCCAGGCAATCTCGGCTAAAATCCCGGGCCTGCGAACGCACTGGGACGGCGAGGCCAGCAGGACATTCTTGAATTTGCGTCCCAGGCAATGCCGGTCTTCAAGATTCATTTCACCACAAATAATGACCGGCTTGTGGATCTTTTGTTCCAGTTCTTCAGCGGTGGTGGTTGCCGCTGGACCTTCTGCCTGCCACCCATTCTCGGTGGGCTTGAACCAACCTACAGCCAGGCGTCCGCGCCCTGCAGGCACTACCGCAGCCAGCTTCCGGTCTTGCATTGGGACTGCAGCCGCGACAATTTCGAGAGTGGGGACCCCCACTACTGGTAAATGTCGCGCCAGCGCCAACCCTTTGACGAAGGACAACCCCACCCGCAGGCTGGTGAACGATCCGGGGCCGATGGCAACTCCCAGCGCTTCGATCGAGTCCATCGTCTGGCTGACCCGTTCCAGCAGCCCCGCAAGCGCCGGCGCAAGTTGTTCGGTGTGGTGGGCGCGGCTCTGCCAGAGCAGTTCACCGGTCATGGCAGCCCCGTCATAGAGAGCCAGGCCAATTTGGGCAGTTGAAGTATCAATCGCCAGCAGCATTAATCGGCTCCATATACATTCTGACGCAGTGCATCCAGTAAGTTTTCATATCGGGTGCCGCGCGCTGCAAAGCGCATGAAACGGTGTTCTTCAGTTTCATATTCCAGGCAAGCCCATAGGCGGTCCACCGGCAGGATGGCTTCAACTTTTTCGGGCCATTCTACGAACAGTGGGCTGTGAGCTAACAGGGAATCCAAATCAAGTTCTTCTGCTTCCCCCAGGCTTTCGACCCGGTAGGCGTCAAAATGGGAAAGTTGTGAGCCATCCGGGCGGCGGTATGCGTTGACCAGCACGAAGGTTGGGCTTGAGACTTCGTCCATCGCTCCCCAGCCGCGCGCCACTCCCTGCACAAAGGTGGTTTTCCCCGCGCCGAGTTCGCCCTGCAGGCACACTAAATCGCCCGGTTGGAGCAGGGCTCCCAGCCGCATCCCCAGGCGGCGGGTCTGCTCGGGGGATTTGCTGAAGAATTCAAATGTATGCGCGTCCAGGATGGGCATGGCGAGAAGATTATACTACAGGGTATTTGGCGGGGTTCCATCAACAACTTGCGGCACGATATCCTCCTTTGTGGTTCCTTGGTTCCTGGCCTGATTATTATTAACTGTCCAACGGTTTTATTTTATAAGTCCAACTTTTTCGCCGAGCGCTCGGGCGATGACACGGGACGCGTCCGGGCGGGCTGCACGGCGGCAGTTTTCAACCACCTTCAACCGCTCCTTGGACCGGCATACCCAGCGGGTCAATGCTCGCACCACGTCCAATGGTTCTGGTGCCCAAACACCCACCTCTTCGGTAAGAACGAAATCTACATTACCATCTTCCTGCCCGGGTAGTTTGGCATATAAGATGATGGGAAGTTCTGCATTAAGCGCCTCAGCGATCGTCCCCGGTCCGGCTTTGGTGACGATGACGTCGGCTGCGCGCATGAAATCTGGCATGTTATTGACAAACCCAAAAATATGAACAGGGTTTTCCCAGGTCTGTTCTTTCAGCTCCGTCTCCAGTTTTCTGTTCCGCCCGGTCACAATGACCAGGCACACGTCCAACCCTGATTCGTCAATGGCGCGCGCCGTTTCTGCCAGGGGACCCATTCCCTCACCGCCCCCCACCAGCAGGACCACTTTTTTGCCTTTCGGCCAGCCAAGGCTCTTGCGAAGTTGAAATTTTTCCCCGATGGGAGCGCTGCAAAGTTGGGAAACCGGCTGTCCAATCACGCGCACTTTTTCGGGCGACATATGATAATGAATGGCATTCTGGCGAGCCATTTCGGTTGGGACAATGGTCAGGTCAGCCCGCTGGTCAAACCAAAGTGCATGGGTTGAAACCATGTCTGTTACCACGGTCACGAATGGTGGGCGGTTCTTCCCGAGAGCCTTCAAGGCAAAAGTGGTTGCCAGGGGATGGACCGCCACCAGCATTTCACTATGATGCTCGCGGATCAGTCTGCGTGCGGATCGGCGCACGTAAGGCCAAAAAAACGAGGTTACAAAACGTGCCTGGGGTCGTCCGTCGCTTATGTCAAACATGGCGCCCCATAGTTCGGGCACGCGCACAAGGTCCGGGTAGGCTTCAGGTAAGTGATTGAAAGGAGGCGGGGCATAATCTTTAAGGAAATCCACCATTTGAGTAATCACGGTATTATCAAACTCACAATGAATTGCCTCAATGATGGCCTCACAGGCAGCGCGATGCCCTCCCCCGGTATCCGAAAACAGGAAGGTCATATGGGGTCTGTCAGTCGGTAGAGCCGTCATGGGGTTCCTCTGAAAGAACAACCTTCAGACGCCGCGCCAATTCGCGCCTGGTAAGCATCACCCTCCGCCCACAGACTTTGCATTCCAGCCCAATATCGGCACCAAGACGGGTCACCGTCCATTCGTACGATCCGCATGGATGTGGCTTGCGTAACCGCAGGCGGGTGTTGAGTTGCAATTCTGGAAGCACATGGAGATTCTATCGCAAATGAGGGCAATTGACGAATGACCGCAAATATCTTTTGTGATAAACTAGCTCCAGTTGTTTTACCCTGGAGACTCTCCCATGGAAGCTCATGAGACTTACCCGATAGAAATCGCCGGCATTAAACGCGACCTGAGGCTGTTCGAGATCAAGCCTGGTTTGAAGATTGCCATCCTCAACATCCTCGGCGATACGGAGCTTGTCCAGGCTGCAGCAAAGGCGCTGGCAATGGCCCTTAAGGCGGTGGATTTTGATATCCTTGCCACGGCCGAGGCCAAGTCCATCCCCCTGGCATATGCCCTGGCGGTGGAGACGAAAAAACCGTATATCGTCCTGCGGAAAATTTATAAACCCTATATGGGTGCAGCGCTGATTGCCGAAACATTGTCCATCACCACCGGTGAACCGCAAACCCTGATCATGGACGAAAAAGACCAGGCCTTGGTCCGCAATAAAAAAGTTGTCCTGGTGGATGACGTGATCAGTACCGGCTCCACCCTGCAGGGAATGCGCATGATCATGGAAAAAGCCGGGGCTGAGGTGGTTTGCGAGGGGGCAATCTTGACCGAGGGCGAGCGCGCCAAGTGGGACCATATTATTGCCTTGGGGCACTTGCCGCTCTTTACAAGCTGATAAGCTGCAATAGTCCTGTAATTCATTGCAGACTTGTCAGGAGACATGCCTTGATTTGATGGGATGTCATTTTTTATACCTCGACCCCGTAAACGCTTCAGCATCGGCGCGCCTTCCAGCCGAGTGTGATCTTTAGGAGTAACTTAATGAAAAAGTCCATTTTTGAGCGCATGGTGGAAAAGGCATTCTCGGGGCTGGAAGCCAGGTATGGTTTTAAAAAGACTGTCACCAAATTCGAAAATCGAAGCGTTATCGTCCGCTACCAAAACACCACCACCGAAATAATATTAAATTATGAGATTGGGAATACCCCCTGGCTGGAAATCTCTGACATTAAAAATCCGGTGAATAAATCCACACTCGGATGGCTGCTGGTGGAGGCCGGTGTTGACAAACCGCCTTTGCCAGAACAAGCATTTCATCCAACTACGATTAAAGAGGCGGAACTTGAACCCATTTTGCAGATAATGGGACAGCAATTACTTGACCATGCAATTGACATTCTGAAGGGTGATTTTTCGATCATGCCCAAACTGCACGAACGCGCCAGGAAATACGCGCTGGAATGTGACCGCTATTTATCCATCCGCAAACCCAAATCTTAATATGTACCGAGTGGTTCGCTCGCTGCTCTTTAGACTGGACCCGGAAACTGCCCACCTGCTCACCCTGCACCTGATCCGTTTGGGGGCTTTCCAACCATTTACATCCATCTTAAGGGCAATTTTCCACACATCTGCAAAACCAGTGGAAGCTTTCGGGCTTCATTTTAATAATCCGGTGGGACTGGCGGCAGGGTATGACAAGGATGGTCTCGCCTGGCGGGGACTGTCAACTCTCGGCTTCGGACACATTGAGGTGGGGACGGTTACTCCCCTTCCACAAGCGGGGAACCCCAGGCCGCGTATATTCCGCCTGGTCGAGGATGAAGGGATCATCAACCGCATGGGGTTTCCGGGGCGTGGAGCGGGATTTTTGGCAGGCAGGTTAAATAACCGTGGCGGCAGAGGGGTCATCCTGGGTGTCAATATCGGTAAGAACAAAGATACCCCTCTTGAAGATGCCGCTCGCGATTACATTTCCTTGATTCGGCTGTTCATCCCCCTGGCTGACTATCTCGCAATCAACGTAAGTTCCCCCAATACCACCGGTCTGCGCCGCTTGCAGGGACGGGATTTGCTGGAAGGTCTCCTCGGCGAAATAGCCCGGGAGCGTCAGGAATTGGTTAATCGTGGGGGCAGGGTTGTTCCCATCCTGGTCAAACTTGCCCCCGACCTGACCGATGCTGAACTTGATGACGCCCTGGAGGGCATCGTGCGCTCCGGGATGGACGGTGTGATCGCCACCAACACAACTTTAGGGCGGGATGGGCTGCAATCAAGCCATCGCGAAGAAACTGGCGGGTTAAGCGGGGAACCGCTGCGAACCCGCAGCATGGCGGTATTACATGCGGTGGTTAAAAAACTGGATGGACGCATTCCGGTGGTCAGCGTGGGCGGGATCATGAGTCCCGCAGACGCCCGGGCGCGCCTGGAGGCAGGTGCGGCGCTGGTGCAGGTTTACACCGGGCTGGTATACTCCGGTCCCGGGTTGGTTAAAAAGATCATACAGCAATTATAAAGAAGTATCGTTTTCCAGAATCTTCCTTTAAATATTTAGTGAACTCCCGCTGTGAAAGCTTCGGGAGTTCACTAAATATGGTTAATCTCTTATGGTTCCAGGCAAACCGGGATCGAGCTGCTTTGCCCGTTGGGCGTTTCTGTATCGCCGTTCTGATCGTATATTTTAATCCATTTGATTTCCGGGAACTGCTTGAAATTGGCGAAAATCAAATTCGCAATCGTGTAGGTTGATCCATTGGATGCGCATGTCCCGGTCAGGTAAACCCGCGCGATCTCATTCTCGATGGTCAATTTGCTGAACCCGGTTGTGCCGCTCAGAATGACTTCCAGCCCCTGTAATAATTCGGCATCCGTAGGGCCCAGGAATAACTGCGTCAGGACCGCTTCCGGAAGCGATGCTGGCGCGGGTACCGTACGGGTCACCGCCGCTTCGTATGGTTCAGTGCCAACCTGGTAGCGGGCCATATCGGTGAAAAAGACAGTGATCGTCACTGAGGCAGGTGAAACGGATTGGGTAAGCGGGGGGTAGCAGGGAGCGCAACAGGCCAGGATCGCCGCAGTGAGCGCAAGAATGGGGAAAATGATACGACCCATATTTACTCCTTCTGACGACAAGGCAGGACAAGTTTTTACGCGCCAGGTGTTAAACGACTATCCCTTCCCAATGACGGATTGGTGGGAAAAGGTCAGTTCATAACCCGATTATACACTCGGGCGCGCGATATAATCGCCGGGAAAGGAAGGATCATGCATATCCTGGTGACGAACGATGACGGCGTAATGGCCCCCGGGCTTTTGGCATTGGCTATTGAATTGCGGAAGTTGGGCAAGGTAACGGTCTTTGCCCCGGACCACAATTGGAGCGCTTCAGGCCACGTTAAAACGATGGACCGTCCCCTGCGGGCGCGTGAGGTGTTGCTGGCAGACGGAACCACCGCTCTTTCCACGGATGGTGCCCCCTCGGACAGCGTGGCACTCGCCCTGTTGGGGGTGGTGAAAGAGAAGATCGACCTGGTGGTTTCAGGCATCAACCCGCACGAGAATATCGGTCACGATGTCACCTATTCGGGGACGGTTACGGCTGCGATGGAGGCCGTCATCGGAGGGGTGCCCGGGATCGCCGTGTCACTCAATTCGCCTGATGATTTCCAGGGTGCACTGGATTACGGACCTGCTGCCAGTATTGCCCGGCGCGTGGCTCAGCAAGTGGTTGCTGAAGGGATCCCTGAAGGGGTATTGTTGAATGTAAATGTACCCTACCTGGAGGAACACGAGATAAAGGGATTCATGATCACTCGCCAGGGGCTGCGCCTGTATCGCGACGAATTGGATGCCCGCAAGGATCCGCGCGGTAAACCCTATTACTGGATCGGTGGCGAGTTCCCGAGCGGCGTCCTCGAAGAAGGAACGGATTACGGCGCTATCAAGTCTGGCTATGTATCCATCACCCCCCTCCAGCTCGACCTGACGGCTCGCGAGGCCATGGAGGGATTAAAAAAGTGGAAGTGGGCATAGGGGATGGATATCCTTGACCAGGTAGTCATCAACCATTTCACCCGCACCCCCTCCATGCAGGTGCAGGATGTATATAAATTATTACACCAGGCTGCCATGGGAAGCGAACATGCGATCAGCGATGAGCAGGCTGCGCGGGAATGGCTGGAGCGGGAAATAAATGAAATGGGAGACGGACCCGATGACCCCCTGCTGGACCCGATCTCTCCAGATGGCCAAATCGTGCGTGTCCACTTGCGCCCATTTCGGCTGGCGGGGAAAGACTCCGAGTCATTGCTGCGCGCATTCATCCGCACCGCAAGTGAATGGCACGGTTCTTCTGAAAAGTTGAAAGAGTATTGCACTTCAGTAACACGACTGGCGCAATCGGGAACGATATCGTTACAACCGGGCCAAATCGAATCCTTTTTTTTAAAAATGGATACAGAAGGTTTTCCAGCCGTCCATCATACCAATCTGTATCAGCAGATTTACCGGCCGGCTTACCGGGTGGTTGCAAGGCAGTTTTTGGAGGAAATATGAGTCCATTCGCTTCCCCCCCCGACACATTTATGTACAAGAACCAGGTGTGGGAGATCGTCCGGCAAGTCCCGCCCGGCAGGGTGACCACCTACGGTCAGATAGCCAAAATGATTCCTCCCCCTGGGGACATGCCCCAGCGCAGTTACGATGCCTTCGGCCCGCGCTGGGTGGGTGGTGCCATGGCCGCGTGTCCCGTGGAGGTGCCCTGGCAGAGGGTGATCAACTCGCAGGGTAGGGTCAGCCCCCGCCCGGGGATGGAGGACCAGTGCCGCCTGCTCGAAGAAGAAGGCGTGGAGTTCAATGAGGCTGGGAAAGTGGATTTTGCGCGATATGGCTGGAATGGTCCAGACCCGGCCTGGTGCAGGGAACACGGTTTCCTCGTCCCCCTCCCACTTTCAAAAGCACAGGCAAGCTTGTTCTAGCAGGGCAGCCGATCTATTTCTTCGCCAGGTCCACAACCAGGAGATCCAAAGCCAGGTCCAACGGAACCTGGCCTGTTTTTACCCCCTCGTCGATCTCGAGCAGTCTGTGATAAATAATCTCCAGGGCAGGCAGCGAAAATCTCTTTGCCTGGCTGGTTACTTTTTGTGCGACGAACTCGTGTATCCCAAGTTCCTTCTGGACCTGGGGCGCGCTCCCGCCTGCATCCAGCAGTTCGCGCGCCTGGAGCATCAGACGGAATTGTCGGATGACCATGCCCCACAACTCGAAGGCTTCAGCCTCTTCCAGGAGTTGATGCAGGACGTTCTGGGCTTTTTTTCCGTCCCCCTGGCCGAGGGCATCCACCAGTTCGAAAACGTTCCCTTGCGCGCTGGTGATGACCACCCGTTCCACGTCCAGCATGCTGACGGGACGTTCATAGTTCACATAAGTAAGCAGTTTGCCGATTTCCTGCGCGGCAATACGCGGGTCTTCGCCGACCATTTCAGAAAGGCGGGCAGCTGCGCCGGGATCGATCTTGCCGCCCAGTTTTTTCGTCTCAGACTCGATCCAGCGCGGCATTTCCCAGCGTTTGGGCAGGTTGTAAACGTGGTCCCCGGCTTTTCCACCTGTCCCCGCAGCCCATTTTAAAAGCCAGTGATCTCGCTTGAGTTCCACCTGTTCCGCCAATGCAACGGTCGTTGCGGGTTGGACCTTCTCCAACAATTCAAGCAATTTCTTGCGTGCTTCAGGGGAACCAACCGCCGCGATGGGATGTACCAGCACCACGATCCGACGCGGCGCCAGGAAGGGAGCCGTGTTGGCAGCGAAGTTCAACGCCTCGAAATTCAAACCCATTCGCCCGTCGAAGCGGGCAATATTCATATCTGCGGTGGACGCCTCACCGAGACCGGCACACAGCTTTTCAATGTGCTCGCTGATGGCGAACTCATCGTTCCCGTGCAGGATGATGATCGAAGGAGTGTCTGACATTCTGGAATTTATCGGCGATGATTATTCGTCTCGCATTCAGGTAAATGATGATAGTCAACGTACCTCAACGCCTGCGGGATCCAGCATTGCTCTCGCCGCCGTCCCCGGCGGCGGGAACACCGCCTGTGCAGGGGTTTGATCAGGAAATGACAATAATTCTTCCGCCGCACTCACCCCAGCGTGTTCACCTGGTGCACCGAAAACCTTCCGAAGCGGACAGGGAAGACATCCACGATGGACATCCCCAGGGGATCGCCGGAAGTCGTCACCCGCTCCTGGATTATCGGTCCGAGTGGCTTGCTGGCGATAAACCCGAAAGTGGCCAGGGCAATGACCATCGGTAAACGCTCCACCTTGTCACGACGGCTTTTGGCACCCACCATTCCCAGCCACGCCAGCAGCCCCACCACGAACCCGGATGCGGCGTAGTTCGTGCCGCAGTGTTCGTGGATGGCAAGATAATGCTCGCCGTTATTCAAGCGCACCAGCGCTTGGGCAACGGCTTCACGGACGTCGTCCGAGGGAATATCACCGAGGATGTAGAACCCGCCCGGATGTGAAAAACCCGCCATTCGCCGGAAAGGGAACCGCAGCGACAGGATGTTGATGGTGGCATGTTCAAGTCCGTGGTTCCGCCGGATGCGGGAGAGCATGGGCAACTCTAATGCGGTCATGGTTGACTCCAATCTGAAAAGATTATACCTGTTAAAAAGAAGGCTTTGGGCATCCTACCTGCATTGAAAACAAAAAACTTCCGAAGAGACCAAACTCCGGAAGTCAGAAAAATTCAGTCGATGTCAGTCCGCCGCGGCCGGGGAGGATTCGCGCGCGGGCACGGTTGTTGCCTGGATAAAACCGATGTACATCACCACCACGCCCAGCAGCTCGGAAAAATACAGCCCATCCACCAGCCCCATCTTTACAAATGACCCCGCCATGGCAGGCGCCAGTGCGCCGGCGGCGATCAGCACGTTGCCGATCATGCGGTTGAGCAGCACCCGCTTGCGCCAGAAGATTATGGCCGAATAGATTGCGCCTCCCACCAGTGTGATCGTTCCATAAATGTTCAGCAGGATGGTCAGGGCGATGGTCAGGCCGCCGCGGGTGAGGATTTCTTTATACTGGGAGGAGATCGCCAGGGTTAATTTATAGGAGGCAGCCGCAGTTGTCAGGGGTGCGGACAGGACCAGGGCTGCAGCCAGGACGGAGACCACAGCCAGGACAATGGTCGAGGTCAGGGCAACGCCGCGCTTCTTGAGCAGCAGGTGGACGGTCCCCTGTCCAAGCCAGGCCGCGGTGAGCATGGCTCCGCTCAGGTACCATAGCTTCAGCACAAGACCGCTGAAAGTCAGGCTGAGGATCACCTCGCTCAAGGTGCCGATCCCGAAGAACAGCAGCCCAACGCTCCACAGCAGGAGGTGCGGGCCGCGCTTGATCATATAGCGACGGAAGACGGCCGCGGCAAACGCGAATGTAACCAGGGTGGATAGGAAAGGCAGGTAATGCATGGGACCTCCAGTCGAATTACGTGGGACCATTCGATGGTAGTCGAGCAAGTTAAAGACTGGCTGAAATGTGCATTAAGGTCTGATTAAAATTGCATGGCGTGATTAATTATGGAAGGCACCCCCAGTCTCCCCGCCTGGAGCCGGGTGATATGTACCAAAATTTCCAGTTTTTTACTCCAATACGTACAGGTACATGGCATCTCCCTGGTCTTCCACCACCACCGGGCGGCGTTCCAGGAGCACCCTGAGCGCGATCCACAGATCCCCGATCGAGCTGGCAGCGTTGACGATCACCGCGAACAGGACAACCACCAGTGCGTCAGCCGGGAGAAGTGCCAGCAGGACCAGCCCCAGGGCGGAGAGGCAAACAATTGGGGCCAGGCCGATGACCAGGTATTCCATGCGCGGGAAGAACCAGCCGGGCGCGGAAGCAAATGCGTACCAGCCGCGCAAGCCAAACTTCGGACGCTTGCGGGTGAAGATCCAAAAGAAGATGCCGTGGATGAGCTCGTGTGCAACGATCATGGCAACAAAGACCGCGATTATTGAAATGACGAATATCAAGGGCTTGAAAGACCCGGAAAAGATCTCCACCACGATGCCTGGTCGAACCAGCTTCACATACCCCAGGAACAGCCACCCGAAAAGGAAGAGCAGGAGCAGGCTGCCCAGGTTCATGCCCCACATGGCAGCCCGGTTCCTGGACAAATTCAGGGAATAGACCAGCACGGCATTTGCAGGACGCACGTTCGTCGCCCGGGATGGGGCAGGCATCAGGCTACCTTTCGAAGTTTTGGTAGTTCGCGCTGGATCCCAAATGCCAGTTCCAGCGCCTGGTGGACCGAACGTGCCTCCACGATCTCGATATCCGTGGGCCAGGGCTCACCCTTGCGCAGTCGCTTGGGGACTATGGCAGTCTTGAACCCGAGTTTGGCAGCCTCGCGCAGTCGCACCGGCATCTGCCCGGGCATGCGCAGCTCCCCTGCCAGGCCGATCTCGCCGATCAGCACCGTATCCGCCCTCACCGGCAGGTCGCGCATGGAGGAAGCCACTGCCGCGGCGATTGCCAGGTCGGCCGCGGGTTCGTCGATCTTGAGCCCCCCCACCACGTTGACAAAGATATCCGCTTCTGCCAGTTTCAGACCCACCCGGCGGGTAAGCACGGCGGCGATCATCAGCAGGCGGTTGTAGTCCACGCCGTTGGGAGTGCGCCGGGCATTCCCGAACTGCGCCGCGCTGGTCAGTCCCTGCACCTCCACCAGCAGCGGGCGGGTGCCTTCGAGGGTTACCGCGATCGCCGACCCTGCCGCGTTGATCATCCGTTCCGCCAGGAAAGCCTCCGACGGGTTGCTGACTTCAGCCAGCCCGCGCTCGACCATCTCGAACACCCCCACCTCGGCGGTCGCGCCGAAACGATTCTTGACCGAACGCAGCAGCCGGTAAGCCTGGAACCGGTCGCCTTCCAGGTAAAGCACCGTGTCCACGATGTGCTCCAGCACGCGCGGTCCGGCGATTGTCCCCTCCTTGGTCACATGCCCGATGACGAACACCGCCGGTCCCGACGACTTGGCCAGTTCGCGCAGCCGGTTGGCCGACTCGCGCACCTGCGAGACCGACCCGGCCGCCGAGTCCATCTCGGGGATGTAGACGGTCTGGATGGAGTCGACGATCAGCAGGTCCGGTTTGACGACTGCCACGTGTTCGAAGATCGTTTCCAGGTTGGTTTCCGTGACGAGGAACAGGTCGGCCGGGAATTTTGCGTCCGCAGCAATGCGCTTCGCCCGCATCTTGATCTGCCGTTCCGACTCCTCGCCGGATACATACAGGACAGTGTGCCGGGCAGCCATTTCAAGCGCCACCTGCAGCATCAGGGTCGATTTACCGATTCCCGGGTCGCCCCCCACCAGTACGATCGAGCCGGGTACCAGGCCCCCGCCCAGCACGCGGGCGAACTCACCCATCGGGACGGGAATCCGGTCTTCGGCATCCATGCTCACGTCCGACAGGCGGTGCGGGGTGGAGCGCCCGCTCAGGCCGCGTGGCGCATTCTTCCCACCGGACGGCTCATCGGACACGATCTCCTCGACCATGCTGTTGAAAGAACCGCACTGCGGGCACTTGCCCATGAAGCCGGCGGAGACGCGCCCGCACTGCTGGCAAACGAAACGGGTATGTGTTTTTGGCATAACTCGATTATACCTTTCCGGTTAGGCGCAGGTGAAGTCCCATACCATGTCAGCTCAACGCGCGCGAGGCGATGGACGCGCGAGGCATCGAAGGCTCGTGCCTTCGACGTGGCGTACGGGCGGTCGGACCGCCCGTCGCGCAAGAAACAATTCTTTTTCATTAAAACCCAGATTCTCATCGAGTGGTTCTTCATTATATGGGCTCCAAAAATCGGCAAGTCGAATTGATTTGGTAATTGATGCGAAGGAACAAATGCGGAAAGAATACATCCTGGCGCATTTTATGTATACAAGCCATGCTGAATAGCTTATCCAGGTAAACAACCCAAAACGAATAAGGCTCACCTGCCTCGGGTGCGGGACACGCAAATTCGCGTATTAATTTCCTGATTTTCGAGGAACGAATAAGGCTCCTCAGGCTCCGAAACGACGCATTCAAATTCGCGTGATAATTTCCCAATTTTTGAGGAACGAATACTTCATATTTAGTTTTTAATGTGCGAAAGAACGGGAAGGAAACACCAGAGAATTAATCATGATACATTAATAGTAGAATATTTGTTCTAGTTTGTCAAGGGGGTGATAAGGAAACCGGATCTGAACATGAGGTCGCGAGAGCAGAAAATAAAACATTCCGAAGAAGGGCATCGACCCAAGGGGTTGCTTCCCCTTAGGGGCACACACATAGTCTATATGATCGATATGTTCCAAACAATACGCCCAGATCCAGGCCGTATTTCTTTTGCTTTAATTCTAACAACTTCATTGGATCAGTTTTCCGGGGGTAGGTCAAATCCGAATAGTTCGCGCCCATTATTCGGGTAATTATATCCCCCCACCTCGGTCTAAAATTGTGCTCCGCCCCCACCTGATCGAGCGGCTGTTCCTGGCTCTGGACACGATCAAAGGGCATAAACGCAAGATCTTTGACAAACTGCAAGTTCAAAGCCGCACCGGAGCTATCGCGCGTGCTCGCGAACTGGGTTTGTTGTAATTACGATTTTCCTCAACATTTCCCCGAAATAACTAAAACCAACACCGATAACCAACACTAAAGTGTCTGTTCGTTAACACTTTGTGGGGGATATTATGCCTGTACATAAATTTAGCGGCACGAATCGTAATGACCGGCCACACAAGGTACAGAGGTATGCATAACAAATTCAACCCAAAAAACGATCCAAATAAACCGACGATCTACAAGATTAGGATCAAGGGCCACCTGGACCCGGAATGGACCGACTGGTTCGAGGGTCTGACCATTACTCTGGAAGAGGACGGTAACACGCTTTTGACCGGTCCGGTAATCGACCAGGCCGCGTTGCATGGCTTGCTAAAAAAAGTGCGTGACCTGGGCATGCCATTGCTCTCGGTCTGCCCTGTTGAACAAGGGCAGGCGGATCAGTCAGATGTCAAATCGTAAATGGATCGTAGCTACTTGAAAAGGAGGTTTGCCTTTGAGTACATTTCCAGCCCATTTCAACCCCCGGTAACCGGGTGGCGACCACAATTTTATTCAAGTCCAATCCCATGCAGTAACTGGGACCATTAATGAAACTCAACCATATCGTTCAAAAAAGGAGAAAAAATGAATACATACAGAAAGAATGCAGTAATGACAGGCATCCTCTACTTCATGGGGACGGTCTTTGGGGTTTTGGGCGTAGCCATTGGCGGCGAAGTGCTTGCCTCGCTCACTGTCAGCAAACCGCTTGCCGGCGTGGATATGCTGGGCCTCGTTGCCGCCAATTCGTCCCGGCTTGCCGGAGGTGCATTTTTTACCATCCTGATGGGGATTTCGCTGATGGCGATGACGGTTTTCCTCTACCCGATCTTGAGAAAAGATAGCAAAGAACTGGCGATGGGGATGATCCTTTTCCGAGGGGCACTGGAGGGAACTCTGGTATTTTATGTCGGCCCTCGGTATGTTAGCACTGGTCGCGCTTGGAAACGAATACATTGCCAGCGGGGCTGATTTGGCTGCTTTGCAGTCCATGAGCAATGTCTTGTATCAGTTCCTGGACCGCCTCGCCGCGGTCGGTCCCATCTTTTTTCTCATTGGGGCTGCGTGTTTATACATCTCCTTCTACCGCACCCGGCTGATCCCCCGCTGGTTGTCCGTCTGGGGCTTGATCGGCGTGGTTTGCTCTCTGGCCTCCGCCCTGTTGAAATTCTTTCACATGGATACTGGCTATGGGCTTTATTTGGAATTGGTGATCGCCCCACAGGAAATGGTTATGGCGATCTGGCTGATCGTGAAGGGATTCAATCCATCTGCGATCGCTGCCCTGTTTGCGAAAAAGGGATTAAACGAAATGTAACTGACACCATTCCCCGGGGAGTTACCCACCCGCTGAATGTTACCTGAATGAAGGGCTCTCAACTCCTGAGAGCGGAGAGCCTTTCACCTTTACGGTGGTGTCAACCACCAATAAAAACCTGTGATACCAGGAGAAGAACAATGACTACCAAAGAAAGAATTAATTCACCCAAGCGCCTCGCAAGAATTGCAGGCGTGCTTTACCTGATCGTAGCCATTTTCGCTGCCTATGCCTTCAATGTGATCACCGGTTTGTACGTCGCCGGCGATGCGGCGGCGACAGCTGCGAACGTGGTCGCGAATGCAGAGCTTGTCGGCCTGGCTGTTGTTTTCGACTTTATCCAGGCGACAGCCTGGGTCTTCCTCGCCCTTACCATTTACCGCCTGCTCAAGCACGTCCATCCTCACGTCGCTCAAACCATGGTGATGCTCGTTGCCATTGGAGCGGGCATTGTCTGCCTTAATATCATCCTGGCGTTCGAGAGTATGCAGGTTGCAACCGACAGTTCCTATGCGGCAGCCCTGGGCACCGGGGGAGCAAATGCCCTGGTGCTGATGCTGCTCGACACCCAGCACTACGGTGCTTCCGCCTCGTCGATCTTCATGGGTCTATGGCTGGCCCCGTTTGGGTATCTTGTCTACAAATCTGGCTTGTTCCCCAAAGCGCTGGGTATAGGGCTGATCGTGGGATGTGTCTGCTACCTCGTGAACGTGCTCACAGCTTTCCTCGCTCCAGTCTTGAGAGCATTGACTTTCGACTACGTGAGCATTCCGATCTGGGTCTTTGAGCTCTGGATGGTGCTGTACCTGCTCATCATCGGTGTGAGGACCGTAAAGCCAAACGTGAGCGCCCCAGCCGCAGTGTAAATGCTGCCGCACACCGGCGGCGGCCAAGATCAGGGTCGCCGCCGGATGCGGAGCGGACTTTGTATCCCGCTATCGGTTATTGATCAAGGAGATCAAAAATGAAAGCAATAGTATATGAAAATTACGGGCCACCTGAGGTTCTTCAACTCAAAGAGATAGAAAAACCTGCTCCGAAGAAAAATGAAGTCCTGGTAAATGTATATGCGACAACGGTACACGTAGGGGACACGAGAATGCGCGTCCCCTCACTTGGGTTTCCTTCGCACTCCGCGCAATGGCTCCTCGGGCGAATTTATTTAGGCATTATTAAGCCAAGAAGAAAGATCCTGGGGATGGAGTTGGCCGGGAAAATCGAATCAGCAGGTAAGGGCGTGACACGATTCAAGACTGGCGACCAGATTTTTGCATCTACCGTCGGGGTGAATTTCGGCGGCTATGCCGAATATAAATGCCTGCCTGAAGACGGAGTGCTGGCGCTCAAACCGTCCAATCTTAGTTATACCGAAGCCGCTGCCGTTCCCTGTGGAGGAATGACAGCCTTGCATTGCCTCAGGAAAGGAAATATCCGCAGCGGACAAAAAGTTCTTATTTATGGCGCTTCTGGATCAGTAGGTACTTTTGCTGTACAGCTTGCAAAGCGCTACTTCGGGGCAGACGTGACCGCGGTGTGCAGTGGCACGAATTTGGAATTGGTTAAATCCCTGGGGGCGTGTCAGGTGATCGATTACACCCGGGAGGACTTCACCCAAAGCAGCGCAGCCTACGACGTGTTTTTTGACGCCGTCGGAAAACTACTCCCAGCGCTGGGCAAAAAAATGCTTAAACCCGGCGGTGTCTATCTCAACGTCCTCACCAACTCTGACGGCGGCAATAAGCTTGAAACCTTGCTCCTGCTTAAAGAATTAATCGCGGCGGGGGAACTCAAACCGGTCATAGACCGGGTCTATGCGCTGGAACAGATCGTCGAGGCGCACCGCTATGTTGATCAAGGCCATAAAAAGGGAAATGTGATCATCACTGTGGAGGAACACTCATGAAAGCGATTGTATATACAAAATTTGGTCCACCAGATGTTCTTCAACTCAAAGAGATAGAAAAACCTACTCCGAAGAACAATGAAATGCTGATAAAAGTATTTGCGACAACAGTACACGTAGGGGACACGAGAATGCGCGTTCCCTCACTTGGATTTCCTTCGCGCTCCGCGCAATGGCTCCTCGGGCGAATTTATTTAGGTATTTTTAAACCAAGAAGAAAGATACTGGGGATGGAGCTAACCGGGGAAATTGAATCAGCAGACAAGGACGTGACACGATTCAAGACTGGAGACCAGGTTTTTGCCTCCACCTTCGCCGTCAATTTTGGCGGCTATGCCGAGTACAAATGCCTGCCCGAAAACCGAGTGCTGGCGCTCAAACCGGTCAATCTCACCTACGAGGAGGCTGCCGCCATTCCCGGCGCGGGACAGACGGCCTGGCAGTGTCTCAAAAAGGGAAAAATCCAACCCGGACAGAAAGTCCTGATTTATGGCGCTTCCGGTGCGGTCGGCACGTATGCGGTACAGCTTGCCAGCTGCCATTTCGGGGCCGAGGTGACCGGGGTGTGCAGCGACGCTAACCTGGAATTGGTGAAATCGCTGGGGGCGAGTCAGGTCATCGATTACACCCGGCAGGATTTCACCCAAAGCGGTGAGACCTATGATGTGGTTTTCGATGCGGTTGGCAAACTGTCGCCTGCGCAGGGCAAAAAGACGCTCAACCCGGCGGACGGCTCCCAATTGTCCAAACTGACCGTTCTCCTGGAAGCGGTCACCGGCGACTTTTATTCCATCCCGAACGTGATCGGCTGGCAGGGAACCCTGGTCTATCTCGAGGTGGATTCGGAGATCTACGCGCTGGATGTCACCAACGGGAAGATCGTGGTTCATTATTAGAATATAGGGGCAACCACCTGGGTCGCCCCTACCAGAATCGCCGCTGCTTTCATCGGGAGTGCTACCCGGGAGAGCACCGAAACGATGCCGCGAATAGCGGCTTGGTGCCGCCCTATCCCCACATTCCCCAAATCTCTTGGTTTTGGGGAATGTGATTAATATTTTAGGTTTTCAATTTTTTTACATGATGGGGGGTCCAATGTACCCGCTGACGACGAAGGACAAGGGATTACCAGACTGGGAAAGAGTCAAGGGCTGGATAAAAATCAGCAATTCTTTTTTTTCCCCAAACCTGGCGGGTAAATTGGCTCAAACCTCATTTGATCGGACGGTCAAGTGCGGCAGGCAGCGGTTGATCGGTGACCCAGGCGCGCACGGTCTCGGCAAAGAGATTGGGGAATTGCAGGCACCAGGCATGTTTGGCACCGTCCACGAAGCGCCCCTGTGCGGACGGGTAGCGCTTCAAGTAGCCCTTGGCAATCCCGGCTGCAGCCCGCATTTCCTTGGCCCCCAACAGTATCAACAGCGGGCTGTCGATCTTATCAGGCAGATCCCAATTGGCAAGTTCGCCCATGTAATGGCGCATAAAGTCCGGGGAGATGGATTTCACGAGGTCATCCCGGATGAGATCGGTATATTGCGGGTCGATGCCGTGCTGGCGAATGGTTTGCGTGATAAGGTAATCCAGCTTGTAGAATTTGTAAATCCAGATGGTGGATTTGCCGAAATCCGCCAATATTTTGGAAAAATGGCCCGAACTGCCGGAGATAAGGGTGTGGTCGATCAGCCCGGGCGAGGTGCGCAGAAGGGTCAACGCAACCGGTCCGCCCAGGGACAAGGCTACCAGGTGAACCTTCCGACCGGGGACCTTCTGACGGATGATCTCGACGACTTCGCTGGCGCTTCCAGCGATGGTGTAAGGAATGTCCGTGCTGCGACCCTGCTCGGGCAGGTCGGGCGCAAGGCAATGAAAATCGGGCAGCCTTTCGATGACAGGTAGCCAGGATTTACTGCTCAGACCGCCGCCGTGCAGGAAAAGGATTGCGGGGTTGCCGGGTTGGCCGGCCTCATGGGTGTATAACATGGTTTTCCTCCTTGATCCGAATTCTAACTTTTCAATGCTTTTCGTTCTTTTTCCCAGCGTTCCATCAGCCCGGGGATCTCACGTTCCAAAAGCTGGTAGACGCTGCGCATTTCTTCCAGGCGCCGGCGGCGCTCCGGGCTGGCTCCGGCCAAGACATCCAGACCCTCTTCGGCCAACTGGCGGAATGTCTGGGCTTGTTTTAACCTTTCTTTCAGGGAATTCGTCCAGGTATCGGGATGGACGCGGTAGTAATCCTTCCGCTCTCTCGGCAGACTGACCTGTTCCACTAATTCGATCTGGATCAAAAGCCGGAGCATGGTGCTGACCGAACTCTTGCTGGCTTGAAGGGCTTCAACGGCCTCACCCATGCTGACCAAAGGGGACTCGGAAATGAGCAGGTAACCGAAAATGCGTCCGGCCATGCGGGGTAGCGTAAGTTGTTCGAAGTACAACCCGATTTTTTCGACATATAACATTTCTTCTTTGGAAGTCATTGAATGCTCCTTTCGATCGATAATCCAAGTATAGCATGTTCTGTTTGTTCTGTAAATACTGAACTATAAACCCATGTCTTCGTTCACAACCAGATCTTGGAGCCCGGCATGGTGGCGAGAGCCAAAGGCGACATAAGTCATCCCCTAAACCACAAAGAGATTACTCCGTTGCAATATTCCTCCCCCAAAGAACAGGGGACAACGTCGCAATGACAAACAAAAATCGCACAACACATCTGTTGTGCGATTTTTATATATGAAAATCATTTTTTCAATTCAACCCGGCAATTGCCTTATCCAGCGATTCCAGGAATCCATTTGCATCATTCTGCAGGATGATCTTCGTGCGCGTGACGCGCGGCAGTTTTTGGAGCGCCAGGTAGCGCATGGCGTGCTTGCGGAACAGGATCAGCCCCTTGTGCTCGCCGTAGAACGCCATGTTGCGCTCCAGGTGCTGGCGCACCATCTGGCGGATCATTTCCGGCGTCACCTGCTCCCGGTCGAGGCCCGAGAAGATCCACGGGTTGCCGATGGCGGCGCGCCCGATCATGACCGCCTCGCAGCCGGTATGCGCCTTCATCCGTCCGATATCCGCCACCTTCTTCACGTCCCCGTTGCCGATCACGGGGATCCTGACGCTGGCTTTCACCTCGGCAATGGCGTCCCAGTTGGCATCCCCCCCATAACCCTGCTCCTGCGTCCGCCCATGGACGGCGATCAGCGCGCCGCCGTTCTCTTCCACGATGCGGGCGATCAACTTGTAGGTGCGGTTGTCGTCCCAGCCCAGGCGGATCTTGCCCGTGACCGGCACGCTCAATAATTTCGTTAACCTCTCGAAAATATGAGCCACCTTGAGAGGGGTGCGCATCAGTCCCACGCCCGCGCCCCTGTTTGCGACCGTGCGGGCCGGGCAGCCCATGTTGATGTCGATGATGTCGGGATGGACTTCCTGCACCCGCAGCGCGGCGGCAATAATCAGTTCCGGGTCATCCCCGTACACCTGGATGACGAACGGGCGCTCGATCTCGTCGTACTTGAACCGTTCGGAGATGTGCTCGAAGGCATTGACAATGAACTCGGCCCGCGTGAATTCGTTGTAGCTCATCGCCGATCCCAGCGTCCGGCAGATGGAGCGGAACGGCCAGTCCGAGAACCCGTCCATGGGAGCCAGCATCGCCTCGCCGTACACCGGGATGGTCCCAACCCGAAAAGTGGGCAGCGTACCGGGGAGCGCGGATGTTTCCAAATTGGTTTGCAGGACTTGCATGAGCTGGCGTTCTTTCGACTTCGAGGATGAATGCCCGGCTGTCGCTCCTTAACCGGAGCTGGAGCCGCCTTGCATTTCAAGCTATTTCTTTTTTCAAACGGTCCACAAATTGCTTGCGGAACTTGGTGACTTTTGGCGCGATGACCGCCCGGCAGTAGGGCTGAAAGGAATTGTGCGCAAAGTATTCCTGGTGGTAATCCTCTGCCTCGTAGAACTTGTCAAATGGCACCACTTCGGTCACGATCGGGTGGTCCCAAATGGAAGCCGCCTCGATCTTTTTGATCACCTGCCCGGCGATCTCCTTCTGCCGTTCGTCGTGATAGAAGATGGCGGAGCGGTACTGCGTGCCCACGTCCGCGCCCTGCCGGTTGAGCGTGGTTGGGTCGTGGATGGAAAAAAACACGTTGAGCAGGTCGTCGTACGAAAGCACCTGCGGATCGAAGGTGATCTGCACCGCTTCGGCATGACCGGTATCCCCATCGCAGACCTGGGCATAGGTGGGATTGACGACCTTCCCGCCCGCATACCCCGATTCCACCGATACCACGCCTTTCAGTTCATCAAAGACCGCCTCGAGACACCAGAAACAGCCTCCAGCAAGAGTGGCTACACTATTAGTACCCATAAAATCCTCCAATAATCAGGGGCACAGGAAGCCTGCACCCCTGCAAAAAGGCTTACGAAACCGGTTCGGGTTCCTTCTCGGTTTGTTTCGCCCGTTTCAGGAATATCTCGCCTTCCGAGACCATCACCAGGATGATATCGCCTTCATGGAAGGTGCCGGCGAGCAGGGAGTCCGAAAGCGGATCCTCCACCTTTTGCTGGATGACGCGCCGCAGCGGCCGCGCACCCATTTCCTGGTCGTAGCCCTGCTCTGCCAGCAGGTCCAGCGCGGCATCGCTGGCAGTGAGGGTCACTTCGTGTTCAGCCAGCCGCTCGGTCACCTTGTTCAACTCCAGGCTCACGATCTGGCGGATGTCGTCCTTGTTCAGCGAGCGGAAGACGATCACGCTGTCGAGCCGGTTGATAAATTCCGGTCGGAAAACCTTTTTGAGCGACTCGGTCAGTTTCTTGCGCATTTCCTCGTAGGAGGTGCGCTCTTCGGTCTTTTCATCACGCTTGAGCTGGAAGCCCAGCGAAGTCTGTTTCTTTATTTCCTCCGCGCCCACGTTGGTGGTCATCACGATGATGGCGTTGCGGAAATCCACTGTCCGTCCCTTGGCGTCCGAGAGGTGTCCTTCCTCCATGATCTGCAGGAGCATGTTATGGACTTCGGGGTGGGCTTTCTCGACCTCGTCGAAGACCACGATGGAGTACGGGCGGCGGCGTAAAGCCTCGGTAAGCTGCCCGGCATCGTCATAGCCGATGTATCCGGGCGGAGCGCCCACCAGGCGGCTGGCGGTGTGGCGTTCCATGAACTCCGACATGTCCAGCTGGATCATGGCGTCTTCGCTGCCGAACATGAACTTGGCGAGGGTCTTGGTCAACTCGGTCTTTCCCACGCCGGTGGGACCCAGGAACATGAATGAGCCGATCGGGCGCTTGGGGTCTTTCAACCCGGCGCGCGCCCGCCGCACTGCCTTGGCAATGGACTGGATGGCTTCTTCCTGTCCGATGATCGTCTTCTTGAGTTCCTCTTCCATCTTCAGCAGGCGCTTCGACTCGGCCTCGGCGATCTGCATCACCGGCACACCGGTCCACATCGCAACCACTTCGGCAATGTCTTCGCCTGTTACCACCGGGCTCTTGGCGCGCTCCCAGCTTGATTTCATCAGCTTGAGCTGTTCGTTCAGGTCGGCTTCCTGGGCTTCCCAGGTGCGGACGTCCTCAGCCTTGCCTTCTTCCTGGGCCAGGGCGCGGTTGGCGCGTGCCAGCTTCAGCTGGGTATAGATCTCCTTCGCAGACGTGGAAGCGCCGGACTTGTACATGCGCACCCGTGAGGCAGACTCGTCGATCAGGTCGATGGCTTTATCCGGCAGGAAGCGGTCCGAGACGTAGCGCGCCGATAACTGGCTGCCGCCTCGAGCGCTCGTAGGCAACTCGTCGATCAGGTCGATGGCTTTATCCGGCAGGAAGCGGTCAGAGACGTAGCGCGCCGATAACTGGGCTGCCGCCTCGAGCGCTTCGTCAGAAATGACCAGGTGGTGGTGCTCTTCGTACATCTTGCGGATGCCCTTGAGGATCTCGATGGTCTCTTCCACCGAAGGCTCTTCCACCACGATGGGCTGGAAGCGCCGCTCGAGGGCGGCATCCGATTCGATATGCTTGCGATATTCATCCAGTGTGGTTGCACCGATACACTGCAGTTCACCGCGTGAAAGCGCCGGCTTCAATATGTTGGCAGCATCCACGGCGGAACCGGCCGATCCGGCTCCCACCAGCATGTGGAACTCGTCGATGAACAGGATGGACTTGGTTTGCTTGAGTTCGTCGATGACGCGCTTCAGGCGTTCCTCGAACTGGCCGCGGTACATGGTGCCCGCCACCAGCGAGCCCACGTCCAGCTTCAGGACGCGTTTTCCCAGCAGCGGGGCGGGCACGTCGCCGTCGGTGATGCGCTGTGCGAGGCCCTCGACTATGGCAGTCTTGCCCACGCCTGGTTCGCCGATCAGCGCCGGGTTGTTCTTGGTGCGCCGTGCCAGGATCTGGATGACGCGCTCGATCTCGGTCTGGCGCCCGATGACCGGGTCCAGCTTGCCCTCTTCTGCCAGGGTGGTCAGGTCGGTGGCGAGCTGGTCCACCAGGGGGGTCTTGGGTTCCTGCTTGCCGCCCGGTTTGGCGGTCTCCGGCACGGCCGAGGCCTGGGAACTGGTGCTGTCCTGCAGCACGCGCCGGGTCTGGCGCCGCACCTGGTCGGGGGTCACGCCCAACCTTTTCAACACTTCCATGGCTGCGCCTTCCGAGCGGACCAGGCCCAGCAGCAGGTGTTCCGTACCAATATAGTGGTGGCCCATCTTGCGGGCTTCTTCAATGGCATACTCGAGCACCATTTGGGTGTCAGGGGCGAGGTCGATCTTTTCGCTTTCGATGTGCCCCTCGTGGCTGATGCGCTGGATCATTTCGCGCACCCGCTCCGTTTCCAGTCCGAGCTCGCGCAAAACGCGTCCGGCCACCCCGCCGTCTTCCGTCAAAAGCCCCAGCAGCAGGTGCTCGGTACCGATCAGCCCCTGGTGGGCACTCTCTGCTTCCTGGTGCGCCAGGGCAAGTACACGCCGTGCCCGTTGAGTAAACTTTTCCATGCTGGCCATAAAGGTCTCCAAAATCCATAGGACGGGATCATTATTTCCCGCCCTGCAATCAGACAAGATTTATCTGGTTTGATTCTACCAAGAAATGGTGTGGGGGTATGTATGAAGTTGATTAGAGTTCGGGGTTTCGATTATAGTCCGAATTTACCCCAATTCATGCGGGAACAGAGGAGATTCTGCTGTCAGCTGCCTTAGCCTCGTTTGACGACCCACTGCGGTGGTTTGCTGTGATGGGAATTAGCCTTGAAGGTGAATTCCTTTCCGCAATCGGGGCAGCCGAGTTGGATCTCGATGATATCCGGCCAGCTGGCATCATCCTCCACCTCATCCAGGTCGGTAAAAGAAGGGAATTCGACGATTTTCCCGTCCTCCACCAGGTGGCGCAGCCGCCGCATGAACTTCGTCACCTCACCGGTGGAGTTGAATTGGCGTTTTTCATTCAACGAAGCGCAATTCTTGCAGGCCATGGTCAAATTCTCCTTCCCAGCCGGTTTTCCCGAATGCTTCGGAGCCTGGCAGGGGCCGTGTAAATCCAGGGGTGACGAGTTGCAAGCGGGCGCCCCTTATTGCGACGCTTTTTGAGCGTAGTATCCAACCACGGAGATGATCATCAGCAGGCAGCCCACCGCACAGATGAGGCCCAATCCCCACCAGCCGATGAGACCGGCAGCCAGGCCGATCACAACCAGGGCGGTAAAAATGGACATGGCGCGCCTCGAGATGATCCCGTCTTTCTGCAGCGGGCGGTTCCCGGCGAACCAGAAACCCCAGCCAATCGCTATCCCCGCCAGGCTGCCTCCCAGCACGATAACGAATAATTCGATCCCCGTCAATCCGGGTAGGTCCACCACCACGGTTCCGCAGGTGTTTCCCAGCGAGGGGAGGGTGAATGCGCTGAACACGTACACACGCGCCAGGATCAAATGACCAAAAGCGAGATTATCAGTGCCTACCGGCCAGCTCAGGGTGCGAGTTTCGCCCGCTTTGAATTGAAAAGTGGTGCGGTCGAGTGTGGCGGCATCGAAATCGCTGAGTTCGGTGCCAATCAGAAATGGGAGGTCCCGGTCCGTGCTGTTGGTGAGACTCAGGGTCACGGCACCCTTATCCGCCGTAGTCATGAGCAGCGGGCACCTGAGCGTGGTCAAACTCTTTTCCGGGCGGGCACTATATCCGAAGAAATAGCTCGCCTCGAGGTAATGCCCAGTTCATGAAGATGAACATCACCAGCCCAAGCAGCACACCAACCGAAAAGAAAATGGTGCTTAGTGTAAGGAATAATTTCTTTCTGCCATCCATAAAATATTGTTGCCTTTTCCACCTGGTTAAGCCAATATTACAAAGGAACAAACGGGATTATACCGCAAGGGTTTTTCCTAGCGGTTATCCCCATCCCCGCCGATCTTGCCCCGCTCCAGGCGCGAGAGCAATTTCTCCAGGTTGTGCGCGGCCACCTCTTCCAGTGAAATGTCGAGCTCGGTGCACACCTGCGCCAGGTACCAGAGCACATCCCCCAATTCGCCCGTGAGGGCTTCGCGGTCGGCAGCGCTGATCTCCCCTGCCTTGTCGCGGAAGATCTTCTTGATCTTCCCCGCCACCTCCCCGGCTTCGTTGGTGAGCCCCAGCGTGGGATACACCACCGCGTGCCCGATGGGTGGGTACTTGGCGGTCCTGCGGGATTGGGTTTGATATTCGCTGAAATTCATCGATTCCTCGCTTCATTTACTTATTTTGTGCTATTCGCAGTTCAGGAAGACTGAACTATTCTCGCTCCAGCCGCCGTCCCCGGCGGCGAGGCCCCAGGGGGGTGCTGCGCGAACGCCGCCTAAAGCATATTTCGGCGGCTGCAACTCTATGGCAGTGCACAGATCACCTCGGCGATCCTCTCCGAGGCGTGCCCATCCCACAGGGGCGGGCGCTGACCCTGCTTGCCTTTCCCCGCCAGGATGAGTCCCAGTTCTGCCCGCAGCCGCTCCAGGTCCCCGCCGACCAGGGTGTTCGTCCCCATCGTGATGGTGATGGGGCGCTCGCTGGTATCCCGCAGGGTGAGGCACGGAACCCCCAGGAAGGTGGTCTCCTCCTGGATGCCGCCCGAGTCGCTGATCACGACTGCGGCGTGTTTTTCCAGTGCCAGGAAGTCCAGGTACCCCAGCGGGTCCATCAGATGGATCGTTTCCGGCACCTGGAGCCCGCCGTCTGCAATGGACTGGCGGGTGCGCGGGTGGACCGGGAACAGGACGCTGATCTCTTCCCCGATCCTGCCAAGCTCAACCAGCAGCCGGGATAATTGCCCCGGGTCGTCCACGTTGGAGGGGCGGTGCAGGGTTACCAGGGCGAACTTCCCCGCCGGGAATTCCGTTTCCAGCTGCGGCCAGCGCGCCTCCGCCTGGGGCAGCAGGCGCACCAGCGTGTCGATCATCACATTGCCGACCAGCTTGATCTTTTCCGCCGGGATGCCCTCCTGCAGCAGGTTGGCGTCTCCATCGGGGCTGGGAGTGAAGAGCAGGTCGGCCAGCCGGTCGGTCACCAGCCGGTTGATCTCCTCGGGCATGCGGCGGTCGCCCGAGCGCAGCCCGGCTTCCACGTGCGCCACGCGGACCATCAGCTTGGCGCACACCAGCGCGGCTGCCACGGTGGAGTTGACATCGCCGTAGACCAGCACCAGGTCGGGTTTGCGTTCCAGCACCACCGGCTCGAAACGCTGCATGATCTGGGCGGTCTGTGAGGGCGTGGCTGCCCGACCCCACCTCCAGGTTCACATCCGGTTCCGGGAGCCCCAGTTCCTTGAAGAACACCCCCGACATCTTGGCGTCGTAATGCTGCCCGGTATGCACCAGGGTCTGGCTCACCCCGCGGCTCGCCAGCGCGGCCGCCACCGGCGCTGCCTTGATGAAGTTGGGTCGTGCCCCTACCACGTGCAGGATGTGCATTTATACTCCAAATTATTTGCTCCAGCCGCCGCCCCGTGCGAAGTTCCCATCGGGCACGACGGCGCGAACGCCGCCTCTAGCGATTTTCCAATTCCTCTCGCTCCAGCCGCCGTCCCAGGCAGCTGACACCCCACCTGCTCTTGCTGCCCCAAGCGGTATCGTCTCCGACCAACAGCGGCGTGGCGTGGGGGGGGTGCTGCGCGAACACTGCCTCTAGCAATTTTCCTATTCCTCTCGCTCCAGCCGCCGTCCTCGGCGGCTGCATTACAACAGCAACTCCCGGATATCATCAATTTCGATTATCGGCTTCTTGTCTTCATCATAATAACATGCACTTGAATATTTATACTCTGCCCGATCTACTACCAATTTCCATTCCTTGGCATCCGGGTTTTGATGTATATACTCCATTTTCTGCATGAGGAATTTTTCGCTGAAAATATTCTTTGCCTGAGCATCCTGCCAAATGCTGTGTTCCTTGGCTTTATCACGGCGATGTTTATTAAAATATTCAAGTAGTTCTTGTCGTTGATCGTTTCGTAATTGACTTAATATTGCATGCGCAGTGAAGGAAGTGAAGTTTTGAAGGAAGTCCCCAATCGTCCTGTCAACCGGTCCGATGATGGCATGAAGATGGGATGGCATAAGGACAAAGGCATTCAAGGTCATACGCTTTTCTTTTCGCAACCATGACAGAGAATCCAGGATTATCTGTGCATAAATAGGGTCTATAAAAAGTGGTTTCCAACCGCAGGTGGATGCCGTGATGAAATAAAGGTGTCCGGGAACATTCCAGGAATCAAAGGTCATTGGAATTTAGTAGTAGGAATATTTTTAGAGCCACATGCCTCGGCGGCGAGGACGCCGCCTCAAGCGATTATCGTTGATTCTTGTTCTGGGTGCTCTATATATTATTCCAGCAAATACGCCATCACCCACTTCACCGTCCCCACCAGCGCCTCGGTGTGGGTGCGCTCATAATTGTGCGAAGCATCCACCCCGGGACCGATCAGCGCCACCGCCGCGTCCGCCCCGGCATTCCACCAGACCTCGCCGTCCGAGTGGTAGTAGGAATACACATCCACCTTGTAGGGGATCTCGTTCTTCTCTGCCAGCGCTCGCAGCCGGTTCGACATGTCGTGATGGTACGGCCCGCCGCTGTCCTTCACGCACAGCGAGGCGTGGAACTCGTCCGAGTTCTGACCTTCTCCCACCGCCGCCATGTCCACCGCCAGCAGCTCCTCCACATCCGCGGGGATGCCCGCCGCCGCCCCGTGACCCACTTCCTCGTAATTGCTGATGAACAGGGTCGTCGTCCGGGCAGGTCTGCGGCCTGCGTCGCTGATCGCCTTCACCGCCGCCACGATCACCGCCACGCACGCCTTGTCGTCCAGGTGCCGCGAGCGCACGAACCCGGCATTGACCTCCACCCGCGGGTCGAACGCCACGAAGTCCCCCACCCCGACCCCCAGCTCGAGCGTTTCCTTCGCAGACATCGTGCGGGCATCCAGGCGCACCTCGAGCGTGTCCTCGCCCCGCTTCATGTCGCCCACCTCCGCGCCGAAAACGTGGCTGGAAGCCTTGGTCAGCAGGATGGAGCCGCGCACCTGCCGCCCGGAGCGGGTGAGCACGCTGCAGCCCTCGCCCTCGATCGTATTCCAGGCGAAACCGCCGATCCTGGACAGCTTCAACCGTCCGTTGGACTTGACCTCCTTGACGATCCCGCCCAGCGTGTCCACGTGTGCCGTCAATGCCCGCGGACCCTCGTCCTGGTCGCCGCGCCAGGTGGCGGCCAGCGCTCCCTTGCGGGTGCGCCTCAGGCTGAGCGCCGCGAAGCCCTTGAGTGTCTCTTCGGTGAATGCGACCGCCGCCTCGGAATGACCGGTGGGCGAGGGGATGTTCAGCAGCTTGGTCAGGAAATCCAGCAGGAAGGGGGTATCAATTTCGGGCAGGTCAGACATGGCGTACTCCATCAGTTTTTGATTGTGTGGTTTGTGGAGTTGGCGGTGCCTCTGCTACCCGCCAACTCCACAAGTAATTTTTTCCCCCGCCTCGGGGCGGGAGCCAGGGGGTGGGGACGACCTTGTTAATTTTTATGGGACTGCACTGTCACCAGTGGGTTTTTTAGCCTTCCAATCAGAAGAATTATACGTTAAAAATTGCTGCAAACATGTTACGATATGCATCGAAAGGTACTGCGTTGTGGGATCTTGTAAGTCTTAGATAATATCGATCAAATCAAACCAGGCAGACCCTTCCCTGCAGAAAACGAGCAGTATGAAACCCCTCCGTGCTTCCGAAGTCGGCTCCTACATATATTGTGCGCGTGCCTGGATGTACGCCCGCCAGGGCGTCGAACCGTCCAACCAGGCTGAAATGACCACCGGTTCCGAGCTGCACCGCCTGCACGGGCGGCAGGTCTTCGCCTCCCGCCTCACCCGGGCGCTGGCGTTGCTGCTTCTTCTCATTGCACTCGTCCTGCTCGCCGCCTTCTGCACCCGGCAGATTATCTAATTCCGTGTAGTGGCGACTATAGTCGCCCTTATACAGTTAATTCTAAAAAATAAGCTCCATGCGGCGTCTCGCTGCCATACGCATCCAATCCATGACCTCCCTCTACATTGCCCTCCCCCTGCTCCTGCTCGCCATCGTCCTGCTGTACATCTCAGGTCGACAGCGCAGCCGCCTCGGGCTCCCCGGCGGACGGGTGATCTATACCGACACGCGCGCCTGGGGTGCCGTCGAGAAACCCCTCTTCGACTTCCAGCTGGATCTCACCGGAAAGCCGGACTACCTCGTCGAGCAGAATGGGAAGCTCATCCCGGTGGAGGTCAAGACCGGGCGCACCCCCCCTGCCCCCTACAACTCGCACATCTACCAGGTGGCGGTCTACTGCCTGCTGGTCCACAAGACCTATGGGAAACGTCCGCCCTACGGGATCCTGCACTACCCCGAGCGCGACTTTGCCGTGGACTACACCCCCGCCCTAGAGTCCGCCCTGCTCGACCTGCTGGTCAATCTCCGCCGCGACGAGCACCGCCCCGATGTGAACCGCTCCCACGAAGACCCCCAGCGCTGCCGCCGCTGCGGGTACCGCTCTGTGTGCGACCAGAATCTGGGTTAATTATCCAGGACGATTGGTCGTGTAGGGGCGACCCGGTGGGTCGCCCTTTTTCCTTATTTCAACCCTCATTGTCCCCGGTCGCCTGTCCCCCGGCCTCGTGCCCCCGCACTTTGGGGGATGGGGAAGTGGGGGTGTGGTCGCCTTTTTCCTTATTTCGACCCAGGTGGTCGCCCTTTTCCTTTTTTAAAATGCTCGCCGCTGTCCCCCGCGGCGTTACCTCACAGCCCTACCCCGTCCCTCCTTGCGCGACGGGCGGTTCGACCGCCCGTACGCCACACCGCAGACATGAGTCTGCGGTGCCAATGCTGCGCATACCCCGCAGGGGCGGGTGAGGCCGCCTCCGCTCCGGGTCCAGCTCCACCTGCGATCAGAAGCAGGGATCCTCGATTTTTACTGACCGACCTAATAGGACGCAATAGAATATACATCCTCCCCGATTTACAGTATTCGTAAATGGGGGAGGTGGGTGGGGGCAGGGTTTACTCTTCCCCGCCCATCTCCTCCGCGATCCCCTCGAACTGCTCCAATGCCACCTTCAAATCATCCACGATCTTCGCCGCCAGCACATCCGGCGCGGGCGGATTCGCCAAATCCTCCATTGACTCGTCTCAAATTCCTGGTGGTAACACCCAGCTCAGGCCATTGAGGCAGGGCCCTTTCGGGTAAATCCTGGATGGCAAGTGCATCGAGGATCATTCAGAGGCTGGTCATCAGGTTTACGGGCAGGTTGTGTTTTGGGAAGGCACCAGGTTAAATTTGTAATTGACAGGAAAATTTCCGTCGAAGCCTTTAAATACCACGTGATCGCTGCCCGTCATCGTCAGACCCAGCGTGCCGTCCGGGCTGGTTTGTGTAAGCGTATATTTGCCTTTTGCGTCATGCGATTCACCTGCCCTGGAGATGGAATAAGCATAAGTCCAATTACCATGGTCGCCGCCAAGCGGGGCGAAATTGAAAGCCCACGAGACTTCTGGGGCGACGGCGTTTACTGTGAATGGTTTGGTAATCGAACACACGACACCGGATATTGTTTCATGCCCCAAGGTTTGTATTTGCTTGACGACAAAAGGTGCCGTTTCGGCGGCAGGGGTCACCCAGGATGTAGGAGATAATGTATCAGCAGGATTGTTCGTTCCACCTGTCCCGCCATTGTTACCACTTCCATTGCCACTACCGTTCCCACCGCTGTTGCCGTTCGCACCACTGTTGCCATTCACACCGCTGCTGCCTGAATAGGAAGTCAACGATGGGGTTTGACTGGGGATGGGTGTGGAAGTACCGGTTGGAGTGAGTGCGCAAGATAACATCGTGATCAGGATCATGCTCAATGTTATGAACCTCCAGATACTAGGCTGTTTTTTCATACGAAATTCCTCTCTTTACGGCAGCACCAGCCGTGTTGGCTTTGGGTTGAGGTTTAATTCATACCGAAATTCCAGGTCGAAATATTTTGCAACCATTTTCTCCAAAACCGTGAAGGGTTTTGGTTGATCATTCTAAATTTTATCATTTTTGTTGGAATTCTGTTGTACAAAAATACTTGCGAGGTCAATTCCTCGTAGGTAAAGGTTCTCCAGCGCCCTCCCGGCGTTTCCGCGGACCAGGTCGGGTTTCGATGATGTCGATTCTCCGGGTGGTAGCTGCTTTCGAAGTCATCCAGGTACGCCTCACCAGTGGAAAAGTCTTCAGCGAAAAGTCCGCCCTGCTCGACCTGCTGGTCAATCTCCGCCGCGACGAGCACCGCCCCGACGTGAAACGCTCCCACGAAGACCCCCAGCGCTGCCGCCGCTGCGTCTACCGGGCTGGTTGCGGCCAGAAGTTGGGACGATCATCCAGGACGATTGGTCGCGTAGGGGCGACCCCCGCGCAGCGCCCCCTTGGGGGGGGTGTGGTCGCCCTTTTCTATATTTCAACCCCCGCGCAGCGCCCCCTTTGGGGGGTTGTGGTCGCCCTATTACTTATTAATAAAGCTCTCGCCGCCGTCCTCGGCGGCGGTACCCCCAGCGCTGCCGGACCTGCGGCTACCAGACTGCGTGCGGCCAGAAGTTGGGATGAAGTTCCATTATTGCATCACTTCCCCCAAATACGAAGAATTTGGGGGAAGGTGGCCGAAGGCCGGTAGGGGTTGAACTGTCCTGATTCCTCCGAAACGGTATACAATAGGGACATCTCTATCCTCTTGAGACGCTGGAGGGAATTTAAGGGTAATCGTTGTTGTTTCTTTGAGCATGGTCGAACCCAGGGAGAAATCGAATTGCTCGCTTCATTGCTCACGATCCTGTTTTTGGTTTTTGATGTTGTTTTTGACTTCTGGCCTTTCTTGCTGGTTGGTCCCCTTTTTAATCGAAAGAATAAGCTGCGGAACATGCTCTATGTTTGGGGTTTGTGGGCGGTCATTCGTGTATTCCTTTTCTTTAACCCCCAGCCAATTATCAAATCTTTGCTCATCCCGGAACCATTAAGCACAATCTTATTTTTCGCGACAGGAATTGTTGGGTATTTTATTTTAACTTTTTTGCGGGGTATCTATTTACGAAGCAGATCATGATCGATGCCCTGGTCTATCAACTATACGGCCTCACCGAGGCTGAGATCAAAATTGTTGAGGGAAAATAAAAATGCCCCCTCCGGAATGAGGGGGTCACCCCAGGCGAGGCATAGAAATAATTAAACGAATCCCCCGTAGGGGCAGGCCTTGTGCCTGCCCATGTAACCAGGGCGACCACAAGGGTCGCCCCTACCCTTTGGGAAATCGTAAATATTTTCCCCTTGACAAACCAGAACGCATGTTCTATCATTAACTTGGCAGAATCCTTATCCAGGTTTCTATGCCTCCGCACCTTAACAATCGAACGGAAATGTCGTCAGCCAGGGCCCATTTTCCCTGATCGCTTATCCCTCGCTTACGGGATTGGCGGTTGGAATATCACGCCCAGTCAATTAAAAACATGTTTCACGCAGCCGTCATCGAAAAATAGGTGCTTAAATCCTCTCAGTCGTTTCTAGTCGTTTTGTCACGTCAGACTGCTCAAAATCGCGTTGTTTCACGGTCAGTGTCGGGCTCATGGGAGCCCGATTCTTCCTGCTACCTCCAGCCGCCCAATCCCGCATCGACGATATAAGTCGTCAATGCATAGCGGTTTCGAGCCCGATGTGTCAGATGGCGTTCCTGGTGCCATAAGCCATATCGACAAAACGACATGAACCCCCCAGGGCATCGAGTCCCCGATCGCCTGTCTCTTCATCTAGGGGATTGGGGAGATTACGTCAATGATTGAATTGATCCCGAGGATCAATTGCTTAATCAATTCCTGCTCACGGTTTTTGCTGCCCAAATCACTTGAATTCACTCGATGAGAATCGGCTTTTCATACGAAATGAATTGTTCCTTGCGCGACGGGCGCTTCAAGCGCCCGTACGCTACATCGAAGGCACGAGCCTTCGATGCTCACGCGCATACCTCGACGCGTGCGCGTAAGGCTGGGTCGTCGCTGTGCAGAGGCGGCCTCACCCGCCCCACCGGGGCACCCTCCCCAAATTCAGATTTGGGGAGGGACGGGGTGAGGCTCCCCATAAGCGCGAGACACGAGTCAGCGATGTTAGGGCTGCTTCGTTCCATCGTCCACCGTCCAGGGTCTATGGTCCTTCGTCGGTCCCTTCCATCCAGGCTCCTCTCTTAGAGACTTAAGTCATAAAAATAAACGACACAAGTTATAATCAACCCATGCCTGACCTCCTCCCCATCCCTCAGCGCATCGCCATCGCCACCCACCCCACCATGCCCGCCGCGGCTGCCCCCGCCGCCGCCATCGCCGAATACCTCCAGGGCCGCGGCGTCAGCGCTTTCCACGGCCTGCTCGACGATGCCTCCCTGCGCAAGCGCGTCAAGAACAACGACTTCGACCTGTTCATTGCCGTTGGCGGGGACGGCACCGTGCTGCGCTCCGCCCACCTGTGCGCCCCGGTCGGCATCCCCATCCTGGGCGTCAACCTCGGGCGGCTGGGCTTCCTCATCCAGGTGGGGCGCGACGAATGGCAGACCGCCTGCGACGATCTGCTGAAGGGCGAGTTCTGGATCGAGAACCGCATGATGATCCGCGCCGAACACAATGCGCTCCGACGAGTCGCTCGGGAGCTGGCACGCCCTCAACGAGGTGGTCGTCAGCCGCGGCGCCTCCGTCCACCCCGTCCACCTCTCCACCAGCGTGGACGGCATGCTGCTCACCAACTACGTGGCCGACGGATCTGATCGCCTCCACCCCCACCGGGTCCACCGCCTACGCCCTCGCCGCCGGGGGTCCCATCCTGCCCCCGCAGTTGCGCAACATCCTGCTCGTGCCCATCGCCCCGCACCTCTCCGTGGACCGGGCGGTGGTCCTTTCCGAAGGCGCCGCCGTCACCATCACCCTGCGCGATAACAGCGAGGCCGTGCTCAGCGTGGACGGGCAGATCCCCATCGGTCTCGCCAACAACGACCAGGTGGAGGTGCGCGCCGGGGATTATGCCGCCCGCTTCGTGCGCTTCGGCGACCCCGGCTACTTCTACCGCAACCTCACCGCCCACATGAACCAGAACCCTGCCATAGGTCTTGCCGAGATAATCGAAACGATGATTTCCGAGTCGATCGATCCCACTGCTCCCACCTACTGCGCCAACCACCCCACCGTGGAGACCTCCCTGCGCTGCAACAAATGCGGGAAGCTGATCTGCGTTAAATGCGCCGTGCGCACCCCCACCGGCTACCGCTGCCGGGAATGCGTGCGCGGCCAGCAGAAGGTCTTCGAGACCGCCCAGGGGATCGATTTTATCCTGGGGTTCATCACCGCCGCGATCATGTCCTTCCTTGCCAGCCTGCTGGTGGGGGTCATCAGCGGCGTCGCCGGATTTTTCGCCTTCATCATCATTTTCTTCGCCGCCCCCACGGTGGGCATCGTGATCGCCGAAGCGGTGCGCTATGCCACCCGCAGGCACCGCTCCCGCCCGCTCTTCATCACCGTTGCCGCGGCGGTGGTGCTGGGTGCGCTGCCGGTCATCATTTTCAACCTGGTCGCCTTCAGCCTCTACGGCCTGATCTTCCAGGGCATTTTCCTGTTCGTCGCCACCCCGGTCATCTATACCCGCCTGTCGGGCATCCAGTTCACGAGATAGCATGCTCAGCGAACTCCGCATCCAGGACTTTGCCATCATCGACCAGCTCGAACTCGCCTTCGAGCCGGGGCTGGTCGTGTTCACCGGCGAGACCGGGGCGGGCAAGTCGATCATCATGGACGCCCTCGACATGCTCCTGGGAGGCAGGGCCGACGCCACCTCCATCCGCAGCGAAGCGGACCTGGCGCGTGTGGAGGGCACCTTCAGGTTGTCCGGCCCTGAAAAGGCCGCCGCCCACGAGATCCTGGCCCGCGAGGACCTGCTCGACGAGCAGGACTTCGTCACCCTCACGCGCGAGGTCCGCCGCGAGGGACGCAGCGTGGCGCGCATCAACGGGCATTCCGTCAGCCTGGCGCTGATGAAGGAACTGGGCGAGACCCTGGTCGACATCCACGGGCAGTCCGAGCATCTCTCGCTGCTGAACGTCCGCGCCCACCTGGGCCTGCTCGACCGCTACGCCCGGGATGAATCCCTGCTGGCTGCCTACCGCAAAACCTGGCTGGGCCTCTCGGGGATTCGCCGGGAACTGGAAGAACTGCGCGCCGCCCAGCGGGATGCCGAACGCCGCACCGAGCTGCTCACCTTCCAGGCCGGGGAGATCGAGGCCGCGTTGCTGAAAGCGGGCGAGGACGAAGACCTGCGCCGGGAGCGCGACCGCCTGGCAAATGCCGAGTCGCTCGCCACACTTGCCCAGCAGGCTCTTACCGCCCTCGACGAGGGCACCCCCGAGGCCCCCGCCTCCACCGACCTGATCGGGCAGGTGGTGCAGGCGCTCGACCAGGCTGGCGCAGATCGACTCCACCCAGGACCCCCTGGCCGAGCAGTCCAGCACCCTCGAAGAATCCCTGGCCGACCTGTCGCGCGGCCTGCGCAATTATCTCGAGGGCATTGAATTCAATCCCAAGCGGCTGGAAGAAGTGGAAGAGCGCCTCGACCTCATCCACCGCCTGGAGCGCAAATACGGGGGCAGCCTCGAAGCGGTCACCGCCTTCGCCGCCGATTCCCGCAGGCAGCTCGAGAGCCTCTCCACCGCCTCCGAACGCATCGGCGAACTGGAAACCGCCGAGACCGCCGCCCTGGCAGCACTCTCCGGGCAGGGGCTGGCGCTCTCCCAAAAGCGCAAGGAGTCTGCCGGCGAGATGAGCAAGGCCATCGAGGTCGAGCTGGATGACCTGCGCATGGCTGCCGCCCGTTTCGCCGTCGATTTCCAGACCAAGGCTGCCGCGGACGGGGTTCCGCTCCCGGATGGGACGCGCCTCGCCTTTGACGGGAGCGGCCTCGACCGGGTGGAGTTCCTGGTGGCGCCCAACCCGGGCGAGGGTCTGAAGCCGCTCGCCCGCATCGCCTCCGGCGGAGAAACCTCCCGCCTGATGCTGGCGCTGAAGAACGTGCTCGCCAAGGCCGACCAGGTGCCCACCCTCATCTTCGACGAGATCGACCAGGGCATCGGCGGGCGCGTGGGCGGGACGGTGGGCGAAAAGCTGTGGCATCTCGGCCGCGACCACCAGGTGTTCGTCATCACCCACCTGCCCCAGCTGGCCGTCTTTGGCGACCAGCACTACCAGGTCCAGAAGGTGATCGAAAAGAACCGCACCCTCACCCGGGTGGCAAAACTGGAAGGCGAGCCGCGCACCCTCGAGCTGGCGCAGATGCTCGGGGAGGTCAGCGAAGGCACCATCCGCTCGGCCCACGACATCATGCAAAGCGCCCAAAAATTCAAAAACGGCAAAAAATCGACTTAAATCCAGGAAGTGGGGTTTGGGGAGTTATCGGGCGGTAAACCCGCCCGATAACTCCCCAAGAACTATATTTTCCCCCGCCCGAGTCGAGGCGGCGTCGTGCCGCCGTCGACCGCTTCGGGCTCAAGGGAGCCTGAAGCTTCCTTGCGGGGGTCAGGGGGTGGGACAGATATATTTCCCTATCCGGGTATTCCGCGGATGTCTATACCGGGTTTCTGCAGTAAAAGGACGTTGGCAGGGCAGACCAACTGGCTCATTATCAGGGTTGCCAACCAGTTCAATCGCCTGTATAATCTCCCTATCTTATTCGCCGGAGTATCTCAACCATATGGAACAAAATGACGCCCTTCTCGGGCAGGGGGTTGCGCCTGAGAGCAATCTTCCCACCGAAGAAAATAACAACAATACGAATATGGAAACCCTCCTCGACCAGGAGGGCATGTCCCTGGATTTCCCCCAACCCGGGGAGATCCGCACCGGAGTGGTCGCCAGCATCAGCCAGTCGCAAATCCTGGTCAGCGTTGGCGCCAAATCCGAGGGCGTGATCACCGGTCGCGAGCTTGAAGCCATCCCGGCTGAAGAGCGCGCCGCCCTGCAGCTTGGCCAGGAGATCCTGGTCTACGTTCTCTCCGCTGAAGATTCCAGCGGCAACGTGGTGCTTTCGTACACCCGTGCCCAGGAGCAAAAAGGCTGGGGCGACGTGGAAAAGATGCTTGAAGAGGGAGGTTCTTACGACGGCAAGGTCGACGGCTTCAACAAGGGCGGCATCATCGTCCCCGTATTCGGCCTGCGCGGGTTCGTGCCCGCTTCGCAGTTGGGAATTTCCCGCCGCATGGGCGTCACCGGCGATACGCCGGATGCCCGCTATGCCAAAATGATCGGCGAGCCGATCACCGTGCGGGTGATCGAAGTGGACCGCAAACGCCGCCGCCTGATCCTAAGCGAACGCGCCGCCTCCAGCGAGACCCGCCAGTCGATCAAAGAGCGCGTCATCGAATCGCTGAAAGAGGGCGAAGTCTACAACGGCAAGGTTACCAGCCTGGCCGATTTTGGCGCTTTCGTCAACGTGAACGGCGCCGACGGCCTGGTGCACCTGTCCGAAATTTCCTGGGAACGCGTCCAGCACCCGTCCGAGGTGCTCGAAGTGGGCCAGGAAGTGCAGGTCAAGATCATCAATATCGATCGCGAAAAGAAGCGCATCGGTCTCTCCATCCGCGCCCTGCAGAACGACCCCTGGCAGAGCAAGGTCGATAAGTTCAAGGTCGGCCAACTGGTGGAGGGGATCATCACCCGCCTCACCAAGTTCGGCGCCTTTGCCCGCCTGGAAGGTGACCTGGAAGGCCTGATCCACATTTCCGAGATCAGCGAAAACCGCATCGAGCATCCCAAGGAAGCCGGCTTGCACGACGGTAGCGTCGTCACCTTGCGCATCATCCGCATTGACCCCGAACAGCGCCGTATCGGCCTGAGCCTGCGCAAGGTGGATTCGGGCGCCTACAAGGACCTCGACCTGAAACAGCTCGACCTGGAGGGTGTCAACCTGGAACTGGTGGATAACGAACCCGACCAAAGCCAGGTGGACCTCGAAATGGCGGATAAAGAACCCGACCCCATCCCGGTTGAACTGGAAAGCCCCCCTGCGGAGCCGGTGGAAGAAATTGCCTCCGAACCAGAGAAAGCTCCCAAGGTCGAGAAAGCCCCCAGGGTCAAGAAAGCCCCCAAGGCTGAAAAAGCTCCCAAGGACGGGGATGCTCCAAAGGATGAGGAAGCCCCGAAGAGCGAGGAAGCTCCCAAGACCGAGGAAGCCCCCAAGGAATAGGAAAAAGAAACCCGGTTTCATCCAAGAGCCGGGTTTTTGAATCAATATGCTGCCACTCATCGTAGATGCCCACGAAGATATCGCCTACAACATCCTGAACTTCGGGCGGGACTATACCCGGGCCGCGGCTGAAACGCGCCGCCTCGAAAAAGAGAGCGGGTCCAGCGTTCCGCAGCATAACGGCGAGACCCTGCTCGGCTGGCCCGATTACCAGCGCGGGCGCGTGGCCGTCATCTTCAGCACCCTGTTCGTCACCCCCCTGCGCCGAAAAAGCGGGGATTGGGAAAAAACGGTCTACGCGGACTTCGAGCAAGCCCACCGGATGTACCGGACCCAACTGGATACGTATCACAGGCTGGCCGACGAAGCCCCGGATCAATTCCGGATGATCGCCTCCCGGTCTGACCTGGATGTCGTGCTGACCCTGTGGGCTGACCCCAAATCTGAAAATGCCCCCGTGGGACTTGTCCCGTTAATGGAGGGAGCCGAGGGGGTGCGCAACCCCTCCGAGCTGGACGAGTGGTGGGAATGGGGCGTGCGGGTCATCGGACCGGCCTGGGCCGGCAACAGGTTTTGCGGAGGAACGCGCGACCCGGGTCCGCTCACCGAAGAGGGGCGCCTGCTGCTCAAAGCCATGGCGAACATCGGGTATACGCTTGACCTGAGCCACATGGACGAAATATCTGCCAGGCAAGCACTCGACCTGTATGACGGACCGATCATCGCCAGCCACGCCAACGCGGCTGCCCTCGTCCCCGGCTATGACGGGAACCGGCTGCTGCAAGATGACATCATCCAGGGCCTGCTCGAGCGGGATGGGATCATCGGCGTGGTACCATTCTGCAAGTTTTTATCGAATGAATGGAAATTTGGCGACCCGCGTGACGGGATCACGCTGGAAACCGTTGCCGCCCAAGTGGACCGCATCTGCCAGATGGCCGGGGATGCCCTGCACGCGGGACTGGGCAGCGATTTCGACGGCGGGTTCGGCCTGGCTGCAGCGCCGGCCGGGGTGGACACTATCGCCGACCTTCAAAAACTCGGCCCGGTCCTGGCTGCAAAAGGGTATAATGGCGAACAAATAGCTGCAGTCCTGGGAAACAACTGGCTGCGCCATTTGCAAGCAAACCTGCCATGACCACTGCTGACAACCAATCCATCTCCCCCAATACCTCCCCGGTAGGAATCCCCTCGCGGCAGCGTGTCCGACTTGGGCTTTTAACAACATTAATCGGCCTGCTGATCTTCCTGATGGGTTCCCGCCCGGCATTGTTTGGCCTGGACCGCAGCCCCGTGGTTGGGTTTGTGCAGATCTCGGTCTTCCTGGTTGGGCTGGCGATCATTTGCATCGGCGGGTATATCGGCTTAATGACCTTTTGGAAAAACGGCGACCGCACCATCGCAGCCGAAATTGGCTCACGCCTTGTAGCCACCGGGTACGTGGTGGCTGTCTTTTCGGGCATGGCGGATGTGTTCGGCTTTGGGACACGGCCACCCCCGGCAGTCCCCGTGTTCGGCCCCTGGCAGGCAACCGGCGTTCAAATTGGCGAGTGCCTGATCGCGATCGGGTTCCTGATGTTGATCCCGATCTTCAAGAAGAAAAAGGCGGTTGAAAAATGAGGCAACCCTTCGAATAAATTGTATACCTTGAGGGTGCCATAGGAAAAACAAAAAACCACCCGTTCAGGTGGTTTTTGTTTTGTGTGCCCCCGTGGGGATTCGAACCCCAGTTTTAGCCTTGAAAGGGCCACGTCCTGGTCCACTAGACGATGGGGGCAAGTTCACTGGGCAGGGCGGCAGGATTTTACCATCCCCCACCGCGCAGGTCAAGCAATTGGTCAAACCTTTTTCTTATCCGTGACCACTGCCAGCAAATCCACCTGCCTGCGGTTAAACAGGATCGCCGGACTTTCGATGTGCAGTTGCGGGATCAGGATGGCGGTGAGCGTGGCATTGTAAAGCGCCACGAAGTCGCCGACGCCCTCAACCATGACGGTGGCAAAATCAAAGCGCCCGGTCCACTCGAGGGTCCCTTCCAACTCGTAAACCTGGGTGGTAACCCGGATGGGATATCTGACCAGAGTCTTGTATCCGCCGCGCGCCAGAGCAGACGGACCGATATCTTCCCGGCGGGTGAGGCAAACCGCAAACAGGTTCGATTTAACCAGGTCGATGATCTCATATTCGCCCACCAGCTTGGTTGGCATATGGATGGGCGCTAATTTTGCATCAACCACTTCCATGAATGAAGTGGTTTTATCATTCATCATCCCGAGCATGCCGTTATTGGGAACCATCAACTTGCCCACCACCCTGTAGCTGAGGGTTAGAAAATCAGCCGATAGCAAACGATGAGCAGTGGTAGGTTCAGGCATTTTTCTGTACTCCTGTAGGGCGTCAGCGCCGGATCGGGCGGGTTCCATTTCGTTTTTCCATCAGCGGGCGAACTTTCCGCTTCGACCCCGAGGCCTTGCCCGTTTCGGGGTCAAGGATGGTGACCAACCAGGAAATGGCACGCGCATCGTACTCGCGGCGCCCACAAACATCGCAAACCCATGCCGGGAAATTGGGGACGGTAACGAGTTCTTCATCAAGCCAGGTGAAGTAGGTAACATGACGCAAATGCATCACGCCTGCCTGGCAATCCGTGCATTGGTAAGATTCTTTTTGTTCTTCGGTCATTCGGATGCTTCCATGGACTCTTTCAGAATGGATACTCCCGCACTCGACCCAATGCGGTTCGCCCCTGCGGCAATCATTGCCAGGGCATCTTTAAAGGAGCGGATACCGCCGGCGGCTTTAACCCCGGTATCAGGACCCACCACGCGGCGCATCAGGTCAACATCTTCCACGGTTGCCCCGCTGGGACCAAAACCGGTGGAGGTTTTGACATAATCCGCCCCAGCTTCCTTTGCCAACAAGCAGGCGAGGATCTTCTCGCGATGGGTGAGCAAAGCAGCTTCAATAATCACCTTGATCCTTGCCCCGCGCTCATGGGCTTCCTGCGCGACAAAGAGAATATCGTTGAGCACAAGCCCGTACGCTTCACCTTTCAGCGCACCAATATTTAACACCATATCCACTTCAGTGGCGCCCTTTTCGATCACGCGGCGCGCCTCGTAAACCTTATCTTCGGGCAATGTTGCACCCAAGGGGAATGCAATCACCACACACATACCCACACCAGAGTCTTTTAGCAGACCATGGGCAAGAGACACATAAACCGGGTTTATGCAAACCGTTGCAAAATGATATTGCCTGGCTTCCTCGCAACATTTTTTTACCTGTCCGGAGGTCGCTTCCGGTTTGAGCAAAGTGTGGTCAATCCAAGCAGCTAGTTGAGCCCCAACCGGGCTTGTCAATGATGCGGGCCTGGCGGGAAGCTCCCGTCCGTACGAATCCGCCAAGCCAAGGATCTCTTGAAGGGAAAGCATGATCCTTTATGGAGCAGCCAGAACAGGCTGGTTCTGGGGGATGATCATAAAATTGGCAAATGGATAGTAGACCACCAGAGCTTTGCCGAGAATATTTTCCTCCGGGAGAAAACCCCAGGCATGGGAATCCGCCGAGTTATTGCGGTTGTCTCCCAGTACGAAAAGCTGACCAGCCGGCACCACCCAGGTGTTGGAATAATCAGGACTGGCCTCGATATAGGTCTCTATCAATGGGACATTATTAATGTACACTTTCCCATTGGAAATACTCACGGTCTCACCGGGCAGCCCAATAATTCGTTTGATGTAGTCTTCGTAATTATCGTCAAAACCCGGAAAGCCAAACAAGCGCTGCCAGAAAGAGGCATCCGGATACATTGGGGGACGAAAGACGATTATATCGCCGCGGTGGTAGTTACCGGTCAAATAAGACAGGCGGCTAATCAAAACGTACTCACCATTATCCAGTGTGGGAAGCATTGAATAGCCTTCCACGCGCACACGGGCGGAAATAACGTTAATTACCAGAAACAGGACAACAGCCAGCCCCACCGTTTCCAGGATTTCGCGCAGGAATTGCTTCCCTTCATTCCTGGGAGGTGGGGCTTCAATTCCAGGCTGGGTGTCATTTTCAGGGGATAATTCGATCAAAAAAGCCTCCGCCGAAGATTATACCATTGGCAAGTCAGACCAAACCCCAGGCGAAATACGTGGGCACATGGAGGACACGTTCACCCCGCTGCCAGGCTCTATCATCGATCCGCCTCATGCGTTGAAGGTCCCGAGCCGACAGCCTGCCCTCCAAATCGTCTTCCAATACCGCCCATTCCAGAGCACGATCTGCAGGAGAAAGCAGGAGGTCTCCATCCGACTGACCCCTTCCGGAAACTGGGAATTTTTGAAGGGTGCCTGTTTCTGTGATCGGGATGCCCGCCTGCTGAAACAGGGATGAGAGGTGAGACCCCAGCCCGGGGTCCGCACCCTGCCGTCGCAATGATTCAGTTTGCCAGACGCCCAGGGGAGCCAGTTCAGCAGGCTTATCGATGCGGGAAGCGTAATCTGGTTCGGCCAACGCCAACACGGCCCCGCCGGGGTGGGTGACCCGTTTCATTTCCAGGAGAGCCAACAAGGGGTCCGAAACCCAGAGCAGAAAGAAATGGCAAAATGTGATGTCGAAAATTCCGGGAGGATATGGGAGATGCAGCGCGTTTCCACAGACAAGACTGGCTGCCGGGACATGGATGCAGGCTTCGAGCAACCGAACCGGATCCAGATCCAGCCCATGGATGGTGCCCGGTGTGACCAGGCCGGATAAAATTGCACCGGTGCCGCAACCAACTTCAAGGACCCGGCGTGCTCGCGTCAACCCGGCACGCTCAAACAAGTAAAGGCGCAAGTCGCGAGTCCAGGCGGCTTGTTGAAGAAAACGACTATGCCAATCCATGCTCGTCCCAGTCCAATATGAACCCAAGCTGCCTGCCGGTTTCAGGCGAGTTGGGGACAACCAAACTCTGTGCTGAAGCGTGGTAAAGGTCGCGTAACTTTTGCACAGCTTCGGTCGACTCCATCCCATGGCGGACAAGGTAACAGCCAACGGTTATGCCGGTACGGCCGATGCCTCCCACACAATGGAGGTAGACCTTGCGACCCTCAGCAAGGGCGGCATCAATCGCATCCAGAACTGAAAGCATGGATGCGCGGGAGGGCACATCAAAATCGGGGAAAGAAAATCTCTGGTGACGGAACTCGCGTCCAGTGGAGGCAGCCACATCCATCAGGATCGAGGAATAGGGCGGGCGCTCGTTTTCATTGGTCAAGTCTATGAAAGTGTCGAACCCGGCGTTAATTAGAGCCTGCAGACGCTGAGGCGTGGGGGCGTTATAAAAGCGAGGACCAGGGTAGCCGCCGGCCAGAAACTGACCCGAAATCACCCAATAGGATTCGGGAATGGGTTTATCGATCATGGCAGGCGCAAATAAACTTCCAGGATCCCGAGGGATTCCCGGCTGGTGAGCAAAATTTGATAGTCGCCAGCAGGCAAGCGGAACTGATACGGGCTGTCGGCGGACCGGCTGGAAAACTCTTCGCCATGCAGGAGCGGAAGCGGAGCACCCCGGGCAGGGACAAGGGTGACATCGATGTAGGCTGACTCAATACCAGTCACGCGCAGGAGGATGACTGCATCACCTGCAACAGCGAGGGTGAACCGGGTTATGGACTGAGCGTCCATGTTTCCACCTGAGAGATCAACCCGGGCCGCGAGGTTGTATCCCTTTGGGGATGGCGCGACGCTGCCGCCCAAGGTGGAACCAACCAGCATGCCAGCACTGACCAAAACGCCAACGACAATCCCGCCCGCCACGACCCAGCGCCAGACCAGCATGGGTTTCCCGCCTGCTGAGGCGAAAACACGTCCGACCGACTGCAACCCTGTCATCCGCAGTGAAAACAGCAACCAGCCTGCAACAAACACCCCCAACGCTGTAAAAGCCACCAACAGCGCCGGAAGTTCGCTGTTGGCAATGAATTGGGTAACATCATCGCCAGCAGGCGCAATATTCCGGAGGTAAAGAAAAGGGATGATCACCCAAGCCAGCAAAGAACAGAGGGTGGCGGAGGAGGCAATAAATTTCGTCCACAGGACAAGAAGACCACCCTTTTTTGGCAGGGCCAGGATCAAGACCAACCAAACCAGGAAAGGCAACCCCGCCCCGCTGACATTAATCACCGCATCCTGGACCCGGGTAAATTGCCCCGCAATATTGACATGGGCACCCATGGTTAAGAAATTTACATTGAATTCGCCGATCTGACCACCGAAGATCAGACCAACCAGGGCATGCCCCGCCTCATGAAGGAAGGTATATGCCAGTGCGACCGCCAAGGCAATCAAGATGGTGAATGCGGCAAACTTAAGTCGACCATTAATGGTATTCATAAGTGTTTCGAAAGAGGCTCAAGAAATGATCATTCTGCGGCCAGGAAGCAATTCCAAAATCCCCCAAAATACCATGCAGGAATCCCGCCAAGGTTATTTTTCCAGCATCTCCTGGACGATCCGGACGGCGTGCCCCACATACAGGGGACAAAGCCGGGTAAACGCGCCATCCTCACTGGCCTGCTGATGCCCCTGCGCGGTGCTGATATCGTAACCGAGCAGATCGCGACATAGGATGGTCTTGTGTGATGCCTCAAAACGCTGCAGGAAATCCTGCGCAATCCGGTAAGCTTCTTCCTTCCCGGCAGGCGTATCTGTTCCCTGTGCCAAACCAAGGGCCATTAATCCGCCGGTGACGGCTCCGCACACCTGACCGCGCCTGGCAACCCCCCCACCGAACGGCGAAGCTAATTTGAGCATCAAGCTTTCGTCCACCCCCAATTGAGACGCAAAAGCTGAAAATACCGACTGTGCACAGTTGAAGTGTTGATCGAAACGAGCAACGGCATTTGCAGATAAATTTTCCATCGGCATCATCTTCTTCATTAATTTTTGTCCGGACCTTCCTCACCGTAGATGAACAAGTCCCCGATCGATTCGCGCAAGTAATTGCGGCGTATGGCATCACCGAAGACGGGCGCCACGGAAAGCAAATGCAGTTTCGGAGTGCGTTTTTCGGGAGGAATATAGACAGTATCGGTCGTGACAATTTCGGTGATCTGCGGAACCGCAGACAGCTTCTGCAACCCGTCACGGACGAAAACGCCGTGCGTGGATGCCACCCAGATCTCCTGGATGCCCTGGTCAATGAGGATACGGCTGAGTTCCAATACCGAACCACCAGTGGCAATCTCATCATCATAAATAATGGCTTTCCGAAACCCCTGGACATTGCAGCCCACCAATCCGCTGATGACCACTTTTGTGTCAGAAACGCGCTGCTTGTTGCCTGCCGCGACCGGAAGGGTGAGCCCCTGGGCGAAGAGGGCGGCCGGACCTGCCGAGCCCATGTCGGGGGCAACCACAACCGCACCCTCAAGGTCGTGAGCCTGGAAATAATTGCGGAAGATGGGGCGGCTGGTCAAGGGATCGATGGGGACGCTGAAGAAACCGTGGGCCTGGGGAGAGTGCAAAACCATGGTCATCACGTGGGTGGCGCCGGATGTAACCAACAAGTCCGCGACCAGGCGGGCGGTAATCGAGATGCGCGGAGCATCCTTCTTATCCGACCGGGCAAAGGAAAAATAAGGGATGATGGCATGGACTTCCTTAGCAGAGGCCGAACGAGCGATATCCAGCATCATGAGCAGTTCCACCAGGTTGTCGTTGACAGGAGGCGCAAGGGTCTGGACAATGAAAACGATGCGCGAGCGCACGCTGGCACCGAGCTGGATATACAGGTTGTCATTGCTGAACCTACTGACCAGAGTCTGCTCGAGGGGGAGGTGCAGGTAGGCAGCAATGTCAGCAGCCAGGTGGGGGTGGGAACTGCCGCTGAATATGCGGATTTCGTCGGGGTCAAGTGATGTCCTATTGCTCAAGGCGGTTTTTTCCTTTCCTGAGAGGGCGATGATGAAATTGAAAACAGGCGAGAATGGTCCAGGAAACCAAGCGGTTGTGTTTTATAAATACTTACCAAATTCCCGGAATCAGGCGATATTTCACCCGCCCGGCATAATCCTTATACCCCTCCAACTCTTTTTGGAGAGTTCGATCTTCCAAGGCGGTGCGGATAAACAAGTTTACCACCAGCATTCCCATGGGAATGCATGCCCACCAGGACCCGAGGGCAATGGGGATGGTTATGTAAGAGACCAGCAGGCTGGAGTAACCCGGATGCCGGATAAATCGGTAAGGCCCGTTGGTTTGAACATAGTGACCGCGATCTTTCTGGATACGGACAATGGTGGAGAAGAATTTATTCGAGACCATCGCCCAGGTAAAGAGGGGGTAGCTCACCCCCATCAGGACAAAGGCTGCAACCTGGATCCAAAACGGGATGCTCCCCGCCCAGCCAAGGCGTTCATCCAGCCCGGAAAGGATAAGGATGATGAACCCGCCGGTGCCGGTTATGATCCCGATGACCTTATCCCACCCTTTGGCACCCTCACCAACCCGGGAGCGTTCCTCCACCAATTCCCTGTGATTCCGCAATAGGACGAACGCGTTGAAACCCAGGAACAGCAGGTACAAGCCCAGGTAAGCCCAGGCATTCCACCAACCCGGCTTCCCGACAGAGGCGAACAGGGCAACGGCCTGGATAAGGACGAGGAACCCGATTTGGATGAGCCTTTTGCGGACGGCAGGTGTCATGGATATGCCAAAAAACAGGGGCGGTATGAAAGCCGCCCCTGCGAGGGTAATAATGTTAATGATAGATTTTTTCCCAGGGATCTCTCAGGAAATTCCCCAGGATCTTATCTGCCTCACCCTGGGTGGGCAAAACATCACCGTCCGGCTCAACATACAACCAGGCTTTACCTGCGCCGGAGGGGACATCGTCCTCAATGGTCTCATGAGCGACGGGGTTTTCAGCGGAATATGGGACAGGCAGGTCCCAGCGCAGAGTGAGACCCAGGCTGGACGCCTTGTTATGAAGAGCGTGGAGCGCTTCGTGCAAAGAGGACTCGGAAGCGCCCAGGGATATGCTCTTGACCTGGAGCCCGGCCAGCCTTTCCAGGATTTCCCCGGCAGTGTTCACGTTCTGAGGCGTGACGGTCAGATGGACAGTGGTGTACAGGTCTTCGGGCATGACGGTTTCCAACCCGCGCCAGGAGGCGGGATTGGCGGGATCCAGAATGAACAGCAGGTGGTCGAGACCGGTCTGAAGCAGGGTTTGCAGGTAGGCTTTATCGGCCAATTTCAACCCATCCGAAAGGAGACCGGCAACCTGACCCACTTTTTCGGCATGACCAATCAGGGCGGGAAGGTCGTCGCGCAAGGTGGGCTCGCCGCCGGTGAAGGTGATATGCGGGATGCCAGCCGCCCAGGCCTTGTCCATGACGGTTTCCCATTCGGCAGTGGTGAGCTCGCGATCAACACGCTTCGTGGGAGCCAGCGAAGCGTCGGCACCCGGGGGAAGGCGATAGGTCAGGGCGCAGTCGAGGCGCAATGGCGCGGTCAGGTCGTGAGAATGGGGGGCAATCCTTTGCATGTCGAGGAAGGTGGTCGGGTCCAAATCGGGAGAGTTGATGAGAGTCTGGAGGCGATCGCGGAAATCCATGTAATCCTTGTGGGCACCCGACATGCTGATGCGGTAACGATTGGCGACCTGGCGGGAAACCTCTTCGGGCGAGGTGTCTTTAATCATGTGAAGGGCAAATTCAGCGGCTGTAGGGTTAAGGTGCAAAACAGTGGCAGCATTGACGACGAGCAGGCCGGAACCATCCTTCAACAGGCGCAGGTGCAGCCGGAGGGAAGGGTCGCCTGGCCTGGATTGGAAGGTATGGGTCTCGGCAGGCAAGGGCAGGGATTGTTTTGGTTTTTCAGAAAGCAACAACCCGACGACCAAAACGACGACTGCCAGGCCAATTTCAACCAGCAATCCATATTTTGGGATGAAGGCAAGGGCGAATCCCAACACCAGAACGGCGCCCAATATCCGAACCGAAATGCCCTGCAATTTAAAATGTCCGAGCCTCGCCCTGCCAAGGATAATCGCCAGCAGACCGAAAGCAACCATGACGAGGCTAAAAAATATCAGAGAGGCGCTTTCGATCCGGCATACCGATGTCGTGCGGGACCAGCAAAGACCATAAAAAAAATTCGACAACTGCTGAAAAAAAGAAATCGACATTTTTTCCTCTCAATCAGCCGCGCACAAAATGCGGCATTTCGAATGGGATCTCAAAGGAAAGTTCGACGAAACCTGCATATTCACCATTACGATACCAGGGTGATTGATAGATGAGTTTTTTAACGCCATTCTTTTCTATAGTGTAGACATTTACCTGACGAGATTCCATCAGGCGTTCGAGCTTGCCGCGGGATGGATCGGGATGGCAATCGTACATGTTTTTACCAATGAGAGCACGCCCGCCATCCTTTGCCAGGTAGACGGCAGCCTTATCATTCATCTCGAGGATGATGCCGTCGGGATCACAAATGGTGGCTGCGGCGGGGAATTCCTTGATCCAAGCGTTTTCAATGTTCATGAGCTACTCCCGTATGAAATGCGGTATTTGTCCAGGTACTTTAAATGATATTTCGACGAACCCAGCGTAGCGACCTTCCTTATACCAGGGCGACTGGAAGAAGAAGCGTTTCTCGCCGGCCTCGGTGTTGAAGTATGAATTTGAGAGTTGACCCTGGAGCATGCCTTCCAACTTTTCACGGGCCGGGGCAGGGTGACAATCAAGCACGTTGGTGCCCAGCAAAGCCTGACCGCCATCTTTGGCAAACAAGGTTTCGGCTTCGGTGTTCATTTCGAGGATGAGACCGGAGGAATCACAGACCATGACCTCGGCAGGAAGTTCCCTGACCCAACGTCCTGGATTCATGCAACACGCTCCAGATTGTTTTGCTCCTCAAACTGCAAGGGGCATCCGCCACCGCATTCAGCCAGCAACCCACACCCGGTGCATTTTTCCGGCAGACCGCGGCGTTCGCGCAACTTAAGCGCCAGTTCGTGATTCCAGATCGAGTCCCAGTCGTCAGCCAGGAGGTTGCCGAGCTGGTGATAATAAGACTGGCAAGGCAGCACCCCGCCATCGGGCTCGACACACATGTTATAGAGGGCAGCGGTACAACCCTTGACGCCCAGGTCCTGGGTCAGCGGGTCGAAGCTGCAATAGCGGGTGGGCGTGTACCAGATGAGCCGCTGGCCGCGCACTTCCGTCTTCTGGCGGGCGACAGCCAGGAGGGGAGTCAGCTCAGATTCGTCAAGCCCGGTCCCCACCACGGAACCGCGGCCTGAATGGATCAAGGCATTAAGACCCACGGTGGGGACGCCAGTTTCTGCCAGAAAATCCAAGGTGTCCGGGATGGTATGGGCATTCGTCCGCAACATGGTGGTATTGGTCATCACATAAAGCGGGCTGGCAAGAGCGTTCTTCAAACCCTTGACCGTCTGCGCGAAGGCGCCCTGGTTGCAAACCATGGCATTATGAATGGCGGAATCGCTTGAACTCGAGCGTGACCTGGACGTGATCCAACCCGGCAGCAACGAGCTGCTCCACATAATGGGTGTCCGACAAGCGGCGGGCATTGGTGTTCAGACCGGTGATCTGCCCGTTCTGCTCGGCATGAGCGATGAGTTTGGGCAGATCTTCACGCAAAGTGGGCTCGCCACCGGTGAATATGATGTGGGGGATGCCGAGTTCCCAAGCCTTGTCGAGCACGCGCATCCAAGCCAGCGTGGAAAGCTCGGTCTTCGTCCCGACAACCTGGACCCCTCCAAGACCTGCGCCAGCGTCCAAATTGGAAAAGGAAGTGTGCTGGACGTTATAACAATGAGCACAGTCATTATTACAGCGGTAGGTAAGGGCAAGGTCAAGGCGGTAGGGAGCAGTGGGGCGGGCCGAGAACGGCATGATCGTTTCCAACCCAAGGTCATGGATCGGACAGGATCCATCGGGACGGACCAAATCCTCGAGCTGGGTACGGACCGTCCCCAGGTCGAGACGCGCCTGGCGGTCTTTCACATTATATTTTTGCCGTATCGACCGAAGCGCGTCCCGGTCAGGGATGTCTTCCAGCACGAAAAATGCCATCAACGCGGCGGTGGGATTAAGATGCAGGATGCGATTGGCGTTGACAATCAAGGTACCGTGACCATCAGGGTCGAGGCGAAGATGGATGCGGCTTTTTTCATCCTGATGGGCGCGGGTATAGTGATACAACCCGGGGCGAGGATCATCAGCGGGAGGATGATTGATTGAAGGAACACCTTTTTTACCGAATAACCGATTAAGCATCAGGCACCTATAAATTCGAGGAGGACATCCAGCAAAGGTCTAGCGACCACCACCGGCACAGGCACAGGCGCAACCGGCACAAGCACAGGCGCAGGCACACGAACGACCGCCGCCGCCAGAAGAACCACCCCCGCTTTTCACAACCGGGGCAGGGTTGGTTCGGTTGGTCACTCCGGAAGTAAAGGATTTAACATCACCGAGCACCTTGCTGGAGAAACCCTGGACACCCGTGACGACCGAGGCGGCGAATGCCGAACCCGGCAGGCTGACAGGAGACCTTCCGCCGGAGGACGGGATGGAGGCGGAGGAGGTGGACCCAGTGGAGACAGGATGGTAACCGGGGTCGTAGCGTCCCCACCACATGGGGACAAAGATCGGGCCAGTGAAGACACGGCGGGTGTGTTCGTCGTAGTTCTTATCGAGCATGGTCCACTCGAGGGACTCTTCGACCATCTGGCTCTTGACCTCAGGAGTACCGGCTGCTTCGATCTGCTGCCAGGCGCGTTCCATAATGCTCTGGTAGTAGGCGAGAGTCTCCTTGCGGCTGAAACCTTTCATCTTATCGGAGAGGCTGTTGACCAATTTGACAGTCATCTCCTGCAGACCCTTGCGGCGGGCGGCCAGGTCAGGATTGGCAAAGGCAGCCAGGAAATCCTTTTCGTAATCCTGCAAGCCATCGGGCAACGGATCCACAAGCTGGAGCTTGAGCGGGTCGCGGGTGACGACCGTGGCAGCGTTCTTCTTGACCACGCCAAACAGGATCATGGTCATGACCTTGTCGAGCGGCTGTTCCATCAAGATGCCCGCTTCGACGGCGGTAAGGCCGCGCTTGATGCCGTGCCCTTCGATCTGAATCTTGGGCGGCAGGTACTGGAGTTTGCGCTTATTGGCATTGACCGCCCCGAGAATCGGAGCGCCGACAAACATCAGGATGAAAAAGCCAAAACAGCAGATGCCGCTCAGATTGTTCATTATGCCGCTGACGAAACCACTGATGTCAAACGGCGGAGGCGTGTAAACCGCATCAGCAGGAACATACTGGTTGGGGAAGGAAACCCCGAAGGTATACTGGGTGGAACCGTTGGCGGAGGAACACTGCCAGGTATAGGTGATCCGATTCTGATCATCATAACCACCGGCAGGCTGATCACCGCAAGGCCAGCCACCCTGGGTGGCATGATAGCGAGGTTCCTGCATCTGGACGCCCGGAGGGCAGGTGGAAGACCACGGTCAGGTCGGTATTCCCGTGGGCGGTGGTGAAATAAGCGGGTGAAAACTCACCGCTGTCGTAGGTGGTGGGATCGGAAGTGTCCTTGTTCAATACACGGGTAATCATGCCCACACTGACATGGACGCTGCCCGTCTGCCCGGGCTGGATGGCATAGGCGCCCATATCCACCGAAAATCCATAGGGACCATCCCCCTGGAAGTCAGAGGAGGGGCTGACGGAATTACCGCCCACATCAGCGGTAATGGTGCCGAAGTCGAAATTTCCATTCGGCATGCCCACATCCGTAAAGTCAATCACGTGACCGGAAGGGTCATTGGCGAAGGTGAAAACATAATCCAGCGCCATGGTGCCATCGCTATTCCAGTAGACGTTAACGACTTCCTTGGTTAAATTAAATGAATAGGACTGAGCAGCCGCGCTGGAAACCATCGTGAACATTAACAGGATGAGCACGAAAGAAGCAAGCAGGCGGAGTTTTTTCATCCCTTCCTCCTTTAAGAAAATTATTGACGGGAATAAAAACAAATTGCAAATCTACCACTTGGGTTCTTCGGTGAGCTGGTAAACCGTGTTGCAATAAGGGCAGGTGACCATGGGAGCACCGTTTACCATTTTGATGTTATCGGAGGTCAAAGCGCCACCGCAGGAGCGGCACTTCATTTGCTCAATCTTGGTATCACCAGGCAGGTCCACCTTGTAGGTGACATTCTGGGCAGTATCCGATTTGGTTTTACGAGCGGCGAGAACCACCATAATAATCCCGGCCACCAAAGCGACGGCACCCAAAATCATCCCGGTCGTGCCAATCCCGGTCACGCCCTGCGCTCCACCGGCAGCGCCAAGGAGGATAAAACCCCCGACACAGATGCCCGATGCAGCAAGAAGGAGAAGGATGACAGCCCCGATATACATCCAGGTTACAGGTTTCATTAATTACCTCCGCGGTACTCCATGTAATATACGCTGGAACTGGTTAAGTGTAGCACTTCTTTTTCCGTCCGACAAATGACGAACTTCCCAATTTCGATAGATGACAGCACCCCAGATTCATTCGGGGGATGAAGAGGGTTTCCCATATTCGATCAAACCATGGACGCTGTCGGCGGGCAGGACGACCAGGATACCGTTCCCCGGCTGCTGCAGGTCACCAACTATTTGTTCGGTCACCGTTATAAGGCGTTCCACCAGCTCATCGGGAATGATCGTAAAGACAGTGCGACTCAATTCCTCACTTTGAACAAAGAAATCGCTCAAAGAGGGCATCAAAGGGAGGTCATCACGGAGAGCCATGGATTGGTTGATGCGACCCATGCCGGTGCTCGATAAGACGGTTGCCCCATTTGCACCGGCTTCCTTCCAGGCATTTAACAAATCCACCAGTTTGGAGGGGTCATTCAGCACAAAAAGAATCATCTTCATTGCCTTTTCTCCTCATTCTTAACCACCGGGTTAACCAATGGAACCGTTGATTGCTGGGGAAAGCGTGCGAATGCAAAGCGCAGTAAGGGAGGGGTGACCAGGGTGGTCAGGAGCACAGCGGCAACAATGGCTGAAAATGCCCCAACTTCCACCAGCCCTGCCTTGCCTGCGGCGGCGACAACGATCAGGGTCACCTCACCGCGCGCCACCATCCCTGCGCCCAATTGAAAAGATTCGTGCGGGGGAAAGCCACCCAGGCGGGCGCCAGCGCCAGCTCCAAGTAGTTTTCCGAGGATGGCTGCCAGGGTGACCGCCAGAATCAACCAGACTGCATTCAACTGCAGACCGCGCAGATCGACCGACAGGCCCACGTTGACAAAGAAAATGGGGACAAACAGACCCATAAGCCAGCGAATTTATCCCCTGTTCAATCTGCCCCTTTTCAGGGGTGCGGGCAAACATCAAGCCTGCCAGGAAAGCGCCAATCAGGGCAGCCATCTGACCGACAAGCTCGGCTGCCAGACCATAAGCGAGCATGGTAACAATCGCCAACGCGAGCACCCCCTGGCTGATGGACAGGCGTCCCACCCGGCGAACCAGGAACGGCAGGACCCACAAGCCAAAAGCCACGGCGGCGGCGAGGAACAGGGCCATGCGGGCTGCCAGCCACACCAGTCCCCCGAAACCGCCTGAACCGGTGGCAACCGCCAGGAAGATCGAGAAAGCCAGGATGGAGAGGATATCATCCACCACCGCGGCACCCAGGAGGGTCAGTCCCACGCGGGAGCGCAGCACGCCCATTTCCATCAGCGTGCGGGCTGAAATGCTGACGCTGGTGGCACCCAACGCCAGTCCCAATAATAAGGATGCGGAATTGGTCATCCCAAAAAGACGTCCGGCACCCCAGCCCAGGCAGATGGAAAGGAGCAACCCACCCACACTCGCCAGGAAAGATACCCGGCGGTGACGGGTCAGCTCGCCGAGATGCAGGTCGAGACCAGCGATGAACATCAGAAACAGGACGCCCAACTCGCTCAATTCAGAAATGGTGGCGGCAAGAGTACCACTGTTGATGAAAGACAAGTGGAGAATGTTTACCAGAGAGGGACCCAGCAACACGCCGACGAGCAATTCCCCCAGCACGGAAGGCTGACCAAGGCGCGTGCTGATATAGCCAGCTGCCTTGGCTGCCAGCAGGATGATGACGAGTTCAAAGGCGAGCTGAAGGAAAGGAGTCATGTCGAGGCAAAGTTTATCATAACCTTTTAGCTGGGGATATTTATTGGTCACCCATTTTGTTATCATTCCGTATCCTTCAATATTTATCATTGGAATTGAGGGTCACTTTTGAGCAACAATCCTTGGTAGAATCACCTGAAGGAGCCAACGATGAACGATCTGCCAATCGACAAGAGCAAAGACCCGAAAAGCATGCGATTGTTCCAGTCGGACTTCCTGGAATTCTTCACGCACATCAGCCCGATCACGATCATGGTCTTATGGGTGCCCGTGACCGTGCTCCTGCTTGCGATATCCATCCTTTCGGCTCCAAGCGGAAGGTTCCCATGGTTCATCCCGGCAGCGTTCGTGACCGGACTGTTCGGGTGGACGCTGGCAGAGTACACGCTGCACCGTTTCCTCTTCCACTACAAGGCCAAAACTCCGAAAGCCGAGCGGGTCTTCTTCCTGTTCCACGGGATACACCATGCCCAACCCCAGGACAAGACGCGCCTGGTGATGCCGTTCCCGGTCAGCATCCCGATGGCGCTGCTGTTTTATGGATCCTTCACCCTGGTGCTCGGTGGATGGCTAAAGGCAGCTCAGTGGGTCAACCCCCTGACAGCGGGGTTCATGGCGGGGTACCTCATTTACGACCTGACCCATTACGCAACGCACCATTTCTCGATGCGCCACGGATACGGCAAGTACATCAAGCGAACCCACATGGCACACCACTATAAAAGCCCGAACACGCGCTACGGGGTCAGTTCGCCGCTGTGGGATTGGGTGTTCGGGACGGGCGGCGAGTGAGAGGAATTAAGGGGAGGAGCTTTTTTCTTCTTCTGACGAATTTTGGGGGACAACGGTTTTTTCCCGGGTAAACCGGGTGGTTCATCCTCGTCATCCCAAGTGGGACCCAGATTGCCCAAATCGATGGGAATATAGGTGATCTTTTCCCTCTCCCTGCGGGGATACGGGTGCAATGGTTTATTATAGGGGGAATGAGGGTGGGCCGGTTTTTTCGCGGGTGACGTGGGCGGTTCATCTTCGTCGTCCCAAGTGGGACCGAGGTTGCCCAAATCTATGGGGATGTACGAGACGACGTCTTCCTGCTCCCATTCCCTGATCTGCTGCTCTTTTTTCCGAGCAAGCATCAACAAGGTGGGATGCTGGCGTCGGTATTCCAGGGCTTTTTCGCGCTCAGCCCTGCGCAGAGCCAAGCAACCCTGCTGGAGGAAGAGCAAGGCAGTTCGCATTTGCCAGAAATTTTCGAACCTGCGAGGTAAAACCACCTTTTTTTTGAACATTGCAAAGTTTCCCTGCTTTAACAGGACGGGAAGGCTGACTTTGCCGCGGGTGACAAAATCCTTATACAGGGCAGTGTAGAGGGCATCCAGGCGACCCTCCAGCAAAAGGCGGCGGTAGTAGCGGCGACAGGTGTGCATGGAGGGATAACAAGGAGGGAGGTCCTGCCAGCGGGCATGGTGAGCCAATTTCCAGAAAATTGCGTCAAGCAAAATGCGGGGGTTGGCAGGGGGGCGACCGCGTTTCCCGGTGCGTTCCACAGGGGGCAGCAGCGGCAATAGGACGGCACATTGACGGGGGGTCAGAAAGGGAATTGGAGCGCGGGAACCGGAATGGCAACGCTCTTCGGCGAGGGCAACCGAATTAAAGTCACTTTTGCAGGTGTTGTCGCGGAACGAACCGCCTGTGGGAGTGATGCCCTGCTCCAGGAAAGAGAAGTGGATGAGCCCTGGTGCATGCTGCGCAGCTACCTGGAGATCGGACCCGAAGCCGTATTGACGGATGTAATCGAGCTTGAGCCGACCGACCAGGGAAACCATCCGCACCAGGGTATTGAACCAAGCCAGCATGGCGCGATGATTATCAGCACTCCTTAGATTCTGATAGGCAACAGCAATATCCTGGATAAGGTTGTGGATAATCTGCTGAGACAGGGAGGCTGGATTCCCGGCGAGCCCCCGCGGGTAAGCCGGCAAGGAGGATGAAATAGAAGTAAGGGGAGTGGGGTTTTTGGCAGCGTAAAGGCCATGATTGAGAGCATTACGATTGGAAGGCTGACCACCCCGCCTGCGGGGAGGTGAGGAGGCGCGGCCGCGGCGACGGGAGGCGACCCGGGAAGGCAAAATGCCTGTACCAGAGGGTGGATTTAAAGCGAGAGGAAAGGTATTCAGCATGGCAAGCTCCGATCAGAAAAGGAAGTATCGATGATTTTTTGTCAACTTCAATTATAGCACATATGTTCTGGTTATGTTAGCAATTTATCAGTTCAGGAGGATTGACGATCATCACCCCGATAACACTCGCTGTACACAGCCGGGGAAACCGGAATTTAATTTTCAGGGTTGTTGCCTCGGGAGGGAATCTGCAATATACTGATATAGCAATTTATGCGAAGGAGGCACCCCACAAAAAGCCACCCACAACCCCCTTTTACCAAACCCAATCACAGCCAAATATTCCGGAGGAGAAATATGCGAAGGCCTAAAAATAGTTTCAGCGTAATATCCGTGCTGGTCCTGTTCATCTTAATCCTGAGCGCCTGCGGAGCGAAGGCGACCCCCAGCCCCACACAGGTGCCGAATGTGCCAGCGACACAAGTCCCGGTCGTACCGGCTACAGTGGAGCCCACCACCCAACCGCCCGTGACCGGCACGCTAACCATGCTGGACTGGTCGGGTTACGAGCTGCCCGAATTCTGGACGGACTTTGCGACAAAGTATCCAGATGTGAAGGTGGAATTCAGTTTCATGTCAGAGAGCGCGGATTCCTATGCCAAGATGAAAAGCGGCTTCCTGGCTGACCTGGTGCATCCGTGCAGCAACTTCTGGAAGATCATGGTGGACGAGAACATGGTGCAACCACTCGACACCAGCAAGATCAGCAACTGGAAAGATGTGAACCCGGCGCTGGCCAAGCAGGGCGAGTTCAACGGCAAACAATATTGGGCACCCTGGGACTGGGGATTTGAATCCATCCTGGTGCGCAAGGACCTGGTGCAGAACGTTCCCACTTCGTGGGCCGACCTGTGGAAACCGGAGTACAAGGGGCACATTGCCCTGTACGATTCAGGGGAAACGGCACACGTGATCACCGCCCTGGCATTGGGAATCACAGACCCGTGGAGCACAACTCCCGAGCAGGATGCCCAGATCAAACAGAAATTACTGGAGCTGATGCCCAACGTGCTGACCGTGTGGAGCAGCCAGACCGAACTGGAGCAGGAGATCGCCTCGGGCGATGTGTGGGTGGCAGCCAGCGCATGGAATGCCAGCTACGTAAACATGCTCAAACAAAACCTGGATGTCGTGTATATCGACCCAGTGGAAGGCCGGGGCGGATATTTGTGCGGCTTTGCCATCCCGACCACCTCGACGAATTACGACCTGGCACTGGCAATGATCGACGCCTACCTGGCGCCCTCAGCCCAGGCGAAACTGGCTAACGACTATGGGTACGGGATCGTCAACAGCGCCGCCATCCCGCTGGTGGACCCGAATACGGTCAAGTTATTGTCGCTGGAAGATCAGCACATCATCTCCAGGACAATTTTCTACAAGTACCTCACCCCAGAGCAGAGAGACGCCTGGACAAACGTGTGGTCAGAAGTAAAAACCTCCCAGTAATGGAATGATCATCGCCCATCCATGCAAAGAGAAGTCCTTTTGCATGGATGGGCTGCACCTGGGGACCCAAGGTGGAAATATCCACCCCGGTCCTGCAAAGGATTCCAGACATGGAAAAGCGCCGCCGGTTTGCCTCCCTGATTGGACCGCCCAGCCTATATTTATTATTGATATTCCTGCTACCCATGGGAGTGATGTTCGTCTACAGTTTCCGGGCGGGAATCAGCGGAGCAGCGCACGACACTTTTACGTTTGCCAACTACCAGGATTTCCTGGAGAACTCGAACTTCCACCGCCTGTTGTGGAGGTCAGGGCTGATCGCTTTTGCCATCGCGCTGCTCTCCACCCTCATGGCGTACCCGCTGGCATATTACCTGGTCTTCAAGGCGGGACGAAACCGAGTCACCCTGATGACCCTGCTGATCATCCCAACCTGGACCAGCTACCTGCTGCGAATCTTTTCGTGGAAACTCATCCTGGGCTCAAGCGGAGTGCTGAACAGCTTCTTGTTGTGGCTGGGGCTAATCGACAAAGCGTCGCCCATATTGATCTACAGCCGCGGGGCCGTGATCGTGACCCTCATTTACGTATGGATGCCATTCGTAGCCCTGCCGATCTTTGCCGCCCTGGAACGAATTGACAAAAGCCTGCTCGAAGCCGCGGCTGACCTGGGCTGCCCGGCGTGGGAAGCCTTCCTGCGGATCACGCTGCCGCTCAGCCTGCCCGGTGTGCTGGCGGGTTTCTTCTTTGCCTTGATCCCGACGCTGGGTGAATTCGTGACTCCCCTATTAGTTGGGGGGGTGTCGGGATCGATGTATGGCAACCTGATCCAGGACCAGTTCATGCGCGCCCTCAACTGGCCGATGGGATCGGTGATGAGCATGGCGATGCTCCTGACGGTACTGCTGCTGGTGTTCATCCTTACACGCCTGGGTTCCCTTTCAGACCTGGCAGGATTCTAAATGACCAAGTTCAAATGGCCGTCACCCGGATCAATCTATTACCTGGCGGTGTGCGCCTTACTCTATCTTCCGATCGTGCTATTGATCATTTTTTCATTCAATAATGCCACCGCGCTGGTCTTTCCCCTGAAGGGATTCACACTGCAATGGTACGGCGAGCTTTTTAAGAACAAGGAGTTGCTAAAAGCGGTAGGAAACAGCCTGATGATCGGGGTGGGGTCCTCGCTGGCGTCGACGATACTCGGCACGATGGGGGCAATCGCCATCGTGCGGTTCAAACTGCCAGGGCGCAGCATCTTCCTGGCGGTGGCGGCGCTCCCGCTGGTGATCCCCTACGTCATCCTGGGAGTATCGCTGCTGATCCTCTTCAAAGAAGTGGGGATCCCGCTCTCGGCTTTCGCGGCAGGGCTGGCGCACGTGATCATCAGCATCCCATACGCCATGCTGATCGTGGCCTCGCGACTGGTGGGTTTCCCTGACAACCTGGAAGAGGCAGCCATGGACCTGGGCGCAAGCTATTGGGGAGCGCTGCTGCGCGTCACGATCCCCATATGCTCCCCAGCACTTTTGGCGGCGTTTTTACTATGCTTCACCATGTCGTTTGACGAATACGCGATCGCTTCGTTCCTGGTGGGCACCGATTCAACCCTGCCCGTATACCTTTATTCACAATTGCGCTTCCCCACGCGCCTGCCGATGGTGGTGGCGCTGGCCGCCATATTGATGACCATTACCATGGTCGTGATGCTTTTATCTGAAGCGCTGCGAAGAGCAGGCCAGAACTCCGAACGGAAGGCTTGAAAATGAGCGATCCTGCAGTCGAAATCCGAAATGTGACCAAGCTATTCACCTCAAAACGGGGGAAAAGACTGGAGGACGTGTTCGCTGTAAGGGAAATGAACCTATCCATCCCGACCGGAAAATTCTTCACCCTGCTGGGTCCAAGCGGATGCGGCAAGACCACCACCCTGCGCCTGATCGCCGGATTCGAATCGCCAACCAGCGGCGAGGTTTTCATCCAGGGCAAGGCAATGAGCAAGGTTCCCCCCAACCTGCGACCGGTGAACACGGTATTCCAAAACTACGCGCTCTTCCCGCACATGAATGTGGCGAGCAATGTTGCCTTTGGGCTGGAGATCAAAAGAGTTCCCAAGGCTGAACGCGTGCGCCTCGTCCGAGAAGCACTGGAACTGGTCAAGCTGGCTGACATGGGGGACCGCAAACCCTCGCAGTTATCCGGCGGGCAACAACAGCGGGTGGCGCTGGCACGCGCCCTGGTCAACCGACCGGCAGTGCTGCTGCTGGATGAACCGCTGGGGGCGCTGGACCTTAAATTGCGCAAGGCGATGCAGATCGAGCTAAAACACATCCAGGAACAGGTGGGGATCACCTTCGTTTACGTGACCCACGACCAGGAAGAAGCACTGACCATGTCGGACCTGATCGCGGTGATGAAGGACGGCCTGATCCAACAACTGGGTGACCCGGGGACGCTGTATAAAAACCCTGTGAATAAATTCGTGGCTGATTTCATCGGGGAGAGCAATTTCCTCAAGGGGAAAGTGGATTCCCCAGGTGGAGAAAAGGCCATGGTTGTGGTGGGCGGGGAAAAGCTGGAAATAAACGGGGGAGCGAACCTGAAGGCTGGAGATGAAATCACGTTCACCGTCAGACCGGAGAAGATCAACCTGTCACGGGCTGGAGGGAGAGGAATCACGGGAACGGTGCAGGACCGGGTGTACATCGGCACCGACACACGCTACCTGGTTGGGTTGAGCACGGGCGAGACGGTCATCGCGCGCATTCAGAACGGATGCGGCAGCGAGGCGGGGGAGTTCGCCAAAGGCGAGCGGGTGGCAATTGGATGGTCTGCTGAAGACATCCGAATCCTGCCGGAATGAGATCAAAGCGCCGGAAGACCCTGAACCCGTTTGCGCAGCATAGTTTGTCTGCGGACACCATTTAGGAAAACGAGCATGACGCAAAATTTCCTGCATATTTCCCGCCTTTCAGATGAACAGGTCAAAAAAATCCATGCAGCCAGCCTGGAGATCCTGGAACGAACCGGTGTGCGGCTGGACCTGCCGGAAGCCGTGGAGATTTTAAAAAAAGCCGGTGCCAAAACAAGCGAGGACAACCGGGTACATGTGCCGCACAAGCTCGTGGAAATGGCCTTGTCGACCGCCCCCAAAGAAGTAACCCTCTACGACCGACACGGCAAGCCGGTGATGCCATTGAGCGGTAACCGCTGTTTTTTTGGACCAGGCTCGGACTGTCTGAATATCATTGATCACCGCAGCGGCGAGCGGCGCAAACCCGTGCTGGAAGACGTGGAGCAGGGTGCCAGGTTATGCGATGCCCTGCCCAACATTGACTTTGTCATGTCGATGGTGCTGCCCAGCGACGTGGACCAGACCCTGGCAGACATTTACCAGATGAAGGCGATGCTCTCGCTGACCACCAAGCCCATTTTGTATGTCTCGTACGAAGCGAAGGGGCTCATGAGCGCCGTTGAGATGGCCGAAGCGGTGGTGGGAGGCGCAGAAGCGCTGCGCAAGAGACCGATATTAACCTGCTACATTAACGTTGTATCGGGTGCACTGCACAACGAGGAAGGTCTGCGGAAGCTGCTGTATCTATCCGGAAAAGGACTGCCGACACTCTACATTCCGGGTTCGAATGCGGGGGTAACCAGCCCGATGACCATGGCGGGAGCGGTGGCGCTGGATATGGCAGGCGGCCTGCTGGGGCTGACGCTGGCGCAACTCAACCGTGAAGGCGCGCCTTTCATTGTCTCAGCCATGGACCCGGCAGCGCTCGACATGAAGACGATGGTTTCGCCTTACGCCTACCCGGAGCGCGGCATCATCCGGGCTGTTTCACAGAGTTACGGTCTGCCGACACTTGCGCTGGCAGGAGGGTCGGATTCCAAACTACCGGACCAGCAGGCAGCCGCGGAAGCAGCCCTAAGCATGCTGGCAGACGTGCTGCTGGGCGGAAATATCATCCACGACCTGGGCTACCTGGAATCAGGCCTGACCTTTTCATTCGCACAACTGGCAATCTGCGACCAGATCGTGGATTGGATCAAGGCATTCATGGGTGAGGTTGAAGTGTCCGATGAAACCCTGGCGCTGGACGAAATCGAGGCAATCGGACCGGGAGGAAACTACCTGGCGACCAAACACACCAAGAAACATTTCCGCGAGACCTGGTACCCGGGTTTGTTCGAACGCGGCACCTATCCAGAATGGGAGAAAAAGGGGAGCAAGAGCCTGGTCGAACGGGCATCCGAGCAGGTGGAAAATATCCTGACCAACCACATACCAGAAGCGCTGCCTGACAATGTCCAAAGGCAGCTGCAGGATATCCTGGAGAGAAAGGGAGCAGGGTAACCGGAGAATCAGAACAGGGTGGAAGTCACAGCTGGAGCGCAGGGCAAGTGATCGTTAATTTTGATTTTTGCCTGACACGGGGGGAAGTTACTCATCCCGAACGCTGCAAACGGGCAACGAACTGGTAGCGGTCGGCGTGAAAGACGACCCGGCTGAACTCCATCGTGATCCCAGCCCGATCGGTGGAGACGCGTTTCAACCTCATCACCGGGGCTCCCTTGTTAATGCCGAGCAGGGCCGCCTCGTGCGAGGAGGCAGAACCTGCGATGAGCAGGTCCAGCGCTTCCTGCGGGTGGGCGTCATAAATTTTTTCCAGGGTCACGTAAACGGAAGAATTATTCAACTCCAGTTCTGCCAGGGCCGGGAAGCGGTCGAAGGGGAAATACATATCTTCAACGGCAAAGGGAAGCCCCTTGGCCAGGCGCAGGTTCTGCAGGTGAACCACCTGAACGCCCCCCGATAATTTGAGCTCAGCGCGGACCTCATCGGCGGGTGGAATCACTTCCTGCAGCAGGATGGTGTTGGAGGGCTCGAGGGCATCCGCGGCCAGGTTTTCGGTCATGCTAAACAGCGGCCCGGTGACCATGTAACTGCGCTTGATGGGCGGAGCAACAAAGGTGCCGATGGGGCGTTTGCGGATGAGCAGGCCCTCGGTGACCAACTCGCGAAAGGCGCGATGGACAACCAGGCGGCTGATGCCCAAACTGGTGCTCAGGCTAGCCTCGCTGGGGAGCATGTCGCCCGGCTTCAATTCGCCCCTGGCGATCAAAGCCTTCACTTCTTCCTTGACCTGGTGGTAATAGGGGACGGCAGACCGTTTATCGATAGATATTTTCAAAGGAGACCCTCACGATCACAGGCTGGGTAGACAAGATCTTTATTCAAAATCATACGAGGCTTCGACGTAACCCGTGAGACCCTGGCGGAGCATTTCGCGCCCGTCAGAGGTGGCGCCCAGTCCATACAGGAAACCAGTTTTGGGGTATTCGTACGGGGGGTCTTTGGCAAAGGTGACCCCGTCAGCCAGGTCTTTAACGAACAGTTCAGCAATTCCCGGCTGGGTCTGCGGCAGTGTAATGCAGAAATGGAACCCGAGGGGAGCCTGGCAGCCGTTCATGCGCCAGCCGCGCGAGTACAGGTAATCATTCACAAAATAGGGGTTAAGCACGTCAGAGGTCAGGCTGACCAGGAAGGTGGATCTGCCCATGATGCGCAGCTCGGGGATGCCGGCAATGCCAGCCCGAATCTTATCCGAAGTATCCATGATCGCCCGGGCGGCTTTCAGGTAACCGTCTTCGCCCATGATCAGCATGGCAGCCCACATGGCAGCGCTGAGCCCGGCAGAGCGGCTACCCTGCACGGTGGGAGAGGCATATACGCCACCGGGCCAATCCTCCTGGGAGAAGAACATGTAGCGGCGAAGCTCCCTGCTGCGGAAGTTGATGGTGGAAGTGCCCTTGAGGGAATAGCCATACTTGTGCGTGTCGCACGAGATCGAGGTGACCCCGGGGAGGCGGAAGTCAAACACGGGCACATCGTAGCCCAGTTTTTCGATCCAGGGCAGGATGAACCCACCCAGGCAGCCATCGACGTGCAGACCGAGCTTGTATTCCAACGCCAGGTCGGAGAGTTTACTGATGGGGTCGACCACACCGTGGGGATACGTGCCGGCTGAGCCAGCCAAAGCGACGGTGTTGGGAGTGATCTGAGCGCGCATGGCTTCGACATCGGCTTCAAAGGCCGCGGTGACGGGCACGCGAATGACCTTCATCCCGAGATAGTGGGCAGCTTTAAGATGGGCGGGGTGAATTGTGGAGGGGGCAACCACCTCGGGGGCAGTAATACCTTTCACAGCGCGACCCCACTCGCGGTAGACAAACATGGCGTTATAGATACTCTCGGTGCCGCCAGAGGTGATGGCGCCAGCTTCCTGGTCGGAAGAATTTAATCTGGTGACTTCTTCTCCGTGGAGCATGCGACCCACCATGGCGAGCACCTCGGCTTCAAACTTCGTCCCGCTCGGGCACAGGTCACGCTGCATGAGGTTGATATAAGAGTACATGCTAAAGACCTTGTTCAGGAAGGCATAATGTTCCATGCCGCCGTGATACATGGTCCCGGAGCATTGACCGCCCTGCCATTTTTTATTTTCCTCCCCCGACATGTAGGCAATCTGTTCCAAGACCGCGTTTTCATCCATACCCTGATCGGGCAGGGTGGTGAAAACCTGGAAGAGCTTATTGTAAGGATGCATTTCTCCAAACAAATTCAACGAGCCTTGTTCGTCAGACATATTTCTCCTTTCAGAGAGATGAACGGTTGATCTTGTGAAGTTCCGAGGATTATTTATTCAAGGCATGGAAGACCGGCCGAAGCCTGTCCTTACTGGCCATAAATTGCGCAAAAATATTATCGTAGGTCTGCCGGTTCTTCTGATCAGGTTCGAAAACACGGTCGAACTTGATCATATCGGGTATATCCTCCAGCCTGACGAGCCCGAGACGATTGAAAGCCAGCAGCCCCATCCCGATCACGTTGTTATTGCGCGGGTCAGCCTGGCGATGCATGGGCAAACCCACCACGTCTGCCATGATCTGCGACCAGACATCTGATAGCGCACCTCCACCGGTAAGACGCCAATACTGGAACGGCCTGCGAACCAGCTTTTCAGCCGCGCTGCGCAACCAGCGCCAGTTCATGGAAAGACCTTCGAAAACTGCGCGGGTGAGATGAGCGCGAGTAGTGCGGGTGGACAGGTTTAAGAATCCGCCGCGCATATAAGGGTCCTCCCCGGGGGAAAGGATGCCGTTGAACCAGGGCAGGAAGATGACCCCTTCAGACCCGGGCGGAACCCGGGCGGCAACCTGGCTGGCGTGCTTGTACATGTCGCCAGAAACCTGGCCGGTATCAAAGTCATCCTGGGCGTAAACCAGGTTCTTCAAATAAGATTCCAACACCTTGGTATTATTTTCCAGGTCGCCCCAGAAAAGGTAGCGATCCTTGATGCCGCTCGGGATGGTGGAGGTGGTACTCATGATATCGGTCTTTTTAAAAGGGACGTGGGCAGCCAGGTGACCTGAAGTACCCAAAACGGCTGCGGCATCGTAATCAGCAATGGCGCCTGCGCCAACAGCGGAAGAGCTGTTGTCGTTCACCCCACAGACGACCAACGTGGCGGGAGAAAGCCCAAGGTCGGCTGCGACGGAGGGTGTAATCGTCCCGAGGATGCCATCGATGGGAAGCAGGTCCGGCAATTTTTCGCGGTCGATGCCCCCGATCTTGAGCAACCATGGATCGTATTCCAGGGTGTCCAGGCGGCGGTTATCCACCATGATCATGGGGAGGGCCGTGTTCTGGGTGGCGGCGAATTTGCCGGTGAGACGCATATTTATGTAGTCCATCGGCTCAAAAAACTTGTACGTGCGCCGATAAATTTCCGGACGTTCATTCTTTATGAAGAGCATGTGAGCCAACGAATCTGTTCCTTTGAGGGTAGGAACAAGACCAGTCAGCTGGATGTATTTCAGGACCAGGCTTAATTTATATCCCTGGACATTGGGGAACCCTTTGACGAGGGCGCGGTTATAGGGTGCACCACGCCCATCCATCCAGGACATGGCGTTCATGAGCGGTTCGCCCTTTTCATCCACGGGCAGGATCACCGACCACATACTCGTGACGGAAACCGCGACAATTTCCCCAGGTGAGACCCCGGAAGACTGGGTCACCTTTTTAACGCAGGAGACAATGGTTGACCACCATTCAGCGGGGTCGTGTTCTGCGCCATCGCCGGGGAGGATGGTCATTTTTACCGATGCAGAAGCGCAGCACTGCACCGTGCCGCCCTGGTCCACCAGGCCCACCTTTGGCCCGCTGGTGCCCAGGTCGATGACCAGGACATATTTACCAGTCTGAAGATCTTGTGACATAAGGACGCTCTCCAATAGTTCAGAACGGATGGAAAGACGGAAACGCAATAAGAGAATTATATATCCACAATGTATATACGTAAATACATTCAGGAGTAGAGCGAACATGTCGAGGATCGAAATCCCTCACCAAGCCCGGAAATTTCCGCCGGTTTTCAGTCCATCCGGGGTAGAATTGAATGCATGCCAGCCAATATTGAAATAAAAGCCCGGGCGAACAACTTCGCCGACCTGCGCCGGCGCGCCGAAGCGCTCAGCGACTCCCCTGCCCAGGTGATCCCCCAGGAGGACACTTTTTTCAATTCCCCACAGGGGCGTCTGAAACTACGGCAACTCAAGCCGGACCTGGGACAACTGGTCTATTACCAACGGACGGACGCAGCGGGTCCCAAGCGATCCAATTATTCCATTTTTGAAACCAAAGATCCCGAGGGTTTGAAGAATGCGCTCAGCGCAGCGCTGGGAGTGCGCGGCGTGGTGCGCAAAACACGGACGTTATACCTGGTGGGTCAAACCCGCATTCACCTGGACGAGGTGGCGGGACTGGGGGATTTCATGGAACTGGAGGTCGTGCTGCACCCAGGCCAAACAGACGAAGAAGGAAAAGCCATCGCCAGGGAGCTGATGACCCGGCTGGGAGTGGAGGAGAAAGACCTGCTGGAAGTGGCTTACATGGACCTATTGGAAGGGAAATGACCACAGCGTGCGCGATCGTGCTCTCGCCCAAGCATGTATTCCCGGAACACGAAGAGGCACCCACGCGTTTCAGAACCCTGGGAGGATGGGAGTCGAAAAGCTATGCCGCCTGCATACGATTCCTGGAACCCAAGCCTGCCGCCCGTGAAACTGTAACCGCAGTCCATTCAGAGCGGATGCTGCGGGACTTCGAAGAGGCGTGCCGCCAGGGACCCGGAATCACAGACTACGCTCCAACATTCGTCACAACCAGCACATTTGAGGACGCCTTCCTGGCAGCCGGCGCGACGCTGAACTGCACGGAGGAGGTGCTGGAGGGCAAGGCGCAAAACGCATTCGCCATCGTCCGTCCACCCGGGCACCATGCCGAGCCTGAAGCAGCGATGGGTTTTTGCCTGCTCAACAACGTTGCCATATCGGCGCGGTATGCATTATCCAAGGGGGCGGCGAGAGTGCTGATCGTTGATTTCGACGTCCACCACGGGAACGGGACCCAGGCGGTATTCCTGGACGAGCGCCGGGCGGCATTCCTTTCCACGCAGCAGGAAAACATCTACCCCTTCCAGACAGGATTCATCGAAGACGCCCCGCAGGCAAGAGGCCGGATCGTCAACGTGCCGCTGCCGAGGCGGGCCGGTGACGCAGCCTTTACGCAGGTCGGGGAGCAGGTGCTGACCCCGCTGGTGAAGAATTTCGCACCGGAGATGATCTTCGTTTCGGCAGGATTTGACAGCCATTGGGACGATCCACTGGCGGAACTGGGACTCACCTCAGCTGGGTATCATGCGTACGCGCGGCGGCTGGTTGAACTGGCAGGACAGAACTGCGACGGAAGGATCGTCTTCGTGCTGGAGGGCGGGTACAACCCCAGGAACGTTGCCTCGGGTGTGGACGCCGTGCTGAGCGCGCTATGCGGGACAGACTTCGAGGCGCAAGACCCCAGTCCGTACCCGGAACCGGATGTGGAGAAGCGGCTAATGGAAGTGCGCACCTGGAATGGATTCATGTAACTGTTGGTTGCTGGAAATTGAGAGCAGCATAAATCGCCCATATCCGTGTTGCCCTTTTTGAAGGAGGGGAAGCCATGTCATGGCAAGACCAACTTAATGGAGACTCATTAGCATGGGTGCTGGAGGATGAAGCACCCGAAGTCCGTGCCCTGGCGCTACGCGATCTGCAGGACCGAGGACCGGACGACCGCGAATTACGGGCTGCACGCAAGGCTGCGCTCCGCCCGGGCAAGATCACCAGCGTGCTGGATCAAATGGACCCTGCCGGTTTTTGGGTGGAACCCGGACCAGGATACAACCCAAAGTACCGATCCACGGTCTGGTCGATCATCCTGCTGGCGCAGTTGGGAGCCACCCTGGAGGCAGACAAGCGCATCGCGACAGCCTGCAAATATCTCATGGAGCATACGCTCATGGATGGCGGGCAGTTCACCGCTTCAGGCGCGCCTTCGGGAACGGCAGATTGTTTGCAGGGAAACCTTTGCCGGGCATTTATGGAACTCGGATTTAGCGACCCGCGACTGGAAACTGCATACGACTGGATGGCACGGAGTGTCACCGGCGAGGGCATAGCCTCCATGGGGGATAGGACTGCGAAGGTGCGCTACTATGCGGGCAAGTGCGGACCAAATTTTGCATGCGGCGCCAACAACAAGCTGCCGTGCGCGTGGGGGGCAGCCAAGGTAATGCTGGCACTGGGGAAGGTACCCCAGCGAACAGCGAACGCCCGTTATAAACCGCGCCATCGAGCAAGGGGTGGACTTCTTTTTCAGCAGCGACCCTGCCAAGGCAACTTATCCTTCCGGGTGGAGCAGCAAACCCAGCCAGAACTGGTGGAAATTCGGATTCCCGGTCTTCTACGTGACAGACCTGCTCCAGATCGCTGAGGCATTGGCGGCGCTGGGGTATGTCAACGACCCGCGCTTCTCGAACGCACTAAAGATCATCCGCGAAAAACAGGATGCCAGGGGGCGATGGTCGCTGGACTATGAATATACGGGAAAGACCTGGGTGGATTTTGGGATGAAGAAACAGCCCAACAAGTGGGTGACCCTGAGGGCGTTGCGTGTATTGAAAGCCGCTGGAACAACCAATTAATAAAACAGGGTCGGTGAGCGGCGAAAGCCCTCACCAACCCCGAGATGTGCAGCCGATTAGAAAATCAACTGACCCAGCAGGACTGCCACGAGAGTGACGGTGATATTGTCGACGTCCTTGAGCGGCAGTGATTCGACCAACGTTCCAACCAGGGCGATGACGGTGATGGGAACAAGGTACGTACCAAAGGGTTTGGGGAACACGCCTGCCGACACAAAAATGAACAGAATGAAAGCCGCCAGCACCCAGCCACCCAGGAGCATGCCCAACGAACCGGCCACCGATTTCGCCCTGCTCCATGGAAGTTTGGGGGAATTAATGCCGCGCCCCATGATATCAGCCAGGCCATCGCCTCCGCACATGAGCATCAGGGCGACCATGCCAATGGGGGAAGTTTTCCAATATACCAGGGTCATGACCACGAAGACGATGCCGTAGAAAAGGGGGCCGCGCAAAATCTCACGCCTGTCACCGCTGCGCGACATGGCTTTTACGGAGGCTTCATCTTTCATGATGCCGAGACCAATCAGGGCGAACTGTGCGGTGATGGCAAACGGGACCAGCGCTGCCAACCAGCGGGAATACCAAAGATCCGGAAAGAGCAACCAGCATAGGACGAACAAGGGTCCGGTGAGGATATGGATAAGTTTCCGGCTCAGGCGGGACTCGATCCAGCCGCGATGGGCGAAAAAGTCCAGCAGGCGCAATTCGATCAAGGCGACGGCAAATGTAATAATCAGGGCCAGGAAAGGATTCATTTTTTCTCCATCGATCAGATCAGGATATGCCTATTAAAACACCTTCAATCAAAATTGTATACGGGGTTGAACAAATCCAACCCATCTTACCTTGCGAGACCGGGTTGCTGAAGATGTTTTTAGAATTCGAACGAAAGAACTAAACTCATTGAACAGCGTAAGTTTACTGAGACCTGTCTTCCTGTTTCCGAATAAAATAGCCATAGCTTTCGTTATATAAGTGAATGTGGCAAACAACTCTCAAAGGATATCTGGTGGTAGAGCCCAACTTTGCGGACACTGAATTGAGCCTGATCGAAATAGCCCGTGACGGTGACCGCAACGCCTTCGGTGAACTGGTCCGACGCCATTACCAGGGAGTAATCCGGGTGGTCACCCGCATGTGCGGAGACGCCGGACTGGCGGAAGACGCCGCCCAGGAAGCCTTCATGAGAGCCTGGGTGAAGCTGCCATCCTTCCAGCCCAATGGCAGCCTGCGCAACTGGTTATTCCGCATCGCCATCAACGCAGCGCTGGATATCCTGCGGCACAAGCCGGAAGAAACCCTGGAAGAGGAAATAGTACAACTGGTGCCTGACCGGACCTCGGGACCGGAAACAGCCCTGATCGAAAAAGAACGGGCAGTCCTGATCCAACAGGCGATAAAATCGCTGCCCGAGGCATCCCGCTCGGTACTGATCCTGAGGGAGTACGGCGAACTCAATTACCAGGAAATTGCAGGTGTGCTGGATATTCCGATCGGAACGGTTATGTCCCGCCTGAATTACGCCCGCAACCGATTGCGCGAAATCCTTAAAGGTGAAATGGCAAAAATGGAGAACGATTATGCATGAAGAAATGCACGCTTTGCTCAATGCATACCTGGACGGCGAACTGGTGGGACGGCGGCTGAAAGAGATGGAAACCCACCTGGTTTCCTGTGAAGCCTGCCAGGAAGAACTCAGGGAACTGCGCCAGGTTTCCGAATTGCTGCACTCCGACCCTGTCCCGGAAGCCATGCCGGTCGAACGATTTGTGTCACAAATGACACTGAGGCTGCCGCGCCGGGTCACCCCGAGCCGGTCAACAAAGCCCGGCTCATTAACCTGGTGGCTCGTCCCGGCCGGATTGTTCGGAAGCTGGATCTTTGTGCAGACGGTGTTCACCATCAGTAACGTGGTAAGCGCAGCCAATGCAAGCGGCCTGCTGGGGAGCGCATTCGCATGGCTGGGCGGAGGAGTGCAGGAGAGCCTCTGGCTGAGCGCGGCATCCGGCTTGTTTGGAGGGCAACTCACCTCCCTGCCATCGCTTTCCCTGCTAAACGAAGTGAGCGTATTTGGCACCAACCTGCTGGGTGGGTTCTTTATACAAGCCGTGATCGTCCTGTTTTACCTGGCCTGGCTGAGCGCATGGTGGATCCGCCACCAATCACAGCCGACAAGGAACCAAAACCCAGCACGGTGACGATAACCATCAAACAAGTGCAACTGGTCCTTAAGGTCACCCTGACCAGTTACCGCAAACAACCATTCAAGGAGAAAATATCATGATCAACATTGGCAAAACCCTCAAACGTTCCTGGCACATCCTGTGGAATTATCGAATCCTATGGATCTTCGGGATCATACTGGCCATGACAGGCGGCGGCACAGGCGGAGACAACCTGCGCTATTCGTTTGGCAGCAACGGCAACTATAACAGTAGCAATAACACCAACCCCAACTTTCAACCGGGGCCTTACCTTCGAGCGTTAACCGAGTGGTTCAACCAAAACGTAAAACCACTATTCGTCCATCCCGACCAGCACGTGGCGACGTTCGTCTGGATCGGCGTGGCGATCCTGCTCTTCATCCTCATCGTGGGAGTGATCACTTCACTCTTCCGCTACGTCTCCGAGACCGCGGTGATCCGCATGGTGGACGAGTACGAACAAACCGGAGAAAAAGTTGGATTCAGAAAAGGCTGGAAGCTGGGCTGGAGCAGGCGGGCATTCCGGATGTGGGTGATCGACCTGATCATCAATATCCCGGTCATCGTTTTCCTGGGGCTGCTGATGGGATTGGGACTGCTGGTATTCTTCAGTGTGACCAGAGGCAGCAATGTGCTTGCCGTTGGAGGGACGGTAGCCGCCATCGGATGCGCGTTTATTTTCATCCTAGCACTCGTGGTGGTGATGGTTTTCCTGGGACTCGTCCGTCAATTTATCATCCGCGAGACAGCCATCGAAGGAACCGGGATCGGCGAGTCCTTCCGCAGCGGATGGGCGCTGTTCAAACGGAACTGGAACAGCGCGGCGCTGATGTGGCTGGTAATGGTGGGCATCGGTCTTGGGATTGGGGTGGTGGGAGTGGTCATTTTCTTCCTGCTCATCCCGGCCTACCTCATCCTTGCAGTGCCTGGCGTGATCGTGGCTGCCATCCCCGCGGCGATCGGCTACGGCATCGCCAGCCTGTTCGGCGGGGGACCCACAGCCTGGATCGTGGCTGCACTGGTTGCCGCGCCATTCTTCCTGCTGGTGGTGTTTGCGCCCCTGACCCTGGTGGGCGGGTGGTCCAAGCTCTACTCAACCAACGTCTGGACGCTGACTTACCGTGAAATGAAAGCGCTGGACATGGTCAAAAAGGAAGAGATCCCGGAAGTAAGCAGCTGATCCCATCCGCAATCCAAATCGAACTCCTGGCAAAAGAAATCCTGCCAGGAGTTTTTGTATCTCGTGGAGAGAGAGGGTGTCTGGGTTATTTTACTTTCAATATTGAGACATCCTTATTTTGATAAACGAGCTCAGTATATCCCTGCGCGAGGGATAAATCCCCCAGTGCGGAACCGGAGGAGGATCCCAACTGCAAAGCGGAGAGAGATAGGGGGTTGTGAACATATAAATAATCATAAGCAATTTGGTTGTCTGCCGCCCAGGTTTGGAGGCAAAGGTAGGTTTGACCCATGCATTTTTGGACAGCAAGAGATGCAGCAAGGATTGCCTGGAAAGAATTCCTTCCATCCCATTCAATCCCCTGGACGGTGGCAACGCTGTGCCGAGCAGTGAGGGCGGGAAACCATTCTGAAACCGGATCGTTTAGCGGCGACAGCCCCGTCAGCACCAGGAAGCTGCTGCCTGGGGTGGTATTCAGAGTGATCCAATCGAAAGCAGCGCCATCGGTGGAGGTGAGGGCGGTTTTGTCCAAGGCAAACGTGGTCGCCATGGAAGAGAAAATCCAAAAACAAGACAGGAGGAGAAAGAATCCCTTCGAAACGCCTCCCGCTAGAGGATGCGGTTCCAGCGCTTCATTTGGAGAGCGCAGGATTACCTGATTCAACATCCCGAGGATTGCCATCAATGCAGAACTCGCAAGAATTGCCACGATGGGGCATAAATACAGGGGCGCGCTGCGCGGTTCGGAAATAAAGACCACCAGCGCCCAGGCGGGAGCGAAATATTCCCGTTTTGCGATATGCCAGAAAAATCCAATCAATGCCAGGACAGCGATGGACTGGAGACCCGGTTCATGAGTCAGGCTGGATTGGAGAACCTGGAGAACCCCGACGATACTGTATACCCCCGTTTTTCCGGCAGCAATAAATGGAGTAAAACCGCTGTGAATTAATACCGAACCCCACCAGGGGGAGGTAATCAAGATCACCAGCCCGGCGACCCACAGCGACCGCAAAACACCCCTTTTGTTCCTGCCGAAGAACACGAAAAACAAGCCCGCGCTGGCAGCAGTATGCAAGGCGGTTTCGGGATGAGAAAGAACCGCCAGGGAGGAAAAAAGCGCCGTCCAGAAAATATCCTGGCGGCGGTTTTGCGTGTACAACCTGTAAACAAAGTACAGGGCTAAAAGGGCGAAAAAGAACGCAGGCGACCTGGTCAGCCCGCCGCCCATGACCAACCAGTCAAAGGAAGACGGAATGAAGGCAAATATAAAGGTGGCAAAGACCGCCTGGACCCTGCTCTTTACAAGAACACCGGCGAGCAAGTAGAAAGCCGGGATGGACAGAACGGTAAAAATGGCAGGCAGGATCCTGATGATGCCAATGAGGCTCCATGAGGTCAGGTCAGCGAGAAGGCCGGATAAATATAAAAATAATGGGGGATATGCAAATGGGAGGTTCAATTGGTTATAACTAGTTTCAACCGGCAGGCGGTACCCATTTGCCATTAAATCTTTGATCATCGTGTAAAACAAACCGCCATCATTGATGGGGAAGCCTGACCGGAGAACGCTGGAAAGACGGACAACCCCTCCAATCAAGACCGCGATAACCAAAAAAAGCAAGGAGGGATCCATGGCGTTCAACCTGCGGGATATCCTTGAAATCATCCTTTGCCCTCCATAGGGAAAATTCAAAAAGAATCCAAACCCCGGGAACCAAACAATGCCATTTTATATTCCGGTCGGCTTGAAATGAAAAGCCTGTATTTCATTATAAGTGATTCGTGGATTTTAAAGATGCCCAACCATCTTTAAGGGAAAAGTTCCCAACGGGAGGGAATTTTTCTCTTGCATGGGAGCAAATTGGGGGGCTGACCGGCAGTCCCGGTCACAGAGAATTGGATGTGCTTATTCGACCAGGATGCGAAAGTCACAACTCTCTGCGCCCTGCATGATGGTTTGGGTGCGGTAGAGGGTCATGTGAGGATTGAACCCTTTGATCAAGGATTCATCCCGGTTACAAGAAAGGCAATAGCCATATTCCTTTAATCCCAGGCGGTCATACAACTCCGCGTAGCGGCAGCGGGTGACATCGAAACTCAGCTTTTGGGCTGTCTCTTCGACCACATCGAAATGCAAGGCGTCATCCTGAGCCCAGACCTCCCGGATCACCCGCAGGAGGTCCTTAATCGCATTCCCGCCGTATTTTTCCGCCATACTTTTACCCACCTGGGAAGCATCCTCCTGAATTGCCAGCGAAGCGACCTGCATGGCTTTTTCTTTTCCCAGCTCGCGGATGAAACCAGCAAGGAGGCACGCCATAAATGGGGCCTGGACCTCGCGGCGTTCAAGGGTGCTGATCGCACGGGCAGGCTGACCGGTGTCCGCATGATTTGTCAGATTCGATTTTTCAGCATGCATAGATCTTCTCCATTGAAAAGTCCCCCCACCTTTTTAATCCAATCGCAAGGGGCAACGGTCCATGTTTTGGCGGGCTGGGAATGAACAAAAGAACTCCCCGCCCGCCTTCACAACCACACCGCTGCAGGAGATCCCTGCTATTTACTCCCGATCTCCAGGAGTTCGAGTACCAATGGTTTAACCAGCTTTTGGAGGGTTTTTTCTTCTATCCCATCCACCTTGACACTGAGCATATAGTTGGCACTTGAATCGCCTTCAAAGGTGCTTAAGGCCGTGATATCGCCTCCCTTTTCAAAAATTGCCTTGGTGATCCTGGCAATCTGACCCGGCTGGGGAGGAATGAGAACACTAAAGTGCACCCCGGGACGGCGCGCCCCGAGCATTTCAAGCATGATATGGAAGAGATCCGCCTCGGTAATTATCCCCACCAAAGCCTTGCCGCGCATGACCGGAAGGGAACTGATCTCGGTATCTGCCATGATGCGGGCTGCTTCTTCTATGAGAGTATCTTCCTGAACGGTACGGACATCCTTAACCATGACGTCCCTGACCTTGATCTTTTCGAGCAACGAGGCGATTTCCCAGACGGCGAGGCTGGTGACGGAGGACGGATACGCTTTCAGGATATCGTTTTCCGAAACGATACCCACCAACCCGCCATCCTTGTTCACCACTGGCGTTTGACCAATGTTTTCATGGGCCATCAATTCGTGTGCCTTCGTGATCTGCTCCTCAGGTTGAACCGTGATCACCGGGTGGGACATGCGTCTGCCAACGTTCATAATGAGCCTCCGAAATATTCAATCAGGTTAATCAGATGTAGTTGATGATATACAATTTATTTTACCACGCAGGGTCGCGGTTAATGCTTTTTTGGAGGGTTTTTTCAGAAAGCAAAGAGCAGACCGCATTTAAGGAGACAGCATTGTCCGAAAAAAATTTCGGGGATCCTATTTCCAACCGGTTGTAAAGCGACAGGTTTATAATAGATCCAGAGGTAAAAATAATGAACATTCAAGATGTCCCCTTTGGAACGATGGATTGGAGCAGCCTGCCTGTCACCGAACACCCTGGGACCACGGGAAAAGCCTTGTGGCGCACGTTTGAAATGGGAAACATACGGGTACGGATGGTGGAATACACCCCCGGTTACCTGGCTGACCACTGGTGCAAGCGCGGACACGTGCTGCTGGTACTGGAGGGCGAACTCGAGACCGAACTAAACGATGGGCGAAAATTCATGCTTAAGACCGGGATGAGTTACCAGGTGGCAAATGATATCAACCCGCACCGCTCGTCCACGTCCACAGGTGCGAAGCTTTTCATCGTGGATTAAGAATTAAGTTACTTCAAACCCTGGGAAATTTAAATTTCTCCCGGAACGCATGACAAACAGATACTCCATTTGATCGATCCCCTGTAAATGGGGTGCAAACCCTAATATATTTGAAACCTCCGACTCCAGGAAACGATGGAGTCGGAGGTTTTTATGTGCAAATTATGCAGAGCCAGCGGTGGGTCAGCTGGGTGGCAAATAAGAGCGAACAACGGAACTTTTCTTAGCGACTCAGCGTCAAGTATGTGAAATATCACACGAAGGAGCCTTAATGAAGGCCAAGAGAAGTTGCATTTTCTCTCCCGCTCAATTTCCTTGATATGGAGGTCGAAATGTTCCGGAAATCCTTTTTTTCACTGGTCATGCTGGTCGGTATCTTTCTGTCAGCCTCCTGCAGTCCCATCCAGGCCAGTCCGACTTCAGAGCCGAATATCCCCAACCCGGCTTCTGTATTTTGCGAGCAGAACGGCGGCAGCCTGGAATTAAGGACGGATGTATCAGGCGGAGTGGCGGGTATTTGCAGTTTCCCAAATGGAAGCGAATGCGATGAATGGGCCTTTTTCAGAGGCGAGTGCAAACCAGCCAACCCGACGGCCGCGCCGGTACAAGACCCCACCCCCACTGGATTTTCCACACCCGTGCCGATCAACCCGGCTGCTTATGAAGGCTGGTGGACATACGTTAATCCCACTTATGGTTTCACCCTGCTTCTGCCAGGTGATTGGAGTATTGATGAAACCACCGTCAGCGACCCGCTGATGAACGGGCATACACTAATGCTGCAACCACAACAACCCGCGGCCGGAGACCTGCAGATCCGCATGACCTTCCGCCGCAGCGGTGAAGATGTCCTGCTCTGGCCGACCGGGGTTGGCAGCGGCGAGTTTGTGGACCAGGGGACGCTGGACGTAGGCGGCCAGGCTGCAAGACGCGTTCTCTTTGTATGTTCAAGCGGGCAAGTTAACGATATCAGATATCATGGAGCGGCGGAATCCAATCCAAACATCCAGATCGCCAACCTGGAATTTGGATTCATACTTGGTTACCACAGCGCGTACTGCGAGGAGGGTTACAGCCTGGGCGGTAAACCTCAACATGTGGGCGAGATGATCATTGCCTCGCTCAAGGTGCCATAACCCGTAGAATCCCCACTCAATTTATCACTGGCGAAAATAAAAACTCCTGGTAAATATTGCCAGGAGTTTTTATTGAAAATCCGAAAAACAGAAGATTACTCTTTATTAACCTTAAATCCGGTGACGAAATTATGTTTGCAAATCACTTCCTATAGAGGGTAACATTTTTCGATAGCGGCACATCTCCAACCCCCAGTACATTTTACGGTCAACGAACGACAGCCCGCATTTCTCGAGAACGCGAATGGAGCTCCTGTTTTCCGGGTGGACCAGCCCGATGATTTCGGTCAAGCCAGCAGTTTCGAAACCATATTTCAAAGCGGCCTGTGCCGCCTCGGTGGCGAAACCATGACCCCAAACCCGATGGCTGAGCAGGTAAGCGATTTCATTTTCATCCGTTTCGGGGAGGAATTCCAAACCATCCCAGCCCACCAGGCTGAGATCCTCCTTCAAGGTGACGGCCCAATGGCCGCAGCCGCGCTCCTGCCAATGCCCGAGCTGGTGAGTGATGTAGCCCCGGGTTTTTTCAAGCGTATATTCCGTGGACGGGAAATAATTTAGAATACCGGGTTCCTGCAGGATTCGAAACAACCCCTGGGAATCATCCAATGACCAGGGACGCAGGACCAAGTGTGAGGTCTCGAGGATGGGTGTTTCCATTTGATTTTCGATAATTTTCTAAGCGGGTACTTTCACTTGTTCAAGCTGGTCGTGGTCGGGCAGCAAATCTTCCATATTGCGGATGCTTGGGAAGATGTAACCCGAGCATAGGGCGAGGATGGTCAGAATCCCAAAGACGACCATCATGACCGCCATCCCGGACCCCGGACCGGTCCCCGCCATCCAACCGAACAATTTGGAAACCCAGCTGCCGTTCTGCATGGCGGGTTCCATCACATAGTCTGCCAACAGACCACCGAGGACAGGCGTAAAGGTATCCGGGAACCAGGTGAGCATGCGGCGGGCAGAGAAAACCCGCCCCTGAACATCCGGAGCCACCTTGACCTGAAGCAACGAAGTGCTCATGGCGATCGAAATGCTTGCCCCGATCCCGCCGACGAGGATGGCCGGGATCCAGACCCCCAGGCTGCGACCCAGACCGAAGATCAAGTTGCCAGTCAAACAATAAAAGATCCAGCCCAACAGAACAGCCTGGATGCGGCGTTTTGGACCTCCCCAGGCGCTCATGATCAGGGAGCCGAGCGTCCAGGAAAGCGCACCGGCAGTCTCCACCGCTCCCAGGACAATACTGCTGTTACCTGTACGCGACAAAATCAGGGGAACGTGAATGCTGTTGGGAAAACCCAGGAACAGGTTGGCACAAAAAAGCATCACCACAAACCCGAGCAAGCTGGGGCGCTTGAAGATGTATTTAAACCCAAAAGTGGCTTCCTGCAACAAGCTGCCCTTCCCTGCCTGACCTTCCACGGTCTGCATGGGCGGGGGAACATGCACCAGCAACAGGGCGCCGATCGCCAAAACAAACGTGACGATGTCGATCAACAGGATGCCCTGCAGGCCGATCAGCGGAAGGAGAGCGCCTGCGAGGAGGGGAGCCACTGCCGAGGGACCGGCCTGCACAAACGACATCAACCCATTGGCACGCCCGTATTGTTCCTTGGGAACCATGGTGGTAATGGCAGCCGAATAGGCAGGCCACTGGAAGGCGTTCCCCAGCCCGATGAGGATATTGACCAGGTAGAAATGCCAGATCTGCAAATGCCCAGTGGACAACAGGACGAGGATGGCGATCGAACCCAACCCTGCAGCGAGGTCGCTGACCATCATCATCAACTTGCGGTTATAGCGGTCGACCATCACCCCCGCCAGCGGAATGATGAGCAGGTATGGAAGGGTGAACGCGCTCTGCATGATGCCAAGCGAGGTGGCGCTGCTGGTCTTCTGGAATACCCAAATGGACAGGGCAAAACCGGTCATGCCGGAGGCCAGGATGGAAACTGCCTGGCCAGCGAGCACGATGGTCAGGCCAAGCATTCCAGAAGGGCGCTGGCGGGGAGAGACGGGCTTCATGGAATTATCCAGAATTCATCCTAAAACGATCAACTGCCAATTCAATCAAGCGGCTGCCAGGCGTTTGCCCAGATCGTAAGCCTGCTGCAGAAGTTCGGGGTGCTTTTCGGCGTCCCCCACCTCGTCCAGAGAGGCATGGACGATCCCTGAAATCTCACTCTCCAGAAAGCGGGAAAGGGTCTCATAGGTATGAATGGCGTTAATGGCACCAGACGTGTACAAATCACTATCGCCGTAGGTGAGGATGATGCCGAACTTTTTGTGGCGCACTTCCTTCCATTTATGACCCTGGAAACCATACCAGCGGTCTATGCAGAGTTTAAGCTGGGCAGAGAAGGTAAACCAGTAAATTGGCGAGGCCAGGATGATCGCATCGGCCTCCGCCAATTTTGGATAGAGCGGCTGCATGTCGTCTTCGATGACACAAGCCCCATCGGCACACAATTCGCAGGCGTCGCACGGGCGGATGTCCAATCCGTGCAGGTAAATGTTATCGACATGCGCACCGGCCTCCGAAGCGCCGGCTGCAGCCCGACCTGCCAGGACTGCGCTATTGCCTTTTTCGCGCGGGCTGCCTTTCAGGATGAGTATGTTTTTAGTCATGATATTCTCCTTATCCGTGTTGGACACGATTATAAGACAAGGCAGTGGCAGCCAGGTTAATAAAATAGGTGATCAGAGTGGCGAAGCCATAGGACATCCCAACTGCAAAGGTAAAGCCGATCATGCCCATCAAGGCCAGGTAGTACAAGCCCAGGTAAGGACCCAGCCACCTGGAATGGCGGAAATCGAATTTGAGCAGGTAGTCCAGGACGAATTCGACCAAGTCGTAGAGCACCAAAAGACCTGGCAGAGCATAGGTCCACCAGGGACGTCCACCCAACACATTCAGCGCCGCCGCGGCAAGGAGCGGGATCCCCAACACCACCGCGCCCCAGCCGAACGCGCTCCCGGTCTTTGACCTGCCGCGTGCCCGAAAAAGGAACATCGCCGCCAGCAACAGGTTGGTGAGGTTGGCGATTATGAAAATGGATAGGTCAATTATCTTAATTAGCATTTCCCCTCCCCGCAATGATTTCAAATTTTAGGAAAAACTATAAGGAAAGGGTCTGAATGCAAGGCAAACAATGGATTAAGGTCATTTATTCAGCGACCAGCGCATTGGGGACTTTCGCCATCTGGTCATGATCGGGCAGGATCGTTTCGACATTGCGAATGACCGGGTTGAACCACGCGAAAGCAGTCACCGAGAGGTACAGCAGACCTGAAACAATGAACATCAACGCCATCCCGGAACCGGGGCTTGTCCCCACCAACCCGCCGAAGGTGCGGGCCAAGCCGGTATTGGCATTCATGGCTGGTTCCATGACGTAATCTGCCGTGAGACCGGAAACGACCGGCATGATCGGATCCACCAGCCAGGCGATCAAGCGGCGGGCAGAAAAGACGCGACCCTGCACATCCGGAGCCACCTTGGCCTGCCAGATAGCGTTGCTTGCGCTTTGTGTCAATGGGAAACTAATGGCAGCCAGAAAGGCTATGGGAATCCACATGTAAAGGCTGCGCGCCAGACCGAAGAGGATCAAACCGAGGATTGCATACACACTCCAGCCGATCAGCATGCCGCGGATGCGCTTCCTGAATCCCCCCCAGGCGCTGACAATAAGACCACCAACCACTCCGCCAATGGCAAAGGCCGATTGGATCGACCCGAGGGCAGCGCTGTTATTGTTCGTCCGTAAAAGGATCATTGGAGCGAACAACGATTGGGACAAGCCGCCCACCAGGTTCAAACACAAAATGACCAGCAACAGGTTGAGCAGGCTGCGCCGGGCAAAAATATACTTAAACCCATAAGCAGCCTCTTTCATTAAGTTACCCTTGCCTGCCTGCCCCTCCGCAGTAAGAACCGGTTGTGGGACGTGAACGACCAGCAGCGCCCCAATCGCCAGGAAAAAGGTACCCACGTCGATGACCAGGATCCCGGTGAGACCGATGAACGGTAGAAGAGCACCAGCCATGATGGGTGAGAACACTGCCGGGCCGGAATCGATCAATGACATCAGGCCATTGGCGCGGCCGTATTGTTCCTTGGGGACCATGGTGCTGATGGCTGCCATGTAAGCAGGCCACTGAAAGGTATTGCTCAGGCCGAAAATTGCAGACGCCACACACATGTGCCAGATCTCCAGGTGACCGGAGGCGTTCAGGACCAGGAGCCCGACCGTGGCCAGCACCGCCCCGAGGTCGCTTACCATCATCATCAGTTTTCGATTGTAGCGGTCAACCATTGCCCCGGCGAACGGAGAGATCAGTAAAAATGGCAGAGAAAACGATAGTTGAACAAGACCAAGCACGGTGGCGCTGCTGGTTTTCTCGAATGCCCAGATCGTCAGCGCGAACCCGCTCATGTTCGTAGCGAATACCGAAATGATCTGACCAAGCCAGACGATGCCAAAACCGACCATGCCGCCAGGGCGTTTTGACCTTGCTTCAATGATTGTCATTTTGACTCCAAGTTCACGGCGGTGCATTCCATATTGGGAGTATTGAACCGTGCAAAATTTCCCGCTTGTGAAACCTTATTAAAAATTCGAGAAAATGCCGAGGAAAATGGGAATATCCGTACCGGCATGGAATAATATGGAGCCCCACACGCCATCCGTTTTTTGCATAATGTAGCCCCAAACCAGACCAAGCGGGAAGAGTATGGCGAGAAATATGTATTGACTTGAAGAATAGGCAACCCCTTTATGCAGGAGCGTGAATACGAAAACGATCAGAAGATTGGAAAGGAATTTCCCCAGGAAGGGCTGCAACTTTCGTAAAAACAATCCTCGGAAAAGGAGCTCTTCCTGGGCCGCGTTTGCCAGGACAGAGATCAACAACCAGGGAGTCCAGGAGAGGATCCTGGTCCATGACAGGTCACCGGATTTGAACATAAGGCCCGACATGGGGATGGAACCTGCGATGCAAACCGCGAAGGTGATAAACCCGATGATGAGTCCCCGCTTCAGGTTGCCTTTCTGGAGGTAGATCGAACCCAGGCTGCCCCCCGTCAAGCGGGTAAGGAGGACAACCGTGCAGACTACAACAATGCCTTCATTCAACTTCATGAGGGCAAAACTGACAGGAGTGGCACCATCGAAACCCAGGGAATCCATCAGATAGCGTGCCAAAATCCAGTCAAGCGAGACCGCAACAACCAGGATCAAAAGCCCAACCAATACAGGCAGGTATTGATTGAAACGGGTGCTTTTACGAACCAGCCCGGCGGCGATCGACAGCAGGACGATCAAGGCGATCCTCCCCAGGTAGTCCGGTCTCCATTCGAGGAGCGGCCTCAGGGGACTGAAAACGATCATGACCAACGCTCCTGTGGCGCAAAACGCCAATGCCAGGACGACTCCTTCGGCCCACCCTACTTTTTGAAGACGAATGTTTTGCATGGTTGTTCTCCCAGTACAGATCTTATCAAGGGATAGATTATTCGATTTTTGTGCCCCTGTCATCACCCAGATTGGGGGAATTAATTAATGAGAAAAAGCAAGGCGTTAGGATTTCCCAAACCCCATTCCCGCAAGGGTGACTGGGTTAAAGTGCCCCCCCGTCACCCTCTCGGAAACAATAATATTGAAATTCTTCGTCAGGTTTGGGAATGGATAAAGATGAAGATAAAGAATAATTCTAATTAATCAATCTTGAAATATGTGTATCTGGGATGAAGCGTAAAACCGGCTTATTCGTTCCGAATAAGATCAAAAACGAAGGAACCATCCAGCTTGTGTTTCCTGCCTGCCTCGGCCTGGCGCGGGCAAGCACCATTTCTTCTCTCACTTCAGGAAAACGAAATAGACCATCACCAGCACAGCCAGTGTCAGCACCAGCACCACCATGTTGCGTGTATTGTTCACCTTCTTCAAGTGTCGCTCGCGCAGCATCTGCCGTTTGCATGCCTCAAAATTACCCGGCAGATCGTACGCCACCCCCTTCATCTTCTCATTTGGATGAAGCGGGCAGCGCCGCTGGGCATCCAGCTGCATCACACCCTGGCAGCGCGGGCAGTATGCCAGTGCCACTGCCTCTTTTTCCTCCAGCAGCCTGGTGACCTCCTTTGCCAGGTGTGCCTCCTTGTGCTCCAGCTTCGCCAGCACCGCCAGTTTGCCCGCTGCAACGTCCGCTGGGATGACAAGTTCCTCGTCGCGTATCTTGATCTTCGGATGCACCGGGCATCTCTTGTCCTTGTTCAGTTCCACTACTTCTTTGCAGGCCGGGCAGTAGCCCAGGGCAACCACAGCGCTTGAGGATAGCAGTGTATCGATCGCTGCCCTGCGCATGCTCCAGCTAAACGCACCGCCATCCATCCCTCCAAACACGCTCAGAAAATCACCCTCATCCTTCCACGCGTTAGGGTTAAGTGCCAATGCCAAGCGGTCGCGGTCAACGTTGGTCGAATTGCCAATCTTTTGGTACAGCGAACGGCGTTGTTTGAGCAGGGAATGCTGCACATTATCGGGTGCCAGCTCCAACGCGCTGGTCAGATCCGCGATGGACTGGTTGATATCGAGGTTCAGGTGGCGCGAGGAGCGCATTTCGTATCGTTTGTACGGGGGGACCTTGCCCAGAGCCAGCACAAAGGCCAGGATCAGCGAACCCAGAATGCCCACGCCCAGGCTGACCGGATTGAGCCAGAAGCTCTCCGGGTTGGGTGCGCCCTCGCGGATGAAATTCCAATACATCAAGTAGGCGCAAACGCCGGCCAATATCAGAAAGAGGAACAGGAAGAGCATGCGCAGCCCTGCTCCCAGATCGGGCAGCAGGTTTTTTCCGCATTGCTCGCAGCGTACTGCGTTGGTCGGGTTCTTTGTCTTGCACTTGGGGCAATGGATGCGGGGTTCGAGCTGGTCGGGCAAGGAAGCGACACTGCCCGTGAGCTGTTGTGGGATCGGCATACTCATCTTGACCTCCTGAGGCAGAAATTACTGGTACCCGAATTCCACGTCAACATCAAATTATCTTCATAATTTTCAACTGGCGAAGGAATTAGGAAATATTTTCTATATTGTACTATTTTCGGCACCACATTGCTATATATTTCACGAACAATTCTTGGGAAGTCGAACGCTGGGTTTGGTAAACAGACATCATCAAACAAACTGAAGCCATCACCGGGATAATATTTGACACACCATGCTTAAGATAAGCAGTTTTCATACACATCTTTAAAAGGATATTTTTCCGGGGAGATTCATCACAACATATCCTACCGTTCCGATAATTTTCCCGTCGATGGGCGTTGGACAAGCCATTCCCCAAGATGCTATAATTTAAGGCATGAGAACCGAAACTGTAAACAATGTACGCATTCCCAAGATCGGATTTGGGACCTGGACAATCGGCGGTGACAACACTCCCGAACCTTCCCGGGATGCCCGCTCACTGACAGCGTTACACTCGGCACTGGAGCTAGGCTACACTCATTTCGATACTGCCGAGGCGTATGCCGCAGGTCACGCCGAAGAATTGCTCGGACGGGCGATCCGGGAAGGAGGCGCGGCGCGGGAAACGTTGTTCATCACAACAAAAGTCAGCCCCGAACATTTGGAGTTCAACGAGGTGCTGCATTCCTGCGAAAGCAGCCTGCGCCGGCTTGGGATGGACTATCTCGACTTGTACCTGATCCATTGGCCGAGGCGGGGGATGAACCTGGCGGAAGCATTTCGCGCCCTCAACAAACTGGTTAAAGATGGCAAGGTAAGGAACCTGGGAGTAAGCAATTTCGACCTCGCCCTGCTTAAAAATGCCGCGGCGCTGTCCGAAACAAAGCTGCTCACCAACCAGGTTTCATACAGCATGCCCGATCGAGAATCTATGAAGAATGGTGTGCTGGGATACTGCCAGGAAAACGACATCCTGCTGACAGCTTATTCTCCTGTAAAGCGACGATACCTCAAGGGGAATAAAGCATTAAAGGAACTGGCAATCAGGCGGGGAATTTCACCCCAGCAGATCGCATTGACATGGCTTGTCCGGCAGCCGCGGGTAATCACCATCCCCATGTCGTTCAATCGGCAGCACCAGGCCGAGAACCTGGCTGCTGCAGACATGGATTTGACTGAGTCTGAATTGGAATTATTCGATTGACTAATTCATAGACCGATCATCGAGCGGGGAAATTCCTGGTGCATTTCATAAAATTCCTCCCCAAGTCTGCATAAACGGAAGCATGTTTATGGGGAAATATCATGCCAGCAGCCCCAATTCCACAGCCCGTTTAACCGCTCCGCTGCGCCCGTGAACGCCTAATTTCCCATAAATATTTTTAATGTGCGTTCGCACGGTATTGGCAGAAACGATCAATTGCTCTGCAATCTCCGGTGTTGATAGCGGACCGTTCAAATTCCTCAACACTTCCAGCTCGCGCTCGCTCAACGGCTCGACCAGCAATTCCGTCCCGGGAGCCGGTGCAGGCCCACGCCTGCGGCGAAGTTCGAAGGCTGCCAACAGGCAGGCGACAAATGCCGGGCTGATGGATCTCGCCTGGGGAAGCCGGAGTAATTTTTCCGTTGCAACCCCCTCACGCACAAAGGAGGTCACCTCATTTTCGGGTTCTGCCAGTTCAAGTGCCCGCTTAAGTGACACCAGGGCAGCAGCATGATCTTTTTTCAAGAAATATGCCTGGGCTAACAGGATATGAAGCCAGGTTTTTCGATAATGACCAACCTTTTCGGAATTCGCCTGCGCGTGCTCCAAAAGTGCAAGGGCTTCCGTCAACCTGCCTTCCTTAATAAAAACGCGTGCCTTTAAAAGCGGTGAGGAGTTGATAACTGCATCAAATTTATGAGCAACCTCATGGCGGACCTGCACGGCATTTTCAGGATCGGAATCCAAAAACATTTGAAGTTCCACATAATCCATTGTCTGTAAATGCCAGGGTGGTCCTTTTTCGGCGATCTTCCGGGAGTCCTGAATTAATTTCCTGGCCTGCTCCAGCTGGTCGGTAAAGGCCAGGGCATAAGCCAGGAATTGAGAGCACATCATGATCGTGTCCACCTGTCCCCACACTTCACTTAATGCCATCCCTTTCCGGGCAATCGGGAGCGCTTTATCATACTCCCCCGCTTCCAGCCAGACACGGGATAATATGGCATAAACGCTGGCAGCTGTAGTCAGTGGGCGGGCATGACGCCGCTGGTAGGACTCTGCAGTTTCGATCGCCTCTTCACAGACTCTATGTGCCCGCAGAGATTTTCCCAATAGAATGCAGGTATATGCCAGCCCTGAAGCAGCCTGCATTACCACATGCGACTGTCCGGCCTGTTTCGCCAGCAGGAGTGCCTGCTCCAGCACCTCTGCCGAACGAGGGTCATCCGATACCTGGATCAATGCGTTTCCAAGGGTGGTGAGGTTCAATGCCCGAACGGCGGTCTCGTCGGCAGGTAAAAGCCGGGCGGCCTCCTCCGCAAACTTTACAGCTTCTTCGGACTTGTCACCAACCGTCCAGGCAAGGTACGCCCGCACGGCGGCAATATGACCCAGCATCTTTTGGCGCTTATCAACGGACAGCAGATCCAACCTATTCTCCGCCTGGGATAAGATCTGTCCCGATCTTTGATTCTGACCTGTGTAAGCCAGGCCCCAGGCATAGGCAACATCCAGCCAGGGCAGGGAAATGCGCTGTTCGCCATGGATCGCATCGATCTGTGCCAGGGTTGGCGCAATTTCCGCATGTTCCACCAACGCCAGGACATTTTCAGACACGATATTTGCCACCAGTTCCATATCGCCTGCAGCAAGCCCATGATGGAGCGCCTCAGGCAGCATTCCCTGTCCTTCGTACCAGCGGCAGGCGCGGCGGTGGAGCTCTCCCGAAAGCCCGGGATGAGTTTGTTCCAGGACCAGCCTGAGCAAATCGGAAAACAGGTGATGATAGCGGTACCAGCCGCGTTCATCATCAAGGGGCACCAGGAATAAATTGGCACGTTCAAGACTGTCAAGCAAGCCCTGAGCAGCGCCATCCGTCCCTACCAGCGCGTCACACAACGGAGCCGAGAGGCGTTCGAGGACAGATGTTTCCAGGAGGAACTCCCTTAGCGCGGGATCCTGCCGGTTGAGCACCTGCTCGAGCAGGTAATCGAAGATATAGCGATGACTCCCGGCAAAGGCGGCCACGAACGCAGCAACATCCTCGCGCCCGCGCAACGAGATGGCAGCCATCTGCAATCCAGCGACCCAACCTTCGGCGCGCCCATTCAATGCCGCCACTTCATTTTCATCCAGGGTCACCCCGGCAACATTCTCCAGGAAAGCTCCAGCCTCCCGGGTTGAAAATCGCAGCTGCTCCATGCGGATTTCAACCAATTGCCCTGCCACTCGCAAGCGTGCCAGTTCCAACGGCGGATCGGAACGGGTTAATATTACGAGGTGCAAGCGCAGGGGTGAATGAGCAATCAAGTATTCCAGCGCGCCATGGATTTCCTTGTTTTGGATGAGGTGATAGTCGTCCAGGACGAGAATCAACTCGCGCTGGAGGGACAGCATCCCCCGGATAACATCCGCCAGGAACTGTTCCACCTGCGCCGGGATCTGCGAGCGCCTGGATCCCAGGAATATCAATGACCAACCCTCCATCCTCCAGGGATGCCACCAGGTAATCCAGAAAGCGGGCAGGATCGTTATCGGCTTCATCGAGCGACAACCAACCAGTGACAGCCCCCTTTTTGGAGATCGATCCCAACCAGGCACTGACCAACAAGGACTTACCCGCCCCTGCCGGGGCAGAGACCAGCGTCAGGCTGTGGGTGAGCGCTTCGTCAAGCCTTTTAAGCAAATACGGCCGCGGTAAATAACTGGATGGAAGGGGGGGAACGAAAAATTTCGTTGGAAGGAGCGTGGTCACATAATAATTATACTCACAACCCCCCCCCCATAGAATCATCCGGTCAAATCAAAATACCCCGATTTAAGGAGGAGGGAACTGGATTTACAGATACCAGGACCAATCCATGATCGCGGATTTTCAGCAATACGCCAAACAATTCCGCCTGGTCATGCACAACCCCTGAAAGTAAAGTGTCATTCTCACCATTTGTAATAATGAATGGTAAAAAATGAGCCGACCATTTTTCATCAAGAATATCCCGCACACATATCTCGTATATGGTTTCTTCGGGCATATCAGCTGGCTTTATCCTTCCGGTATATGATTTGAGTACCTGACCTATCCAATTTCTCCGCAAAAGAACAGCGCCAGGACACCGCCGGCAGCAAAGAGAGCAAGCCCAATAAAAGCCAGGAGGAAAGTGGGTTGCAAGATTTGGAGTACCATAAGGATGGGAATCCCGAAGCCGACAATCATCAACCCCACCGAGATGACCATACAGCGGCGCGGCAGGAGTTTTTCGATGAACACATCGCGTTTCTTGTTGAACGCAATGCGTGCCGGATTGAACTCATAAGGTCGTGACAGCACAGCCATATTAACCTCCAAAAACAAAAGCGATGTACGCTCACAAAAATATCATGTCTTGAGGGAAAAGTAATCACCCATTCTTGGTGATTATCCTGACTGCTTAATAGGTGAGGCACCCCAAACCTTCAAAATCCGTCACCTCGACAACTTGACGACTTTTATATACAATACCTTCTCCATTGTTGAAAAACCGCCAAAACCAAAAACTGTTCTTCTGTAAATCACTAATCCCGAGACAACGCAGGCCCAGCAGGTTTATCGTCCTGCAGCGACTTGCGTGGGGGATGCAAACCGAAATACACTTCGAGGGGATGCCACCTTTCAGATGCGAGGATGAGACAGGATGTTCTTAGAGGTACTTTTTTTTATTTTCTCCCTGGTCCTTACCCTGCTATTTTTCCTGTATGGGTTCAACCATTATTTCCTGTTGAATGCCGCCCGAAATTACAAGACTCCCGCCCTGCCTCCCCCATCCCCTATTCTTCCCACCGTTTCCATCCAGCTGCCTGTATTACAATGAAAGATATGTCATCAGAAGGCTGGTGTCGGCCTGCGCGGGCATGGCAGAAGCTTACGGGATCGACAAAGTTCGGATCCTGGTGCTTGATGATTCCAGTGATGACACCGTTTTGGAAGTCGACAAGATCGTAAGCGAATATAAGAATAAATCCTTCAATATCGAAGTCAAGCGCCGGGAAGATCGGAGCGGGTTCAAAGCCGGAGCCCTGCAAGCCGCTCTCCAAACAACCGGGGAGGAGTTTATTGTCATCTTTGATGCCGACTTCATCCCGCCGGCAGACTTCCTGCTGCGCACCATCCCCTATTTTGGACAGGATGAACGACTCGGCATCGTGCAAAGCCGCTGGACGCATCTTAACCGGGATTTTAATTTGCTGACCAAGGCAATTTCGCTGGGGATCGATGTCCATTTTTTTATCGAGCAAGCCGGTAGGTATGCGTCGGGATGTTTCCAAAACTTCAACGGCAGTGGAGGAGTGCTGCGAAAAAAGGCGGTGGTCGAAGCCGGGGGGTGGTGCGCGGATACCCTGGCGGAAGACCTTGACCTTAGTTACCGGATGCAGATATGCGGGTACCGGGTTATTTACCTGAAAGACCTGGAGTGCCCCGGTGAAATTCCGCCCACCGTGCCAAGTTTCAAGTTGCAGCAAGGGCGCTGGGCATGCGGGTCATTGAGGAATGCCAGGAAGATCCTGCCCGGGCTCCTGCAAAATCGCAAACTGGGGGTCAAGGAACGGCTGCAGGCGTTCATTCACCTGACCGGATACATGATCCACCCGTTGATGGTGCTCTCATTCGTGTTGAGCTGTTTAACCGTAATCCTGGGTGTGGATAACCTATCGACCGCCCCGGGAACCGGGTTGATCCATTCCCTGCAAGCCCTAAGCTGGGCAATCCTGCTGCCCATGCTCATCCTGTGCACCCTAGCACCCTGGTTCTCGCTGGGGACCACTTTAAAACTTCAAAACCTGCCCCTTCTACAAAACCTGCCAACCCTGCTGGTGGTTGTCCTGCTCAGCCTCGGGATCAGCCTGAGCAACATGCGGGAAGCGGTGAAGGCTTTATTTTCAAACCGCAACTGGGAATTCAAGCGCACTCCCAAATATGCCGATCTGAAAAACAAGCAGGAGTGGCGCTCAAAACACTACCAGTTATCGATCGATCCGCTGTGGATGACAGAGTTAATCTTCACCGTGGTGGGAATTTTTACCATCGGGGTGGCCATTCATGTTTCAAATTACTCCGTCTTGATGATCCTGGTGCCTTTTACGATCAGTTACGGAATCGTCCTGTGGCTCACCCTCCAGCAGAGTCGAAAGGCGATAGCCTGACCATATGATTTCCCCAACATCATCCACCCAGGATATCAACCAATCAGCACGGTCCCCGAAAGGCGATCGAGCCCTGCTGGCTGCAAGCATCACATTACAGGTCGCAATGGCATTATTCCTGGGGCATGCCTACGATATGCGCATTTTCATGGCGACCGGCTACCTGGTGGGTACCGGGCAGAATCCGTACATTGCACAAGACCTCAGCAACGTTTTTCATAACAGCGGCTTTCAAGGGCTCACCACGCTGGGATATTTCCCACCCTGGGCATTGGTTTTGGGCCTGATCTACCTGGGGACCTATCATTTCATTCCCAACTTTCTCCTGTACAACCTGGCGATCAAGATCCCGGTCATCGCCGCCAATATCTGCGTTGCATATTTAGCAATCTCAATATTAAAAAAATTCGGCGTCCAGGAGAAAATAGCGCACAGAGCCTGGGTATTCCTGCTTTTCAACCCCTTCCTGCTGTTGATGTCATCCGCCTGGGGGCAATTCGATGCCATCCTGGCGCTGCTCTCCCTGCTCACCCTCTATCAAATCAGCGAGGGGAAGGTCACCAGTCCAGCCATCCTGCTGGCGCTGGCAATATCCATGAAACCCACTGCACTCCCGATAATTCCCGTGATACTCGTTTACCTGGCAGGCAGATCCATCAAGCGCACCCTGGGTTTCTTCGCAATACTCAGCGCTGCAGTGGTTTTCTTTTGCGCAGCGCCCTTCGTAATCTTCGGCTGGAACCCGGCGCCGATCCTCCAGCATTGGAATTTTCATTTTACCGTTGGAGGCGGCCTGTCTTTCATGACCTTCCTGGAGTTTACAAACTGGTCATATCAATTACCAGGGTCATGGGGGTTCCTGGGATGGTTGTGGATGCCGGTGTTGGGTATTGCCACCTTTGCCATTAAAGGCAGGGTAAAGGATCTTCCAGACCTGATCAAAAAAAGCGCGGCGCTAATCATGGTATTCTTTCTCTGCCGGGCATGGTTTGCCGAGACGAATGTGCTTTTAGTCCTCCCGCTGGTGGTCATCCTGGCGGCAAAAAACGACCTGGATCGTCTGTCTCTTGCCGCAGCCTGGATCCTGCCGTTAATATTCAGCCTTTTTAACACTTCGATAGATCAACTTCTTTTTCCCACAGCACCCGGATTAATGGACAGTTTACTAAAATTAGCCGGTGAATTCTCATCCTTACGATATGCCATCCGTACGATAACCGTGGTCGCCTGGCTGTCAGCCGGGTGGTGGATCGCCCTGCGCTGCTTGGGCAGGGTTACGCCAGGGCAGGAACCCATCCGTTCATAAGTGATTTCCAGCGAGGCAGAAAAAAACATTTCATGGGAATAGACATTCCTTTGTTCGAGGGGATCTCCCTGAAGATCGGTGAACCCCTGCCAGATCAAAAAGGGTTTGCAACCGCCCGGTTGCAGAAGGGATTCCTACTGCAGGACCAGGGTCAAGACCTGGCAGAAGAAGCGGTCGGGTTTGGCGTTCCGGTTCTGAAGCGTGGGCTGCAAACGATTTTTCCGGGGGAGGTAAACCTGACCTGGAAAAAAAGTGGTACAAGCTGGGAGGTCACTGCGAGCTACCGATTGAATTTGGTGGAGAAGATATCCAGGGGGGAGGATGAAACAGTGGGTAATAAGCCATTCTACGCTGTTAAGGATTTCCTGGCAGAACTCATCCGCAGATTCCCCATATTCCGCAGGCTGCTGACAAACCTATCCAGCATGCTGCGGGGGGCATTCAAATGGAAAACCACCTATGCGGACGGGGATGTTTCAGCCGGGGTGCAGGTAATCAGCAGAATCGAAGAGCAAACCGGAAAGACCAGAGTGGATATCCGTGTGAGCGATCTGCCCGCGGATGTCACCGAGGTGGTGGTGATGAACGAGCAGGGAGCGCACGCCTTTGACCGGTACCGGGATTCGTCAGGTACGAGCCTGGCAGGAGAAGAGATCGGCTGCTGGGATGAAGTGGATGCGGACCAAGCCTGGTTTGAAAGCAGAACCCGCGGGGTGGCGTTCAGGCTCGGGAAGGTAAAAGGGACCCGGCTATTCAGAGGCAGGGAATTGATCGGCTCCAGGCTGGCGTGGGCAGGTTTTGGGTATTCCTTCCCAGCCACAATCCAAAATTTATCGTATGAGATGATTATCGAGAGGCTGGCATGACGTCGGTGCTGCTCATCTACCCGTTTTTTGTTCCCCGCCGTGACCGTTCGGTGTTCCGCTTCCCTCCACTGGGAGTCAGTTATATCGCTGCCAGCCTGCAAAAATCCGGTCATGATGTGCAATTGATCGATTGCACATTCCTGGATAAAAACGCAGCGTTGGAAAAAGCCGTGGCGGCAAAAGCGGAGGTGGTGGGCATCTACTGCATGGTGACCATGGTGGATGAATGCACCTGGTTCGCCGAACGGCTGCGTCCACATTGCCAGCTGCTGGTGGCGGGGGGACCGCTGCCGACCTGCGATCCCGAACCCTTTATGAAACATTTCGACGTGGTGGTGCGCGGCGAAGGTGAACAGACCATGCAGGAACTCCTGCGCGCCCACGCTGAAGCCTCCAGCCTGGATGGCATTGCCGGCATCGTCTACCGGACGGACCCGAATTGGCCGGATAAAGGCAGGTTGGTATACACCCCCGAACGGAAATTTACGAAAGACCTGGACAGCATACCTTTCCCCGCTCGCGAATTGCTACCGAATGAAAGTTACATCCGACAGGGGAAGAAAAAGTACGGGTACTCGATCACCACGGTAATGAGCACGCGCGGCTGTCCGTACCGCTGCGAGTTTTGCAGCAACGTGGTTTTCGGAGGCTCTTACCGGGAGAGGTCACCGCGGAACGTGGTTGATGAGATCGAATCTGCGCTGGCCCTTGGGTATGAGCGGATATCGTTTGCGGACGATGTGTTCACCATGAAAAAGGAACGGGTAATCAAGGTTTGCCAGGAGATCGCACACCGGGGTCTGCATTTCAGCTGGGAATGCCTGGGGAGGGTCGATGCCCTGGATTATCCGACAGCAGTAGAGATGAAGGCAGCCGGATGCGAGAGGATCTTCTTCGGGATCGAGTCTGGAAATGAACAGATGCTCAAACTCATGAATAAAAGGATCACCAAGGACGAGGCACGGCTGGCAGTCCTGGCTGCCCACCAGGCGGGACTGCAGGTGGGAGCTTTTTTCATCATCTGTTACCCCGGGGATACCGATGACAGCGTGCTCGAAACCCTGCGGTTCGCAACCTCCCTGCCGATCGATTACCTGGGTCTAAGCATGCCATACCCGCTGCCCGGAACAGACCTTTACAAAAGAACCCGGGACCGGATCAACCGAAACTGGCATCCGGATGAAAGCCCATTCGGGAGTCACGTGCTGATCTTCGATGCAGATTTTTCCGAGACCAAGATGTGGTTCGGGATCATGAAAGGTCATGCACAGTTTGCGATCAAAAAAAGAATGGGGAAGCTGGCCCCCCTGCTCCTGACCCTTTTTGAAAAGCCCACCGACGCGATCTTCAAGCTTTTAAAATAAGCCGGACAGCCTGTCATTAAGGGGGGAATTATTTTTTCTTTCCGGCAAACGACTGCATCGTCTCGCCGATCCTGCGCCGCAACCAATCCGAATCAAACTCCGAATCATATAGGAAAGTGATCTCGTTCTCCACGTCCCAATCGTTGTTTTGTTCCACCTGCCTGAGACGCTCGAACAACTGGGAGCCCGGCAGCGGATAGGGAACATTGAAGGAGATATCATCCAGCGGAAGATCCAATGCAAACCGGAACGTGTCTTCGATGGAGGCTTCGGTTTCCCCGGGATAGCCCACAATGAAAAAGGCGGCAACTTCAATACCGGCTTGATTGAAAAGCCGGACCGCGTTTTTTCCTTCTTCAATGGTAGCTTTTTTCTTCATTAACAGAAGGGTGTCCTGGTTGCCAGTTTCGAGCCCCAGGTAAACCCTTCGGCAGCCTGCTTCCTTCATTAGATTGGTAATCCCCTCGTCGATTCCCGTTACGCGCGACAGGCAACTCCACTGGAGTCCCTGCCCGGCGATGCGGCGGCAGAATTCCCGAAGGAACCCGGTATCCAGGGTAAAGTTATCGTCGGCTATCCACAAGCTGTCATATCCCAGGCTGCGGATCTGCTGAATTTCCTCGAAAACCGCATCGAGGTTTCGACGGCGGAACAGGTTGCCGAAAACCGGGCGGGAGCAAAAATCGCAATTGAAAGGACAGCCCAGGGTGGTGATCAACGAGGTGGTCTTGGTGCCTTCCTGCTGCAACCAAACCTGCTGGTATGCCAGGTGATCGAAATCCCCCCGGTATGGGAGTGGAAAGGTGTCAAGTTCTTTTTCCTTGTAATGCACCAGCGGGTTATCCACCTGGAGGTCGTCCCGCCGAACATACAGCCCCGGGTATTTTTCCAGCGCTAATTCATTCAATTTTAGCCGGGATCCTTTTTGAGCGAAGAGATCCCGGCAAAAGGCGGGAAAACTCAAGTCGGCTTCGCCGCGAAAGACCGCATCGAAGGCTGCGGAGTATTGCTCGGGATAAAGCGTGGGCAGCGGACCTCCGGCGACCAGCAAGATTCCGGGAAGGATTGTGCGCACCATTTCTGCGATCCCGAAGGTGTTATGGCTAAGGGTCACCATGGTATATATGCCCACCAAATCCGGATGGTAGGATTCCAGTTTACCCTGGATGCCTTCGAAGGTATCAAAGGTGCAATCGAAGACCTTCGTTTCGATCCCCAGCCGTTTGAGCTGCGCAGCCAGGCTGGCCGCGCCAAGGGGTGGAAACAGCATTTCGGTGGGGGATTTCGTGCGAAAGTAGGGATAAACCAGCGCAACGCGGGGCATGTCGTTACTCTCTCCGTTTACCAACCAATAAGAGGCGAGGCTTAAATACCGAGGATGAATGCTTCAGTGTAAACGATCACGCCCAATAATGTGGCGATCATGTATAACGCATAGGCAGTGCGCATAAAGGGCTTGTAATTCCTGAAACGCAAGGTCTTTGGAACCAGCTTATTGCCTCTCAGCATAACGAATATTCCAAAAAGAAGCCCAACCGTCCCAATGGTGGCGTGGATCGTGGTGACGGCGTAGTCACCCTGTGCAAGCTTTCCGGGAATCCCAGGGAGAATGTGCACGACGAACGAGCGGATCATCACTCCCAGGACGACAATGGCATTCAGACATACGCTGAAAGTTTGCACCCAGCGGTGGGCCTGGTAATGTTTGTGACGCGCCAACTGCCAGCCAACCGTGAAAAGGACCGCGGTAAACAGGATCAGGACGAGGGTGAGGTCGGAAATGAAGGGCGCATGGGTACCCAGGAATCCCGGCTGATTCAGGAAAGTTAGCATGACTCCTGCTGGTGGACAAACCCGTTCAATGGATGGATACGACCTTAATCATTTTATCAAAATCCATGAAGGAAGCTTGGTGCTCTTATTATATTCTCATTTCCCGGGAGCCCAACCAAAGACGGGATGGAGAATCATTTTTCGATCACCTGCCAGGTCCTGTTCCGCAACCAGGGATATTGGAAATGTATTGGAGTTCGGGTGCGAAATGTTGACTCTGCCCCTGCAAAGTGATAGGATTTAATCACCGTAAGAACCATAAAAAACATGTAATATATGATACAGGAATTAATCCTTACCGACTTATACCGGTTCGATTTGTTCCTGACCTGTTTACCAAATATTTAAATTTTACTTTTCAAGCGTCCAGGAGGAATTATGGCAACCATAGAGCTTGAAGTTGGATCTCCTGTTCCTGATTTTATGCTCCCCTCGAACAAGGGCGGAGAGGTCAAATTTTCCGATTACCGCGGCAAAAAGGTGGTCCTCTTCTTTGTGCGCGAGTACGAGTGATTACAGTGCCGTTCGCATGTCGCCCAGTTGGGGCGCATGAATGATGATTTCGTTAAAGCCGGGGCGCAGATCCTGGTCATCCTGGGCGCCTCCCTCGAGCGCGCCGGCAGGTACGCAGAGTCGCTCAAAGCGCCTTTCCCGGTGCTCGCCGACCCGGAACGGACCCTCTACCACCAGTTCGAACTCCAAAAGAATTTCATCGGGATCCAGCACACTGCATCCGTCATTGCGGACCCGAACGGAGTGATCCGCTATATCAAGCGTGCCATGAACCCCATGACCTGGTTGAAGGAAAGCAAGGAATTGATCCGGGAGGTACAGGGATAATATCGGAGCGCAAGCCAGGCTTCACAAGTTTCGACAAAGCGCGGGGTGGTTCCCGCGGAGTGAATGCGGGATAATAAAGGAGTGCCATGGAAAACTATAAATATCTCATCATCGGCGGGGGGATGTGTGCGGCAGCTGCCATGGATGGCATAAGGGAGGTTGACCAGCATGGATCCATCGGACTGGTGGGTATGGAGCCTGACCCACCCTATAAACGCCCTCCACTCAGCAAAGGTTTGTGGAAGGGTAAACCGCTGGACAGCATCTGGATGAAAACGGATGCCCTTCACGCCAGCCTTCACCTGGGGCGCAAGGTCGTATCGCTTGACCCGGAAAGTCTTACCTGCCAGGACGACCAGGGAAACCAATATCGCGCTGAAAGAATCCTGCTTGCCACGGGCGGAACCCCCCGGCGGCTGCCATTTGGAGAAGGCCAAATCCTCTATTACCGGACGATTGCCGATTACAAGCGGCTGGTGCAAGTCAGCCAGCAAAGCACGACTTTTGCCGTGGTTGGCGGGGGGTTCATTGGGTCGGAAATTGCGGCTGCACTGGCAATGAACGGGAAAAAGGTTACCATGCTGTTTCCCGAAGACGGCATCGGCGCGGCGGTATACCCGCATGACATTTCCCTGTTCCTGAACGATTATTTCGTTAAGAAAGGTGTTACCATTTTGCCAGGGGAAGTGTTGGGCGGCGCTGAAGCAAGCAAGGGAAAGGTGGCTCTCAAGACCAAAAATGGCACGGAGGTCCTTGTCGATGCGGTGGTGGCAGGGATCGGCATCAGCCCCAACCTTGAGCTTGCCAAGGCGGCCGGCCTGCAAATTGGCAACGGCATCAGCGTTGACCAAACCCTTGCCACCAGCCGTCCGGGAATCTATGCCGCAGGGGACGCGGCAGAGTATTTCAATGCCACGCTTAACAAGCGTATGCGTGTGGAACATGAAGACAACGCCAAGAGCATGGGCCGCAAGGCCGGACGCAATATGGCGGGAGCTTCCGAAGCGTACGATCACCTTTCTTATTTTTACTCTGACCTTTTCGAGCTGGGATACGAGGCGGTGGGAGAACTCGACCCGCACCAGGAGACTTTCGTGGATTGGAAGGAACCCTTTAAAAAAGGGGTGGTCTATTATTTAGCCGGAGGAAAGGTGCGGGGTGTACTGCTGTGGAACGTTTGGGACACGGTGCCTGCAGCGCGCCTCCTGATGGCGGAACCCGGCCCATTCAAAGCGGCAGACCTAAAAAACCGGCTGGGATGACACAGGCGTCAGTACCGCTAGCGATCACATCACCACCAATTTCCAGGTGCAAGCCAGCGCGACTTTCAGGCGACGGTTTTCATCCTATTCCAAACAAAACAGCCAGGTCATAATGGTACCCGTTCCCTCTGGGAAAGTGCCAGACCTGGGATATCGATGGAATGAGGTCGAATGAATGAATTAACTCAAAAACATTGCAGCCAAATAAGATCAGATACTCCAGCCATTGACGCGCTTGAAATTGGTCAATGGACGGAAAAGGTGCCCGACTGGCGGGTTGTCGAAAAGAACGGGGTACCCCGGCTGGAAAAAGTATTTAAGTTCGAAAATTTTCGGCAGGCAATGGCATTCACCTACAAGGTGGCACAAACCGCTGAGGAGGAAGACCATCACCCTGCCATCCTGACCGAATGGGGAAAGGTTACCGTCAATTGGTGGACCCACAGGATCAAAGGGCTGCACCAAAACGACTTTATCATGGCAGCAAAAACTTCGGAAATCTATGGAGATCAAAATGGAAGAGATCAATAAATATTGGGATGATGACTTAAATGACCTGGTCGACCTGGCAAAACGCAAAATTCCAGAAGAGCAGAGGCTCAAGTTCGAGGGTTACGCGGGAGAGATCCTTACCACCCTTGGGATGGATTTGAGCAGCCCGAGCACGTGTGACACCCCGCGCAGGTTCATCCAGGCGTTGATCGATGCCACCATGGGCTACGATGGGGATCCCAAATTGTTAAAAATATTCCATACCGAATGCCACGGTGAACCTGATTGCAGTTCGAGCCAGGTGATCGAAGGTCCCATCCATTTCTTTTCGTTATGCGAGCATCACGTCTTCCCTTTCTACGGTGAGGCGTATATCGGTTACGTCGCGGATGAAAAAATAATCGGAATCTCCAAGTTAACCCGGCTGGTACGCCTGTTCGCCCGGCGCTTTGCCGTCCAGGAACGAATCGGGCAGCAGGTGGCGGATACCCTCGAGTTCAATCCTGGCCCCGCACGGAGTAGCCGTATACCTGCAGGCACATCACCTGTGCGTGGAGATGCGCGGGGTGCGCGAACTGGCGCCGATCACACGCACTTCGGTGTGGCGCGGTTATTATGCCCGGGATGCATCCCTCAGGGACGAATTCTTTACCGGTTGCGGCATAAAATAATCATGTGATCACCCCCCATCAAGGAGACCAGGGAAAACCTGAAAGCCATGTCCCTTAACGGAAAAACAGTCCTGATCACCGGCGGAGCGCTGCGCATTGGTCGCTCGCTGGCCCTGGCACTCGCGCGGTCTGGCGCAGATATCGTCCTGCATTACGGAAAGTCACGCGAAGCAGCCGAAAGCGCACAGGCAGAGATCGAGGCGATCGGCCGGAAAGTCCATCTCCTGCAGGCAGACCTGGCGGACGCCTCCCAGGCAGCAGCTTTAATTTCCAGGGCGCGGGAGCATTCCCCGTTATTCGCCATGGTGAACAATGCCTCCGTTTTCGAGCCCTCGGATTGGGAGAATACCAGCCTGGAGCAGTGGAACCGGGCGCTGTCGGTCAACCTGACCGCGCCGTTCCTGCTTTGCCAGGATTTCGCCCGATTACTTCCTCCCGGGGAAGAGGGCCGCATCGTCAGTTTGCTGGACTGGCGCGCGCTGCACCCGGGGCGCGAACACCTGGCATACACGGTCAGCAATGCCGCCCTGGCAGCGCTCACACGCTCGCTTGCCATCACCCTGGCTCCCCGCATCACGGTGAATGGACTGGCGCTGGGGGCCATCCTGCCGCCCAGCGACGGAGCACCCTCCAAAATAAACCTGAAGCAGATACCAGCACGCAGGTGGGCAAGCCTGGATGAGGTGGGGCAGTCACTCGTCTTCCTCCTGGATGGTCCGGCGTATATAACCGGTGAAATCATCCATGTGGACGGCGGCAGGCACCTGATATAGGAGGAAATCCAATGGACCAGGTTTTTATTACAGATCTCGTGGCACGCGGAATTCTTGGGATCAACGATTGGGAGCGCGAAAAGCCCCAGGAAATCCTTATCAATATTGTCCTTTTCGCCGACCTGAAGAAAGCGGGCAAAAGTGACGATATAAAGGATTGCATCGATTACCGCACGGTGGCGAAGAAAGTGATCGCACATGCAGAAACGGCTAAAAGGTTAACGGTGGAGGCCCTGGCAGTTGACCTGGCGAAGTTGTGCCTGGAGACCAGCGGGGTGCTCAAGGTGAGAGTGCGGGTCGAAAAGCCGGGAGCCGTGCGCTTTGCCAGGTCGGTGGGGGTCGAAATCGAAAGGTCGCTGCAGGAGGATTAGGGATGGCTGCTGAGCACCAGGTATGCCTCCTGCTGGGATCCAACATTCAACCCGAATTCAACCTCCCCTTTGCGGTCGACACGCTTCGCAGGCAGTTATCGATCATCCAGATATCACGGGTGTGGGAATCCCCCCCGGAGGGGGCAGGTGGACCGAATTTCCTGAACGCGGCACTGCTGGCGCGAACTCCGCACGATCAAATCATTCTTAAATCGAAGATCCTAGCCCCGCTGGAGGCAAGCATGGGTAGGGTGCGCTCTGCAAATAAGAATGCCCCCCGTCTGATCGATCTTGACATCATCCTGTTTGATGGAAAGGTAATTGACCCCAGCCTGTGGCACTTCGCCCACCGGGCTGTTCCCGCAGCTGAAATCGTGCCAGACCTCCAATCGGACCTGGGGCAGGCACTCAAAGATGTTGCGGAAAAGTTCATTGCGGGGGGATCCATCCACTTGCGAGAGGATGTACGTTTTCCTCATAGCTATTAACGATTATCCATTCACAGGAATAAAAAAATATGTCTGTCAATTTTGACAGCATTTCAGCATCCAATAAGGGAAGGTTGATCAATGGTTTAAACCCTCCAAGGCATATCCACGGATTAAGGGCAGGGAGGAATTAATAAATCACGAATTTGTCTTCATCCCAAACGACGTTAACTTTACCGAACTTAATTGTTCCGCACGAATACACTGCCAGACCTCAATTCACGGCTCATTCAGTTGAAACTCCAGGTCTTTACCCGCGTCTATAAGGTCACCTGAAATGAATAATCAAATCCTTATTGACATTGAATCCATGCCGTGCTATTATGTGGAATATAGTTCCACATAATAGAATGACAGACCGTTATGTGGGATTGAGAATCCCCCTCACAAACACCCTTCCCGCCTTCCTGAATTGGATAAAAGGGTCCCCATTTATGCCTGACAAACGCGCATTGAGCCGCAACCACACTGGAATTGATCCGCATCAAAATAATCGTCATTCCGGAACGGGTGAGCCGATCGTATCATCGACCTCCACCACCGTAGCCAAGGCAATCCACATCGTCGAGATCCTGGCCTCAAAAGCCGATGTGGGCATCAGCCTGGCCGAACTTTCCTCCCTGATCAACATGCCCAAGAGTTCCACCCACCGCTACCTTGCCACCCTTCAGGAACTCGAATTAGCCGAACGCAAAGACGGCGACCGTTTTTGCCTGGGCGTCAAGGTGATCGAAATCGCCGGCGTTTTCCTGGCAAAAAGTGACTTGAGGAATGAAGCCCAGGTGGAGATGAACAAGCTGGCTGAAGAGACCGGCGAGACCATCCACCTGGCTGTCCCTTCCGGGAGGGAGGTAGTCTACATTGCCAAGATCGAGAGCCCATATGCCCTGGGCATGTCCTCCCATATCGGCATGCGTTTGCCAATGTACTGCACATCTCTTGGCAAGGCGATCCTGGCATTCAGCAACCCCGACCTGCTCGATGCCGTCCTTTCGAAAGATATTGTTGCAAGAACAACCCATACCAAGACATCACCCAAGACCTTGCGCGGCGAACTGGTAAGCATCCGCTCGCAAGGTTTTGCTTTGGATAACGAAGAAAATGAGCCCGGCATTCGCTGTGTGGGAGCACCCGTGCTGGATTACTCGGGCAAGGCGATTGCGGCCATGAGTATATCCGGGCCATGCGAACGCATCACCATCGAACGCGCAATTAAATTGGGGCCGCAACTTTGGGAAAGTACCCGGCGTTTATCCAGACGCTGGGGTTATTCCGGATAGCTGTCTGACCACTGGATTTTCTGTGGGATTCTAAATAATTATTCATAACTGGTTTGAAAGCGAGGACAAGATGAAAATGTTCATTAATGATCAATGGGTGGAAGCATCCGATAAGGCATGGATGGATATTTGCAACCCTGGTACAGGCGAAGTGCTGGACAAGGTGCCGCGCGGCACCCTGGAGGATGCCAAAAGGATGGTAACCGCTGCCCAGCAAGGAAAACTGGCCATGCGCAAGCTCACGGCTCTCCAGCGGTTTGAGGTCCTTAATCGAATCGCCCTGTCGATCGAAGCCCATGCGGATGAACTGGGGAAACTGCTGGCGGCAGAGAACGGCAAACCCATCCTGCAGACGCGCGCTGAAGTACTGGTGACAGCCAACATATTCCGCAGTTTTGGTGAGGAAAGCAAACGTATCTTCGGGAGGGTAATGCCGGTGGATGCGGTGCGCGGCAACGAACGCCATTTTGCCTTCACGATCCGGCAACCCCTGGGAGTCGTGGCGGCGATCGTCCCATTCAACTACCCGGTCGAATTATGGGGTCACAAGGCGGCAGCAGCTCTAGCGGCCGGTAATGCCGTGGTTTCGAAACCACCGAGTGCCTGCCCGTTGACATTGTTGAAGATCACGGAATTGATGCAGCAATGCGGCCTGCCAAAATATGCTCACCAGATGATCACCGGGCCAGGTGCCCTGATCGGAGATTACCTGGCGCGTTCAGAAGGTATCCAGCTGGTGACAGTTACCGGCAGCACCGAAGTGGGGATACGAATTGCCGAAATTGCAGCCCAGAATTTAAAAAAGGTGCACATGGAACTGGGCGGCAATGATGCCCTCATCATCCTGGCAGATGCCGACCTGGAAAAGGCGGCTACTGCGGTGGTATTGGGACGCCTGGCGCGCGGCAACGGTCAGATCTGCTGCGCAGTGAAGCGCGTGCTGGTGGAGGCCTCCATCTTCGAGAAGTTTGCATCGCTTTTAGCTGAAAAGGCCAAAGGACTCAAGGTGGGCGATCAGCTGCTGGAAACAACGGACGTCGGTCCGCTGATCAGCGAGAAGGCAGCAGAGGAAGTTGAAGCCTTTGTGAACGGAGCTGTGAAGGCGGGAGCCAGGCTACTCGCTGGGGGCAAGAGGCACGGAGCCTTCATGGACCCAACCGTTCTGCGGGATGTTGCCATTGACATGCCGCTCTTCAAAGAGGAGGTCTTTGGCCCGGTGGTACCGCTGGTTTCGTTCACATCGATCGATGCAGCCGTCGAAATGGCCAATTCATCACCCTATGGGCTGCAGTCTGCCGTTTTTACACAGGATATCAACAAGGCGCTGGACATCGCCTACCGTTTGGAGGCGGGGGGGGTGATCATCAACTGGTCATCCGCCCTGCGTGTTGAAACCCTGCCGTTCGGCGGGATCAAGATGAGCGGTCATGGGCGCGAGGGAGTCCATGATACGCTGGACGAAATGACCGACCAAAAGACCGTGGTCGTGCACAATGCTTTCCCGCCGATAAACCCGAACTAAGGTTTTTAGATGGAAAATTCCGATTACCTGGTGATGAAAGGCATCCATAAAAGTTTTGACGGGACACAAGCGCTGTGCGGTGTGGATTTTTCAGCTTCCTTGGGCGAGGTGCATGCCATTTCCGGAGAAAACGGAGCCGGAAAATCAACGCTGGTAAAAATCCTCTCCGGGGCTCTACCCTGCGACAAGGGCGAGATTCTCCTGGATGGTAAACCTATCGATCTTGGTTCCCCGTTACGCGCCCGCCACCTGGGAATCTATGCGGTATACCAGGAATTCAGCCTGATCCCGCATCTGTCCATTGCCGAGAACATTTTGCTGGGACAGATGCCAACCACCCGCATGCCGGGCGTTGTGGATTGGAAAACGGCTTATCGCCGGGCGGAGACGATTCTCCAGGATATCGGCTTTACCGGGATCGATGTACATCAGACGGTCAGCCAGTTGAGTGTATCCCACCAGCAAATGGTGGAAATTGCCAAGGCGGTTGCAGATCAGCGCAAGATCCTGATCCTGGATGAACCCTCGGCAGTGCTTTCACAGGAAGAGTTGAAACGATTATTCAACCTGGTCCGCCAGCTCAAAGAACAAGGGACCATCATCCTGTATATTTCCCACCGCCTGGACGAGGTTTTCGAAATCGCCGACCGGATCACGGTGCTCAAGGATGGTCAATTGGTGGGGACAGTGAAACCGCAGGAATCTGACCAGAACAGCCTGATCAGGATGATGGTGGGGCGCAGCCTGGGCGAGATCTTCCCGGTGCGGAATACCCACAGTGAAGAGGTTGTCCTGGAGGTCAGAAACCTGGCCAGGAAAGGGAGTTTTGCTGACATCTCCTTTTCGCTGCATCGTGGGGAGATCCTGGGTATGTTCGGCCTGGTTGGAAGCGGGCGAACACAGGTGGCACGCAGTATCTTTGGAGCCGATCGATTCACTTCCGGAGAAATCCTGCTCAATGGAGATTTTATCCACCCAAGATCACCGCGTGAAGCGGTAAATTCCGGTATTGCCTTGCTCACAGAAGACAGGAAGCGTGATGGACTGGTGATGAACTGCACGATACGAGATAATGTCAGCCTGGCTTCGTACTCGCGGCTAAGTAAATTCGGGGTTGTCAGCCGGGGTAAACAAGCAACCGAAGTGAAGACGCTGATCGAGGAACTGGACGTTCGCCCGCCCTTGCTTGACCGATTGGTCAATCATCTGAGCGGTGGAAATCAACAGAAAGTGGTGCTGGCCAAGTGGCTGTTGACCCATGCCAGGGTGATGATCCTGGATGAACCGACACGCGGGGTTGACGTGGCCACCAAGGTGGAAATCTACCATATCATCGATAAACTGGCACACGATGGGATGTGCATCCTGTTCATCTCATCTGAGCTGCCGGAAATTCTCGGAATGAGCGATCGCACCCTGGTCATGCGCGAAGGCCGACTGGTGGGAGAGTTCACACGTGCTGAAGCCAGTGAGGAGAGAATCCTCTCTTCAGCTGCAGGAGTCAGGGAATGACCAAAGACAGTCTTACTTCAATATCCAAGATAATCAATATCGTTGGGAGATTTCTGCAACTCATCCCCAAAGACAACAGCACTTACCGTCGACCGAACTGGGTCAATTATGCCTTCCTGGCTGCCTTCCTCATCCTGATGGTTGTGACCGCCACCATGTCGGATGTTTTCTTCACCCAGCGGAACCTGAGCAACCTGATGCGGCAGGCCGTGACCAACGGTATTCTCAGCCTCGGGATGTTGATCGTCATCCTGACGGGAGGCATTGATCTTTCCGTCGGTCCCATCGTTGCCCTGACCGGTATCATGGTAGCAGGCTTCTCGAACCAGGGGCTGCCTCTCTGGCTTGCCATCCTGATCTGCCTGGGAGTGGGTACAGGGGTTGGAGCAATTAATGGTCTATTTATCGCTCGATTTAAATTACAGCCGTTCATCGTTACGCTCGCCACGCTGGGAGCAATCCGCGGCCTGGTTTATGTCTATTCAGACATTCCGATCACTCCCCTCGATCCTTCTTTTCGAGCCGTGCTTGGATCGGGGATGGTCGGCCCATTTCCCATATCAGCCCTGATCATGCTGTCAAGTTACCCACTTGTCTGGTTTTTCCTGAACCGGACCCGGTCAGGGCGGGCGATCGTGGCCATTGGAGGCAATGTAGAAGCGGTGCGCCTGGCCGGGATCAATGTCACCTGGAACGTTTTCCTGGCATATATGCTTTCCGGTCTGTTTGCAGCACTGGCAGGTGTGATCCTGGCCTCCCGCCTGGGAATCTCACAGCCGAGCGTGGGTGTGGGATTCGAACTGGATGCCATTGCTGCCTGTGTCATTGGTGGCGCAATCCTGGGCGGCGGCGGGGGCAGCACTTTTGGGACCCTGGCAGGGGTAGTAGCCCTCGGAATGATCGATAATTTGCTCAACCTGTTCAATGTGCAATCCTATTATCAACAAATCTTGAAAGGCGTAATCATCCTGATCGCTGTTTTGGCACGGCGAAAACAGCGATAGAACCATGATCATCATCTACTGGTCATCTGGAATGCAGATCCTTTGAAAGGAGGACAAGCCGGGAAAAAAGCATGCTTTGCATCGTGTTCTTTCAAACAACCTATCATATCCTTTTGGAGGCTTAGAATGAAAAGAAATCTGATTTTTAGTTTTGTCCTGGTCCTGGCAGTATTACTCGTTTCCTGCGGACCGGCCACGGGCGCTACAACCGGTACACAAGCCACAGCAATCAAGATCGGGATGGCGAATTTCTCACAGTGCTGCCCATACTTCATCGGGATGAACAATTCCGTCGTTGCTGAAGCAGGATTGTACAACAATGTCACAATCGTCTCCACCAACGCAGATGGTGACGCGGCCAAGTTCCAATCCGACATCGAGGATCTCATTGCCCAGGGAGTCGATGGCGTCATCGTCTCGGGTGCCTGGCTTGAGCAAGCTCCGGCTGCCCTGGATGCTCTCAAAACAGCGAAGGTTCCCACCGTCCTGGTTGACAGGCTCTTCACTCAAGGCGCTTCCGATGCTTACACAGCCTATATTGGACCTGACAACTTCACCATCGGTGTCCAAGACGGCCAGTACATTGCTGATCGCCTCAATGGACAAGGCGTGGTCGTGGAATTGCGCGGCGGACCGGCGGATAACTCGATCGGCCTCAACCGCAGCAATGGCTGCAACAGTATCCTCTCCACCTATCCGGGCATTACCGTTGTGGTAGCCCCCGATTTCGGTAGTTGGAGTGCGGATGGCGGCATTAAACTGATGGAAAATCTGCTGGCTGCCAACCCGAAGATCGATGCGGTTTTCTGCGAGAACGACTCCATGTGCCTGGGTGCCCAGACCGCGATCAAGGATGCCAACCGCTCCAGCGAGATGTTCCTGGTTGGGGTTGACGGTGAAGCCGCCGCTCTGACAGCCATCAAGGACAATACGAACTATGGTGCCACTGGTTTGAACAACTCAGACACCATCGGCCGCGCAGCGTTACATCACATGATGGCAATCCTGGCTGGCGCAACCCCCGCCATCCGAGACACCTTCCTGCCCTCCCCGTTGATCACTTTGGACAACGTGATTAAGTTCATGAATCCGGATGGCACGTTCTAAGACCGCTTGCGAGCATCTTATCTAAGATCGACCTGACCAATCAAATGGGCTTCTCCAGCAGGCTTGTCGCCTTTATTCGCTGGGGAAGCCCAAATGCAAGTGAAGGCAAAATGACGAAAATCGAAACTCACTTAAATGAACTCGGCTTGACTCTCCCGGACCCTCCCACGCCCGTGGGCGCTTACCTGCTTTCCAGGCAAAGCGGAGACCTGTTGTTCCTTTCCGGCACCACCTGTTACATCCCGGGTGGGTTCCTCTACAAAGGCCGCCTCGGTGCCGAACTGGATCTTCAGCAAGGTTACGCTGCCGCCCGTCAGACCATGCTCAATTTGCTCAGCGTGGTCAAAGCGGTACTGGGTGACCTGGACCGCGTAGAATGTGTCGTTAAGTTGAATGGTTATGTTAACAGCACAGCAGATTTCGCTCAGCAGCCCGAAGTGATCAACGGTGCTTCCGATCTCCTGGTGCAACTTTATGGGGAGCGCGGCAAACATGCCCGCACCTCCGTTGGCGTGAACATCCTGCCTGGGAACATCCCGGTTGAGATCGAAATGGTCCTTCAAGTGCGCAGCTGAGTTGGGGATCGTTGACACTCCCTCCCATGAGCGAAGGTGCAATCATATCGATAATTTCCCTGCCGGAAGGACGGGGGGTCATCCCGGTCGTAAAGAGCAAAAAAAAGCAATGACGCAGCCTGTCGGGGGAAGGCGCTGAAGGCTGCCGCAGAGAAGTACATTACGGGGGGGATCCATCCACTTGCGGGATGACGGAGAGCTTAAAATAATCAACTTAATCACTCTTCGGTCACGAAATGGGGGAAATGGATGGGGGATAGTCATGTTTGATTAATAATTGATTCATGACATAAATCAAGGAACAGACCTATTGACAACGGGAATTTCGCGCACTATAATAATTCCGTATTGAGGAATGCATTTCCACAATGCGGAATGACCATAAAATCAGCCCGAGTCAAACATGTCAAATCAAGATGGTTCGGTCCAGTCCATAGAACGAGGTTTCCAGATCCTGGAACTGTTGCGGCTACAAGGACGGGCAATTGGCGTCAGCGAGATGGCAGGTTTGCTCGACCTCTCCACGACCACGGTCCATCGTTTGCTGCAGACTCTCAGGACGTGCCGTGCCGTCCAGCAGGATCCCCAAACCCACTTATATGATCTAAACGACCACATGCTGCTGTACGGCAAGGCTGTGCTCAACCGCTTTAATTTCCTGGGTTCGGTCCACCCCATCCTTGGCGAGTTATCCAAAAGAGTCGGGGAGACAGTATTCATGGGAATCCTCGACGACCAATATGAACTGATCTACATCGACCAGGTTGATTCTCTGGACTACCCGCTGCGCATGACCCCTCAAATCGGTCTCCGGCAGCCTGCCCATTCGACCTCACTGGGGAAGGTGCTGCTCGCCAGCCTGCAAATCGAGAAATTGACCCTTTTCTTAGGCCGCGGGAAGTTTCCCAGGAAAACCGAGTTTACGCTCACCACTGCCAGGGATTTAAGCAAAGAACTGGATAAGATCCGCAAAGCAGGGTTCGCGCTGGACCAGGAAGAAATGGAAAACGGCATTTGCTGCGTGGCGGCACCGATCCAAAATACACGCGGGACCATTGCCGCCATCTCGATCTCAGGTCCCTCCAGCCGTATGCGCTCCAAGGGGCTGGAAACCGTATTGAGCAAGGAGATCTGCGCAACCGCAACCCGGGTATCTCAATATATCCAGAGCATGGATTTGGGAGGGCAGTGAAATGACATCCCGCAAAGTTCGCTTTGCAGTCATTGGCGGGGGAACCTGGGGGAACAATCACTTGTTGGCAGCAAAACAACTGGAAGCAGAGGGCAAGGTGGACCTGGTGGCAATTGCCGATCCGGTTGAAGCGACCGCTGCAAAACAATCAGCAGCTTATAACATTAAAAAATATACTGATTATATGCAGATGATCCAGGAAGAAGATCTGGACGCTGTCGGTATTGCCACCCCGGACCACCTCCATCGCGAGGTGGCTCTTTTTGCCATGCAGCACGGCAAACATGTGCTGGTTGAAAAACCACTCGACCTGAGTACGTCGGGCTGCCGTCAAATGGTGGAGACTGCCCAAAAACAGCAAAGAATGTTGATGGTGGATTTCCACAAGCGGTATGACCCCTACAACCTGGACATGATGCAGAAGGTCCATGCAGGACGCATCGGAAAACCACAGATCGTCTACGCATACATGGAAGACAAGATCACCGTCCCGCTGCAAATGCTTAAGACCTGGGCAGCAGAAAGCAGCCCCTTTTGGTTCATCGGGGTACACAAACTCGACCTGGTCTGCTGGATCACGGGAAGCGAACCTGTCCGTGTATTTGCACAGGGACATAAAGGGAAATTGTCCGGACACGGCCTGGACACATTCGACTCGGTAAGCGCACGCATCGTCATGGAGGACGGGCTTTCCTGCACCATTGATGTGAACTGGATCATCCCCGAAGGGTTTGAAGCCCTGGTAAACCAGGGCCTGCGTATTACCGGTACCGAAGGCACGATAGAGATCGATGGACAGGACCGCGGATTGCGCTACATTGCCTCTGACGGCGGCATGGTGACTCCCAACCTGGGGTCCTTGAACATCCAGGACAGCCCGCTGGGTCACAAATTGGTATCGGGTTATTACGTGGATCCGATCAAGGACTTCCTGGTGGACGTCTATTACCTGAAGAATGGTGGTCAACTGGCCGATCTGGATGGACGTTATCCATCCGGCTTGGATGGACTAAGAGCTACAAGAGTGGCGGAAGCCGTGGAAAAGAGCATCCGCGAAGGACGAGTGGTGGAGATCCGGGAAATCTAGCTTTTGCGGATGCGCCATTTTTCCAATTCAATCCCCATTTCGAAATTCCAGGAGGTCTTCATTGAGTACCAAAACCAATCCATATTCCATCCCTCTAAAGGAAATGGCTGACCGCTACTCCAGGCTGTACACTGCAGCGATCAACGATATTTTGCAGAAAATGGACAAACACCATCAGTGGCTTGGTCCGGCAATTACCTGCAAGACGGGCGATCTTATGAACAAGATCATCGCAGGCGCGGCATTCACCGTCCAGTGGATCTTCGACCCGCTGCCAGACGAACGCGACAAACCGGCTGCCAAGATGGTTCAGGCCTACCCCGAAGACGGCATCATCGTTGTGGATGCCGGCGCAGATCAAATCTCGGGGTTCTGGGGTGAACTCGCCACCACGGTCTGCATGAAAAATGGTGTACGGGGTGCAGTCATCAACGGCGGAGCCAAGGACACCGGGATCATCAAGACCATGGGGTTCCCGATCTTCTGCAAATTCACCAGCCCGGTGGACGGGTTTTACCGCTCGCGGCTGCGCGGCTGGCAAGTTCCCATCTGGATCAACGAAATCCTCATACGCCCTGGCGACATGATCGTCGGAGATAACGATGGCGTATTGGTCATTCCCCAGGAAATTGCTGAACAGGTCCTATATGAAACAGAAAGGAGGGTCCTGGAAGAGACGCAGACGAGAAAGTTGCTCAAACAGGGTGTTTCGGCAGACGAAGCATCCACCATGACCGGCCGCAAAGACCTATAGGCCGAAGAGAGGGGAACGCACCTCTCTTATTCTTTCCATCCTTTTCAAGGAGGATTACCCCCATGAAGAAATTTGTATACAGCCTGCTGATCACGATATTCATTCTGACACTCGTGGGATGCGCCCCGCAGGCGACACCAACCGAGGCTCCGACTGCAGTCCCGGCAACCTCAGTACCCCAGCAGCCGGTGGACGTTACCGCTGCGCCCCCCACCCCGCTGGGACCCGTAACCATCAAAGTTAGCGGTTGGACATACGACACCGCCAGCTGGCAAGCCAACATCGGCAAATACCAGACCTGGGCTGGCACAGAAGCCGACCCCAAGGTGAATGTAACGGTGGAGTGGACTGACGCGGATTTCGACAGCTACGACACCTTCATCACCACCGTATTCCAGGGCGGCGATTCCCGCGATGTGATCGTCAGCTCTGACCAGTGGCTGGGCAAGCTGGCAGACGCTGGCTGGGTCGTGCCGCTGGAAGATTATTGGCCGGATGTCAAAAACTACGTATCCGACCTGACCCCCCACTCTCTCCAAGGACTGACCTTCAACGGCAAGATCTACGGCCTGCCCTATTATGCCGACGTCATGGTTTTTGTCTATAACAAAAACATGCTGGACCAGGCAGGGATCATTGCACCGCCGACCAGCTGGGAAGAGGTCACCGCGGTCAGCAAGATCCTGATGGAAAAAGGCATCACCTCCATGCCGCTGGAACTTGGACTTTTGCCCGGTTCCTGGTTTGATGACACGATCTATGCCATGCTGTACTCGAACGGGAGCCAGTTGTTCGATGCAGAAAACAACCCGGTCTTTGATACTGCTGCGGGACCTGTTTTTGACACGATCGAATGGCTGGCCAAGGCGATCAGCGTGGACAAGATCATTCCCCAGAAATGCTTAACCCTGGAGCCGTCTGACATCCAGCAGGCATTCAAGAATGGCGAGACCGCTTTCGTGATCGTTCCTGACTACATGATGAAAGAATTCAACACGCCAGGAATTTCCAAGATCGCCGGTTACGCCCAACTTTCCATGATGCCCGGCTCGACACACCAGACCGACGGCTTTACCCGCATGTACCTGATGGGCAATGACGCCATCACCGACCCGGTCAAACTGCAAGCCTCCATCGACCTGATCGAATTCTGGGGCGGCAAGACCACCTTTAACGGCACAACCGGATACAACATTTCCAAGCAGTGGGCCGTTAATAATGGACTTGGATTCTCCATCAAATCCCTATGGACTGACCCGGATGTCTTAAGGGTCGTATCCGCCATGACCAATGTCAATATCCTGCAGAAACAACAGGGGTTAGCCCTGGCCAAACAAGGCATGCAGGCGCCATGGTTCGCCGAGTGGATGAGTTACGCCCGGGCTGAACTGGCCAAGGCGATTTTGCTCGAGCAACCCACGGCAACTTCCCTGGAAAACATCAAGACGCAGTGGACTTCTCTCAAAGGCCAGTAAGCCTGGCTGCTTAATGGCGTGGGGGATGAGGGAGCAATTGCTCCCTCATCCCCGCACAAGGAAATTATAGCAGGTAACTAATGGACTCTAAAAGCGAACGGCGTCATTACCTCCAAAACTCGAGGCTGGCCTATAAAGTGCTTTTGCCATCCCTGATTTTTGTGTTCGTATTCATCGCCTTTCCGATGTTTTATTCCATTTCTATCGCTTTTACGGATTACAAGTACGGGGTGCCGACCGGTAAGGGGTTCGTCGTCGATAATTTCACCGATATCTTTACCGATCCGACGATCGCACCCATTTTCTACAAATCCCTGGGGGTGACGTTTCATTTCGCAGCAGTTGCGGTCGTAGCGGTGGTCATTATCTCGCTGGCGATCGCCCTGTTACTAAACGAACGCTTCCGCGGGAGCAGCATCATCAAGGTGGCGCTGCTTCTTCCGTATGCCCTCCCAGGCGTTGTGGGCGCGGTGATCTGGAAATGGATCTACAACCCCACTTTCGGTATCCTGGATTACGTGCTTCAAAGCCTTGGGATCATTAAGGATTACATCGCGTTCACCGCCGATTCCCATTTCGCCATTTATACCATCCTGTTTGCTTACATATGGAAATTCGTGCCTTACAGCACTTTTTTGTTTACAGCCGGTCTCTCGACCATCCCCAAAAGCGTTTATGAAGCCGCCCGCATGGATGGCTCGAGTACCTTTAATACCTTCTGGAAGATCACCGTCCCGCTGCTGATGCCGGTTTTCCAGCTTGTGCTGGTGATCCAGACGATCTTTGCCCTGGTCTACCATTTCTCCCTCTTATACATCATTACCCGGGGCGGCCCCGGTGATGCCACGCGCACCCTTGCCTGGCTGATCTACAATGAGTCGTTTTCATTCGGCCGCTATGGACGCGGGGCGGCTGAGGCGGTCATCCTGGCGTTCATCATGATCTTTTTTATCTACCTGTATCTAGTGGTGCTGGACCCGGAACGCAGGGCTGCCCGCAAGCAGGCCCGCCTTTTAAAGGCGAAAGTGACACCAGGAGCCTCCCATGTTTAGAGATACCATTTACGGACGGCGTTTTCGCAAGAACATCCTGATCGTTATTGGCTCGATCCTCGTGCTGGTGTACGTGCTGGCTCCCATCTACTGGATCGTAAACTCCAGTTTTCAGCGTGAGGCAGCCCTGGAAGATAAACCGCCGCACTTTTTCCCTGTCCCGCAGGCATTTTCGCTCAGTCACTATAAATATATATTCACGGGAGTCGTATCGGCGGATTCCACGGTCATGATCCAGTCCCAATACACGATGGACGGGACTTTGATGTTTCCGGGCATCCTCAACTCGCTGATCATCTCGATCACGGTGACGATTATCAATATCCTGATCGGCTTCCCGGCCGGGCACGTCTTTGCCCGCTATCGTTTCGTGGGAGATAAGAAGGTGTTCCTGACCCTGATGGCCACCCGCCTGCTGCCATCGATATCGCTGGTCATTCCCATGTTTATTCTGTTCAAAGCGATCGGGTTATATGATACGAAAATTTCGCTGGTCCTGGTTTACTCAGCCATAACCATCCCATTCACCACTTGGATCATGCGCGCTTATTTCGCAAATATCCCGGTCGAGTTTGAAGAAGCCGCCCGCCTGGACGGCTGCGGGTACTGGCGTTCACTGGTCAAGGTGGTCATCCCGATCGCCAGACCCGGCATCATTGCCGCCGCCATCTTCGCCTTTATGACCTCGTACGAGGAGTTCGTCTTCGCCACCATCCTGACCCAATCGATGACTTCCAAAACCCAATCGGTGGTCCTGGCTGCTGTGGCAGGAGGAATGAACGTAAGCCACGGCATGGTGGCAGCCGCCGCCACGCTCAGCTTCATTCCTCCCATCCTGATCGCCATCATATTCCGCAAGCAAGTTTTGGACGGCCTGACGGCCCGCCTGGGAATATAACAAGGAGAACTATCATGGCATTCTTGGAATTGAAAGGTATCGCGAAACGTTTTCCCGGCACGCTGGCCGTTGACAATGTGGACCTTGAGGTAAACCAGGGCGATTTCATCGTCCTGCTCGGACCTTCGGGCTGCGGCAAGACCACCACCCTGCGCATGATCGCCGGGTTGGAAGTCCAAACCGAGGGGAAGATCATGCTGGACGGCCAGGATATATCGGAAACCCCTGCCGAGCGGCGTGACATGGCCATGGTCTTTCAAAACCTGGCGCTTTACCCGCATATGACGGTTTATGAGAATATCGCTTTCTATTTGCGCAACAAGCGTGTACACAAAAATGAGATCGACAAGCGCCTGCGCCTGGTGGCAGACCAGGTCCAGATCGGAGAACTCCTGGACCGGCGCCCGGATCAGTTGAGCGGCGGTCAGCGCCAGCGCGTGGCGCTGGCACGCGCAATGATCCGCAGCCCCAAGGTTTTCCTGCTTGACGAACCCCTGGCTTCCCTGGACGCCAAGCTGCGTTCAAGCATGCGCTCCGAGTTCAAACTGCTGCACAAGCGGCTGGTGAACGAAGGCAGCGGGCTGGGGACTTTCATCTTTGTGACTCACGACCAGGTGGAAGCGCTGACCCTGGGCACCCGCATCGTGGTGATGAACAAAGGCAAGATCGTGCAGATCGCAACCCCCAAGGACCTGTATTACCATCCCAACCATATTTTCGTCGCCACCTTTGTAGGCAGCCCCGAGATGAACACCTTTTCCGGAACGCTGCATCGAAAAACCAGCTCAGAGTCAGTTTTTGAGTTTGCCGGCGTTTCTGTCCCTACCAGGGAAAGCGGTATCAAGGTCCTCGGCACGGCCAGGGAAGAAGTCCTGCCGGTCACACTGGGTGTGCGCCCCGAATCCGTCCGCCTGGGTGAAGCGGGAAGACCGGACAGTTTCAATGTGCGGGTGGTTTCCATCGAGCCGCTGGGACAGTCCAACCTGGTTGTCCTGGAGGTGAATGGGCAGATGTTCACCTGCCTGGTAGACCCGACGATGCGCCTGGAAGAGGATACCCTGATGGGTGCCACCTTTGATCATGATTCGATCTTCTTCTTCGACCCACAGGGTGGGGCAAACCTGCTCAATTGAGGCGGGAGGACAACCCCCTGGCAGCGTCGGTTTTATCGAAGACGAGCCTCTTCACCATTAAGACGGGATTGAAAAATGTCAAAACTAAAAGTTGTGGTCAGTGACTATATCGAAAACGACCTGGATTGGGAAACCGAACAGTTCGCCAGCATGGGCGTGGATTTCTCTGCCTACCAGCTAAAAAAAGCACCCGCCGCGGAGCTGCTAAAAGTAATTGCCGATGCCGACGTGGTGATTGTCAACATGGCACGCATGAACGAAGAGGTGCTGGACGGTCTAAGGCGCACCAGGTTGATCATCCGGCACGGCGTGGGCTACGATAACGTGGATGTGGCAGGTGCCAGCCGGCGCGGGATCGTCGTCTCCTACATGCCGGATTACTGCATGAACGAAGTGGCCGAGCAGGCGGTAATGCTGATCATGGCTTGCCAGCGCAAGCTCAACCAGCAGATCCGTTTGACGGGTGAATCGAGCCAGCTGGGCAAGTGGGTCTTCGAGCCGGTCTACCCGATTTATTCCATGTCCGGAAAAACGCTCGGCATCATCGGCTGCGGACGCATCGGCAGCCTGGTTCACAAGATGACCCAGAATTTCGGGTTGGCGCGCACCCTGATCTGCGACCCCTACCTGACCGAAGAACGCCGGCGGGAATTGAATTCCCCCTTCCTGCCTTTGAATGAGCTGCTCAGTGAATCGGACATCGTCACTATCCATACCCCGCTGGGACCAGAGACCTACCATTTACTGGATGAACCGCAGTTTAAATTAATGAAGCCCACCGCCATCCTGATCAATACCGCCCGGGGGGGGATCGTTAACCTGGATGCGCTCGACCGGGCCCTTCGAACGGGGCACCCGGGTTTTGCCGGGATCGATGTATACGAGCATGAACCTCCTTCAAATGATATGCCCCTCCTGAGCAATAAAAAAGCCATTTGCACGCCACACCTGGCCTGGCTTTCCGAAGAAGCCGGGTGGACCATCCGCAAGCAGATCCTGGCGGATGTGGACCGGTTCATGCACCGGCAGGGTCCGCGCCATCCCATTGATAAGAGCGTGCCAATCCGCTTCGAATAACGCCAGGCGGTATAATTTTCACCAGGAGGCAATTGGAATGGACGGGAAAATGGTTGGTTTGTTCAAAACTGCCAGGGGGGAGGGCAACCTCGCCTTGATGGAAACAGACATTCCTCATCCGAAAACTGATGAAGTGTTGATCGAGATCAAGGCTGCCGGCATCTGTGGAACTGACGTCCATATCCTGCACGACCAATATCCCTATTGGCCCCCGGTGATCCTGGGGCACGAATTCTCCGGGCAGATTGTGGAAGCCGGCGAACAGGTCAGCGGATTTAAGGTTGGCGACCGGGTGGTGGGAGAGCCACACACCCTCGCCTGCGGGAAATGTGAGCTGTGCCGAACCGGCTACCAGCAACTGTGCTCCTCCAAGCGCTCGATCGGCTGGGGGATCCACGGTGCCTTCGCCCGCTACATGGTCCTGCCAGAAAGGCTGCTGCACCACATCCCGGAAACCATGTCCTTCGATGAGGCTGCGGTAGTCGAACCAACTGCCAATGTTGTCCAGGATGTGATCGAGCGCGGCGGAGTGGCACCCAACGACTTTGTGGTGGTGCTCGGCCCCGGACCGATCGGACTGCTGGCTGTAATGGCGGCGCGCGCTGCCGGGGCACGCGAGATCGCACTGGTGGGTGTCAAAGTGGACATGAAACGCCGCCTGGCGGTGGGAACGGAGTTGGGTGCCGACCACATCATCGTCGCGGATGTCGATAATGCCGTCGAGAGGGTGGCTGCCCTGACCGGCGGACGCGGCGCAGACGTGGTGGTGGAAGCCTCCGGGTCCCCCTCCGCCATCGCCTCCTCGGTGGCAATGGTTCGCCGCCTGGGACGGATTGCCGTGATCGGGATGAGCGGACGCGAGCAGGTAGCCTTCCCGTGGGACGCGGCGATCTGGAAGATGTGCACGATCGTCTTCAATTTAAGCACCGGTTATACCTCCTGGGAGAAGGCCATCGGCCTGATCGCATCCGGGAGAATCAACGTCTCCCGCCTGGTAACCCATCGCCTACCTCTTGCAGACTGGCAAACAGCCTTCAAAGCTGCCGATGAGGGCGAAGCCCTGAAAGCGCTGTTGATACCCTAAACATGAGCATGGATAAAGCCCTATTTACCGATGACATCCGGGAGCTAACCCGAACCTTTTTACTGGACCTGATCCGCATTCCATCGTTGCGCGGTCACGAAGGTCCCGCCAGCCGGTTTGTAGCGGACCAAATTGCGCCCTACGTGGATGAATGCCGGCTGGTCGAAATCCCTGATTCCATCCAGGACGACCCGGATTACGCTTTCCGACTTCCAAATTTTTCGTACCGGGATACCCCCCAGGTGGAATGCCTGATTCGCGGTTCCGGGACCGGGCCGACCCTCCTGTTGAATGCACATTTGGATGTGGTTCCTCCAAGTGACGGTCAAACAGAAGCCTTCGACCCGCAGGAGAAAAATGGCGCGGTGTTCGGCCGCGGCGCAGTGGACGACAAGGGACAGGTTGCAGCGCTTTTTGCACTGGCCCTGGCACTCAAGTCAAAAGGGGTGCGTCCGCCCGGAGACATAATTTTCCATTTCGTGGTCGAGGAAGAAAACGGCGGGAACGGGAGCCTGGCGATGGTGCGGCGCGGGATCAAGGCGGATGCTGCCATCGTTATGGAGGCCACTGAATTCCACGTGGTCCCAGCCGTGCGCGGCGCAGTCTGGTTCGAATTGGAAACGGTTGGACGGGCCGGTCACAGCGGCAACGTTGCAGGCAGGATCAGCGCCCTGGATAAAGCTTTCGATGCCATCCAGCTCTTCAAGGATTACCATGACCGATTGCTGGCCGACTCGCGAAATGTCCCCCTCTTTGATGCCTACGAGGATCCCATGCCGCTCACGATCGGGCAGTGTAATGCCGGGAACTGGCCGGCCAGCGTCCCAGCCCGGGCCACCTTGAAAGGGTTGATCGGCTTTCTACCCAACACCAACCGCTTCGAGGTTCAGAAAGGATTGCGGGCAGCCCTGGAGAACTCTCCCGACGATTGGTTGAAAAATAACCACAGGTTAAGTTTTCCCATGCTTAACTCGGACGGAAACATGCTGCCGGCAGATCATCCACTGGTTATTAAGCTTTTATCTGCCCTCGAATCGAACGGGCTGCCGGGCAAGGTGCGAGCCATGACAGCCGCCTGCGATGCCTGGTTCTACAACAACCTGGCTGGCATTCCCACGGTCGTTTTCGGGGGAGGCTCGCTGGGCTGCGCACATGCACTCGATGAACACATCCTGCTCGCTGACATTTATCAGACAGCATCGGTGCTGTTTGATTTTGTAATGTCTGCATCGATCCCTTAATTTTCAGGAGGCGAGGACTTATTATGGCAAAATTTTCGCGGGTTGAAGTGATCAACGAGATGCTGCGCATCGGGGTGGTCCCGGTTTTCTACAACGCTGACCTGGAAACGGCCAAAAAGGTGGTGGGAGCCTGCGCGGCTGCCGGACTGCGCCTGATCGAGTTCACCAACCGGGGTGACAATGCCTACCGCGTCTTCTCCGACCTGGTGATGCATTTTGCCGTTGCTGACCCCTCCGTGATCCTGGGAGTGGGTTCGGTGGTCGACCAGGGAACGGGGGCACTGTACATCTCAGGCGGAGCCAATTTTGTGGTCGGACCGGTGCTGAACCCGGAGCTTGCGCGGGTGTGCAACCGGCACAAGATCTCTTACAGTCCCGGCTGCGGCAGCGCCTCCGAGATCTCAGAGGCCGAAGAGTTGGGCGCCGAGATCGTTAAGATCTTCCCGGGTGATTCGGTTGGCGGCCCAAAATTCGTCAAATCCATCCTGGGACCCACCCCCTGGACTCGGATTATGCCAACCGGCGGCGTGGACACAACCCAGGAGAGCCTCGACGCCTGGTTCAAAGCAGGCGTGGCAGCGGTCGGCATCGGTTCCAACCTGGTGCGTGCGGAATGGGTCAAAGCGGGGGAGTTTGAAAAGATCACCGAACTGGGACGCAAGGTGATCGGCTGGGTGCGGCTGGCAAGAAGCCAAAGCCCGTTCATCGATATCGAACATGTGGGGCTTTACGGCTGCGAAGGCGTCAGCGGGCAGGAGATCGCCGGCTGGTACCAGAAGACATTTGGCTTTGAGCTGAAGGAAGGCAAGTCCAGCATCTTCGTGCGCGGCATGCTCCCCGGATCGATAGAGGTGTCCAGGGAGGGGAAGAACGAACACCCCCATATAGCCGTGCGCGTGGCCGATTTCGATGCAGCCATGGCGCATCTCCAGCAGGCTGGCATGCAGTTCGAAGAAGCGAAGATCGGGCCGGATTACAAGTCGGTATTTCTAAAGACACCTGATCCGGCTGGCAACCTGGTGCATTTGATCTGGCGGTTGTGAGACCGCCCGATATACAACCAATAATTCATATAAGGTGAATCATGGACTCTCTTCCATTACGAAAAGTGCCCGGCGAGAAATCGCAAAAATACCTGGACCTCTCGGCTGAGTTTGAGCCCTCCGCTTCACTGGACCAGGTGCCCCTGGTCTGGGATCACGGCGAGCGGGTCTGGGTCACCGACGTGGACGGCAACCGTTACCTCGATTTCACATCAGGGGTGCTGGTGACCAACCTGGGACACAGCCATTCGCTCCTGGTGGAAGCCGTGCAAAACCAGGCCGCGCGCCTGATGAACTGCTACTCCTTCCCCACCGTGGAGCGGGTCACCCTGGCCCAGCGCCTGGTCGAATCCCTGCCTCCCAACCTGGACCGGGTTTTCCTGCTCTCCACCGGGGCCGAGGCGACCGAGGCAGCCATCCGCATTGCGAAGCGCTACACCAAGAAGCACGAGGTGCTGGCATTCTTCGGCGCGTTCCACGGACGCACGTACGGCGCCATGAGCCTGGCCGGAAGCGCATCCACCCGCCGGAAATTCGGGCCTTCCGTTCCGGGGGCGGTCATTGCGCCGTATGCCTACTGCTACCGCTGCATCTACGACAAGAAATTCCCAGACTGCCAGTATCACTGCATTAAGGCCCTCGACCGGATCGTTTCTTCCACTTCAACTGACGACCTCGGCACGATCATCGTGGAACCCTACCAGGGCACGGCCGGATTTGTCTATCCGCCCGACGGCTGGTTGAAAGAGCTTGAAAAATGGGCAAAGGAACGCGGGCTGGTGCTGATCGTGGACGAGGTCCAGTCCAGCTTTGGCCGGACCGGCAAACTGTACGCCATTGAGTGGGAAGATATCCATCCGCAAATGCTTTGCCTGGGGAAAGGTCTGGGCAGCGGAGTGGCTTCTTCCGCGGTGGCCGCCGAGTCAAAGGTCCTGGAGTGCATGGGGCCCGGGGAATTATCCAGCACCTGGGGCGGGAACCCGCTGGCATGCGCAGCCTCCCTGGCAGTGCTGCAGGTGATGAAAGATGAGAGACTCCCGGAAAATGCAGGGCGGGTCGGCAAGGTGTTGAAAGCCGCCTTGCAGGATCTGCAGAAGAGACAGCCCTGCCTCGGCGACGTGCGCGGCCGGGGTCTCGTGATCGGACTGGAGTTCGTCGATCCGCAGGACCGCTATACTCCCGCCCCGCAACTTACCAAGAAGATCACCCTCAAGGCTGCCGAACGCGGCCTGCTGCTCGGAAAACTGGGGCTGTACGGGAACGTCATCCGGGTGGCACCTCCGCTCGTGATCACGGAGGAAGAAGCCCTGTTGGGCGTCCGGATCATGGAAAACGCGATCAGCGAAGCATTGAAATAAATGTGACTTGTCAGCTTCCTGCCTCAAACATTCGATCCCGGGGGAGAATATCCGGGTGAGAGTGAACAAAGTAAACCACCTCCTGGCTGGAGAGGCGTTCGGCAGAGTCAAGCGGGGAATGATCACCATCTGCGAGTGATGGTTCAGCAGGAAAAAATATGAGCCGTCATATTAGACGGCTCATTCATTATCTTTAACCTCGCAGGATTCTGGGTGGAGCAAATATTTATTTGAGAATCCTTTCGTTCAATTATGTGGGATTCTCAACTATGTAATAGTGGTTTTATAATTAATCCAACTCTACAACCACCTTGACGGAGTTGCTGGCAGGCTTCAGGAGGAGCTCGAAGGCTTCCTGGAGATGGTCGATCTTCACGCGGTGCGTGATGAGGGGTTTCAGGTCGATGACGCCATTTTCAAGCAAGGTCAGGCTGTCTTGGAAATCCCAGCAGTAACCCTGTGATCCGGAAAGTTTTATCTCACGCTGCACGAACAGGTTTACCGGCAAATTGGCCTCCGGGTTCTCAAATATCCCCAGCAAGGTGGTTGTGCCTCCCTTTTTTAAAACCTTCAACGCCTGCAGGAGGGTGGATTGCAGCCCGACTACTTCAAAGCTGGCATCCACACCCAGTTGATCCGTTTTATCCAGGATCCATTCCACAGGGTCAGCTTCGAGACTGTTGCAGGTATCCGAAGCCCCCATTGCGCTTGCCATTTGCAGGCGATATGGATTGATGTCACAGACGAAAATCCGCCCACCGGATACGCGGCGCGCCAGACCGGCCACAAGTAATCCAACCGCTCCCGCACCAAACACGGCGCTGGTTTGACCAGGATGGAGTTCGGATTTCTTCACCGCGTGCAGTGCCACCGAGAGCGGCTCGATTAAAGCACCTTCCTCGTACGACAATCCATCCGGCAACTTAAAAACCCGATCCTCGTGGACTGAAAAATACGGGGTAAATGCCCCCTGTCCTTTCCGATATTGAAAGCTGATGTATTGACACAGGTGATAATTTCCCCTGGTGCAGTAGTAGCATTTTCCGCAGGCGATGACCGGTTCAATGGTCACCCGGTCTCCCACGCTTACCCTGGTGACGCTTTCACCAGTTTCAATGATTAACCCGGACGCTTCATGTCCGATGGCAACTGGCAGGGCAGCCATGGGATGCTTCCCCTTGAAGATATGCAGATCACTTCCACAGATGGCGGCCGCCTTGACCTGGATCAGAACGTCATGATCACCCAATTCAGGAGCCTGCTTCTCCATGAATTCAATGATCCCGGGTGCGGTGACAAATGCCATCGGGTAAGTTTTTATCATTCCGTTTCAGCCTCCACGGGGTTGGACAACTCCCCCATCCCTTCGATCGCAACAACCACCCTGTCCCCAGGTTTAAGAGCAACTGCAGGTGGTGTTTCGCCTTCGATCATTTTTGGACTCCCGGTCAGGATGACGTCGCCGGGTGCCAGGGTGGTCAAATGAGAGATATAACTTACCAGCCGGCTTACATCGAAAAACATGCTGGAAGTATTCCCTTTTTGCACCAGCTGATCGTTCACACGGGTTTCCATGTCCAGGTCATGGATATCAGGCAACCCATCGGGGGTAATAATGACAGGCCCCAGCGGGGTAAAGGTGTCAAACATTTTGCCGGTCGTCCATTGGGAAGTACGCTTCTCGAGGAGACGATCCCCCAAGTCGTTTGCCAGGCAAAATCCTGCCACATAACTCATGGCATCGGCTTCTTCACACCTGCGAACCTGCCTTCCGATCACAACTGCCAGCTCCACCTCATAGGACACACATGTTGTGAGTCGCGTCACGATTATTGGCGTGCCAGGACCGGTGATCGTGCTGGCTGGTTTTAAGAAGATGATCGGGTAATCAGGTGCCGCCAATTTTCCTGCAGCAGGGAAATTGCCTCCCACTGCCACCAATTTGCCAGGGTTGGAGAGGGGTGCCAGGAGGGTGACAGCATCCAGGTCATGGACCAACATCCTGGAGGCCTGTTCTTCAAGCGAAATCTTATCCTGGACGTATTGGATGGATTCCTGCGCTGAGATAAGGGCAGTCTCTCCAGCTCGCAACATTTCAAGCATCGAAGAATAAGCTCGAAATAATGCAGCAGGTTTATGCAACGAGGAACAATATTCAAGATAGGACCGCTGAATATCATAAATGATTGTTTCCTTAATTACCCCCAGGCGCTGCTGGTCTTCAAAAACATAAGTGCCTATCCGCATTATGTTCTCCGCAATCAGGTCGTTTGGTTAAATTTTGGATCCCGCTTTTCGAGGAATGCATTCCTGCCTTCGACCGCATCAGGACCTTTGCCCGTTTTCACCCTTAGATCGCTTTCACAAGCCAGGCCGGTTTCCCAGCCATTCCGCAATCCCGCATTGACACATTGTTTGGTGGCAGCGGTTGCCGCGCCAGGGTGGGAGGCGATCAATTTGGCAAGTTCAAGAGCTTTTTCCAGCAGGATCTCATCCGGAAACACATATTCCACCATCCCGATTCGCAGGGCTTCCTCTGCCGGAATTACTCTCCCGGTAAGGAGGAGGTCCAATGCGCGTCCACGCCCCACCAGGCGGGGCAGACGCTGGGTGCCGCTTCCGGATGCAAACGCACCCACTTTTACCTCGGGAAAGCCAAACCTGGCAGATGTGGATGCCACACGGAAATCGCACGCCAGCGCCAGGACGGCTCCCCCTCCCAGGGTATGACCATTGCAAACGGCAATAACCGGGAAACGAGCATCCTCGACCACCTGGTTCAAGGCCGCTTCCCAATAATCGTTCTCCAGCAGCCAGCCTGTTTCCTGGCTGAAATCCCGGATATCCGAACCAACAGAGAACGCCCTGCCCACACCCGTAAGAATGGCACAACGTACGGAAGCATCCTTTTCAAGTTCGGCAAATGCACTCATCAAGGACCGCTTGACGGCGTGCCGCAGGACTCCCAATGGTGCAGAGGCGATCGTAATGACTGCAACCCCATCCAGGGGTAGTGTAATTTGTACACTCTCCCTTTCTTCGTCCGGGACAATTTGTGAGGAGTGGGTCATTTGATCACTTTTGCCCTCTCAGCCGCAAGGGGATATTGCAGGGTTCCCTGCCACCCAGGTCTTTGGCTAAATCCATGATTTCTGCGCAGAACAAACGAGCATCCATTGTCTTTAAGTCGCGGGCAACCAGGGGTTTGAAATCCATGTGTGCCAGGATATCACGCTCCAGGTCGATCCCGGGGGCAATTTCCACCAGTTCAATACCCTGGTCTACACGCCTGAACACGGCGCGCTCGGTGATATACAATGCTTCCTGTGCCCGCTGACCTGCAAAGGGACCGCTATACGAGATCTGCTCCACGCGGGAAACAAATTTGTTAAATTTACCTTCCTGGGCGATCACGGTTTTTCCGCTCGGCCAGGAAATGTCAAGACCGCCGGCAGTGAAAGTGCCGCTGAAGATCACTTTCCGGGCATGCTGGCTGATATTGATAAACCCTCCCACCCCGATGATTCTTCCATTAAATCGACTGACATTGACATTCCCCTCCTCATCCACTTCAGCAAAGGAAAGGAATGCCAGGTCAAGACCGCCTCCATCGTAAAAATCAAACTGGTATGGTTGATCAATGATGGAGCTGTAATTTACCGCCGCCCCCGAATCTGCGGAAGGCGCACCGCCGATCAAACCCTGTTCATTGGTGAGAATGATCCGATCCAGGAAGGCTTCCTCCGCAGCAATGGTGGCGATGCCGGTGGATACACCTGAACCCAGGTTACATACCGCCCCGGGACGTAATTCCATGGCCGCCCGGCGTGCGATCACCTTGCGTTCATCCATGGGTAAAGGTGTGATCTCAGAGAGGGGAAGCCGAATTTCACCGGCATACGCCGGGCTGTAATCCATCTTGTACGTCTGGCGCTGGTGAGGGTCTACAACCACCAGATCCACCAGCATGCCGGGGATCTTGACCTGCTTGGGCGGCAGGGTTGCTCTTTGCGTCAGCCGGGAAACCTGGACAATGACAATCCCACCATTCCTGCGCGTGGCCTGTGCCATCGAAAGCATTTCCCCATAAACCGCCTCATGTTCCATGCTGATATTCCCATCTTCATCTGCAGTTGTGCCGCGCAGGAAGGCCACATCCACCCTGTATGGTTTATAGAATAACCAGTCGCTGCCTGCAAGCTGGACAAGCTCCACAAGGTTGTCATGGGCACAGGCACTTTGCCTCCCGCCAGCCTGGCGGGGATCGACAAACGTATGCATGCCTGTTTTGGTCAGCAAACCAGGCCGCCCTGACGCCATCTCACGGACAAGCTCGGATAAGGCTCCCTGGGGAAGAGTATAGGCCTCCACCTTGTTATCTTCAGCCAGCTTTTGAAAGGCAGGACTATTGACCAGCGCCCCAGCCACGATCCGCTTCACCAAACCGGGGTGGGCGAGGTGTCCCACTCCCTGGCTTTTGTTGTCCCCAATTCCGACCGGGTGGAATAGACAGATCTGGCGGGGACTGCCATCGCGCAGATACCGTTGTTCAAGGGCAACGATCAGCGCTTCAGGTACAGCATGCCCCCCCCCGGACCCTCCGATCATCAGGGTATCCGCATCGTGGATATAACTGACAGCTTCTTCAAAAGAGACCACTTTCATAATTAATAATTCCCGGAACCATAAATGAGAACCATGATTAGTTCTTCTTTTTTAACGCCTTAACGCTATCTGCTTCGGGCCTGCTTTTGTAATAGGCGTCCAGAGGGTAGCAACCGCTGACCATCCCCTTGCGGGGAGCCGTGGTACAGTCACTGAAAGTGCGGCAAATTCGCAACCGGTCCAGGGGACGTCCAGACAGGATGTCTGCCGGCATTTCAGGATAAGACAGCACCATGCGGCCAAGTCCCACAAAATCGATCATTCCAGTTCTAACGACAGCTTGTGCCACATTCGGGACCCATTCCTGCAGGTATGTATACGCGGAACCGACCGTGGCCAGTCCTGGAGAGTGACTTTTAAGCTGCCCATCGACCTGGATATGCCTGCATACTCCCACCAAAGGATCTTCCGGTGCCAGGTACCCATCAGAAGGAGGGTAATGAGCCGGACGGGTGAGATGTGGATTGTAATAAGGGCTGCCGGCCGTAAAATTAACCAACTCCACGCCCAGGTCCTGGAGGAGCTGAAGGAAGGCAATGGGTTCATCCAATTTCACTTCACCGGGGTTTAGCGGGTCTCCGCCGAACGCATAAGGATATGCTCCCTGTCCATCACGATATTCCATCATTTTTCCGATATTGGCAGCGTCCGGGCGGAAGGGCGGGAAATCAAAAGAGCTCAGGCGGACTCCGATGAACAACCCGGGACACTCGGCCTGGATTCCCTTGACGATCTCCGACAAAAAGCGGGTCCGGTTCTTAAAACTGCCACCGTACCGCCCAGGCCTGTCGACTGCACTTAATAGTTCGTGCCCGAGATAGCCATGACAGTGTTTGACATCCACGAACTCAAAACCTATCTTTTGGGCGCGCCCGGCTGCACGGACATAATCAGCGATCAGATCGTCGATCTCACCATCGGTCATGAGGGGATGGTCTGGTGAAATGTTGAATATCTTATCCAACAATGGATGGTGATATGCAATCCTAGGTTCAAGCCGGGTTTTTTCATGCGGTCTACAGAATCGACCGGAATGGGTCAATTGCAATCCCACCAGGAGGTCATCAGTGCGCCCATGGTGATCGCGATGCGTGTTCACCAGGGTCAGCCGCAGTTTTTCGATCTCGGACATGGTCACATCCAGGATCATCAATTGATTAGGGTTGGCCCGGCCATCTTCGCGAACAGCGGCAGCCTCCCCGCCCCAAATTAGCTTGGCACCGCTTAACCCGAAATTCCGCCAGCGCCGATGGGTCAGTTCGGTGGGTTTACCGTCGGTGGTTCCGTCCCAACCCTCCATGGGTTGGATGCAGAAGCGGTTGCCGATCACCCGGCCATTTGACAGGTGATAAGGTTGAGCCAGAACGCCTGCCGGTGAGGGAACCACCGCCTCATCAATGGGCAGGGTTACCCCCAAACTTTGCGCATAATTTCGCAGTTCGGAGACAGTCTTGTATCGGGTGATGGGAGGGTAACTGGTTGCAGCCATGGCATCCTGTTTACGAAATGGGGGGTTTATTACCCCGGGCAACCTTCACCCATTCCAAAACTGCGGCTACTTTTTTGGTGATCTGCGCATAATCGCCTGAAGCGATGATCTCAGCGGGGATTAACTTACTGCCCATTCCCAGGCAGGCTGCCCCAGCCGAGATCCAGCTCGAAACGCTCGTTTCAGTGATATCAACGCCCCCGGTTGGCATGATGCGCGCCCAGGGCATCGGGCCGAGGAGATCCTTCACAAATCCAGGACCTCCGACGGAACTACCGGGAAAGATCTTGCAGATTTCCACACCCAGCTCTTCCGCCTGCGAAACCTCACTCACCGATCCGCAGCCCGGGCTGTAAGCGATCTTTCGCCGATTACACAGGCGGGCAATTTCCGGGTTTAGATTGGGCCCCACAATAAAATTGGAACCTGCTTGAATATATTGCACCGCTGTACCAGCTTCCACCACCGAGCCGGTTCCCAGGATTAACCGGGGATCAGACTTCATTTTTGTGATGATCTCGTGGAAAACATCATAAGCGCGATCCCCCCGGTTGGTGAACTCGAAACAACGTGCGCCCCCGTCTAGGCAGGCGGTGATGACGTTCATCGCGATTTCCGGGTCAGCGTGATAGAACACCGGGACAAGCCCGGTATCGAGCATGGTGGTCAGCACTTTTAATCGGGAATATTGAGCCATGGTGTTTTCCTTTTCTTCCTCAATCAACGGTTGACCCGCCCGGACTTGTCGCCTTTCGCCAGCGATTCAACTTCCGGAACTGTCACAAGGTTGAAATCTCCAAAACAGGTATGCTTAAGGGCCGAGGCGGCAACCGCAAAATTCACGGTTTTTTGAGGGTCTTCTACAAAAGTAAGCAGCCCATAAATCAACCCGCCCATAAAGCTGTCACCACCCCCAACCCGGTCAACGATATGGGTAATATCATATGTGGGAGCCTGGTAAACCTGGCTGTTCTGCCACAATAGCCCACTCCAGGTGTTGTGGTTTGCAGAAAGCGAGCCGCGCAGCGTTATGGCAATGGTCCCCAAGCCGGGGAATTTTTTATGCAGGGCTTCGCAAACGATAACATATTGGTCTCCTGACACCTTCCCCGAGTTGACATTGGTATTTGGCGACTTGATGCCGAAGACTTTATCCGCATCCTCTTCGTTGCCAATCAAGACATCACAATTTTCCACCAGTTGCGTCATGACTTCCCCGGCCGTTTTACCCCACTTCCAAAGTTTGGCGCGAAAGTTCATATCGCAGGAAACCGTGACGCCCATTTTGCGGGCGGTCTGGACTGCCTCCAGGCAGGCACCTGCAGCGCCTTCCGAGATAGCCGGAGTGATTCCGGTCCAGTGGAACCAGCCTGCATCCTTAAATATATCTTTCCAGTTCAACATGCCGGGCTTAAGGGTGGCAAAAGATGAATTGGCACGGTCATAGACGACCTGGCTGGCACGCATAACCGCCCCGGTTTCCAGGTAATAGATACCCAGTCGATCGCCGCCCCTTAGAATATGCTGCGTACCTACATTGTATTGGCGCAGGAATTGCAGGCAGGCGGACCCGATCTCGTTGGCGGGTAAACGGGTCACCAGTTCGGTGTCCAGACCGAAATTCGCCAGGGAGACGGCAACATTCGATTCTCCACCACCGTAAACTACATCAAAAGAACGCGCCTGCCCAAAGCGAAGGGCAGCCGGTGGAGAAAGGCGCAGCATGATTTCCCCAAAGGTGACAATTTTTTTCATAATACCTCATCCATGAATAGGTTAAAGTCGCTGAATGTGGAAACCACCGTCGACGTTGATCACCTGCCCGGTCGAAAAAGGCAGGTATCCTTCAGCAATTGCCGCGATGGCTTTTCCGATATCCTCAGGCTGTCCCCAGCGCTTGATGGGAGTAATGCCTTCGGCAATCAACTTATCGTATTTATCTTTTACCCCTGCAGTCATGGGTGTCTCAATGATGCCCGGGCGGATCTCATAAACATTAATCCCATGCCTGGCAAGGCGGTCGGCAAACAAGAGGGTGGTCATCGAAACGCCAGCCTTGGATATGCAGTATTCCGGGCGATTGATACTGCTCGCGAACGCGCTGACGGACCCAATGTTCACGATCTTTGGATTTTCAACCACTTTTTTATCGACCAGGTCGATCATCTTGCGGGCTACAATTTGAGTTAAGAAAAATGGACCGATCAAGTTCACGCCCAATACTTCGCGCATGCTCTCTTCTGATGTTTCCAGGATATCCAGCCGTTGACGCGGCCCGATCCCGGCATTATTGACCAGCAGATCGATGCGTCCAAACCTGTCCATGGTTTCGATTACCAGGCGCTCCCGGTCTTCCGGGACGGTCACGTCTGCCATGACGATTATGCCCGCGCTGCCCAATGCCTCCACCAGGTGCAATGTCTCTTTGGGAGGTTCCGGGTTTCCAATGTCATTAATAACAATATCCCACCCGATGGATGCCAAATGGGTGGCAATCCCCCGCCCGATCCCTCTTCCCGAGCCGGTAATCACGGCAGTCCTCTTTTGGTTACTTGTCATTTCATTCACCCTTTTTATTCCCGGTGGTCTTGATCAACAAGACCGCCGCTCGACCAGGTTCATCCCCAGTCCAGGAAGGAGGGCAGGATATTCTTGTTTTTTAATGTCCCAACGATGCCTTCCGGGAAAAAAAGCAGGACAAAGATCAAAATCAGCCCGGTAACAACAATATTCAACTCACTGGCTCCCAATTTCGCCACCACCAATTCATTCACAGCAATCATGATCGCAGCACCAATAACGGGTCCGCTAACCGTGCCTTTTCCACCCAGGATGGTATTAAGAACGATATTCGTGCCAATTGCCACGGTTAGAAAAATGGACGGACGCAAGTAAGTTAAATAAGATCCCCAGATTGCACCAGCCATGCCAATGAACAGACCGCTAATCCCAAAAGCCAGGATTTTGTAAAGACGGGTCGGGATTCCCGCCACCTCCGCTTTAGTCTCGTCCTGGGAGATCGCCCGCAACCCCAACCCAAACTTGGAGTGCCTGATGAAATATGAAGTCAGGATGGTCAGGACCATGATCACCAGAAGATAGTAATAATATGGGATTTTGGCAATTTGCCCTTCCATGCTCATGATTTTCATCGCAAGACCGTTTGTTCCCCCCGTGAGCTTCCATTTGTCCAGAAGTTCAACTGTCACCAAAACAAGCGCGATCGTGGAGATAATGAAAGCAGAACCACGCGTCCTCAGAGCAATCAGTCCAAAAAGCAAGCCGCTCACCATTGCGGCAATACCTGCCACCGGCGCACTAAGGAAAGGTGATACCTGCAAATAAACAAACAACATGCCTGCAAAGTATGCCCCAAAGGCAAAAAACACGTTATGACCCAGTGACACATACCCCGTGTAACCCCCGATGATATTCCAGCTCGAAGACATGATGACGTATAGAAATACATACAGCAACATATGCAGCCAATAGTTAAGCCCACCATTAACAACCTGAAAGACCGGCAAAAGTGCCAGGATTGCCAGCAGCACCAATGGGACACCTTTTTTGATCCAGGGATTTAATTTGGATCGTTTCTCCCCGGAATCTCGGGGAAGGACATCTTCCATCCCTATTGTAGTTGTCATTTAAACCTCCGCCTTCTTTCCAAACAACCCTTGCGGCCGGAAAAGAAGGATCAAAAAGAGCGCCAGATAAAAAGTGATCGGGGACCAGGAAGAAGCGATGTAGAAGCTGACAAAAGACGAGACAGTAGCTAAAAGAAACGAACTGACCAGCGCGCCAATCAGGCTGCCCATACCGCCCAGGACAACCAGGCATAATATCATGCCGATCCAGGCAACGTGTTTTGCAGGGAAAAAGGTAAAAATAAAGCTGAGCAGCGACCCCGAAGCTCCCGCCATTGCCAGACCTATTCCGAATGCCAGTGTTGATACCCAGGTAACATTGACACCCACCACCTGGGCTGCATTGCGATTTTGCATGGTGGCACGCACCGCATTTCCCGTCCGGGTGTAGCGCAAGAACAACCAGAGTCCGACAATTAACACGATACTGATCACCGTGGCATAGAGTTGACTCTGCGGCACAAAGAATGGACCAAAATTATACGAGTGCTGGGCATAAGTGGGAGTGGTGGATCGATAAATCCCGGTAAAGAAATAAGCCAGCAACCCTTCCAGTACCAGCCCTGTGGCAAAGGTGACAAGGACGGTAATATCGGTGAAACGGGGATTATCCGCGCGCGCTGCAAACAAGACCTTATAGTAAAACATGCCCACCAGGAACATGATCGGCATATTGAATACGATGGATAATATCGGATCAATATGCAGCAACTTGAATAGCCAGAAAGAAATGTAAGCCGCCAGGATGATGAAGGCGGAGTGAGCCAGGTTGACGATCCGCATGACACCAAATACGAGGGTCATCCCTGACGACATTAATGCATATACCCCTCCAAGCGCAAGCCCTAAAATAAGAACTTGAATTACCTGGATCATATTCTGCGCCTCCATCGCGATGGGTTGACGCCGTTTACCAAGATAGAGTTCCTGTATGCGGGGATCCTGAAGGACTTCCTCCGCCGGTCGTTCGAAACTGTTGGTGCCCAGGTCAAGCACAACGCCCTGGTCGGCATTTTGCAATCCCTTGCGCGCATTCTGTTCCACCAGGATGATCGTAAGGCCGCGCTGCCGTAATTCAGCGATCGTGCCAAAGATCTGTTGTACAACCTTGGGCGCCAATCCAAGTGATGGCTCATCCAGCATGATCAATTCCGGCTCAAGGACCATGGTCCTCGCAATTGCCGCCAGCTGCTGCTGTCCGCCCGATAAGGTCTTCGCCATCTGTGAATTCTTTTCTTTTAGAATGGGGAAGTGGACAAATATTTTCTCAATCCGTTGTTCAACCAGGCGCGGATTGCGCAAGACATATCCCCCCATGCGCAGGTTTTCCCGCACGGTCATATCTGGAAAAAGGCTGCGATCGGAAGGGACGTAACAAATCCCTCGCTGCATTACCTGGTCAGGTCTCAAACCGCTGATCAATTCATCTTTAAATGTGATCTTCCCTTCCCTCGGTTTGATCAGGCCGGCAATAACCTTGATCAACGTCGATTTTCCCGCGCCATTGGGTCCAATAATACAGTAGGTTTTTCCTGAAACGACGTTCAGCGATAGGTTTCTCAGAATATTCGGGCCGCTGCCGTAACCGGCAACGATATTTTCTATGATTAATTGACCCATCTCTATTCTCCCAGATAGGCTTCCAAAACCATTTTATTTTCTTGAATCTCTTTCGGTGTCCCTTGAGCCAGGACAGTGCCATAAGCCATGCAGATGACCGGGTTGCTGATTTTCATAACCAGGTCCATGTTGTGTTCCACGATAAGAAATGTGATCCCTTTTTTATTTAATTGCAGGATCCGATCGATAATACTTTCCAGCAATGTGGGGTTCACCCCACCGGCTGGTTCATCCAGCATGATCAAGCGGGGTTCCGGCATTAAAACAGAAGCAAACTCCAGCAATTTCTTTTGACCGTACGATAGGTTTTTGGATTTCTCATTTGCCAGGTGATCAATTCCTACAAACTTAAGGAGATCCATGGCCCGTTCTTCTTCTTCCCTGAGCATGCCGGTCCCGAACATGTCCCAAAAACCCTTGACCTGGGACTGAACGATCATGTTCTCCAGGACGGTCAGTTCCTGGAGGTCGCGTGTGATCTGAAAAGTCCGGCTGATGCCCATGCGGGTGATCTGGTGCGGTTTGAGTCCATTAATTTTCTTACCCCCAAAAAATATTTGGCCGGTGTCAAGTGAAAGTAATCCTGTGACGAGATTGAACACGGTCGTTTTTCCAGCACCATTCGGGCCGATCAGGCTGACGATCGATCCTTCTTCAACCGATAAAGTGCAATCCTGGACTGCATGGATTCCACCAAAACTCTTGCTCAGCCCCTTAATTTCTAGCAGCGCCGTCATAGTTCACCGTAATTTTTTTGAAAATAGGTTTTTGATATAAGTTCAAAAGTCCTGTGCCTGGCTTTCGCCAGGCACGGGTTAATTTAATGGTTTACCAATTTGGTTTTGGATAGAGCAGGGGTTTAACACCCGGGAATGCATTGGTGGGGTAAACGAACTCCAGCTTGCCGTCCTGCCATTGGGTCATAATGAAGGACTTATTAATGGGCAGGCCGCGCTCATCCCAATAGAAATCGCCCAGGATGGTTTTGACTGGTTCGGCAGCCGTGCGGGCAGCCAGCCAATCATGAAGCACCGTATTGTCGGTGGAACCGGTGGCTCTCACAGCCTGTTCAATTCCCTGGCACAAAGCGAAGGGGATGGCTTCATCTTCTCCAGCATCAGCGCCGTTGGCTGCCTTAAAGGCATCCAGGAACATCTGGTTGGTGAATTCAGCGCCGTTCAACAAGCCGCTGAAGTTCGCCAGCGGGTGCCATGAGGCCTGGATGGTAATGCCATTGGCAGCGCTGCCAAGTGCCTGGCCAAATTCTGCCTGGGCACCCTGGCTCATGAAGATGCCTTTGGGCTGGTAATCAACCTGCTGAAGGGCACGGACCAATTGAATTGCCTCATCGGTCGAGGTGACGGGAGCGAAGAGGAAATCTGCATTGGCGGCCTTGATCTTGCTGGCGAGGGTGGTCCAATCGGTGAAGCCGGCCGGCCACATTTCCTTGAAGACAACATTGGTCAATCCAGCTTTGGCAAGTTCGCCGGGAGCCAGGCTGACGGTCTTTTCGGTGCCATCGTTGTTTTGGAATGTGACATCTTCGCCAAGCAGACCGGTGACCAGGGCGCTCGCATAAAAGTCATCCGCCCAGGCGATCGCAATGCTGGCGGGCTGCTGATCGGCAGCAACAAGGTCCTTGATCATCATTACAGGGGATGCGCCGATATATTCAGCCGCATTCGGTTGGAAATAAACCAGGTACTGGAAACCACGCTCATAAACACGCAGGGCTGCGGCAGAGGGAATGGGATGCAGGTATTTGGCTTGTTCGGTGATGGCGGATGCGGGGAAGGTCAGTTTGCTGGAAAAGGTGCCGAAGATCAAATCGACCTTGTCCACGTTAATAAAGCGTTCAAACTGAGCCAGGGTGGTATCGACATCAGACTGGTTATCGCTGACGATCAAGTCCACCGGGCGGCCAAGCAGTCCGCCACCCTGGTTGATCAGGTCGACGCACAACTGGTAACCGGCCTGGTGCTTGGTGCCGGTGATGGAGAACTCACCCGTCAACGGCAGGGAGGTTCCGATCTTGATCGGTAAAGCTTCGGCGGTGGGAACAACTTCGGTGGTGGGTTGTACAGCAGGCGGGTTCGTCGCAACCGGGGCCACGGTTGTGGGTGCGGCGGGGGCGCACGATGTCAGCAGCATGCTGGCAACCAGTATTGCAGAAAGAACGACCCATATATTTCGCTTCATTATATTCCTCCAGAATTAGTAGATAGATTGATCAGGTTAATATTTTTTCGCCACAAAAAGGATGTTTTTTCCACCTCCTGTTTTCTTAATGCGGTATGTATCCAATGTTTCGGGAGAGAATCCCGGCGGCGGTTTTTATCTTTTCGCCATACTCGGGGATTTTTTCTTTGGGCAGGCGCTGGATGGGAGCAGAAACGCTGATGGCTGCCACGGGTTTACCGAGGTGATTAATCACCGGCGCTGCCAGGCATCTTCCGCCCAGTTCATTTTCTTCTTCATCCAGGGCGTAACCTTCGCGTCGAACCTTCTCCAGCTCGGCGAGCAGATCCGCTTTCGTGACTATGGTTTTTGGGGTAACGGGGGTCAGCTTATAATCCCCCAGGATGGCAAGTATCTCGCTTGGTTCAAGGTTGGCCAGGATCGCCTTACCTAATGCAGTGCTGTGCAACGGGGCACGTTTTCCCAATTCCGAGCGAATCCCAAGCGACTGGCTGCCAAACAGTCGTTCGATATATACAACTTCCTGGTTATCACGAACGGCCAGGTTGACGCTTTCCCTGCTCCACTCCAAAAGGCTTTCGAGGACCGGTTCGGCGGTTTTCCGCAGATCTATTTGACCGAGCAGGATGGAGGCGCGTTCCACCAATTTTAGACCGAGGCGGTATTTTCGGTTTTCCGGATTTTGATCCAGGTAATTGTTGATCCTGAGTGTATAGACCAGGCCGGCTACCGTTCCGGGGTCCATGCCAAGCAACCTGGCTATGTCCGAATTCCCAAGCTCTGTATGTGTATCTTCGAATACGTTCAGGATATTTAGGGCGTGTTGGACGGAAGCAATAACTTTTCGGCCGGTTGGTCTATTCATGAGTCCCAATTTTTGAAATAGTTATGAGTCAGAATGTGATAATGTCAAATCACATTTGACATTATCACATGTTATCGATGAAATGCATGATTGTCAAACATCATATCTTTGGATGACATTTATCGGGATTCCTGGGTTCACAACGTCGGTTATCCCCCTGACCGAGTGAAAATAAACAGGTATGGAATTAGTTAAATGAAATGACCACCCATTCAGGTGGTCATGGTAATCGCGGCACTCCCATGTGGTGCATAAAATCAGGGTTTATAGATGTCTCCCCTGCCAAATTCCGCCCATGCGGTTTCAAACCAGGGGTCTGTTTCAGGGACCGGGTTGGCATCCCTCCATCCGTTTTCGACCTCCCCGTTTGGCGTCCACCTGGTTTCCAAAACCTTTCCCCTGAATTCCGCATTCTCTGGAAGTATCCTCCATTGTTCGTTCAACAATGGGTGAATGGATTTCCCGGTGGGATCGAGTACGATGGAAGAGCCGCGACTGCCCACCCCGGATTCCAGGGTGAAGGCGATGGCGTGCAAATAGACCAGGTGGGATACACATAAATGTCGAATGCGAAATGCCAGCTTCAATTCCTTTTCCCCCGAATAATGGCACCCATTCGCTAAAACATCTTCCGCCAGTTCATTCGCCCCCACCAAACTCTCCTTCAAATTGGCCTGAGAGCGAATTTGCCCCCCAGAAAGAGACATTCGCTCCTGGATCTCCTTAAGAACAGGTTTCCAGCCCCGCTGTGACTGGTCGCATTTCAGCAGCCATTCTTGAACATTTAGAAAACTTCGTTGGATGGCTTGCTTGGCTTGTTTTTCGTCAATGCTCCACCCTGCGTATCGGTTCGCAATGAATTCCGCAGCCCGAATGCTCCCCACCTGCCCTGAGTTAAGAGCCGAGCCGCCCGGGCGAGCGACACCGTGAGACCCATTGACCTCGCCAACCGGGAACAAGTGATTTATGTTCGTAGATTCCCACCAGGTGGTTCCAGCCAACCCGCCGTTGTTATGCTGGGCGCACACGGATACTTCCAGCGGTTCTTCGGACAGGTTGATGCCATGCTCCCGGTATAGACCCACCGCAGCTGGATTCATTGCAGTTAAGCGGCCGATTGGTGTGGCTTGCCTGGCATCGGAGCGGACAAGATAATTGCGCGCTTCTTCCGGTAATTCTTCCAGGGAATATCCTTTTGGATTTTTCCGGAAGTCCAGGAACACCCTTCTGCCTTTTACCATGGTTTCAATGTAAACCAGCAGGTCGATCAGGGAAGAGCCGCCGACCACCTTGCACGCATCAAAAGGCCACTGGTATCCTTTCAGGAAGATATTACCGTGCAACGCACCCGGGGATGAAAAGTATGGGATAAGAAATTCCTGTTCGTCAGACTCTCCGTCCATGTCACGGCTGATAAACCGTGGGACGACCTGCATATAGGTCCCGGATACATTCCACCTGAATTTAATCGAAGCCAGCCCAAATTGCGATTCGGTCAAATTTCGTGCTCGGGCGCCTGCCATGAGCGCAAGACCGATGCCTCCAAATTGAACAGCCGGGTACACGCTGGCTTTGTAAAGCCCGCCCGGTCCCCCAACTGCAAAGACCACGTTCTCCGCAATATACGCTTCAAAATTCCCCTTTCCATCCACTGCCAGCGCCCCTGCTGCCCGGCGCGTTCCTCCCTCTTCGAGAACGATCAGTTCGATCACGTCCCGCCCTTCGCGATTGGGGATATCAAGTCTTTTTACTTCTTCAATTAATTTCCGGCACATTTCCCGAGAAGTATAGGGCCCAATGGAAGTTGCGCGCTGACGCGGGTCGTGATCGGTCTTATATCCGACGAACTGTCCAAATTGGTCGCGCGGGAAGGGAACCCCCAAATTGACCAGGTTGAGAAATGCGCGCGCCGAGAGAGCGGACTCGATCAGCGCCAGGTCCCCGTGCATTGCCCCGCCTGTCATATAGCTGTCTGCCATGGCACGCGGAGAATCTGCTTCCCCTCCACACATCGCCAGCTTGTAGTAGGTCTGTTTGTCACTGCCCGTGTTGATCGAGGTCCCCTTGGTCAGTCCCTCGGTCAGGATAAGGACATCTTCAACGCCATTACGGACCAGTTGTACGGCTGCATTCAATCCCGCCGCCCCGCTGCCGATCACCAGGGTATGCACCCATGTACAGGCGATCGAATTTTGTGCCTTGCCGGTCCTGCGCATTTTAATGGTCGTAGTTTTCATGTCAATCCTGGAATAAAGGAATTTGGCGGAATTATTCGTTTGAATTATCTTACCCCAAAATATTTCTTTTGGAATGATGATTCAAGTTTAATTACAGTTGCCCTCCAGCCAAGGCATTAGCGAAAGAGCCGTCCTTTTTTTATTGGACGGCTCTTTTTTATCTGGATACCTACCCAAAACATCCTACCAGGACACCTTCTCCTTGATGTGGATATCGCTCAACTTTAACTCATCCACCATGGACCTGTAGTTCTCGCCGCGCACGCACTCTTCGGGGGCGCGCACGCCGGTCAGGTCGATCTTGTGACCTGCCACCAGCTTGCCGCCGATCGCCGCCGGGAAGCCGGTCACCCGCTGCATGCCGGTGAATCCGTTTTGAGCCTCGTCCCACATGAAGATCTCGACCCTGGCTTCCTTGCCATCCTTCTCGCCGGTGACCGTGTTGTACATGATGCAGGCATCCTTGTCTTCGGGCAGGGGCGCCAGCTTGGGGTTCAGGATGCCCAGCAGGAATTCGCGCGGGGCGATCGTACCCCATTTTGTTTCCACCGGCTCCTGCGAGAGCATGCCCGCTTCGATCAGGGTGCGGATTCCGGAGTAATGTCCCGGCCAGCGCACGGTCTTTTCTGCGAAGTATTGCAGTTCAGGGTGGGTATATATGAAGGAGGGCATCCCCGGGGTCACAGCGCATTCCAACTCGGAATCCCGGCCAAATTCGTTAAACTTGAAGCACTCCTTATCCACCAGTGCCTGGACTTCGACGATCTTCCCATCCTTGATCATGCAGGTCTTGACATTGTACTCCCGCAGGACGTGCTCGATGGACCAGGTGGTCATGTAACACAGTGGGTGCCGGCAGGCTGCTTCGGCATTCGGGATGCCGCCCACGCGTGCCACCGCCGTCTTGACCTTGTCCAGCAGGCCGATGCCGTACTCGGTGGTCAGGTTGCTCAGCCCGGGGGCAAAGCCCATCCCATCCAGGATCAGCACGTCATTCTTCTCGGCGCGCTGGTGCAGGCTCTCCCCGTACTCGCGGATGCTCATCCCCGCCGGGACGACCAGTCCCTCGATCTCGTATTCGTCCGGGCAGCGGTGGTACTCTTCCAGGATGTCCACCAGGTTCAACCGTGCCGCGATGGCGGCTTCGATGGCAAGGTAGCTCAGGTGCCGGTTGGGCAGCACCACCACGCCGGCGTCATAGTCTTTCATGACCGCCTGCAGTTTGGCGCTGTCCTCGATGCTGACCGTGTGGATGGCGAACTTGTCCGCACCCCTGGCGATGGCTTTCAGCGGCTCTTCTTTCGCATCCAGCAGCCCCACCTTCGTCACTTGCGGGTCTTTACCCAAATACCATGAGACGGCTCTCCCCATTTTGCCTGCAGCGCCAAGGACCAGGATCTTCATATATTACTCCTTTGTTATGGTGGATTGTACCCGGTCAGACCGGACCGGTGGAGGGGAATAGTGTTGGAAAAGGCATTTGTGAAAATTTGCGCATTCGCCCTCGATTAGTATAGACCGGTTTTTGGGAAAAATCAAGCGTGAGAGCTTTTACGAAAAGCATAACAAAATAAGATATTGATCCTGCAGGCGATTATTCCTTACTCGCTTACCATGACCGGATCGAACTCGATGACACCACTATCGATCACGGTGCTAGCTCCACCCAGTTCGGAAATTCGGAGTTCATTGTCGTTCATGAACAGGTAGCGCGTGTCGTCGATCCAGTGAACTTTTTGTACTTTCGGAGTATCGCCCAGCACCTGGGAACTGCCGCCAGATCCAAGGTTGGCGTGGACCAGGTCCGGCTGGGAGAACATGAAACGCACCGAATCCGGGTGCCAGCCCGAGAGCCTCACCGTGTTGAGCGGGAAGCTCATCATCAGGGTGTCGACCCCGCCCGATGTGATGGTGTGGATCTCCGTGTTCGGACCGTTATCGATTAGATATACCACTGCCTGACCATCCGGTGAGACGTACGGGGACCCTGCAAAGGCCGGGTTGGCAAGGAACGTTGCCAGGGCGGTGGGAGACCCGGAGGTTGGGACATTCCAAAAGGTGGACAACTCACCCGGCACTCCGAGCGGATCGTGCGCCGGGACAACCAGGCGAACTGCGCTCGAATCGGGCAGCCAGGTTAATTCCGGGACATAAAACCATTCGCTGTAGGTTGAAACCATGGAATAGGTCAGGGCATCGAGACGCGTCCCTGAGGATGGGAAGGAGAAAACCACTTTTTCGGGCTGTCCAAAAGCAAATACTTCGTGGTTCGGAGAGAGATAAGGCACTCCGCCTTCTCCGGGGGAGGTGGTCAGGGTGATGCCTGCATCTGCATCAGCAACCTTAAAATCATATAGCGGCATCTGGTACCCGGATCCCTCGGATATTTCCTGGGTATTGAAAACAACAAGGTGCGTTTGGGCCTGCCAGAGGATATCATGGACCACCACGGAATCTCCTGGCGTCGTTGCATAGGATGCCATGAATGCCAGGTCCGCCAGGGTCCGCTCACCGCTGCCATCCGAATTAACCACCCCCAGTTCGCCGCCCCGGCTGAATGCCACGATCTGCCCGTCTGCAGATAACCTTGGGGAGATCGCGTTACCGCTGAAAGTCAGCTGCGCCGGGCTGCTGCCCTCGGCCCATACCCATACATCCCCTGCCTTGATGTATGCCACCTTCAGGAGGGCGGGTGCAGGCTCAGGCGCGGGCGGGGACACCACCAATTCGGGCGTATCGGTAATCGTTGCGGACTCGCTTTCGACCGGGAGGGCTTCGGGCGGTGTGGCGGTGACCACCACGGGCGTAGGGACCGGGACGGAACAGGCCAGCATCATAACCAATACAATGCCCAGCATAAATCCAATTTGGCGTTTTCGTGGGATCATGTTTCCTCCATTTCACCAGGACGACAAGATTAATTCTACACGGGTTACCCCGTTTGTCATATATTGCTGATGGAAAAGTCCTCAATAAGAAAATAATTCCGACAGTTATTCTTTTTAATATGCCCGCTTTCTGAACTCAAGCGAATGCGCGGCGCGTCAAATGGTACTTGCGATATGGACCTGCGCGTTTGGGTTTGGTACAATGCCACACCCATGCATTTCACCCCGGGCGAGGGGTCCAGGTGCATGAAGACTCCCTCGATCATGGAGTGTATAATTATCCGCATCAACACCAGGAGTATTTCTTGAAATTCCTTATTGCCAAACTTCGCCTCTACTGGCCGCTGACCAAGTCCCTTCAGACAGGGTTGCTGCTGTCCACCGGGTTGGCTGGTTACATGAGCGCCCGCTGCCCTGTGATCCACTGGTACGATTTCCTGGGCCTGGCGGTTAGCTTGTTCCTGGCGATCGCTGGCAGCACCATCCTCAACATGTGGTATGACCGCGACCTGGATGCAGTGATGAACCGCACCCACCACCGCCCGCTTGCAGATGGACGGGTGACACCCGCGCAAGCCCTGCGACTCGGGCTGGCGCTCTCGGTATTGGGAGTGGGGTTGGCGGTGGTCATGTCTCCGCTCTACGGTCTGATCGTATTTGCCGGCGAGTTTTTCGACGCGGTGGTTTATACCTTGTGGCTCAAGCGCCGCACCTGTTGGAGCATCGTGTGGGGTGGAATTTCGGGCGGGATGCCCATCCTGGCGGGACGCGTGTTCGGAACCGGTTCCATTGACGGCATCGGCATCCTGCTGGCACTGGCGGTATTATTCTGGATCCCCACCCATATCCTGACCTTTGCCATGCGCTACAGCGATGATTACCAGGCTGCCGGGATTCCTACATTCCCATCCGTGTATGGTTTCGGATTCACCCGGGCAGCGATCGCGGTCTCCAGCCTGGCAGCGGCAGCGTGTATCGGCGCAGCCGGCTTTATGATCGGGGTGCAATGGGGGTTCCTGCGGGTGCTGGCTGTCCTTTCTGCAGGCCTGTTCATGCTGGCTGCTGCCAGCGTCTTCCGACCCACCGAGCGGATCAATTTCGGGCTGTTCAAATATGCTTCCGTGTTCATGCTCAGCGCCATGATCTTATTGGCGATTTGAACGCCAGGATATCCCCGTGTCATCCCAAACAAGCCAAATCGTGAAAATCACCATCCTGGACCGCGTGTTGCTGCTCGCCACCGTACTGCTTGCAGGCTGGCAGATAGCCGTCGGTATTAATAATATGAGCACCCTGCCCATCATCGCCTATACCATCGGGTTCGGGGTGTTGCTTGTGGCTAATCTCCTGCTCATCATCCTGGGGCTTGAAGCACTGGACAGCCCGGTCGTTGTCATCATCGCCACGATCTTCCCTCTCAGCCTTTCGCTGGGACTTGTGTGGGAGCATCTCCCGGCATATGGGAACCTGTACCTGGTTTTTACCATCCTTGGATTCCTGGCTGTCGTCTCAACCCGTGCCTTCCCCCTGAAGAATCGAGTGCCGGTGCTGGTGCTGGCTGTGGTGCACGGCGTTGCAGGCATGATCATATTCCTGCTGCCCATTGTCATGGCCTTCTCCGGGCGAGCCGCGCCCGCTTTCGGCCTGGTGGGCCTGGGTGGAGCGCTTATCGGTCTTGGTGGATTGCTGCTCTCTTTTTTAAAAGCCGGCACACCCATCCTCTCACGGCAAATCATCTTGAAGATTCTCCCCGGGCTGTTTTTTTTGACAACTGCCGCTTTTGTGATCGGTTTTTCAGCCATCTGACATCTCCTCCCCAGGATCACACATAATGGAACATGTTTTAAAGTGGACGCCCGCCGTAAAGAAAATCTGGCTTCATCTTATTGCCGGCATGATGTGGTCGGGGGTGGGGATGATGCTGATGGTTTTCGCCGTCACCTGGCTGGAAGACATCCATTCCTTGGTGATCCTGCTCCTGGTTTTCGCCGGCCTGTTGTTGGCCGCTGGGATATATTTCTTCGGCTTTTCCAAACTTGCCTCCAGGAATATTCAACGCATCATTGCCATTCCCAGGGAGCGCGCCTGCCTGTTCGCCTTCCAGAAATGGTCCAGTTACCCACTCGTGCTGGTGATGGTGGCAATGGGCATTTACCTGCGCCATTACTCCTCCTTCCCCAAACCAACCCTGTCGATCCTGTATATTGGTTTGGGAGCCAGTTTATTTACTTCCAGTTTCCAATACTACTCGCAGGTGATCCGCTCAGCCCACGCATAAATGTCCACCTGATTTGGTCAGGTGTTTTATCCATTATCCATAAACGATTCGGGCTACCCAATAAAATGAACCATTACAAAACCCTTGTGATTCCCGCCCTGATTTTTGCCATGATCCTTCCGGCATGCAATTCAATTAAAGCTGCCGTCAGCACACCCGTCAATGGTGTTACTTCGGATGCATCCCAGCCAACATCAACAATTGTGGTTATCCCAACTGCCGCAATGCCTCCAGGTACATCGCCAGGTAATCCCGCCCCGGTTGGTTTTGGAGTCAACGCTGACAATATGAAATTTGTTGTATCTGGGTTGGTACGACCAGCCGATGGGTTGGTTGCATCTGGTAATATGTTTAACTCGCAACCAGGTGGACACCAGCAATATATTCTTGTTTCTCTCCAAATTACCTGCGACCAATCCATGGACCAACAGTGTCATCTGAAATTATATAAAATGACTTTATTGGGTTCTGACGGTATCCTGTCATATCCGGAAAGGCTCACGACAGGCGTGGATAATATCCTGGAAAATTCAGATTTTAATCGGGGTGAAATTATTTCTGGTTACGTTCCCTTTATCATTTCTATAGGAGATTCTCGTCTGTCATTAATTTATGAATCGCTGTCTGGTGAAAGTTTCTATCTTGCTTTACCTTAGCAAGGCAAGGCTGGGCAAAAGTTTACCCAGCTTCCACACTGCAGGTTCACCTGTACCTGCAGCAGGTACAGCCTCTTCTCAATTACTCCCCCACGATCTGAACCATGACGGTTCTTTCGCGCGCCCGCACCTGGTCGAAGTCCGCAAAATAGATATGCCCAAACTCGCCAAGTTGCATGCGCCCATCGATGACCGGGATGGATTGCGAACGACCCATCAGGACCGACCTGAGATGTGCATCTGTATTCAATGACCAGGCTGGGAGTTCGTTCCTGCCGGCAGCGGCTTCAATATGTTTGGGACCCGGGTGGTGATACTGTCCTTCGGTCCGGCAGGTGGGAATGATCTTTTCGAGCACGTCCACCAGGTCCTGCATTAATAGTTCGGTATTCCAATAATTTGTATCGTCCGATGCTTCCTGGATCAGTACGCTGCACGTGGTGTGCTGGGAGAAGACCAACAGGATGCCGTTCTTAAGGCCGGAGTTTTTCAACGCTGCCTCCACCCTCCCGGTCACGTCTTCGAAGGTGGGTCTTCGATCCGACTGGATCTTGAATGTTTCATGAAATACTGCCATAGCCTGACCTCCAAAAATTTAATGTGATTTATCCCAGGCAGCCCGCACGGAATGGATCATTTCCTCGAGCATGGCAAAGGGGTCGTTCTGCCTTGATGATGCCGCTGGTGGAACCGGCTGCCTGAGCGCCGGCAATAATAACATCGTACACGTCCTGCCCCCGGCTGATACCGGCACCGTGCAGTACCCGGATCCCAGGGTCGATCGCCCAGATGGCCGCGTTGATCTCAGCAATGGTCTGGCGATCGTTCGCGGCGCGTTTTCCCACCCCGATCAAGTCGGGCGACTCGGCGATGATGATGTTGGGCTGCATTTGAGCGATCCTGACCGCCTCTTCCAGGTTGTCTGCGCACGCCATGGAAACCAATCCAACCTCGTCAGCACGCCGGATGGTGCGCTCCAACTCCGCAAGCGGCAGCTTCTTCTCGGCGTGGTTGAGCAGCACTCCCACAGCACCGGCAGCCTTGATCGCCTCCGGCAAAACGGAGCCAACCCCACGTCCCACAGGCAGGGAATCCATGTGCTGGGCAAAGACCAGCAGGTTTTTCGCTTCGTGTGCCAGGATCGGAATATCGACGTACTGCGGTGTAATGATGATCTGTACGTTGTATTTGACGCTCAGCCTGTCGGCAACCCTGGCAAGCTTGAGCACCTCTTTGCCAAAGAGGTAAGCCTTGGGACCAATCTCGAAAAATGGCGGGGTGATCTCGATACCCCTGTACATGAATTCGGACTCCTTCAATCCTTGTGCCGGCAAGAATAAATTAACCCTGGGAGAAACCGGTTCTTCCTGCCATTCAGGCAGGGGTATCTAAAAGTGCACCGCGTGTTTTCCACAGCCCGGCTGCAGACCTGCTAGGTGTATTTTCACACCAGGATGACTTCCACTCCCATTTCACGGATCGATTGGATGATATCGGGCGGGGCGTTTGTGTCGGTGATGAGCATGTGAAAGCCATTTACAGGTTTAACCGGGACGAAACCGACCCGTCCAATTTTGCTGCTGTCCGTCACCAGGATCACCTGGCGGGAGCGCTCGACCATCATCCGGTCCACTTCTGCCATAAAGATATTGGCGGTGGTGGCGCCGCTGCGCAGGGTCAGGCCGTCCGTTCCCAGGAAGACCTTGTCAGCGGTCAATTCCTGCAGCTGGGCCAGAGTCTGGGGACCGACGGTAGCCTGGTAGTCGGGCAGGTACAAGCCCCCGAGAATGGTCAGGTTGGGAGAGGGCCAGGTGAGCACTTCCTGTGCGATCGGCTGCGAATTTGTGACCAGGGTCACCATGTTGCTGCTGCGAAAAGCCGACGGGACATGCCGGATGACCTGCAAGGTGGTGGTTCCCGAGTCCAGCAGCAGGATATCCTTGGGCTTGATCATTTCCGCTGCCACCTTGCCGATCCGCTCCTTGGCCTTGATGTGCAGTTCCTTCTTTTCATCAGAACGAATCGGTGCGCGAATTGCCCGGGAGGGGAATGGCTCCGCCGTGGATGCGCTTCAGTCGATTGGCGGATTCCAGCAAGGTGAGGTCCCGACGAATGGACGTTTCGGTCACCTGGAACTGTTCCACCAGGCTGGCTACCTGAACTTTTCCATTCTCCAACACCATTTGGGCGATCTGCGACCGTCGTTCAGCTGCACTTAAATCTTCCATGGCTTCTCCCTTTTCAGGCAGGGTTCTTCGTTCCTGTCCATACTGCAAACCAATCGCTGACCATGCCGGTCACTTAACCGGGCTGCTAGATTTCGACCACATCCAGACCTTGCATTTCTGCGTAGGTCCTGATCTGCTTCGCCAGGTGCCCGTAAGCCAGAGCCATGTGATGCGGCGAACCGGCCTTGCACCAGGCGTCACACCAATCCTTGATGTTCAGGTTTTTGGGTTTGAACAACATCTGCGGCGCAGCCACCGGGCGCGGCTTGATGGCGATCGACTCGCCTTCGCTGATATTGAGCCTCCAGCGCCCTCCTATGTTAACCAATGCCAGGTTCGTCACCGGTCCGGGGGCGTAAGCGTATTCGAAGCTGGCTCCAAAGCCGTTCACGCCCTTGTAGTAGATGCTGTTCTTAAGGGTAACCTCAGCCGGGCTGGAAGCCAGGGCCGGGTTGCCGTGTCCGTCGTGTGACAGGATCATCGCATCCCGTTTGAAATCGATCACGTAGTTCTCGAGGAAAGTGGATTTACCGACCAGCTCCTGCAGGATCAACATGGCGGTCACCGTGGTGAGATCTGCCTCGGTGGAGCACGGGATGCCCAACTCGCACAGGCGTCCGGTGGCATAAGCCGGGATGATACCAACGCGGGCATCGGTTAACCAGACCTGGTCGAAGGAAGCGACTGCATCAAATTTACCATCGCGGGTCACCTTCTCCAGCGCAAGGGCCAGGCGGCACGAACGTTCGAGCTGTGCCGCATCCATATCGATTTTGTAACGACCGGTTTCTTTCCTGACCAGCGCTTTGACCTCGTCATCGGAGACCTGGCCCATTGCGACCGAAACCTTCTCAGGTTCCACCGGCCAGCATACCGGGCCGACGAACTGCCGCAGGCTGAGCTGGTCGATCATCAGGTCGGTCATACCTTCGAAGGCATGACCAAAGACGGCGATCCGGGCTGCTTTTAATCGTTTGATGGCACCAGCTACGGCGATGTACCCGGCCAGCTGCTTGTGTCCTTCCGGGTCGTCCATCATCGAACTGACCATCCAGAATGGGCGCCCAAGACGCATCAGAGCGGAGGTCATTTCCGGGATGCCAGCCATGCCCGAGTTGAGCATGATCAGGTCAAAATCGGCATCTTCAGGGAGAAATTCGATCTGCTGGGCATTCCAGACCAGCACGGGGGCAGTGGTGCTCAGGAAGCAGCGGGTGGGTACCGCCCCCTTGGTGTAAGCCACCTCAACCGCAATGATCAGATCCACTCCCGCGGCATTAAACATCTGCGCCGCGGCTTCCGCCTGGTATTCTTCCTCCACCAGCGGCGGGCACACCACCTCGGCGAAATTACCAATAATCCTGCCAATCTTATCTGCCACTTTTTGGGCCATCGGCCGCACGTGGGCAGTCTTGTTGTAATCGTCCTCGAGCAAGGCCATTACCAGGACACCTACTTTGGATTTTGTCATCTTCATAACCTTCCTTTCGATCTGCGGATTCTCGATTAATATTTTTATGCTTCTACGACTTATGGAAATAGGTGTGCTTGAAATAATCAAACAGCTGCCGGTCCAACTCGCAATACCGGAGGTATGCTTCTTCATATGCCTTTGCGTCCGCATTTGGCGGGAGGCTTTGCTTGACCCTGACCATGGCATTGCACCCGTCTTCGATCGAGTGAAATAGTCCGCAGGCAACGCCCGCCAGGATGGCATCCCCCAGCAGCCCGGTTTCCTCGTTTTCGAGGGTCACCACCCTCCGGTTGCAGACGTTTGCCTTGATCTGGTTCCACAAGGCGCTGCGCGCTCCCCCGCCTGTGGCGCGGATCTCATCGATCTGGATGCCGGTCCGCTCGATGGTTTCCAGGTTGCGGCGCAGCATGAACGCCACCCCTTCGAGCAGGGCACGCACAAAATGGGCGCGGGTGTGACTGAGCGTGAACCCAACGAATGCTCCGCGCGCCTGCAGGTTGGGTTCCGGGCTGAAGGCACCCATCAGGTGCGGGAGCATGACCAGCCCATCCGACCCGGGCGGTACCGACCCGGCAAGTGCGGTCAGCCTGTCGTAGGCATCGGTTTTTATTTCTTCAGCTGCCCGCAGCTCATCCTGGAAAAAAGCATCCCGCAGCCATTTGAGGGCCATCCCGGCTGTCGGGCACACCGGGACGAACAGGTACTGGCCCGGTGCACTGTGGTAGTAAACCGGTACCACCCGGGCTTCGTCGATCATCGGGTCGGAGATGGTAGCCTGGATTGCCAGCGCTGCGCCGGTCGTCTCCGAAACCATCCCGGGTCTGAAATTTCCCGCCCCCAGGGCGCCTACAGATTGATCCATCCCGCCGCTGACGACAAAAGTCCTGGTCGTCAGCCCCAGCAGGCTGGCAGCTTCGTTCGTGAGGGTCCCAACATTCGTACCCGGCTGGACGATCTCGGGCAGTTGGGCTTCCCGGATTCCAATGGCATCCTGCATGTCTTTCCACCAGGTATTTTTGACCAGGTCATAGTTCAGTGTGGTGCAGGAGATGGAACCGTCCGTAACAATTCGACCGGTCAGGCGGTAAATGAGGTAATCCTGTACCAGCAGGAACTTGTCAGCGCGTGCGAAGACATCCGGTTCGTTCTGGCGGATCCATAGGATCTTACACGCCGGCCAGGTGGGGACGATCTCGGGAATCCCGGTGCGGGCGTAAACCTCCGGGCCGAATCGTTTGGCTAGGAAGGCCGCCTGGTCAATCGCGCGGTTGTCCAGCCAGACCAGGGCGGGATAAATCGTCCGCCCATGCTTATCCAGGGTGATGGTCGTCTCGCCCTGGCTTGAAACCGCCACAGCCTTCACTTGTTCCGGTTGGATTGCAGCCTGTTCAAGTGCGGCTCGAACGGTCTTCAGGCAAGCCTGCCAGTACACCTCCGGGATCAAGTTGAGCGCGGTCTGCAGCAGGAGTCTCGAGTTGATATTCCTGTCTTCCCAGGCCCAGACAGCGACCGTCGGGGGAGAATACCCCGGCTTTGATCGAAGTGGTGCCGGCGTCGATTGCAAGAAGAATTTCCATCCTAATCCAATTTGTACTTGGCAGCCACTTTATCAGGCGCCTTGAATTCCTTGACAACTTCCTTCAAGGCATCCAGCAGGCGGTCGGGATCCTTTGACTGGATGACATTCCTTCCATACACGATCCCGCGTGCGCCGGCTTCCACCGAAACGGCGGCTAATTTGAGTGCGTCAGATTCCCTTGGAAGCTTTTTGGCGCCCAGGGCAAGGATCGGAACCGGCGTAGCAGCGGTGATCTTGTTGAAGTTCTTACCGGTGTAAAAGGTCTTTACCAGGTCGGCGCCCAACTCGGCAATGATCCTGCAGCCGATGAAGATCTCTTCCTGCAAGTCTTCGGGCTGGAAATCATCGCCGCCGGTCGGGTAGACCTCGCCGATGAGCGGGATACCGAGGGCGCGCGCCTGGGCTACACAATTGGAAAAGATTTCCACGTTGTGAGCATCTTCTGCTTCGTCGGGGTTCTTCAAGCTCAGGCTGCCGATAACCAGGTCGGCTCCTTGTGCCACTGCATCTGCTACAGATAGCATTGGGACACTGTGTGAATGCTTGTAGTTCCACATCGCCGCGTAATTGGAGCCCCAGTTCAGGCGTATGATGCAGGCCGGTGCGCCGCGCCTGGAAAAAACCGATTGGCAGTGGGCGGGGGTGCCGGGCGCCATCAGGATGGCGTCAGCTCCGCCAACTTTGTCGATAACCGAGGGCAGGTCGATCATCCCGGCCAGTGGGCCAAAATATAGACCGTGGTCCACCGCGACAACCACCGCATTCTTTCCCTCGGAAAATAATCTTGAAAAACGGATTGACTCTCCAGTGACAGGCATTCAATACTCCTTTGTTGATTTGATCGCATTCGTGCAAATAAATTAGTACAAGGCCAAACAAACTTGACTTGCCGGGGGTGTAGTGGAGCAGGATCGCCTGCTCCACTACCAGGAGGGGTAATCTAACTGGTTATGGGTTGATCACCGCCCAGCCTTCTGCAATGGCTGCGCTGGCCTGGTCAAGGGCACCATAGTTGGTGGGGAAGTGAACCGCGCTGTAGGCGGAGGCCGGCGGGAATTTGGCTAACAGGTCTGCCGGCAGGACGACGCTGGTGCGGATGGGATGCACGAAGCCCTGTGCATACGCCAGTTGACCTTCGTCAGAGTATTCATATTCCAACAGGAGCTTGGCCGCATTGGCATGCGGTGCGCCCGCTGTGGCAAACTGGATGTACATCCCTGCCACGGTGCCATCGGAGGGGATGACCACCTGCAGGTTCATGTTTGGATTCTGATCCTTGTTGTTGAGCGCATCAAAATCCCACTGGAGGGTGATCGGGCATTCGCCCTTCTGGATATTGGCAGCCGACGGAGAAACACCGTTCAGTACTTTGCCGTCGATCAATGTCTTGAAATAATCCAACCCGGGCTGGACATTGGTCTCATCGCCGCCATTGGCGAAGGCCGCTGCCAGGACGGTCATTTGGGCTGTAGCAGATGAGCGCGGGTCCTTCATGCAGACGGTACCGGCATACTCGGGTTTCGCCAGGTCAGCCCAGGTTTGTGGAACGGTCGTGACCTTGTCTGCATTGACCAGCATGGCCATCACGCCATAATATGCAGCCGACCAGCGGCCCTGCGGATCCTTGGCGTAATCGGGGATATCAGACCAGTGGGAGTTCATATAGGGCATGGACAGGCCGTCATCTTCGACCAGCTTGGCGAAATTCAGGCCTAAGTCGGTGATATCGGCCACAGGTGCGGATTTCTCCGCTTCCAGGGTTGAGATGATCGTGCCGCTGTCCATATCGGTATCCTGGTGAGTGATGCCGTACTTGGCGGTAAACCCCTGGAACAGCCCGCCATAGTTCACCCAGTCATCCGGAAGGCCATAGGACACGATCGTGCCTTCAGCCTTGGCTGCATCGACCAATTGGACCATTGGATCCACCGTTGGAACGACCACGGTCGGCACTGTCGCCGGAGGTGCAGTGGTCGGAGGTACAGTGGTCGGAGCGGGTGTTGCGGTTGCAGCCGGCGCACAGGACACCAGGCCCAGCACCAGGGCCAACATTAAGCTCACGAACAAATACGTTTTCTTTGACATCTCTTTTCTCCTATTATGATTTTCCGGCCGGAAATTGACCGGTTGTAAGGCATACATGATCTCATGACAAGATCTATTCTCATTTGCAGGTTTCACCTCCTCATTCCGTTCTCATCATTTCAAGGATTCTGTCACTGCCTCATTAATCCGCATTTCGGATTATCCAATGTCTTAACGTCCTGACACCTGCACTTCCCGGGCTTCCGGGTGGATCACGAGCACATTTTTTACGGGATCAAATACCCATCCCGGTTCAGCGCCTGGTTTCTCCTGCCGTGGAAGCAGTCTGTCTCCAGCCGTTATGCTCACAGGCCGAAACGTCAACCGGAATTTTTGAGTGCCGCCGGCATCTGACAAGCGGTAGGATATCTGGTTCGGCTGATAAGAAATAGCCTGCACTACCCTGGTGGAACTGAGCATATGATCGCTGTCCGAAGGCGCAAGCTCAGGGATGCTGGCCATGCCGTCTATAAAGTGCGGGACATAATCGAAATAGCCGTCGGTGAACCAGCACTGGTTGTAGTAATCCGGGCGGTCCACTCCGACTGTTACCGTCCCATCCTCGTTCGCCATATAGCTCGCCCAATTGAAGGATCGGATTGCCTGCTCGCGGGATACCGGGTCGTCAGCCTGCTCCGCATAAAGGGCGGACAGGCTTGCAAAGCGGGCAGTGTGGCTGCCCATTGGAAAGTAACAAAATCTTTGTTCATGGATAGGGATCGCGGAATAAGAAAGGTGACCCTCCAAGGGTGTCTTTCACCCAGGCGATCAGCCCTGCAGACAGCTTCTGCCATTCGGGGAAGTGATCCTTGTTTTGCAGGATATAGCGCGCGGTCTCCAGCGGCAGAAACCTGGTCCCGGTTCTCGTTGCCGGGGTCGAGACGAATATCTTCAAAATGCCCCTTCCAAATGTTGTTTTGTAGAGGGAATTTCTCGATCCACGACCAGACCTGGTCCCGAATTGAACTGGTACTCTCCCATGCCAAGCCGGGATAGCTCGTCGAATAGCCGGACGGCAGGTACCCAATGCGAACTGTACTCCTCCACCGGGCTCCCATCCTGAACATTCACCCGGAATGGCCACGGGGAGTGGGTTTCATCCCCCGGGCGGATCTTCTGCGCCATCACTTCCGCACATCGTGAGCCGATCTCCAGGTATTTTTTCTCGCCGGTCGTTGCGTAGAAATCGAGATAGGCGCGCCCAACCTGTGCGACTCTTATCCGGTTCGGTGGCATATTCACCGTCAGCGCGCGCGCCGAAGTAAATTCCCGTCCCGGGATGAGCTGAGGCGTACGGGACGTCCGGCCATGCAAAATGACCGGGCGTGCGGTAATCCCAAAGACGGTCGAGCATCGTCCTGACGATCTGGATATGACTGGCATCCCCCGAATAGGGATAGTATTTGAGCAGCGTGGTCACTGCCCAGGCAAATTTTCCTGCCGGGTTATCCGGCCAGGTGGTGGGACGCAGGGGGTCGGTCCAGAAACAGGAGTACTGCACGTACCACGGCAAGCCATTGGCAGGATCGACGGGACAATTCTTGATAAAGTCCATTGCCAGCCTGACAACGCGCCCGTAAGAGGTCCATGCTTCCAACCTCTCCTGTTTATCAAGAACGATCTCGTGCGAATTAATATGGATCATTCTTCCGCAGCCATCACCTGGCAGGCATCTGGTGGAAACATCAGCCAGATTTTCTGGTTCAATGAAATCGGTTGGGTGTTGGCAACCGTAATGTCGGCTACCACCCGCTGGCCGTTCACGTTGACCCCCAGGCGGGTGACCGCGCCGTGGAAGGTGATCGTCTCGATCCCTCCGGGGATGACATTCCAGTTCTGCTGCTGAGGTTTCTCGCTTTGCACCTGGACGTTCTCGGGTCGAACCAGGACAACCACCGCCTGTCCTTCCGCGAAACCTTTCAAGCTGCTGGTCAGCAATTCGACATTACTGCAAATGACTTTGTTTCCGCCCGAAGTTTTGCCAAGAAATTGGTTGGCGGTGCCGATGAACGTGGCTACAAATCGCGACGAGGGAGCCCGGTAGATCTCCTCCGGCGTCCCGATCTGCTCGATTAAACCTTTGTTCATCACCACCACCTTGTCCGAGATCGACAAGGCTTCTTCCTGGTCGTGGGTAACGTATACCGTGGTAATGGCCAGCTCGGACTGAATGCGCCGTATCTCGCCGCGCAGCACAACGCGCACTTCGGCATCCAGGGCGGAGAGGGGCTCGTCCAGGAGCAGCACCCGCGGCTGGACCGCCAGGGCGCGCGCCAGGGCGATGCGCTGCTGCTGACCCCCTGAGAGTTGATGGGGGAAGCGCTTTGCCGTGTCCTGCAGGCGAACCATATTCAGCACTTCGTTGACCCTTTTCTCGGTATCCTTTTTCGGGGTCTTCTTCATTTGGAGTCCGAAGGCAACATTTTCAAATACGGTCAGGTTTGGGAATAAGGCGTAAGCCTGGAATACCATCCCGATATCGCGCCGGTTGGGCGGTACCGGGGCAATATCGGTCCCATCCAGCCTGATCGTGCCGCTGTCGAGCTGTTCGAAGCCTGCGATCATCCTCAGCGTGGTGGTCTTGCCGCATCCGGAAGGTCCCAAGAATGAAACCAGTGATCCCTTCTCGATATCCAGGTTGAAATCGTTAACAGCCTTCACCCCGCCAAAGGATTTATTGATGTCCTTCAATTCCAGGTAGGCCATAGCTATATCCTTCATTATCGGGCTTGAATAGTTTTGGTTCTTGAAGTCTGTCCTGTGCTTCCCACCCACAGGATCAGGATCGAAACCAGCCAGGCGATCGTAAAGGAGATCACCGAAAAGGCCGAGGCCACGTTCCCATTGATGCGGGTAAATTCGACCAGCAGCAGAGGGAAGGTTTTGAACCTGGCGCCGACGATCAGGGAAGTGAGGGTAAATTCTGCAAAAACGGTGGAAAAGACCAGCAGGCTGCCGCTGAGGATCCCGGGCAGGATGTTGGGGATGATGATCCTGGACAGGATCTTGAAAATTCCCGCCCCCAGGCTCTGCCCGGCTTCGGTCAGGACATGCACATCGATCGCCTGGATGGCATTTGAGACCGGCCGGTACATGAACGGCATGGAATAGATGACGACCGCCCCGATCAGCAGGAAGGGAGAGCGGGCCACGGGGGGAAAATTGTAGACCCGTACCAGCGCCAGTGCCAGCACCACGGTTGGGATCCCGAACGGCAGGATCATCAATACGTCGAGCAGCGGCTTGGCGCCTGTCAGCCGGGTATGCACCCAATACACCGTGGGGACGATCACCAGCAAGCTCACCAATACGGTCGCCAGGGATAATATCAATGAGTTCCGCAGGGTGATCGTAAAGTAAGAGGCATTGAATGCCCTCAGGTAGAACTCCAGGGTGTATCCTTCCGGCAGGATGGTGCGGTCCCAGCGCGTGGCAACCGAAAAGACATAGGTGGAGATGATCGGGACGAGCAAATAAAAAAGGAAAAATCCGACCAAAAAGACCTGCCAGCCGGCCGGGCGGATCTTTTTCCTGGATTCATGGTTTTGGGTGATGCTAGTTTTCGCCACTGTTTATTGCCTTGATCTAGAAAGGATCACCTTAAGATTTCGACCAGCGCCGGGTTCGCAAGGTGGCTGCCTGGTAGATTGCGATGCTTAAACCCATGATGACCAGGGACATGACCGCCATCGCCATGCCCACTGCCTGGTCCTGGCGTACCTCACCGGCGATCATGTAACCGATCTGGAGTGTCACCAGCGACAATTTTGACTGGACCAGGGTATAGGCGGTGGCATAAGCCCCAAAAGCATTCGCGAATAAGAGGGTCAGGCCTGCGATGAGCGAAGGCATTAAGACCGGGATGCCGATCCGCCACCAGAATCGGAGCGTATCTGCACCCAGGCTCTGCGCGGATTCATGCCATTCTTTTTTAATCCCGGCGAAAGCCGGTAGAATGAGTAAAACCATCAGGGGTAGTTGGAAATATACATAAGCCAGGATCAACCCGGAAAACGAGTAAATGCTGAACTTTGGATAAAGATCAGTGTTGAAATATTGCAGCAGGAATTGCGTGATAACCCCATTCATTCCCAGGATCACCACGAAGGCAAACGCCAGGGGAGCGCCGGCAAAATTGGTGGTCACGTCCGAGAGGGTGATCAGGATCTCGCGCACCCGTTCGGAAGGCCAGCGGTAAATGGCATATCCGATGAATGTCCCCAGGACCACGCCAATGATGGCTGTCAATCCCGAAAGCTTGATGCTGTTAACAAAAGAATTGATATATAAAGGACGCTGTAAATCCAGGTAATGCTGGATGGTGAAGGCGTGGGTTGTCTTTTCGATAAAGCTGCCCTGCAACAGGAAAATGATGGGAACAATTTCAAATACCAGGCAAAAAAGCAGGAAGGGAGTAAAACCCAACCAATCAACTGTTTGGCTTGTTTTCCTTTGAGATGAAGACTTCATGGGACCTCGTATAGAATTTATTATACACTGCTTGTTATGTATGTCAATGTTTTCCGTTTCGTTTTGTTTCGTTTGACTATATGTTTCATAAATGTTAGAATGGAAATCGTCACATTTAATACCCTGTATTCGTTGATTTATTGGATTCCTATTCCCTCCATGGAGCAAAAAAATATGGATCAAGCGTTCAAACAACTATCAGAAAAATATCCCGACCTGGCAAAATTCGAGTCCGGCATTCAAAAACTGGTGGAAAAGGGATATTTCCAAAAAGGGAAAGAGATTCTGATCAACCGCACGCCGGGACGGTTGGACCTGATGGGCGGCAACGACGACTATACCGGCGGCATGGTCTTTGAAACAACCATCCGCGAGGCTACCCTGGCAGCGGTACAACCCCGCACCGACCGCAGCGTGCAATTTTACAATCCGGCCGTAGAGTCCATCGGCTGGAAGGGTCTGGTCGAGTTTACCCTGTCCGACCTGCTGGAAGATGGACGGGTGAAACAGCTCGACGTGGTCCGTGATTGGATCAACCAGGATCCCAAGAGCTCGTGGTGCTCCTATATTCTCGGTGATTTATATTTCCTGCTCAATAAATTCCCGGAGAAAGTGATCCATGGTTTCTCCCTTTACCTCGAATCGGATGTGCCGCTCGGCAAGGGGGTCAGTTCTTCAGCCGCCCTTGAAGTTGCCCCGATGAAAGCCATGGCAGAAATGTTTGGCATCCAGGTCAAGGGCGTGGAATTGGCTGAGTGGACCCAGTGGGTGGAGATCGCCCTCACCCAGTCTGCCTGCGGCATTATGGATCAATTGACGGTGGTGATGGGTGACGAAGACTATTTCGTTCCGATGATCTGTCAGCCGTGCCAGCCACAACCATTGGTCAAGCTGCCCGAAACTCTCCGCCTGTGGGGGATCGACTCCGGGGTGCGTCACTCGGTTGCAGGGATCGAATACGAATCCGCCCGCGCCGCCACCTTCATGGGATACCGCTTCCTGTGCGAGTTGGAAAAACTTGAACCCGTCCTGGATAAGAGTGGAGCTCTTCCCCGCTGGACCGAATCCAAATGGAACGGTTACCTGGCAAACATCTCCCCTTCTCAGTTCCGTTCACGGTATGAAGGGCGGCTGCCCGAAAGCATTTCCGGAGCAGATTTCAACAAGCTGTTTTCAACCCACCTGGACCCATTCACCCCGGTGCGTCCCGAGGTGGTCTACCCCGTGCGCGCTGCCACCCGTTATGCGGTGGAGGAAAACGCCCGGGTGCAAAGCTTCTTCAGCCTGCTCTCCCGCCCGGCCGAACTATTGGACTCTGTCACAGGTGCGCTGCTTGGTGAGCTGATGTTCCTGGCTCACCATGGCTACAGCGAATGCGGTCTGGGTTCGGAAGCCACGGATAAGATCGTTGAATTGGTGCGGGAAGAGAAAGCCAATGACCTGTTGGGAGCCAAAATCACCGGGGGCGGCGCAGGCGGCACGGTGGCCATTCTTGGATGGAATACGCCGGCAGCAGAGACAGCCTTCCAACGCGTATTGGGAAAATATGCCGCCTGGAGCAAAAGCGATCCATATGTGTTCTTTGGTTCGTCTTCCGGTTGCGATAAATTCGGTGTGGTGCGGGTAAATTTCCCTAAACTGCCAGGCCGGGAGATGCCCCAAAAATGAGTTTAAACGAAACATGATATATGATGTTATGTTTCGTTTGGTATGTCAATTAATGCTTGTTTTATTTGTATAAGTATATTAAAACATTGACTTTCATATTATCTGTTGTTATAATTTTTTATAACACCGAACCATTCCCGTATCTGCGACAATTGCCTGGTTTTCTTCGCGAATTATGGATATCTTTTTCCTCGGAACTGGCACCGCTGTCCCCGTCAAGCAGCATTCACCAGCAGGTTTGGTGGTCATTGCTGATGGCACACGCCTGCTGTTCGACATCGGCCCGGGGACCCTCAGCCGGCTGGAGCAGGCCGGGATCTCAACCGATCAAATTGACCGGCTCCTGCTGACCCACCTTCACCCCGATCACACCCTCGACCTGGCCACCCTGCTGCTCGTTTTTAATTATGCTCCTGGCGCTCGTCGTACCAGCCCCTTCACCATCACCAGTTGCGCCGGTACCGAAGATTTCCTCCAGCGCATGGTTCAGCTGTACCCGGAACTTGATCCGCTGGAATATGAATTGCGGGTCAATCCTGTGCGGGAGGATGAGTTTTCCATTGGGAAGATCAAGATTCGTTCTGCGCTTACCGGGCACACCCCGGATAGTGTTGCATACCGGGTGGAGCTGGCGGGGACCTCAATTGTGTATTCGGGCGATGCCGCTCCGCATGGCGGGCTGGCGCAATTGGCAGATCATGCAGACCTGTTGATCTGCGAATGTTCCTTCCCTTCCGGTTGGGAAACAGAAGAGCATCTAAACGCTGACAGCGTGGGTCTCATCGCCAGCCAGGCAGGGGTGAAATCCCTGGTGGTCACACATTGTTATCCCCCGGCGCTGTCTGTCGACCTGCTCGGACAGATCCGCAGTCAATATCGTGGAGAGCTGCAGTTGGCCTTTGATGGACTGCATCTTTCCCTATGATAAAGAAATAATATGTCGATCACTGCTCCTTCCGTGTACCGGTTAAAGAAGGCAACCAGTTCCTGGGTACCCTGGTTGGGTCTGCTGCCTTTTTTCATTTTCGGGTTGGCTTTTGAATTTCTGCCTTTGCTGACCACGATCCGCTCCAGCCTGTCGAGCAATGGTCGATTTACGCTGGATTTCTACCGCCAGGCAATGGATCCCCTGTTTCTGAGATCATTTGCCAACACCCTCAAGCTCTCCACCAATACGGCTTTTTTGGGGGTGGTTTTTGGAACCATCGTCGCATATGCCATCATCACCACCAGGAACAAGTTCGTTCAAAATGTCCTGATCGCCCTTTCGGATGTATCAACCAATTTTGGGGGCGCCCCCCTGGCTTTTGCATTCATCGTGATCCTGGGGTCCACCGGCGTGGTCACTCTCCTGTTGAAGGAGGTTGGCATCTATCTTTACCCGAATTTCCGGATTTACTCCGTATCCGGTTTGACCATCGCATATTTATATTTCCAGCTTCCCTTGATGATCCTGTTGATCATCCCCTCGCTCCTCGGACTGAAACGGGAATGGCATGAGGCTGCCCTTAACCTGGGCGCGACCACATTTCAATACTGGGTGCGGGTCGCGCTTCCGATCCTTCTCCCGTCGCTTTTAAGCGGGTTCCTGCTGCTTTTTGCCAATTCATTCGGAGCCTATGCCACCGCCTGGACGTTGACCGGTTCCGACGTGGACCTGGTCACGATCCGCATAGCAGCGCTGATCCGCGGCGAAGTGCAGCTTGCCCCTGAGCTTGCCGATGCGCTCTCCATCATCTCCCTGCTTGTCATGCTGGCGTGCGTGCTCGGGTATACCTGGTTGTCCAATCGCACCAGGAGGGGGAAAGGATGAATAAACAGGCTGTATTGCGCAACAGCGTGATCCTTTTATTTTTATTGTTCATGGTCGTCCCGGTGATCGCAACGTTCATGTTTTCCATCTCCACCCGCTGGGATCGCACCCTCTGGCCGGAAGGGTTGACCTTGGAGTGGTGGAAGGCGGTTACTTCACGTGGCGCCTTTTTCCTGACATTGAAAAATTCCTTCCTGGCTTCCTTCGCCACCATGCTGTGTTTACTGGTGCTGGTCACCCCCACCACTTACTGGATGAAATTGCGGGTGCCAAAAAGCAAACCCCTCATCGAGATGGTCACCACCTTTTCCTTCGGGATACCCGGGGTGGTTCTTGCCCTGGCATTGATCCGTTTTTATTCCAGGATACCCCTCCCCATCATCAATCACCCTTCCATCCTGGTCGCCGCCTGCATGGTTCTCTCGTTGCCGTTCATGTACCGCCCGCTGGTCAATGCCCTCGAAGCGATCGATTTCCGTGTATTGACCGAAGCCGCCCAGAGTCTGGGTGCGAATGGATGGAGCATCCTCAGGCGGGTGATCGTCCCCAACATTATGCCGGGGATCATTAATGGCTGTCTTTTGGTATTTTCCACGGTATTTTCTGAATTCACTCTCACAAATTTGCTGGTCGGGACTCGTTTTAAAACCTTCCCGATCTACCTGGTGGAATATACCCGCCAGGATGGGCGCCAGGCAAGTGCACTGGCAGTGATTAGTTTTGTAGTAGCCTGGGTAACCTCCCTGTTAATTATCCTGGTAACCAGCAAAGGAGGGCAGAAGACAACTCATCTGGCAGGAAAATAAGTTCCCCTGTTTCGATTCCGGCCCACGGAAAACCGCCCGTTTGGGTGGTAACCAATCAAAAGGAGAAAAGAATAATGAAGAAGCTTGTCTCGCTTGTTGTTTTATTCGGTTTACTGGCAATTCAACTCAGCAGTTGTGCGCCAGCCAAACCAGCGGACCCAAATGCTGACAAGATCGCCGGTGCCAAGGCTGAAGGTCAGATCGTCAGTTACGGGATGACGGACGACTGGGTCAACCTGGGTGCCATCTGGAAGACGATCGAAACCCGCTACAGCGTCGTCCACACCGACACCGATATGACCAGCGCTGAACAGGTCACCCGCCTGCTGGCCGAGAAGGACGCTCCGGTAATGGATGTGGCAGATATTGGTTTTGATTTCGTTGGTCAATTGATCGCCAATAATTTGGCCATGTCCTACAAAAACACATCATTTGATAAGATCCCTGCCAATTTCAAGGATGCGGATGGACGCTGGGTTGTCGCCTACTGGGGTGCTATCAGTTTCCTGGTCAACACTGACCTGGTACCGAATGCTCCGCAGACCTGGGACGACCTCCTGAAACCCGAATATCTCGATATGGTTTGCAGCCGCGACCCGAACAAATCCTCTTACGCCACCGGCTCCGTTCTCGCTGCTGCTTATGCCCACGGTGGTGATGAGACCAACGTGCAGCCCGGCCTGGACTTTTTCAAGCAGTTGCGCGATAGCGGCAACTGGCGCCAGGGTGTCGTGCTGAATGTCGCCTCCGTGCAAAAGGGCGAGTGCCCGATCTCCATCGTTTATGATTTCGATGGTTTCGCCAAGCGCGACGCCACCGGCCTGCCGCTCCAGGTGATCATCCCGCAGGATGCCACCGTGGGCATGCTCTTCGCCGAGTACATCAGCGCCGTTGCCCCGCACCCCAATGCAGCCAAGCTCGAACAGGACTTCCTCCTGTCGGATGAAGGCCAGATCCTGCTGGCAACCGGTTATGCTCATCCCGCCCGAAGCGATGTCGTGCTGCCTGCAGAGGTAGCTGCCAAACTGCTTCCGCAAAGCGCATACGGTAACCTGCACTTCCCGACCAGCTTTGATTCCTTTACCACGGCCATGGGGAATATTGTCAGCGGCTGGACCGCCATTACCACCGGTCCGTAACCGTTATTTGGTTTGATCGAACGGGTCAGGATGAACATCATCCTGACCCGTTTTAATTGTATTTTTGGCTGTCAATTTTCCGTCTTGACAAATAGAACATCTGCTCTGTTGTCAAGTCCCCATTCCTTAATGAGAGAAATAATCTATTTTGGGGATTTTTTCCTTTTCGCCTTCTTGGTCGCCTCGCAACCCTGGTGCAGGATTTCAAGCCCGTTGGAAGCCTCCGGTGATACAACAGCTGTAATCCGCATGTGAGGTTCCAACCGGGTATTGGCTTTGGGTACCCATTCGCGTTTTCCATCCGAACAGCGTACCAGAATACACCCGGGGGGAAGCCCAAGAAAACGGACTTCGCGACCTGCAAAAGGGGCATCCATCTGGATGGTGAGGTCAACAACTACAGGCTTTTCCAAAAGGAACTTATCTCCACCCCTATTCAGGTCGCGTTCCAATAAAGCCTCATAGATCGGTAGATCTTTTAGGAATTCTGCAACCGCATAAGCGCAAAAACAAGCTACCAACAATGGCAGCATCTGGGAATAATTTCCTGTCATTTCGACAATGAGCATAATACCCGTCAGGGGGGCGCGCACGATTGCAGTGAAATAAGCCGCCATTCCCACGACCGCAAAAACTGCCGGGATCGGCACAATGGCTGGTACCAGAACGTGACCAATTTGTCCAATCGCCAGTCCGATCAATGCGCCCAGTACGAGCAGGGGGGCAAATATTCCACCCGGGGCACCACTTCCATAACTGGTGGTAGTGAGTAAAAAACGAATGATAAAAAATAGTGGTATGGCGGCCAGAAGCAGATCTCCTTTCAAAGTAGTCTCCGCCAAAGTGTGACCGCTGCCCAGCATCAGCGGAGAAAACCATCCAACCAGTCCGATGACTCCGCCCGTGATCGCAGCCGCTGGAAGCACAAAGCGATCGGGCAATCGTGCATAAAGACTGATAGCAGTCAGTAAACCACGATTGAAAAGCACGCCAAACAATCCTGCTATTACTCCAAGCAGGGCAAAGATCGGCAAGGAAGTAAGAGGGGGCATGGGATAGCTTGGAACGGCAAAGACAGGAAACTGACCTGAACCGATCCGCGTCACGATATCCGCGATCGCCGCGGCAACAAAAACCGCACCAAATACAATGGGTTGAAAGTCGCGCCGCACTTCCTCCAAAACAAATATCAAACCTGAGAGAGGAGCATTAAACGCTGCTGCCAAACCAGCACCAGCTCCGGCTGATATCAAAATCAATCGTTCGCGTGGTGAAACTTTCAGCCACTCTGAGATCGCATCTCCAACTGCACCCCCCATTTGGACGGTGGGGCCTTCGCGCCCCAGCGCCATTCCGCTCCCAATTGAAATGATGCCCCCAATAAATTTGACAGGCAGGATGCGTTTCCAATTAAGTTTACGGAAGCGGTGAAGAACAGCCTCCAAATGCGGGATGCCACTTCCGCTTGTTTCAGGTGCGAAACGTCGTGTAAGCGCTACTGAGATCCCTGCACCCAGCGCACTGAACAGGATCGGAAAGATCCAGCCCCACAATGGCATGCGCTGTGCCCAGGCGATCAAACCATTTCTCAAGGCGTCTGCGCCTGTCAATGCAGCCCTGAAACCCAGGGCGACCGCGCCCGCACCAGCTCCAACCAATGCCGCTCGCGGAAATATCCATCGTCGCTGCTGTCTGATATCAAGATATTCTTGAATTTCAGAGCTCGCTAAAAGATTTTGTTCTTCAGGAGCAGGTTTTTGCTTTTCTTTAAGCGCTTTTTTTAAATTATCCGAGGGTGATATTTCCACAATACATCTCTTTTTTTTGAAGGGTTATAAGTATTATTCCGCTTTATATCCATTGGGTGTCCTGCTTAGGTCATCTGGCAAGGATTTATTTTGTTGGACTCTTTCTTGTACCATTGAATTGGGACAATATGTCATTTATATTTCCAGAATATTATATCGAATATCTGTTCAAAAATTATTGTTTCATTGTATAATCTTACTGAAACGTTTCAGGAATTACAAGGATCATTCATGTCAGTCACCATCCGTGACATCGCAAAAAAACTAAACCTGTCCATAGCCGCGGTTTCGCGCGCCATGGATGGCTACCCCGATATCTCAGAGGAAACCCGCCAGCGCGTTATAGAAACCGCCCAGCGGATGGGCTATTCCCCCAATCGGGCAGCCCGTCAATTGCGCCGTCAAAAAGCGGATGCTATCGGCTATATCCTACCCTCCGAAACCCCTCGCTTTGCAGATCCGTTTTTCTCGGAATTCCTTTCCGGCTTGGGCGATGAAACTGCCGATTACCCATTCGACTTGCTCGTCTCGATTGCCCCACCAGGTGCTGAAGCGGAACAGACCATTTACAGCAACTGGATACATTCCCGGAAAGTAGATGGTTTTATCCTGGATCGACTGCACTTGCATGATTGGCGGGTACGCTTCCTGGCGGAACAAGGCGTTCCGTTCGTTGGCCTGGAGCATTCGTTGGATGGTATTGATTACGCACACGTGGAAGTGAATAATGCCTCCAGTATGGCTGCCTTGGTTACCCATCTTCTCGGACGCGGATTCAAGCGGATTGCATTCATCGGCGGCCCGAAGCAACTTGTTATTCAGCATGAAAGATTGAAGGGTTACCGTCAGGGCTTGAAAGCCATGGACCTGGCTTTTAATCCTGCTCTGCTTGAGAAAGGCGATATGACCGGCACAAGTGGCTATCAAGCTACCAAGCGTTTGCGGTCCATCCCTGATCCGCCGGACGCCATCATGTGCATCAATGACGAGACAGCTTTTGGAGCCCTCCATGCCTTGCGTGACCTTGGTGTGGAGATCGGAAAGGATGTGGCTGTTTCGGGCTTCGATGGCGTTGCTGCCTCCGCTCATACCGATCCGCCACTAACCACCCTGGATATCCCGGTCTATGAAATTGCCCGCATGTTGGTTATTTTGCTGGCAGACAGGTTGCATCATCATTCTGCTGTTGAACGCCGGATTACTTATACGCCTCGTCTTTTGAAGCGCCTTTCCACCGGTGACAGTACGTCCTGACATTCTCTTCTCCTCCCAGGGACGGCTGGCACTGCTAGATAATGCCAGCCGTCCACTTTTAATTGGGTGTCCGGATATTTGGAACCGTATTAACAAAACCTACCTGAACTAACTGGCTAAATCACCACGAAAGGAAATTGTTTAATGGTCGATACCCTTCAATCTGATCTATTAAAGGCTTGCAAGCAGCCCGGCTGTCCGGTGTGCCTCCTGGAACAGCGTGCCGTGGGCACCTACCTGCAAACAGCTTTCCGGGAAAAAGAAAATGACCTTGCTGTCCGCAACGATATTCGTGACAGCCTGGGCTTATGCAAGGCACACACCCGCCGCATGCTCGACCTGCGCTTGAATCACTCCATATCAGCAATGGTCAGTTATCACGATGTTATCCTCACAATCGTACAGCAACTGCAAAATGCGGATCTTCAACCCAAACAATCCCGGAAATCAATGCTTTCCCGAAAACGTCTCAAACAGGCCTCAGAATTTGAATCTGTCGTACTGGCGTTGTCTCCCCGCTTGCCATGCCCGGTATGCAGAATGACCAGTAACTTCACACGTAGCGTGTTGGGCGAGTTATCTATCTCTCTCCATGAAGGTCTGGTGCAGAAAGCTTTGGAATCTTCAGCAGGCCTGTGTCTCCCCCATTTACGCCAGGCTTTCAGCCAGATTCAAGATTTGGATACCTGTCAGTTTTTACTGACGATTAGCATTGAAAGGTTGGAGAAAATACGTCGCGACCTGGTTGAAAGGATCCGCGTGATCGAGAATTCAAAAGGAGTGGACGACTCTCAAACCAGATCCGAAACATGGCAGAAAGTCATCCTCGCCATAGCCGGGGAACTCTAAAAAAGACGATTATCAAAAGCCATTGGAGTCGAGATGAAAATTCACGATTTTATGAAAAAGAATGTTGTATCCATCCCTGAAAAGACCACGATTGGCCAGGCGGCAGCAGTGATCGTCGCTAAGCGTGTCGGTATCCTGCCGGTCATTGACGAGCAGGGCAGACCGGTCGGTGTCATCCGCTTGAGCGATCTGCTCTCGCTGGAAATGCCTGATTTTATCAATTTGGTTGCGGATTTTGATTTTGTACATGATTTCGGGGCGGTCGAAACCACCCGCCCGGAGCCGGAATTGCTTACCCGGTCAGTCACAACGATCATGGAGCCGGTGATTACCGTTGAGGAAAATAGTGGCTTGCTCCGTGCGTATGCCATCATGCTTCAAAATGAGATTTTTGATCTGCCGGTCACCAATATTTCTGGGGGGCTGGTCGGCATCATCTCGCATGTCGATATCGGCTCTGCCATCCTTTCATTATGGTCAACGGAATAATGAGATGATCCTCGCCGCGATTTTGTCCAGTCTGATTTTCCTTGTAAGCCTGGGACTGATCTTCTCCGAGAAGATCAACCGGATGATCGTTGGGCTTGCCGGGGCAGCCCTGATGGTAGCTTTGGGGAAATTGCTCGGATTCTATTCGGAATCCCAGGCACTCGCCTCCGTGGATTCCAATACCCTCGGCCTGCTCCTGGGCATGATGATCCTGGTCGCCCTGCTGGAGCCTACCGGTTTCTTTCAGTACCTGGCAGTCTGGGCAGGCAAGGTTTCCAGGGGACAACCGGTCCGTTTGCTGGTGTTGCTCGGTACTGTCACAACCGTGGTGTCGATGTTTCTCGATAACGTTACCACCATCGTCCTGATCGCGCCGGTGACCATCCTTATCTGTGAAATCCTTGGCATTACTCCCATGCCCTTTTTGATTTCCGAGGCATTGCTTTCCAATACCGGCGGGGTCGCAACACTAGTTGGCGATCCGCCCAATATCATCATTGGTTCAGCAGCCGGGCTCACATTCAATGATTTTCTCATCTACTCTTTACCGATCGTTGTTGTCGTCTGGTTGACAGCCCTATTCCTCTTGCGCTTCCTTTTCCGGCGTGAACTGGCCATCCGGCCGCGCAAGATGAAAGCTGTGATGAGCCTGGATCCAGCCGAGGCGTTGAATGATCGAAAAACCGCTCAAAAAGTGCTCATCGTTTTGGGTGGTGCCATCCTGTTATTCTTCGTTTCCCATTTTCTCCATATCAGCCCATCATTTGTGGCTTTGAGCGCCGCGGGAGTGGCGTTGGTCTGGGTGCGGCCGGATGTAAAGAAAACGCTGGAGCATATAGAGTGGAGTGTCTTAATCTTCTTTGCTGCCTTGTTTGTCATGGTGGGCGGTCTGGAAGCGGCCGGAGTGCTGGAGTCGCTTGTAGGAGTACTTGAACGGGCCAGTTCCATCCCACCCGTGTTATTTGGCGTGATCATCATCTGGGTGGTGGCGGGTTTATCCGCTGTCGTGGACAATATCCCAATTACCATCGCCATGATCCCGGTCATCCAGGGGTTGGGTGCCGCCGGCATGGACATTGGCCCACTGTGGTGGGCGCTTGCATTTGGTGCAGGGTTTGGTGGGAATGGAACCATTATTGGTTCGACGACCAATATTGTGGTTGCAACCCTATCAGAGAAAACCCGCACTCCCATTACATCAAAACTTTGGAATAAGCGCGGTTTTCCGGTCATGCTGGCCACCTGCGCGGTGGCAACAATTCTGTATATCTTGATATTCCCTTTGTTTCCACGTTGAAAACATCTCAAAGGAAATTACATGAACTTTGCCCCCGCTGACCTGCCTGTGATCCTGCTCTACAACCTTGACCGCTCCTGGCCGCCTGCTGATATAGAAGAGATTCTGAAATTGGTGCAAGACTTGACGGCTGGCCTGGAAGCTGTCGGTCACCCCACGCAGGGTATCTGCGTGGAAGATGATCGCCTCGAACTTGCCCTACTCGGTTGTGACCCCTCTCGCCAGATCGTTTTCAACTGGTGTGAGGAGATCCCCGGCTTGCCAGGCAGCCACGCACTGGTCGCTCGTAAACTGGAAGAACTTGGATTTACTTTTACAGGTGCAAGCTCACAGGCCCTTCGGTTCAGCCACAATAAACCAGCAGTCAAGCAGCGTCTCTTAAAAAAGCATGTGCCTACCCCTTGTTGGCAGGTTTGCGAAGGGGACAATCCACCGGATTGGGATCGGTTCCCCGCAATCGTTAAACCAGCTTTTGAGCATTATAGTTTTGGGATCACGCCGGAGTCAGTTGTCCAAAACCACCAGGAATTAATCCAGCGGGCAGCCATGATGATCGAAGAATTCCGTCAGCCCGCTCTGGTTGAAGATTTCATCACCGGACGCGAATTCCATGTGAGTTTAATTGGGAATGGAAGACTGAAGGTGTTCCCCATCGCTGAAATGGATTTCTCCGCCATCCAGGAGCCTTCCGCCAGGCTGTGTACGTATGATTCAAAGTTCGAACCGGCCTCGTTGGATTATCAATTGATCCACTTGCGCCTTCCAGCCACCCTTTCTGCAGAAGAAAAACAACAACTGGAGAATATAGCGATTGCCGCCTTTCGAGCCACCAATTGCCGGGACTATGCCCGCTTGGACATTCGCCAGCAGGACGGCATCTTCTATGTATTGGATGTCAACCCCAATGCCGACCTCAGTCCCGACACCAGCCTGGTGCTCTCCGCCGAACTCGCAGGCTATTCGTTTGGTCAGTTTGGCAGTCTGTTGGTCAACCTGGCGGCCCACCGCCATCCGGCCCTCGCCAAACAAAAAATACAGATCAGTCGAGACCCGATTCCGGTATGGCATATGCAGCCGGAGTGATCCTGATTTGGCATCACTTCGGGTGGGATTGAAAATCGAACCGAATTTTTCTGAAGGGCAATCGACATGAACCTGGCGATCGAAACCCACGATCTGGGGAAGCACTACGGCACGCTCAAGGCAGTGCAGCACCTGTCCCTGCGCGTGGCCGAGGGCGAGATCTATGCCTTCCTGGGCCTGAACGGAGCCGGAAAGACCACCACCATCCGCATGCTGCTGGGCATGATCAAGCCCACCACCGGCGTGGCGCAAGTGCTCGGGACCCAGGTCCGGCCTGGGCACCGCGAACCCTGGGCGGAGGTTGGGTACCTGGTCGAGATTCCCCATGCCTACCCCGAGCTTACGGTTCGGGAGAATCTGGAAGCGGCTAGGCGCCTCCATCCAGGCACGGATAGGAAAGCAGTTGGGCGGGTGATCGAGCGCCTGGGGCTGGCTGAATACGCGGACCGTCGGGCAGGCGTCCTCTCACAGGGCAACGCCCAGCGTCTGGGGCTGGCCAAGGCTCTGCTGCATGACCCGAAGCTGATCCTGCTGGACGAGCCGGCCAATGGCCTGGACCCGGCCGGGATCGTCGAGATCCGCGAACTGCTGCTCAAGCTGACCAGGGAACAAGGCGTGACGGTTTTCATGTCCAGCCACATCCTGGCCGAGGTGTCCCGCCTGGCGGACAGGATCGGAATCATCCACGACGGCCGCCTTCTCCAGGAGATGGAAATGGACGAGCTGGAGCGCAACCGCTCCCGACGGTTGCTGGTGCGGGCCCGGGACCTCCCGGCTGCCCGGGAGGTATTGTCCACCGCCGGCTATCCGGGCGAGATCCTCCCTGACGGTGTCCTGGAACTCAAGCAAACCGCTGCGATCGAATGTCCCGATAACATTGCCAGCCTGTTGGTGCAGGCTAAGACTCCGCCGACGCATTTGGTGGTGGAAGAGGAAGAACTGGAAGCCTATTTCCTCCGCCTGGTCGGAGCGAAAGGAGAGCCGAAATGAAGACGTTAGCGAGCATGATCTGGATCGAACAGCGCAAAGCCCTGCGCTCCAGGGTGCCCCTGTTCACGGCCATAGGGTCGCTCTTCGCGCCGCTGGGGATCGGTTTCCTGCTCTTCGTATCCATGAACCCCGAGATCTCAAGGCAGATGGGGCTGATCAGCACCAAGGCTACCCTACTGGCAGACACCGCCGCCAACTGGGGAGCCTTCCTGGGCCTGTTCGCGCAGGTGCTGGCGCTGGGCGGGTTCATGCTGACGGCCATGATCGCCACCTGGGTGTTCGGCCGCGAATTCAGCGACGCGACCCTGAAAGATCTGCTGGCTGTACCCGTCCGGCGCGGCGAACATACTCCTGGCTAAATTCGTTGTGATCGCAATCTGGTCCGCGGCGCTGGGAGCGCTCATCTTTGGGCTGGGACTGGTCCTGGGCGCTCTCTTCCGGCTCCCGGGCGGCTCGACGGGCGTCCTCTGGGCAGGATTGGTCCACGTGGGCATCTCGGTCTGCCTGGGGATCGTCGCTGGGCTGCCCTTCGCATTCTTTGCCAGCCTTGGGCGGGGATACCTGCTGCCGGTCGGCGCGTTGATGCTGACGATGATCGTTGCACAACTGGTCACGGCGGCCGGTTGGGCTGAATATTTTCCATGGGCCATCCTGGGCGTATTTGCACAGGGGAATCCCATGGGTCCGGCCAGTTTCGTGATCCTGGCCCTGGCAAGCCTGACTGGGATCGGCGCTACGCTCTGGTGGTGGCACTCGGCCGACCAGAACCGGTAAGATAAAGGATTGTCTGCAAAAACACGCACGTGCCAGAGTTCATCGCATTATATATATTTCTAATTTCGTATCACGTACTTCACATACAAATTATTCGACGAGGACGTTTTCGCCGCCCACAGCTGGATCGCCATCACCCCTGGTCCGTCACCGTTATCCGTTTTGGTTTATAAATTATTAAATGGTAGTTCTTATTATTTAACTCCAAAATCATATAGTGTTTTCTCATCTATTGGGTACTAAATGTGGGGGTAAAAATGGTTTTATTTTCCATGTCTTACAATAAGGTAGCTGTAGAAAATAATAGGTGCTGAAACAAACTCAACCTATATGATAGGTTAGGGCAAGGGTGGCTTAGCTCAGTTGACACTTAGAACGCATGTGCTATAATCCATTTGGCAAAGGATTGCTTTCTCCTTTCTTGCTATGACCTCTTTCGTACCTTAACAATCGCATAGGTTTCGCCCTCGATCTCTCCAGGCAAGATCGAGCATCTTATTCGTTCCTCGATAATTAGGAAATGTATACGCGAATTTGCACTTGCTGGTTCCCCCGCTTATTAGTTTGGAATCGTTCCTTGGAAAGAATTCCTCAGCCTGATATATATATGAAGGAACTTCGAGATGGATTCGTTCTTATTCGTTCCTCAGGAACAAATGGGGGCACATGCTCCCACAGATTCATAAAAAGGTTTCCCTTGGAGATAAGTCCCCAGACAATAAGTTATTCGTTCCAGGACAATCGCTCACAAAGTGACTTTTATTCGGTGTATTTCCTCCTGCTCCTGTAGGGGCGGAATAGTTTCCGCCCTGCAGAAAATACCCCCAGGGTGTGACCTTTGAAACAGTTTCCTTGGATTAAGATTCTATTTTGGTTTGGCGGACCAGCAAGGTCACACCGGCATCCTCTCGAGTGTCATAATAGGAAAACCCAGATCCGTCGTCCCGGCGCCCGCTAGAAAGAATTTTTAGGCCGTCCTCGGTTAGCTGCTTATCCACCATGCCGATATCAGCCACTTCAAAACCGATATGAAAGACGCCTTCCCCCTTCTTTTCGAGAAACTCCTTATAGATCGTCTTTCCCTCGCCGGGTTGAACGAGCTGGAGCTGCAAATCGCCGATTTTGGTATAGACAAAACGAGTGGCGAAAAATCCTTTTTCGTCAATCACGTTGAGCGTTGTATATTCAACCAGGGGAGGGTATTCCGTCCATGGACCGATACCGATGGATTCATAATAGCTTTTGGTTTTTTCGATGTCTTTTACGACAATACAAATGTGATGGGGTTTGCTGAAAGCATGGTTTTTTAAATGTTCAGGATCCATTTATGCCTCCCTGCTTTTCTCTTTTCCTGTTACTGCGATGGCGAGATCCGGGCATACGATTTCACACAGTTCACATTGCGTGCAGGCGTCGGGATTAACGGCCTCGGGCAGCGCAAATCCCTTTGAATTAATGGTGTTCGATGTCTGCAATACTTTCCTGGGACAGAATGCAACGCAGATGCTGCAGCCTTTGCAATAATCGGGATTGATCACAATTTCAATCATGATATCCCTCTGTGCACTTTTCAATTACGGCTTCATATCTTTCCGTCCACTCGGGACGCGGCGCGGAATGTAATTCACCAATGGGAATTTTGCCTGAGTTCATGGCTTTATCTTTGGCTGCCGTTATTTCCTTCATGGCGTTCATCATTTCCACGGGTGTTCTATGATCGTGTACCGGGCATTGAGACAGGATTTCGATAAAAGAAGCACCTTTGTTGGCGATCCCTTTTTTTATCGCTTTGATGGTCTGAAAAGGATGGGCGGTAGTCCATCTGCTGACATAGGAAGCTCCGGCTACCTCGGCCAGTTTGCACAGGTCGAACGCCTCCTCGGTATTGCCGTATGGTGTGGTGGTGGTGATCGTGGACGGCTGGGTGGTCGGGGCAACCTGGCCTCCGGTCATGCCATATAAACCGTTGTTCACACAGATGACGGTCATATTGATATTTCTGCGAAAGGCATGAATGAAATGGTTTCCCCCAATGGCTGCTGCATCACCATCACCCGTAAAAACAATGATCTTGAGTTCAGGATTCGCCAGGAGTACACCAGTTGCAACGGCAAGCGCCCGCCCATGAAGGGTCCACCCGGAATCAAAGTTCAGGTAGTGACTGGTAAGCCGTGACGAGCAGCCAACACCGGAGATGAAAACAAAATCCTCTTTTTTACATCCGGATTGAGTAATGATTGAATCAACAGCATGCAGGGTGTAATTGAGCACTTGCCCCGCTCCACAGCCAGGACACAGGATAAAGGGCAATCGCTTGCCCCCCGGACCGTCTTCCCTGATGTATTTGAGCATCGGATGTTTTAACATGCTGCCCCCTTGATGATTTGATCGATCAGTTTTTCAGGGCTGTGCAGTGCTCCGATCTCGGGTATGGAAATGACCTGGTCACATTTATCACGGAGGGCTTCGGTAATGGGGTGTTTGATCATGCCCAGGTTCATCTCCGGAACATAAACGTTTTTTACTCTTGAAATTAAACTGCGCAATTTCTCTTCAGGGAAAGGCCACAGGGTCACCAGGCGGATAAAGCCAATTTTGATACCGTGAACCTCGCGTACTTCCTTTACTGCTTCAAGACCGGTCCGTGCCACCGATCCGTAACAGATCAGCACATGATCGCAGCCATCCAGGAACTGGGATTCAACCCGGGCAATTTCATTCACATTTCCTTCAATTTTCTGATGGAGACGGTCTATGTTTTCCCGGTGAACCTTTAGGGAATAATTACCAACATTTCCGTCTGTGCTGTGAGCCAGGGAAACATGGTTGATGTTGTACCCTTCTCCGAAATTGGCCATCGGAGGCACGATGTCGTGACCGTATGGAAGATAGTTTTCTGGAGAAATATTCAGGTCCTGGGGTTTCTTTCGCTTAATTATTTTAATCGTATCCAATTCGGGCACGATAAGTTGCTCGCGTAAATGCGCCACGGTTTCTTCGACCATGATCAGGACGGGAGTTCGCCATTTTTCAGACAGGTTAAAGGCCTCAATGGTCAAATCAAACATATCCTGTACCGAGGAGGGGGCCAACGCAATAATGGGCCCTTCGCCATGATGCCCATAGCGGGCCTGCATCACATCCTCCTGGCTGGTAGTGATATATCCCTGCCCCGGTCCCGGTCTCTGGACATCCACGATTACCAGGGGTGTTTCCGTCATGATTGAAAAACTGATGGCTTCCTGCATCAGGGAAAAGCCCGGGCTTGATGTAGCGGTCATCGCTTTTGCGCCGGCCCAGGAAGCACCGATCAAGGCGCAGGCAGACGATATTTCGTCTTCCATCTGGATGAATCGCCCTCCAAATTGGGGGAGTCTTCGGGCGGCATGTTCCATGATTTCAGAAGCAGGTGTAATGGGATATCCCGCATAGACTTTCATACCTGCAAGGAGTGCTCCTTCGACACAGGCTTCACTGCCTTCAAGGTAATGCCTGCCAGGTTCAATGGTTGGGCGGCGGATATTACCGGGGTGTTTCTTTTCTTTCACAACTGCTTCAACCATCCATTTTTCCTTTTTAATATTCAGCAACAGGCATATTTGCGTTCACGATGTGCGTCCATCCCTTTTCAAAAGCTTCCAGGTTTTTCTCTATGGTTTTTGGAGGGACGTTTTCAGAAACAGCAGATTTCACGGATTCCTTTTTGATGATGGATTTCAAAAGCGCTGCCAGCGCACCAAGGACCACTGAATTCTGGTATTTAACATTGCCCACGGAATGGGCGATTTCCATGGCTGGAATCCTATGGCAGGCAAGGTTTTTCGGAACATCTTTCACGGAATTGGGATCAATGAGCACTATCCCTTCTTCTTTCAGGTCTTGTTTATATGTATCCAATGCCGTTTGGGACAAAGCGACCAAAATATCCGCCTTCCGTACACTTGGGTAATGTATTTCACCCTCGGAAACCACGACCTCCGAACGGCAATAGCCGCCCCTCGATTCAGGACCGTAGGAATGTGTATTTACCGAGTTTATTCCTTGATGGATGGTGAAGGCAACCCCCAGGACCCTCCCCATGGTCACCACGCCCTGGCCGCCGAATCCTGCAATGCGAATTTCAAACCGGTTATTTTTCATAGCTGGTTTCCATTTGTAAGGCGATCGAACGGTTGCACCTTGCTTGTGGAATTCCTTTTGGAATGGTGCCGCCGTTTAGGATACACCCAGGAAAAGCTCTGCAAATTTTGGATCGTTCAGCAGGTTTTGACCGGTGTCGGTACGCCGGATCTGCCCCGATTCGAGCAGGTAGACACGCGGACAGTGTTTTAAGACACTGCTTGGATTTTCCTCCACCACCCAAAGGATGGCTGTGCCCCCGGCGTTGATCTCGAGAATCAGTTTGATCACTTCTTCCCCGATTTTCGGAGCAAGGCCGGTTGTCGGCTCGTCTATCATCAGGAGTTTGGGGGAAAGCATCAGCGCGCTGGCAATGGCAAGCATTTGGCGTTCGCCCCCGGAAAGCGTTCGCGCCAGTTGTTTCTGGCGCTCACCGAGGATGGGAAAACGCTGGTATGCCGCTTTGATCTTTGGAGTGCGATCCTTTAACAGGGTGGCTGCCATTTCGAGGTTTTCAGCCACCGTCAGGTTAGGGAAGACATTCCGTTCCTGCGGCACATATCCGAGTCCCCAGGTTGGAAGCTTGCTTGGATCAAATTCATGGACGCGCTTTCCGTCAAATTCGACCTGGCCTTTCCAACAGGGCAGTAAACCTGCAATAGTCTGCAGCAGGGTTGACTTGCCAGCCCCATTTGGACCGATCACTGCCACGAGTTCGCCCTCCTCAATATGCAGGTCAACACCATGGAGAATGGGCAGCCGGCCATAGCCGGACTCAAGGGAGGTGATATTTAATAGGCTCATTGGCGCACCCCCATATAAGCTTCAATGACCTTCTCGTCACGTGCCACGACCTGGGGTGTGCCGGAAGCGATCAATTTACTGTAGTGCAGAACATGCATGTAGTGACTTAGTTTCATGATAAAACTCAAGTTGTGTCCTATGATAAAGAAGGTGATCCCCTCTTTGTTCAATTCAGTGAGCATATTGGCAAGAATATCGAGCATGGCCGGGTTGACGCCGCTTGACGGTTCATCAAGCATGACCAGTCTCGGAGAAAACATAAGCTGCCTGCCAACCTCGAGCATGCGTGCTTCAGGAGCGCTGAGATTTGCCGCCTTTTCTTCTGTTTTATGGGCAAGGCCTATCCGGTCAATGATGCGTTTTGCCCGTTCCATTTGTTCTTCTTCTTGCTTGCGAATGCCACCCGGGCGTGTGAACACGGACCACAGGCTCTCTCCCTTCTGGTGCGGGTAAGCGACCAGCAAATTTTCCCAGACAGTTAATTTGGGAAACAGGGAGGATACCTGGAAAGTACGTGCAATACCGAGGTTGGCAATTCGATGGGGTGAGAGGTTCGTAATCTCGCGACCTTCAAACAGCACACGCCCCTTGGTAGCTTTTTGAAATCCTGTAATTACATTGAACAAGGTTGTTTTTCCGGATCCGTTGGGGCCGATCAGGGCAGTTATGCTTCCCTGCTCCACGCCTAATGTGCAATCCTCAACAGCCTTCAATCCGCCAAAATACTTGGAAATGCCTTCCACTTGCAGCATCGCGCTCATACGGCCTCCTTGGTCAGCGCAGGTTTGGGCGGCCTCGGACTTTTTTCAGGGATTATTCCCTTGGGCCAGAAGCGAAGGATTAGTATCAGTACAAGTCCTTCCATGATCAACTGGACGGAGGAAATGATGGGCGCCAAATCGGGGGTCAGTGAAATGAACTTGAATGCCTGCTGCACACCCAATAGGACAATCGTGCCCACGATCGCGCCTTTGTTATTACCCTGTCCGCCAACGATGAGGGCGATCCAGGCTGCGAACGAGACGCTCATTCCAAAGATGGAGGGCATGGCGAGGGTCATATACCAGGTGTACATGGCACCCGCAAAGCCGCAGATGGCTGCACCAAGGAGGAATGTCCGCATCTTGAAACCATAGACGCTTTTACCGACAGCGAGGGCCGCCGGTTCGTTATCCCGTATGGCGCGCAATGTGCGGCCAAAGGGGGATGTTCCCAGGCGCTGGGCGATCAGGTATACGACGGCGACGATGACCACGATGAGGAATGCCAGGAATAGTGTGTAATTCCTCCCCGGAATCAATTCGCGGAAAGGTAGTTGAATATTGATGAATCCGCGAGTACCGTTGGTCAGCCAGCCTTCATTGGATAATAGATCCTGGATAACTTCGGCGAATGCGAAAGTCACGATCAGCAGATAGTCGCCTTCAACCCTCAACGTGGGCAGTCCTATGATGAAGGCGAAAAGCGTGGTCACCACGCCAGCTGCGAGGAAGCCTACCCACCATGGCTGATTGAAGTAGAAAAGATATACATCCTCCCCAACAGGGGCACCCCTGGTGACGATCGCATAGGTGTAGGCTCCCACCGCTGCAAAACCAACAATCCCAAAACTGAGGAGACCGGCATATCCATAGTGCAGGTTCACCGCAAGGGTGAGGAGTGCATAAATCCCCATCAATGCGATGACACTCGCTAAAAATAGAATCATGTTTGACATGTTCATGCCTCCTTGAAAATGCCTTGGGGGCGAATGAGAAGGACAACGATGATTAGCACAAAGGCTAATAGTTGGCTGTATTGCGGCGGGATGACCATCACGCTCATTTGGGTAATCAGCCCGATGATGAGCGCGGCGACCATTGCTCCGTAGATACTCCCCAAACCACCCAGGATGGCAACGATCATGATCAGCATAATATATTCAAACCCCATGAAGGGAGCCAGCCTGCTGATCAATCCAATCATGACGCCAGCCAGCCCACCCATCGCAGAGGCGATCAGCCAGATAACCACTCGCATCCGCGGAGTATTGATCCCGCGTATGCGCGCCAGGTTGAAATTTGCCGCCATGGCCCGGATCGCTTTGCCGGTTTCGGTGCGGGTCAGGAGGAAATGCAGGAATAGAACCGTTATGGCTGCAGCAACAACCATGGCGATCTGGTCGGGTCCGGCCAGGGACAGGTCCCCGATTTTAATCGCACGCATCGGAGGAAACCTGTATTGCTTTACATTCGGTCCAAAGAAAACCTCGATCAGCCCCTGGATGACGTATGATGCGCCGGTGGATGCTATGGCGATCAATAGGGGAGGTTTTCCGGTAAGGGGAAAGAATACCGTGTATGCCACCAGGTAACCAATCACGGCGGTTACCAGTACAGCGGCTATCGCCGAGGGGATGATGTCCCATCCCAACATGTTGTTGAACAGGTAGCAAGAATATGCCCCAATAGCCAGCATTTGTCCGTGCGCAATGTTAAGGAATCCTTCGACACGGCGAATCATCGAGAATCCCACGGTGGCCAGGAGCAGAACACAACCCATCAGGAGACCATAAACAACATATTGCATAATACCTACTCCTACTACACGCCCTGGGATTATTCCCTTAAGTACAGGGGCCGGTACGTGTACATAAAACTTCATCCCACCCCTTTCCACCAGGGAAAGGGGTGGGATTTCAACATTGCTCTACATCAATGCCACGGTAATGTTCAAATCGAATTATTCGGGAAGTTTAAAGTTATCGGCTGTATAGAACTTGAATATCTTCCAGCCATCCCCTTCCGCCTGTAAAATTGACCAGGGGGCGACTACATTGTTGTATTTGTTGAATTGAAGGGGACCCGAGACGCCCATGTATTGGATGGTCTTGCCTTCATGGAGCGCTTTCAAGCAGTCCGCAAAAGAAAGACACTGAACTTCGCCGGTAGTCACATTTTTCATATTGGCGTTTATCACCTCGCCAGTGGCACTACCGCCGATTTCGATTGCCAGGGCTTCAAGGATAAAGGCGTCATATAAGGGGCTGGAATAAGGCGCAACTGAATCTGAACCGGTCGCTGCCTTCCAGAGTTCCTGGTAACGTTTGTAAGATGGTGAATTCACATCGTCGGCGCCTGCCTGGCCAAATTGTCCGGCCATAATATCAGCACCGATTCCAGATACCACTTCATTGGCGCCAAGGTCGCTGCCCAGAATCCACTTTCCACCATAGTTGCCGCGATACCACTCGCGCATGATGGTGGTTGCCGAGTCGGTGCCCGCGGAAAGGAGCACGATTTCCGGCTTATTTTCAAACACCTTCGCCAATTCAGCCTGGTAGGATGCCTGGCCTGGGTTATAAGCCACGTCAGCAACAACTTTTCCGCCGGCAGCTTCAAAGGCTTTTTTCATCGTTACCGCGTTGCTTTGCGGAGACTCGCTGTTTTCATACATGTTTGCCGCTGTCTTATAGCCTTGGTCGATGAGGAACTTGGCTGTGGCTACACCGGCAAAACTATCGGATAACGCATCACGGAAGACGTAATCGCCGCCTTCGGTGTCAAGCTTAACCGTGCCGCCCCAGTGTGTGATGATCGGCACTTTGTTGGAGCGTGCAAAATCCAACAAGGAGACCATGTCCAGGGAATTGAGGCCAAGCAGCGAAATTGCTCCATCGGTCAAAACAAGTTTGTTGGCGCCTTTCACAGCACCTTCCGCAGTGGATTCGTCATCTTCAGTCTGCACAGTGAGCTTGCAGCCCAAAGGTCCGCCTGCAGTATTGATCTCGTTCACGGCAATATCCACGGCGGGCAACTGCGCCTTACCCAGGTCACCCAGGTCGCCGGTAAGCGATAGTAACAACCCAAACGTGATCTCGCAACTGCCGGAAGAAACCGCCGTTGCATCAGATGCAACAGGAGCCTCGGTCGCAACAGGTGTGCACGCTGCCAACAAAACGAACAGGCAAATGACACTAATGATTTTCTTAAGCGGGGTAATGTTTTTCACGTTCTCCTCCAATATTGGTGAGTATGTGGTTTGAATTCCCATGCAAATTCCGAAATGGGCTTGGCGACAAATTATTTTTTAGGTTATAGGCAGACTCCTTTCCAAAAAATGCATGATTTTACCCGACACTGCCAATTGCACCAATTTGTCCATATTCAATGTTCAATTGCCAATTACTTGTCACCGTTGCTGCCACCTGGACCATAACTTCGTCGTAGTGGCAACACAATCTGCACTGAACGATCACACGAGGAGCGGAGGTGTTGTACCATCGCATTTTCAGCGCCTTTGCCATCGCCCGCCTTGATTTTCTCCACGAGGGTCGCATGATCTTGAATTACTGCCTGCAGCCAATCGGGAGTTTGGGAAAAAAATATCCTCACTCGATGCATCTGATCATCCAGCGTTGCCAGGATTTTACCGAGCCTGATATTTTGGGTTGATTCGATGATTAGTTTGTGCAAACGGATATCACATTGAAAGATTTCATCCACACGTCCAGTAAATTTCAATTCATTTAAGAGTGTGATTTCTTTTTCAAGCAATTGGATGTCTTTTTCTGACATCCGCTCCGCTGCGATGTGGGCAGCCATCCCCTCCAGGCCTTCCCGGACCTGGTAGATTTCCATGATGTCATTGGCGGACAATTCGGCGATAAATGTGCCTTTGTTGGGAATTGTCCACACCAGGCCTTCCTCTGCAAGCCGCTTGAGCGCTTCACGAACCGGGGTCCGGCTGATATTCAATTCTGCTGCCAGTTGATACTCTGAAATCGGACTGGATGGAAGGAATTCACCATCCAATATGCGACGCCGAATATCATCGTAGGCTTGTTGATTCAATTCGCGATTAATCATGCGTTTTCAAATCTGGGTTATTTAATAACTTTTCCAAATTAAAGCGTTTGGTCTGATGTAGGTTCATTGAGCCTGGTGTTCCAAATCCGAAGCTGCACAGGACATTTGGATGAATCCTTTTCCCTCTTCCCAAAATACAGAACAGGCACCCTTTCCACTTTTATCTTGATCTCCCTGCCAACCATAGAAATCAGGTTTGTTATCCAATTTTCCTACCTGGGAGTGGTATTTTTGCGATTGGGTTGAATAGCAACTTGACTGCCCGATACTCCACTAGTATACTACTAGTATACAGGGATTATCGCGAAAAGTCAAAGACTTTAATAGTTTCCGGGTATCCCAAATTCATCAATTTTAAAAATAGTTTCCCCCGATCGCACTTCAAGCAGGTCATAACTTTAAGCACAAGCTTGATATGACCATAGCGTGTGCAAATTGGAATAAAGGAGAAGCATAGAAATGGCTGATATCAATCCCCGCTCGCTGCAGCACACCGAAATTCGAAAGGCTGTACACGATGTCTGCAGCGCTTACGACAGCACCTACTGGCAGAAAATCGAAGAAGAATCTGGTTATCCGGAAGAATTTATTAAGGCATTGACCAAGGCCGGATGGCTCTCAGCATTAATTCCTGAAGAATATGGTGGTGGCGGAGCCAGCCTCGTTGAGGCTTCCGTAATCCTGGAAGAAATCAATCGTTCTGGAGCCAATTCTGGCGCCTGTCATGCCCAGATGTACATCATGGGGTCGCTGCTCCGCCATGGGTCTCCTGAGCAGAAAAGCAAATACCTGCCCCAGATTGCCTCAGGTGAATTGCGACTTCAAACATTTGCTGTCACCGAACCTACCACCGGGACTGACACCACGAAGACCCGTACTTTTGCCGAGAAGAAAGGCGATCGATATTTCGTAAATGGTCAGAAAGTCTGGATCTCCCGGGTGCAGCATACCGATTTGATGCTGTTGTTGGCGCGAACCACCCCCCGGGACCAGGTCAAGAAAAAAACAGAAGGATTGTCCATTTTCCTGGTGGATTTGAGGGAGAACGGGGGCAAAGGAATAACTCTCAGGCCGATCCGTAACATGGTTAATCATGAAACGAACGAAATGTTTTTTGATAATTTTGAAGTCCCGGCTGAAAACCTGATTGGACAGGAAGGACTGGGGTTTAAATATATCCTCGACGGGATGAATGCCGAGCGTATTTTGATTGCGGCAGAATGTGTTGGGGATGGCTATTGGTTCATTAACAAGGCGTGTGGTTATTCGAATGACCGCGTGGTGTTCGACCGCCCAATTGGACAAAACCAGGGAATCCAGTTTCCGATTGCCCAGGCCTATGCCCAGTTACGCGCAGCCGATTTGATGCGCTATGAAGCTGCCCAACTCTTCGATGGGGGTCAACCCTGTGGCGCCGAAGCCAATATGGCAAAGTTGCTGGCAGCGGATGCATCCTGGCAGGCGGCGAATGTCTGCCTGCAGACCCACGGCGGATTTGGGTTTGCGGCAGAATATGATATTGAGCGAAAATTCCGTGAAACACGGTTGTACCAGGTTGCGCCAATCTCCACCAATCTGATTCTGTCATTTATTGCCGAGCATGTATTAGGCCTACCGCGTTCGTTTTAGCGCTCCAGGATAAGGAGATTTTATGGAAAGTTTTCCAGAAGTTCCTGCTCATGCGAAACACCCGCGGTCTGCTGCGCGGAGACATTGGGGGAACATGGAATCGCCTCCTGTCGTGATCCAAACATTATTGCCTCACCGTGATCTACGGAAGGTCTCCCGGGGCCCGGGTGGGCACACGCGGCAGGTGTTGGCAGAATTGGGAGGCACCCGATGATGGAGCCAACCGACCGGCTTACCCGGACAATGTTGTTTGTACCTGGTTCAAATCAGCGCATGATCCAGAAATCGGCTGAAAGCGCAGCCGATGTGGTATGTCTTGATCTTGAAGATGCGGTCGCCCCAAACCAAAAGGATGAAGCTCGTTCCAATGTGATTCAAGCGCTGCAGCATCTTGATTTTGGCTTTCGTACCAGGATGGTACGAATCAACGCGCTGGATACACCCTTTGCCTATCGGGATGTTATCGAGGTGGTGGAAGCCTGCTGGCAAACCCTTGACCTGATCATGCTGCCCAAGACCACCAGCGCGCAGGATGTATTGTTCATCGACACTTTATTGAAACAGATCGAAGCTAACGTTCACAGCACGCGTACGATTGGTGTCGAATTGCAGATCGAGACGGCTGCTGGTTTTATGAATCTGGGTGAAATTGCCCGGAGTTCACCCCGTCTGGAAGCCTTGATCTTTGGCCCCGGCGATTATGCAGCATCGATGCGAATGCCGCTTTCAAATATTGGTGTTGCAGATGAATTTGATGCACTGTACCCGGGGCACCGCTGGCATGCGGTCATGCACTCCATCGTTGCAGCCGCACGGTCGAATGGGCTGCGTTGCATGGATGGACCTTATGCAGACTTTCAGGATAACGCTGGTCTTGAGCGGGCAAGCAACATCGCCCGTGCGTTGGGCTTCGACGGCAAACAATGCATCCATCCTAATCAATTGGCGGTGGTCAATGGGATTTTTTCGCCCCCGCCAGCCGAGGTGGAGTGGGCGCGTGAAGTCGTAACAGCCTATCAACAAAGCATAGCTGCGGGGAGCGGAGCTTTCAGCTATAAAGGGAAAATGATCGATGCGGCAAACATTCGTATGACGGAAACCATTTTACAACGACAAAAATCAATCGATGCACGTAAAAAGGAGATCAAGTAATGAACAACTCTGCAGGGAATTGCTATGAAGACTTTCAAGTTGGCATGTTAATTCGCCACCCGCTGGGACGCACTGTTTCCACCACGGATAACACCTGGTTCACCCTCCTGACGAATAATACCAACCCGATTCATTTCGACCACAATTATGCTGCCCAGACAGAATTTGGCAAGCCGTTGGTTAACTCGACTTTTACCCTGGCAGTGATCGTGGGTCTAACCGTGAGCGACATTTCACAAAATGCAGTCAACCTGGGATGGCAGGAAATAACCATGCCCGCGCCGGTCTTTGAAGGGGATACCCTTTATGCCCAGACTGAAGTGTTGAGCACGCGCGAGTCGAAGTCACGCCCCACCATGGGGATCGTGGAGATCAAGACTGTCGGCTACAAACAAGACGGCACCGTGATTATGAAGTTTAAACGAACGATCCTGGTTTACAAGCGTGGTCATGTTCCAGAAAAACCATTACCTGTTGTTAAGGAATGAGCTGTTCCTTTGGTTTTTCCTGGGAAGATGGATTATCTATCTGAGACGATGACTCTGACACCCATCCGGCTTTCAGCCTGATGGGTGGTTTTTATTAAATGACCGTAGGTGCCCGGCTGTATTCCAGTCTGATTCAAGCTGGATCAGCACATTCCGACCCCATCCCGGTGCCTCGACGGATGCGCGGCATGTCTGCCAATTCTTCGTTGGCTGGAAAGGCATCAGGGTGCCTGGGTAGGGAAAAGAGTGACCCGCGTTCCTTTTTTGTGGTTCCAGCGTGAAAAGCCTCAGAGGGCTGTTAAACCTAAAAAGCTGTTAAAAGACCCAGGAGAGATCAAATGCTCAATATCTTCCACAAACTGCACCATGTTTGCATAGTTGTCAACGACATTCAGAAAGCAATGGCATACTACGAATCCGTTGGGATCGGTCCCTGGTATAGCTGGGGCAGTTTCTCTGAATTTACAGAACTGGATGTTGAAGATGTGGAAGCGCAAAATGAAACGATATACATGTGCGCAGACTTGGATAATATTCAGATCCAGCTTTGTCAACCAAGTATTCGAAAGACACCGAAACGGAAATTCCTCGATGAGCATGGTGAGGGCGTCTTTCATCTCGGTTTTGTTGTAGACGATGTGAATAAAGGTGAAGCTGCTGGCCGCGAAGCAGGTCTGACCGTATTTGAGCGTGGACGGCGGCCTGATGGAAGCGGTTTTAGTTACTTTGATACCGCAGCCCAGGCGGGCGTGACTCTTGAGATTCGCGCAAACAAGCGTAAGTGAATTGTAAAACAGGAAACGCCAGGCAACGGTCCAGCATAGCGCTTACGATGGAAGATGTGCTCCTGCGCGGTACATATCAGGGCATCCGCAACGTGGGCGGGGTCAAGGCTGGGGTGGTGGAAGTGGATTGGGTCTACAACCCCATGCCTGCGGTGCCGGGTCAGGTTTATCCCGCCACCGAGATCCGCGCGGTCACGGAGTATTCTTAACAAAGAATAAAGCAATAAGATCGGGGTGTCGGCCGCGGATAACTCCGCCCCTTTGACTTTTATCAACTCATACTTGGATTTGAGTGGGTTCAACTGCCTGCACTTGACGGCTGTTGTGCCAGCGGCGGATGCGCAGGAGGGCTTCCTCGGGGGAAACCGATCCGGCAGCAACCGATTGACACTTAGAACGTATGTGCTATAATACATGTGACAAGGAATTCCTTTCTTCTCCCTTGCAGTGTTCTCTTTCGGACCTTAACAATCGCATAGGTTTCGCCATCGACCTCTCTGGGCAAATTCGCACCTCTTATTCGTTCCTCGTAAATTAGGAAATTTTCACGCGAATTTGCACAGGCTGGTCCCCCATTTATTTGTTTTGAGCTCGTTTCTTGGAAAGAATTCATCAGCCTGGTATATATATGAAGGAACATCGAGATGGATTCGTTCTTATTCGTTCCTCAGGAACAAATGGGGGCGCAGGATCCCCCAAATTTACTGGGAATTCCTCGAGGATAAGTCTTTATGCCCGGGGTTATTCGTTTCGGGACAATTGCTTATAAAGTGACTTTTATTCGGTATTCAACCTTGTCCTATAGGGGCGGAATAGTTTCCGCCCTGTATTGATAGGAACAAGGAACACCTCCCAACATATCTCCCTGGGATGTACAAATGAATTGATCCTCAGGATCAATAGCCAATTCAATTCGATTTGTCGATTTTTGGAGCCCATTTAATGAAGATCCTCTCGATTAGAATCGGTGTTCTGCAGGAAATGAATTGTTCCTCTTTGAGGTACCATCGATGCGAGGACGCATGGGTTTTACTAGTCTTATCCCTGAATAGGGATGCTTCCCATTGAAGCTAATTAGTCGAAGAACAATAAAAATAGGAGCATCATTATAGAAGCTCCCATCTCTCTTGTGACCGACCGGGGACTTGCATAGTACCCCCCGTGGGTAAACCCCGAACCTGTTATTAATGCAAAATACCATAATTAATATGGTATTTGGGAGTGACCGACCGGGGACTTGAACCCCGAACCAATTGCTTAAGAGTCGAGCCCAGATATTTCCACTGCTTCCATACGTTATTTCTACCACCATATATTGGGATTTCTATATTTTTTTCCGCTATATATGGGGTATCAATTCCTGAAGGCTTCATTTTGACTGCAGTTTGACTGCAATTGGTGTAAGCAGTTCTTCGATCCGTTCCGCCGCTTCAACTTCCGAATGTCCCAGGGAGTGACCGTATGTATCCGTCGTGACACTCGCTTTCGAGTGCCCTGCCCGCTGCTGGACCGTATTCACCGGCGTCCCCATGTCCAGCAGGAACGATAGAGAGGTGTGCCGCAGGGCATGGAAATTGATATCAGGTAACCTGTTCTCGCTCAGCAGGTGTTTGTAATCTTCATACATATTCCGGCTCGACATCGGTTTCCCGAGCGTGTTCGGGAAGACAAGATCATTTTCTTCCCAACGAGCACCTCTCTCTTCCTTCTGCAGTTCCTGCTGTTTCCGATGCAACGCCAGCCGTTCCAGAGTTCCCTGACCCAGCTTGATATGGCGTCTGCCTGCTTTTGTCTTCGGTGGGACCAGCACGCTCCCATCCACTTTCATGACCTGCAGTTGTCGTTGGACATGCAACTGACCTTTCGTCCAATCCACATCCGACCATTTCAAGCCCAGCAGTTCGCCCTCACGCATCCCGGTCATCAGCGCCATATAAATAAGCGTTCCATAACGCGTACCTGTTGTCGCGATGATGAGATGTTGGGCCTGCTCCTCTGTCAGAATCTTCCGTTCAACCACTTCCACCTTCGGACGGTCCACAACGTCAGCTGGATTGCGTCCAAGGATACCTTCCCTCACAGCTTGTTTCAGCACTGCATGCATCACCATATGAATCACTTGCACTGTGCGCGCTCCCCTTCCCTCTTCTTTCTTGAAGAGATAGAGCTGTTTCAAATGCGCTGGCTGGATTTCCTGCAGGCGCATCCCACCTAAATGCGGCAGGATGTGCTGGCGGACCAAAGAGCGATAAGCGCTCACCGTATGCGGTCTTCGACTCAATTCCTTTCCATCCAGCCAGGTTTCAATGAATTCGCTCAGAGTAACCTGAGTGCCCTGGAATGTCAGCCCGTTCCCGATTTTCGTTATCGTTTCCTTGACCCAATCCCGGCATTCCTTTTGGGATTTGCCGTACTTGGTCAGGCGTCTGCCGCTCAGGCTGACCTGGGCACACCATCGACCGTCTTTACGATGGTAGATGCAACCTTCGTTGTTGCCTCGCCTTCTAGCCATTTTCATTCCTCCTTTCTGTGACTTGAGGAGGTCCAGGAGGGAGGAACGAGTGGTGAAGCTTGTGCTATTCGATTGTTAAAGTTCAGGAAATTCATCGTAATTATTACTCAAATTCGAAGACAACACAATCATAGTTTTTCAGTAAATTATACAGAACATATGTTCTTTAGTCAAGCAAGATTCTTTCCACTGCTTCTATTATTTCCATGGCTTATACACTTTGAAGGAATCATGGTTCTAATGTTAATAACGCAAGCTGTTATTCAACATTAAAGGCTATTTCTATTAATAAGAATTCCTGAGAAGGTCGAAGTTTGACACCTCCATTGAATCCATGGAGTGAAAGCAAAACTGTCACAGCAGTGCGCGAGGTTCCACCTAGAGTTGGTGAATCAAATCTGGGATTTTCTGAAGAGACAATACTGAGATTTTCTTGTCAACCTGGTAAGCATCTGCCCCAGGATAAACTACCCACAAATAGGACAAATCCAGATCATGTAGTGCAGTTTGCATGGAACGAGTGATCTCAGGAGCTTCGCTGAACTTCACTTCTATCCCGTAACGTTTCCCTTTATGGAAAAATAACAGATCCAGCTCTGCTCCATTATGGATTCCCCAGAAATAGGCTTCTGATGGACGGATGATTTGCAGCACCTGTTCAATTACATATCCTTCCCAGGAGGCGCCAACCTTGGGATGCCCCAACAGGGAATGCATATCCTCAATGTTGAGCAGGCTGTGCAGGAGACCACTGTCGCGCAGATAGACCTTTGGCGCTCGTACCTGGCGTTTGCTCATGTTTTCATACCAGGGCTGGAGCTGTCGAACCATAAAAGCCCCGGTAAGAAGATCAAGGTAGCCTCGCACTGTTTTATCCGATAACCCCATTGCGCGGCTGAGCTCGGATGCATTCCAGGTTTGGGCATGATAATGCGCCAGCATGGTCCAGAAACGCCGCATGGTAGTGGCAGGAATTTGAATGCCGAGTTGTGGAATGTCGCGTTCCAGGAAGGTGTGGATAAATCCTTCTCGCCAGGTCAGGCTGTCCGCTTCGTTTTTTGCGAGATAAGAGCGTGGGAATCCGCCTCGAATCCAGAGAGATTCCCAATTCGAACTCCCGACCTCGGCCAGATCAAAACCATTCAAATCTACAAACTCGATCCGCCCGGCAAGGGTTTCTGAAGCATTCCGGATAATTTCAGGTGAGGCGCTACCCAGGATGATGAAACGCGCTTTTTGTCCCGGGCGGTCCACTAACACTCTTAAGGTTCCAAACAATTCCGGCATCAATTGGATCTCATCCAGAATGACAAAGCCTTCCAAATTTCCAAGCACAAATTCGGGGTTCTGGAGTCGGCGCTGATCTGGAATGGATTCCAAGTCAAAAAAAATCGCCGGTTTGTTTTCAGCAAACATGTGCGCCAAGGTGGTTTTCCCGGTTTGCCGCGGTCCCAGCAAAGCCGTGATGGGGGAACGACGAACCGCTGTTTTCAATAATTCAAGATAATCTGGGCGTTTGATCATGGGCTTATTATAGCAAGAAATCTCGGATTATAATTCCGAGATTTCACGATACAGCCGGAGTCATAACTTGACCCGCATGTCAAACGTCACCACCTGGATCCGGGGAGCTGGTGTTATCATAATAAGAGTCCCAATTGCCGTGGTGAATTCGATTCATAACAACACCAACATCTTTTGTGCCTGCCCGGTTAGCACCTTTATTCAATCTGGAAAGAAAGTGTTTTGTCTTTGCCGCCTTTGGGGACACTCTTAAGTCAACCGTGCATAGTCGCGTTTAGGGAGTCGCGCATGGCCTGCACAACAATTGCCACATCATTTTCACTCATGGTTGGATAAAGCGCAATCGTTACTTCGCGGTTGACGACATCTTCTGTAAGCGGCAGGTTCCAGCGCGATCCATCTGAATAAATCTTGAACTTGTGGATCGGAGGGTAATGGATGCTGGTTTGGATCCCAAATGATTTCATGCGCTCCATAAATTGCGGGCGATCGATCCCGTCAGGCAGGAGGACCGGCATGATGTGACAGGATGGAATTCCCCTTGGCTCTTTGAATGGCACGATGATAGAGGGAACTATTTCCTGAAGCTGCTCCCGGTATAACGTGGTGAGATTTTGGCGCTGTTCATTGTTCCGGTCCAGTTTGCACAATTGGATTCGTCCTAACGCAGCTCGAATTTCATCGATACAATAGTTGTAGCCCAACTCAACCACATCGTAGCTCCATGCGTGACCTCGATGCCGGTCCCACGACATGGAGGTCATCCCGTGCGACCGCAGGATGTGCAACTTCTGTGCAATTTCATCATCATTTGTGACCACCATTCCGCCTTCTCCAGTGGTCATGTTCTTGTTTGAGAAAAAGCTGAAGCGGCCGACCAGGCCCCAGGTCCCCATATCGCGTCCGTCAATTTTTGAATTCGATAATCGCTGCCCCGAAGTAACCGCGAAACGTCAATTGAAATGGCTGGAGCAGTTGGGATTTCAAGCAGATGCGCACCAGGTTCACATTGCCCCTGCCTAATTCTATTATCAGATCAGGGATTTATGATTCTGCTTATGGGCGAGTATTGCTTAAATCATACTTCGATGATAAATTGTGCATACCGAGCCGTTGGGTGCCCCCCTCACCCAGCAGCTCGGCATTATTAATAATGAAAGCTTACACTGTAGCAATAATATCAACAATCCGGTTGGCAGCTTTACCATCTCCGTAGGGATTATTTACTTTCGCCATTGCCAAACGTGCTTGTGGATTATTTAGCAGGCGAATCAATTCGTCCACAATTCTCTTTTGCTGCGTGCCAACCAGTATGGCATTTCCAGATTCGATACCTTCTGGACGTTCAGTTTCGTCTCTCATTACCAAGATAGGTTTTCCTAAAGAGGGAGCTTCCTCTTGGACACCTCCTGAATCAGTTATAACAACTTCAGCTTGATCCATTAGCCATATAAACGACTCGTATGACAAGGGTTCAATTAATTTAACGCGGGGTTGCTGACCAAGAATTTGGTTTACTGGTTGTTGTACATTTGGATTCAGGTGAACGGGATAAATAAATACGACATCACTGCATTCTATCGCCACCTGACGGATCGCATTGCAAATGTTTTTCAAGCCCTCTCCAAAACTTTCGCGGCGGTGCCCAGTAACCAGGACCATTCTTTTACCCTTCATTACTTCTTTCAATCCTTTCGGTAGCTCAGGAGGTGTAAGTCGAATGCGATTGCGCACCCACACCAAAGCATCAACCACCGTGTTGCCGGTGATAAATATTGAAGATGGATGAATGCCTTCCCCAAGGAGAGCATCCTGCCAGTGTTCGGTTGGTGCAAAATGATAGTCTGCCAGTTGGCTGATTAAACGACGGTTGATCTCTTCGGGGAAGGGCGCATATTTATTTCCAGTCCGCAACCCCGCTTCCACATGTCCCACTTTCAGCTTATGATAAAAAGCCACCAATGCCCCACAAAAAGCCGTGGTTGTATCACCTTGAATCAACACAATATCCGGATTCTCTTTTGAGACAACCTCCTCTAGTTTATCGATCACCCTCGTTGTGATCTGCACGAGTGTCTGGTCAGATTTCATGATATCCAGATCATAGTCGGGCTGAACCTCAAAGAGCTTTAATACCTGGCCTTGCATTTCACGTTGCTGCGAAGTGACGCAAACCCGGGTCATGAATTGTTCCGGCCTGCGTTCCAACTCTCTCAATACAGGGATCAGTTTGATCGCTTCAGGACGGGTGCCAAAAATTATTAGTACTTTCTGTTTGGCCTTTCCTGGCATTCGGGTTCTCCTCTTATATTTGTTGTCGGCAAAGAATATTGTCGACTATCTAAAAAATTAATGGATAAAAAACGACCTTTTTTCACGGATAAACCATTAAAAGCTATGCCCGTCTCCTTGCCTAGATACTCCAGAAGCGCGATCAATCCATTTCAAGGACAGTCCTAGATAATACCTCATTCCTCGACGATCTAGGTTTTCCAAGTTCTTAATCACTTACCCAATTTTTCAAATTTGTTAAATTATAGATCATCTTGAAAATGGTAGATGCTGGGTTTGAATTCTTAACCACGGGCTTTTATGTAATAGTTTGAGTATAATCATCTTGCTAGGGGAAACCACTCCTAGAACGAATGATACCGTCATATTATGCATGCCTCAGTGTGTACCAGCTGTTAATGATTATGAGATGAACGACCATATACTGATCGCGGGCTACTACGGTTTTTATAACAGCGGGGACGAAGCTATTTTGCGTGTCCTTCTTTCAGACCTTCGACGGGTCGATCCAGACCTGTCTATTTGTATATTGTCAGGTGATCCTGAATCTACCCAGCGTTGTTTTGGGGTGGAAGCCATCGCCCATGAGGATGTCATTGGGATCATCGAGCAGGCACGCAGGAGTAATGCCCTGGTTATTGGTGGGGGAGGAATATTTCAGGATTACTGGGGGGCACAAAAAAACACCCTCCTTACTAGCCAGCAAGCCGGCCTTCCTTTTTATAGCACCCTGCCTTTGTTGGGCTGCTTGCTGAATAAACCGGTTCTCATTTATGCTGTTGGGGTTGGACCTTTCTTCAGCACCGAAGCGAAAGAGTTGACGCGGCTCTCATTTAAATCTGCGACCATCTCAACTGTCCGGGATGCCGATTCCCTGGAATTGCTACATTCTATCGGGGTCATGGACAAAAAGATCCAGGTCACCGCTGATCCAGCTTTTATTTTGCAGGCGGATGCCATCCGTGCACGGGAGATACTCAATAAATTGCCGATAGATCCCAATTGCCCGATAGTGGGAGTCTGCTTAAGGAATTGGGATATCGGCATCGAGCCATCCATCTGGCAGGCAGCGACAGCCACCGGCCTCGATGAATTTGCTAATCGTATAGGCTGTTCATTTATTTTCCTACCTCTTCAGGATCTTTCGACTTCGCCCCTAACCCAGGACTCGTTCGCTGCAGATGCGGTCATTCAACAGATGAAGCATCAGCAGAACTGTGTTCGGGTTCCATTTCAGGAGGATCCAGCTGTCACAGCCGGAATATTGTCTTTGTGTTCTATGGTCGTCGGGATGCGATATCACTCGATCGTTTATGCGGCTTGCTCGGGTGTCCCACCGGTTGCCCTTGCCTACGATTCTAAAGTTTCAAAATTGATGGATTCCCTTGGGTTGGGAGAAGCGACACTTCGCCTTTCGGACATTTCTGGTGCTGCCCTCGTTTCAACCCTGATTCGAGTTTGGGAAAATCGTCCTCACTATCAAAAGCAATTGGCTGGTAAGATCGCATTGCTGAAAAGGTCGGCTGAGGAAAATTTCCATGCCATACAGAAGCTGCTTGCGATTGGATCGGCGCGGTCTTCCCGCGGAGGGGATGTCGATGATTTCATCTATGAATTTGCTCTACAAAAGTCTATATCTTCGGTGGAACAAAAAATTCGTGGTGACAACCTTTGGACCCAACTATATCAGCAGGAACAAGCATCCAACGAGTTAGTCTCCCAAATTCAAGAGAAAAATCAAGTAATCCATGTTTTTTCACACCAAATTGCAGATCAAAAAAAGGAGCTGCAGGTCCTAGACCGGCATGTGGAAACCTTAACCACCCAGTTGAATGACCTCTATCACAGCCGAGCTTGGAAACTCATTTTGATTTTATGGAATGTTCGCAAATGGATAATTCCGAGAGGAAGCTGGCTAGAGGGAGCGCTAAGATCCGCATGGCATAAGCTGCGTAACAAACCTTTTCTTAAGGCCAGCAACACCTTCCAGCCTCCCTTCCCATTCAACGACCGCTATATTGTTGAAGATAACAGCCAGGTCACACTCTACACGGATGACCCACTCTTATTCCCTGGGTATCCAGCGCGCAACCCGCTGAGCAACACTATTCGGGACGGGCTGAAGGTTTCACTAATAGCATCGGTTAAGGACGAAGCGGGGAACGTTTTAAAGTGGACGGAATGCATAAATAAGCAGTCTCGTCTTCCCGATGAGATCGTGATCCTAGACGGCGGTTCAATTGATGGGACTGACACACTCCTTGAGGATTGGGGGTACCGGGAACATGTGCGAGTAAAGGTAATCCGGGCACCCGGGACGAACATTCCGCACGGCAGAAACATAGCAATTCGCGAGTCACGCTACCCTATCATTGCCATTACCGATTTCGGCTGTGAGCCGAAACCAGACTGGCTCGAAAAGCTTATCCAGCCTTTTAGCCTTGAACCGGAGACACGCGTTTCGGCTGGTTTTTATGAATCCATCAGCCGGTCGGGAAAAGTCCTGAGCGGGAACGGAATCTGGCCAGGGCTGGAACAGCTCGACCCGCAAAGCTTTTTGCCATCCAGCCGCTCGGTGGCATTCCAGAAGGAAGCTCTTGATGAAGTCGGGGGGCATCCTGAATGGCTGACTAGGACTGGAGATGACACCTATCTAGACCTGGAGTTGAAACGCCTGGGTGGAAAGTGGGCATTCGTTCCGCAGGCCCAGGTTAAATGGCTAGCGCCCGAGAAACTAAGCGCTTATCTAGATAAAATGTATCAATGGGCAAGCGGAGATGGAGAATCGGGTGTGCATGCCCGCTATTACTGGCGGTATGTCCAACAACTTGGCAATTGGCTGGTTTTCTCATCGCTGTTAGCAGCAATCCTTGTCGGCGTGCTTATCTGGAAGCCGGCTCCAACTCTCTTGTGGGCAGGCCTTTGCTGCTTTGCCTGGCTGAGTGCCCTAGTCAGTTTATCCTTAAAAGTGAAGCTCCCTCCACAGCGCCTGATTCAAAAAGGACTTGGGCATGCCGCACAGGTCCTGGGTTTCCTAAGAGGGGCACGGAACAGGAAAGAAGTAGATAGGAGAAGAATAAGTGAATTGACCGGCGTTTTCTTTATCCTGTCAGGAGTCCCTTTGGACGACAGCGGGGGCGGTGCACGCGGAACTCAGATCGCCAAGGAACTCCTGCGTGCTGGCTGGGGAGTTGTTTTCCTGCACAAATTCGAACGCGATGAGACCCTGGATCTTCAATTGCGCAACCTTCACCCGAATGTATTCCTTTCGCCAATCGACCGTTTCAACCTGGAGAAGTTCATCGGGAAGCATCCAAACCTGCTCGACAAGAATCCAATCAGGGTGCTCATCGAATTCCCTTTGCCAGATTACCTATCGCTGGCAAAACAGCTGCGCGACGATTATGATGCAACGGTAGTATATGACCTGCTAGATGACTGGAAAACATCCCTGGGAGGAAAATGGTATTTTCCCGAAATTGAAGAGCAGATCATACAATTGAGCACCCACCTTGTGGCAACAGTTCCGGGACTAGCAGACTGGCTGGAAAATGTCAGTAAGCGAGAAGTCTTAATTCTGCCCAAACGCGGTGAATGCCAATCTGTTCAACCCGAATCGGGAATACCTCCGCCCCATTGACTTGCCTGCGGGACGGCGGATCCTGGTGTACGTTGGCGCTTTATGGGGGGAGTGGTTCGATTGGAACCTGCTGGAATATCTTGCAGATACCATCCCAAATTCCCAAATCATCCTGATCGGAGATTATCGAGGGCAGGCCCCATTCCAGAAAAAGAATGTCCACTTCCTCGGGTTAAAAGCTCAAAAAGAATTACCCGCATACCTGGCACATGCAGACGCCGCGTTACTGCCATGGAAGGTGAACTCAATTACGCAGGCCACCAGTCCGCTTAAGATTTATGAATACCTGGCAATGCGATTGCCTGTGGTTACTCCCTCCCTCGAGCCCTTGCGGGATATGCCTGGAGTCTTTCCCTGCATCTCTCGCGAAGAGTTTTCACGCCTAGCGGGGAGCGTTTCACGGAACCAACTGGACGAAGAAGAGCTGGTGGGGTTTATCCAACGTCACAACTGGTCCAGCCGTATAGATGAACTGCTGGGTTATCTGGATCGTTAACTATGAGACATTTTAGGGGTTATCGCGACTGAAATAATAAAAGGCTGGTCTGACATGTCCCTTCAACGTAAGTCCATTCTGAGACAAGTCCCATTACTGGGAGCTGGTTGTTTTGTGCCAGTAGTGAATCAGACGAGGGGGAATCACAAGGGAGAAGCAGCCAGATCCTTTTATGCAACCGGGAGGCCGCGGTCAGGATGGCTTGGACCGAGACTGGCAGTCCGGAGGAGCCATATAAGCTGAATGGCAGACTAACCCAAGCCGGGTCAGCGGACCCCCAATTCATCCAAAAATTCCAAGCTGGTGAAGCATAGCCATTGATCACCAGGGCATCCTTCGGGAAAGCCAGGGACTGGATTTCAGTTTTTGCCCACTGGAAATCAGCCCTTTTCACATAATAGGCCGGATCAGACGCATAAGCTTTTGGAAGAAGCAGGATCGCAACGGTGGTGCATCCCACCAAAATGGAAGTCACCCAATTTGGCCAGGATCGTATTTGCAACCAGACCAGGCATGTCAAGCCCACCAACCCAGCCGCGATGAGGAGTCCAGACAACCCAGCTCGCAATATGGCAAGATCCCACTTTCCTCCAGATAGGATCCGTCCCATAGTCCAAACCAAAGGAGAATATCCCGGATCCCACGCCTGCTGAACCGCGGTACTCTGGGGAGTCAGGCTCACCATTGCCTGGTAATATTCCCCCAAAGGGGTAGAAATTCCAATTACTTGGACCAGACCGGAAAGTACACCCAAAATCCCGATCCAAACCCAACCTTTTGGAAGATCCAGTATTCGCTGTAGCACTGGTGCCGCCGCAATCGCCAAAAGAGGAATGGCCGGAGCCAAGAAGCGCAGCCCCCAGTTGACATTCCCCCACCAGAGGTCATCGTAGAAAAGCGCTTGTGCAACGATCAGAAGTAAGACGTATGCCCAGGCTGCGAATGTCTCGATCCGTTTATTAACCGCCGCCACCAGGGAGAAGAGCAGAATTGGGGAATACAGGAACAAACTTTTCCCCGGGCTTATCAGCGGTCCAAGAAAAGCCTGTAAAAAATGTGGGTGGGGAGCAATGATAAAAAAGACTAGGAGCTGGACGTAATAACTCAGAGAGGAGCGTGCAAACGGTCCCCGCGCTTTCAACAAAAAAACAATAATTCCCACCAACGCGATTCCCACCAGAAGGAAAATGCCCAGACGAATATGCCTGGGTATGTGGGGTAGCCTTCCCTGGCGCAGGCTCTTCCAAAAGGGGACAAGCAGGATTGCGAGCGCTGGAATAGCGACCGTGACCGTATTCTTGGTCAGGATACCGAGCAGCAAAGCAATAATAATCCCGACTCCCGACAGGATCCGACTGTGGCCGGAAACGGACTGATTGAGTCGGAGAGCACACAACCAGGCAAACGCCAGGAACAGCATAGCCAGCGGGTCGCGAAAAAAGGTGCGCGTATAGGGCCAAGCCTGGGTCCCCACTCCAAAGAGCAGGGCTGTCACTAATGCGGTCCGGTCTGAATAGCCCAGCGCTTGGACTGAAGCAAAGACGCAGACACCCGCCAATGCGGTTGCCAGAATGTTTAAGAGGAACAGGGTCTGGACTAAACCGCCACCCGTTAGAAGTGCAAGGCGCACTAATCCAGCTCCCAAAACAGATTGGATCGGTTCAATTTCAAGGCTGGGGGATGATTGTGCCGCGGGCAATGCCTGGTACCCAATAATTCGTTCGTTGCCAGACACCTTGTCGTCATTAATATTTCCATCTAATGCCAGGCTGAGGCTGCGGGAGGCAAGGATATGTTCGTCGTCAGTGGAAAAGTGCCCGGAAAATGAAAGGCCGTAAAGCGCCAGGAACAGGATGAGCAGCGCCGATGCGATGCGGGTCGACGACCCCCAATTCCCGTGCCGGTCCTTTCCAGATCTCACTCGCGTGCCCGCTGCCAGGGTGACTTTTGGAAAGCCAGCAGAAAACTGCGGACCCACATAAAAATGAATGCCGGCACATGTAGAACGGCTTTTAAATAACACTTCCGGTCTTCGGATGCGAGAATCGTCCAACCAACGCAGGTCAAGTCGAAAAAGACCCGGGAGAGGAACAAAGCTGCGAGTGGCCAAGAGAACAAAGCGCTGGAAAAAGCTAGCAGTAGAAATATAAGGTCCAGAAGCCAGCGGGGTTTCAGGAATAGTGAACTCAAGAGAGACCAGCCGGGTAGGCCTCTTTTTACAAGTACCACCACATCCCGGCGATAATGCCAAAAAGCCACCCACTGGCCGCGGAACCAGCGTGCCCGCTGGCGAGAAGCGAGAACGGATTCGCGCGGCTTTGGGTCGTAAACGCAAACTTGCATATTCTTCTGGACATGGATGCCGCGCGCACTGTATAACAGGCTTAGGGCAATATCCTCTACTTCTGTGTCGATCATGTTCGCGACGATCTTGAGCATGCCAGGGGTCATCACCATTCCGGTACCTCGAAGGCGGACTGGCCAGCCAAAGAAAGCTCGGATGCCATCGATCGTCTTCTGTTCATGGATCTCGGAAAGAGCGATCAGGGTGCTAAGTGGCGAACCCTGGTAGCCGACCGGATGGACGAAACACTGCATGATACCTTCTCCCAGGTAGCTTTTCTTGACGTCCCGCATGAATCCTTCCGGCACCTGGTTATCAGCATCAAGAATCACCGCCAGATCGTAATGCTCGAGCAGGTCTCTCGCGTGGTTTACGAACCATTTCAGGGCTGCTCCTTTCCCGTCTGGACCTCCAGTATGGCGTTCCCGGACGAAGGCTCCAGCTGCGGCAGCTCGGTCAGCCGTGGCATCGCGACAATTGTCTGCGATGACATAGACAGCATCCTGGGGGTCAAGCACACGACAAACAGACCGGACGGCTGATTCAATTACACCTGCTTCGTCATGCGCCAGGATGATTACTGCAGCGCTTTTAGCGACCTGCAGGCTGGCAATCTCCAGCCTGCCATCCACCCGGATAATAGTGCTGGTCATAGCGACAATATGTCCACCAAGAAAGAAGGAAAGGCCATAGAACTAAGGTTTTACGGTCGGACAGGGTGTCAATGGGAACTGACTGTTAAAGGAGCCACAGTATGCGGTGGCTGTAGCACCCTTATCCGGGGTCGGAGTCCCGGTCGAGACAGGTGTGGCGGTTGCAGGTTTGGGAGTGCTGGTTTTAGCTGGAGCACACCTTTGCTGGAGCCAATCGCCGAATTGGACTAGTGTAGCTGGGTCGACATTGAAAGGCCCGTTGAAAGTACCATAAGTATCCAGGTAAGCACTTTCCCCACAACCCAGCGAGGTGGGTTTATCTGCCTTCGCGGCCAGAGTGCATGTTCCGTTGGTACAATCCAGCGAAAGTTTGTTTGACCTGCGGTCAAAGGTGACCAGGCCGGTTTTTCCTACCTGGGCAACATATCCGTTCGGGCTGGTGATGACGATCCATTTACCTGCTGGAAGCAGTGAGTTAACCGCTACCTGGCCCTGGTTGAGCAAAATGTAGTGTTGATCATCTCCCGGACAGTATCCGGCCGGGATGATTTCAATATCCGTATTTTCAGCCAGATAGATCTGTGATCCATCCGATAAGGTCAGGACAGACTGACCTCCATCCGTGCTGACATTGATAGGATCGCAATGGGTAGGCAAGGGGGTGGCAAGGGGCTCGGGCGTTAGAGTGGAGGCGGCGATTGTGCTGGGTGCGCATCCGGTCAATAAGAACGCAGCCAGTATCCCCAGCGAGACGAGGGTGACAAAAAGAGCGTAGGGTGAGCGGGTGGTGTGCATATTCTCCTCCGTATTGAAAATTGGAATTAATTATTCCAGGTTACTAAAAAAAGTATTTAATGCAAGATCCAGCAGTAAAGAACTCGTTTGATAGTTTCCGCAACTGGTACAGTGGAGACCGTCTGCCAGGGGCAGCAATGCTCCCCGACATTCATTGCAACCTCCGATAACCTGGTGGGCGGGATGGGCATTTCGATCGGCACCAGCCAGAACCCATTCCCAATGACCTTCCCAAGTGCGAGCGACCTGGTCCCAGGTCAAGGGGGTATGGATCGCATTCTGGCGCAGAAAACCGACATATTGCGGGCTACGGACAAGTGTCAGGATGAGGCTGGCTGCAGCGCGGCGCGTATGCTCGCTAAAAGGGTCTCCTCGCAGGAGAAACCCGTTCCACCCATGAGTGACGATCTCAGGGTAGGCGCCAACCGGGCTGGCCAATACGATACAGCCAGCGCGCATTGCTTCAATGACCGCCATCCCGAAAGGTTCCTGGCGGTTCTGCAAATTGATACAGAAGCTGCAGCCTTGAATTTCTCGCGCCAGTTGACGCTGCCCGATTGTACCGTGAAACTGGATACCCACCTCGGGCTGTGGGATTTGCCCGGTTTCCCCCCATAACCCTGCGTCACCATAAACATGCAGATGAAAGCGCTGGTCGGTCTCCCGCAGGGATCGCAGGATGGTGATAGCCGTTTCCAGGCCCTTGGAGGGGTGACCGGCATACAGGAGGGAAATTGGACTGCGCCCAGTAGATCGGCGATCCCGGCTGGGATAATTTGCTTCCTGCACACCATGGTGGCTGGCGAAGACTTTATCTGAGGCAACGCCCCAAACTGTGACAGCCCTTGTGCGTACAAAATTGCTGGGTGCATATACAAAGTCATAAGGGTACGAGGACATTCCGTTGGGTGGTGCGATGCCATGGACAAGCAGGAGCTTTATCCGGTTTTCCAGCTCGATGGCTCCCAGGGCAGCGAGATCGAACTGCCCACCGCTGGTACTAGCAATGAAAATATCCGATTGGTCACGCTTTAGGGTGGAAAAGTGACGCGTTTCCACGCCTCTTTCCGTGCGTTCCTTCGGGCAATTGACAAACAACTGAACCCGATGCCCGCGGGCAGCCAGGGCGTAAGCCATGCGGGTCCGGACAGTCGCGCCGCCCCCAACCCCTTGTTGATCAAGGCGGGGGCGGTCGTAAAACAGGTGACTATCCGGAGAGTAGATCGTGATCGAATACCTCAAAGCTGCAGGTTTCATGATTTCAGGATATGGCAAACCTCTAGGGCATTGGCAGGTTATTGGCTTTCACGATCATATAAGCCGCCCAGGCCCGGTCCACCAAAGTGGCCGCACAGAATAATGGTTTACCGTCGTTAGGACCTCCGACTTGAATACCACAGTTAGGCAGTAACCCTTCTGCATAAGCTTGCTCTGCCCACGCAGTACCCCAATAACCCGTATCGGTCATGTCAGCAAAAACCGTCCCAGTAGCAGTCGGGCCTGGATAGCCAGATTTTCCATAGTTTGGACCATAAATCAACCGTAGGGCAAATACACTTGCTTGGTCACGAGGCAGCTGGTCCGCAGGACAGAACCGCAGAGGACTTGCCCAACAACCAGAAGTCAGCCCATGAGTGAACATTGATTCCGCCCAGGCTGTTCCCCAATATGCCGTATCATTCATATCTTCAAATAGTGTTCCTGAGGCAGGGGGTAGTTGTTCACCACCGGTGGTACCGTAAGTTCCACCCAATAGACCGCGCAGCATAAAGACGGCCAACTCGTCGCGCCTGAACGTACGGGTGGGGCAGTAACTGAGCGGATTCCCAGGGGTCTGGCACCCGGCGGTGTATCCAGCATTGTACAGCGACACAATATATAGACCCAATGGATAGGATACCCCCCCAAGTGTCTCCGAATAGCCGATGGTAACGTCCACAAAAATGTGAGTGTTAAAGGTGACATCCGCGCCATAGGATGTGCCAGCTGCATTGGTGGCATACGCCCGAACATGATAGAGCATATTGGGGGTCAACCCCGTTATGTTACTGGTGAAGGCACCCGTCCCACCCGGGACACCTTGCGTGGTTTTACTGTCCGTAATTGTCGGATTCCCAAGTGTATTCCAAACAAAGCCATACTGGATTGCATTAGGTACACCCAAATTAGTAATCGTACCGTTTAGGGTGGCGATCGTCATTTTAACGCCCGTTGGAGCTTGCGTCGTAACGGTTGGAGGATAGGTGACCGTGATCACATAGTTCTGGGTCGATAAGTCGGCCGCAGTCACCGTGTAGGTCACCGGGCTGGTGAAGTTGTTCGCAGTGACGCCGCTGGTCTGGACTGTAGTGCCTACCTTAACCGAAGTACCGGTGGTGGTGAAGGTTGCCACCAAGCCATCACATTCGTTCCAGCGGGAACGATGACCGCAATCGTATGAGCACTTTCGTTGATCACACCCGTGATTGCCGGGCTGGTAAAGCTGTAGGCGGTGATGGCCTTGGATGAACTGATCCACTGAGCATACAGGGTGACATCCGCTGCGAAGGAATAGGTCGCGCCATTTGCATAAGCGGTGCCTGTGCCGTTGGCCAGGGTATTCCAGCCATTGAACACAAAGCCTATGTTTGTGAAGGTGTTGGTCGTTAACACGGTTGGGATGTTGGCGACCTGGTTGCTCATCGAGCCCGTACCGCCATTGCTGTTAAAGGTCACGGTATGGTTCGGCAGCGCCGTCCACTGTGCATACAGGGTAACATCCGCAGTGAAGGGGTAGCTCGCACCATTTGTATAGGCCGTGCCTGTGCCGTTGGCCAGGGTATTCCAGCCACTGAACGAGAAGCCCAAACGAGTAAAGGTGTTGGCAGTCAATGCCGTGGGGACGTTGGTGGTCTGTGGGCCCATCGAACCCGTGCCACCATTGCTGTTGAAGGTCACAGTGTGGTTCGGCAGTGTGCTCCACTGAGCATACAGGGTGGCATCCGCCGTGAAGTCGTAGGTTGCGCCGTTGGCATAGGGGGTGCCTGAGCCGTTGGCAGCCGTATTCCAATTGCTAAACGTATAGCCCAGGCGTGTGAAGGCGTTGAGTGTCAGGGCGGTCGGGACATTGGTGGTCTGCGGGCTCATTGAACCCGAACCGAGATTGGCCATGAAGGTCACGGTATGGGTTGGGTTGGCCGTCCACTGGGCGGTGAGCGTAACGTTGACGAGACCCATGGTGTAGGTGGCACCAGCCGCATAGGAGGTGGTGCCGTCATTCCAGCCGTTGAAGGTGAAGCCAGCGCGTGAGAGGGTCGCACCCGAAGCCACGATGAAGCTGGCTCCCTCGGAGACAGGGCTCTGAGTGGGGAGCGTGCCCGTTCCGCCGCCATTGGCATAGGTCACGGTATGGGTTGGGTTGGCCGTCCACTGGGCGGTGAGCGTAACGTTGACGAGACCCATGGTGTAGGTGGCACCAGCCGCATAGGAGGTGGTGCCGTCATTCCAGCCGTTGAAGGTGAAGCCAGCGCTGGTGAGAGGGTCGCACCCGAAGCCACGATGAAGCTGGCTCCCTCGGAGACAGGGCTCTGAGTGGGGAGCGTGCCCGTTCCGCCGCCATTGGCATAGGTCACGGTATGGGTTGGGTTGGCCGTCCACTGGGCGTATAAGGACAGATCTGCTGTGAAATCATAAGTTGCACCGTTGGCATAGTCCGTGCCTAAGTCGTTAGCCTGGGTGTTCCATTTGCTGAACGTGTAGCCCGGGTGCGTGAAGGCGTTGGCAATCAATGCCGTGGGGACGTTGGTGGTCTGTGGGCCCATCGAACCCGTGCCACCATTGCTGTTGAAGGTCACAGTGTGGTTCGGCAGCGTGCTCCACTGAGCATACAGGGTGGCATCCGCCGTGAAGTCGTAGGTTGCGCCGTTGGCATAGGGGGTGCCTGAGCCGTTGGCAGCCGTATTCCAATTGCTAAACGTATAGCCCAGGCGTGTGAAGGCGTTGAGTGTCAGGGCGGTCGGGACATTGGTGGTCTGCGGGCTCATTGAACCCGAACCGAGATTGGCCATGAAGGTCACGGTATGGGTTCGGGAGTGGCCGTCCACTGGGCGGTGAGCGTAACGTTGACGAGACCCATGGTGTAGGTGGCACCAGCCGCATAGGAGGTGGTGCCGTCATTCCAGCCGTTGAAGGTGAAGCCAGCGCGTGAGAGGGTCGCACCCGAAGCCACGATGAAGCTGGCTCCCTCGGAGACAGGGCTCTGAGTGGGGAGCGTGCCCGTTCCGCCGCCATTGGCATAGGTCACGGTATGGGTTGGGTTGGCCGTCCACTGGGCGGTGAGCGTAACGTTGACGAGACCCATGGTGTAGGTGGCACCAGCCGCATAGGAGGTGGTGCCGTCATTCCAGCCGTTGAAGGTGAAGCCAGCGCGTGAGAGGGTCGCACCCGAAGCCACGATGAAGCTGGCTCCCTCGGAGACAGGGCTCTGAGTGGGGAGCGTGCCCGTTCCGCCGCCATTGGCATAGGTCACGGTATGGGTTGGGTTGGCCGTCCACTGGGCGGTGAGCGTAACGTTGACGAGACCCATGGTGTAGGTGGCACCAGCCGCATAGGAGGTGGTGCCGTCATTCCAGCCGTTGAAGGTGAAGCCAGCGCGTGAGAGGGTCGCACCCGAAGCCACGATGAAGCTGGCTCCCTCGGAGACAGGGCTCTGAGTGGGGAGCGTGCCCGTTCCGCCGCCATTGGCATAGGTCACGGTATGGGTTGGGTTGGCCGTCCACTGGGCGTATAAGGACAGATCTGCTGTGAAATCATAAGTTGCACCGTTGGCATAGTCCGTGCCTAAGTCGTTAGCCTGGGTGTTCCATTTGCTGAACGTGTAGCCCGGGTGCGTGAAGGCGTTGGCAATCAATGCCGTGGGGACGTTGGTGGTCTGTGGGCCCATCGAACCCGTGCCACCATTGCTGTTGAAGGTCACAGTGTGGTTCGGCAGCGTGCTCCACTGAGCATACAGGGTGGCATCCGCCGTGAAGTCGTAGGTTGCGCCGTTGGCATAGGGGGTGCCTGAGCCGTTGGCAGCCGTATTCCAATTGCTAAACGTATAGCCCAGGCGTGTGAAGGCGTTGAGTGTCAGGGCGGTCGGGACATTGGTGGTCTGCGGGCTCATTGAACCCGAACCGAGATTGGCCATGAAGGTCACGGTATGGGTTGGGTTGGCCGTCCACTGGGCGGTGAGCGTAACGTTGACGAGACCCATGGTGTAGGTGGCACCAGCCGCATAGGAGGTGGTGCCGTCATTCCAGCCGTTGAAGGTGAAGCCAGCGCGTGAGAGGGTCGCACCCGAAGCCACGATGAAGCTGGCTCCCTCGGAGACAGGGCTCTGAGTGGGGAGCGTGCCCGTTCCGCCGCCATTGGCATAGGTCACGGTATGGGTTGGGTTGGCCGTCCACTGGGCGTATAAGGACAGATCTGCTGTGAAATCATAAGTTGCACCGTTGGCATAGTCCGTGCCTAAGTCGTTAGCCTGGGTGTTCCATTTGCTGAACGTGTAGCCCGGGTGCGTGAAGGCGTTGGCAATCAATGCCGTGGGGACGTTGGTGGTCTGTGGGCCCATCGAACCCGTGCCACCATTGCTGTTGAAGGTCACAGTGTGGTTCGGCAGCGTGCTCCACTGAGCATACAGGGTGGCATCCGCCGTGAAGTCGTAGGTTGCGCCGTTGGCATAGGGGGTGCCTGAGCCGTTGGCAGCCGTATTCCAATTGCTAAACGTATAGCCCAGGCGTGTGAAGGCGTTGAGTGTCAGGGCGGTCGGGACATTGGTGGTCTGCGGGCTCATTGAACCCGAACCGAGATTGGCCATGAAGGTCACGGTATGGGTTGGGTTGGCCGTCCACTGGGCGGTGAGCGTAACGTTGACGAGACCCATGGTGTAGGTGGCACCAGCCGCATAGGAGGTGGTGCCGTCATTCCAGCCGTTGAAGGTGAAGCCAGCGCGTGAGAGGGTCGCACCCGAAGCCACGATGAAGCTGGCTCCCTCGGAGACAGGGCTCTGAGTGGGGAGCGTGCCCGTTCCGCCGCCATTGGCATAGGTCACGGTATACGTCGCTCCGCCCACCACCGCACTGCCTGGGGCAGTGGAGGTGAAGGTGATCGTCTGGTCGGCTGGTGCCACCCACTGGGCATACAGGGTGACATCCGCCGCGAAGGAGTAGGTCGCTCCGTTGGCATAGGCCGTGCCGCCACCACCAGAAGCCGTGTTCCATCCGCTGAACGAGTAGCCCGTGCGCGTGAAGGCGTTGGCAGTTAATGCCGTGGGTATGTTGGAGCTCTGCGGACTCATCGAACCCGAACCACCATTGGCATCGAAGGTCACAATATGGTACGGCAGCTCCGTCCACTGGGCATAAAGAGTGATATTCATGGAGAAATCGTAGGTCGCGCCGTCCGCATAAGCAGTGCCGGTACCAGTAGGAGCCGTGTTCCAACCAGTAAAGGAGAAGCCCTCCTGCGTAAAGGTGTTAAGCGTCAGGGCCGTCGGAGTGTTGGCAGTCTGCGGGCTCATCGAATCTTCGCTGCCATTGCCGATGAAGGTCACCGTGTGCATCGGCGGGTTCGAGACCGTAACGACATAGTTCCGGGTCGATGCGTCTGTCGCTGTCACCGTGTAGGTCACCGGGCTGGTGAAGTTGTTCGAGGTAGACCCGCTGGTCTGGAGCGTGCTGCCAACCTTGACCGAGGCACCCGTGGTTGTGAAGCTCGCCACCAGCGCTGTTACATCCGTCCCGTTCGGAACAATGACGGAGATCGTGTGAGCGATCATATTGATCACACCCGTGGCGGCCGGGCTGCTGAAGCTGAAGGCCGTGATGGCTTTTGGCAAGGAAGCGGTCGCCGTCAAATTTACTATATTGGAACTATCACTATTCCAGTATCCGATTTGCGTTGCAACCAGCTCGCCGATACAAAAACGGACCGGGTCATTTAAAATACCACCTTCCTTCACCCCCGGTGTTGACGGGTCGTCAGCCGGTACAAGGATGCCGTAGCCGCTAACTCCACCACTTGTTGTGGTTATGGTAGAGGCATACTGCACCCCATTGATCCAGGCGGTGATGACGGTCCCATCCGGCACGTTGGCACCACCCACCAGGACCGTACCGCTGAAACTTGAAGGGACTCCCGGAGGTCCCGCATAAACGGGTGACACAACCGAGACAAGCTGGACAAGGATGAGAATAATGGTCAGGAACATCCGACGGGTTTTCATAATCTACTCCTCTATTTAATTGCTTCGATAATAAAAATTTGTTTTCTCTCTACTATTATTTGCTTCGGCGCATCCAAACAAAAATACCTGCCCCAACGATCAGGATCAATGCAAGCGCAATGATCGGAATGGACGTTCCAGTATCCAGGGTGCTGCCCGGTACCTTATCGCCCGGGACGGGCGACGACTGGGCAGGCTGCCCGGGGGTTATCGTCGGAAGATCCGGACTTTTCGTATCCGAGGATTGGATAATTGCAGTATTTGTTGCCACTAATTGCGGTGCTGCTGTGCTTGTTGCCTGTGGGATTACGACGATCGGATTCGCTGTTGGTGTGCTGGTTGCCTTTGGGATGACGACGATCGGGGTCTGTGTTGGAAGGTCAGTCGGTGTTGCCAGCGGCGGCACGGGTGTGGAGGCAGCGGTGACGGTTAAATTCAGCTGCACGTCGGTGCCGCTGTGCCAGGTTCCGGTCTCATGTGCTGTTATTCCGCCGACCTTGAAAGCGATCGTGTCTCCCTCCCGTCCGCCATCGATGGCGGGGGTGGCGGTATCATCCGAGGGCACATCCAGCGCGTAGTACGAGTCTCCCTGGAACACCTGGGTATATCCCTGGGCGATCGCCAGGCTGCCAATGAATGCCTGTACGAGGGTACCATCCGGTACATTGGCGCTGTTCAGCTTGACCGTGCCATAGAAGCTGGACGGCAGGGCAGGGATCGCCAGCACGGATGAAGGGACGGCAAACAGGGCGGCACAGATGACCAATAAACTAATACCGGTTCGAACCAGGCGACTCACTCATCTCTCCATTGCGATCCAGAATACTTTATTTATCCATCTTCCGAGGGAGAACTATCGAAACCTCCCCCGGAAGTCAGGATCAAACATCCAATTACCTAATAGCCAACGTTCCAGGTATTGTCTCCACTGACATAGATCCAGTAGCCCCATCCCGGGGTCATCTGGGTCAGATCATTGCCAAATATGGCATTCCGGTTATAAAGTTTCCACGGGGCGCCATCGTTGGCGTGATAGGCGTAGACCAGTGTGTAAGCAGTGCCAACCCCGTGGTCTCTGAGGGCATCCGGAAGAGCAAGGTTTGCGGCCGAGGGATACCCGACCAGGTTCCAGCCGCCGGCAGTAATATGCAATGGGATGTTGGTCGTGCCCGGCAGGCTGCCGGTTACGTTCAGAGTGGCAGAGGCGGTCATATGGATCCAGAACCCCATCTTCTCATCCAGGCTGGCAAGCGTGTTCCCAAATACACGGTTCGGGTCGTAGATCATCCAGTTGCCGCCGCCTGAATGCGCACCGGTCGCATCCCAGGCATAGACCAGGTCGTAATTGCCGGAGATGTTGGAAAGCACGGTGGTGATGGTGGTGTCCACCGGGTGCAGGTTGAACGAAACCAGGTTCCAGCCGGTGTACAGGCTGATGCTGTGCATGCTCAGGGCCGGCTGGAACTCATATGCGCCGCGATCATCGTACGTGCGCGTGCCAGCACCCGTGTTCGCGACAGCCGGGTCATCCATCCGGGCGTGACCCTCAATGTCGAGAGCTGGTTCACCGGTGGCAGCAGAGTTGGCGCTGTCGATGGCTGGCGATCCCGCTGACAGGTGGTAATCGCCGGTCACTATGGGCAAAGTAAGCGGGTTCGTCGCAGGTGGAGCGGGAAGAATAAAGTTCGGGTGAGCCTGGACCCCATGCACTTCCTGACCGGGCACTGCTGCCTTGAAATCCGCCAGCGAGTTGTACCCGATGTCGTTCCAATTGACCTGCATCAAATAACCGCCGACCAGATGATAAAGGTTATAGTCCAGGGTAGTTCCGGATGTGGAGGTGGCGTCGACATAGATATTAAAGTTCTTCCTGCCACTGGTCGGGGCTAGTCCGTTGTCCTGGACAATGTTATTGACGACCGTTGCACCGGTCGAGTTCAATTCGAGGTTGATCCCTGCTGTGTAGTTACCCTGGATCGTGTTCCCAACGATCGTTTGATCCGGCGCATCGTTGTTGTCGATACCGTGGTCGCCGTTGCCATAGGAGAGGTTGCCGATGACCAGGTTATGGTTCGAACCCGTGTAGAAATCGAGGCCTGTATCCTGGTTGGCATAGGTAGTGTTGTGCAGGATCGTGTTGTTGTTGCTGTTGCTCAATAAATTGATCCCACACGCATTACCGCTGGTCGGCTCAGCATTGCCAAACGAAATATTGCCGCTGACCGTATTGTTGTTGGAACCAGTGGTGAGCCTGATCCCGTCCAGGGTGTTGTGATCCGTGGTGTTGCCGCTGATGGTGGAGTAGGTCGTGGTACTGAGGTAGATACCATTTCTGTGGTTCGAGGCACTGCCGGAGTAGTTGACGTGGTTGTTCGAGAGGGTGATGTGGTCCGAAGAGAAAACATTGATGCCATTATCCTCGGTACCGGTGATCGTGAAGCCGTCCACGACGATGTAGCCCTGGGAAATGATCCGGAAAGCACCGCCATTATTCGGGCTGCTTACCAGTCCGATCACCACCACCCCGGCATCCGCCTGGAAGGTGATCGGATAACCAGCATAGCCGCTGTATGGGCTGGTGACCGTTTCTGCATAGGTACCGTGCAGAACATGTACGATGTCACCCGCAAAGGCGAGACTGGCGCCCTTGCCAATGGTGCAGAACGGCTGGGACAAAGTGCCGGGTCCCAGGTCAGTACATAAGCCGTTCGTCTTGTCCACATAATACGTATCGGTTACCGGCGTGATGGTCACATTGACCGTGATCGAAGCGAAACCACCCTTGTGGTCCGATACCCGGACGACGAATGCATCGCTCCCGTGGTAGTTGGCGTTCGGGGCGTAGCCGATGACCTTGGAGGTACCGGTGCCGGCAGCCGTTGCGGTGCCGTGCAAAGCAGGCGTGATCACGCTCCAGTAGAGCGTATCCCCCACATCCGGGTCGGTGGCATTCAGGGTCAGGCCGAACGCGAGCGGCGCACCGTCTTCACTCATGGTGACACCGATCGAGGCCCCTTCCGTGATCGACGGCGGCAGGTTGGCCACCGGCTGATATTCGTATGCGCCGCGATCATCATAGGCGCGCACCCCAACCCCCGTGTTGGCGATGGTCGGGTCGTCCACCCGGGAGAGACCGTCGAGGTCGAGGGCCGCTTCACCGGGTGCATCGGAATTGGCGCTGTCGATCGCCGGTGATCCACCGGTGATATGGTAATCCCCCGAATTGATGGCAACATTGAAAGGCGCTGAGGCGGGCTGCTGCGCGATCGGCGCTGGTATGGCCAGCAGCGGGTCGGCCTGCAGCCCATTCACTTCCTGACTGGGCATGGCTGCCTTGAAGGCCGCCAGGGAGGGGTAATTGCTGATCCCCCACACGATCTGGACCGTGCCGCTGGTCAGGTAGAACACGTTGTAGTCCATGGTCGTCCCCACAATCGACTGGGCATCCACGCGGATGTTCCCCGGGTTGCTGGCGACCGTCCCTCCTCCCACCTGCAGCAGGAGCCCATTATCAACAGTGATATTGTTGATGAGCGTGCCGCCCCCCGAACCCGACCCGCCTTCAAGGTTGATGCCTGCCGTCACGTTGCCAACCACCGTGTTGCCGACGAAAGCATTGTCCGGCGCATCGCTGCTGTTGATGCCGTGGTTGCCGTTGCCGTAGCTGAGGTTGCCGATCACCTGGTTGTGGTTCGAACCGGTTTGGATATTCACCCCCGAGTCTTCATTGGCATAGGTGCTGTTATGCAGGATCGTGTTGTTGTTGCTGTTGCTCAATACAGCGATCCCGGACGCACTCCGTGTATTTTGCTCCGCATTGCCAAACGAAATATTGTCCCTGACCGTGTTGTTGTTGGAAGCAGTGATGAGCCGGATGCCGTCCCCAAAGTTGTGATCCGTGGTGTTATTGCTGATGGTGGAATCGGTGGTGGTACCCAGGTAGATACCAGGCTTGGGGTTCGAGGTGCTGCCGGAATTGCTGACATGGTTGTGCGAGAGCGTGATATGGTTCGATGTGATGAGAACAAACCCGCTGTCCTCGGTCCCGGTGATCGTGAAGCCGTCCACCACGATGTAGCCCTGGGAAATGATCCGGAAGGCACCGCCATTATCCGGGGTACCAACCTGCCCGGTCATCACCACCCCGGCATCCGCCTGGAAGGTGATCGGGAACCCGGCGACACCGCTGTTGGGTACAAGCACGCGCTCTGCATAGGTGCCGTGCAGCACATGCACGATGTCACCTGCAAAGGCAACACTGGCTCCCTTGCTGATCGTGAAGAACGGCGTTGAGGGGGACGTCCCGGCATTCGAATCGGATGCTGAGACATTATCCCTATCCACATAATACGTATCGGTTACCGGCATGATGGTCACATTGACCGTGATCGAAGCAAAACCACCCTTGTGGTCCGATACCCGGACGATGAACGCATCGCTCCCGTTGTAGTTGGCGTTCGGGGCGTAGCCGATGACCTTGGAGGTACCGGTGCCGGCAGCCGTGGCAGTGCCGTGCAAGGCTGGCGTGATCACACTCCAGTAGAGCGTATCCCCTACATCCGGGTCGCTGGCATTCAGGGTCAGGCTGAACGCGAGCGGCGCACCGTCTTCACTCATGGTGACACCGATCGAGGCCCCTTCCGTGATCGACGGCGGCAGGTTGGCCACCGGCTGATATTCGTATGCGCCGCGATCATCATAGGCGCGCACCCCAACCCCCGTGTTGGCGATGGTCAGGTCGTCCACCCGGGAGAGACCGTCGAGGTCGAGGGCAGCTTCACCGGGTGCATCGGAATTGGCGCTGTCGATCGCCGGTGATCCACCCGTGATATGGTAATCCCCCAAATTGATGGCAACATTGAAAGGCGCTGAGGCGGGCTGCTGCGCGATCGGCGCTGGTATGGCCAGCAGCGGGTCAGCCTGCAGCCCATTCACTTCCTGACTGGGCATGGCTGCCTTGAAGGCCGCCAGGGAGGGGTAATTGCTGATCCCCCACACGACCTGGACCGTGCCGCTGTTCAGGTAGAACACGTTGTAGTCCATGGTCGTCCCTACAATCGACTGGGCATCCACGCGGATGTTGCCCGCGTTGCCCGGGGCGGTGCCGCCTCCCACCTGCTGCAGGAGCCCATTATCGACGGTGATATTGTTGATGAGCGTGCAATTCCCCGAACCCGGATGCCCCTTCCAGGTTGATGCCTGCCGTCACGTTGCCTGCCACCGTGTTGCCGATGAAAGCATTGTCCGGCGCATCGCTGCTGTTAATGCCGTGGTTGCCGTTGCCGTAGCTGAGGTTGCCGATGACCTGGTTGTGGTTCGAACCTGTGTAGAAGTTCAGGCCCGTGTCTTCATTGGCATAGGTGGTGTTGTGAATGATCGTGTTGTTGTTGCTGTTGCTCAATACAGCGATCCCGGACGCACTCCGTGTATTTTGCTCCGCATTGCCAAACGAAATATTGTCCCTGACCGTGTTGTTGTTGGAAGCAGTGATGAGCCGGATGCCGTCCCCAAAGTTGTGATCCGTGGTGTTATTGCTGATGGTGGAATCGGTGGTGGTACCCAGGTAGATACCAGGCTTGGGGTTCGAGGTGCTGCCGGAATTGCTGACATGGTTGTGCGAGAGCGTGATGTGGTTCGATGTGATGAGAACAAACCCGCTGTCCTCGGTCCCGGTGATCGTGAAGCCGTCCACCACGATGTAGCCCTGGGAAATGATCCGGAAGGCACCGCCATTATCCGGGGTACCAACCTGCCCGGTCATCACCACCCCGGCATCCGCCTGGAAGGTGATCGGGAACCCGGCGACACCGCTGTTGGGTACAAGCACGCGCTCTGCATAGGTGCCGTGCAGCACATGCACGATGTCACCTGCAAAGGCAACACTGGCTCCCTTGCTGATCGTGAGGAACGGCGCTGAGGGGGAGGTCCCGGCATTCGAATCAGATGCCCCTCCGATGGTATTGTCCACATAATACGTATCGGTCTCTGGCGTGATGGTCACATTGACCGTGATCGAAGCCAGGCCGCCCTTGTGGTCTGAAACCCGGACGATGAACGAATCGCTCCCGTTGTAGTTGGCGAGGGGGGTATAGCCGATGACCTTGGAGGTACCGGTGCCGGCAGCCGTGGCGGAGCCGTGCAAAGGCGAAGCTACGCTCCAGTAGAGCGTATCCCCTACATCCGGGTCGCTGGCATGCAGGGTCAGGCTGAACGGAGTCGGCGCACCGTCTTCACTCATGGTGATGCTGGTTGAGGAACCTTCCGTGATTGACGGTGGAAGGTTGGCTGATGGTTGATATTCGTATGCGCCTCGATCATCAAATGTGCGCACACCAGCACCCGTGTCTGTAATGGTCGGGTCATCCACACGGGCGAGACCATCTAGGTCGAGGGCAGCTTCACCGGGAGCATTGGAATTGGCGCTGTCGATCGCCGGTGATCCACCCGTGATATGGTAATCCCCCAAATTGATGGCAACATTAAAGGGCCCCGGGAGAGCAGGCCGCTGTGCGATCGGGGCAGGCTCGGCAAGCAGTGGATCGGCCTGCAGCCCGTGTACTTCCTGAGTTGGCTCGGCTGCCTGGAAGGCTGCCAGGGAGGTGTAACTGGTGGTGCCCCAGACAAACTGGACGGTACCGCTGTTCAGGAAGACCATGTTGTAGTCGAGGGTCGTCCCAACAAGAGACATGTCATCCACGCGGATATTCCCCGGGTTACCAGTAGTAGTTCCCCCTCCAATCTCCCTTAACAACCCATTGTCGACGGTGATATTGTTGATGAGCGTGCCACCCCCAGATCCAGGCAATGCCGTTCCTTCAAGGTTGATGCCTGCCGTCACGTTGCCAACCACCGTGTTGCCGATGAAAACATTGTTCGGCGCATCATTGTTGTCAATGCCGTGATCGCCATTACTATAGGTGACGTTGCCAATGACCTGGTTGTGGTTCGAACCTGTGTAGAAGTTCAGCCCGGTGTCTTCATTGGCATAGGTGATGTTGTGAATGATCGTGTTGTTGTTGCTGTTGGTCAACACATTGATCCCGCAGGCATTGCGTGCATTTTGCTCCGCATTGCCAAACGAAATATTGTCCCTGACCGTATTGTTGTTGGAGTTCGTGATGAGCCGGATGCCATCCCCGGTGTTGTGATCTGTGGTGTTGCCGCTAACCGTGGAATCGGTCGTGGCACTCAGATAGATACCAGGCCTGGGGAATGCCAAGGTTCCGGAGTAGCTGACGTGGTTGTTCGAAAGCGTGATGTGGTCCGAAGTCATGAGAACGATCCCGCTGTCATCGGTCCCGGTGACCGTAAAGCCATCTACAACAATGTAGCTCCCGGATAATATGCGGAAGGCTCCCCCGGTATCATGGTTCCCCACGGGTCCAGTCACCACCACCCCGGCGACTGCCTGGATCGTAACCGGATAGCCGGCATAGCCGGAATTTGGTCTCACGGTTTCTGCGTATGTGCCATGCTCCACTCGCACCACGTCACCGGCGAAGGCAACGCTGGCACCCTTGCTGATCGTGAGGAACGGCGCTGAGGGGGAGGTCCCGGCATTCGAATCAGATGCCCCTCCGATGGTATTGTCCACATAATACGTATCGGTCTCTGGCGTGATGGTCACATTGACCGTGATCGAAGCCAGGCCGCCCTTGTGGTCTGAAACCCGGACGATGAACGAATCGCTCCCGTTGTAGTTGGCGAGGGGGGTATAGCCGATGACCTTGGAGGTACCGGTGCCGGCAGCCGTGGCGGAGCCGTGCAAAGGCGAAGCTACGCTCCAGTAGAGCGTATCCCCTACATCCGGGTCGCTGGCATGCAGGGTCAGGCTGAACGGAGTCGGCGCACCGTCTTCACTCATGGTGATGCTGGTTGAGGAACCTTCCGTGATTGACGGTGGAAGGTTGGCTGATGGTTGATATTCGTATGCGCCTCGATCATCAAATGTGCGCACACCAGCACCCGTGTCTGTAATGGTCGGGTCATCCACACGGGCGAGACCATCTAGGTCGAGGGCAGCTTCGCCGGGAGCATTGGAATTGGCGCTGTCGATCGCCGGTGATCCACCTGTGATATGGTAATCCCCCAAATTGATGGCTATATTCCAGGGCGCCTCGGCAGGCCGCTGTGCGATCGGAGCTGGTATGGCGAGCAGCGGGTCAGCCTGCAGCCCGTGTACTTCCTGAGTTGGCACGTCTGCCTGGAAGGCTGCCAGGGAGGTGTAACTGGTGGTGCCCCAGACAAACTGGACGGTACCGCTGTTCAGGAAGACCATGTTGTAGTCGAGGGTCGTCCCCGCAATGGACTGGGCATCCACGCGTATGTTCCCCGGATTGCCGGGGGACGTTCCCCCTCCCACCTGCTGCAGGAGCCCATTATCGACGGTGATATTGTTGATGAGCGTTCCGCCTCCCGACCCCGACCCTCCTTCAAGGTTGATGCCTGTGGTTACATTGCCTACCACCGTGTTGCCGATGAAAACATTATTCGGCGCATCATTGTTGTCGATACCGTGGTCGCCGTTCCCGTAGGTGACGTTGCCGATGACCTGGTTGTGGTTCGAACCCGTGTAGAAGTTCAGCCCGGTGTCTTCATTGGCATAGGTGATGTTGTGAATGATCGTGTTGTTGTTGCTGCTGTTGTATAGATTGATCCCGCACGCTTCGCGTGCATTTACCTCCGCATTGCCAAACGAAGTGTTGTTACTGAGCGTATTGTTGGAGCTGCCGAAAAGGTTAATACCATCCAGTGTATTATGATCGATGAGGTTACCGCTGATCGTCGAGTTAGTTGAAGCGATCAGGGAGATACCATACCTGGGGAATGCCAAGGTTCCGGAGTAGCTGACGTGGTTGTTCGAAAGCGTGATGTGGTCCGAAGAACTGAGAATGATCCCACTGTCCTCCGTATTGGTGATCGTGAAGCCAGATACAACGATGTAGCTCTTGCTTGTGATTCGGAAGGCACCCCCGGTGTCATGATTCCCTGAGGGTCCAGTCACCACCACCCCGGCCTCCGCCTGGACGGTGATCGGATGTCCGGCGTAGCCGGAATTTGGTTTCACGACTTCTGCGTAGGTGCCAGCCATTACGTGGACGATATCCCCGCCATTGATCGCATGATCCGTTCCTGTAACGATCGTGCAGAACGGCGCGCCCGCCGAGGTACCAGCTCCTAAATCATTGCATGAAATTGTATTATTAACATAGTAAGTTATGGGAGTGGGGGTGACAGTCACGGCAAGAGGGAAAGTGTTGCTGTCCGCAGCGCCGTCATTTACTTTGACCGGAACGGTCAGAGTTCCGACATAGTCCAAAACCGGTGTGATGATGGTACCCGCAAAGGTATAGTTCGTACCCGCCATGACCGTCAGCGTGAAACCGGTCGGATAGCTGTTATCCGGATCGGTGACAATAAGGTCGGCAAAAGTGATCGTCAGGGGAGTATTTTTCGGGGTGGTCAGGGTGGTCTGCCCGGTAATTATCGGCGCAACGTTATCCGGGCCTAAGGGGCCATCGGGCAGCGGAGGCTGAACGATCTCTGTGAAGTTGGCTGTCACCGTGGTATTGCCATTTATGGTGACCTTGCCATCCGTGAGGGAAGGGGTCCAGTCGCTGAAGTTCCAGCCTGGATCGGCTATCACGCTCAAGGTGACTTCATCCCCATAGGAATAGGTAGCTTGATCCGGACTCTTGTCAACCGTGCCATGTTCACTGTTGATCGTTAGTGTGAATTGATCCTGGACGAAGTTCGCGGTTACTGACCTGAGCGTGTCCATGGTGGCCTGGCAGGTGCCTGTGCCGGTGCAGCTCTCCTCACTCCAACCAATAAAAGTCGAGCCGGGATCAGGCGTGGCTGTCAGCGTGATTAAAGTGTTTTGAGTGAAGGAGGCTGAACAGGTGGCTCCGCAGTCTATCCCCGCCGGTTCGCTGGTGACTGTACCAGAGCCGTTCCTGGTCACGCTCAAAAGATAGGTGTCGTCCGCGCTGACTGGACTTATTCCCACTGCAGAGAATAGCATCCCCAGGATCACAAGAAACGAACTGGTCCGGCCCAATAGTGCACTCAGGGTTTTGTAAAATTTAGTGAACATATCCTTCTCCCTCGAGAGATAATTCCAAAACTAATTAATTATCCATAATGGTTCAAGTGTTTACCAGCAGAAAAGATAAAAAAACCACATCTGGCGATTATCTCGCCAGCCATCTTTATTAGATATCGGTAGGGCAGCCCTGTTTCTGACACCCCGACCATCTTTTTACTATAATTATTTATTCAATCAGGCTATCCGGCACAAATTGGTTTGTTCAAATAATTGCCTGGTATTTCCAACGGGGCGGTTTCAGGAATAAGGATCGCCAACAGCTGTCGCAGCGAGATTCCATGAAACCAGGGGTTTTACCAGACTGGTTTTGCTATCGTCAATGTCCAATCACCACGCGGCGCAGTAACACTATCCACCTTTCCTTCAGCATTTGATGAGGCCATCCAGGAAGCGGGTTATTCTTAGTTACTGCACAAGTCGCTGCCTAAAGCCAGGTTTCGTGTCAATTCAGAAAAAATGATCCTGCCACTACTGTCGATCAAATTAATAAATACACTTAAAAATGGATTTATAAATCCATTTTGGAAAATTCGAAAAAAAAATAAATAGCTTTCAAACGGCTTTATATTCACCCGAACCCCTGATCGATTTTCAGAAGATTTGAAATTTAAGCACGGGAAGGTGGTAATTCCAAACAAAATTATCCCAGCCATGACCTTACGATATTGTTAATCTTGCTCTCATATTAGCACTTTTAGAAACCCATGTCAATATGATGTAATGAATTTGATATTTTTCTGTATCCTGAAAGTAGCAAGGTCTTCAAAATACGCGGATATTCGATCTTGTCTTTGGGGAGACGATCCGTTTGGAAGCAAGTTGGGAATTCGAGGGTCTTTCCTGTAAAGTTTTCGGTATTTGTGATTCAAGTATTGTTTTTGTTAAAAAAGAATTAGTGGTTTGTTTTCTTAAAAGACACGTGTGAATGTTTTAACACCTTGCGGGATTGAACATCAGTAGAAGATTTGTAATAATTAGCGTCATGATTAGATTTAATGGCTGTCCCCCTTATATCATTTACCTCTCGTACCAAGATAATAGTCTGACCAAGGGGAAATTTACGGAAGCAGACCTTTGGCTATGACGATCATGTAGGCGGCCCAAGCCCGATCCACCAGCATGCCCGGACAGAAAAGGGGTCTCCCACCTTGCGTTCCACAAGCCGGCAGTAGCCCGTCAAGGTAAGCCTCTTCCGACCAATTGAGGCCCCACCCCGGGATGGCAGTGGAATCGGCGAACAGTGTACCACTGGCGGTGGGCGGAACATAGTTCATCCCATATTTCATCCGCAGCCCGAAGACGGCTGCCTGGACCCGGGGGAGCTGATCCCAGGGGCAGAACAACTTCGTGGGACTCTCGGGAGGAGATTGGCAGCCCGCGGTCATGCCTTCTGCCCACATCCCTTCAGCCCACTTCTCTGCCCACGGACCCAGGCTCCAGTCATCTGCAAAGGTATCCCAAGGCTCTGCAGGCGGGATATAGGCTGAACCAAGGCTAGCGCGCAGCATGAAGACGGCTCCTTCAGCCCGACTCATCGTCCGATCCGGGCAATATTGCGGAGGATTTGTATTGCACCCGGCAGTATAGCCTTCATCATATAAGGCCTGGATATATTGATAAAGGAAATAATTCACCCCATTCAGGGTCTTTGAATATGTTAACGGCACATCCGTGAAGATCGGGGTCATCCCAGCATATTCCAAAGCTCCAATATCCGGCAAGCTGTCTCGAACGGTCCCAAAATAATCCAGGTTTGTCTCTGCAATCGCGTTCCCCTTGTTGATTGCCGGGGACAAATCCGATAATTTGTACCAGTTGGCTAAATACGGAGAACTTGTCATGACCATTTTGGGATCACCGATCACATCGCCCGAGCCGGCGGCGCTGGATGGGGGTGTTTTTGACCAGAGGTTGTGCGAAAAAGCTATTATTCCAGGAGCATCGACCTCGGCAATAGCTATGCCATTGTTTTGATAAACCAAGTTATTGATGAACCTTTGATTGGCTGCCCGGCCTGATACAAACTGAATATTGGCAGCATAGCCCGGTTGATCCATGTCACTATTTACAAATGTATTGTAAGCAAAAAGATTGTTGGCAGCCTGGTCTTCAGTGGCGAACAGGTTGTTATCACACCCCATGACGATATTGTTCAGGAATATATTGTCGGAGGATTTATTCCTGGTACCATTTGGCCCTAAAGGGATAGGAACACCAAGTTCATCACCGACCAGGATTCCATTTTGAAGTTCGTATTGATCAATTCTATTTCCAGGAGTGCAGTAACTAAAATTTCCCTGAACCAGGGCGTAGCGAGTATCGGAGATGTAGATGTTCTGTTGGTTGTCGAACGATGTATTTCCATCGATCGTGGTGTGCATGGACTCAAATGTGCTTATTCCTTCGCCCCAATTCTCCCAGGATTTAGTACTGCGTACGGTGCAATAATCGGGATAACGGGCACACGTCACCCCTCCAGACCAGCCAACTGTCATGACATGATTCTCGTTCTTCATGCTGTTCGACCATACCTGGGAATTCTGCGTGGTATCATAATTCCCTGTCATAACAATCCCCCAACCCCAATTATGGTGAGAGTACACGTTATCAATGGTATCGTGGCTGCCATGTACGGAAATTCCCTGGTCGCCCGACTTTGTCAGAGTTATATTTTGAATAATATACCAGTCTCCGTAAACCTGGACCAGGGCATTCCCCGAATTCTTGGAAGGAATCTGATAAGTGTTGCCATCAATTATGGCCACTTCGCCTGGGTATCCTGCAATCGTGATCGGAGCTGTTTGCGTTCCACTGGGATAAAAAGTATTGCTTTCCTGATAGGTTCCCCCCCGGATATAGACCAAGTCTCCCGTTCGAATCATATTGGTCGCTTTATAGATCGTTCGCCATGGTTGAGCAAGGGTACCCTGGTTCGAATCATTCCCTGTCGAAGCAACATAATAAATATTGCCTGTTGAAGCATTAGGTGTAAAAAATGCTGCCTTCAAGTAACTGGTTGGTATGCCAGTAAAGAGTACCAAGGCAAATGCCATTAAATTACGCATTCAGCACTCCTTTTCTGGCGATTTACCCTCCTGAGTGATGTTTTCTTCTTCGATGAAGGGAAAAGAGGTATAAAGAGGTTTCGACAATCCTCAACTTAATCAGATTCTATCCATAACATTACTATAAATTCCAACATTAATACATTTTTATTTAAATCTCATGGATGATAACACAACTGTCCGCTCAATAAAATGAAATAAATACATAATTGACGGCATACGTATCGATTTCTGATTATATGATTATGATGAATACAGCGATGGTTTCCAATTGGAAACCATCGCTGTATTTGTTGATGCATTTTTATGTCATGATCATCAATGCCGGTCAAGACCAGCTCTGCTTCGATTGTAAACGAGCAAGGCGGTTTAGCTCACCCGGCGAAATCGCTTAGAATTATGGTGCAGACCGTATACAATTATCATGAACATAAGGGATTGCTGGCTGAAGATCAGTCCAACTATGCAAGTCTGCCCACCAACCTGCATCCCAGGTATAGTATCCAAACCCGTCCAGCGCGGATGTGTTCAAGAACTCACAGCTATAGTATGTGAGCTGTGGTAAATAGAACTTTGTGGTATATCCGCTGCCTGTCGTAAAGGTTTGGATGATGTAGACAAGATCGACCTTTCCATCGAGTCCAGCGCTGGTCAACCTGGCACGGTCGCTAATGATTTGAGCCAGGGCAGAGTCATTTCCATAGTCACAATACCCTTCCACATTCCCAGCGCAATGCTTCCAAATTATGGCTACATCCATAATCCTGGAAATTTGGGATGTCGGTAACATGCTTTCGTTATACAACCCATTGATATAGTTCCAGACTTTTATATCCCGGCCCTTGGACGAGGCATATGCTTTAAGTTGTGTTTTTAATCCTGCCATTTCATTAAAGGTCATGTTCGTGCAGGTCCAAAAAGATTCATGCGCATTTATGATCCCAATGAAATTGGCATATTGAGTTGCCACATCGAGCAATGGTTTTACCTTGGTAATGTCGCCGTTAGCACTCACTGGATAGGGCGCTTCCCAATCACAGTTGGGACGAGGATTGTTCCAATCTGAAGGCCATATTACGATATTGATGTTGTACTTTGCCGCTTCAGTAAACACCGCCCTCCAGGTGGCAGCATCACCATTCACATCAAAATCGACCATGGCTGTATTTATCCCCCAACCCGCCAGTTCTGCAAAATCGCTGTTATTGATCACCCTGTCCACCATATAGTATTTCTGGATTCTGGTTCCTGCTGCGGGTGGATTAGCAGGTGTATTGGTAATTGCAGGAGTAATGGTAGGCGTGTATGTAAATTGAAGGGTTTTTGTTATGGTCGGAGTGGCTGTTGGAGTCCGCGTTGAAGTTTTAGTTTGGGTTGGGACGGGGGTACTTAAGGTGGCAGTAGCAATTTGCGTATTGAGAGCTGAAACCGTTCCCTTGGTGAATGTCTTTGACCAGACCGGCGCAATTATACCAACTCTATAAAAATTGACCGTAAAGGAATTGCCATCAACTGAAACAGTCGCAAAGGCTATGCCAGTATGGGTATCGTAATAATCCACTCTATTTGGATAAATATATGGATTATAGGAGTTATCTGTAGAAGCTGGAGAAGTAAAGAATTCTTCATATGGATGAATTATGCCTGATACTCTTGTACTATCCATATGTATCCAAGCCTGAATATGTTCGTGCCCATGAAAAGTAGCTGAAACAATCGGATGTTTATTTATAAGAGTCACGAAAGATGCAGGTGTACAACTTCCATCTGCTTTTGCCGAGCAATTAGAATGGTTGCTTTCAATCGGATATTCGCCCCCATGAAAATAAATAAAGGCGTGGGTTAAACCTATACTTTCAGCATAGGCTAAACGAGCATCCATGAACGTATATTCGCCAGATGTTATTAAGTCTGCATCTCCTGGAGAATCTATGCCAATAAACATGGAGTTTCCATATTCAAAACTATAAGTAAGATAATATGAACTATTGTTTATCGCCACATAATTTGTTACACCGGCAGGTAAAACTTTGATGTTTGGACTGGTTGAGAAGAAATTTTCCCAGGTTGTAATATCTCCAGAAGATTCGGCATCATGATTCCCTCTGACAAAAAATGTTTTGTCGAATATTCCAGCGGTTTTGAAAGAATTCGTCTTGGAAGTCATTTCAGACACCGTCGTACTTGAATCCATCAAATCACCATTGAAAATAACAATACTGGGATTAAAACTTGCTATTCGGTTGGATGCTGTTAATAAATCAGCAGATCCTTCCTGGGGATCCCCCAAGGACGCAAACAAAAAACTATTGACGGAAGGAACTGTTGGTACTGTCGTGGCCAGGCTGGTCGGAGTTGGAGTTAAGGTGAAGGTCGACGTTGCAGTTGGGGTATTCGATCGAGTTGCAGACGGAACAGGAGATTTCGTAATCGTCGGGGTGGGGGAGAAATAACTCGTTGCGGTTGATACGGAAGTATTGGTGAAATTTGGTGTGTAGACTTTGGTTGCCGTCGCGGTTGGCAAGGGGGTCTGAGTAACAGTGGCCGTAGGTAAACTTCGAGTTGTTGTGGTGGGTGTCAAGGTGTTCGCTGTAACAATGGTAGGTACCGCGGTTGAGGTCGGGGTATTGGCTTTAATCACGGTGGCACTGGGCACGGGGGTCAGCGTTACCGTGGCGGATGGTATATTCTGAATCACGGTGGTTGGTGCCACGGTATTTGTTGCCAATTTGGTGGGGACCTTGGTCCCGGTGGGTGCGGAGACGATAACCGTTGTGGAATCTGGTCTGGGTGTCTTTGTTACGGTTGCAGTGCGAGTATTCGCGCGAGTCCGAGTTGGTAAGGGTTTGGTTGTGGCAGAAGGAACCTGGGGGGCAGTACCGGCGGTCGTTCCTCCACCAAAGTTATCAAAGATGGCATTGGGTGCGCCCCACGCCAAAAGGCCAACATAGCCTCCTTGGGAGTGACTGGGCCAGGATGATACATCACAGACTGCCAGCGATACCCCGTTTTTATAAACATAGACCTTCCCATCGGCTGAAGCCCGGGCTCCAAATTGATCTCCATTAGCAAATGTAGCTGGAATGTTTTCACAGTATTCGGTATATCCTTTTCCAGAAGTGTAAGAAGCGATAATGAGGGTTTTTCCGGCTGGGTTGTACGATACTTCCAATAAATTTATCTTTCTTTCTGAATCCTGGGATTTAAGCAACAAATCCATGTTGGTAGCTGAGTCATCAACATTAACAAACGTTACATATGCTTCCTGGTCCGGCCCAAAAGATGTTGGATTCCAAAGAATCATGCCATCAGAGCTTACGCCCATCTGGTTGCCCGTGATCATAAATTGGGACCTGTCAATGGACCAGTTGGTGCCAATGGTACCGTTGGCCCGATTGAAGTTGTCAATAATTCCTGTTGTTGGGAAACTGGAAGAATTGGAGACTTCCTGCGACAAGGAGTTTGATTCAGACACTGCAACAATATTCGGGTTCCCCGAGGCAGGTTCAGTTGGTGAAGATGATGATTTGAGTGACCATGCTTGTACAATCATTATTAGTGCCATTGCAACTGAAAACATATTACGCATTCGATACTCCTCCCGATAGAAAGGTTGAATTATAGTTAAAGGGGATGAAAAATAAATAATTTAGCGCAAACAAAGCATGGCTGATATGTTTATACACGAGAATTGTGAAAATTCGAACAACAGATATGTTAGGTGGCTTTCAAAACTGTAAGTGAATTTCGTCACTTAACAAATTTGTTATTTTCGTTATTATTTTTATTTGTACGAGAGGTAATTGGGTATAAAATTTACATTTCCAGCATAAGGCTGGGGAGTTTAATCCCTCAGTCCCCCAAAGTCCCAATCTTTTGGGTGCACAGCCAAATTTAAAAATACACAATATTGACATTGGTTTCTTAAAGTGCTATTATGAAAAACACCCAGCACTTACTGAAAGTTCACGCTTGGGTAGAAAAGATTTTGTGGTTTTGTGAATCTCACGGTTGGGATGGTTGATTTTATAATATCAATAACAGTTCGATCATAATTTTTGTTTCTGTCAGGTCAATTTTTTTTTCTTTTTTTTATAAATGGATTTATAAATCTATTTTGAAGCACATTTTGAGTTTGGAAGGCCAAACCCGGTTCGTCCATTTCTTTCATGACACATGATTTTCACCTATCACAAAGGAGCAATATGAGCGGACATATTAAACAACTGGCAACCAATATTGGCATGACATACGACGAGTTCATTGGCGAGATGCGGAAACGTGGCTGCAGTGAACCGACCGCGGCAAAGATCTGGTCAGGTGATTACGATGAATATACTGATTTCAAGGATAATGATGTCAATTTAAGTAATTTACGTAAAGCTGCAGATGTCTTGAAGGTCAAAACAGGATCACTCATATCAAGATGAAAATGTGGTATGTGGTTCACAGCAAACCACAAAAAGAGGCCCTTCTCTGTGAACAGTTAAATTCGAGGAGAATAGAAACATATTATCCGCGTATCCGGGTAAAGCCAATTAATCCACGTGCCCATAAGATCAAGCCATATTTTCCCGGGTATCTTTTCATCTGCGTGGATTTAAATAAAGAGATTACTTCCAGTCTGCGTTGGATGCCTGGTGCAATGGACCTGGTGTGTTTTGGGGATGAACCAGCAGTCGTCCCCGATGAGTTAATTCAAAAAATTAAACAGGAGATAGATAGTATCAACAATGTTCCCGTTATATTATTCGATGGGTTGGAACCAGGGGTTCCAATCGTTATTCGAGATGGGCCCTTCCAGGGGTATGAAGCTATTTTTGATGCTCGTTTATCGGGTACCAAGCGGGTAAGGGTGTTATTAGAGTTACTAAAGGGTCGGAAGTATCTGGTGGAATTACCGGTAGACCAAATTGAGCGCAAAAAACAGTTCTAATCCTTCTCCAAACAGGAAAAGGTTAAAACCGATAGATAACGATAATTTACTTGGCATAAATACATGTCAGGGTGGCGGAGCATAAGTTTTTTTCAGAACAAGGCGCGGGAATTTAAGTTCACCGGTTCGTTCTAATTATTAGCATCGGCGATTACCTATTTTTCCACTGATCTTTAATCATGTCGGCAGGTTGAAGATGGGTGATGGAAATATTTCAATAAATGACAGGTAATTAATGAGTCTAAAACTCGAAGCCATCAGAGGCGTCACTTGGTCAGCGGTTCAAAAGTGGGGAGTTCGGATTATTTCGTTCCTCGTGATCGTGATTTTAGCCCGCCTGGTGTTGCCCGAATCTTTTGGATTAGTGGCCTATGCCACAGTCTTTACCGCTTTTGCCCAGATTTTTGTAGACCAGGGTTTTAGTGATGCAATTGTTCAATTTCACAATCTGGAACGGGAACATCTCGATACAGCTTTCTGGGTCAGTCTTCTAACGGGCACGATCCTAACAATCGCCACTATTGCTGGATCCAATTCGATAGCATCAATCTTTAGTGAACCACAATTAGGGCCGATTGTAAGATGGCTTTCACCAATTTTTATTTTGAGCGCACTGAGCAGTGTACAACAGTCCCTTCTTCGACGAAGGCTAGCTTTTAAAAGCCTGACGGTGCGTTCCCTAATAGCAACGATATCAAGTGGCATCGTTGCTGTAATCATGGCTTTCCTTGGATTTGGGGTGTGGAGCTTGGTGGCCAAGTTAATTGTGGAAGGGGCGGTGAGTGTAATTACTCTATGGAAGGTGAGTGATTGGCGACCTAGTTTTCATTTATCTCTGAAACATTTTAAGGAGCTGTTTTCTTTTGGTATCAATATCGTTGGTGGAAATTTCGTTGATTTTTTAAGTGTTCATTCGGACGATTTTCTCATCGGATATTTTTTAGGACCAATTGCCTTAGGCTTTTATACGTTGGCTTACAACATGCTAATCGTGCTGACAGATCTCCTGGTTTCTGTTCCTAATTTGGTGGCATTTCCCATCTTTTCCAAAATACAGGATGATCCGGATAAGTTAAAGTCAGCATTTTATGAAGTGACCCTATTACAAAGCCTTATGGCTTTTCCTGTTTTTTTAGGGTTGATGGTCGTAGCACCTGAGGCTGTTACGGCAATATATGGGGTCGAGTGGACAGCCAGTATTCCGGTTGTACAAATATTAATGCTAATTGGCATTGTCCGTTCAGCCACATATTTTTACAGCAGTATTTTCAGGTCGGCTGGCAAACCTTCATGGCGTTTTGGAATTTATTCGTTAACGGCTGTACTGAATGTAGTTGGTTTTCTCATCGTGGTTAGAATGGGAATTATTGCTGTTGCCATTTCTTATGTGGTTGTAAGCTATTTCTTAATGCCCCTTTATTTCTTGATGATCCGGAATTTAATCCATGTAACCATTCGTTCTCATCTGAGACAGTACGCTCCTGCACTTGTAAGTTCTTTGATAATGGTGGCAGTTGTTCTTGGGTTTAAATATATCCTTGGGGAACATACATCAATGTCCATCCGCTTGGTTATCTTCATATTGGCAGGGGGGGGGACCTATCTTCTGGCCATCCGCGTTCTTCGCCCAGCCATATTTTCAAAAATGGTGGAGATTGCTCAAATGGCTTTTCCTAAAATCCTGGCACGGCAACCATGACAATGCAAGAGGGACTTTCGGAATCCAATCTTGTTGTCAGGCTCTGCAAAGCGCTGAAAGATGAAAATATCACCTACTGCCATTGGAAGAGTAATGCTGCCATCAAGCTTTCTGCCAGCGGTGAAAACGACCTTGATTTGTTGGTAAGCCGGGAGGATGCACAGCGGTTTATCGAAATACTAGTACAGCTTGAGTTTAAGGAAGCTTATTCTTCGGATGGGCAGCAGTTGCCTGGTACCCGGGATTTTTATGGCTATGACCAGGTGGCTGACCGGATAATTCATGCCCATGTTCATTTTCAAATGGTGTTGGGGCATGATTTGTCAAAGAACTATCATATTCCCATAGAAACCCCATATCTGGAATCTTCCACTCAAGATATATTGTTTAGAATCCCTGCACCAGAATTTGAACTGGCAATATTTGTCATTCGGATGGTTTTAAAACATTCTACATTGGATGCAATTATGATGCTCCACGGCGATCTTTCTACCTCTGAACGTGAAGAACTGAAATATTTGCAGGACCATGTGTCCTTCGATAAAGTCGCTGCCGTTTTTAAACTACATTTACCATTTCTCGATGTTCGTTTGATTGAGATGTGCCTGCGAGCGCTCCAACCGGGTTGTTCATTCTGGAGTCGGATCAACGCTGGTCGTCAATTACAGCGAGACTTAATATCCTGTGCCCGTCGTCCACAAATAACGGACTTATTATTAAAATTCTCCCAACGTGTGAAACTGCCAATTCAGTCTCGCCTGCACATGCATCTGCCAAAAAAGCGCATGATGAATGGCGGTCTGTTAATAGCGATCATTGGTGGAGATGGTTCTGGTAAAACGACTGCGATCAACAGTCTTTTCACCCGGTTATATGAAGAATTTGATATTTTTAAATTCCATATGGGAAAACCATCCTGGTCATGGACAACCATCGGGATCAGGGGATTTATTAAAATTGGGAGAATTTTTGGTTTGTATCCCTTCATAAAAGAAGGGAGTGAATACTCACTTGATACAAATCTGCCATTATTTCCTGGTTATCCGTGGCTGATTCGCGAAGTGTGTACCGCACGCGATCGGTTCCTGACTTATGTTACTGCCAGGCGTTTGGCGACGAATGGTGGTTTGGTGATCTGTGATCGTTTCCCATTGGCAGAAGTTAAAATCATGGATGGCCCGCAAGTCGAGCGGGTGACGCGCAGCATAAAACCCAATAAACTTATACGGGTTCTTGCAGGATTGGAAAATAAATATTATGAACAGATTAAGATCCCAGATTTATTGATCGTCCTTCGTGTTTCTCCTGATATCTCTGCTCAACGCAAAATAGACGAAACAGCCGAATCAGTCCGGTCACGTGCCGCAGAAATATGGAATGTGGACTGGAGTAAATCTTCTGCCAATATTATTGACGCCAGCAAGGGAAAGAACCAAGTGCTTTCTGACATAATGGCGTTGATATGGTCCAATTTATGAATAATGGATCGAGGGTGGATAGTAATTTGCAGAAAATACCTCGCGTAGTGGAAATCATTGGTCCAGCAGGTGTAGGTAAAACCACACTTTTTCTGGCTCTCAACAAGTATCAGGACCAAATCCATTTGGGTGATTTTCCCAACGTCAGGAAAATTGGCGACGCTCCATTTTTTATTAGGTATGGCTTGCAACTAATCCCACCTCTTCTTCGTATCCCCAAGCACACCAGTCGGCAGTTAAGTCGAAGAGAATTTGCATGGATGTCCATTTTGACCGGATGGCCGTTTGTTTTGCAGGATGAGGTTAAAAAATCTGCCAAGGTAATTGTTCTGGATCAAGGACCGGTTTATTTGTTGGCTGAAATGAGAGAGTTTGGTCCTGAATATCTTAAAAGCAAGCAAGCAGAAAAACTTTGGCTGGAATTATTTTACCGATGGGCTGGTACCTTGGATATGATTGTCTGGCTTGATGCGCAGGATTTAGATTTACTGGAACGAATTAGAACTCGGGAACAAGAGCATGTGATTAAGAACGAACCAGCTCCAAAGGTTTTTGAGTTCCTGGCACGTTATCGTAAATCCTTTGATTATGTGCTTTCTATGTTGGAAGCCAATTCATCTGGTCTTCGGGTCCTGCGGTTTGATACCAGCGACCAGAATCCTAGAGAAATCGTGGACCATCTGCTAGCCGAATTTAATTTATCATGACAAACAAAATGAGGGTAAAAGAACGCCTGGCTTTTTTCCTGCCCGGACTATATGACGGCGGGGCTGAACGCATCATGCTCAATCTTGCGAAAGGGATAACTGCCCGTGGCTTTCCAGTTGATTTGGTTTTAGCTCGAGCCGAAGGGCCTTTTCTGGACGAATTACCCGATTCGGTTCGATTGATAGACTTGAAAGCCTCCCGGGTTTTATACAGTACGCCAGCATTGGTGCGTTATCTTCGTCATGAGCGACCAGTGGCCTTGCTTTCAATATTGTATGCAAACATTATTGCGCTTTGGGCCAGGCGTTTGGCAGGCATTCCACAGCGTGTCATCCTGGGAGAACATAATACTCTTTCTTCAGTTGTAAATGGTGAAGGCGGTTTGCGCTGGCGTCTTTTCCCAACTTTAGCCAGGCGGTTTTACCCTTGGGCTGATGGCATTGTCGCTGTTTCAATCGGCGTTGCTAACGACTTGGCGCAGCTAATTAATATCCCGTTCGACCGTATTCAAGTCATCTATAATCCTATCGTGACATCAGAGCTGTTTGAAAAATCCAAGTCAGCAATAGAGCACCCCTGGTTTAAGAGTGGCGAACCCCCTGTTTTATTGGCAGTAGGTCGTCTAACAATCCAAAAAGCTTTTGATGTGTTGATCCGGGCTTTTGCTCAAGTTAGAAAGAATCATCGGGTTCGACTTTTGATATTGGGCGAAGGAGAGGAACGCCTTCCGCTGGAAGCATTAATCCGGGAATATGAATTGGGACAGGATATAAGCATGCCTGGTTTCGTTCCAAACCCATATCCTTATATGGCCCACGCAGCTGGTTTTGTTCTTTCTTCCAGGTGGGAGGGATTGCCAACTGTCCTTGTTGAGGCGATGTCCTTGGGGGCACCAATAATATCCACAGACTGTCCGAGTGGACCCCGAGAGATCTTATCGGATGGTAAATATGGACAGTTGGTTCCTGTTGATGACCTTGGTGCATTGGCTGCCGCAATCTCAACAACTTTGACCACCAATGTGCTTCGTCCATCCAAAGATAGTTGGAAACCATTTACCATCGAATCTGTAGCGGATAAATATATTAATATCTTACTTGGAATCTGACCATGCGGAAAACTACTTTTTGGTTGACTTTATCCTTGATTTTTTCAATTCCCTGGGAAGATGGTTTGTCAATACCAGTTATTGGTTCTATTACCAAATTACTGGGCTTGATAGTTGCTGGCTTTTGGTTTTTGACAATCCTTAGTGAAGGTCGATTTCGGAAACCCCACCTTTTCCATGCTTTTGTTTTATTCTTTTTCTTGTGGAACATTGTTAGTTATATATGGAGCGCGAATATCAATGACACAATTGGTCGAATAATCACTTATGGACAAATTTTCATTTTGATGATTATCGTTTGGGAGATGTTCCAAAAGCCGGCAGATTTACTTACCGGGCTTCAGGCTTACATTTTCGGTGCATTTGTACTAATTGCCAGCTCAATAAATAATTATCTTCACGGTACGATAGCCGAAAATTACGAGGTGCGATATAGCGCAACCGGGGTGAATGCAGTCGATCTGGTGGTGTTTTTATTGTTGGGGCTGCCGATTGCCTGGCATTTATATAATCATTCTGATAAAAATAAGAATCGTATTTTGAAAATAATAAATATTTCTTACCTGCCTTTAGCTCTTGTTACAGCCTTGCTTACCGGCAGTAGGACTTCTCTATTTGCGATCGTCCCAGCAGCTATTTTCATTTTGTGGCCGAAAAAGGTTGTCATCAGTCAATTCATATTGAGGTTCGTGATCCTGGTCGTTTCAATTCTGCTTTCCCTTGCCTTTTTACCCTCCTCAATAATTGAGCGTCTTGCCTCTACTTCCACTTCGATAAGTTCAGGGGATATTGGAGGGAGGGTTATTCTGTGGCAGGAGACCATTGCATCATTTATCCAGCATCCAATTTTCGGAAGCGGTAGTGGGACATTAAACACGATCATCGGTGGATTATCCCATCAAACGTTCCTATCGATTCTTGCTGAAACTGGTCTTATTGGGATTTTGTTGTTTATGTGTATCCTTGCCATCGTAGTTAACCAGGCAGTAAGACTACCCAAAGGATATTCTGGATTATGGTTGTCATCTTTTTTTGTCTGGTTTATTGCGGTTCTTTCGCTTTCCTTCGAATTTAGAAAAGTTACCTGGATATTCTTTAGTTTTGTTATTATAGAGGGGGCAGCTCTTCACAATAAATATAGATCACAGAATTTGAATTCAAATTCTTCAAAGACAATTAAAAGTCACTCTATCACCCCTGTTGCAGAATCCTATGATTAACAAATATATTTATTGTGGAATCGCTGGATTAGAAAAGATTGGATTAATAAAGCGAGTTTCATGAACCAGCGAAAATTACGACTTGGAATTCTTCTCGACTCTTTTCAGGTTCCTGCTTGGCTATATCATTCCATCGAGCGAATTATTAATTCCAACCTTGTCGAACTTTCATTAATTGTATTCAACGAGTATAAAAGTATCGATTATGAGAAGCCCAAGGATATAAAAAATAGACGATCGATCATTTACCAAGTATTTAATGCAATTGACGAAAGGATATTTATAAGAGAGCATGATGCACTTAAGATCATGAATGCGGAGAATTTACTTTCCGGCGTACCTTCCGTCAAAGTGAACCCAATTAAGAGAGAAATGGCTGATTACATTGAGCCGGGGGAAATTGATAAAATTCGTGGATATGGGTTGGATATTTTGGTAAAGCTCGGATTTGATACTCTCCGAGGTGAAATTCTAACCGCTGCAAAGTATGGCGTGTGGGCTTACCGCTTTCATGGTGATCCTCATGGTTTTTGGGAAGTGATAAGAGCTCAACCCGAAACGAGAAGCGATTTGCTGGTATTGAACGAAGAAGCAAATGGAGGCCGAATCATCTATAGTTCTTCATCTTTTACTTATCCATTCTCCCCTGCACGAAACAGGAATTGTTCCCTTTGGAAATCTTCATCATTTTTACCAAGACAAATAGCTCTTCTTTTCTTGCTGGGCGAAAAGAAGTTCGGTTTAGAAACAGAAAAGTATTGTTGTGAAGATGCTCCTCGCATTCGAAAAGGAACCGAAACTCCACCAAGCAATATAATGTCATTGTGGCTGGTCTCAGGGCTGTTGATAAGAATCATTCGCGAAATGTTCTCCAGAATATTATTCCTGGATGGGTGGTTTTTATTGTTTGACCTGGGATCAAATGGATCAATACCTTATAAGGATTTTAAAAATATCGTTCCTCCAAGAGATCGATTTTGGGCGGATCCGAATATTATTCAAAAAGATAATCGTTATATTATTTTTATGGAAGAATATTTATTTAAATCTAAGAAAGGACGTATTTCGGTTTTTGAATTGGATCAAATTGGAAATCATTCAATACCGGTTCCAATATTAGAAAAAGAATATCATTTATCTTACCCATTTGTTTTTGAACGAAATGATCGCTTTTACATGGTACCCGAATCGGCAGCGAACAGGACCATTGACCTTTATGAGTGTATCGAGTTTCCAAACAAGTGGGTCCATAAAATGACCTTGATGGAAAATGTTAGAGCGGTAGATAGCACATTATTTTTTTATCATGGGAAATGGTGGCTTTTCACAGGAATATCTGAAAATGAAGGTTCCTTTCCAGAAGTAGAATTATTCCTATTCTTTTCAGATGATTTATTTACCAGGGAATGGAAGCCGCATCCCCTTAACCCAATCGTTTCAGATGTAAAAAAGGCCAGACCCGCCGGCCGGATATTTGAAAAAGACGGGAAGCTATACCGACCCTCCCAGGATTGTTCAAAAACTTATGGATATGGATTTGACTTGAATAAAATATTGGTTCTCTCTGAAACCGAGTATCGCGAAGAAAGCGATGTTTCCGTAAGACCAGATTGGGATAAAAAGATAATCGCCACGCACACGTTTGGGACTGAAGGACGATTTCGAATGGTGGATGCTTATACAAAAAAAAGGAAGTTTTTATAGTTAAACAAATAGGATATCCGCCAACCCGATCAGAATAATCGTTTGATTCCAGGCTGATAAGTTTGGGGGATGGACTAACGTCTAACCCAGGATATTAAGATGCTGATACCAACTAAATACTTACTGGATAAGATTATTTTCAATCGATTTTATATCCGATGACGCTTAAATCATTCGAGAACGCGAAACCAAGAATTCTTGTTTCAGGGCATCTGCCTCCGCCCATGGGAGGCATAGCCACCTTTTATCAATCCTTGGTAAACTCATCCCTTCCTCAACAGGTTGATTTCCGTTTTGTTGAAACCAGTTCTCAGAAAAGAACTTTGTCTCAAACCGGTACATTTTCCTTTTCAAACTTGATGTCAGCTTTCAGCGATTATGGGCGATTTACCAAAGCTGTCATTAAGCATCGTCCTCAGTTAACTCATATCGCAACTGCTTTTGGCTTATCGTTTGTTAAACATAGTGTTTGTGTTATTATTGCCCGTTCATTTGGAAGCCGGGTTTTGCTTCACCCACATTGCGGTTTTTCAATCCTTTATTCAGATCAGCCCCGCATGTGGAAGTGGTTCTTCCGTCAGATAATCCATTTGACCGATGGCGTGATAACTCTCTCAACCGAGTGGAATCAGTTGTCAACCATGGTGCCCGAATGTCCGGTTTACTATCTACCAAATGCCATTGACCTTACAGCGTATCGTGCTGTAGCGCTGGATCGCAGTTTGGTCGCAACGAATCCCCCTCAACTCAAGATCCTGTATCTGGGTTACCTGGGGAAGGAAAAGGGTTCATTCGACTTGGTCGAGGCAGGCAAGCACATTTCGTCTAAGAATATACCGGTCTGTTTTGATTTAGTCGGTGAAGATTTATCTCCCGGGGAAGTAGGACAACTCAAGAAGCAGATCGAACAAGCCAGTATTGGGAAAATTATCACTTTGCATCCGCCTGTAATTGGCGCCAAAAAGCTCGAACTCTTACGTGCTGCAGATATTTTTATTTATCCTTCTTACTCTGAAGGGATGCCGATTGCAGTTATCGAAGCCATGGCTTGTGGGTTACCAATCATTGCAACAAGAATTGGCGGACTACCAGATCTGATCAGTGATGGCATTAATGGCATTTTGGTCGACGCAGGCCACGCTGACCAGCTTGTGAGTGCCATAGAATATCTGAGATCAAAACCAGATCTGCGGTCAACTATGCAATTGAATAACTACCAGGGGGCATTTGCTAAATATGATATCGAGAAACTCGTGCCCCGGCTTGTAAGCATTTATGGGAAAGCACTATCCGGGGCTATCTAAATATCACAACTTGCATCCAGGGCCTCCATCCAGCTTTAGCATGGAAATGCTTTGGACCGTGTCTATTCGACGAATTTATATGTCGATTAATAGACCTATTGGGAGCCAGGATTCTTACGTTTGGGTCACTACTGAAACAATCAAAGCGACTAGCCATATAAGCTTTTTAGTTTAAGGAAATAATGAGAATACTGGTTATTACTGCATTTTATGCCCCCGATATTGGTCCTAGCACCCCAATTTATACTAATTTATGTGAGGATTTTCAGCGTCAAGGAAATGATGTCACTGTTGTTTCAGGAGTGCCACATTATAAGGGTGAATATCACCCAGAATACCCCAATAAACTGTTTCAAGAGAGGATATTGAATGGTGTCCGCGTGATACGCACTTATGTTTATAAAGTGCCAAGAAACACTTTCTTCCATAGGTTAATCTATCAACTTGTCCATAATTTATTATCAACGATTGCTGCTCTGACGGTTCAGAAACCAGATGTGATAATAGCAGATGCACCTTTTTTTTGGAGTGGATTGTCCTTAATGCTGACCGCTATTTTTCGAAAGGTTCCCTACATCTATGTCGTTCACGATATTTATCCAGACATGTTCAATCAATTGGGGATGATTAGAAACTCCAGGCTTCTTAATATAATTGGGAAGATAGAATCGTTCTATTATCGAAAGGCGGGTTTTATTTCTGTACTCTCCGAGGGTTTCAGGCAAAATTTGATGCGCAAGGGTGTACCTCCCCAAAAGCTGGAAATTATCCCCGCATGTGTAGATACTGATTTTGTAAAGCCCTTGCCAAAGGAAAACAAGCTGCGCAAAAAGTGGGGGATAGAGTATAAGTTTGTTGTTCTATATGCTGGCAATCTGGGCTATTCTCAGGCCTTGGAAGAGCTTGTCCAGGCAGCCAAGTTATTGATGGATTACCCAAATATTGTATTTTGCCTGGTTGGAGAAGGTGTCGCCAAGACAAGCTTGCAAAAAATGGTGCTCGAACTGGGGATATCCAATGTTTTCTTCTACCCATTCCAGGCAACTGAAGATATGCCAGATGTTTACGCAATGGCAGATGTTTCAATAGTATCTTTAAAAAAAGATATTGTAGTGGAGTCAGTCCCGTCAAAGACCTATACCATTCTGGCAAGCGGACGCCCAATTATCGCGGCGGTGGATCGAGAAACTGAAGTGGCTCATCTGATCGCTCAAGCCCAATGCGGTTTACACGTCGAGCCGGGAGATGTTGCTGCTTTAGCTGAAGCGATTTTGAAGTTATACAATGACCCCAATAGCCTTATAACATTTGGGGAGCACGGCAGGGATTTCGTTACAAAACACTACTCCAGGGATGTAGCATCAAATCAGTATTATCAAATTGCACAAAAACTTACTAGAGTATAGCTATGATTATTCCGAGATATTCCCCGGTTTATTCTTATAATGATTTGTTGTCAGGCCTGAAAAATTGTTTATCAAGTGATCTTAAAACAGAGCTTTCCAACAAACTAGCTAAGTTGTATGGAAAAAAACACGTTTTGTTGTTTAGCCGTGCAAGTGCCGCTTTGTATGCTTTGCTGAAGGCGTATGGTAGGCCGGGTGGTGTGATTCTGCCAGCCTATAATTGTATAGTTGTACCTGAAACAGTTCTTTACGCAGGCTATCAACCAGAATTGGTGGATATTGACATTAATTCCTTAAATATGAGCAGAAAGACTGTGGAGCGTTCAATCTCAACAACATCATCCGTTGTTTTGATTACCCATCAATTTGGTATACCTTGTGAGATTGACGAAATCCTCGAAATATGCAAACGTAAAAAGATATTGGTTGTTGAGGATGCTTCCCCAGCTATCGGTGCAACATATCACGGTAAGCTTGTTGGAAGTTTCGGTGATGCAGCGATCATTAGTTTTCATCCAACAAAAGTACTTTCTGGTGTAAGCGGGGGAGCCCTTCTTACTGATGACGATGATATTGCCCGAAGTGTTAAAGAGCTCTTAAGGTCTGCTGAAGTTGGTGAGAATAGTTTAATTTCATTCGTAAAAGCTCTTGCTTGGAAATCAGCTTTAAACCCGCGAATTTATAATGTCACTCAATTAGCATATAGTTTGTTGCACAAGATCGAGCTATACGAAGTTGTTGCCCTTCGCTATGATGTACCAAAAAGATTTTTCTCGCAATGTTCAAACTTCTCGTCAGCATTAATTAACATTCAGCTCGAGATGTTATCCGATATAACTAATCGTCGCAGGGAGTTGGCAGAATTGTATTTTAAAGAACTATCGGGAAGCAGTTATTGGGATTTGCCCAAATTCCCGCTAAATAGCGCTCCAGCCTGGATACAATTCTCACTTTTGGTTAAAGATAAAAGGGATTTTTATAATTATATGCAAGCCAACGGAATTGATTTAAGCTGGACTCATAAATATTCTTGTGCAGAAAGTTTCAAGTTGAGTGGATTTCCCGGTGCCCGACAAGCTGCCAACTCGGTAGTCGGACTGCCAACATACCCGTCCCTTGGGCAGGAACGTGCCAAATATATTTGCGATAAAGCTATGGCATATGAACGGGGCAAATGATCGGAAAGTCTGGTGCAATTATGTGCACTAGAGGATAAATAAATTCCTATGAATCCAGAAATATTTGCTGAATGGCTGCGTCGCCAGGGAACCCATGTTGTACGCTCAACCAGTAGTTATTGGTATAAAGCTGGACCGGGGATTTACCAGGCTTTCCCTTTCCATTGGATAATTAATCCTGAGGAGAAAGAGCTGTCGGAGGTAATTAGGCGGAATAAAGCATTAGGGCTTCGCTATTCAACTTCACTTGAAAATTCGATGGGAAAGATAAGCTATCATGTTATGTGGGAAGATTCTTCGTACGATCTAGCTTTGTTGCCTTTGAAAGCACGCTATGATACTCGTAAAGGACTTGAATATTCCCCAATTCAGAGAATCACAATTAATCGACTGGAAACAGAGGGCTGGCAGCTCCGCCAGGAAACGATCGCTCGCCAAGGAAGATTAAAAGCAGAAAGTGAAAGTTGGTGGCGAGGTCTTTGCAAAGCCGCAGAAGATCTTCCGGGGTTTGAGGCCTGGGGAGCTATTCATGAAAACAAATTGGTATCTTCCTTGCTGGCTTACACCATGGATGATTGTTACACTTTCCTTTACATGCAAAGTGCCACATCTCATAGGAAATATGGAATCAATAACGCGATTTTGTATCATGCAACAACGGAAGCGCTAAAACGGCAAGGAATTTCACGGGTGTTTGTTGGCCATGAATCTTTGGACGCTCCAGAGAGTGTTGATAGGTTTAAATTGCGCATGAGGTTTCAAATTATACCGGTACGGCAGCGGGTCATGTTCCATCCCAAGCTGAGTCCTTTGATCAATCCGGTTAGCTACGCCGGGTTGCGCGTCCTGATGCGAATGATACCCGGCAACCCCGTCCTGACCAAAGCAGAAGGGATGTTGCGCTTCTACCTTCAGGGTTGTCTTCCATTGGATAAACAATCCTGGCCTGAAGCGCTCACTGTAGCCCGCGCCGGGTATTCAGGATCTGACACAGGAGACTCCACATAATTGATTAATGAACTCACCTGTTTTAACGCAGGTTTTGTTCTTAAACCCTCTTTGAGGTGTTATTCAAATTATATCCAATACATGGTTCTCATTGGAAAAAGTAGATGTTTAATTCTCTTGTAAAGTCTGATCAAATATGAAAAAGGCACTCATCACTGGTATCACAGGTCAAGATGGATCGTATCTGACAGAACTATTGCTGGATAAGGGCTATGATGTTCATGGTTTAATCCGTCGCTCAAGTTCGTTCAATACCCAGCGAATTAATCATATCTACAAAGATCCACATAACCACAATGGAACTAACCTTTACCTTCATTATGGCGATGTGACCGATATGGGCAGCCTGCTTGACCTGATTTACAATATCCAACCAAACGAGATCTACAATTTAGCGGCACAAAGTCATGTGCGAGTCAGTTTTGACCTGCCGGAGTATACGGGCGATGTTACGGCTTTGGGGACAATCCGCCTTCTGGAAGCGATCCGTAAAAGTGGCATTACAACTCGATTCTACCAGGCCTCTTCCAGTGAAATGTTTGGTTGTGCCCCACCTCCACAAAATGAATCCACCCCATTCGTGCCACAAAGTCCATACGCGGCCGCCAAGGTGTATGCCTACTGGGTGACTCGTAATTACCGGGAAGGGTATAAGATATTTGCTTCAAATGGTATTCTCTTCAACCATGAATCTCCCCGACGTGGGGAAACTTTCGTGACGCGTAAAATCACCCGGGCTCTTGCCAATATCAAAGCGAAAACCCAGGATGCATTATTTCTGGGTAACCTAGACGCACGTCGAGACTGGGGGTATGCCCCCGATTATGTGGCGGCAATGTGGAAGATGCTCCAGTGCGGGGAGTCAGCCGATTTTGTGATCGGCACAGGAGAAGCTCACTCGGTGCGTGAATTCCTGGAAGAGGCATTTGGCTATCTAGGCATGGACTGGCAAGAATTTGTAAAAATTGATCCGCGCTACTATCGTCCGAACGAGGTGGACTTTTTGCAGGCGGATCCAGGAAAGGCGCGCCATGTTTTGGAATGGGAACCGCGCGTGTTCTTTAAAGATTTGGTGCGTATCATGGTGGATGCAGACTTGGAATTGATCGGCCTCGAACTCCCCAGGCGAAGGAGCTAAGATCATCGAGAAGTACCATGGAAACTGGCATCGCTGGGATAGCCAGGTTGTAAGCATGGAATGATACTAATAAAAGCATTAGTGGAGATTGATTGATGAAAAGAGCGTTAGTCTGCGGAGCGAGCGGCTTTATAGGCGATCACCTGGTCAGGAAGCTGAAGAAAGAAGGGTTTTGGGTGCGGGGGGTGGATATCAAGAAGCATGAGTTCGCCCCCAGCCAGTCCGACGAATTTCAGCTGTTGGATCTGCGCCAGCCCGAAAATTGCCAGGCTGCCCTGACCAGCACCGGGGGAGTTTTTGATGAAGTCTACCAGCTGGCTGCCGACATGGGTGGAATGGGTTTCATCCATTCAGCTGAAACCGAGATCATGCACAACAATGCCCTTATCAACATCCACATGACCCATACCTCGGCTGAGCTGGGTATACCGCGCTATTTTTTCTCCTCATCTGTTTGCGTGTACCGTGATATGCAACCCGGAGAACCAGAGATGACCGAAGCCCTTGCAATCCCTGCCAACCCCGACAACGAGTATGGATGGGAAAAACTTTACTCGGAACGCGTGGCCATGGCTTACGGTCGCCGTTATGGGATCCAGGTCAGGATCGCACGTTTCCAGAACTGTTACGGTCCGCAGGGAACCTGGCGTGGCGGGCGGGAAAAAGCTCCGGCGGCGATATGTCGCAAGGTGGCCGAAGTTGAAGATGGTGGTACGATCGAGGTTTGGGGCAATGGTACAGCCATCCGCTCTTACACATATGTGGCTGACATGGTGGAGGGGATATATTTATTGATGCACTCTGACTTGGAAGGACCGGTCAACATTGGCTGCCCCCAGTATGTCAGCGTGGATGAAATGGTTCACACCATAGTGGAGACATCGGGAAAGACGATCCACATCCGACACGTTGAAGGCCCCGTGGGGGTTCAGTCCCGCAATTTCAGTAACGCCCGCATTTATACAACAGGCTGGCAAGCGAAATACCTTCTTAAGGATGGGATTGCCGAGACCTATCCCTGGATCGAGTCACAAGTCAGGAAGGGTTGAATGAGTACATCTGTCTGGCCGGAGCCGCAAAATTTTTGGTCAAAACGTTCAGTGTGTGTCACGGGAGGAGCAGGGTTCCTTGGCACCTTTGTCGTCGAACAATTGCGCCGGCGCGGGGCGATCAGGATTTTCGTACCCAAGATAGAGGAGTACGATCTGGTAAAACCCGGGGACATCGAGCGTGTTCTGGAAGCATCTCATCCGGATGTGATTATTCATCTTGCTGCACACGTGGGAGGAATTGGCGCAAACCGGGCGCACCCAGCCGAGTTCTTTTATGACAATCTGATGATGGGTGTTCAGTTGATGCACGAGGCTTGGAAGCGTGGGGTCGAAAAGTTCGTAGCGATCGGCACAGTATGCGCTTATCCCAAGTTCACACCAATCCCATTCAGGGAAACGAATCTGTGGGAGGGTTATCCCGATGAAACCAATGCTCCCTATGGCCTGGCAAAAAAGATGTTGTTGGTGCAGGCCCAGGCTTATCGCCAGCAATATGGTTTTAACGCCATCTATCTATTACCAGTTAACCTGTACGGACCACGCGATAATTTCGATTTAGAATCCTCCCATGTGATTCCGGCCCTGATCAGGAAATTTCTCGAGGCAAAAGACCGCGGCGAGAAAGAGGTGGTCGTTTGGGGTGACGGATCTCCGACTCGCGAGTTCCTTTATGTGGAGGATGCCGCTGAAGGGATAGTATTGGCTGCTGAACGATACAATGGTGGCGATCCTGTTAATCTTGGATCAGGGATGGAAATCAGCATCATGGATCTGGTTGAATTGATCGCCCGCCAGATTGGTTTTGAGGGGATTGTTGTTTGGGATAAAAGTAAACCCAACGGGCAGCCTCGGCGATCGCTCGATATCAGCCGGGGTGATGAATCTTTTGACTTCAGGGCGCGGACTAGTTTTGAAGAGGGTCTTCACCGAACAATTGAATGGTATTCTCGGAAGAGGCCAGGATTATCATAATATTCCTGCATTTATTATCAGGATAAACGAGGGTTGGATACAAATCGGTCCCTTACAACTCATAATGCAGCAATATTTCACTCTTGAAGACAGGCCCATACGGTGATAACCTACTTGTCTTCATACGAGTAACTATAGATAGTGATTTCTTGTAAACTCATCCGGGCTGCGGGAATCTTACCTTTTAATGTGAAGTTGGTGGTGGGTAAAGGCGTTTATCACAAAGGCTCAAAAAATAAAAGATGAAGCTAATAATTCTGGTTGCAGCTACCTTGTTCATCGTCATCATAACCGCATTAGCAGTGACCGGACAAACTGCTGGTTTATCCATGTATCCAGGGACTATCCACGATGTTCGTGCATTGTATGATGATGGCGCCCCATCAACCGATACCCCGACCCCAACACCCACTCTAGCAACCTTCAGTTTTGGATCGGTAGGCGATTCGCACGACAATACAGTGAAATTCAACACCACCATCAATCAACTCGTGAGCCTTCAGCCAGCATTTATTCTCCATAATGGGGATCTTGAGGACGCTGGTTGTCTAACCAGTCAAATGGATGATATGGCTGCCGTATTGACCGGCGATGGAGTGTTCAATAACACCTTCATTGTTCGGGGAAACCATGACAATATAATTCCTGGCAGCGATGCTCTTTGGGAAAACTATTTAGTATCAGCAAACAGGCCGCTTCCAGGTGGAGTGACAAACTACATGGCTTTGGACTCAAACTCCAAGTATTTAAATTACTCTTTTGATTATGGCAACTCTCGCTTTATTGGGCTGGACTTTACTGGAGATAGCACTCTCCCAACAAGTGCTGAACTAACATTCCTGGACAACCGATTGGCGGATGCGGAAAACATAGGTTTGACTCATGCGTTTATTTTCTTTCACGTCCCTGAATACTGCGTAGAAAGTAATCATTGTAACTGCTCTTCTGCCAGTGACTCCAATTGTACGCCCTCAGCCCTTGTTAGCATCATCAACAACCACCCGATTGTTTCAGCTACCTTTCACGGTCATGAACATATCTTGGGTTGGGTTCACATGGACAGTTCCAGGGTGCCAGGATTAACCCATAGTTATGAGGAGTTTCTAACAAGCCCTGCGGGTGGATCGTCTTACAACGATTATTTATACCCTGCTCGCATAGATTATTACTATCCCGATATGGCTGGAGCACAGGGTTTTGGCCACATCACCGTTAGCGGCGACTCATTCACTATCAGCTTGTACAAAACTGGTACGACCCTGCCAGTTTGGTCACACACATTCAGCGATGCAGATCCAACACCTATACCTACCGGCACCTTACCCACAAGTACACCCACACTGACCAGCACTACCACATCGACTCCCACGCTAACTGCAACACCGGCATCTCCCAGTACGGTAACCATGTTTGGTAGGAACTCAAACTGGAAATACTACGCCCAGAATACGAACCTGCTTTCGATCCCAACCCCATATTATTCCCCGTCTTATAATGATTCAACCTGGGCTTCTGGAAACGGGATCCTTGGCTTTGGGGAAACATATTTGACAACCGAATTCGCAAGCAATGGCGGATATTCCTATTATTTCCGCAAAACATTTAATCTATCCCAGGACCCCGCGACGATAACTTCCCTTACTCTTGATGCTACCTACGATGATGGGTATGTAGTTTACATAAACGGGCAGGAAGTAACCAGGCGGAGCATGTCTGCTGGGTCCTACACCTATTCAACCGCCGGCTTAAATCATGAATCGAACCAGGTTTACGAGACGATCGATCTGTCTTCACAAATTGACAAGCTTGTCCAAGGCAACAATATCATTGCTGTTGATGTGCATAACGTATCATCAGGCAGTACAGATATTGTATGGGATGCCTCCCTGTCTTATCTAACCGGCCAGCCTGACCCGCCAAATACACCCACCCCGACAAATACACCGACACAGACGAACACACCGAACCCGAGTGGAAGCAACATGTTGGTCTATCCTTATCTTGGCAATACAACCACCAGTTCTGTGGCCATTTCCTGGGTCACAGACAATTCCGGGACTGGAGAAGTACATTACAGCCAGGATCAAAGCTATGGTAACGTGGTAGTTGCAACCAGCTCCTTCCAGGATGGCAGGTACTGGTATTCTGCCACGATTACCGGCTTGGATGCGAATACCACTTATTATTATAAAGTTTTCAATAATGGTTTTAATATGACACCCTGGCCAATCGTAACTTTCACCACTTCCCCCGATGCCACAGGGACCAGTTATAAGTTCCTCGTTGTTGGCGATAGTCAATCGGATTCCGCCAGCGCAACGCCGTTTCCTGCAGCATTGGACATTGCAGCTCAAATGAGGCAGCGAAACCCAAACCTCGTCATCCATACAGGAGATATGATTTTTGGCAGCAGCGATTGCGTTGGAAGTTCAAGTCCATGGAGCCAGTTTATCCGTAACTATTTCAATGTCTATCAGTCAATGCTAGGACAGATCCCTTTCTTTACCACGATTGGAAACCATGAAGTACAGTACGGTGGTTGCGGTTACCAGGCGTACGAAAGTGTTTTTAGCTTGCCAGGGAATGCACCTAGCGGTCATGCGGAAGAGTTCTATTCCTTCGACTGGGGGAATGCTCATTTTATATCGCTGGATACAAATCAATACCTGGGCACCTCCCAACCTGAATACCTCTGGCTGAAGAGCGATCTGCAGACAACAACAAAGCAATGGAAGTTTGTCTTCCTGCATGTGCCGGCTTATAGTTCTGGTGACAGCGGAAGCGATCCTGATGTTCAGAAGTACCTGGTCCCGCTCTTTGAAACTTATGGTGTGACCATTGCTTTTAGCGGTCACGATCATGATTATGAGCGGACCTGCCCAATTCTAGGTGGTGCCTGTACGACAACCCAGAATGGTGGAGTTGTTTATTTTGTCAATGGCGGCGGAGGGGCATATACCTCCCCTCCGAGGGGCACTTGGTTCACTGTCGCCAGCACGGATGCAAACGAGTTCCTGGATGTAACTATGAATGATTGCCAGGTGCAGCTGAATGCAATTGAACGAACTGGAATTGTATTCGATACTTATACGATCAACCACTGCGGCACGACAACCCCAACATTTACACCCACTCCAACCCAGACCAGGACAAATACGCCTTCAGCGACGGTTACCAATACTTTCACACCCACTGCAACAGCATCCAACACATCCACGCCCACCGCAACGGCATCCTATACGTCCACACCCACAGCTACCTCCACTCCTATTTTATATGCCCTGATCGTCACGAAGACAGGCACCGGTTCCGGAACGATTACCAGCCCTCCCGCAGGCATTGACTGCGGTCCGACATGCTCGGCAAACTTCGCAAGCAACACGGTTGTCACACTGACTGCCGCGGCAGGGCTCACCTCCAGCTTCACCGGCTGGAGCGGGGAGGGCTGCTCGGGCACAGGCACGTGCGTTGTTACGATGAGCGCAGCCAGGTCCGTCACAGCCACCTTCACCCTGAACATCCACAGCATCAGCCTGTACACCGGCTGGAACCTGGTTTCGTTCAACCTGCACCCGGTTCCCACAACTATTGAAACCGTCCTTTCCGGCATCACCAGCAAGTACGACCTGGTCTATGCCTGGGACGCGGCCGGTGCCCATTCAGGCGGCGGCAACTGGATGATCTATGACCCGAACCGCGTATTTGGGAACACACTTGCCAACCTGGATGAAAAGATGGCGTTCTGGATCCACATGACCGCGCCCACCACCCTGGACGTGGTCGGCAGCCTGCCAACGACGACCAATATCCCATTGCATATTAACGCCGGTGGCTGGAACCTGGTTGGGTATCCATCGGTTGCAAACCATGATCTGCCGGGTGCTCTCAATGACCACGGCGTTGGCACCGCATACTCATTGGTCTACGCCTATCACGCCAACGATGGCGCTCCGTGGAAGCTCTATAACCGGACGGCCATATTTGGCAATGACCTGACCCAGATGACCCCGGGATGGGGCTACTGGATCTATGTCAGTGGAGACAATACCTGGAACGTTGGCTATTAGGTAATTGGATGTTTGATCCTGACTTCCGGGGGAGGTTCCGATAGTTCTCCCTCGGAAGATGGATAAATAAAGTATTCTGGATTGCAATGGAGAGATGAGTGAGTCGCCTGGTTCGAACCGGTATTAGTTTAATGGTCATCTGTGCCGCGCTATTTGCCCTCCCTTCATCCGCGCTGGCGTTCTAGGCGTTGCCCACCAGGTTCTTTGTCACGCTTATGTGGATAAATATAATTTCAACAGGTTGCTGCCTAAGTATGGATATCGAGGCATTAAACCATTGATATGCCGAACATTCAGGTTGATCGAGCCTTGGTGGTTGATATGATCGCGAAAGCCAAGGATTTGCAATTACCCTGCAATGATAATTTGCTGTATCCAATATATATTATTGGAATAATAGTTTACATTTTTATCTGTTTATTTAAAGGGACGGAATATGAGTACACAAACAGTCACAAGTCAACCAACGTTTTACGAAGAATATAAACCAATTTCGTTATTAGGCAAGATCATAAGAGGGGTGAGTGATTTATCTAAACGCGTCTTCGATTTCATTGTTGCATTAATCAGCCTGATCACACTCCTACCATTTTTCGTTTTCATTGCCTTATTGATTAGACGCGATTCCCCTGGACCGGTTTTTTATTGGGGTCAGCGGGTTGGTAAAAACGGGCGTAATTTTAATATGCTTAAGTTTCGAACAATGTTTGAACGATCTGAAAGTTATAGCGGTCCGCGCCTGACCTATAATGGAGATTCACGCGTAACTCCCCTGGGAAGTTGGTTGAGAGAAACAAAAATCAATGAACTGCCACAACTCTGGAATGTTCTGATTGGGGAGATGAGCCTAGTTGGTCCACGGCCCGAAGACCCTGAGATTGCCAAATCGTGGCCCGAGCAAGCTCGAAATACAATATTTTCTATCAGACCTGGGATCACAAGTCCGGCAAGCATCCTCTATCATGATGAGGAAAAACTGCTTTCCAGTAAGGGTTCGATGAGCGAATATTATGAGAGTATTCTTCCCGAAAAAATCCGGTTGGATCTTCTCTATGTTCGTCACCATTCATTCTTCTCAGATCTTGATACCATCTTTTGGACTTTATTCATTCTCGTCCCGCGCTGGGCAAAGTTAAAGATACCTGAAGGCTATCTGTTTGCTGGTCCCTTCTCCCGCATTGCACACAGATATGTGTCCTGGTTTATGATCGATCTGGTGGAATCATTGGTATTGGTGGGCATTGCCGCCCTAATATGGCGCACAGAAATGCCTTTAAATTGGGGAGTTCAAGATATTGCCCTGCTTGGGGTTAGCATTGCACTAGTTTTCAGTGGTGTCAATTCCATTGTGGGCCTCAATCGAATTGTTTGGTCACATGCAACCGCCGAGGATGCTTTTGGCTTGATCGCCTCCTGCAGTTTCGTAACTGTTTTGATTCTAGGTTTAAACCAACTTGTTTCTATTTATCACTGGTTTAATCGCTCATCCCTCCCAATATCCATGATCATAGTGATTGGTCTGTTGTCGCAGGTTAGTTTTATTGTCACCCGTTATCGCTTGCGCTTGCTCGCAATCGTTGCCAATCGTTGGCTGGCCCTGCGGCGAAACACCTTGGTGCTGGGAGAAAGGGTATTGGTGGTTGGCAATGGTGAGGCCGGCCAGATTGCAACCTGGCTGCTCAGTCGCCAAGCTTACCGAACTGCTTTTTCCATTGTAGGTATAATTAATAATTATGATCCTACAAAAAATGGGATGAGGGTGAATGGTTACTGGATATTGGGCACCATTAAAGATATTCCTGCCATTATAAAGCGCTATGACATTGGGATTATTGTGTCAACTGCCCCTGCCACTGCTCAGGAAATAAATGAATATGTCTTTGATATCTGCCAAAAAAACAATATTCGGTTGATCTTTCTCAATGATCTAATGTTGATGGTTGATCGGCAGGTAACTCAACCAATCGGGAGCTTTGAGTATCCGGTATGGTTGGATGAACGCCTGGAATTCAAGGCTATGCATGATTCCATTACCGGCCTTCCAAATCGATACCTTTTCCAGGATCGATTAAAACGTTCAATCTCGTATGCAAAGCGGTACAAATCTCGACTTGCCGTACTATTCATTAGAATAGGAAGAAAAAGTATTAATACCGATCAGCTCGGGCGAAAATACGGCGACTATATCTTATCGGAAATTGCCAAACGACTTGCCAGTTGTCAAAGAGGAAGCGATACGCTGGCTTATGTGGGAAAAAATAAATTTGCGGTAATCCTTGAAAATACTTCCGGCGAAAATACTCCGGAGTTGGTTTCCAGGAGAATCTTTGCATTACTGTCGGATCCCGTTAAAATCGAGCGGCTTGATGTCCAAATAAATATCAAAATAAATATTTGTTTGGATACAGAAGGGTATGAAGATTTGGAAGCACACTGCGTGATCGAGGTCGAAAATCAATCTATACCTGACCAGAAAATAGAGGATATGAGTCGCGATGACAGTGAATTGGTCAAATAAGCGCGTTTTAATAACTGGAGCGGGCGGTTTCATCGGCAGCCACCTGGTGGAACACCTTCTGGCTGAAGGGGCTACCGTGCGTGCATTCGTTCATTATAATTCCCGCGGTGATGCTGGATTACTCCGCTTGGTTTCGTCCCAGGAGCTGTCTCAAGTGGAAATTATCGCGGGGGATTTGCAGGATGAACTGGCAGTTCGAAAAGCAGTTGATGGGATACAGGTTGTTTTTCATTTAGGTGCGTTGGTCTCCATCCCGTATTCGTACCTGCATCCCGTTGAAGTTGCAAAAACAAATTTCATCGGGACTTTAAATGTGATGACAGCTTCATTGGAGAAAAAAGTGGAGAGATTGGTCCATACATCCTCTAGTGAGGTATATGGTACCGCCAAACAAGTACCGATAAGCGAGGCGCACCCTCTACAAGGCCAATCTCCATATTCAGCTAGCAAGATTGGGGCGGATAAACTTGCGGAAAGTTTCTTTTGTGCATTTGAATTGCCAGTGGTAACAGTGCGCCCGTTTAATACTTATGGTCCCCGACAATCTGCCCGGGCAGTCATACCAACCATCATCACACAGGCTTTAACCCAGAATGCCATTCACCTCGGAAACCTGAATACTATTAGGGATTTTACTTTTGTTAAAGATACGGTTGCGGGATTAATCAAAGCCGCAGAGGAGCAAGATATCCTGGGAAAAGAATTAAATCTTGGAACGGGTCAGGAAATAAAGATTGGCGAATTAGCCCAGAAAATAATTCGTAAAACTGGACGCCCGGTCGAAATTTCGGTTGATCCGGTTCGTTTGCGCCCAGAACATTCTGAAGTTATGCGCTTGCTATCTGATAATACACTCGCACGTAAACTTTTGAAATGGGAGCCGGAAGTGACGCTTGATGATGGTCTGGATCTGACCATTGCGTGGATTAAAACGCACCTTGATCTTTATCGAATTGGAAGTTATGAATTTTAAGGCAAAAATATTATGAAAGCGATTGTTTTAGCTGGTGGCAAAGGTGCGCGGTTAGCACCGTATACAAAAATTCTTCCCAAACCCTTGATGCCGATTGGGGATATGCCTATTCTGGAAGTTCTCTTGCGGCAAATGAAACGCGCAGGAATCGATGAGGTAGTTATTACTGTTGGGCATTTGGCAGGTTTATTGCGAGCGTTTTTTCAAGACGGTAGTAGCATTGGCTTGCGTATCGCATATAGCCTTGAAGACGCTCCTTTAGGAACCGCAGGACCATTGTCTTTGGTGACAGGCCTTGACCAGACTTTTCTGGTATCAAACGGCGATGTATTAACAACCTTGGATATAAAAGACCTGCTTCGATTTCACTCTGAGCAGAATGCTGCCGCGACAATTGCCGTTCATTGTCGGAAGGTCGATATCGATTTTGGGGTGGTCCAATGTGACGGGAATTTCCGTATCATTGGCTATTCCGAGAAACCCTCCATTGACTATATGGTAAGCATGGGGGTTTATGTGTTTGAACCGAGAGTTTTAAATTTCATTCCGCATTGCCAGTACCTGGATTTGCCCGATTTGGTGAAAAAAATGATTTCTGCAGGGGAAAAGGTGGTTGGTTTCCCTTACAGCGGGTATTGGCAGGATCTAGGAAGACCGGACGATTATGAGCACGCAGCCATTGACTTTGATTCGATGCGCACCAAATTTCTACCGGAGGATTAGTTATGGAATGGCAGATTCCGTTGGCAGATATTGATTTCGATTCAAGGGAAGAAACGGCAGTATTGGACGTTTTGAAGAGTCGTTGGCTGACAATGGGAGGGGTGACGCAGGCTTTTGAGGAAGAGTTTGCTTCGTACATTGGTGCTCGCCATGCAGTTGCGGTTGCCAATGGCACTGCGGCATTACATCTCGCTTGCCTTGGGGTTGGTCTTGGACTTGGGGATGAAGTTATCGTCCCGTCACTCACCTTTGTTGCAACCGCGAATGCAGTCCGCTATTGTGGTGCAACCCCAATTTTTGCCGACATTGAAAGTGAACAGGATCTGGACATATCTTTAGCCTCAATTGAGAAAAAGCTAACGGATCGTACCCGTGCAATTATGGTAATGCATTATGGGGGGTATGCCTGTGATATGCTTGGGATTATGAATTTGGCCAAGGCGCACGGATTAAAGGTGATTGAAGATGCTGCTCACGCAGTTGGATCAGATATCGATGGACGCAAAATGGGTATATGGGGCGATATTGGGTGTTTTAGTTTCTTCTCAAACAAGAACATGACAACCGGGGAAGGCGGCATGATTGTGACGAATGATGAAGATGCTGCAAATAAGATGCGGATCCTTCGCTCACATGGGATGACCACCATGTCTTGGGATCGTCACAGAGGTCATGCCTGGAGCTATGATGTGGTTGAATTGGGTTACAACTATCGGATTGACGAAATTCGAGCAGCCATAGGGCGGGTACAGCTGGGTAAATTATATCTAAACAACGAACGGCGAAGAAACCTTTCCTTGTTATATCGCGAACAGTTGGAAGAGTTTGTTCCGTCGATTGTTGTACCTTTTAATACACCGCGAGGCACGTCGGCTTGTCATCTGATGCCAATTTTACTTCCAGTTGGGTTTGATCGGATTGGGTTTATGGAACGTATGAAATCAAATGGGATACAAACCAGCATACATTATCCCCCTATCCACAAATTCCAAACATACACAAAGGGTGGAACAGCTCAATTCGACTTGCCGGTAACAGATAATGTTACTGGACGAGAGGTGACTATCCCCCTCTATTCCGGACTTACTGATGAAGATGTGACCAATGTGGTGCATTCTGTTCAGGAAGCCATCCACAAAATAGACAATTATTGATATCGTCTATTAAAAGATGAGGGCTTTCTGTAATATTTCACGCACTTAAAGGACTGATATGGAACTAAAACAATTTGTTTTTTTATTGAAGCGCTGGTATTGGTTATTGATTTTGGGGCTTGTGTTGGGTGTAGCCAGTGGATTTCTTATTAGTCGGATCCAAAAGCCCGTATATCAAGCAACTGCCAAAATATTGGTAATGCGGGTTCCTGATCAGAGTACCTCGGGATTAGCCTACCTTGGCGATCAGCAATTGGCGCAGACTTTTTCTGAATTAATTACCATATTACCTGTTCTTAATGATGTTTCAAATCAACTAGGGTTCAAGGTTGATCCTTCGCAGATACAAATTCAACAAAATTCTAATTCCCAGATAATTAAGGTAATTGTTGAAGATCATAATCCTCAAAGGTGTGCAAACATCGCAAACATGTTGGTGAAAATTGCAATCAACCATTATATGGATTTGCAAGTCGGGCAGTACACTTCTGTGGAAGAGGACATAAAACTGCAACTGAATTTTATGCAGGCTCGGATTTTTAGCTTGCAATCCCAAATTTTAGAAATTTCGAAGACTATAGTAAATGACCAAAAGGACCAGATTCAATCTCAAATGACGCCTTTGCAAGATGAAGTATCACAATTAAAACAGGATATGGCCCAACTTAACCCACCCACTACCGCCCAACAAAAAACTCTTCTTGCTCAGAAGCAGGCACGGCTTGACCAAATTCTGCCCATATTAGCTGCTTATCAGGAAGCATATTCAATTTTAATCGTGTTCAGCAAGCCAATTGGTGATGGAAGTGTTGATGAAAACAACCTGCTCCTCCTAAATAAAACTCTTGCGGTATATCAACAAAATTATATTGATTTGACGAGCAAATTGGAATCGTTACAACAATCTCACGTTCAGGGTATTTCCAATGTGACTAAAATTCAAGATGCGCCTATACCTGGCGACCCTGTCAGACCCCAGCTACTAATAAATACTTTCCTAACAACGGCTATTGGTTTAATCTTAGCAGTTACTGCAATTTTCCTGATGGAAAACTTGGACATTTCCTTTAATTTTCCTGGGATATTCCGAAAATCGCACTAATATGTTACTACAAATTAACGAATCGGAATCGAACGATTGATTCATGCTGGAATATGAATGCATGCTTTTGGTTTCATTAAGTGGGTTTCTGTTATATTATTTATTTGGGTTTATGAGTAGGAGATACCGCGAGGGGGAGAGTTTTGCATCATTGCAACTAATCGATAAGATTCGACAATCTTTACTTAGGGACTGAAGTGTAGAATTAGCCTCTGTAGAAGAGTTTTGGTTGTTAAACCGAGCACTTTCGGGATGTTTATTTCAAAGATTCACGTTAAATGTAAATGACACTGCAAAAAGTGTTTTACTATTGGGCAGGGCGTCAACGGGAACTGTTGGCAGTTGAAAGATTTACAATATTAGGGAGAATAGCAGCAACATTCGAATCAAAATATTTTAAGACTTTTTTAAAGAGTATGTTTAATTAATATCTACCATCGTTGCGTTGTCATACAAACGGTAAGTCCACACCCACCCCTTGGATGGTTGGATGAGCATCTAATCATTTACTCTTTTATCCAAAACATTTGCTCAATTCGTAAGATGTAATTGGTGGGAAGATGCTTGTTTTGAAATAAAACACCTCGGAAATAAATAAGCTTTGTGCCATTGATCTCTAGTTAATCAGGGAGGAACGATTTATTCCTCCGAAACGATTGGTTCTGGCTATATAGAATTGATCGCCGCCTTTCTCAAATCATCTGGAATAATTTGGAGTATCGATTTTTCCTTATTAAGGGAGATAGATTTTTTTTGAAATATTGGCTATATACTAAGCTTATATTATATATATATTGACAGTATTAATCTTAGTCTAACTTAATCATATTTCAACAGCATGTAATCAATGTACGTGTTGAATCGATATGCATGCCATCAATTATGTATTCATTTCATATTATTGATCGGACAGTTGTGTCATCATCCAATCTTGATAGCTTCTTCTTTTGGATCGAGATCTAGGAGCGTTGTAACATTGTACGCGCTGGGAAAATATGGAGGATGAATCTAGACAACGAATTTATGTGAAATATTGGAAAATATACCTTATGAACAAGGAATTATTTTTTACCATTGGTGTAAGCTGTTTATTTATGCTGAATAGATGTAGTAGTATCGCTCCAGCCAGTATTCAAATTTACCCCAATACACCAACGCCTACAAGCTCATCCACGACAGTACCAACAGTTCCTTCCGTCAATAGTTTTTTGTTTGCGTCCTTGGGGGATCCCCAGGAAGGATCTGCTGATTTATTAACAGCATCCAACCGAATAGCAAGTTTTAATCCCAGTATTGTTATTTTCAATGGTGATTTGATGGATTCAAGTACGACGGTGTCTGAAATGACTTCCAAGACGAATTCTTTCAAAACCGCTGGAATATTCGACAAAACATTTTTTGTCAGAGGGAATCATGATGCCGAATCTTCTGGAGATATTACAACCTGGGAAAATTTCTTCTCAACCAGTCCAAACATCAAAGTTTTACCTGCCGGTGTAACAAATTATGTGGCGATAAACAATAGTTCATATTATCTTACTTATAGTTTTGAATATGGAAACTCCATGTTTATTGGCATAGATTCTCCAGGAGATGCAGACTTAATAACATCTGGCGAATATACGTTCATGGATGCTCGTTTAGCCTATGCTGAAAGTATAGGTTTAACCCACGCCTTTATTTATTTTCATGGGGGCGAATATCCGATTGAAAGCAACCATTCTAATTGCTCGGCAAAAGCAGATGGAAGTTGTACACCTGCATCTTTCGTGACTCTTATAAATAAACATCCGATTGTTTCAGCTACTTTTCATGGGCACGAACATATTCAGGCTTGGATACATATGGATAGTACAAGAGTATCAGGCATAATTCATCCATATGAAGAATTCTTTACTTCTCCAGCTTCTACAGATAACTCCTATAATCCATATATTTATCCAAATAGAGTGGATTATTACGATACCCATACTGGCATAGCCTTTGCGACTGTTTCAGTTGATGGCAATTCCTTTACGGTCAATTTTTATAGAGTTGGTATAATTGCGCCGGTCTGGTCAAAGACATTCACCAAGGGAACGGTTTCAGCTCTCAATACGCAAATTGCTACTGCCACCTTAAGTACCCCCGTCCCAACCCAAACTAAAACTTCAACGCGGACTCCAACAGCCACTCCGACCATAACAAAAACCCTTCAATTTACATACACGCCTACCATTACTCCTGCAATTACCAATACACCTGCTAATCCACCCGCAGCAGGAACCAGAATCCAGAAATACTATATGGTGGACAGGGTGATCAATAACAGCGATTTTGCAGAACTGGCGGGTTGGGGGATAAATACAGCCATGGTCGATTTTGATGTGAATGGTGATGCTGCCACCTGGAGGGCGGTGTTTACTGAAGCGGCAAAGTACAACATCAATATCGTAATATGGCCTTCAGATTGGAACAATCCTCGTCCCAACTGTGATTGGGAAGCGCCCTATCCAGTGAGTGCTAACGGCGACATTACCAAGGTAAAACCATTGCTCGATGTGGCAACTCAATATGCCAATTTCATTGGGATCATAAATGCGCATGAATCTTTTTGGACCTGCACGAACATGACCTTTAATGAAATGGCAGGATTAAACACAACTTAAAGCATATGCCTCGTCCAAGGGCCGGGATATAAAAGTCTGGAACTATATCAATGGGTTGTATAACGAAAGCATGTTACCGACATCCCAAATTTCCAGGATTATGGATGTAGCCATAATTTGGAAGCATTGCGCTGGGAATGTGGAAGGGTATTGTGACTATGGAAATGACTCTGCCCTGGCTCAAATCATTAGCGACCGTGCCAGGTTGACCAGCGCTGGACTCGATGGAAAGGTCGATCTTGTCTACATCATCCAAACCTTTACGACAGGCAGCGGATATACCACAAAGTTCTATTTACCACAGCTCACATACTATAGCTGTGAGTTCTTGAACACATCCGCGCTGGACGGGTTTGGATACTATACCTGGGATGCAGGTTGGTGGGCAGACTTGCATAGTTGGACTGATCTTCAGCCAGCAATCCCTTATGTTCATGATAATTGTATACGGTCTGCACCATAATTCTAAGCGATTTCGCCGGGTGAGCTAAACCGCCTTGCTCGTTTACAATCGAAGCAGAGCTGGTCTTGACCGGCATTGATGATCATGACATAAAAATGCATCAATAAATCGAGTTGGTGTAACATTCTTTCTGTAAATTGCTGAACCTTAACAAGAGTGGTGAGTCAGAAGTATCCTTATGGTGACTAAACCGGATAAGGAGAACATAATGACTCACCAAGATGATTATACACTTCCGCAAGACCTTGCAGAGAAAGGACTGGAAACCACTCCTGAACTACTGCGTGTCCTGATCAATCAGGCCATGCAGGCAGAGCGGGCAAAGTATCTGAACGCCGGTCAGTACGAGCATACAGAAGAGCGGACAGGGCATGCCAATGGTTACAAGCCCAAAACAGTCCGGACCAGAGTGGGCGAGATCACCTTTGCCGTGCCACAAGTTCGGGAAGGCGGTTTCTATCCTTCTGCGTTGGAGAAAGGCTTGCGGAGTGAAAGAGCCCTGGTGATCGCACTGGCTGAAATGTATGTTCAGGGAGTTTCCACCCGCAAGGTCAAGGCGATCACAGAAGAACTGTGTGGTGTGGGTGTCTCCAGTATGCAAGTCAGTCGTGCAGCTGCCCGACTGGATAACGTACTTCAGGAATGGCGTGAGCGACCACTAGGAGAGATCACTTATCTCTACGTGGATGCCCGCTACGAGAAGGTACGGGAAGCAGTGCAAGTGCGTGATGCGGCTGTTTTAGTAGCCACAGGGAACACTCCAGAAGGCGAAAGACAAGTTTTATGGGTCTCTGTATCCCTGAGCGAGCATGAAACCCACTGGAAAGCCTTCCTGAAGGGCTTGAAGGATCGAGGTATGACTGGTGTGAAGCTGGTAACCAGTGATGACCACGAAGGCTTGGGATCAGCCAGGCGAACCGTGTTGGGCAGTGTCCCTTGGCAGCGATGCCAGTTCCACCTGCAGCAGAATGCAGGGGCTTACCTGCCCAGACAATCGATGCGCCTGGAGGTGGCAGCCGATATTAGATCCATGTTCAATGCTCCAGACCGACAGATAGCAGAGAAGCTCTTGCAAGCTGCTATCCAGAAATATGCTGCCTCTGCACCACGTTTATCCGCATGGTTGGAGGAGAACCTCTCCGAAGGGTTCACAGTCTTCAATTTTCCTCTGGAGCATCGGCGCTCCATCCGGACGACCAACAGCCTGGAACGGATCAACAAAGAGATCCGCAGGCGCACCAGGGTGGTCGGTGTTTTTCCAAACGAAGCGTCCTGCCTTCGGTTGATCTCAGCGCTATTGATGGAGATCAGTGAGGAATGGCAGATCGGAAAGCACTACTGTGCTGGCAAGTCATTAGTTTGTTTAAGTACGATAGATACTTCTGACGTGAATTTATAGAAAAAAGGGTGCGTAATCTATAATTTTCATGAACCAGGGGCAGGATTATTAAGGATTCCACAAAAAGGTTAATATGATCAGGGGGTATACTAATACCGTGGGGGCAAAGGTTTTTAACCAATATTGGAGTTTTCTCAAGGTTTCTATTAAGTATTTTTCGTTCCTACCAAAGTTCGTACTGTTCATTTACTGAATCGAAAATATTATCATCCGTCATAATTACTTCTTAAAAAGTTTATATTATTATCGTACAATAATGAACCTCGAATCAGACAAAAAGACCGACAATCGCCGGGCTTTTTGTCTCCTTGGTATTTGTACCAATTGCAATAATTTTGTGGGTATATTTAGAGAAATCGTGCGATAATAATCAGAAATCAAAATATTACTTCGTATTAGACAAAAACTGGGTATTTCTGAATTCCTTTTTTCTTGCAATCGGGTTGAGGCATACGATGAAAATTGAATCTGTTAGCTCAGAAATATTTGACGAAATAAGTGCGAAGGTATTGATTGCAAATCTTCAGGTAAAAATTAAGGCACTTATAGCGGAACTCAAGTCTCTCCAAGAAGAAAATGAGGCTCTCCATAATATTGTCGCCCATAAAATTGAAGACTTAGAAATACTTACGACAATGGGAGATCAGGGAAATAATAATATAGCAAATAAAGAGAAGTATATGCTTGAGAAGTATATGCTTGAGAAGTATCATGAAAGCAAAACCAAACCCATAAGAAAATAAAGTGTTCAGACTAATTTCTGAAAATTCTACAAACAAGTAGATTAGGTGCTGTTATCAAGGTTACTACACAAAATAATGGAATCACGTTGACCTACCGAAAAGCAAAATCATCAGTATTAGGATTCCCCATAAGAATTCTAATAAATCTCAGCAGCAAACTGGTTTTATGGGTTATTGCGGGTTTTAAGATAATATTTAGTATTTCGTCAGATCATTCGGCGTCTAATAAATATTCACCCCGGCGAGTAGGATGTTAAGCAGGTCCATCCGCACGCACTTTTTTTCCAATTAGGTGATATAAAAACCCACCCGCTGGCAGGGATGACCATCAGGAGGCAGATACCAGATAATTTGGAAAAATTTAGAATCCTTTCAAAGTAAGTCCAAGGCAAAGCAGGACGAATGCTATTACAACTAAAAGGAAGGCTAACGGTTGCAAATATGGTACATTCATCGCTAACAAATGCACAGCGTAAACAATCACCCCCACAGCCGCAATGAAAACAGCAGCCCAAAATGTGTTTTTCTTTGGCGGATTAAGTTTCATGGGTTCCTCTCCTCCATTATTCTGTTTGAACGAGTGTCTCCTTCTCGTCCAGAATTAGTAACCCTGTCCTTGGAGAACAGTTTTGTTATACAACAGACGTAAAAATGATACAAGCCTATAATCGTGATGGTTTCAACCTGGGAGCATGGGGTAAAAGCAATACAAAGGCGACTGTTTAGACCGTCCTGGAAATCCAAACCATTATATTCCCCAACACGCCGGTCGTGATTCCCACCAATGATTGCCCGAACCTTCCTTCGACCTTGTTGACCAGTGCACCTGTGTCCAGCAGGTAGGAGATCGAAGTGTGACGCAAATCGGAAAGCGGGTATCCGGGAGGCTCGGCTATCCCAGATAACATTTATACTCCCAGGAGACCTGTGACAGGTTAGCGTTCGTGCTGATGTTGGTAGTGAAGAACATTTCTTTTTTTCTTTTGCCTTCCCCTTTGAAAGGAACCTTCTTGTCACAAATGCACCTACAATAATTATTGAAACCCCTCTTTTTGATGTTAATAAGGCAATTCACGATTAACATTTTTATCCTTTTTGTTAATAATATACGAAATTTTTTGTACAAATTAAGACATCCTGACCTCTATTTCTGTCAGGATGTCTTTCATCTGTGGGCCCAGAAGGAATCGAACCTTCGACCAAGCGATTATGAGTCGGCGAGTGTGGACAATGACGTCGTACTCTTTTTCAAATCCACATCTGTGAGTTTGAAGCGTTTTACTGCAGACGCAAATTGTACATTTGGTCTATTTGGACAACTTCCACATTATCCCCGATTTAGCGTTCCAGATCTGTGAGCTTGGGGATCTGACTGCAAACGCAAATGATACATTTAGTCTATATAGACAACTTTAAAACAAAATCCCCCAAATTTTGGGGGTTATTCGGCGTTTTACCGCCATATTTAGGTGACCGACCGGGGACTTGAACCCCGAACCAATTGCTTAAGAGGCAACTGCTCTGCCATTGAGCTAGTCGGCCTTGCGGCGGAGATTATACCCCAAAGGAAATATTAGTCAATAACTTTTATTGTCCAAATATCGCTTGGGGTGATTGAAAACAGGTCTGCAGTCCCCTCTTCCACTCCTCCCTCGCTTTAAGGGTTTTTATGTTTTGAAAGTATAATATTGCACTGTACTTCACAACCACAGACAGGCACCTCTCACAAAACACCTGCTCATCGGAACATCAGAAAAAGGAGAGATTGTATGCTCGACAAGATCAAGCAGCAGATCGAACGCATCAAGGACCTGGGCGCCACCTACGTGGATACCCGCTGGTATCCCTTCGAGGAAGCCAATTACCTGATGATGTGGAATGGCAACCTCAAGAGTACCGCCTCCTCCCGCGAGAGCGGGGTGGGCATCCGCGTGCTCTACAAGGGCGCCTGGGGGTTTTCCGCTTCATCCGATTTGAGCGATTTGCCCGCCCTGTACGATAAGGCTTTCGACAACGCCCGCGTCGCCGCCGAACGCGTCACCTTCCCCGTCCGGCTGGCGGAAAAAGACGCCATCCAGGCCAAATTTGAAAGTCCCTGCGCCATCAACCCGTTCGAAGTCCCCCTGGCCGACAAGGTGGCCTTTCTCCAGGACATCGACGAAAAGCTCGACCAGCCCGGCGTGTTCCAGCGCGTTTGTGACATGACCTTCGTGCGCAAGCAGATCGTTTTTGTGGATTCGGAAGGCAGCCAGATCGAAAAATCCATCACCGAGGCTTTTTCCACCATGCAGGTTTCCGGGCTGGATGATCAGGGCGCCACCTACGAACGCATCATTTCGCCCCACCCGGCGGGGTGACACCCGCGGCTGGGAGACCTTCGACAAGGCGCTCTTCAACGAGAACGCGGAGCGTATCGTCAGGGAAATGAACCAGGTCCGCGCCGCTGACGAATGCCCCAAGGAAGACCGCTCGGTCATCCTCCTTCCCAACATCATGTATTTGCAGACGCATGAGACCATCGGTCACGCCCTCGAGCTTGACCGCATCCTGGGTTACGAGCTGGCCTTCGCCGGTGGTTCTTTTGTCACCCTCGACGACTTCGGCAAGCTTCGCTACGGATCCCCCAGGCTGACCGCCCGCGCCGATGCCACCCTGCCCAATTCCCCCGGCAGTTTCGGCTTTGACGACGACGGAGTCCCCGCCCAGGATGTCATCCTGATCGATAAGGGTCATCCTGGTGGGCGCCATCTCCGGACGCCAAATGGTGGAGGAAGCCAACGCTCGTGCCAAGCGCCAGATCTTCAAGGGCAGCGGCGGTGCCAACCGTGCCACCTCCTTCTACCGCGTGCCCATTGAACGCATGACCAATATCAATATCGATCCCGGCACCGACGGCACGCTGGACGACATTGTCAGCAAGACCGAAAAAGGGATTGTCCTCGACAGCGAGCGCAGTTGGTCGATCGGTTCCAACCGTGAACAGTTCCATTTCGGCACCGAGATCGGCTGGCTGGTGGACGACGGGAAGATCACCAGGGTGGTCAGGAACCCAACCTACAAGGGTGCCACCGTCAAGTTCTGGAACAGCCTCTCCGCCGTGGGCGATAAGTCCACCTGGCAGGTGAAGTACGTTGATAATTGCGGGAAGGGACAGCCGAACCAGATCATGCAGTTGGGTCACGGGGTTCCGGTTTGCCGTTTCGATGACGTGAGAATAGGAGAATAGCCGTGAAGGACCGCATCTTACAAACCATGAGGGATTTGCGCAAATACGCCCTGGACAAGGGCTATGATATGACGCTTTTCTACCACGAAGAAGACAGCTACCTGATGCGCTTCGCCAATTCGTCCATTTCCCTGAATACCAACGAGCATCTGATCCGCATGGAGTTCACTGCTTATTCCGACAGGAAACGCGCCAGTTACGAACTCATCACCGACCTGGGCAAGCTCGATGAAATGAAACAGGGCCTCGACATCGCGGCCGAAATGGTTCAGCATGCGCAGCCGCTCACCTACCAGCCCACCGTTCCGGTATTTTCTAAATCCCTTGCAGACGAAAGCGGGTACGACCCCACCCTGGCGCAGATCAGCAACGAAGAACGCCTGGAATATTTCAACAAGGCCGCGTCCGGGTTGGAGACCGAGGCAGTCAAGCTTTCTGGCATCTTTTCCTCCGGCTCGAACACGGTTGCCCAGATCAATACCCGCTCCGAGCACACCCAATATTTTAGAACCTCGGATGCCCAGGTGACCACCGTTTTGTCGCACTCCTCCCTGAAATGGGAAGTGACCGCCGAACAATCCGCCCAAAAGAAATCGGACCTCGATCCGGCTGCCCTGCGCCAGGACCTGGCCTTCCTGGTCGAGCATTACCAGACCGACACCCCCCAGCAGATTCCGCTGGGAACCTACGACATCGTTTTTGGCACCGCCGCCACTGCCGATATGCTTAATTTTATGAACTACATCGGTTTCAGCGGCGGCTCCATGAAGCGCGGCTTCTCATTCCTGGGGGAGGACAAGGTTGGGCAAAAGGTCTTCTCGGATAAGTTCACCCTGGTTGACGACCCCACCCGGCTGGAAACCTACCCTTTCATGAGCGATTTCACCGGCATCGCTCGCAAGCCCTTCCCCATTTTCCAAAATGGTATCTTCAAGGGATTCACCTGGTTCCAGGATGACGCCGACGAGTTTGGTGCCAAAGCCACCGGTCACAGCGTTTCCCATAAAAGCCTGGTGTTCGCTGGCGGAAAACAGGACGTCAAATCCCTGCAAGACCTGGTTGAACAGCCGCGCAGTAAGGATATCCTCTACATCCCATTCCTGCACTACATGAATATCGTGAATCCTTCCAAGGGCATCATCACCGGCAGCTCGCGTTTCGGAGCCCTGCTGCTCAAAAAGGATGGTTCGGTTACCATCCCCTACAACGTGCGTCTGACCCAGAGTCTGTTGGACATCTTCGGCGACAAGGTTGAGTGGCTGTCGCGCGAGACCGAACCGTATAATACATCCCAAAGCTACGGCGCCCGCAACCCCACGGCGATCATTGTTCCAAAATTCGTCCGGGTGAACGACCTGGAAATATCCCACTCCAATTCGTCATACTAGTTCTCCCAGGATGTCGCCGCGTTCAACAAAAAGGAAACCGCAGTCCAGGGAGGGCTGCGGTTTTTAGCCAGCTTTCACCATTTTTAATCCGCGGGGTTTGTCGAGGCCCCAGGCCTCACATCATCGCGGAACAAATACCGTATGCCAGCGTCTTTTGTTAGGAGGTTTCATTATATGAAGAAACTGTTTTTTGCATTCCTGTGCCTTACTGTTCTTTTGGTTGCGTGTGGGCCTGCGGTGACGGTCGAACCGACTGCGACACCCACCGCGACGGTTTCCATCCCCACGGTTACCCCGCTCCCCTCTGACACTCCAACCCCTTCGCCCACGGCTACTCCGTCCTACCCGCCCGAAGGATACGGCCCGTCCAATTTCCCCTCGGATGTGAACCCGCTCACCGGTCTCCCGGTTGCCGACCCGGCCTTGTTGGACCGGCGTCCCATGCTGATCAAGGTGTCCAATATCCCTCGCAACAACCGCCCCCAGTGGGGGCTGTCGCTGGCGGATATTGTCTTTGAGTATTATACCGAGGAAGGTAACACCCGCTTTGCTGCCATCTTCCTGGGGAACAATGCAGACATCGTTGGACCGATCCGGTCGGGGCGTTTCATCGACGCCCAGTTGGTGCGCGGTTACAAGGCGGTCTTTGCTTTTGGTTCCGCATATGTGGTTGAGATGGATCGCTTCCTGAATTCCGAGTTTGCAGACCGGTTGGTCATCGAAGGCTACAGTACCCCGTTGACACGTTACGATCCGAACAGCGCCAACTTCCTGGTTGCGAATACTGCCACTTTAAGCGCTTATGCCACCTCGCTGGGCAATAATGCCCGCCAAAATCTGGACGGTATGTCGTTCAACCTGACTCCCCCCGCCGGAGGCACGCCTGTTCCCCAGGTCTTTGTCCGCTATTCCGGGGTGATCTATAACCGCTGGGATTACGACGCAGCCACAGGAAAATATTTGCGCTTTGCCGACACCACTGAAGATTACAACAATGTAAAAGAGCAATATACCCAGTTGACCGACCGTCTCACCAACCAGCCGGTCGCCTTTGATAACATGGTGGTTTTATACGTCGCTCACGAACTTTACAGCAAGGGTATATATGATATCCAGCTCAATGGTTCCGGAGCGGGATACGCCTTCCGCGACGGGCAGGCTTACCAGGTCAATTGGCAGCGCAACAGCACGGATGTGGTCTCATTGACCAATCCGGATGGCACACCCTTTTCATACAAACCAGGCACCACCTGGTTCGAAGTGATTGGGGTCAGTTCCACCCTTAAACAGTCAGCCGAGAGTTGGCGGTTTACTCACTTCATGCCTTGAAATTTTTACAAGGGCGGCCATACGGTCGCCCTTGCGCTTGAACTTCAAATTTTGATTATGAGGAGGCTGCCATGAAACGGATTGCTGTGCTGACGGGAGGGGGCGACGCTCCAGGTCTGAATGCTGTCATCCGGGCGGTCACTAAAACAGCAATTAATATCTATGGCTGCGAGGTGCTCGGGATCCGGGACGGGTACGATGGATTCATCTCTGCTGACGGTGTAACCCCGCTTGACCTGGGTGCGGTGCGCGGGATCCTGCCGCGCGGCGGAACCATCCTGGGCACTGCCAACCGCGGCAACCCTTTCGCCCGCAAAGTCCTCCGCAACGGCAAGGAAATCGTCGTGGATGTTTCGGATGAAGTTACCGCCGCCATCCAAAAACTCAATCTGGATGCCCTGGTCGTCATTGGCGGTGACGGGACGCTGCGGATTGCGATGGAGTTGGGTGCCAAGGGGGTGCCGGTGGTGGGAGTCCCAAAAACCATTGACAATGACATCGGGGGCACGGAGGTGACCTTTGGTTTCGATACTGCCCTGATGATCGCCACCGAGGCCCTCGACCGCCTCCATACAACAGCCGAGGCGCACCACCGCGTCATGGTATTGGAGTTGATGGGGCGGGAGGCAGGTTTCATTGCACTGCATTCCGGCGTTTCCGGGGGAGCAGATGTGATCCTGATCCCCGAGATCCCTTTCAATTTCGAAGCGATTGTCAGGAAGGTGCGCGAGCGCGCCGAGAGCGGTGCGCATTTCAGCCTGCTTGCAGTTTCAGAAGGTGCCAAACATATTGGCGGGGAGTTGGTCTACAGTCTGCCAGGCAATGAGATCTATGTACCTCGCCTCGGCGGCATCGGCCAGGAAGTCGGTCAATACTTGCAGGAGCAGGGGTTTGAAACTCGTGTCACCGTCCTGGGACATGTTCAGCGGGGCGGCTCTCCCACAGCTTTCGACCGCTGGCTTGCCACCCGTTACGGCGCCGCGGCGGTTAGGGCTGCTGCCGATGGAGCCCTGGGGCATATGGTGGCGCTCCACAACGCCCAGGTTCTCCCCATCCCGTTGGGCGAAGCGCTGGCTGTGCCCAAGCGGGTGGATGTGACCAGTGATGGGGTCATCACTGCCCGCGGGTTGGGTATATCATTTGGAGATGAATAATATTTCTACCCGGTATATTTGGGAATTGTATTAACAATGAACTGCCTCGCACTGTCTGTTCCCAGGTACCTGGATTTTTTAAAGCGGAAGGCCGCCTTTCGGCGGTCTCCCTGTTCGCGCTGTGGCACCTTTATCGCAGAGCGAGGAGGGATGCCACAGCGCTTCGTTTCAAACTACTATCCATTTTGGGCACCACCTCCTCTTCTATAAGGATGGCGGATTTGAGGCAGGAGACTATCCCTGCGCTTCAAATAGTATCGCACAATTCAATTTGAATGTCAATGGCAGGCAATTTGGTCCGAAATGGCTCCACAAATTCGATAATTTACTCCCCTGCCGTGCGTTCCCCGGGGATCCCGACGCAATTTATGGGTATTTTTCGCATTGAGTCTCAAGGAAGGATGCAAAATTGATCAAAAATACCTGCATGGTTTTTGTAATTCTGGATGACTCGTGATACCTTTTGATAGCTCCGGGGAGCGTTCTTCGGCTATCCTGAATGGAAATTCGGTGGAGGAGGCTCGTATGAAACGCACCAAAATACTTTGGATCATTGCCCTGGCACTGGGGTGGCTGTTCGACTTCCTATTCTGGAAGCAATCTGCCGGGGTCAATTTTGCTATATACACCATCCTATGCCTCGCTGGCGGTTTCCTGGTGCTTGGGTTGAACGGCATCCGGCCATCATGGAAAGCCTTGCTGTTGCTCGCACCCATCCTATTCTTTGCCGCTATGACGTTTCTCCGGTTGGAACCGCTCAGCATGTTCCTTTCTTTCGCTTTTACGCTGGGGATAATGGGGGTGCTGGCTTCCACCTTTCTGGGGGGACGCTGGCCCTGGTACAGCCTGGCTGATTACGCGGTCAATTACATTAGGTTAGCCGCCAGTATGGTTGCCAGGCCCATACTCTTTTTTACGGATTCCAGGAAACATACAGGGGAAGTGCCCGAAAATCCCGTTCCAGGATCACGGCCCGGGTGGAAGCGTTTCTGGGCTGTTGCGCGCGGGGTGCTGATCGCCATCCCTATCCTGGTTTTTTTCGCCGTATTACTCTCCTCTGCTGACCTGGTCTTCGCCCAGCGTGTACAGGATTTTGTGAAATTGTTCCGCCTGGAGAATTTGCCGCAAACCATTTTTCGCTGCATCTATATCCTGATCGGAGCCTATGCATTGGCGGGGACATTCCTGCATGCTGCACAAAAAAGCGGGGATAAAAAACTGGTGGGCTTGGATAAACCGCTCGTGCCGGCGTTCCTGGGGTTTACCGAGGCGGCAGTTATCCTGGGTGCAGTAGTGGTATTATTCGCCCTTTTTGCAGTCGTACAGTTCCAGTATTTCTTTGGTGGCCAGGCAAACATAAGCGTGCAGGGGTATACCTTCGCCGAGTATGCCCGGCGGGGATTCGGTGAGCTGGTGACCGTGGCCTTCTTCAGCCTGCTCCTGTTCCTGGGCTTGAGCGCCATAACCAAACGCAAGGGCGAAACCCAGCGCTGGGTGTTCACCGGCATGGGCGCGGGGATGGTTGCGCTGGTGGGCGTGATGCTGGTCTCGGCCTTCCAGAGATTGGTACTCTATGAGGCTGCATACGGTTTTTCACGCCTGAGGGCTTATACCCATGTCTTTTTGATCTGGCTGGGGGTGCTGCTTGGGGTGGTGCTGGTGCTCGACATCCTGCGCAGGGAGCGCCTCTTTGCTTTGACTGCCTTGCTGGCTTCCATTAGTTTTGCCGTCACCCTGACCCTGATGAATGTAGATGGGTTCATCGTTAGGCAGAACGTGGCGCGAGCCGCGGCCGGCGAAAGTCTGGATGTGACGTACCTGGCTTCGCTTTCCACTGACTCGGTCCCCGCCCAGGTGGAAGCTTTGCTGGATGGATCTCTGACCCCCGAGACGCGTAATAGCGTTGGTGCTTCCCTGGCTTGCCGCGTTTACTTTGAACAGAGCCAAAACCATGACAAGAATTGGCGCGGATTCACCCTCTCGCGCTGGTGGGCTGACCAGGCAATGGGACGAACAGATGTGAAGGCTATAATGGACAACTATGGTATCCTGGACAACGATTACCCGGTGCAGGTACAGACCCCGCTGGGGGAAAAGTTCGATTGCTCTGGCACTGGAATGGACTGACACAGGATCAAATTTTGGAAAATACCGGGCAGGATCTCTCCTGCCTCGAATCTCTTTTTTTAGCGACTTGATTAACCCCATTAAGGATGACCATCCAAAGATCATGAATTGGAATTAATTAGCGGTAAACTGGCACTCACTCAAATCAGTTGGCACACGCTACCGTTAGAATAATCCATTCACGGGCAAGTCTCCCGATAAGCATTCAGATTGCGGTGTTTCAGGAGCATGCTCAGCCCAAGCGATTTCGCCTCTGTGCAGGCAGCATTGAAATCAACCCCCATATCGGTGTATTCGATGGCGAAGACCGGTTTCCCTGCCTCAATGAAGGCACGCAGGTCCGCGCACCATCCATAGGCGAAGCAATCCTCCAACACTGAAAAGTCGAAATACGGCAAGGCATCGGCAGCCATGTCGGGGGCATTCTTAAGGCCAACGGCAAGTCCGCGGACGTGAGCCTCGTTTGCCACCCAAATGGCAAAGGCAAGCTGGTCGGCATATGTGATTGGGAAACCGCTGTCATTATCGAATATTTCCACGTTATCCGGCTCCACACCGTCGAAACCTTTTGCGGCACACAAGTCAAGTCGGAGGCGTAATATGGGGGCGAGTTTTTCAATCCGGCGGATGTCCAGCCATTTTTCGCCAGGCCAGCCTTGATAATCTTTACCGATAACATCTACCGGGAATTGGTCTGCGTCGGGGCGCCAGTCTTCCCACGCACCCACAGAGATGTAGCAGATAACCCGGTTGCCGCCGGCATGGATTTCTGCAACTGTGTCCGGGGTGGTGTCGAAGAGATCAAGATCGTAAACATCTGCATGCACTGAAAGGTCAAAGTTTCCAGTGAATTGTAGTTGGAGCGAGCTGCCCAGGGCGGGATGCCAGGTCTCTGTCATTGGGATTGGCGATGCATCCACGGGTGTTACCAGATCGAGACGCTGCCCCGCCGGGTCTGGGGTCACCGCCGGAATGCATCCGGAAAGAATGATTACGGCAAGCAAGGTAGTCCATTTTTTTATCAAACGAGGTCCCTCTTTACCTTTCATTATAAATCCCGCCCGGTTACTGCTGAAAGCGCTTTCCGTGTAAAATCAATCTGGACTTTTTTTAAGGAGGTTCACCATGACCATGGTTTATGTATTGATTGCCTTCATTATTATACTCGTCTGGTTCGTCATTGCCCTTATTTGGGGCAAACCGTGGAGCATCAAACTACTTTATCTGCGCACTTTCATCCATTTTGCACTTAAAGGACCTGAGCTGCTGACCATGCTTGGTATCCTTGAAAAGTTCGGATTGCACGGCCACAATGCAAAGCTCTCGGATGCATCGGTTGCGACCGAGACCAAAATGTATGAATGGCTGAAGCGCGATCTTGCCCTTCTGCGAAGTTATCCCCGCCAGCGCCAATCATCTAGGACACTGCTTTCAACCGATATCATGGACCATTTCCTGGATGACCTGGCACGCAATGAGAAATTCCGTTTCCACGACTACCCGCTCAACCAGATGTTTGGCATCCAGTCTGAACTCCCCAATTTTATGATGACCATGCATCCCATGGTCAGCCACCTCGAGGGGCGCAACTACGTCAAACGTCTGACCCGCTTCGGTGTTAAATTTGACCAGGTCCTGGAAGGCTTAAAAATCCGTGAAGAAATGGGGATCCTGCCGCCCCGCTTCGTTATTCGACGCGTTCTTGACGAAATGACTGCCTTCACCGGTCAACCGGCCAAGGCGAATCCACTATACACTGTTTTTAAGGAAAAACTTTCCAAGCTGGAAAATATTAATGAGCCGAATCGGGAAAAACTGCTATCAGAAGCTGAGGCTGCCATCGCCCAGACGGTATATCCGGCTTACCAGAAATTCATCGTTTACTTCACCGGACTGGAGCAGAAGGCTTCAACTGATGATGGGGTTTGGAAACACCCTGAGGGTGACAAATATTATGCCCACTGCCTGCGCAGCAACACCACTACCGGGTACACCCCAGAGCAGGTTCATGAGATCGGTCTCAAGGAAGTGTCCCGCATCGAAGGGGAAATGCAGGTCGTCCTCAAAACACTCGGATATGTAGACGTAAAAAATGCCCCCAAGATACTCGCCGAATTCGGGAAAGAAGAGCGTTTCCTTTACCCGAATACCGAGGCAGGGCGCGAAGCCGCTATGACCGAATACCAACGTATCCTGGATGAAATGAACGCCGGGCTGAACCCGTACTTTGCCGTTCGGCCGATAGCAGCATTGAAAGTTGAACGAGTTCCGGAATTTCGTGAAAAGGGTTCAGCGGGGGCGTACTACCAGCCTGGTGACCTGAGTGGAACACGCCCTGGTGTCTTTTACGCCAACCTGCGCGATATGAACGAGATCCAGAAATTTGGGATGAAAACCCTGTCATATCATGAGGGCATTCCCGGTCATCATTTCCAGATTGCGATCGCACAGGAATTAAAGGGCGTGCCATTTTTCCGGCGAATGGTGCCCTTTACAGCCTATACTGAAGGTTGGGCATTATATGCCGAGAAACTGGCGCGGGAGATCGGTTTTTACAAAGAAGATCCATATGGAGAACTGGGCTACCTCGACTCTGAGCTGTTCCGTGCTGTTCGGCTTGTGGTTGACACGGGGATTCACCACAAGAAGTGGACACGCGAAAAGGCTATTGAGTACATGGAACTTCATACCGCCAACGCCCATGAGAGCATCGTCAGCGAAATCGAGCGGTATATTGTCATGCCTGGGCAGGCCTGTGCGTACAAAATCGGCGAGATCAAAATAGTGGAATTACGGGATAAGGCAATGAAAGCCATGGGAGATAAATTCAACCTGCGAAGCTTTCACGACGTGATCTTGAAGAATGGAGCCATGCCGCTCAACATTCTCGAGCGTGTGGTGGATGCCTATATAACTAAAACCTCGTAGTGGAGATGAATCTAGTAAAGCGGAGTTCTACAGCATTCCCTTTTTCTTTTATCACCCGGAGGATCGAGAATGTTATTAAGGGGTTGGAACGGGAGGTGTCCCAGTTTCAGCAGGGGAAGTCTCGGCAAGTTGTTCCCGGAGAAAATTTAACATTTGCAGTGCTGTCAAATTGCGTACCTGCATGCCATTTTCCAAACTATGGGGGATGGAGAAATCGGTAAAATTTAGGTAAGATACACTGCTCAGGTGCGATGGATCAGCCAACCCATGGTTTGGCAAGGGCTGGGCTGCCTGCCAGAAATTCCAGAGCGGCAGAGCGTATTCATAGGCGAGGCGGGCAATGGTGGCATTGATGGAATTATCCCCTTCCAAATTATCCGCTTTGGTCCCCAGGATTGGGATTATTCCCTGCGCGATGGTGTCTTCAATAATAATGCGCATGTTGGATTCGAAAGAACCCGGGGTATGGTGTACATAATAGGATTCGTTACTGCCGATGGATATGATGGCAAAACCGGGATGATCAAGGCGGTACTGGCAGTCGAGCAGAGTTTCCTTGCTCAGGCACTGGTCACCAGTCCAAAGCGTGGTCAGCAACCCCGCTGAATTTAAACCTGCCTTGGCAGCCAGGCTGGGACGCCCAAAAGATCCATGGAAATAATCGATTGCGGGCTGGAGGTAGGTGTATTCTCCCAAATTGTATTTACCATCGAAACCCACCAAGAAATCGGGGGCGGCGCTGGTGCAGTCACCGATGCGGGAAAATATATGCGGGTTATTTCCCAAGCCCAGCCCGAAACGGTAGATTTCGCGAACGCGGCTGCTGATCTCCTGGGGGATGACTGGAAGCCTTTGCCAGAAGTCCGGGGGGAGTGGCGTCGATGTGGATACGAGAGTGTTATCAGCAGTTGGGGAAGCAAGAGTCGGAAAAGCGAATGTCAGGGTCGGGGATGGCAGGGTTTTAATCGGTAAGGGAGTTGTGTTCGAGGGGGGGAGCGAGGGCGAAGGACTACATGCTCCTAGGAAACCCAAAATGAGTCCTCCGTTTAACACGGTGTACAATATTTTATCAATTTTCCAATACCTTGCTGGACTCATCGAATGATTAATGAACGGCCTTCGAGATCGCGGCGATGTGTTCAGGGGTATTCCCACAACAACCCCCGACCACTCTGGCTCCCATTGCTGCGACGCTTTTTGCGAACTCACCCATCTGTCCGGGTAGAACATCATAAACGGTTTTCCCATCCACCAGGCGGGGCAAACCAGCGTTGGGCTTGATCCATAATGGAAAACCCGGTTCCGCGGCAACATATTCCATGGCAACTTTTTCCATATTCTCCAGGGATGTGCCGCAGTTGGCTCCCACCATTACCGCACCCATCCCTTTATAACGGCTGATCATCTCGGCGGGTTTGACACCCATCATGGTGCGCACGCCGCGGTCGTAACTGAAGGAAATAACAATGGGAAGGTCGGTCAGGGCACGCGCCGCGTTGAAAGCAGCATCAGCTTCGTCATAGGCGAAGAAAGTCTCAATGACCAGCAGATCCACGCCTCCCGCGATTAAGCCCTGTACCTGTTCCGTGAAGGCGGAGGCGGCTTCTTCAGGAGTGAGGGGACCGAACGGTTTCATCAGCAGGCCGGTGGGTCCGATGGACCCGGCGACCAGGATATCGTTTCGGATGGAAGCAGCTTTGCGAGCCAGCTCCGCAGCTTGAGTATTGATCTCAGCAGCGCGCTGGGCATATTTTGATTCCTTCATCCGCAAGCGCGTCCCACCAAAGGTGCAAGTAAGCAGGATGTCCGCTCCGGCAGCCGCAAAGGCCGATTCCAACTCCAGGACCAACCCGGGCCGGTCGAGGATCAATTCTTCGGGAAGAAAGCCTGGCTCGAGACCCATCATTTGCAGGTTGGTACCAGTAGCTCCGTCGGCAACCAGGGTTTTGCCAGACTGTAACCGTTCTAGGAATTTGTTCATTCGTTCTCCTTGGGTGGCCCTATTATACCGGCTGATTAGCGCGGGAGAGGCTGAAACAACTACGCTTTTCTCACGAAAGCCTTAACCCACCCAAGCAATTTCATTGGTGACATGTAGTACAATCTTTCCTGATATTGTCCCTGTTCCATCGGAAGGGTAAAACGTGTTACCCGGCAGGCAAAATAACAACTTAGAACCAATCCCCCTGTTGCATCAACCCCAACCACTCATCCAAATTCGGCAGGTCTTCAAAATTTATGAGACTGCCGCGGGTGATTTTCCCGCGCTGAGGAATATTAACGCGGATATATTTCCGGGAGAGTTTTTGGGAGTGATCGGAAAATCCGGGGCAGGGAAATCGACCCTGATGAACATGATCACCGGTGTGGACCATCTCACCTCCGGTGAGGTTGTCATCCATAAGGATAGCAAAGCAGTTTCCATCCACACCCTGAGCGAGGATGACCTGGCTTTATGGCGCGGTCGCAGCGTAGGCGTGGTTTACCAATCCTTCCAACTCCTGCCGATGCTAACCCTGGTGGAAAATATCATGCTCCCGATGGACTTATGCGGGATGTACGACCGTACCAAAAGTCGTGCACGCGCTTTGGAACTTTTACGAATGGTCGAACTTGAAGAACATGCCCATAAACTTCCCAACTATATTTCGGGCGGCCAGCAGCAACGCGTGGCAATTGCACGTGCCCTCGCAAACGATCCTCCCATTCTTGTGGCTGACGAACCGACCGGAAGCCTGGACTCATTGACAGCCGACCATGTCTTTGAAGTGTTCGAGCGATTGATAAAGGATGGGAAAACCATCATCATGGTAACACACGATAACAGCCTGGCACCGCGCTTTTCGCGCCACCTGGTCATCCAGGATGGGGAGATTCTTCCCGATGTCCCATTTTCAGGGCAGAGTTCTATGCTGGGAAAAGGAAGGGGGGCACAATGATACAGTCTCCAGCCACGACCTCAACCGAGCATCCCGCAATCCAGCTGCAAAAGGTTGTGAAAACCTTCAAGAATGCCGCCGGGGAGTTCCATGTCCTAAAAGGGATCGATCTAACTCTGCAGCGGGGTGAATTTGTTGCCATAGTGGGTAAATCCGGCAGCGGTAAATCGACTCTACTCAACATGATGACCGGCATCGATCATCCGACCGGGGGGCAGGTGGTTATCAACGGCGAAAACATCTACCACATGAACGAAAGCAAGCGGGCACAGTGGCGCGGGCGGAATCTGGGAATCGTTTTCCAATTCTTTCAACTCCTGCCCATGCTGACCCTGGTGGAGAACGTGATGCTGCCGATGGACTACGTGGGCAAGTACGATTTCGATGAACGTCCAAAGCGGGCAATGGAACTTTTGAAGATGGTCGGATTGGAAAAACAAGCCCACAAACTTCCAGCGGCTGTATCGACCGGGCAGCAGCAAAGCGCGGCAATCGCCCGCGCCTTGGCAAATGATCCGCCGGTTATTGCAGCCGACGAGCCAACCGGTAACCTGGATTCGCGTTCAGCGGATGCGATCATCTCGTTGTTCGATCAATTGGTTGAGAGTGGGAAGACGATCGCAATGGTAACCCACGACCCGACACTGACCGAGCGAACATCACGCACTATCATCATCACCGACGGCGAGCTTGTAGACGAGACCGTGGCGCGCTGCCTGCCTTTGTTAAACCACCGCCAGATGCTGGGAGCCACCCGCCAGCTGGAACGATTTAAATACGAGGCGGGGAGCATTATCCTGCAAGAAGGTCAGCACGTTGATTATTTCTTCATGATCGAGCGCGGCGTGGTCGAGGTTGTGCTGCATACCGGGTTGGGATCAGGGACGCGCCACCCCATGCAGGAAGCGGCAGGTATGCAGGGGAATGATGGAATAGGCACCAGCATTGCCTCAATTGGACCAGGTCAATTTTTTGGTGAAATTGAACTAATGCAGGGCGGTCAATCCATCGCAAGTATCCGGGCATCTGCTGACGGTCCGGTGGAATTGGCTGCACTGCGTCGGGATCAGTTCATTAATATATTGCACGATTCACCTGTTACAGAACAAATGATCGGAAAGATTGTGCAGACACGCCTGGAAGAAAACCGCACTGCCGACCGCCGAGGCAGGAATTAAAGAAAGCAGAATCCGATGATACGTCCTCGCTGGCGAAAAGTTTTCCACGATCTGATTGGTAATTTCTCGCGCACTGCGCTGGTTGTTCTTTCGATCGCGGTGGGTGTGTTTTCGATCGGGGTCATTGTGGGTGCCTACGTGATCATCGCCCACGACATGAGTGCCAGCTATGCGGCCAACAACCCGATGAATATCGAACTGCGTACCACTCATTTCGATAACTCCTTGATCACCGTGATCAACGGCATGCATGGGGTTAAAGAGGCCGAGGGACGGTACGTTTTTGCCATGCGGGCACGCCTGCCTGGCAGCAGCCAGTGGGTGGCACTTAACATGGTGGCGATCGATAATTTCGCGAAAATGCGAATTAACCTGCTGCACCCGATTTCCGGAACCAGCCAGCCCGGGAAGAACGAGGTGCTGCTCGAAAGGAAAGCCCTGGCAGACTTGAATGTGTCCGTGGGCGATACACTCGAATTCGAACTCGACAATGGTTCCATTAAAAGATTGCGGGTGGCTGGGATCGTGTCAGACCCAAGCACGGGAGCGGGCGACTTCCTTGCCCAACCCTTTGCATATCTGACCACCAGTACGCTCTCGTATTTGCACCAACCGGACACGTTCAACCGGCTGTATGTCACCCTATCCACTGGACAAAACGATGGTCAAACCTTGCGCCAGATGTCCACCACAGTCAGCGACAAGGTTAGCAAGAACGATGTAACGGTTTTACGCTCACGCTCCTCCAAAACCAACGAACATCCCCTGGCTTCAACTGTCCAGGCAGTGCTGGGGATCCTTCTGGCACTGGGGATCCTGATCCTGTTCCTGAGCAGCTCGCTGATCGCCAATACCCTGAGCGCTTTGCTCAACCAGCACCTGCGGCATATCGGAGTTATGAAGCTGGTTGGAGCACGCCGCAACCAGGTTTTCCAGATGTATCTCATCTTGATCCTTGCTTTCGGGGTGATCGCCCTGCTGATCGCCGTGCCCCTGGGAGGACAGGGTGCCTATGCACTCTCGGCATTCATCGCCAGTAAAATAAATTTCAGCCTGCTGGGCTACCGCATCGTCCCGCTGGCTTTTATCATCCAGATCGTGGTAGGGCTGGCTGTGCCGCTGCTGGCGGGTCTCCTGCCAGTGTTGAATGGGTCTCGCATCACAGTGCTGCGCGCGCTCAGCGGAGAAACTGAAGGGGAGGCGAAAAAACGTGAACCGGGATTCACGCACCGGAATTCTTTCATGGAACGGGTTCAACTCGGATTCAGCCGCCTGCTTGCCCGGCGCGGGGTCCACATCCCGCGTCCACTGCTCATCTCCCTCCGTAATACGTTTCGGCGAAAGAGCAGACTGATCCTGACCCTCTTCACGCTTACCATGGGTGGGGCGATCTTCATCGCTGTATTCAACGTGCGGGTGTCGCTCCACGATTACATCGGACAGATCGGCAAGTATTTCCTGGCAGATGTATCCCTGGATTTTGACACGATCTACCGTTTGGACAAAGTAAAGCTGGCTGCCGGGCAAATACCGGGCGTGATGGCAGTGGAAGGCTGGGCATTTACGAGCGCCGAGGCACTTTACCCGGATGGCACAACGGCCGACAACATCTCCATCCTGGCTCCACCCGTGAACAGCACACTTGTCGCGCCGGTGTTAATTTCCGGGCGCTGGCTCCAGCCTGGAGACACCAAAGCCATTACGGTGGGAGAGGGCATCCTGTCGAAATTTCCGGACCTGAAGCCAGGACAGACACTGGACCTGAAAGTGAACGGAAAGGAAGATAACTGGCTGGTGGTGGGCATCTTTCAATTCGTCAACCAGCAGGGAACGATCGCCTACAGCACTTACGAATATATTTCAAACCTGACCCACATTTCCAACCAATCATTCTCGTACCGCATTGTGACGGACAAGCACGATCCGTCATACCAGCAAATGATGGCAGACAGGATCGATGCGTATTTCCGCGCCCAGGGTTTTCACGTAAACCAGGCACGCACGGGAACATCCACCTTAAAGACCGCTTCTGACAGCCTCGACATCCTGGTCACATTTTTACTGATCATGGCCCTGCTGACTGCGCTGGTTGGAAGCATTGGGCTGACAGGCACAATGGGGATGAATGTACTCGAGCGCACACGCGAGATCGGGGTGATGCGGTCGATCGGGGCAGTGGACCGTGAGATCATGAGGACAGTCATCGTGGAAGGTCTGGTGATCGGGAGCATCTCGTGGGTGCTGGGTGCGCTGCTATCGTTCCCAATCACAACCTTGTTATCATCGATCATCAGCTCAGCGATCTTTCAATCCCAGATCGCCGTGCATTTCACCTTCACCGGCTTCTTAATCTGGCTGTTGGTTGTATTGGCGCTTTCAGCAGTAGCTAGTATTTTGCCGGCAAGAAACGCAGCGAGACTCACCATACGCGAAGTGCTGGCTTATGAGTAGAGCGCCATTAAATCATATGCTTCATTTCGAAAGTAACAGGTGGGCCCAAACCCCCGGAATAATGGACTTCGCACCTTTGCCAGGGGACTGAAAGGAGTTTTATTATGAACAAATTTGTTAAAGTCATCATTTCGTGCGCGAGCATAGTCCTGGCTGCAACAGCCTGCAGCAGTACAGGAACGGCAACCCCTACTCCAACACCCATCCCTCCCGTGGAGACCGTGATCGCCACCGGGCACCTGGTGCCGGTCCGAAGTCTCTACCTGAGCTTCGCGGCCAGCGGGCGCGTGGAAGAAGTGCTTGTCCAGATGGGCGACAATGTCAACCAGGGACAGGTGCTGATGAAGCTCGGCGACCGGCAGCAGGTGGAGGCAGCCCTGGCGGGTGCGAAAGCACAGCAGGTGGCTGCCCAACAATCGTACGACTTGCTGGTGCGGACAGCAGAGATTGCGCATGCCCAGGCGTGGCAGACCTACCTGAATGCGCAAAAGGCGAGGGCAGCAGCTCAACTGGCTTGGGACAAGCTCGACAAGAACACCATCCAGACTGATATCGATAATGCCCTGGCAGACGTCACATCGCGCAAGACCGACCTGACCAACGCTGAGGCAGACCTTGCCAAATACAGCAACCTGCCTGCCAATAATGCCACGCGGAAAATCTACGAGGACAAGCTGCGCACCGCGCAAACCAATTATGACAGTGCGGTACAGAAAGCCGTGGACCTGTCCAGCCGCCGGGATACCCTGGACGCGAATCTAAGTGGGAGTATGGCCGCCGAAGCGGAAGCCAAGCTTTCGTTCGAAAACACTCTCAACAGTCCGGATAAAGATAAACTGGCGCTGGCTTTGGCTCAACTGGAGGCAGTCAATTCCCAGGTAGCTGCGGCGCAAAGCGCATTGGATAATTACGACCTGAAGGCTCCCTTCGATGGAACCGTGGAGGATACCAATGTGTCGGTATCACAAATGGTCGGCCCGCAAAATTGGGCAGTGGCACTGGCGGACACCAGCCAATGGTATGTGGACACGAGCGACTTAACGGAAACGGACATAGTGAAGGTAAGCAAAGGGCAGGTGGTGAAGCTGACTGCAGATGCACTGCCTGGGGTGGTCATGGACGGCGCGGTGGAGTCGATCAGCGGAGCGCCGGTGGTGCAGGGCGGAGATATTCTTTACACGGTGCACATCCTGGTGAAGAATCCCGATCCCCGCTTGCTGTGGGGGATGACATTTGAGGTGACGTTCTCGCCGTAGGAATTTCGTTCTACCTGCTTTCAAGGCGGTTGCGAGAAGAGTGCCACTTTACAACGAAAAATATGCAGTGTGCTGCATGTGCCGGGTTTCCCTTTTCCCCCAAGAACCGGGGACCGGGCATATTTATGGAAGATCCAGGTACGGGTGCTTGACCTTCAAATGATTGTGGGTTACAATTTTCGCCGCTTAATAAGTTGCCCCTTTAGCTCAGCGGATTAGAGCGTTTGGTTGCGGACCAAAAGGCCGTGCGTTCGAATCGCACAAGGGGCACCATGGAAGCGGGACCCTCCCGCTTTTTTTTCTTAAGTATTGGGAGAATTCATGGAAAAGTGCCAGATTCTGCTGACCAATGATGACGGGATCCATTCACCAGGGCTGTGGGCCGCGGCCGCGGCACTCTCGGACCTGGGTTATGTGACCGTGGCCGCGCCGCGCGAGCAGTCGTCGGGGATGGGCCGCAGCCTGCCGATGACCTCGGACGGCGTGATCCGACCTGAGGTCCTGAACGTGTGCGGCAAGGATTGGACAGTTTATGCGGTGGGCGGAACGCCAGCGCAGGCAGTGCTGCATGGGATCCTGGAAATCATGCCAAATAAACCGGACCTGGTTGTCTCGGGTATCAATTACGGAGAAAACGTGGCGACCGGTATCACCATTTCGGGAACGGTGGGAGCGGCCATGGAGGCGGCGTCGCAGGGTATCCCAGCACTGGCTGCATCGCTGGAAACCGGGCGGGAGCACCATCTGACTTACTCGACCCAGATCGATTTTTCAACGGCAGCCTGGTTTACAGCATACTTCGCCCGCAAGCTGCTGGAGAAGCAATTCCCACTGGGGGTGGATCTCCTAAAAGTGGACGTGCCGTCCAGCGCAACCCGGGAAACAGCCTGGCAGGTGACCCGGCTTGCCAACCAGCGTTACTTCATCCCGGTGAAACCAAAGCGGACATCATGGGAGGAGAGGGGCGTTGTGGATTATGAGGAAGCCGCGAATTTGGAGAGCGAGCGTCACGATAGCGATGTATACGTGCTGCGTGTGAAACGGCAGGTATCGCTGACGCCGCTGAGCCTGGATTTCACTTCAAAGGTGGATTTTGCTGGGTTGGATCAGCTGCTGCGCGGCAATGATTGACGGGTTAAAGGGGGCGTGATAGAATGCAGTCCGCACCGGGCGTGTAGCTCAATGGCAGAGCAGCGGCCTTTTAAGCCGTTTGTTGAGAGTTCGAGCCTCTCCACGCTCACTGTGACTCCCTGAAAAGGGAGTTTTTTGTTGAGAGCCCCCGCGGAGGGGATGGTATCCGAGCCTCTCCACGCTCACTGTGACTCCCTGAAAAGGGAGTTTTTTGTTGAGAGCCCCCAGCATCAGCGGCTCATGCCGCCGATGTGGTTGATGGCGGCTCGAAGCCGCCTCAACTCAAGGGGGTGGTATCCGAGCCTCTCCACGCTCACTGTGACTCCCTGAAGAGGGAGTTTTTTGTTGAGATAACATTGAGCAGAGATGCTGCCCGCCGCGCACACGCGATCAGTGGGGTGCTCGAAGAGGAACAATTATTTCCCTACGAAATCATGATTCTCATCGAGAGGTTCCTCATTATAAGGGACTCAAAAATCGGCGAGATGATTTGATTTGGCTATTGATCCTGAGGAACAAATAAAACTTACCAGGTACCCGATTCTTTACCAATCGACCGGGAATCCTCTAGTCGAAAGCAGGCATTTATGCGGGCAAGTATGCATATCCAGAAGGAGGTCGGGGAACCTGGTAATTAAAGTCACTTTCTATACAGTTTGCCCGGAACGAATGGGTTTTTATGGGCAGCCCTGGAGGGGAATGGAGCGGCGCGAGATCCAGAAATCGTCAATTTGATTTTCAAATGTTAAGGTCCAATAAATAACGCGGCCAACGGGCAGGTCCCGTGCTGCGTTATTATTATAGAATTTTTGTTCTAGTTCGTCAAGAGGAGTAATTTATCCCGTCCCCAATTCATGGCTATCCCTAAATAAAATATTCCATTATGGTATCGTCAATCACACCAAGGTTGATGATCAGGATTTCGAAGTCATTTTTCCCGATCAACTCCCTGGAATAACCTATAATTGATCCATGGCTGCACCAATTTTAGCCACAAAATTATTTATCCCCCCACCTCGGCCTGGCGTTGTCCCGCGCCCACGCCTGGTCGAGCGGCTGAACGAATGCCTGGCAAGGGGTTGCAGGCTGACACTCATTTCAGCCCCCGCCGGTTTTGGCAAGACCACCCTGGTCAGCGAATGGATCGCCAACTGCATGATGCCAGTTGCATGGTTGTCGCTGGATGAGAGGGATTACGATCCTGCGCGCTTCATCACTTACCTCGTAAAAGCATTGCAGACCATCCAGGCGGGAATTGGCGAGGCGCTCCTGCCTGCCCTCCAATCCCCTGAACCTTTGCAGATCGAAACGATTTTGACCACCCTGCTCAACGAAATTTCCACCATTCCTGGGAACTTCCTGCTCGTCCTGGATGACTACCACTCGATCGATTCCCAGCCGGTCGATCAATCCCTGGCTTTCCTCATCGAACACCAGCCGTCGCAGATGCACCTGCTCATCGCCACGCGCGAAGATCCAGGCCTGCCGCTGGCCCGCATGCGCGCCCGGGGGCAATGCACCGAACTGCGCGCCGCCGATCTGCGCTTTACCCCCGCCGAAGCCGCCGAATTCCTCAACCGCGTGATGGGGCTGGATCTCTCTGAGGCTGATATCGCCGCGCTGGAAGCCCGCACCGAAGGCTGGATCGCCGGTCTGCAAATGGCCGCCCTTTCCATTCAGAGCAACAAGGACACGACCGGGTTCATCCAGTCTTTCACCGGCAGCCATCGGTTCGTGATGGATTACCTGCTTGAAGAAGTCCTGCACCAGCAGCCCGAAAGCATCCAGGCTTTCCTGCTGCGCACTTCCGTCCTCGAGCGCTTGTGCGGCCCTCTTTGCGACGCTGTTCTGCTTGATCCATCCATTCCCGGGCAAACAACCCTGGAATATCTCGAGCGCGCCAACCTGTTCATCGTCCCCCAGGACAACGAGCGGCGCTGGTACCGCTATCACCATCTCTTTGGCGATCTGCTTCGCAAACGGCTGGGGCAAACTCTCACCACTTCAGGCATCGCTGAACTGCATATCCATGCCAGCGAATGGTATGAAAACAATGACCTGATGCTCGAGGCCTTCCGCCATGCGGCTGCGGCCAATGATATCGAGCGCGCCGTGCGCCTGATGGAAAGCAAGGAAATGCCCGTCCACCTGCGGGGCACAGCATCGGCGATACTGAGCTGGTTGGAGTCGTTGCCAAAAACCTTGCTGGATGCCAGGCCCGCCCTGTGGTGGAAGCAGGCTGCGATGTTGCTGATCATCGGCCAGCCAGAGGGCGTGGAAGAAAAGCTCCAGGCGATCGAAGCGGTCCTGGCATCCACTGGTCTGCCAGGCGCCGAAATGAACGAATCCTCCCGCGACCTGATCGGGAAAATCGCCGCTGCCAGGGCGAACGTGGCGCAGACGCACGCCCAGATAGAAACCACCCTGGTCCAGGCGCGCCGCGCCCTCGAGTATCTGCACCCCAACGACCTGAATAACCGCTCCATGGCCATCCGGTCGATGGGATATGCTTATTTTATTCAGGATGACCTGGCCGCGGCTGGACGGGCCTATGCCGAAGCCTACTCTCTCGGCCTGGCGTCAGGGGATATTATCAACATCTTATTGGCTTCGATCCGTTTGGGCCAGATACAGGAAACCAGGAACCAGCTTCACCTGGCGGCTGAGACCTACCGGCGTGTTCTGCAACGGATCGATGATTATTCCCCTCCAAATGCCCCTTTAGCCTATATTGGCCTGGCAAGGATCTGTTATGAAAGGAATGATCTGGATGCCGCCGGGCAGTATGGGGAGAAAAGCTTGCAACTGGCAAGGCAGTATGATCAAGTCATTGACAGGTTGATCCTGAGCGAGTTATTCCTGGCCCAACTGAAACTGGCCCGCAGGGATGCGATCGGCGCGGCACTCATCTTATCGCAAACGGAACAAACAGCGCGTCAAAAGAACCACACCTTGCGCCTGCCGGATATTGCCTACGCCCAGGCGATGATCCACCTTCACCAGGGCAATGTAGATGAGGCTGCACAATTGACGCGGCAATACAAACTTCCTTTCATGCAGACACGCGTGCTCATCGCCCAGGGCGACCCGTCCGCGGCACTGGCAGCGCTGGAACCACTGCGGGAGCAAGCGGAAGCCCGGGGTCTGGCGGATAGAGTGCTCAGGGTGATGGCCGTGCAATCCATTGCTCTATATGCAAACGGTGAAAAGGAAAAGGCAGCGGAACGGCTCGACGAGGTGATGGCGCAAGCCGAGTCGGAAGGCTTCATCCGTCTCTTCCTTGACGAAGGGGATGCCATGGCAGAACTCCTGTCCGCTGCCGCCGCACAGAGTATCCGGCCAGACTATGTCAGCAAACTGCTGGCTGCCCTCGAATCCGAGAAGCGGGATCGTGATGACAAACCTGATCTACCCCCTCACCAGCCCCTTATCGAGTCATTGAGTCAACGCGAGTTAAAAATACTACAACTCATTGCCCAGGGACTCTCGAATCGCGAGATCGGCGAACGGCTGTTCCTGGCACTGGACACGATCAAGGGGCATAACCGCAAGATCTTTGACAAACTGGAAGTTCAAAGCCGCACCGAAGCCATCGCCCGTGCCCGCGAACTGGGTTTGTTGTAAAGTTCAATTTTCCTCAACATATCCCCCTTTAACCAGGTACTCATCCCAAAATACCAAGAAATATTGGGGTATTGGCGACGCAAAGCGTCGCCAATACCCCAATTCATTTTATATGGGATTGCCCTTCAAGAACCAAAAAACAACACCTACAACCAACACTAAAGTGTCTGTTCGCTAACACTGTGTGGGGGATATTATCCCTGTACATTCCCGGGCAAAGACCGGGACCATCCCGGGCAAAGACCGGGACCATGAACTAGTGGCATGGACTGTAATAACCGGTCACAAAAGGTACAGAGGTATGCGAAATAAATTCAACCCAAAAACAGATCCAGGTAAACCAACGGTCTACCAGATCAGGATCAGGGGCCACCTGGGCCTGGAATGGTCAGACTGGTTCGAGGGCCTGACCATCACGCTTGAAGAAGACGGCAATACACTTCTATCTGGCCTGGTGATCGACCAGGCTGCCCTGCACGGCCTGCTCAAAAAAGTGCGAGACCTGGGCATGCCATTGCTCTCAGTCTGTCCTCTCGAACCTGGCCAGGCAGATATAACAGATGTCAAATCGTAAATGGACAGTAGCACCTTGGAAAGGAAGTTTGCCTATGAAAATATTTCCAACCTATTTCAACCCCCGATAACCGGGTGGTTACCACAATTTTATGCAATTCCAATTTACTGAAACACAACCATATCGTCTAAAAAAGGAGACAAAAATGAATATGATCAAAGGAAGTCCTCATGGGACAAACGAAGAGGCCGCTAAAAAACCACTGGATGTGAGGATTATCCTCGCCATGCTCTGGGTAGCTGGAATGCTAAGCAGCCTGAATGGGGATACGTACCGATTAAATGACCCGGTGGTGCTAAAGTCTTCCCTTGCAAATACCGGAGCGATTGTAGTCACCCCCGGATTATTGTTTGTCATGGCATTAATATTCGTGGGTCCGATTTTGATGAGCGTCTTGACCCTGACGTTGAAGGCTCCCGTGAGTCGTTGGGCAAACCGCATCCTGGGCTTATTCTATGCGCTTGCGCATCTCGCTTTTTGGGCGCTAACGCTTGTTAACCTATCCGCTGGCCGGGTGGGAATTTATGAGATCGTCTGGTACACAGCCCAGCTTGTGCTTGCCTTGCTGGTTGTCTGGTACGCCTGGAAATGGCCCAACCCTGAGGGTTAGCACCGCAGATGTGTCAAATGTCAAATCATAAATAGGCGTAGGCCGCTTATCGACGCCAAAATTAATCACAAAAAAAGGAAATAAAAAAATGAATACGACAAAAGTAAGTCACCATGGAATAGAAAGAAAGACCGCAGCAGTTGTAGGCGTGCTATTCATCCTGGGGACGGTTCCGGCCCTACTGAGCCTGCCGCTAGGGTTAAACACTGTGAATGCTCCGGATCATCTGACTGCGATTTCCACCAATGCAGGCCAAATGATCATCTTCACGGCGATTAAATTCATCATGGGTATTGCCTGTGCCGGTATTGGCCTTGCGCTGTATCCGATCCTGAAGAAATACAACGAGGGCCTGGCGATTGGCTCGGCTGGATTCAGGGTTATCGAGGGCATGGCCTCTGTTGTTGGCGCTCTCCTCTATGTTGTCCTTTTGGCACTCAGCCAGGAATTCGTGAAGGCTGGGGCTCCGGCATCATCATACTTTCAGACAGCAGATGCAGTAATTAACGCAGGAATCGGTTGGCTTAGAGATGCGGCCATGCTATTGACTTTCGGCATCGGTGCCCTGATGTACTATGTTGTCTTCTATCAATTCAGACTCGTTCCTCGATGGCTAAGCGTCTGGGGATTGGTTGGGATCACATTGACCATCCTCAGTGCCCTGTTGGTGATGTTCCATCTCCTCCCTCCTTTTGGGACGATCCAGGTCATTCTTAATCTGCCGATCCTCCCGCAGGAGCTGGTTTTGGCGGTCTGGCTGATCGCGAAAGGGTTCAATCCGTCGGTAGACGCTTCCGGGGTTGCAAAAACAGCGACGAACGAGCTTTTGAGCGCGGCATAGATTTGCGCTGAAGGGGAGAGGGGGGGCTGAAGACCCTGCCTCTCCCCGCTCAGTACATGGGTATGCTCGTGAAATAGACATTAAAAAGCGGGCACAAAAAATCATTAAGGAGAAAGAAAAATGTTAAAAAGAGGTTCGACAGTTCTCTCAATCTGGAGCGGAATCAATTTTTTCCTCGCCGCCTTGATATTGACCATTGTTGTCTTTCACATTGGCAACTCTCCGATTCTGACACTGGTCTTTGAAAAATCTGAAATCGCCAGCCTGGATGCCAAGGTCATTGCATCACTCAATGCTTTGACGATCCTATACAACTCTTGCTCGGTGGTTGTCTCAGTTCTGGTATGGTTGCTCATCCGTAAGAACCTGATCGCCGGTCAAAAATGGGCCTTCTGGGTATTGCTGTTCGCGATCGGTTTTGTGGAAGTGATGGCCTTCATCGCCTCCGCACCCCTCGAAAATGCACGCTGGCCGGTGAATGTTGTTCAGAGCGTTTTATACCTTGTGGGCATTGGCCTGTCGGGCTAGTCCCTATTCAAATCAAAGGAGATTAAAAATGAACACAAATAAAAAGAACCGCAAGAATCGCAGGGTTCCTATATCTAATTTACATCGTGATTTCCATCTTCGCAAATGTGCTTGGTCGTTCCAAGCTTATTGTCTTGGGAGATGCTGCGACAACCTCCAGGAATATCATGTCATCTGCGTTGCAATTCCGTATCGGCTTTGTGGTCGATCTGGTTGCGTGCTGTGCTTTTTCTTTTGACGGCCTGGGCTTTGTACGTGTTGCTGAAGCCGGTCAATAAGAACATCGCTTTGCTGTTCCTGTTATTGAACCTGGGCGGTGTCGCCGTATGGTGTTTTAGTGATCTTTTTCTAATTGCCAGCCAGCTTCTTTTGAGTGGCGCTGATTACTTGAAAGTATTCCAGGCCGATCAACTGCAAGCCCTGGCAATGTTATGCTCTGTATATCTACAAAAATGGGTTCTCTAGGGATCGCCCAGATATTTTTTAGCGCCTGGCTCTTTCCGCTGGGTTATCTTGTTTTCAAGTCCGGCTTCCTTCCCAGAATTTTGGGCATCGTGTCTGATGGTTGAATGTTTTGGCTGGCTTTTGTTTCCCATTCAGTTTTTCTTTTTCCCGGGCATCACTGGAATAGCCTTCGTTGGAATAACCTACCTGAGTATCCGCATCGGTTTTATTGGAGAATTTTCACTTATGTTGTGGCTTCTGATCATGGGTGCAAAGGATCAAAAACCAACCCTGGTTGAGGTTGGCTGAGACACTCATCCACAGCATTCAAAAAGGAGATGAAAAATGAATTCAATCCATAAGACCGCAAGAATCGCAGGTTTTTTCTATTTCATGTTTATCGTAACTTCGTTCATAGCTAATATGTTTGGTCGCTTTGTATTCGTGGATGCCCCGGTAACGGTCAATCCATAATGGCTCATGAATCGCAATTTCGGATCGGTTTTGTGATCAGTCTATTCTCATATGTGCTCTTTTTATTGGCAGCCTGGTATTTGTACGCGTTATTAAAACCGGTGGACAAAAACATGGCTTTACTGTTCCTGTTATTGAACCTGGGCGGGTTTGCCATAATGGTTCTTGTCCATCTTAATCTATTTTCCAGCCTGCTGCTTTTGAGCGGAGCTGATTATTTGAAAGTATTCCAACCAGATCAGCTGCAAGCGCAAGCGATGCTATTTATTAATTTGTTCAAGAATGGGTCTACCATCGCCCAGATACCCTATGGCATCTGGCTCTATCCTCTCGGTTATCTGGTTTTCAAGTCGGGCTTTCTTCCTAAAATCCTGGGTATCTTGTTGATCGCTGATTGCTTTGCCCTTCTGATATATGTTTGTCAGCGATTCCTTTTGCCGGGCTACGAAATAATATCGTACCCATGTTTGGCGGTTAGTTTTATTGCGGAAATATCTCTTAGTTTGTGGCTCTTAATTAAGGGTGTTCATGCCCAGAAATAAATCAGGTCAAAAAAAGGAGAAAAATAAAATGACTCGATCAAATGCAATTTGGAAAAATGTGTTCGTCCTGGCTGTTGCGGGAGGCTTAGCCTTCTGGTTAGCAAACTTCGCAATTTCCCGGACTCCCATCGCTGCCGAGTATAGAGCTGCTCTTTCAATTTCTTACTATCCAATGCTGGTTGAATCTTTAATTGCCGGCCTGATCATCGGATTCTGCGTCAGCTATTTCCTGCTTCGTTTCTTCGACAAGATTCCAACAAAGAATCCGATTATTAAATCCGTGATACTAAGCTTCATCGTCCTGGTCATCCTCACAATCTCGATCGGAGGCCCCTCAAGTTTTTTCGCCACAAGTGATGTCTTGCGTTACTTTCTCATGGGAACATTATTTAACGTAATAAGGATTCCCGCTCTAGGAATAGGGATTGGGTATCTATACAAACGGCTTTACCAAGGATCCGATCCATCCGCAAACGCTTCCAAGTCTGCCCAGGCGGTATAGGTGGGCAGCCATGGAAACCCAAACCACAGCTCGAAGCAAGCGACAAACGTCACAAGAGTTCTACAAGAAACTGTTCAAGTTGACCGGAGCGGGAGGCGCAGCCTTTTGGATAATCGATTTCGTAATTTCAGTGTCTCCCATCGCCGCCGAGTATAAAGCTGCTTTCTCGATCTCAAATCTTCCGCTGGCGCTTGTTGAAGCTTTATTTGGCGGTCTGATGATCGGGTGCTGCGTCAGTTATTTCCTGCTTCGATTCTTTGATAAGATTCCAACACAAAATCCCATCTTAAAGACATTGATCCTTAGCTTTGTTGCCATGCTCACGATCGAAGTCCTTTCAACTCTGGTTAATCCAAGCAATGTCTCTGTCTACCTTTTGATCGACACAGGAATGAATGTGCCAAGGTTTCTCGCTCTTGGAATCGTGATTGGCCATCTATACGATAAGCTCAATGGAGGTGTGTGATGATGAAAGCGATTGTGTGCACAAAATACGGTTCAGCGGATGTCCTTCAACTCCAGGAAGTGGCAAAACCCGCTCCCCGGGATGACGAAGTCCTGATCAAAATTCTTGCAGCCTCCATCAATGCGCGCGACTGGCGTATGATGAGAGCCACTCCGTTCTTTATCCGCCTGATGCCGGGAGACTTTCTACGACCCAAAAATAAGATCCTCGGGGCTGATGTGGCCGGGCGGGTCGAGGCGATCGGCAGGTACGTCAGGCAGTTTAAGCCAGGCGATGAAGTCTTTGGGTACTTTCCAAATGCAACCGGTCGCGGCACTTTGGCCGAGTATGTCTGTGCCCAGGAATATTTAATAACCCTGAAACCGACCAACCTGACATTCGAACAGGCTGCGGCTGTACCATTGGCTGCGATGACCGCCTTACAGGGTTTACGAGACAAGGGAAACATTCAGCCAGAACAAAAGGTCTTGATCAACGGAGCGTCTGGTGGTGTCGGAACGTTTGCCGTGCAGATCGCCAAAGCGTTCGGAGCTGAAGTCACTGGCGTTTGCAGTACGAGGAACCTGGAAATGGTGCGCTCCCTTGGAGCAGATCATGTCATTGATTACAAGAAAGAAAATTTCACCCGAAATGGGCAGCGCTATGACCTGATCCTGGCTGCGAACGGATATCATCCGATTTCAGATTATCTGCATGCATTAAAACCTGAAGGAACCTATGTCGTTGCTGGAGGCTCCATGAATCAACTTTTCCAGGCAACGCTCCAGGGGCAACGAGCTTCTAAGACCAATAGCCAGAAAACGTTTGTCGTTTCGCTGGTGCAAAGTCAAAAAGACCTGAACTTTATAAAAGGACTTCTTGAAACTGAGAAGATCGTAACGGTTATCGATGGATGTTATCCGTTAAGTAAAACTGCTGAGGCTTTCCGGTATTATGAAAAAGCGCACGCTCGAGGGAAAGTGGTCATCACCATCGCGGCGCAGGAGTAATCAAACCATGAACACTAATATTATGCTTTCTGTAACCTGGGTGGTCGTCACGCTAATTTACCTTTATGGCGATGTCCTGCGCATCTGCAGCGGCGACCTGGCAAAAAGACCGATGGCCGACAAGAATTTAAACCAGTTCGTTTGGCTTGGGATCGCGATGCTTGATGTTGATGCCCATCCTGATGGTTTTCCTGACCCTGGTATTGCCCCAACCTGTGAGTCGCTGGGTGAATATCATCGTGGCCGCCTTCTTTTTCCTGTTCAACCTGGTTGGCCTGCCCACCTATGCCTCGTTATATGACAAATTCCTGCTGGCGGTCAGCATGGGGTTCAATGTGGTCACGATCTGGTATGCGTGGAATTGGAGTTGAGCCACCTGATTAACTCATGCCCACGCTTGATTTAGCTACCAAGCTAACCATCCCCCTGCCGCGGCGCAAAGCGGTATCCCGTCCCACAAAGGGGATAGGAAGCGAATTCGATAGATTGTCGAACCTTAATCGTTCAATCCAGCCGGGGGTGATCCCATCTACCAAATCGTAAGAAAAATCGTTATAATCCTTTGAATATTCAACCACGAATATCGGAAGGAAACAGACCATGAGCAGAGTAAGAGTACTGGTAGGCACACGCAAGGGTGCATTTATTTTTACAGCAGATGCAAAACGCAACCATTGGGAGATAAGCGGCCCCCATTTTGCCGGTTGGGAAATCTACCACATTAATGGTTCCCCAGCGGACCCGAACCGGATCTATGCATCACAGTCCACGGGCTGGTTTGGACAGGTGATCCAGCGCTCCAGCGATGGAGGCATGACATGGGAGCCGGTGGGAAACAAATTCGCTTACGCGGGGGAGCCCGGTAATCACCTAGGGTTCGACGACACTCCACATCCGTGGGAGTTCAAACGCGTCTGGCAGCTCAAACCATCATTAACCGATCCAGACGCAATCTATGCGGGTGCTGAAGATGCTGCCTTGTTCCGTTCAATCGACGCCGGGCAAAACTGGGAGGAATTTCCCGGCCTGCGCGCGGTCAAAGGCCATCTCTGGCAGCCCGGTGCAGGCGGGATGTGCCTGCACACGATCATCCAGGATCCAGGCAACCCCCAACGCATCTATGTCGCAATATCTGCCGCGGGCGCATTCCGCACGGATGACGGCGGGCAAACCTGGCGGTCAATCAACCAAGGTCTTATATCGCCCTACGAACTCCCAGACTCAACCGCCGAGGTTGGTCATTGTGTCCACAGCATCGCCATGCATCCATCCCGGCCGGGCGTTTTGTTCATGCAGAAGCACTGGGATGTGCTCCGCAGCGATGATGCCGGGAGCCTTTGGCACGAGGTCAGTGGAAATTTGCCGAGTGACTTCGGTTATCCCATAGCTGTTCACTCTCATGAACCGGATACCATTTATGTTGTCCCGATCAAGAGTGATTCAGAGCATTTTCCGCCTGAGGGCAAACTACGCGTATTTCGCAGCCGCTCTGGAGGAAATGAATGGGAGCCTCTGACGAAGGGATTGCCACAAAAAGATTGCTATGTCAATGTCTTGCGCAGCGCACTGGCTGTTGACGACCTAGATCCATGCGGTGTGTATTTCGGTACCACAGGTGGGCAGGTGTACGCCTCATCCGACTCCGGTGACAATTGGATGCCCATCGTCCGCGATTTACCCGGTGTGTTGTCTGTTGAAGTTCAGACGCTGCCATGATCCACGTTGTGCTTCCGTATCATCTTCGCACACTGGCGCAGGCTGGCATCGAAGTTGAGATTGAAATCGGAGCTCAGAAAACCATTTCTTCAATTCTGGACACGCTCGAAGCCCGCTACCCAATGCTGCGGGGGACGATCCGCGATCAGATCACGCAAGACCGGCGACCTTTTCTGCGGTTCTTTGCCTGCGGGGTGGATCTGTCGCTTGAGCCATTGAACACAGTCCTTCCAGAGGAAGTCGTGCAGGGTATACAGCCTTTCCGAATCGTGGGGGCAATGGCTGGAGGCTAAGGGCAAGAAAGAACTACAGGCACAGACCCTCTGGAAAGTGTGGGGAGCATCTTGATAATCACAAATAATTTTTTCCAGTGCCCTCAAGAAAATTTGAAAATCAGTTCATGCACAGCGGGTTAATAATTTTGTAATTATCACTAGCGGCTATATATATTCATTTGCCTCAATCGGGTGTAATCACTCCACAGAACTCCCGTGAGAGTTATTTTTGTTGAGAAAACCCCAATTGGTACAGCCCCCCAGACTCATGTCCCAAGGGGATGAAACGAAATGTGAGAGGTGGTGGGCAGTGGATCCGAGAGCCGTGCATTTGAGGATCTTAACCATCAACCAGAATCCTCCCGCGAGATAGGTTATTTCTCAAGAGCACCCGCACAACCCGCCGGAGCGAAGCGGAGGGGCACAAGCTCACCAACCCTCAGCAGATCACCATCCCGGCGGTCTTTATAAAATGGTTGAAAGTCCCATTATTCCAGGAGATCCTTAGCAACTATTTGGATAAATAAGGTTGACATTATATTATTAAATACATATAATTGTCAGACAACTTCACTCTATTACCTGTTTTAGCACCAAATCGACCGAAAGGGGCTGCAGTTATGATAAAAAACCTGTTAAAAATTGTCTCCGATAATTTACGCAGGCAACGGATCCAATATTCATCATTAGTATTATTCATTGCCCTGGTCATCACATTTACCATACCAAATCAGTTCCCGGTGAAAGCCCAGGTGGCGATCCCCGTTTTGTCGATAACGGCGAACTGTACTCCTGATGCGCAGGGGACGATCGTCATAACCAATACCGGCGGAGACATGACCAGTGCCGGCACTTGGACCTTGAGTCTGAATGGGACGCCAATCGCCAGCAATAATTTCCAACTATTAGCAAATGCATCGACGAGTATCAATACCAGTGGCCTCTTTGGTACCCTTGATATTTCTGTATCCGGAGGCGGAAGTGTGGGAACAGCCACGGCAACCACATTCTGCCAGTCACCGACCGCGACTTTATCACCAACTCCGACACTCACCCCGGTCCCGCCGACCTTTTCTCTTTCGGCGAACTGCACACCTGACGCGCAAGGGACGTTTACCATATCCAATATCGGCGGGAATATGCCCAGCGCAGGCACCTGGACCTTAAACTTGAACGGGACCCCGATCGCCAGCAATAATTTCCTACTGGCGGCGAATGCTTCCACAAGCATCAATACCAGCGGCCTCTTCGGTACCCTGGACCTGCTTGCATCCGGCGGTGGAAGCGTCGGGACGGTAACCGCGTCCACATTCTGCGAGTCGCCGACTGCGACTGCCACGAAGGTCCCGCCGACCTTTTCCCTATCAGCAAGCTGCACAGCGGACGCGCAAGGGTCGTTCACCATCACCAACATTGGCACTTCCATGACCGCCCCCGGTACGTGGACTTTGAACCTGAATGGCACACCGATAGCCAGCAATAATTTCCAGCTAGCAGCAAGTGCTTCTTTTAGCATCAACACCAGCGGACTTTTTGGTACACTGGACCTGTTTGCATCCGGCGGTGGAAGCGTCGGGACGGCAACCGCGTCCACGTTCTGCCAGTCGCCGACCCCCACCGCCACCCCGATCCCACCGACCTTTTCACTTTCAGCAAACTGCACCCCTGATGCGCAAGGGACGTTCACCATCACCAACACCGGCACTTCCATGACCGCCCCCGGCACCTGGACTTTGAACTTGAATGGCACCCCGATCGCCAGCAATAGTATACAACTGGCGTCAAACGCTTCCACAAGCATCAATACCAGCGGCCTGTTTGGGACCCTGGACCTGTTTGTATCCGGCGGCGGAAGCGTCGGGACGGCAACCGCGTCCATGTTCTGCCAGTCACCGACCGCGACCCCAACTGTAACAAAGTCGATCACAGATACTCCAACATTTACCGAGACTCCAATCGAGACGACCACTTCAACTTTTACCTCAACACCAACCCCGACAGATACCCTGCCCCCAACAAGCACCGTCACCGTCACCGCCACCGCGACCCCGACGGGAACCTTCACCAACACAACCACTCCATCCCCCACGTCATCCTTAACCCCAACTAAAACGCAAAGACCAACCAAGACAGCTTCGCTGACACCCACCCCCACCAGGAGGAGTGAACATCACAATTCACCGACCGCAACTCCAACCCGGAGTTATAACCATCACCCGACCGCAACCGGTACAGGCGGCGTGATTTATACTTCCACGCCTATACCGACAAAAACAAGACAAGCCATCCACACGCAGAGTCCCAGACCCACAACGACCCGGATTTATCAACATACCCCCAAATCGCCATCTGATGATTCATACAAACCGGGCATTTGGGTCAGCAATTCAGGCGGAGGCATTCTGCCGATCGAAACGCTGTCCTTTTTAATCCGGTTGCTGACCCGCACATGGCTGTCGGTGATCCTAATCTCAACAGCCCTGGTGGTCCGATACAAATTCCCATGATCCCATTAATTGTTGTCAGAATCATTTGCCTTACGAGGGAGGCTCCTAGGAAGGGGCTTCCTTTTTTGATTCAGGCGATGCATTAACTAGCCATGGATGATTGACCCTGTAAGAACGAAAATGGACATTCCGCCCGAACACACACACCGATGAGGAGCCGAAGAGGAACAATTAATTTCGCCCGGAAGGACGATCAGCATCGAGGGCTTCTTCATTATTTGGGCATTAAAAATCGCCAAAGAAATTTGAATAGTGTATTGATCCTGAGGAACAAATCACCAGTCGGGAGGCAGTTCCAATTCCCGGGGAAGAATTCTGTCTCACCCCGGGCCTCTCCAAACACAGCGCGACTCTCCTTTACTGGGGATTTTATGAAGAGCTTCCGCCACCTGATAAATGGACAGCATCGGAATAAAAGTCACTTAATTCGGTGTTATCGCGGAACGAATGGGCGATCTTGAAACTGGATCAGGTCTGTGCGTGAAGGGAGAGGATTGGAAACAAACCTTATTAACCGTCAACTGTTAAGGAGCCAGAGATAATTGGCAAGGGGAATCCTTAGCCATGATTATATTAGTACATTTGTTCTATTTTGTCAAATTGTAATGAGCACTCCACCCCCCAAATAGTCTCCCCCACTGCAAATTCAGAAATGAGGGAGACATGTTCCGGCAATCCGTGGATAAGACTCATAGAAGAAATGTCCCGCGAAATGGATCCGCGGGACATCGATCAATTGAGCAACGACCAAAGTAGATCAGGGGGTATGTTTGATGATGATATGGATCTGACCGCTGCCGGTAAAGTCCCCATCTTCTGCGGAACCGGGAACAGCGATCACTCCCAGCGGAATGTGCGGATCGATATGAGCACGCCAACCACCAGCATGCTGACCAGCACAATGACATCGGTGGTGTGAAGGCTCCAGGCCTCACCGATCCAAAGACCGCGAAGAAGGTTGACAACGTACGTCAGCGGGATGAACGCCGAGACCTTCTGGATGGTTGCGGGCATCAGTTCACGGGGCCAGGCAGCCCCGGATAAAATCAACATCGGGTACATCAACACCATGGCAGTGACCTGGGCGGTGCGAGCGGAGGGCATTACGCCAGCCAGGATGAAACCAATGCTGAAAAAGCTAAGGCTGCTTAATGTAAACCCTGCAAACAAACTGAGGACATTCCCCTCAAAATTTACGTGATAGACCAGTCTCCCGGCACCAACCAGGAGAAGCATGCCAAGACAGGTCATGGAGAAAACCACAACCACCTGCGCGACCAAAACGACCAGGGGGCTAACCGGGGTGGTACGAAGACGACGCAGGATACCGTTTTCCCGATAAGTAGCCATCGATATGGTGGTTGACATCAGCCCGGTGATCCCGATGATCATGGCTGAAAAGGCTGGTATTAAATTAACCATACCACCCTGGACGCCAGACTGCGGTGGAGGCTGGCTGCCATAAATGGTGCCGAATATAAATAGCATCATCAAAGGGAAAATCAGCGTAAAAAAGGCGCCAACCGGTTCGCGCAGGAACAACTTGGCTTCCACCCAGGACATTTTCAACAGGCTTTTCATCGCATCCCTCAGTCTTTCATCCCGCGGCCGGTGAGACCCAGGAAAACATCCTCGAGGGTCGGCTGCTCAGTGCGCAGGTCGCGAAAGGGGATCCCATCCCGGGTCAGGAAGGTAACCACCTCGCTCACCGTGGAGACCTTAGATCCATTATTCGGCCGGGCAATCACACGATCCCCTTCCAGCTCAAAAATCACCCCGGGAATGGCTTTATCGAAGCCCGCCGGCAATGGCCGGTCCAGAGTGAAGGTCACCCGTTCCCTGCCTCCCAAGCCATGCACCAGGGCGGCTGGGGTATCCAGCGCAACGATGCGCCCATGGTCGAGGATGGCAACCCGGTCGCAGAGGCGCTCGGCCTCTTCCATGAAATGAGTGGTCAACAAAATCGTCACACCCCTGGCACGCACATCCCGGACCAGGTCCCAGATGGCATGGCGCGCCTGCGGATCGAGACCTGTGGTAAGTTCGTCGAGGAAGACGACCTGCGGGTTTGGAAGCAGTGCAAGGGCGATGAAAAGGCGCTGTTTCTGCCCGCCGGACAACTTGGAGAAAGGCGTATTGCGTTTCTCCTCCAAACCCAATTTCGACAGCAGCACTTTCCAGTCAGCGGGCCTGGGATAGAAGGAGGCATACAGATCCAGCGCTTCCCAGACCTTCATTCGGTCCGGCAGGTTGGATTGCTGCAACTGCATGCCGGCGCGCAGGCACAAGGCCTGGCCTTCTAGATGAGGGTCCACCCCCAGGACACGCACCAACCCCGCGTCTGGTTTACGCAGACCTTCCAGGCATTCGATGGTGGTGGTCTTGCCGGCTCCATTCGGACCGACCATCCCGAAGATCTCCTCCACCCCAACTTCGAATGAGAGCCCATCCACGGCGACGGAAGATCCGTAAACTTTGCGCAATCCTTCCACCTGAACGATGGTGTCCATATCCTGCCTCACTTCTTTTTCAATATCGATTCCAAGGCAGCCACGTGCTCCTTGAAAACCTTGCGTCCTTCCAATGTGGCAGAGATGTAGGTGCGCGGCTTGCGCTCCACGAAGACCTTGTTGATGGCTATGAAGCCTGCTTCTTCAAGTTTACGCAAGTGGGCACCCAGGTTGCCGTCGGTGACCTCGAGCAAATCGCGCAGGTAGGTGAAGTCGACCTCGCTGTCCCCTGCCAGGGCAACAAGAGCGGCCATGGTGCGCAGCCGTACCGGCTGGTGGATGGTTTCGTTTAATTCAGCCACGATTCACCACCTGGAATGGATGTATATGCCAAGGACGATCATCCCGCCGCCAACCAGGATCCCCATCCACAGGTAAAAGATGCCAGGCAGCAGGAAATAGCCGACGAGGGCTAAAACAGTGACGGGTATTGGCCACCAAAAGGATGCAAAAGAGAGCAGGAGCCCCATGGCAAGCTGACCAATCATGGTGAACAGGATGATGAACATGGTCACCTGCTTCCCATCCGAGGGCCGGGCAATGGCAATGGCAGCAACGGCGTAAAGGACCAGGAGCAACCAGAAGAACCCGGCCCGTTTTGCCGTATCGGACGCCGATGGGCTGCGGACGCGCCTTCCCATGCGCATGCCGAGCGGGATGGACAAGGCGCTGCCAACGAGGCTCAACCCGATCCAGATATAGGCAACGATCGGGCCAGCCAGGAACTGGGTGGTCACAAACCCGACCAGCCAAATAACGCCCGTGATGATCAGGAAAATATGAGCACCGCTGCCGGCTATTGCGTGGCGGGTCCTTTGGTTAATGGCCTGGATGGCGGCAAGGGCTTCTTCGGCATCTGTGCTAGAGATTTTCATAAGGAGTCTCCATATTTTATATTAGAGTTCTCTGTATTACAGAGTATTCTACAACATTAATTCCCGTGTGTCAAGCCCGGAGACCGGGGATAGAAAGGAAGGAAACCGGCACCCCCACAATCCCCCATTTTCCGAAGGACGAGGAATTAGGAGGTGAAACGGGCGTCTCCCGAGTTGGCATTGGGTATTTGAAATCGGGAGCAACGGCGCGATAATCTTTTTACCAATCAGCGATGATCCCGACACAGAAGCCGGGTGATAATATCAAATCTCCATCATCCTGCAAGCATGAGGATTCAATGAGCAAACTTCTTCCGAACTTTTCGGTCACCCTGTATATCGGACTGGGAGTCATTTTTTAATCGTTTGCGGAATCACGACGTGGACGACCCGGGTCGGTTTCCGTAGGATGAAGGTGGAGTGCCCAAAATTCATGGCCTTGTTTTCGGTTGCGTTCCTGCAAATCGTCCTGGGAATTGGGACCGTACTTGGTGTCAAAGCATTCAATGACGATCCCCTATTGTGCCTGGGGACAGGGCTGGGTATCTTATTGGTGTCGGGGTTATTCTGGATCAAACTATTGCTCAAGACCAGTTGGAAACAAGCGCTGAGAGTATGGGCGGTGGCGGCGGGGATCCAGCTGGTGGCCGTACCGGTGAGCGCAGGGGTGCTGGTGGCGGGCTGGATCATGGTCACGTTCCTGCTGTTCCCGCCACAACTGTAAAGCGCGATGGGGGAAAAGAGACGAAGCGGCAGCTTGTAAATTACCCGATCGACGCTAACAATTTTTATCGTCGGAGAGGCGGATATCGTCCTGTTTGTTGGGGACGATGCAGAGGAACTCGAAATCCTCGTCGCCGTTGTTCTGGTACCAGTGCGGGGCACCCTCGGGGATAAAGACCACGTCGCCGGGTCCGACCTGGAAGATTTGACCGGTGATGCTGACCAGGGCGCGGCCGCGCAGGACGTACTGCTCGTGCTCGACGGTATTGGTGTGGCTGGGCATACCCCCGCCGCGCTTGATCGTGAAGCGCCGCATGGCAAAGTTTGGCGCTTCCTGTGAAGAGATTAATACCTGGATGGTGGTGCTGGTGCCCGCCTTGACGGGCTGGGCTTCAACGTCAGCGGAATGTTTTACGTCCATGGGGACTCCATAATTATCCATTTAGTCGCGTTTGGGCTCGTAATGCAGGGCAACGATCCCGCAGTCAAATGCCCTGGATCCAACCAATGCCAGGGACTGTTTGCCGGGGAGCGCTTTGAAAATCGTCAACCCGCTGCCAATCGCAACCGGATTGATGAATAAATGAAACTCGTCAACCAGCCCGTTTTGAATCAAGGAGGAAACAAACGCCGCGCCGCCATACGCGATGATATCTTTGCCGTCCTGCTTTTTTAGGTGCGTGATCTCGTCAACCAGGTCGCCTTTGGCCAGAACGGTATTATCCCATTCAGACCGGGCCAGCGTTTTGGAAAAAACCACCTTGGGGGTGTTGTTCATTTTGTCGATCCCACGGGCATCTTCCCCTGCGGGGTTGGCAGCCCAGTAGGGGATAAACCCCTGGGCAAGTTTGCGTCCGAGCAGGATGCAGTCAACGGGGTCGGATAGTTCCGTTACGTAGTCTTTCAGTCCATCGTCCCAGTTGGAAATCGCCCAGTCCATTTCACCATTGGGACCCGCGACGTAACCATCAACGGTCAGTTGCACCTGGAGTTTTAGTTTTCGCATGGGAGCGATCTCCTTTCCAATAATATTGCGAGCCTTTGAGACTCCAGTCCGGGGTCAGGCGGTGATCTTTTGCGAGACAATGCTGACGAGCGAGATGATGTAACAGAGTGACACGATGATGAAGGCTGATAACATGCCATACTGGAGAATCGGGGACAGTGAACCCTGGGGGTAAACAAGCTGGAATGCGACCCTTGTAAGCCACAATAGACTGGTGGCGGCAAGGAGTACGATCAATGAATATCGGTTTGACCTGTCCCCGTAAATAAATAGAATATTCATGATTCCAAACAAGACCAAGGATAACGAGAAGAACACATTAATTGCCCGAACGGCCACGACCAACTCTGCCGCGTTGGCATCAATGTAGGAATACCACTTCCAGGCCCTGGGAACGAAGAAGTGCCATATCCCAAAGGCGATGGAAGCGGTGCTGGCGAAGCTAACCAGGATCTTTGCAAGCAGGTTCAAGGTCTATTCTCCAATTGTTTATTACAGGCGTACAGCGGATGCGGGGATTATACTTCGTGCGGCGGGGGGGAGGCGAAAAGAAAAAGAGAGACGGAAAAGGATAACCACTAAAGGAGCGATATCCCTAATTCCCACTTGGACGGGCGGACGGGGACGATGTCCCCATCACGATGAAAATCGCTGCGGGATCAAGAGGAGGCTGCACCCAGCGGTTCCAGGAAGCGGTCTCGCAGGGCTTCAAGATCAGAGGGGGTCGACCCTCCCGCGAGGAGATAGCTCTCAACATCCAGCCCCGCCAGGGCAGCGAGGATCACTTCACGGCTTGAAGTGCCCCTGCTTTTTAGTAATTCATCGCGGTCCGGGTCCGGGCTCAGTTCGTAATCTTCAGCTATATCCCCAGGATCCACGCCCGCAAGCGCCAACAGCAGCAGGGCGATAATCCCGGTGCGATCATTGCCGCGGCGGCAATGAAACAGGACCCCACCCGGCCGGGCGCGGGCGATGGCAGTAATTGCGGCGGCATGTCTTTGAGGCCAGCGTTTCAAGGCATCTCGGTAATAGAGCGGCGTGCACCAGAGATCGGTGTTGACCCAGTCCTTGACAAACCCGGAGTCGCTGAAGTCTTCGATCGCGGCACGAACAGTGACGATATCCGAGGGGCGCGAGGCGGCGTCCAGGGTGGTTTCAGGGATGCCATCGGTCTCCAGCGAAATTATCGTGCGGATGCCGTGGGCGACCAGGGATGCCCAGCCCGAGGAAGTGAGCCTGGCAGGATGATCCGAACGGACCAGCGCGCCCCGGCGAGTCAATCGTCCATTGCCAGCACGCAATCCACCCAGGTCGCGGGCATTTTGAAAGCCATCCCATTTGAGCTGTCGATCTTTCATCATTCAACCGATCCCATGTGTGTCGAATTTATTTGTTATCGTACCTGGCAGAGCGAAAGCCAAAGGTTCTCACAAGCCGGGAGAATCGTTCAGGAAGGCCAGGGTTCGCTGCCATGCCAGGCTGGCTGCCGCCTGGTTGTATGCCGAGCGATCAGGTTCAAAGAACCAGTGTTCAGTACCGCCGTAACGATAGAAAGTCACCGGGCGGCCAGCACGCTTCAGGGTTTCCTCCAATTGATCAACATTGGATTGCGGCTCAAACTGATCGTTCACGGCGAAGTGACCCAGGTAAGCTGCCTTAGAATTCTTGTAGTCGCCTCCCACAGTCCCATCAGTCCCATAGAAAAGGACAACGGACCGGATATATTCCGGAGCGGTGCCGGCGAGATGCAGGGCATAATAGGCACCCAGGGAGAAGGCAATCACTGCAAGGCCCCGGTCAGAATTTCCAACACGTTCGTTGAGAAACGCGGCTGCCTCTGCGACCTCGGCCTCGGCCTGGAGGTGGTTGCCGTCGAGTGCACCGCCGAGGGTTTCGGCATCGGGGATGTTGTCTGCGACCTTGCCGTGATAAAGGTCCGGGGCAAATGCCATGAAACCGGATCCGGCAAGCCGGGTGCAAAAAGCCTTGATCGTGTCATTTAATCCCCACCAGGCATGAAGGACCAATACACCAGGCCCCCTGCCGGCGGGTGGGTCGGCGAGAAATCCATCAGGTTGAGCATGTGTCATATGAACTCCTTATACCGGTTGTGGTGGGCGGCACTGCTGCTGCAAAATCGCCGCCAGGGGGTGGGAGCCGGTGCCGGGCGGCGCCTGGTTCAGCGGCTGAGGTGCTCCAGCATGACCTTGAGTGTGCCATCGTGAAGAACGAGAAGGCTTGTTCCACGGCCCACGATCTGAAACGGCCCGTGCGGTCCCACGCCCGACCAATTGTAATGGAACACTGCCACCGCAGAGCCTGCATCGACACTCAAGACCTCGATGTCCGACAGGGTGTAGCGTTCATCCTTAACGTCCTGGGCCCAGGTACTTTCGAAGGCACGCTGGATGGCCTCAAGCCCGCGGTAGTCCCCGTCGTTAAACCGGAACAATGCATGCGGATGGATCATCCCCGCGACGTTGGCGAAGATTTCGGTGGCGCTTGCAGCTTCGAAGCGCTTGAGAAATTCGAGGACGCTTGTTTCGGTAATCGGAAGGTCCAGGGGCATAGTGCCTCCACTTAATCGTGCTGAAAATCTGCAGGGCAATCTCAATCGATGGGGATGACTGGGGGTGCCGCCCCACCCGCAATCGAGGGGAGCGGATACCAGGCTGCGGCATCCTGAATTTTATCAGGTCAGGGATCGATGATCGCGTAAAATAATTATAGTTTGAATTCGAGCGCAGCGGGAAAATTTAAGAAGACATTACCCTGAATGCCGCCTTCAGCCAGCAGTCTGACGTGCCAAAACGAATAGGAACGAATGAGAGGATTTAGGCATCCAAAATTGGATGACGGCAGAAAATGCTTCGGATTTATGTTAGCCCAAAGCGTACTTTGTAGTTTGAGACCGTCCATTATCATGAAACAATGCGTATTTTCACAGTCTGACGCGCCAGAACGACTAGAAACGACTGAGAGGATTTAAGCATCTTTTTTTCGATGATGACTGCGTGAAACATTATTTTGCCATCAGAAAGTTGCCCTCACCCGGCACTATGTATTCTGCGAAACCCGCCCCACCCCACCCTCCCCAAATACTTTGTATTTGGAGAGGGCGTTTTTGCGTCAAGAAACGGTTTGGGACTGGCAATTGCCGGGGAATTTTTACGGAGGGGCGGCGAACCACAGCAGAACCATTGGACATCCCCCATGGGTGAGAGTACAGAGAAAACAAACCTAATATTTGTGCATTGTTCCTAAGGATCAATTAATGGAATTCGTTCTCGGCGCAGAGTGGGGAAATGGAAACGTTTGGATCCAGATTTGTACTTTAGGAACGAAGAGGAACAAATCCCTTCTGCATCTCCCAAAGGCGATCCCCTTTCGGGGATGATTTGCACCACGAGGACCGATCCCCTTACTTCCGTTCGGGGACTTTCCCCTTACTTTCATTCACTTTCATTCGTGGACAATGGATCCTCTCTCGTTGCCATAACGGGCACTTTTGGGAGGGACAATTCGTCCAGGATCGGTTTTTAAGGTGCTGAAAAGCACGCGGCAAGGGTTCATTAGGTACATCCCTTGCCGCGGTTCTATTATAGAATATATGTTCTGGTTTGTCAAGAAGGCTAAAAGGGGAAAGGGCGAGCACGCCCTGAAAACGGGGGGGTAAAAAAAGGGCGACCATACCCCCTGAAAGCGGGGGTAATTAAAGGTCGCCCCTACAAGAGATATTGGTGGTGGGAATTTCGAGAAGATTGTTACGTTCACAGCGACACAACCGACATAGAGCATCGGAACGAGAGAATTGGTTATTGAATATCTCCACTTTGAGCTTCAATAATAAGTCGCTTAATCGATTCGCTATCATTAATTGCCATTAGATTTGTGTTAGGGTGATTTTTTACATAAACTCGGAATATTTCATCTGCAAAAGCTCGCCCGATAGATTCGATATTCTGAAAATCGAGGACGACTGTTTTAAATTTTTCGAGGCGCGTGAGCAAACGTTTTGCTTGCGAGCGCGATACTAAATTCTCGTTTCCATACCGAGCTAATTTGACCGGAACAATTGTTTTATTAAAACCGTAATTATCTGAATCACTCGTGAACCCGGAAAAAACACTTGCAGTAGTCCTGTCTGAATCTTGTGATATTTCCATATAGACTTCGGTTCCAGGGACATCTTTGTCTGATTCGAACATAAAATCGAGTTCTTTTGTTGCGAAGTAATATTTACCAGAAAATATAACAAACACATCAAACATTCTAGAAGTAAAGAAGATACCTTCACCAGTATGGCTTTCTGGATCGGTTGTTAATTTTCCTTTGGACAATTCGAGAATTGCGTGCAAAGAATCGTCCAGGTCATATTTTTTTTGTATTTTGTTAAATATCCCTACCCCATCATCTTTTATCCACATGCTTATTTTATCGATCCAAATACCTACCGTAACTATAATATTTGTGCCTTCAGAGTGATCTATTGCATTATTAAAAATTTCCGTAAAACCATAATGGCAAATATCAACAATATTTTGTTTTACGTCACTAAACAGGGGAGCAATATCATTTCGCCAAACTTTATCTTCTTTTAACGTGTCGTGAATTTGATATGTTTGTTTGATAAATGCCAATGGTTCCAAAGTATATTTTCTATCTCGTGTAGTCCCCTCAACACTAATCTTTTTTTCTTCCGTGAGTTCTGACACATAATGTAATATTGTTGTGCGTGATAATTTATATTTTTCTTGTGTAAACCGAACAATATCTTTCGGATGCTCTCCAATATTCGACAATATAAATTGTTTAATATCATTTCTTTTTTGTTTTGATAGGCTCATGAATTCCTCTTGATCCAGATTGGTTTGTAAACATAATTAACTAACATTGTAAACATATTTCACGCAATTGTCAACATAACCTTCACGGGAAATCGTTGTGTGCCCCCAAAAATAGTATAGAGAATAAGAAGTTGCTTCAACAAAACGGAATTTATGGTGCGTATTACCAGTAGGCTGTTTTCCGGAAGAACACCGGGACGATGCGGCTGGCGCAGAACAGCCTGACAATAATATGGGCGACCACACCCCCTGATCCCCCATCCCCCCATAAAACGGGGGGCAAGAGTGCGGGGGACACCCCCCTATCCCCCATAAACCGGGGGACAAGCGAACGGGGGAATTGGCAAACGGGGGTAAAAAAAGGGCGACCCGGCGGGTCGCCCCTACAAGAGGTGTTGGTAGTGGGTGCGGCGATCTCCAATTAGAAGCCGTCAGCTCACCTTAACCCTCCCGCGTACTCTTCCACCCGATCCAAGCCACTCCCCTGCCAACGCCAGGAAGAGTGCTTCCTGCTCTGCCCCCATCAGATGACCCATGCGATCCAGGATGGCAAATGTTCCCCTCGGATAATTTTCCAGGATATTCCAGGCGTCCCGATAACCAGCAGCAGAATCCTGCCTACCTGCAACGATGAGGGTTGGAGCAGGAAAGGGTTTTGGCAGTGCATCCACGGCAAATGAAAAATTATTGTTCCCAGGATGATCGACGATCTTCGACAGGAAGGCATCATCGAACAGCCCACCCGCGTTCGACAGATTGGTCATAACGTAATCAAGGACCTTGCGACTTTGAACGACAGCAATCTGGAAAAAGCTCTCTTTCTCCGCGGGTTCCAATCCAGCAACCAGCAGAGGGTCTGTCACCAGGGTAACATGGGGAGGCACTTCCCTTTTTTCTCCATCCGCATTGATCACGGGCACGGTCATTAACAACCCATCGATCGACTCAAACCGGTGATGGACAACGCCGCGTGCCAGGTACGCTCCTTTTGATGAGCCGGTCGAGCACGAACCTTTCGCCCGGGACAACCTTGTCGATGAAATCCAAAACAACATCCAGCATCTTATCCTGGTTCGTGATCCAATCCATTCCCGGAGTCTTTCCGTGACCCGGCATGTCAGGATAGATGCGCTTCCAGCCGTCACGTTCCTTGAAGAGGGGTTCCATATCGCTAACCATGTATGTATGATCCACTCCCGTACCATGGAGCATGACAATGGGTCTGCCCTCACCGAACATTTCGTAGTGCACTTTTATGTTCTTCAGATCGCATTCCATTGATGAATTTCTCCTTCCCATTTAAAAAGCTGTCCAACCTGATGCTTTGCCCAGCAGCCATGCAGGGGAAAATTGGTACGGGGTCGATCCCCTGAAACGAGGAGGGCGGGTCAAACGCTCCTTATTCATTATATGGGAATTCCAGAGAATGGCAATTTTAGGATTAATTTCACAATAATCCGGGGAGTAAAAAAAAGGGCGAGACACCGTCTCGCCCCTACATGAGGTATTGGTGGTGGAGATTGCGAAGTCTGTGCGCTTAAAGCGACACACCCGATGCAGGGCAGCGAAATGAAAATATTTCTTTAGTTAAGACTTGGAACTATCTTCTCCTTTTATAAAATGTTGGATTAATTGGCCAGCATATAGATTATTTTTAAACATAAAAAATTGACTTTTTCCAGAATCTTTAATAATTTCTATTCCTTTACCTTTTTCAAACCTAAAATCAATAATTTTTTTATATTTGATAGATTTATTGTTAGTTAATCCCGTGAATAATAATCTTTCACTTGTAACATATAAATATCCAGTGTCGATTTTTATAAATTCGTTTTCGGTTTTTCTTCCTACGCGATAATTACCTAAACGATAATTAACACCTGGAATAATTTTTAATCGTAAGCTCGGACCATGAAAAGAAACGTTTTTTGTGACCGTTTTTTGTTCATATAAATCAACTTTTTCCATAACGTAACAAAATTCACCTTTTGGCAAATGAATGTCAACATCAATTGGATTAGCCGTTCTTTTCCCATCTTCTTGAGGTTTATTCTGTTTGAAAGGTTTAGTGTCACTTAATGGAGGATATGCTTTTGATATTTGACCTGCATCACTTATTGTTTGATTGATTTTTTTATACCATCGGCATTTTTCTTCACCTAGTTCTTCGCACCACGTTGACGATCTTATCTATTGAAACCCAATTTTGCACATCTAAAGTTATTTTGACTATTGGAGTCGAGGGAGATTTATCCAAGATGGATTGGATAATTTTATTAATTTGTCTTGCCCAAGAAGCCCAAGCATCTCCATTTGTCTTATTGTATGTTTCTAAAATCTGAATTATCTGTAGACAATCATTTTGTTCAAGATCAACAGTAAGATTTTGCCGGGGTGGTTGGACCATATGCCCTCCGAGGATAAACCAAAATAATTGTCCGAGAATTTTATTAGAAACTTTAGTGAAATTAGTATATCAAAATTATCACCGCAAAACGCAAAATTAAAAGCTGCATGTCTTTTCATCAACTCACAATATAATTTAGTACCCTGGATGAATAGCTTGCTGGTTTACGAAATATTCAATTGAGAAGAAGAGAAATGTGACAGGAATACCAACCACCGCCCCTAATTGTTATGACCAAGGGAAAAGGTAAGTGGAATAAAAAGAGTCTTATTAACAAAATGATGTTTGCAGCGCAATTTTTTGGGGAACTGCTTCGGTAAAAAGCGCTCCTCCCTTAATAATTGGTTACAAAGCCACGGAGACACAGCCGACGTGGAGAATCGGAATGAGAAAAACCCGATTTATTTTTTTCATACTATGCATTAGTAAATTCAATCATTTACCGAAAACTAGTAAGAATTTTTATCTATATCCCAACACTCATTAATATAATCCAATTGAGGTTTATCAATTAGAGAATATCCACTATGAAATTGCGCATCTTCAAGTCGACATAAAATTTCTCGGCGTGCATTTAGAGTAAATGGTCCAGGACCTATATTTCCATTCCGTCTGTTAGGAGATCTATAGTTTTTATCGTCTCTTATACATATTAGCCAATTACGAAAATCTAATAAAGGTTTTAAACGATCATATCCCTCCTTTACCAAGTTAGTAATAGACCTATCTTTTCTTATTACTGTACAAGTCCAACAACCAAACCTTCCTTTTCCACATGGAGTCCCTTTTGGATCTCTAATTATGGGGCATTCTCCGCTTGCTTGTCTATATAAACCCATCAATTTGATTGCGTCAATACTTCTAGGAATCGGGTTATAAGCTACGGTTGCCCACACATCTTCAATTGAATAGTCAATTATCGGAGCGAATATAGATATAGATGAGCTCCCACTCTGACGAAAATAATATTGATTTCCAGTTTCATGATCTGCAATTATTCTGTCTCTTTCCAAACTCTCCCCTTTCCGAATTCCCAATAAAACCACTTTTTCCCTTTTGATTGTATAAGAAAGAAAATGATTAATCGGATAGATTCTAAGTCGATCTGTGCACCAACGAAATATATTGGTTGGTGTTGGATATCCCCTACCAATTACTTTTGAAAAATATTTATCCTGTGTTGGCGGGGAGACTATTTTGGTTTCCAGCGGCAATTTATAATATGCAGCTTCATTTTGTATATCGGACAAGGTTTTTATCACAACCTCGTTAATGATTGGAATATCTACTCCTGTATCACAATAAATAACCACTACGGGTTTTGTAGGGTTCTTTATTTGCATTAATGATAAAAAAGTTAACGTTAAGGATAGCAGAAGAATCTTTTCCGCCGCTAAAACCAATAAACCAAGGCGTATCTGACTTTTCATATTCTTCCTGAATTTGGTTTATTGATGCCTGATTGGAAGAAACTGCGTACCCCATATAATATTCTGCTTTATTTTAGAGTATGGCAATCAATTGCTCACGCAATTCTTTTTTATTAATGTCCATCATGTAAGTTAATTGATTATTTGATAAGCTAAAGTGTCTTTTAACAACAAGAGGAATTAGGAGAATTGATAAAATACAAAGGCCAAGAGCAACCACGCCATAAACCAGAAAATTAATATTTTTTGTAAATAAATATTCGACGATATATATAATCATACCAATGGGACTAATGATGGTTAAATCTGCGAGTGAACTCCAGATCAAACCATTAAAATATACTTCTTTTGTCCTTTCAACTAATGAATCATCTTTATCAATAAAATGGTAAAAAACGTTGATTAGTTTATCTCCTGTACGCAATTTAATGATTGAATTCTTAATATCTGGATCATCAATAAAAGGAGAAAGGATTTTATCTTTAATATTTTCCGTGATTTTATTCAATGAATTTTTCATAATATACATGCGTGGACTAAACGCGTAAAATAAAACACTAAAAATAAAAACTACTCCAATATATGGCAAGCTTTCCGCCGTAATTTTAATATCCAAAATTCCTTTGTCCCCTTCTATTAGCGTAACAAATATTATAAAAAATAATATTCCGGGAATTGTTAACCTGAGGGTGTGAAGCGTTTCTTTGCTCATATGAGCTCCATTTTCATATTGTAGTGAATCAAAAATTTTCTATGTTTCCACAAATGAAATAACTATAAATATTACACGTTACATTTGTTATAAATAAGTTACCCATATGAAATCATTGGATAAATATTACAAACCCACCTATGAATAGAGCTAGTAACCTTGAAAAATAATTTAACCTAATACATTCAATCTCCTCGAGTTTTCACAACCTTCCCCTACAACACCAACCCCATGGAATTCACCTGGTAGTCGCCGACGATCCTGAGGAAGGCGGTGACGACCTGGGGGTCGAAGAGGACGCCGGACTGCTCCTGGAGGTATGCCCGGGCGGCGTGGCGGGTCCAGGCGGGGCGGTAGGGGCGGTCGGAGAGCAGGGCGTCGTGGACGTCGACGACGGCGAAGATGCGGGCGGCGAGCGGGATGCGGTCGCCGCGCAGTCCGTCGGGGTAGCCGGAGCCGTCCCAGCGCTCGTGGTGGCAGCGGGGGATGTCGAGGGCGGCGCTGAGGTTCTTGATGGAAGACAATAACTCGTAGCCGCGGCGGGGGTGACTGCGGGTGATCTCCCACTCGCGGTCATCGAGGATGCCGGACTTGTTGAGGATGTTTTCGGGGATGACCAGCTTGCCGATGTCGTGCAGCAGGGCGCCGCGGTGCAGGTCGTTGAAGTCCTTCTCGTCCACGTGGAGGGCGGAGGCGAGCTGCACGGTCCAGTGGGCCACGCGCTGGGTATGGGCCTGGGTCTCGCGCCCGCTGACCTCGAGGGCGCGCGCCCAGCTTTCGATGGCGGTATCGTATGCCATGGTCAACTCCACATTCGAGCGCTGCAGGTCCTGGAAGAGGGAGGCGCTGTCGATGGCGACGCCGGTGGTGCCGGCGAGGGTGGCGAGGAACTCGAACCAGTCATCGGCGGGCTTGAGCAGGGTGCGGTGGTAGATCTCGAGCACGCCCTCCACCTGTCCCTTGGTGATGAGCGGGATGGCGTAGTAGCTGGCGAAATTCTCGCGGGCCATGCCGGGGGAGAAGAGGGCGGCGGACTGGGCTTCATCCAATGCAGGGACGGAGACGGTGCGGCGCTCGAGGGCGGCGGTGCCGGCGTAACCCTGACCGATCATGACGGAGGCGGGCTGGGTGCTGAGGGCGCGGAAGCCGTGCCCGGCGGCGAACTCGAGCATGCGGGTGCGCTGGTTGAGCAGGAGGATATCGGCGGCGTCCACGCCAAGCTGACCGGTGATCTGGCGCAGGATGACGGAGAGGATGACATGCAGGTCAAAACTGGAATTGATGGCGGCGTCGATGGAGTGCAGGGCGGAGAGGCGCTGGAGGTTGTGGCGCACCTGCTCGGTGGCGGTGACGCGCTCGGTGACGTCGCGGATGACGGCGATGAGGCGCGAGTCCACGGAGGGGACGAGGCGGGCTTCGAACCAGCGCGGCCCATCGGAGCCGGTGAGCTGGTAATCGAGGGAGACCACCTTGCCGGTCTTAAGCGCCACCTGGAAGGACTGGGTGAATTTTTGAGCCACTTCGGGGGGCAGGATGGACTGGAACTGTTTGCCGGCCAGGTCGGCGGGCAGGAGGTATAACGACAAGGAACGACCGGCCTGGTAGCTGAGGATCTGCCCGTCCGAATCGAGGGAAAGGAGCAGGTCGGGCAGGGCGCGGAAAATGGCGTCCAGCTTGATGGCGGCGTCTTCGTGAGATCCTTTTTCGGGGAAATTTATTGCTTCAAGTTCCATTTATCCTCTTGTTATTCCATTGCAAGTGCAGGGACGTAGATGCGGAGCACGATGGTCCCCTTGACCATCGTGCCCCATCCCTCCGCAATGTCCGGTACAGCGCTCAGATGCCGATGAAGGCTGGTACCTGGGCGAAGGTTGGCTGAGAAGGATGCAGGTCGAGTCCGCAGGCGTGGATGACCTGGCGGGCAAAGTCAGCCAGGGAGTCGGCGTGGATGGAAAGGACGGAATAGCGTTCTGCATCGGAAAGGAAGAAAGACTCTCCGTGATAACCGTTATCGAGAGCCGATTTGGGGTCGACGAGGAGCTGGCTGCAGAAGGAAGGGTTGACGACCGCGGCAGCGAGAAGGCGGGATAGTTCGAAATGGTCTTCCATGGAGGGGGAAACCGTCATGGAGACAGAACAGCGAAGATCCTGGGTAGTTAACATTCACTCTCCTTTGTAAATTTCACTTTATTGTTTTGGGGGTGTACTTCGAGGAGCCTGCCCTGGGTGAGCATGAGCCAGAATGCCCCGGCAGCGATGAGGACATCTCCGAGGCTGAAAGCGACCTGGTAGGGGAACCCTTTTGGAGGCAACAAAAGGTCGGAGAGTAAAACCAGGTGAGTTTGGGAGGGGAGAAGGAGGATATCCTTGAGACCGAAGCGGGACCCGCTGGCAAGTGCGGCGAGGGCGGCCTGCGCCACATCGTCTCCCTGGGGCACAAGGCGGCCGGCAGACTGGGGGCTGATGGGCATGAAGCCGCCGTTGGCGGCCATGACGAGCAGGTTGAGACCCAGCCCGAGCGCCATGATCCACACCCCCGACAGGCGCCGGTTGATCCAGCAGAAGAGCAGGAGCAGGACGAGGGAAAGGATCAGCCCGGCGGCGGCCAGTTCATCCGGAAGGCGGGCACGGACGGACGGCAGGTAAGCGACCAGCACCTGGGGAAGGAAGGCGAGGACAACAAGCCAGGGCTTGCGCAGGGGGGGGACCATCCATTGGCGGTGCTGAAGGCGGGCAAGAAGAAGCCCGGCGAACAGCCCGACCAGGACGGCAACCAGCAGGATCATTTCTTAGTGAGGAAGCCACCCGCCGTCAGACGGAGCGCCGGCGCCCAGGACGAAGAGGACGATGGCGAGCAGGGCGAAGGCGACCTGGACATGCTGGCGGTTGATCTTGTTGATAAGGGAGAATAACTGGTTTTTCATTAGACACCTCTTTCGATTGGGATATCCTCCAATCTTACGCCGGGGCAGGCTTCAAAGGTGGCTCCAAAATCAAACCCGATTATTAGAAAATAAAAAAGAGCCAATGAGGCTCCCCACGAGAACATCCCTACCAGTTGAAACCCCCGGATAAGGGCAGGGCCTCTTTCTATATTTATTTTTAGGCGGTAAGGCGCTGGTACAACGCCTCGGTCTCGGGGGAAGGGATGACATCCAACCCGGACTGCAGTGCGGTGCGGCAGGACTGGTACTGCCAGATGACGCCGAGCTTATCGCCGCGCTCGGCGTAGAGACGCATGGCCAGGCGGTGGAAATCCTCGAGGGTGGGGTCCACTTCGAGGGCGCGGCGGCAGGCTTGCAAGGCGGAGGCGTGGTCGCCGCCCAGGCGCTGGAGTTCGGCAAGCTGGCGCAAGGCTTCGAGGCACTCCTGCTCGAGGCGGTGGCGCTCGGGCCATCCCCAGCCAACATCCAGCCCCTGCAGGTAGGAGCCATGCCAGAGTTTGACGGCGGCGCGGAGCTGGGCGATCTTGTCATCGATGCGCCCGGAAATCCTGGCCTGGGCGAGGTGGGAATCGAACTCCTCCACGTCGTATTCGTAATCCTGGTGGCGGTTGAAGAAATAGGCATTATTCTCGAAGAGGATCACCTCGCGCCCGAGGGCATGGCGCAGGCGGTAAAGGTTGTTCTTGAAGCGCAATTTCAACTGGTCGGAGTCGATATCGGGCCAGAAGGCGGCGCCGATCTCCTCCTTGGTGAGCGGGCGGGGACTGAGCAATAAAAAGAAGAACAGGTCGCGGACGGAAGCCGTCTGCCAGTGCGAGCGGGCGACCAGCTTCCCGTTCACGCGCACCTGGGGCCTGCCGAGGGTCTGGATGACGAGGCGGGAGGTCTGGAGCGGGACCGTCTTCAGGCGGCGGCGGAGGCGTTTGCGCAGGGAAGGCAGGCGTTTCGCAACCAGGTCGGCGCGCTCCAGGAGCGTATCCACCGCGGGGTTTGCGGGCAGTTTTGCCAGCCAGGGGGCGGCGTGGCGCAGGACGTGAACCAGGGGGGTGTCATCCCCCTGCGGAGGCAGGGCAGCCAGGAGCATGGCGATGTGCGGGTGGGCGGAGGCCTCATCCAGCAGGGCGGCGAACGCGGCTGCCAGCCAGACGCGGGTCCAGTCCGCCTCGGAGGCGAGGCTGCCGCGCTGGAAAAGGTCGAGGGCATTCTGCAACTCGAATAGGGCGGAACGAAGCTTGCCCTCGGCGAGAGCCAGGCAGCCGGTCTCCAGGGACAGGAGACCCGACTCGTAATTGGAACCGGCGGACCGGATGAGAGGGCGGACGTCCTGCAGCCAGCCGTGAGCCTCGGGAAAGCGACCCTGCAAGCGCGCCAGGCGCGCCTGCACCAATAATAGATAGTTCACCAGGAATGGATAGTTGATCTGCTGTGCAATTCCGCTTGCGGCGGCGTAGGTCTGCTGGGCCGGTTCGAACTCGTCCAGGTCGCAGAGGATATCTCCCAGGCTTGCCATGAGCAAAGCTTCCATCGGCCGGAGGCTGCCCTGGCGGGCGCAAGCCAGCCCGTCTTCCAGGGTCTTCACCGCCGATTCGTAATCACCCTGCATATAAAACAGGACGGAGAGGTTATTCAGGGTGTTGGCCTGTGAATAGAGGTTATTTTCCCGTTTCCATTCAAGCAGGGCAGACTGGAAGAATTGGGCGGCAGCAGCATGCTTGCCGGTGGACTGGCTGACCCAGCCGAGCTCCATTTGAAGACGGGCGATGCCGCCAGCCTCACCAAGCAATTCGTAACGGCGGAGGGAGTCTTCCAGGGAGGCGACAGCAGGTTCCACGTTTCCGAGGCGGAAGAGGCAAATGCCCTTGAAGCGCTGCGCCTCGGCACGGACCTGTTCCGTTTCAGGAGCGATCCCTGAGAGGCGAAAAGCCTGGTCGGCATCCTCAACGGCGCCGGAGTAATCACCAACCAAACGCCGGGCAGCGGCACGCCGGACGTACACCTGTGCCATTTCAGGGGAATCGTTTCCGTTTTGCTGCAGCAGGGCAAGGGCGCGATCGAACAAGGGCACCGCTTCGCGTCCATTACCCAACCCGCAGCGAAAGGCACCCTTCAACGAAAGCAGGGCGGGGCGCTGCTCGACCAGCGACTCGGGAATATCCTCCAGCCAGGACTGGAGGGTGATGAGGTGCTCGCTGAGCATAAACCGGGTGCCAACCCGCTCGACCAGGTCGGCCAGGGCAAGCGGGTCACCAAGCTGGCGGACGATGGCGTAGGCTTTTTCCCAATCGCGGCGCTCTTCATAGACCTGCGCCAGGCGGAAAAGGATGGCCCGGGCGCGCTCGGGGGATTCCTGGAGGAACCGCTCGCGCAGGAAATCAGCGAAGAGGTGATGGTAGCGCAGCCATCTGCCCTGGGGACCGACCTGCTGGACGAACAGGTTATTCGCCCTGACCGTTTCGAGGAGAGCTTTCCAGCTGCCGCGGCCGAGCACCGCCTTGCACAGGTCAACGTCGAATTCTTCGAGCAGCGAGGTCTGAAGCAGGAACTGGCGTACGGCTGGCGGCTGGCGGGAGAGGACCTGACCATCGAGATACACGCCCAGGTCCACGCCGGAAGCACGGGCGGCGCGCATGCGGCTGGCCCAAAGGGCAGCAGTGGCAGGGTCGGGCGCCTCGCGGGCGACCTCGTTGGCGGAGAGGATGAGACCGGTGATCCAGCCCTCGGTCTGGCGAACCAGTTCCTCGGCAATCCCGGGTGCCATTTTGAAGCCGTAGTTCTTTTCGAAAAGGGCGAGGATCTCTTCAGGACGGAAAGCCAGTTCCTCGAGGTCGAAACCGCTGATCTGCTGGCGGGCGACCATCTGGGCGATATTGGGCAGGGTGGGCAGACGGCGCGAGGCGAGAACCACGTGACAGTTCTCGCCGGCCTGGGAGATAAAACGACTGAACAGGTCGCGGATGGGGGCGACGGAATCCACAAATTGATAGTCATCGACCAGGAGAACAAAATGCTCGTCGATGCAGTCTTCCAGCTCGTTGACCAGGCTGGAAAGGAGGCGGTCGGAGTCCTGGTCAAAGCTGGTGATGGAGCGCAGGACTGCGTTGGAACGCTTCCCAAAACCAGGGAAGCGCTCAGCCAGGGAGGCGATGAGGCAGGCGGTGAAACGCTGGGGATCCTTATCGAGGGCATCCAGGGAGAGCCAGCAGGCCGGCATGAGAGACTGGCGGGCAAAGTCGACCAGGAGGGAGGTCTTGCCGTACCCGGCGGGGGCGGTCATGAGGATGAGCTGTTTCTCCAAAAGGGAATCGAAAAGCGCCAACAAGCGCGCCCGGTGCAGGATCTCCGGGCGGAGTGCGGGGATGACGACCTTGGTTCTGCTGATCGGGATGTCGGTGGTAGCCATGGGTTGTCAGAGTTATTTTACCCGTTTCCAGCGGGAAGGAGGCTTCCACCCGGGCGGCACTTTCTTGCGGTATACTTCCAAAAATGCAAACTCATGCGGGAACTGGAGCGGCGATCAGAAGGACAGGGAACAGGGAAAAACGATGAAACAGGTCTTGCAAAACATGCGCGACGGAAAAACCATCGTGGTGGAAGTGCCGGCACCGACCGCACGCCCGGGGCAGGCGCTGGTTAGGGTGGCGGCTTCGCTGGTATCAGCGGGAACCGAACGGATGCTGGTGGAATTCGGGGAAAAAAGCCTGGCGGGCAAGGCGCGGGCGCGGCCCGACCTGGTGCGGCAGGTGGTGGACAAGATGAAACGGGAGGGCGCCATCCCAACCGTCAAGGCCGCGTTCAACCGGCTCGACCAGCCGATCGCGCTGGGGTATTCCTCGGCAGGGACGGTCGTCGCGTTGAGCAGCGGGATGGAAGGGTTCAAGGTAGGACAGCGGGTGGCATGCTCGGGGGGCGGTTACGCGGTGCACGCGGAGTACAACGCGGTGCCGCACAACCTGCTCACGGCGCTGCCCGACAGCGTGGATTTCGAGTCGGCGGCGTTCACCACCCTGGGAGCGATCGCCATGCATGGGTTCCGGCTGGCCGAGGCGCAGATCGGGGAGAACGTGGCTGTGCTGGGGCTGGGCCTGCTGGGATGCCTGGCGGGACAGATCGCGGCAGCAGCAGGATGCCGGGTTTTCGGGATCGACACCAGGGCGGACAGGGTAAAGCTTGCCGCCTCGCTGGGGCTGACGACCTGCCTGCGCAACAAGGCGGTGGAATCCGGGAAGGGATTCACGTCCAACCGCGGGTTCGACGTGGTGCTGATCTGCGCGGACACGGGCTCCAACGATCCGGTGGAACTGGCAGGCGCGCTGGCGCGCGACCGGGGGCGGGTGGTGGCGACTGGCGCGGTGGGACTGGCACTGCCGCGCAAGGTCTATTACGAGAAGGAAATCTCGTTCATCAACTCGCGTTCGTACGGACCGGGGCGCTATGACCCGTCCTACGAGGAAAACGGGATCGATTACCCGGGTGGTTACGTGCGCTGGACGGAGGGACGCAACTTCCAGGCGGTGGTGGACCTGATGGAGGGCGGCAAGCTGAAGGTTGCACCGCTGATCAGCCACCGCTTCCCGATCGAAAAAGCGGCGGATGCCTACCAGGTGATCACCGGCAAAAAGAAACAGGAATTCCTGGGAGTGCTGCTGACGTACCCGGCTGATGAAACCAGCGTGCCGGCGAGGCGTGTGACGTTTCCATCCACGCGGCACAGCCGGAAGGATGCGACCGTAAAACTCGGAGTGCTTGGCGCAGGGGTGTTCGCGAACGCGACGCTGCTGCCCGCACTGAGAAATGTGGAGGGCGTGGAACTGGTGGGAATCGCCTCGGCGGGCGGAATGCACGCACAGGCGGCTGCCAAAAAATTCGGATTCGCGTACGCCGCTTCCAACGACGACGAGATAATTAAGGATCCAGCGATCAACACGGTTGCCATCCTGACCCGGCACGACAGCCATGCAGACCTGGTGGTGAAAGCGCTGCAGGCCGGGAAGCACGCTTTCGTGGAGAAACCGCTGGCGATCGATCTGAGCGGGTTGGAAAAAGTTAGCGAAGCGTTAAAGATGGAGGGCGGAACAAAGACGAAAACAAAGGGAAAGGCGGCACCCCTGCCCGGGCTGCTGACGGTGGGATTCAACAGGAGATTCGCCCCGCTGGCGGTGAAGCTGCAGGAGTTCCTGGGGAGGCGCGGCGAAGCGCTGCACGCCCACTACCGGGTCAACGCCGGTTACCTCCCCTCCACCCACTGGACGCAGGACCCGGAACAGGGCGGCGGGCGGGTGATCGGCGAAGGGTGCCATTTCGTGGATTTCCTGACGTTCCTGGTCGGGGATGTGCCGGTCTCGGTGAGCGCCCAGTCCCTGCCGGATGCCGGAAAGTACCGGGGGGACAATCTTTCGATGACCTTCACCTTCCCGGACGGATCGATCGGCGTGGTGGACTACCTCGCCAACGGCGACAAGTCGTTCCCGAAGGAGCGCGTGGAAGTGTTCTGCGGGGGAGATGTGGCGGTGCTGAAAGATTTCCGGTCGCTGGAAACGGTGCGGGATGGAAAGAGGAGCACTGTCCAGAATGGAGCAGGATAAAGGCTGGGCAGGCGAATGGGCGGCTTTTGTGAATGCCATCCGCAGCAGCGGGGAAGCGCCGATCCCGTACGAGCAGTTGATCGGGGTGACGAAGGCGACGTTCGCAGCGATGGAAAGCTTAAGGGTGGGACAGAAAATCTCCATTTGATATGGATTTCAAAATTGAAGGACCCCTGCTCGACAAGGCTTCGGTCTGCATCCCGATCCTGCGCGGGCTGCCGGGCTGGTTTGGCATAGAAGAAGACCTCCTGAATTACGAAAAGGAGGTGGAGCACCTGCCCACCTTCCTGGCAACGAGGGATGGAAATGTGCTGGGCTTCCTCAGCCTGAAAAGCCACAACCCTTTTTCAGCAGAGATCATGGTGATGGCTGTGCGGACGGAATACCAGGGGAAAGGGATGGGACGCGCCCTGGTGGAGACCGCCGAAAGCCATGCGCGTGGAGAGGGGATTGAGTACATGCAGGTCAAGACCCTGGGACCCTCCCGCCCGGATGAAGGGTATGCGCGCACACGGGCATTTTACGAAGCGCTGGGATTCCGCCCGCTGGAAGAGTTCACCCAGATCTGGGACGAAACCAATCCCTGCCTGATCCTGGTCAAGAAACTATAACTTTTAATAACGACGTATCCATGGAGGAATTTCCAGATTCGTGGAAATTCACAGCACGGAATCGACCTTCAACGGGAAACATCTTAAATATTTGCCAAACTTAATCCCCCGGGGGGTATAATCAAAAAATTTAATTAACGGAGGTTGCCATGACCCATATCGTTGACCAGGTCTCACTGGGCGCCATCGTCCAGGTACGGGACCGGCTGCTGGACCAGCAAGCCAAGGGCCGCAAGATCCTGCGGCTTGAGTCAGGGGACCCGTCGTTCGATATCCCCGCGCTGGCACGGGAAGCGATGGAGAAAGCGCTACGCGACGGGCAGACCCACTATACCGCCTCCACCGGCATCCCCGTGCTGCGCCAGGCGATCCACCGCAAGGTGACGACCGAAAACAAACTCGAGGTGCCCGGACCGGATAACGTGGTGGTCACCAACGGCGGCATGAACGGGCTGTACATCATTTTCCGGGCACTGCTCGATCCCGGGGACGAGGTGATCCTGCCCAACCCGATGTGGACCGAGATCGCCGAGAACGTGCGGCTGGGAGGCGGGAACCCGGTGCCGGTGCGGCTGCGGGCGGAGGAAGGTTACCTGTACTCCCCGGCTGACATCGAGGCGGCGATCACCCCGCGGACGCGAGCGATCTTCGTCAACACCCCGCACAACCCGACCGGGATGGTGGTGCAACGTAAAACCCTGGAAGAGATCGCCCTGCTGGCGGATAAGCACAACCTGCTGCTGGTAAGCGACGAGGCCTACGAGCACGTGATCTTCGACGGTCAAAAACACGTCAGTCTCGGTTCGCTGCCCGGCGCGCAGGGACGGACCATCTCCGTCTTCTCGCTCTCGAAGACCTACGCGATGAGCGGCCTGCGCCTGGGATACGTGATTGCCACCGACGAAGAGATCCTGATGCGCTTGAAAAAACTGGTGCGCTGCACCATCAACGGGGTCAACTCGGTGACGCAGTACGGCGCGGCCGCGGCGATCAACGGCCCGCAGGATTTCACCAAGGGAATGGCAGCAGAGTACCAGGCACGCCGGGATATGCTCTTCTCCGGGCTGGAAGAAAGCCCCTACGTCAAACCATTCAAGCCCTCGGGAGCATTCTACATGTGGGCCACCATCAACCCAGACTGGCCCGGCTACCAGGGAAAGACCGACGACTGGTCGATGACCAACTTCCTGATCGACCAGGCAGGCATCGGCTCGGCACCCGGCTCGGCATTTGGACCGGATAACGAAGGAACCATCCGCTTCGCGTTCTCGTGCTCCACCGACCAGGTGCGCGCCGCCGCAGAACTGCTTCCCTCCGCGCTGAGAGCCGCAAAAGTCTAAGCTGGAATAATCTAGAAACGGGGCTGGAGGCTGGCGAGCCTGCTTTTATAAAAGCAAGGCTCGACAGCCTCCAGGTTGTTTTATACGTCCCCAATCGGTGATAAAGTATATAATAACGGCATCCGCCCATGACCATCAAACCCTGGAAGATCCTGGATTCGACCCACCTGCGGGATACCATCCGCCTCGACCGCTGCGAACTCCCCAACGGAAAGATCATCGAAGGGACGGTGTTCGAATTCGGGACCTGGGCTACGGTGCTGGCATTGACGAAAGAGCAGGAGGTGGTGCTCATCCGGCAATACCGGCACGGCGCGCAAAAGGTGATCGTGGAACTGCCCGGGGGAGTGATGGATAAGGAAGACGAGGATCCATTGGCGGCTGCCCGGCGGGAACTGGAGGAGGAGACCGGGTACACGAGCGAGCGGATCATCCAGGTGGGCTGCGTTTCCCCGAACCCCGCCAATCAAACCAACCTGATCTATTCATTCCTGGCGCTGGATGCTGAAAAAGCGGGCAGCCAACACCTGGATGGGGCTGAAGAGATCGAAGTGTTCCTAAAACCCCTGGAGGAAGTGATCGCCATGGCGAAAAAGGGCGAACTGCTCCAGTCGATGCAGGTGAGCACGTTATTCTTTACGCTGGCTTATCTCAACCGGATCTGCTGATGAGCTATTTCTCCAAGGCAGCGACCGCCATAAAAGCGCTCCAGCAGTTGGGTCTCCAACCGGTGGCGCTCAATGGACTTTACAGGCTTGGACTGGCGATCGGACATTATCGACGGGTCACCCGGCGGGTGTTGCCCGCCGCGACCGGAAATTTGAAAGCAGTCGGCACGATCCCCGCGAGAGACAAAATCCAGGCGGTGCTTGGAAATGAGGGCAAAGCCACCCTGCTCGCCGAGGCGGACGAAATCGTCAGCGGGAAGATCCGGCTATTCGGGGGCACGGCGACGGACCTGGTGCTGACCCTGCCCGGTAAATTGGAAGACTGGACAGCCTACGAAACCGGAAAAATACCCATCCCCTGGGGACAAACCCCCATCCACGACATCAAATTCGTGTGGGAACCGGCTCGATTTGGATGGGCATATCCCCTGGGACGCGCGTATCACCTGAGCGGGGAAGAAAAATACGCCCAGGCATTCTGGCAATTTTTTGAAACCTTCAAGGACGCCAACCCTCCCTGCCTGGGTCCGCACTGGATGAGCGGCCAGGAGGTGGCGCTGCGCCTGACCGCGTTCGCCTGGGCGGCACAAGTTTTCGAGGGCGCTTCGGCCTCAACACCCGAACGCAAAGCCAGCCTGTCTGCCGCGGTGGCTGCACATGCGGCGAGGATTCCTCCCACGCTGGTCTACGCCCGCTCACAGCAGAACAACCACCTGCTCACCGAAGCCGCCGGGCTTTTGACGGCCGGAATGGCCCTGCCGGACCACCCGGAGGCTGCCCGCTGGCGCGCCCTGGGCTGGCGCTGGATCAACCGCGGGCTGCAGGAACAGATCGACGGGTACGGGGAATATGCCCAACACTCCACCAATTACCAACGCCTGATGCTGCAAGTGGTGCTGTGGGTCGAGCTCCTGTGCAGGAAAGACTCGAGGAGAATCTACCGCTGGCCGCACCAGACCCTGGTGGCAATCCGGCGGTCGATCCATTGGCTGCTGGCAATAATGGATTCCGAATCCGGGGCAACGCCGAACCTGGGCGCCAACGACGGGGCAATCCTCTTTCCCCTGACGGTACTCCCGTTCGAAGATTATCGTCCGGTCCTGCACGCGGCAGCGCGTAATTTCCTCGATTACGACCTGCCTCATGGAGCCTGGGATGAAATGGCACTATGGTTCGACGCACAAACTGCGGGTCCAGGAAACATGGCCCTGCCGCGTTACCTGGGCGATCAACTTTACGGGAAGACCAGCTGGGCATACCTGCGGACGGCACAGTTCACCTCACGCCCATCGCATGCCGACCAGCTGCACCTGGACCTGTGGTGGCGCGGCTTGAATATCACCCAGGACGCCGGGACTTATCTCTACAACGCTGACAGCCCATGGGATAACAGCCTGACTACAGCGCTGGTGCATAACACCATCACCGTGAACGGCAAGGACCAGTTCACACGCGCCGGGCGGTTCCTTTACCTGGACCGGTTCGATGCGTACAGGATGAGCCTCCCGACCGAAGACCCGGCGGTGCTCCAGCGGGTGCGCGGCCGAACGCGGGGAGGCGGGTGCCGCCACAGCCGCATTGTAAGCGCCTGCGAAGACGACCGGTGGCTGGTGGAGGACGAGGTGCTGCCGCTGCGGATGCCCTGGGACAAAAAGCTGCGAACATTCCGCCTGCACTGGCTGCTACCGGACTGGAAGTGGGAAATCCAGGATAATGGGCCGACACTGCTTTTGAAATTGGAAACCCCCAAAGGCCGGGTGGTGATCGACATCCGTCATTCGCCAACAGACAGCCCGGTTACTTTTTCGCTCGCGCGGGCGGGGGAACTGCTGGCAGGTTCGGGGGCGCCGGGACCCACGCGGGGCTGGGTCTCGCATTTATATGGAAGCAAGGTACCGGCGTTATCGCTGGCTGTCGAAATAAATGCTTTAAATGAAGTACAATTCACTTCGGAGTTCACCTTCCCGAAATGAGTTACCGAGCCGGAATCATCCTCGTTCTGGATAACAAGATCGCGTTGATCGAACGTCACCGCGCCGGGCTGCATTATTACACATTTCCGGGAGGTCACGTGGACGAAGGCGAGACTCCCGAAAGGACCGCCGTGCGGGAAACCGAGGAAGAGCTTGGTCTGCAGGTGACCCTGAAACAACTGGTGGCCCAGTACGGCTGGCAGGGGAAATGGCAGTATTACTACCTGGTTGAAGTCACCAGCGGGACCTTTGGTACGGGTAAAGGCGAAGAATTATTCAGCCCGCTGCCTGAGCGTGGCACCTACCGCCCGATGTGGATGCCGGTGGAAGAAATGCTGAAACAACCCGTAAAACCCCTGGCATTGGTCGAGCTGGTGGTACGGTCAGTAAAAAAGGGCTGGCCGGAAGAACCAGTCTTGATCCCAGAAGGACCTGACTAATTCCAAAACCGTTGCCAGGATGGGTATAGATGCCTTCAGTGCACTCCATTCGAAGACGTCGACTCACAAATAACCAATCCCATAAAGTAAAAACAGGCGTCCTGGAAAGGTGCGCCTGTTTTAATATTTTTGGTAGAAAAGGAATTGGGGATTAACCCTGGTTTGGAAATGCCAGGAAATAAACCGGTTTCAGAGGGAATTTAATCCTGCTTTCCTGGTCTATGTTCGATTGGTTTTCCACCCAAAGATCGACAAACGTCTCCAGGTCGATCAACCTGACCCTGTACTTGGTTTGGGCAAGAGCAAATTGATTCAGGTCATTGGTGGTACCGCCCAGCGATATATAAAGTCCCACGTCGTCCGGTTTAAGGAGATTCATGAACGCACTCAGCCCGTCCCGGGTGGAAACCTGGGATTTATTGGCCACATGAACGACAATACGGGGAGGATTTAGCCCAAGGGGATCCTTATAACAGACCAGGTCGATCAGTTCATTGTCCTCACCAAGCGGACCCTGCCAGGCGATGAAACAGCCCATCGCTTTCAAGAGTACGGTGACCATTTCGCGCAGGTCGCGCATATCCAGTTTATCGATATACTGGCGGATCTGCTCCCACGAGTTTTCCACTGCAAAATTATAGGGAGTGGCGCCCAATTGGACCAGGCGGCTGTTCTCGTTGGATTTCCATTGAACAAAGAGGCGCACGGACTCCTCGAAGAAATCCGCAGCGTTATTATAGCGTTTGCAGGCCTGGCGACCGGCTTCGGTGATGAACCAGCGTCCGTTCCTGGTCTTTTCCAGCCAGCCAGCCCTGACGAGGGGGATGGTGCCCACGCGGATGACCACTTCATAACGAGGTGAATAGGGAGCGTAGGCGTAATAACCAGTCTCGTATTCCGACAACGGCACGGTGGCCTGAATGTATCGCATGATCTCCGATACATAGAGGCCCTGGGGTTCAAACCATAACAAATCGAATACCAAGCGCAGGATCTCGCTGATTCGATTGACAGTGATATCAGTCATTACGGGCTCGCATGAAGGGAGTCTTATTGGATCCGCGAAGAGAAGACGGAATCTTTAATACTGGTAGCCCAGTGGTTCCCTTTTGGGTTCAAAATGCAGATTTGGTTCGGAATAATATTGTTTGCGATTAAGGGTGATAAATTCAGCGATTTCCGCCTCGGGAATAAGATGGCGACCACCGCCGAGCAAGTAACCCGGGGACCAGAAATCCTTCAAAAATTCATTGCGGTTGAACCTGGCAAAATTCGACAGGATCATTTTTGAACTATCCCTTCTGATCACTTTGATGTGGGCAGCCGGGGCGATGGTGGGAGGGATGCGAACCACCCATTGAAGATAAGAGCGATCGATCACCAGTTCCTCGAGGCGCCAACTGTAGGCGAGGAATATATTTGGCAGTTCAGTCCTCAAGAAACCAGCGCAATCGCTGTCCAACGCATGCGTTTTAATACGTGGAATAAGCAGGCAGGCATAATACACATCGAACAGGCTGGAATCGGTGGGACTAAGGGGACTGCGTGCCATTTCCCGGGTGACATCCATGGGAGAATCCGCCCGGACCGGCTCGGCCTCATGGATAATAAGTGAGCTTTGTGTGTAAGGGTTTCCTGGCTGGGGCTGGGTTGAGTTCGTCCAGGGTGACTGGCTTTCCTGAGCAGCTGCAGGAACTTCGGACGCACTTACCGGAGAACTGGCAACCAGGTCATCAACAACAGGATTGGCATTGGGTTCCGAGGAGGTGGGTTCCTGTGGGAGATCGTCCACCGGCGCGGTTGCCGCTGGTTTGTTAAACAGCAAACTGGGCAGGGAATCGCTATATTCGGGTTTGGTGATATCAAAATCGTCCGTGATGAATTCAAGCGGATTTTGATGGGTGGGGGTTTTTACCACGTTCACCTGGAGTTCGGGGGTTTTGGGCAGAATGTGGACTTCAGGCATGGTAAGCCGCGGGTTCTTTAATATATTGGTCAAGTAACGGGTCTGGCTGCGTAAAATATCGAAGGGAGTCTCGGAGTCAAAGGTAAGAGCCAGGATGATGCCGACAGCCAGCACGGTGGCAGAAAGGAGATGATTCTTGCTGGTGGTTTGCAGGCGGACCGGTTTGATCAAGTCAGCGGTGCTGTCGTCCCCCAAATACCTGCGGACAAGACGCGAGCACTCCTCAACGGCATCCTTGGACAACTCACCGGAGTGAGCCAAAATCCCGGTGCTGGAAACGAGGATGGCTTCCTGGACAACCAGGTTGGAGGTGGCCGCAACCAGGTTTTTCGTTGCCACGGCTTCATCCATATACCAGGCTGGGCCAGTATCTTCCGCCAGGGTGCTGAAATTGGAGTCGACATAATCAAAGTGCCGGTTGATACTTTCGTTCCCGTCACGGATCAGGTCCATCAATTCTCTTTGAACAAAAGGTTTGCGCAGGAACTTCCAGGGGCGCAAATCTTCCATCTCGGGGGGCGGGTATTTCTTGGAAATCAAGATCAAAGATATGGGTGGAAAGGCGTTGCGCAAGGTAAATCCCTGCTCGAGCACCTTCTCAACCCCCATTTCCATGTCCAGCAAAGCATAATGAAGGATCTTGCTCTTCTTGGTCAGGGTAATTGCCTCTGAAATCGATGTGGCAACAGTCACATCACACGAGGCTTCCTTGCCCAGGCTTTGGCTGACAATTTCGCCAAAGTCCGCATGAGGAGTCACAATCATAATTTGCTTTTGCGACATAGTATGCCTTCTTTTCGTGATCTGAATAGGCGAGATTAAAGGTACATTAATTCCAGATTATTAACAACTTAAAGATTCTATGGCGTATAGCTAAATTATGTATCCATCCTGCCTGGGGGGAAATAAGGAATTTACTGAAATCGTTGTATAAAAGGCGATATTGACCCTGCGTAAAATGATTAGGTCCTCCCTGAAAGGTTCGGAATACACCCTATCAAGAAACCGTACTCCAACCAGGATGGAAGCTCATGTAAAACGTAATCCAATGTTATTTGAAGTCCTTTGTTTCGGTAATATTGCGCATATATAGCGTAATACCATCACGCGTTATTAAGTAATTTAATACGTCCTTGCCCCATATTCAATACTTAGAATTAATGGGATAATTTTCGTTATCAGAGCATAAATACAAGCGTGTCATGGTCATCCAATGACGGTTCTCATGCAACCTACTACGTGATATTTGGTGTAAAATATACATGGCATTTAATCTTTTTTTTCGGGTTTTAATGGAATTTTTTTCAGAAAATCTTACCCGGAATGCTTCCAATTTCGTTTGAAATCAGCCTTTATTGCAGCAAGCACTGTTCATTTATCGGGTCTGGCATAGGGAATTATTGAGGAAGCTACCATGCGGGAGAGTGCGCTTTTCATTAAGTATCATCCTGGTGATAATAAGGCCCGTGGATTAATTCCAGCCGGGGGGAATACGAGGTGAGATGAACACATTCCTCAACGAATGTGTTGCTTGCCTGCACGGGCAAAACCTGGGGGTTTACAGCCTTCCAAGTGAATTAAGAGTGCTTAAAATACGCAAACCAGGCATAAAAACCTGCGAGTTCATCCACGCATTCACTTCCCGAAAGGCGCTTCATATATTACCTATTTCGGGGAAGTGCTACGTGTCCTTAATGCGCGAATTACTCAACGCTTTCGCCTGGAGTGACACCCACGGAAGCAATGTTTACGCCTTTCAAGGAGCATTTACCCCGTAAACATGCGGTTTTTACCGGTGGGCAGCCTGGAATTTATACGGGAAGGAGGTGTTGAGCATAAAAAAGATCAAAGTATTAATCGCTGATGACCACGCAATGGTCAGGCAGGGTTTCACGGTATTGCTCAACGCCCAACCCGATATCGAAGTCATCGGTGAAGCCGCGGACGGCAATGAAATGGTCGAGCTGGCCGAGAACCTTCACCCGGACGTTGTCCTGGCGGACATCAGCATGCCAAACCTGAACGGGATCGAAGCGACCAAGCTGATCCACCAGCGCAACCCGGAAATGCCCGTGGTGATGATCACGACCCACACCTCCTCCTCGTATGTTGTCCGTGCGCTCAGGAACGGGGCGCGCGGATACGTGGTAAAAAACGACGATTTCCAGCATGTGATCCAGGCGATCAAGTCGGTCATCCTGGGACAACGGTATTTGAGCAGCCTGGTATCGGAGCAAATCATCGATGCGGTCGTTTCGGGAACCAGCATGGAATTCAACCTGGACGAGCGGATCTCCATCAGGGAAAGGGAAATACTGCAACTGATCGCGGAAGGAAATTCCAATTCGCAGATCGCCAAGAAACTGGTGATCAGTGCGCGCACGGTAGAAACGCACCGCACCAACATCATGCGGAAACTGGAACTCAGCTCACAGATCGATATTCTACGGTACGCGATCCAGCACGGGCTGGCACAGCTCGAATAGCGACCGTGGAGATCAGATGCCAGGCATCCCATGATGCCTGTTTTTTTTGCCTGGCAGAGGCGCAAGAGCACTTTAATGGAGGGGGTTACCGTTTCTCCGAAAATCCAGGTAATATCGTACAATATCCAGTAGACACGTGTTTTGATTTAGCATAACTAGTGTGTAATGATGTCCCTAACCGCTGCGCTTCACCAGCTAATTAGAGAGTGAATCCAGGAAACCAGCTTCCAGCATGCACATCCTGCTTATCCACCAGGCTTTTACCGCGCTAGACGAACCAGGCGGAACCCGCCATGACGAGTTCGCCCGGTACCTGGCTGCGCGGGGGCACAACGTAACGGTGATCACCAGCCGGGTGAGTTATTTGACCGGCGCACCAATTTCGAGAGCCAGCGACAACCAAACCCCCGGAATAATTGCCGGGCAAGGTGAGGTGAAAGTATTGCGCGCGGCCTCGACAACCGGTTTGCACAAGTCATTCGTCCAGCGGGTCTTCGCGTTCGTGTCTTTCATGGCGGCCTCGTTTTTCATAGGCCTGAGGGTAAAAAATGTGGATGTGGTCTGGGGAACCTCCCCGCCCATTTTCCAGGGCCTGACCGCCTGGCTGCTGGCACGCCTAAAACGAATCCCGTTCCTGTTCGAAGTGCGCGATCTTTGGCCCCAGTTCGCCATTGCGGTAGGCGTGCTGAGAAATCCCATCCTGATCAAAGTGGCTGCATGGCTGGAACGGTTCCTGTACAGCGGCGCAGACCTGGTGATGGTCAACAGTCCCGGTTACGTGGAACACGTGAAGCAGCGCGGCGCACGCCGTGTGGAACTGGTGCCCAACGGGGCGGACCCGGAGATGTTCGACCCTGCCGAGGACGGTGCGGTTTTCCGAACGCGATACGGCCTGGCGGATAAATTTGTGGTCCTGTATGCCGGTGCCCACGGGCTGTCCAATGACCTGGGCGTTGTCCTGGGTTGCGCCAGGATGCTGGCAACCGACACCCCGAAAGTCATGATCGTACTGCTCGGGGACGGCAAGGAAAAACCTGCCCTCCAAAAACAAGCCGCTGAAATGGGAGTGAGCAATGTCTTGTTCATCCCCGCCATCCCCAAGATGGAGATGCCCGCTGCCCTGGCAGGTGCGGATGCCTGCCTGGCCATCCTGAAACCCCTGGAAGAATACAAGACCACCTATCCCAACAAGGTATTCGATTACATGGCGGCAGGCCGACCCGTTGCGCTGGCCATCGACGGAGTGATCCGCGAGGTCATTGAGGCAGCCGGCTGCGGCATTTTCGCCCAACCCGGGGATCCAACCGCACTGGCTGAAGCTGTTAAAACCCTGGCTGCAGACCCGGAAAAAAGCCGGGGGATGGGAAAGGCAGGCCGAACATACCTGGAAGAACATTTCAGCCGTGCCGCCATCGCCGATAAAATATTGAAGATCATGATTAGTTTGACGCATTAGGAGAAGATATGCCTGCCATCGCCTTCAACCGCTTTTACCGTTACACCGCATTGACCCGCCTGCTAAAAGCCCTGGTGGAAGAACACCCTAACCTGCTGCATTTGGAAAGCATAGGGAAAAGTCACGAGGGCAGGGATGTCTGGCTGGTGACCGCCACCAACTTTAAGACAGGACCGGATGTGGAAAAGCCGGCCCTGTGGGTGGACGGCAACCTGCACGCTTCCGAGGTGGCAGGTTCGATGGCCGTCCTATATTTCATCAACGCGCTCGTCACCCGCTATGGAAAGGATACCAGCATCACTGCCGCCCTGGATACGCGCGCCTTTTATATCGTCCCGCGTGTGAACCCCGACGGGGCCGAATGGGCGCTGGCAGATAAACCCAGGATCATTCGGTCCAGCACGCGGCCCTACCCATACGATGAGGAGCCGGTGGATGGATTGCTCCAGGAGGATATCGACGGCGACGGACGAATCCTGACCATGCGGATCCCTGACGCGAATGGGGCCTGGAAGGCGCATCCGGACGACCCGCGCCTGATGATCCGCCGCGACCCGGTGGAAACGGGAGGGAGCTATTACCGGCTGCTGCCGGAAGGGCTGCTGCGCAACTACGATGGAGTCACCATACAGCCGCAGGATGCCAAGGAAGGACTCGACCTGAACAGGAACTTCCCGGTGGCATGGCACCAGGAAAACGAGCAGCACGGGGCAGGTCCATACCCGGTCAGCGAGCCGGAGGCGCGCAACATTGTGGAATTTATTGTCAACCATCACAACCTGACCGGGGTGGTCACCTTCCATACTTACAGCGGGGTGCTCCTGCGCCCCTATGATGACCGCGCCGATGATGAGTTTCCCCCGGAAGACCTGTGGACTTACAAGATAATCGGGGACCAGGGAACCCGTATGACTGGCTACCCTCATTTATCCTGCTATCACGATTTTCGCTACCATCCCAAGAAGGTGACCAACGGTGCATTCGATACCTGGATGTACGATCACCTGGGGGTCTTCTCCTGGACAGTGGAACTGTGGAGCCCGATGCGCCAGGCGGGGATCAAGGATTTTAAATATATCGAATGGTTCCGCAACCACCCGCTGGAGGACGACCTGAAGTTGATGAAGTGGAACAAGGACGTGCTGGGCGGAAAAGGGTACGTGGAATGGTACGCCTTTGTCCATCCGCAGCTTGGCAAAGTGGAACTGGGCGGGTGGGACTCCATGAACACTTGGGGCAACCCGCCGTTGAATTTCCTCGAAAAGGAAATCCAGGTCTTCCCCGACTGGATCATCTGGCATGCCTTGATCTCTCCAAAACTGGCTTTACATTCAACTGAAGTTAAACCCATCGGCAAGGGAGCTTTCCGCATCCGGCTGGTGGTGGAGAATACGGGCTGGCTGCCTTCATACGTCACCAAGAAAGCCGTGGAAAAAAAGGTTTCCCGGGGAGTCATCTGTGAAATCGAACTGCCGAAGGGTGCCACCCTGCAATCGGGCAAGCCGCGCCAGGAACTGACCCAACTGGAAGGGCGCGCCTATAAAGCGGCCTTCCCGGATGGCTGGGAAGGAGGCACCGACGACCGTTTGAAAGTGGAATGGGTCGTGCATGCCCCGCAGGGTGGAAAAGTGAAAGTGACAGCCCGCCACGAACGCGCCGGGGTGGTGAGAGCAGAACTAGAGCTCAAGCCGTGAGGATGTTCGAGACTTATTTTGACCGGCAAGGCTGATAAGGGTGAACGGCGTGACCAGGAAGAAGGGATGAAACCAACCTCCCGGGGAAGCCTCAGCCCATTGATCCGACCCGCAGCAGTCAGTGAAGCCGCGGCGGTTGCCGGGTGCGTCAGGGCGGCATTTTCACCTTACACCAAACGGATCGGCAAATCACCTGCCCCCATGCTGGCCGATTTCCCCGAAATCATCCGAGAAGGAAAGGTTTGGGTGGCAAGCGCCGGAGAGAAGATAGCAGGAGTCCTGGTTCAATACGAGACCGATGAGGGTTTCTATGTGGACACCGTGGCAGTGCTGCCTGCGCTGCAAGGCACGGGTGTTGGAAGGGCACTGCTGGTGTTTGCCGAAGGGCAGGCATTGGAAAAAGGTTTTCATTCAATCTATTTGTGCACCAATACCAAAATGACGGAGAACCAGGTCTTCTATCCCAAAATAGGATATGTCGAATATGAAAGGAAATTCGATCAAGGATATGATCGGATCTTCTACCGCAAGCAACTTCGATAATATTGCGCTAACGCTGAGAACTTGCTATACTGGTTTATGTTTTTTAGCTAACATTTTCCTTGGAGGCGATGATCATGAGCGATAAGTATCTTAATAGTCTGCTGGGCGATAATGAGGATGTGCTTTTCGTGACCCACCAACACTGGCTGGTACTGGTGGGCGAAATCCTGAGCGAGAGCCTGTTGTCGATTGGATTGATCGTAGCGATCACCCTGGTGTATGCTTTGCTGGTGCTCAATCCATTGGTGCTGCTTGGATACCTGCTGCTTATCTTCCCGCTGATCAGCCTTGTGCGGGATGTCCTGATCTGGTCGGGGCGCAAATTCGTGGTAACCAACCGGCGCGTGATGCAGCTTTCAGGCGTATTCAACAAGAACGTAACGGACTCGTCCCTGGAGAAAGTCAATGACGTAAAGTTAAGCCAGTCCTTTATGGGACGCATGCTTGATTACGGCGACATTGAAATCCTGACCGCAAGCGAGCTGGGAGTGAACAAGTTCACCCACATCGGCCGCCCCATCCAATACAAAGGCGCAATGATCAACGCCAAGGAAAAATTAGAGCGCGTCCCGGGGCAGATGCCACCGGCACCCCCGGCACCCAACCTGTCTGACCTGCTTTCCCAACTGGATGCGCTGCGCCAGCACGGGGTGCTGACCGAGGCAGAGTTCCAGAGCAAGAAGGCTGATCTGCTGAAGAAAATGTAGTCGCATTTGAAGATAACGGGAGAAGTGAAGATCGCTTCTCCCGTTTTGTGATTAATCAACCGCTTATTACAGGCAACGCAATGATCATTTTAAAGACCGAAATTAATGTTAATAACACCACGGGGAAAGCAATATCGGAATATTTCTTAAACTGCACCGATGAGAAGTATCAAAAATGGTGGGAAGGAACACACCTATCCTTCCACACTTTAGAGCGGCATCCCAATGACCTCGGTAACCTGGTTATATTTGACGAATATGTCGGCAGACGCAGATTGAAATTTACTGGGAAGATTATAGAAATCATCCCCGGCAAAAAGCTGGTCTGGCAAATGAAAAAGGTCATCAGCCTGCCGGGGTGGCTTACCCTGGAATTCGATGACACCGATGTTGGGGTCAAAATTACCCACACACTCGCGGTGGGATTGGAAGGAATTGGGAGGGTTTTTGACCCGCTTTTAAAGAACTATTTTTCGAAGAAATTCGAAAAAGAGATGGAGCACCACGCGCAAATCGAGTTTCAAAAGTTGGCGAAAATATTGTCCAATTCACCAATTGCATAGCCACCCAACCAGATCAAGCAGACACTAAATCCTACCGACAGCGGGAAAAGCAACCCAGATGCAGAAAATGATTATGCAGATTTGATGAAAAACTGCAGGAAGTGGCGCGATAATGGAATGAGAGTGTTATCGCAATAACCAGGAGACTGAAATGAGAAAGGTGGTAGTGTTAAACCGGATTTCGGTGGACGGCTTTTTTGCTGGTCCAAATGGAGAAATTGACTGGTTTGTGCATGACCCGGAGGTAGATAAAGCCGCGCATGAGATGATGAGTCCGGACACGCTGCTGCTTGGCAGGATAACCTACCAGATGTTTGAGAGCTACTGGCCCCATGTAGCCAAGGATCCAAATGCCAGCAGCGGGGCACGGAAACTGGCAAAAGAATTGGATGAAATGACCAAAGTTGTTTTTTCCAAATCCATGGATGCTGTCTCATGGATGAATACACGGCTGGTAAAAGAAGATGTCACCCGGGAAGTGAGAGAATTAATTGCCGGAACCGGACCAGACATTACCATTTTCGGAAGCGGAACCATTATTCAACAACTGGGTAGGGAAAGACTAATTGACGAGTATTTGATCGTAGTCTCACCGATAATCCTGGGAAAAGGCAAACCACTTTTTAAAGATTTCGAGAGTACCGGCCTCAGACTTATCGAGGCAAAGAATTTTGGTTCGGGAAACGTCCTGCTCCACTATGCAAACTCGATTTCATAAATACCAACCGCCCGACAAATGCAGAAGAGAAGCTTTGACGGGACCGCGATATGGACGAAAGGGAGAACGAAAATGAACATGAATGAACATATCCTGGCTGCACTTAAAGAGCAATTTAACCGTTGGAAGGGAATCCTCGAGCCCTTAAGCGATGAACAAATCACGGCGCCACACCTGCCTTCCAAATGGTCCACGAAGGATGAAATGGCCCATTTATGGGCCTGGCAGCAGCGGACCATCGCACGGCTGGAAGCCGGTTCTCTGGATCATGAGCCAGAATACCCAAAATGGCCCCCCGAGATGGATCCAAATGCGGCCAATGTAGATCAGATCAACGACTGGATCTTTGAAACAAACCGTGAATTACCCTGGTCAAAGGTATATCTTAATTGGAAAATCGGGTATCTCCGGTTCCTGGAATTGGGAGAGAAAATTTCCGAAAAAGACCTTCTGAATGAGGGGAGGTTCCTGTGGATGGAAGGACGCCCGCTTGCTTCCACCATGCTGGCTTGCTATGACCATCACCAGGAACATTACGATGGAACGCTCGAGTGGCTGAGCCAAAACTCAAAACAGCCGGGGTGAACCTTCAATAGTCGTTAGACCATTTGTGCTATAATCAATTTACAATGCCCATCACCCGCTCAAAAAAGCCCATCAGAAAAACGTCCTCCCGCTCCGGCAGCCGCAACCCACCCGAGTTGGAACCAGAGCCTGTCAGCAGTACCCCGCGCCCACGCCAGGCCAGGCGCTCCCCCTCCCGGTCCAAGGTGGCGCCTGAACGGTTCACCGTCCTCGACAATATTTCTCCTGAACGCAGGATGGACATCCTGGGCGTTGCGCTGGCGATCGTCGGACTGGTGACTCTGCTCAGCCTCTTCTCGGCCAACAAGAGCAATTTCACCGGAAGCTGGATCAACATCCTGGCGCGGGTCTTTGGGTGGGGCGACTACATCCTGCCGGTCGGGCTGCTTGTACTGGGCGCCTGGCTGGTGGCTCGTCACGTGGACAAACTTCCGGCGCTCAACATCGAACGGGTCATTGGCATGCTGCTCCTGTTCGTGGGCTTGCTGGCAGCGTTCCACGGGCTGGACGGCTCTACCGCGACAGCCCTCGAGCGCGCCCAGGCGGGTCAAGGAGGCGGATTCGTCGGGGCCCTGCTCCAGCAGGGCCTGGTGGGGGCCATTGGTGCCGCCGCGACAGTCATCGTTGTGACAGCCTGGCTAGTCATCGCCCTGGCAATGACACTGGACATCTCGATGGGCGAGATGTTCAAATGGACAGGACCGCTCGGTTCGAAGTTCAAAGGCTGGTTTAAACAGCGCTTCCAAAAGAAAGCCGCCGGTTCACCAGGAAAGGAGCCTGCGGAAGAACCGCTCGACGATTTCATCCCCCTGCTGCGACCGCCCGAATCGCAACCGGTCACGACCGTACCGCCCGGCGTGACGGTAAGAACCAACCTTTCCTCCGCTCCGGTCATTACCTGGGTGCTGCCCAAGGTGGCCGCAATATTGGAACCGGCCGAAGCGCCCAAGGTTAACGAAGAATTCATCCAGAAGCGCGCCCGGCTGATCGAAGAGACGCTGGCCTCCTTCGGTGCTCCCAGCCAGGTGGTCGAGATCAGCCGCGGACCCACGGTGACGATGTTCGGTGTGGAACCGCTTTTCGTAGAATCGCGCTCAGGGCAAACCAGGGTGCGGGTTGGCAAGATAGCCGCACTGGCGGACGACCTGGCCCTAGCCCTGGCCGCGCCGCGCATCCGCATCCAGGCTCCCGTTCCGGGTCACGGCTATGTGGGAATCGAGGTCCCGAACGAAGAGATGGCACTGGTGGCGCTGCGAGAAGTGGTTGAAAGCGAAATGTTCACGCGCAGCAAGGTGCCGCTGAGATTTGCGCTCGGCAAGGATGTGGCCGGGCACCCCAAGTCGACCAGCCTTGAATCCATGCCACACCTGCTGATTGCAGGGACGACCGGGTCCGGCAAATCGGTATGTGTAAATGCCATCCTGAGCTGCCTGCTGTTGAACAACACTCCGGACGACCTGCGCCTGATCCTGGTGGACCCCAAGCGGGTGGAACTGACCGGGTATAACGGGATCCCGCACCTGCTTGCCCCGGTGGTGGTTGAGATCGAACGCGTGGTGGGCGCGCTGCAGTGGATGACGCGCGAGATGGATAACCGCTACCATAAGTTTGCAGAGCTCGGCGCCCGCAACATCGCCGACTACAATTCGCGCGTTGCTTCGCAAGGCGGTAAAAAACTTCCCTACCTGCTGGTGGTGATCGACGAACTAGCTGACCTGATGATGATCGCCCCGGACGAGACCGAGCGTACCATCACCAGGCTGGCACAACTGGCACGTGCCACCGGCATTCACATGATCATTGCCACCCAGCGGCCTTCAGTGGACGTTGTGACCGGTCTCATCAAAGCCAACTTCCCAGCACGCATTGCATTTGCGGTGGCATCCAATACCGACAGCCGCGTGATCCTCGACCAGCCCGGAGCGGAACGGCTGCTCGGGCGCGGCGATATGCTATTCCAGGCACCAGACTCACCCGCGCCGGTGCGGCTGCAAGGGGTATTTGTATCAGATATGGAAATTACCCGCCTGGTGGACTATTGGAAAAAGCAGGCTGGCGCATCCAGTCCGTACGGCGCCGCAGCCGGGACAACGGGAGGGGCATCCGCGGTACCGTTCTCGGGGGCACCGCTGGGATCGTCAAACCTGGAGGGCAAGCAAGTGCCCATGTTCGAGGATATCACCGCCCTGCAGGGTGACCCGCTACTTAATGACGCCATCGACACTGTCCGGCGGGAGGGACGCGCCTCGGTATCGATGCTGCAGCGCAGGATGCGCATCGGGTACACGCGCGCGGCGCGGCTGGTGGACACGATGGAAGAAAAGGGGATCGTCGGTCCGCCCGAATCGGGGACGGGGGTACGCGAGGTGCTGGACTACGGGGAAGCCGCTCCGCCAAAAGAAGATTGATCTCATTGACCATTCGGCGTGTTATTGTGGGATCTTTTGCCCGCCAAAAAAAAGAGCCGATATTGGCATGGTAAGATTGTTGGGAATCCGCCTGGCACGAATTGCCAAATGAACACCAATTCATCCACCTCTGGAGGCAGCGATGAGTAAGGCAATTAAAGATCTACTGAATGATCACGAGGCAATCCTTTCCGCCCTCAATATCATGGACCGCATGGTTGCACGCGTTGAAAATGGCCAGTCCGAGGATATTAAGGATATTTCTGGTTTCATCGGGTTCCTGAAAGAGTTTGCCGACAAGTGCCATCACGGGAAGGAGGAGGGTCTTTTATTCCCGGCAATGATCGGTGCGGGAGTTCCGGATAAGGGCGGACCGATCGGCGTAATGCTTGCCGAACACACACAGGGTCGGAAGTTGATCCGGGAATTGGAAGAGTCTTTGGTCAATGGTTTTGACAGGGTGAAGCTTGAGCACGCAGCTAAAGATTATGCATCCCTTTTAAGAAATCATATACAGAAAGAGAACATGGTATTGTTTCCCATGGCTGACAAGGTTTTAACCGAAACGCAATTGGGAAAACTCTTTGAAGGATTTGAAGATCATGAAGAAAAGGTGATCGGAAGGGGACGACACGAAGAACTGCATGCCATGCTTAAAACCCTCCAGGAGAAATATCCGTCGAATTAAAGGGTAAATTTCATCCCGGATTTTTTTTAACCGGGGCGAGGGAGGAGAACGGGAGCCCGGCAGGGCGTCCAGAGAGGAGATTCATTCGTCCGATTCGAAGAAAATCCAGGTTTATGGTATTATCTCCAAACCACGAAGGTGCTTATGGATGACAAAATCACAATCATTGAAGGACCCCCACCTGTATTCGAACCCGTGCAGGACGGCTGGGCACTCAGCGTTGGCGAAGGTCCATTCCTGCCGCTGACCCTGTTAACCCGCCTGCGCACATTTAATGGCCCAGCGCTTGTTGAACGGTGTTACCGGCGTTGGAGAAACAATCAACCGATCCACCTGCAATACCGCAACGACCTGGGGTTGGAAGAAGAAGCCCCCATTGTAGCGGCGCGCACCATCAAGTCAGAAGACGGGCACGTGCTGCTGCTATGGATCCAGCTTGACCCTCAAAAAGTCCGGCTGGAACTTGATTCCGGGGAAGATGAAGATTCAGGAGATAAGGAGTAATAATTCGGACCGGAAAAGTAACGGTGTCCATTTCCCGAGCCGGAAATATTGCTGTAAGATTATCCGATTTGCTAATGGATCGTATTGGGGGGTGTCAGGCAGGTTTAACCTTCCCACCACCCTCCTTTTTATTTAATCTGAGTATATTCCCCCGGAGAAAATCACGGTTTGTGCCATTAATCACGAAATAAATCACGCGCGTGCATGGTTTTCGTCATATTGACGTAGTTTTGATAATCGAGTACCTTTAACGGGAAAGAAATTTCTTGGTGGAAAACCTTATGCTGGCATGGTTAAACATAGCATAAAGTAAAGCGGGCCTCCCGTCCGGGGTGCCCGCTTATATTCTCACCGCACCTCAATTTTTATCAAGGAGACAAATATGGCAGGACAGATTAATGCATTCGAAATGGCGCAGAAACAGTTTGATGGAGTTGCCAAAATGCTCAAACTCGACCCACAAGTGGCCGAGGTCCTCAGATGGCCGATGCGGGAATACACTTTTCGCATTCCAGTCCGAATGGACAACGGCAGCATGCGCATCTTCCAAGGTTACCGTGTTCAGCACAACGATGCGCGCGGCCCAAACAAAGGCGGCATTCGCTTCCATCCCGCTGAAACGCTGGATACCGTGCGCGCCCTGGCGACCTGGATGACCTGGAAATGCGCCGTGGCAGATATTCCGCTGGGCGGCGGCAAGGGCGGCATCATCGTTGACCCGTCCACCCTATCCGTTGCTGAAAAAGAGCGCCTATGCCGAGGCTGGGTGCAGATCATGTGGAAAAATATCGGTCCGCGCCAGGATGTCCCTGCTCCAGATGTGGGCACCACCCCCCAGATGATGGGCTGGATGATGGATGAGTATTCCAAGCTGGTGGGTGTGTACACCCCCGGCGTTTTCACCGGGAAACCACTCGGGGGCGGCGGTTCAGAAGGCCGCACCGAAGCGACCGGGTTCGGAGTCATTTACACCGTGCGTGAGGCCATGAAGCACTTGGGCATCGACCCGAAGAAATCCGTGGCTGCCATCGAAGGCTTTGGCAACGTTTCGCAATATGCTGCCATCGGTTTCATCGAAATGCTGGGTGGAAAAGTTGCCTGCGTCTCCTGCTGGGACCGCAATGATAAAACTTCTTATACCTACAGCCATAAAAACGGAGTTGATCCGCGCTACCTGCTCACCATCGTTGACCAGTACGGCACGATCGACAGGAAAAAGGCCGAGGCTTCCGGCTACGTCGCCGAAGACGGCGAAAAATGGATCGAGAAGGATTGCAATGTCCTGATCCCGGCAGCCATCGAAGGCCATGTCAATGGGGAAACCGTCAAGAAGATCTCCAAGAATGTAAAAATCGTTGCCGAAGGTGCCAACGGCCCCTGCACTCCTGAAGCCGATGATTATTTCAAGAAAAACAACATCTTCGACATCCCCGACTTCCTGTGCAACGCCGGTGGCGTGACCTGCTCCTATTTTGAGTCGGTGCAGAATGATGCCAACTACTACTGGCCCAAGGAAGAAGTACTGCAGAAACTGGACCAGAAGATGACCTCCGCCTTCCACGGTGTTTTGGACATGTCCATCAAGCAGAAAGTGTACATGCGCGATGCAGCATACATGGTCGCCATAGACCGCGTAGCCAAGGCGATGCAATTGCGCGGTTGGATCTAATCCTATCCCCCGGATTATCCTGCAACCAGGACGCCAGGTGACCCTGGCGTCCTTCGTTGTTGTATAATAAGGTATCCACCAAAAAGCGAGTCTAACCGATGGACCTGCCAGAAGAGAACCCAAAACCGGAAGAACCCACCCCCTCGGAAGAATACTTTCCCGAAGAGCCAATCTTACCGGAAGGATTTACCCCGATTGGCGATCTTGCCCATTTGCCGCGTGCCAGGCGCAGAAGGGCGCGGCGCATGCTGGTGCCGCTTGCAGCGGATGAACGGGCTGCCCTGCTGGACGGCCTGGCGCGGCGCGCCTTCCCGTCGTTTGAATTTTTCCTGTTCGCCTTCCTGTGCGGAGTGATTTTGGGTGCGGCTTACCTGCTGAATGCGCCTGCGCTGCTCCTTTTGGGGGTTTTGCTGGCGCCTCTCCTGACCCCATGGGTGGGTGTGATGCTGGCCACCATCACCGGCTCCTGGCGGTTTTTCTTCATGACCCTGGGAGTGCTTTTGGTAGCCGGCGGCCTCGTTTTCCTGACTGGTGCACTGGCAGGGATGACCGGACGGTTGTGGGAGAATTTGCCATTTTATTATGCCCGCATCCATGCGCAGCTTTGGTGGCCTGATTTGTTGGTTGTAGCGCTGGGGGCTGCACTACTGGCCATTTCATTCGTCCGCTCAGAGCAGAAACCAGTCCTGGCGAGCGTCATGCTGGCCTACGGGTTGTTCCTGCCGATCAGCGCAGCCGGGATCGGGCTTGGTTTTGGGAAAGATATCAACGGGGTGATGCTCTGGCCGAACGGGCTGCTGGTCTCCCTGGTCCATTTTGCCCTGGCAATGGTTGTTGGCGGGATCGTGCTGGTGGTGATGCATTTCAAACCTTTTAGAGCCAGCGGGTATATCCTGCCGGTTTTCATCGGACTGCTCTCGGTGGCAGCGCTGGTTGTACTGACCGGACTGGTGAATATTATCCGGAATGGGATCACTTCCGTTCGAACCGTGGCGCCAACACCCACCGTCCTTGTTCTGCCGTCCGCGACCCCGCTTGTTATCCGGACGTCGACAACGGTGCCCACAGCTCAGCCCAGCGCCACCATTACTCTGACCCCCACGCTCTTACCGACTCCCCATTACGCCATCATCTCTGCCTCTTCCGGTGGCGGGGCTTTATTGCGCACTGAACCGGGTTCCGGATCCGGCAATGTGATTGGTGCAATCAGTAACGGTATCCTGGTCGAGGTCCTGCCTGAAACTCAAGTCATCCTTTCATCAACGTGGGTACGGGTTCGTTATAATTCCATGGAAGGGTGGGTGCTGCAAACGGTATTGATTGCCACCACCCAGGTGCCCTCCCCCACGACTGTCTTCACACCAACCCCCTGATCTTTCATCTTTTTTTGGGAGTATTTGATGACCATCCATTTTGGAACGGACGGCTGGCGCGCCGTCATCTCGGACACTTTTACATTCAATAACCTGCGCATGCTCACCCAGGCCATCGCCGATGCTGTAACATCGGAATCGTGGGATAAATCCGGTAACGGCGGATCGATACCCGACCCGAAAAAGTTCGTGGTGGGTTTTGACACCCGCTTCCTGTCTGACCGTTATGCAGGAGACGCAGCGCGAGTGCTGGCGGCTAACGGTTTTAATGTGCTTCTCGCACAATCAGATGCACCCACCCCGGCAATTTCCTATGCGGTCAAGAACCTGAAAGCCATTGCGGGAGTGATGATCACGGCTTCGCACAATGCCCCGCGTTATAACGGAGTAAAACTAAAAGCCTCTTATGGGGGTTCAGCTCTCCCCGAGCAATGCCACCGGGTGGAGGTTTACCTGAATGATAACGAGGAACGCGCCCGGGGACCGAACCTGATGGATTTTGACCTGGCACGCGAAAAGGGCCTCATTCAGAGGTTCAATCCCCTGCCAGCCTATTTCGAGCATTTGCGAACGCTCATCAACAGCGATCTAATCGCAGACAACCCTCCCTGTTTCATAGTAGATTCGATGTATGGCTCGGGAAGGGGTGTGATCAAGGCATTCCTGCAGGGCACCGGCTGCGAGATCACCGAGATCCGCTCGGAGATGAACCCGGGCTTTGGGGGCATTCACCCTGAGCCAATCGCCAAGAACCTGGGTGCACTGGCTGGAGCCATTGGAGCAGGCAAGGGTAATTTTGGCGTAACCACCGATGGCGATGCAGACCGGATCGGGGCAATGGATGAACGCGGGAATTTTGTTGATCCCCACAAGATCTTTGCCCTGGCCCTGCGCTACCTGGTTGAAAAGCGCGGCTGGAGCGGAGCCGTGGTACGGACGGTGTCGACCACCCGCATGGTGGACCGCCTGTGCAAACGCTATGGTTTGAAACTCTTTGAAACACCGGTTGGGTTCAACCACATCGCCGATTACATGATGACCGATGACATCCTGATCGGCGGCGAGGAATCAGGGGGCATCTCATTCAAGGGACATATTCCCGAGGGGGATGGTCCGGTGATGGGGCTGCTTCTGGTGGAGATCCTGGCCGTGGCAAAAAAGCCCCTGGGGGTGCTGGTGGACGAACTCCTCGCAGAGGTTGGTCCCGCCTTTTATGAGCGAATTGATTTACGCCTGCACCATCCGGTTGCCAAGCTTGAGATGTCAGATATGCTGGTCAAAAAAGCCCCGGCGGAAATCGGGGGACAAAAGGTAAACGAAATCAGCAACATCGATGGGGTCAAATACATCATGGCTGATGATTCCTGGCTGCTCATTCGCCCGTCAGGGACAGAACCGGTGCTGCGGGTTTACGCGGAAGGACGCAGCCCGGAAATGGTTAAAGCCCTGCTGGGATATGGTGAAAGCGTAGCTGCAAGCGCGACCTAGCCCCAGGCAGACCCGATCATCAATTAATATTGAAACTGGAGACAAAATGAAAGCGTGGGTCCCATGAACAGGACCCACGCGAGCTCCACCCATTTGAGCAGACCCCTGGTCTGCTCATAATTTTTACTATTTAGCCGGGGATCTCCTCAAACGGCGAGCCAAAAAGATCACAACGATCAGCGCCAACGCCAGGATTAGCATACTGGGCAGCCCGACCTCATCAAAGAAACCCGTGGTGGGCATACCTCCCGCGGCAGCCGCGGTGCCGGTGCCTGCAGCAGCCTGCCCGGTTGAGGCTATTTGCAGCGCAAGCTCAGTTTGCAGGGCAGCCAATGTGGCCGGATCATTGGTGGGAGTCTCCACCGGCGTGTTCACGGCAATGACCGGGGTCGGGCTCGAGACCGGTGTATTGGGAACCCTGGTACCGGTAGCCAGCGGCAGAGGTGAAGTCAGCGGAGTGGTAGAAAAGAGTGCGGCCTGCGCGGTTTGAGTCAATTGAAGGACTGCCTGGGCATTCCCAGCTTCTATCGTTGCCTGGGCAGAGGTTCTCTGTGCAGCGATGCGCGGCGCCAGGACCAGGAAATAGACAGCCATGCATACGAGGGTTAGGAAGACCAGGCCGCCCATGACCCCACCCACGATCAGGAAAGTTCGATTGTTTTTCTCTTCCGGCGGCGGAGCGTCGGGAGTTTCCAACATATTAGGGGCATTACCTTCATCCAACATGTTTCTTCCTCCTCGTTAGAAATATATTACACTAGGACTTCCAAATTAGCAAGCGGGACTACAACCTGCTCACCTGATTCCAGTTCCACTTCAGCAGCGGGCATACGCAATCCGCTGGGTATCGCCGTCAGACCAGGAAGCAAACCTGCCAACGTCCCGATCGCGCCGGCATTGGGCGCCCGCGTCAGCCGCACGGATTGCCCGGGTGCAAAAGTCTGCACATCTTTTGGGAGCGGGGGGTCTTCCGACACAGGCAACGGGATAAAGATCTCCGGACGTATGCCGGTCTGCCTGTCGAAGGGTTCGGCGTTAAGTGTTGCCTCGCGCTTGGCGTTGGTGGTCAGCAGTTTGAAAGCAATGCCATCCATCTTTTTAAATCCAAACCCGTCAACCACCACGATCGGATAAGGCATCTGGGTTGCCATGGGGATAAGGGCCGGGGAAAGACCACCCAGGATCATGCCGCGCACCGGCAAGTCGGATGCAGCCTGCAAGGCTGCCGGATCACTGCAAAACCCCGCCAGGAGTACCGAGCCGCGCAAGCTGACATCAATATTATTTACCGAGAGTTCTTCATCCGGTTTGCTGACAACCGGCAGGAGGATCCCAAGTCCGATCTGACCGTTACCCCAAACGCCCTGCACCAGGGCTCCGTTGAATGTGATTTCCACGCCTCGTTCAGAGACCTGGCGGGTAACCCGCCCCGGGATGCCGGCTCGCAATTCGAAAATTCCATCCCCCGACTCCATTAATATGCGCCCACTGCCCACCAGGATGACCCGCCCGTTAACTGGCACCCTGAGGATCTGCGGAACGAGCCCCATGCGCTGGGCAATGGTCTCGCCCTGGGTGACCATTTCTCCAGCCTTGACCTGGATCAGGCGTTGTGCGGCATCTGGTTGAATCCCGAGCGCGAGCGACACATCGATCAGCAAGTGTCCCTGACCATAATGCGCCTCAGCAATCACATCCAAGGGAGTAACCTTTTGATCCACATGCGCAGTGACACGCCCTGGTACTGGCAGCAAGCGTTCACGCCGGAGGGTGATCAAAGGTAGGATATGTACAACAGGCGCCAGCATGGAGAGTCTAACCTCCTAATGTCCACAACCATTTTTTAATCGTGTCACGCCGATATGCGGCGTCATTTGGCAGGCGCAGCGGACGTCCCCGGGCATCAATGACCACTCCCAGGGCTGACCCGTTGACAGGGATGCCGTCTTCCCGGGGAGAGCGGGTCCCGAAACCCAGGTCGGCGTGATTGAGCGGTTCCAGAAATAGACGACCTGTTTGACCAACAGGTAATGGCATGATCTCAAGGGAGCCTTGCTGCACCTCGAGACGGTTCTCGTTGCCGTTTTGGTAAGTGAGGCGAACATTAAGAACAGGTGTTCCCTGGCGGGCATTGGCATATGGTGCCACCACGGTCGCCAATCCAAGAAAGGCACCCGATTCAAGTATCTGGATGGGCAGGATGGAATTGCGAATTGCTGCTGCTCCCAAAGCCGGGAGAAGATGGTTCTGATCAAAAATCACGGTGGTGATGCCAACCGGTTGAATGGCATCCAGCAAAAGCAACAATCCCTGTCCGAGAGTGGGTGCATTGGTTATCACACTGCCGGCTGCCAGGATCGGGTCAAAATAGGGCGCAAGTCCCATTGCCGCCCGACTGGCTGTGCGTGGAAAATCCTTGCTGGCAATTTTCAGCGCAAGGGACAGACTCTGGCGTGCAACCGCCTGTTCAATAACCAGGTCGTCAGGGGTGGCAGGAATGCTCGCCGGGTGGATGGATTTTTGATAAATATATTCAGTAAGAGCCTCGGAGGAAATTTCGAGCGAACACCATTTCAAGATCTCTTCCGCCTTGGTGTATCGCAATATATTTACGAGACCTTCGCCAAGACCCAGTTGGGGGTAGACACCTAAAGTTAGATTGCCTCCAAAAGCCGCCGCGACGGTGGCGGCAGATGCCCCCAGGTCCACACCCAGGATCCCTTTACTGGCATCATATACCGTGCTGAGGAAGCGAATGACGCGCCCTTCAGCGGATGCGGTGGGCACCAGAGTATTCCCAGCCCAGGCGTTAAGTTCATCCAATCCATTCATTTGCCCGCGGCGCACATGGTTGTAGAGTTCAACCAGGGAGGCCTGGGCAGGTTGAAGATTCTCGATTTCGATGCCAGGGCGCAGGTTGGGTCCAACGGACATGGCGGATGTCAGCGGTACCAAGCTTCGCCTGACTTCTTCAGACAGGTCCTGATTCCCGGCAAACAGAAGGGCGGGGCGTTTATCCGGTGGAAGCAGGTAGCAAGCCAGGCCCACGGTTTCGATCAGCCGCTGGACAGAGCGGGCAGCCCCGCCGTCCGTCCCACCGGCAACCAGGATCATGTTCGGATGGAGACGCACGAGACTGTCAATCTGTTCTTCACGTTTTCGGGTATCGTTTAATGCGATCGTTTCCACCACATTGGTGTAGGTGCTGTGAGCCAACCGTTGTGCGCTTTCAAGCGAAACATCGTCCAACAAAGCAATAACTGCGGTCTTGATGGCAGATCCAGCAGAATGAGTGGCGGCGAAAGAATCAACCCCACCGCCTTCAGAGGCTGGCATGATCAATTGATAACCTTCCCCCAGGAATTTTCGCCCAGTGACAATTTGCAGGTTTTCGATGGCCTGGCGAACACCCTCACTGATATCGCGATATGGCGCTACGGCCGTACTGGGAGCATTTCCGGATCCGATAAAACGGTAACGCCCTTCCACAACGTCAAAGAAGGCGGCACGGGTTGTTATTGTGCCGACATCGACAGCCAACAGGGATTCAGCGGTATCCAGCGAAACGGGCATGAAGGTCAAGCCTCAGTTGAGGTCGCGAAATGGTTAGAATGACTGTAAAAAGGTAATAACAAAATTCATCCGTTCGATCAAGGCGGTCATGGCAGCCAGGAAAACACCTGCGAACAGGACACCAAAGGTAATGGCAATAAATACCTGACCCACCCGACTCAGTATATCGATAATTAACCCGCGCTGTGGGCCAGAGGGAGTGGCCTTCGCCCCAAAATGAAAATATACCAGGGCTGTGACAGTACCAACCAGCATGATCAGGCCTTCACTCAAACGCTCCAGCCAGAACTGTCCGGAACCGGATAATTTTAGAGCGTTCATGGCTGCCCCTGCCTGAGGGAACAACGTGCCCATCACTGCCCCGCCAATTGCAACTGCCGCACCGACTCCCACCAGGAAAGCCATGGATGGAGTGCCCAGGCTCGCAGTGCGAGGTGACAGTTTTAATAGGAGCAGAAGCCCAAGCACCAGGGGAATAATCAGCAGCAATCGTTCAGCCAGGGTCCCTGAAAGCAACGGTATAAAAAGCTGCGGGTACAAAACCTGGTGCCAGGTGACCGCGGCAACATACCCGGCAGATACACCGATAAATATGTAAATGGCAATTCGAAAGAGCGGATTATCTCCAATCAGATAGCTCAAGACCATCACGGTTAGCAGGAAGCTGATCCCGCCGGTTACAAGGTCAATAAAATTGGCAGAGAGGAATGCAGGCATGATCAGATCCTTTCCCCCGACTTTTCGCGGCGGGAACGCAAGCCCGCAAAACCATTCCAAATTGCGCCGATCACGATCAATATTTCCGCAACCAGGATACCAATCCCGAATGAATTCCAATACTTTTCTGCCAGCCCGGTTTGTAAATCGGGGCGGATAAAGGTCTGCCCGTAAGCTTCGCCACCCGCCAGTCCGGTAACCAGACCCTTTATCTGTCCAGAATCGTAGTAAGGGAGGATCATCGGTTCCGCCTGGGCAGAGATGACCATAAGCATGGGAGTGCTGCCAATTGCAGTCCCCGTTTGTTCTATCCAAACGCGCCCGGTATCCGCACTATCCGTTAAAACAATAATAGCCGCAAAATCGCTTAATACCCCCACCCCTTGCAGTGGCGCCAAACTCCAAGCGCGCTGCCCATCCAGCGTGAATTGGGCAGCCGTGCTGGGTGAATTGGCAAAATACTGTACTCCTGCAGGGCCGCCCGCCAGGTAACCCAGGTTGACATACTGCTGCCCGGGCTGGTAATTATGTGCGGCAACCAGGGGCGAGGCCTTGGAATCGTGAAGAAAGCGTTCAGCGAGAGCTGGACCGGTCGGGCTGGTGGAAATGAGTGCAAGGCGCGGTCCCTGGAGCAGTAAATGATCCATCAAAGGTGCAGCGGCGGCTTCCAATTCTCCCGAAAGAGAAGGGGCATAGTCGAAAACCACCAAGACGGGTGAATTGGATGGCAGGCTGCCAATCAGTGTAAAGGCGCTTACCATTTCGGGTGGGTGGAGAGTACTGGCTGGTGTGGCAGGGATACCCATGGTGAGCGACACTCCCACAGCGGCAAGCAGGAAAGCAGCGATCAACCAACGCCATATGCGACTGGAGGCAAGCCGGGATTTCCTGACCTCCCGCGGCTGGGTCTCGCTTGAAATCAACTGTTCCAACGCGGAAGCATAGCGCTGCTGTCCCTCCGTGACCTGGAGGATGGCGGTATAGGCCGGGGGTTTGCGAAGCGTTCCAAGACCCGGATTCGACGGCAGTACACCCGGCAGACCGGCGAGCGGACCTGTCTTTTCAGTGACTGGTTCCTCCACCGGGGGAGCCGACTTGGCTTCCGCCATTACAGATTCCACCGGGCGCATCGCTTGCACCCAGGATGGGAGTTCGGAAATTTCCATACTATCCGGGGTAGGAGGTTCGTTCGTCCCCAGGATGGATTTCTCTGAAGCTTGTTCCGGTTTCAATTTGGAAAGCCAATCGGGGGTTTCCAACGAGAAGGGACTGCTCTTTTCCCTGGAGGCAGGGACTTCGTCGCGTGCGGTCAAAGCGGGCGTGGCGCCAGAAGGGGGAGTAGTCCTCTCGATCCCGGAAAGCCAATCAGGCAGGGGGCCGGTGCCGGTTTCTTTTTCTGTTGGCAGGGGAACCGTGTCGGATCGTTTCTTCGCGACCGCATGCTCATCGGCAGGCGGCTCATCCGCCTGGAATTTGGACAACCAGTCGGGAATTTCGCTGCCGATATCCCCGGGTGCCGGAATGTCACTGGAGGGCTGGTGTGCTGGTTCCACAGATTCAGGACCAGCCTTTATTTCCATATCGGACAACCACTCGGGGAGACTTTCCCCGATAGGCTGTTCAGAGACAGGCGGGATCGACCCTAAATTGGAGAGCCAGTCAGGGACAGGTGTCTCCGGGGGTTTAATTTCCTCAACCACCGGGGCTGGCTCAGAACTGATGGGGTTTTCCTGGGGTTGATTTATATCCCCGTGGATGCTCTCATTCTCATTGGGAGATGGTTGGGTGACTTCAGGTGTGTCTGGCAGGCCGGACAGCCATTTATTCAGAGCCTCATCCTGCGGTTCCGCAGGTTGTGTCACGGAACTGGGAACATCAGATTCTGGCTTCAAAGAATCCAGCCAGTCGAGAGACTCACCGCCCCCGCTTGCATCAGTTTCGGGCTTGGATTCCGGTGTCCCGGATGCCGGCTCGCTGCCCAGGCGCGCCACCCAATCCGAATCACCGTCTCCGAGGGAGAGGGATCCAGTGGTGTTCAGGGCAGGCTCTTGAAGGGACTGGGATTCCTGAGGGGTGTTGTCCGGTTTTTCCTCGCGCAGGCTGGCCAACCAGTCGGGAATTTCTTTCTCGTCATCAGAGACAACCTTCCCGAGTCCGGTTAGCCAATCAGGCTGGTCGTCGGACGATTCGGGGGCGGACTCTGGTGCGGGTCCAAGCGGGAGGCTCTGCCCCGGGGGTGTACCAGCCCCAGATTCGCTTTCTACCGAGTCATCCACCTTCCGCAGGGATCTCAACCAGGAGGGTAGTGTTGATTCCAATGCCGCGGTACTTTTTACAGTGGGTGCTTCCCCGGGGTGGACAAGGTCGCTGGTGGAAAGCTTTACTTTTTCAAACTCGGAAGTATTTTTAACCACCGGGTTTTCGCCGGGTTTGATCGGCAGATTTGCGTCCAAATAGGATGAGGCGAGGGGCTTCAACCTGGCACCGCAGAATTCACAGATATCCAATTCTGCAGAGTTGGCATTGCCACATTTCGGGCAGAAGATCTCGGCCATTATTTATTCCCCCCATAAGGACGGTCTGCTCCGAACAGGATGCGCAGGCCGGTGGTGAGCGTGCCCAGAGCCACGCCGAGCAAAATGCCGCGCGCCCCTGCTGCGGCCATTACCTGGGCAATAAATGGGCGCAGCCAGTCACTTAAGCCGGGTATGTCACCCACGAAAGGCAAGGGGGCGGTGCCGAGCAGGATTAACAGGGCGGTCACGAGAAAAACGACGGATAATAAATTGAACCGGCGCCGAAGCAGGCGGATGCTGGCATAGGTCAGCGTGACTGCCAGGAGAGCCATCAGGCTGGCTTCCACCGGGATTTGAACAGTGGTGAAGATGATTTCCATTTGACCCGGTTTGACCAGGCCGACCAGGATGGTAACCAGTAGGCTGATGAGCAAAACCAGGCTGTAGAAGAACCCCTTTTGCTTTTTTTGAATTTTTTTAACATGCACCTGGAAAAGATTAACGATCCCGATAAATACCGCAAAACCAGCCAGGATGATCGCCCAACTCAGCAATGTGAGACGGAGATTTGTCAGCAAAGAGGCTTGCCCGTTCACCTGTTGGGAGATAAAGAAACCTGCCAGGACGAGGATCCCGCTGGCAATCGCAATGGAGGTGCTGATAACGGTATTAATGGAGGGGAAACGCCTTGGGTTCACAAAACACCTGCCAGGGTGAGCAATGCCCCCGCCAGGATGGTGGCGACGAGTACCCAGCGAAGAATATCTTGAACGGTCAGGCTGGCTGGGTGCAGCCATCCAGATTCAACGTAGGCACCCGCAGCGAATATTTCCTCGCCAATGAGCGGTTCCTGTGCGCTGGCATAGATCAGCGCTTGCGCAGTCAGGTCATCACTGCCCGCCAGCACGAACGAATTTGCGCGTTCCACTGCGTCTGTCAACAAGGCAACTTCAGCGCCAAAATTCCCCATCAGGACGTTGGCTGAGACCTTTTCGTCGCGAATGGCGGCAATTGCTCCGGCAGCATACGAAAAGGGGGTCAGGCCAGTCAAACGTCCAGTGACGGGGTCAGAGGCATTCTGGTCATATAATTTTGCCGCATTATGCAGGGTATCCTGGGAAAGGATGGCAAGGGTTGCATCACCGGAAGTGGCGATCGGCGGCTGGTCGCCGGCAGAGGTCAAGTCAGCCAAGCGGTGCAGGAGAGCAAGACCTGCCAGGGCAGAGGCGGACTGTTGGGTAGTCAGCGCGCCGCGGCCAAGAGAAACATGGAGACGGCTGCCGTCTTCAACAACCAGAGCAACTGCCTGGCGCAGCCGGGTGAGAGCAGGTATTTCACGGAAAACCGGGGGTGACTTGCGGCGCAGGAGTGACAGTCCCAGCATCAATATTGCGCTTATGATAACGATCCCCAACCCTGCCAATTCAAGGCCGATGGTCATGAAGAAGTTTCCTCCCGCAAAAAAGCGGCAAAGGCCATGGCTTCCCGATGGTCTTCCAACAATCCAGCTAGCGCGTTAATTTGTGCATCGGACAATGCCGGGCGCAGGAGCGGACCACCCAGGTAAAGGAATTGAGCCCCCAGCACGGTCAACGGACCCGCTGCCTCCAAAGCCCAGGCAGCCAAGCCTTCCAGCCCGTGACTGCGGAGGAATTCTGCCCAACCAGGCCAGGGCGAGCGCGCTTTGAGGACAGCATTATTCTGCATGTTGATAAGAGTATAGCACAAGATGTGAAAGCATAGAACAAACGAGCATTATGTCATTTTATATCGTCACCCGCGGCTGGTCAAGGATAGTATAATCTCATTAACTTCCCAACCTCGTGCCTCATTTATATGGAGATTTTCATGCTCTACGGGAAACGAATTCGCCTGCGCGGCAACGAGCGCTCCGATCTTCCAAAATTTGTCGAATGGCTGAACGACCCGGACGTCCGGCGCTACCTGAGCAAGTCAATGCCAATTTCCCAGGCTGTTGAGGAGCATTGGTTCGAAACCATGCTCAAACGTCCTGCAGAAGAACACTCCCTGGGCATTGAAATTAAAGACAAAGTTGGCTGGAAATTGATCGGGAATTGCGGTTTCTTCGATCTGAACTGGCGCACCCGCAGCGCTGAAGTTGGCCTCTTCATTGGGGAAAAATCATGCTGGAACAAAGGTTATGGAACAGAGGTGATGCGGCTCCTGCTGCAGCAAGGTTTTGGGACCTTGAACCTGAACCGCATATATCTGCGCGTGGATACGGAAAACCTGGGTGGGGTTCGAGCTTACGAAAAGGCCGGGTTTATCCAGGAGGCTTGTTTACGCCAGGCAGATTATCGCGAGGGCAGGTATTGTGACGACCTGATCATGAGTGTTTTACGCTCTGACTGGATTCCCGAAAAACAGGCGGAATAATGGCTCAATCAAGCGAATTGCGTGTGTATGGTGGCATTAAACTTTATGCGGGGACAGCCAGCCCTGAACTTGCCCAAAAGGTCGCTGAGTACCTTGGCGAGGAATTATGCGGTCGGGATATCGTTGAGTTTCCAAACGGAAACCTGTTCGTAAAGTTGCACAGCAGTGTCCGCGGCCAGGATGTGTATGTGCTTCAGCATACTTCTGCACCGGTTCACCGCAACCTTATGGAATTATTGATCCTGCTCCAGACCCTGCGCCTGGACTCTGCGGCACGCATCACGGCGGTGGCACCTTACCTGTGCTACGGGCGCTCGGATAAAAAAGACCAGCCGCGCGTGCCCATCACCTCCCGCTTGATAGCCGACATGATCCAGATCGCCGGTGCAGACCGCTATATGACTCTAGATCCGCACGCCTACCAGATCCAGGGCTTCTTTTCAATCCCGGGCGACGTTCTGAATGCATCCCATATTTTGTGCCAGTATGTCCAGGAAAACCTGCGCCCATATCTCAGGGACCCAGTTGTCGTAACCGTTGACCTGGGCTACGCCAAGAAAGGAAGGGATTTCGCGGCGCGCATAGATGCTCCGATCGCATTCGTTGAAAAACGCCGGGTCGCCAATGACGCCAGGGCTGAAGCATTGACCATCATCGGAGATGTGAAAGACCGCGATATTATCCTGGTGGATGACGAGATCGATACGGGCCGTTCCATTGCCCAGGCGGTCAATCTCATCAAGGAGAACGGAGCCCAGCGCATCTACGTGGCTTTCGTCCACCCGATCTTCTCAGCCGACGCCGTGCAAAGGCTGGCAGCTCTGCCGGTGACGGAATACATCACCACCGATAGTGTGCCCATCTCATTGGAAAAACAGGAATTGTTCGGCAACCGGCTGACCATTTTAACTGTCGCCACCCTGCTTGGCGAAGTGATCCGGCGCGCCCATGAAGGCCGCAGTGTGGGCCAGATGTTTAATGAATAGTCAATAGGAACGAAAGATTCCCAGCCTGAATTTTTATTAAATGGAGGATGATGATGAAAGGAAATGCCAAGGTTATCGAAAAGCTCAATTTCCTCCTGGCAGATGAATTAACCGCCATCAGCCAGTACATGGTGCAGGCCGAGATGTGCGCCAATTGGGGGTATAAACACCTCTCGGACACCATCGAAAAGCGTGCCATTGATGAAATGAAACACGCCGAAAAGCATATCAGCCGCATCATCTTCCTGGAGAATATTCCGATCGTAAGTGAATTAAACAAAATTCATATTGGCGAGACAGTGGAGTCATTCCATCAGAATGACTGGGAAGCCGAAAATGGTGCCATCAAAGCCTACAATGACGCCATCAAGCTGGCTGTTGTTGAGGGCGACAACGGCACCCGCGAAATGCTCGAATCCATCCTGAAAGATGAAGAAGACCATATAGACTGGATCGAGGCGCAATTCGACCAGGTCAAGCAAATGGGCATACAGGTTTATCTCTCGGAGCAAATCTCGTAGGGATCTCCCTGCCTTCCTGCCCTTGATCGATCACCAGGCTGAATATGCCCGAACTCCCCGAAGTGGAAACAATTGCGCGGACCCTACGACCGGCATTGATCGGAAAAACCTTCCTTTCCGCTGACTTGCGCTGGGCGCGCACGCTGGCAACACCCTCCCCTGCGGTTTTCAAAAAGCACCTCAAGGGTCAACGGATCGAAACCATTTCCCGCAGGGCAAAATTCCTGGACCTTCAATTATCAGATCTGCATCTCATCATCCATTTGCGTATGAGCGGAGATCTTTTGGTTGTCCTGGGGGGATACCAACCGGCGAAACACGACAGGCTGATAGCAAAACTTACGGCAGACACCAGTTTGATCTTCAATGACCCGCGTAAATTTGGCCGGGTTTGGCTGGTAAAAGATCCGGGCACGATCTTCGGGAAACTTGGAGTGGAACCTCTCTCGCTGGAATTTTCTTCTGAATGGTTATATTCTGCCCTCCACCGCCGAAGGCGGCAGCTCAAACCTCTCCTGCTGGACCAGAGCGTTGTGGCTGGTTTGGGCAACATCTACACGGATGAAGCCCTGCACCTGGCGAAACTCCACCCGCTATCCCTCTCGGATGCGATATCAAAAAAACAGGTGAAAAGCCTCTGGCAGGCGATCCGGGAGGTGCTGGAGGAGGGCATTCGCAGGAATGGAGCCAGCATAGACTGGGTCTATCGCGGCGGTGATTTTCAAAATCATTTCCGGGTGTATGGGCGGACAGGAGAACCCTGCCCGGTATGCAAAACACCCATCCAGCGCATTACCATCGGTCAACGCGGGACACACTTTTGCCCTCATTGCCAGGTGCGCGCGAAACCCAAATATCCTGTAAAATAATAGCTGATGGACACAACAACGATTTTCCTTTTCATTGTTTTTGCATCTATGGGGGCAGCAGTCGGCGCTTTAATCCAGCGCGCACAAAATCGCCGGATGGCTCCGCCGCCACAGGAATCTACACCCACCGCTCCAGGTGAGAATAGACTCGCCTCCATGGGAGATGCGGAAATCATGCGCGCCTGGCGGACGCTTTCGGGAAAATTATGGCTGGAGATGGATGGGATGCGCCTGAACGAAACGGAAGCGCTCAACCCCGATCAGCGGAGCAGGCTGGTGAACATGCTGCGCGAGTTGCGCCCGTGGCTGGAAACCAGTCAGCCAGTGACCCCGCCGGCTGTGGTCCCGCCCGGTCGGGTTGTTCCGGCAGTGCCCGCGGCTGCCCCCGTTAAGAAAGGAAAGAAGGATGCCGAACCGGTCAAACCTGAACCGGTGCTCAAGAGCATTGTCGAACAGATCGACGAGGTGCTGCAAGCCAGGCTCCCGTCCAGTCCATTTAAAGATCGTGATCTCCACCTGACTGAAGGACCGGGAGGAATCGTGCTTGTCAAGGATGGGCTGAAAAAGTTCGAAGGTATCGATGCAGTGCCTGAACCGGAAATCCAGACGATCATCCGGCAAGCAGTAGCAGAGTGGGAAAAGGGTCCCCATTAATCTATTTGAGGGGCAACCCCGCCTGAATTACCATCAAATCCCCTTAACGAGATATAAATCCCCGCGTTCAAACCCACGTTCCAGATAATATTGACGTGTGCCCACCGCCGCGATGACCGCCATCCGGCGGTATCCTTTTAAACGGGCGATGTTGTCAGCTTCCACCAGCAGGCGCGTACCAAGACCGGTATGCTGCGCCGCGCCACTCTGCTCCATTCCCACACCAATGGATTGACCATAAACGTGCACTTCACGGATTAGGGCTGAGCCATCCAGGTCGGTAAAACCAGTGGAAGGCGACTCCCTGCCAGGGAGGGAAAGCCGCAGGAATCCTGCGAGTTGATCTCCTGGCGTTACGAATGACAGGAAATGCTCCTCGGCTCCATCAGGGTGATAAACCAGGTCATCGAGGCGGAGAGTGGAGGTTGTCACCAGCCCGCCGCGCACCTCCCGGCAACGGATGCAATCACAATGCGTCCCCCGTCGACCCATTTCGATCTGGACATCCTGTCGCAGGCTGGTACGTTTATTTCCCGAGACGACGTGAGTAGACGGGATGTCACGAACGATGCGGTTAACCCGGCAATAACGCGGGATGCCGGGTTTAATGTCTGCGATGAGCTGTACCAGTTGGTCCGTGGAATAGGGCAGGTACTCGCCGCGTTTCCAGGTTTCAAACAAGGGGGCATTTTCCAGCAATTGGGTCGGATAAATCTTGATCTCGTCTGGACAGAGACCTTCCCATAGGCGGGGGAAATCCTCCCGGTCGGAATCGGGTGTGGCGCCCAGTAAATTAGGCATCCAATGCAGGACGATTTTAAATCCCGCCGCGCGCAACAAGGCCACGGCCCGGTGCGCAACCGTGACGGTGTGCCCGCGCTGGTTAAGCTTCAAAATGGTATCGTCTAGACTCTGCACGCCCATCTGCACCTTGGTCACACCGAGAGAGCGGAACCAGGCTAATTCGTCAAGGGTGATCTCATCCGGGCGCGTCTCCACCGCCAGGCCAACATTCCGATGCAATGCGGATTCGTTGGTGCGATGGGAAATGGAAAGCCCATCCATTCGAACCGCTTTTCCCTCCAATGCAAATGCTGCGGGGGTGCTGCCATTCATGGCGCCAAAGCATTGTTGGACAAACCACGCCTGGTAATCACGCCGGTAAGACGAGAAGGTGCCGCCCAGGATAAGCAGCTCGATCTTATCGGTCGGATGACCCACCGCGTTCAGAGCCACCAGGCGCGATTGCACCTGACTATACGGGTCAAAGTTGTGTTCGACAGCCCGCATGGCACCAGGTTCATCGGGCAGGTAGGATTTCGGCATGCGGATATCATCCGGGCAAAAGATGCAGTTCCCCGGACACGGATATGGTTTGGTCAGCACGGTAACGGTGGTCACGCCTGAAAGCGTCCGTACCGGTTTGAGACGGATGCGGGCGAGCAGCGTCTCATCCGGATCCCACTCACCGGATTCAACCAACTGCTGATATGCCGCCACCAGCGCAGATTTATGGAGAGGGGCATCATTCCAGGCGTGTTCGCGCAGTGCAGTCATGAGGGATTTCCCGGCGCGCACGTCTTCCAGGGCGAGGCGAGCCTGGGCAAGTTTTTCGGGGGGAAGGGAGCGCATTTCGCTCCAGTTCTGTTTCTTAACCATCGTCAAACACAGATATAATCAGATTAATGAAAGTCGAAACCATCGCGCGACTGCTTTCGCTGAACAGACAATTCTACCAGACCTTCGGGAGGGAGTTTTCATCCACGCGCCAGCGGCTCCAGCCTGGAGTGCTTCGGATTTTGGACACCCTCTCTGGTGACGAGGCGCTGCTTGACCTGGGCTGCGGAAACGGGGAATTGGCGCGTGAGCGGATGCGGCGCGGTCAGCGCGGACCCTATACGGGATTGGATTTTAGCATGCCCCTGCTCGAAGTTGCCCGACATGGGTGGGAGGATGCCCCCGCTACATTTATCCGCGCCGACCTGAGCACAACAGATTGGGATAAACGCATGGTTGCGCCGGTCCGCCAGATATTCGACCTGGTGACGGCCTTCGCGGTGCTCCATCACATTCCAGGAGAATCCCTGCGCCTGTGCATCATGCAGAAGGTTCGTGCCCTGCTGGTCCCCGGCGGCCAATTCATCCATTCCGAATGGCAGTTCCTGAACAGTGAAAAACTTAAAATCCGGGTACAGCCCTGGCAGGAGGTGGGACTTCTCCGACAAGGATGTGGATCCCGGCGATTACCTGCTCGACTGGCGCAGCGGTGGACGCGGGCTGCGCTATGTGCATCACTTTGAAGAGACGGAACTGGAAGCCCTGGCAGCGGCAAGCCAATTTCGGATCGGCTCGTCGTTCCTTTCAGACGGAGAAAATGGTCAACTGGGCTTGTACCAGGTCTGGGAGGCGGTATGAAAACAAAAGAGGAAATTGTCACTAATTGGCTGCCTAGATATACCGGTACTCCACTGGAAGAGTTTGGAAAATACATCCTTTTGGTAAATTTCAGCAATTATGTGCACATGTTCGCCGAGATGAAGGGCACGCGCGTTTGCTGCCAAGATAAGCCGATGCCCAACGCCACCGCCGAGGGGATCACGATCATCGACTTCGGAATGGGCTCTGCCAATGCAGCCACGGCAATGGACCTGCTCTCGGCCATCAAACCAAAAGCAGCTTTATTCCTGGGCAAGTGCGGCGGGTTAAAAAAAATCAACCATCTGGGAGACCTGATCCTGCCGATTGCTGCGATCCGCGGGGAGGGCACTTCGAATGATTATTTCCCACCGGAAGTACCGGCGCTCCCCGCATTCAACCTGCAAAAAGCCGTATCGACCACCATCCGCAACTACCATCATGATTACTGGACAGGTACGGTCTATTCGACAAACCGCCGCGTCTGGGAACACGATGAAACTTTTAAAAAGTACCTGGTGCGCATCCGCGCCATGGCAGTAGACATGGAGACTGCCACGATCTTCACAGTCGGGTTTTATAACAAAATCCCATCCGGCGCGCTGCTGCTGGTATCTGACCAGCCGATGACACCAGATGGAATCAAGACCGCCGAGTCGGATAAACATGTGACCGAAGACTTTGCCGAATTGCACCTGCGGATTGGGATCGACTCGCTTAAAGAAATCATCAATGATGGGTTAACCGTAAAACACCTGCGATTTTAGGGCGGATGAACCTAATATTTTTCAATTATAAAAAAGAGGATAGATGCTGATTGCCATCACACGCCCAGTCAGCCCGGGCATTAACCAGTGTGAACTCACCCATCTCGAACGCTCCCCCATCGATCCTGAACGCGCCAGACTGCAGCACCACGCCTACGTAGAGGCCTTGCTCGCCCTGGGAGTGAAGGTTCATTCCCTGCCCGAGGAGGCGAATCTGCCCGATTCGGTCTTTGTGGAAGACACGGCGATCGTGTTAGACGAATGCGCGGTGATCACCCGTCCTGGCGCTGAGTCACGCCTGGCTGAGATCGAATCCATTGCCAAGGCACTGGCACCGTACCGACATCTATATTCGATCCAGCCGCCAGGCACGTTGGACGGCGGGGATGTACTGACCGTTGGCAGGAACATTTTTATCGGTATTTCCAGCCGCAGCAACCAGGCCGCAATAGATCAAATGCAAGCCTGCTTGAAACGCTTTGGCTATTCTGTCAAAGGCATCCGTGTGACCAGATGCCTGCACCTTAAATCTGCTGTCACCCAGGTAAGGGCAGACACGCTGCTGATTCACCCGGGCTGGGTGGACAAGGCAAATTTTCCGGGGATGAAATTCATTGACATTGACCCACTGGAGCAGTACGCTGCAAATGCGCTATTAGTGGGCGACGCTGTTATTTACCAGCCTGACTTTCCATTGACGCTGGAACGCCTGGAAGCAGAGGGCATTCACCCGGTGCTCGTGGACGAATCCGAGTTGGGCAAAGCCGAGGGGGCATTGACGTGCTGTTCGCTCATTTTTAAATATTCTTGAACTATTCCCACCCGCCTAAAGAATATAGACATTATATAACCTGGGTTGTGCCCCCATTTTCCCGCAGCTGAAATCATTCGAGACTCAAAGGGCTCGCCAAAAAGCAAGAGAGGTATCGCTTCCGCGAGAGCTGCATATTATCTTACGCGCACGTTGGAGGACATCTTGTTTGGTGGGAAATTTTCCAAATAATCAAGGATCAGGAACAACCAAATATCGTGATCAATCATCAATCCTGGAAATGGGGAGAGCGTTACCACCTGCCCAAGCCCCCCTTGGTTGGCAATTAGTGGGGTTTAGGTGTAAAATGTATGTGATTTATTGCACAAATGAAAAAAAGGAATCTTTATTGTGATAATGGTTAAAATCCTCGGCCTGCAGTATCCCGAACGGTACGTCGTCCGGCGGTTGGTCGCGGCTGCACAACAAGAGTTATCCACCAAATGCGTCCTCCCGGAAATTGAAATTATGGAAGTAACCGACCCCAGGGAGATCGGAAAATATGCATATGTGCTGGTCTTACCCACCCTGGTGATCAACGAGAGAGTGGTGTGCAGCGGGAGGTTCCCGGCCAAGGAGGAGGTCACTGGCTGGCTGCTTGAGGCAGCGGATGAAAGAATAATGGCAACTCCCCTTCCGTGAACGGAAGGGGAGTTTTTTATTTCCATTGGAATGAATTCGTTACGGCTTCACGGGCCGCATGGTGACGTCGAGGTGATCGCTGAGTGTGCTGAAGAAACCATCCGGGAGCGTCAGCGGGGTATAGGTTACACCAGTGCGGATCGTTCCGTAGGAAACATAATACATTTGCGTTTTTGCATTGTTGATATTTTGGTAGACGAACAGAAGGTGGGACCCATCGGGGCTGAAGCGCGCGCCAGCATAGCAGCAGGCGCTTTGGAGTGGGTCGAGGTTTTCGCCGCGCTTGGTCTCCGTGTTGTAGGCATACAAATAACCCAAATCATAGCGGATCTTGCTATTTAGAACAAATAATGTGTTTCCATCCCAGGCGAAGGAGGGAATGACCGGGCTGGTGGTGTAACCGGTCATGGCAAACCTGGAAGCCGGGAAATTATCAAGTGCAAATGGACTGGAGCTGTTGCAGGTTGAGATATCAAAAATACTGATCATATCCACCCGCTTGCCGGCATCCACGCTGTTCACGTTTATTGCGAGGGATTTCCCGTTTCCCGACCAGCGTACACTTTTGGGGGGAGCCAGGGATTGGTCTGCATTGTAGGTATAACAGCCTTTCATGTCTCGCAACTGTGTCCAAATGCGGGCTTTTGAAATTGCGTCCAAATCAAAGGGCACTACATACAATACTCGATTCAGGCTGATAGCCACCTGTGTCCCGTCCGGAGAGATCTCAAAAGCCTCCAGGTAGGTAGCCGCGGGAAAGCAGGTGATCTCAGATACCACCCCGCCCGGAACAGTGACGGCTTGGATGCACATGCCACTTATATAGAACAGGCTTTGCCCGTCCGGAGACCATTGCAGGTCATATTTTGTCCCGCCGTCTTTTGTGATCTGAGTCAGGTTGCTGCTATCCACACCCATCACCCAGATGTCATTATTGTTCAGGAAGGCAATCAAATCAGCACCACCAATATTTGGCAATCCTTGCGCGGTAGGCGATGGGCTGGGGCTGGGAGTGATAGTGGCAGTGGGCGAGTCAATGGTCACAAGCGGAGGAAGCACGTCAGGGGTTTTGGTATCGGTCGGTTGGCTGGTTGCCAGCGTCACGTTAGCGCCAATAACCTGGATTGGCGTTGGAGAAGGCGCTGCCAGGAAGGGAATCTTATCCCGGAGCATGATGATTCCCGCCACGGCGCCCAGACAAACAAGGAGGGCTGCCCCTCCCAGGCCGATCCATAGCCCGGATCTTTTACGCGGTGCAGCAGGGCCTGGCTCAGGTTTCTTCTCGCTTTTTGCCAGAACAGTCCTGCTTTCGGGCACTGGACGTTTAGGACTGATCATCGTAGGCGAGGAGACAAGAGTTTGGTCACCATCTCCCAAGGATTGAGGTTCACCGCGCGAGATCAAATCCAAAGCGTGGGTCAGGTCTTTGACCGTCGCGTAGCGTTCTTCCCGATTCTTTGCCATGGCCTTCTCGATAACGGCTTCAATGGCTGGCGGCAGATCAGGCTTTAGATCCAGGATATGCGGAATGGGATCGGTGATATGTTTGACAACCACGCTCATCGGGGTATCGCCGTGGTAGGGCTGTGTCCCGGTCAGCAATTCGAATAAAATGACGCCCAGACCATAGATGTCTGAGCGCCCGTCTATGCCCTCGCCCTGGGCCTGTTCCGGCGACATATAGGCGGGAGTCCCCATGATGGCGCTGCCGGTGACATTGGTCTGCGTGGAGGCGATTTTCGCAATCCCAAAATCGGAGATATATGGTTCGCCGTATTGGTCAAAGAGGATGTTGCCGGGTTTTAGATCGCGGTGAATGATGCCCTTGGAGTGGGCTTCGTCGAGAGCGGGGGATAAACGATCAAAAAGGTGGACCACGTCCTGGATGAGCATCGGTCCCTTTTTCATCCGGTCAGTAAGCGATCCACCGGTCATATAACGCATGACGAAATAAGGCTGTCCCTGCTCCTCACCGAAATCATAGACAGGTACAATGGCAGGATGTTCGAGCATGGCGATGGTCTTGGCTTCGCGCTCAAAGCGGGTGCGAAACTGGGGATCGTGCAGCATGGCGCTCGGTAAAACCTTGAGAGCCACCTCGCGCTCGAAGCGCGGATCGTAGGCATGGTAGACGGTAGCCATACCGCCCCGACCGATCTCAGCCTTGATCTCATAACGTCCGAACTTAATTGGTTCCATGAATATTATTGCTCCTGGTGAAATCCAATAACCACCCGTGTCGAATCATTGTTCAACCAAAGGGTTTTGCTAGGATTATCACACAATACCATAGTATAGCAACGGATAAGAGGAAACGCAAGAAAGAATTTGGTATAATCTTTTTACTGCCCCAGTAGCTCAACGGATAGAGCAGAGCACTCCTAAGGCTAAGGTTGTGGGTTCAATTCCCGCCTGGGGCACCAGGTAGGACTGGCTCGAACTGCACCATTTCAGTGAAATGCAATTCCTCAAAATAATGCGCTCTGAAGAGCGCGAATAAAACGACGAGGTGCCTTTTCGTCTCACCATGAGGTCGAGACGATTTCTTTAAGTTGGCGTTACCAGGAAAAAAAAGGGGGCGAACCCATATTCATGTAATGGATATTTCCGATCTGGCTTGATCCCGCCAGGAACGTTGTTAGCAGTACCTGAACAAATAAAAACACTGGAAAATCAAGTTGGGACAAGCCTGGGTGGAATGATGCAACCCAGGTTTTTTTTAAAGTCCACCACGATCAATAGGTATCATTCAAATCGAAGGAAGAGTACGTTCCCCAGACATAGCCTGGCACCATGTTCGATCTTTGCTGGTTCTTCCGGTCTAATGGGAGTACCATCCACTGTGACACCATTGCTGCTGTTCAAGTCGGTAATGTAAAACCTTTTATTTTGTAGGTTATAAGTGATCTCAGCATGTTTGCGTGAGATCTCTCTTTCAGCACTGAACAGGGGAAGTGTACGTCCCAGGAGAAATGGATATTCGTCCAGTGTCAATTTCTTGCCAACATTTTCAGGGGTTGAGCATTTTTCTATTACCAAAAAAGTGATGGGGGGGGCGCTAATTGGTGAAACGGTGTTTCTAACAGGAGGCGCGTTTACCACCTGGGCAGCCGGAGCATGTGCCGATGACAAAGGCGGCATCATCGTTGCATCCTGAGATTTCAATTCTGCAACCGGGGAAGAACCCGACCGCTGTGTCTCAAACACCATGGTCACCTTGTGGCGACCGATGGCAAGCTTATCGTTGTTCCGAATTTCACGCTTGCTGTTCAACGGGATCTCCTTCCCATTCAGGAAGACCGGGTTGTGCTCAGCCAGCGGTTCAACAAAGTAGCGTCCTTCGGAAAAGGTGATCTGGGCGTGATTGCGTGAGACCGTCATGCCATGCGGCAGAAGCTGCACGTTCACAGCCAGTATGATATTATGCCCGACATCTGAGTCGGGACGGCCGATCACTGCCGGCTGCCATTGTATATCGTATGTCTTCCCGGTTGTCACTTCATGCAGGAAAGCGTAATCCTTTGGCTCAAGCATCTGCCGGATAAGCTGCCGGACATAGTCAAAAACCAGTTCATCCTGGGGCTGGATGTCCAGCTGCGCCATGGTGGCAACAGGATTAAGCGGTCGCTCCATGCCTTTCAGGTAGATGGCGTATTTTTCAGGTGCGTCGCCGGCAATGTCGTCGAACTCCTTGAGGATCTCCTGGATCAACCCGGTTGGAGTCAGGCTTTCGAGGATGCGCGCCCGCTGGTCATTGTTTTCAAATACATCGATCTTAACGTCGATATAATCGCTCATTTCAACCTGCCTTATTCTTCTTGCCCTTGGCACTGGCCTTTTCTTCAGGTTTTTCTTTAAGGTTGACTTCCGTCTTGTCTTCGGATTTGGCTTCGGGCTTGACTTCCGGCTTGATTTCGGTCTTGTCTTCCATCTTTGTTTCGGGCTTGACTTCGGGCTTGACTTCGGGCTTGGCATCCAGCAGGCCCATGGCCCGGGCGTTCTCAACGATGTCGCTGTCGCTGAACAGGTTGGTCACCGACTCCGGCAACCCTGCACCAACCAACTGCTTCTTGAGGTCGGGGATGTCGTACCTGGACAGGTCAGGGCCTGCAACTACCGCGGGAGCACCCGCCTTTCCTGACCCGTCACTTGATTTCTTTCCTTTGCCTCCGGAAATCCAGGTAACGTTTTTTTGCGGGTATCGTTCCATGATGCGGTTCACCCAAAGATCCAGCGAGCGTTCGACGTCCTCGTCGTTGGCGTACGGGGTGGCGATCTGGAGCATGCTGGTGATACCAGAGCGGATGATGAAGGCGCGGCCCATGGGCAATTCTGCATCTGCCAGACTGCGCGGGAATTTGCCATTTAACCGATTGACTGCGTCGGCGCTCCTCAGGGCAATGCCGAAATTGGGGGCTGCGTAGACCTTGCGCAAGTCGTCCGATGAGCTCATGATCCCAAGCGAGCCGGCCACGATCAGGAATACGCCTGCAGTCTGGTATTTGCGGATGAGCATCGACAGGTTCTCGAAGAAGGAACTCTTCTTGCGGGCAGCTTCCTCGGTGAAGGCATCGTAGTCGTCAATAAAGATCATGATCTTGCGCCGCTTGGGTTTCGTATCAAACTCGGCGCACTCGACCTTTAAATTCTCCAGGAAATCGTCCAGTTGTTCAATGTCGTCTATGGTTTGCACCACGTGCGGAATGTTAGCCAGCGAGGTCTGGCTGGCCTTCCACAGCTTGCGCGAGAAGTCGATCAACACCATCATGATCTCATCGGGCGAGTAGTTTGCCGCCACGGATAGCATCATTGTGCGCAGGGTCGTGGTCTTGCCTGAGAACGGCTGGCCGATGACCACCATGTGCGGGCCCTGGCGTTCGATGTCGATCAGCGCGGGTCCCAGAGTGCGGTCGTCGATGCCCATTACACCGTATATGTGGCGCACCTGTGGCAGCGTCACCTGTTGCATCAGGTTGTCGAGCGAGTAACGCAACGGCAAAGTCTCAACGGTTGAAGGTTTCTCGCCTTTCCATTTTCCTTCCCACATATCTTTCATGCGCATGCACATTTTGCTGACTTTGCTGACCCCACCGGGATCGCCCTCCTCGGGCGTAAAGGTCAGTGCTGTCTGGAATTCGAGAGGGGTGCTGCCCACCCGTACATAGCCGCGGCCGGGGACCGCACTAAGATCGGCTGGAACACCGCGTCCAACGATGTCGGCGTACTCGGAGGGATCCGAAAGTTTGAGTGTGAAGCGCTCGGTGATCAGGTTATATAACTTCCCGGTGAGCGAATTGGGTGTATCAGCCGAGAAAAGGAAGTGCACGCCATAGGCGCGCGACTCGCGCACCAGGGAGATCAACGGTCCCATCAGCCCTTCGAAGTACTCCTTGAACTCGGCAAAGTTATCGATGACGACCAGGATTGCCGGCAGGGTTTTCTCGGGGTGAGACAGGTTATATGAGTCCAGGCTGTTGGCCCGTGCATCGCTGAACAGCACCTGGCGTTGATCAATGATGTCGTTGACCTTGCGCAGTGCCCGCAGCACGCGTTCCTCCTCCTCGGAGGTCACAACTGCGCCGACATGCGGCAGGTCGACCAGGCTGCTCAGCGCCCGCCCGCCGAAGTCCAGGATGTAGATATGCAGTTCGTCGGGAGAATGGGTCATCGCCAGGCTGGTGATCACGGTGCGTAAGAAAGTTGTTTTCCCACGTCCAGATGCCCCGAAAACCACCGCATGCCCATTGGGGAAATTAACGCTCAGGGGTCTCTGACTGGCCTGATATGGATTATCCACCAGCCCGATCAGAGGTCGCATGGTATTCTTTCCCCATTGAATGCCTGGCCACTCAAACCCATCATTCCAGAAAGAGGTGGCTTTTTCGTTGAGGGTTAGGCTGGTTGCATCTTCCTTGTTGTACATCCGCAGCACTTCGATATCCGCATCATTCATGTAGGCGGTATCGAGAGGAGTCTGCAGGCTTAAAACATTGGAGCCGGTTTGAACCGGCAGGAACTCAGGCCATGGTCGCCACTGAGGGTGCGAATCCTTTTGGGCCAGGTTATTCATCATTTCGACAATGACATCGTAAAGCTTGGGAGGCTCGGTGGCTTTCTGCGCGGCGGATTTGCGCGGGCGGTCCACCCAAATCACATTCGGAACAGCATTCTCCTCCTGGGGTCCCTTGTAATCACCGCCGGTATAGGCTGTCTGGATGAGTTCAACGTTTTCGTTGCCGATCTGCAGGTAGCCGCGGCCTGGGATGCCGGGGGGCAGGAAGGCGGCATCGGCGCGCCGCAATACCTCGCGGCTGTCATCCGGCGTTTCCACGCGCAGGCAGATACGGAACTTTATGTTTGCACGCATCTGGTCGGTGACGCCCACCGGCCGCTGGGCAGCCAGGATCAGGGTCACGCCCAGGGCGCGTCCAAGGCGGGTGATGCTTTCCAGCTGTGCCTTGTATTCGGCATTACCCGAGATCATTTCCGCGAACTCATCAATGATGATGAACAAGTGCGGGTATGGTGGTCTTTCCGGGTCAAGGTTGAGACCCTTTTTACGATAATGCACAATATCTTTGGAATTGGTGTATGTATTCAGCTTCTGGCGTCGATCCAATTCGGCGATGATCGATGCAAACACCCTGGCGGTGGCCGACTGGTCAAGGTTGGTGACGATATCCACCTTATGCGGCAGGCGTTTGAAAGGTTCGAATGCGGAGCCGCCTTTATAATCGACCAGCACAAAATTCAAAACATCCGGGTTGAAATTGAGGGCCATACCGATGATCAGGGTCATCAATAACTCGGATTTACCTGAACCAGTCGAGCCCGCGATGATACCATGCACGCCGTCCGCCTTGGCGGAAAAGGTAAGCACGCGCGGTTCGTTGCCCGAGAGCAACCCAACGGCCGTATAAAGCCAGTCTGCCGATTTGGGATCCATGCTGCGCTTCCAGTTCTCCTGGGCCATCTGCTGCAACTGGTCAAGGGTCGTGACATTCAGCATTTCCATCAGCGTGACGGTGGCAGCCAGGCTGGAACCGTAGCCGCGGCGTAAATCGACCATTTCAAGGTTTCGGGAGAATTCGCGCGCCTTTTCCTGCGTGGAAACCAATTTGGTGCCACCCACATACAGGATGGAGTTAAAACCGGTCTCGGCGTAGCGGAAAATGGCAGCGTCCTCGTCCACCGGGTCGTCATCCACCTCGATCACAGACAGGCAGCGGCTGGGTACACACGACCGATCTGGGACCAGGAAAAGGATCCCAGCCCCAAGTATCTGGCCATCCATAAGGATGGTGGAAATGGCTGCTTCGCTCTCCAGGTCTTTCAGGGCGGACCAATCTGGAGCTTGCGAAAGCACATCAACCACCACCAGCATGAAGGGCAGCTTGACATCCGTACCGCTTTCCTTATCCTGCAAGCGCATGCGGCGACGCTCCAGGATGGTGCGGATATTCTTCCAAAACAGGCGCATATTGTCGGCTTCATTCTCACCGGGCTTCCCTTCATTTTCGAACAACAGCGTTTCAGATTTATCCGATCCAACACAATGCGGCAGGGCATAAGCCCAGCGCCAGTATTGCCGTGCTTCGTTTGATCCGGCTACATAGAGCATGGTGTCCTGCGGCGATTGGAATGCAGCATAATCCACCAGCATCGTCCTCACATAGGCATGAACTTTTTCGGAGCTTTTTCCCGAAATGCCAATGGAATGGCGGATGGTGATGCCCTTGGACTCCTGGGTTTGCTCCTCCTTGCCTTCCTCTTCCTGGGTCTTTGATTCGACTTTCTTCTTTTCGGTCTCATCGGTCGGCAACATCATCGGGATGGTCACAGGCACGTCGAACACCAAGCGCGAGTCTTCAGCCAGACGGGTGGCCTCGCGCATCAATGGGCTCTCGGTTTTCTCGTTATCGGAAATTTTGTAGATCACGGTGGATTGACGCGTGCTGATCCCCAGGCGAAGGAACATGAAATCATGATCATGCGGGCGGCGTTCCCACAGGCGCGTGCCCGAGCGGATCTCTTCCTCGCGCTGAGGTAAGGCACGGTTGATATCAGCTGCGATGCCGAGGGTTTTTTCCGGGTCGGGATAGTTGTAGAAGTAATAGATGCGCTGCTGTTCGTGCTCGCTTTCCATCTTGCGGCGCAGCTCGCTTATGCGGCGCTTGTATGCGGCCTCCGCTTCCTCGCGCTGTTTGCGCTCTTTCATGCTGGAGTACACTGCCAGGGAAATAGTGGCAACAACCGACAGGCCCATGGGGATCATCATGAGTAAGCCGCCGCGCTGCCCCCCAAAGACCGAGGCCAGGAGGTAGCCCATGATCATCACTGCGGGGAGGAACGCTTGCTGCAGCAGTTGCCCGAAATTCTCTTTTGTATCGGGTGGGTTTGGAACAGGGAACAACCCTGAGGGAAGCTGGGGTTCGATACGGGGTGGGCGATCAATGAAGATTTTATCAGACATAGGTCATCTCCCCGGTTAACCGGGCGCCAAGGATAATGCCAGTACCAGGAGCAGCGAAATCACCAGCAGCACTCCAAGCACGATAAATAATATCCGCCAGTTCATCTTGAACGACCGCCGCTCTGCCGGGACCGGAGGGAAGTTCGGCTGGAGCGCGGCTACAAAAGCCATCACATCGGGGAAGCGCTGTTCTTTCTGGCGGGCGATGGCTCTTTCAGCGATCTCCGGGATGTTCTTCAAGTCTATGCGTCCGGTGGTTTTGAATTCTCCCTCCATGACGCTCTTGAGAACTGCCGGGTCTTTTTTAAGATGATATTCAAAGGGTGGGTGACCGGCCAACATTTCATATAAAAGGGTTCCCAGCCCATAGACATCCGAGGCAGGTCCCACACCGCTGCGTCCGTCTGCGATTTCAGGGGCCGTATAGGCAGCCAAATTGTAGTTCTCATTCCAAAGTTCATAGATGTTTTTACCCGGATCCGCCACGCCGAGGTCCAGCAGGATGGGGCGCGGGATGCCCTGCTTGTCGAATCTCACAAGGACAACGTCGGGGTTGATGCACAAGTGGAGCTTGCCAGCCCGCTGGAGGTAATACACACAATCGGCAATACTCAAAATGATCCAGCCGACATGCTGGTACCACGGCTGTGGGTTTTTGAGCAACAGGTTGCGCAGGATCATGCCGTCGACAAATTTAAAAACCTCGTAGTACTTGACCCGGCCTTCGATCACCGTCCAGCCGTATGGATGAGCTTCAATGGTTCCCTGCGGGTGCGCCGGCAGCAGGACAGGCAGCAGCGGGTGCTGACCGACCTTGGCGAGCTGCAGGAAGGCTTTGGCTTCCAGCCTGAGCTTTTCCTCACAGCCAACATTGGCGACTTTAAGCAGGATTTCCTCATCTCCGCGCCGCGCCTGGTAGACAATTGCGGAGCGTGTGATGACCATGGGTTGGACAATTTCAATCGGGCCAAACCATTCGCCATTGTCGAAGATCTCAGTTGCGTTTTCAGCCGGGCAGTACTTTTCTTGACACCACAGGTTGAAATCCTGTGAGATCACATTGCAGCGTTGACAGATTCGCTTCATAAAGCCTCACGTGATCCGGTTAACAGTGGAATAATCATGGCGGGTGGGGAATCCGCGCTTGCAGAGCTGATCACTCTCCATAAGCGCGGATCCTTTGACGCCTCGCGAAGTTCAGTCGAAAAAAGGCGCCGGGTTGAATCAACTCCAAACCCGCATGTTATCCCGGCGCCTCACGTGAAAGAGTAGGATTAGACGAACCGCCGTGATCCGGTGTTATCGCCATCCCGGTAAGATCGAATGGCACTCACAACATCCTGGCTAAGTTCCTTCATTTTCGCGCTGGCTTTCTTCACGTTGGGCTCGATCCGATCTATATAAGCCGCTGCTGCTGCTGTGGCTCCGAAAGATAACCAGGCGGCAGCCTTAAGAGACATGCTCAACGCGCTCATTGCTTTCGAAACAGCATCCAGGACATCGCCAAATGAATTAAAATTTTTGGCCATGGTCTCGACTTGCGGAATGTCCATAAAGACTTCATCAGTAGCCATGTTCTCTCCTTATCCTAAAAGATACTATTGAATACGTCGTTTAGGCTATTCGCTATGGAACTGGCCTGTTGAAATCCCTGCAGCATGTGATCCTGGGATTTCTTGATGGAATTGGCATAATTCTGCGTGCCGGTCAGGATGCTGGCGATCATCGGGATGACCTGGTCGGTCATTTCAGATACAAACTTGTTTGCTCCATTCCCTTTCCACACGCCCTGCACAACCTGGTTTACCATGGCTTTAAGCGGCGTAGTGATCAGGTCCTGGATAAAGTTAAATTGGCTCAAAATGGAACTGATGATCCCGCCAATCGCATCTTGTATGAACGAAAACATAGCTCACCTCCTAGAATTTTCCACCGGCAGCGTTATCAGCTGCCTGCATGTCCGACATCGCACCGCGAATGTCGCCAGCTTCCTCGGCAAATTTTTCTGCGAGTTTATTCACTTTATTTTGGAAAACACCCAGGGCTTGGACAAATATGTCCCCAAATTCACCCTGCATTGCGCCGTTCTGCATCTGCTGGGCGATTTGATTGGCCATACTGGCTGTCTGCCGGATGCGTTGGGCGGCTTGATCGCATTGTTTTGCCATATCCTCCAGCGCAGGGTAATTAACACGAATTTTATCGGCCATTCTATCCTCCTAGCTTAGATCAAATTATTGAAGAAACTCTTGGTCTCTTCATCAAAACGGCGGATGGTGTCTGCGATCTTCTGGGCAACATCGGCGGCGTGACCCAGGGCTCCAACCAGTCTGCCTACTGCAGGCAGCACCGATTGTTCCATTTCGCCGAAAAATTTCTCCGAGCCTTGCCCTACCCACTGGTTGTTGTGCAGGCCCTCGACTTTGCCCTTCGTTTGCTTGAGAAGCGCATCAATTTCCTGCGCTTCGCTTTTAAATCTACCGACAATGGTGTTCAGATCATCATAATTTAGCTTTCTAATACTAGCCATAGCTCATCCTTTCTTGATTTCCGAATAATAAGGACCGGCTTAGAATTATTTTTTCGTCTGTGATGTTGTTCTCCGGCGCGTTGTTGGTATTGATCAACGGAAAAGCTGTACGCTTTATGGTTAGTTTAGCCTCCTCTCGGATGTTAATTCAGGTTTGAATACATTAGCATTAACGGAATTCAACGTCAAGCGGGAATTTTTTATTTTTGAGTCCCGCAAAACTCCTTATCTCGTTTTCTTCCTGAACCTTCTCTTGATGGTTTTACCAGCAACCCCTAATGCAGCACTGCCAGCCACGCCTGCAGCACCTGCCGCGACATTTCCTTCATTCCCCGTAGATCCCTCCGAACCACCACCGGAGGCGGCTGCCTGCGCGGTTTGAGCTGAGCTGCCGCTCGCTCCCGCTCCCGAAGAACCATCGTAAATGTGATCGGGAGGCAATGACCCGCCACCCAATGCAACTCCTCCCCCACCACCTCCCCCCTGGGAACCAACCCCGCCTCCCATACCCTGAAGGTCTCCTGGCAGCCCCTGGCTCGAACTGCCTCCGACCCCTGCGCCAGAGCTCGAGCCCGGTAATTGTCCGCCTGCCCCGGACGTTTGATCAACCCCACCAACCTGACCGGAGCCTGCACCTGAACCGGGGACTGGTTCACCCGTCCCGCTCATGGAATCAGTTGTTGCGGCACCGGAAAGACCTTCGCCTGCCGGCACCCCCACTCCTGATCCTTCCACTCCCGGCAATCCACCAGGCAATCCGCCGGGCAATGATCCTCCTGCCATGCCCCCTATCCCGCCAGCTATTCCCGCACCCGCCAGGAATGCGCCAAGGTTGAGCGAATTAACCTGGGAGAAATCGATTTTAAAATACCCGACCGTATCCTCATCAAACGCCTGGATGGTCTGTATGATCTTGTGCAGCACATCCTGCGCATAAAACAAGGCACGTGATAGACGTGTAAGCGCGGGCAGAAGATCGTTTTCCATTTCATTAAAGAATTTATCCGCTCCTTCCCCAACCCAGTCCTTGTGCAAGTCATGGACTCGGCTACGAAGGGATGAGTGCATATGAACAACATCCTCACCCTCGTTTCGGAATTTCTTGACCGCCGTTCTCAATTCATCGTAGTTTAGTTGTACTTTACTTCCCACGGATTGTCCCTCCTTAAGTTAAATCAAAGCGGATCGTTACATTGGGACCCAGCCCAATTGTTGCACCGCGGGCAAGAGGGACAGGTTGTCCCGCTGCCAGGCGCTGGTCATTCAACCGCGTGCCATTACTGCTGTTCAAGTCGGTTATAAAGTAGGTCAGACTCGCGGCTTCATAAGTAATCTGGGAATGGCGTCGTGAAATGTTAGGGTCCTTGATGATCAGGCTTCCTTCCGTCCGTCCGATAATAAAGGGGAACTGCGTCAAGGCGACCTGGCGGCCCTGGCTGGAGGCGTCCTCCGGGCTCCGTAAAATCATGAGACTGGCTTTTACAGACACCGGTTGGGCAGCGATCATCGTCGCCCCTTCTTCTCCGCCGGCAAGCATGGTGCGATCATCCCGGCTGGACGCTGCCGGTTGGGAGGGCCTTGGCTGGGGGGGCGGTGGTGAGATGGGTTGTGGAACTGAAAAGGCAGACGCTCCCGCTGATTGACCCCGAGTTGGAATAGGCTCATTGTCTGCGAGTGGGAGGACCGACCCGCCAGCGCGCTTATCAGATAGTTTTCCCCCCAGCCGCCCCTGCATGACCGGTGTCCCGCTCATGGATTTCGACCGCATCGACATAAACATAAAGTAGCCAACCGCCCCCAGGAGGATGACGATGATCAAGCCCAGCAAAATGGGCGAGGCAATCAGGGCTGCCCAGGTGGTCTGTAGGATCGAAGGGCGGGTTGCGGTGTAAACAACCCCCGGGTAATTCGCGGATGAGTACACCTGGTTGCTCTTGCCGAGGATCTGCACGACCAGAGTGTACTTACCATCCGGGATCTTGTTGGCTTCGGCAGGGATCACGATCGTTCCGCTGTTCGTCCCCAGCGCAGGAAAGGTGAAATTGGAATTCTTCACCTGCGTATTGGTGTTCTCATCGATCAACCAGCCGTCGAAACCGCCGATCAGGTCAGTATTGCTGGTCGTGATGGTGACAGCAATATTATTAGCCTGTTGTGCCACTGACTGGATCTCGATCTTCGGAAAGAGTGCGGATGGGTCGAAAGAGAACTCATGAATGAGCTCTGCGGAAGTGTTTCCCTGTGAATCCCGCGTCAACGGGAAGGGTGTATTATCCGCCCGGCTCACCGCGATGATATGCAGTTCATAGTCACTTCCAACGGTCAGCTGGTCCGTTGCGAAGTTGAACGTATTGGAACTCACCGGATCATTAAAAACGAACTCGGCCACCTTGGAGCCAGCCTGTTTATCCCAGATGGAGACCTTGACATAACTCACCAGTTCGGGCGAGGTGAGCGAGAGCTGGATGTCATAAGTACTGTCCTCCGGGTGGAAAAGCAATCCGGAAAATTGTGCTGCTACGGGGCTTGCCGGGCCGGGGTAGTTCTGGCTGGAGGTGAACGTGAAAGAGTTGTTCAGCGACTGGCCGTCCTTCATAAGAACGGTGAGGGTGGCGTCATTCTTCCCCTCCCGGGGATACATCACGGTTTCGACCATCCATTGAGCCTTGAGTGCATCCATGATCTTGCTGAAAGACTGGGCGAGATTGGCCTGATCGCCGATGGCTGAGAAACCGCCCGTGCTGACAGCCATATCCCCCAGTTCCCCGGAGTTTATGCCTGAGGCTGAGTTTGCAAGCCCGATGGTGTTAACCGGCACCTGCATCTGGCTGGCCAGTCCGACCAGTTCCTGGTAACTGTGCTTGCTGCACGGGGTCCCGTCACCTTTTTCGTCCTTGCCGTCGGTGAAGATGATGACCGCCCGGCGGCCGGCGGGCGCCTTGCTCAGGGTTTCCACGGCAGAATAAGCAGCATCATAAAGACAGGTCGCATTCGGACTTACTTTATAATGATCGATCGCCGAGCTGACCAGGCCGACGTTGGCAGTGAAATCCTGCAACAGTTTGTTCGTTATATCGAACTGGATCACTGAAAAGAAGGAATTATCTGGGATGTTAGTAAGCGCTTGCTTGGCAGCTTGTTTAAGCTTATCGGCGGCTGCTCCAGCCATGCTTCCACTCGAATCCAAAACCAGGGTAATGTAAATGGGAGTATCTGGTATTTTTACCTGTCCCGGGGATACGAGGTTGGTGTAAAGGTTTGTAACCTGTGCGCTGGAGGGTTGTGCATCCAGGATGGGAGCCCCGGTTTCCGGTTCAAAAACATTAAAGTAGATCTTTAAGTTCACCCCATCCTGAGTCTCAAGGGTCGTAACCTGGTTTACCCGGATTGCCGACGCAGACTGTGCAAACACTAATCCCAAAGCTGGGACAGACAGCATAGCAACCATGCTGACGATCAGGACAATCCGTTTCAGGGTCATCACAACACCCTCCGCATATTTCTATAAATTGGGGAATAGTTGGTAAGATTATATCAAAATCAGGCGCATAATACCAGCGGGCTAAAGTATTATTGCTTGGTGAGGGCTGGCAGATGAAGTACTCACTGGCAGGTGAAGAAATATTTCCCCCCAGCCACACCAGGGCAATCTAACATTTCATTTTTAATTGACCCTTTTCCGCTCGCCTTGGCAGCTCTCGCAAATCAATTCCATTCCTTTAAGCCGGGATGCCGGAAAAGCATCGATAAAACATAGACCGGGTTTGGTCAGGAATCACTCTTACGCACCTAGGGAGCTTTATTATTCATTGTGCGAAATACGTGACAAAATATCTAATGATATGTTAAGATTATCCTCTTGTCTTTTTTGTGGTTATCTGCTAATATACTAACGCAAACACTTGGGTGCCCCCCTCACCCAGGTGTTTGCGCTTAAATTAACGACCTGGCAAATCTTCCCGCATTGACGGGAATTTTGTTTTTTAGATCGCAATAAGAGCGGCAAAGTTGACCTCTCTTTTTTGAAACTGACTACTTGCGCAAATCTGCCAGATGCTCCTCCACCGCCTGGACCTCGAGCTTGAGTTCTGCCAGGTAGGATTCCAGCTCTTCGATCTGCTCGGCTTTAGTTAAAAATTGGCGCTCGAACCCACCATCTCCGCCGCAGCAATCACAGCCGCAGTCGCATGTCCCATTTTTGCAATCACTTTTATCGTCCAAGTTATTTCTCCTCTGATGGGTTAACCATCAAAATCTGTTTCAAGCACATTCTGCAAGCGCTTGTTGAAACCAGGCAAGCACCTCATCTTTGGATGGGAATCTCCCAACACAGACCAGCCGATCATTTACTACCAGGCCGGGATAGATGAGCACCGGAGTGTACCTGGCTATCTCGGAGAGGTCTTTCACCTCGGATATTTCGATCAGCAGGTCGGATTTTTCAAGACTCAAGGCAGCCTGGGCAGCCAGCACTGCGCGCCGGACAGCGTAGCGCTGCGGGGTCTTGGAACCGAGTATTTTGACTCCGATTTTCATCATGCCTCTGCAGATGAATAGAGTCTTTTCTTTAATCCGAATGCCACATTGACCAGGCCGATCATCACCGGTACCTCGATCAATGGTCCGATGACTGCCGCAAAGGCAGCCCCGCTATTAATTCCAAACACCCCCACTGCCACCGCAATCGCCAACTCAAAGTTATTGCTGGCTGCCGTGAATGAAAGTGTAACGGTTTTCTTGTAATCAGCCCCGACAGCCTTGCCCATAAAGAAACTAACCAGGAACATGATCACGAAATAGATGAGCAGGGGGATAGCGATCCGGACCACATCCAGCGGAAGTTGGATGATGTACTCACCTTTGAGCGAGAACATCACCACGATGGTAAAGAGAAGGGCGATCAACGTCAGTGGGCTAATTTTTGGAATGAATTTTGTTTGATACCAGTCCTTGCCTTTGGCGCGGACAAGAAAGAAGCGCGTCAGGAAACCGGCGATGAAGGGGATACCGAGATAGATGAAGACACTCCTGGCAATCTCGCCAATGGTGATGTTTACGATATTACCGGTCATGCCAAACCAGGTGGGTAATACGGTAATGAATACGTAGGCATAGACACTGTAGAACAGTACCTGGAAAACGGAGTTGAACGCCACCAACCCGGCAGCGTATTCACTATCGCCTTTGGCCAACTCGTTCCAGACGATGACCATCGCAATACAGCGCGCCAGCCCGATCAGGATCAATCCCGTCATGTATTCGGGATACCCGCGCAGGAAGATGATCGCCAGGGCGAACATCAGCACCGGCCCAATCACCCAGTTCTGGACCAGCGACAGCCCCAGCACCTTCCAGTTGCGGAACACGTCGCCCAATTCGTCATAGTGGACTTTGGCCAATGGAGGATACATCATCAGGATCAGGCCGATGGCGATCGGGACATTGGTGGTCCCCACCGACACAAGCACGTTGAACCTGGCAACCTGGTAGGTGAAGAAGTAACCGATCCCCACCCCGATGGCCATTGCCAGGAAGATCCACACGGTCAGGTAACGGTCGAGGAAGGAGAGCTTTTTTGTGGTGTTCATCTCGTTGGTCATAGTGTCTCCATGATAATTTGGGATGTAAAATATTTTTAAATTTTAGCGCGCAGCTTTACGCGCAGCATTTCCACGGTGGGAGCGCCTTTCAATCCTTGCGGAGTGGCGTAGACGCGGCAATTCAGGTTGTATCGCTTGCGCGCTTCGGGCCATAAATCCGCCCCATTCACCCAAAATGAGGGCGAACCTAAAAATTGTAGGCGGGCAGCGGCGGCGTCATCCGGGACTTTGATCAGGCGGATGGCTGCTTTCAGCCCTTCGGTTTTCAGAGCTGCTTTCAAATTCTTAAGCCCGTCCCGCCAGGAGGGACAATCATCGATATACAAAATTTTAATTTCCATATGTATCCAGTAATCCAACGATCGTGTGCGCAATGTCATCCCGCACTTTTCTGAAAGCGATCATATCACCCGTTTTGGCAGGATCGGGAAAATCATGGTGGAGGCGCTTTCCTTTCCCAAGCCAGACCGGGCATTCCTCCTGGGCAGAATCGCAAAGGGTGATCACCAGGTCGAAGTCCTCATTTCGGAATTCATTCACCGACTTCGACCGTCCGGAATGCTGGATGCCGATCTCAGCCAGTGCTGCCAAAGCCTTGGGATGGACGGAACCGGATGGTTTGGTCCCCGCGCTGGAAGCCTGCCACGTCCCAGCCAGGCGCGCGTTGACGATCGCTTCGGCCATTTGGGAGCGGATCGAATTGCCGGTGCAGAGGAAGAGGACTTTCTTCTTCATTCTGCCAAAAGGGCGTTCGTCAAGTAAGTGGTGATCTCGGCCTCGGTGGGCAGTCGGCCGGCGGAGACCACCTTCTCATTGATGACCAACCCCGGGGTGGCAAGGATCTTATATTTCATGATCTCCGCATAGTCTGTGACCTTCTCGATTTTGGCATCAATGCTCAGGGCACTGACCGCCCGCGAAGTTAAGGAAGCCAAATTTTGACAGTTCTGACAGCCAGGTCCCAACACTTTGATGGTAAGCATATCACCTCCGTAAATCTAAACATTTTCGATTTTTATATCAGGCTCGATGATAATCTCAGACTTAACCGAGTTCGCCACCAGGCTGTATTTTTGAGCGGACTGCAGCGCACGGCGCACGCGTGCCGCCACCGCCGCCAAGTCTTCAGCCTCCCCATCAATCCGGATGACAGGCCAGAACCGGAGATGAGTGAAGGTTTCGGTGCGGTCCAATTCAATTTTCTTGGTACCTTCGGCGCGGCACTCGTAGGAGAGCAGCTTGAGCTTGAAGCGTTCGGAAGCCCAGATAAACATCATCATGATGCAGGTGTTGGCGGAAGCCACAAAGGCGTCTTCTGGGGTCAGGACTCCGGGATGCCCCTGTGCGTCGGGAGGAGCGGAGAAATCCATCTCAGGCCCATTACCCAGGACGATATGACCCCAGTGTTCCCCCTTCCAGGAGACGGTGGTGTTATAGATGGCTGTGCGGCTCATGTAATGCCACCCTTTTGCTTGCAAAAAGCTGCATATTCCCGCGCCAATGAAATCGCATAGGCTTCGTCTTCACCGGGCGGTACCTGGTTGTAGATCTTCACGGCTTCCAGCAGGGCGTGTGTCTCGCCCGGTGAGGCGGGTTTACCGGAATCTAGGAGCTGCTGAAAGATAAGCGGCAGGGCGATAAGTGTAACGATCTTTCCATTGATGTTGATATCCTGAACCGGGATCCCGGAGCCGCAGGAACAGGCTGCCTGGACTGGCGCCTGGACTACAGGAAGGGCAGTTCTTTCCTCAGTTCCTGCTGACCGAGTCCAGGGTTTATGCAATAACTCATCCACGAGGGATACCACCTGCCCGGCGGTCGCTTCTATTGCCAGCAGTCCGGCAGCATTCAGACGGCGTTTCCCTTCCGGTTTACCCAGGCCGCGTTCAACGACCAGGTCAGTTACAACGATGCTCGCTGCAGGCTTGCCGGAGTACATCTCCGTGCCGCGTGCCGCACAGCGTTTTTCACATCCATCGATGGCAATGGTGGGATAGAACTTGGCAAAGGCCCGGTCTCCCTCGCCGCCAGCAAGGAAAAGCGGCAGACAAATGGTGACCGTGTCCGCCGGGCGCAATTGCTCCAGGACTTTGAGAGCCGCCAGGCGTGTCACCGTACCCTCCGGGAGTTCCTCTCCTGAGCAGGAGACGATCCCAACTTTTTTCCTGGGCAGGTCAGGCATTTTCGCCTCCGCCTGTCCCGGAAATTAACCCGTCCACCACAGCAGTGACTTCCTTTGCCAGGACGCAGGCCAATTTCTGCCCGCCTTCGCTAAGTTCTGCGATGCCCAAAGGTTTAAGATCCTTGTGACTGCGATAAACATCCAATACGGCAAATTCGCGGGCGATCGTCCCTCCACTCTGCCGGACCATTTTAGCGGCGCAGGTTAGTTTGCATCCGTCAATGGTCACGGCGGGGCAGGCAGAGATTAGGGAGCGGGATTCTTATGTCTCCGAGCACCAACAGCGCCAGCGGAATTAACTGAGATTGCCCGGGACGCAAATCTTCAGTCACAGCGTAGGCGGCTTCGCGGCTGACAGTCCCGGTTGGCTTGCCAATCCCGCTGCATGGGACGATCAATACTTTTTGAACGGTGGGATTCATGGTTTCCTGGCTTCCTCTTCGGCCTGGCGTTTCATCATCTCAAAGTAAGCCTGAGGATCGAGTAATTTGGAGCGTTGCGTTTCCCAATCGGCTATTTCAAACTCAGCCAGCCAGCCTGCACCATAGGGGTCCTGGTTGATCGCTTCTGGAGAACCTGTCATTGCCGGGTTGATCTCCACGATCTTTCCGGATACCGGCGATGAAAAGGTTATGTTCACTTTGATCGTCTCAATTACAGCCACTTCTTCCGATAATGCAAGGATGGTTCCCGTGGGTTTGATCTCCGCAAAGGCAACGTCACCGTTGCGCTGCTGGACAAAGTCAGACAGCCCAATGCGGACGCGCCCGTTTTCCTCCTTTGCCCACACCCCTTCCGTGCTGTAGAAACGGTCAGTGGCAACTTTGAATGTGAATTTATCAACTGAAATTTCCATGAAGTCTGCCATTATTTCTTCCTTAATAAATATCGTTCTAGGGGCACTGGATAACTCCCTGCGCCCACAAACACCCTCCACAAGTTGGGAAAGGGTTGGAGAAACAATCCTCTTCGTTCTTCCCGGACATTTCGCAGCCGCCACAGCGGGTGCATGGGGCGAAGTCGAATTCCTGCACGCGGGTTCGGAAAGCTACATATTCCGGTGCTTCCCAAATGGATTCCAACGAATGCTCAGCGAGGTTACCCAGGATATATCGACTGACTTGCCTGGTTTGTCCATTCAGAAAGGTTGGATAGGAGTGCGTCAGTGCCAGGCAGGGGCTGACATTCCCGTCCCAACTAATGACGATGGAGCCATTTTCAATAAATGGACACCGTCCTCGCTGCTGCCCCATGGATGCTCCGTTTATGCGGACATTGTGCCGATAACGCATGGTGTATAGGAGAGCCTCCTGGCTGACCTGGTCCAAATCCATGCGCGGCAGGTCGATACGCGGTGACCAGGGGGATTGAATTGAGTCGATCTGCTCCACGCTGCGAACATCGAGCATCTCCCCGCAAATTTCTTTCGTGTATGGGAAGGCATTCGTGATCATGAAGCGCGATACACCCAACTGCGGTCCCTTGCGGAGAAGTGCAGGCAGGTCGGCAATATTCCGGCGCATCGCCACAAATGAGATCCCGATTTCAGGCCCGCGGGAGGTTTCATGACGAAGGTTAACCATGCGTTGGATATTTTCAAGCACCCTGGGCAGTTCCGCTCCAATGCGGATGTCGGCATAACTCTCCGGGGAAACACCGTCCACTGAGACCCAAAGCGTGCTTAAGCCGGCATCGATCAGCGTGCGCGAAAGATTTTCGGTTAATAGGATGCCGTTTGTAATCAGTTCCACTTTTCCAGCCACTTCGCCGGCCTGCGCCACCATATCGGTAATATTCGGGAGCAGCAACGGCTCGCCAAAGCCGCCAAAGAAGATGCTGGGTTTGAAGGATAACTGATTCACACCGGCAATTAATATATCAAAGATGGCGGATGACATGTCGCCTTGAGGTTCATCCCAGGCATTGCGGATGCAGGTCCGACAGGTAAGATTGCAGCGGCTGGTCGGTTCAACGTAGACCCTGGCAAGTTGAGAGACGGGGCGCGAGAAATTCAGGGTTTTGGATCCTTCCTCCAGCAGAAGCTGACTCCTGGGTCGAATCCCAAAACGCTCAGCCACTTCCGGCGGAAGTACCAGCCTTCCCTGGTCATCCACCTCCACCCAATGTTCCTTATTGATCATCCACGTAGATCCAATTGATAGTCTGTGCAGCGTTTCTCAAGCATGGGGTTTCCCGGATGGATTCGAATATCAAACTGTTTTCCGCGCGGAACAATTATGACAACTGCATTCGGGAGACGGCGCCATTTCGGGAAGGACGACGCCCTCCAATTCGGCTGCCTGGCGGATAACGGCAAGATAGCGCGGGTCGCTCAAGCGGTAATGAATGTTGCGTCCCTGACGGGAAGTGACAACGATGCCTGCTTTCCGCAGCGCCATTAAATGCTGGGAGAGGCGCGCTTGCCGCCAACCGAACGTGGCTTCCAGGTGGCACACGCACGGCTCGTCCGGTCCGATGGCGAGCAGGATCTGCAAACGGGATCCCTGTCCGATGGTCTGCAGCAAGGAAGCAACTTGTTCAACCGGCGATATATTCGTCTTCATGAATATATTATACATCTGAAATTTATCCCGGAGAGTGTAAAGTATCACTTGAACGGGCGCCGGATGTAATAAAATCCCTCCCCCTGAGACAGGGAGAGGGATAACCCACTTGATTTTTTCAGGATTATTTTAGCTTCTTTAATGCTTCGCCCAGGCGCGCGATCTCTTCGAGCGTATTGTAGTGGACCGCGCCGACGCGCACCATGCCGCCGGAAGCCTCGACCCCCAGGCGCTCGGTAACCGCCAGGGCGTAGTAGTTCCCATCCCAGACGTAGAATCCCTCGGCAGCCAGGGCAATGGCTATCGCGCGCGGGTGCCTCCCTTCCAGGGTGAACGAAAAGGTGGGAACGCGCTGGTCCACCTTGCGGGGGTCGGGCTGACCGTAGAGGCGCAAGCCTGGGACCTTTTCCAAAACACCCAGGAGGGCGCGGCTGAGCTCGAACTCGTAGGCGCGCAGCGCAGTGAGCGCTTTCTTGAATTCCAGGCGCCGGCCTTGGTACCCCCCTCGCGCAGCCCCTCCTCCTGCTCCGCACCAAAGGTCTTTCCGAGCCAGTCGAAATACTCCAGCGCGCCCAGCACTCCGGCAATGCCTTCATGGTTCTGGGTGCCGGTCTCGAATTTGCCGGGCAGCGAATTGGTGGCGGGACGGACCTTGTAGGCCTTTAGCTCCTCCAGCAGGTCATAACGACCGTAGAGGATGCCAGCGTGCGGACCGAAAAATTTGTAGGAAGAACAGACCAGGAAGTCCACGCCCAATGCCTGGACATCGAGGGGACCGTGCGGGGCATACTGGACAGCATCCACGTAGACCAGCGCGCCCGCCGCGTGAGCCATCTCGGTAATTTTTCGGACCGGGTTGATGGTCCCGACCGCATTGGAGGCGTACCCGAAAGCTACGATCTTTGGTTTGCGTTCCAGAGCCTTCTCGAATTCGTCCAGCTTCAAGGTGCAGTCTTCCACGTCAAAGTCGATCCAGGTGACCTTGCAGCCGCGGTCTTCTGCCACCAGGAGCCAGGGGGAGATGTTGGCGTCATGGTCGAGACGGGTGATGACGATCTCGTCGCCGGGATTGAGGTTGCGCGCCAGCGAGCGGCTGATGTGCAGGGTGAGCGTGGTCATGTTGTTGCCGAAGATGATCTCCTGCGGGCGGGCAGCGTTGAGGAAATCAGCCATCGCAGCGTGTGCTTCCTCCAGGATCAGGTCGGACTGGCGGCTGGTGGCGAAGGCACCCTCGTGGTTGGCGTTGTTCTCGAGAAGATAATGCTGGATGCGTTCAAGAGATTGGCGGGCGATCTGGGTGCCCCCGGGGTTGTCGAAAAATACAGCGGGGCGATTAAGGGAGGGGAATTGTTCACGGACGAGGGGAAGGGCGATGGGCATACGGGACTCCTTGGCTTGATTATATCTTCCCTGGATCGAGGAAGCACGGGTTGAATAAAAGGTGGGAGGCGCTGCGTGAAAAACGAACCAATCAGAGATGCGAGCAGTCAACAGGGATCGCTCAGGTACTGCCAGCGCATCGAACGCCTGCCCACCCCGGGTTAAGTGTCATGGTTGATTTATGGGGCGACCGTGGAATTTGCACTCCCCGGGTATGAAAATTTCAATTGCCAGCGATATTGTTCGACCCTTATGGCTCAGACAACTCAATGGCACCTTGCCTGCGTGGATACCTGCCAACGATCCCGGAGTAGAAATCCTTGATCATTTTAAAATCAGCATGAATATCCCCGCTGGGTTTGAGGGTGGGGCCGATCCCGCAGACCTTGTTTCCATAATCGAGATAGGCCATCACGATGGGCACCCGCGCCTTATTGGCAATGTGGTAAAACCCCGATCGCCAGCGGGAGGTTTTCTGGCGCGTCCCTTCGGGGGAAAGACCGATGATCAATTCTTCGGAGCGATCGAATATTGCCGCCACCTGGTCCACCAGGTTGGTGCTCTCGCGCCGGTTGACCGGGATGGCGCCCATCGAACGCCAGAATATTCCCATAGGCCAGCGAAAGAGGGTATCCTTCCCCAACCAGCGGACCCGGATGCCTTCGGCGGACATTAAAAGAAGGATGATTACGAAGTCCCAGTTGGAGGTATGGGGCGCACCGATCAGGACATAGCGGGAAGTGTGAGGGTTTATTACATGGGTGCGCCAACCTGCCCAGCGCAAAATCGTGCGGGCAAGCACCCGAGCCACCGTGGACTGTTGGATTCCCAGCGCTAAAGACATGGAATTTTATCTTTCATAAAATTTTATCCTGCCACCCCAGTGAGGCGCGACCCAACGGAGGTGGAAGTTTGGGCGACGGGCTTCGGCGAGCCGGAAGACCTGCGCGGGTTGCATCGGATAGACCGCATTTATCGTTGAACCCCACTGGAAGCAAAAGCCAGTACATGCGCATCGGGGTCAAGCGAGTAGGCGGCGAGGTGACCCCAATCCCGCGGCAACAGCGGACTCAGTTCCGTTGCACCGGCGGCGAGGGCGCGGGCGTGAAAGACGCCTGGATCATCCAGGAGCAGGTATAGTTCGGCGCGCGGGGTGCCGTGGGCGAGGGCCGGGTCGGGCAGGACGTCCCCCAACAGGCTGCGGATCCCCTGCTCCGGCATAATACCCAGGACACCTCCGCCAGGCAGATCGAACTCCGTCATGCCGGGGGTGTGCAGCCGCGGCATGAGGTCGAGGACCCTGGTATAAAAGAGGGTGCTGCGCTCCTGGTCAGTGACGTATAAGATGAAATGGGAGGCGGGGGTCATGGGTGGCAGGTGAGTCGAGGCATGATATTTTGTGGTTTTTCGCACAATTAATTCAAATGGTATTTTACCCCATGAACTCATGATAAAGAACCAATAATCGTCATGAATTGATGCGTTTACCCCCATGGCGGGAAACCTTCCTCGAAAAAAACGCACAGCGCAATGACGGGACTCAATTGGGTGTATGATTATCGCCATGCAACCACTTGAAAGCGCATTGGACAAATTAACTGCTCCCGCCGACCTGGTGCTCCCGGAGACGGAGGGTGCGCTGCGCTGCACTGCCTGCGGGCACCGCTGCCTGGTGAGACCGGGAAAACGCGGCATCTGCCAGGTGCGCTTTCACGACGGGATGGAACTGCGCGTGCCGTGGGGCTACGTGGCGGCGCTGGCTGCCGACCCGGTGGAGAAAAAACCGTTCTATCACCTGCTGCCGGGGTCCATCGCGCTGACCTTCGGGATGCTGGGCTGCGACTTCCACTGCGGTTACTGCCAGAATTGGCTGACCTCGCAAACGCTGCGAGACCCGACCGCGGTGGAGGGGGCGTATCTTGTGAAGCGCGTGTCGCCGGAACAGATCGTGGAGGCAGCCAAAAACGCCGGGGCGGAGGTGATCGCCTCTTCATACAACGAGCCGCTGATCACCAGCGAGTGGGCGGCGGCAGTGTTCAAGCAGGCCGTGGCTGCAGGAATGAAATGCGTGTTCGTCTCGAACGGGAACGCCACACCGGAGGTGCTGGAATACCTGCGCCCCTACCTGAGCGGAATGAAGATCGACCTGAAATCGATGCAGGACAAGAACTACCGGCAGCTGGGTGGGGTACTAAAAAACACGCTGGACACGATCAAGCGGGTGAAGGAAATGGGGCTGTGGTTGGAGGTGGTGACGCTGGTGGTGCCAGGGTTCAACGACAGCAGCGAGGAACTATGGGAGGCGGCGCGCTTCCTCTCGTCCATCTCGGCAGACATCCCGTGGCACGTAACAGCCTTCCATTCCGATTACAAAATGGAGGATACCCCCAATACCCCGGCGAACACACTGTTGAAGGCGGCGGAGATCGGGCGTGAAGCGGGTCTGCATTACGTGTACGCAGGGAACCTGCCTGGCAGAGTGGACGAGTATGAAACCACTTTCTGCCCACACTGCAATACCGCCCTGGTGGAGCGGACCGGTTTCCGGGTGCGGTCGATGCGGGTGGAGGCGGGGGGAAAATGCCCGAAGTGCGGTGGGACGGTGGCGGGAGTCTGGCCCGAGGTTCGGGAAGGAGGGGGGCAATTCAGATAGGGTTGGTGGGATTAGTACATCTGCCGTATTGAATCAAAACCTGAAATACTGTACAATTTAGGCAGGTAGTGCCCCTCATTACCGATCGTTCGCGCAAGGGAGAGACCATGGACATAATCAAGGTATCCGCAACCTCCCGCACCTCCGCTGTGGCCGGGGCGATTGCGGGTGTAGTCCGCGAACACAAACGGGCGGAAGTGCAGGCAATTGGAGCGGGAGCCGTGAACCAGGCAGTGAAGGCGCTGGTGCTGGCGACCGGCTATCTCAAGAGTGACGGCATCTGCGTGGTGGCAGTGCCCGAATTCGTGGATGTGGAGATAGAAGACAAAATTCGTACGGCGATCAAAATCGTCGTGGAACCCCGTTAAAGTTTACCCCCATTTTCCCAGGACCAAATTATCAGACCGCGCGCCAGTTGAAACGGCGGGGGGTTTGTTATAATTGAATGAAGGGAGTCCCTGGAACCATGCCGCGCGGAAGAGAATTAATCCCAAGGTATATTAGTGCTTTGCTGTTATTTGGGATGGTAATTGGCGCGCAGGGAAGCGGGGTTGTGCAGGCCGCACCGGTGAGCAGTCCTCAACATGATAATATCGTGATCAGTGAGTTCCGTACCAGTGGACCGGGGGGAGCGGCGGATGAGTTCATCGAGCTGTTCAACCCAACCAGCGCAAACATCCCCATTGGCGGCTGGAAGATCTGGGTCTCCGCGAGTAATTCGACCAGCACCATCCCGCTTTTCATCATCCCGGGTGAGGTTACGCTGGCAAGTGGACAGCATTACCTGGTTGCCAATAATACGCCGGGGGTTGGTTACAGCGGTGCGGTCGCTGCAGACGGCACATTTAATGGCAGCACGATCCCCGACAACGGGGGAATCCTGCTGACAACCACGGTTGACACCGAGGTGGTGGACCGGGTGGGGATGAGCGCCACCACTCTCTACCGGGAAGGCACCGCCCTGGCTCCCCTGGCGGGGTTTGTAGACCAGAGTTACGAGCGCAGACCGGGCGGCGGCCTGGGTAGTTGCACCGACCTGGACAATAATGCGACCGATTTCAGCCTGCTCGCCCCGCCCGACAGCTCCCCCGACCCGCAAAATTTTTCCAGCGTTCCAACCCCCGCCTGCATAGATCCCAACCAGACAATCAGCTTCACCTCCCCGGTGCCAGGCAACCTGACGGTGGGGGCAGCTTACACCCCCACAGCGGCAGCCACGTCTGGTCTGCCCGTGGTTTTTACCATTGATGCAAGCGCCAGCACAGTGTGTACGATCAGCGCAGGAACGGTCTCCTTAATAGCAGCGGGAACTTGCGTGGTCAACGCCAACCAGCCCGGCGACGACCCCGGGAGCCCCAACTTTTATTATCAACCGGCTCCGCAGGTGCAGCAGTCCTTTGATGTCAAACAGGGTCAGACGATCACATTCAATTCCACCGCCCCGGTCGATGCAGTGGTGGGTGACACTTATACCCCAACGGTCACAGGCGGAGGTTCCAGCAACCCTGTGATCCTTACCATCGATTCGAGCGCGACTGCATTCTGCTCGATCACGGGCGGAGTGGTCACCTTCAATTCCATCGGCACGTGCGTGATCGATGCCAACCAGGCCGGCGACGGAAACTGGTACCCGGCTCCCCAGGTCCAGCAATCCATCCCCGTCAGGAACAACCAAAGCATCAGTTTCAGTTCCACTCCTCCAGCGAGCGCAGTGGTGGGCGGGACAAGCTATACCCCCATTGCCACTGCCACATCAGGCCTGGATGTAAGCATCACCATCGACCCGGCTGCATCCGCAGTCTGTTCGATCAGTTCCGGACATGTCTCGTTCAACGGGGGAGGCACCTGTTTGATCAACGCCAACCAGGGCGGTAATGCCGTTTACAACCCGGCTGCACAGGTCCAGCAGTCATTTTTAGTGACAGCAGCGCCAACCGCCACCCCCACGGCGCCCACACACCCGGTTATCAGTGAGTTCCGTTCGCGCGGCCCTCTGGGAGCGGACGATGAGTTCGTCGAAATCTACAATCCTGGCAGGGCAGCAGTCAATATCAGCTCCTGGACGATTCGGACATCCAGCAGCTGCGGAACAGACATCACAATCCTGGCAACCATTCCGGCCAATACCCTGCTCAAGCCAGGGCAGCATTACCTGATCGGGTCAACGGGAGGGAGCGTCACCGACGTGGACCGGACATTCACAGCCGGGATCGAGGATGACGGCGGGGTGGGGTTGTTCAACTTCTCCGGTACGGTGCAGGACATGGCCGGTATGTGCGCGACCACAACCTACCGCGAAGGTCATTTCCTGCAACCCCTTTTGGCTTCCAATGAGGCTTTGAACCAGGGTTACGAGCGAAAACCGGTAGGCGCAACCAGCTGCTATGATACCAATGACAACGATCCTGACTTTGCACTGATCCACCCTGTGGACCCGCAAAACAGCGACAGCCCGATCGTGATGTGCGCGGGAGTGGTGGCTTTCACACCCTCGTTCACACCCACGCGAACACCCACCCGGACTCCCACGCGTGCTCCGACCACTGTCCCCGGTAATGTGGTGATTAACGAATTCCTGCCACACCCGCGCAGCGATTGGAACGAGGACGGGACGGTGGATGTCGGCGACGAATATATTGAACTCATCAACATGGGCACGGCTCCGATCGACATTGCCAACTGGAAACTGGATAACGGCGCCGGGACAACCAGTTATGTCCTCACCACCCTGACCCTGCTGCCGCGCCAGATCACGGTTTTCTACCATACGGGCACAGGCATTGCTTTAAACGATCTGGGGGGGAGTGCGCGCCTGGTCAAACCTGACGGACGGACTGCGGATATTTTCAACTACCCGCTGGTGGATGCAGGTGACCGGACATGGTGCCGCCTGCCGGATGGGAACGGGGCATGGGTTTTTGCCTGCCGTCCCTCGCCGGGGAGACCGAACGAAGCGCTCAAATCGGGTACTACCGGATCGGGGGCTGCGGAGTCTCCCAGCTCGATCTGCGTGAAAAACCTGGCCCCGCAGACGGTACTTAACGCGGAATGCGACAGCCCGGGCGGGAACATGCTTTGGCAGGCGGGGGATGTTGAGATCTGGCTGAAGAGCCGCTTGAAGTGGGACAGCTTCGTGGAATAAAAATTCCCCGGAATTCCGGGGAATTTGATTTTTAATCACTGGCAGCGCGCGCCACTTCCTCTGGGTCGAAGATGACCTCCTCCTTGCCGGTGAGGCGTTCCTCCACCTTGCGGGCGATCAGCTCGAGGTGACCATTATGCGCCACATAGTCAACGTCGTCGGCAGGCACGGTTAGCACAGGGCAGAGGGTGAAATCCGCGATCCAGGTCTCGTACAGGTTGTTCAGGCTGGTCAGGTAATCGGCGGGAATGGTGCGTTCGTAATCACGCCCGCGGCGTTCTATGCGCTGGACGAGGGTGGGTACGGAAGCGCGCAGGTAAATGACCAGGTCGGGCGGCGGCAGGAACTCGACCAGGGTCTGGTAGAGCTCGCGATAGGTCTGGTAATCGCGGGGGCGGATGTGTCCCTGCAGGAAAAGGTTATGGGCAAAGATCTCGGCATCCTCGTAGACCGAACGATCCTGGACGGCCGAAGATGGATAGAGTGCCAGTTGATGGTGGGCACGCAGGCGGTGGGTAAGGAAAAAGATCTGCGAATGAAAGGCCCAGGCTTGCATATCCTTGTAAAAATCAGCCAGGTACGGGTTCTCTGCCACCGGTTCAAAGAAAGGCGTCCAACTCATTTTTTTACAGATCATTTCCACCAGGGTGGATTTCCCCACACCGATATTGCCTGCGACCGTGACAAATTTTTTCATCTGACCCTCTTATGATCACACGGAAGTAAAAAAAAATAAATTACGGCTTGGCAGCCAATTCCTCGTCGATGATGGCTTTGAAATCTGCAAACGGATGCGCCCCGATGAAAATCCGGCCGTTGATCACAAAACTTGGGGTGCCGTTCAACCCCAGCCGGGCAGCATCCGCAGCATCTTCCTGGGCTTCAGCCCGGGTGTGATGGTCGTCCAGGCAGGCAGCGAAGGCGACTGGATCCAATCCAAGATCAGAGGCATACTGCTCATAAGCAGCCCGGCCCAGCGGGTATTTGTCGCTGAATAGGGCATTGTGATAACTCCAGTAATCTCCCTGTTCCCCGGCGCAATTGGCAGCTTCGGCTGCCGGGAGGGATTCAGGGTGCCCGGGCAGCGGAAGATCGCGGTAGACGAAGCGGATCTGTCCGGGGTAACTGGACATCAACTGGTCATAGGTCTGTTGATAGAAGGCTGTGCAATACGGGCACTGGTAATCACTGAATTCAACGATGGTGATGGGCGCGTCAGCAGGACCGATGGAAGGGTCGCCTTCGGTGGAAACCGTCACACGCTGGGTGCCGGTTGTGTCTGCTGCAACCGGCGCGACCTTGGGACCCCAAAGCAAATACCCGGACCCGAGCCCGAGGACAAACGCCACGGGGAGGAACAGGTGCAGGTATGGGGAAAGGGGCTTGCTTTTTTTGCGCGGGGTGGGGATTAGCATGGCGGCGATTATACTTCTTCTTTCTTATACTCGTAACTCATGGATTCTTGGAATACTTCCCAATTCATTTTAATCAAGGTGGAAAGTCGTACCCCGTACTGCCAGTCACCTAAACCGTAACTCACAATTTCCCGGTTGCATTCAGAAAACAATTTTTCCTGGGACGAAGGCTGGTCGGTCCAAACCATGGTGTCCAGGGTAATCGAACCGGGGAGGCAAGATTTTGCCCTGAGGAAAGGTCTCCTCAGGGCTAATTATTTACCAATGGGTTAGGGAAGCCGCCCCAGGGTTTCGGTGCCGGAGTTGTTCTGGTCGTTCCACCAGTTGGTGTACAGGCTGTCGCCGCTGATCGAGGTGGTGTCGTACGTGAGGGTAACCTTGGTTTCGGGGATGTAATAGGACCAGGTGAGGGAGCTTCCCGACCAGGATTGGGAGGTGATGTTATAAGTGGTAGTCTCCCAGACAACAGACTGCACCACGTACTCATTATTCACCCAGGCGATGACAAAGGTATCCTTGGTCTGCGGATCCTGCCAGGTGCCCGCCAGGCCGGGCATCGCTTCCTGTCCGCCTGCTTGTGTCGTCGGTTGGATTGCCGAAGCCCCGCCGCGTGCCAGAGTCTCTGTGCCGGAAGACCCGTCGCTATACGACCAGTTGGCATTCAGACTGTCACCGCTCAGCGATGTGGTGGTGTGGGTGACGGTAAGGTTGAGGGTCGTATCGAGGTACGACCAGGACAGGACATTACCCGTCCAGGATTGGGTGGTGATCGAATAGTCGGTCCCCTGCCAGGAAACTGAAGTAACCACGTACTGGTTATTCTGCCAGGCGATCACGAATACGTCATTTGTTTCCGGGTCGTGCCACGTTCCGGCAAGACCAGGCATGGCTTCCTGGTTGTTGGGAAGCTGGTTGGACGGCAGCACGTTGGACGGAGGCGTGATACTCTGGAGCTGGTTGGTGATTGTGGGGATGAGCGAGCTGCACGAACAGGCGATGACCGCCATCGCGAGGACAAAGGTTAAAACGGTAAATAATACTTTCTTATTGGGGCTCACGATATTCTCCTTCTGAAAAATAATTTAAGGGCGTATTGGTATTGTACAATAATTATGGGGAAATGTTTCACGCAATTGCCAGTCATTTATCCTGTAATCTCCTGCACCCTGCCCACCTGCCCATCCATCAGGCGGACCTTGATGCCGTGCGGGTGGACAGACGAGCTCGTGAGAATATCCTTGACGATACCCTCGGTTCTTTTTCCGCTGGCCTGGTCTTCCTTGAGAATGATGAAGACGCGCGAGCCGGGGTGGATCTGGGAGCGGGTTGGGATGTTCATGTTTATTTCAAAAGGCTCCTGGCGAAGTTCAGGAAAACCTGGATATCCTCGAAATTGCTCACCAGCCCCACCGAGACGCGCACTGCGCCGGAGGATTTACCGTCAATACACAGGCGAAAGTCATCCAGGCTAAGGCGCTGGTCGTGACCCGGCTGTGTGAAACAGGCTGCCAGTTCGGGCTTGGAAATTCCCAGGGCGATCTCGCCCGCGCCCGGGTTGCAGAAACAACCGGTGCGCAGGGATATATTGTGCTGCCCGGCCTCAACCTCGATGGAGCGGTGGTCAACCGGCAGGCCGTCCTGGTTATAAAAATTGGCGGTCACCGCCCCGCCGCGCTTGACCGTATCCAGCGGACCATAGATGCGCACCAGCGGCACCCCGCTGCTGTGCTTCATTGCGGACAGGTTATCGAGCAGCCAGCCGGTGAGTGTGCTGCACGCGCTGATGGATGGTCTCGTAGCCGATGGACTGGATATGCTTAAGGCCAATTTCCACGGCCGGGATGTTGAGATAATCGAGCGTTCCATCCTCGAAGGCAGCGGGAGCCTCGGCCAGGTAATACTTGTCCCCCTGCACGGAAGCGACGGTGATCGTCCCACCGGCAAACCATGGGCGGCGTAATTTCTTCAGCGCCTCGCGGCGGGCTACCAGTGCCCCAATCCCGGTTGGATAGCCAAAGATCTTATAGAAGGATAGGGGGACAAAATCCGCCTTAAATTTTCCCAGGTCGAGCGGGTTGCTGGGCGCAAAAGCCGCCGCGTCGAGAAGGACATCCCAGCCCTTGGCATGGGCGCGTTCGATCCAATCAAGCGGGTGCTGGACGCCCGAGAAGTTGGATTGGGCGGGGTAGGCGAACAGGTTATTCTTATGCGCAGGGGCCAGGTCCAGGGCTTCTTCCAGCGTGGAGGTTTCCACGCGCATATCCGGAAGTCCGACCGGGATGTAGGTAACCTCTGCGCCTTTGGCGTGGGCAAATTCCCGGATGCCGTTGACCGAGTTGTGGTTATCAAAGGTCAGGAGGTAATGGCTGCCTGGTTCGAAAGGATACGACTCGCCGACCAGTTTAAGCGCTCCGCTGGCGTTCTGCGTGAAGATCACGGTATATTCGGCCGGGTCGGCATTGAAAAATTGCAGGATGGTGCTGCGGGTGCTTTCGACAAGCTGGGTGGCTGCCAGCGAGGACGGGTTGGATGAGTGAGGGTTGCCGAAGACATGCTCAGCCAGCACCTGCTGGTGCAGGCGCATCTGGGAGTTGGCATACATCCCGCCGCCCGTGTAATCAAGATAAACCTGGCCGGAACGGTCAAGGCGGGAATAATCACGGTCGCGCAATTCGTCCAGGTCGTGGGTAAGATCGTAGGCGGGGTATTTTTGAATAAAATCTGCATAATCTGGCATGGCGGCTCCAGGAAGGGAATCAGGGGGTGGGGGTGGGTGAGGATCCGGCAGTGGTGTCGTATGGGGGCCAGGGGATCGTGACATATCCGGTGTAACCGTGCTTCTCGGCGGTGTAGATGCGGGCGCTGGAGGGCACCAGGCAGCCGGGCTCGTCGGTGACGACCATCCCCTGCAACCCGATGTTATCTTTCAGGGCGGGCTTCCATTTATATGGGATAAAGACCTGCTGACCGGCATGGCAGAGGTAAGCCTCGATCAGGTAGCCCTCATAATCGTCCTCGGTCATCCACACGGCAGCCCAGTAAATGGTGACCTTGCTCCCGTCGCGGATGGCCTGGACCCCGGTGGGCGGCCTATACAGTTGCATCGCAAAGGGGAAAGCGGCATAAGAGGAAACGATCCGGATGTCATGCGTGGTGACGTCACCGCCGTCATTGAAACGCACATTTTCGGTTTTCACCCAGCAAGGGTTCCAGCCGTGCACTCCCTGGATGAAAAGATAGGTTCCATCCAGGTTGCGCCCGATGACCTCCATCCAACTGGTCGCGTTCAGTCCATATTTATACAAGTAGGAGTCCCCTGGACCATACCAGCAGGCAGCGTGGGTCAGGATGGTGACCACCGGCGGGTCGGGTGTGGAGGTGATGGTGGGCGTGCGGGTGATGGTGCTGGTAAGGGAAGGAGTAAGCGAAATGTCGGGTGTCAGGGTGGGGGTGACGGTGACCGGGACAGGCACTTCGACTATTTGGGTGACCTGTTGGGTCACCTGGCGGGTCACTTCCTGGGTTACCTGGCGGGTCACTTCCACCGTCTGCAGCACCGGGATGGGAGTGGGGTTAGCCTCTGCCGGCTGGCAGGAAACACCAATAACCATGAGCAGCACGGCAACAGCAACCAATTTACGGAATTTTTGGGGAGGTGGAATTTTTACCATTATTGTGTATTTTCTCTCTGCAATGTTTATTCAACCGGTAATATTACCGAGTTCATCTTCCTTGGACTTTTCAGGGATGATCAGGGTCCGTTTTCACGGTCCAAGGTATTTTAGCACTGCTTTGCCCATTTAATAGGGTTGCCTGCCTTACAGGCTCGTGATAAACTTGTCAAAGATGTCAACACCCGTGCTGATCATCACGTCAGACATCCCATTTGGGGAGCATATCCGCCAGAATCTGGAGGAAAAACGGCGGTTTGTTGTGCGCGTGACCGGGGAGCAGGGGGCGGCTGCAGTTTATGGAAGAGAATTCAAGCCCGCGCTGGCTTTCCTCGACACCTCCATGCCGGAGACCATTTTACTAAAAATTGGGTCCCAGTTACGGCAAGTCAACCCGGATATCATTTTTGTCGTTATTTCAGAAGCGGGCTGGCATTCAGCCCTTGAAGAACTTTTCCCCAAGGATTACCTTTCCAAACCGTTCTATGCACCCGACCTGCTGGAAATGATGGCGAATTTCTTCCCACCCTCTGCCATCCAGGATAAGGCTTCCCTCACCAATAATGTCGAACCTGCAGGCGATCTTCCCTGGCTCTCGGACGTAAACCGGGCTGCCCAGCATCTCACGCGCCTGACGCTTGAATCCTCGGCGCAGGCTGCGCTCATCACCCGCACCGACCAGTTGTGGGCATATGCCGGTCAACTGCCCCAGGAGGCAGCCCGCGAACTGGCCGATACGCTCTCGCGCTACTGGGACCACGAGGAAGAAAACGACCTGGTGCGCTTTGTGCGCCTGGCCTCCACCGACGCCGAACACATGCTATACGCCACACGCCTGGCTGAAGGCATGGTGCTGGCGCTGGTATTCGATGCAGAAACACCCTTCAGCACAATCCGAACCCAGGCCTCCCAACTGGTTCATTCGCTGTCGACTTCTCCCTCTGACGATTCACAGGATGAGGACGAGACCGGCGGCATGGACCCCAACCCGGGTCCGGATAACCGTGTGAACATCCCAACCCGGAACCCGCTGGACCTTCCGGTGGGCACCGGGTACGACTTTGGGCAAACTGAACAGAAGCCCAGGAAAAATTATGATCCGGTTGTGCCGTTGCAGCCAGCCGGGATGCCCCAGGTGAGCCGCCAGCCTTCGCCGGCGGCACGCTTCAGGCTGCTGGTCGACACCGACCAGAGTGAGCTGACCGATGCCGAAGAGGAGATGCTCCAATCACAGGAGGTCACCCGAAGGATCAAGATCCGGAAACCTGATCCAGTTCCGGAAATCATCGAGGAAGCTGCTCCCATTGCCGTCCCTGAAATAGCCCGCAAGATCGTACTGGAACCGGTCACCCCCGCAGTGTACAACCTGGACTATGCCTGCCTGCTGCTGCCGCGTTTCCCGCAGCACCATATGACCGGGGAATTGTTGGACCACCTGGGGGAATGGGTGCCGCATATTTGCATCGCCTTTGCCTGGCGGCTTGAGTACATCTCGGTCAGACCGGAATATTTGCAGTGGATCGTCAACGTGCCGCCTGCAACCTCCCCCGCCTACCTGATGCGGATTTTACGCCAGCATACCTCGGAGAGACTTTTTGCCGAGTTCCCGCGCTATAAAAAAGAGAATCCCTCCGGCGATTTCTGGGCGCCGGGCTATCTCATCATGGGAGGCTCCCAACCGCCGCCAGCCCAGCTGATCAAAGACTTTATCACCCAAACGCGCCAGCGGCAGGGGATACTTCCACAGAACCGTTAGCCACCCTAATATATAAGTACCGGGCGGTCTGAAACGTCCGCCTTCCTCGGAAAAACGTGCCCCCAACCTTATACCTAATTGATGGCCATGCACTGGCCTACCGCATGTATTTTGCCCTCACGGCCGGCGGGTCCAGCCAGCGTTGGCAGACCTCCACCGGCGAACCGACGGCGGGAATTTACGGCTTTGCGCGCGAACTGCTGCGCATCCTGGAAGTGGAAAAGCCGGATTACCTGGCAGTGGCATTTGATACCGGCAAGACCTTCCGCGACAAGATATTTCCCGAATACAAAGCCACGCGGGCCAAGATGCCCGATGATCTGCGCCCCCAGATCGAGCGCATCCGCCTGATGGTGGATACGTTCAACATCCCGCGCCTGGAGATGGAAGGCTTCGAAGCAGACGATGTGCTGGGGTCCGCGGCAGCCTGGGCGGCTAAACAGGGATTGGGCGTCAAGATCATCACCGGGGACCGCGACCTGCTGCAACTGGTCAATGCGCGCACCGTCGTTTACCTGGCCGGTGATGACCAGAACTTCATCACTCCCGAAGACGTGCTGGGCAAACTGCACGTCAGGCCTGAGCAGGTAGTGGACTACAAGGCCCTGGTTGGTGACAAGTCAGATAACATCCCCGGGGTGGCCGGGGTGGGCGAAAAGACCACCGAGAACCTGCTCGCAAAATACGTCACGCTGGACAATATCTACTCCCACCTGGATGAGATCGAGCCGCGCTGGCGGAACAAGCTGGAGGCCGGAAAAGAGTCGGCATATATGAGCTACAAGCTGGCTGCCATCCGCACCGACCTGCCCGTGACGATTGACCTGGAGCAGGCCCGCCCCGATGTTTTCGAGCCAGCGAAGGTGGAAGCCCTGTTCCGCGAGCTGGAATTCAGAACACTGATCGAAAAACTGAGGAAAATAACCAGCGCTGCCTCTGACTCTCCCGCCGCATCCAGGCAAATGAGCCTCTTCAGTGAAGCAGCCGCCCCGGCAGCAAAACCAGGTGGAGATTCCCGGGCACAACCAAAGAAATTAAAAGTCCATGTGGTGGATTCAGCAGCCAGCCTGGCAGCATTGGCCAAGGCACTGGCGCATGCATCCATTATTTCTTTTGACACAGAAACCACTTCAACCGACGAGATGACTGCCAGCCTGGTGGGCATATCGCTGGCAGTGAAAGAGGGTGAAGGTTACTACATTCCGGTGGGACACAATGACGGGACCCAGCTCCCGCTCGAACAGGTTCTATCCGCTTTACGCGGCCCGATGACGGATGCGCGCATCCCGAAGATCGGGCATCACCTGAAATACGACTTTATTATGCTGGCGCGCTGCGGTCTGCGCACAACCCCCCTGGGCTTCGATACGATGGTGGCCGGATGGGTGGTCGACCCCTCTTCGCGCAACCTGGGGCTGAAGAGCATGTCAGACGTGCGGCTGGGCGAGAGCATGACCCATATCGAGGAATTGATCGGCACCGGAAAGAACCAGCGCTCTATGGCAGAAGTGGCAGTTGCCGAGGTGGCACCATACGCAGCGGCAGATGCCGAGACCACCCTGCGCCTGATGCCGCTGCTGGAAACCGAGCTCAAGCGCGTCCCAAAATTGTGGGATATTTTCGCCAATTTGGAAGTACCGCTCATCCCTGTGCTGGCCGACATGGAGATGGCTGGAATCGCCCTCGATAAGGATTTTTTTGCCAAATTTGCCGTGGAATTAAATGAACGGATCGCACAAATCGAAAAACAGGTCTATGCCGAGGTCGGGAAGGAGTTCAATCTCAACTCTACCCAGCAGCTTTCGGAAGTGTTATTCGGTGTTCTGAAACTCGCCCCGCCCAATAAGGGGAAGAAGACCGCCTCAGGGCATTACTCCACCGCTGCAGGCGTGCTGGATGAACTGAGCGGACAGCACGCAGTGGTGGATATGATCCTGGAATACCGGGAGCTCTCCAAGCTCAAATCCACCTACGTGGATGCGCTGCCCCTGCAAATCCACCCGGAAGATGGGCGGGTGCACACCTCCTTCAGTCAAACCACGGCGGTGACAGGGCGGCTCTCCTCGTCAGACCCGAACCTGCAGAACATCCCCACCCGTACCGACATGGGTCGGAGGGTAAGGCGGGGTTTTGTTGCTGACCCCGGTAACGTGCTCGTCTCGCTTGACTACTCGCAGATCGAGCTGCGCATCGTGGCACACATGGCCGGTGACAAGGCCATGCTGAATGCATTCCGTGCCGGGCAGGACATCCATGCCACCACCGCGGCGGCGATTTTCGGAGTACCGCTTGATAAAGTAACCAAGGAAATGCGCCGGCATTCCAAGGCGATCAACTTCGGGCTGATCTACGGCATGTCCGCGTTTGGTCTCACCCGCACCACGGAACTGACCCTGTCGGAATCACAGGATTTTGTTGAGGCGTATTTCAAGCAATTCCCCGGAGTTAAAAAATACCTGGATGGCATCCGCAAGGAAGCCACACAGGATGGATATGTTGAAACGATGCTGGGGCGTAGGCGGTACTTTCCCAACCTGAAGAGCAGTTTGAACCAGGTATTGAGGAACCGCGAGGAACGTGAAGCCATCAATGCCCCCATCCAGGGAACCGCTGCTGATATAATGAAAATAGCCATGATCAGGATCCCGCCTGCACTTGCGCAGGCCGGCTTGCGTGGCAAAATGCTCCTGCAAGTGCATGACGAACTGGTGGTCGAATGCCCGCGCGCTGAGTTGAAGGAAGTGGTCGGAGTGGTGCGGGACGTCATGGAGAATGCGTTCAAACTGGACATCCCGCTTTCCACCGAGGCGCGCTGGGGACTGAACTGGGATGAATTAAAGCCGCTGGCATAACTGCTTCAGCAAGGGAAAATTATGGCAGGACGCGAAGATCAATTCCAGAAAGCAATGAACACGGGCCATTCCCTGGCCTGGGATCAGCAGTGGGACAAAGCTGTCGCGGCCTACCAGAAGGCTCTGGATGAATCCCCGGATAACCCCAAGGCACTTTCCAGCCTGGGCCTGGCGTTGTTTGAGCTGCAGAAGTACGACGAGTCACTACAGGTGTATCAAAGAGCCGTCCTGGCGGGACCCACCGATCCAGTCCCATTGGAGAATGTGGGGCAGCTTTCGGAGCGGCTGGGGAACAACCAGGAAGCCGTCCAATCCTATTTGAAGGCAGCCGAGTTATACATCCGGTCCCAGGACGCAGACAAAGCGCTCACAAACTGGGCGCGGGTGACCCAGTTGGAACCAGGGCATTTCACCGCTCATTCCTACCTGGCGATGGTCCACGAAAAGCTGGGTCATGCCCAGCAGGCATCAGCCGAATACCTGGTAATGGCCAGCCTGATCCAGCGCACAGGGGGAGCAGAGAAAGCGATCGAATTTGTTACACGCGCAATCCAGCTGGATCCGCACAGTGCCGACGCTCACCAGGCGCAGACCCAGCTCCTGAAAGGGCAGCTGCTCCCCAAGCCTCTTCACCCCCAGGGCATCACGGACAAGCTGCAGCTAAAGAAGGACAAGAAGAAGGAACCCCCAAAAATAGCAGATACCGGTCTCGACCCGGTGGAAGAAGCGCGCAAGCACGCCCTGACCCGCCTGGCAGAGATCTTATTTGATTATACGGACGCAGCCGGCAATCTTCAAGCCCATAAACTGGGAATGCAAGCAATTGCGCGCGGCACCGGAGAGCTTGACCCGATGGCCGGCGAGCGTGCCAATATCATGCTTTACATTGGCCAGGCGATCGATGCCCAGACAAATGGACAGGATGCGCAGGCCGCCGGGGAGCTTGAAAAAGCGCTGGCCGCCGGTCTGGCAGACCCGGCGCTGGTCTTCAATCTCGGGCTCCTGCAGGCGAAAAGTGATCAGCTGGAAAGTGCGCTGGATCACCTTCAGGGAGCGGTGAAAGATCCCAATTATGCTTTGGGAGCGCGACTGCTGCTGGCGCAGTCCCTGCGCCAGTTGGGGCGCCTGCCGGAAGCCTTGAAGGAGACCCTGGAAGCGCTTAAATTGGCAGATTCGCTGGTTGTGGCACCCGACCAGGCAGATGAGATTCGCCAATTGTACGAACCATTGATCGAGGACCAGGCCCGCCAATCCGATACGGCGGTCATGAATCAAATTTGTGAAAATGTAACGCAATTATTGCTGCGCCCGAACTGGCGTACTGAAATGCTCATGGCGCGCGCACAGCTCCCCAAGACAGGGGAAGGGATGCCGCCCATGCCCCTGGCAGAAATCCTGGCCCAGGCCCAGAGCAGCAAGGTCATCGAAACCATAGGCAGGGTTCGCTTGCTGGCACGCGCCGGTCACCTGCGCACAGCCATGGATGAAGCCTTTGAATCGTTCAAGTATGCCCCCACCTTTCTCCCGCTTCATTCCCTGGTGGGCGACCTGTTGATGCAGGAGGGGCGCACGCAGGATGCAGTAACCAAGTATTCAGTGGTGGCCGCCGCTTATAGTGTGCGCGGCGAGCCCGCCCAGTCGGTCAATATCCTGCGACGCATCGTGCAGGTATCGCCCATGGACATGGCTGTACGCAACCGGCTAATCGACCAGTTGGCTGGAAGCGGGATGGTTAACGAAGCTGTGGCGGAGTACATCGAACTTGCCAATATTTATTACCGGCTGGCCGAACTGGATACGGCACGCAAGACCTATACAACCGCCCTGCACCTGGCACAGCAGGATGGTGCCAACCCGGCATGGAGCGTCAAGCTCATGCGCCGCATGGTGGATATTGACATGCAGCGCCTGGACTGGCGCCAGGCCCTGCGCATCTTTGAGCAGTTACGCACGCTGGAACCGGACGATGCCTCGGTCAGAAAAAGCCTGGTCGAGCTTAATATTCACCTTAACCAGCTCCCGCAAGCCACGGCCGAATTGGATGGATACCTGACCCACTTGCAAAGCTCCGGGCGAGGCGGGGAGATCATCCCCTTCCTGGAGGAACTGGTCAAAGAAAACCCCAAGCAGGCCATCCTGCGGAGCGCACTGGCGGAACAATACCGCCAGGCAGGCCGCATCCCGGCCGCAGTGACCCAACTGGACGCCCTCGGGAACCTGCTCCTTACCGCAGGTAACCGGGAGGGCGCCATCCAGGCGCTGGAAACGATCATTTCGCTGAATCCGCCCAACGGCCCGGATTACCAGACCCTGCTTGTAAAAATCAAATCGGAACTGTAAGATAAATTCCCCTGCACCAGCGGGGGAATTTTATACCTCCCGGGGAAACATGAGACCCTCAAGATTTTTATCGCCACTACGACCATGGCAGCGGGAGAATTATCCCGACCAGGATATCAATCGAAGCAGAAAGAAATGAAAGATCTGCCTTTGCATTTCATCGGTGAGGAGATCGAAATCCACTTCGATAAACCTCCCGTCCGCCAGAAAACCCCGCCATGCCCGGATGGCTTCACCTGGCAGGAGCGCAGATTCCGGGTGGTGGGGAAAATCTCCGAATGGCACGATTTTACCCGCCGGGGTCGGATGGCGCGAAACATGCGCCCGGCGCATGCCACCATTGCTGCTGAGCGCGGTTCCCTGGGTGTGGGTCGTTTCTACTTCAGGGTGCGCACCGATTCTAACCAGGTCTTTGATTTGTATTACGATCGGGCCATTAAAGATGTCGATGACCGTCTCGGTCACTGGTTCCTTTACCGCGAGGTGGGGGCATGACAGCTCCTGCACCGCATACATCCCCGGTGAATAGCACTGCGGTTACGCATCGGTCACCGGGTGTTTCGAAGATGTCAACTGCCCGCCATCCTGCGGGAAATGCCGGTGATCCAATTAAATTGTTCGAAAGGAGCTTATGAAAAAGATTTTTTCTTCCATGTCCGCCCTGATCATGCTCGCAAGTATTGCCGGCTGCAACCTCCCCCGCGGCTTACAGGCTCCATTGCCGACCTCGATCTCGATCCCCTCAACCACCCCGCTGCCCTCCACGCCCATTTCGGCTGTCGCCACCCCCATCGTACCCACCCTGCCCCTGAGCCTGCCGACGGTCACGTCCGGCGCAGTTCCAACCAGTGTCACCCTCCCCACCAATACCAGCATGCCCACACCCACCACCGGGGTTGTCCCCGGCTCAGCCTCCGGACCGTACGCCGTCATCCTGGTTACCCCCGGGGATGTACTGAACATCCGCACCGGTGCCGGAGCAGGTTACCCGGTTTCCGGGTCATTCAATCCTGCTGCGAATAACATCATGCGCACTGGACCGACCTCCATGTCGGGAGGCGACCTGTGGGTGGAGGTGTTAAATCCGGGGGGCGGAACGGGCTGGGTCAACTCCAATTTTCTAACGGAATATATCCCTTCTGCCACTTTCTGCACCGACAGCCGGATCAGTGCCCTGCTCATCAGCCTCGGCAATGTTTTCAACACCTCGGACGGGACTGGACTGTCAGCCCAGGTCAGCCCTGCGCATGGCATGACTATCTACCTGTGGCGTCAGGGTATCCCGCACATCTTTAAACAGATTGATGCGCGCTGGGTGTTCGAAAGCACTTACCAGCATGACTGGGGCTCGGCTCCGGGCAGCGGATTGAACACCATCGGATCCTTCCATGACAAGGTGTTACCCTGGCTGCAGGAAGTTTTCAATTCCACGTATACCCTGACCTGCAACTCGCTCGGTACAGCCGCCCAATTTGGGAATGACCCCTGGCCCCGTGAATATGCAAACGTCAATTTCTATACCGTCTTCAAACCGGGCACACCCGGGGTAGACCTGGACTTCCGTTACTGGCTGGTGGGGGTGGAGTACGTCCATGGACAGCCATCCCTCTTTGCACTGATCCATTTCGCCTGGGAGCCATAACAGGTTTCCACCTGATTAAATCAAAGAACCCGTTTTCTTTGCGAAAACGGGTTCCTGGTTTAATTATTTAGCCAGTAGGTCTGCCAGCACCCTGGCCGAGTTTTTCTCCACTTTCTCATGCAAGCTGCGGCCGTGGGCGTCCATGGTCACCACCACGGGGAATTCCTTGACCGATATCACCCAGATGGCTTCCGGCACCCCAAATTCCAGTTTGTATACCCCCAGCACCTCCGTCACGGACTGGGCGATCAGGGTGGCTGCTCCACCGATGGCATGGAAGTAAACGCCGGGCACCTCCTGGCAGCCCTTGAGAGTTTTGGCTCCCATACCGCCCTTGCCGATCACACCTTTCAGGTTGAAGTGCTTCATCACATCCGCCTGGTAGGGTTCCTCGCGGATGGACGTGGTGGGACCGGCAGCTACAAATTTATACTGTTTGGGTTCCAGCCCGGAGACCACCGGACCGCAGTGATAGATGACCCCTCCCGCCAGGATCTGTTTGAGCGCCTCGTACACTTGCAGGTCTTCGCCCAGGGGCGGCCGCGTCTTTTTTATGAAAGTCTCGATCAGCCATTTGTGGACCACATCACGCCCGGTGATCATTGTCCCGGTTAATGCCACCGGTTCGCCCACTTCAAGGCTGCGGATGGTCTCATCATCGATTGGGATATTGATTGTGCGCATGTCGCTCTCCTGATCATCACCTCTGGAGGCGCAGAGATAAAAGAAATTCCCTGTGCTTCCTGGTGTAATCCATGATTTCAAATGTTAATCGTAATTTACCGTTTCGCCCCGGACGGTAAGCTTGTGCCTGCGGTAAGCCCAGCACATGTATGAGATGGTAACAAAGTAAGAAGCCGGCAGGCGGGAAAGCCCGGTTATTTTGGTGTCAAGTACGGTGGTTTCACCACCGAAGCCCATTGGCCCGATTCCCAGTTGGTTGGCTTCGCTTGTCAGGCGTTCTTCAAGTTCTGCCAGCTTCACGTCCGCATTGCGGGTGCCGATCGGTGTCAACAGCACCTCCTTGGACTTGACATAACCGGTGCCGCGATCGCCGCCAATGGAGACCCCCAGGATACCAGGGGCACAGCCCTGCCCCTGCACCTTTTGCACTGCATCCAGGACAACTTTACGCACTCCCGCCAGGTCCCGCCCGGCTTGGAATGGGGTGTCACCCACCTTCCCGGTATAGGGGATCGAATATTGTGCGCCGCAGTTCTCGGAACCACCGCCTTTGAGCATGAGTTCGACCGTTAATTCTTCGCCCTCGACCTCTTCAAAATGGATGGTTGGAAAATCGTCGCCGCCCAGGTTGTTCCCACTGTTCTTGTCGGTTACCGCGTCCACGGCATTCGGACGCATATAAGATTTGCGGGTGGCCTCTGCCAGGGCTGAGCGGACCTGCTGCGTAAGGTGCAGCGTGCTCCAGCCGGCAGGATATTTGACATAAAATATGGGCGTTCCGGTATCCTGGCAAACGGGGCTGGAATTTTTCCGGGAGAGTTCCACGTTCTTGAGGATGGTCTCGAACGCGCCGCGTGCCGCCGACCCGGGGGCTTCCTTCTCGAGCGCGGCACGCAGTCGGTTTTCAACATCCGCGGGCAGATCCGTGGACGTGCGGCGGATCAGTTCGAGGAGTTCATTTGTCAGGTCGCGCATGGGTTCCTCCGTATGAAACAGGATCTGGTGAATATATGATACCCCGAATGGGACATTATTTGAGTGATAAAGCTCGCACAATTGACAGGTGGAACTATCCTGAAATTCCTAGTCCCCCTTGATATAAAAAACTCCCGCAGGGTTACCCTGCGGGAGTGACATTATGCAACAGCTGCGTTACGGCTTGTAGACGAAAAAATTATCGAACAGGATGTCGGTGCCGGCAACGGTGAAGGTCTTGGCGATCAGGCCGACATCGCCCTTGGTAAAGGAACTGTCGGTTGCTGAGGCCACCTGGGTGCCGTTAACATACAATGTAAGGTCGCTGCCCACACAATCGGCACGCAGGTGATTGGTGGCTGCGCCTTGCTTGATGTTCGAGTCGCTGACCAGCTTCCCGTCCGAAGTTGAAATGATGGTCTTCGTACCCGCCTTATCGATTCCGATCCCGGTGTAACCGTCACTGCTGATGTAGAAATAATAATAATTATCAACGTCCTGGTAGCGGCACTGCACCCCAAAGGCATTGTCATCCGGGCCGCCAGTTTTGGTGGCGTCCACTTCAATGCGGACATCGTTTTGGAATGTTTTATAAGGATTTGCAAAGAAAAAAGAGTCGGTCTGGATGATGTTGATGCGGTAGCCGCCGTTCGCGTAATCGGTTGTCCCATAATCATTAGTCGACCGGTCCCAACCACTGTTGACATTGGAGAAATCATCCTGGAACAGGGCCTTCTGATTAGTGCTGACGCCGCAGGCCATTGCAGCCAGGACCAGGGCAGCCAGGGCAAAATATACTTTTTTATTCATAATTACTCCTTATAATATAAGAATACTTTTATTTCCAGGAGTATAACCGAAAGTTGAACATTTGCAAGCTGTCTTTTATGAAGTATGATTCTGGTTTGATCTTCCGTCTTTTCCTTGACAAAAGCAGTCAATAGGCGATAGAGTACATCCAATGCCGAACGAAACCGACCTCCCCCGGGAAATACTGGCGACTGTTCGCAGCGCACTTGCTGAAGACATCGGAAACGGCGATGCAACCACGAACAGCATTGTGCCACCTGAGGCCACCATGCGCGGGCAGATCATCGCCAAGCAGGAAGGCGTGATCGCCGGGCTGGACGTGGCACAGGCAGTCTACCGGATGGTGGACACACGGGTGGATTTCAAACCCCGGGCGGCCGAAGGGAGCAGGGTGACAAACCGCCAGGTACTGGCGCTGGTTACCGGGCGGGCCCGCAGCCTGCTGACCGCCGAGCGGACCGCCCTCAACTTCCTGGGGCGAATGTCCGGAATTGCCACCCTGACGCGCTCCTTCGTGGATGCTGTTGCCGGGACGAAAGCGGTAATCCTGGACACGCGCAAGACCGCCCCCGGACTGCGGCTGGTGGATAAACTCGCAGTGAAACGGGGCGGCGGCGATAACCACCGCATCGGGCTGTACGATATGGTGCTGATCAAGGACAACCATATCGATTTCGCCGGGTCGATCACCATTGCAGTGGAACGTGCCCGCCTCAAGGCAGCCGGGCTGATGATCGAGGTGGAAGCCCGCAGCCTCGAGGATGTTCGTGAATCCCTGGACTGCAAGGTGGAACGCATCCTGCTCGATAACATGACCCTTGAAAACATGGCCGAGGCGGTGCGTTTGACAGCAGGCCGCGCCAAATTGGAAGCCAGCGGAAATGTTACCCTGGCCACGGTCCGTAAAATTGCAGAAACCGGCGTGGATTTCATTTCGTCGGGAGCGCTTACCCATTCGGCAAGGGTGTTCGACGTTTCGTTCGACTACCTGGAAAAATAAGAGCCCACTTCCCATTGTGCGCATGTTATTGTTAGGAGTACCATGACCCCGGAAATTCAAGAAATGTACGAAAAAATGAAAGCCAAACTCAACCGCATCGTCCCTGACGTGGAACTGCGCTACAAAGCCGAGATCGCGGTGGAGATCAATAAGCTCAAGGTCCAGCGCAACGCAGTCATCCTGGGTCACAATTACATGGAGCCGGCGCTGTTTCACTCCATCCCGGATTTCACCGGGGATTCGCTCGACCTCAGCCGCAAGGCTGCCCAGACGGACAAGGACATCATCGTCTTTTGCGGGGTCAGGTTCATGGCGGAAACAGCCAAGATCTTGAGCCCGGGAAAGACCGTGCTCCTGCCGGCAGCCAAAGCAGGGTGCTCCCTGGCAGAATCCATCACGGCCGCGGACGTGCGGGATTTAAAGGCAAAATTCCCGGGCGTGCCGGTGGTAACCTATGTGAACACCTATGCAGACGTTAAAGCCGAGTCCGACATATGCTGCACTTCCAGCAATGCGGTGGCAGTGGTCGATTCGCTGCACGCCGAGACGGTCATCTTCCTGCCAGACGAGTACCTGGCGAAGAACGTAGCGCGCGAGACCGGGAAGCACATCATCTTCCCTTCTTCAGGTCCGCTGGCGGGAGATGCCGCGGGTGGCGCTGCAAATGGTGAGCTGGACTACCAGTTGATCGGTTGGCGCGGGCGCTGCGAGGTGCACGAGAAATTTACGCTCAAGGATATCGAGACCGTGCGGGCGCAGTTCCCGGACGTGCTTATCCTCGCCCACCCGGAATGCAGCCCGGAAGTAACCGCCGCGGCGGATTTCTCCGGATCAACCAATGCCATGATCCGCTATGTCCAGCAGTCGAAAGCCCCCCATTATCTTCTGCTGACCGAGTGCGCCATGGGCGACAACGTGGCAGCCGCGAATCCTGAAAAGGACATGCTGCGCCTGTGCATGGTGCGCTGCCCGCACATGAACATGATCACCATGGAAGATACGCGCGACGCGCTCAAGTTCAACCGCTACGTAATCGACGTGCCCGAAGATATCCGGGTGAAAGCGTTCCAGGCGGTTGATCGGATGATCAAGATCGGATAGCAGTAGCGACGAATTCAGACACTACCACCCAATAACCTATGAAAACTACTGACGTGCTCATCATCGGCTCAGGGATCGCGGGAGCCACCGCTGCCCTGAAACTGGCCCAAACCCGGCAAAGGCGCATCATCCTCATTACCCGTGACCCCGACCCGCACGAGTCCAACACGCGTTATGCCCAGGGCGGGATCATCAGCCGCGGGCAGGATGACAGTGCCGATCTGCTGGTGGCTGACATCCTGGCTGCTGGCGCGGGAGCCTCCCTGCCGGAAGCGGCGCGCATCCTGGCTGAAGAAGGACCGGGCTTGCTGCAGGAAGTCCTGGTGAAGACAGCCGGCATCGCTTTCGATCGGGCAAAGGACGGGGACCTCGAGTTTGGGCAGGAAGGGGCGCACTCCCGCCGGCGGATCCTGCATGTGGGCGACGGAACCGGCAGGGTCATCATGGATGGGCTGGTCGCAGCTTTGGAGAAATGCCCCAATGTGGAAATGCTGACCGACGCCACCGCCGTGGACCTGATCACCTATCCCCATCACTCACGCGACCCGCTGGCCGCCTATCAACCGGTGGCTTGTCACGGCGCCTACGTCTTTGACCGCAAGGGGAAATCCGTTCACCGCACCCTGGCAGCAGTGACCATCCTTGCCACAGGTGGGATCGGGCGCATTTACCGCAATACCACCAACCCGCCTGGGGCACGCGGTGATGGGCTGGCTATGGCTTCCCGGGCGGGGGCGCGCATCCTGAATGCCGAATACGTCCAGTTCCATCCCACGGCTCTCTCGGTGCCGGGGGCGGAGGGGTTCCTGATCAGCGAGGCTGTGCGCGGGGAAGGCGGGGTGCTGCTCACCCCCGACGGCCGGCCTTTCATGGAAGCCTATTCCCCCGAGTGGAAGGACCTGGCGCCGCGCGATGTGGTGGCTCGGGCCATCCACACCGAGATGGAAGCGCACGACTACTCCTATGTTCTGCTCGACATCGCCTCGCACATGCCGGCGGCTAAGATCAAGGCTCGCTTCCCCAATATCTATTCCGAATGCAAGCGCGTGGGCATCGACATCTCGCGCGAGTCCATCCCGGTCGTACCGGCCGCGCACTATTTCTGCGGCGGCGTTTCCGTCGACAAGTGGGGCCGCTCCAGCATTGCCAACCTGTATGCGGTGGGTGAAGTGTCCTGTACCGGTCTGCACGGAGCCAACCGCCTGGCTTCGACCTCTTTATTGGAGGGCCTGGTGTGGGGGACGCGCGCCGCCCGGGATATCGAAGATCGCATTGCTGCAAACCCAAACCTTGCCATCCCAACCCGGGACGACATCCCTGCCTGGGACGAGTCCAACCTCACCCAGGAATCCGACCCCGCCCTCATCCAGGGAGATATGCAGACCATCCAGAATATCATGTGGCACTACGTGGGGCTGGTCCGTTCCGGTGACCGGCTCTCACGTGCCATCCGTGAGCTGCGCCACCTGCAGAACGAGATCGAGACCTTCTACCGCAAGACCAAGCTGAGCGACGGGCTCATCGGCCTGCGCAACGCCGTGGAGGTGGGGCTGGTGGTGGGACAGGCCGCCCGCCACAACCGCCAAAGCCGCGGCTGCCACTTCCGCTCCGATTCGGTGGATGGGGGGGATAGGTTGTTGTAGTTATTTTATGGAAGGTTCGATTCAGGGAAATAAAATCGAGACGGAGAAAATCCGTCTCGATATTTTAATGAACTCCAGAGCCTACCTCTGAATTTTGGTTTGTTCCAATTCTTTCATCTCACCGGTTGCGGTAAAGACCGTCCGCTCGCAGATATTGGAAACCCGATCGGCGAGTCGCTCCAGGTTGTGTGCCACCCACAGCAGCATATTGGCGCGCTCGATGGTCTTGGGGTCCTGGATGACGAACATCATCAACTCGTGGTAGATCTGCAGGTAGAGTTCGTCCACTTCATCGTCTTCGGCGGGGATGGCGCGCGAGGCTTCCACGTCTTCGTGGATGAAAGCGGTCAGGGCGCGGTGCAGCATGTCGACCCCTTTTTGCGCCATGCGCGGGATGTCGATCAATGGCTTGAGCAGCGGCTGGTCTGCCATGCGGATGCTGACGGTGGCGATGCCCTTGGCATAATCGCCCATGCGCTCCAGTTCGCCGCTGACCTCCAGGATGGAAGCCAGCAGTCGCAGGTCGTGCGCCATGGGCTGCTGGGTGGCGATGACGATCATCACCTGCTCTTCGATGGCATAACGCCGGGCATTGACCTGCAGATCGGTTTCCTTTATCTGGCGGGAGGTTTCAATGTCGCGCTTTTTGAGCGCCTCCACAGAGCCCAGGATCTGCTGTTCCACCATGCTCCCCAGCAGGAGCATTTCATCCTTCAATTGCTGAATTTCGGTCTCGAATGTTTTTCGCATCTAAGCCTCATTCCGTGGCGCTGTCTGCCAATTATAACCATTTTCAGTTCGCATGAATCAGTTTATCCCTGGTAATTAATTACTGAACGACGGATTATCCAAATCGTCCGGTAACATAGTCTTCGGTGCGCTTGTCTTTCGGTCGGGTGAAGATCGTGTTGGTGGCGTCGAATTCGATCAGATGCCCGGCACGCGCTTCGTCGATCATCATCATGGCGGTGTAATCCGAGACGCGCGCGGCCTGCTGCATGTTGTGGGTGACAATGACAATGGTGTAAGTCTTTTTTAATTCCTGCATCAGTTCCTCGATTTTAAGGGTGGAGATCGGGTCGAGGGCTGAGGCGGGTTCGTCCATCAGGATGACCTCCGGCTCAACGGCCAAAGCCCGGGCAATGCACAAGCGCTGCTGCTGCCCGCCGGAGATGGACAACCCGGATTGGTTGAGCTTATCCTTGACCTCATTCCACAGCGCGGCAAGTTTTAGACTATGCTCGACAATGCCGTCCAGGTCAGAGCGGCGGCGAATGCCATAAAGGCGCGGCCCGTAGGCAACGTTATCATAAATGGACTTTGGGAATGGGTTGGGACGCTGGAAAACCATCCCCACCCGTCGTCGAACCGACACTACATCCATGGACGGCAGGAGCACATTCTCCCCGTCCAGGTTGATTTTGCCCCGCACGCGGCAATTTGGAGTAAGGTCATTCATCCGGTTAAAGGAACGCAGCAATGTGGATTTTCCGCAGCCAGAAGGACCGATTATGGCGGTAATCTGTTTCTCACGGATATCCAGGTTAATCTCTTTCAGGGCCTGGAAGGCGCTGTAATACACCTCCAGGTTCAATACTTCCATCTTGACCTGCGCGTTGCCGGTCGTTTCGGTTTTAATTTGAGGCAATGCCTGCATGGACAGGCTTGAGTTTGCCTTTCCATTTGTATCGACAATCCCGATTTGTATTGACATATCATTCTTCCTTATTGTCTGACGCCGCCAGGCATCCGTGACCGCCACCATACAATCAGCCGGGCCAGGATATTTAGCAGGAGGATCAGGGTGATCAGGACGAGCGCAGTTGCCCAGGCTTTGGAATGCCAGTCGTTATAGGGGGAAATGGCATAGACAAAGATCATGTGCGGCAAGGTCGCCACAGGTTGACTGAAATTGGTGTTCATGAACGGATTCCCAAAGGCAGTGAATAGCAATGGTGCAGCTTCCCCTGCAGCCCGAGCGATTGCCAGCATCGCTCCGGTAACCAACCCGTTAAGTGCGGCAGGCAATATTACCGAAATGGATGTTTTCCATTCTGCTGCCCCAAGCGCCAGGGATCCTTCCCGCAGGGAGGCTGGTACCAGGCGCACCATCTCCTCGGTCGTGCGGATAAGGATCGGCAGCATGATAAAGGAAAGCACAGCCCCGCCGGAGAATGCTGAAAAATGGTGCTGTGGCTGGACTATCAAGGAATAGGCAAAGATCCCCATTACGATCGAGGGCACGCCAGCAACGACATCAGCCCCAAAACGTACCAGCATACCCAATGGGCTGGTTGGATGTGTCGCGGCATATAATCCTGCCAGAAGCCCGACCGGTGCAGCGATCAACAAGCCTAGCCCCACGGTCATCAATGAGCCAACCAGGGCGTTCACGATGCCTCCTCCGGGCACTCCGACAGGTGTGGGAAGTTGAGTGAAGAATTTCAAATTGATTGCCGGCGCTCCCTCGCGGAGTACGTAGGCGAGTATCCACACCAGCGGTGCGACGACAAGAAGTGTGGCAACGCCAGTCAGGCTTAACATGAGCGCATTAATTACCTTGCGCCGGGCACGCGAGCGGACTGAATATTGGATCATAAGCGTATCTCCCCTTTGGCACGCCACGCAACCCTCCAGATCAACAGCCGGGCCACAAGGTTGATCAGTAGGGTGATGACAAACAGGACCAGGCCGATCTCGATCAGCGCATGCATATAAAGGTCAAAGGTGGCTTCGGTAAATTCGTTGGCGATCACGGAAGCCATTGTGTAGCCGGGGTGAAGGATGGATGCGCTCAGGTCGAGATTATTCCCGATAACCATCGTGACGGCGATCGTTTCTCCGAGGGCACGGCCCAGGCCCAGGATGATGGCTCCCAGCAATCCCGAAATACCATAGGGCAGGAGAACCTGGTAGATCATTTCCCAGCGCGTTGAACCCATCGCCATGGCAGCCTCGCGCTGGTTATTTGGGATGGCACGCAAAACATCACGGCTGACGGCAGTGATCGTCGGAAATACCATGATTGCCAGGAGCAATCCAGCAGCCAGGCGGCTGGGTCCGAACACGGGTCCCTGGAATAGTGGCAAAAAGCCCAGGGTATGATTTAGGAATTTGGCAGAAGGTTGGACGAAGGCGGGGATAAAAATAAATAACCCCCACAACCCGTAAACCACGCTGGGAACGGCAGCCAGTAATTCTGCCAGAAACCCGAGAGGGCCGCGCAGCCAAGCGGGGGCCAATTCTGCAAGGAAAATGGCAGTGCCCAATCCTAGCGGTATCGCCACCAGGAGGGCAATGGCGGAAGTGATGAGAGTCCCCAGGATAAACGGTAAAGCGCCAAAAGTGTCAGTTATCGCAGGGTCCCAGGTGGAGGTGATCAGGAAGTTCCAGCCAAAAGCTTGGCGTGACAAGGTGGAATTTTGCCAAAGTTCATAGCCGATACTGAGCACCAGCCCAACCACCAATAGGGATGCCATTATCAACAGGATTCGGTAAAAACGGTCACCATGCTGAATGAATTTCCGCAGGCGGCTCAATGGATGATACATGGGGAGGGTTCTGACTTTGATCATTTTTTTACCTTGGGAGATTTTCACATCCCCTTCAAAGGTACGATCTGGCTGATAACGACCAGCCAGCCCATTATTTACATCCTTGAGAGAGTCCCGTGGCAGGAGACTCTCTCTTGATTTATCGGGGAAATTACTTTAATGACTGTCCTTTGCATGTGACCAGATCCAGTTTGGCCAGGACCTGTTGTTTGACCGCATCTGGCAAAGGAACATAGGACAAATCCGTGGCATCCCTGGTGCCATCCGGCCCATATGCCCAATGGATGAACTGGATAAGCTTTTGCGCCTTGACGCAATCCTGTTGATCCATGTAGAGCAGCAGATAGGTATAACCAGCAATTGGGTAACTACCAGCACCTGGGCCGTTGACAATGGAGAGGGCTAGTTTATCGCCCAACTGGGTCCCAAAGTCATTGATTGCCGTTTGGGTCAATTCGGCGGAAGGTGCCACGTACTCTCCGGCAGCGTTTTGGAGCAGGTTGATGACGGCTTTGTTCTGAATCGCATAAGCCAGTTCAACGTATCCAATGGATCCTGGATTCTGCGAAACAGTGCCGTAAACGCCTTCATTACCCTTGCCACCCAGGCCTACCGGCCACTGGACCGATGTGCCGTTTCCGACCTGGCTTTTCCAATCTGCACTGACCTTGGAAAGGTAATCAGTGAAGATATAGGTGGTTCCGGAACCATCTGATCGATGGACGACGATGATGTCCTGGTCCGGCAGTTTGATATCGGGGTTGGCGGCAGTCAGTACCGGGTCGTTCCACTTGGTGATCTTTCCCAGGTAGATTTCAGCCAGGGCTGTGACCGGGAACTTGAGCGGGGTGGTAATGGCGCTGCCGTCAACATCTTTCAAATTGACAACAATCGCCTCCGCCCCAGCTACAGTGGGAAACATTTGGATGCCGGGGGCAGCCGTAAACTGGTCTGCGTTCAGGATGGCATCCGAAGCGCCAAAATCCACCGTCTTGTCGGTAATTTGCTTGATCCCGCCACCCGAGCCGATGGATTGATAATTGAACTTTACCGAGGTATCTACGAAGGCATAATCATAGAACCACTTGCTATAAAGCGGGAACGGAAAAGTGGCCCCTGCCCCGGTAATCTGGATGGAGCCAGCGGGGAGAGATGTTGGGATGGCAGCGCCGATTTGCTGCTGTGCAGCCGAAACAGGCGAGGCGGTTGGAGTCGCAGATGATCCGCAGGCACTGAGAACGAAACTCAGGGTCAGAATGACGGATGGAATAATAATTCGAGATTTTGACATTAGATTCTCCTTTGTTTTCATGACAAAATTTTAGCAAAGGATGTTTAAGGTCTCCCAAACGACTGGTTAACGTTTGGTTAAGGCATTAAATATAGAAAAGCCCTGTCACACCTTGTGTGACAGGGCTTTATAACCCTTGGCATCAGTCATTGATGGGGATGGTGAAATAGAAGTTACTTCCCCTGCCCTCCACGCTTTCGGCCCATATTTTGCCCCCGTGCGCCTCCACGGTGTGACGGGCTATCGATAGACCCAATCCGGTTCCACCTGTCGACCGCCCGTGGTCCACTTTGTAAAAGCGTTCAAAGATACGCTCAAGGTCGTCTGCGGGAATGCCAGCACCAGTATCCTTGACCGAGAAACGGACAAAATTACCATCTGCCGCTGCCGACAGGATTACCTCACCACCCGGGGGGGTGAACTTAACCGCATTATGTACCAGGTTGACCAGGACCTGTTCCAACCGCGGCACATCTGCACGGATATCGGACAAGTCATTTGAAACTTCGACCTTGAGCCTGAGCCCGGCGCGTTCCGTCTGCGCCCGCATTCGGTCGGCGGCTGATTCCAGTAATTTTTTGGGCGGGACATCTTTCAATTCCAGGGGCACCTGGCCCGATTCGATCCGCGTCAGCTCTAATAGTTCGGAAGACATTTGGGTCAGGGCGTCCACCTCGGTTTCAATGCGGTTAAGGAATCGTTGGGCCGCTTTCGGATCCTCGAGGGCACCATCACGCAGGGTATCCGTCAGGGCTTTTAACGAGGCCAGCGGGGTGCGGAGTTCGTGTGATACGTTCGATATGAAGTCGCGCCGGATTGTCTCCAGGCGCCGGACCCGGGTCAGGTTTTGCACCAGCAGGAGGCTGCCTCCCGTTCTTATATCAGGTAAAACCACCAGTTGCAGGAACTGGCGGCGGTTAAACATTTCAACCGATTCCTCCTGCGCTGTGCCAGTCTCCCGGCCGCGCTGCCACGCTTGAACCAATTGGTGCTGGCGGATGACTTCAACCACGGTGTGTCCCACGGCAGAGGGAGTCTCAAATAGCTTTTCGGCCGCGGGGTTTGCAAACTGGATGCGCCCCTCCGCATCTGCGAGTAGCACACCGTCCGTCATTTGTTCCAGGACGGCAGCCAGCCTGGCTCGTTCAGAATCCAGGCTTGAGGTCCGTTCCTGTTCTGACAGTGCCAGGTATTTGACAGCGTTCGAGAGGGTTTCCAGCCCTTTTTCGTCTTCCGGCAGGTCGGCCAATGCGAATCCATCGTCAACGGCATGGCGAATGGCGCGAGTGTATGAATCCAATCTGCGGCGCAGGCTGAAATAACGCCAGCCCAAAGCCACAGAGGTTGCAAGGAAAAAGAAAACCAGGAAGTCGAGGAGCCAGTTCATTTCAAGGGGTGCTCAAATAACGATGCGTTGCCCGGACAGCCAGACCAGTAAGCAGCCAGTTAAAGACCAGCAATCCCACACCGCCAGCCAGGATCAGTCCCCAGATCATGCCCCAGGTGACCGTAAATGGCAGAGCCAGCATGCCTTCCAACTGCGCAGGCATGCTTGTTTCGTTCAGCGCGAGGGTGGCAGTGGCAAGGCAAATGCAGGCAAGGGTGGAGGTGGTGAAGATACAGGTTCGCAGGGTGGCCGTCCGCACTTGTGACCGGTCCGCAGCTGTACGCGCCAGTTTTCCTCCCACGATAAACCCAGCCAGGATTGACAGGCCTGCATTAAAAACCGGCATTCCCATAAAAAGACCGAAAATCCCGACGGAATAAAAGAAGAAAATGGCTGTCCAAAAGATCATCCCATTTTGATGGGCCCGGACGACCAGCTTTTTCAGGAGGAAAATGTCCGCCAGGATGCCAAGCGCGAACCCGCTGATGGAACAAATGGGAATCCATCTTTCAGGCAAAAGCGCGAAGGAAACCCACCAGGATCCAAGCAGACCGCTGAGTGGAGCCAGGGGAGCAAGGATGAGACCAAAAGCAAATCGTTCGATTTTCGATTTCATGTTAATTATCTTACCCCTGTGGGGCTATCAGGTGCTTCCGCTCGCTATCAATTTCCGGTGCGCGGGTGGGAACCCGTTTCGTCACCTTTCACTATCCTTCGAACCGGTAGCCCCCTCCGCGCACCGTAACGATCCGGTTTGGTGCTGACGGGTCGGCTTCGATCTTTTGCCGCAGCCAGCGCACGTGCACGTCCACCGTGCGGCTGTCGCCGGTGAAGTCCCAGCCCCAGACGCGCTCCATGAGGAATTCGCGCGAGAGCATCTGGCGTTTGTGCATGACAAAGAATAGGATTAAATCGTACTCTTTTGGTTTGAGCGCCAGGACCTGCCCGTCCAGCAAAACCTCCCGGCGGGTCTGGTTAATGATCAAATTACCGGATGCCATCGTTTCCAGGGGTGAGCGGGTCTCGCCGTTCGCTGCTTTTGTCATTTCCTCGCGAACGAGCTGGGCACGCCTCAGTTGAGCCTTGACTCTTGCCAGCAGTTCCCGCATCGAGAAGGGTTTGACCAGGTAATCGTCGGCGCCCACTTCCAGCCCGACGACCCGGTCAATCTCGTCATCGCGGGCGGTTAGCATCAGGATTGGAACGGACATATCGCGGCGCAGGATTTTGGTCACCTCGAATCCGTCCAGTTCAGGGAGCATGATATCGAGAATGATAAGGTCCGGTTTTAACCGGCGGGCAGCCTCAATGGCGGTCCGCCCGTCTCCGGCCACCTCCACGGTAAAACCTTGTTTTTCGAGGTTATACAGCAGGGTTTCCTGCAAAGACGGTTCGTCTTCGACAACAAGGATTGATTCTGCCATAGGTATCTATATGGGTGAAAGCGCCTGCCCTTACCCAAACCTTCCTTCCACGTAATCCTGGGTTCGCTTCTCATGGGGATGGGTGAAAATTTCCTTGCCCTGCGCCTGCTTCCACCAATTCGCCCTGCAGGAAGAAGGCGGCAAAATCAGCCGCCCGGGCTGCCTGCTGGACGGAGTGGGGCACCAATATGATCGTGTAATTTTTCTTGAGTTCCTGCAAAGCCGATTCAACTTTGCCGGTTGAGATCGGGTCGAGACCGGAGGTGGGTTCGTCGAGCAGGATGACCTCCGGTTGGTTGGCAAGGACACGCGCCAGGCACAGGCGCTGCTGCTGCCCGCCGGAGAGGGCAATGGCGGGGTCATCCAACCGGTCCTTGACCTCGTCCCACAGCGCGGCCAGTTTCAGGCTGCGCTCCTGCGCCTCCTCCAGGCGGGACTTGTGTTTCTCGCCCGCCAGTTCCAATCCGTAGGTCAGATTCTGGCGGATGGACATCGGCAGGACCACCGGGCGGGCAAAGACCATCCCGACCCGCCGGCGCAGGGCGATCACATCCGTTTTTGGATCGAGGATATTTTCACCGTCCAGCAGGATCGTGCCTGACACGGTTTGAACCTCGGTCAGATCATTTAATCGGTTGAGGCAGCGCAGCAGGGACGATTTTCCCCCGCCTGCTGGTCCGAAAAGAACAGAAATGGCGTTGACCGGAATGTTAAGCGAAATATCGCGCAGGGACTCGGTCCCGTCGGAGTATTGTAAAGATAAATTCTGAATGATGATCTTGTTCATAAGGTCATTGACGATGGACAATAGACAAAGGACGATAAGTCCTAGAATTCACCGGTTTCGCTCAGATAAACGGATGAGTCTTCTCCTATATAACCAGGTGTGGAGGTAAGAGACTTGCGAAATGTTTGTAATTTGCGGGCAAGGGTTTGTGATTTTATATACATGGTATTAATCATAGATTCATCTTTCACGTAATTCCGTCGGCGGATCAAGTGCAGGCATGCGACGGTTTCTATCAATGAACGAATTGCCATTCCCAAGAACCGGGCTTGCTCTGCGTCTGTTTGACCGGTTGATCCTTCGGCTATGTTGAGCGCAACAGATGTGGCAGCACGGATGATTTGTGATTTGAGGTTGTACTCTTCAGTACGCGGTAATTGCTGCGTAACAATATATATCGTATCAATATAATCCACTGCGAGCTGCCAGACTTCCAAACCCTCAAATTTGTATGTCATCAGATCTCCCAAACAATGTAATCTGTCACACCAACAAAATTCAGTAAGCCATTGTCAACAGTCAATTGTCAATCGTCCATTCTCACCACTGTCTCTTTGCCCTTGCGCGCGAGCGGATGAAGGTTGCGATCAGGTTCATACCCAGCACGAAAACGATCAACACCAATGCCGTGCCATACTGGATCTGGATCGGCATTTCAGGCACCTGCGTGGAAATGACGAACAGGTGATAGGGCAGGGCCATGGTGGCATCGAGCGGTGAACCGGGCAGGCGCGGCAGAAAGAAGGCAGCCCCGGTGAAAAGGATCGGCGCAGTCTCACCTGCGGCGCGCTCCAGTCCCAGGATGACCCCGGTGATAATTCCGGGCAGTGCCTGCGGCAGCACGATCTTGCGGATGGTCTGCCAGCGGGTGCCGCCCAGGGAAATGCTCACCGTCCGGAATGACTGGGGCACGGCCCGCAGCGCCTCCTCTGCCGCGCTGATGATGACCGGCAGGGTCATGATCGATAACGTCAGCGAAGCTGCCAGGATGCTGGTGCCGAATTTCAGGAATAACACGAACACCCCGAGACCGAACAATCCATAAACCACCGAGGGGATGCCGGCCAGGTTGATGATGGCAATGCGGATGAGGCGTGTCACCCAGTTTTCTTTTGCATACTCTGCAAGATAAATTGCAGCCGCGATGCCAAGCGGGACCGAAAAGACGGCCGTCCCTAGCGTGAGATAAAAGGTCCCCACGATGGCTGGCAGGATGCCCCCGGCGCGCATCCCATCCCTCGGCATGGCGGTCAGGAACTCCCACGAGATGGCGGGAGCCCCCTTGGCGATGATATAACCGAACACGCCGATGATCGGGACCACGGTCAGGATGGCTGCCAGCGTGACGAGCGCGATCCCCAGGCGCTGGACAAGGAAACGGTCGACCCTTGCGCGGCTTTTCACGACAGCACCCTTTCGGCACGCTTCCTGGATTTGAATATTACTGATGAAGCAGTGATATTCACTGCCAGGGAAATCAGGAAAAGTACCAGCCCGATGAAGAACAGCACGTGGTAATGGGTGCTGCCGTTGGCCACCTCGCCCATTTCAGCAGCGATGGTAGCCGTCAAGGTGCGGACAGGGGAAAATATGGAAGTCAATTTGACCGCCAGCACCGGGGCGTTGCCGGTGACCATCATCACCGCCATTGTCTCGCCGATGGTGCGGCCGATCCCGAGCATAAGCGCTGTCAGGACGCCGGAACGGGCTGCCGGGAGGGTCACCCGCCAGATGGTCTGCCACCTGGTGGCACCCAGCGCCAGCGCTCCCTCCCGGTAACTCTGCGGGACGGAATCCAGGGCGTCCTCCGCGATCGAGACGGTGGTCGGGATGGCGATTCCGCCCAGGAGCAGTGCCCCCGCCAGCGCTGTCAGACCGGTGGGCAGGTTTAAGAATACCCGCAGGAACGGTGAGAGCAGCAGGATTCCAAGAAAACCAAGCACCACCGAGGGCAAACCGCCCAGGAGTTCCACCAGCGGTTTGAGGATCTCGCGCATCCAGCGCGGGGCAATTTCGGACAGGAAGACTGCAGTTCCGATCCCGAACGGGATGGCGATCAGCATGGCTCCCACCGTGACAATGAGCGAACCGGTGAGCAGCGGCAGGATGCCAAAATGGTTTTCGATGGGGTACCAGCGGGTGGTGAGCAGATCGCCAAGTTTGACTTCGACCAGGGCCGGGAGCCCTTCGCGCAGGAGGAAATAGAAGATGAGAATGACAAAAACTACAGCCGAATAGCCGCAGGTTTTTACGATCGCAGTAATGAGGGTTTCGCGCCAGTTGAGTGATTTATTCATTAAGCTCCAGGGTCAACTGATAAATGTCTATTTAATGGGCACGAAGCCCAGGTTGGCAACGATCGTCTGGGCCTCGGGGGAAAGGATCCAATGGAGATAATCTTTGATCGCCCCGGTTGGTTCTCCCGCGGTATACATATACAGGTCACGTGCCACCGGGTATGAATTATCATTCACTGTCGCAATGGTCGGGATGACGTACGGTCCGTTGGCATCCCGGGCCACGGCGATCACGCTGTTCGCCAGGTCAGGCGGGATGTAGCCGAGACCGTCATAGCCGATGGCATTGGGGTTCTGGCGCACTTCGCTGATGATGCCTTCCGAGGAGGGCAGCAGCAGGGTATCGGTGGAAAACAGGGTCTTGTTTTTCGAGTCACCCAGGCGGATGACCGTCTGCAGGAAATAAACATGGGTTCCAGAGTTGGTCTCGCGCGAGAGCCGCACGATGGGGCGGTTATCACCGCCCACCTCGCTCCAGTTGTTGATCCTGCCACTGTAAATGTCAGAGATCTGCTGAAGTGTCAGGCGCTTAACCGGGTTCTCCGGGTTGACGACCACTGCAATGGCATCCCGGGAGACAACAAACTCGACCGGAGTTACCCCGTTCGTTTTCGCCTGTTTAATTTCATCGGCTGTCATGGCACGCGAAGCATTGGCGATGTCCACCGTCCCATTGATAAGGGCGGCGATCCCCGTCCCAGACCCGCCCCCGGTCACGGAAATGCTGATGTCGGGATGATCGGACTGGTATCTTTCGGCCCAGGCCAGGGCCAGGTTGACGATCGTGTCTGAGCCTTTATTCTGGATGTAGGCAGAAACCTTGGTTGGTAAAGCCGTTTGACCGGAGCCTTGCGTGCATGCAGGCAGGACCAACAGCAGAACAAGAAGGATGAGTCTTGCAGCTTTCATCGTCCAGATTATAAATTATAACGGGATGCTCATGCGGTCGGAATCGTGTAAAATTGACCCGTGACCGAAACTCCCGTGTTCGCCATCTCCAGACTGGATTTTTATTATGGGGAAAAATTGGCTCTGTCCAAAATCAATATGGAAATCCTGCCGCACAAGGTCACAGCGTTGATCGGACCTTCTGGCTGTGGCAAATCAACCTTCCTGCGCTGCCTGAACCGGATGAACGACACCATACCCGGGACGCGCATTGAGGGTGAGGTCCTGCTGGACGGCAGGAACATCTATGCCCCCGAGTACAATGTGACCGAGCTTCGCCAGCGGGTCGGGATGGTATTCCAGAAGCCAAACCCGTTTCCCCAGTCCGTGTACGAAAACGTGGCATTTGGACCGCGCGTTCTGGGCCTGATCCAGGATAAAGCTCAATTGGACGAGCTGGTGGAGCAAAGCCTGCGGGACGCTGTGTTGTGGGACGAAGTCAAGCAGGATCTCAGAGCCAATGCCTTGGGATTCTCGCTGGGGCAGCAGCAGCGCATCTGCATTGCCCGCGTGCTGGCGGTCAAGCCGGATGTGATCCTGTTCGACGAATCCACCTCCGCCCTCGACCCCATCGCCACCGGTCACATCGAGGACCTGATCGCCGAACTCAAGAAGCAGTACACCATCGTCATAGTCACCCACAACATGCAGCAAGCCGGGCGGGTTTCGGATTTCACCGGACTCTTCTGGCTGGGGGAACTGGTGGAATTTGGACCGACCGAGAAGATTTTTACCCGCCCCGAGGTGGAATTGACCGAGGCATACCTGACTGGGAAGATGGGGTAATAAAGGATCATGGAAGGATAGAGGCGCAGGGAAATTCAAATAACTGTGAAACCGTGATGAATCCCTTGATCCATCACGGTTTTTATTATGGGAAAAATGGATGAGGAAAGCTTGCGTTTGTCGGAAGCCGGGTTTGTCCCTCGCAGTCTCTTTACTTAACCGCCAGGTAGCGCAGGTTTTCTTCGGTGCTTCCAGATGAATAATCGTCCGGGGCAAAGGAAATAACCGGCTGGGCGGTGCCGGCAGCAATCGTGACGGGCACCCAGCCCTCCAGTTCAGCCCCGGGTAATATCCGGTTGGAGATCCACACCCGGTCGGATTGTCTGGGAATATAGATCCAGTCTCCATGCACCGTGTACCCGGATTCATCCACAGTTGAGAAAATGTCCGGACCAACCCATACCGGCAGGTCGTTCGAGTCCACATACCGCAGCCGTACTTGCATCAACAGGTATTCAAATCCGGCGGCAGGAGGCTCGTAATAATCATTGTCCGTTCCCAGGATCGTCTCAGCCTCCTGGCCGCGGATGGAATCCAACAGGGTGATTTCCCAGGAGGGAGAGATCACCTGCTGACCGGGAGCCGCGGGGTCGTCTATGCTCAGGCCCAATTCGTTCGGCGTGAGATTGGCAAGCTCCGCCGGCAGGGAAACGGAAGCCCCGGGTTCCAGGGCAAAGAAACGTGTGGTGCGATTGTCCTCTTTTTCTACATCCAGGACAACCATCAAGTCTTGCTCATCGGTGGGGATGACGGCATCGATCCACCCTTCAACGGCTTCGGCGGTATACATATCTTCAAACAGAAATTCGGGCTGAGGCCAGCCGTCCATGCTGTCGCCATATGCCTGGTTGTGGCTGCCGCTGATGAACATTTCCGAAATGCCGAGGGAATGGGAACTGTCATCAAAGGAAGTGCAACGAACAAATACTTTAGCCAGGGCATACTCCTGTCCCGGTGGGAGCGGGTCGGCCTGCCAATCGGCAGTATTAATGACCGTCAACGCCGCCTCCCCGCGCAGGAACTCAAGCACTTTGATGTCCCATCCCGGAATGGAGATCAACTTGCCCGCTGGAAGTGGATTCTTGCGGGTGGTCCCCGTCCCGCTGGAACCCGTATTGGAACCCCCGTCCGCGGAGGGTATGGATGTGTTTAATGTGCAGGCAAGCGGTATCAGGAATAAGAATGCAACCAAAAGGAATCGCAGTCGACGAAATTGGTGCGGATTTTCCATAATCATCTCCGGGTGATGGCGGTAAGCGGGAAACGATGCTTATCATCATTATAGTGAATCGACGGTCGACATTCAATGGGGGAAAATTATCAGTGGACTTTTTGATTTATTTGTTGCATACTATATGTGTGAATTGACCGGGTGCCGCTTTCTGTTCCGATGGTTTTCTGCAAGGAGAGGTGGATGAACACCAGCTTGTATCGATCCAATCGTTTCATAATAATCGTGAAGTTTGGTGCAATAATTGTAAGCCTGGTAATTTCCAGCCTGGCATGTGGATTGCCCCTTAAGAATGCGCTGCAAGATGCCCCCGCAAATGCTCCAGAACCGGTTCAACCTCCTGCTCAGCAGGCTCAGCCTGCAAACCAGGGAGATACCAGCACTGGCGTTGTGGTGGGTGGATGGTATGGTCCCGCATGCGACGAAGCCGAGGGGACCTATAATTACCGCTGGTCGGTGGACCTGATGAAGAACTCGCAAACCGGGCAGCTTAAGGGTACGATAAAATTCCATGATTGCCCCGGGGGAGGGAGAGTCCTTTACACCGTGGTTGGGAATGATCCCACGGGTGGAGTATATACATTGACCGGCCTGAAAATGGATGGCGGCGGCGACTTGTTTGGATCTGCATCCGAAACTGCTACATTTACTTTCGACAGCTCAAAGGGGCAAATCACTCCCAACCTGGCGCCGTAAGTGTCAGGATTTGTTGTGTATTTCCTCGCTTGATTAATATTTTTGATCTGGCAAAAATTAGATATATTCAACCTGCTGCCAGTCTGATCGATCAGGCTCACAGCAGGTTTTGTTACATCTCAAAATTGAAATGTTTAATGCAATTCCAAGATAAAAACTAATCATTTGGTCCAGTAAGCAATTGCATTATGTGGATTGACACAACTTGGAAATATGATCTTCACACCCGTTGAAATTTCCCCGAAGAATGGCAATTTACCGGGTAAGGGGCGATCAGAAAGGAACGAAGGGGGCAGGGTATAATTACCGTAATGTTCGAAATCGTCTTCCTCGGCACATCCGCCTCCGCCCCTTCAGCCAAACGCGGTCTTTCAGCCCAAATCGTCAAGCACGATGAATTTCGCTTTCTCATCGATTGCGGCGAGGGCACCCAGCGCCAGATCCTGCAATCCGGCATCGGTTTCAGGAACCTGAGCAATATTTTCGTCACCCACGGTCATCTGGACCACATCCTGGGCCTGGCCGGGCTGCTGTCCACCTTCATGCGCTGGGAAACCATCGAGGAAATGAACATTTACAGCGGTAAATGGGCGCTTGACCGCATCCACGACCTGCTTTACGGCGTGGTGCTGCGCGGCGGGCAGGCACCGATGGTGCTCAACCTGCATCAAATTAAGCCGGGTGTCTTCTTCGAAGCCGGCGATTTCACCGTGACCGCTTTCCCTGTTTTCCACCGCGGCTCAGACTCGCTGGGATTCAAATTCGAGGAGCTTCCCCACCGCCCGTTCCTGCCGGATAAGGCGGAGGCGTTGGGCGTGCCCTTCGGCCCGATCCGCCGCGACCTGGTGGATGGGAAAACCATCACGCTGGATGACGGACGCAAAGTGGGACCGGACGAGGTGCTGGGACCGCTCAAGCCCGGCGTTCGGATGGTTTATGTTGGCGATGCAGGCCGGACGGACGACCTGGACGGCGTTTGCCAGGACGCCGATGCGCTGATCATTGAGTCCACTTACCTTGAAGAAGAAGCCGAACTGGCCAAACAATTTTCGCATTTAACCGCGAAAATGGCTGCCGAACTGGCTAGCAGGACGAACGTCCGCAAATTGGTATTGACCCATCTCTCACGCCGTTACCGCGAAAAGGATGTGCTCGCCGAAGCCCAGGCTGTTTTTCCAAATGCCCAGGTGGCGCGCGATTTTGACGTATATTCTTTCAAACAGGAAGGCTAAGCATGCCCCGCATCGATCTGGATCTCAACCCGCTTGACCATATTACCGTGGATGCAATCGGCAAGCCGGGTACGCGCGTATTTTACATCCAGGGTTGGCGAAATACAGACCCCCAGCCGGTGACGATCATCATTGAAAAAGTGCAGCTTCAATCCCTCGCCCTGGGTGTGGACCAAATGCTGACCGAACTCGGCAAGCAAAAACCCGAGCTGAATGTGGTGGTGGCGGAAATCGACCCGGACAAGATGCGCATCAGTCCTCCCGTGGATCCGCTCTTCCGCGCCGGCGAGATGGGCCTGGGGTACGACGCCGACCACGACATGATCGTCATCATGGTGCGCGAGGTGGTGATGGAGGGCGGCGACCCGGAGCAGGCTTCCGAGGTGCGCTTCTGGTGCACGCGCATGCAGATCCGCCAGCTGGCGGACTGGAGCCAGGAAGTGATCAGCCGCGGGAGGCCGCTTTGCCCGCAGTGCGGGCAGCCGATGGATCCCGAAGGCCATTTCTGCCCCAAGAAGAATGGGCACAAGCATTAACTACAAGGCTGCGGAACTTCTTCGCCCCGTGCTCGAGCAGGGTGAGATCGAGCTTAAGGGACAGTTTATGCTTGGCTCGAATTACACCTTCCTCGTCGACGTCAAGTGCCCGGGGCAGGAGGTCCAGGCGGTTTATAAACCCATGCGCGGCGAGCAGTTGCTGTGGGATTTCCCTGAAGCTTCCCTGGCGGGGCGCGAGGTGGCGGCATACCTGGTCAGCGAGGCGCTCGGTTTCGGCTTCGTGCCGCTTACCATCCTGCGCGATGGGCCGTTCGGTCACGGTTCGCTTCAACAGTACATAGATCACAATCCCAACCTGCACTACTTCAACCTCAAGCCCGCCGATCGGTCGCGCCTGCGACCGGTTGCCCTGTTCGACCTGCTGATCAACAATGCCGACCGCAAGGGGGGTCACATCCTGCTCCAAAAACGCACCCGCAAGCTCTACCTGATCGACCACGGATTGTGCTTCCACGCCGAGGATAAACTTCGTACGGTGATCTGGGAGTTCGCCGGGGAGCAGATACCAGCCGCCCTGATCTCAACGCTGAATAATTTCAAAAGCCGGCTGCAAAATAATCTGTCTGCAGACCTCCAGCCGTACCTGACCCCGGAAGAAATCGCCGCGCTGGGTGCCCGCGCGGATGCGCTTTTGGCAAACCCGGTTTTCCCCCAGCCTCCGGATGACCGGCGCTCGTTTCCCTATCCGCCCTTATAACCGGTCCCTGTCGCATTTAGGTTCAGGAGAACTCCATGCATCATTATCGTCTCGCCCTGCTTGGATTTGGTAACGTCGGACGCGCCCTGGCGCGCCTGCTCCTGCGCAAAGAGTCTGAACTCCAGGAGAAGCAAGGTCTAACCTTCAAGGTGACCGGCATCGCCACCGGTCGGCATGGATCCGCCATAGACCCGGATGGTCTTGATCTCGAACGCTCCCTGGCGCTGGTTGAAGGCGGGCAGTCATTATCCTCACTGACCAAAATTCCCGCTGCCGATCCACTGGAATTCGTCCGCGCCGTCCCCGCCGACGTGCTCTTTGAGAACTCCCCGGTCAACGTTGCCACCGGTCAGCCCGCCATCGACCATTTGCGCGCAGCCCTGGAGCGCGGCATGCACGCCATCACCGCCAACAAGGGTCCGGTCGTCCACGCCTTTCGGGAACTGACCAGCCTTGCCCAGGCGAAAAGTCGCAAGTTCTATTTCGAGTCCACCGTGATGGACGGGGCACCCATCTTCTCGCTTTTCCGCTCCGCGCTTCCGGGAACGCAGCTCAATTCATTCCGCGGCATCCTGAATTCCACCACCAACCTCATCCTGGGGCGCATGGAATCCGGTGGAAGCCTTCGAGGACGCCGTTCTATATTGCCAGCAGATCGGCCTGGCAGAGACCGATCCCTCCGGCGATGTGGACGGCTGGGATGCCTCCATCAAGGTGGCAGCGCTCGTCACAGTCCTGATGGGCGTGGACTTTAAACCCCGGGAGGTGGATCGCACCGGCATCCGCGGCATCAGCGCGTCAATGGTGGCGGATGCCAGGGCGCAGCGCAAGCGCTGGAAGCTGGTCTGCTCGGCAGACCGGGATGGGGATGTGGTAACAGGACGCGTAGCGCCGGAACTGGTCTCCCCCGAATCCCCCCTTTACAGTGTGGAGGGCTCCTCCTCCATCATCGAATTCCACACGGATACGTTATCGAGCCTCAGCATCGTGGAGGGCAACCCCGGCCCGGAAACCACCGCCTACGGGCTGCTGGCTGATTTCATCACCGCGGTGAAAGACCAATAGAGGGGGGTGGTCGCACCGGGCAGGATGGGTCCTAGTCCAGCAGGAAAGGTCTCATCGGGCTCCATTGTTCTTTCCATTCCTTCCCAACAAGTTCCCTGACTGGTGCCGGGATCGCCGCCAGCATTGCTGCCCTGTCAGCACCGGCAAGGTTATACAGCACGAATGGAAGCGCCAGGAAAGGGGGATTGGCGTGTTCTTGTGAATGTTTTGCCATCGTAATGCTCACATTGGCTTGCTCTTCTGGAGTCATCACCCCTGCAATGATACCGGGACCAAAGGAGCTTTCCTCCACTCCAGTGTGTGAGGGCCAGATCGCCAGTATTTTCCTGAGGCCATCAACAACCGCGCCCAGCCCTGCAGCCGGGTTTGCCCCGGAAAGATCAGAAATGGATTCCATAATCTTTATCAATGCGGTCTCTATCTTTTTGTGGTCGGCAGTCAGGCGCACATAGGGCGCCCGGGGGAGTTTTTCTTTCAGCGCCGGGAATGCAACCTCGTCTTCTCCCAGGTGATGAGCCGCCAGTACGGATCCCAGGCTTTGGATATACAAACTGAACCCGCGCTGCATGTCTTCGGTAGGGAACCCATCGCTTAGGAATTCCCCTCCCTTGCTCCTTCCAATGGTGAGTCCCCGGGTGAGTACTTTGTGGATCCGGACCAAGTCCTGGGCAAGGTTTGGAAGGGTGCTGTCATTTGGGTTCATAAGAATCGTCCTTTCATCTTCTTTCCATTCACTCGCATAAATTCATGCTTCATTAGAATTGCGTTCGCCCTGTATTCTGATTAAGTCCTAATCGGGAATGGAGGGTGGACCGGGTTGGTGTTCAAGGAGCTTTCGCGCCTGCCTGGATGGGGATGTCAGGCGTCAGGGGAATCTCGCCGCGCAGCATTTGCGTGGCGGCTCCTGCCAGTCGCAGGTACCAGTCGTTGGGCAGGGTGAAACCGTCCGCGTCCATCGGGACCAGGTCAACACCCGCCGGTTGATCGTTTATGGTTTCAGCGATCTTGAACATGGCGGTCGCTTCATCCACCTCGTCGAACATGGCGTTGTAGATCATCGGCGCGCCGATCGAAACCGCGTTGAAGATCTGTCGCCAGTAAAATTTCCCTCCTTGCCGGGGAATGGCATTGATGGAAGACCCGCTCGAGTTATGGAAGGAGAACCCCGGGAAAACCACCGGCATATACTCCGCCTGGCAGCGGGTCGCAGCCTCCATATCCGCAATCATCTTGGATTTGTACTGGTCCACTCCAGCATCGTTTTTATAGCGGGTCACGGTCCAGGGGCTGATGATGTTGAGAGCGCAGTAATACCCCGCCCAGGCAGTATCTGTTTGCGCATCTTTATGCAGGGTGCGCCAATCGGTGGGTACACCGCCCATTAAAGTTACCCGGTATTTTGGGTCAGGGTTATTCTCAAAAAATTCGACCAGCTCCCTGGCTTGTTGGGGTGTGCCGGGACGGCCCGTGAATCCCAATCCCCAAATGGCCAGTACCGGCTTTCCCTTGTGATGCAGGGTAGATTCACTTTCCGTCACCTTTAATACGTCCACCATAAATTTCCAGTCGGCTTCAAGTTCGCCAACGAAAGTACTGTCATCCATTCCACTCACGTCATACATGATGGCAAACACACGCCCGGTGGCTTCCGCCCCGGCCATGACGTTTTTCGTCACCACATTGCGCTCGTCCCATAATACCGGGTTGGAGAGCTCGGAACCAAAGCGCTGCAGGAAAATACCATCGATGCCATACTGGCTCATCCACTCGAAGTGACGCAGCACGGTCTTGGGGTTGTACGCAGAATATAAATACGCAGGTTGTCCGTCCGGAAATTTCATGTTCGTGGGGCAGCGTTCTCCGGGGGTTAGTTCACTGGTGTCCGGCCACATGTCCGCCTGAAAAGTGGCAGCACCCGGATTCTCTGTCTTGAACCAGTGAAAATACCCGTTGACCAGCGATCCATCGTCCGGACAGGAGAACCAGCCCTGGTAACCCATCAGCAGTTTATGCTCCATGGTCGAAGCATCCACAATCAGGTGCGGAAAGGTGGTTTCAGTCGGCATGCTGGTAGGTGAGACTTCTGGAGACGAAACCTGCGTGGAGGGGATGCCCTGGGTCGGAATGGATGAATTTGTGGGAACCTGTGTCGCATGGATAGGGCTAGCCGTGCACCCCGCGAGAATCAATCCGGCCAGGAAGAGTTTAAATTGCTGGAAGTGGGAATTATTGTTTGAATGCCTGGCCATGGGTGTCATCCTTCAGGGTTGGGTATAACCACCTGCTTATCCCTGAGTTATTGTTTTTATCACAAGATGCTCAGGAGGGCAAACAAACCAAATCCAACGATGATCGCGCCGGAGATCCGGTTGACCCATATTAAAAGGTCGGGGCTGAACCTGGCCCGAAACAGGCCCACGCCGCTGCTCAGCAGCAGCCACCAGGAAGCTGACCCGGTAAAAACACCCAGGACCAATACTCCTGCCGACCCGTAATTCCCACCGGCTGCCGCCAGGCCCAGGCCGGCAAATATCGCCGCAAAGGAAATGATCGTCATTGGGTTGGTGAGTGTCAGAAAAAATGTTGAGGCATACGCCGCCAGGAGACCCCTGCTCTTTCCCGCAGCGGCTTGTTCCGCGGGTTTTGCCAGCAGGGTTTTGACGCCCAAAAAGCAAAGGAAGATTCCGCCGACCAGCCGCAGCCAGGCCTGCTGGCTGACCAGGAAATTGGAAATGAACGCCAGCCCGAACCCGGCAATGCTGCCGTAGATCGCGTCCGCGCTGGCTGCTCCCAGCCCCGAAACGAGGCCCGACGCCCAGCCGTCTGCCAGGGTGCGGCGGATGCACAACACCCCGATCGGTCCGACCGGCGCGGCGATCGAAAACCCGATGATAAGCCCCCTCAGCAAAAACGAAATGTCCATTAATTCTCCGGGTTCGAGATCATGGACGGATGGCGGGCTGAGACGACTCTTTAGGCGAAGGTTCTTCCTGTATTTGAGCCGCCACGGTGTCAACATCCGTCACCCAGGCAAATCCGAAAGCCAGGTTGATGAGACTGGCCAGGTGCATCTCTTCGGTGATGCTGCCCGATCCATCCGCGGGAAAAAATACCCGGTAATCCCTAAAATAAGCATCTCGGGCTGTGGATTCGCAGCACATATTGGTCATGATCCCTGTCACAACCATCTCTTCCACCTTCAGACAGCGTAATATCGTTTCAAGATCGGTATTATAAAAAGCGGAATAGCGGTGTTTGAAAATCACCTTTTCATTGGGTTTCGGATATAGTTCCGGGTGGATTTCACTTTCGGGACTTCCCTCGAGGCACATGCCCTCCCACCACCAGCCCATGATTCCCGCATCCAGGTGGTCGGGATGGTGCACGTGTCTCGTGAAAATTACGGGACGGTTAGCCTGCCTGAATGCAGTGATGATCTTAACCAGGTTTGGAAGGATTGCCAGTCCGCCGCAGGTATATGAGGGGGAAGCAGGGTCCAGGAAAAATACCTGCATATCGATCACCAGCAGCGCGGCCTTATCCCGGTGCAGGGGCATGACATGTGTATTGAATGGCGCAATGTGTTCCAGCCAATTTTCTTTTTTTTCAAAAATCGTTTCCGGAGTGACATATGGTTCCATTGGAATTCCTTTTCTTCAAAGGTTGTGAGTTTTATTAAGACCCGATTCTATTTTTTCCGGTTCGATTTGGATGCGGCTTTATTCAGGTTTTCCGCCACCCGGTATTTAACGATTTTGCTGACCAGTTTCAATGGCAGGGGTTTATCCAATGGGAACTGCACCGATCCCTTCGCGCTTTCGTAAATGGATAATTCCTCCTTGAAGGCTTCGATCCCGCCGGGTGTTGGATAAAACCCGATGTGCTTGGTATGGGCGGCAAAATGCACCAGGTTCCCTTTGAGAAAAAATGTGGGCATTTGATAACTTATTTTTTCTTCCGCATCGGGAGCGGCGGCTTTTATGGTCGTCCGCATTTCTTCCAATATTTTTTGGATGTTTTTTGGAAATGTCGCGATGTACTCATCGATGGTCGTATAACCGATATTATTGTTTTCCATAGAAACTCCTTTATCCAAAATCACGTAATTAATATTAACGACCTTCGGGTTGTTCAACCATCATGGATGGGGATCAGCATTTGTTGGGTGCGATCTCAGAGCTGGATCAACCCAAGTATAGAGAATATGCTGTGTTCGAGTCAAGTGGTTGCCGGATGCAACTCGAAATGGTTCAGGGTACAATAATCCTGGATCCAGGTTTGCATGACCCTCAATCTTCCCGCCGCCATTTACCTTGCTCTCGGCTCCAACCTTGGTGACCGCGCTGCCAATCTCCAGGCAGCCATCTCTGCCCTCCCGCTGGCTGTCACCGTCCTGGCGCAGTCCCCGGTATATGAGACGCCCCCTTGGGGACTCACCGACCAGCCTCCCTTTTTAAACATGGCGCTCAAAGGGGAGACCACCCTGGGTCCCGTGGAACTGCTGAAACAGCTCAAGATCCTGGAGACCAGGCTCGGCCGCCTCCCGGCGGTCCGCTGGGGGCCGCGCCTGATCGATATCGATATCCTTTTTTATTCCGACCTGGTGCTCGACATCCAGGGGCTGGTCATCCCCCACCCCCGTCTGCAGGATCGTGCCTTCGTGCTTGTTCCCCTGGCAGACCTGGACCCCGACTTCGTCCATCCGGTCTTTTGCAAGCCCATTCGCGATTTGTTGGCGCTTGTCGATTCTACTGGAGTGAAACCCTATGAGCCTGTTAACTGATGGGCTGGATTCTGAACCCGCCCTGGCTTGGAAGGTCGCTGTCAACGTGCATGGTTTTGCACCTGATTCCGGCCCAGCTCGACAAGCCGCCGAAACCGTTCGCAGCTCGTCGCTCGTGACCGAACTGCTCGCCGCATGTGACCGCACCGGTCATGCCTACCGGAAGTGGATCGGCGCCCACTGGACCCTGTCCCTGCTTGCCGATTTGGGCTACCCTCCCGGCGACGAATCCCTGCACCAGTTGATGGAAAGTACCTACCTGGCCTGGTTGGGACCGCAGCACGAAATCTATATCCGCCAGATCGCTGGTCGGACGCGCCGCTGCGCTTCGCAGGAAGGCAATGCCATCTGGTCATCTCTGCGCCTGGGCCTGGCAGACCAGCGCACCGATGAGTTGGTCTCCCGCCTGCTCAAATGGCAGTGGCCTGACGGCGGCTGGAACTGCGACAAGCGCCCTGAAGCGGACAGCTCTTCGTTCATGGAATCGCTCATTCCGCTGCGAGCGCTGGCGTTATACGCCAAACGATCGGGGGACGCAAAAGTTAGCCAGGCTGCAGAACGCGCCGCCGAGGTTTTCCTCAGCCGCCGTCTGTTCAAACGCCTGCTCGACGGGTCCGTGATGGATAAGCATTTTGTCCTGCTCTGCTACCCGCCCTACTGGCATTACAACATCCTGTTTGGCTTGACGGTCATGGCAGAGGCCGGGTTCATTTCCGATCCAAGATGCAAGGAAGCACTCGACCTGCTCGAATCCAGGCGCCTGCCGGACGGCGGCTTTCCCGCAGATGAGTCCTACTCCCGCCCGACCAATCCCTCCCTGAGCGGTTACACCCCGGTCCGTTGGGGTGGAAAGAGCACGAGAAAGATGAACCCCTTCGTGACCGCCGACGCGCTGTACGTGCTGCGCATGGCTGGCAGAGGGGAATGAACTTCTCCCCGGACAGGATGAATATCCATTTTTAAATGCAAGTCCCGTGTCCAACACTCGTAACCCCCCGTTTGTTATATGGATGAATTCCTTCTGAAAGGCCGGGGATGTTTTCGGGATTAATAGGTATGAAGTATGAACATCAAGTGCTCCGTGTTTATCGCAGCCTCCCTGGATGGATTTATAGCCAGGTTGAATGGTGACCTCGATTGGCTTTCAAACCCCGCTGCTGCAAATAACGATGAAGATTATGGTTACAAGGCGTTTTTTGAGAATGTGGATTCCCTGGTGATCGGCCGAAAAACTTATGAACGGGTATTGACATTCAGCAAATGGCCGTATACCGGGAAACGGGTGATCGTGCTCAGCCGAACATCTCCAGCCATTCCGGTCCATCTGGTCGGGATCGTGGAGGTTGTGTCCAGCTCCCCTTCAGACCTGGTTCGACGGTTGGCAGCCGCCGGTATGCGCCATATATATGTAGATGGGGGCATAACCATACGCGGTTTTTTGAACGCCGGCCTGATAAATGAATTGACAATCACCCGCATCCCAATTTTGCTCGGGGTTGGAATTCCCTTGTTTACAAACCTCGACCGTAAAATGAGGTTGGAACACCTTGAGACTATATCTTTTCCGGGCGGTTTTGTACAAAGCAGGTATCGGATCGATAATGGTGCCTGATACACCTGTCTACCTTATAAATAATCCCGGTATTCTTACCATCAACAAGTCTCTTATTCGTTATAATGCTGTTATTCAAGTTCGCCCTTACAGGAGACTCCCGATGACCGAAATAAAGCCCCTTTACTGGAAACCCGCCCCCGGCATTGGCTACAGCGTTGCCCGCCGCCCCGACGGAGGCATGACCCTTACCTTTACCGACCTGTCGGATGCCACCCTCCAACACTGGCGCGAATTCGCCTTGGAGCACCTGCTCTCCTCCGACCGTCTCACCCGCAACCTGTATGACCTGCGCCAGATCAAGGAGATCCCCGAGAAAGCCGTCCATATTGCCATCGAAGTGGACAGCGATCCGGGCGCGCGCAACATCCGCCTGGCGGTGGTGGTCAACAATGACAAAATTGCCAACGCCGTGCGCGAGATCTACTACGGCGTAGTGCCCGAGACTTCGGCAGCCATCAAGATCTTTACCGACATGGGAGTGGCTGAAGCCTGGCTGAGCCGCTCATTGGATCAAATAGTGTAGGTTTCAATTAGCTCGTTACGAAGGACAACATGTCTTTTCTGACCGTTGGCGGCCATACCCTGGCGTGGGGGGAACGCACCTACGTAATGGGAATATTAAACATCACCCCGGATAGTTTTTCGGGGGATGGGCTCCTGCCTTCAGCTTCTGCTCCTGTTGATGCAGTTGCGGGGATCGAGAATATCCTGGAAACAGCCCGCCGGTTCCTCGACGCTGGAGCAGATATCCTGGATATCGGCGGTGAGTCCACCCGCCCCGGCTCCCAGCCAGTGGATGACGAGGAAGAGAAGCAGCGCGTGGTGCCGGTCATCCGATCCATCGCGGCTGCCTTCCCCAACACCCTGATTTCCATCGATACCTGTAAATCTGGTGTGGCACAGGCAGCCTTTGAAGCAGGTGCCCTTATCCTCAACGATGTCTGGGGTCTGCGGGCTGACCCGCACCTGGCCGCGGTGGCTGCCAGCCACAACGCCCCGGTGATCCTGATGCACAACCGCTCCAAACCCGCCAACATAGAGGTCAGGGAACGACTGGGGAAAGCCTACGCTGGCGCGGAGTACAAAAACCTGTTGGAAGATGTCAAACACGAACTCATGGATTCCGTCCGGCTCGCCCGTTCCGCCGGCATCCCTGATGAACGCATCCTCCTCGATCCCGGGATCGGCTTCGGGAAAACCATCGAGCAAAACCTGGAGTTGATCGACCGCCTCGACGAGATCCGCAGTCTGGGATTCCCCATCCTGCTGGGTGCTTCCCGCAAATCCTTCATCGGCTTCACCCTTGACCTGCCTCCCGAACAGCGCTTGGAAGGGACGGCCGCCGCGGTTGCGGTGGGCATCGCCCGCGGAGCAGACATCGTGCGCGTCCACGACGTGGAGTCCATGGTGCGGGTGGCCCGCATGACGGATGCCATCGTCCGCCGTAAATAGCATGTCCTCCATCCTCACCATCATCCGCCAGCGGCGTCAGCGCCGCCATCAGGTTCTCAGCAGCGCCCAACAGCGCTCCCAGCGGGCAGTGCTTGGTTTGGGTTTCGCCGCCAGTGCGCTGGTGGTGGCGCTGGTATTGACCGCCACACTCACATATGCCACCCTGACGCGCGGGCTGCCTCCCATTGGGCAGATCGGTGTCCTCTTGAATCCGCAGGACGGACAACTGCTCCAGCCTACCCGTTTCTATGACCGCACTGGTCAGCACCTGATCGACACGCTTTCCCCCACCGATTCGAACCGCACTTTCATCCCCTTCGACCGGTTTCCTCAAAGCCTGGTCGATGCCACACTGGCCGTTATCCAGCCGGATTTTTGGGCCTCTCCAGGCTATACCCTCCAGCACTGGCAGGACCCATTATCGCATCCCACCCTTGCCCAGCTCCTGGTTTACGACCTGGTGCTGTGGGATCAACCCGCCTCCACCTTGCGCAGCATCCATGAGCGCATCCTGGCTGGCCAGCTCACTGCCCGATATGGCAGTCAGCAGGTGCTCGAATGGTACTTGAACAGCGCAGATTATGGTCACTATGCTTACGGGGCTGAAGCTGCTGCGCAATTATATTTTGGTAAATCTGCCACTCAGCTCAGCCTCGGCGAATCAGCCATGCTGGCCGCAGTGGGTCAGGCTCCGGCCCTCAACCCTGTTGATACTCCCTCGGCTGCCAACCAGCGCCGTGAACAAACCTTGATGGTCATGCAAAGGCTGGAGCTGCTCACCGAAGAGCAGGCTTCCCAGGCCGTCGCCGCATCTCCGATTCTTGCCGAAGTTCCTACGGAGCGTGCAGACGTCGCTCCAGCTTTCATTAGGCTGGTCATATCGCAACTCGACTCCCGCTTTGGAAGTGGACGGGTGGAACGCGGCGGGCTTGTCATCCTCACCAGTCTCGATTACGACCTGCAGTTGCAGGCAGTTTGCACCGTGCAGGTCCAACTGGCGCGCCTGGCGGGTGACCTCTCGGAGACCCATGCTGCAGATGATTCCGCCTGCGCGGCTGCCCTCCTGCTGCCTGCCCTCCAGTCAGGCGGCTCTCTACCGGGAGCCTCCGCCAGCGCGGTGATCCTTGACCCGCAGACCGGTCAGATCCTGGCGGCGGTTGGCGATATGACCACTGCAGGTCAGGGCTCCACCCTGGCTGCCCAGCCTGCCGGGACGACCATTACCCCATTCATTTATCTTACCGGCTTCTCACGCGGCCTCAACCCGGCTTCCCTGGCGTGGGATGTCCCCGGGTCAATATCGATCCCCGGACAGGTGTATCACGGACCCGTCCGTCTGCGCACCGCCCTCGACAACGATTATCTCCCGCCCGCGCAAAGTGTCCTTTCACAGATGGGCACCGAGAGCGTTCAGAACATTGCCGCCTCGTTCGGGCTGGATTTCCCTTCCGGTCTGCTCGCGCAAGATTTCGACCTCCCCCCCGCCGCGCTGGCGGGTGCGTACGCGGTCTTTGCCAACAACGGCACCCAGGCTGGGCAGAGCCTGGCAGGTACTGCGCTCCAGCCTTCCACCGTGCTTCAGGTCAACAGCGTGGACCACTCCACCTGGGCAGATTGGACCACCCCTCAGACCCAATCCCTGCTCAGCCCGCAGTTGGCTTATCTCATGAACCATGTCCTGAGCGATGAGAGCGCCCGCTGGCCTTCGCTGGGGCATCCCAACCCGCTCGAGATCGGCCGCCCGGCCGGGGCAAAACTAGGGCGCTCCCTGGACTCATCCGCTGCCTGGACGGTGGGCTATACCCCCCAGCGAGTCACCGTCATCCATATGTCAGGGACGGAAACAGCGCCCGATCCTTCGCTTCCATCCGCTGACTTGTGGCATGCCCTGATGCAATACGCAGTGCGGGACCTGCCCGCTGCCAGTTGGGAAGCGCCCTCCGGCATCGTCACGATGAGCGTCTGCGACCCATCTGGCATGCTGCCCACCGCCGCCTGTCCGAATGTGGTCAGCGAGGTGTTCCTGGATGGACGCCAGCCGGTGCAGGCTGATACGCTCTACCAGCCCTTCCAGGTCAATGTCGAGACCGGCTTGCTGGCCACTGTCTTTACTCCGCCGGAGTTGGTGGAGAAACGCGTTTTCATGGTTGTACCGCAGCAGGCGCGCCAATGGGCTGAGAGCGCCGGGATCAACACACCGCCCGCCTCTTATGACACCCTGCAGACTCCGCCCCTTCTCCCGGATGCGCACATCACCTCTCCTGTTATGTTCTCCGACGGGCGCGGCAAGATCGACATTTTGGGCAGCGCGGCCGGCACAGACTTTGTCTCGTACCGCCTTGAATACGGCCAGGGGCTTTACCCGCCCAATTGGGTGCAGATCGGCGCCGACAGCCGCAAGCATGTGTCGGATGGGGTGCTCGGCGAATGGGATACCAGCGGGCTGGACGGGTTGTACGCCCTGCGACTGATGGTGGTGCGTTCCGACCAGCGCGTGGACCAGGCCGTGGTGCAGGTCACGCTGGATAATACGGCACCACAGGTTGCAATTTCCTACCCGCAGGCGGGGCAGGAACTCAGTGCAGCCCGTGAGCCCCAGGTGACGATACTGGCCCAGGCGAATGATCCCTTCCTGGCAAAAGTGGAATTTTTTGTGGATGGCAGTTTGGTGGGGGAATCTGACCTGGCACCCTACGGAGTGTTCTGGCGGTCAAGGCCGGGCAGGCACACCCTGCGTGTGGTGGCAACCGACCGGGCTGGGAATACTGCCGAGTCCAGCCTGGCGTTCACAGTGAAATAAAACCACCCGGTTTTTAGTGAATCCAAAATGGATTTTTAAGGCGGGAATCCGGTACGTTAATCCCGTTTTATAATTGTCCCCACTGCAAGTCGTTTTCGATAATCCCCTTTACATGGGAGTTGGATTGGTATAAAATTTATTCAAATTAGATAGGAGTTGTCCATGAATAAAGGGATTAAATTAGTCGTCTACCCTGTTAAAGACATTGCCAAAGCAAAAACGCTGTTCAGCAAGTTGCTGGGGCAGAAACCCTATGTGGATGGGGCATATTACGTTGGCTACAAGGTTGGAGACCAGGAAATTGGCCTGGATCCCAACGGACACAAGCAGGGGTTGACTGGTCCGATCGGTTACTGGCAGGTTGACGATATCAGGAAAAGCCTGCAAGGCCTGCTCGACGCTGGTGCACAACCTCGCCAAGCGGTCAAGGATGTCGGTGGGGGGAAACTGATCGCCTCAGTAACGGATGCGGACGGAAACATCATCGCGCTGATGCAGGAGCCCTGATTGCACCCAGAAAATGCTTTCCTGACAGGAGATCTTGGCAAAACTACTTACATGGCTTTCCAATCTGGGTTTCCGCCTGTTAAGCTCAATCCAGGGACTCGCCAGTTTATCATGGCCACTGAATTGCCAGGCTGCCCCTTCAGGAGAGAGATCCAAACCGTTTAGGGGCAATGCACAAATTTGGAGGTGATTAATATGGCAAAAATAGTCGTGCGAACGGATGATGCTCCAAAACCCCTGGCGGGATATAGTCAGGCTGTAAAGGCAGGCGGATTCGTCTTTGTTTCGGGTCAGGGACCCTTTGACCCAAAAACGGGCGACGTCATCGGAAGTTCCATCCAGGAGCAAACAGGGCAGTGTCTTAAGAACATCGAAGCTATCTTGCTTGCCGCTGGGAGCTCTCTTGAAAAAGCCGTCAGCGCAACTTGGATTCTAGGTGAGGAAAGCGATTTTGCAGGAATGAACGAAGAATGGGGGCGCTGGTTCCCGGTGAATCCACCTGCACGGCAGGGGGCAAAACTCGCAATTCACCCAAAGGGAATGAAGATTTCTATAGCACTTATTGCCGAAACATAATGGATCGCTGCTGACTTTTCCTCTGAAAGGGATCTGCTTCGCAAGGCATCCAATGGGCAGGTGGGGTTCTGTAGTCAAAAGCGGGTTTTCGATTCTCAGCAAGGTTGTGCTATGAGGGATTTTCTCCCGGGATCCGGTTAAATTAATCAGGACTCGCTTCTCTATTCCGCTAGCGCACATCCCTTAAGGCAGGGATTTCGCGAATTGGCAGAAGAGCTTTCCCCTTCCCCCCTCTTCACCCCATTACCACTTGCACCTCGTGCGTCTTCCCATCTTCCACCAGCGGGACCTGGCTGCCAGGCAGCAGGATCCCATCCAGCATCATTTGCCGGACGCCGCGATTTATTTTATTGGGGTTCTCCACGTTGATTTGGTAATGGGTTCTCCCCACCCGGTACTCCACCTTAAATCCGGACCAAACGCTGGGGATGCAGGGGTTGATGTTGAGCATTGCACCCGTCCTGGTGATTCCCAGGATGGCTTCGATGCCCAGGCGGTACATCCACCCGGCTGAGCCGGTATACCATGTCCAGCCGCCCATCCCGGTGTTCGGCGTTTGGCTGTATACATCGGCTGCTATGACATATGGCTCCACCTTGTAACGCTTTACCTTCCCGGGCGTATCGGCATGGCTGGCAGGGTTCAGCATCTGGAATAACTCAAATGCCCGCTCTCCCTGTCCAAGCATGGCAAACGCCCAGGCGCTCCAGGCGGCAGCATGGGTATACTGACCGCCGTTTTCGCGTACACCCGGCAGGTAGCCCTTGATGTACCCCGGGTTGCTCCCGGTCTTGTCAAAGGGCGGTGTAAACAACAAAACCAGTTGCTCGGTTTGTTTCACCAGCAGCGTGTTCACGGATTCCATTGCTGCCGCCGCCCTCTTCGGGTCCGCCGCCTCCGATAAGACCGCCCACGATTGTGCGATCGAATCGATCCTGCACTCATCATTTTTATGTGAGCCCAGCAGGTTACCGTCATCGAAGAACGCCCGCAGGTACCAGTCTCCATCCCAGGCATTCGCTTCGAGCGCTTGGGATATTTTCTCCACTTTTTGAAGATATGGGGCGGGATCATCTTTCATTAACTCGGCTAACCCGGTAAATCGTTTTAGTGTCGCACAGATGAACCAGCCCAGCCAGATGCTCTCACCCTTTCCGCCCGCGCCCACCCGGTTCATCCCATCGTTCCAGTCGCCTGAGCCCATCAATGGCAGGCCGTGAACTCCTGCAGTTGTACCCTTTTCGATTGACCGGCGGCAGTGTTCATACAATGAGAATGTGTTTTCCGTTGGTGGATATTGAGCGTAGCGCTCCAATTCGGCAGGCTTGAGTGGGTCCCCCGCCAGGAATGGGATTCGCTCGCTTAAGATGGATGCATCTCCGGTAACTCTGACATATTCCGCGGTGACGTAAGGCAGCCACAGCAGGTCGTCTGAAAAACGGGTGCGCACCCCGCGGTCAGCCGGCGGATTCCACCAGTGCAGCACATCCCCCGCTTCGAACTGTTGCCGCGCAGTCTCCAGGATATGGGCACGCGCCAGGTCCGGACGGGACGGCAGGATTGCCAGCACATCCTGGAGTTGGTCGCGGAATCCAAACGCCCCGCTGGACTGGTACAACGCGGTCCGCCCCCACAGGCGGCAGGAAACCGTCTGGTAGAGCAGCCAGCGGTTGAGCATCAGGTCCATGGCTGGATCGGGTGTTTCCACCCTGATCGCGTTCAGGATGTTGTCCCACTGCTGCTCGACAGCCTCCCAAATGGAATCAACCTGGCCCGCCTCCTGCACCTTTTCGATCAGCGCCAGGCTTTCTGCCCGGTTCGCACCTTCTCCGATCAGGAAAAAGATTTCCTCCACCGCGCCTGGCGCCAGGTCAACATGCAGTTGCATCGCCGCGCACGGGTCCAGCCCGGCATTGACCGCGCTCCCCAGGCCGATCCGCCCGAGAGCAGCCGGGTTGCGCAGGCTGCCCATCCGTCCCAAAAACTCGGTCCGGTCGGTGGTCACCCCGTGCGGTTTTTTATTGGCTGCCAGGAACGCCACCCTCTCACCAAAATCGATGTTGAAGGGATTGCGTGCGAGCAGGGCGTTTCTTTCGGGGTCGAATTCCGGCAGGATATGAGCCTGCTGGGTTTCACGTGTCGTGCCGAGCACCCACTCGGCGTAATAGGTCACCGTGATGCGGCGTGGTCGGTCCCAAAGGTTATTCAGGCGCAGGCGCGCGATCTTGACCGTTGCCTCGGGTGCCGCGTACAGGCGCAAGTCCTGGTTCAGCCCGTGACTTTGGCTCTCAAACCGGGAATAGCCCGCACCGTGACGGATCACATGGTCCGTGTCTGCCCCGGCAGGCATGGGCGTGGGACTCCACACCAGCCCGGTTTCTTCGTCCCGCAGGTACAGCGCCTCCCCCGGCAGGTCGGTCACCGGGTCATTGCGCCACGGGGTCAAACGGTTCTCGCCGCTGTTCACCGCCCATGTGCAGCCAGAACCGGCCTCGGAAACCAGGAAACCAAACTGTGGGTTGGCAATGACGTTTACCCACGGGTGGGGGGTGTGTTCCCCCGGTTTCAGGTGGATGACATATTCCTTTCCATCCCTGCTGAATCCTCCAAGTCCGTTATCCATGAGTTAAATCGCCCGGGATCTGAAGGGGCGCTGTCGGTTCAGGGTCTTGATAGGGGGAGAATGTGGGGGTGAAGTCTGGCAGCCAGGTGGGCTTCCCGGTTAACCGGCTGGCATGTTCGGCCAGTCTGCCCCCTGTTTCATCCAGTACAACTCCCGCCACCGTTTGAAGCAGGATCTTCTCGGTTGCCTGAAGCTGGTCGGCGCGCAGGACGAAAATGCCGTCGCGCTGGTTTAACGAGGCTTCCGCGCCCATGCGCCGGATCTGGCGCTGGATGGCATTGTGCAGGTCCAGGGCATAACCCGTATCCTGGTCGTTCAGGATGACCAGGTTAACAATCACATGATGGCTGTGCCAGTAATTAAAAGCCTGTATCGCTTCAGGCAGCAGGGGTGATTCGCCATCCCGGATGTGAACCAGCAGGATGGGGTAGTCACCGGAGATTCCGAACGCCCACAACCCGGGCTGTCCCTTCTCGTTTTGCGCCAGGAGGTGCGGCGCCGGGCGCAGGGTTCCGGTGGGGAATAACATGGCCGATAAGATCCGTTGGATGTTTTCCACTGCCACGGCGTTCAACCCCTGGTCGAGCAGTTCGCTTTCGCTGCGGGCGCGTGCCCCATCAAACGCCCGGTAGATGTCCTGCCCGGTCCGGTAATGTGATAATTTTTCCAATGCTTCCTCGCGGGAGTCTGCTGCCAGGGTAACGAAACTGACCCTGGTTTTCGCATGCGGCTTCAGGTCAATTTCCTGTCCCAGCGAAAAGATTGGGTCCAGCGTCCCGCCGGGGGTATCAGATGGCGGACTTGAGTCGATCATACCCGGGTTGTTTGGGACCAGCGGGTTGCGCGCTGTCCTCCCCCTTCCAAGAAAGCGGGCACGGTCGCTCTCGTGGTCGCCTGTCGGCTTGCGCCCGGCTTCGATCACCAGCGCATGGATCAGCACGACCGGTTTTTCGTCGTCTGATCTTGCCCTCCGCTGGAACAGGAGTGCGTTTTCATGCGGGAGATATTCGCTCTCGATAAATAGCTTGTTGAACGCCGGATGCCGCCGGTCGGTGGCTTGTTCAGCCAGCACCACTTCACCGTAACTGGTCAATTTCAAACGCCTGGGACGGTCGCTGTCATTCAGGATGTTTACCCTTCGGATTTCGACACCCTCCGGGCTGACGGTCACTCCGGTGCGCATTGAAATTCCGTGATCTGAACGCGGGAACTCCACCTTGTAGGGATAATATAAGATTTCCTGTTCCCGCGCGAATTCCGGAGTCCACCCCATCGGCTGGCAGGTTGCCGACCAGAGGGCTCCATTCTCCAGGTCCTGCACATAGATCCATGTCCCCCACGAATCGAGAGTGGTGTCTGCATGCCAGCGGGTAAGCGCAAGCTCCCTCCACTGGCTGTACCCGCCGCCGGCATTGGTGATCAAAACGCTTGTGTCACCCTGTGAGAGCACGTGGACCTGCGGGATGGGACTATCAACAGGCACTCGCCACGGCGCGCTGTCCACTGAATGCACCACCTCGGGGAGTTCCACCGGTTCATCCAGGTGCGGGTATTCGATGGGTGGGTTTTGCGGGATCTTTTCCTGGAGCAGGAGTTCCACGCTCTGGATGCGCTCATCACTGTGGAATCGCTTCACCATCACATCATCTGACAGGTAATTGCACGCTGACAGCAGGATCATCCCCTGGTGGTGTGCCATGAAGGATTTCACCACGGCATGTTCCTCGCCGGCTGGTAGACGCGTTTTGGTGAAATCAAGCGACTTCATAAAAACCATATCGTCCCAGCATGTTCAATTGCTCCAGGAGCGACATGTTTTCCAGCACTTCCCGGGGTTGCAGCGATAGGCCCAGCAGCGAGGCATACGGAGCGATGACCAGTTCCCCGGGAAGATCGCGCTTATAACCGAGGTCGGGAACACCAAAAGCCCGGTACTGGTAGTTCAGGTTGACATCGAAGGCATAGTAACCGGATTCTGAAATGCCCCAGGGTACTTTCTTCTCCTGCCCGTAACACACCTGCGCCTCCAGGGCTGCGTAACAACTGTCCGAGAGGAACGTGTCTGCATAATTTTTAGTGAACAAGGTCGGCATGAGGTATTCGAACGTCGTCCCGCTCCACGAGAGCAGCACCTGTTTACCATTCACGATCGTCACGGGTCGCCCCAGGTGCTGCCAGTGACTCTGCGGCACATCCCCCTTTGCGATTGCAACCAGGCTGGCAATCCTGGCCTCAGAAGCCAGCAGGTCATAAAAACTTGTGTCAAGCTGTTCTGTGCTGGCGTTGTAGCCAATGTGAAACACCTGGCGGCGCTCATCGAATAAAAAGCGGAAATCCATGCTGGTCATGGCAGCATTGGCCTTCCCTGCAATTTCCTGAAAGCTGGTCAACAGGGGCGTGACAGTCAATCGTGCTGACAATAGATCCAGCTCGAGTTTTCGGCACCATGCTAACGCCGCTGGGTCCCGTGCGGGAGCCGGGGCTGTCTCGTCCCGTGCGGGAGCCGGGGCTGTCTCGTCCCGTGCGGGAGCTGGGGCTGCCCCATCCCGTCCAGGAGTTGGGATTTCCACGGCATTTAGCTTTGCTTGGTAACGCTTCAATTCTGAAGTGATGGCTTCATATACCTCGGCTGCCCGTCCCAGCTTGGGCGGGTCAACCGGGAGGCTTTCTCTAAACTTTTGCCACTCGGGTGATTGCATGAACGGCAGGGGTTCAGAATTCAATCGGCTGAGCCAGGGCGCAAATAACTCCAGGCTGCGCTGCATGTCTTGTATATGGTGCTGCATTAGGTTGAGATAGAGTTGGAGTTCAGACAGGGATTCAGGCTGTAGGTTGGGATGGCATTCGAGCAGTTCCATCAAGCGGCGGCTTACTCTTTCCCACCCCTCGCTGGAGAGCCACGCTAGGGTCTTCGTCCACTCTTCCGGTTTGTTCTGGATTGCGCTCAGTCGCTCGTATATGCTGCTTAACTCCACCTCGAACGACTCAACAGATGCATCCGGGTTGTTTTTTTCCAACGCTTGCAGGGCTTCTGCCAGGATATCCAGGATGGCGAGCAGACCCTGCCACTCCTTGTTGCTCAACAGCGGTGCATCTACCAACCCGAGGCATCCCTGTCTCAGCGTGATCAATGAGGCTGCCAGGTTGCCGCTGTCCACCGTGGAGATGTAACGCGGCGGCAGCGCTGCCAGCGACTGCGAGTCATACCAGTTCAGCAGGTGCCCCCGGTAATGTTCCAGCTTTTCCATGCTCTCAAACGTTACCCGTAACCGGACTGCCAGCTCCGACAAACCCAGGTATCCCAGGTCATATGCGGATAGCGTGGACACCAGGAACATTCCGATATTGGTGGGCGTGGTGTAGTGGGCTACATTGACGCGCGGTGACTCCTGGAAATGGTCGGGAGGCAGCCAGTGGTCATCGGGACCTGCAAACCGTTCAAAAAACGCCCATGTGCGCCGCGCCAGCCGGAGCACTTGTCTGCGCTGCGCCTCCGGGAGCGGGGAGGCATGATGCGTGATCGGCAGGCTGATCACGGTCGCAATTCGGGGAGCGATCATCCAGGCTGCCAGCAGGGGCAGTGCCACCCATAGTGAGCCTGGGTGGGAGATGGCGGTGGTTATCCCCAGGAGGATGCTCAAAATTAATGATCCCAGCATCTCCCCCCATATTTCAAATCGCGGTTTCATTCTCAGGGAGCGCGCTGTGTTTGCCGCGGTCGTCCATTGCAGCAGGTTTCTACGCTCGATCAACAGGCGGATCAGGGTCGTACTGATTGCCCCCAGCATAAGCAGAGCTTCGTACGGCAGAAAAAGAACCGACAATGCCCAACGGACAATTGGGGACCGGGACGGCTCAAAGATTTCTTTAATTTTCAATCGTCCGGGTTTGTGCCGGTTGTGCTGCACGCTTTGCACCAACACTGGCAACGCCGACGGGAGCAGCACCAGCAGGGTCCAGACCAGGGGCGATCCGGGCAGGAATATCCATCCTGCAGCGAGCAGCACCAGTATGGTCGGGGGAAGCAGGCTGCGTCTCAGGTTATCGAAAATTTTCCAAAGGTTGATGGTGGTCAACCTGTTCCTTGCCATCCCTTTTTCCGTATGAACGATTGGGAACAGCCACGGCAGCAGCTGCCAATCCCCGCGTATCCATCGGCGCAGGCGGTGGGCATACGCCAGGTAGCGGGAGGGATAATCCTCGTATAGGACAATGTCTGTCACCAGCGCTGCCCGTCCATAAATCCCTTCGAACAGGTCGTGGCTGAGCAGGGTGTTCTCACGGATCTGACCTTCCAGGCTGCGCTCGAATGCCGCTACATCGTAGATTCCCTTGCCTACGTAACTGCCCTCGCCAAACAGGTCCTGGTAGACGTCCGACACGGCAAAGGAATACAGGTCAAACCCGGCGTTCCCGGCATAGATTTGCGAAAAAAGCGAACGGTTCGCACTGGTGGGCTTGATCGATACGCGCGGTTGCAGGACGGTGTAACCCGCCGCCACCGAACGACCGTCGGGTGTAAATTCAGCATGGTTTAGCGGATGCGCCAGGGTGGCAACCAGCCGGTTGGCACTTCCCTGCGGCAGGGATGTATCCGCATCCAGTGTGATGACGTATTTAATGACAGGTTCTGTTCCGTTTTCTGGAACAGGTACGCCTTCGTTCAAGCTGGAACTTCCCTGCCCCTTGCCGGGGCTGCCTTGAAAAATGCTCGCGTCCCCCACCTGGGTCGTGTAGGAGGTTGGACCCTGGTTGAGCAGCAGGCGATTAAACTCCGCCAGCTTTCCGCGCTTGCGCTCCCACCCCATCCATACCCCTTCCGAGGCGTTCCATTCGCGCGCCCGGTGGAATAAATAAAATGGGCATGTTTGTCCATACTTTTTGTTGAGGTTTTCGATCCCGGCCCTTGCCAATGCCAGTAATGGTTCATCTTCCGCCATGGTCTGTGCAGGAGCATCCCCGAAATCGGTAAGCAGGGCAAAGGTCAGTTGCGGATCAGGGTTGGAGAGATGGTAGAGTTCCAACTCTTGCAGGAGATGGTTTAGTTCCCCCGAACTTTCCAGCAAAGTCGGCACTACCACCATGGTGCGGTTGCCTGGCGGAATACCCTCCGAAAAATCCATGCGCGGCAGGCTCCTGGGTGTGACCCGGTGGGTCACGATCCAGTGTACGAGCGTGATGGCGCTCTCCAGGGCTAGTCCGAACCCCAGCACGCCGGTGATGAGGAGTTGTGCAAGGCTGCCGCCTGCAACCTTTGCATAAAATACCAGCCCAAGAATTAACACCACGGAGAGGATGCCAATGCTGCCAAGATAAGTGGCAGTGGGGGTCGCCAGCAGGGTACGCTGAAAGCGCACCTTGAATTCCGCCCGGTAGCGCAGTTTTTTCTCCAGCAGCATCCGGCCTGCATCCACCAGGTAGTAGCCAACGTGAGCCTTCCGGTCATGGACGCGGCGGATTGGACCTGGCGAGACGTCCCGTGTTGAAGCAGGGACTATCTCGCCTTGCTCGGGAACCGCTACTCCCGCACCGGGACCGGGCACCCATTCGCGGCGGGCAAATTCTATTGCCTCAAGCGCGGCTTCCTCTTCGCTGCAGGGCGAGTGGCGCGCCAGGTCCTCTATTACACCGCGATAACTATTGCGGGTGTCGAAATCCATGGCAGCATAGATCCCTCCCGGGTCTTCGCGTAAGATCCGTTCAACCCTGCTGGTCTGCTCAAAGAATTTTTTCCAATCAGTGGCAGACAAGAGCCGCAGGCTGAGAAAGCAGTTGCTGACAATGGAATCATTTGATAATCTCGGGGTGGCAAACAGGTCAGGGGATTCCCGCAACAGTTCCAGGTCGTCCAACGGGCTCAGGGTTCCGGGGGCTTCCATCCCGGTCAGGTCGGATGTGGCATATACCAGCCTCTCCAGGACCCCGATTCGCAGCATGATCGGGATTGCCCAAAGCTCCCCGATCCTCAGCGGTGTCACCTGCTGGTAGGCTTGCACGAACGCTGCTGCCTGGTTTAGGTCAACCTGGCTCTGGCTGTACCCGATCAACTCCCACGCCAGGCTAAATACACGCGGGAGTCCCTTAAGCGCCGTCCCGTCCAGCCTTGGGAGTTGGTTTAGATAGCTTGTGGGCAGGTCCTCTTCTATCTGGTGAAAGGTCTGTGAGATGACGTAGAAATTATCCTGCATCCATTCGCTGGCGCGTGACACCGGTAAGTCAGTGGAGGTCACAGCCTTGAATATGGCATTCGCGTTCCGCAGTGCCTGTTCCCAGCTTTTCAGGGCTTCCACCAGGGAAGATTTGGTAAAGGGGGGTTCTTCCAGCTTGTGTGTTTTCGCCAGCCTGTGCGCGAATTCACTCAAACGACTATCTGCGTCCAAAGTGCTGGATGCGGAGAGATTGACCTGCGAACCAATTTGCATGGGTTAACGCTCTACGCGCTCTTTCGCGAGCAGCTCTACCGGCTTCTGATCCTGCCTGGCGGGCAGGTCCTGAACGATCAAAAGAGGTGCTTTTCCGTACAGGATAAAATTATTGACCATGCTGCCGTACGGCCATTGATGGTTCCCCGAATACCCATGCGCGCTCAGCGTGACCAGGTCGATATTTTCCTGCTCCCCCAGTTGATGTAACGCGGCTGCGGCATTGTCACTGGTCACAAGATGAGTTTGAACGGCAACGCCTTCAAGGTACGAACGCGATTTGACTTGTTCCAGGTAATGCCCGGCTTCTTCAAGGTTGCGGGCAACCACCTGCTTCGCCAGGTCAACATCCTCCCGTGATGGTGGCATTTGGCGCACCATTTCCGGAGTTTCGACCACCTGCACGAGATGAACCTGGGGTTTATGAAAATGTGCCAGTTGCGTGATGATTGGTAAAACATTTTCCGCCCTTTGGGACCCGTCCAGGGGTACCAGGATATGCTGGTAAACCGGGCTGTCAATTACTCCTCCCGGACGATCCCCATATGGATGCGCCCGGACGATGAGCAGCGAAGTGGGCGCGCTCAGGACGATTTTTTGTGCAACGCTGCTGATCCCCCATTGGGTTAACCCGCTGTTCCCATGGCTGCTTAAAATGATTAATTTCATTCCATGTTGTTGGGCGAACTCGGTGATCCCAGCCGCGACCAATCCATCCAGGACCACCGTGCGCGCCGTCAGCCCGGTTTCCTGGATCCGCAGCTTGTTCTTTTCCAGGTAAAGCGCTGCCTTGGTTTTATTGATTTGCCAGTTAAGCAGATCGAACAATTGCGCCGGGGTGCCTGCCGGATTTTTTTCCAGCATGCGCAGCAGGGTGACCTCTGCATTAAAACTCCTGGCCAGGGCAATTACGTGGGGGATTACGCACTCTGCCAGTTGAGATCCGTCCAATGGGACGAGAATGGGATTGAACATGGTTCACCCTATCCTTCCGTTAATGGTGCCATTTTCAGCCGGATTAAGGTGTGGATTCCCTTATCGACCGAATCATGACCTGCATTAATGATGTAACTGGGTGGGAGTCATCTCGCGGATGCGAGTAAATATTTGCTGTGTCGTGTAACGATTCTATGGTGTCGTCGAGAAACGCACGCGGCAGAAATGAATCTTCCAACCGGTATTAGTTTGACCAATTTTAATCAGTATACTCCACTTTGATGCAGTTTAAGCTTGGAGCCTGATTGCTTGCAGCACAGGGTTTTGCGGGGAGTGGTTTCTTCGATGCCTTGCATCGGGAATTGATCGATGATGCTCTCGCCAGAAATGGAGAGGACTGCCCGGGCCTCGGACACCAGGGATTGCAATGAAAGTTCGCCCATCTTTTAATGTACAATGAGTTTGCGCCTCCTTGAATTATAGAAAGGTATTTTTCCATGGAATTTAGCGTTCTCCCCACCCCAGACCGCGTTCAGAAAACAATCGCATCCGTCCGCCAGCGGGGGGTCACCGTCACCCTGGTCGGGACGAAGGAAGCTGCCCTGGCACATTTGCAGACCCTCATCCCCGCAGGTGCCGCGGTCATGACCGGCGCCTCCCTGACATTGCAGCAGATCGGGTTTGAATCCCAGCTCCTCGGCGGGAACCATCCCTGGAAGTATCTCAAAGCCGGGATACTTGCGGAAAAAGATCCCGTCCATCAGTTGGCACTCCGCAAGCAAGCCACATTGTCTGATTATTTCCTTGGCAGTACGCATGCCATTTCGGAAACGGGGGAGATCCTGATTGCCAGTGCCACCGGCAGCCAGTTGGGAGCGTATGCCTATTCGAGCACCAACATCGTTTGGGTGGCGGGCACCCAGAAGATCACACCCTCCCTCGAAACCGCTTTCCAGCGGCTGCGCGAGTACGTCCTCCCCCTCGAAGATAAACATATGAAGCAGCTCTATGGTGACCAGGCGCGCAGTTTTATCGGAAAGATCCTGGTCTTTGAGAGTGAAGCCCCCTACCTGCACCGCAGCGTCAACCTCTTGCTGGTTAATGAAGTTTTGGGGTTTTGAGGAAAGAATTCCTAGAGGAAATCTTTCCTCAAACCGTTGTCGTCCCCTTGGGGAAAATTATTCCCTGGAGGAGAGCCTGTTTTTTCTCACTTCCCTCCTGCTGATCCCCAATCCAATGATCAGAATGACAATGATCATGCCGGCTCCAACCAGGGTCAGGATTACCACAAAGTTATGCAGCCGGGAGCGTTGTTCATCAGTCAGACCTGATGTCTTTCCAATGGTTATTGAGATCACCATTTGACCGATATTCCCTGATAAATCAATCCCGCTCAACGTGATCAGGTGTCTCCCGGGGCTGAGATCCGCAAGGATCATCTGGTCTCCCTGCCCCAGGTTACCGTCGCGGTCGGAATTCCACGAAAATGCCGCCGGGTACTCGATCGGTCCATCTTCGATATCCGTTCCATAGCCCTGGAAGAACAAGGGTTGCCCCACAGCATAGGTGGCACCATCCTCTGGAAAAGCAATAAATACATCCGGTCCCTTGGCAGCCACGCTGAAAGTGGAATCCGATATATCCTCCGCTGTATTCATGCCGTCGGTGGTGACAATCCGAACGAGGGCAGTCTGGCTTCCTTGAATGTTTTCCAGGTCTACAGCCAGCTCATTGGACTTTGTATTGGTAGCCAGAGCCGTCCAGGTCTCACCTCCGTCCCCGCTGAATTGAACCGTGTACGAAAGTGAGTCTCCATCCGTGTCGCTGGCCTGCCAGGAAATCGTTTCTTTGCCCGCTGCTCCCCACGTCTCGCCTCCGTTGGGTGTTATCAATTTTACATACGGGGTGTTTGGGCTGGCTGTCTGCCTGCCTATCTCAATTCCTCCGTATTTGAATACCACGGCATGTATTCCTTCCACCCAGGGGACGATCAACTGGAGCACCCCTTCCTCCGCTGGTTCTGCATCTCCAGATCGAACTGGGCCAAATCCCCGTGAATACAAAATGCTGCCATTTTCTGCTAGTAATTCAACGGAGTAATTTCCATCTCCCATATCATCCCGGGTGCCGGCGGGGAGGCTTGTTTGATAAAAGCCGTTGTCGACAATAACCTCGTTCGGTCTGGCTGCACCGCTCGCCATAAGAAATAGTTCGTTTCCTTCATTCAGTCCGGTCGGGATTGAAATGCTGGCAAGCTCGACGTTCGTTTCCCGTGCAACTTCTCCAATGGCTTGAAACAGCTTAAGATAGGAATACCTGGAGATCCAGGTATCGTTTTCATATCCGCAGTATCCCATGATGTCAAAAGCGACAAATGGATCGTATACCTGCATTCGCAGGATATCGATTCCAAATTCATCCAGGTGCCCTCTCGCTTCAGGATATCTGGAGTCAGGATTGGCCGCACCGCATTCACTGGTTGCGTGATTTAAGCCGTGGTTATGACCGATCTCATGCGCTGCAGATTTTCCTGTGATCCGGTCTCCCGTTTCAACTACACCGGCAGCTTCATCTCCAGGGGTTTTCCCACACCCCGTCCATTTGGGCGGCGCTGTGTGATCCACCAGCCCGTAGTAACGCGTGTAATCTTCGGGATCGATGGTCCATAGATTTAGCCACCAGAGCTCATTCAGAATATCGGTCCAGAAATACCCGCAGCCATTATCCACCAGGGCATCCCCCTCCACCTCGATCGGGGCTCCGCTGCGATATCTCCAAAATCGAATATCGTAGATCGGGTATACCCTCGACATCCAATCGATGATTTTCCACCCTTCCTCCAGGTTGCCTACCGTGCCTCGCGTCGCAATGGGGATGAATACAATATGCAGGCTGTCCGACTGATAGATTCGAACACTCTCCAGGGTTTCATTATTATCATAACAACACTCTGGGGGGGTATGTTCCGGATTGATCACCAGTCTTATGCGCAGCTGACCGGGTCGTTCGATAACTTGCACCGGCAACAGGAAATTCAGTGTTCGGGTCAGGTCTCCCCGGTACGCAGCGACCGGGTTGGGCACGTTATCCACCGTGACCGTGGCGAGCGGCATGGCTAAATGGAAATCCAGGGCATCGCCCTCGTAGATCATTAGATACCCGCTGACGTTGTCCACTGGACCCAGGTTGGATGCCAGGTAGGCGCGCACCAGGGTGGGTTTTTTCTGGATGAGCGGGACCGAATTGTCTTCGCAGGATAGATTATTCATGCACTGCACAGCCTGCGTGATTTCGATCTTCACCACCCGGATATCAAGTGGGATCGGCGTCGGCGTTGGTGGTGGAGGCACATAGTATACAGTGACCCGCGCCTCGCCCTCCTGCCCCGCATCATCTATGGCAGTCATGACCAGGGTATAAGTTTGATTGGGTGCAAAATACGTCCCAGAACTGAAAGTGAGCAGGGAAAAATAGAGCTGGGGATCTCCTCCGGCAGGGCTGAAGTGGAGCGTACCGGTGGCAATGATCGTGCCAGCAGCGTCTCCCGAAGACGTCTCAATTTGATAATTAACGGATACAAGTCTGCGGTCTTCTCGGATTTCTCCCGTGAAGGAAACATCTCCACCGGTGATGAGTGCTCCCTCGCCGGGTGAGGTGATCGTCACTACGGGAGGTAAATCCGCGGGCAGCGGTTGCGTGCTGTAGACCATGGTCAGGTCATCAAGCAAGCGTGGTTCAAAGGTGGAATGCCCTTCAGAGTCTGAATATTCAAGGGTGGCGAATGTAATCAAATCCTCTGGAGCAGCTTCAAAGACAACGCAGTGTTTGATATCTGTCGGTGCTTCCGGGAATTGGGTCGAACTACTCCCCAGTAAAACAATGTCTCCCGATCCTCCTCGATATCCGGAGACTGAAAGAATCGCTGTGACAGGTTCAACCGCAGAGACAGGCTCTTCCAGGCCCACGAACATCCCCAACGCTTGCAGCGGTCGACTGAAATGCATCCGGATCGGATTACCCGTGCTGCCAAATTCATTTGAATCCACGCTGCGGCCGGAATAGGTGCCTGACCGGACGGCTACCCCGGGGATGGTCACCTCCAGCGTGGTATCAAGGGAAACACCAAATTCTCCCACCAGTTCGGAGTTTAATTTCTGACCGTCGCTGAATCCTTCAAAATCCACCACCCGTGCATCCGGTCCCAGCCCCAGGTCTCCGCAGGCGGACGGGGATTCACTGGGCACTGGCATCGTGGTTGCTGTTGGTGCCCGCACGGGAATCCAGGTATCAGTAGGCAGGGGGATGGGAACAGGCGTGTGGGTATCGGCTGGTGGGATGATCACCATGAAATCGGCGGTGACCATGTCCACAAACTCCGCACCATAACAATTGCCGCACACCGTTACGACATGGTTCCCCGCAGATGCATCCATGGGCACGCTCAAGGTCTGTGTGAAGGACCCTGACGAGATCATGAAAGTGACCATGGTCACCCCGTCCCAGCGGATTTCGCCACCCGCACCCGGGATAAAGCCGCTGGCATTGACGGTTATGACGGTACCGGGGATTCCCGAAGAAGGATTGAGATGGATGGCTGCCGCTAAATCAGGGGCAGCCTGTACGGGCTGGTTGGTTTGCCAGCTCATTGATCCCATTATGATTCCCATCACGAATATAACCCTGAGACAGATGGACACCCTGCGGTGTTTGGTCATACTCACCTCCTGGAAATCAAGGAACGAAAACGATAGGGTTTTTAGATGATTACCCGGGAATATTGTGAGGACCTCGTTCTTGCGGCAACACGAGCCGTCGACGGTTGGTCGGCGGCTCGTGTTGTTCTGTTATGGTGTTTTCCTGCTGCGGTGTTTCTGGCATCGCCGGGAATGTAAATCAATTTTTCGAGATGTTGCTTGATTTCATTATAAGTCGTTGGTTTGATTTTTCAAGCCCCCTCTGGATTTGCTTCAATAAAATTTCGGTGGTGTATCCGATGCTGAACCTTACCTGGTTGGCTTTTTGACCGCTGGAAACTTGATACCGGCCGTTCGGAAAATATCCTCACCTTAATCTGGTTTTTGTGCCAGTCGCTTTTCGATCTCTTTCGCGGTCCTGGTGATCGATAGTCCCCCATACGCCGTGCAGCGCAGTGCCGCGGGGATCATCTTCCCCACCGCATCCATCGCTTCAATGACCTCGTCCAGCGGGATGACCGGGTCGTAATCGGCCAGGGCCATGTTGGCGCATGCCAGCGCGTTGCTGGCAGCCATCACATTTTTCCCCAGGCAGGGCACCTCCACCCGGTTCGCCACCGGGTCGCAGACCATGCCCAGGATGTTCTGCAGTGCCATGGAAGCAGCATTGACCCCCTGCCGGGTGCTCCCGCCTGCCAGCGTGACCAGTGCGGCCGCGGCCATCCCCGACCCGGCGCCGCATTCAGCCTGGCATCCGCCCACTTCCGCTGCGAAGGTGGCATGCGCCGCGATAAAGATCCCGATCAGTCCTCCCGCCAGCATGGCGCGCCTCATCTCCAGCTTTGAAAGTCCCATCGCCTCAGCCGCACCGATGCAGGCGCCCGGCAGCCCTCCGCACGACCCCGCGGTTGGTGCCGCCACGATCAAGCCCATGGCGCTCTTTGATTCCATCAAGGCTGTCGTGTCCATGATGACCTGGTTCAGCACTCCGCCTTCGATCAGGCGGCGGTTTTCCATCCCGGCTCTGAAATTCCCCGATTGGTACCCCAATATCCGGTCGGCATATTCTGTCCCTGCCAGCCCCGCCCGGATGGCGTCCTGCATGATGTCGATGATGTCCGCCATCTTTTCCATCACCTGTTCCTTGCTGATCTCCCCCCGGGCGGACTCGTAATCCACGGCCAGTTCCCACAGGTCCAGGTTTTTGTCGCGGTTGTATTCCATCATTTCTGCGCAGGTAATGAACGGGACTTTGTTTTCCCTGTGCGAAAGGATCGGGAGCACTGGCGCGATTTGTTTGATGGCGCGGATGTTGAATTCGGACTGCAATTCGCTGAGGGTTTCCCGGGTCAAAAATCCCTGGGATTTGATCTCGACGAAGCGCGCCCCCTCGCTGCCCAGCAGCAGGATCTCATCCGCCTGGATATTCTCATTTAACCACCCAGCAGCCTGTCTCCATCTGCTCCAACCAAGATAAGAGTTTCGAAATAATCGCCCGCCAGCGATACCCTGACCCCGTCGATCTCGATCACCTCGATGATTCCCCCGCCGGTGGAGATGGCGCGCAGGCTGTGGCTCTCCTTCGAGTTCGTGATCCTCATCTTATAGGTATTGGGGTGCTCCGCCTGGATGGGGTTGATCTTGATCTCGACCTTGATCCCCGCCTCCCGCAGCGCCTGTGGTGAGCCCGGCAGTCTCTCGTCGGTCGCCTCCCATCCCAGTAACCCGGCATACAGTCCCATGTCCGAGCCCTGGCTTTCGTGGGTGGTCGCCAGCGATCCGTCCGGATCGAACTCGATCAGCACCTCGTCGATCTCTCCATCCATCAGGTCCCTTGCCATCCTGCCGATCCGCACCGCCGCCGCGCAGTGGGAGCTGGACGGCCCGCGCATCACGGGGCCGATCACATCGTTAAATATACTGGGGGTTGATTTTTCCATTTTTCTCTTTTCCAATACAACTATTTTGCCCGGGATTCATGCAGTATATCCCCATTTTTCAAAATATTCTTCCCTCCCCTAAAATGTATATGTATAGACCGGGGGTAGGGTTTAAACCCCTTCTTTATTTCGTTCCCGCCGCCGGGTTTTTCTCAAACCACATAATGAATCAAAAAAGGAGTGTGAAGGTGCTTCGCGCCTTCACACTCCTTTTTTTGTACAATTCTCCCCTCCCCAATTTTGGGGGGAGGCTTGGGCCGCACGGTTGGATATAAATTCCTCCTTTATATCGCTCCAGGTTCGAACCCGACACTGGTTTTATTATTCTTTCCCCCCGTTCCCCAGGCAATCAATGATAATTTTAGCAGCAGTCTCGGCTCCCCTTTCGGTTCGAATTTTTATCCCCAGATCTTTTGCCGAACTAATTATTTTTTTCGTTAAAACATACTTGATCGCATCAGACAATTTTTCTGCAGTAAGGTTCTTTCTTGGAATGGGTTTTGAACCCGCTCCAAGCTCATATACCCGGCGCCCCCATGCAAATTGGTCATTACTGAAGGGGATGATGATGCTCGGCACCCCCGCTCTCAGACCTGCCGCTGTAGTCCCGGCGCCTCCATGATGGATGACTGCTGCCAATTGAGGAAATAACCAGGAATGAGGCGCACTTTCAAGAATGAAAAGTTCTTCCGGAATATTGTCAAGCTTGGTCATGCCGTTCCACCCCGTTGCTAATATCCCGCGTTGTCCCGATTGCTTCAGGGCTTCGATCACCAGCTTTGTGGTCTGGACCGCCAATGCTGGATCTGCTGTGCTCCCAAAGCCGACATAGACTGGGGGCTTTCCTGCCTTGATGAAATCCAGGAGGTCAGCAGGTGGCTTCCAATCTGCTTCTTCATCCAAAAACCAATACCCGGCGCTGATCACATGCTCTGACCAGTCCTTTGGCCTTGGAAAAACAAAATTACTGCAGGATATTAATGTGGGATTGGTTCGGGTGTTTTGTCTGCCAAATGGGCACGCATAATTCTCTGGTACACTGCCAAGTTCCTTTTTCAAGAATTGCTTGACTGTCGAATTGGATGCGAACCACATCACCTGCTCGAACAATTTATGCGTTAAAAAATTAAATCCCCTTCCCAGCCGGATGGAATTGTAGAAGATCAAGGCGGGGTACTCCCTTGTCGGGGTCATTGGAAAGGGAGTCGCCAGGATGCTGGGGATTCCCATTTGCTGGGCGGCAAAATATCCTATCGGGGCTCCAGGATGATAAACGATTGCGTCCGCACCTGCACAGGAATTAAAGAAATCCTTTTGGATGTCACCTAATAGGGACTTCAATTTATTGAAACTTAATATGAGCTTGAGAGGGTTGTCAGCCGTTCTGGCATCGCGCGCACTCTCACTGGAAGCCACCATGGAAACATCACCCTTGATCGGATAATAATCGAGGCCAAGGCTTTTCACCCAGTCCCCATAGTTCTCAAATCCAACCAGGCGGACACTCTGGCCCGCTTTTTTTAGTTCCATCCCCAGGGCAATGTACGGTTGAACATCTCCTCTCGAACCGGTGGTCAAAATGGTTATCACCCTCAACTCCTCCTGAACAGATTTTTAACTGGAGATCAGTGTTAATAATTTACGCTTGCTTAAAAAGTCTGACGATCTTTGCCAAAGTTTTCTCAAATTGCCTGGCTTCATCCCTGCTCAGGGCGGCGCTGATAAACTCCCCATACTCTTTCAATGCCTGGTATTTTGCTTTTATTAATCGCCCGCCTGCTTTTGTCAGGGTGGCATGGAATACCCGCCTATCCACGGTCGATCGGGTTTTGATCACATATCCCATGTTGACGAGTTTGTTGATCCCGGATGTTACAGATGCTTTAGTGATTTTCAGCTTTTCAGCAATTTCCGTAATCGTTGGCTCCCCTAGGTCATGGATTGCATCGATATATTGGAATTGATGGATGGTCAGTTTGGAAATCCCTGATCTTGCTCCCAATTCCATCTGCAATTTCTTTAGGGACAAATCCAGGGTGTTCACAAATTCCATTAGAAGTTTTTCCATGCTCAACTCCAAGATAATTAGTTTATCTAACTAATTATAAAGTTCTTCCTGGTCCCTGTCAATAATCGGGGGGGCGGGGCCTATCATGATGCTCCAGGCGGCGTCCTCGCCGCCGTCTGGGAGGCCTCACCGCCGACTCCCGGGGACCCCTTTCGCACCTCCGCCTCCTTGACACTAGAACGCATGTTCTATTATAATGGTCGCAGGGTCCTCCCATGTCAAGCAAACTCCGCCTCATCACCGGTTCCCCCTCCCTCACCACCTCCTACATGCGCCGCTGCCTCGTCCGGCTGGCGGTCCGTGCCCCCATCCGCTGGCTCATCTGTGGCAACTACCTCGACCTCCAGCTCCTCATCTACGACGTGGCCCGCCAGGCCGGCGGGGATTATTACCACGTCCTCCAGCACAACATCGCCATCTCCCGCGCCGAGACCTGCTACCAGGTGGTGGCCCTGCTGCGCAAGACCCGCCTCGCCGGCTCCCCCACCTTCGTCACCGACCTGCTGCTCCATTTCTACGACGACAAGGTCCGCGAGGTTGAGGCCTCCGAGCTCTTCCTCCAGGGCATCCTCGCCCTCCGGGAGCTGAGCCGCGCCGGTCCGGTCATCGTCAGCGCCTCCCCCGGCACCGAACGCACCCAGCTCTACGCCGCCTTGTCCCGCAGCGCCGACCGGGTCACCCGTCTCACAGGAGGCTCCGACCATGGGTCATAACACCGCTTCCATGACCATGCGCTTCAGGTCCGAGCGCGCCTTCTTCGACGGCTACCGCCGCGCCCTGCTGCTGAAGAGCGACCAGCTGCTCTTCGACGAGCTGTGGGATGTGATCGAGGCGTACGTCCCCTCGGTCGAAAAAAGCAACCACCCGCTGCTCATCGCCACCCTGCTCATGTCGATGGTCCTCGAGCAGAGAAAGCTCATCGCCGCCCTGCAGGTCCAGGTGGAAAAGCTGCAGCACGAAGCCCAGGCCAATCAGCGCCTCCAGGCCGCCGAGATCTCCCGCCTCAGGGATGACATCCAGCGCCTGGACGAGGATGTCGATTCCAGGCTGCGCGCCATGCGGGCCGAATTATCCGAGATCATCTACCCCTCCGATGGTGCTCTCTAGTCTTTCCGGCTGGCTGCTCTTCATCTACCCCGACGAACAGGACGGGGTCGTGCTCTGGATCCTGGGCGAGGACGGCCTCCGCCGCCGCCTTACGGCCTCCTTACTCTCCTCTTTCTATATCGCCGGCGAGCCCGGGGCCCTCAAAAAGGTCGCCCTCTTCCTCGAACAGGACATCTTCAGGGTGCGCTCCTCCCTCACCGAACGGCTCGACCTGTACGACGGTCCCCAGCAGGTGCTGGCCGTCCAGACCGCCAACCCGGTCCTCCAGCAGCGCCTCACCGCCGACCTGAAAAGGCGTTTCGGCGCGGCTAAACTGCGCTACTTCGACATCAACATCCCCCTCTCGGTGCGCTACGCCGCCGCCACGGGTGCCTTCCCCACCGCCCGCTGCTTCTTCTCCCACGACGAAAATAACAACCTGCTCAACATCTACCCGCAGGACAGCCCCTGGGAGATCGACTATTCCGTCCCCGGCCTGCGCACCATGACCGTCCTGCCCGATTCCAACCCGCAATTCTCCCGCCCCGCCAGCCTGCTCATCACCTGTGGAGACCAGGAAAGCACCCTGCGCCTCGACCAGCCCCTGCAGGTGCTCAAGGATTTCTCCGCACTGCTGGATTCCTTCGACCCCGACATCCTCATGGCGCGTTGGGGCGACGGCTGGCTCTTCCCGGCACTGCTGGGCTGGGCCCGCGATTACAAGTTCGACTTCAACCCCAGCCGCGACCTCCGCCGCAAATACCTCTCCCGCGACGAGGTCACCTTCCAGAGTTACGGCGTGGTCCACTACCGCGCCGGGCAGACCTTCCTGTTCGGGCGCGCCCACATCGACCCCGCCAACGGCACCGTCGGCGGCTTCAGCATGGTCTCCACCGTTGAGCTGGCTCGCGTCACCGCCCTGCCGCTCGAAGTGGCTGCCCGCAACAGCCCCGGGGCCGGCTTCACCGCCATGCAGATGGCCGAAGCCCTGCGCCGCGGCGTGCTCATCCCCGAGCACAAGGTCCAGACCGAGCGCTTCAAATCCGCCGCCGAGTTCAACCTGGCCGATAACGGCGGGCTGAACTACCGCCCCGTCGTTGGGCTGCACAACCACGTCGCCGCCCTCGATTACTTTTCCATGTACCCCAGCCTGATGGTGAAGATGAACATCAGCGGCGAGACCGTGGGGGTGGAGGGGCAGAATACCCTCCACGTCCCCGAGACCCATGTGCCCATCACCCAGGACGTGCCCGGGCTGGTGCCTTCCGTCCTGAAACCCCTGCTCGAGAAGAGGCTGGCGGTCAAGCGCCGCATGGCGCAGTTGAGCGAGTCCGACCCGCGCCATGCCGACCTGCACGCCATGGCCGACGCCCTCAAATGGCTCGGCTACGTCTCCTTTGGCTACCAGGGCTTCAAGCACAACCTGTACGGCAACATCCAGGCCCACGAAGCCATCACCGCCTTCGGGCGCGAGATGCTCGTCCGCGCCATCGAGTCCGCCCAGGAGCAGGGCTACTCCGTCCTTTCCGCCAACACCGACAGCGTCTTCGTCAAGCGCCCCGGCACCAGCCGCCCGGCCCACTTCCAGCCCCTGGTCGACGAGATCAACCGCCGCACCGGGCTGGTCATCATGCCCGAAGCCGTCTTCGACTGGATCGTCTTCCTGCCCTCCAAGGGCAACCCGCGCATCGGCGCCGTCAACCGCTACTTCGGCCGCATGGACAACGGCAAGCCCAAGGTCAGGGGTCTCGCCCAGCGCCGCATGGACACGCCCGCCTGGGTGGTCCAGGGCGAAAAGGAGATCATCGCCCTCTTCCTCTCCGAGCCCGATGGGGACAAGCTCGCCGCCCTGCTCCCCGCCGCAGTGGACCTGATGCGCCGGAAGATCGACGACCTGCTCCAGGGCCGGGTGCCCCCCTCCGACCTGATCATCACCCGCCGCCTCTCGCGCAACCTGGACCAGTTCAAGGGCATCTCCGACGCCGCCAGCGCCGGCAAACAAATGGAGGACGACCAGCGCCCCGTGCAGGCCGGGCAGAAGCTCGAGTACATCCGCATCCTCGGCACCCCGTCCGGCGTCCAGGCCGTGGACTACGTCCACTGGCCCGAGGACCGCCGCATCGACAAGCAGCATTACTGTGAGCTGCTCATGCGCGCCGTGTACCAGCTTCTCCACCCCCTCGGCATCCGCGAGTCCGACATGCCCGCCCTCGCCGGCGAAGGCATCCGCCAGTTGGCACTGTTTACGACTGTTTCATCCCCGTTCTCGGGGGACACACCTTCATCGCCTCGCCCGGGTGGCGCGTGGGCGGTCGTAGGAGCACCGTAGCGGCGCAGCACATTGTCCCCGTTTTGTGGGGATGCTGCGCCCTCCGCTTGCTCGCGTCGCCGTCCTTCGCGGAGCATCCCCTTGGGGACGGCGACGCACATCATCTGCGCCCTCTGTGCCCATTTTATAAAAATTGCTGTTTGGATCGCGATCTTTCCCTGCATGTCCCCCCGGACAATTAACTGCTTGATTCCTCCAGCAATTGCTCCAGCAGGTCGCTGACCTTTAGCTCTTTCCCCCACTTCCTCAAATAGTCCAGGTCGAGCGCCTCGGCCCTTGTTCTCAAAATGCCGAGCACATCCCGCCACTGCCTTTCCGAGACCTCCCCGCCCAGCCGGTACCACTCCAGCTTGGACAGGATGGTGTCCTCCGCGCTGGCGAACCGGGCGCTCACCTCGGGGTCTGCCGTGAAGCTTTGTCGCTGGGCGCGCTCCAATTGACTCTGGTGGTACGGACGCGGGCGTGGGATGAAAACATCCACCTTGAACATGCTCTCACGGTGGATGATGTTGAAATTGGTATGGTACTGGATGGCCTCGGCGATCATCTGATCGTCGATGAAAAATTCATTTTCCAGGCTGGAAACAAAAGGTTGGATCTGCTCAGCCTGCATGTCGGCCACGATGTCCGAATCCTGCGTGGTGCGCACCATGCCGTACAGCGTGCTGGCAAGGCTGCCGCTGATAAAATACGGGATGTCGAGTTTCTCGAGGGCCAGGGTCACCTTGAACGTGACCGCCATCGGTTCAGGCAGCATCGCTGATCTCCCCGTACACCTTGCGTGCCAGCTCCTCTCCCAGCAGGGTCCCAGCCAGCCTGCGCTGCAGTTCGGCCTCACCCGCCTGAGGATAGCGCGTGCGCAGCCCGCACAACGCCAGCACCCGCGCTGAAGCGTTCAGTTCTGCCAGCATCTCCATCTTGCGCGCCGGAGAAGCCGCCCGCAGCAATTGGACCTGCAGTTCTTCCATCCTCGAGTGGGGTTCCGGGAACCGGGTGCTCATATTAAAAGTATAGCACGAACCATTTGATGCACCCTCCCCAAATCTTCTGATTTGGGGACTAGCCGAGGCGGCTTTCGCGGAGCACCTCCCCTGGGGGGCAAGCCGCCATCGGCTGATTCAGCGACACGAGTCGCTGATAGGGATGGGGTAGTGCTGAGGATATCTTCCCGGCGCTCTACCGGGAGGCAATCCCTTACTGCACGCCGTTAATGAACAGGTCCGCGACCGCCTTCTCCAGTTCCTGCGAATTCGCCGGGGATGCCAGCGATTGATCCGCGGTGACGGTCCTCACCCCGAACGAATACACGGTATCACCCTTGCGGACCAGCAGTAACCGGTACGCCGCGCCGCCGTGGTAGAACGCCTCATCACCCAGCCCGGGGACATCCACGGGGGCATCCCCAATGCCGTTCGTCCTGGTGCCTGCCATGTACTTGACGCTGTCACCGAAACCGCCAAACTTATGCAGGGTGGACAGTTCCAGGATCATGGTCTGGGTCTGGTACACGCACAGGGATCCGTCTTTTACGGGATCTCTCAACTCCAGGACGGGTTCCCCCAGGGCTGTGCCCACCTGGTCCTTGGAAAGCAGCGAGCAATTGGGTGCGCTTGCGGGGTTGGCATTCGCAGTGGCCGATTGTGAGATTTCGGTTGCCACTCCCGCGAGCGGCGCCAGCGCTGGCCCGCTTGGGACCGTGTTCGAAACGGGGGCTGCCCCGCATGCCGCCAGCAGGCTCGCGCCGATCAGGATTACCGCGAAAGTAAATAGTCCGGTCTTGTTCATTTTTTCCTTTGTCCTTTATGAATGGTTAAGTGCTTTACCCGCCAATACTTCATCCGCTTGCTCTGTCTCGACGTTCCCCGCCATCTCGATGTAAACCTTTTTTCCTGGGACGGAAGGCTGCTCGTGTGTGCGAACTCATGGCATAAAGCTCGTTTGTATTACACCCTAATTATATCTCATTTGTCTATATATTTCCATTTTTCTGACATTCCTCTTTTCAAGTTGAGGCACCGTAGGGGCGGTGTAGGGCTGAGGATGTTCCGCCAAACCCGCCCTCTGCTCTCGCCGCGTGCCCTCGCGTACTTAAGCCCCTTCTTTTTTTAAGGGAGCGGGGTGCCGTGGTTAAGAACTTATCCCGTCCTCGGCGGCAGCTCCAGGGTCCAGAAAGAACTATTGTATAATTTATCCACCCGGCGGGGAGGCGTCTTTCCACTCGCTCATCCAACCCAACAAAAGGAGATCCGCAATGACATTGGACCAAATGCTGTCGAATTGTGCTGCCAAACAGAAGAAAGGGCTGCACTTCATCCTGGCCTCCATCCTCATCTGGACTGCGGTGCTGCTGGTCCATCTCACCTCCCTGCCCATCCTCACCAAGAATTTCCTCACCTTTTGCTTCACCGCCCCGCTGCTGCCCCTGGCGTACATGCTCTCGAAGATCATCAAGGTGGATTTCACCAACAAGGAAAACCCGCTCACCAGCCTGGGGGTGATATTCTCGCTCAACCAGGTGCTGTACCTGCTGATCGCCATGTGGGTCTACCCCACCGTCCCGGAGAAAATGGTGATGGTGCTGGCGATGATCTTCGGCGCGCACCTGCTGCCCTACGGCTGGCTCTACAAGTCGCGCGCCTATTTCGTGCTGTCGGTCGTCATCCCGATCGCGGCCCTGATCCTGGGCGTGACCTTCCCGGCGTACGTCGTTGCGGGGAGCATGATCCTGTTCGAGATCGTCTTCAGCCTGCTGCTGTTTGGAGAAGTGAGAAGGCTGCCGGGTGCGGCTGAACTGGCGGGGTAGCACTAAATTTTTTTTCGAAGTGGTTGGTTTCAAGAGGCAATTTCAATTAAATAATAGGTCCCGGTGGACTTTAATTTAACCAAGTGATCCTCTGGCGAATCATATGGGATGCTAATGCACATTTTCGCGTTGTATAATCAATGAGAGGGACAAATGATTAGGCAATTTTATTCCAACTCGATCGATAAATTTATTAAAGCCACATCAGATGAGATCTTTGGTATTCTCGCCAAAAATAATGATTTCTCTCTCGAACAGACCCAACGCGATGCTTGGTTTGAAGAAATCATTATTCTACAAAAGGTGCTTTCGCGTTTTAAGGGGGCAATTTATTTTGAATATTCGATTCCGCGTATGGGGAAACGTATTGACGTAGTTCTATTAATTGGCCCTGTCATATTTGTTCTCGAATTCAAAATCGGTGAAAAAGAATTCACTTCATATGCCATAGATCAAGTATGGGATTATGCTTTAGATCTAAAAAACTTTCACGAATCGAGCCATGCGCTCCTTATTGCTCCAGTGCTCATCTGTACTAAAGCCAAGAGTATTCAACCTGTTGTGGAAGTAACCCCACAAAACGATAAATTACTTTTTCCCATCCAGTGCAACGTAGAATTACTAAACCATGTAATTGACAATGTTTTAATCTTTGCGGAAGGAGCTAATGTCGACCGCATCCAATGGGAAAGCGGTCGATACAGTCCCACCCCTACAATTATCGAAGCTGCAATGGCTCTTTATAATGGTCATTCGGTAAAGGAAATTTCTCGGAGAGATGCGACCGCTATCAACCTCAGTGACACTTCCGACGCAATATCAGAAATTATCCGTTTTTCAAAGGATAAATCGCAAAAATCTATCTGTTTTGTTACCGGTGTTCCTGGTGCCGGTAAAACCTTAGTAGGATTAAATATTGCAACAACGCATATTGATAAAAATACAGACTTGTATAGTGTTTTTCTCTCTGGAAATGGACCACTTGTTGCCATCCTTCGCGAAGCACTAGCAAGGGACAAGGTCCGGCATGAAAAAGAAATTGGGCTAAAAATCAAGAAATTCGAGGCAATGAGCGAAGTGAAGATGTTCATTCAAAACGTTCACAATTTTCGTGACGAATGCCTTATTGATTCTCAAAGACCACCCATCGAACATGTAGCATTATTTGATGAAGCACAACGCGCCTGGAATTTAAAACAGACAGCAAATTTCATGCTCAGAAGAAAAAAGACCCCTCATTTCCAAAAATCTGAACCGGAATTTCTTATCTCGTGCCTTGATCGTCATAGTGATTGGGCGGTGGTTGTCTGTTTGGTTGGTGGCGGACAAGAGATTAATACAGGGGAAGCCGGGATCAGCGAATGGATTGAAGCCTTGAATCGTTCTTATCCCGATTGGCATATTTATATTTCTCCTAAGCTTACGGATAGTGAATATGGAGCAGGAAAAATATTGGATGAAGTCAAAGCGCGTCCCAACATTAACTTCAATAATAAATTGCATCTTGCCGTTTCCATGCGTTCATTCCGTGCTGAGCGTGTCTCCTTACTCGTAAAACAATTACTCGACTTAAATATTATGGATGCTCGAAAGACTTTCGCTCATGTGGAAAGAAAGTATCCGATTGTTCTCACACGGGATATTTCCAAAGCAAAACAATGGTTGAAACAGCAAGCACGCGGCTCGGAGCGCTATGGGATTGTTGTCTCTTCCCAGGCGCAAAGGTTAAAACCATATGCCATCGATGTAAAATCACCAGTGGATCCAATTCATTGGTTTCTCGATGGAAAAGAAGATGTACGGTCGTCATATTATCTTGAAGATGTTGTCACAGAATTTGATATTCAAGGTCTCGAACTTGATTGGGCATGCATAAACTGGGATGCTGATTTTAGATACAACAAAAATGGCTGGGAACATTGGTCATTTACTGGAGATAAATGGAATCATATTAATAAACCGGAAAAGAAAATATACTTAAAAAATGCTTATCGTGTTCTCCTCACACGTGCCAGACAAGGAATGGTGATTGTCGTTCCAGATGGATGCTCGCAAGATCCGACTCGAAATAGTAAGTTTTATGATCCAACCTTTGAGTATCTACAAGATATTGGTTTTCAAGTTTTATGAATTTACCTAAATTTGTGTTTTTTGAGATGTCGTAATATTCCAAATATTTTTATGAAACTCCAATTTTATAATTCCTACAACTGATTGGTTTCCTCAACCTCATTGTTCCCCTTAACTTGACAAACCAGAACATTTATTCTATAATACCAATCGCGGCGATGTGCCGATGCGGGTTGAACCCGCAATCTGCCATACACTTGCACCGCACTGCGTTTGGTAAAGTGCAGGTGTCGACGATACGAATTGTCGATGTTACGTTCCTTATGAACCCTTGCCGCGATTGTGCTAGGGCAGCATCACATCGTCCCTGAAGGGGAAGCTGCCCTTAGCCTTATCGACGACATGACGTGTACCCAAGCTCCTGATCTTTGGAGCCAGGGTGGTCGTCGATAAGACGCACCTTAACAACCGATCCCGTTCGAATTGTCCCTGCCCATAAACCCTTTTGGCCAATGGGGGAAATTCAATGGTCAGTGCAGAAGGGATTTGTTCCTCTTCGTTCCTCAAAAACAAATCTGGGTCGAACCCTTTCCACTTCCCCTCTCTGCGCCGCGGACACATCCCTTATTGAGATGGCATGGGGGACTTCACGCCTATTTCCCCCAGGCGAAATTGTTACACATTCCCATCATTTTTAAAATAACGGCCCAAATCCTCTCATTCGTTGTGCACCTCGGGCGGTGTCTGCCCAATGGTCAAAAATAATGTTTCACGGTCAACGAGAATCCGAAGCTTTTTCTGCCGTCATCGAAAAATAGGTGCTTAATCCTCTCAGTCGTTTCTAGTCGTTTTGTCACGTCAGACTGCTAAAAAACGCATTGTTTCACGGTCTGGGCGGCCTCCAGCCGCCGTAGCCGCATCGAAGATATGAAATCTTCGATGCAGGGCTTCGAGCCGACGCTGACCGCACACTTGCACCGCACTTCGTTTGGTGAAGTGCAGGTGTCGACGACATCGCGGAGCATATCATCCCCGAAGGTTTCCGAGGGGACCCCCTTGGGGTAAGTCGTCGATGCATAGCGATTTCGAGTCCGATGCTTCGCGGCCTCATCAGCCGCCCCATACCGCACACTTGCACCGCACTGCGTTTGGTGCAGTGCAGGTGTCGACAACGTCGCGGAGCATATCATCCCCGAAGGTTTCCGAGGGGACCCCCTTGGGGTGAGTTGTCGATGCATAGCGATTTCGAGCCCGATGCTTCCTGCAGCGCGCGGCGGTGCTCCGACCTATTTCTCGCCATCCTCTAAAGCCACGCTATTTTTATATCCCCTTCCAGCGCTTTGAATTCCTTATCGCCGGTAACCAGTTCCGCTTTTCGGTTTTTCGCAAGTGCAGCCGCGAAACAATCACCAAATGCAATATTCCCATTTGCCTTGTATACCGCGGCCTGGTGGGTTAATGGCCAATCTGCATCCACAATCTCGATGGCCATTCCGTGGATCTCATTAATATACTGGTCTGCCATCTTGGGCGAGGTGGCACGCGCGATCGAATACCATATCTCTCCCAGGTTTACGACACTCATTAACAATTTTAGATCGCTCTCTTCCGCTTTTAGCAGCAGACTTCTAACAAGATCAGCGCCTGGTTCATCCTCGAAAAAAGCCATCAGTGCATATGAGTCAAGGACCTTTGCCGCCATTATTCCTCCCTTTCCTTATCTTTACGGCGTTCGTCAACAAGCACTTTCAGAGCGCCTTTTCCTTTCAAAGATCCCTGCAGGTTCATAAAATATTGCTCGGTGACCGGTTTCAAAGTAATTAAATCGCCAACATCTGTCACGATGATCTTAGTGCCGTTTTTTATTCCATATTTCCGCCGCAGCGAGGCAGGAATGACAATTTGACCTTTTACAGTCGTGTGTGTATCCATATCATTAATCTCCTTTCAAGATCAGTATATTACCATTATCGGTAATGTAAGTCAAATAGGTTGTTGTACTACTTTAATCGTTATATCCTACTTCCTTTCAGGTACGATTTCGCGCTGAAAAATGGCAAAAGGGCACTGTCCCCGAATCCCCCGCGCTCTTATCCCATGTTCTAGGGGGGATTGGGGGATTGAAGGGTGGCAAAATGGATACGATTCTCACTTCCAGATCTCCAATCGATTTGTCTCTCACATTTGCGGTTATGTGAGACACAAGCTTCGCCGAACGCCATCGTCAATCGTCCATTGTCGATGCTACTCCTGCCTCATCCACCTCTTCACCGCCTCGGTCGGCGTCCGGTAGCCCTCCATCGCCTCCAGCAGCCCCTGCGGCTCCGAATCCACCAGCAGCGCCCGGCGGTGCTCGGGGAAGAGCAGCTTCTCGCTCACCGCCCGGTCCAGCATCCTGAGCAGGTCATCGTAATAGCCGTCCACGTTGAGCAGCCCCACCGGCTTGGCGTGTTCCCCGATCTGCGCCCAGGTGAGCGTCTCGAACAGCTCGTCGAGCGTGCCGTACCCGCCGGGCAGGGCAATGTAGCCTTCAGCCAGTTCGTACATGCGGGCCTTGCGCTGGTGGATGGTGGCGGTCACCTCCAGGCGGGTGAGGCGGGTGTGCGCCAGTTCGGGGGTGTTCATGCCCTCGGTGATCACCCCGATCACCTGCCCGCCCTGCTCGAGGGCAGCGTCGGCCAGCGCGCCCATCAGCCCGGTGCGGCCCCCGCCGTACACCAGGTCCAGCCCGCGGCGGGCGAGCGTGGCTCCCATGCCCCTGGCTGCCCGGTAGAACTCCTCCGAGGCCAGCTTTGCCGACCCGCAGTACACGCATATCGATTTCATATATATACTCCATACCCAAAACATTACCACAAAGCCTCGAAGACACTAAGAAAAACGCTTTGAGATCATGGAATTCAATTAAATTGTGCCTTTGTGGCTTCGTGGTTAAGGTGTTGTTCTCTTATTCCAAATATCCGCCCAAGTATATCCCCATCTGCGCGTACTGCGACCTCACATCGTCCCTGAAGGGGAAGTCGCTGTACGCCATATAGACGGTTGCGCAGCATCCCGCAGGGACACGAGTCGTCGATGCACACCGCATAAGAGTTGCATTAACCTGCCTCCCCTGCCCCCGTCCACCGCCTTCCTCTGGAATATAATAGCAGAATGGTGAATTATGGAATATCGCGACTACTATAAGATCCTCGGCGTCCCGCGCGGCGCCCCTGCGGACGAGATCAAAAAGGTCTACCGCAAGCTGGCCATGAAATATCACCCCGACCGCAACCCGGGTGACAAGCAGGCCGAGGACCACTTCAAAGAGATCAACGAAGCCTACCAGGTGCTGAGCGACCCCGCCAAGCGCGCCCGCTACGACCAGTTGGGCGAGTCCTACTCGCAGTGGCAGCAGGGCGGCGCGCCCGGCAACTTCGACTGGGGTCAGTGGGCCGCCAGCCAGGGCGGGGGCAACGTCCAGGAGGTGAACCTGGATGACCTGTTCGGCGACGGCACCTTCTCGGACTTCTTCCGCTCCATCTTCGGCGGGGGAAATGTGGGGCAAACCCTGCGGGGCCGGACCTCGAGGTCTGCTCCCGCTCTCCAGCAGGAGGTCACCATCTCCCTGCAGGAGGCCTGCTCCGGCACCACCCGCACGCTGCAGACCGGGTCCCGGCGTGTGGATGTGAACATCCCGCCCGGCGTGCGCTCGGGCACGCGCGTGCGCGTCCCGGGCGCGGGTCCCGCCCGCTCCGACGGTTCCGCCTCCGACCTGTACCTGGTGATGGACGTGGCCGAGGACCCGCTCTTCGAGCCCGACGGCGACGACCTGCACACCCACGTGACCATCGACGTGTTCAAGGCCATCCTGGGCGGCGAGGTGGAGGTGAAGACCTGCTCCGGCAAGGTGGTGCTCACCATCCCGGCCGGCACCCAGCCCGAGCAGATATTCCGGGTGGCGGGGCGCGGCCTGCCCGTGTTGAAGAATCCCAAGTCCGCCGGCGACCTGTACGTGCACCTCAAGGTGCAGGTGCCGCGTAACCTGACCGCCAAGCAGAAGTCGCCTGCTGGCGGAGGCGGCGAAATTAAAATAAGCATTTGTAGTAACGACTTAAGTCGTTACTACGGAAATATTAATACATTTCTATGATTCGTTTTCATTTCGTGTTAATCTTCACTCTTTAGAATGAAGCCCTATTCATCCATAATCCAGGGATTTTAAAATGGAGCTTCACATGAACAAGAAATTAGCGTTCCCGGTCGTCATCCTACTCCTGGCAATGATGGGCTGCCAGCTCACCAGCGTCTTCCCCCTCTCCTCCCCCCCAGCCCCGCCCCCATCTCGGCGGTGCCCACCCTGTCCGTCTCCAGCGCCCCGGACCTCACTTCCTCCCAGGGCCAGTTGACCAGCATTTACCAGCAGTTCAGCCCCGGCGTGGTCACCGTGCAGACCGCCTCCGGGCTGGGCTCAGGCTGGGTTTACAACGGTGACGGAGTCATCGTCACCAACGACCACGTGGTGGGCACAGAGACCCAGGTGGAGGTGGATTTCGCCTCCGGGCTGAAGACCTTCGGCACCGTGCTGGGAACCGATACCTATTCGGACCTGGCCGCCATCAAGGTGAGCGTGCCCGCCTCCGAGCTGCACCCGCTGCCCATGGGTGATTCCAGCGCCCTGCAGGTGGGGCAGACCGTGATCGCCATCGGCAACCCGTTCGGCCTGGCCGGCACCATGACCACCGGCATCGTCTCGGCGCTCGGGCGCGCCCTGCCCGGCTCCGTCCAGGCAACCACCGGCGGCTCCTACACCAGCGTCGACATCATCCAGACCGACACGGCCATCAACCCCGGCAATTCGGGCGGCCCGCTGCTGAACCTGAACGGGGAAGTGGTCGGCATCAACAGCTCCATCGAGTCCACCTCCACGGGCACCGGCGGACAGCCGGTCAACTCGGGCATCGGCTTCGCCATCTCGATCAACCTGGTCAAGCGCGTCATCCCCAGCCTGATCCAGGGCGGAAGCTACGCCTACCCTTACCTGGGCGTTTCCACCATCGACTACGCTCACCCTGGGCGAGATCCAGGCGCTGCACCTGGCCGTCACCTCCGGCGCCTATGTGACCAACGTGACGCCCGGCGGACCTGCTGAAACGGCCGGCATCGTGGCGGGCACCACGCCCCTCTCCGTTTCGGGCACCGGCACCGGGCTCAACAGCGGCGGCGACCTGATCATCGCCATCGACGGTCAGACCGTGGTCACCTTCTCCGACATGATCCGCTACCTGATCCTCAACAAATCCCCCGGGGATACCGTGACCCTCACCGTGATGCGCGGCACCCAGAAAATGGACATCCCGGTGGTGCTGGGCACACGACCCAAGTAAGAATCAAATGGGGCGGGTCTGTGACCCGCCCCATTATTTTTATGTCCAAATAACACCCAGCTCCAGGCGGCGTCCTCGCCGCCGTCCCCAAAGGGATCCCCTCGGAAACCTTCGGGGACGATGTGCTCCGCGAGGGACGGCGTCGAGAGCCTAATAAATATCTTAAGCGAACCGCTCTTCCTTCCAGACGTCCGCGCTGTTGCTGTAGCCGGCCTTTTCCCAAAAGCCCAGCCGGTCGCGCGGCATGAACTCGAGCCCGCGCAGCCACTTGGCACCCTTCCATAAATAGGGGCTCGCCAGCTCGCTGCGCCCCGGGATGGCTCCCACCACCCCGCGCAGGGGGGCGCCGTGCTCGGGGGTCAGCGGTTCGCCGTTAAAGTGGGTGGCCAGCAGGAAATTCTCCTGCAGCACCACCGTCAGCGGCAGGTTGACCGTGAAGCCGTACTCGGCGTGCTGCATCACGTGCTGCGCCGTGCGCTTGGGCTTGATGAAGCCCTGCTCCACCAGCGTCCGCACCGACACGCCTTCCCACAGGGTGTCCACCTTGCTCCACTTTGTCACGCAGTGGATGTCCATCACCACCCGGCCGCGCGGCAGCTTGTTGAACTCATCCCAGGTCCAGACCTGGTCGTGCTCCACTTCGCCCCACACCCTGAAATCCCAGGTGGCCGGGTTGAAGGGCGGCACCGGTCCGTAGTGCAGCACGGGGAACTTCAGCGTGAGGGACTGCCCGGGCGGCAGGCGCATTTCGCTGCGGATGCGCTCCTCCTCCTTGCGTCGATCGGGACCTTTATTGTTGAACATATGCGACAACTCCTGTCCGAATTATAACACTGCCCGTTACGGTATAATCCGCTCGTGTCCCGAATTTGCATCATCCCGAGGGCGGCCAATACCGGCGGCGTGACCACCTTCCAGGCCAAGCTGGCGTCCGGGCTCAAGCAGCGCGGAATAGAGACCTGCTACGACCTGGGCGAGATCCCCTACGACGCGGTGCTGCTCACCAGCACCACCCGCCACCTGCCAGGCCTGCTCTCCCTGAAGCGCCAGGGCGTGCGCATCGTCCAGCGCCTGGACGGGATCAACTGGATTCACCGCCGCCTGCCCACCGGCCCGCGCCATTTCCTGAGGGCCGAGTACGGCAACACCCTGCTCGCCCTGCTGCGCTCGCGGGCAGCCACGCACCTGGTCTACCAGTCCGAGTTCGTGCGCGGCTGGTGGTCCAAACAGTACGGCCCCGGGCGCGTCCCCTCGGTTGTCATCCACAACGGCGTGGACCTCTCGGCCTATTCCCCCGACGGTCCCCACGATCGCCCGGCTGACCTCTCCCGCCTGCTGGTGGTGGAGGGCAGCCTGCAGGGCGGGTACGAAAGCGGGCTCGCCACCGCCGTTGAGCTGGCCGGGCTGCTGTCCGAAAAAACTCCCACCGAGCTGATGGTGGTTGGAAGCGCCTCCCCCCGCCTGCAAAGCGAGTCACAAAAGAGGAGCAGGGTGCCCATCCGCTGGGCCGGGCTGGTGCCCGCCGACCGGATCCCCGCCCTCGACCGCTCGGCGCACCTGCTCTACCCGGCAGACCTCAACGCCGCCTGCCCGAACTCCGTCATCGAAGCCATGGCCTGCGGGCTGCCTTCGGCGGGGTTTTCCACCGGGGCGCTGCCCGAGCTGGTGACCGGCGATGCCGGGCGGCTCGTGCCATACGGCGGCGACCCCTGGAAACTGGAAAAGCCCGACCTGCCCGCCCTGGCAGCAGCCGCAGCGGAGATGCTGCAGGACAACGGGCGCTTCCGCCAGGCTGCCCGCAAGCGCGCCGAGGAAGCCTTCAGCCTGGATGCCATGGTGGACCGATATTTGGGTGTCCTGCTTGGATAAAAAATGAAAACCGCCTTTCTCTCCATCGCCGCCTTCGCCGCCAGGGTCCTGCCGACCTCCGTCAAGCAAGCCATCTACAGGGTCAAGCCGCTGGCGCGCCTGATCCGCGGCGGGCTGAACCGCGCCGCCCCCAGCGGGCTGGTCGAGGTCAAGGTTGCCGGTGGGGACCTGGCGGGGTTCACCATCCTGCTCGATATGCAGGTTGACAAGGATTACTGGCTGGGAACCTATGAGCCTGAACTGCAATCCGCCCTGCGCGAGCTCATTCCCCAGGGGGCAACCATCTACGACGTGGGCGCGAACATCGGCTACGTTTCGCTGCTGCTCGCCAAAGCCGCCGGGGAGACGGGAAGGATTTTCGCTTTCGAAGCGCTGCCCTCCAACGTGGAACAACTGCGCCGCAACGTGGAGCTCAACGGTATGGAGTCACGCGTGACGGTGGTCGATCGGGCAGTCACCCAGGCCCCCGGCCCGGTGCGCTTCATGGTGCATGCTTCTGGCGGGATGGGCAAGGTTGCGGGGTCAGCGGGCCGCCAGGACAGCTACGAATCAGAGCTGACGGTCCCCGGGGTGTCCCTGGATGACTTTGTTTACCGCCAGGGGAACCCAATCCCCGGTGTCGTCAAAATGGACATAGAAGGCGGCGAGGTGCTGGCGCTGCCCGGGATGCTGCGGGTGCTGAACGAGGCACGCCCGCTCCTGCTGATGGAACTGCACGGACCCGAATCCTGCCGCGCGGCCTGGGAGACGCTTACGACTGCCGGCTACCAAATTTGCTGGATGCACCCCGGCACCCCGCCGGTCCCCTCGCTGGAGGCGCTGGGCTGGAAGGCATATATCGTGGCGAAACCGATTTCAGCGCCAGGGGAGACGAGTGACATGATCCGCTACCCCGGGAAACTCGCCCTGCAGCAGCGTGTGCTCACGCCCTACCGCGCCGCGTTTTTCGATGCCCTGGCAGCCGCCTGCAACGGCGGGTTGAGCATCCTGGCCGGCATGCCGCGCGCTTCGGAATCGATTGCCACCGCCGAGGGCCTGAACGCTGCCCGGTTAACGCAGGCGCACAACCTCCATTTATTTAATGGCTCGTTTTACCTGTGTGTTCAGCGCGGCCTGCTCCCCTGGCTGACCGGCTGCAACCCGGATGCGCTCATCGTGGAAGCCAACCCGCGGTACCTTTCCACCTCCGCCGCAGTCCGCTGGATGAAGCAGCGCGGCCGCCCGGTGCTCGGCTGGGGGTTGGGCGCTCCCGCCCTCATGGGACAGTTATCCGGGCTGCGAAAAGCCCGCAGAGTTTCCTTCCTGAACCAGTTCAACGCGCTGATCACCTACAGCCGGCGCGGGGCCGAGGAGTATGCTGCCCTCGGTTTTCCGTCCGAAAAAATATTCACAGCCCCCAATGCAGCCGCGCCCCGTCCCACAGCGCCGCTGCCCAGGCGCCCTCCCAAGTTTCACGGGAAACCGTTCGTCCTGTTCGTTGGACGGCTGCAGGCGCGCAAACGGATCGACACGCTGCTGAACGCCTGCGCTGCCTTGAATAAAGACATCCAGCCGCGCCTGGTCATCGTGGGAGACGGCCCCGAAAGAGCCTCCCTGGAAAGCCTTGCAAAAACAATTTACCCGTCCGCGGAATTCCCCGGCGCCAGGCACGGAGCTGAACTGGCACCCTATTTTTCCACTGCAGACCTGTTCGTGCTTCCGGGAACCGGGGGGCTGGCTGTGCAGGAAGCCATGTCCTACGGGCTGCCGGTCATCATGGGCCAGGGGGATGGGACGAATGACGACCTCGTCCGCCCGGCGAACGGCTGGCAGTTGGCGGGCACGGAGAATCTTGCTGATGTCCTGGGGGAGGCGCTGTCGGATGTTACACGACTGCGGTCAATGGGGGCGGAATCCTACCGCATCGTATCAGAAGAGATCAACCTCGAGCGGATGGTGGAAACATTCGTGAAAGCTCTTAACCAGCTCTATCACCAAACCATGCATTAGCCGAGCAAGAAAAATTACAACTTTTCTATGCAAGCAAGCGTATGTTTATATCGGAGGCTGCAATGACTCAAGAACATAAACACAACCATAAAGTACCCTGGATCCTCTGGCCGTTCTGGGCCATCTGGAAACTGGTCATCGGGATCGTCGCCGCGACGGGGCGGCTGGTTGCCGTCATCCTCGGCCTGGTATTCCTGATCGTCGGCATCGTACTCACCATCACCGTCATCGGCGCGATCGTCGGGGTACCGTTCATCATCTTTGGTTTGCTGTTGATGGTGCGGGGTTTGTTCTAGCAAATTCGGTCAGCCTGAAGCACCATCGCTTAAGCGCCCAGGCATCCTGTTTCAAATCCACCCTCGTCCAAACGTGCCCAGCCGGGCACGTTCGCGCGCCTGCCAGGAAATTTCTTTCCTGGAGGCTGGCAGCAATAATAATCTGCGAGCAACCCGGGGTTTAGGTTGTTTTTACATCTGGTTTTCCAAACTCTTTAAAAATTCCCCGATCGCATTAAAGACAACCTGGCGCTTCTCATCCCGCACCACGGCATGATCGAAACCGTCCAGCAGCAATTTTTCCTTCCGCGTGGTTCCCAGTTCGTTGTAAATTCGCTCCAGGTCGTCCTTCCCATCCATGTCTTGGCGCGGCTGGACCAGCAGCACCGGCACCTTTACTTTCGGAAGGGAGACCTGCATTGCTTTCTGAAGATTCTGGATCTCTACAATGATCCGGATCGGGTACCGGGAGTAACCCGGGAATTCTTTCCCGCCATCCTGACCTGGGTCGGCTTGCGCTTTCGACTGCTGGCGAGCCATCAGACCCAGAACTCCCATGAGGCGCGCCAAAAGCACCTGCACAAATGAAAACCCAAAGTACGGTGTGGAAAGCGCGACCACCCCCGCCACAGAAAATTGCGCCGCTGCGGTCAGGGCGATCATGCCCCCCATCGACTGCCCGATGAGCACGACCTGGTTGGAGACCCCCTTCAGGAGGTCCAGCCCATCTTCGACGGAAAGCAGCCAATCGGTCCAGTGCGTACGCGCCAGGTCGCGCGGATCGCTTCCGTGGCCTGCAAGCCGGACATTCAAAACGGTAAAGCCGCGCTGGTGCAAATCTTCGGCAAGGAAGTGCATTTCATCCGGGCTGGCGGAGAAGCCGTGCAGCAGGAGGCAGGCGGTCGGACCGCCCTGCAGGAGGGTCGGTTCGGCGCCTCGGATGGTTAAGAGGGATTGTAGATCAGCTACGTTAGGCATGCGATCACGGGGTGTGTTTCCCATTGGAAAATATCAATTCGCTGGCTGCGACGACGATCAAGGTGCCGATCAGCGAAACCAGCCATGCTATCGCGGTGAGCTGACCCACCTGGCTTTCGCGCTTCTCCACTTCAAGCAGCGAACGACCAGCCAGGACAAAACCTGGCCGCGCCCCGCCATAGGCGACCACCACGGCTGCGATCCGGACCCCAGGTTCGGGCTGCCAGGATACCCGGTCTTCACCATTTTGACGGGTATAGTCAAAGATTCCCGGGGGCAGGGCGGGAACATTTCCGTGAAGGCGGGCGGAGGATGCCAGCGCTTCGCCTGCATCGCTGTATATGACCATGAACGGTGCCAGGCTGCTGGAAATTTCCACCTGGGCGGCAGGTAATACGGATTCGGGTGCCCCTCCTGCAGCCAGGGACGCGGCTGCGTCCTGGGCCATCTGGATCTGTGGATCATTTGCGCCCCAGCGCAAAGATTGTTGAACAACCAAATAGATCAATCCGCAAAGCAATGTGATCACAACCGCGAGCGGCAGCCAGTGCCGGATAATTTTTTGAATTTTCATGGGAGCGTCCTTATACTATATTTATAACCGCAAATTACTCTTTCTGCCTAAATCAATCTTGACGATTGCAGGGGTAGTCAAATTGCAGGAGCAGGGAGGCAAGGTTTCACTGCGGCCTACCCGTGCATTCGATTCCAATAATTTTTAAAGGGGGTTCGAGAAGAAGAACAGCCCCGGCTTCTTTGTGCAACCGGGGCTGGGGACCTCATTTATTTATTCCAGTTTTCCAGTCGTCAAGGCCATTTTTACTTCACCGATCGCCTTGGTGATCTGAATCTCACGCGGGCATGCCAGGGTGCAGTTGAAGATGGTGTGGCAGCGGTAGACTCCCCATACTTCGTTCAGGATGGCCAGGCGCTCGGCGGCAGCCTTGTCACGACTGTCGAATATGAAACGATGGGCAGCCACGATCGCAGCCGGTCCGACATATTTTTCATTCGCCCAGAAGGATGGGCAGCCGGTGGTGCAGCAGGCGCACAGGATGCACTTGGTGGTGTCATCGAAAATGGCGCGCTGTTCAGCACTTTGGTAGCGTTCCTTTTCAGGTTCCGCTTCGTCATTAATCAACCACGGCTTAACGGAACGATAATGCTCAAAGAACGGTTCCATGTCGACGATCAGGTCCTTGATAACGCGCAAGCCGAGCAGGGGTTGGACGGTGATCTTCGCCCCCGTGTCGCGGACGAGTGTCTTGCACGCCAGGCGGTTGAACCCATTGATTCGCATTGCATCCGAACCGCAGATCCCATGCGCACAGGAGCGCCTGAAGGACAACGTCCCATCCTGGTACCCCTTTATCTTTTCGAGCAGGTCCAGCACCCGGTCGGTCTCTATCGCCTCCAGCTTGTAGGTCTTGTAGGAGGGTTTTTTATCCTTTTCCGGATTGTAGCGGAAGAGTTTGATGGTTACTTCCATGTCAGCCTCCTAGTAAGTCCGCACTTTTGGCTCGTACTTGGTGATCACGACCGGTTTGTATTTCAGATCGATCGCGCCATCCTGGCGTACCCAGGCCAGGCTGTGCTTGAGCCAGTTCTTGTCGTCACGGTCGGGATAGTCCTCGCGCGAATGACCGCCGCGGCTCTCGGTGCGCGCAATGGCAGATACGGTGGTCATCTCGGCCAAGTCGAGCAGGTTGCCCAGCTCCCAGACATTGATCAATTCCATGTTGAAGATCTTCCCGGTATCGGTCACGCTGACGTGCTTGTAGCGCTCTTTGAGCTCGCGCACCGCCTTGAGAGCCTCTTCCATGCCGGTGCCTGAACGGAATATGCCCATCTTATCGAACATTACTTTCTTCATCGTGGTGGCGATATCGAAGGCGTTATCCTTTCCATCAGCCTTGCGGATCCTGTCGAATTGTGAACTGGCGAATTCCGTTGGATCTGCGGGCAGGGTTTGATAAGCAGTGCTTTTGGCGTACTCGGCGGCGCGCAGGCCGGCATGTTTTCCAAAGACCACCAGGTCAAGCAGGGAATTCGTGCCGAGCCGGTTGGCTCCGTGAACAGAGACACACGCACACTCGCCCGCGGCATACAAGCCAGGGACGGTGGCGTTATCCTCGTTCAATATGGTCTCACCGTATTTATTCGTGGGGATGCCGCCCATGGCATAGTGTGCGGTGGGCTGGATTGGCATCAGCTGGGTGATCGGGTCCACGCCAAGGTAGACCCGGCAAAAATCGACGATATCGGGTAATTTTGCCAGGAGTTCCTCACCGGTAACCGCGACCGGTGAACCATCCTTGTTCTTGCGTCCATCCAGCGCAGCATACTTGTTAACGCTTTCCGGCCGCATGTCCAGGTAAACATAGTTCTGGCCGTTGGCACCATTACCGTCGCGGATTTCCATATAGATGGCGCGGCTGACCACGTCACGCGAAGCCAGGTCTTTGACCCTGGGTGCGTATTTTTCCATGAAGCGTTCGCCCTTGCCGTTGATCAGGACGCCGCCCTCGCCGCGCACGCCTTCAGTGATCAGGATCCCGAGCTTATAAATGCCGGTGGGATGGAATTGGAAGAATTCAAGGTCTTCGAGCGGTAAACCGCGCCGCATGATGACTGCCGGACCATCGCCAGTGAAGGCATACGCGTTGGAGGTGATCTCCCAAATGCGCCCGTGCCCGCCAGTTGCAAAAACGACCGCCTTGGCGTGGAAAACATGCAGCTCGCCGGTGGCAAGTTCAATTGCAACCACCCCTGCCGCAGCTCCATTAACCATCAGCAGGTCCACCACCTGGAACTCATCGAAGAAGTTCACATTGTTCTTCATGCACTGCTGGTACAGGGTCTGCAAAATCATGTGGCCGGTGCGGTCTGCGGCATGGCAGGCGCGCTTGACCGGTTTGCCGGTTACATTATTAGTGTGCCCGCCAAACGGCCGCTGCGAAATCTTGCCTTCCGGTGTGCGGTCGAAGGGCAGACCCATGTGCTCCAGTTCGTAAACAGCCTGGACGGCCTCTTCGCACATGAATTCGATGGCATCCTGGTCGCCAAGGTAATCGGACCCTTTCACCGTATCGTAGGTGTGCCATTCGGGATGGTCTTCTTCTTCACTGCCGAGCGCCGCCCCGATACCGCCCTGGGCCGTGCCTGTGTGGGACCGGGTGGGATAAAGTTTTGTAATGATTGCAGTCTTGGCTGACCGGGAAGCATACAGACCTGCCATCAGCCCCGCTCCGCCCGCGCCAATCACGATCACTTCAAATTGATGGGTTTTCATTCTGCTGCTCCTAGGAAGTCAGGATCACGGCAATGCCGATGGCGCTCATAGATAACCAGATCAGGATAACCAGGACACGCAGTGTTTTGCGAAACCCGCTGCTGGAGATGTAGTCTTCCAGCACATTGAGCAGGCCGTGAAATCCATGTGCCCCTGCAAAAAGAAGCATCAGGATGGCCATCACGTTCCAGAAGATGCCTTTCCAGGCCTCGATATCCGGGATATTGGTATTGATCACGTGGGTGGAGTTGGGCATGAACGCCCAGCGCATCAGGTCAGCCACACTCATATTTTGGCGTGCGCTCATCAACAGGGCGGCAACAATCCCCAAGAGGGCGATCAGGTACATCGCCAGGGCAGAAAGGCGTGTGAAAAGCCACATCACATAATCAAAATGGAACCCGCCCAGTGGAGCAGTTCTTGGTTTCATGTTCATTGGCTAGCCTCCCAATCCACTGCGGATAATGACAAGAAGCGCGACCCCGTAAACGGGCAGGAAAACAAACCACTCCAGCCAGATGGCTTCGCGCTGGTATTCAATTAAATTCGGCCAGAGATCCAGGATCACGATGCGCAGGCCGTTGATGGCATGGAACAGTGCACAGAAGAAAATGAATATCTGGAAGAGCCAGTGCTCATAAATGGTGTTAATGAAGATCCCGGCAGTGGTCCCCCAGGCATGATTGGCAAAATACCCGGCGAGGATGTGTAATCCCACGAAGAGTACGATACCCAGCCCTCCAATCCGATGCAGGATATAGGTCAACATTGGGCCTTTTCCCTGGTACCTCAGGGCTTCCATCAGGCCTACATCTCTTTTAAGACCCATCTACTCCTCCTTTTACGAACACATCTTTTCGATCCGCGACCAGCTGGATGCCCCCCCGCTGCAAGGCAGTGGACCTTCTGCCTTCCAGGTACGCCATCACCACCGCACGCGTTTGTTCGGCGGCGTGGAATTTTAACATGGTATATTATCCCATCCTCGTTTCCTTAGTTAAAAGTGACAATACTCATGGTTTAATCGTTCCAGACATCCTCTTGGGGATGGACGATTCATCTTTATAATCATATCACGCGGATTTGCAGCTTTCTTTTTATACAATCCATACCATACCAGGAGGTTCGAATGGCGGGTTCTCATCACATCAGCCGTCGGGATTTTGTTAAACTCACAACGGCGGCGGTGGGTACGGTTATTGGGGCGGCAATTGGCCTTCCGGCCATCGACTACCTGATTGACCCGGCACTGAAGTCAGCCAGCACGGATGCCTGGATCCCCCTGGGCAAAATGGATGCTTTTGAGATCGGGAAACCAACCCTGGCAACATTCACGCGCAGCACGGCAAACGGGTGGGAAAAATCTGTAAACAGCTATGGTGTATTTGTATTGCGCAATTCTGAAACCGACGCCCTCGTATTGTCAAACAAATGCACCCACCTGGGCTGCCACGTAAACTGGGATGGCGATAAAAAGGAATATATCTGTCCATGCCACGACGCGCAGTTCGGGGTTAACGGCGAGGTATTGGGCGGTCCGCCGCCGCGACCGCTCGATCGTTATGCCGGTGACCAGATCAAGGTCGAAGACGGCACGCTGTTCATTCATTTCCTGGGAGGGTAACCACGATGTTGAAGAAGCTTTTCGCCTGGCTGGATGAACGACTCTCCCTGAATGATCTCTATAAAGCCACCCTCGACCGCCCCGAGCCAAAAGGAAATTGGTGGAATACGCTTGGCTCGGCCAGTCTTTTCCTGTTCCTGCTCCAGGGTGCCACCGGCATTTTCCTGAGCGTGTATTACACCCCTTCTCCAGACCACGCATACGACAGCATTCAATACATCATGAACGGTGTCGCCTTTGGCTGGCTTATCCGGGGCATCCATCACTGGGGTGCGACGGCAATGGTGCTGGTCGTCTTCATCCACATGCTGAGGGTCTTTATCACCGCTTCATATAAATACCCGCGCGAGCTGACCTGGTTGATCGGCGTCGGCCTGCTGCTGTGCACGCTGGGGATGGGGTTCACCGGCTACCTGCTGCCGTGGGATCAGAAAGCCTACTGGGCAACGACGGTGGCAACAAACATTGCCGGGAGCGTGCCCTGGGTAGGCTCTTTTATCATGAAAGCATTACGCGGCGGTACGGACCTGAGCTCCCTGACCTTGAACCGGTTCTTTGCGGCTCATATCTGGATGCTCCCGGCCGTATTGGCCGGGTTGATCGGTGTCCACCTGTTCCTCATCATCAAGCACGGTGAATTTGAATTCCCGGGCAAGGACGACTAAAGGAGCGCGGACATGAAAGAAGAACAAAAGAAAAACGTTTTGGAAAAATACAAGATCGCCCTCCAGAAAGGCGAGCGCTTCTGGCCGGATAGCATTTTTAAGGATTTGCTGGTTTCACTGGCGATTTTCATCGTCCTGATCATGCTCGCCACCTTCATTGGAGTGCCTGGAGAAGCCAAAGCGGATCCAAGCGACACGGCTTTCGTCCCAAAACCGGAATGGTACTTCCTGTTCCTGTTCAAGTTCCTTGCCGTTTATGGACAAATCCCTTTGCTTGGGAAAATCGAATGGATCGCCACGGCAGTCATCCCGGGCATCGTCATCCTGCTTTTGGTCATCCTGCCATTCATGGATAAGAACCCGTTCAGGCACTATTCCCGCCGAACCATGGGGTTGAGCATCATGGGAGTATTTGTCGTCAGCATGGTTGTCCTGACTGCCATTTCCGGAGTTCCTGCAATTTCCGGAAACGGCGGCTTGTCGACGATGACCCTGCTGCAGTTCCTGACAGGCCTGGTCATCCCGACCCTGGCTTATATCCTGATCATTGGATCGAATTACCTGGGGAAAAAATCCACTTCGCAAGACGGGAGTAAGGTGCCATCACCATTAACCAGCCGGCTGCAAAAATGGACGGGGGTGATTGCCTCTGTGCTCATGATTGTGGTGGCTGTTTTTGTGATGCTCCTGGCGCCGCCTGCCACGGCCGCCACCGAGGGCCTGGTGGCGAATACGCTCCCTGAGCAGATCTCCGCAGGACAGGACTTGTATTCGATCAATTGCGTCGAATGCCACGGAGCCAACGGTGAAGGGGGCGAGGTCATTGGTGTGGAGGGATTAGAGGGTATTACCCTCGCCCCGATCAATACCAAGGACCTGATGTATACATTTACTGATCAAACGCTGGCTAATATCATTTCCTACGGGCAGCCGGATAAAAATCCCGCCATGACTCCTTTTGGACGTTCCTATGGCGGCACACTTTCCCCATCGGAAATTGAATATATTGTGACTTTCCTGCGCTATTCCTGGGATGACCGCTCGGTCATGCCTGCCGGAGCGATCAGTTCCATCCCGGCATTGGTCACGGGCGAAGTACCCTCCTGGGACGTCCACATCCAGCCGCTGGTCAAGCGTTACTGCGTGTCGTGCCACCGGGCTGGAAAACAAAATAACAACTACCTGATGACCTCCTATGAGGATATGTTGAACACCGGCGATAATGCACCGCTGATCACTGCGGGCGATCCTGAAAGCCTGATGATCAAGCTCATCAATGGACATGAAGGGGTGGACCCTGTCACGGGTAAACCGATCCGCCAGATGCCGCCCACAAAACTGCTTTCCCGGCAATACATAGACATGCTGACGATTTGGATCATGAATGGCATGCCCCAGACGGCTGAAGAGGCGGGTGCCCTCATACCGGTCCAGGTTCCCGGAGATGCCATCAATTTGACGGGTGATCCCATTGCCGGGCTGACGGTTTACACCGCACAATGTGAACAATGCCACGGCGTGAATGGAAACGAGGGAGTAGAAAACCCGGATTCAGATGATGGCACCGTGCCGGTATTAAACCCGATTGACCCGGAAATAAAGGGTACGGATCTGAAAACCTTTATTCTCAACCTTGATTTGTTCGTTCAGAGTGGTTCAACTCCTGAAGGCGCAAATCCAAAGCTGAAGATGCCTTCCTTTGGACAGAATAACGTCCTTTCCCAGCAGCAGATCGCGGATGTGATCGCCTACGTAATCAGTTTGAACAAGTAGACTTTTTCTTCGGGACCATAATTAATAAAAGAAGGCTGTTTGCACAGCCTTCTTTTTGTTCATTTACCTTGCGATAATTCTGGAAAAGTTTGAATTAACTCATGTGCTTGATGATCGCGTTACCGAACTCCGAGCACTTGATCTCCGTTGCGCCGTCCATCAGGCGGGCAAAGTCGTAGGTGACGGTCCTGGCTGCCACGGCGCCTTCCATGCCCTTGACGATCAGGTCGGCTACTTCCATCCAGCCCAGGTAGCGGAACATCATCTCGCCCGAGAGAATCACCGAGCCCGGGTTAACCTTGTCCAGGTCGGCATATTTCGGCGCGGTGCCGTGGGTGGCCTCAAAGATGGCGTGACCTGTCACGTAGTTGATATTTGCTCCCGGGGCAATACCAATCCCGCCAACCTGGGCAGCCAGTGCATCTGACAGGTAGTCGCCATTCAAGTTTAAGGTGGCGATCACATCATAATCGCGCGGGCGGATGATGGTAAATTGCAGGCTGACATCTGCGATGGAGTCTTTGATCATCAGTTTGGATTTCCACTTGCCGTCGCCATGGGTTGCCCACAGCTTGAGGGCGGTTTCCACCTCCCGCTTGATGTCATTCTGCTGGTCGGGTGACATCATTACGAAGCCGGGATCGATCAGAGTGGCGTTCTCTTCCACGCTCAGTGCGGGGGTTTTCTCCTTGTTGCCCAGGATCCATGACTCCCGCTCGGTGACGATTTCGTTGCGGAACTCGCGCTTGGCAAGGGCATAACCCCAATCCTTGAAAGCGCCTTCTGTGAACTTCATGATATTGCCCTTGTGGACGAAGTTCACACTCTTGCGTTTGTTTTCCAGTGACCATTTGATCGCGGCGCGTACCAGGCGCTCGGTGCCTTCCACGGACACCGGTTTGATGCCGATGGCGGCTGTATCCGGGAAACGCATCTTGGCATACTCTTTCGGGAAGGCTTCCTTGAATAATTTCAAGAATTTTTTATTATCATCAGTACCCAACTGGAATTCGATGCCGGTATAAATATCTTCGGTGTTTTCCCGGAAAATGACCATGTCCACGTATTCGGGATGCTTAACGGGGGATGGTACGCCGTTGTAGTATCGCACCGGGCGCTGGCAGACATACAAGTCGAGCAGTTTACGCAGCGCTACGTTTAATGAGCGAATGCCCCCGCCGATCGGTGTGGTCAACGGACCCTTGATCCCCACCAGGAACTCTTTGAATGCTTCCACGGTTTCATCCGGCAGCCAGGTCTTGAACTGCTTGAAAGCCTTCTCGCCTGCGAAGACTTCCATCCAGTGAACTTTGCGTTTGCCTCCATAAGCTTTCTGGACTGCCGCGTCGAACACGCGCACGGAGGCACGCCAGATGTCGCGCCCGGTCCCGTCTCCCTCGACATACGGGATGATCGGCTGGTCAGGTACCTGGAGCTTGCCGTCCTTGATGGTAATTTTCTCCCCGCCTGCAGGGACTTTGAATTGGGTGTATGCCATTTTTTGTTCTCCTTTGGATATAACGCGGATTATATCAAATTGCGATGGTGGAAGAGCAAGGCACCTTCCAGATTTTCTAATCAAACCCTTGACAAAATCTCCATCTGGAATAGAATTGCGTCCAATGTCCGAAGAACATTTCTTCCGTGACCTTCAACGTTTACGGGTTACCAAGCCCAGCGATTTTGTTTTTTAGGAGAGCCGTTTCTACGGCTCTCTTTTTTTTTGTCTGTCGACGGAATAGACATAAAAAACAACCCAATTCCCAAAGGAGAAAAAATGTCCGCAGAAACACAAACCAAGTCATCCCCGCAGGGGAAGGTCCTCGGATATCTGCCTGATGACCGCCCGCCGGTGGGAGCCATGCTCAGCCTCGGCTTCCAGCAATTCCTGACCATGTTCCCGGCTACAGTACTGGTAGCCATCCTGACCAGGTTCGATATCGGTGTGACCCTGCTGGCTTCCGGCCTGGGAACCATCATCGCCCTGCTGGTATCCAAGCGCAAGATCCCAATGTATTATGGTTCTTCGTTTTCTTATATTGCTGTCATACAGACAGGCATGGTACTTTATGCAAGGGATTGTTTTCAAGCCCCATATGCATTATCGCCTTATTGCCCCGACGGAGTACGGGTCGTGCAGGTGGGCATCCTTCTGACCGCAGTGTTCGAAATCCTGATCGGTCTCCTGATCATGCGGATCGGCAAAGCCGCGCTGGACAAGGTTCTGCCTCCCATCGTGACCGGTTCGATGGCAATGGTCATCGGTATTGCGCTGGCTAACTCGGCATTGGGCAATGCCGGGAACTGGGCCGCACCAGAGCTGGCCCTGAAGAGCTGGCTGGTGGCCTTCATCACCCTGGTTGGAACCATCTTGTTTTCAGTGTACCTGCGCGGCAAAGGCCTGTTCGGCATGCTGCCGATCTTGTTCGGAGCCGTCTTTGGATACCTGGTCTCCATTCCCTTCGGGTTGGTTAGTTTCACAAATGTTGTTGCCGCCCCCTGGGTTGCGCTTCCGAAATTTACCCTTCCGGCCTTTAATAATCCGGAAGCCTGGGGAATGGCGTTGAGCATTGCCTTGATCTTCATCGCCACCGTCCCGGAGAGCACTGCACACTTGTACCAGATGAGCCTTTACATTGATACACTGGCCTCCCAATTGGGTCGCAAACCATTCGAAATCAAGAAATTGATCGGGCTGAATTTGGTCGCGGACGGTACAGATGACCTGGTGGTCGGCATGCTGGGTGGCTGCGCGGGGACGAACTATGGTGAGAACAACAGCCTGATGGCCATTACCCGCAATTACTCCACCGCTGTGCTCATGACCGCGGGTGTGATGGCGATCGTGATCGGCTTCTTTGGCAAACTAGTGGCACTCATCAACACCATGCCCACGGCCGTTGTTGGCGGGTTGAGCATTTATTTATTCGGCGTGATTGGGATGCAAGGCCTGGCCCTTATCCAATCAGAGAAGGTGAACCTGTTCGACCCCAAGCAACTGGCGATCGGCGCGGTCATCCTGATCTGCGGCATCGGCGGAAACCTGGTGCTGACCAATGGTCTGTTTCCTTTCAAAATCCCATACCTGTTCCCGAGCGGTATTCCAGCCATCGTCTTCGCGGCAATTCTTGGGATATTGATCAATTTGATTTTCATCATCTTTAAAACGCCCGAAGTGAGTAACGACTAGGGCATCTTCTCAGCTTTTGGAAAACAGGGACTGGGAGTTGCTCATCTCCTGGTCCCTTTCCTTCCATGACGGGCTATAATGTTCCAAACGTAATAATCCCAAACCCTGGCTGCAAATGATTAAACTTCCCGGATTGATTGACCCTCACGTCCACATGCGCGAACCCGGCGCCACCCACAAGGAGGATTGGGATTCGGGCACTTCCGCCGCCTTGGCAGGCGGGGTAACGATGGTGCTCGCCATGCCCAATACCAAGCCACCCATTTTCGACGCGGCCACGCTTGACCTGGCACTGGAAGCCGCACAAAAAAGGCGCGCTGTGACTTCGCCCAGTTCCTTGGAGCCGGACCGGATAACTCCAGCGTCGCTGCCTCCCAGGCAAGTCGTTCTGCCGGATTAAAAATGTACCTCGACAGCACCTTCGGTCAACTGCGTTTGGATGATATGACCCTATGGCAGGAGCACTTTCAGCAGTGGCCAAAACATGTGCCGATCGTGGCTCATTCCGAAAGGCGCAGCATGGCGGCTGTCATCCTGATGGCTGCCATCTTCAACCGGGCTGTCCACATTGCCCATGTTTCGCTGAAGGAAGAAATCCTGCTGATTAAAGCTGCAAAAGAAAGCGGGATCAAGGTGACGTGCGAAGTATGCCCGCATCACTTGTTTCTTACCAAGGACGATATCCCCGCAATAGCGCGCGGACATCCCGGCCGAGGTGAAGTTCGACCAGCATTGGCAACCAGGGAGGATGTCGATGCGCTCTGGAAGAACCTGGACATCATCGATTGTTTCGCCACTGACCACGCCCCCCACACCCTGGCCGAGAAGGACGGCGAGAACCCGCCGCCCGGTTTCCCAGGCCTGGAAACCATGCTGCCGCTATTGCTCACAGCGGTGGACGATGGACGGTTGACCATGGAGGATATTATTCAGAAGTCTGTGATTAATCCTCGCGTGATTTTCTCCCTCCCCGAACAGCCCGAGACCTGGGTCGAAGTGGATGGGGATGCGGCCTATGAACTCCGTGCCGAAAATTTGCACTCCCGCTGCGGCTGGACCCCGTTCGAGGGCTGGAAGGTGCGAGGCCGGGTGCGGCGGGTCGTGCTGCGCGGGAGCGAAGCGTTCAAGGACGGGAAGATTCTCGTCGAACCTGGATTTGGAAGAAATGTGCGCACCTAGTGTCATTGCGAGGAGCGAAGCGACGAAGCAATCACGGAATAACGTCAACCACGGGATTGCCACGCCGCGAAGAACGTGGCTCGCAACGACAAATATCATTCAACAATCATCAACCATAAATTAGGAGACTAAGCATGCCCACCCAACCCAACAATTCCCACCTGCCCTTCGGCGATCAGCGCTCGGCTCCCTGGTACGGCAAGGACATCATTTCGGTCAAGCAGTTCAGCCGCGAGGACCTGGAGTACGTCTTCGCCGTGGCGCACGAGATGCACGATATGGTTGACCACGTCGGTACTTTTGATCTGCTCAAAGGCAAGATCCTGGCCAACCTTTTCTACGAACCATCCACCCGCACCTCGTCGTCATTTACCGCCTCGATGGAACGGCTGGGTGGCTCGGTCATCCCCATCAACGAGGTAAAGTACTCTTCGGTCGCCAAGGGTGAATCCCTGCCTGACACCGTCCGCACCCTGGAATGCTATGCCGATGTGATCGTCATCCGCCATCCCGAGGTCGGTTCGGCGGCTGCGGCAGCCAAGGCAGCCCGGAAACCGGTCATCAACGCGGGTGACGGCATTGGCGAACACCCCACCCAGGCTCTGCTGGACGCCTTCACGATCAAGGAGGAACTCGGTCACCTAGACGGTCTCACCGTGACCCTGCTGGGTGACCTGAAGCACGGGCGCACTGTTCACTCATTGGCGAGGCTGCTGTCCCTATACAAGGTCAAGCTGAACTATGTTGCGCCCGATATCCTGCGCATGCCCCCCGAAATGATCGATGAACTAAAAGCCAAGGGTGTCGAGCAGGAGGAATTCACGGCGCTCGACCAGCCCCTGCCAGTGACCGACGTGCTGTATGTAACGCGTGTCCAGAAAGAACGTTTCACCGACGAGGCTGTTTACGAGTTGGTTAAAGGCGCCTACGTGATCGATCCAAAGGTGATGAAAGCCGCCAAGGAACGCATGATCGTGATGCACCCGCTGCCGCGCGTGGGGGAGATTTCTGTCGAGTTCGACGACGACCCGCGCGCAGCCTATTTCCGCCAGATGGAATATGGGTTGTATATTAGAATGGCCCTGCTTGCCATGGTGCTTGGAAAGGCATAAACCCCGGTTTTCCGCAATTTTATTTAGGACTCCTGCCAATGTTCACTGAAGATTATCTCATGCGCATCATCAACCAGGCCATCGCGACTTTGATGATTGCTATTGGGTTAAGGAAAGCCGGCAAGTACTCCGAAGCGCTGCAAGCCATCCAACAGGCAGTTGGGCAGGTGACCACCCTCCCGGCAAATCTTGTCGATCAGATGGATGACACCAGCCTGCTGAACATGCTGGCAGCGGCGGGGCAATTGGACATTGGCAGGGTGGCGATCCTGGCGGATCTATACCAGGAGCAGGGAGAAGTACTGGTTAAGCTGGATAAACCGGCGGAGGCGTACGTCGCTTTCGCCCGCGCATTGAGATTTATCCTGGAAGTGGTCCTGGCTGACGATGCCGACCTGTCTTCCGAAAACATTGGAAAAGTCTCAGCTTTGGTTCAACGATTGGAGGGGAGCCGCCTTCCGGTGGAGACACGGCTGGCACTTTCTGATTATTACCTGTGCCTGCTGGAAAAGGATGACCAGGCTCTCATCTCGGCAGGCACATCCCGCGAACAGGTCAGCGAAGCGCTATCCAGGTTGAAAGACGAGCTCGATCGCTCAGAAATTAGTTGAGGCAATGACCAAAATGGAAACCTTCTTTTCTTTCCTGGCAAAACGCGTTGACGATTGCTCATCTTTACTGTGCGTGGGACTTGACCCGCACCCATCAGACCTGCCTGCTCCCACGGCTGAGGAAGCTCGCAGCTTTTGTCTTCGTCTCGTGAAAGCGACCGCGCCTTATGCTGCCGCTTTTAAACCAAACGCAGCTTTCTTTGAAATATACGGATCAGACGGCTGGACGGTCCTGAAGGACGTCATCGCCGCCGTGCAGGAGGAATCCGACCGGCTGGGTTCGATGATCCCTGTCATCCTGGATGCCAAGCGCGGTGATATCGCCTCGAGCGCTGAGGCATATGCCAAATCAGCGTTCGAGAATCTCGGCGTGCATGCCATCACCCTCTCCCCTTTTCTTGGCAAAGACTTGATCGACCCGTTCCTGGCTTACAAGGAGAAGGGCGTTTTCCTCTTGTGCAAGACCTCCAACCCGGGAGCCGGCGATCTGCAGGATCTAAATGTGACGATAGAGCATAATTCGCAGATCATCGTGGTGCCGTTATACGAACGAATTGCAACTCTTTCCCAACAATGGAATACGGGAAATAATATCGGCCTGGTGGTCGGCGCCACCCAGCCCGAGGCGCTGAGACGGGTCCGGGCTGCAGCGCCCGACCTGTGGTTTCTCGTTCCCGGGGTGGGTGTGCAGGGTGGGGACCTGGAAAAAGCGCTCCAGTCCGGATTGAGGACAGATGGAAAGGGCATGCTGATCAATATTTCGCGCGGCATCTCGCGCTCGGAAAATCCCGCCAAGGCAGCCGCTGACCTGCGTGACGATATTATTAACTTTCAATATTCCATGAAACATTAAGCCTGGCGGAGCCCATGACGCGTGTCTTGATCCTGTCCAAAATAGCGAATGCATACCACGAGATTATCCAGGCAGCCGGTCTGCCGGAACTGGAGAAATTGGCGGCAGCAGCAACCCCTTCGGAAGCACTGGCGCTTGGGGATGATTTCGATGTTGTTTTCGGAGAACCGGTGCTGGTCCGGAAAGTGGTCGCACACCTGGGAAATTTACGGTGGGTGCAGTCCACTTACGCCGGGGTTGAGCCGCTGCTCGCTCCCACCCTGCGCCGGGACTACCTGCTGACCAATGCCCGAGGGGTCTTCGGCAGGTTGATGGCTGAATATGTTTTCGGGTACCTGCTGCTCCACGAACGACGCATATTCGAACGCTTCCGGTCGCAGCAGGAAGATCGCTGGGATGCCACCATCTCGGGCACCCTGCGCGGCAAGACGCTCGGCTTGCTTGGAGTCGGGTCGATCGGGGCTGCCCTGGCGTCCACTGCCAGGCACTTTGGTATGACCGTGCGCGGTTACACCCGGGAGAGCGAGGCCTGCCCGGACGTGGGAGCTTACTACCACGGCTCACAAATATTGGATTTCGCTGATGGGCTGGATTACCTCGTCTCCGTTGTGCCCAACACCAGGGAGACGGTACGCATCGTGAACGCCTCCCTGCTGGAGCGAGTGCCGTCTCACGCAGTCTATGTCAACGTAGGGCGCGGCACGGTGGTGGATGAGGCTGCCCTGGTCGCCGCACTGCGTTCCGGTAAATTGGCCGCGGCCGTGCTGGACGTTTTCGAACAGGAGCCGCTCCCTTCAGGGCATCCCTTCTGGCATACACCCAATTTGTTCATGACCTTCCATACCTCGGCATACAGTTTTCCAGCCGACCTTGCCCAATTATTTATCAGCAATTACCGCCGTTATGCGCAGGGCGAAACCCCGCTGCACGTCGTCGATTTTGAAAAGGGATATTGATACCCGGATCCTGGAAAGAGGCATATGAACAAAACCAAATCCAAGCTCGCAGACAGCCTGCTTAAAGCAGGGTGCATAAAATTTGGGGAGTTCACGTTGAAGTCCGGGCTGAAATCTCCCATTTATATTGACCTGCGCCAGATCATTTCCTATCCAAAAATATTGAAGCAAGTCGGTGCAGCATATTTACCGATATTGAAAAAATTGGAATTCAAGCGCATCGCCGGTTTGCCTTATGCAGCCATCCCGATCGCGGCGACCATTTCGATCCAGGGCGGATACCCGATGATCTACCCGCGCAAGGAGGTCAAGGAATACGGGACCAGGGCCGAGGTCGAAGGCGAATATCACAAGGGGGAAACAGTGGTGGTGATCGATGACCTTGCCACCACCGGAGGCAGCAAGTTCGAAGCCATCGAGAAACTGGCCAGTGCGGGACTGAAAGTAAAAGATGTGGTCGTGCTGATCGACCGCCAGTCGGGGGCCAGGGAGGCGTTGGAATTGGCTGGGTACCATCTCCATGCCGCGCTGACGATCTCGGAGTTATTGGATTATTGGGAAAAGACGGGCGATGTAAAAAAGGAAATGATCCTGGAAACGCGCCGGTTTTTGGAGAAAAGTAAATGAGTCAAAAATACACCTTTACCGCAACCATCGAAAACGCTGGGGGCGGTGGTGCATTCGTACGCGTGCCTTTCGACGTCGAGAAAGCCTTCGGGAAGAAGCGCGTCCCGGTGCTGGCGTCGATCAACGGCGAGTCCTACCGCGGCACCCTGGTGCGGATGGGGGAACCTGACCACTTGTTGGTCGTGCTCAAGGAGATCCGCCAGAAGATCGGCAAAGATTTCGGCGACGTTGTCGAGGTCGTCTTGGAAGAAGACACCCAGTTGCGTGTGGTTGAAATCCCTGAGGATTTCAGGCAGGCACTGGATAAGTCCCCGATCGCGAAAACGGCTTTCGAGAAAATGTCATACACACACCAGCGGGAATACGTGCGTGCAATCCTGGAGGCGAAGCGGGAGGAGACACGCCGCAGCCGGATCGCAAAATCCATTGAGATGCTGATCCAGAGTAAAAAAGGTCAATAGAATCAACAACTTGCCAGTCGGGGTCAGGAGACCCCGACATAACAAGCAAGAATTAATGAAAGGGGTGACTTCTATTTTGAAAATATCAGTTTTTCCTTCCCTTTCCGACCCAAATGTTTAATACGGAACTCGCGGCGCATGGCGCTGCTTCGGTCTGGCTGTTCTTCCACGTATGCCAGGCGGACCGGGCGCCGGCTGCGCGTGTAGCGGGAGCCGGTGCCGCGATTATGCTGGCGAAGGCGCCGCTCAGGATCGGTCGTCCAGCCGGTGTAATAGCTGCCGTCAGAACAAGCTAGGATATAACAATAGCAGGGCATGGTCAGTGATGATTATTCCCCGGGTTTCTTCCTGTTGCGGCGTCCGAACAATTTATCCAGGCCGCCGATCTGCTGTTTCAGCATATCACCGACCTTCGGCATTTCCGGCCGGCCGGATTCAACTGACATCCAGTCTCCCTTGAAGCGTTCCAACAACCACTGGGAGCGTCTCCGGCGCGAATCATCCAGGCGGGCATGCAAATCCTTTTGATTTTCCTCGGCGATATTATTCCTCAAAGAGGCCAGGGTGGCCATGAAATCGTCCAGGACACGGATCATATTGGCGCGGTTATGCATGATCGCCCCGGCCAGGGCTGTCGATTCTTCCCCCTCCAGCGGCAGGGTTGCTGTTGAAAAAGGTTTTCCGGCCATTTTGCGGATGTCAGACCAGCCTGGCTGGCTGGTGACGGTTTCGGCAAGCGCTGCTGCAATCAACCCAGGCAGGAGGTGGGCCGAAGCCATCACCCCATCCACTTCAGCCAGGTCCGCAAAAAATGGCTGCGCTCCTAAGAGGGCAACAAAATCAGCCGCCAGTTTGAGCGCTCCTTCAGCTGTGCCTTGCGGAGCGGTAACTGCGATCACTGCTCTTTGAAACAGGTCTGCGCGTGCAGCGCTGAGCCCCATTGCGGAATCTTCCAGGCTGGACGGGTTCAACGCCGGGGTCAGGCCGATGTAATGGCGTTTGGGGGGCAGGAGTTCTTTTGCCCAGGCCGCCACCGTCGATTTGACCGGTCCGGTGTCCATCACGACGGCATCTTCGCGGATATCCTGGGACATGAACTTCAGGGTATCGCGGATCCCGTCGTAAGGGATCGCCAGGATAATGATGTCCGCAGCTTCGACGGAGGCAGGCAGGTTATAGGATATGCTCTCAACCGCCCCTAGTTTTTGAGCCTTGCGTGCCGCCTCGGGCGATTTATCGTGGCCGAGGGTGGTGACCTGGTCCTTGTGAGCTGCCAGCGCCAGCCCCATAGAAGCTCCGATCTGGCCCAGTCCAATGATGGTGATTTTTACAGTCATGGGGTCCTCAATCGTTTATTACCAGGAAGTCTCAGAAAGAAAATGGTTGGACCTGGCGGTCTTCACCACAAGCATTCACGGTAAATTTCAGGTAATTTAATTTTCGTCATCCGCTGATTGAAGCGCCAGGAGCAGTGGATCTCCATTTATAGAGGCCTCCTGGTGGAAGCGGATCAGGTCCACCGTCCGGGGGGAAGCGCCCGCCTTCTCCGCCAGGTCTGCACCCCATTGGGGATGATGTGCGGCTACAACAAATGGACGGTGAAACTTTTCAGGAGTCCCCTCGCTCCAGCGCATGGCTCTCCGCCGGAATAAGCGTTTTCCCAGCACGATCACCACGCGGTCGAGTAATGAGAGGGGAAACAGGACTTTGCCGACATCGTGCAGGAGGGCAGCAGCCAACAGGTCCTCATCGGTCTGGTCGGTTGCCTTTAACCGCTCGAAAACCTTAAGGGCGTGAGCCTGCTCGGAAACATCCATCCGGCGAAAAAGAACGATTTGTGAAGGGGAGAGATGGGGAAGAAGCACCTCGGTCTTAACCTGCTGGCGGTGACCGGGAAGGGCATTCCAAAACTGGCGGGTGCGGTATGTGAGACGGGAGGTCATCGCTGAGAATCCCCGGCAGGATTCAGCCGGCGAAGGGGATTATAACATTGTGATAGAATTGTGAGAGCCGGGGACGCCGACCCCGGCTCTCTTGAAAGGAGGAGAAGAGAAATCGCCTTACGACAGTATCTTATCATCAGGTTCTGAAATATACTTGACGCTTACCCTACGCTTCCCCTACGCCAATTTGACAATTTTGTAATCGTTTTTCCATATTTTTGGAGATTTCATGCCACCCTTTGCCATTGAAACCGAAAATTTAGGGCGGATCTACAAGATTCGCGGCACAAAAAAAGAAAAAGCCATCCGCAAAGAGTTGGTTGCATTGGTGGATGTAAATCTTAAAATCAAACAAGGTGAACTGTTTGGTCTGCTCGGGCCTAACGGGGCTGGTAAAACGACCTTGATCAAGATTCTCACCACCCTGCTCGCCCCAACCACGGGAAGGGCCTGTGTGTCGGGTCATGACGTGATCGCCGCGCCTCACCTCGTCCGCCCTTGCATCAATATGGTTTCCGGAGGAGAGTCGTCGGGCTATGGACTTTTGACGGTGCGCGAGAACCTGTGGATGTTCTCACAGTTTTATGGAGTCCCATCGAAGGAAGCTTACCAGCGCATTGACGGACTGCTAAAGCGCGTCGGAATTTTCGACCGCCGGCACACCAAATCTTCGGACTTGTCCACCGGTCTGCGTCAGAAAATGAACATCGTGCGCGGCTTCATGACCGACCCTGAAGTTTTGTTCCTGGACGAACCGACCCTCGGGCTGGACGTGGGTGCCTCCCGCGAAGTCCGCGGCCTGATCCGCGAATGGCTGAAGGAGGATCAATCCCGCACCTTGCTGCTGACCACGCATTACATGGTCGAAGCCGATGAACTGTGTGACCGGGTTGCCATCATTAACCAGGGCCGGGTACTTGCCTGCGATACGCCTGCGGTTCTAAAACAAAGCCTGCAGAAAGATGCCATTTTTGAGATCGAAACCAGTCCATTGAATGGTCTTTCGGTGTCAAAACTGGAAATCTTGCCGGGAATCCAAAAAGTGACCTGCCAGGAAGCGGATGGGAGTGCCACGTTGAACTTCATTTTAAAGGAAGAGGCGGTTTTGGCGGTTGTGATTAACACATTAACCGCCGCCAACGTCAAAATAATGAAGTTGTCCAAGCACGAGCCTACCCTGGAAGACGTGTTCGTGACCCTGGTGGGAAAATCCATGGCTGACATGGAACAGGGGGGAGAAGGTGAATAGTCCTGATCTGGGGAATAAGAGAAGGAACAGCGGCTGGCGGTTGTTCTGGCAGTCGGTGATCGCACGCTCCTATCCGCGGATTATCGGTCAACAGCGCGAGAAGTCCTGGATGTTCTTCGACGTGATCATGCCGCTTGGATCGGTGATTGCGTATGTTCTGGTCTACCGCGCCCTCCACGCTCCCGAAGAGTACGTGGGTTTTGTTGTCATCGGCGGGGCCATGACCGCCTTTTGGATGAATGTACTTTGGAGCATGTCGAGCCAGTTGTACTGGGAAAAGGAGCAGGGCAACCTTGCCCTTTACATCATGGCGCCCAATTCGATGATGTCCATCCTGCTTGGCATGGCCCTGGGCGGTATGGTTGCCACCATCCTGCGCGCCCTGGTGATCATCCTGATCGGATCGCTGATGTTTGGCGTCCAATACGCGGTGGTCAGCCCGTTCGAACTATTTGCTGTATTTTCCCTCTCGATGGTGGCACTGTACGGAATGGGAATGATGTTTGCCTCGGCTTTCCTGCTCTTCGGGCGCGAGGCATGGGCTGTCTCGGATATGATCCAGGAACCGGTTAACCTGGTTTCCGGATTTTACTTCCCGATCAAATCGCTCCCGTTCTGGGTGGCGGCCGCGGCTTCAGTCATCCCGCTCACCCTCGGCATGGATGCCATGCGCCAATTAGCTTTCCCCACCGGGGTTCAATTTGGGTTCTTATCGACCCGGCTGGAAATAATTGCCCTGGCTGCACTGAGCGTGATCTTCCTGGTGGGAGCCAAACTCCTGCTGGATTACACTGAGAAACTTGCCATCCGCGAGGGGCGGGTGACAGAGGCGCGCAGGTAGCCATGGGATTTTTCTCGTCTGATACAGCCCGGTCCGAAGCATGGCGTTCTTTCAAGATCGCAGCCTGGTTGGGCTGGCAAATTACATCGAATTGGACCGACCCGTTCCTGTTTGCGGTTTACTCGATCATCCGCCCCATCTCGCGGGCAGCCATCCTGGTGGTGATGTACGGCGTGATCACCCAGGGTGATTTCGCCAATCCACTTTTCCCTTACATTTTCCTGGGGAATGCCTTTTATACGTTCGTTTTTACGGTGATGAACGGGGTTTCGTGGGCAGTGATCGATGACCGCGAGCACTATAAAACGCTCAAGTATATGTATGTTGCCCCCATTCGCATCCCGATTTACCTGCTGGGCCGCGGGGTGGCTGGTTTTCTCACTGCTTCGCTTTCAGTTTTCATCACCATCCTGGCTGGTATCTTGTTCCTGCACGTATCCTTCGATCCCTTGCAAGCGGACTGGCTGCTGTTTTTCGTCTCCTTATTGATCGGAGTGATCATGTTGGCCATGATGGGACTGGTGCTGGCGGCAGTAAGTTTATTGGTGGTGCGTCACTCTGGATTCCTGGCTGAAGGTGTCAGCGCCGTGTTGTTCCTTTTCAGCGGTGCCATCTACCCGCTGGAGGTGCTGCCTAAATGGCTGCAGCCGGTGGGGTTTGCCATCCCCATAACATACTGGCTCGAATTAATGCGTCGCTCGCTAATCGGAAGCGTCGCCCAGGCATTTCCAACCCTGGCGCGCTTCAGCAACATGGAATTGCTCACCATCCTGGTCGTGCTTTCGGGTTTGTTCGGAACGATTTCGGTTTTTGTATTCCGCGCCTGTGACCGCCGGGCACGCGAACGCGGCTTGATCGACCGCACCACGAATTATTAAGCGCTTCCTATGCCCCTTTCTCCTTGTATAATATCTTATTGACCGGAGATTGGGACCGCCGGGGAACCTTTCAAGAGAGGTGGAGCGATGGATAAACTCTACATTGGTCAGACCAACAAAACCTCGCTGGGGAAATTTTGGCTGGCCGCTTCCGACCTCGGGCTGGTGGCAGTCGAATGGGGACAGACCCAGGCCGAATTTGAAGCTTATCTCTCAAGGCATTTCAAACGGGTTGTCGAGTTCGCTCCCGAGCACATCCGCGAGGCCGCGACCCAGTTGAAAGAATACCTGTCCGGTCAACGGCAGGTTTTCACCCTGGTCATTGATTGGACAATGATGCGGAAGTTCCAGCAGTCGGTGTTGCATGCCACATTCGAAATCCCTTACGGTGAGACCCGCACCTATAAAGAAATTGCCGGGCAGGTGGGCAGGCCGCGCGCATCCCGCGCAGTAGGGCGTGCCGAAGCCACCAACCCGGTTCCCCTGGTCATCCCTTGTCACCGTGTCATTGGTATGGATGGAAAGCTGCACGGCTACGGCATGGTGGAGGGAATAAAAACAAAAGCCTGGCTGTTAAAACTGGAAGGGGCGATGATCGCCTGAAAGCCAGGCTGGGTCAGGGCAGGTGGCAACCATCTGTCCTGATTGTTTTATCCTTGCAAAACGTCCTCCATTCGGTTATCCTTATTGCCGGGAGTGGTTAGGTCCCGGAGGGCCTCCCGGTCTTCAACACCGGTGGCGGGTCGCGTTGCGGGCCGCGGTGGGTTCGACACCCATCCACTCCCGCCTATTTATAGTGCGATGCACCGCAATCCTTGGCTGGTTAGCTGGCATTCTATGCCAATCTTACAGGTGAAAACATGACTCTCCCCACAACTGATATCCTGACATCTGTCGTCGCGCGTGTATTCCGTGTCGACGAAGTCACCCTGGGCGACCCAAAGAAAGGTTTTTTTCTGCGCTATCGGGGCGAATTGATCCTCGACTCGGTCGAAGCCTACGACATGCTGGCTGCCGCCCTGCTTCCATACGATATCACCCCTCTCTTCCGCATCGAAGACAAGCGCCAGACCGTCCTCCTGGTCCAGGGCACCATCCACCCCAGGCCCGGACGAACCTGGGTAAACGTGCTGCTATTCGCCCTGACCGTATTAAGCGTGTTATTGGCTGGAGCCATTTATGGTTATTCTGGACCTTTTCCAAAAGATCCCCTCGGTCAAATTTGGACGCTGCTTACCCACCTGTGGATCGGCTGGCCGTTCGCGGTCAGTCTGCTTGCCATCCTGCTGGCGCATGAATTTGGGCATTACTTCGTGGGCCGGGCGCGCGGCGCCGCAGTCTCACTGCCCTATTTCATCCCCCTCCCGTTGAGTCCCCTGGGGACGATGGGCGCTTTCATTCAAATGAAGCAGCTCCCTAAAAACAAGCGCGCCCTGTTCGACCTGGCCGTAGCCGGTCCATTGGCCGGGCTGGTAGTGGCCATCCCGGTATTGCTTTACGGGTTGTCCCAATCCACGCTCTCCACGGTAACCGCGGTTCCAGGCTTTGTCTCTGAAGGGAATTCCCTGCTCTACCTGGCGGCTAAATTCGTCATCTTTGGCAAGCTCCTGCCCGCTGTCCCCAATCTTTCCGGCATGCCTTTGCTGCTCCACTGGATCGGTTACTTCTTTACTGGTCAGCCATCACCGATCGGCAGCCTGGATGTCATGATCAACCAGGTCGCCTGGGCTGCTTGGGCGGGGCTGCTGGTCACTTTCCTGAACCTGATTCCCGCCGGTCAGCTGGACGGGGGACACGTGATCTTTACGGTGTTCGGTAAGCGCGTCAACGTGATCCTGCCGGTCATCCTGGTTGCCACCGTCTTGCTTGGTTTTTTCTGGAATGGGTGGTGGTTGTGGGCATTCCTGATCTTCCTGCTGGGTCGTTCCCATGCAGAACCTCTCGACCAGATCACCCAATTGGATCCCTCACGGAAAGCGCTGGCGGTCATGATGCTGGTAATATTCCTGCTGGTGCTCATGCCTGTCCCCCTGGTATCCTACTAAATGCATATCCAGGCACAGCGAATATTAATCTTTGCCGCGGTAGCCCTGCTGCTGCTCTCGGCCTGCAGCCCAGGTTCAAATTTACCCACACCAACCCCAAGCCTGTCCGTTCCCTCAACCACCAGCGCTCCCACCCTTATCCCTACTCTTGTTCCAACCCTCGCCGGTGACCCGGCGGCTTTACGCGGGCTCACCCTCCAGGTCTGGCATGCCTTTGCCGGGGGAGCTGATGCAGTGTTTACCAGCCAGGTGGAACGGTTCAATTCTGATAACCAATGGGGTATCAAGGTGACCCAGGCCGGTTATGGGGACTATCCGACCTTGTTCGATGCGGTCAACTCAGCCCTCGAATCCGGCGGAACCCCTGACCTGGTGGCTGCTCTGCCGGAGCAGACGTTGAGCTGGGAAGCATCGGCTTCAATCGTGGACCTTTCTCCTTATATCAGCGACCCCAATTGGGGTCTTGGAAGTGATGTGGTTGCCGATTTTCCCCCGGTCTTCTGGAACCAGGATACCCTGGCAGGAAAGCAGTTGGGCCTACCGGCACAGCGCTCGGCCCGCTTCATTTTTTATAACCAGGCTTGGGCACGCGAGTTGGGTTTCGAAAAACCGCCCGTGTCAGCAGATGAGTTCCGCCAGCAAGCCTGCGCGGCAAACGCTTCCTTCCGCGTCGATTCCAACACGCAGAATGACGGCTATGGTGGGTTTATCATGGACACCGACTGGCAAACCATCTACTCCTGGCTGCTTGCCTTCGGCGGAGGCGTGGTGGATGGGACTGCTTACGGCTTTCGAACGGATCCCAACCTGGCTGCCTTGCAATTCCTGAAAGGGCTGTACGATGACAACTGTGCATGGCTCGCCACGGACCCCAACAATCCCGATGTTATTAGCAGCGGACCCTATTTCGATCAGTTCGCCGAACGTTCAGCACTGTTCGTCAGCGGCGACCTGGCAGGAGTGCCGTTGGCGGTCGAATCCATGACCCGTATCAAAAACACGGACGAGTGGACGGTATTGCCATTTCCCGGTCCCGCCGGGAGCGTGGTGGTGACCGACGGTCCTTCATTCAGCCTGCTGAAATCCACGCCGGAAAAGCAACTGGCAGCCTGGTTTTTTATCCGCTGGCTGCTCTCTCCTGAAAACCAGGCCCAGTGGGTCGAAGCGACGGGTCTTTTCCCCCTCTTCCACTCGGTAATGGACCAGGTTGGCCCTTATCGTGCCTCCTACCCGCAGTGGGAGGCAGCCGTGGGAGATCTTTCCATGGCGCTAGGGGTGCCGCAGCTGGCTTCATGGCGAAAGATCCGCTATCTGCTGGAAGATGGGGTTAAGGTGATTTTTCAAACAAACCTTCCGCTGGATCAACTCCCATCGATCCTGATCGAGATGGATTCCACGGCAAAAGCGATTGGCAGCCAGTAAAGAAGATGACTGAAAAGCCGAAATTTTACGTGGTCTGGAAAGGGCGCAGGACCGGGATTTTTTCCAGTTGGGACGCGTGTGCAGCACAGGTACAGGGATACCCCGGGGCGCAATACAAGTCCTTTACCACCCGCCGCGCCGCAGACCAGGCTTTCCATGGAAAATACTCCTCCCAGGCAGGCAAGCCCGTTTCCGGAGGGGATTGGCTGTTGGCCCCCAACCCTCCCATCGCCGACAGTATCGCGGTTGACGCTGCCTGCTCCGGCAGCCCCGGACGGTTGGAGTTTCGCGGCGTGGACCTTCGTTCCGGTAAAATGATCTTCCGGGAGGGTCCGTTCGCCAACGGCACCAACAACGTCGGGGAATTTTTGGCCATCGTACATGCCGTGATGATGCTTGAGAAAACAAAAAGCGGTTTGCCGATCTATTCGGATTCAGACACTGCCATTGGCTGGGTAAAAAGGAAGCACTGCAACACCAAGCTTGTTGCCAACCGTACAAATGCGCGCTTGTTCGAGCTGATCGACCGCGCGGAAGAATGGCTGCATGAACATAAAGTATCCAACCCGGTGTTAAAGTGGGACACCAGGGCCTGGGGAGAAATTCCCGCTGATTACAACCGGAAGTAAAAGAGGATAAAATAGCGTAGCGACCGATTTTCGTTATTTCAACCCAAGGTAGGTAGGAATGCCCATTTATGAGTATGTTTGCAAGGATTGTGATAAAGTGTTTGAAACCATCCGCCCGATGAGCCAGGCTGACACGCCCATCCCATGCGCAGTATGCGGCGGGAAGCATACCCGCCGGAAAATATCTGTTTTCTTTGCCGAAAGCGGCGGTAAAGCCGTTTCCGGGATGTCGGAACCGTCCTGCGATTCATGCGGTGGGGGAAATTGTTCCCACTGCGGGCACTAATTTATTCGCCCCTCACGAACGTAAAGTGGGATGAGGCCTTTACGGGTGGAAAATTTTATCGCGTCTCAAAAATCGAGCTTCTTTGCTGCGTAAATACCTTTTAGGAGATGAAGATGGAATACACTCAAATGGGCCGGACCGGGCTAAAAGTCTCCCGGTTATGCCTCGGTACGATGAATTTCGGCCCGCAGACCGACGAGAAGGATTCGTTCGCCATCATGGACAAAGCGTTGGAATTGGGGTTTAATTTTTTCGACACCGCCAACGTTTACGGATGGAAGACCGGCGAGGGAGTGACCGAGAATATCCTTGGGCGCTGGTTTGCCCAGGCTGGAGGGCGGCGCGAAAAGGTGGTGCTTGCCACCAAGGTCTATGGGCGCATGGGTGATTGGCCGAATACGTCGCGCCTGTCAGCGCTCCATATCCGCCAGGCCTGTGAGCAATCTCTACAGCGTCTGCAGACCGATCACATTGACCTGTACCAGATGCATCACGTGGACCGGAATACTCCCTGGGAGGAGATCTGGCAGGCGATGGAAGTGCTTGTCCAGCAGGGCAAGATCATCTACGCCGGTTCGTCCAACTTTGCCGGGTGGCACATCGCCCGGGCGCAGGAGTCTGCCAAATCCCGCCGCTTCATGGGACTGGTCAGCGAGCAAAGCTTGTACAACCTGAAAGACCGCATGGTTGAACTGGAAGTGCTCCCGGCATGCCAGTCTTATGGGATTGGCCTCATCCCGTGGAGTCCGCTTGGGGCAGGGATCCTGGGAGGTGCGCTCGAAAAAATCAAGGAGGGACGTCGCTCACGGGAAGATGCACAGAAAGAGATCGAATTCGCTCCGCCCGAAATTGGAAGACTGGGAGGCATTCTGCAAGGAACTGGGTGAGAAACCCGCCGATGTGGCCCTTGCCTGGCTGCTGCACAACCCGGTCGTCACCGCTCCGATCATCGGGCCTCGCACCATGGAGCAATTAACCGGCTCCCTGCGGGCGTTGGAGATCAAACTGGATGATGTTGCCTTGAAAAAAATCGACGAGATCTGGCCCGGTCCGGGCGGTGAAGCACCCGAAGCGTACGCCTGGTAATTCTCTGGATTCGGAATGGATTGGGACGGCATTACAATTGCCGTCCCAATATTTTGAAATGGTCCCGCGTTACAACTACCCTCCCTTTAGCTTTTTCCGCCTTGCGCCCAACGTCTTTTTCGGCGGTAAGCGTTCATTTCGCCGCGATGGTCAAATGTGCATCGATCAGTTGGTACCGCCCTTGCACGTTTTCGGGAAGGATAATGTCCCTGGCAACGGACCCTGCCTGCTCACTTTCAACCACTATTACCGACCCGGTTTCAATGCCTGGTGGATGGCGCTTGCCCTGGCTGCAACCCTCCCCGTGGACATTCATTTTGTCATGACTGGCGAACTCACCTACCCGGGTAAGTGGTATGCCGCTCTGGGTCAGACCGGATCGCGCTGGCTGCTTCGGCGGTTTTCGAAAATCTATGGTTTCACCACCATGCCGCCCATGCCTCCCCGCGCCAAGGACGTGGCTGCCCGTGCCCGCTCGGTGCGGGAAACGCTCACTTTTGCCAGGTTGCATCCGCAAGCCGTGCTCGGCCTGGCTCCTGAGGGCGGCGACCAGCCCGGGGGGGTGCTCAATTGGCCGTCGGGCGGAGCAGGCAGGTTTATTCTGCTGCTTACGTTGCAGGGGTTCCCGATCCTGCCGGTTGGCGTGTTCGAAGAAAACGGGGAATTCTGCCTGCGGTTCGGGTCAGCGTACCATCTCCAGGTACCCGGAAACTCTGAACCCGATGAGAAGGATCATGCCGCCGCACGGGCAGTCATGTCGGCGATTGCACTCCAACTTCCTCCCCACCTGCGCGGGGAGTTTGGATAAAACAGGTTGTCTCAATCCCGATAGTGACTTCCTCCAGGGGTACCTTCCATAAATATGTTCTTCGTGACCTGGTGGCTTGGTGGTTAATGTGAGCCGCAAACGTGTTCCAGCACCATGAAAACCTGCACAATCAAATATTTGTAAGCAACTCCTTGCAGAGACCTGCGTATATCTTTTCAGAACGACCAACGAGGACCTACAGTGACTGACGAATCGACCTGGATCAACCAGGCCCGGCAGGGCGATGACGAAGCTTTTACGAATTTGGTCGAAACTTACCAGAAACCGGTCTATAACCTATGCTACCGGATGCTCGGTGAGTCGGAGGCTGCTGAAGACGCGGCCCAGGAGACCTTCCTCAAGGTTTACCAGAACCTGGCCCGCTATGACAGCAACCGTTCCTTTGCCACCTGGCTTCTCTCCATCGCCGCCCACCACTGCATTGACAGGCTGCGCCGGAGACGGTTTTCCTCGGTCTCGATCGACGAGAATGAAGAAGGTCAGACCGACATACCCGACCGCTCTGCTCCAGACCCGGAGTCAGAAACTGCCAAACGACAGGAACGCGAACAAATGCAAAAGTGCCTGCAATCCCTTGACCCCACCGACCGCGCCGCGGTTGTGATGCGCTACTGGCAGGACTCCTCGGAAGTGGAGATTGCCCAGGCGCTCAACCTGACCGTCCCGGCAGTAAAGAGCCGTTTACACCGTGCACGCCGGGCACTGGCAGACCTGTGGGAAGAAAAACCGGCCCATGTGCGCACCGAAAGGAAGGCTTATGGATCACCAGCCTTTTGAAGATTGGCTTCTGGATAACCAGGATCTGACCATTGATCAAAAACGTCAGTTGAATAACCACCTGAAGGCGTGCTCCTCCTGCACTGCCCTGGCAGAAGTGAACCTGGCATTGAAGTCGGTCAGGCTTGCCGAGCCGGCGGCTGGGTTTTCCGATCGGTTCCATGCAAGACTGGCAGCCAGGAAAATGGTGCAGCGGCGCAGAAATTTCTGGGGCATTTCAATCCTTTCCCTGAGCGTGGTGGGTGTGGTCGCATGGATTTCCTGGCCGGTGCTCAGGGAGCTGATCCAATCCCCCGTTAATTTACTGGCATCCTGGATTTCCTCGCTGGTTTCTTTTTGGGCTTCTTTCCAGGCAGTCGTCCGGGCAGGGATGGTTTTATTCAAGGTTGTTCCGGGTTTCGTCCCTTCCTATATATGGGCAGTAATCCTGTTCGCCGCCGGCGCCTGGAGTTTGGTGTGGGTCGCCTCATTGATCAAATTTACAAAATATCCGCAAGGAGTTTAATCATGAAAACAAAAATTAAAATTATTTCTCTCGTTATGCTGGTAATGCTGGTCTTCGTGCCGTTGCAGTCTGCCGCGGCCAAGGGCACTTCTTTTGATGGACAGGTGATTTTTGGCCAGTCTTACTCCCTGAAGACCGGTGAGACCCTGTCTGGCGACCTGCTCGTATTTGGTGGAACCGCCACAATTGATGAAGGTGCCATTGTGAATGGCAATATCGTCCTGTTCGGCGGCACCCTGGTGGTGAATGGCGAAGTGAGCGGCGATGTGGCTGTCACAGGAGGTTCGGCAATTCTGGGTGGCACCGCGCACATTCACGGCGACCTTACCACGGTTGGTGCCACCCTTGAGCGTGCCCAAAGCGCACAGATAGACGGGCAAATCACCAACACCGCCTCCTCATGGTTTGGAAATGGCAATAACGGTGCCACTCCCATACCCCCGGGGTTACCGCCAACCCGTGTGATACAGCGCTTCCTTTCGAATTTTAACCCGCTCGGCCCGATGTTTAATGCCTTTGGTCAGGCTGTTGGACTGGCAGTACTGGCTATGTTGGTGATGCTCTTCCTGGCTCCCCATGCAGACCGAGTGGCGCATGCAGTCATGGCACAGCCGCTCACTTCAGGCGGCCTCGGGCTGCTGACGATCATCGTGGCTCCGATCGCCTTTGTCCTTTTGACGATCACCATCATCCTTATTCCGGTAATGGCAATCGCAGCGGTTGCCTTGATCGTGGCAGGCGTGTTTGGATGGATTGCCATCGGCTATGAAATCGGTCAGCGGTTTACCCTGGCTATTCATCAAACCTGGCATCCAGCTTTCTCCGCAGGTCTGGGAGTATTTGCCCTGACACTGGTGGCGAACGCCCTGACAGGCATCCCCGTATTGAACTGCGTCGGTTGGCTCGTCCCCTTCCTGTTGGGTATCGCAGGTCTGGGCGCGGTCATCCTATCCCGCTTCGGGACCCAGGTGGTGCTTGCACCCGCAACAGTGACACCTGCGCCGCTCGTCCCGGTCGTCCCTGCAGAACCTTCCCCCGCGGTCCCTCCCCAGCCTGTATCCCCGCCTGAGGAAACGGCTGCCCCGCAGCGCAAGCCGCGTGCCAAAAAGGAATAAAAAAGCTGCAATAAATAAACAAATGTCACCGCCCCGGGTTTCCGGGGCGGTGTTTTTATCTCCATTTTGTTGCCCGGGGTCCAAAAAAGACCAGTTTCCACGGTAATTTTGCGCCAACACAGTAAATGCACGTCCTCAAACCTCGTTTTAATGCCCCATTTGGAGGGTTTATCCAACGCCCCCTTTTTCGGGTTTCCGGGGTGCAATGATATAATTCTTGTTGCCCACCCGTTTGGCAGAAAGAGAGCAGCTTATGGCCCCTGAAATCAAGCCCCCATTGCACCCGAATCCCCCGCCCCTCGTCAATGTTTCCGGATCCCACCGGGAATTGGGCCGTCAAATTGGTGAAGCCTGTAAAAAACAGGTCCAGCATGGCGTTGAGAACGGTCGCAACCTGGTGGCGGATGCCTACCAGCAGCTGGAGTTGACCTGGGCAGGCGCGCAGATCCAGGCTCGCAAGTACCTGCCGTTCGCACAGGAGCGCTACCCGCAGTACGTGGACGAGTTGATGGGGATCGCCGAAGGTGCGGACGTTGGTTTTGAAGACCTGGTGGTGATCAATGCCATGGAGGCGGTGACGATGGATGCCCTGCACCTGACCCGCTGCACCAGCATGGCGGTCAATGATGAGCGGACCGCCGACGGGCATGTGCTGCTGGCACACAACGAGGACTGGGTCCCGGAGGACGAGGATGATGTATTTATCGTCCATGCCAAGCCCAAGAATGGCCCCCCGTTCCTGGCGATGACCTACGGCGGACTGCTGCCGAATATTGGTTTCAATGCCTACGGCATAGCGCAATTATGCGATTCTGTTTATCCGAACGATTCCCGCATCGGCACGCCGCGCACGGTGGTCTCACGCGCTGTACTGGCTTCGAAAACGCCCGATGAAGCCATCCGCCATATGCTTTCAGCACAGCGTGCCGCCGGGTACAACCATCTGCTGGTTCACGAGAGCGGTGAATTTTATTCAGTGGAGGTCTCCGCCCGGCGTTTTGGCATTCTTTATGGCAATGATGGTTATATCGTGCACACCAACCATTATCTCTCGGAGAACATGCAGCAGGTGGAACGCGAACCGGAAGACCTGGTTGCCTCGCGCATCCGTTACTCCCGGGCACTGCGGCTGATCAAGCGCGAGGAATCGCACACGATCAAGACATTGCAGACCATCCAACGCGACCATGTCAATTTCTCGAACTCCATCTGCAACCACTCGATCGATGCCAGCAACCCGCTGGACCGCGAGAAGACGGTCAATGCCATGGTGATCGACCTGACTGCCCGCGAAATGCACATCGCCTGGGGCAACCCCTGTGAGAACCCGTATCACACCTATCACCTGGACGCCTGATTTCACCGGCCTTTTTCAAACCCCTCCCCAACCATCGGTGAGGGGTTTGTTTTTTCCCTGTTGCTGGAATACACCACCTTCTGTACAATAATATGGAGAAAGGAGAATCCCATGCGTTTTGGAATCATGGCGATGCAGCTTGAAGCTCTGGTCCCCTCCGGCTTGCCTGTCGAGCAGATCATGGCAAGCATCATGAATTTCGACCATGCGGGGCTGGCAAAAGGGCTGGCAGACAAAGGATTCAACCCCATTGAGCTGGGCGGTGACCTGGGTATGTTCCTGCCAAACGTCTACAGCTCCGAATCGGTCCAGAAGCTGGCTGCCCAACGATCGGAAAACCTGTCGTATACCCTCCACCTGCCCTTGTGGTCGGTGGAACCCTCCACGCCCCTGGCACCGGTCCGCAAAGGCTCGGTGGAAGCCGTGGTGCAAATGATCAAGGCAACAACTCCGCTTGCTCCTGAGGTTTATGTTTTGCATGCCACCGGAGCGCTTGCGGCGGAGTTCTATAACATGAAGATCTCGGAACTTGCCCGCACCTTGATCCTGAAACAGTTCCAAAACGGGGCACGCGAAAGCATCCGCGCCATCCTCTCCGAGACCGGCATCCCCAGCCGCCGGCTCGCCATTGAGACGATCGAGTTTCCCCTCGACCTGACCCTGGAATTGGCTGATGAATTCGACCTGTCCCTCTGCCTCGATACCGGGCATGTGCTGGCAGGTTTCCCCGGCTGGTATGATTTCTTCGAAGTTGTGGAAAAACTCCTGCCTCGCCTCGCCGAGGTCCATTTGCATGACTGCAAAAAAATGCCCCAGGGGGAGCGTGGTTACGGTGAGGATCACAAACCGCTCGGCGCCGGTGACCTCGACCTTGGTGGCTTCCTCGACCGGTTGACTGCGGCAAACTTTAGCGGACCGCTGGTATTTGAATTAAACGTGGACGAAGCGTTGGACTCATTGGAAGTGGTTAGATCCATCCGACCCGAATACGTAAAGGAGAAGGGATGAAAAAAATATCTTTCCTGCGGATGTTCGTGATCAGCCTGCTTGGTTTTGGGCTGACCTTCTCGTCCAATATCCAGGACCCCCCGCTGATGACCTTTAAGGTGCGCCAGCTTGCGCCCAACCTTCCGAACACAACCCTGGGTATTTTGGGTTTCATTGGCTTGTTGGTGGCAATGGCTGTCCAGCCCATCGTGGGTGTCTTCTCTGATCGGGCAAAGACAAAACTGGGACGCCGCTTGCCGTTCATCATGGGTGGCGCAGTGCTGATCGCCGCCTCCCTGTTCCTGCTGGCGTTGGCTCCCACGTTGTGGGTGCTCCTGATGGGTGTGATTTTTATCCAATTCTCCTCGAACATCCTGCAGGGACCCTGGCAGGCGCTCATCCCGGACCTCGTCCCTGAGGGACAGCGCGGCACGGCTTCCAGCTTGAAGGCAGTGATGGATATCATCGCCACGGTCGTTGCTGGCGCGGTAGCCGGCATCCTGCTGGGGACGACCGGGCAGAAGCTGTTCGGGAATTCCGCCATCTACGCGACCGCCGCCGCGCCGGTGATCGTGTTCATCTTATTCGTCACGATCACCTCGATCTGGGCACGCGAGCGACCGGGAGCCACCAGCGAGGCGATTGCCTCGCGTTCGATCGGGGAGGCACTTAAGAATGCATTCTACGTAAACTTCCGTGAGAACCCCATCTTCGGCTGGTGGTTTGCCAACCGCATTTTGTTCTGGGGCGCATTCATTGCCATCAACGCCTTTTTAATTAACTACCTCGTGGACGTGATCCGCATGACCCAGGCGGACGCACAAAGTTTTTACGGTACGCTCAAGGTCATCCTGGGAGTGGGCTTGATCGTCATGGCATTGGTATCGGGATGGCTCTCGGATAAATTTGGACGCAAGCCGGTCATGCTTGCCGCCGGACTGGTAGCCTTTGCAGGATCGGTGCTCCTCCTTCTCGTGCGTGACAAGACCTTGATCACCGTTGCGGGGGGAATTATTGGCATGGGGATCGGCGCTTTCCTTTCGGCAAACTGGGCATTGGCCACCGATATTGTTCCAAGGGGGGAGGAAGCCCGTTACCTGGGTATCGCCAACATTGCCACCTGCATCGGGTCTGGCGTGGCGCGCTTGCTGGGCGGCGTGTTGATCGACCCGATCAACAAGTTGCTCGGATCCAGCAGCCTGGGCTATCTCTCCCTCTTCATCCTGGCATCACTTTGTTTCCTGGCAAGCGCCCTGGTGATCATCCCCCTGCCGAACAAACGGGCGAAAGCCATTTAAAACTTATAATTATTAATTCAAATAAAAGGCACATCCATATGGATGTGCCTTTTTGTGTCCATGCTTGTTGGTTACGCCTTCTGTTTATCGTATTCGATTTTTTTGGCGGCGTGCAGCTCAAGCACATCCTTCTGCATCTTTTCCAGGCGAGCGCCGCGCAGCGGGAACCAGAAAAGGATCAGCGCGCCGAGCAGCATGGCGATCCCGGGGATCAGGCCGATGAAAACCTTGATGCCGAAGATGGCGCTGGCAGGCTGGTCAAGGAATGCCAGGTTGTTGTTGGCTTCGCGGGTGACAAAATGAGCCGCTTCCAGGATGAAAGGAGGGATGGCAATTGCCAGCGACTGGGCAGGTTTGGTGATCAATGCGTTGATGCCGAAGAAAGCCCCCTCCCTGCGCACGCCCGAGCGCAGCTCATCTTCGTCTGCCACTTCCGCGAACAGGATGTTGGTCAGCGTTTGCGGACCGGAAAGCCCGAACCCTACCAGCAGCAGGCAGAACGGGATCAGCGCGGTGGGGACGATGACGATCGCGATCAAGCCCACCCCCGCGATCACCAGCAGCAGTTGCTGTGCCTGCACGAGTCCCATCTTTTTGCGGATGATATTCGTGATTGGCACACCGCCGATCAGCGGAATGAAAATGAACGCGAGCAGGACGATCGTGTTCATTTTGAGCACGTAATCGGCCAGGTAGAATACCGACCCGGTCACCAGCGAGGAAACCAGGATCGACATGAAATTCTGCGAGACCAGGATGAGAAAGCTTTTACTGGTGAAGGTGAATTTGATCTGGTCTTTGAGCTTGAGAGGTTTATCCAGCTGCGTGAATTCCAGGCGCTCCTTGACCTTGAAGGTGGTGGCGATGATCAAGAGCATCCCGGTGACCCCCACCACCACCATGGCGATCTGCAGAGGGAAGAACGATGGCACTGCGCCAGCCTTGGGGCGGAACAGGTCCGGGATGATGAAACCCAGCAGGGTACCCAGCAGGCCAAACAGCGAGGAGGAGATTTGCAGGTGGTTGCGCTGGGTGTCCGATTCGGTCACCTCCGGCAGCAGGGCTGAATAAACCAGTCCGATCATGGTGTAGCAGCCGTCATAAAGCACCATGCTCACCAGCATCCACATAAATAATGTGAAATCGCCGGCATGCTGTGGCGCCAGCCACACCAGGATAAAGGTGGCTGCCAGGAACGGAGCCGTGTAACGCATATAGGGAATGCGCCGGCCGTGCTTGGAACGCGTGCTGTCCGAGATGTACCCAAAAATGGGATCGTTCAAGGCATTCCAGATCGCATAAATGGCAGATGCTATGGCGATCCAGCGCGCGCTGAGCCCCAGGTAATCCTGGTAAAAAATGGGCAGCAGGGCGCCAAATACTCCCGAGATGAGGCTGGTTCCCAGGGCGGCGATCCCCCAGATCGTTTTGTATCCCAACGAAAGCTTGATCGCACGCGGGGTGAATTCAGACATGGCTCCTCCTTGTTCCTGGCTATCAGGTTATGAAACAGTCATGAGTTCCTTTAAGGTTCGGTACCCGATCACATGCACGCCCGTCTTTTTGATGTGCAGGCCGAGTTCTTCGTTCATGAAATTCTGGTAGTCTGCAACCCGGCAGCGCCAGTCGGGAGTGATGGCTCGCAGCTCAGGCGTATCTTTACTGGGGTGGATAATGAAATGGGTGATGCCCGGCTGGAGGTCGGTGAAAGCCTGCTTGGTCCTTTCCAGGCGGTCCTTGTCGCTATCCAGGTGCATCCCGCCGAGTGTATCCAGCAGGGGCAAACCCGACCCCTCGAGCTGCTGGACCATGCTTGCAGCCATGGTCGCAAATTCCGGCTCCAGTCCGGCAGCGCGCCATCCGGCTTCATCCAGGCGGAAGATCATCGGGGGCAAATGATACTTCATGGCAAGCTGGATATAAATTCCCATGAATTTGGGATGCGCCACGGAACCCATATGCGTGTCAACGTGGGTGGGAACGATCCCGGCTTTCAGTGCCCGCTCGACCTGTGCAGAAAGTTCCAGCTCCACGGCTGCCGGATCGCCGTGTTCCTGGGCGGGGGCGGACCGATGGTAAAAATATCCCTGCTCGTCCACCATGCCGGAGGCGGGGTCACGCGTGGAGACAGGTCCCCAGCGGTAGGTTTTCCATTCACTGGTCAGGGTGAGGTGGACTCCAAGGTCAGCCCTGGCATGCTCCCGCGCATAATCGGCGGCATGCAGGAACCAGGGACAGGGGACCATGACCGCGCCGGACGATATGATTCCGGCTTCGTGCAGATCAGCAAATGCTTCCACGCTGGCCTGGCACATGCCAATATCGTCGGTGTGGATGATTACCACCCGGTCCTTGTCTGCCAGACCAAGTTTTTTTAGTACGGGATTGGGGGTCATGGTCACAATAGCCTCTCCTTGTGTGGTGATGATAATTATTATAGGGGGGTTTACCTTGTTCGGCAACAAGGAAAAAAAACGGACTGGTTTCCTGGGAAACCGGTCCGTTGTGATTGATGAAATGGCTCGCTTTTTACGCGGGCTTTCCACCCATGGGGGTGGGAGCTACAGGATTCGTACGCCTCCTGCGTCCGATCGTCAATAATCCAACCAGCACTGACCCAAAGTAAGCGGCATAGACCAGCACCTGCATCAAAGATGGACTTGCGCTGTACCCGAACAATGCACCCAGCGTTTGTCCAAGCACGGACTCACCACTCAGGATGCTTCCCAGGTCCCAGACATGCTCGATCAGGGCGGGGATCCAGCCCACCAGCACCAGTTCCTCCACGCTTCGTCCCACCAGCCCGGCCGCGAACAGGAGCAGCAGGAAGCCCGTCACCTGGAAGAAACGCCGTAAATCGAGTCGGACCGTGGTCGCAAAGAACGACCAACCAAGCAGGATCGCGGTCCCGAGTTCCAAGCAGCCCTCCCAGGATGGTCTGAGGCGTGCTCGAGGAAAATGTCGCCGCGGTCAGGAATAATGCCAATTCCACTCCCTCGCGCAGGACGGCGATGAACGCCAGCCCAAACATCGACCATTTACCGTCCTGCGAAGCATGCAGGACGCTGGATTCGATATCTGCCTTCATGGTCCGTGAGCGCTGGCTCATCCAGAAGATCATCCAGGTAAGGATTCCGGCTGCCAGCAGCATGGTAATGCCTTCGAAGATAGCTTCCCCCGGATCCTTTAATTCAAGTCCGAGTCGTGTAAGTAAAATGGCAGCGAGCAGGCTTAAAAGGGCTGCGCTGCCGGTTCCAGCCCATATGGCAGACGCCAGGTCCCGCCGTCGCATCTGGCGCAGTGATGCCAGGACGATGCCGATGATCAGCGCGGCTTCTAGTCCCTCACGGAGGGAAAGGATGAATGATGGAAGCATAAAATACCTTTATAGTTTGTAATTATGATATTTATTGTCTAATTATACCCCCATCTTATATGCAGTTTAGGATTCCGAGAATTGATCTCAATGGATCGTCTCTTTCGGACCTCCCGATCCGATTAAGGTTTCCTGCTATCAAAAGAGTCGGCTTTCCTCCGGGTCAGCGCTTTGTCTTCCTGGGCTTACCACCGTGAAATGCCGGGGCTGTGATTGTGCAGATCGTGCAAATGCGGTCGTCCAGCAATCTAACCCGCAGGCGTTCGTCGATCGATTCGAGCATATCCACTGCCACGGTGAGCACCGTGGGCAGTTCAGCGTTGTAGCGGTAATTGAAAAGCTGGTGTAATTTTTCTTTGGCCCAGGGCGAGGTGGACTGCGCGCCCAGGTCATCCAGGATCAACAGCGGGGCTGTGCGGATTTCGTCAAAGCGGTGGTCGTAAGACACGCTGCTCGTTGGGCTGAACGTGGCCCGCAAGTGATCCAACAGGTCTGGCACCATGATGAACAACGGCGGGGTTCCTTTATCCGCAAGGGAATTGGCAATGGCGGCAGCCAGGTGGGTCTTTCCGCTTCCATATGGGCCTGTTATTACCAGCCAGCCGCGCGGCTTTGCGGCAAACGTGGTGGCGGCCTTGACAGCCTTTTCCAAACTGCGCACTTCATCCGGCATGAAGTCCCTCATCACGCCGGTCGTCGAAACTGGCAAAAGTTCTCCTGGCGTGCAGGTCCAGCGAGGACAGTTCGGGGTGTCCTTTATCGTCAGTGGGACGCCGGTAATCCGGAGCCTTGATATAAACAGCACTGACCAGTTCCGGGTCCGCCAGGCGGGATCGAATGCGCTCCTCGATCTCACCCAGGGGCAGGTTTGTTGTTACCACCAGGGGCAATTTATTGATGTAACGGTAGTTCACGATCTGGAATAGTTTTTCCTGCGCCCAGGCGGTGGCGTTTTGTGTGCCGAAGTCGTCCAGAACCAGCAGCGGGGCGTTGCGGATCTCATCGAACCGCTGTTCGAAGGTGGTATCTTCGCTGTCATAGGAAAAACGCAGGGTATCCAGTAGATCGGGCACGGTCAGAAAGAGGGTTGGCACGCCCATACCCACGACGTAGTTGGCAATGGCTGCCGCCAGGTGTGTCTTGCCGCAGCCGAATCCCCCCTGCAAAAGCAGCCAGCCGTTCAGTGAACTTGCGTACTGCCTGGCGCGGTTGAAAGCCCATTCGAGGCTGTCAGCCTGCATGGCTCCCACCCCTTTGCGCCCGCGGGTTTTAAAGCTGTCAAAGGTCAGACCCTGGAGTTCGTCCAAGTGGCTGAGCGAAAACAAACGCTCCCGCACAGTCTGTGCCACCTGCGCGTTGCGGCAGACGCAGACATCCAGTTTGCCGAAGTCGGGTGACCCCGGTTCAGCGTCGCGGCGCAGGTATCCCAATCCGTGACAATGGGGGCAGTTGGGGTCGCCCAGCGTGGGAGCCGGGGCTTTATCGTTTGAGGAAGTCTTCGACTTTGCGCGCAACGTCTCGCCCGCGAGGTTTTTTAGCGTCGCGTCCATCTTGCTCTTTGGCATGTCCTTCTTCCTTCCAGCGGCGTAATATCGCTTCTATATATTTCCAGTTGCGCTTGTTGCTTTTCACCGCGATCCCCAGCGCCTCCGCCACCCATTCCGCCGGATAGCTTTCTTCTGCGTCTTTTAGCGCATCTGCAATCAGCGGCGTAAGCGGGCCAATGTTTTCTTCGTAAAGTTTGAATAGGTTCGGGCGCTCGGGAGGCGGATAAGAACTTCCTGCTGCTTTGGGAACGTCCTTCTGGCTTTTGGCAAAGGCATCAGCCGCCTTGCGTCCGAGCGGGGAATTCAGGAAATAGAACGCGTTCGATTTCTTCTCCACCTTCAGCAGGCTGCCGCGCTCCACTGCTTTTTCAAGCGCCAGGACCGGGTCGGAATTGAGCCCCGCAAAATCATCCACTTTTAAAAATCGGACCCGCCCTTCCATATGTTCGAACCGCCACAGGGCATAGAGGGTTACCTTCAATTCATCCTCATCGGCAATCTCGCTCAGCAATTGCCTGAAGAATGAATCAGGTATTTTTGTGAAGGTTTCTTTTTCCGTAAACCCGTTAAATTTCTTCATGTTGCTCTAATCGGTGAACGCCTTCCGCCGTGAGCCTGGGCTTAGATTTGGGAAAGGTCCAGGCTTCTCTTCTCCGCGTCTACAAATTTGGCCAGGTGGCTCAGGAAGACCAGTTCCACGCTGCCGGTGGGTCCGTTGCGGTGCTTGGAAACGATGATCTCCGCCACGTTCTGCCTGACGGTGTCCTTTTCGTACTGGTCGGGCCGGTAAATGAACATGACGATATCTGCGTCCTGTTCGATGGATCCCGATTCCCTGAGGTCGGACAACACGGGTTTCTTATCCGTTCGCTGCTCCACGGCGCGGCTCAACTGCGCCGCCGCCAGTACCGGTACGTTCAGCTCCCTCGCCAACACCTTGAGGTTGCGGGAAATATACGAGACTTCCTGGACGCGGTTCTCGGTGCGCGTGTCGCCGCTCATTAACTGGATGTAGTCGAGGATGATCAGGTCGAGGCCGTATTCCATGTGGAGACGGCGGCACTTGGTGCGCAGCGCCAGCGGCGTGATGGCCGGAGTGTCGTCCAGGTAGATATGCGTATCAGAAAGCACCTCGATGGCGTGGGTGAATTTCGGCCACTCGTCTTCTTCCAATTTCCCCGTGCGCAAACGCTGGGAATCGATTTCTGTCATTTGGGTGATCAGGCGCTGGGCTACCTGTTCATTCGACATTTCGAGTGAGAACACCGCCACATGTTTCTTGTGCAGTAAGGCCGCGTTCTTCGCCACGGATAGCAGGAACCCGGATTTTCCCTGCCCGGGACGACCGGCAATGACCAGCAAATCGGAAGGCTGCAAGCCCATCAGCTTGCGGTCGAGATCGATAAATCCGGTCGGGACCCCAAAAATATCCTGGGGGCGTTTTGCCAGTTCGTCTATCCGGTCGTAGACTTCGCTCATCACCTGGCGGATGGGCTGCACATCATGGCGTAATCTCCGTTCGCTGACGTTGAAGATCGCCTTTTCTGATTCCTCGATGATGTTCTCGACCGACTCGCGTTCGTTGTAAGCCAGCGTGGCAATCTGGTTGGCAGCGGTCAGCATGCGCCTGCGAATGGCATCCGCTTCGACCATCCGTCCGTATGCCTCGGCGTGCAGGGAGGTCGGGACCTGGTTGAGCAGCGCGGTCAGGTATGCCGGTCCGCCGATCTCAGCCAGTTGACCGGCGCTCTCCAGTTCTTCTGTAACGGTCAGAAAGTCCAGTGGGATTCGTTTTTCGTGCAGGCGTGTGAAGGCCTCCCAGATCCAGCGGTGCTTGACGATATAAAAATCGTCCGCCTGCAGGAACTGTGCCAGGTCATAATAGGCTTCGGGATTAATGAGCACTGCCCCCACAACGGCCTCTTCGGCTTCGCGATTGTGGGGGGTGATTGAAGCGGGCGGGAGGGAAGACCCCTCGGCTTGTTCTGGTCGGCGCTCTTCTGCGGGACTCAGTACAGGCTCTTCGGGAACAGGCAGATCAGCCATGGGTTATTCCATTAGGAGTGGAGCAGATTTACCCCCGCAAGGAGGTGTCCGCCCTAAGATTTGGGTTTTTCTTCGTCGCCCTTATCGGGGCCAAGTTTCTTCAGGAAGTCTTCGAATACATCCAGGCGTTTTTCGTCCTCTGGTCCGGCTTCGGCACCCGGTGCTGGTTTCTCGGCTGGTTCTGACGGAGTCTCTTCTTGAATATTTCTTTCGGGGATTATCCCTGCTTCGTCCATTACAGCCTGGCTCACCAGCATGGGAGCGTGGGCACGCAGCGCCAGGGCAATTGCATCCGACGGGCGGGAATCGATGTTTACGATCTTCCCGTCTGTTTCAGCGACGATATTGCCAAAATAGACATCTTCTTTCAAGTCGACGATCTCGACCCGCAAAATCTTGGAGTTATATAACGCAAATACGTTTTTGAGCAGGTCGTGCGTCATCGGTCGGCTGATTTCAACCTCCTGCAGCGCCACCGTTATGGACTCGGCCTCGAACGGTCCGACCCACACCGGGAGGTAACGTTCCACGTCGGTTTGGCGCAAAACGACCACTCTTTGGGGGGACATCAGGCTTACGCGTACACTGTCGATCACTACTTCTACCATCTCGGACATATCTCTTGCTCCATTACCAACCAGGCAAAGGTAGCGTTATTCTAACACGGGCGGTTTGGGGTTGCAACGGGGAAGGACAGGGTTGCTGGATCTTATTGAAAAAGGGAGGAAAAAACTTGCAGGAAGCAAATTATCTGCCGCTTTTCACGATGATCATGCTGAATATTATTGCGTTCATGGTCGTGATACAATGTCGCTCGATGCCTGCCACCCGAAAGATCCTGCCATACCTTGCCCTGGGGGTCACCATCCTTAGTCTCGCTTTCGCCGCTTTTTTCGTGCGCTGGGCGAACGCCCCTGCACCGGTATTTGGATTCTACCGCCTCGGCATCGCCACCCTGATCCTGACTCCGTTTTTCGTGCGCCACACCATCCGGAATCAGCGTACATCCCCAAACCCCCGTCTCTTCGGGTGGATCCTGATCCTGCCAGCCCTGGCGGGTCTTGCTTCTGCCCTCGATCATTTTGTATGGAACACGTCATTGAAATATACATCAGCCGCCAATGCAACATTGCTGGGAAATACTTCTCCTTTGTGGGTTGCGCTGGCTGCCTGGCTGATCTTCAAGGAACGGTCGAAGGGACTTTTTTGGGTCGGGCTTGCTCTTACCATGGGCGGCGCGGTGGCTGTGCTGAGCAATGATTTCCTCCAGCACCCCATGATTGGCTGGGGGGATCTGCTTGCCCTGGCGACCGGGATGTTTTATGCCATATTTTTCCTCTTTTCCCAGCGCAGCCGTCAGCATTTCGACACCCTGACTCATGTCTGGGTCAGCAGCCTGAGCAGCAGCATTGTTTTACTCATCCTCAGCCTGGTGACCGGATCCGCGCTGAACGGCTATTCCCCGCGCACGTACCTGTTATTCCTTGCTGCGGCTCTCCTGCCTCAATTGACCGGGTATCTCGCCCTGGGGTATGCACTCGGGCATCTTCCGGCGTCGGTTGTCTCACCCACCATGCTCGGGCAGCCGGTCCTGACCGCCCTGCTGGCCATCCCGCTCCTGGGTGAAACCCTCCAGCCCGTCCAGTGGGTCGGAGGCCTGGTGGTTCTTGCCGGGATTTATCTTGTTCACCGCAGCCGGGAAACTTCTGTCCAACCCCTGCCCGGCGATTGAATATTTTTGGTTGGGGGGTTTTTAATTACCGAACGCGAAGGTCGGCATTCCCTTAATTCCGGTTTTAATCCTGAACAGCCCGCCTGAAAGGGGATATTTTGCCAACTGATCCGGGCTCATCCCTTTGCGTGCCGAGGTTACATAGAGATCGGTATGGGATGGTCCGCCGAAGATGCAGGAAGTAATATTTAACGCAGGAAGGGGGATCGATTCCAACAGGTTGCCCGTGACCGGATTCCACCTGGTTATTTTGGCACCGCCCCACATCGCCACCCATAACATCCCGTCCTCATCGGATGTCATTCCATCCGGCCAGCCTAGCTCGCCTGGAATGGTCGCGACTGCGCGTGGATTTGAAATGTCACCGGTTTCCAGGAGATAGTCGTAAGCGGTTACCTGGCGCGAGGGTGTGTCGATATGGTAAAAAGTCTTGTAGTCCGGGCTCCATGTCAGCCCATTGGAAATGCGGGTTCCAGTCAGCAGTGTTTTCAACGATCCGTCGTGAGAAAATGAATATAGCGAGCCGCTGGCTTCTATTTCAGCGTTGTCCATCGTCCCTGCCAGGAATCGACCGGTCGGATCGCATTTGCCGTCATTGAACCGGTTCCCGGGGATATGCTCTTCTGGATTGACGAGGCGGGTTGGTATTCTTGTGGGCAGGTGGTATGTGGCAATGCCGCTTTCCAGCGCCATGACCAGGTCCCCATTTTTACATGGCGCAACACTCCCCAGTTTTTCGCCCATGTTTACATACTCATCAATCTTGTTCAGCGGATCGAAGGTATGCAAATTCCCGGCCTGGATATCCACCCAGTAGAGTCGGTCCGTGGTCTCGTCCCATGCCGGACCCTCGCCCAGGTCGGCGCGTGCATTCAGGATCAGTTCAGGAGTCATACTATTTACGGGTTACTTTTGCCCGCACCAGAAAATGATCCACTCCCCCGAAGCGATATTTGTAATCTTCGTTCCCGCGCATAAAATCAAACTCGGAGCGCTTGTTCTCGTTTGCCCACTGCAGGAGATGCCCCAGCAGCACCCAGCCGGGTGATAACTCCAGGAAACGCCGTTCGATCCCGGAGTTGTAAACCCAGATCCGATTTAGATAATCGAAATTCAGATACCCGGCCGCTTTCTGCCCGTCCACTTCCAGGAAGGTTAATTGCAGCCAGCCATTTTCGAATGCAGCCCGGCTGGATAGATGTATTTGCCTGCGCATGTCCTCGGTAAGGAATTTTGCCTTATCCGGTTCCTCGGTCATCATGACCAGAAAGGCATCCACCTCGGCATCCAATGTATCGCCGTCAGTAACAATGTACCAGCGCACATCGCTGCCGCTTTCTCCGATGCGGCGCATTTTCCGCCGGATCTCGTGGCGCTGTTTCTTATCAATTCCGCACAGGTAGGTCTCATAGTCGCCTGCCAAAGGGATCGATGGTGCGCGGTAGGTTTGATTAACGCTGAAACTCCAGCCGCGTTTTTCGGCTTCGGTTTTTAAAACCGGGAGCGTTGGCGATCCATCGGGAAGATTATGCCAGTCCAGGGTTTGCCAGGGTTTTGACTCCGCCTCGGGGGCGGCGACGCTAAGACCCGCCGGTCCGGAGTGGTCCAGGAAATCGAGCAGTCCTGGAATGAACACCGGCAGGTCACGGGGGTTGACGATCACATCCAGGTAATCCGAGATTTCAATGCTGCCCAGCAGCAGGAGAGCCGGGTCGCCCTCCCGGTTCTTGGCAGAAAACAGGGGAGCAACTCCAATCAGCTTTCCTTCCTCCCGCGCAAGCACGACTGCCAAGTGTGACTCGGGCCACTCTCCCCCGCCGCGGGTCTCCCACCAGGAATGCAGGTATTCATAACGCAGGAAAGGTACATGGGTGGATGTTTCATTTAGAAGTGCGTTCCATTCCCCCGCCAGGGGCTCGAGCTCATTAAAGCTCCGATGTAGGGTAAATTCCATACCGAGATTTTACCAGTATAATGTGGGTGTGACTGCAGCTTTCGATCTAAACATGTTTCCCTTTTACCGGATCAAAGGTCAGGAATGGCCGCAGCTTCCGGGATTGCAGGCAATGGAGCCTCCCCGCCGCTCAGCCCGCGGCCGCGAGAATGACCGCCTGGTTATCTACCTGACCTTTTCCGGTAACGACCCATTTTCATCCAGTGAGTACAACCAGACCGCTGCTCAAATGGCGAAGCAGTTTTACCAGACTGCCGGATCCGTGACTTCCGCAGTGCGCAGCGTCGCCGAAAGTATCAACCAGTTGTTGGTGGACCGGAATCTGCGCACCACGGGCAAGGGTCAATATATTATCGGTCGCATGATTATTGGCGTACTGCGCGGTCCGCAAATGGTGTTTGCCCAGAGCGGTCCAACGCACATTTTCCACCTTACCGGTAAGGATACCAACCACGTCCACGACCCCCAATTATCCGGGCGTGGGTTGGGAATCGGCCAGGCTACCCCGCTCTATTTCACTCAACTCGACTTGAATCCCGGCGATCAGTTGGTGCTGTGTGCCGATCTGCCCTCCGGCTGGGAAGCAGCTTTAACGGGCAAGGGTCAGGTTCCGCTGGATACCCTGCGCCGCGAATTGGTGACGGTTACAACGGAAGACTTGAACGCAGTACAGGTTCTTGTGCAGCCCGGGAAGGGTATTTTAAACATCGTCAAAGCGATGCCTGCCCCTTCTCCCAATGCAGCCCCTCCGAAACGCTCGCCGGCTTTTGTGAAACCTGCACCCGCGCCTGAGCCCGCTCCCGGTACCGCAGCGCCAGGTAGTTCCATCACTCCCCAGGAACGATCAATCGAACCAGCCCCCATTTCCCCTCGGGATTCCACGCCATCTGCCAATTCTCCAGCCATCCCCACCTCCCAGGTGGATAGTGGACAACCTGCCAGCCGTTTCGCCACCCTCCTGGCCGGGTCGGAAAATGAAGCTGCGCCAGGATCATCTCTGCCCGAAGGTGCTCCCAATACGACCGCGTCACCTGTCAATTTACAGAGACCGGGGGCTAAAATTGATTCGTCACAGGCAGCCCCTCAACCCGCCGCTTCTTCCAAATCTGCTGTGGCGCATCCTCCAGCACAGACCGGTCGCTTTGTGTCCTCCCGCGTGCCAGGCGAATTGCCCGAGATTAAGCGTCCCATCTCTCACCGCAAGGGCATCTTCCGCGGGTTGGCTTTATTCATCGTTGGGATCAGGAATGGCACTCAGAAGATTTCAGCGGGGATAAGGAAATTCCTGCCCAACCTTTTGCCAAATGCGAATGATGGGGATTCGGAAAGTGGTGGTTCAAGCCTGGCATTTGTGGCAATTGCCATTCCTGTGATCGTCGTGACGATCGCCGGGTTGGTTTACGCCCGATACGGGCGTGTTTCCCAATACCAGGATTTCTACAATATGGCTTTAGGCCAGGCTGCCCAGGCCCACGGGCAGACAGACCCGACCGAGGTTCGCCATGCCTGGGACAGCACCCTGTATTACCTGGATATGGCTGATAACTACCAGGTAACCCAGGACTCATTGGATTTACGCCAGCAGGCGCAGACTGCGCTCGATAACCTGGACGGTATCGTCCGCGTGAATTTCAGCCCTGCCATTGTGGGAGGGTTGGACCGCACCCTGCAAATCGATCGCATGGCTGCCACCAACACCGACCTGTACCTTTTGGACGCCGTTCGCGGGAATGTGATCCGCGCATCCCTGGGAAGCCAGGGATATGAGATTGACACCAATTTTGTCTGCGGTCCGGGGCAGTACGGAACGATCAATGTTGGAAAATTGCTCGATATTGAAGCCCTCCAAATGAGCAATGATTACAATGCCCGGGTCATGGGAATTGATGCAAATGGGGTTTTGCTCTACTGCGGTTTCAATATGGATCCGGAGGCGGTCCCTCTCAGCCCTCCACCCCTTGGATGGCAGGGGATTTCCGCGTTTACCCTGGATACGGATGGTCGCTATCTTTACGTTCTTGACCCACCCGGGAACAATGTGTGGTCATATTCGGGGTATTCCGGAAAATTCACCGATTCCCCCACCATATTCTTCGGACAGCAGGTCCCTCAGAGTATGAGCACCTCCGTCGACCTGGCTGCCAATAATTCCGACCTGTATTTGCTTTTTGAAGACGGGCATGTCACTTCCTGCCCGGCGAGTCATTTTGAAGGGGTACCGTTGCGCTGTGCCGATCCACTTACTTTTGTTGATAATCGCCCCGAGCGGCAGCCTGGTCCCAGGATTACCGATGCCATCTTCACTCAAATCTCCTTCGCAGCCGCACCCGACCCGATGCTTTATCTTCTTGAACCTCTCACCCGGGCAATTTACTACTTTAGCCCGCGCTCGAATACGGTGGAATTGCGCGGTCAGTTCCGGGCCAGCGTGGAGCAAAGCAATTCGCTTTTCACCGGCTCTGCCACTGCCATGACGATCAGCCCGAACCGGAACATTATTATCAGCATGGGTGCCCAGGTTTACTTCGCCTCCAATGTACCCTGAGAAATGAAAAATCCATCTGACAACCCCAAACCAACTTTGCTGGGTTGGCTGCTCAGATTGTTTGGCTTGCAAAAGCCGCGTACCCCCGTTCATGAAGTTCCACCCGATAACACCATCGAACCGGTCCGGATGGTGACCACACGCGTCCTGTTGGTAATCATCGACCCGGTCATGGACCCCGCTTCCGGGGTAAAACTTTCCCGGTTGATGAAATGGCAATCTCCCGATACCCTGGCGAATGATTTCATCCAGGATATTATGGAGACCAGCGGCGGTATGGCACGCTATCAGATTGCCCAGCGCGTGGAACTCAACGAGTTCCCGGTCAAGACGGATGGATTTTCCTATTCTCCTCAAACATATCTGGATGTTGTAAAGGGTATCAAGCCGCCCCACATGCCTGAAGGTGCAGACTACCAGGCGATATTGACCAAACTAAACGTCTTGTCGCATATTAGCATGCGGGATTTCGATGAAGTGTGGCTGTTTGGTTTCCCCCATGCCGGGTTCTTCGAATCAACCATGGGCGGAGCGGGTGCATACTGGTGCAATTCCCCCCCAATGACCTGGTCGTCCAGCTCCTCCCGCCGGTTTATTGTGATGGGTTTTTCGTATGAACGCGGCGTTGGTGAAATGCTGGAATCGTTCGGGCATCGCGCTGAAGCTCTTCTCTCCAGGATTTTCGAATGCCAGGAATTTGTGGCATGGACTTATAAGAAAGGCCGTGTTCCGCCCATTGTTGGGTCCAGCCTCAACCTTTTCCAGCGCTTTGTCAGTTTTGACCAGATCGCTCCCGGTCAGGCGGGAATTGGAACCATCCATTATGCTCCCAACAGCGTCCGCGATTACGACTGGAACAATTCCATTCGTGTCCCAACCAATTGCTATGATTGGTACAACTTCCCGAACTTTCAGAATGATGTCCGCCTGCTCAACGCAGAAGAATGGGGCAATGGCGACATCCGCGCACACCACAAGTGGTGGCTAAAGCATATGCCTCGGGCTGCCGGGCGGAAGGACGGGGTCGCGAATAATTGGTGGCAGTATATTTCGGATCCCAACCAGCTAAAATAGGAGATTGACCTGGCTTAATTTTTTTTTGCACGGGGGTTAAGATCCAGCCTTCTGAACAGTAATTAATTATTTCCTGGCAGCACCAGCGGCACATCTGCAAATGGATGCGGGATTACTTGCACGGGCAGGTGATACGCTGCAGAGATCAACTCGGGGGTTAACACCTCCTGCGGGCTCCCTGCCGCGATGATTTCCCCCTCCACCAGCAGCGCAACCTGGTCAGCGTAACGGGCGGCAAGATTTAGATCGTGCATGGCAACCAGGACGGCTAATTTGTCCTTGTGCGCAAGGCTTCTCACGGTTTCCATAAAACTGACCTGGTAATGGAGATCCAGGTTGGAGGTCGGCTCATCCAGCAGCAGGATGGGGGTGGACTGGGTCAACGCTCGCGCCAGCAAGACCCGCTGCTGTTCGCCGCCCGAGAGTTCACCTACGCGCCGCTCGCTCAGGTCCAGGGCGTCCACTTTTTGAAGTGCCAGCCTGGCGATCGCTTCATCTTTTTTTGAGATCTGCCCCAGGAAGTTTAAATGTGGCGTCCGTCCCATTAACACGGTTTCCCAGACTGTGAAAGCCGGCGGCATGGAAGCTGCCTGGGGCACAACCGCAAGGGTCCGGGCACGCTCCATCGGCGACAGGGTCATTAATTTTACCGAAGCAACACCTGGCTCGTTCCATTGCAGCATTCCGCTCTCTATCGGAATCACTCCACTTGCAGCCTTTACCAGTGAGGATTTTCCTGCACCGTTTGGACCGATGAGCGCCATCACCTCACCGGATTTAATTTCCAGTGAAATGGCATTCAGCACGCGCCTTGCCCCGTAAGAAACCGTTAATCCTGCAATTCTCAGCATGGCTAAATATCCAATCGAATCTCACCAGGTTCCCTGGTTCTTTGCCCGGCGCAAGACCCACAGGAAGAAAGGAGCGCCCACCAGCGCCGTCACGATTCCCACCGGTAATTCCTGCGGCGACAATATCGAGCGTGCCAATACATCAGCCAGCAGCAGCGCGCCTGCTCCCCCGATCAGGGAGAGAGGGAGCAGCCGCCGGTAATCCGCACCGAACCACAGCCGCATGATGTGCGGGACGATCAGTCCAATGAAGCCGATAATTCCCGAAAAAGACACGGCTGCTGCCGTCGCCAGTGAAGCCGCCAGCAGGATCAAGGTCCTCGCCCGCGTCACGGGCAGACCCATTTGTTGAGCCTGGTCATCACCAAATTGCAGCAGGTTCAAGGCATGCCCGCTCAGCACCAATACCCCCAGCCCGGCGGCCAGGAAGGGCAGTACTGCCAGCACAGGCTCCCAGCCTGCCTGGGATGAGCCGCCATTTAACCAGGCGATCGCCCGGTGCAGTTCGCCTGTCGAGCGCAGCATCAGGAAGGTGGTCACGGCTGTTGCGAAAGAACCGAATGCCACCCCCGCCAGGATTAGGTTTGTGGTGGGGATGGTTTTGCCCACCCGCGCCAGGGTATAGACCAGGAACACGGTCAGCAGCGCTCCCAGGAACGCCGCCATGGGTACAGCCATCAGACCCCAGAAGGAATACGGCCATTTGATGCTCATCGCCAGCACCGCACCAAGACCCGCCCCCGAGGCCACCCCGATCAAGTAGGGGTCGGCCAAAGGGTTGCGAAAAAGACCCTGGTACGCTGCTCCGGACCCGCCCAGCGCAGCCCCGGTCAGAAGCACCAGCGCTGTGCGCGGCAGGCGGATGTCTGTCATGATGAAGGCGAAAGTTTTTAAAGGCTCGGACAACGGTGACCCCTTCAGCCAGCCGACCAGGATTCGACCCAGGTCGGCGGGTGGGATGAACACCGAGCCAATGGCAATGGATAATCCTACTGCCAAAATCAGGAAAAGCAGCGTATATAAATAGGGACGGATTTTCATTGTAGTGAGGGCAAGCTGTTTGATCCCTTTTAGGGGATGCGTGCCCTTGTTTTTTTTATTTGAACAGGTTCGGGTGAAGCAGTTTCGCCAGGGTTTCAAGCCCGTCCACCAGTCGCGGGCCAGGCCGGCTGACCAGGTTGTCGTCGAACCCAAAGATCTGCCCGCTCTGGACCGCGCTCAGCGTGGACCATCCCGCCCGCTGGGCTACTTTCTCCGGGGTCTCGCCGTATGCTGAATCTCCCAGGATGATAATGGCGGGGTTGGCAATCACCAGTTGCTCCAGGCTGATTTGGGGGTATTGATTGGATAGTTCCGCACCGATGTTTTTGCCCCCCGCCCGGTCGATCAGCAGGTCTACAAAGGTCCCGGGTCCTGCGGTGAAAGGCTTGGTTGGATTGGTGGCATCCAATTCATAGTAGACAGTTGGTCCATAGGAAATCGGTTTGATTTTCTCGTCTACCGCGGCAACCCGCCCCTTTAGAGAGTCTATCAACGCTGTTGCTTCAGTTTCGCGACCGGTCAGCCTTGCCACTGTTTCAAGGTTGGCATACATTTCTTCCAGCGTTGCCGGGTTGGGAAGAAAGTAAACGGTCAGTCCTAATTGCTCCAGGCTGGCTACCAGTTCGGGCGTATTGATACCGCCAGCTAGTACCAGGTCTGGGTGGAGAGCGACAATCCCCTCCAGGCTAAATCCGCTGTACCCGCCGATGGTTGGCAGGGTCTTCGTTTCGGCCGGGTAATCCGAGGTTTCATCACGACCCACCACCTGCGCCCCCGCGCCGATCGCGAACAGGATTTCGGTGTTGGCGGGAGCCAGCGAGACCACCCGTTGGGCCGGTCCGGAGAGTGTCACGGTGCGGTTCAGGCCGTCGGTCAGGGTGATCGGATTTAGTGTGGGGACGGATGTGGCGGGCGGCAGGGTCGCTGCGGCTGTCGGGGTCGCACCCGGGGCTGCGCCGCATGCAGCCAGCATGGGTACGATCATGAGTCCAATTAGCAATTTGCGGAACATTTCATTCTCCTGAATTCACGTTAAGAGCGAATAATCTTAGGTCTATAAATGGCACTCAAATGCCGGTAATGGGATTGTTTCCAGGGGATCTCCGATGCTTCCTGGCAGCTTTCCCAACTTTCCAAAACAAAATCCCCTGTGCAAGACAGGGGAGGGGGAAGAGGCAATCCGTTGCGCCGTTCCCACCTCCTTTCCACGAGAGAGTGTAGAACCGGACAGGGCGGGCGGCCTGACTTGTTGACTTTTTGCCAACTCACAGTTGCGGGACAGTGCCGGACTTTCACCGGCTTCGCCATTGTGCCATTCTGGCACCCTGACCAATATTCAATTACGATGATTGTATGCCTGTAAGGGAATTTCGTCAATAAGAAGCCTTGTCTGGTTCTTGCACAACCTGTACAATAAGGTTTGGGGGGCCCCCTATGGAGACGATCAACCCGCAAACCCCTGGCAGATTCACCAGGCTCACTGGATGGATGCCGTTGTTATGGCTCTCGCTGGCTTTTATTGCCGGGGTCCTGTTTGCGGGTCGCGTGTCGCTGTCAGTCCTGGTCTGGTTGATTCTGGCAGGCATAGGTCTGATCGTTTTCATTCTCCTCCGCATCCTCCATAAGCGCTTCCACATCTCGATTCACCCCCTTCTCCTTTTCTCGCCCGCTCTTTTGGGATTCTTTTTCCTCGGCGCAGCCCGTTGCCAATCCACGGTTCCTCTTGTGGATGCTCATTACATCGCCTGGTACAACGACCGGGAATACGAGATCCTTGTTACGGGCACCCTCACCGGGCAGCCCGATGAGCGCGATGCTTACACCAATTTACGCGTTGGCGTGACCTCCCTGGCTGCCGGCGACATAACCTTGCCGGTCCACGGTCTGATCCTGGCCCGTGTCCTCCCGGGTGCGGATTGGCACTACGGTGATGTCGTTCGCTTGCGCGGTCATTTACAGACACCCCCGGAAAACGAAGACTTTTCTTACCAGGACTACCTCGCCCACCAGGGTATCCTTTCCTACATGCCGGATGCTGCTGCCACGCTTCTTCCCACCATTGGCGGGAATCCGGTCCTGCGCCTGGTTTACTCCTTCAAAGAATACGCTCTCGATCATATTTACCGCATCTTCCCGGACCCCGAGGCTTCGCTCCTGGCAGGCATCCTGCTCGGAAACGATAACGGGCTGTCCGCTCCTCTTCAGCAGGCTTATAAAAACACCGGAACTGCCCACATCATTGCCATTTCCGGCTTCAATATTGCCATCATTGCCGGTTTATTTGTAAGCCTCTTCAGCCGCCTGCTCGGACGCAATCGCGGGACGATCGCGGCTGTCATTGGAATTATTTTTTACACAATTCTGGTGGGAGCCACTGCCTCGGTCGTGCGTGCCGCCATTATGGGAGGGCTGGGGCTGCTTGCCCGTCAATTGGGACGCCGCCAGAACGGTCTTAATTCCCTTTCGGCCACCGCCGGGGTTATGCTGGCAATTGACCCAAATGCCCTGTGGGACATCGGTTTCCAGCTCTCATTTGCTGCCACCCTGGGCCTGGTCTTATACGCCCAGCCTCTCCAGGACTGGTTCACCCGCCTGCTGGCCCGCCGCCTTCCAATCGATACCGCCCTGAAGATTTCCACTCCGCTGAGTACCATTCTTTTCTTCACCCTGGCTGCCCAGTTGACCACCCTGCCCATCATGGCTTACCAGTTTGGGCGCATCTCGCTGGTATCGTTGATCGCCAATCCCTTTATCCTGCCGGTCCAACCCGCACTGATGACCCTCTCGGGGTTGGCCCTCATACTTAGTTTCATCTACCTGCCGCTTGGTACGCTGGCTGCCTGGGTTGCCTGGCCGTTCGCAGCCTATACAGACCGGGCGGTGGGATTTTTTAACCGCCTCCCTCACGGTGTGGTCGTCCTGGGAAATTTCTCTCCCATTTTCGTAATCTTGTTCTTTGGGATATTGGCCGTCCTTACCTTTGGCGGGGAGCGTGTTAAACAAGCGCTGCGCCCTCTCCTGGTTCCCTCTGTGACCATTACTGTGCTGGGCATCTTTGTCTTCCTGGTTTGGTCTGCTGCCTTCCAGGCTCCTGATGGGCGCCTGGGTCTGACGTTTCTGGATGTCGGCTCCGCCGACGCCATCCTGATCCAGACTCCCAACGGGCGGTCCATCCTCGTGGATGGCGGACCCAGCCCATCCCGGCTTGCCGGGGATCTCGGTGTCCGTCTTTCCGCCTTTGACCGCAGCCTGGATTGGCTTGTCATCGCCTCCACCCAGGAACAGCAAGTGGCTGCCCTGCCCCGCATCCTCGATCGTTTTTCTATTGGCAGCGTGTTATGGTCTGGGAACCTGGACGCTTCCTGGTCTGCTGGAGAACTGGATCGCCGGTTCGCCTCCAGCCAGACCCCGGTAACGATTGCTTACCCCGGCGCGCAGCTTGACCTGGGGCAGGGAGCGCGGTTGGAAGTGCAGGGTGTCACGCCGCGTGGCGCTGTCCTGCTGGTTGAGTGGCAGGGGTTCAGAGCCCTGCTTCCCATGGGCATTGATATCGCAACCCTCGACGACTTGGGAAGCAGCAAGACCATCGGACAGGTAACGGCTCTCCTGCTTGCCGACTCGGGTTACGCCCCATCCAATCCACCCGGTTGGATCAGTGCTTTGCACCCCCAGGTGGCTGTCCTGAGTGTGGCTGCCGGTGACCCAAACGGTCTGCCCGATCAATCCGTGCTCGACAGCCTTGCAGGCGTCACCCTCCTGCGCACCGACCGGGACGGCTGGATCACGCTTTCCACCGATGGGGTTGGATTGTGGGTGGAGGTCGAAAGAAAATGAATTTGATGCAATTCTCTAAAAATTAATCAGGGGATTGTTAATCTATCGCTGGGGCAGGGAATTCCAGCCATCCGGCGCGAATATTTCGAAATTGTGCGATCAGATTAATCCCGGTGGGAGAGGATCATGGAATCAAATGTCAAGGAATATATCAACAACCTGAAATCGACTGACGACAAGATCCGGCTTGATGCGCTTCAGCACACATTGGAAATCACCGAGAGGAAAGTCGATTGGGTTTATGAAGTTTGGGATGACCTGGTTCAAAGGCTGGACGACGGGAATTCCTATCAAAGATCGATCGCCATCATGGTATTGTGCAATCTTGTCAAAAGTGATTCGCAGGGTCGTCTTACCGGTTCCCTGGATCGCCTTTTGGCTCACACTTCAGACGAAAAGTTCATCACTTCGAGACAGTGTATACAGAATATCTGGAAGGTTGCCTTGTCAGGTGGTCAAATCCGGGAAAAAGTGGTTGCCCACCTGGAAAAACGATTTGGTGGGTGCAGCCAGGAAAAACATTATAATTTGATCCGCCAGGATATCCTCCAATCACTGCGGTACCTGTATGATGCGGAAAAGGATGCCGGCTTATTGGCAAAGGCAAAGGATTTGGTGTTGCAGGAGAAAGAAGAGAAATACCGGAAAATTTATGACCACATTCTAAACGTCATTTGATCGGTGGAATAAAAGGAGTCACGAATGGAGTCAGGAATGGATTCAAAATTGAACGCCAGGGCCTCCATCAAAATTAATGCCCCCACGGAAAGGGTTTGGGACGCCCTGGTGAATCCCGCTGCCATAAAGCAATACTATTTCGGTACAACGGTAATTTCCGACTGGCGTGTCGGGTCCCCGATCGTTTGGAAGGGTGTATGGGAGGGAAAAGCGTACCAAGACAAGGGTGTGATTCTTAAAAACGTACCGGGAAAAACCCTCGTGTACACCCATTTCAGCCCGCTTGCCGGTCTGCCCGATAAGCCGGAACATTATCACACGCTCACATTCGAGTTATCTGCCAGTGACAAACAGACTACCGTCTCTCTGTCCCAGGATAATAACCTCACCGAAGAAGACCGTGTCCATTCCGAGCAGAACTGGGGCATCATGCTTGCAGCTCTCAAGAATTATTTGGAACGCTAAATTCGCACCCCTGCATTTGGGTTTATACTATTCCCAGGCAACACCCCATTCCTAATTCGGCAGTGAGCCTCAAACCAGGCAACAGGTGCATGATGAAAGTTCTCCGAATAATTCGTAGGGTTTTAGCTGTGGCGGTCGCACTTTGGGCGATTGGGGTGGCGGTCTATTTCCTTTTCTTCGCCAAAGTCTCCTTTGAAAGTGTTACGTCCACTGGCGAGCCGGGCACCCTGCCTGTCACCACCACCACAACCGGGCAGCTCCCCTGGGTGTCACAGGTGGAGCCGTTTTCGATCGCGGTAATGATTTCCTTTTCTCTTCTCCTCGCTGCAGCCGCATTCGCGGATTGGCGCGGGTTGCTGGCATTGGCGATCCCTCTCTGTTTTCTCTCGCTCGCAGCCGCGTTCATTACCGGGTTCAGCATTGGCGGGTTGTACTTTCCGGGCGCAGCGGTCGCCTCCCTGGGAATGCTGATTCTGGCGCTTGAAAAAATTTGGGAACGGACCAGGACAACTTCTGCCTGAAACCTGCGGTTTCCGGTAAATGGACCTCCAAAAAACATCCTGGGTTTTGAATTTTCTCCCCAAAGATCCACATGCATATTCCATCCTTCATCGCTCGTCCGGTTTTTCATTTGATATATCGATTTAACCGCCGGGCATCCCCCATTCCCCCCATTAAACGGGTGGTGCAGCCGCCCTCTGCGGATTTCGTTTCTGTTGATCCGCGCCTGTAATGGGGGATGCAGGTTTTATCCCCATTGATTATTTGTTGGTAGATACTCTCATAATAATTGGATCCGTTCAACGGGATGATTAATCCTTGATTTTTGGAGGGAATATTGTATAATAATTTATGATAATAATGATAAATTTTAGCGTATTTAATATTGACGTACGCTGTTTTGATAAAAAATGGAGGTTTACGTTATGAATAAGGTAACTTCAAAAGACGGCACCACCATTGCGTATGAAAAACGAGGCGCGGGTCCCGCACTGATACTGGTGGATGGTGCCCTCACCTATCGTTCCTTCGGACCCATGCAGCACCTGGCTGAACTCCTCGCGCCGCATTACACGGTTTACTCCTTTGACCGCCGCGGGAGAGGCGAAAGCAGGTTTTCCAAACCTTACTCGGTCGATCGCGAAGTGGAAGATATTGACGCGCTGATAACCGAAGCGGGTGGCTCTGCCTTCATTTTTGGCATTTCCTCCGGTGCATGTCTTGCCCTCGAGGCTGCCGCCCAGCTTGGAAAGAGGACCGTAAAGCTTGCCATGTACGAGCCCCCTTACAATTCCCTTCGAGGAGCTGCCCAGCCCTGGATGGATTATCGCAAACAGCTTGCCGACCTCCTGGCAGCTGGTCGCCGTGGGGATGCGGTCGCCTTGTTTATGCAGTTTGTCGGCACTCCGGCTGACCAGGTGAATGGGATGCGGTTCTCACCCGTGTGGCCGCTGTTCGAGTCAGTGGCACCCACCCTTGCCTATGATGCGGCTGTCATGGGCAGCGACCGTAAAGCCCCCCTCGAACGGGCTGCAAGGGTGTCAGTACCCACCCTCGTCATGGATGGGGGTGCCAACCTTGCAATCATGCCGTTCATGCATGATACCGCAGCCAGGTTGGCGAAAGCCATCCCCCATGCGCAGCAGCGCACCTTGGAAGGTCAGACCCATGATGTTAAACTGGAGGTCCTCGCGCCGATCCTGGAGGATTTCCTTTCCAAATAAAGGTTGGATGAAACGATGACTCTGAAAGCGTATCTCGATAACATTCAAACCCAGACTGGGAAATCGCCTCAGGACTTTCGCCTTCTGGCGGAAAAAAAAGGCCTCCTCAAGGAAGGTGTCAAGACCGGGCAGATCGTTTCCTGGCTTAAGGAAGATTTCGGTCTGGGTCGTGGTCACGCCATGGCGGTTGTCCTTACCCTGCAATCTGCCACTCATCCCAGGAAAACCCTGGAGGAGCAGGTGGACATGCATTTTAGTGGCAGCAAGGCCAGGTGGCGCAAGTCGTATGACGGGTTGTTGTCCCGCGTTAATAAATTCGGGGCGGATGTTTCAATAGCACCCACCAATTCTTATATCAGCCTGCTGCGGAAAAATAAAAAGTTTGCGATTTTGCAGGCAACTTCCAATCGTCTGGATATCGGTGTCAAGCTTAAAGGTGCAAAAATAACCCCCCGCTTCGAAGCAGCCGGTTCGTGGAACGCCATGGTAACCCATCGCGTTCGGATCGAAGATCCTGCGCAGATCGATGCGGAAATAGTTTCCTGGCTGCGACAGGCTTATGAAATGGCTTAAGTGCCAAATCCCAAATTTACAAGGAGTGAAACCAAATGCAAAAAATTACCCCGTTCCTGTGGTTCAACGACCAGGCCGAACAGGCGGCAAAATTTTATACCTCTGTATTTAAAAATTCCAGGATGGGAAGCATTTCCCGCTATGGTGAGGGCAGTCCTGGACAGCCCGGAAAGGTCATGTCAGCCACGTTTCAACTCGCCGGACAGGAATTCATGGCATTGAACGGCGGTCCGGAATATCAGTTTACGCCGGCTGTTTCGTTTTTTATAACCTGCGAGACGCAGGCTGAAGTGGATGAGTATTGGGAGAAGCTATCCGAAGGTGGTAAAAAAGATAGGTGTGGTTGGCTGGTGGATCAATTTGGCCTCTCCTGGCAGGTTATCCCCACTGCATTGAGCAGGCTTTTGAATGACAAGGATGCCAAAAAATCGCAAAATGTAATGCAGGCAATGCTTAAAATGGATAAAATCATAATCAAGGATTTGGAGCTGGCTTATGCGCAGGGATGATTGATCCTGTGTTGGGAAGAACTTAAAATGGCGGAATTGAAGACCAAACCGACGGGCGAGGATGTCGGGCAGTTTTTGAACGGGATCGTTGACGCGAAAAGGCGCCAGGATTGTTTCACCCTGTTGGACCTGATGAAACTGGTCACCCGGTTTGAACCAAAACTTTGGGCAGGCAGCATGGTGGGATTCGGAGATCATCATTACAAGTATGCCAGCGGGCGCGAAGGCGATACGTTTGTCATTGGGTTCTCTCCGCGAAAACAGGACCTGACCCTGTATGGTTTGTTGGGGGTCGACCCGCCTGAACTGCTCTTGAAAAAGCTCGGGAAATATAAAGCGGGAAAAGGCTGCCTGTATATCAAACGCCTGGATGATATCGATCTTCCTTCCCTGCGCGAGCTGATCCAGCAGGCGTTCGTACACAAGGTTAAGGAACAGGTGTAACCGCCCCTTGGATATTTGGGTGGAGATCTGGATCTATCTTCAACGCTTAAAACATGACTGAAATGAGTTTTATGGCAAGGGTTCCCCAGGTTGTCCCTGGGGTTTTTTGCGCTGATGGAGTTCTTATGGAGTGTCCGCCGCAGCGCAATCGGGTGGTTTCATCGGGTTTTTCTACAGCGTTCCTCGATCTGCACATCGAAATTCGATCATGGAAAGTTATCCAGGTGGATAATATTTGTAGTAATATTTATTCATTGAAACCCGGATATATCTTGGAATAATTGACCTGGAGGAATGAAGATGGCTCAACCACTTGATGCAATAATGGCATTCCACAATGGATTCCGCAGCGACATGAGCATGATCGACTCTGCCGCCCTCGACTCTGCGCGCGGCAAACCCGGGCTCGGGCCTACAATCGAGCGCTTCAGGTTCTTCAATGATGTGCTGGTTTGGCACGCCAAAGGAGAGGAGCTGGCTATCTTTCCGGCGCTGGAAGCGGTCGCACCTTCGGTCGCCGAGGCGTACGAGCGCGATCACCGCGGCCTGGATGCAGCCTTCGACGCCTTGAACGCTGCAGCCTTGGCACACGACGCCCTGGACATCGCCCGCGCCAGTGCGGCATTCAAGTTCCATCTCGATATTCACCTCGGAAAGGAAGATGCGCACCTGTACCGCCTCGTCCGCGAGCGCGTGTCCATGCCCGACCTGGTTAAGGCTCTCGGTCTCATGTCCACCACCGTCCCGCAGGAGCGCTTCCCGGACGTTATCGCGTGGCTTTTCCCATTAATTGGCAATGATGACCGCGAGAACATGACCCGTATCTGGCAAATGGTGCTGCCTCCTCCCGCATTCGCCGGTGTCAAACAGCTGATCCAAAAGGCCCTGGGAAAAGACTGGGCGGAACTGGTCCGTCGAATTCCTGACCTGGCGTAAAATAGCAGTCACCCGCTTCAGCGGGGCAGTATTGCCCAGGTGTTTAGTCAATTTATCTATTCGGAACTTGTCGAAGTCCCTTGTTGGTGAAGGCACCCGAAGCAACTCCCTGTTCGAGAGGGGGTTTGTCCTTTATGCAACCTTATCTCGTTCCGTCAGGAGTTAACCCCTCATGAAAGCAGACAACTTTAAAGTCTACGGCTACCGCTGGGTCATGCTGGTCGTTTTTATGTTTATCGTGGCGATCAACCAGCTGCTCTGGATCACTTTCGCCTCCATCACCACCGACGCCGTCAAGTTCTACGGTGTCTCAGACCTCAGCATCGGGCTCTTGTCGATGATCTTTATGATCGTCTACATCGTCGTCTCGATTCCTGCCTCATGGGTGATCGACACCTACGGTCTGCGGGTGGCGGTGGGGATCGGCGCAGCGCTGACCGGTATCTTTGGGCTGATGCGCGGTCTCACCGCCTCCAGCTATACCCTGGTGATGGTTGCCCAGATCGGTATCGCCGTTGGACAGCCGTTCATCCTCAATGCGGTCACCACCGTGGCTGCACGTTGGTTCCCGATCCGCGAGCGCGCCACCGCCTCCGGGCTTGGGTCCCTGGCGATGTACCTCGGCATATTCCTGGGGCTGTCCCTGACCCCCATCCTGACCATCCATTACCAGATCGGCGGCATGCTGCTGGCTTATGGGATCGCCTCCGTGGTCGCCGCCCTGGTCTTTTTCGCCTTCGCCCGCGAGCGGCCTGCCACTCCGCCCTGCCCTCCGGGTATGGAAGTGCGCTCGCTGGTATTTGACGGCTTCAAACAGATGTTCAAGCAGCGCAATTTCATCCTGCTCCTGATCATCTTCTTTGTTGGGCTGGGTGCCTTCAATGCCGTCACCACCTGGATCGAGAATATCATCGCCCCGCGCGGATTTACCAGCACCCAGGCTGGCACCGTCGGCGGGTTGATGATCGTTGGGGGTATCGTCGGCGCCCTGGTCGTCCCTGCCCTATCCGACCGCTTCCGCAGGAGGGTGCCGTTCATCATCCTGGCGCTGTGCGGCGCCACGCTGGGGTTGATCGGCATCGCCTACGCCACATCCTACTGGCTCCTGATCACAGCCTCCGTCACGCTGGGCTTCTTCCTGCTCAGCTCGGGTCCCATCGGATTCCAGTACGGAGCCGAGATAACCCATCCCACCCCGGAGGGCACCTCGAACGGACTGCTCATCCTCATGGGACAAATATCGGGCATCCTGTTCATCTTTGCCATGGACGCATTTAAATCCCCGCAGACCGGTTCGATGACCACGTCGCTGATCGTGATCATCGTCTTGCTGGCGGTCAGCATCATATTGGGCGCGCTCCTGCGGGAACCCAAGATGTTCCTCACCGAAAGCGCCAGGAACGCAGGCGAGACCTTTTCTCCTGGGAGGGAAGATTAATTAACGTTGTTAAATTTACAGGCTCTTCGGAAAATCCCGAAGAGCCTGTTTGCATTATATGACTCACCTGGTCTTTTTCCCAATTTCCCGCTCCAGGCGGCGTCCCCACTCATTTCCCACTCAGGTGTCCCCTTTCATTTCCCGCTCCAGGCCGCGCCTCGCCCATTGGTGCCCCCGCTGCCGTTCGCGAAGCACCCCTATGGGGCCTCTCCGGCGGGAACGGCAGCGATTCCAATATTGTCACGAACTCCTGGAGCTCAATTCTACAATTTGCAGTATCGATCAACCCGCCTGGCGATCACGCCCAGGCTGTCCTCCCAGAACTTTCGCGAGCGGATGTCGATCCCGAACCGAGCCGCCAGGTCTGCGGCGCAGGCTTCGCCGGTGGAGGCCAGCAGGGCTTTGTAATCGGGCACAAAGGCTGCCCCGCGCTGCTGGTAAATGGCATACAGCCCCGTCCCGAATAGACAGGCCGAAGGCGTAGGGGAAGTTGTAGAACGACAAGTCCGGCATAGTAATAGTGCGGCTTCCAGGTCCACATGTACTTGTGCAGGTATTTTCCGTCCACGCCATCGCCGAAGACGTTTTTCTGGGCCCGTTCCATGATCTCGCACAGGTCCCCGGCCGAAAGCTCGGATTTTTCCCGGCGCTCGAAGACCTCCTTTTCGAACAGGTAGCGGGTAGTAGATATCCATGATGACCTGGGCGTCGCCGATCAACTGGGTTTCGATGATGGCCAGCTGTTCCTGCGGGTCGGTAGTCTCCGCCAGGACCGCTTCCATGACGACGGTCTCGCACATGATCGAGGCGGTCTCGGCCAGCGTCATCGGCGTATCCTGCTGGATCTCGGTCTTGCCCGCCTGGTAGGCGCATTCGTTGTGGAAGGCATGCCCGAGTTCGTGGGCGATGGTGCTCACCTGGTCGAGGGTGCCGTCGAAGTTGCACAGCACGCGGCTCTCCTTGACCCCCGGTACCCCCATGCAGAACGCGCCGCCGCGCTTGCCTTCGCGCTGTTCGGCATCGATCCAGCGCTGGTCGAAGGCGCGTTTGGCAAAGGCAGCCAGTTCGGGAGAGAACTTTCCAAAATTGGTGATGATGAAATCGCGCGCCTCATCAAAGGTATATTTTTTCTCGGTTTCCCCAACCGGGGCAAAAATGTCCCACCAGGCCAGTTTTTCCTTCCCAAACCGTTTGGCCTTGGCTTTGAAATAGCTGCGGAAGGTCGGGAAGGAGGCTTCCATCGCCCCCAGCATCGCTTCCAGGGTCTGGCGGTCGATGCGCGCCATATCGATGGCGGGGTGCAGCGCGTCGGTGCGGCCGCGGTGGTGGTTGAGGGTGTTGGCTGTCCCCTTCACGCCGTTCATGCAGGCTGCCAGCGGCTCCTCGACCGTCTTCCAGGCTGCCATTTCCGCCTCGTACGCCCGGCGCCGCACCGACTCGTCCGGGTGGGAATGCAGGTTGATCAAAGCCGGCATGGGCAGCGTTTGGATCTTGCCGTCCAGTTCAAAGTCCACCGTCAGTTGCGAGGTGACCGTCCCCTGCAGCTTGCTCCAGGCGCTGGCACCGCTCAGGGAGAGTTCGGCTGCCAGTGCCTCCTCCTCCGCCGACATCATGTATTTGCTCTGGTCGGCGGTATCCCGCAGCGAGAAGGCGTGCGCCCTGGCGGTCGGGTCGGCCTTGATCACCTTCTCCAGCACCGGGGCGAGCTTGCCCACCCAGGCCTGGAACTGGTTGCCGAGGTTCTGCATCCGCACCCCAACCATCTGGAACTCGGACATTTTCTTCATCGCCAGGGTATTGTGCGAATCGGTGGTGACGAACGATTGTATGTAGGCGCGCACGGTGCCCGCGGTTACCGATAGGTCGTTGAAGCCGTCGATGGCTTTGCCCGCCACCGCGGCCAGTTCTTTGACCGGGGTTTTGGCATCCATCTTGGCAACTTTTTTCGCGAACAGCTTTTCCAGGCCGTCGATCTGACCCTGGACGGTGGTCAGGGCGGATTCGAATTCCCTGGATTCCAGCGAGGGGTAGACGTTGGACAGATCCCAGCGGGGAGGGGTGGTCATGATTTTCTCCTTGGTTGAGTTGAGCAAGTATACCAAACCAGCATACCCGTACCACGCGCCGCCTTTCAGGGTATTAATAGTGATCTGCAAACCCTCTTACCATGTTTGCTTGCTTATCGACTTAATAAAAGATACAATCCATTCAATCAAGATCCGTCCCCATTATCCATTATCGGCACGAGAAATCCATCCAAAGAAAACTTACAGGTTATTCGGAGGTGAAATATGAAACAGGATCGCTTCCTGCTCGGGATACTCATCTTTATCGGGGTGCTGGTCGTCGCCGCGCTGGCGCTTTTTTTCCTCCGCCAGGACTCGCAAGTGTACGTCGCCGATGACTCACCGGATAACATCGTCCGCAACTTCGCCCTCGCCCTCCAAAAACAGGATTACCAGCGCGCCTACTCCTACCTGGAAGATGCGCCCGCCAGGCCCACCTACGACGCCTTCCGCCGCGCCTTCCTGACGAACCAGTTGAACGTCGCCAATAACGCCCTCCAGGTGGGGAGCATCCAATACGTCACCAGCACGGAGGCTACCGTCAGCATAAGCATCCTCTACCCCGGCAACGGACCGTTCAACCAGGGCTACAGTTCCTCCGATGTCGCCAACCTTGTCCAGCAGGGTGGAGCCTGGAAGCTCAGTTACATGCCCTACCCTTACTGGTCCTTTGACTGGTTCCAGCCGCCTCAACCGACCGCTTTGCCGGTGAAACCGTAGGGAGGCCACCCCATGCGCACCATTCGCCGACTCTACATTTATGCGGTGGCCTTTATCAGCCTGGAAGTGGTCCTGTGGGGGCTGGTCAACCTGCTGCGTTCCATCATCAACTCCTCCATCATCGGCGGGAGCGCAGCCCGCCTGGCCGGTTCGCTTGCGCTGATCCTGGTGGGTTTGCCGGTCTTCTGGCTGCACTGGCGGGTGGCCCAGAACGATGCCCGCCGCGAAATGGACGAGCACGCCTCCGGCCTGCGCGCCTTTTTCCTGTATGCAGGCCTGCTCTCCACGCTCATCCCCGCCATCCAGAGTTTCCTCGCCATCGTCAACCGCCTCTTCCTGGACGTGAACCACCTCTCCCGCCTGGCAGCCTTCGTCGGCGGGCAGCAGACCTGGAGCGATAACCTCATCGCCCTGCTGATGAACGTTCTGATCGCCTCGTATTTCCTCACCGTCCTGCGCGCGGACTGGAATCAGATCACCCTCAAGGGTCCTTTCACCAGCGTCCGCCAGATCTCGCGCTACGTGTGGGTGCTGTACGGCCTGGCGCTGACCGTTGGCGGGGTGCAGCAGATCCTGTCCTTCATCCTGCAGGTCCCGCCCACCACCTTCGGCCTGCTGCTGCGCGGCTGACTTCATCAACGGGCTGGCGCTCACCCTGGTGGGCACCCCGGTCTGGGTCTGGTCCTGGAAAACGGTCCAGGATTCGCTCGTCGATCCCGTGGAGCGCGAACTCGCTCCTGCGCCTGGCGCTGCTCTACGCCCTCTCGCTGGCGGGCGTCATCACCGTGCTGACCTCCAGCGGGCTGGTGCTTTACCTGCTCCTGCGCCAGGTCCTGGGCGAGGGCATGTCGCTGGCGGTCTTTGTCCAGCAGGTCAGCGGCCCGCTCTCCATCGGGATCCCCCTGGCTGGAGTTTGGGCGTACCACGGCAGCTGGCTGGCGACCTCCATCCGCGAGGTGCCCGATGCGCCCCGCCGCTCGGGGCTGCGCCGCCTGTACTCCTACATCCTGTCGGCCATCGGGCTGGGAGCCGCCTTCATCGGGCTGCAAATGCTGCTGGCCTTTTTCGTGGATGCCCTGCTCGGCGGGCAGGCCTGGGGCGGCACCCTGCGCCTGAGCCTCACCGCCGCCCTCTCCACCCTGGGGGTGGGGCTTCCCCTCTGGCTGCTGAGCTGGAGGCCGATGCAGGCCGAGGCGCTCTCCTCCGGGGATGCCGGCGACCACGCCCGGCGTTCGCTCGTGCGCCGCATCTACCTCTACCTGGCCCTGTTTGCCGCCGTCATCGGCGGGATGATCGCCGCCGGCAGCGCGGTGTACACCCTGCTCAACGCCCTGCTTGGCGGCTACACCTCGGGCATCTGGCCGGGAGTGCTCAAATCCCTGTCGCTGTTTGCCCTGTTCGCCCTGCTGGGTCTCTACCACGGGCGGACCATGGGCCGCGATGGTCGCACCGCCGGGCAGGCCCTGGCTGAAAAGCACGCCGCGTTCCAGACCCTGGTCTTCGACGTGGAAGGCGGCGCTTTCGGCGAAGCCATGCTGGCTGCCATCCGCAAACAGACGCCGCGCCTGCCCGCCGCCCTCCAGGTGACCAGCCGCACGGTGTCCAAAGAGTCCGACCTGCCTCCCTTCCTGTTCGTGGACCGGGATCCCCGTGCGAGAACCGGGGCTGCCTCGACGACCGAAACCGGGACCACCCCGAAAGCCGTCATCCTGCCGGCGGGACTGGCGCTCGACCCGCCCGACACGCTGCGCGGCTGGCTGGCCCAGTTTAAGGGCAGCCGGCTCGTCGTCCCGGGACCCGCCCAGGGCTGGATCTGGGTTGGCAGCGCCCAGTCCGAGCTGAACCAGGCCGCCCTGGCCCTCCGCCAGCTCGCCGAGGGACAGGAAGTGCGCCCCAGGGCCGCCGCCACCGGCTGGATGATCTTCCTGTACGTCATCGCCGGGCTGTTCGGACTGGAGGCGGTGGGGCTGCTGGTGAGCTTCGCGGCGTCCTTGTTATTCCGCTAGCCGTCTTTTCACTTTGGCGGTCTCAGGATATACTTTAGTCGGTAGTAACGACTTTGCTGGTTGTCGTAGTAACGACTTCAGTTGTTCACGCTTGTCAGACTTCAGTCGTTGCGAAGTCAGTGACCGGGAAAAACGGTGTAACAGGGGTAGTAACGAATAAATTCGTTACTACGGTTTACGATTTAGGAGAGGACAGAGCAATGAAAGTAGCCGTCTTGCAAGATAACCTGGCTCGCGGGCTCAGCACCGTCAGCCGCGCGGTTTCGCCGCGCAGCACCCTGCCGGTGCTTTCCAACGTCCTGATCGCCAGCGATGAGGGCCGCCTGCGCCTGTCGGCCACCAACCTCGAGCTCGGCATCACCTGCTGGATCGGTGCCAAGATCGAAGAGGAAGGCTCCACCACCGTGCCGGCGCGCACCTTCTCCGACCTGGTGAGCACCCTGCCGCAGGAACAGGTGAACCTCAACCTCAACGCCTCCAACCAGACCCTCAACCTGCGCTGCGGCACCTCGGTCACCGACATCAAGTGCATCGACGCCCAGGAGTTCCCGCCCCTGCCCGTCCCCGACATGGACGGCGCCATCCTGCTCAACGTGGCCGATTTCAAGGACATGATCGCCCAGGTGGTCTTCGCCGCCTCGGGTGACGAGGCCCGCCCCGTGCTGATGGGCGTGCTGGTGGTGGTGGACAAGGACTGCATCACCATGGCCTCCGCCGACGGCTTCCGCCTGTCGGTGCGCAAGGGCACCCTCTCCCAGCCCGCCGCCGAACCCTTCACCGCCATCATCCCCGCCCGCGCCCTGGGCGAGCTGGCCCGCGTGGCCGGCGACGGCACCGAGAGCATCTCGATGGTCATGCCCAAGGGACGCGGGCAGGTGGTCTTCCGCATGAAGGACTGCGAGGTGGTCTCGCAGATCATCGACGGCACCTTCCCCGATTACCAGCAGATCATCCCGCGCTCCTACAAGAGCCGCACCATCCTCTCCACCCCGGCGCTGCTCAAAGCCTGCAAGCAGGCCGAGATCTTCGCCCGCGAAGGCTCGAACGTGGCGCGCTTCAACATCAAATCCTCGGGCGAGCTCGAACCCGGCTCGGTGGAGATCTCCGCCCAGTCCGAGGAGACCGGCTCCAACGAGACCGTGGTCGCCGCCACCATCGACGGCGTGGGGCTGCTGATCGCCTTCAACGTCAAGTACCTGCGCGAGGTGCTCGAGGTGGTCAAATCGCCCAACGTGGCGCTCGAGACCTCCGCCCCCAACGCCCCGGGAGTCATCCGCCCGGTGGGAGGCGAGGACTTCCTGCATGTGATCATGCCGATGCACCTCGGATAATTTATCGATGTTTTCAACATGGGCATAGGAACCTATGCCCATGTTTTTATTAACCCAAACCCATGCCAACCTCCGACCACATCCTCGATATCTACCTCACCCTGCGGCAGTACCCCATCCTGCGCAACCGCATCCGGGCGCGCATGCGGCGGGAGCTGTTCGAGCGCGGCATCGTCACGCCCGAAGCCTTCGAGGCCGAGGTGCGCGAGAAGGCCATCCAGTCGCAGGGCCGCGAGGGGCTGCACCACCCCTTCGTGGAGGAGGCCTACGACATCTGGGAGAAGCGCCTCGACCGGGTGCGCGAGGCCCAGACCGATTTCTACTTCGCCTACAACCTGCTCTACGCGGACTTCGAGCGCATCGTCAAGGAAATGCTCAGGGAGCAGGGCGAGACCCCCGACCTGATCACCTTCAACCCCGAGCTGGCGCCGCAGGACATGCTCTTCGAGCAGGCGGAGGACATCGCCCGCATGCCGCCCGCCCGCCGCAAAAAGCTGGACGCCCGCCTGCAGGAGATCAAGGTGGTGCTCATCCGCACCATGATCAGCGACCAGCTCGCCTACCTCAACATCGCCCGCAAATGGTTCACGGTGGAAGACCTCAAGGAGATCCGCCAGCGCAAGATCGGCTACGGCAAGATCGGCGGCAAGTCGGCCGGGATGATGCTGGCCTACCGCATCCTGCGGGACGAGGCCCCCCCCGAGGTCCGCGAGGCGCTGCGCATCCCCACCTCCTACTTCCTGGCCTCCGACGTGTTCTACACCTTCATGGCAGCCAACAGTCTCATCCACTGGTCCGACCAGAAGTACAAGTCCGAAGCCCGCATGCGCTCCGACTACCCCCGCATCGTGCGGGACTTCGTCAAGGGCACCTTCCCGGAGGACATCCTCGAGCGGCTGCGCAGCATCCTGGAGGAGGCCGGCAAGCGCCCGCTGATCGTGCGCTCCTCGAGCCTGCTGGAGGACAACTTCGGCACCTCCTTCGCCGGCAAGTACGACAGCTACTTCTGCCCCAACCAGGGCACCGCCGGGGAGAACCTGCAGGCCGTCACCGAGGCCATCGCCCGCGTGTACGCCTCCTGCGTGAACCCCAACGCCCTGCTCTACCGCCACCAGAAGGGACTGGTGGACTACGACGAGCGCATCGCCGTGCTGATCCAGTTCGTGGAGGGCGAGCGCTTCGGGCGCTACTTCCTGCCCCAGGCGGCGGGAGTGGCCTTCAGCCGCAACCTGTACCGCTGGAGCCCCGAGATCCGCAAGGAGGACGGCTTCGTGCGCCTGGTGTGGGGGCTGGGCACGCGGGCGGTGGAGTCGCGGGATAACGACCAGCCGCGCCTGGTGGCGCTCAGCCACCCGCTGCTGCTGCCCCCCGAACTCGGCGGGCGACATCGGCACCCACTCCCAGCAGTTCGTGGACCTGCTCGACCTGGACGACAACACGCTCAAGACCCTGCCGGTGAGCGAGGCGCTGACCCCCGAGTACCCGGCCCTGCGCGAGGTGGCCCAGTTGGACGAGAGCGGCTTCGTGGAGAACATCCGCACCAGCCTGGTGGACCCGGAGAACCTCGTCATCACCTTCGACGGCCTGCTGCGGCGGACGCCATTTGCCAGCACTGATGAAGACCATGCTGTCCACCCTGGAGGAGCACTACTGCTCCCCGGTGGACACCGAGTTCACCGTCGAGATCGAGCGACCCGGGATGCGCAGGCCCCGGAGGTGTGCATCACGCTGCTGCAGTGCCGCCCGCAGAGCGCCCTGAGCGAGGAGGGCGAGGTGGAGCTGCCGGCCCTCAGCGGGGAGTCCGACGTGGTTTTTGCAACCCGCCGCATGGTCCCGCACGGAAAGGTGAGCGGCATCCGCTGGGTGATCTACGTCCCGGCACAGGGCTACTTCTCGCTCGAGAATTCCAATGAAAGAAATAAACTCACGCGTGCCATCGGGACTCTCAACTCCCTGCTGAAGGACGAGACCTTCATCTGCGTGGGACCCGGGCGCTGGGGCACGTCCACGCCCGACCTGGGGGTGGGCATCGCCTACGGGGACATCTACCACACCCGCGCCCTGGTGGAGCTGACCGGGCGGGGGGTGAGCCCGCACCTGGAGCCGTCGTTCGGCACGCATTTCTTCCAGGACCTGATGGAGGCGCACATCTACCCGCTCAACGTGAACCTGGACGACCGGGATGCGGCCTTCAACCGGGGCTTCTTCGAGGACACGCCGAACCGGCTGGGGGAGTTCATGGATGCGGACGAGTGCCTGCTGGCGGCGCTGAGGGTGATCAAAGTGGAGGACTGGAGGGAGGGGGGGAGTTTGACGTTGATCATGAATGATGAAGTGGGGAAGGCAATTGCTTATTTTAAGAATGAGAGCTAACCACAAAGTCTCGAAGGCACGAAGAAAAATAAGGGGGGGAAGAATAAATAAATTAACCACGAAAACACAACTCGGGGACAACGTCGCGCAAGCCGACTAAGGCATCGGGCTCGAATTTGCTATGCATCGACAACTCATGTCGTCGACACCTGCACTGCACCAGCCGCAGTGCGGTGCAAGTGTGCGGTATTGGGCGGCTTGATGTAGCAGGAAGCTTCGGACTCTCGTGAGTCCGAAGCGGTATGGGGCGGCTTGAGGCCGCCTAATATCAAGTTGCCTGAGGCATCGGACTCTCGTGAGTCCGATGCGGTCAGCGTCGGCTCGAAGCCGACACTGACCGTGAAACAACGCGATTTTGAGCATTCTGACGTGCCAAAACGACTAGAAACGACTGAGAGGATTTAAGGACCTTTTTTTCGATGACGGCAGAAAGAGGCTTCGGACTCTCGTGAGTCCGAAGCGGTCAACGACGGCTTGAGACCGTCGATGACCGTGAAACATATTTTTTAATTGACCTGGCGTGATATCCCTTTTCAGGGACTATGTATTGTATAAGGCAAGGACAAAGGTAACAACTAGTGCAAAGACTTAGGTAACACTTTCACAGGATAATTCATGGCATAAGACCGCAAGCGAGGAGGTTAATATGCCGTGGATGGAAAGAAGAGTGAAAATGTTACGCGAAGAATTCATTATCAGAAGTGAGCACGAGGACCGGAATTTCAGCGCCCTGTGCGAAGAGTATGGGATCAGCCGCAAAACTGGATATAAGTGGCTGAAACGATACCAAGAAGAGCAAAGTTTGGAGGATCGTAGTAGAAGGCCAAAGAAGAGTGGATCAAAAACGGATGAGCAGATAGAGCGATTGATCCTGGATTTGCGGCGGGAATATCCTGGTTGGGGGGCACGCAAGATACAGGCATATTTTAAGCGGCAAAGGTCACAGCATGCCTAGTGTCCGGACAGTAAATAACATATTGGGAAGAAATGGGATGATATCCAAGGAAGCTTCCCTTGCCCACCGACCTTTCAAACGATTTGAACGAGAACGGAACAATGAGCTGTGGCAGGCGGATTTCAAGGGTGACGTCCTGATGGCGGATGGGGAGCGGTGTTACCCATTGACGATATTGGATGATCATTCAAGATATGCCTTGCTCATCGAGCCCAAACGGGATCAAAGGGATGTATTGGGGAGTTTTCTGCGAGTTTTCCGAATGTTTGGGCTGCCAGAAGCTGTTTTAACCGACAATGGACCAAGTTTTGCGGGGTTCAAGAACGGATACACCCTGTTCGAAAGGGCATTAATGGATCAAGATATCTTGCCGATTCATGGCCGGGTCCATCATCCCCAAACTCAGGGCAAAATAGAAAGATTCCATCGATCCATGGACATTGAGGTTCTTAAGGTTCATCGGATCCAGAATTTTGCAGATGCGGTGATGGAACTGGAGCGCTGGGGAAGAACTCTATAACCATGAGCGTCCCCACCAAGCGCTAGGAGATCGTTGCCCTGCCCAAGTGTACACTTCCAGTTCTCGGGAGTATCAGGAGAATGTTTCCCCGTATGAATATAGTTCACAATATCGCTTATTCAAAATCAACAACTGGGGCTTTCTGAGGTTTGCCAATTACCAAATCTATATCAGTGAAACATTCAGGGATACTCGGGTGCAATTGATTCCAAACAGTGAAGATGACATTGCGCTGGTGTGTTACCGCAATTTCATCGTTGCCAAGATCGATGTAACCAAGGGCGAATTGTTGTCTCGGAAAGCTTATCGCTTGAAGCCTAGTGTATGATACATTAGTGTTACCCATGTGGTTGCACAACCTGTTACCTATGTTGCTGTAAACAATGTATTACGCCCCTACACGACGCTTGCTATGTGCGCACGCAGTGGCACCGCAGACTACCCTTTACGGGTACGATGTCATGTCTGCAGTGTGGCGTACGGGCGCTTGCCTCGCAAGGGGGTGCTTCCCCTCTCTTCCGTTCGGGGACAACGTCGCGAAAGCGCCCGTCGCGCAAGGAACAATTCTTTTCCACCAAAAGTCCGATTCTCATCGAGTGGTTTTTCATTAAAAGGGCTCCAAAAATCGGGTGGGGGAATTGAAATGTCAATTGATCCTGAGGATCAATTCAAAAATTGGGGTGATGTACCCATTCCCCCATTCCCCCATAAAGCGGGGGACACGCAAGCGGGGGACAGTAAAAGATAACGACGATTCGCTCGGTTGTTAAGGTACCAGGCATAGAATACCGGATAGGTATTCAGCCAAGTTAATGATAGAACATGCGTTCTGGTTTGTCAAGAGGGAAAGGATAATGAGAAGGGCGGACGCCGTCCGCCCCTACAAAGTTACGCCGTGTCTACAAGTTGACAATTTACCAAGTTGGCGGTTTGTGGAAGGTGCCAGTTCGATCTTTTAGAGGGTCCGGAAACTGACTGGCAGCCAAAACCCCCTGTCGAATAGGTTTTACAAATGTGGCGAATTTTTGTAACTCCACACTAGGTCTACCCTTCAAGGGGTCACTGAATGGATTTAGAACGATAACGGCCTTGTTAAGCTCATTTCGAACGATTTTTATTGCCTCGACCAAATCAGAATCATTACTTATGACGATTGCTGCTTCATATACTCCCTGATATCCATCATGAAGCATGTGGGTAGCAATATTGACATCTGACCCCTTTTCTTCTGTCTTGATCACATTAACATATTTTTGTTTTCCGGGCGGGCAATTGGCCAGAGGCATACTGACTTCATGCGACAAGAAGTGACCCAGGATAATTTCCAGGTTAGGAATCGTTCGTAACGCCCTGAGGAAAATTTGCTGGCGAAGGGGCTGGTCAGGATCCTTTGGGCGGGAGTGTACCAGGGCCGTAAAATATTTAATCTTCAGGACTTGATTTTTGGGGAGGAGGAGTTGGACCATCTTCGATATATCCAACCATTTATAGGGCGTGCCCTTGATGGATCCATAATAAAGGTTGAAGCCATCCACATACACAAACGACGGGATCAATTTTAGCCCGGGTGTCATAGGCTCTCCGCCCTGTTTAAACAAGCAGAGGCGGCTGTTCGCCGCCTCGCACCCTGCACCCGAAGGAGCAGGGGGGATGTGCTTATTTTATAGCATGAATTAGGTGAAATGTCAAATAGATGACGAAATATATTCATGATATTCCTCATAACATTATTGCTTCATTTGCTGCCCAGGTAAAAAAGATCTAATAAATATCATTGGCCGTAACCAGAATTTATGCAATTACTGAGGTAGTTTAATGTTAAAACGATCCACAACCTCCTGCAATTCTTTCGGAACTCGCTTCCATACTTCGGTTGCGATCTGTTCCGGAACACCGCCGAAAAAGGCTTCGGCAATCGAGCCGGTAATAGCCGCCAGGGTATCGGCATCACCACCCAAGGATATAGCGTTGCGGATGGCGTCCTCAAAGTCGTTGGATTCTAAAAAGGCAATGATGGCCGGAGGAACAGTTTTCTGGCAGGTTTCATCGAACCGGTAACCTGGGCGAATTTCTTGCAGTGTGGGGGATAAGTCATAATCAAAGCGTTTGGTAATTTCCAGGCGAATATCGGATTTGCTGGCTCCTGTTCTGGCACGGAAGATCGCGAGGGCCACAGCCTGGGCTCCCTTGATCCCTTCCGGATGATTGTGGGTGACAGAAGCGCTGGCTTCAGCTTCGCTTAACACATCCTCGACGGTATCGAACGCCCAGCCAACCGGACTTACTCTCATCGCCGAACCATTACCGTAACTGTTGTACGGTTGGGGATCATTGGAGTACATCCATTTTCGAAAGTAACCACCAAAACCACTGTCGGGATATTTACGTGCGTAAGCGCGGATATATTTTTGATATTGTTTTCCATTGAGGATGGCATCAGCAACCGCAATGGTCAGGACGCTGTCATCGGTTATGTGGCTATGTGATGTGAACAACTTGAAATCTGTGGTGTGGGGGGCATTGTATTCATATACCGAGCCAATGAAATCGCCAGAGATGGCTCCGAGTAATGATCTAATTGGGTTCATGGTCATTTTCCTTTAAAATAATTAAGCTCTTCCAGACGACGATGGGCTTCGGCAATTTCGGTGGTATTGAACAAGGAGTGGAAGCGAGGGTTATCGCAAATGACCGCTTCCATTGATTCGTGCAAGATGCCCAGGTGCCACACTTCAAACAGACCGGTTTGGGGTTCGGATTTTGCCAGGAGGCGTTTGGCGGTTTCAACGCCGCCATGTTCGCTCAGCATTCGTATAAAGTAGGTGGGAATATAGCCGCGGGATTTTGCGGCTTCAATAGTGCCTTCCAGGGCTTGCGTAAACTCTGCTTCCAGACCCATATCCCACCAACTACAATTCCAGTGAATTCAACAAATCCTTCAACGCCTGCAATTCCTCTTTGGAAAGGGTTACCCCCTTGCCCATCTTTTCGCCATCCGGACCCCAATCGCGAATATCATATTTTGGGTCGCGTTCGTTCCAACTAATCAGGTTGAGCTTTTTAATCCAACCCAGGCGGACTTTGATAAAACGCCAATCTTTTTGATGATCTCGCTGGAATTTGAATTCGGGCATGGCTTCCTCTATTTCACGTTATACACAATCAGCACTTCATCCCAGGAGTGATCGATCACCTTGAGTGCGCTTTTGCCGGGTCTGATCAATCGTCATCGTTAATCCCGTATTCTGAGAAATAAAAATGCCTCAGAGGTTCTTTGAAGGGAAACAATAACTATTGAGCTGTATCTCAGTACTAACTTATTACCAGTTCCTGCCCGTAAGTGCACGATGAACCTTCCAGAGATGCCAGGCAGCACCTCTCCTGTCAAAATCTTTTCGGAAATCGCTGATGGCTGAATCCAGGTGCTTGATTAGAATACCTTGCATATCTGGACCTAACCAGGTGGCACGGTCCAGCTTTTCGCGTAGTTTGGGTAATTCGTATCTTGCATCGCTATCGATTTCCTGTGATAGGACATAAAGATTATATTCAGTATCGATCAGCAGGTCTTCACTATCCGCATCAGCCATGACGTAAGTTCCTCTGAGAAGAAGCTGTCGAATTTAACGACCTTACTTAACAACATATACCTTCAACACTTCATCCCCGTAATGATTGATGACCTTGACCGCGATCTTGCCGGTTTTGGGTTTTTCAAAGGGATAGGAGGTGGTGGAATACAACGCAGCCCAGGCGGATTCGTCGATCTCGGCGCGCAGGGCGCGCTGGAGCTTTTCGTAGGGTTGGTCGGCGCCAGTGAAGTAGGCGTGGCGGACGATGAAGGTCTCCTCGTTGTAGTCGGTGTCGATGAACCAGCAGGCAATGTCTTCGGTGGAGTTTGAGCGGACCTGGCCGGTGGTCGGGTCGTATACATCCAGACCCTTGAGATGGACGGTGAATTTGCCGTCCTTCTTTGATCTCCAGGTCGGGCTCGCCAAAGACCATGAACAGGTTGCCCGCGCCGGTCTTCTTGAGAAGGTCGTCGCCCATGGCCAGGTCGGGGTTCATGTGGGTGGGGAGAACGGTCAACTTACCATAGCGTTTGGCTTCCTCAGAGACGTGCGGGTCGAAGGCGAAACCACAAACGATGAGCAGGTCGAACCCAATACCGGCCACGGCTTCCTTGACCTGTTCGGGACCGACGGTGCCGAGTTCGGGACCAATGCTGACGGTGACTCTTTTTCGATGTTCCCTTTTCTGTGTACTCCCCGGAAGCATGGAGCCGGGTTCCAGCGAAGGGTTCGAGGCGGTCGAACTTGAGGCGTTCTTTCTCGATGGTGTTCTGGACACCGGAGGTGCGAAGATTATCGATGATCATCCCGGCGAAGTCGCCGGGAAGAGTTTCGTTCGGGTGAACGACTAAAGTCGTCACTACCGTCCAGGATGCGGTGAGGGGAGAGGGATTCGACGGTGAAC